>NZ_CM177775.1:335000-3192098 GCF_058273105.1 Novosphingobium sp. BF6
CCACCTGACGTAAAATTAATCCAGGGATCATCACCCTGCACATATCTAAACGTATGGTTACGTCAGGACATGTTAAGGTAACGACTATCTACTGCAACTCCGAGCCCTGAAGCCCCGGGTGCAGGCGCCGTCGCCCACATGTCCCTTCATCTAAAACCGACAATGTCAAAGATCCGGCCCCTCTCGAGACCCGCCGAACAGTAAAGCCGGACAACAATTGTTCCCCGCTTTCTTGCGATGGGGGAAGCTAGCTGTCCGTCTCTCGTGGCGACCGCTCCGAAACCGTGTGGTCCGCTGCGGTGAGAGGCCCTCTAAGACCCACCCACGATTCGGTCAACAACCTAATTTCAAAAAAACGACATTTTTCCAAAAACACACGGCTTTCCGCCGTTTCTGGAAAGCCCATTCCTCGATCCGCCCCGCCAGATGCGATTTGGGCCGGAGCGAAAAGGATTCGGCCCGGCCCAAACGATACTGATTCCGCTCGCGTTTCCGGTCAGAGGCCCGGAACCAGATGCCAGGCCTTGGCGATGCTGAAGGCGCTCGTGGCGATCAGGACGAGGGCGACCGCAAAGAGCAGCACCCGCGGCGGCACCCGCTTGGCCAGCAAGGCTCCGAATGGGGCTGCTATAACGCCGCCCACGATCATCCCGATCGTCACCGCACTGAAGGCACTGAAGCCCAGCGCGCCGATGAACGAGATGGAGATCGAGAGCGACAGCAGGAACTCCGCCGTATTGACCGTGCCGATCACCTTGGCCGGGTCTCCGCCCTGCACCAGCAGGTTGGAGGTCACGACCGGCCCCCAGCCACCGCCACCCGCCGCATCGAGGAAGCCGCCCGCCAGCGCCAGCGGCCGGGTCATGCGGGGATCCTCGAAGCGAGGCTTCGACATGCGGATCGCCTTGACCAGCAGGTAGAAGCCGATGCCCGTCAGATAGAGCATGATATAGGGCCGCGCGAGCGAGCCATCGATGTTGGAGAGCACATAAGCGCCTACCACGCCCCCCGCCACGCCGAAGGGGACGAGCCGCTTGAACAGCCCCCAGTCGACGTTGCGATGAACGATATGGCTCGCCCCCGAGGCCCCGGTCGTGAAGATCTCCACGAGATGGGTACTGGCCGAAGCCGCTGCCGGGGCGACGCCCAGGACGCTGACAAGCATCGTCTGGGAGATCACGCCGAAGGCCATGCCCAGGGCGCCGTCGATGACTTGCGCGGCAAATCCGACGGCGATGAAGGGCACCACGTCCCACACGCCTATTCCGAGATCGAACATGAGGTTGTCCTCCCTGTTCCAGGTATTGCGGAGATCAGAAGCCGTACCGGACGGTCAGGCCCCAGGTACGCGGGTCGCCGGGAAGCCCTGCGATCAGGCCGGTGTTGCCGGGACCGACGAAGAGCTGGTCGAAGTAGTTCTGATCGAAAGCGTTGCGGACCCAGCCATAGATGTCAAACCCGTTGTCCGTCCGGAAGCCGAGACGGAAGTTCGACAGGCTGTAGCCGTCGATCCAGGTATAGGCCGAGGGCGAGGGGTTCGACGAGAAGTTCGAGCGATAGCTGCCGTCATAGCCGAAGTAGACCCCGCCCTCCTGGCCGAGCAGGGTCGCCGGCTGATTGACTTCCGCGCCGAAAGAGAACGACCACTTCGAGACGCCGGGCAGGCGCTGACCGGAGATGTTGCAGTTCGCCGCGCTGAGCGCTCCGGGAACCCCGGCGGCTCCGGGAGTCTGCGTGCCGGTGACGGTGGTGCCGCCCGAAAGCTCCGGCGGGCAGGGCGCGTCGACGAAGCGGCGGTAGGTCGCATCGGTATAGGCGCCGTTGACATAGGCGTTGAAGCGTTCGCTGGGCCGGATCGAGAAGTCCGCCTCCACGCCCTGCGACCGCACCGCGCCGGCATTGGCGAGGTAACCGCGCAGCACGCCGAACTGGCCGTTGTTCACATTGGCCTGGTAGTTCTTGATGTCGGTGCGGAAGATCGAGAGGTTGAGCGTGGCCTTGCGGTCCCAGAACTGCGACTTGATGCCCAGCTCGTAATGGTTGACGTCTTCCGGCTTGACCGTGGCGGCGGCCAGGATCGGGTTGTTCTGGGTGTCGGTGGGCACGCCGTTCTGGTTGATGCCGCCCGATTTGAAGGACTTGGCGTAAGTCCCATAGACCAGCACGTCCGGCGCGACCTTGTAGCTCGCGGTGAAATCGTAGCTGAAGTTCCAGTCGCTGAACTCGGGCGAGATTTCCTGCGGCGTGAAGATCGCCAGCTGCGCGGTCTTGATAGCGTTCGTCGGGCCGGTGGTGAGCACCGGGTTGCCGGCACCGTCGAACACGCGGCGCTGGTAGTAGCCTTCCTTCTTGTCGTAGTTCAGGCGCACGCCCGGCTGGACCGTCAGTTCGGGCGTGATGTGCCAGCTCAGCTGGCCGAATAGCGCCGCGCTGGTGTTCTTCAGGTACTGCGTATTATAGGCGACGAGGCCGTTGAGCACCGCAGGATTGTTCGACAGGGCATTCGACGGCGCGATGTTCCAGCGGCTGGAAGCGGTGCCGTGCGCCTCGGTGCCCTGGGTGTCGATCCGCTGGTAAAAGCCGAAAGCGCCGACCACGAAATCGATCTTGTCGCTGCTGTAGTTGTAGCGCAGCTCCTGCGTATACTGGTCCTGCTGCGAGGGGTTCTGCGACAGGGCGACGATCGGCAGGCCGGTGAAGTCACGGTCGTTCGACGGATCCCAGTCCCAGAAGCGCCAGGCGGAAATCGAGGTCAGCGTGCCCTGGCCCAGATCCCACTTCACGCGCAGCGAGGCGCCGCCGATCTTGTTCTTGGCGCGCAAGTCGGTGTCGAGGTCGGTCAGGCGGTCGAAGGCGTTGCGGCTCGGCGGGGCATAGCCCAGCGCGGCGGACAGCGCTTCGAACTGGCGGTTGAGCGCGCGCTGGGTCAGGCCGGTGCGAACATAGACCGAGCCGCAGCAATTGGCATCCTGCGCGCTGAAGTCGCCCGCGAGCGTGACTTCCAGATCGTCCGTCGGTTTCCAGAGCAGCTGGCCGCGCAGGCCCAGGTTGTCCTGCCCCTGGATGTGCTCGCCGGTGACGACGTTGTAGATCGTCCCCTTGCGGCTGGTCGACGAGATTGCGAGGCGCGCGGCCAGCTTGTCGGTCAGCGGACCGGATACGGCGGCCTTGGCCTGCTTGAAGTTGTAGTTGCCGATCGAGACCTCGGCCTTGCCCTCAAAGTCGAAAGTGGGCTGGTTGGTCGTGATGTTGATCGCACCGGCGGTGGTGTTCTTGCCGTAGAGCGTGCCCTGCGGGCCGCGCAGGACCTCGATCTGGGCGACATCCAGGAAGTCGAACGTGGCCGAGGCGACGCGCGAGTTGTAGACGTCGTCGACGTAGATGCCGACGCCCTGCTCGATACCGTCGTTGGTCAGGCCGAACGGCACGCCGAGGCCGCGGATGTTGACCGCAGTGTTGCGCGGATTCGACGAATAGAACTGCAAGGTCGGTGTCAGCTGCTGCAGGCGCCCGACGTTGAACGAGCCGGTGGAATCGATGTGCTCCCCGCCCACCACCGAAATCGCCAGCGGCACATCCTGGCTCGATTCCTGACGGCGGCGCGCGGTCACGAAGATTTCGCCGCCCCGATCGTGGGCACCAGTGCCGACCGAGGTCGGCGGCACTTCATCGTCGCCGCTGGCAGCGGCAGCGGTTCCGGCAGCACTCGCAGCAGCGGTGGGCGCAGCGACGTCCTCCCTGGCCCCATTTTCCCTGGCCAAGGCCGGAGTCCCGGCCAGCATCAGCGTAAACGACAGGCAGGCGAGCGGAAGCGGGGCCGGCAGCGGCCCGCGAAAGGTCTTTCTCATGTGATCCCCCTTGATGGTATGTCGAAGGGCCTCACATCCGGTGGTCCGGTCTGCGCGGCAGAGTGCGGTTCGTCGGTGGCGCGCCTTACGAGGCGAAGCGCCGCCGTTCGGTGATGTCGAGCTGAACCAGCTTCCCATCGTGGACTGTCAGCTGGATGACGCCGTAGCGCATCTGGTCCAGAGCATCGGCGACCACCTGAAGCGGTGCCGCCTTGGGATTGCTTGCGGACTCCTTGGCGAGGTGCAGTCCCGATCGCTGGTTGTCCGATGACGGTTGAGACATTGCGAATCTTCCTCCGAGCGCGCGGCTTTTTCGCCGCCATCCGCACTCGTATTCTCAACTTAAAAAGTTGACAATATCCCTAGCCGAAAGTTTCTCGTTTCCGCGCCAAAGCAAAATCTTTTTACGCCGAAGCGATATCGCGCTGCCCCGTTTGATCCGGGCGGCAAATTCGAGGGATTGCCGGTCGTCCTGCGCAAAAAGACATGAAAATTGTCTATTTTTATGAGAAGCTTGGCAGGCAAGAACGATTGCCAGCGGTTGTCGGACCGCGCTCAATCCTCGCTGTCGGCCTGTGCCGGAACGAGTTCGATCCGATCCGACAGGCGTACTCCATCGAGCAGCTCCGCCGTGCGATCGCGCACTTCGAGCATCAGCGCCCGGGTGCGGCAATTCTCTTCCTCAAGGCAGTTCTTGCACTTTTCGTGCGCGAAACGGCTGGCGCAGGGCACCAGCGCGAGCGATCCGCGCATCAGGCGGATCAGGTCGCCATACGTGATGTCGATCGGGGAGACCGCCAGCCGATAGCCGCCGTCCTTGCCGCGCTGCGAATCGACGATGCCGAAGCGGCTCAGTTCCGACAGGATCGTGGTCAGGAACTTGGCGGGAATGTTCTGTGCTTCCGCGATCTGCGCGAGCTGGATCGGACCTTGCCCATAGTTGTCGGCAAGATGCTGCATGGCGCGGATGGCGTAGCGGGTTTTCTGCGAAAGCACGCCTGCCGTCATGCCGCAGCACGCGCGCCCATGGCAAGGCCGCCGGGCGGGGATTTCGCAGATTGTCAGTCTCTTCGGTTGACAACTTGAAACGGGGCCGGGCGGCGGAAATTGTCCTCCTTTCCTTCGCGGCTTGACGCGGGAGGCCCTTGGCCGCCGCTTTTCGCAGTGCAAAAGCCGGATCGCCTCCCCACATGGCCAGCCTACGCCGCAAGGAACCCGCGAAAATCGCGATTTTTGCATCCGGACAGCGGCCTGCCGGGGTCCTCCGATCAAGTACTTATTCGCAAATGCACAAGACCCATTCCACGCCCCGCGCCAGATTTTCCGTCAAGCGGCCACATGCACGAACGAGCCGCGCAACCGGGAATCGGTCTGACTTTGTTCGGGGAACTACCATGATCAGCAAGTCACGAATCGCCTACGCGCTCGCTTCGAGCGTCTCGCTTCTCGCGTTCGCATCGGGCACGGCGCATGCGGAAGGCGCCGATACCGCCGCTACGGCGACCGCAGCCGCTCCCGCGGAAGGCCTTACCGATATCGTCGTCACTGCCGAGCGCCGCGAAGTCAGCCTCCAGCAGGCGCCGCTCTCGGTCAGCGCGATCACTTCCGAGACGCTGAAGGCCGCGAACATCAACGACATCACCGGCCTCAATGGCACGGTTCCCGGCCTGGTCGTCGCCAAGAGCGGCGGCGGCGAGCGCATCATCACCATTCGCGGCGTCGGTTCGGAAACCCCGGAAAACACCAATACCCAGCCGGGCGTCTCCTATCACATCGACGGCGTCTACATCTTCAACTCGATCGCCGCGAGCGCGGCCTTCATCGACGTGGCGCAAGTGGAAGTGCTGCGCGGCCCACAAGGCACGCTGTTCGGCCAGGGATCGACCGGCGGCACGATCAACGTCGTCTCGATCGAGCCGAGCACCGAGAGCGTCAGCGGCAACGTGAACGCCGGGTATGGCAACTACAACTACATGGAAGGCTCGGGCGCGCTGAACGTGCCGCTTTCCGATACCCTGGCGGTGCGCGGCGCCTTCCAGTTCACCAAGCACGACGGCTATGCCCATGCCACCGAAGTGCCCGGCTTCCGCAAGTACGACCTCGACGATCAGGACGAGACCGGCTGGCGCCTCGGCGCCAAGTGGCAGCCCGCCTCGAACTTCTCGATCGTGCTGAACACCGTGCAGTTCACCAGCGAGACCAACGGCCCGGCCCAGAAGAACATCCTCGATCCGAACCCCGACCCGCGCGAACTGACCCAGGACTATCCCGGCCGCTCGGTGGTGAAGACCCAGCTCTACACCGGCGTCGCCAAGTGGGAGACGCCGTTTGCCACGATCAAGTCGATCACCGGCTACCAGAAGCTCCACTCCGAACAGGCCTGGGACGCGGACGGGCTCGATACCGCGCGGTTCCATGCCCAGACCTACAATCCGATCAGCTTCACCGGCACCGCCTACGACCACGTTCCGCTGTGGGAATCGGATACCAAGAGCTGGAGCCAGGAAATCAACCTGACCTCCAATGGTACCGGCCCGTTCAGCTGGGTGCTCGGCGGCGTCTACCTGCACTCGTCGAACAGCCAGTACGTCAACGAATACCGCAGCGACGACGACAACTTCCTCCAGCAAGCCCTGCCCACCGGCACCGCGTGGAACGATCCGCTGGTCGCCAACCTGACATATGCGGAACTGTCGACGATCAAGCGCGACCTTTACGCCTTCTTCGCGCAGGGCACCTACAGCCTGACCAGCCAGCTCAAGCTGACGGCCGGTGTGCGCTACAACCACGACAAGTCTACCGGGATGTTCGATTCGATGTCGGGCGGGGCATCCGGCCAGACCTCAGGGGCCTACCTCCAGCCCGCGTCGACCGGCAGCCGCAAGGGCGACGCCTGGACCGGCAAGGTCGCGCTCGATTACCAGATCACGCCGAGCAACATGGTCTATGCCAGCTGGACGCGCGGCTTCAAGCCGGGCGGCATCAACTCCGCGGCCTCGACCGGGAACAGCTATGCGATCCTGCCGACCTACAGGCAGGAAACCGTCGATTCCTTCGAAATCGGCTCCAAGAACCGCTTCCTGGGCGATACGCTCCAGCTCAACGGCTCGGCCTTCCTCTACAATTACAGGAACATGCAGTTCCTGGAGGAAGACCCGATCCTCTACGGCGAGGGCATCAGCAATGCCCCCAAGGCGCGGGTCTACGGCCTCGAACTCGAAGGCTCCTACATCCCGACGGACGGCCTGCGCTTCGATGCCTCGATGTCCTATCTCGAAGGCGAATTCACCTCGCACTACCTCGCGCTCGATCCCACCAATGCGGTCAATGCCCAGAATGCGGCGGGCTATCCCGACTACCTGTTCTGGAGCAACTTCTACCCCGCCCTGCTCGCTCGCGACGCCGCGCGCGCGGACATCAAGGGCAACCGCGTGCCCAAGCTGCCGCGCTGGCAGGGTAACATTGCCGCGACCTGGAACGGCAAGGTCGGCCCCGGCGAACTGACCGCCCGCGCCCAGCTGATCTATCGCGGCAAGTACCAGTACCGCCTGTTCAACGAAGGCGACGTGGACCTCACCCCCTCGTATACGCAGGTCAACGCCATGCTGAAGTACGAGCCGGAAGGCACCAATACCAACATCACGCTGCGGGCGATCAACCTGTTCGACAGGAACGGTATCAACTCGCGCTTTTCGGACCCTTACGGCAGCGCCCAGGTGATGGACACCTACATCCCGCCGCGTCAGGTGATCCTTTCGGTGGGATACAAGTTCTAAACAAAGAGCCCTTCGGTCGCGCAAAAGGGATCCAGTCGAGGGGCGCCGGTCACAGGATCGGCTCCCCTTTCCCTTCCCCGAGGATTTTCGAAAGCGGAATCAATCCCGCGAAACCCCAAGCGCGATAGGGACAGGAATGCTCGGACTGTCCGCCTCCCGGTCCGGGCGGCTATCGTCGCGCCGTCGCGGGGCCGGACCGGCCGTGCTCCACCGCGATGGAGGCCGCCATGTCCGCCAGACTGAGCCTGTTCTACGGCCTGCTCGGCAAAGTGCAGCCCTATTTTCGCGGCGCCCGCATGGGGCGCTTCGAAGCCGCGCTTGGCCCGGCCGCAGGCGCGCGGGTGCTCGACCTCGGCGGCACGACCGAGATCTGGCAGCTCGTCCCGACACCGCTGGACATCACCATCGTCAACCTCCCCGGCGTGCCGCGCCATGAGGATATCGCCAGCCATCACCGTTTCACCTTTCTCGACGGCGACGCCACCCGGCTTACCCAGTTCGCCGACAATGCTTTCGACCTGGTATTCTCCAACAGCGTGATCGAGCACGTCGGCGGCCCCGAAAAGGAGCGCCTCTTCGCCGGAGAGGTGCGCCGACTTGCCCCCGCCTACTGGATACAGACCCCCTCGATCTGGTTCCCGCTGGAGGCGCATACCGGCCTGCCCTTCTGGTGGTTCGCCCCCGCCCGCCTGCGCGCCGCGCTGCACCGGCGCTGGGAACGCATGTTGCCCGCCTGGAACGAGATGGTCGCGGGCACGACCGTGCTGGGCCGCAAGCGGCTGCGTTCCTACTTTCCCGATGCCGAGCACGGCATCGAATGGGTCGCGGGCTTCCCCAAGTCCTATTTCGCCTACCGCACCGCCTGACCGGCCTTCTTGTTTCGCGGCAGCGATCAACTATCTAGGCGCGGGTCATCAAGAGTGTGCAGCCGCAGCATGAGAGCCTGCACGGCGTGTCAGTCCGGCGATTCCATCCCGGACGGAACCCGCAGGAGTCGCAATGCCGCGCAGTGTCCTCGTCCTATTCGCCGCCTCGCTGGGCTTCTTTTTCGTGACGGCGACGACGTTCACCTCGCTGGGCTACGTGCTCTATACCATGGTGGCGCAGCTCGGCTGGTCGAAGGCCGCGGCCGGACTCAGCTTTTCGCTGCTTGGCCTTGCCTGCGGCCTCGCCAGTCCGCTGCCGCCGTTGCTGATGAAGTCGATCGGCACGCGGCTGACGATGTTCGCGGGCTGCCTCGTGCTCGCCGCCGGGTTCTTCATCGCCTCCCAGATCGAGCACCTGACCCTGTTCTTCGTGGCGACGACCCTGATGGGCGTGGGCTTCTCGCTGATCGCCCCCTCGCCCGCCGTCTACCTGCTGGCGACGTGGTTCCCGCGCACTTCGGCGCGAATGATCGGCTTCTACTTCATGGCGGGCGCGGCAGGCGGCATTGCCGGGCCGCTTATCGTCGGCGCCATCGTCGGCATGACCGGCGACTGGCGCCTGCACTGGCTGGTCATGGCGGTCAGCGCCGTCGTGCTCGGCCTGATCTGCCTCGTCTGCATCCGCGACGCCGTGAAGGTGGAAAGCGTGGAACAGGTGAAGGGAGCGGGCCATGAACAGGATGCCCCCGCCGAAAAGAGCCTCTGGACCGTGCGCCAGGCGCTGATGACGCCGAGCTTCCTGATCCTCGCCCTCGTCATGACCGTGGTGCAGACCGCCGTGACCTCCGCGCACTCGATCCTCGTCGCCCATATCGCCAATCTCGGCGAAGGCGCGGCGCCCGGCGCCATCGCCATGAGCCTGCTGGCCTTCGCCGGTACTGGCGCCAAGGGCCTGACCGGCACCCTGTGCGAACGCATCGACCCGCGCCGCATCCTCATTGCCGGTCTGGCCTTGCAAGCCATCGCAATGGCCCTGCTCTGGTCGGCCTCGATGGTGCTGGTCGCCACGGCCGCCGCGACGCTGTTCGGCCTCGGCTGGGGCATGGCCTGGCTTTCCGCCCATATCCTGCTGCTGCGCTACTTCGGTGCGGGCATCGCCGGCGACATGACCGCAATGGCGACCACCGCCACGACTTTCGCGGTGCTCGGCCCGATCCTGGCGGGACGGATCGCCGACGTGACCGGCGGCTATTCGCTCGCCATCCTGATCTTCGCGCTGCTGCTGGCCGCCTCCACGATCGTGGCCGTGCTATTCCTGCGCGCACCCGCCGCGCGCCCGGTCAGGGAAGCGGACGTCATCGAAGAGAGCGAACTCGTCCCCGCCGAATGAAGCGCCTTTTCGGCAAAGGGCCATCTGCCAAAAGTCACTGCGCCCTGTGCAAAGCTCTCTCTTTCCGGCCCCGCTAGTCTGAGATCTTGCGGGAGAACGCACGGACGTTCTCCCCGGTCTCACCGATACGGGGATCAGGCAGGAATGACTCTACTCAACGACCAGTTCTTCGACAGCCTGGGCAGTTCCATCCTGGACACGCTCGAAGCCGACACGCTGCCCCCGGCCTGCTACACCGACGAGGACTTCCACCACTTCGAGAAGGCCGCGCTGTTCGAGCACGAATGGCTCTGCGTCGGCCGCGCCGAGTGGCTGGAGAATCCCGGCGACTTCTTCACCGTAACCCGCGCGGACGAGCCGATCATCGTCACCAAGACCCGCGACGGCACGGTCAAGGCGCTCTCGGCGGTCTGCCAGCACCGCGCCATGCTGGTGGCGGAAGGCCACGGCAATGCCCGCGCCTTCGTCTGCCCGTACCATCACTGGACCTACGACCTCGACGGCACCCTCGTCGGCGCCCCGGCGATGAACCGCACCTGCAATTTCGACAAGAAGGCCGCCAGCCTGCCCGAAATCCGCCACGAGATCTGGCACGGCTTCGTCTTCATCAACCTCGATCCAAAGGCCGAGCCGCTGACTCCGCGCCTCGCCGGGCTGGAGGAGGTGGTCGCCAACTACGACTTCGCAAACTTGCGCGGCCCCCGTCCCGAGGAAGCCACCGTGTTTCCGTGGAACTGGAAGGTCATGCTGGAGAACAACAACGACGGCTATCACGCCAGCCGTCTCCACGCCGGGCCGCTGCACGACTTCATCCCGAGCGGTCTCGCCACGTTCCCCGAAGTGCCGGAAGATTCGGCGGGCTACTACCGGCTCAACGGCACGCTTCACAAGAACGCCGCCTTCAACGCCACGCAGAAGTCGGTCTTCCCGGTGTTCCCCAAGCTCACCGAGGAGGAGCAGAACCGGCTCCTGTTCGTGAACCTGCCGCCCAGTCTCTCGCTGGTCGTGCTCAACGATACCGTGCTCTATCTTATCATGGACCCGCGCTCGGCCCAGTCGCACGCCCTGACCATCGGCACGCTGATGGTGCCCGAGGCAATGGACGACCCGCTGTTCGAGCTGAAGATGAAGATGAACGACACGGCGGTCGAGGAGATCGTCAGCCAGGACTTCCATGTCGACGAACTGGTCCAGCAGGGCCTGCGCTCGAAGTTCGCGCCGCGCGGGCGCTATTCCTGGCAGGAGGGTGCGCAACGCCTGCTCAACGTCTGGCTAGTCGAACGCTATCGCCGCGAATGGGACCGCCGCCGCGGGCCTTCCGCGCCCGTCACTCGCCTGCGCGCCTGATTCACGAGAGTTTTACCGTCACCCATTCCCGACGGTCTGCGGCGTCCGGTCTCGTACCGGGCGCCGCCTTTTCTTTGGCGCGCGAGGAATCAACGATTCGTGCGCGGCATGGCGAGCACGTCCCCATGGTCCGGCTAGGCCTTGGCGCAACCAGACTGGAGCCAAGACCTTATGACCAACACCCTCATCTTCGTCGATTTCGCCACCGACGATCCGGCCAGGGCCGGAGAATTCTACGCCGAAGTCTTCGGCTGGGAGAACGACGCGCGCCCCCACGGCATCTACCACCGCATGGTTCCCGGCGGCTTCTTCCAGCACAAGGACGGCAGCGACAGCCAGATCGGCAATCTCCACCTCGGCGTGTTCGATGCGAACAATGCCCGCCCGCACCCGAACCCCGAAGGCGTGGAGCCGCGCACCCTCGCCACCGAGGGCCGCAAGGCCCGCATCTGGGTGCTGATCGGCGACGACGACAACGAGGACCGCATCCTCGCCGCCGCCGAGAAGCTGGGCGGCAAGGTGCTCTGGCGCAATCACTACTGGAAAGAGTTCAACGGCTACAACCACGCCTTCGCGGACCCCTGGGGCAACGAGATCATCCTCTGGGGCAAGGCGGGCGAAAACCCCGAGATTCCGGCCGACTACACCCGCGAATAGGCCCAGCTCCCCGGCGGCGCGACAAGTTCTTGTGCGCGCCGCTGCAAGACCGCCCCGCCCCCTTTTCCATAGCCTGAACCCATCCAACCCGCACCCGGAGCCAGACCCGCAATGAGCCGCCTTCCCATCGTTTTTTTCGGCCATGGCAGCCCGATGGTGGCGCTGGAAAAGAGCCCCGTCACCCGGACCTGGAACCAGATCGCCGAGGGTATCGGCAAGCCGCGCGCGATCCTGTGCATCTCGGCCCACTGGCAGACGCGCGGCACCGCCGTCACCGCGATGGCGCAGCCGCGCACGATCCACGACTTCGGCGCCTTCCCGCAGGCCCTGTTCGACGTGCAATACCCGGCCCCCGGCGATCCCGAACTGGCCGCGCGCGTGCGCGAACTGCTGGAACCGATGCCGGTGACGATGGATGCCAACTGGGGTCTCGACCACGGCACCTGGTCGGTGCTGGTCCACGCCTATCCCGAAGCGGACGTGCCGGTGATCCAGCTCGGCATGGACCTCGGCAAGAGCGCCGCCGAGCACTGGCTGGTCGGCCGCATGCTGCGCCCGCTACGCGACGAGGGCGTGCTCATCATGGGCACCGGCAATATCGTCCACAACCTGCCCGCCATGGACTGGGCCAACCCCGCCGCCGATCCCTATCCCTGGGCCGAGCAGTTCAACGCGGCCATGTGCAAGGCGATCGCCTCCGACGATCCCCAGACCGTGATCGATTACGAGGCGCTGGGCGAGGCCGCCCGGCTCTCGGTGCCGAGTTCCGACCATTTCCTGCCGCTGCTCTACGTTCTGGGCGCCCGCCACGAGGACGAAGCGGCGACGTTCGAGCCCGATTTCATCCAGCACAAGTCGCTCAGCATGACGAGCGTGCGGATCGGCGCCGCGTAAATCCGCGCGCCCTGACCTCTTTCCTTCCCAACAGGAGTTCCGATGGCACTGATCAGCCTTAAGCCCGAACCAGCCAGAGAGGCCGCACTCCAGCCGACCGCCCTGCACCACCTTCGGGCCACGCCGGAAACGGTGCACTGGGGCTATTTCTCGCCCGAGATCAAACCGGCGCTCCATGTGAAGAGCGGCGACCTGATCCAGGCGCAGGCCGTGACCCATCACGCGGGCGACGATCCGGAGCTGATGTTCGACGACGACATCCGCCGCATCTTCACCGAGATCGACCCCGCCACCCGTGCGCCCGGCTGCCACATCATGACCGGCCCGATCTTCGTCGAGGGCGCGGAACCCGGCGACATGCTGGAAGTGCGCTATCTCTCGATGCGCCCGCGCTTCAACTACGGCTCGAACCTCGCGGCCAACTGGGGCCATCTTTACGAGGAATTCGGCGAGACCGAGCGCGTCACGATCTACAAGATCGATCCCAACGCCAACACCGCCAGCGCCCTATACGCCTATGACGTGGACGAGAAATACGTCGTTCCCGGCCGCATCACCCACTGCCCGGAATGCGACCGCTCCACCGCGCTGCCCGGAATCACCATCCCGGCCCGTCCGCACCTCGGCACCGCGGGCGTCGCGCCTGCCGTCAACGAGGCGGTGAGCACGATTCCGCCGGGCCTCCACGGCGGCAATATCGACAACTGGCGCATCGGCGCGGGCGCGACGATGTACTACCCGGTGCAGGTCAAGGGCGGCCTGTTCTCGATCGGCGATCCCCACATCAGCCAGGGCGACGGCGAGATCAGCGGCACCGCGATCGAATCCTCGCTCGACGTGCTGTTCCAGATCGTCCTGCGCAAGGACTTCTCGTTCCCCTCGCCGCTGCTGGAGACGCCGGATTGCTGGATCGTCCACGGCTTCGGCGAGAATCTCGACAAGGCGATGAAGTCCGCCTCGATCGACATGCTCCACCTCCTCACCGAGCATCAGGGCCTGTCCCGCAACGACGGCTATTCGCTGATGAGCGTCGCCGCCGACTTCGGCGTGACCCAGGTGGTGGACGGCACCCAGGGCATCCATTGCCGCATCGAACGCCGCATCTTCCCCGAAAAGGGCAGCGTCCGCGATCCCGCATAAACCCGAACGCACCGGACGCGGGAGCCCTCACCCTGCGTCCGGTGCGTGCCCGAGAAGTCAAGAACCGGAGCCCGACAATGGGTTATGAACTGATCGACGTCCGCCCCCTGACCAAGCGAATCGGCGCGGAAATTTTCGGCATCGACTTGCGCCAGCCGCTGGGCAACCAGGCCTTCGCGGAGATTCACGACGCCCTGATGAAGCACCAGGTCGTGTTCTTCCGCGATCAGGACATCGATCACGAGGCCCACAAGGCGCTGGGCCGCGCCTTCGGGCAGCTTGCGATCCATTCCGGTGTCGCCGGACTTCCCGACCATCCCGAAGTCGTCGCGATTCACGCGGACGAGAACTCGAAGTTCGTCGCGGGCGAGAACTGGCATTCGGACCTTTCCGCCGATGCCGAACCGCCGATGGGCTCGATCCTGCACGTCCACACCCTGCCCGAGGACGGCGGCGATACGCTGTTCGCCAGCATGTATGCGGCCTACGACGCACTGTCTCCGGCGATGAAGGCCTTCCTCGATCCGCTGACCGCCGTTCACGACGCCAATCCCGTCTACAAGGCGATCTTCCCGGATTCGACCAGGACCTACCCCTGCAACTCGCACCCGGTGATCCGCACCCACCCGGTAACGGGGCGCAAGCTGCTCTTCGTGAACTCGTCCTACACCACGAAGATCAACGCGCTTTCCGGCCCCGAGAGCAAGGCCGTGCTCGATTTCCTGTTCGACCATGTGAAGGACGCGAACTTCCACGTCCGCTTCCGCTGGCAGAAGAATTCGGTGGCTTTCTGGGACAACCGCTGCACCCAGCACTTCGCGGTCTGGGACTACTTCCCCGAAGTCCGCTCGGGCTTCCGCGTGACCGTGGCGGGCGACCGGCCGTTCTGACCGGACATAACAAATAACCGGCGGAAACTGGTCCTTGCACCGATTTACCGTATAGTGCCGGGATGAGCGACCAACCTTCCGCCGCCCATCCTTCCCACCCGGGCCAAAACCCGACCCAAAGCCCGGCCAGGCCCGCCACGTTCCCCTGCTTCGCGCTCGCGCCATGGACGATCGTGGTGCCGTTCCTTGCCCTGGCGGCGATAGCGCTCGGCAAGCCCGGTTCGATCCCGATGGCGGTGCTGATCGCGGTGGTGCTGGGCGCGGCGATCATGGCGGCGGTCTATCACGCCGAAGTCATCGCCCACCGGGTCGGCGAACCGTTCGGAACCCTGATCCTGGCCTTCGCGGTGACGGTGATCGAAACCTCGCTGATCGTCTCGATCATGCTGAGCGAGGGCGTCGGCGCACAGGCGCTGGCGCGGGATACGGTGTTCGCGGCAGTGATGATCACCATCAACGGCATCGTCGGCGTCTGCCTGCTGCTGGGCGGCGGGCGGCATCACGAGCAAGGCTACACCCAGTCCGGCGTCAACCACGGGCTGGCGATCCTGGCGACGCTGTCGATCCTCACGCTCGTCCTCCCGAATTTCACCACCAGCCAGACGGGACCGTTCTACAACGACAAGCAGCTGATCTTCGTCGCCGTGGACGCGCTCGTGCTCTACGCGACATTCGTCGTCGCCCAGACCATCCGCCACCGCGACCATTTCCTCTATCCCGAGGAAAACGACGGCAGCCACGAGACGGTCCCGGCGGCCAAGGCCATTGCTGCGGGCGTCATGCTGCTGGTGGCGCTGGTGGCCGTGGTCATGCTCGCCAAGGCGCTTTCGCCCTCGATCGAGGCGGGTGTGGCCGCGATCGGCGCGCCGCCCGCCACGGTCGGCATCATCATCGCCGCGCTGGTGCTGGCGCCGGAAAGCCTCGCGGCCCTCGGCGCTGCCCGCGCCAATCGGGTGCAGACCAGCCTCAACCTCGCGATCGGTTCGGCCCTGGCGACGATCGGCCTGACGATCCCGGCAGTTGCGATCGCCTCGCTGTGGATGGGGCTGGATCTCGAACTCGGCCTTTCGCTCAAGTCGATCGTGCTGCTCGGCCTCACCCTGCTGGTGGCGACCATGACCCTGAGCACCGGACGGACCACGCTCGTTCAGGGCATGGTCCACCTGGTGATCTTCTCGACCTACCTGTTCACGACGCTGGTGCCGTGACGGCGGCTTTCAACATCCAGCTCGTGCAAACAGCCCACGTCATCCTGAACTTGTTTCAGGATCTATCGCTCAGCCAAGACCATCGGCCTGATCGGCGAAATGGATCCTGAGCCGAAGGCCAGCGAAGCTAAACAAGTTCAGGATGACGCTGTGTAATGGGTAAGCGGACTAACGTCCCCGCCCCCTCAATTCCGGTAGAGCGCGTCCAGCCGCTCGCCATAGCGCTCTTTCAGCTTGTGGCGGCGAATCTTGAGACTGGGAGTCATCTCCTCGTTCTCGATCCCGAAAGGCTCGTCGGCGAACGTGTACTGACGGACCTTCTCGATCACCGAGAGATCGGCGTTCACCCGGTCGATCGCGCTGCGAATCTCGGCGCGGAAGGCGGGGAGACCCTGAAGCGCCTTGAAGTCGAACTTCTCGCCGTTGGCCTTGGCCCATTCCAGCGCCCAGTCGGCATCGGGGACGATCAGGCCGACGATGTAGGGGCGGCGGTCGCCGAGCACCATGGCCTGTGCGATCTCCGGCTGGAGCGTCAGCATCGATTCGACCTTTTGCGGAGAGACGTTGTCGCCCTTGTCGTTGACGATCATGTCCTTCTTGCGGTCGGTGATCCTGATCCGTCCACGATCGTCGATATGACCGACGTCGCCGGTATGGAGCCAGCCGTCCTTGAGCACTGCCTCGGTGGCGGCGGCGTTCTGCCAATAGGCCTCCATCACCAGTTCGCCGCGCACGAGAATTTCCCCGTCCTCGGCGATCCGCACCTCGACCCCGCGCAGCGGCGGGCCGACGGTATCGTGCCTGATTCCGGCGGCGGGGCGGTTGCAGCTGATGACCGGCCCGGCCTCGGTCTGGCCGTAGCCTTGCAGGAGCGTCAGCCCCATCGCGTCGAAGAACGCGCCGATCTCGGGATTGAGCGGCGCTCCACCCGAGACCAGTGCCTTGATCCGGCCACCGAACTTGGCGCGCACCTTGGGGCGCAGGGTCCGCTCGATCACCATGTCGAGCGGATAGTCCAGCAGACGGCGGCGCCCGGCCTGTTCGCGCCCGGCGATGCCCAGAGCCAGTTCCATCAGCCGCGCCGGGATCGCGCCCTGCTTCTCGATCTGCTTCATGATGCGCGTGCGCAGCACTTCGAACAGACGCGGGACGACGACCATGATCGTCGGGCGCACTTCCTCGATATTGGAGGCGAGCTTGTCGAGGCCCTCGGAATAGTAGATCTGCCCGCCCATCGCGATCGGCAGGAACTGGCCGCCGGTATGCTCGTAGGCATGGCTGAGCGGCAGGAACGAAAGGAAAATCTCGCCCTCGTCGCAGCCGAAGTCGTCGAAGATGATCTGCGCGCAGCCGGCGACATTGGTCAGGATCATGCCGTGGTGCTGGCGCACCCCGCGCGGGGCGCCGCCGGTGCCGCTGGTATAGATGATGCAGGCGAGATCGCGGCGCGTGAACGTCGCCACCCGCGCGTCCACTTCCGCCCGCGCCGCCTTGGCATCGCCTTCGAGCAGCGCGGCCCAGTCATGCACTTCATAGGCCCCGCCCTGCATCGGCGGCAGCATCTCCATGCCGATGACATGGCGGCAGAGGTCGGTCTGGACGATCGCCGGGAGCAGCGCCTTGCCCAGTTTCGCGGTGGAGACGATCGCCGCCCGCGCGCCCGAATTCTCAAGGATGTGGATGTGGTCGCGCGTCGTATTGGTCGTGTAGGCAGGCACGGTGACGCAGCCCGCCGCCATGATCGCGAGATCGGCGAGGCACCATTCCGGCCGGTTTTCCGACACCACCATGACCCGATCGCCCGGCTGCAGCCCCATGCGCCGCAGCGACGCCGCGATCAGGCCGACCCGACGCGCCGCCTCCGCCCAACTCGTGGAATGCCACTTGCCGTCCCGCTTGGCCCAGAGCATCGGCGAATCGCCGAGCCTGTCTGCCTGCGTGAGAAACAGCGATACCAGGTTGGTGCACTTGTCGAAGTCGCCAAGATCCATGCCGGGCTCGTCCTCTCTTGCCATGCGGAATTGTCCGTTCTGATCAACGTCTAGGCGTGTGCGGAGGTTGCGACAAGCAAAGCCGCATCCCCGCGTGCCACTATAATGCCGGGATTTGACGCTATTCGGACCCTACCGCCTCGGCGATCGAGGCGAAGCCGTCGCGCTTCATCAGGGCTTCCAGGCCCTTGCAGAGCGCCCTGGCCATGCCGGGGCCTTCGTAGACCATGGCGCTATAGACCTGCACCAGGCTGGCGCCTGCACGGATGCGCGCCCAGGCGTCCTCGGCCGTGGCGATGCCGCCGACGCCGATCAGCGGCACCGCCCCGCCGGTCGCCTTGCGGAAGTCGCGCAGGCGCTGCTGGGCGAGATCGCGCAAGGGCGCGCCGGACAGGCCGCCGGTCTCTCCGCGATGGGCCGAGCGCAGGGCCGGACGGGAAATCGTGGTGTTCGACACGATCAGCGCACCGAGGCGCTTCTCGATGGCGATCCGGGCGATGGCGTCGATATCGGCTGGTTCGAGATCCGGCGCGACCTTGAGGAACACCGGCGGGCCATCCGTGCCGCAGACATCGGCGCGGGCTTCCAGCACCGCATCGAGCAGGCCGGTCAGCGCCGATTCGTCCTGAAGCGCGCGCAGGCCCGGCGTGTTCGGGCTGGAGATGTTCACCGCCAGATACGTCGCGAGCGGGGCCATCAGGCGGGCCATCGTCGCATAATCGGCGATGCGGTCGTCCGCGTCCTTGTTGGCGCCGATGTTGATTCCGACGACGCCCGGACGATCCTTGCGCGCCGTCAGCCCCGCCAGCGCGACTTCGGCGCCCTTGTTGTTGAAGCCCATGCGGTTGATCACCGCGCGGTCCTCGACCAGCCGGAACAGACGCGGCTTGGGGTTGCCCGCCTGCGGCAGCGGCGTGATCGAGCCGACCTCGGCGAAACCGAAGCCAAGGCCCAGCAGGGCGTCGGGCACCTCGCCGTCCTTGTCGAACCCGGCGGCCATGCCCACGGGGTTGGGGAAGGCGATTCCCGCCACTTGCGTCGCAAGCGAAGCCGGGAATGCGGGCGCACGGCTGGGTCCGGCCAGTTTCAGCGCCTTGAGCGCGAGGCCATGCGCCGATTCGGCGTCGAGACGGAACAGGGCGGGTCTGATCAGGGAATAGAGCACGGACCCGCGCATAAACACCTCGGGGCTGTTGCTCAAATGCTTCTTATCGGGCGCGGCGCGCGCAAAATCGCTTTTTCGGCGTCACCGCCGAGGCACGCGTGTCGCAATTATACAATAAATCGGCGGAGGGGCGGCATACACGGGACTTGCGACCCGAAGGGCTCGTAGCGGGATGCGCACGAGTTCTTTATTACCTAACGGCGGTTCCCGATCTGATCGGGGGCCGCCTTCTTTTATCGGGAATCGCCTGAACGGCTCCGGAAGCGCTTGTTTTGCGACAGGTCTCTCGGTTTTGTCGCAAGAACCCCTGCGAAACGCCATTGAAACCGGAGGGGTCCTGCACTAGGTGGCACAAATCGGAAAGATTTGATCCACTTTAACCGCAAGAGACGCGAAAGCCGCTGATATGCGCCTGTCCAGCATGGCCGACTACGCTGTTGTCATCATGTCCGCCGCGACTCGGCACTCGGGCACCTGTGCGCATCACCCCCAGGATTCGCGGCTCAGCCGCATCTCGGCAGCGCAGCTTGCGGAAGATACCGGCCTGCCCGCGCCGACGGTGCAGAAACTGGTGAGCAAGCTGACCGCCGCGGGATTGCTGCAATCGACCCGCGGCGTGGGCGGAGGGCTGAAACTGGCCCGTGCGCCCGAGACGATTTCGATTGCGGATATCGTCGAGGCAGTGGAAGGGCCGATCGCGCTCACCGCCTGCCTCGAACAGGGCAAGCACGAATGTACGCTGGAAGGCGGATGCAGCGTGCGCCCGCACTGGCCGCAGGTAAATGCGGCCCTGCGCGGCGCATTGGCGCAAGTGGTCCTGACCCAGCTCGTCGAGGAAGTATGAATGACTGAGGAAACCTCCCCCGAGGGCACCATCGAGGTGCGCGAAGTCCATGGGGACGATCTGCGCCCAACGGAAGCGGGCGAAGTGGAAGTGCGCGATCAGGCCGCGCGCGACGCCGCCGCGCGCGTCGCGGACTACGAGCACGGCTGGGTTGCCGACATCGAGCAGGAATACGGCCCCAAGGGCCTTTCCGAGGACACCATCCGCTTCATCTCGGCCAAGAAGGACGAGCCGGAATGGATGCTCGAATGGCGCCTCAAGGCCTATGCCAAGTGGCTGGAGATGACTCCGCCGGACTGGGCCAAGCTCAACGTGCCGCCGATCGACTACCAGGAAGCCTACTACTGGGCCGCGCCCAAGAAGAAGCCTTCGCTCTCGAGCCTCGACGAGGTCGATCCCGAGATTCTCAAGGTCTACGAGAAGCTGGGCATTCCGCTGGAGGAGCAGAAAGTGCTCGCCGGCGTCGAAGGCGCGCGCAAGGTCGCCGTGGACGCGGTGTTCGACTCGGTCTCGGTCGCCACCACCTTCCGCAAGGAGCTGGAGCAGGCGGGCGTGATCTTCCGCTCGATCTCCGAAGCGATCCGCGAATATCCCGAGCTGGTGAAGAAGTGGCTCGGCAAGGTCGTGCCGGTGCAGGACAACTACTTCGCGGCGCTGAACTGCGCGGTCTTTTCGGACGGCACTTTCGTCTACATACCAGAGGGCGTGCGCTGCCCGATGGAGCTGAGCACCTATTTCCGCATCAACGCGGAAAACACCGGCCAGTTCGAACGCACCCTGATCGTCGCCGACAAGGGCGCCTACGTCTCCTACCTCGAAGGCTGCACCGCGCCGATGCGCGACGAGAACCAGCTCCACGCCGCCGTGGTGGAACTGGTCGCGCTGGAAGATGCCGAGATCAAGTACTCGACCGTGCAGAACTGGTATCCCGGCAATGCCGAGGGCAAGGGCGGCATCTACAACTTCGTGACCAAGCGCGGCCTCTGCCAGGGTGCCCGCTCGAAGATCTCGTGGACGCAGGTGGAAACCGGCTCCGCCATCACCTGGAAGTATCCCAGTTGCGTCCTCAACGGCGAGGATTCGGTGGGCGAGTTCTACTCGGTGGCCGTCACCAACAATTACCAGCAGGCCGATACCGGCACCAAGATGATCCACAACGGCAAGGGCAGCCGCTCGACGATCATCTCCAAGGGCATCTCGGCGGGCAAGTCGAACAACACTTATCGCGGCCTCGTCCGCGTGGCCGCCAATGCCGAGGGCGTGCGCAACTTCACCCAGTGCGATTCGCTACTGCTGGGCAAGGAATGCGGCGCCCACACCGTGCCCTATATCGAAGTGCGCAACCCCAGCGCCCAGATCGAGCACGAGGCGACCACCAGCAAGATCAGCGACGACCAGCTGTTCTATGCGATGCAGCGCGGCCTCGATACCGAGCAGGCCGTGGCGCTGATCGTCAACGGCTTCGCCAAGGAAGTGCTCCAGCAGCTGCCGATGGAGTTTGCCGTCGAAGCGCAGAAGCTGCTGGGCATCAGCCTTGAAGGAAGCGTGGGCTGACGATGGCCCGCTTCCACACACGCAAGACATTCAAAGGAATCCCCGCATGACCGCCGCCCGCAAGACCCTCGGCATCAGCAAGGACGCCGCGCCGAAGGCCGACGCCAAGGCCAGCTTCAACGTGACCGGCGCGCGCCTCGAAACGCTCAAGGAGCGGGCCAAGGAAATGCGCCGCAACCCCAGCGAGGCGCAGAAGGCGCTCTGGGCGGAACTGTCCGGCTCGAAGCTGGGCGGCGTGAAGTTCATCCGCCAGTCGGTGGTCGGCTCGACGATCGTCGATTTCGCCTGCCCCTCGCGCTGGATCGTCGTCCAGCTCAGCCCGGAAGATTCCAACCCGGACGTCAACGAGTTGCAGGACCGCAAACTCATCGAAGTGGGCATCCGCGTGCTGCGCTTCTCCGAAGACGAAGTGCTGGACCGCATCGACGGCGTCGTGCGCGAGATCACCACCGAACTCAACGTGCCTTTCGACAAGCGCTCCGCGCGCCGGAAGGCCGGTGCCACTGCTGCCCCTCGCTTTGATGAGGGCGCCGAAGGATGACCATGCTCAAGATCGATAATCTTCAGGCCAATGTTGCCGACAAGCCCATTCTCAAGGGTCTCTCGCTGACGATCAATCCCGGCGAGATTCACGCGATCATGGGGCCGAACGGCGCGGGCAAGTCGACGCTCGGCTACACACTCGGCGGCCGTCCGGGTTATGAAGTGACCGGCGGTTCAGTCGATTTCCTCGGTCAGGACTTGCTCGACCTCGAACCGCACGAGCGCGCCGCCGCCGGCCTGTTCCTGGGCTTCCAGTACCCGGTCGAGATCCCCGGCGTCTCCTTCGTCCAGTTCCTGCGCGAAGCGGCCAATGCCCAGCGCAAGGGCCGGGGCGAGGAACCGCTTTCGGGCGGCGAATTCCTGAAGCTCGCCCGCGAAAAGGCGGGCCTGCTGCGCATGGACATGGACATGCTGAAGCGCCCGGTGAACGTCGGCTTCTCCGGCGGTGAGAAGAAGCGCGCCGAGATGGTGCAGATGGGCATCCTCGATCCCAAGCTGGCGATCCTCGACGAGACCGATTCCGGCCTCGACATCGACGCACTGCGCATCTGCGGCGAGGGCATCAATGCGATCATGCGCGCGCCCGACAAGGCGGTGCTGCTGATCACCCACTACCAGCGCCTGCTGGACTATGTGAAGCCGGACTTCGTGCATGTTCTGGCCGCTGGCCGCATCGTCAAGACCGGCGGCCCGGACCTCGCGCTGCGGCTTGAGGAAGAGGGTTACGAAGCCGTGGTGCAGGAAACCGCCGCATGAGCGAAGTCGCTGCTCTCCCAACGCGGAAGCACGAAGACTTCCGCTATTCCGACATCGACGCGCTGGCCAGTGTCTGGCCGATCGCGCGCGAGGAAATCGTCGTGGCCGACGGCGCCGACGAATCGCTCCAGATCGTCGAGGACGGCGCTGCCGCAGTGGCCCGCCACCTCGTGATCACGCTGGGCAACGCTGCCAAGTTCGACCTTCGCGTCCTGTCGGCAGGCCCGGTCTATGGCCGTATCGCCGTCGATGTGCGGCTGGCCGAAGGCGCGGACTTCACGCTGGGCGCGGCGCAGCTCGCCACCGGCAGCGAGACGCTGGAAGTGGTCACCGAAGTCACCCACGCCGGGCTGAACGCCACGTCCAGCCAGATCGTGCGCACCGCGCTGGCGGGCCATTCGGTCGGCACCTATCTCGGCCGCATCGCGGTGGAGCGTGGGGCCGACGGCACCGATGCCGAACAGTCGGTCCGCGCCATGCTGCTGGACCGCACGGCCACCGCCAATGCCCGGCCGGAGCTGGAAATCTACGCCGACGACGTCAAGGCGGCGCATGGCTGCGCGGTCGGCGAACTCGACGCCAACGGGTTGTTCTACCTGATGAGCCGTGGTCTCACTCCGCCCGAAGCCAAGCGCCTTATGCTCCAGGCCTTCATCGCCGAAGCCTTCACTGGCGCCCCCGGTGAAGCGGAACTGAGCGAGGCCGCGATCACCCGGCTGGAGGCGATCCTGTGAGCACCGATACGCTCGTCCTCAAGGACCAGTTCCCCGGACTTGCGGGCAACTGGCACTACCTCGATACCGGCGCGACCGCGCAGAAGCCGCAGGCAGTGATCGACGCCACCGTGAATGCACTGGGCCGTGACTATGCGACCGTGCATCGCGGCGTCTATGCCCGCTCGGCCGAGATGACGCTGGCGTTCGAGGCGGCGCGCCGCAAGGTCGCCGCCTTCCTCGGCGGCCATGAGGACGAGATCGTCTTCACCCGCGGCGCGACCGAGGCGATCAACCTCGTCGCCCAGACCTGGGGCGTCGAAAACCTCAAGGCGGGCGACCGCATCATGCTTTCGGTGCTGGAGCATCACTCCAACATCGTGCCGTGGCAGCTGCTGCGCGACCGAACCGGCGTGGAGATCGACGTCTGCCCGCTCACCGAGGACGGCCGGATCGACCTCGAAGCCGCCGAGCGCATCCTCACGCCCGCACACAAGCTGGTGGCCTTTGCACATGTTTCCAACGTGCTCGGCTCGGTGCTTCACGTGGAACATGCCGCGAAGCTGGCTCATGCGGTCGGCGCGAAGCTGCTGATCGACGGCTGCCAGGCGGCGCCGCGCATCGCCCTCGATGTGGCGGCGATGCAATGCGATTTCTACGTCTTTTCCGCACACAAGCTCTACGGCCCCACCGGGATCGGCGCGCTCTGGGCGAAGAAGGCGCTGCTCGATGCCATGCCCCCGTGGCAGGGCGGCGGGTCGATGATCGATCGCGTCACCTTCGAGAAGACCACCTATGCCCCGGCGCCGCAGCGTTTCGAGGCGGGCACGCCGATGATCGTCGAGGCCCTCGGCCTTGCCGCCGCCATCGACTGGCTGACCGCGCAGGGCCTCGACCGGGCCGAGCGCCACGAACGCGATCTGGCCGCGAAACTGCGTGCC
This sequence comes from Novosphingobium sp. BF6, assembly GCF_058273105.1. Taxonomy (NCBI): domain Bacteria; kingdom Pseudomonadati; phylum Pseudomonadota; class Alphaproteobacteria; order Sphingomonadales; family Sphingomonadaceae; genus Novosphingobium; species Novosphingobium sp. BF6. The sequence continues at coordinate 359,524 of NZ_CM177775.1, forward strand.
GAATTGGGCAAGCGCAACGACGTGACCCTGTTCGGCCCCGCCGACTCGGTCGGCATCGTTTCTTTCGCGATGGACGGGGTGCATCCGCACGACCTCGGCACCATATTGGACGAAGAAGGCGTCGCGATCCGTGCCGGCCACCACTGCGCGCAGCCGCTGATGGACCACCTCGGCGTTCCCGCCACGGCCCGCGCCAGCTTCGGCATCTATAGCGACGACAGCGATATCGAGGCGCTCATGAAGGGTATCGAGCGCACCCGGAGAATTTTTGGATGAACGACGAGAAGCCTAATTTCACGGTCGAAGAAGTCGATTCGGTAACGCCCGCGCCGCGCGCGCGCGTCGAGGACGTGCCTGTTCCCCCTGTCGAACGGAAGCGCGACTATCTCGACGGCTTCCTTGCCGAAAAGCCGCAGGGCATCGACCCCGGCCAACCCGGCGGCGCGATCTACGACGGCGTGATCGACGCGCTGAAGGAAATCTTCGATCCCGAGATTCCGGTCAACATCTACGACCTCGGCCTGATCTACGGCGTCGAAGTTTCGCCCGAGGCCTCGGTCGCGGTGACAATGACGCTGACCACGCCGCATTGCCCGGTCGCGGAATCGATGCCGGGCGAAGTCGAGATGCGCGTGGCCGCCGTGCCGGGCGTGCGCGACGCCGAGGTCAATCTTGTCTGGGATCCGCCGTGGGACATGGCCAAGATGTCCGACGAGGCGAAGCTCGAGCTGGGCATGCTCTGATGGCGACGCTTGCCCCTACCGTGACCGTGCGCCTGGCGGACTATGCCGACGCGGCCGATGCCGCGCGCGTGGTCGCGCTGCTGGACAGCTATGCGCGCGATCCTATGGGTGGGGGCGAGCCGCTGTCCGAAGACGTGCGCGAGCGGCTGGTGCCCGGCCTTGCCGCGCACCCCGGCGCTTTCTCGCTGCTGGCCTTCGCCGGCGACGAAGCGCTGGGTCTGGCGAACTGCATCACCGGATTCTCCACGTTCGCCGCGCGTCCGCTGGTCAACATCCACGACATGGCCGTGCTGCCCGAAGCGCGCGGCAAGGGCGTGGGCCGGGCGCTGATGCTGGCGGTAGAGGCAGAGGCCCGCACACGCGGCGCCTGCAAGATCACTCTCGAAGTGCTGAGCGGCAACGACACGGCCAAGGGCCTCTACGCCGCGCTCGGCTACGGCGATTACGCGCTGGACCCGCAGGCGGGCACCGCGCTGTTCTGGGAAAAGAAGCTATGACCACCGCAACTGAAACGAAGCCCGCACGCCAGCGTCCTGCGGCGGTCATCCTCACCGCCAATGCCGAAGCGCGCATCGCCAAGCTGATGGGCGAAGCGCCCGAAGGCACCATCGGCGTGCGCCTTTCCACGCCGCGCCGGGGCTGCTCGGGGCTGGCCTATTCGGTGGACTACGTCAGCGAGGAAAAGCCCTTCGACGAGAAGATCGAGACTCCCGGCGGCCTGTTCTACATCGACGGCGCCTCAGTGCTCTACCTGATCGGCAGCACCATGGACTGGGTGGAAGACGACTTCACCGCCGGATTCGTCTTCGCCAACCCGAATGCCAAGGGCTCCTGCGGCTGCGGCGAGAGCTTTACCGTCTAAGACACCTACTTGCGCAGCGCCGCGATGCAGGCTGCGCGGTCGACATCCTGCCCGTCCGACACCCGCCGCGCGTCGATATAGGATGCGCGCGGTTCCTTTGAGGATGTCGACGGGTAAAGGTAGATGTCCAGCAGGCAGGCCTTGCCGGTGAACTGCAGCTTGCGCGCATCGCCTTCCCAGACATTGAGGCGCGGCTCCCCGAACATCCGCACGAGCTGGCTCTCGTTCGATCCGATCACGCCATCCGCGCCCGGAATCGCCTGAAAACTGGGATCGCGCGCCGTATGCGTGGGCTGGCGGACATTGGGAATCTGCGTCCCGCGCTTGGGCGGATGCGGCGTACTCGCCACCCCGCCGCCGGACGTGCTGGCGCACCCCGCAAGCAGCAGGGCAAGTCCGGCAACGGCCAGGACCCCCTTGAGACGGACGGGCTGAATCATCGGAATGGCGGCTGCCGCCGGACGGTCTTGAGTCATGATCGCGCCCCGCATCGCCCGACCTTCGCATGCTGTCAACTCTCGCCGCGCTTGCGAAGCGGCGGCCCGCGCGCTACGCGCGGTACAACTTCCAGACAATCCAAGGACTCCTTTTCGCATGGCTGAACCCACCGTGCCGCCCACCTTTGACGTGATTGCCATCGGCAATGCCATCATCGACGTGATCGCCAACTGCAACGAAGCGCTGATCGAGGACCTCGGCCTCTCGCGCGGCGGCATGATGCTGATCGACGCCGACCAGGCCAAGAGCCTCTACGAAGCCATGGGACCGGCCCGCGAGATCTCGGGCGGTTCCGCTGCCAACACCCTCGCGGGTCTGGCCGCGCTGGGCGCCAAGTGCGCCTTCATCGGCCAGGTCGCCGACGACCAGCTGGGCGAAGTCTTCACCCACGACATCCGTGCGGGCGGCATCGCCTTCGACGTGGCAGCCCGCCCCGGCATCCCCACCGCGCGCTGCCTGATCTTCGTGACGCCGGACGGCCAGCGCACGATGAACACCTTCCTCGGCGCCTCCCAGCACCTGCCCGCCGAAGCGCTGGATGAAAGCGCCATCGCCGATGCCGCCGTGCTCTACCTCGAAGGCTACCTCTGGGACCCCGAGGAACCGCGCGCGGCGATGCGCAAGGCCATCGAAGCCGCCCGCGCCGCCGGTCGCAAGATCGCCTTCACCCCTTCCGAATGCTTCGTGATCGACCGTCACCGCGCCGACTTCCTCGACCTGATCGAGACCGGCAAGATCGACGTGCTGTTCTGCAACGAGCACGAGATGGCCGCCCTCGTCGGCCATGACGATTTCGAAAAGGGCGTTGCCCAGCTCGCACCGAAGATTCCGGTGCTGGTCGTCACGCGCGGTGCCGAGGGCGCGGTCGCGATCTCGGGCGGCCAGCGCGCCGAAGTCGGCGCCGAGCCGATCGAGCGTGTCGTCGACACCACCGGCGCGGGCGACCTCTTCGCCGCCGGCTTCCTGTTCGGCCATGTGCGCGGCAAGAGCCTCGAAGAGTGCCTCCAGTACGGCGCGATCTGCGCCTGCGAGATCATCTCGCACTACGGCGCCCGCCCCGAGGCCGACCTCAAGGCGCTGATCTCCGAACGCGTCGGCTGATCCAACCGATCGCCGCAAGACAGAAAGGGCTCCGTTCGCAGGAACGGAGCCCTTTTTGCATTCCTGTCGTGCGGCTCAGTAAGTATCCGGCGGTGGCGGTGCCTGAGCGGGTATCGGCTGCGACAGATTCTGGGGCTGAGCGCCCGGTTGGGCCGACTGGAAGCGCGCCAGACATTCGGCCTTGCGCTGCTCGCGGGCATTCGAATAGCTCTGCGCCGTCTGGCCGGGCAAAGCGCAGTCGCGCTCCGGTCGGACCGGGACCTTGGCGCGGCAGCCGTCCTCGGTGGCGAAGAGGTTGTCGGCGCAGTCGGCCAACGCCGCCACGTCCGCATCGTGCTGCGCGCGGCAGCTCGCGGTCCAGCGCTGCTTGTAGGAAAGCTCCGCGAAGTTCAGGCAGTCCTGATATTCCTGCTGTGCGGCTTCCTGTCGGCGCGACTGCTCGGCCTGCTGGCGCTGCTGCGCCTTGGCCTGAGCATCTTCCTGCTTCTGCCGGGCTTCCTGCACCGCCAGTTCGCGGGCTTCCTGCCGCGATGCCTGACCGGGCAGGAAAATGCCGTAGTAGAAGCCCACCCCGGCACCGGCGAAGACCGCCGCCACCGCCAGCGCAACTTTCAGGATCGAGTCCGCCTTACTGGCCATGTGCTTTCTCGTGGTGGGCTTTCTCACGCGCCACTTCGCGCCAGCCGATGTCGCGGCGGCAGAAGCCGGTGGGGAAATCGAGCGCATCCACGGCGGCATAGGCTTTCGCCTGCGCCTCGCTGACCGAAGCCCCGCGCGCCGTCACGTTGAGCACGCGCCCGCCGCTGGCGACCAGCACGCCGTCGTTCAGCACGGTTCCCGCATGGAAGACCTTGGCGCCCTCCGCTTCGGCTGCCGCGATGCCGCCGATCGCGCTGCCCTTCTCTGGGGTGCCGGGGTAGCCGTTGGCCGCCATGACCACGGTCAGCGCGGTATCGCGGCTGAAACGCGGCGCAGCGATCGCCGCCAGCCGGTTGTCGGCACAGGCATGGAGCAGCTCCACCAGATCCGATTCGAGTCGCAGCATCATCACCTGGCACTCGGGATCGCCGAAGCGGCAGTTGTATTCGATCAGCTTGGGGCCTTCGCTGGTCAGCATTACGCCCAGGAACAGCACGCCGGAATAAGGTGTGCCCTCGTTTTCAAGCTGGCGCACGGTGGGGGCGATGATGCGTTCGAGCACTTCGGCTTCCAGCATGGGCGTCAGCACCGGGGCGGGGCTATAGGCGCCCATGCCGCCGGTATTGGGGCCGGTATCGCCGTCGCCCACCCGCTTGTGGTCCTGCGCCGAGGCGAAGGGGACGATGGTGGAACCGTCGGTCAGCGCGAAGAAGCTGGCTTCCTCGCCTTCCATGAATTCCTCGATCACGGCCTCGGCACCGGCTTCGCCGAAGCGGCCCGAGAATATCTCGCGCACGGCTTCCTCGGCCTCGGCCATGGTCATGGCCACGGTCACGCCCTTGCCTGCCGCAAGGCCGTCCGCCTTGATGACGACCGGCGCGCCGAACTTCGCCAGCGCGGCCATGGCAGCGGCCTCGCTGGAGACGCGGTCGTAACCGGCGGTGGGGATGCCCGCGCGCTCGCAGAGGTCCTTGGTGAAGCCCTTCGAGCCTTCGAGCTGGGCCGCCGCCTGGCTCGGGCCGAACACCGAAAAGCCCTCGGCCCGCAGGGAATCGGAAAGGCCGTCCACCAGCGGCGCTTCCGGGCCGATCACCACGAGGCCGACGACATTGGCCTCGCAGAAGGCGATGACCGCACCGTGGTCGGTGACATCGAGGTCGATGCAGCTTGCCACTTCGGCAACGCCCGGATTACCGGGGGCAGCCCAGAGCGCGTCACAAAGCGGGGATTGCGCCAGCTTCCAGGCCAGCGCATGTTCGCGGCCGCCGGAGCCCAGAAGAAGGATGTTCATTTGCCCTTGCCTTTCGATGACGACGAATTCGATGACGGTCGTTCGGGTGGGCTGGTAGCGAAGCAAGCGGCCGGGGACAACGCTGCGCCGCTCTCGATCAGCGAGATTTCGAATCTTCTGAAGCGCACCGTCGAGGACCGCTTCGGCTTCGTGCGCCTGCGCGGCGAGCTTTCGGGCGTGAAGCGGGCGGCATCCGGCCACCTCTACTGCGCGCTCAAGGACGACAAGGCGGTGATCGACGGCGTCATGTGGCGCGGCGGCGCGCAGCGACTCGCCTTCCGCCCCGAAGACGGCGTGGAAGTGATCGCCACCGGCAAGCTCACCACCTATCCCGGCCGCTCGAAGTACCAGATCGTCATCGAGACGATGGAGATCGCGGGCGAAGGCGCGCTGCTGGCACTGCTCGAAAAGCTGCGCGCGCGCCTCGCCGCAGAGGGCCTCTTCGCCCCCGAGCGCAAGCGCGAGCTGCCGTTCCTGCCGCAAGTGATCGGCGTCGTCACATCGCCCACCGGCGCGGTGATCCGCGACATTCTTCACCGGCTGGACGACCGCTTCCCCAGCCATGTCCTCGTCTGGCCGGTGCTGGTACAGGGCGAAGGCGCTGCCAGCCAGGTGGCCAATGCCGTGCGCGGTTTCTCCGCGATCCAGCCCGGCGGCCCGGTGCCGCGCCCCGATCTGGTGATCGTGGCGCGCGGCGGCGGCTCGATCGAGGACTTGTGGTCGTTCAACGAGGAAATCGTGGTGCGCGCCGTGGCCGAATCGTCGATCCCGGTGATCTCGGCAGTGGGCCACGAGACCGATACCACCCTCTGCGACTATGCCGCCGACCGCCGTGCCCCCACGCCGACCGCCGCCGCCGAAATGGCCGTGCCGGTGCGGCTGGACCTCGCCGCCACGCTCGACGAACTGGCCTATCGCAAGCGCCGCTGCGCACTCCGCCCGGTCACGCTGGGCCGCGAGCGTCTGGAAGCGCGCGTCCAGCGTCTGCCCAAGCCGGAGGCCATCCTTGCCGCCAAGGCCCAGAAGCTCGATGATCTTTCCGAGCGCCTGCGCCGCGGCCTGCGCGACGAAGCCGCCGCCAAGCGCGAGCAGCTTGGCCGCACCGCCTCGCGCCTCTCGCTGCCGCTGCTGCGCCACCGCATGGAGCGCAGCGAGGAACGACTGGCCCGCACCGGCCTGATCCCGCGCCTGCTGACCCGCCGCTGGGCCATGGCGCGCGACGGGCTTGCCCCGGTCTCCCGCGTCCTGCCGCAACTCGATCCCAAGCGCCCGCTGGAACGCGGCTATGTCCTTGCCAAGGGACCGGACGGCCGCCCGCTCACGAGCCGCGAGGCGGCGGCACGGGAAGCGCTGTTGACGCTGGAATTCCGCGACGGCGAACTGACGGTGGCGGTGGGGTCGGAGGCTCCTGCCCCGGTGGCCAAGGCACCCGAACCCGCCCCCGAAGCGAGCGCCGCGAAGCGTCCGGCACGACCGAAGCCGGACGAGACGAGGCAAGGCGATTTGTTTTGACCGCCGCGCTCTGCTAGGATTTCGCCCATGCTTATGTCTTCTGCCGACCGCCCCGCCAAGCTCACTTACGGACCCAACGGATTCCGGGTGTTGAGCGGCGGACATTTCGTGCTCTGCGCCGTCACCGGCGAGAAGATTCCGCTGGAGGAACTCCGCTACTGGAGCGCCGAATTCCAGGAGCCTTACGCCTCGGCCGAAATCGCGACCAAGCGCCTCACCGGGAAGGCATGAACGCCCGCAAGGTTCTGCCGTCGGCGCTGGTTCTGGGCGGCGCCGTCGTCGCCTCGGTTCTGGCTCTCGCCGGGCTGGGCGCGCAATCGACCGCGCCCGTCGCTGCGACTGCCGGAAACCTGACCTATAGCGGCGAACTGACCCAGGGCGGCTGGATGCGCGGCAAGGCGCCTTCCGGCACGAACGCACTGGCGCTGAACGGCCAGCCGGTGGCGATCGCGCCGGACGGTTCGTGGTTCGCCGCCTTCGACCGCGATTCGGGCACAATCGCCACGCTTACCGCGACAGTGAATGGCCGCAGGATCTCCCAGCCCGTGTCGGTCTCGCCGCGCGCATGGCAGATCGAGAACATCAACATTCCGCGCAAGCCGGGCGGCCCGACAGACGCCTTTCTGGCGATCCGCAAACCCGAACTCGACCGCATCAACACGGCCCGCGCCCTGAAGACGGACGCGCAGGGCTGGCGCCAACACTTCATCTGGCCCGCCAAAGGACGCATTTCCGGCCGCTTCGGCTCTCAGCGCGTCTATCGCGGCGAACCGGGGGCCTATCATTCCGGCCTCGACATCGCCACCGGCACCAGCGGCACGCCTTTCGTGGCCCCTGCCGACGGCGTGGTGATCCTCGCTGCCGAGAAACCCTTCACGCTCGAAGGCAACCTGCTGATGCTGGATCACGGCATGGGGCTGAACAGCGCCTTCCTGCACTGCTCCGAGATTCTGGTGAAGCAGGGCGATCATGTCCGGCAAGGGCAGGTCATCGGCAAGATCGGCATGTCCGGCCGCGCCACGGGGCCGCACCTCCACTGGTCGATCAAGTGGAACGAGGCCCGGCTCGACCCGATTCTCTTTACCGGACCGATGAACTGAACGACCAATCGGGGCGATTCCGGGCAGTTACGCAGAAACCGGGTTGCGGCCCTCGCGGGAGTGCTTATCCCGCCCCTGTGCGCCGCGCCATTGCCCTTCTCGTCCTGCTGGCCCTGCTGCCCCTCACCTGGGGGCACGCGCGGCAACAGCCGAAGTTCAAGCGTTTCGAGCTTTCCTTCAGCCCGCTCCCCCTGCCGCCCGCCGCCCGCGCGAAGCCGCGTCTCGGCGCGTTCCGGCTGGAGGAAGTCTGGCAGGCGCATAGCCGCACCCATTCCTTCGGCTCCTACTCCGCGCTCCTGCTCCGCTCTGGCGGAACGATGCTCGCTCTGAGCGATTCGGGCGGCTTCCTGGAGTTCAAGGCGCCCGGCCAGTCGCAGGAGGATAGCCGCATGGGCGACCTGCCGCTGTCGAAGGACGCCGACAAGGCCGCCCGCGACGTCGAATCGGCGACGCAGGACGACAAGGGCATGATCTGGCTAGGGCTGGAAGGGCGTAACGCCATCTACCGGATGAATCCGGACTACCGGATAGAGCGCAAGGCAAGTCCGGTCGTGATGAGCGATTGGGGCGTGAATTCCGGCCCCGAGGCCCTCACCCGCCTGTACGACGGGCGATTCGTGACTTTGCGCGAAGGCTATCTGGGCTGGAGCGACCACTTGCACCAGGCCGCCCTGTTCAGCGGAGACCCCACCGAACATCCCGATGGCCAGGGCTTCACGCTGGATGCGCCGAAAGGCTTCAGCCCGACCGACATGGCGCAATTGCCCGACGGCCGCCTGCTGATCCTGATGCGGCGGCTGATCTGGCCGATGCCCCAGCGCTTCGCGGGCCGCATCGCGATCGGCGACCCGAAAACGATTCGTCCGGGCGGGACCTGGAAGATCACCGAAGTGGCGCGGCTGTCTTCGGACCTGCCTATCGACAATTTCGAGGGAATCGCCATCGCGCCGCGCACCGACGGGCGGGTGACGGTCTGGCTGATCTCGGACGACAACTACTCGCCGCTCCAGCGCACGATCTTGTGGAAGCTGAGCGTCGATCCGGCAGAGCTGCCTTAAGACGGTAGTTTGCTGAAACGAGGCAGCAATTACCTCCGACGTCATCCTGAACTTGTTTCAGGATCCATTGTGCCGAACAGACTGCCGTCGATGTCCAGAGATAGATCCTGAAACAAGTTCAGGCTGACGTCGGTTTTCAACGATCCCTTCGCGAAAACGCGATTACCACAACATTTTCGCAAAACCCGGACATACGAAAAGGCGCGCAAGTCAGCTTGCACGCCCTTCGCGAGACCATGTTTTCACGCTTCCCGCAGGAAGCGTGAAGGATCAGGCAGCTGCGGCCTGGGTCTTCTTCAGCTCGCGCTTCACCTTGACGGCGCGGGCGCTGAGCTTGGCATCCGCAGTCTTCAGCAGCCAGTTGTCGAGGCCACCGTTGTGCTCGACCGAGCGCAGGCCGTGGGTCGAGACGCGGAACTTGAAGCTGCGCTCAAGACCGTCCGACAGCAGCGTGACGTTCTGAAGGTTGGGAAGGAAGACGCGCTTGGTCTTGTTGTTGGCGTGGCTGACGTTGCAGCCGACCTGGCGGCCCTTGCCGGTCAGTTCGCAGATGCGGGACATGTCTCTAACTCTCGCTCGAAAAAATTCTGTGGCCGTAGAAACGGGAAGGCGCGCCCTTAGCGATTCCCGGGGGGAAGGTCAAGTTGCGCACAGCTTTTTGAAGGTCTAGCGCTTGGCCATGACCCGCTGGCCTCTCCCCGAATACATGGAACTCGCGCTCGCGCAAGCCCGCGAAGCCGCCGATTCCGGCGAAGTGCCGATCGGCGCGATCGTCGTGAAGGACGGAAAGGTGATCGCCGCCGGCCGCAACGGCCCGCGCGAGCGCCACGACCCCACGAGCCACGCCGAGATCGAGGCGATTCGCGCCGCCGCACGGATCCTCGGCAACGAGCGGCTGGAAGGATGCGAGCTATGGGTGACGCTGGAACCTTGCGCGATGTGCGCGGGCGCCATCGTCCACGCGCGAATCGCCCGGCTCTACTACGGCGCTTCCGATCCGAAAGGCGGCGCGGTCGAACACGGCGCACGCGTGTTCGAACACGACCAGTGCCTGCACAAGCCCGAGGTCTATTCGGGAATCGGCGAATCGGAAGCCGCTGAGATGCTGCGCGGCTTCTTCCGAGCGAAGCGGTGATCGACGATTAGCTGAAGATGCTCTCGTCGTCCGCTGCCACATCGCCCTTGCGGGCGAACCATGCCTTGGCGTCCGGGCGGAACAGGAACACAACCGCGACGATCTGAAGCCCAGTGATGACCACCACGGCGGCCGTGCCCAACAGCCCGCGCCCGGCCAGCGTCGGCAGAGTGGGAATCGTCATGAGCACGCCCGCGACGGTCAGCACCGTCAGGACCCACTTCGCCACGTTGCTGGCATTGCGGGAGATGAAGAACCACAGGAGCAGGATGAGCGCGAAGCTGAACACCTGGACGCCCACGATGAAGCCCAGCCCCAGACCGGAACTCGCGATCCTCGGATCGGACAACGTATCCTGCATCGAAAGGGCGGAATTTATCACCGCCAGCACCAGAGAGCCGAGATAGAAGCGGTCGAACTGAACGATGGAATTCGGACGCACGGCGATGTCCCCCTATTGTCCTGTCCGCCCGGACAGGGTCGATGGAACATGACGGAGTGCCGCAGAGTTCGCAACTTCTTCTAAAGCGGCGAGAAATCCAGCCCGATATCGGCTGCGGGCGCACTCTGGGTAAGGCGGCCGACGGAAACGTAAGTCACGCCCGAGGCGGCGATGGCGCCGATGGTGGAGAGGTTCACCCCGCCCGAGGCCTCGGTGGGCACTCGGCCTGCCACGATCGCCACGGCCTCGCGCAGCCTGTCCGGTCCCATGTTGTCGAGCAGCAGGTGATGTGCCCCGGCGGCGATGGCCGGTTCGATCTGGTCGAGGTGGTCGACTTCGCAGATGATCTGCGCCACGCCTGCCGCCCTCGCGCGGGCCACCGCCGGGCCGACGCCGCCCGCGACGAGGACATGGTTGTCCTTGATCATCGCCGCGTCCCACAGGCCCATGCGGTGGTTGCGAGCGCCGCCCATGCGGGTCGCATACTTTTCGAGGTGGCGCAGGCCGGGAATGGTCTTGCGGGTGTCCAGCAGCGTCGCGTGGCCATTCATGGCGTCCACGTATTCGCGGGTCATCGTCGCGATGCCGGAGAGGTGCTGGACGGTGTTGAGCGCGCTGCGCTCGCCGGTCAGCATCGCGCGGGCATTGCCGGTGAGGCGCATGAGCTTGGTGCCCGGTTGGGCGCTGGCGCCTTCCTCGACGAGGATTTCGATCTCCATCGCCGGGTTGAGCTTGCGGAAGAAGGCTGCGGCGATGGGAAGTCCGGCAACGGTGATCGCATCGCGCGAATCCATCACGCCGGAGAACCGCGCGTCGGCCTCGATCACGCTTTCGGAGGTCACGTCATGGCCGCCGCCCGGAAGGCCCACGCCGAGGTCTTCGGCCAGTGTTGCATCGACGAAGGCGGCGAGGTCGAAACCGGGGATCGCGAATGTGCTCATGGCCCGCGTCTTTCGCGCGATCTGCGGGCAAAGTCGAGGGCCTGTATGGCAGCTGGGGGCTTCGACAAGCTCAGCCTGAGCGGGGGAGGGGGTACAGCCGAACGGAAAAAATCTAGGTGAGCGGGAAAGGGCGTTACGCCCTGCCCCGCTCACCCTGAGCCTGTCGAAGGGATCAGTGGACGAAGCGGGCGATCACGTCGCGGTAGGAGCGGCTGACCTTCACTTGCGCGCCCGAATCTAGCACCAGGAAGCACTCGCCGTTGGTATGCGGCTTGACCTGGCGGACCTGGTTGAGATTGACGATGGTCGAGCGGTGAACGCGCTGGAACACACGCGGATCGAGGCGGCGTTCGAGGTCCTTCATGGTCTCGCGCAGGATCAGCGAGTTGTCGGCGGTGCGGATGCACATGTAGTCGCCTGCCGCCTCGATATGCTCGATCGAATCGACGTCGATCCGGAAGATCTGGCCGCGATCCTTGATGTTGATGAGCTTCTCGTAGCGATCCGCATTGGGATCGCTTTCCTCGGGGATGTGCTCGATCGCGTCGGGGGCCACTTCGGCCAGCACCGTCTTGAGCTTCTCCGCCTCGTCCGACGAACGCTTCTCGGCCAGGCGCTGGCGCACGCGGGCGAGGGTGTCGTCGAGCTTGGTCTCGTCCACCGGCTTCATCAGGTAGTTAACCGCGTTCGCTTCGAAGGCGCGGACGGCGTGTTCCTGATAGGCGGTGACGAAGACGAACAGCGGCGGCTCGATCTCCATCACGCCCTTGACCACCGAGAAGCCGTCGAAACCGGGCATCTGGATGTCGAGGAAGACGAGATCGGGCTTTTCCGTCTTGATCTTGCGGATGGCCTCGCGGCCGTTCGAGCAGGTATCGATGATCTCGACATCCGGATACTTCTCCAAGCGAAGCTGAAGGCCCTGGATGGCGAGTTTCTCGTCGTCGACGAGGATGGTGCGAATGGTCATCAGTTACGTTCTCCGGCCCGGCTAACGCTTGTGGGCCAAATATGTTTCATCGCGCGGCGAAAACAGGCTGCCGCGGCTGCTCGATCATGTCTTCCGGGGTGGGTTGGCGTTCTGCGGGGAGTTCGATGAGCACGGCGAATCCGCCTTCGATCGGCTCAATCGTCTCGAACCGGTGATGCTCGCCGTAGGCCTGGGAAAGACGGTCGCGGATATTCGTCAGGCCGACGCCAGTGGAGACCGGCTCCCCTCCATCGTAAGTCATGCCCGACAACCTGTTGTCGGTCGTCGGACTTTGCAAGCCCGGCCCGGTGTCCGAGACGGTGATGCGAAGCATCGGCCCGACGAGTTGCGTGACGATCGTGATCTCCGCCCCGGATTCCTGCGGAGTCACGGCATATTTGATTGAATTTTCGACAAGGGGCTGGAGCAACAGCGAAGGCAGCAGGCAGGTCTCGGTTTCCGGGTCGATATTGAAGGTGGTGCGCAGGCGTTCCTCGAATCGCATCAGTTCGATGTCGAGGTAGAGCTTCAGCGTCTCCACCTCGGTCGCCACCGTCACCCGGGCCGAGGGCTTGTTGATGAGAGTATAGCGCAAGAACGACGACAGGCGGCTGAGCATCGCATTGGCCGGCTCGGTCTGCTTGAGCAGCACCAGCGTCGAGATGGAGTTCAGCGTGTTGAACAGGAAGTGCGGGTTGAGCTGGTAGCGCAGCATCGCCAGCTGGGCCTGGGTCGCCTGATTCTCCAGCCGGATCATCTGGTCGTTCTGCTCTTCCACCTGAAGGTAGAAGTTGATCGCGTAATAGAGCGCCGACCAGGCCCCCAGCAGGGTCGCATCGAGGTAGAAGATGCCGAGGAACAGCTGGGTGAAGCTGGAATCGCTGTCCGTGCGGTAGAGCGAGACCACCCAGGCGTCGATGAAGGCATGAAGCCCCACCGCGAAAGGCAGGATCAGCGCCGTCACGCCCCAGGTTATCAGCGCCCGCTTGGTAATCAGCGAACGGTAGACGACCGAGAGCACCAGCGAGATCGAGAAGCCGGTGACGGTGGCGATCAGCACCAGCACCAGCGAGGACAAGGGCTGGGCATTGGCGATCGTCGACATGGTGCGAAGCAACATCGCACCGCTCCAACCGACGAACTGAAGGCGCCAGAAGGCCTTGTCCTTGTTGGCAAAGAACGGAATGGGCTGGATCGGCAGAACGCTCATGAGCGCTTCCTAGCCGAATTATTACCGAAGCGGAAACTCTCGAAAACGGCGCGCCTCCGTTGCCATCAGCTCTTTTTGTCGCCGCCCCTCGCTTCGGCGACCGCCTGCGACAGCTGATCGACGCCGACCGCGCCGGAAATCAGCCGTTCGCCCGCCACCCAGCTCGGCGTACCGCCGAATCCGAGCCTTCCGGCGATTTCCAGATTGCGCGAAAGCTCCTGCTCCACGGCGGGACCGGCGGCGACCTTGCGGGCGCGCTCCATGTCGAGACCGGCCTTCTGCGCGGCGGCCTCGATGCTCTGACCGTCGACCTGGCCCATGGCGAACATCGCGTCGTGGAACTGCGGGAACTTGCCCTGCTCGGCAGCGGCCAGCGCCATCTTGGCGGCGGCGGGGCTTTCCGGGCCGATGATCGGCAATTCGCGCACGACGATGCGCAGGTCCGGGTTGCTCTTCAGCAGCTGCGCCACGTCCGGCAGGCTGCGGCGGCAATAGCCGCAGGCATAGTCGCTGAATTCGACCAGCGTGACCTTGCCGTTCGGATTGCCCAGCACGGCGCCGGGGAACGGCGTCTCCACGTTCTGGCGCACGCCGGAAAGCTGCTGGCTGGCCTGCTTGCGCTGGAGGTTGTCCATTGCCTGAGGCAGGATTTCGGGATGTTCGAGGATGTAGTCGTGCACGACCTTCTCGACCGCCACGCGGCCGCCGAACCAGCCGCCGACACCGACCAGAGCGACGCATCCGGCGATCACTGCGAACTTCGTGCCATTACCCATCGTCGTCGAAAATCCCGTAGTGTGTGAATCCCGCCCTTAGCCGAGCAGGGGACCGGCGGCCATAGCCGCTGGCGCTCAACGCTTCTTGCGTTCCAGCGCGGCGCGCGCCTGCATTTCGATATCCTGCGCCCGCAGCCAGTCGGGCGAATTGCTCGGCAGCCCCGCTTCGGCGGCCTGCGCGCTGCGCAGCGCGGCGTCCATCTGGCCGGTGAGCGACTGCTGCTCTGCGCTGGCGAGCCGCGCGCGGGGCATATCGCCATTGGCGGCGTAGATCGTGCCGAGCTGATACCAGGCGAAAGGATTCTCCCGGTCGCGGGCGACCGCGTTCTTCAGCACCGTCTGCGCCTCGGCGAAATGGGCCGGGTCCTCGGTGGCGATCAGGGCGTGGCCGAACAGCGTGGCGATCAGCGGCTGATAGCCGGTCAGTTCGGTCGCCTTGCGCAGCGGCACCAGCGCTTCCGCGGCCTGCCCCGCCTCCAGCAGGATCTGGCCCTTGAGTTCGAGGAAATAGGGGTCATTGGCATCGACCGCGAGCAAGGCATCGGTCTCGGCCCGCGCCCGGTCGAGCTGCGACTGACGGTGGTAGGCATAGGCGCGGGCATAATGCGCGGGCACCGAGTTGTCGGTCTCGGGATAGACCCGGAACACGTCACGCGGCTCGGCCAGATAGCCGAACAGCTTGGCCTTGATCCGCACGAAGCGCTGCTGGATCTTCGGATCGTCCGGCCGGGTCCAGGCCGGGTCCTTCTCGTAGACGTCCTGAAGCGTCTGGATCCGGTCGCCGGTGAGCGGGTGGGTGGAATAGAACTCGTCCCCGCTCTGCGGACGGTAGCCGTAACGGAATTCGAGGTTCTGGAGCTTCTTGAAGAACTCCACCGAACCGCGACCGCTGATTCCCGCCGTGGAAAGGTACTGGGCACCGGCGGCGTCGGCCGAGGCTTCCTGCGAGCGATTATAGGCCAGATACTTGCCCATAGCGGCCTGTTGCCCGGCCATGATGACGCCCAGCGCCGCCTCTCCCCCGCCCGCAGCGGCGGCAGCGGCCCCCAGCAGCAGCGAGAGGATCGAGATGTTGGTGGCGGGCTGCGCGCCCTGATTCAGCACGGCATGGCCGCCGGTGACGTGACCCAGTTCGTGGGCGATCACGCCCTGCACTTCGGCAGCGGTGTCCGCCTGATTGATGAGGCCGCTGTTGACGTAGACCGCCTGCCCGCCCGCCACGAAGGCGTTGACCGAGGAATCGTTGATAAGGACGATATCGACGTGATTGGGATTGAGTCCCGCCGCCGTGATCAGCGGCTTGGCCATGTCCTTGAGCAGGGCCTCGGTCTCGGCATCGCGCAGGATCGACTGCGCGCTGGCCGGTGCGGCGGACCAGCCGAGCAGCGCCAGGATGCTCAGGAAGAGTGCGACAATTCGCGCGAAAGGCATGCTCTTTCTTGGGGCCTCCGGGCCTGAACCGGCGCTGAAGGCACCCGGTTTGCAGAATGCTCTCAGCTTAACGGCGGAGAACACCCAGGCAAGGGTGCTCGCTCAGCTTCAAGCCAGCAGGCGCCGCGCCGCACGGTCGAGCAGGACTTCGTCGTCCGCCACTTCGCCCAGCAGCACCAGTTCGCCCGCTTCGTTCCGCCGCGCGACCAGCACGGTGAACTCACCCGAGCGGCCAAGCTCGTCCGGCGAGCGGGGCCGAAGTGCCCGCAGGGCCTCTGCGGTTGCGGGCAGGCCGTCCGCCGGGCCGTCCGCCCATTCGGTGAGCGGCGCGGATTCGCGCGGCAGGAGAGGACGGTCGAGAGGGGCGGAATCGTCCAGCGAAGGAAGGCGCGCCGTACCGGACGAAGCCCCCTGTTCCTTCCAGTTGATGACCCCGTAGATGCAGTCGATCGCCACCTGATCGCGCGAGAAGGGCAGCAGGATGCCGCGATAGAGAATCGTCGCGCCGTGCCGGTTCACGAATTCCGCCTCGAACCCGACCGGAGCCTGATTCGCCAGGATTTGCATATAGTGGTCGGTAATGCGCGACAGCAGCGAGCGGCTGGGCACGTCGTCCAGCCGCTGGATCGTTCCCGCCGCGCCGCATTCCTCGGCCAGCGCCGCGCCGAGCCAGACGATCGCCGGGTTTTCTACGCCTTCCGAGAAGTCGAGCAGCACGCCGTGCGGTCCGAAATCGGGCAGGCTGGCCGGATCGAGATCGGCGGCATCGGGGAAGGCCCGATCGCCCAGCAGGCTCGCCCAGAAATTGTAGGCGCGCACCTGCATGCGGCGCTCCGCCCCCGTTGTGGGGTTTGCGCCATCCGCCGGGGACTGCAAGCCCGCGTCGTGCCTGTCGGTAATTTCGCCGCCCGCCCTGTCCATCGCTATCCCCGCTGATCGCCATCCCCGCTAATCGTCGCCCGCTTGTGACGGCGCAGGGTGAAATAATATTTAAGCCCCGCCACTTCCGGTTACAGCAGATAGCGCATCTTGATCGTCATGCGGGTATTCTCGGCGCCAACGTCGAAGGCGGCCTTGTCGAAGCGCGGCGGCCCCATCCGCACCGGCGCATCGCGGGAGAAGCCGAAGCCCTCGCGGGGAATCATCAGCGCGGTGTCGAGCTTGCCGTTGCCGTTCTCGTCGTGAATCAGCGAGATCGCGTAGCGTCCCTCGGGAACTAGCCCGAAATCGAGCCGTATCTCGCCGCTGACCGGAACCGTCAGCTTGCGGGCCTTGGGGTCCTTGTCGCAGTTCGGAAAGGTCCGGGCATCGGTGGTCAGGCACGCGAGGATCTGCCCCTTCTGCGAACGCAGACCGGTGATGGCGGCGGTCACGTCCGACTGCACGCCCGTCGCGCCGAGTGTCAGCGGCGCGGCAAGCAGCAGGGTCAGGGCGCCGAAACGCCCCGGTCGGTGCCGCACAGATGATCCCAGAACCGGAAGTAGAGTCCATAGTTGCATCGATAGAGCTCATGATGGCGGTGATGGTGGCTGGCGGTGATCAGCCAATGCCCCAGACGCGAGTGGACGAGGCGGGTGGGAAACATCTCCCAGCCCATGTGATTGGCGATCCCCATGACCGTCATGATGGTCAGGACCAGCCCCAGCATGCCGACATGGATCGGCACGAGGAACACCAGCGCCGGCACGACGACGGCCCCGGTCACGGCTTCGAGCGGGTGGAAGCTCATCGCCGCCCAGGCCGTGGGCGGGCGGCTGGCGTGGTGGACCGCATGCATCAGGCGGAACACGCGGGGGCGGTGCATCCAGCGGTGGGTCCAGTAGAACCAGGTGTCATGCAGGAAGAGGTAAAGGAACAGCGAGACCGGCATCCACCATAGCGGCCAAGCCGTGGGATTGCTGTAGATCAGAGTCCAGCCATGCGCCTGCCAGCCCCAGGCAACGACGCCCGCCGGAATGCCGTAGATCGCCGAGGAAGCCAGCGACCAGCCGATCTCGCCGCGAATCTGGCGGTCCATGCCGGTGTACAGCCCCGGCCTCGCCCGCGCGGTGATCCACGCGAAGAGTCCCGAGGTGCCGAGATAGCGCAGGCCGACGATCGCCGTCATCGTGACGGCGGAAACGCAGAGCGCCCACAGACCGGGACCGGAAATCGAGGACATCTCGGGGGTTATGCTCCGGTATGGGCCTTGTGGCCAGAGGGTCTCAATCCAGCGCGACCCGGATCGGCGGCAGCACATCCAGCCCCGCCGCGCCGGCCTCGTCGACCAGCCCCTCGGGATCGGGATGAATCAGGATTTCGGTATCGGGAAACTCCACCGCCAGCCGGTGCTCCAGTTCGTCCATCACCCGGTGGGCCTCGCGCACGGTCATCTCGGGATCGACCCAGACGTGGAACTGCACGAAGTCGCGGTTGCCCGAGGTGCGCGTGCGCATGTCGTGGACGCCGGTAATATCAGGATGGCGTGCCAGCACCTGGAGGAAGCGGTCCTTCTTTTCCTCCGGCCACTCGTGATCCATCAACTGGTCGAGCACGTCCTGCGAGGCATTCCAGGCGCCCCAGCCCAGCCAGGCGGCGATGCCGAGGCCGAACAGCGGGTCCGCGCCCTTCAGCCCGCCATATTGATCCAGCACCAGCGCCCCGATCACCGCCACGTTGAGCAGGAGATCGGACTGGTAGTGAACGCTGTCGGTCTGGATGGCGATGCTGCCCGTCTTGCGGATCACATGGCGCTGCCAGGCGACCAGCGCCAGAGTCAGCGCGATCGCCACGCCCGAGACGGCAATGCCGCTCTCCGCGCTCTCCACCCGGCTTTCGGCGAGGAATTCCTCCACCGCGCGGCTGGCGATGGCCAGCGCCGAGATCGAGATCAGCACGATCTGGAACATCGCCGCGATCGCCTCGGCCTTGCCGTGTCCGAAGCGGTGCTTGTCGTCCGCAGGCTGGGCGGCGATCCAGACGCCGAGCAGGGTGGCAATGCTGGCGACGAGATCGAGCGTGGTGTCGGCAAGGCTGCCGAGCATCGCCGTCGATCCGGTGGACCAGGCCGCCCAGCCCTTGAGGCCGAGCAGCAACACCGCCACGCCGATACTGGCGAAAGCGGCGCTACGGGTGAGTTTGGCGTGTTCGTGCAAGTGCGGCCTCAGGGATAGAGCAGCGAGCTGACCCAGCCGCCGGCCGCGTCTTCGTTTCGCACGAAGCGGCGGCGTTCGTGGAGGCGGTAGGGCCGATCCTGCCAGAACTCGATGGCGGCGGGCACCACGCGGTAGCCGGTCCAGTGGGCGGGACGCTCGATCTCGCCCTCGCCGAAGCGGCTCCGGGCATCTTCGTAACGCGACAGGAACGTCTCGCGGCTGTCGAGCGGGGCGGACTGGTCGGAAGCCACCGCGCCCAGCTGCGAATCGCGGGCGCGCGAATGGAAATAGGCGTCGGCTTCCTCGGCCGTCACCGGCGTCAACTCGCCCTCGATGCGAATCTGGCGGCGCAGGCTCTTCCAGTGGAACAGCAGGGCGACGTGGGGATTGGCGGCGATCTCCTGGCCCTTGCGACTGTGGCCATTGGTGTAGAACACGAAGCCTTCCGGCCCAAAGTCCTTGAGCAGGACCATGCGCACCGAGGGCAGCCCGTCCGGCGTCGCGGTGGCGAGCGCCATGGCATTCGAATCGTTGGGTTCGGTCTCGCGCGCCTCGTCGTACCAGGCCTTGAACAGGGCGAAGGGATCGCCGTGGGGGATGACTTCGCGGGCCTGTTCAGCTTCCATCTGCGCTTCCTGACGAACTTTGCATGAGATTCATAGGGTCATGCCCTTATGCTGCGCACCGGAAATTCCGATGACTTGCGGGCACATGGCCGGTGCATAGACGCGCTGTCCGAAGGAGAAAAGCACCGCTTGCCGTAAGGCGCGTCCGCACCTAGCTAGGGAGCCATGGCAGCAGACCCCTATTCCACCCTTGGCGTATCGCGCACGGCCAGCGAGAAGGACATCAAGTCCGCCTATCGCAAGCTGGCGAAGGAACTTCATCCCGATACCAACAAGGACAATCCCAAGGCCGCGGAGCGCTTCTCCGAAGTGACCGGTGCCTACGACCTGCTTTCCGACAAGGACAAGCGGGCGAAGTTCGATCGCGGCGAGATCGATGCCGAAGGCAATCCCATGGGCTTCGGCGGATTCGGCGGCAGCGGCGGCGGCTTCGGCGGTGCCGGGTTCGGCAGCGGCCCCGGCGGCCAGCGCGGCTTCTCGGGCGGGTTCGGCGGCAACGACGGCATCGATCTGGAAGACCTGTTCGGCGGCATCTTCGGTGGCGGCGGCCAGCGCGGCGGCGGCGGCTTCGGCGGCATGGGTGGCGGAATGGGGGGCGGCGGAACCCGCACCCGCGCAGCACCCCGCGGCGGCAACGTGAACTATCGCCTCTCGGTCCCACTGCCCGACGCGGCGGAACTGAAGCCCCAGCGCATCACCCTGTCCGACGGCAAGACCATCGACCTCAAGCTGCCGAACGGGCTGGAGGACGGCACCCAGATGCGTCTCGCCGGCAAGGGCGAGGCTGGCCCCGGCGGCGCGGGTGATGCCATCGTCACCATCCAGATCCAGCCCCACGCCTTCTTCCGTCAGGACGGCGACGACTTGCGCGTGGACCTGCCGATCACTCTCGACGAGGCGCTGGGCGGCGGCAAGGTCAAGGCGCCCACGGCGGCGGGCGCGGTGATGCTCTCGGTTCCCGCCGGGGCCAGCTCGGGCAAGGTCCTGCGCCTCAAGGGGCGCGGCATGACCCGCAAGGACGGCACGCGCGGCGATCTGCTGATCAGCCTCCAGATCGTGCTGCCCGAGGGCGATGCCGACCTCGCCAAGCGGCTGGACGGCTGGAAGGATTCGCGCGACGTGCGCGCCAAGCTGGGAATCTGACGGGAGGGGCGCGAATGGTTTTCCGTTTCGCCCTCCCTGAATTCCTGCGAAATTTGAACATCCTGCCCGCAACGCCTATCTCGGCCCGGTGAAAGCCGCTCCGCCGCCAGAAACACCCGCCGCGATAACGCCCGAGGACCGGCGCCGCGCGGCCTTGCGCTGGCAGGAGATGCAGGACCGCTTCCCCCGGCCCGATCCCTCCAGCCGCGCCTATCTCGTGGTCAAGCGCGTCCTCGCCGGGACCTGGGAAGACGGCTTCATCCACGCCGGCAACTTCGCCTACATGACGATCGTCGCCCTGTTCCCCTTCTTCATCGCGCTCGCGGCGATCTATTCGGCGCTGGGCGAGCAGGGGCAGCTGGAAAGCGCGATCGACGCGGTGCTCAATTCGCTGCCGCCGCGCGTCGAGGAAGCGCTCGCCCCGGTCGCCCGCGATGCCGTGGCGGCGCGGCACGGCTGGCTGCTGTGGATCGGCGGCGTGCTCGGCCTGTGGACCGCGACCAGCCTGATCGAGACCATCCGCGACATCCTCCACCGCGCCTACGGCACGACCAAGAGCCTGAAATTCTGGCGAAACCGGCTGGCATCAAGCGGGCTGATCTTCGGATCGGTGTTGCTGCTGTTGCTTTCACTGTCGTCGCAAGTGCTTATTTCGCTGATCGAGGACGTGCTGCTGACGCTGTTTCCGGCGCTCAAGGCGTTCAATTACCAGATCGGCATATCCCGCGCGGTCACCGCGGCAACCCTGTTCGCCTCGCTCTACGCGCTGTTTTTTCTTTTGACGCCAAGCCGTTATCAGGCAAGACTCTATCCCAAATGGCCCGGACCGCTGTTCGTTGCTACCTGGTGGCTGGGCGCCGCCTGGCTGCTGCCGAAAGTGTTGCGCAATTTCATCGCTTACGATTTGACGTACGGAAGTCTCGCCGGAGTGATGATCGCGCTTTTCTTTTTCTGGCTTGTCGGACTAGGGATGGTCGCGGGCGCGGAACTCAACGCCGCCCTTACCGTCAGTCCCGAGGAGCAGGAGATGCTTGCCGGGGGCTCAGACGGGAAAAGCAGCACCGCTGCACAGAACAACGAAGTACAGGAAGAACAAGAATGACCGGTCTGATGCAGGGTAAACGCGGCCTGATCATGGGCCTTGCCAATGACAAGTCCCTGGCCTGGGGCATCGCGAAGAAGCTGCACGAACAGGGCGCCGAGCTGGCCTTCTCCTATCAGGGCGATGCGCTGGCCAAGCGCGTGAAGCCGCTGGCGGAAAGCCTCGGCAGCGATTTCCTCATCGATTGCGACGTTTCGGACATGGCGGCGCTCGATGCCGCGTTCGAGACGCTGAAGGCGCGCTGGGAGACGATCGACTTCGTCGTCCACGCCATCGGCTTCTCGGACAAGAACGAACTGCGCGGCAAGTATGTCGACACCAGCCTCGACAACTTCCTGATGACGATGAACATTTCGGCCTACAGCCTCGTCGCCGTCACCAAGCGCGCGGAACCGATGATGCGCGAAGGCGGCTCGATCCTGACGCTGACCTATTACGGTGCCGAAAAGGTCGTGCCGCACTACAACGTCATGGGCGTGGCCAAGGCAGCGCTGGAAACCTCGGTGAAGTACCTCGCCAACGATCTCGGCCCGCAGAACATCCGCGTGAACGCGATCTCGGCAGGCCCGGTGAAGACCCTGGCCGCCAGCGGCATCGGCGATTTCCGCTACATCCTCAAGTGGAACGAGCTGAATTCGCCGCTGCGCCGCAACACCACGATCGAGGATGTGGGCGGTTCGGCCCTCTACTTCCTGTCGGATCTGTCCGCGGGCGTGACCGGCGAAGTCCACCATGTCGATTCGGGGTATCACCTCGTCGGCATGAAGCAGGAAGACGCGCCGGATATCGCCCTGAGCTAAGGGCGGCTTTCCGAATACAAAAAGGGGCCGGGAGGAAACTCCCGGCCCCTTTTTCGTGTGCCGTAAAGGCGTCCGCCCTCACCCCATCAAACGCGGCACCGAGACCGAGAGCACGTCGAAGTGCGCATCGGGATGCTCGGTCTGCCCGTCGCGCGGAGCCTGACGGACCTGCACCACGCCGTTCTTGCCGAAGCCGTCCACCACCGGGCGCCCGGCATCGCGGCTCAGCCAGAGGCGCAAAAGGTGCCGCTTGCGCTGCGGCTCCGGCCAGTCCCAGAACGTGGTGCGGGCATGGAGCGCGGCATAGTTCGATAGCCACTGGATGTCGCCGGGGCGGAAATCCATTTCGATGGCCATGCCCTCTTCGTAAGTGATCGTGTCGAAGAGTTCGAGCACCTCGATCTGCTCCGGAGACAGCCGGGGCACGCCCTCGTATTCCTGCGCGGTGAGGATGTAGAGCGAGCCCGCGTACATCGAGAACACCCCGTCCACGAGGCTGACGATCGGCGAGGTATAGGTGTCCGCAGGCGCATTGTGGTCCTGTCGGCGCCAGTCCCAGTGGAACGGCTCCAGCAGCAGCGGCGCCAGATCAGGGCGGCGGCGCAGGATCTCGTTGTAGATTTCCGCACCCGAGACGAGGCAGGACAGGCCGCCCTCCTTGGCCGGACGCAGGCACATGAGCGCGACGATATCCGAACTGTCCGAATGGTAGACCAGCTTGTCGCGCACCTTGGAGGAGAGCGCTGTGGGATCGTCCATGGTCTTGTCGCTGGTGGCGTAGACGTGGTCGATCAGGTCGCCCATCTCGTTCTGGCGGATCGGATCGCCCATGTGCAGGCCGAGAATGTAGTAGATCGCGCTGGACAGCGGGTCCGAATAGAGCTGCGTGCGCAGGCCGCGCACCAGCACGAAACCGCGCCCGTAATCGACATCCTCGCCCCATGACTTCACCGCCTCGGCGCAGGCGATCAGCGGATATTCCTCGGCGGTGACGGTGCGCAAGTCCGGATTCTCGGCCAGGAAGCGGGCGCCGAGCGTTTCCAGTTCGGAGACCTGTTCGTCGGACAGCATGTAGATCCACTCGTCGGTGGCGGCGAGCCGGTCTCCCCGCCAAGCGGCGGCGGTGGTGACGGGCGGGACGGCCTCCAGCGGCGCGGGAGCGGAACTGGCCATGCTTCGTGAGTCCTTCTTCTGGGTCTGTAGCTATGCGCCGGACCCTAGGCCGATTGCCGGAGGCTGACTTGGCGAGCGATGCCCGAAACCTTTTCCCCATGCGCATCCTGAACGGGAACGGAGTTCGATTGCACCGGACAAGAATAGAACATAAAAGGAACATATGTTCGATTCGAGTCGCTTCAAACGGGCTGCAAGCCTCGTGCAGACCTCCCCGGAGGGCTGGCCGGACGCACCTTTGCAGCAGGACGGCGTGCATGAATTCTACGCAGCGCAAGGACAGGACGGCAGCGCCGCACTGGCCCCACCGCTCGCCCTCGCCCTGCTTTGCGGGGTGCAGGCACGCCAGCCGGGGGAGACCCTGCTCTGGCTGAGACTCGCCAAGGGCAAGCAGGCCCGGCAGCGCCCTTATGCCCCCGGTCTGGCCGAACTCGGCATCGATCCCGCCACGATCGTACTGATGCGCCTGCCCGACCTCCAGAGCCTGCTGCGCGCAGGCGTGGACTGCGTGCGCCACGGCGGCGCGGCCACGGTGATCCTGGAAGTGGACGGCCGCGCCCCGGCCTTCGACCTGACCGCGTCGCGCCGCCTCGCGCTGGCGGCGGAGCGGAGCGGCACCATGGTCCTGATCGTGCGCAGCGGCGCCGATCCCGCCCCCAGCGCCGCCCATAGCCGCTGGCAGGTGGCCAGCGCCCCCTCGATACCCCTGCCCGCCGATGCACCGGGAGGGCCGGTCTTCGACGTGACCCTGCTGCGCCAGCGCGGCGGGCGGGAAGGACTCAACCTGCAACTGGAATGGGATCGTGAACAAGGCAGCTTCCGTGCGCCGCTATCTCGCGGTCGTCCTGCCCTTCCTGCCGTCCGAACGGGCGATGCGGGAAGGCGCAGCGCCGCCTGACGCAGCCTTTGCCCTCATCGCGAAGCAACGCGGGGCGCAGCGCATCATGGCACTGTCGCCCGCCGCGCTGAAACGCGGCCTCTCGGCAGGCATGATGCTGGCCGACGCCCGCGCGCAGGAACCCGATCTCGCCGCGCTGGAGCATCGCCCCGAAGCGGACCGCGCCCTGCTGCTGCGGCTGGTGGAGGCCTGCGAGCGCTATACCCCGATGGTCGCCCCGCAAGGCGAAGACGCGCTGGTGCTGGACCTTACCGGCTGCTTCGACAGCCTCGCCATGGATGAGAGCGCCCTTCGCAGCGATCTCGTGGCCCGCCTGTCCCGGCTGGGCTTCCACCCGCTGGCCGCCTGTGCCGCAACCCCGGATGCCGCCCTCGCCCTCGCTCGTTTCGGCAAGCGATCCCTGCATGAACTGCCGGTGGCCGCACTCGACCTGGGAGAGGACGCCCATCTTGCCCTGAAGCGTGCCGGGCTGCGCACCATAGGCCAGCTGGCCGACCGCCCCCGCGCGCCCCTTGCGGCCCGCTTCGGCAAAGTGATGTCGGTCGCCCTCGCCCACCTGCTGGAAGAGCAGGACCGGCGCATCACCCCGCACCGCACCCTCCCCCCGATCTGGGTGGAGCAGCGCTTCGCCGAACCCATGGCCACGGTGAAACCCCTGCTAGGGGTGATCGCGTGGCTGGCCGGACAGGCGCGGGACCTGCTGGTCGCGCGCGGACGCGGCGGGCGGCGCTACGAAGTCTCGCTGTTCCGCACCGACGGCCATGTCGCCCGGCTCGCCATCGACAGCGGTCTGCCGCTGCGCGACCCCGCCGATGTCGTCCGGCTCTTCCGCGAGCGCATCGAATCGCTCGCCGACCCGCTCGATCCAGGCTTCGGCTACGACCTCCTTCGCCTGTCCGTCCCCTTGCACGAGGATATGTCCGAGGGGCAGGAGCGGCTGGACGAGGACAAGTCCGGCAGGCCCGATCTCGCCCCCCTGCTCGACCGCCTGCAAGTGCGCTTCGGCGCCGAATGCCTCCACCGCTTCGCCCCGCGCGACGAGCACCTGCCCGAATATGCCGACCGCCTCGTGCCTGCCGCCTCGGCCCCACAGCCCTGGCCCCAGCCGGAAACGGGGGAACCGCCCCTGCGCCCGCTGTTCCTGTTCGACCCGCCCCAGCCGGTCACCGTCCTTGCCGAAGTGCCCGACGGCCCGCCGCGCCGATTCGGCTGGCAAGGCAGGCAGCATCGCGTCGTGCGACAGGAAGGGCCTGAGCGCATCGCCTATCCTTGGTGGAAGACGGTAGAGGCCAGCGGCCCGACGCGCGACTACTACCGGATCGAGGACGAGGACGGCTGCCGGTTCTGGCTATTCCGCCACGGCCTCTACGGCAGCGAGAAGGCCGATCCGCGCTGGTATCTCCACGGCGTCTTCGCATGAGCGCCGAAGCGCCAGCCTATGTCGAGTTCGCGACGACGACCGCCTATTCGTTCCTGCGCGGGGCGAGCACGCCGGGCGAGATGGCGATCACGGCCATGACTCTCGGCCATCCCGGCATCGGCATTGCCGACCGCAATACCGTGTCCGGCGTCGCCCGCGCCCTCGCCGCGCTGCGCAAGCTCGCGGAAAAGGCGGAAGCCGATGGCGAGACCCTGCCCGATTTCCGCCTCATGGTCGGCGCGCGGCTGGTCTTCGCCGACGATACGCCCGAGATTCTCGCCTACCCGACCAACCGCTACGGCTGGGGCCGACTCACCCGCCTGCTCACCACCGGCAATTTGCGCACCACCAAGGGCAACTGCGTGCTGCACCTCGAAGACCTGCTGGAATTCCTGGAGGACATGCAACTGATCGTCGCCACACCGGCGTCCGACGATCTCCTGCGCCGACTCTCGAAGGCCGCCCACGGCAAAGTCTGGCTAGGCGCGACAATGCTGCGTCAGGGCCGCGATGCCCGCCGCCTCGCGGCCTCACGCGAACAGGCCGCCATGACCGGCGTGCCGCTGATCGCCATCAACGACGCCCGGTACGACAAGCCCGAGAACCGCCCCCTCCACGACGTCATGACCGCGATCCGCGAGAAGACCACGGTGCAGGCCGCCGGTCGCCGCCTCGCCGCCAATGCCGAGCGGCACCTGAAGCCCGCCGCCGAAATGGCCCGCCTCTTCGCCGCCGCCCCCGAAGCCATCGCCGCCACCCGGGATTTCATGGACGGCATCGCCTTCAAGCTCGACGACCTGAGCTATACCTACCCCCACGAGCCGGTGCCCTACGGCTATACCCCGCAAGGCTGGCTCACCGAACTCGTCTGGAGCCGGGCCAGCGACCTCTACCCGCAAGGCATTCCCGACAAGCTGACCGGATTGCTCGCCGGGGAACTGGAGATCATCGGCAAGCAGGACTACGCCGCCTACTTCCTGACCGTCCACGATATCGTCCAGTGGGCGCAAGGGCAGGGCATCCTCTGCCAGGGCCGGGGGTCTGCGGCCAATTCCGCGGTCTGCTTCGTGCTCGGCGTCACCGCCGTCGATCCCGTGAAGCACAGCCTGCTGTTCTCCCGCTTCATCTCCACCGAGCGCAAGGAACCGCCGGACATCGACGTCGACTTCGAGCACGAGCGGCGCGAGGAGGTGATGCAGTACATCTACAAGCGCTACGGCCGCGACCGCGCCGGGATCGCCGCCACGGTCATCCACTACCGCTCGCGCAGCGCCGCCCGCGACACCGGCAAGGCGCTGGGCCTCAGCGAGGACGTGACCGCCCGCCTCGCCAGCACCGTCTGGGGCAGCCATGCCGCGAAATACGACCGCAACCGCTGCCTCGAAGCCGGACTCGATCCCGACAACCCGACGATCGCGCGGGTGAATCGCTTCACCGAGGCGATTCTGGAGTTCCCCCGCCACCTCTCGCAGCACGTCGGCGGCTTCGTGCTGACGCAGGACAGGTTGGACGAGACCGTGCCGGTCCACAACGCAGCCATGGAGAAACGCACCTTCATCGAGTGGGACAAGGACGACATCGACACCCTCCGCCTGATGAAGGTCGATATTCTGGCGCTCGGCATGCTGACCTGCATCGGCAAGGCCTTCGCCATGATCGAGACTCACATCGGCAGGCAGTATCAGCTAAGTTCGGTACCGTGTGACGAGGAGGATCCCGAAGACAACCCTCCGCATGTCAAAGGAGTCTACGAAATGCTCCAGCACGGCGACAGCATCGGCATCTTTCAGGTCGAGAGCCGCGCCCAGATGAACATGTTGCCCCGTTTGAAGCCCAAGGAATTCTACGACCTTGTCATCCAGGTTGCCATCGTCCGGCCCGGGCCGATTCAGGGCGACATGGTGCATCCCTATCTTCGCCGCAGGCAGGGGATCGAGAAGGTGGAATTTCCTGCTCCCGCCCCGCCCCATGACCCCAGGGAACTCCACGAGGTGCTCGGCAAGACCAAGGGCGTCCCGCTGTTTCAGGAGCAGGCGATGAGGCTGGCGATCACCGCCGCAAACTTCTCCGATGCCGAAGCCAACCAGCTCCGCCGCGCCATGGCGACCTTCCGCAATGTCGGCACCATCGACTCCCTGCGCGGCAAGATGGTGGGCGGCATGGTCGCGCGCGGATATGCGAAGGACTTCGCCGAGCGCTGCTTCAAGCAGATCGAGGGCTTCGGCAGCTACGGCTTCCCGGAAAGCCACGCCCTCGCTTTCGCGCGGCTGGTCTGGGTCTCGGCCTATATCAAGCACCACTACCCCGCCGTCTTCGCCGCCGCCCTGCTCAATTCGCAGCCCATGGGCTTCTACGCCCCGGCCCAGATCGTCCGCTGCGCACAGGAGCACGGCGTGGAAGTCCGCCCCGTCGATGCGAATCACAGCGAATGGGACTGCACTCTGGAGCGAAACGCGAAAGGCGAACTCGCGCTGCGCCTCGGCCTGCGCCAGATTCACGGCTTCCGCGAGGACTGGGCCGAGGCGATCAAGGACCATCGCCCCTATACCAACCTCGAAGACCTCGCCCGCCGCGCCGATCTGCCGCAGCGCGCCCTCAACCTGCTGGCTGATGCCGACGCCTTGCGCTCGATCGGCCTAGACCGCCGCGAAGGCCTCTGGGAAGCGCGGCGTACGCCCAGCGGCGAACTCCCCCTCTTCGCCGCCGCCCGCGCCCGCGAACTGGGCGAGGAGCCGCCCGCCGCCCTGCCCGCCATGCCGCTATCGGAACAGGTCGCGGCCGACTACCAGACCACCCGCCTCTCCCTGAAGGCGCACCCGATGGACTTCCTGCGCCCGCTCTTCGCGGCGGAAGGTGTGCTCAGCTGCGCCGAACTGGCAAAGGCGAAACCGGGAAAACGGGTGAAAGTCGCCGGCGTAGTATTGGTCCGCCAGCGACCGGGCGAAGGCAAGGCGATCTTCGTCACGCTGGAAGACGAAGGCGGCATCACCAACGTGGTGATCTGGGAAAGACTGTTCGAGACCTACCGCCGCCCGGTAATGGCCGCGCGGCTGATGGTTGTGGAGGGCCTCGTCCAGCGCAGCCCCGAAGGCGTCGTACACCTGATGGCCCAGCGCATCCACGACCGTACTCCGGAACTCGGCCGCCTCTCCGAAGACCACGAGACCCAACCGCAACTCTCCAGCACGGACGAAGTCGTGCGCCCGCAGCATCCCCGAAACGTGCGGATACTCCCCCGCTCGCGCGACTTCCATTGAGGTAAAATATAAGAAATTCAGTGATTTCTTAAAGGCATGGACCTATCCCTGCGCGCTTCTCTTATCGACGGGGGTTATCGATGTCCGACACCAACTCACAAAACGCGGCGATGGCAGGTCTGCTCTACCAGGCGAACGCAAAGTCCACCGGGGTGACTTATCTGCTGTGGTTCTTCCTCGGCTCGCTGGGCGCCCATCGCTTCTATGCCGGAAAAACCGCAGGCGGCATCGTCCAACTCGTGCTGTTCGTACTTGGCTGGGCGACGATCTGGATTTTCGGTTTCGGCCTGCTGTTCCTGATTCCGCTCGGCATCTGGGTGCTGGTGGATGCTTTCCTGATCCCCGGCTGGCTGCGCCAGTTCAACACCAATCTGGTGCACCGCGTTCTCGCCTGAACGCCGATCCACGGGCGGCGCGCAACCGCCGCCCAAACGGGCTGCCATCGGCCGAAACCGATCTGCTCTGAAAACTTAGGAAAATGGTGCACCCGACAGGATTCGAACCTGTGGCCTCTGCCTTCGGAGGGCAGCGCTCTATCCAGCTGAGCTACGGGTGCAGTGCTGGGGCGACTAGCAGAGCATGAGCGGCGTTGCCAGTGCCAAATCCATCCATCGCATCATAGGCTTGGGAAAACCTTCGCCAGGATATCATCGAGGCGAACGCCTCCACGCTATCGGCGGCTTGAAAGTTCACTCTATGTTCCTATTATGCCGCCATGGCCGAAGCTGATTCCCCCCTCTCATCGCCGCTCGCTTCCTTCGTCGCCGCCGACGTCGCGCGGGGAATCGGGCGGCTGTTTGCCCGCAACGATATCTGGTGCCTGCCGGAAATGCCGCTGCGCTGCGGACGCCGGGCGGACCTCATGGGCATTGATGCCAAGGGCCACGTCATCATCGTCGAGATCAAGGTTTCGCGGGCAGACTTGCTGGGCGACGGCAAGTGGCCGGACTATCTCGACTATTGCGACCGCTTCTACTGGGGCCTGCCGCCCTCGCTGGACCGCGCGCCGCTGGAAACCGAGCCGTTCCTGCCCGAACAGTGCGGCGTGATCGTTGCAGACGGCTACGATGCGGAGATTTTGCGCCCTGCCCCGCTGCGTCAACTCGCCGCCGCGCGCCGCAAGGTCGAGACCGAGCGTCTCGCCCGCGCGTCGCTCCGGCGGCTTGTCACTCTGGGCGATCCGCAGACCCAGCAATGGGGCAGCGAAGGCTGATGGACGATCCGGAGCCGAAACTCCGGATCGCGTGAAACGTCAGGCGACTTCCTTCTCGATCCACTCCGGATAGAACGACGGCTCGCGCTCCGACCATCCCGCGGCGGTCGCGGCCGCTTCGCTGATCGAGTGAAGCAGGGTCTTGCGGCGCTCGGGCCGAATCTGGGGAAGCGCCGCCGCGCCGCAGAAAGCACCCGGCAACCAGGGCCTTACCCAGCCGCCCAGCAGGCGCTCGTAAAGGAAGCGGAAGGCCGGGAACGATTCGATGCGGTCCTGCGCCAGATCGAAAGCCGCCATATGGACGAGCTTGCCCATGAACGCGGTGATGTCGTCGAAGCCAAACTCGTCAGGCCGCATGTCCCGCAGTACCGCAAGGTCTTCGTAGCTCTCGTACTGCTTTCGGATCGAGGTGGCCTCGGCAGCATCGCGTGCCCAGAGGCCGAGCGCATCCTGCCGGCCCAGCCCCACGTCGAGGCTGCGACGGATGTAGCGCTGCTCGCAGGGCGTGAAGCTGGCGAACTCCCGCAGTTCGCTGATGGTGATGGTGGCCTTTCCCGTGTGAGTCATGGTCCTGATCCTCGTGACACGGAAGGACTATCCTCCCTGTCACTAAAACCAATTTCTGCCACATGGGTTGCTACAGCCTTAACTGCGCAAAGGTTTGTCCCCCCTAATTCCGACAAGATTCATGCAGGATTTCAATTCGGGACAGTTTGAAAGATACCGATTCCCGCACTTTTGCGAGGAAATCGGCCCTCCCCCGGCAAGGAGGAGGCCGATCCGGAAAAATCGCGGTCTGCAAAAATTCAGATGAGACCGGCTAGCGGGCTGGACGGATCGGCGTAGCGGCGCTGCGCCATACGTCCGGCGAGGTAGGCGTCGCGACCGGCTTCGACCGCTAGCTTCATCGCGCGGGCCATGCGGATCGGATCGCGCGCTTCGGCAATGGCGGTGTTCATCAGCACGCCGTCGCAGCCCAGTTCCATCGCCACGGCGGCTTCGGAGGCCGTGCCCACGCCCGCGTCGACCAGCACCGGGACCTTGGCCCCTTCCACGATCAGACGGACGGTAACCTTGTTCTGGATGCCGAGGCCCGAACCGATCGGCGCGCCGAGCGGCATGACCGCCACGGCACCGGCTTCCTCAAGCTGCTTTGCGGCGATCGGATCGTCGACGCAGTAGACCATCGGCAGGAAGCCCTCGTTCGCGAGGATTTCCGTGGCCTTCAACGTCTCGCGCATGTCCGGGTAGAGCGTGCGCGCCTCGCCCAGCACTTCCAGCTTCACGAGATCCCAGCCGCCCGCTTCGCGCGCCAGTCGCAGGGTGCGAATGGCGTCGTCGGCGCTGAAGCAACCGGCGGTGTTGGGCAGGTAGGTGATCTTCTTAGGGTCGATGTAGTCGGTCAGCATCGGCGCCTTGGGGTCCGAGACATTGACCCGGCGCACCGCGACGGTGACGATCTCCGCACCCGAAGCTGCGACCGCCGCCGCGTTCTGCTCGAAATCCTTGTACTTGCCGGTGCCCACGATCAGGCGCGAGCGGAAGGTTCGGCCAGCGACAGTCCAAGAATCCGGGGCCCAAGTATCAGCAGCGGTATCGGTCAAGGTTCGCATCCTTTCGGGGAACGGGTATTTCAGGAAGGTCGGCGCGAGCGAACTCAGCCGCCGCCTACGAAGTGGACGATCTCCAGCACATCGCCATCGGACAGCAGCACGTCCCCCAGCGTCGAGCGCGGGGCGATCTTGCCGTTATGCTCGACGGCGACCTTCTTGGGATCGAGACCGATGCCGGCAACGAGATCGGCAATCGACGAGCCGGGTGCAATGCGGCGCGGTTCGCCGTTCACGGTGAGGGAGAGTTTAGCAGCCATGGGCCGCAGATAGCGCGGAGAATCGATTTGGAAAGTGCCCAGGGGTGCAATCCCGGCACTTTCCCTGAAACGGCCTTCAATGCGCGCGGTGCAGGTTCCGGATGTGCGCGAAGGCGACAAGCGCGACACCGACGATCGTCAGCATCGATTCCGCCAGGCCATGACCGACCGCGATAGCCATGGCCATCAGCGCAAGGCCGACTCCGCCGATCACCAGCGGCGCGACGCGGCCATGACGCATGACTCCGAAGCCGAGCGAGATCACGCCCACCACGAGGGCCAGCGCCAGACCGACACGGTGGACTTCCGGCGAAAGCAGAACTTCACCGCCAAGCCCCAGGAATCCCACGAAAAAGACACCGAGAACGCAATGGATCGCACAAAGACCGCTGAGCAGGATACCTGCCCGGTCCAGCCGGTTTCGAATCGCGATGATGGCGGTACGCATGGATGTCCATGTATGTGACGTTGTAACATTCATCAAGCCCCGACTGCGTGACGAAACATTCGATCGACGTGCCCCTTGCGCATTTCGTCGCAAGATCGCAGGGATTTGCGCCATGAGAGTTTCTGACGGTCGTCCCATCCTCGGCACAGCCGACGATATCGCCCCCATGGTTCGCTGGCTGCTGTTCGTGGCCGCACTGGTCGTCCTCATCGTCGCGGTCGGGGGGATTACCCGGCTGACCGAGTCCGGGCTGTCGATCACCCAGTGGAAGCCGTTGACCGGCGCGATCCCGCCGCTGACCGATGCGCAGTGGCAGACCGAATTCGCCCGCTACAAGCAAATTCCCCAGTACATCGACGTCAACGGCCCGGCGGGCATGACCCTGGCGCAGTACAAGTTCATCTACTTCTGGGAATGGGTCCACCGTCTGCTCGCCCGCCTGATCGGCCTGGCCTTCGCACTCCCGCTGGCGTGGTTCTGGTACAAGCGCACGATCCCGCTGGGCTACAAGCCGCGCCTGATCGCGCTGCTGGCGCTGGGCGGGCTTCAGGGCGTGGTCGGCTGGTGGATGGTCTCCTCGGGCCTCACGCCGGAAGCCGCCGACCGGGTGAATCACTTCCGCCTCGCCGCGCACCTGCTGGTGGCGCTGACGACGCTGGGCGGCCTCGTCTGGACCGCACTCGACCTGCGCGAACTGCGGCGCGGGCAGGCTCCGGCCCGCGTGACCCGGTTCAGCGCCGTGGTCATGGCCATGCTGTTCTTCCAGCTCTTCATGGGCGCGATGGTCGCGGGCCTGCGCGCGGGCTATGTCGCGGGCATGGGCTGGTTCAGCATGGACGCCTGGCCGCTGATGCAGGGCACGTTCTTCCCCGAAGGCGTGGAATGGGCAGGCGGCGCGCTTCATGCGCTCGTCAACGATCCCTTCCTCACGCACTTCGTCCATCGCTGGTGGGCCTGGGCCGTGGTCGCGGTGCTGGTGGTCATGGGCCGCCGCCTCAAGGCCCGCCACGCCCGCCTTGCCTCGATCGCGGTGCATTCGGCCTTCGGGACCCAGGTGCTGCTCGGCATCTTCACCGTCTGGTCGGGCGTGGCGCTCTGGCTGGCCGTGGCGCACCAGCTCTGCGGCGCGCTGCTGGTCGCCGCGACGGTCTGGGGGGCGCATTGCCTCGGCCGACGCGATCAGGTCGGTCTGGG
Source organism: Novosphingobium sp. BF6 (assembly GCF_058273105.1). Classification (NCBI taxonomy): domain Bacteria; kingdom Pseudomonadati; phylum Pseudomonadota; class Alphaproteobacteria; order Sphingomonadales; family Sphingomonadaceae; genus Novosphingobium; species Novosphingobium sp. BF6. The sequence continues at coordinate 393,511 of NZ_CM177775.1, forward strand.
CATGTGAGCAGGTTTGAGGTATTATTTTACCTCTATGGAAACCCGCAGCCTGCTTGACTTGCAGGCCCTTTTCGACGATTTGGCCGCCTTCCCGCGGTGCCGGAGATTCGTGAAAGCGAACGATTCGGCCACCGCGACCTGAACATTAGGGATAGACCAGCCATGAAGGCGCTTACGAAGGTCACCCGGTCGATCAAGCCGGCCGAGGTGGAAAAGAAGTGGCATCTGATCGATGCCGAGGGTCTGGTGGTTGGCCGTCTCGCGGTCGTCATCGCCGACCTCCTGCGCGGCAAGCACAAGCCGAGCTTCACCCCGCACGTCGATTGCGGCGACCACGTCGTCGTGATCAACGCCGAGAAGGTGAAGTTCACCGGCAAGAAGCTTGGCGACAAGACCTACTACAAGCACACCGGCTACGCCGGCGGCATCAAGGAAGTGACTGCGGACAAGGTCCTCGGCGGTCGTTTCCCCGAGCGCGTGCTTGAAAAGGCTGTTGAGCGCATGATCCCCCGTGGTCCGCTCGGCCGTGACCAGATGCGCGCCCTGCACCTCTATGCAGGCACCGAGCACCCGCACGGTGGCACCCAGCCCGAAGCACTCGACGTCGCTTCCATGAACCGCAAGAACAAGGTTGGCGCGTAATGTCCGATACCGAAACCGTACAGAGCCTGTCCGACCTTAAGGACCTGGGCGAAGTCGCCGCCGTTGAAACCGCGGAAGAGACCTTCACGCCCGTCGTTTCGAACGCGCCCCTGCGCGAGCAGCAGCTCGACGCCTATGGCCGCGCTTACGCCACCGGCCGCCGCAAGGACGCCGTGGCCCGCGTTTGGGTGAAGCCCGGCACCGGCAAGTTCATCATCAACGGCCGTGACCAGGAAGTGTACTTCGCACGTCCGACCCTGCGCCTCGTCATCAACCAGCCCTTCCAGGTTGCTGGCCGCGACGGCGCCTACGACGTGATCGCCACCGTCAAGGGCGGCGGTCTCTCGGGCCAGGCCGGTGCCGTGAAGCACGGTATCGCCCAGGCGCTCTCGAAGTACGAGCCTGCCCTGCGCGCGTCCGTCAAGGCCGCCGGCTTCCTTACCCGCGACCCGCGCGTCGTCGAGCGTAAGAAGTATGGCCGTGCCAAGGCACGTCGCAGCTTCCAGTTCTCGAAGCGTTAATCCGCTTACCGAGAGCTTCGGCTTACAAAGAGGGTCGCGGGAAACCGCGGCCCTTTTTTGTTGCGCCGTTTCCACGCAGACGAGCCTTTGGAAAGGGCAGAACGGCGACAGGTAGCTTGCCATAACAAGGTATCTGTCCATGCCCTGTATCAATCTTAGCAAGGTATCTTGCGTTACACAGTAGCTGTCTATATACACTCCTCATCCGCAGGAGATGATTCGATGTCCGAAATCGAAGTACAGCTGAAGAAGGGGGTGCTCGGTCTCTGCGTGCTCGCCCTGCTGTCGCGGGGGGACAGTTACGCTTACGAGATCGCCAGCCGCATGGCTGCGGCGGTCGATATGGGCGAAGGGACGATCTACCCGCTCATGCGCCGCATGCAGTCCGACGGCCTCGTCGCGACTTACCTGGAGGAATCGCCCTCCGGCCCGCCGCGCAAATACTACCGCATCACCGAAACCGGCCGCAGCCGCCTTGCCGAACAGGTCGAGGAATGGCGCGGGTTCACCGCCGCCGTCGACGGTCTGCTCGACGGTGCCGCTGCCGCTGCCGCACCTTCAAACGCCGCACCCAAGACAGAGGAGCCGAGCCATGACGCGTAACGAGTTCATCCGTCGCCTGAAGGCCGGCCTGAAGGGCATGCCGCAGGACGTCGTCGCCGAGATCGTCGCCGACTACGAAGAGCACTTCGAAGCAGGTAGCGCCGAAGGCCGCAGCGAACAGGAAGTGGCCGCCGCCCTTGGCGATCCCGGCCGCCTTGCCCGCGAACTGCGCTTCGAGGCAGGCTTCCGCAACTGGGAAAGCGGCCGCTCGCCGTCTTCCGCCTGGAGTGCGATTCTCGCCTTCATGGGGCTGGCCACCATCGACATCCTGATCCTGCTGCCGATCGTGCTGCCGGTTCTGGGCGTGATGTTCGGCCTCTACGTCGCCACCCTGATCGCCTTCCTAGCAGGCGGCTTCATCCTGATCGCCGGGCCGTTCAGCGGCTTTCCGGGCGGGGTGCTGGTCGCCATCCTCGGCGGGCTGGGCACGATGAGCGCCGCCGTGGCGATCGCCGCGCTGCTGACTCTGGTCAGCATCTGGATCATCAACGCCATCATGTGGTTCGGTCGCCTGCACTACCGCGTGCTCGAACCCGCCATGCACTCGCAAGACTGAAAAGCACGAGAGAAAGGAACCAAGTGATGTTCAGGAAGCTGCTCATCGTATTCGCCAGCGGCGTGATCCTGACGATCGTCGCCTTCAGCGCAGCCTGGGTCATCGGCGGAGACAAGTTCCGTCGCGACGTGAACGAAGGCGACATCAACTGGACTATCGGCGGCGACGACGATGCCGCCGACAGCCCGCAGATCACCCGCAACTTCGCGATCCAGCCCGGCGCCCGCCTGGCCATGGACATCCCGGTGCAGCTCGTCTTCACCAAGGGCGACAAGGCCGAGATGGTCGTCAGCGGCCCGCAGAAGCTGGTCGATCGCCTGACCTGGGAAGACGGCCGCCTGGCCGTCAAGGGTAGCTGGCACAGCCGCAAGGGCCTGAAGGTCCGGATCACCGCGCCCGAGATCGAAGGCCTGGACTTCGACGCTCCCGGCGACGTCACGCTGACCGGTCTCGACCAGGACAGCCTGACGGTGAACGGCAACGGCGCGCTCAGCCTGGCCGCCACCGGCAAGGTCCGCAAGCTGGCGGTCACCACCGACGGAGCCGGAAGCCTCGATTTCGGCAAGGTCGAGGTTCAGGACGCCACCGTCGAAGTAAACGGCGCCGGAGACCTGACGCTGGGCGCGAGCGGCAACGTCAGCGTGCAGATCAACGGCATCGGCAATGTCACGCTGGTCCGCAAGCCGGCGAACCTCAAGACCGAGATCAACGGCATCGGCAACGTCAGCCACGACTACAAGTAAGCCGAAGGAAACCGAGGCACCGCCGCGATCCTTTCGCAGGCGGTCAATATGACAAGGGCCGCACCGTTTCGACGGTGCGGCCCTTTTTTCGTCTTTCCGAAAGGACTTCGGTCAATGCACCGGCGGATCGACCGGCGGCACCGCGCCAACCGGCGCCACCGGCTCGTCCGGTTCGCGCGGGGGCAGGGCGTTCTCGGGGACCTGATCGATCTGCATGGCCGCAGTCGGCACATGTTCGAGATTGCGGGCGACCACCCGGATCTCGTCGCCGTCGATGGTGATCTCGTTGAAGCTGGGCGGCGTCGAGCGGATCCGCTTCGACAGCGTACCCGCGCCGATCATCCGCAGCGGCCCGGCCGACGTCTGGGCGGTAAGATCGAAAGCGTCGTGAATGTGCCCCGACAGCACGGCCATGACCTTGCGGCCGGCCAGCACTTCCATCGTGCGCGTGCCGTTGATCGTCAGCAGCTTGCCGTCCTTGGCGCGCCGCTCGATCAGCGGATGGTGCGCCGCGACCAGCACGCGGGTCCCGGCGGGCAGGGCATCGATGGCGGCGAGCGTCTCGGCCAGCGCCTTTTCCGTCACCCAGCCGTTCGACCAGGGAAAGCGCTGCCATTGCGCGCGGGTCGTGGTCTTGAGCGGCACAATGGCGACGCCCGGCAAGTGGAGTTCGGCCTCGACCAGATTCTCGATCGCGTGGAAGCGCTTGTACGGCGCGAAGAACCGTTCGTAGAGGTTGAAATAGGGAATGTCGTGGTTGCCGACTTCGACCGTCACGGGGATGTCCAGCCCCTTGATCCAGCGCGCCGCCGCATCGAATTCGGGATGGCGCGCGCGCATGGTCAGGTCGCCGGTGATCGCCACGGCATGGGGATTCTCCCGCTCGATGCAGGATTTCGCCCAGTCCAGCGCGCGCTGGTCTTCCAGCCCGAAATGGATGTCGCTCAAGTGAAACAGGCGGATCGGCCCGCCCGCAGGGAAGGAATTTTCAGGAACCATCACGCGTCGTTACCAGATCGACTTCGCAAGTCGCGAGGTAAAACACCTCTTCGGCCGCTCCGTCGAACGGTTCGCCGTCGATCAGCAGACCCATCGGTTCGCCGGACGGGCAGACCAGCCTGATCTGGCGATGATTTCCCAGCGAATCGTGCGGCCCGTCGCGAAAATCGCGGTTGAGCAGGGCGATCCCCTGTCCCGCATAGTCGGCCAGCGATTCCGCGTAATAGCCGTTGGCTTCCAGCCCGTCCTCGCCCGGAGTCACGGTGATCGCCGCATACCCCTCGTCGCGGCCGCAGTCGGCTTCGGCGCAGACGACCTTGGGGCCGTTAGCCGACCAGGAAATCGCCTGGGCCGCCGTATTGACGAATTCGACCACGTTCAGCGCCCGCATCGCCTCGCGCACTTCGTTCCAGACCGTGCCGGGGCCGGCAAGAATGCCGGTCAGGCCGACGCCGTGGCGACTGGAGATAACCGTCGGCCGGATCGTTTCCAGCGGTCCCGCGCCGAGCCGGGCGATGATGTCCGCGGCCGGGACATCGCCGTGCAGCCGCTTGGGCAGCATGTTCATCGTGCCGCCCGGCAATACCAGCACCGATCCGCTCCAGCCCGCCGCCTCGGCTACGACCGAGTGCGTGGTGCCGTCGCCGCCGAACGTCACCAGCATGTCCACTTGCGCGGCATCGAGAACGGCGGGGGTAGGGGCCTCCTCGTCCGGAAACCGCAGAGTCCGCGCGACCGGAAAACCGGCCTCGGCCAGCGCCTGCTCGACGGCGGCGACGGAAGCGTCGTCGTTGCTGCCGCTGGCTGCATTGCACACGAGCCAGACTTGCGGGCTCGGAACGGGGGATGTTTCCGTTTGCGTCATCCCGCCAGAAACCGGCCCCGCCCGATCCGGTTCCCGATCACAGCCTTCCGCTCGCGATCAACCAGGCGGAAAGGCCGTTGAGCGCGGAGTAGAGAACGTAGACCCAGGCCCAGCCCGCCGATCCTCCGGCGACCGCGACCATCGCTCCCAGCAGCATCGCGAATTCCACGACCAGACTGAAGCGACCGCCCAGCGGCTTGAAGAACCAGGGGATCTGCGAAAGCATCCGATGGCCGCTCTCCAACACCGCCTTGTGCGCGGCGAAGTTGAAGATCCCAAGGAAGAAGACGATCGCAAGTCCCATAAGTCCGGACAAATGGTACTGCGAAACCGGAACCTGCGCCAGCTTTCGTATTGGCTACGAATTGTCCCGTTCTGATTCGTGACATTTTCTTTTCAGGTCATGAAACGCCGGGACGTCGTTCGTCGACGCGGAACGTCGTTCATCGCCCCGCGCCGGTTTTCGTCGAACTTGGACGGGTCATGGTCGAGCCTCGCGTGAAGGTGCCGCGATTCGGGGGCAAACAGAATTCACCGAGCCGGACGCGACATACTATCGACCAACGGCTCACCCTGAAGAGGAAGAGACGATGTTCAAGACCAACATGTTCGCCGCTGTCGCCGCTGCCGGATTTGCTTTCGGCGCCATTGCCGCCGCAACCACCCCCGCCCCCGCTTTCGCCAAGGAAATCCAGGTGCACTATTCGGACCTGAACCTCGCGACGCCGGAAGGTCAGAAGAAGCTGGACCGCCGCATCCAGACCGCCGCCCGCGAAGTCTGCGCGTATGACCGCACCACCACCGGTTCGCGTCTCCGCAGCACCGAATCCGCCGAATGCTACGCCAAGGCGCGCGAAAACGTGCGCAGCCAGGTGGCCGGTGCCGTCGACAAGGCAAGCGGCGAACGTCTGGCGATCAGCCAGTAAGGCCGCGCCGGGAACGCTCTTAACGAGGTCCCATAAAAATAACCCGGATACGAGACTGGCGGGCCTTAACGGCCCGCCATTTTCTTTACCGTCGGCAGATAGGTCCGGCCGATCCGCAGGGCATCGCCGCTGGCGGTCTCGACCGACCAGACGCCCAATCCCTCGTGCCGCAACCCCGTCACATGATCGCGGCGCAGGATGCAGCTGCGATGGATGCGGATGAAGCGCTCGGGATCGAGGCGCTCTTCCAGGCTGGTGATGGTCTGGAGCAGCAGGTAGCTCTGCCCGCGCACGTGCAGGCGCACATAGTCGCGCTCGGCATCGATGCGCTCGACATCGGCAGCGGGCACGCGCACCAGTTCGGAGCGGTGCGGCACCCAGAATTCTTCCAGCCACTCGCTGGTCGGCGCCGTGCGCTGGTCGCCGCGCCGGGACATGACCCGGCCCACGGCGCGCTCCAGCCGGTCCGGCGCGACGGGCTTGAGCACATAGTCGATAGCGTCGAGATCGAAGGCCTCCACCGCGAATTCGTCATGCGCGGTCACGAAGATCACCGCCGGGGCATCGGGCTTGCCCGAGAGGCGCCGGGCGACGGTGAGGCCGTCGGTTTCCGGCATCGTCAGGTCGAGCAGGACGAGGTCGGGGGTGAGGGCATCGATCAGACGCAGCGCGGCCTGGCCGTCGCTGGCGGTGCCGATCACGGAAACGCCGTCGATCCGCGAGCAGATCACCTGCATGCGCTCGACCGCCAGCGGCTCGTCGTCGACGATCAGCGCGCGCAGCGGCGCGGCCCCGCTCAATTCAGGGGTTATTTCAGGCAAGTCCGGACTCCAGGGGCATTCTCAGGACCGTGGCGAAGCCGCCTTCGGGGCGCTTGCCGAATTCGATGGTGGCCGCCGCGCCATAGCGGGCCCGCAGCCGGTCCCGCACATTGCTGAGGCCGATCCCGAAACCACCGGAGTTCGCCGGACAGCCCGGTCCATCGTCGGTCACGCTCACTTCCAGCATGTCGCCGTCACGACGCGCATGCAAGGCGATCGTCACCGGCTTCTGGGTAGCCGCGACGGCATACTTCACCGAGTTCTCGACGAGCGGTTGCAGGATCATGCCGGGCACCATTGCACCAAGAACGGAATCGTCAACATCAATCGTCGTCAGCAAGCGATTTGGAAAGCGCACGGCTTCTATCGCGAAATAGAGTTTCTGGAGTTCGATCTCATCGACCAGCGCAAGATCGTTGGTGGGATCTCCGGAAAGTGTTCGGCGATAGAAGGTCGAGAGGTTCTGGATCATCTTCTCCGCATCGTCCTGCCTGCCGATCATGACCAGCGCGGAAAGCGAATTGAGCGTGTTGAACAGGAAGTGCGGATTGACCTGGTAGCGCAGCGAGCGCAGCTCCGCCGCCGCCGCCGCCCGGCGATATTCACCCTCGCGCCATTCCGCCGCACGGGCTTCCTCGGCCTTCACCAGCGCGAAATAGAGCGCCGCCCAGGCGAGGACCAGAAAGTAGCGGCCGAAGGCGGTATCGGCCATGTTCGCCCAGTCGCCGTAACTCTTGCCGAACAGCTTCTCGGTGCTGATCGTGATCGCCGAACTAGTCTCTTCGGTCGAAGTCGTGGTGGTGGTCGACGATTCGGTCGCCCCGTCGGAAGGCGCCGCCTCGGTGGAATCCGCACGCCGTGTCACCGATGGCGGCAGGTCCACGAGGATATTGCCGGATTCGTCGCGGCTGATCCGCACTTTCCCGGCTTTTACCGCTGCCGCCTCTTCCTCGCTGCCATAGGCCTTGGTCGTTTCCATGTCGGCAAAGATCGCGCCGTTGATGAGCGTCAGCGCCACCGACAACGGCAAGGCGCCGACCAGCACGACCACGAAACGCGCGCTGGCCGACCGCCGATCCAGCAACTGCAGCAGCGGCCAGACCGCCGCCATCAGCAGCATCGAGAGAATGCAGATCGTCAGCCGCCGGGACACGATCGCCCAGCTCATGTCGTAGTCCAGCACGACACCGCGCAGCGTGGCGACGATGAAATAGCAGGTCCAGAGTGCAGCCAGGGAAATCAGGACGAGCCGCGCGGGCACGCGCGGCCGATGGGCACCAATCGTCGTCGGGGTCGTCATCCTCAGGGGATAGCGCGAAAAAACCCCGCAGCGCCAGTTCCCTGATCGGGCCGGAACCGACATTCGTCGAACCGGCCCGCAGGAGAGCGCCGATCCGGCGGAAATGCCCGCCGGATCGGCTCTTTCTTACGCCGGAAGCAGATGCTCCCTGGCGATCTTTTCCTTCCACACCAGCGGGGCGAGCTGGTGGACGTTCTTGCCTTCGGAATCGACGGCCACGGTCACCGGCATGTCCTTTACGGTGAATTCGTAGATCGCCTCCATGCCGAGGTCCGCAAAGCCGACGACCTTGGCTTCCTTGATCGCGCGGGCGACGAGGTAGGCCGCGCCGCCAACGGCCATCAGGTAGGCCGACTTGTGCTTCGCAATGGACTCGGTGGCGGCAGGACCGCGCTCCGACTTGCCGATGCTGGCGAGCAGGCCGAGGTCGAGCATGGTGTCCGAGAACTTGTCCATGCGCGTCGCGGTGGTCGGACCGGCGGGGCCGACGACTTCCTCGCGCACCGGATCGACCGGGCCGACGTAGTAGATCACGCGGCCCTTGAAATCGACCGGCAGTTCCTCGCCCTTGGCGAGCATGTCGGAAATGCGCTTGTGCGCGGCATCGCGGCCGGTGAGCATCTTGCCGTTCAGCAGCAGGCGGTCGCCCTGCTTCCAGCTCTGGACGATCTTGGGGGTGAGGGTGTCGAGGTCGACGCGGATGGCGCCGGCATCGGGGGCCCACTCCACCTTCGGCCACTCGTCGAGGTTCGGCGTTTCCAGGAAGCTCGGGCCGGAACCGTCGAGCGTGAAGTGCGCGTGGCGGGTGGCGGCACAGTTCGGGATCATCGCGACCGGCTTGCCGGCGGCGTGGCACGGCCAGTCCATGATCTTGACGTCGAGGATGGTGGCCAGGCCGCCAAGGCCCTGCGCGCCGATGCCGAGGGCATTGACCTTGTCGAAGATCTCGATGCGCAGCGCCTCGATATCGTTCTGGGGGCCGCGCTGCTTGAGCTGGGCCATGTCGATCGGCTCCATCAGGCTCTGCTTGGCGAGCTTGACGCAGTGCTCGGCGGTGCCGCCGATGCCGATGCCGAGCATGCCCGGCGGGCACCAGCCCGCCCCCATCTGCGGCAGCATCTCGATCACCCAGTCGACGATGGAATCGCTGGGATTCATCATCTTGAACTTCGACTTGTTCTCCGAGCCGCCGCCCTTGGCCGCGACGTCCACCGAAACCTTCGAGCCAGGGACCATGCTGACCGAAAGTACCGAAGGCGTGTTGTCCTTGGTGTTGCGACGGGTGAAGGCGGGGTCCGCCAGCACCGAGGCGCGCAGCTTGTTCTCGGCATTGTTGTAGGCGCGGCGCACGCCCTCATCGACCACTTCCTGCAGCGACTTCTCGGATTCGAGGCGGCAGTTCTGGCCCCATTCGATGAAGACGTTAACGATGCCGGTGTCCTGGCAGATCGGGCGATGCCCTTCCGCGCACATGCGGCTGTTGGTCAGGATCTGGGCGATGGCATCCTTGGCGGCGGGGCCTTGCTCCGCCTCGTAAGCATCGCCGAGAGCACGGATATAGTCCATCGGGTGGAAGTAGCTGATATACTGGAGGGCGTCGGCGACACTCTCGATGAGGTCGTCTTCGCGGATCGTGACCATCTGCGTCATGGAATTGTGCTCCCGTTTTTTTCGGATCGCCTAGTTTGTGGCGCTCCTTAGACGCGCTTTGGCATTTCCGCAAAAGCGCATTTTCCGCGGCGATTCTTGTGTTCCGCGCGGCAGCGGTTGCAAGTTCCGGAACGCTATCGTCAAAGCGTAACGATTGATCGACCAAGGACTTTCAAACCGCTTGGCCTCAAACGCCGCTTCGCCTAGAAGGCCGGGCATAAAGTCCGTATTTTGCGGGGGTACAGGCGTCTCGCCGTCCTTTCCCGCGCCAGCATGAGGAATAGGCCGCAATGACCCTGACCGAGGATCGGTCCGCCACCGAAGCCCGTACCGCGATGATCGTCAGCCAGCTGCGCACCAGCGGCGTCAACGAGCATTGGGTGCTCAATGCCATGGCAGCCGTCGCCCGCGAGGATTTCGTTCCCGCCGCGATGCGCGATGCCGCCTATATCGACCGTGCGATCCCGCTCGAAAACGGCCGCTTCCTGGCCGCACCGCTGTTCCACGGCAAGCTGCTGGCCGAAGCCGCCCCGACCCGGGACGACAAGGTCCTGCTCGTGGGCGAGGCAAACGGCTACCTCGCCGCGCTGCTGCGCCCGCTCGCCGGTTCGCTGACGGTGGTCGATCCCGCCGAACTGGCAGGTCTGGCCGGTGAGGGCGGCTATTCGCTCGTCGTGATCGACGGCGCCGTCGAGGAACTGCCCGCCGCCGTTTCGGCCCAGCTGGCCGATGGCGGCCGCGTGATAACCGGTGTCGTCGTGCGCGGCGTCACCCGTCTGGCTTCGGGCCTGAAGGCCGCGGGCACGGTTTCGCTGCTACCGCTGATCGAAATGGGAATTCCGGCTCTGCCCGAATTCGCCGCTCCCAAAAACTGGAGCTTCTGAGCATGGCCCGGTTCGCATTGCGTGCCGGGCTGCTCGCGGGGGGATGTCTGACACTGGCACTGGCCGGCGCTTCGGCGCGGGCCGATACCCTGCGCGATGCGCTCATAGCCGCCTACCAGACCAACCCCACCCTTGAATCGGCGCGCGCCCAGCAGCGCGCGACCGACGAGGGCGTACCGATCGCACGGGCAGCGGGCCTGCCCAGCGTCAGCACGACGGAAACCTTCGTCAGGAACGTGAAGCAGAGCGAGAACTCGCTGACTGCACCGTCGAAGATATTCACCGCGGATGGGCAGCTGGGCGTGCCGATCTATTCGGGCGGCGCGGTGAAGAACCGCGTCAAGGCCGCGAAGATCCGCGTCGAGGCCGGACAGGCAGACTTGCGCGCAACGGAAGCCTCGATCTTCTCGCAAGTCGTCGCCGCCTACATGGACGTGATCCGTACCGAGGCGATCGTCGGCCTCAACCGCAAGAACGTCAGCGTGCTGGAGACCAACCTCCAGGCCACCAGCGACCGTTTCCAGATCGGCGATCTCACCCGCACCGACGTCGCCCAGTCGCAATCGCGTCTGGCCGTCGCCCAGAGCGACTTGCGCACTGCCGAAGCGAACCTCGCCTCCGCGCGGGAGACCTATATCCGCTTCGTCGGTCGGGCACCCGAAACGCTGGACGCCCCGCCGCCGCTGCCGAACCTGCCCGCCACGGCCGACGAAGCCGCCGCGATCGCGCTCGATTCCAACCCCGACCTGATCGGCGCACGAGAGCGCACCAAGGCGGCGGACAAGGACATCGACGTGGCCGGGGCAGGGCGCCTGCCCACCCTGCGCCTCTTCGGACAGGGCACCTACAACAACTACTTCAACACGCTGGCGCGCGGTGCCGTGAACGCGAACATTTCGCAGAGCGATTCATCCGCGCAGGCGGGTGCTCAGCTGTCGATCCCGATCTTCCAGGGCGGCCTTCCCGCCGCCCAGCGCCGCCAGGCCCAGGCTACCGCCTCGGCCACGCTGGAGCAGGAAATCGCCACCGAACGCGATGTGATCGCCCAGGTGCGGTCGGCCTATACCTCGTGGAATGCCTCGAACGACCTGATCCGCTCCTCGCAAGTGGCGGTGGATGCCGCCGCGCTCAGCCTTGAAGGCGTCCGGGCCGAGAACTCGGTGGGCAACCGCACGATTCTCGACATTCTCAATGCCGAGCAGGAATTGCTCAACGCCCAGGTCACGCTGGTTACGGCACGGCGCAATGCCTATGTCGCGGGCTTCACCCTGCTGGCGGCGATGGGCAAGGCCGAGGCGCGCGATCTCAATCTGGACGGCGGCACCCTTTACGATCCGCAGCTCAATTACGACCGCGTGAAGGGCAAGTTCATGGATTGGGGCAACGATCCCGCGCCCGTGGCCAAGTCCACCCGCACCGTTGACACGCCGGTGCAGGACGGGAACATTCCGCAGCAGTGATCGACTGCTCCGATTCGGAGCGGGTTTTTCGTTATGTCCGGCCCGGTATAGCATCGGTGCCGGACAGCGAGCAGGGGCAAAGTGGCATGCGTCAGAGCGGTGAACCTTCGGTCGAGGAGATTCTCCAGTCGATCAAGCAGGTGATCGCACGCGACAACCGCGTCGACTCCCGCAGCCCACGCCGTTCGGCCGACGCGATCTTCGACGAGGACGACGATGTGCTCGACCTCGCGGAAACGACCCAGCTCGCGCCCGAGGATACGGCCAGCGAAGAACCCGCGCTGCTGCAAGACGTGACCCGCAACTCGATGCGGGAATCGCTGGCTGCGCTGGCGATGCTGTCCGAACCCGGCGTGCCGCCGCAGATCGTCCGCTCGGGCGAGACCTCCCTCGAAGGCCTGACCCGCGAACTCCTGCGCCCGGCACTGGCCGAATGGCTGGACAAGAACCTGCCGCCGATGGTCGAACGTCTCGTCGCTGCCGAAATCGCGCGGATCGTCGGCAAGAAGGGCTGAAAGCCATTGGGGCTGGTGCCGCAAATTTCGCCTTCAGCGAATTTTCAAACGAAACTGGACCTCGGCGCTGCGGGTTCCTAACTCAGGCGCATGGCAAGACCCGACCCTGCACTGCTCGATCCCGCGCGCTATCCGTTTTCCTGTGCGATCGAACCGCGCTTCAGCGACCTCGATCTCAATCGCCACATCAACAATGTCGCCATGGCGGGCATGCTTGAGGATGGGCGCGTGCGGTTCTACCGCGCCGCTGCCGGGGAAAAGGAGTTCCAGGGGCTGGCGACGATGGTGGCGAGCATCTCGATCGAATACCTCGGCGAAACCCGTTATCCCGAAACCCTGACCCTCCACGGTGCCATCGAGCAGCTCGGCCGGACCAGCCAGCAGGTGGTGCAGATCGTGACTCAGGGCGGCAAGCCCGTGGTCTTTGCCCGCACCGTCATCGTCATGGTCGGACCCGAAGGTCCCGCGCCCTTGCCCGAAGACTATCGCGCCCGCGCCGCCGAATGGTCGCTGCGCGCATGACCGCTTCCCACCACGAGATCGAGAAGGCCGAGGAAGCCCTCGCCAAGGCGGGCGGAGATGCGATCCAGCGCCATATCTTCATCTGCGCGGAGCCGCAGAAGGGCGAATGCTGCTCGCCGGAAAAGGGCGCCGCCGCGTGGAAATACCTGAAGAAGCGCCTCAAGCAGCTCGGCCTCGACGGAAACGGCGGGGTCGCCCGCACCAAGGCCGATTGTCTGCGAATCTGCTTCGCGGGTCCGGTCGCGGTCGTCTGGCCGGACGGAGTCTGGTATCACTCCTGCACCGACGAGGTGCTGGAACGGATCATCCAGGAGCACCTGATCGGCGGCGAGCCGGTCGAGGAATTCCGGCTGCGTCCTGCGGGAAATTGAAGACTCAGAACTCGTGATCGTCGTCGAGCGGATCGACAACCGACTCGTCGTGCCCGGTGCCGCTGGAGAGGAACACCAGCCCCATCAAAGCCGAAGCCAGCAGCATCGTGAAGCCGATACCCAACGCCGCGGCAATGTAGAAGTGCACCGAGACCATCCCGTTCGACCGATAGAGCAGGATCACCGAAGCGATCACCAGCGCCACCGTCACCGTCATCATGTAGCGCATGATCCGGCGATAGCGCGCCCAGGCATGGGCAGCCTTTTCGGGATCTTCCAGGGGCGAACGGGGTATCATCGCGCCCATTTGCGCCTTCGCGCGGGCGCCCGCAAGGGACTCGTGCAGTAGCCCCGCAGCTATGATAGTCTCCCTTGAACAAGCTCCGGAAGAGAGCGAGCGAGGAGCGGGTCGGAGACCCGATAAGGGAGATTGCAAAGATGACGATCGAACGGATCATCGCCGGCCGGGAGGCCGTGATCACCTGCCAGGCAGACTGCACCGTCAGCGAAGCCGCATCGCTTCTGGCCGAACGCCGGATCGGCGCGCTGCCGATCTTCGAGGGCGACAACCTCGTCGGGATATTCTCGGAACGCGACCTGATCTACCGCCTGCGCGAATTCGGCCCCAGCGTGCTGGGGATGCAGGTCAGCGAAGTCATGACCGCACCGCCCCTGACCGTGGACCCTTCGGCCACGGCGCTCGCCGCGCTGGCGCTGATGACGCGGCGCCGCGTCCGTCACCTGCCGGTCATCGTGGACGGCCGCATGGTCGCCTTCGTCTCGATCGGCGACATCGTGAAATATCGGCTGGAAAAGGTGGAATCGGAAGCCGCAGCGATGCGCGACTATATCCAGATGGCGTAATCGCACTGCCATCGCCCGATCCCCTGCCGCCCACCTTGCCGCAGGGGACGGGGAGGCCTACATCGCGGGCATGGACCAGCAAACCGTCACACTCAGCCCCTCGGCTGCCTCGCGCGTGGCCGCGATTGCCGAAAAGCAAGGAAAGCCGGCGATTCTTCGCCTCTCGGTCGAAGGCGGCGGCTGTTCGGGCTTCCAGTACAAGTTCGGCCTCGCCGAAGCCCCGGAAGCCGACGACACCGTGACGGAGACCGACGGCGTGCGTCTGGTGGTGGACTCGGTCAGCCTCGACCTCGTGAGCGGCTGCGTGGTGGACTACGTGGAATCGCTCGGCGGCGCCGCCTTCCGGGTCGAGAACCCGCAGGCTGCAGCCGGATGCGGATGCGGATCGAGCTTCTCCATATGAAGAAGATCGCCACGTTCAATATCAACGGCATCAAGGCCCGCCTGCCCCGTCTGCTCGAATGGCTGGAGGAGACCCGCCCCGCGGTCGCCTGCCTTCAGGAGATCAAGACCCAGGACGAAGGCTTCCCGATCGCCGAGTTCGAGAAGATCGGCTACAAGGGCATCTGGCACGGCCAGAAAGGCTTCAACGGCGTGGCCATCCTTGCGGACGGCGAGATGCCGGTCGAAGTCCAGCGCGGCCTTGAAGGCGAGCCGGAAGACGAACATTCGCGCTATCTGGAAGCGGACGTCTTCGGCATGCGCGTGGTCTGCATCTACCTGCCCAACGGCAACCCGCTGCCCGGTCCCAAGTTCGACTACAAGTTGCGCTGGATGGAACGCCTGCGCCGCCGCATGGACGCGATCAGGGCCGAGGAAGTCCCAGCGATCGTTACCGGCGACTTCAACGTGATTCCCACGGACCGGGACGTCTGGTCCCCGCCCGCCATGGCCGCCGATGCGCTGATGCAGCCGGAATCGCGCGATGCCTACTTCCGCCTGTTGGGCGATGGCTGGACCGACGCGATCGCCACCCACAACCCGCGCGGCGGCGTCTGGACGTTCTGGGACTATCAGGCCGGTGCCTGGCAGCGCGACCACGGCTTCCGCATCGACCACGCATTGCTCTCGCCGGAACTCGCCGACCGCCTCGTTTCCTGCGGCGTCGACAAGTCCTATCGCGGGCGCGAGAAGTCCAGCGACCATACGCCGGTCTGGGTGCAGTTGCGGGATTGATCCGCACCGATACGAAAAAGGGGAGCGAAACAGTGTGTTTCGCTCCCCTTTTTCGTATCTGCCGCCGAGACCGCAATCTCAGCGATAGAAGATATGGTTGTCCACCTGGGCAAGGCGGGTCAGGCGCCAGTTAGGTGCCACGCGCGCGGCGTGGAAGAAGAGGGCGCCTTTCACCGAGCTCTTCCAGCTCTTCTCGACGGCGATTTTGGCGATCGCCACGGCCTCGCGCCAGCCGCTCGACTGTTCGCGGACCTTCGGCATCTTCTTGCCCTGGATGAACGAGAACTGCGAAGGCTGGTAGACCACGCCGCAATAGCTCGCCGGGAAGCGGCCGGATTCGGCGCGATTGATGATCACACGGCCGACGGCCAGCTGACCTTCTAGCGTCTCACCGCGCGATTCGAAGTAGATCGCACTGGCAAGGCAGCGCATTTCGCTGCTGAGGCGGCCGGGAACGGCCTGCTGCGCAACGAGCTGCGCAAGCGTGTCGGCGTCGACCTGGCTGTCCTGGGTACCCTCATCGTCGGTGGTGCCGGTGTCGGCACCCGTGTCAGCCGCTGCGTCCGTCGCATCTGCCCCGTCTTCCGAGGGGAGGGACTGGACGACCGGCTGCGATACGAAGATCGGGTCGAGGGTCGATTTGGCCTGGACCAGAACCGGTGCCAAAGCCGCGGCGCCCGAACCCTGTGCGCCGAATAGGGTGGTCAAAACCGTAGCGGCCAGCGCCACCGCGCTAGCCCACTGAAACTTGGTTCGCATCAAATCTTGATCAAAGGCGGTGAACCAGTCCGACGCAGGCGGGAACGGAAAGCCCTTTTGAGGCGTTCACCTTCCAAACGATCCTGCCGACGATTCCCCGTCTGCGTGCTAGCCGGGTTGGCCGAAGTGCTACCCGAGCCGCTTCCGCGTCTGTGCAGTGGCCATTAACTTGCATCGTCTGCAAGTCAACCTTCTTGTTAACCAACCCCGATGAAGCGTTCGGGCTTCGCGATGTCCAGTTCGACGATCCACAAGTCCGGGTCCTGCTGCCCGCGTCTCTCGAGATAGTCGAAAAAGGCGAGTCGCTCTGCCGGATCTCCGCCGGTTTCCTGGCGTTTCGTGCAAGTCCAGGCGCGGGTGCCGTCAAGCTGCGGCATGCGCTCATAGAGGCGCGGATTGTCTCCATTCTCGATCAGAACGAGCATGATCGTCCCGGCGTCGCGTTCACCTTTGCTGAGAACCGCGCCGAAACCGCCTTCCGCCTGTACCGCGCGGAGGAGTCCGGAAACTTCGAGATGGGCGGGAAGGCGAGCGTCCAAGATCAGGAACCGGCGTAGCCCGGCAGGCCGGAGAGGGCGATGCGCGAGCGCATGAAGGTTCCGGTGCCGCGCCCGACTTCCTCGCCATCCTCATCCACCAGCCGCGCTTCCGCCACCAGCACGCGGCGACGGCCGCTGACCCAGCGTCCTTCCGCCACGATCGTGCCGCCCTTGATCGGCTTGCTCAGCAGCAGGTTGAACGAGGTGGTAAGCAGGAACCGGTCGGTGACGAGGGTGTTCGCGGCGTAGAAGGCCGCGTCGTCCAGCATCTTGAAATAGATCGTACCATGCGCGGCGCCGGCGGCATGGAAACAGTCCGGCTCGACGTCGAAAGTGATGCGCGACAGGCCCTCGCCGGGAATCTCCAGACGGGAGCGGAACATCTGGTTGATCGGGGCCGAGGCATAGAGACCTTCCAGCGCCCGCCAGTGCAGTCCGGCGCCGGACACGTCCGGAGCGCCGGATTCCGATGATTCAGGCGGCATCGCGATCGATGACATTGCTGAGCAGGCTGTAGAGCGCTTCCGGGCCGGGCGCCTCGATCAGCGCCCCGTGCATTCGCTCGTCGCGCATCATGCGCGAGATCGCCGCCAGCGCGTGAAGGTGCGTGGCGCCCGCGTTCTCGGGCGAGAGCAGGCCGAACACGAGATCGATCGGCACGCCGTCGGCGGAATCGAAATCGACCGGGGTATCCAGCCGCATGACCACCGCCACCGGCCGTCCCAGGCTCGCCATGCGGGCGTGGGGAATCGCGATGCGGCGACCGAAACCGGTGCTGCCCATTTCTTCGCGTTCGACGATGCGCGACAGAACCTGCTCGCGATCGAGGTGGTAAACCTCGGCGAAAAGGTCGGCGAGTCGGCCGAGAATCACATGCTTGCTGTCTGCGCTGGTAGTCACGACGGCGTCAGGCAACAGGGTAAAAAGACTGCTCATCTGCGTTTCTGGTTCTGGCCCAAACGGAATGCCCGGGGTTTAAACGTCCATAACCCCCGGAAAACCGGGGGTTATGTTTTCTTCTTCTAGAAGAAGTTCAGGCACCCGATCGGCGCCCAGGTCTTGCGTCAGTGCGGTTCGACCCAGCCAATCGAACCGTCGCCGCGGCGGTAAACCATATTATGACGTCCCGTTCCAGCGTTTTTGAACAGCAGCGCCGTGGTGTTGCGCAGGTCCAGCATCATCACCGCATCCGAAACCGTGGCCTCGGGAACGTCCACGCGGGTTTCCGCGATCACCACCGGCGCATCGACTTCGAACTCTTCCTCGTGCTCGGTTTCCGGCTCTTCGAAGATCGTATAGGCGGCTTCCTCCACGGCGACGGCATGGGCGGTCTGTTCGTGGCGATCCTTGATCCGGCGCTTGTAGCGGCGAAGCTGCTTGTCGATCTTCTCGGCGGCCTGGTCGCAGGCGATATGCGCGTCCTGTGCCATGCCGGTGCCCTTGAGCACGAGGTTCTGCATCACGTGCACCACGATATCGCAGCGGAACGCCGCTGCCGGGGCGCGGCCGAAGGTGACCTGGGACGACAGCGCACGGCTGAAGTACTTGTCTACGATCGCCTTCAACCGCTCGTTGGCGTGGGTCTGGAGGGCTTCACCGGTGTCGACCTGATGGCCGGAAACGCGGATGTCCATGGGCGATTACTCCTCTGCTGTGATTCAGGCGCCCCAGAGCGGGGCATCGACCGACTTGAGAAACTCCGCATGAATGAGGAGTTCCTCCTCGGTTGCCGCGTGGGGACGCGGCTGACGGAAAGGACGATCCTTGCGAATGAGGATCTTCGATTCCGCGGTGATCTCGGCGGTTTCGGCGAGAAGTTCGAGACCGATCTGGCGACCGCCCCGAAGCTCCACGTAGACCTGCGCGAGCAGCTCGGCGTCTAGCAAGGCGCCGTGCTTGGTACGATGACTTCGATCAATTCCGTAGCGCGAGCAGAGCGCATCGAGCGTCAGCTTGGCGCCGGGGTGGCGCACTTTGGCCAGCTCCATCGTATCGACCATGCGGCCGAGATCGACGTGCGGATGGCCGCAGCGCTCCAGCTCGAAATTGATGAAGTTGAAGTCGAACTTGGCATTGTGAGCGATCATCGGCGCGTCGCCGATGAAGTCCAGGAAGTCCTGCGCGCTCTGGGCGAACAGCGGCTTGTCGGCCAGGAAGGCGTCGGACAGGCCATGCACCGCTTCCGCTTCGGCGGGCATCGTGCGCTCGGGATTGAAATAGGCGTGGTAGGCTTCGCCGGTCAGCACCCGGTTGACCATTTCGATGCAGCCGATCTCCACCATCCGGTCCCCGTTCCTGGGGTCGAAACCTGTGGTTTCGGTATCGAAGATGATCTCTCTCATCCCTCTCCATATCTGCCTGCCAGACCCACTTCGCAAGGGCCTGACCGCGATTATTCTGACTCGGCCAACGCAGCCACGATACGATTCACCTGCGCGCGGGTTTCCGCCAGCGACGTACCGGTATCGATGACGAAATCGGCCCGCGCGCGCTTTTCCGCGTCGGGCACCTGCAAGCCCAGAATCTGCTCGAATTTCTCGGGCGTCATGCCCGGCCGGGCCAGCACGCGGGCGCGCTGCGCCTCGGCGGAAGCGGAAACCACCGCCACTCCGTCCAGTCCCCGGTCGCCGGTCTTCTCGTAGAGCAGGGGGATGTCGAAGACGACCAGCGCGGCGCCAATATGCTCGGCGAGGAACCGGGTCCGCGACTCGGCCACGGCGGGATGTACGATTCCCTCCAGTCGCGCCAGCGCCGCCCGGTCTCCGAAAACCGCCTCGCCCAATTTCGCGCGGATGACTCCCTCAGGCCCGGTGGTGCCGGGGAAGGCCGCCTCGATTTCGGCAACCAGCGCGCCGCCCGGTCCCTGAAGTTCGTGAACCACCGCATCGGCATCGAAGACCGGCACGCCCAGTTCCCGAAACATCCCGGCCACCGTCGATTTGCCCATGCCGATCGAGCCGGTGAGACCGAGGATGCGAGTCATGCCAGCAGGCGCTCGCGCAGTTCCGCGTCGAAATCGCGCGGCGGCTTCACGCCGAAGAAGTGCGCGAAAGCGACATCGGCCTGGCCGATCAGCATCGACAGCCCGTCCACCGTCTCGAATCCGGCGCGGCGCGCCTCCTGGAGGAACGGCGTGTCGAGCGGGCTGGTGACGATATCGTAGACCACGCTGCGCGGCGGCGCATGGGTGAAGTCGAAGGCGAGGGGCGGCTGCCCGGTCATGCCGAGCGGACTCGCATTGACGATCACGTCGAGGCACTGCTCGCGGTCGTCGAAGGCGAAGTCGGTCGGCTCGGCGAAATGGGCGAGGTCGATGGCGTGATGGTCGTCCTGCGTGGTCACGTCATCCAGCATCGCCTGCGCCTTGGCGGGATTGCGCCCGGCCAGGACGACGACGAAGCCCCGCTCCGCCAGCGCCGCGACGATCGCCCGCGAAGCCCCGCCGGTGCCGAGCACGCGGGCCATGCGGAACAAGTGAGTCTGTTCGAGCAACGGCTGCAGGGGTTCGAGAAAGCCCGGCGCATCGGTGTTGTAGCCGGTCAGCGTGCCGTCCGCCGCGCGCACCACGGTGTTGACGGCGCCGATCTTCGCGGCGAGCGGATCGAGGCGATCGAGCAGAGGGACGATGGCCTGCTTGTGCGGCATCGTGACGTTGCAGCCGCGCCAGTCCGGATCGGCGCGGCGCTCGGCCAGATAGTCGGCGAGTCCCTCGACCGGCACCCGGTGGCGGTCGTAGCGGCCGGGGAGGCCCAGCTTCTCCAGCCAGAATCCATGAATCACCGGGGACTTGGACTGTTCGATCGGATCGCCGATCACTTCGGCATAAGGCAGACTCATGACGCGATCGCTCCCAGACGGCGCAGTGCCGCCTGCACTTTGAGCAGCGGCATGCCGAGAATGGTGAAATAGTCGCCCTCGATCTTCTCGAAAAGCTGCACGCCGCGCGCCTCGATGCGAAACACGCCGACGCAGCCTGCCACTTCCGGCCATTCCGCATTCAGATATTCGGCGATGAAGGCGTCCGAAAGCGCGGTGACATGGAGCGCCGCCACGGCATCCTCGGCCCAGAGCACTTCGCCGTCCCGCACGAGGGCGGCGGCGCTGTGGAGGTGCATCACCTTCCCGGAGAAGAAGCGCAGATGCTCGGCGGCAGCCTCGCGGCTCGCGGGCTTGTCGAAGCGGCGGCCACCGCATTCGACGAGGGAATCGCTGCCCAGCACGAGTTCGCCGGATTCCTCGGCGGAAACCGCCAGCGCCTTGGCCCGCGCCAGCTCCAGCGCGATTTCGGCGGGCGGCCTGCCGGAGAGTCCCGCCTCGATGGCGCGTTCATCGACATGGGCAGGGCGGGCGCGAAACGGAATCGCGGCGGCTTCAAGCATGGCGCGCCGCGAGGCGCTTTGCGAGGCGAGGACGATCATGGTGCTTTTTTCCGGAAGAGTCAGATCGGCTTCGGACCGACCGGACCCTGAGTCCCCTCGGCCTTGCGCTCATTGTAGAGATTGATGATCGCCGCTGCGGTTTCCTCGATGGAGCGGCGCGTCACGTCGATCACCGGCCAGGAATTGTCCGCGAACATGCGGCGGGCGTACTTCAGCTCATCCTCGACCCGGTCGCTCTTCACATAGTCGGTGTCGGGCGACTGACTCAGCGACAGCAGGCGGTTGCGGCGGATCTGGATCAGGCGCTCCGGCGCCGTGGTCAGGCCGACGACCAGCGGGCGTTTCAGCCCGAACAGCAGGGTCGGCGGCGGACTCTCGACCACGATCGGGATATTCGCGACCTTGTAACCGCGATTGGCGAGATAGATCGAGGTCGGCGTCTTGCTGGTGCGCGAGACTCCCGCCAGCACGATATCCGCTTCCTCCCAGTCCTCCCAGGCGATCCCGTCATCGTGGGCGATGGTGAACTGAATCGCATCGACGCGGGCGAAATAGGCATCGTCCAGGCGATGCTGGCGGCCGGGACGGCCCTTGGCTTCCTGGCCGAGCAAGGCCTCCAGCGCATCGGTGACACCGTCGAGCACCGCGATCGCCGGCAGGCCGAGCTGCTGGCAGCGCTCTTCCAGACGGCCACGGGTTTCCTCGTTCACGAGGGTGAAGAAGACGAGTCCGGGATTGGCGGCGATCTCGCCCATGATCCGGTCAAGGTGCTGCTGGGAGCGGACCATCGGCCAGAAATGCCGCAAAACGTCGGAGTCATCGAACTGGGCGAGGGCCGCCTTGGCGATCATTTCCAGCGTTTCGCCGGTGGAATCCGAGAGCAGGTGAAGGTGAAAACGCGCCATTCGAGGCTTTTCCGAGAGTCTTTCGCGTGAAGAACCCCCGAGACAACCCGGCGGCCTGTGGATATGTGGCGGCATAAACCACGGGATAGTGCTGGTGACAACTCGCTTCCCGGTTTTGCTCCACATTGAACCGATTTCATCGCGAGAGTCGTAAACATGATTCAAATCCGCCCCACACCCTGTGGGTAACAGGGATAAAGAGTCTTTGACTCAGACTCCTCGGAGAGTCGCTGCGCGAATTTGAACCTGTTCGTCGTGGATTGAATCGGGCAAGATTCAAAAGTCCCCGATATCCACAGGACCAACAGACTCCATCATCCTTCTAAGAATCTTTTATTTTTTGATCGGACCTGAATCTCGATGCCTGGCCTCCTTCTCGAAAACCTGCTCGGAACGAACACGAGCAAGCGTCCAGTCTGGCTGATGCGCCAGGCCGGAAGATACCTTCCCGAATATCGTGCCCTGCGCGCCGAAAAGGGCGGATTCCTGGCCCTCGTCTACGACACCGACGCAGCGGCGGAGATCACCTTGCAGCCGATCCGCCGTTTCGGATTCGACGGCGCGATCCTGTTTTCCGACATTCTGATCGTGCCTTATGCGATGGGTCAGAATCTCGAATTCCTCGCCGGTGAAGGCCCGAAACTGACTCCGCGTCTGGTCGATTCCACTCTGCAGAATCTCAGCGCAGTTCCTGAACGGCTGACTCCGATCTACCAGACCGTCCGCAAGGTTCGCGCCGGACTCGATTCCGACAAGACGATGCTGGGTTTCGCAGGGAGTCCCTGGACGGTTGCTACGTACATGTGTGCCGGCGAGGGCAGCCGCGATCAGCATGAGACTCGGGCAATGGCCTATCGCGACCCTTCGGCTTTCGCGGAAATCATCCAGGCTATCGTGGGGGTGACTGTCGAATATCTCAGTGGCCAGATTCAGGCCGGAGCTGAGGCTGTACAGTTGTTCGATTCATGGGCCGGGTCGCTCTCACCTGCCCAGTTCGAACGATGGGTCATCGCGCCGAATGCAGCCATCGTAACGGCGGTGAAAGCGCGCCACCCCGAGACTCCGATCATCGGCTTCCCCAAGGGATCCGGCGAGAAACTTCCCGCTTACGCCCGCGAAACCGGAGTGGACGCGGTCGGAATCGATGAAACGATCGATCCCATCTGGGCCGCGCGCGAATTGCCTGAGGGACTCCCGGTGCAGGGGAATCTCGATCCGCTGCTGCTGCTGGCAGGCGGCGAGGAACTGGAGAGTCAGGCCATCCGCGTGCTCGATGCCTTTGCCGATCGTCCGCATGTCTTCAATCTCGGCCATGGAATCGGTCAGTTCACTCCGATCGAGAACGTGGAGCGGCTGCTCGGCATCGTGCGAAACTGGTCGCGCTGATC
Source organism: Novosphingobium sp. BF6 (assembly GCF_058273105.1). Classification (NCBI taxonomy): domain Bacteria; kingdom Pseudomonadati; phylum Pseudomonadota; class Alphaproteobacteria; order Sphingomonadales; family Sphingomonadaceae; genus Novosphingobium; species Novosphingobium sp. BF6. Next base: position 416,899 of record NZ_CM177775.1, read on the forward strand.
CTTTCCAAAACGGAGTGGGGGACCATCGACAGGGTGGCGGCGACGGGCAGGCAGTTCATGCAAGCCCACCTGCCAAACACCACCACCTTGCTGATTCAGCGCCGGAATCGTCTTGCCCCGCGTCGGCCAAGGGTGCAGGAGGGCCGCCGCTGAACCATTAGCCTAACCATCGAGACTCGTGGGACCCATGCAGGAAGCGCTTTCCATGCTCTATCTCTGGCTCAAGGCCGGACATGTCATCTTCGTGATCTTCTGGATGGCCGGGCTGTTCATGCTCCCGCGCTATTTCGTCTATCACCAGGAAGCGGAAGCCGGTTCGGCAGAGGAAGCGCGCTGGATCGATCGCGAGGCGAAGCTCCGCAAGATCATCCTGACGCCTTCGCTGATCCTCACCTGGGTGCTCGGCATCGCCACTGCGACCGCGATGGGCGCGTGGAGCGAAGGCTGGCTGCACACTAAGCTGCTCTTCGTGCTGGGACTTTCGGGCTACCATGGCTGGCTGATCGGCTACGGCAAGAAACTGGCGCGCGGCGAGCGTCCGCTGACCGGCAAGAAGCTGCGCCTGCTGAACGAGATACCGGGCCTCGCCGCCGTGGTGATCGTGATTCTGGTGGTCGTGAAGCCCTTCTGAGTCCGTTCAGCCCAGCCAGGCGGCGCTTGGCGGATTGACTCGTTGACCGAAAGTCGCGGAACGCTTATCTGGACCTTGTTCCGGCACAGGGCGGCGAGCCCATTCTCCTGCCCGGATCCGCTTTCCCCAAGCCCTTAGATCCCGCCGGTCGACACTCCATTTCCATCCGGAATCCAGACAGATGCATCTCAAAGAACTCAAGAAGAAAACGTCGGCCGAACTGGTCGAAATGGCAGAGGAACTGGGCGTAGAAGGCGCATCGACGCTCCGCCGACAGGATCTGATGTTCGCCATTCTCAAGGAAGTAGCCGAAGACGGCGAGGAAATCATCGGGCAGGGCACCATCGAAGTGCTCACCGACGGTTTCGGCTTCCTGCGCAGCCCGGAGGCAAACTACCTAGCCGGTCCCGACGATATCTACGTCTCGCCCAACCAGGTCCGCAAATGGGGCCTGCGCACCGGCGACACCGTCGAAGGCGAAATCCGCGCCCCGCGCGACGGCGAACGCTACTTCGCCATCACCAAGCTCATCAGCGTCAACTTCGACGATCCCGACGTGGTGCGCCACCGCGTCAACTTCGACAACCTGACGCCGCTCTATCCCGACCAGCGCCTGAAGCTCGATTGCCTCGACCCCACGGTCAAGGACAAGTCGGCCCGCGTGATCGATCTCATCTCGCCGCAGGGCAAGGGCCAGCGCGCCCTGATCGTGGCGCCGCCGCGCACCGGTAAGACCGTGCTGCTGCAGAACATGGCCAAGGCCATCACCGATAACCATCCGGAAGTCTTCCTCCTCGTGCTGCTCGTCGACGAGCGCCCGGAAGAAGTCACCGACATGCAGCGCTCGGTGAAGGGCGAGGTCATCTCCTCCACCTTCGACGAACCCGCCCAGCGCCACGTCCAGGTCGCCGAAATGGTGATCGAGAAGGCCAAGCGCCTCGTCGAGCACAAGCGCGACGTCGTGATCCTGCTGGACTCGATCACCCGTCTCGGCCGCGCCTACAACACCGTCGTTCCTTCGTCGGGCAAGGTGCTGACCGGCGGTGTCGACGCCAACGCCCTGCAGCGCCCCAAGCGCTTCTTCGGCGCCGCGCGCAACATCGAGGAGGGCGGCTCGCTCTCGATCATCGCCACGGCCCTGATCGATACCGGCAGCCGCATGGACGAAGTCATCTTCGAAGAGTTCAAGGGCACCGGTAACTCGGAAATCGTCCTCGACCGCAAGGTGGCCGACAAGCGCATCTTCCCGGCGCTGGACGTCGGCAAGTCCGGCACCCGCAAGGAAGAGCTGCTGGTTCCCAAGGACCAGCTCACCAAGATGTGGGTCCTGCGCCGTATCCTCATGCAGATGGGCACCGTCGATGCGATGGAGTTCCTGCTCGACAAGATGAAGGACTCGAAGACCAACGAGGACTTCTTCTCGACCATGAATCAGTAAGGGGAGATCGGGGGCTTGAGCATTCTTCAGACTCTAGTGGCCACCTCCTCACTGGGGGGCCCCGCCGAGATCTGGCAGCACATCGTCACCGATTTTTCGAACCTTGGGACGCCGGCAGCAATGTCGGCGTTCTTGCAGGTGCTGATGATCGACGTGGTGCTGGCAGGCGACAACGCCATCGTCGTCGGTGCTCTCGCTGCCGGACTGCCCGCAGACCAGCGGAAGAAGGTCATCGCCATCGGCGTGATCGCGGCGCTGGTCCTTCGCATCGGCTTTGCGCTGATGGTGACATGGCTGCTCGGTATCGTCGGCCTGATCTTCGCAGGCGGACTCCTGCTGCTGTGGGTCGCGTGGAAGATGTACCGCGAGATTCGCGGCGGCGAACACTCCCCCGGCTCGCCCGAGATCGAGGGTGACGAACATTCCGGCGTGAAACCCGCCAAGAGCTTCGCCGGTGCGGCGATCTCGGTGGCGGTGGCGGATATCTCGATGTCGATCGACAACGTGCTCGGCGTGGCCGGCGCGGCGCGGGAGCATCCGGGGATCCTGATCGTCGGGCTGGTCTTCGCCGTAGCCCTCATGGGCGTGGCGGCGAACTTCATCGCCCGGTACATCGAGCGCTATCGCTGGATTGCCTGGGTCGGCCTCGCGGTGATCCTCTACGTGGCGGTGAAGATGATCTACGAGGGGTGGATCGATCCGCACTTGGGGATCGTCACACTGATCTGATGGAAGAGGGCTCGGGTTTCCGGGCCCTTTTTCTTTTCAGGAACAGGAAGTCCTGGGGGATGATCCCCCAGACCCTCGGAATGTCTACCTTGCGCCCAGCCTATCCGTAGTGCGCTCCTTGCGGCGCAGCCATGGGTGCACAACAGATAGGCGGCGCGCGACGCCGACAGTAACGGGGTGCAGGGGTATTAACCCCTGCTCTTCCCCTTATCTCTTCAGGGAACCAAAACCGTAGACCCGGTGGTAGCCCGAGCTTCCAGTGCCCGATGCGCCTCGGCGGCCTGCTCCAGCCCGAAGGTCTGCCCGATGCGCGGTTTAAGAATCCCCGAGGCGATCCGGTCGAACAGCTTCTTCGCACTGATCGCAAGCTGGTCCGGCGTCGCGACGTAGTCCGCGAGAGTCGGGCGGGTGAGATAGATCGACCCCGCCTTCATCAGATCGAGCGGCGGCAGCGGAGGCACGGGGCCGGAGGCATTGCCGTAAGTCACCATCAATCCGCGCCTGCGCAGCGAGGCGAGCGAGGCGGACCATGAGGCTGCGCCGACACCGTCGTAGACGACGTGGCACATCTCGCCGCCTGTGATTTCTCGGACGGCTTCGGGAAGGTCGTTGAAGTCGCAGTGGAGCGAATGCTCGCCGGGGACCTGTGCGGCCTTCTCCGCGCTGCCGGAGTGGGCAATGACGGTCACGCCCTTATCGAGCAGCCAGGGCACCAGCAGCGAGCCCACGCCGCCCGCTGCCGAGTGCACGAGCGCGACGTGGCCCTTCTCGGCAGGGAAGGTGTCTTCGGCGAGGTAGCAGGCGGTCAGGCCCTTGAGCATGACGGCAGCTGCGATTTCCGGTGCGATGGAATCGGGAATCCGCATGGCCTTGGCGGCGGCGATCAGGCGATATGTCGCGTAAGCACCTCCGGCATGAGTGGTTCCGACGCGCTCGCCGATGGCAAATCCGCTCACACCGTCGCCCAGTGCGACGATCCGGCCCACGCTTTCGGAACCGAGGCTGATCGGCAGGGGATCGGCGTAGAGCCCCTTGCGATAGTAGGTATCGATGAAGTTGAGTCCGACCGCTTCGGTCTCGATCAGCACTTCGCCGGGACCGGGGGAGGGGACTGCGAAGTCCTCACGCTCGATCACTTCGGGGCCGCCGTGGGTCCGGGCGATCATTCGGTATCCGGTGGTCATTGTCTGAAAGTCCTTGAATCTGCGGTCGTGCGAACAGGCCCGGCCGCGCCGGGAAGGTGCGGTCCGGGCTGTTCTGGATCAGCCGATATGTTCGGCGAAGAAATCTGCGGTGCGCCGGTCGGCCAGTTCGGCGCCGGCTTCGTCGCGGCGGGCGCCGATCTCGGCGGCAAAGCCGTGGTCGAGGCCTTCGTAGTCCCAGAGGGTGACGCGGGGATGGTCGTCGAGGCCTTCGTGAATCGCCTTTTGCGCGGCGGCGTCGACGAAGTGGTCGGCGGTGGGAATGTGCAGCATCAGCGGGCGGGCGATCGCATGCTTTTCGTTCAGCATCTGGTCGATCATCACGCCGTAGTAGCCGACCGAGGCGTCGATATCGGTGCGCGCGGCAACCATGTAGGCGATCTTGCCGCCCATGCAGAAGCCGACGAGGCCGACTTTTGCCACGCCCTGTTCGCGGCGAATCCAGTGAATCACGGCTTCGAGATCGCGCATGCCGAGGTCGAAGTCATGGGCCATCATGTGGTCCAGGGCCTGCTGCATTTCCGCTTCGACATAGGGGCTGAGTTCAATGCCGGGCTTCTGGCGCCAGAAGCTGTCCGGTGCGACGGCGAGGTAGCCCTTGGCGGCCCAGCTGTTCGCCTTGCGCCGAATACCGGGATCGACGCCGAAGATTTCCTGCTGGACGATGATCGCGCCGCGCGGAGTGCCTTCGGGGCGGGCGACATAGGCGGGGATCAGGCCGTCGCCGTCGAGCGTCGGGATTTCGGTATTGGTCATGAAGGTCTCCTGCGGGATCGACCTGGAGCCTTCCGGCCCAATAAGGCGTTGATGAAGGGTCAGGCGTTGATCAAGGGTAGGCACGGGCGATGGACTTTGCCACCGCCATGTGCCACCCAAGATGCAGAAATTTCAAACCGGGAGGCCGCCATGAAGGTCAATGTCGAGGTCGAATGCTCGCCTGAAGAAGCACGACGGTTTCTCGGTCTGCCCGATGTCACCAAGGCCAATGACGTCTATGTCGATGCGCTGGCCAAGGCGATGCAGGGCGTGGGCAATTTCGACCAGCTTCAGGAACTGAGCAAGCAGGTCGCGCCGATGGGCCAGTTCGGCCTAAAGCTGTTCCAGCAGTTCCTCGAAAGCGGCGCCGCGATGGCGATGAGTGGAGGCATGAGTCCCAAGAAGGACTCTTGAGACCCCTGCTATAGGGGTTCACGCGAAGGCGGCTCTGGAGTAGCGGCCGGACATGTCTGACACGATTTTCGCGCTTTCCAGCGGTTCTCCTCCTGCGGCCATCGGCGTCGTCCGCGTCAGCGGGCCTGCTGCCGGTGCCGCGCTCACGGCGCTTTCGGGAATGCTGCCGCAGCCGCGCCGGGCGAGCTATCGTGCCTTGCGGGATGCGGACGGCGCAGTGCTCGATCAGGCGCTGGTGCTGTGGTTTCCGGGACCCAATACTGCCACCGGGGAAGATCTCGCCGAATTGCACCTGCACGGGGGCAGGGCGGTCGTTGTGGCGGTGGAGAAGGCACTGCTCGGTATCGCGGGTTTGCGCCGGGCGGAGCCGGGCGAGTTCACCCGCCGGTCCTTCGCCAATGGACGGATCGACCTTGCCGAGGCGGAAGGCCTTGCCGACCTCCTTTCGGCCGAAACGGAACTCCAGCGCCGCAGTGCGCTAGCCATGGCGGGCGGTGCCTTTTCGCGGCAGGTCGAGCAATGGCGAGACCGGGTGCTTGTTGCATCGGCAGCGGTGGAGGCCGTGCTCGATTTTGGCGACGAGGATGACGTGTCCGACCTGCCGCCGGATTTCGTGTCGCGGCTGACCGACCTTCGCGGTGAGCTTCAGACATGGCTGTCGCGACCGCGCGCCGAGGCGCTGCGCGAGGGCTTCCGCGTGGTCCTCGCCGGGCCGCCGAATGCGGGCAAGAGTACCTTGTTCAATGCCCTTGTCGAGGACGAGGCGGCGATCACTTCTCCGCTCGCGGGGACGACTCGCGATGTTCTTACTCGGGCAGTGTCGATCGGCGGCGTGCCGTTCCTGTTCGGGGATACCGCAGGCCTGCGCGATGAGACGGGCGACGAGATCGAGGCCATTGGCATTTCGCGCGCTCTGGCCGAACTGGGCAAAGCCGATCTCGTGCTCTGGCTTGGGCCGGAAGGCGAGGGGCCGGACGGTGCTTGGGAAGTGGCGCCGCAGGCGGACGTGTTTCACGTGGAACACAAGGCCTCGCCTCGGCACCGGATTTCCGCCGTCACCGGATTGGGTCTCGATGCCTTGCGAAAGGACCTGATCGAGACGGCTGCTGCCTCCATGCCCAAGCCGGGCGAGGCGGCGCTTAACCGCAGGCAATATGCGCTGGTGGCGGAAGCCGAACGCGCGCTCGGTAGCGCCGCGCAGGAGCGGGACCCTCTGCTGGTTGCAGAAGCGCTGCGTCTGGCGCGCGTCGCTTTCGATGCGCTGATCGGGCGGGCGACGACGGAAGACATGCTCGACGCCCTGTTCGGCCGGTTTTGCATCGGCAAATAGCACTGTTCCACGTGAAACATTTCACGCGACTTTGACGTGACTCGCCGCTTCGGGTAAGCGCGTCGTCCATGCATTCCTTTGATGTGATCGTGATCGGCGGCGGCCATGCCGGCTGCGAGGCGGCGGCGGTTGCCGCCCGCATGGGCGCGCGCGTCGCGCTGGTCAGCTTCGATCTCGACGCCGTTGGCGCGATGAGCTGCAATCCGGCCATCGGCGGCCTCGGCAAGGGCCACCTTGTGCGCGAGGTGGACGCCTTCGACGGACTCATTGCCCGCGCGGCGGATGCGGCGGCGATTCACTATCGCATGCTCAACCGCTCAAAGGGCAGCGCGGTGCAGGGGCCGCGCGTCCAGGCGGACCGCAAGCTGTTCAAGGCGGCGATTCATCGCCTGCTCCAGCAGCAGGGCGACCTGACTCTGGTCGGCGGCGAAGCGGCGGCTCTGGTGATCGAGCAGGGCAGGGTGGTCGGCATCGATCTAGCCGACGGCACCCGCCTCGATGCCCGCGCCGTCGTCCTGTGCACCGGCACCTTCCTTGGCGGGACTCTGTTCCGGGGCGAGGAGCGCCTGACCGGCGGCCGCATCGGCGAGGCTTCGGCCCAGCGGCTCGCAAGTCAGATGCGCGAGGCAGCCTTGCCGATGGCGCGACTCAAAACGGGCACACCGCCGCGACTCGACGGTCGCACCATCGATTGGGGGCGGCTCGACGAGCAGCCCTCCGATGGCGAGGATTGGACGATGTCGGCGATGGCGGAGGGGTATCACGGTCACCGCCGCGTAGTGCCGCAGGTGTTCTGCGCGATCACCCGCACCAATCCGCGCACGCATGATGTCATCCGCGAAAACCTCCATCGCTCGCCGCTGTTCACCGGCGCGATCGGGGCATCCGGTCCGCGTTATTGTCCCTCGATCGAGGACAAGATTCACCGCTTCGCCGATCGCGACGGGCACCAGATATTCCTGGAGCCGGAAGGCCTCGACAACCCGCTGGTCTATCCGAACGGGGTGAGCACTTCTCTACCCGCCGATGTGCAGCTGGCGATGCTGCGCACGATGGAAGGCTTGGAGCGGGTGGAGATGGTCGTGCCCGGCTATGCCGTCGAGTACGATCATATCGACCCCCGCGCGCTGCGCACGAGTCTGGAACTGCGCGACATGCCCGGCCTCTATTGTGCGGGCCAGATCAACGGTACGACCGGCTACGAGGAAGCGGCCGCGCAGGGACTCGTCGCAGGCATGCATGCGGCGGCCGAAGTGCTCGGCCGCGCGGCACCGGCGCTCGACCGGGCCAACAGCTACATGGCGGTGATGATCGACGATCTCACCCTGCACGGCGTTAGCGAGCCCTATCGCATGCTGACCGCACGCGCGGAGTACCGCCTGCGCCTGCGCGCGAACAACGCCTCGACCCGGCTGACCCCGCTCGCCATCGAGATCGGAGCGGCAGGGGCTGAGCGACGTGCCTGGTTCGAACGGCGGCTTGCCGCGCGGGCCGAAATCGATTCCGCCTTCGACACCTCGCCTTCGGGCCATGAACTGGCGCAGGCCGGTCTGCCGGTTCGTGCCGATGTCGGGCGCCTGCCTGTTCGCGAGTGGCTGCGCTTCGGGGGAGTCGACATCGCCGGGCTATCGCCCTGGATCGATGCGGCCTTGCTGGACGATGCCGCGCTGGTCGAGGAGATGGTCGAGGACGCGGCCTATGCGCCCTATCTGGAGCGGCAGGAGCGCGAACTGCGCGACTTGCGCGCCAGTGAGGCGCTGCCGCTGCCGGATGATTTTCCTTATGCCGAGATTCCCGGCCTCTCGCGCGAGATGGTCGAGCGGCTGAGCAAGGCCCGCCCCGCGAACCTCGCGGCGGCGGGACGGATTCCCGGAATTACCCCGGCAGCGCTGGCGGCGCTGCTGGTCCATGCCCGCAGGGAGGCGGCGTGATCACCACCGAAGACCAAGCGCGCGAATGGCTGCGTGCACTGCCCGAATGCGATGAAGCCGCCTGGGTCCGGCTTGAGACGCTGATCGCCATGCTGGTCGAGGAGAACCGGCAGCAGAATCTGGTCTCGGCGGCCAGCCTCGATCAGGTCTGGCTGCGGCATATCGTCGATAGCGCCCAGCTTCTGCCCTATGTTCCACGTGAAACATCGACGCCCTGGCTCGACCTCGGAACGGGGGCGGGCTTCCCCGGTCTCGTCATCGCGGCGCTGCGGCCCGAGTGTGAAGTGGTCATGGTGGAGTCGCGGACTCGGCGGATCGAGTGGCTCGATCGCGCCCGTATCGCCATGGGTCTCGACAATGCCCGCGTTGCCGGTCAGCGTCTCGAACTGGTCGAGAGCTTCCCGGTCAGTGTGATTTCCGCGCGCGCTTTTGCGCCGCTTGAAAAACTTCTAACAATTTCTTCGCGTTTTTCCACAAGCGACACGGTCTGGCTGTTGCCCAAAGGGCGTTCGGCAAAGCAAGAACTGGAAGACCTTCGCAAGTGGCGGCACATGTTCCACGTGGAACAGTCCCTGACGGACCCGCAGGCAGGCATCATTGTCGGCAAGCTGGCCGACAGGAAGGGTATGACCAAGTGATCCGTATCGCTATCGCCAACCAGAAGGGCGGAGTAGGGAAGACCACGAGCGCGATCAACATCGCGACGGCCCTTGCCGCCACGGGCTGGAACACCCTGCTGATCGATATCGACCCCCAGGGCAATGCCTCGACGGGGATCGGGGTATCGGCATCCGAGCGCGACCGCACGTCCTACGATGTGCTCGTCGATCGGGCGCGCATCGCCGATTGCGTGATGCCGACCCGCATTCCCAATCTCGACCTGCTGGCGGCGACCGTCGATCTGTCCGGCGCGGAAGTGGAACTGGTCAATGCCGACGACCGCGCCAATCGCCTGCGCACTGCTCTACGCGGCGATCTCGGCTACGATGTCTGCCTGATCGACTGCCCGCCCTCGCTGGGCCTGCTAACGCTGAATGCGCTTGCTGCTGCGGATACCCTTCTGGTGCCGCTGCAATGCGAGTTCTTCGCGTTGGAAGGGCTGAGCCAGCTGCTCCAGACTGTGGAGCGGGTGCAGCAGCGCTTCAATCCCGACCTTGGCATCATCGGCATCGCGCTCACCATGTTCGATCGCCGCAACCGCCTGACCGATCAGGTCTCCGAAGACGTGCGCTCGGTCCTGGGCCAGCTCGTCTTCGAAACCACCATTCCGCGCAATGTGCGCCTGTCCGAAGCGCCCAGCCACGGCGTGCCCGCGCTGATCTACGATCATGCCTGCGCCGGTAGCCGCGCCTACATGGCCCTGGCGCGCGAACTTATCACCCGACTGCCCGAGAAGAGGAAAGCGGCATGAACGACGAATCGATCGTCCGCATCAGCGTACCCCCCGCCCTGAACGTGACCGGCGCTGCCGCTGCGGTGTCCAAACAGAAGTCGAAGGGCCTCGGTCGCGGGCTGGGTGCCTTGTTGGGCGAGACTCGCCGCGAGGAACCGCTCGGCGCGCCGGGAAGTTCCGAGGGCCGTGGTCCCGCTACGCGGGCAGGGGGACTTGCCGTTCTCGCCATTGCCGACATCACGCCGCATCCGGATCAGCCGCGCCGCATCTTCGATGAGGAAGCTCTGGAGGAACTGGCCGCCTCGATAGCGCATCGCGGCGTGATACAGCCGATCATCGTGCGACCGATGGACGGTGGCCGCTATCAGCTGGTCGCCGGTGAACGCCGCTGGCGGGCCGCGCAGAAGGCGCAGCTTCACGAGATTCCGGCGCTTGTGCGTGAACTCACCGAGCGTGAGGTCATGGCGCTGGCGCTGATCGAGAACCTCCAGCGCGAGGATCTCAATCCCATCGAAGAAGCACGGGCCTACAACCGTCTTTCTGAATTCGAGGGTATGACTCAGGCCGAGATCGCCCGCATGGTCGACAAGAGCCGCAGCCATGTCGCGAACTTCCAGCGCCTGCTCGCTCTGCCGGACGAGGTGATCTCGATGGTCGAGAAGGGCAGCCTGTCGATGGGCCATGCGCGCGCGCTGATCGGCTGCGACGGTGCCGAGGAGATCGCCGAAGCCGCGATCGCCAAGCAGATGTCGGTGCGCGAAATCGAGAAGCTGGTGCGCAAGAAGGCACGCGGCGATGTCGCTCCGCGTCGTGCCCGTACCGCGCGCAGCACCCATGAGGACGCCGATATCGTTGCCGTGCAGAGCCACCTGGAGGAATTCCTCGGGCTGCCGGTGAAGATCAATGCCGATGCAGATCCGAAGTCGGGCACGGTAACGATCCGTTATGCCACACTCGATCAGCTCGATCTGATCTGCCAGCGCCTGACCGGCGGGGCGATCTGAATCGTTTCGAATTTCAGGAATTCATGCGGCGCTCGAATCTCGGTTCGGGCGCCGTTTTTCGTGGATGCTACTGTGTACCCTGGGATTCTGGCGCCGGATGGCGGCGCGGGATCGAGCGGCGGGCAGGGCGGACGCCTGAATCCTCGGCATAGGCAATAGGCTCGCCCGCGCTGTCGATGGCCTGGACGACCGGAATCGAAACCATGCGCTGCGACTGGACCGGATAGACATAGGCATAACCGGGTGCGGCGTAGCCATGGATCGGCACGACGACCTGACCTTGCCGGTAGCGCGCTAGGTAGTCGTCGAGATAAGTCTCGCACTCGCCATGGTTGCCCTGGCCCTCGCGGACGGTTCCCGACTTCGGCCTGCTGGCGGCTACCTTCTGGTGGCAATCCGCAAGCCAGGCGTCTCGTTGTGCCGGATCGAATTCGTAGCGGATCGGCGTACTGGCGACAGGCGCTGTGGTATCGCCCTGCAAGTAGTCGGCACCGGCCTCCTTCTCCGCAGCCGAAACCACCGAAGCGCTGGCAAGAAAGGCCAGAGCGAGACTCGCGGTGCAGAGGGTCGAACGCATTCGCAGGGCCTTTTCACGGGTTCATGGGCATTAGCCGCGTCTGTTAACAAGACGTTTAGCATCATAACCCGCGAAAGGCCAAGCATCCGGGACCGATCTACGGTCCCGGAGAGAGACGGTCAGATCGATGCCGCGACGATGGCGGCAAGAGCCTCGATTCCGGCGGCATCCTCGGCATCGAAACGGTCGGCGACCGGGCTGTCGAGATCGATCACTGCTACGACCTTCCCGTCACGCAGCACCGGCACCACCAGTTCGGAGCGGCTGTCGGCATCGCAGGCGATGTGGCCGGGGAAGGCGTGGACGTCCGGCACGACCTGAGTCTCGCCGCTGGCCGCTGCCGTGCCGCAGACTCCGCGCCCCAAAGGAATGCGGATGCAGGCGGGCTTGCCGACGAACGGGCCGAGCACCAGCTCGTCCGCGACGTTGCGGTAGAATCCCGCCCAGTTGAGGTTCGGCAGGAACTTCCAGATCAGCGCGGCGACGTTGGCCATATTGGCCACGCCGTCGGGTTCTCCCTCGACGAGCGCCTTGGCGGCTGCGGCGAGGTCTGCGTAGAGTTCGGGCTTGGGCTGGTCGCCCTTGGGAGCAAAGTCGTACATAGCGGCTGCGATACTCCAACTCCTTGTTGCCGCATAGGCGGTAGCGTCTTATCTCAGGCGCATGCGCTCCATTCTCATCAAATCCGGCCTGGCTCTCGGTGCCGTCGTTCTCATCGGTGCCGGTACGATCGCCTGGTCCCAGTATTCCAACACCTCCGACCTGCCGTTCGACGATACGGTGGGCAAGGACCCCAAGCTGGTCGAGCCGGACCCGCAATGGATTCCCAGCGTCAAGCTGGTCGAGACCGTGGGCTGGGCTGCCAATGAGGCACCCAAGGCCGGGGAAGGGCTGGCCGTCGCTCGCTTCGCGGAAGGCCTCGATCATCCCCGCACGATGTTGACTCTGCCCAACGGCGACGTGCTGGTGGCGGAAACCAATGCGCCCGCCGGGAACAAGCCCAAGGGCCTGACCGGCATGGTGATGGGCTGGATGATGGGCAAGGTCGGCGCGGGCGAACCCTCGCCCGACAAGATCGTCCTGCTGCGCGATGCCGATGGCGACGGCAAGGCGGAGCAGCGCTTCGATTTCCGCACCGCCGACATGCATTCGCCCTCGGGCATGGCCTACCGCGACGGCAAGCTCTACATCGCCAACCACGACAAGGTTCTCGAATTCGCCTTCCAACCTGGTGGCACCAAGCTGGACGGCAAGCCGCTGCGCACGATGATGGACCTGCCGCCCGCCGGTAACCACTGGATGCGCAACCTGCTGCTGAGCCAGGACGGCAAGCAGCTCTATGTCGCGGTGGGTTCGGCCACCAACATCGCCGACGACGGCATGGAAGCCGAGACCGGCCGCGCCGCGATCTGGGAAATCGACGTCGACACCGCGCGCCGCCGCCAGTTCGCCGCGGGCATGCGCAATCCCAACGGCCTTGGCTGGAATCCCTCGACCGGCGAAATGTGGTCGACGGTGCAGGAGCGCGACATGCTCGGCCCCGATCTCGTGCCCGACTATCTTACCAACGTGCCGGTCGGCGCGCAGTATGGCTGGCCCTGGATCTACTGGAAGACGACGTTCGACGAACGCGTCCAGTGGCCGATGCAGACCTACATGCTCGAATATACCCGCAAGCCCGAATATGCGATGGGTGCCCACGCCGGCACGCTCGGCATGGTCTTCGCGAACGGCGGCAACCGCATGGGCGCGAAGTTCGCCAACGGCGCCTTCGTCGCCCGCCACGGCTCCTGGAACCGCCGTCCCGCCGTGGGTTATGACGTGGTCTTCGTGCCCTTCGACGCCAACGGCAATCCGCAGAACGGCAAGCCGATTCCGGTGCTCTCTGGCTTCCTGAAGGACGGGTCGCATACCCATGGCCGCCCGACCTGGCTGGCCTGGGACAAGAGCGGCAGCCTGCTGGTCAGCGACGACACCGCAGGGGTGGTCTGGCGCGTGCAGGCACCGGGCGCAGCGCCTTCCGCCGCGATCAAGCCGGTGGAAACGGAGCATATGAAACCGCTGAAGGAGATCAAGGACCCGACGATTCCCGGCGCTACCGGCAATCTGGAGGCCGGGTTTACCAAGGGGCCGGACAAGTTGCTGCCCACCGGGCACTGAGCGGGAAGGGGACCTTCGGGTCCCCTTTTTTGTAGAACAAGGGGATGATTCTGGGGCCGTCGCCCCAGACCCCTCTACTGTCGATGTTGCGCGCGCAGCGGCGTGGTGGGCTCCCTGCGGCGCAGCCATTATGTCTCCCGACGCCGCCATGGGCGCTGGGCGGCGTTGATCCGCGTGACCTAGACGGTAATGGGGCGCAGGGGGGCCATGCCTCCCTGCGTTATCTTTTCTTAGACTATCTTCCCGGCACGTCCCGCAACTTCGGTGACGTATTGCCACGCCACGCGCCCCGAGCGCGCCCCGCGACGGCGCGACCATTCCAGTGCGTCGTGCTCGTCGAAGGTTAGGCCGAACTGCTGCGTGTAGCCTTCGATGATTGCGAGGTAGGAGGGCTGGTCGCAGTTGTGGAAGCCGATCGAGAGGCCGAAGCGATCGGCCAGCGCGAGTCGGTCGTCCACCACATCGCGGGGGTTAATGGGGTCATCCTGTTCCGACATCGAGCGGGAAACGATGGCGCGGCGGTTGGCGGTGACGGCGAGGCGGACGTTGTTCGGGCGGGCCTCGACGCCGCCTTCCAGCCAGGAGCGCAGCAAGCGCGGTCCGGCACCGTCGTGTTCCTCGAAACCGAGGTCGTCGATGAAGACCAGGAACTGGCGGTCCACTTTACCGAGCAGGGCGAAGAGAGCGGTCACACCGTGGAGGGCTTCCTGCGCCACCTGCACGAGGGCGATGCGGCCGGGGTGAGCGGTCTGGGCGGCGCGGATCGAGGCGCGCATTACGGCGGACTTGCCCATGCCGCGCGAACCCCAAAGCAGCATGTCGTGCGCGGCATATCCGGCGGCGAGACGCTCGACATTGGCGACGACGCGCTCCTTCTGGGACTCGATGCCGCGCAGCAGGTCGAGCGGTGGGGCGAGCAGTTCGGGCACGCCGCGCGCCTCGCTGCCGGTCCAGACGTAGGCGGGGTGGGCCAGCCAATCGACTTGCGGCGCGGGCGCGGGGGCAAGGCGTTCGAGGGCTTCGGCAATGCGGTTGAGGACTTCGGTCTGGTCGGTCATGCTCTGGGTTCTTCGCTTGTCGGTTCTTGGGTGGCCATGGCTTCGCGCACCAGATGCGCGATAAAGCGCCGCGCGGCCATCTTTTTTCGTCTGTGGCTGGGCATTGTTCCACGTGGAACGTCCGGGAGGCCGGGGAGGCTGTCTCCGTAAATCCGTGCGCGGTTTTTCTTGGCTTTCGGGTCCTTGGGCTATAGCGGCGGAGTATGGAGCGCAACCTTGGACCCGAACTGCTGGCACCCGATCAGGACGGCGTGGCGCGCGCCGCTGCACTGCTGGACGAGGGCAGGCTTGTCGCGGTGCCGACGGAGACCGTCTACGGCCTCATGGCGCGTGCCGACCGCGATGAATCGGTCGCGGCGATCTACCGCGCCAAGGGGCGGCCCAGCTTCAATCCGTTGATCGTCCATGTCGCCGATCTGGCCGCCGCGCAGGAACTGGCGGTGCTGGACGCGCGCGCATTGAGTCTGGCGGAGGCGTTCTGGCCCGGTGCCCTGACCATGGTGCTGCCCTTGCGCGAAGGCGCGGCGGTGGCTCCGGCGGTGACGGCAGGGCTGCCTACCGTGGCACTGCGCTGCCCGGCTCATCCGCTGATGCGGGCCGTGATTGCAGCGTCGGGGCTGGCCCTGGCGGGGCCTTCCGCCAACCGCAGCGGCGGGGTGAGTCCGACGCGGGCGGAGCACGTCGTCGCCTCGCTGGGCGCGAACGTCGATGCTGTCGTGGATGGCGGTGCTTGCGAGGCCGGTCTCGAGTCCACCATCGTTGCCTTGCGTGGGGACGGGCGCTGGCAGGTCCTGCGACCGGGGCCGATTCCGCACGAGGCGATCCGCGAAGTGCTCGGAAGGGATAACGACGCGGTGACGTCGCAGGCTATCGAGGCACCGGGGCAGCTCGCCAGCCACTATGCGCCGGGCAAGCCGGTCAGGCTGAACGCGGCGAGCGCGGAGATGGACGAATTCCACATCGGCTTCGGCGAGATTGCCGGGGATGCGAATCTTTCCACTTCGGGCGATCTCGTCGAGGCGGCTTCGCGGCTCTATGCGCTGCTGCACGAAAGCGCGGCGGCGAGTCAGCCGCGCATTGCGGTTGCACCGATTCCGGTTGAGGGCGTAGGTGCGGCGATCAATGACAGGTTGAACCGGGCAGCGGCCTGAGTTCGGACCCGCCTCAGCGCCGCTGCGGCGCCGCTCCGGGCATCAGGTACTGCATCTGGGCGTAGTCGTCGCGGGCCTTGTTGCAGGCCTCGCGGTCGCCCCGGTCGCACTGGCGCAAGTGCTTCTGGTATTGGCGCTGCATCTTGCCCAGCTTCTCTTCTTGCTTGCGCATCTGGCGGCCGCGCTTCTCGTCGGCTTCGGACTGGCTGGTTGTCACGGCATCCACGGCCGATCCGGCGACGCGCACCGGGGCGGTCACGATCTTGCCGGCGGTGCTGAGGCAACCGGAGAGCAGCAAGGCTGCTGCGGGGACGAGGAAGGGCAGGGTGCGCTGGATCATCGTGCGCGAGCCTCTCACGAAGCGACTGTCACCACAATGAATATCCCGCAAAACGAAAGGGGCCGCTTCCGGTGTGGAAGCGGCCCCCTTGCGTGCGAGATGACGCTGCGTCTGATCAGACTGCTTCAGCGCTCTCGTAGTACTTCGGCGCGTACTCGTTGAGGATCGAGAGGATCTTCTTCAGAGCCGCAGGTTCGTCGGTCTTTTCCATGGCCGCGAGTTCGCGGGCCAGACGCGAGGAAGCCGCTTCAAAGATCTGGCGCTCGGAGTAGCTCTGCTCCGGCTGATCGTCGGCGCGGAACAGGTCGCGAGTCACTTCGGCGATCGACACGAGGTCGCCCGAGTTGATCTTCGCTTCGTATTCCTGGGCGCGGCGCGACCACATCGTGCGCTTCACCTTCGGCTTGCCCTTGAGCGTATCGAGCGCTTCGCGAAGGGTCTTGTCCGACGACAGCTTGCGCATGCCGATCGATTCGACCTTGTTCACGGGAACGCGCAGAGTCATGCGCTCTTTTTCGAAGCGCAGCACGTAAAGGTCGAGCTGCATCCCGGCAATTTCCTGCTTCTGGAGCTCGATCACACGGCCTACGCCGTGCTTGGGATAAACGACGTAATCTCCAACATCGAAGGCATCGGCCCTGGTTGCCATGTATCGTCCTTTCACCTGCAGGATTCGCTGCCATACCTACGGTGAGAGACAACCGGGTGGATGCGACTTGAAAACGCAAAAGCGCTTTCGCCGCCCGGTCAGATACCTCTCCCAGCCGTTTGCTTTCGAACCCTGCCTCGCAATGCAAATGCTGCCAGACGGGCAGAAGGCCCGGGCAGTTGCTGGATTATATAGCATCGATGTGACAAAATTACCAGAGGCGAGCAGACGGTTTACCGTCGCTCGCCTAAAGGTCTTTCGGGGCAGGGCGAAAAGGCCCGCCAAGTCCCTCATTCACTGGGGAAACCAGGTTCCCCAGGTGAGGTTGCAGTGCAGCAATCAGTCGCCTTCGCCGGGCTCGGGCGAGAAATATTTTTCGAGCTTGCCTTCTTCGCCGCGCATCGCGTCGGCGTCTTCCGGCGCATCCTTCTTGGTCGTGAGGTTGGGCCATTCCGCCGAATACTTGGCGTTTAGCTCCAGCCACTGTTCCAGGCCGCTCTCGGTATCGGGCAGGATCGCCTCGGCCGGGCATTCCGGTTCGCAGACGCCGCAATCGATGCATTCGCTGGGATTGATGACGAGCATGTTCTCGCCTTCGTAGAAGCAGTCCACCGGACAGACTTCGACGCAATCCATGTACTTGCACCGGATGCAATTGTCGGTGACGACATAGGTCATGGCTGCGTATTCCTCTTAGAAGGCCTCGTTTCGGTTGGCCGCTGCTATGGGAACATCTGCCCCCGCGTCAAGCACTCTATAACAGGCTTGGGCTTCGGGAGCCGGTCCGCGGCGCTCAGGAAGGGATAGGATTTCTATCACCCGAACGCCTCCAGCTGTCGGCACGGTCAGAATGTCGCCGACGGCCACCTTCTGATGGGCGCGTTCCACCCGGCGGCCGTTGAGGCGCATATGGCCTTCCTCGGCCATTGTCTGGGCGAGGGTCCGCGTTTTGACGAGGCGCAGGAACCAGAGAAGCTTGTCGATCCTCATGCCTGTCCTGCTCCTCCCGTCTATCTGCCGAGCAATTCGCCGAGTGCCGCGAAAGCGCCGTCACTATTCTTCGGCGCGGGGCGTGCCACTTCGGCTTCGCGTTCGCGCTGCGGCGGGCGCCAGCGCCAGCGCACCGGGGCCGGGGCGCCATGGGCGCCGTCCGGGAGCAGGCGCGGCATCATCGCCTGGAAGCCGCCGAAGCGCAGCAGGCGGGCATAGCTGGCGGTGGTCAGGCCCATTGATACGGCGCGGGCCGGATCGAGCGAGAACGAACGCGAGGGACCCTTATGGCCGCTGGCAGCGGAGCGCGCCTCATGCGCCTCGCGCAGGAGCTTCTCGGCCATGTCGAGACGGAGGAGTTGCTTGCCGAGGTTGCGATAGCCGGGAGCCTTGTGGCGCTTCGTAGCATCCATCGTCGGCGGCATGGCGGAATCCGGCTCACCGCCGGGAATCTCCTTGCCAGCAATCTTCGCTAGCTGGCGCCAGAGCGCGATCGGATCGGGCCGCAGCATCGCAGGCAGGAACAGGTCGAGCGCGCCCACGCGCACGCCCAGCTTCGCCAGCATCGTGCGGCGGGCCTTGTCGATCCGGTCCACGCCGGAACCGTCTCGGGCGATCATGCCGCCGCGCTCGACAAGGGTGATGAGCAGGGCGCGGAGATCCGGCCCGGCATCCTCGGCCCGGCTTGCCTCGTCCAGTTTTGCCAGTGGGGCGAGTGGTTCCAGCGCCGTGACCAGCCAGGCTTCGAGCGCGGCGACCAGTGCCTTGCGGGCAGGTGCGGGAATCGCATCGAGCACGCGGTCGGGCACCAGCACCGGGGCCAGCAGCGAGCGGCCGGGGGACAGCGCGGCGATCTTGCCGCCGTCCCAGCTGAGCTTGCCGTTCTCCAGCGCGAGCGGCGCCGCGCCCTCGTGTACCGCAGCGGTCAGCGCTTCGGCGCGCGACTGGAGCAGGCCGGGCAGATGGCGCTCGGCCGCGGCCAGCAGCAGCTTGCGGTCAGAGTGCCGGGCGGCGGGATCGACCTGGAAGGCGAAGCCGTGCAGCGAACCGATGTGCTCGCCCTCCACCAGCACTTCCGCGTCTTCGAGGCGGACCGAGAGCAGTCCGGCATCGGGGCCGAGTTTTTTCATGAGCACGGCGGTCCTGCGGTTGATGAATCGTTCGGTGAGTTTGCCATGAAGGGCGTCGGAAAGGCGAGCCTCCACGGCGCGGGCGCGGGCGGCCATTTCCTCGCGGGCCAGCACCCAGTCGGGGCGCTGGGCGATATAGGCCCAGGAGCGGATTGCGGCGATGCGGCCCTGCAGGGTGTCGATGTCGCCGCCGGTCAGGTCGAGCCGGGCGATCTGCTGCGCCATGTAGTCGGCGCCGAGTTCGCCGTGGCGAAGGTCCTGCCAGAGGCGGGCGACGAAGCGCGAATGAGTCTCCACGCCCTGTTGGCGGAAGTCGGGCAGGCGGCAGACTTCCCAGAAGCGGCGCACCATGGCATGGCCGCGCAGGCTGTCCATCACCGTGCCGTCGTCGGCCAGACGCTTGAGCACCGCGAGGTCGATCGCCTCGGGGCCGAGCACGAGGCCTTCGCGGTCTGGCGGGGTTTCGAGGTCGGAGATCAGCGTGGCTACGCTGTCGAAGCGCGGTTCCGGATCGCGCCAGAACAGTCTGGTCAGCGGCGGGAAGCGGTGTTCCTCGATCGCGTAGACTTCGTCCGGCTCGAATTCGGAATCGTGCCCGCCCGAGCCGGTGAGGGTGCCGAAAGTGCCGTCCTTCTGGTGCCGTCCGGCGCGTCCGGCGATCTGGGCCATCTCGGACGTGGTGAGTCGGCGGTGGCGCTGGCCGTCGAACTTCGAGAGTCCGGCGAAGGCGACATGCTCGACATCGAGGTTGAGCCCCATGCCGATGGCGTCGGTGGCGACGAGGTAATCCACCTCGCCCGACTGGTAGAGCGCGACCTGGGCATTGCGCGTCTGCGGGCTGAGCGCGCCCATGACCACGGCGGCGCCGCCCCGGAAGCGGCGCAGCATTTCGGCGATCGCGTAGACCTGCTCGGCCGAGAAGGCGACGATCGCGCTGCGTGGCGGTATGCGCGAGAGCTTCTTCGCCCCGGCATGGGTCAGGGTGGAGAAGCGCGGCCGCGTGACCACTTCGACATCGGGAACGAGGGCTTTCACCATCGGCTCCAAAGTCGCCGAGCCGAGAATCATCGTCTCCTCGCGCCCGCGCGCATGCAGCAGGCGGTCGGTGAAGACATGGCCGCGCTCACGGTCGGCGCCGAGCTGGGCTTCGTCGATGGCAACGAAGGCGAGGCTGCGCTCCGTCACCGGCATCGCTTCCACGGTGCAGAGCAGGTAGCGCGCGTCCTTCGGCTCGATGCGCTCCTCGCCGGTGATCAGGGCGACGCTCTTCTCGCCCTTGATCTTGCAGACGCGGTCGTAGACCTCGCGCGCGAGCAGGCGGAGCGGGAAGCCGATGGCCCCGCTGGAATGGGCGCAAAGACGCTCTATGGCGAGGTGAGTCTTGCCGGTATTCGTGGGACCGAGCACCGCCTTCACCCCGCGGGGGGCGTCCTTTCGCGACGAGGCATGCCGGTCGTGAACCATTGCCGGTGAATGTGGCACCGCCTCCAGCCCCCCGCAAGTCTCGGCTCGTCGAAAGCAGGGTGAAAATCCCCGGAATTAGCGGGAGGTTAACCTTGAAGGGGCAGAAGCGGCCTCTCGAAGTCGGGCTTTTCCGCGGGATCGGATTGGCCGGACGAACGATATCAACGCTCCCGAAAAGGTGGACAGGGGCAGGTGTTCAAGGCGCTGGATCAGGGTGGGGAAGGGACCGCGCATGTCGCGGCGCTTTCGCACGACCAGGTGCTGAAGGATGGCGGTTCGCTTGCCGGGAAGCCTTCGAGACGGGCGCGCTGGAAGCAGGGTATCGAGCGCTGGTGTCACGAGGTGGAGATCGCGCCGGACCTCGCCTGCGATATCGGCAGCCGCCGGTGGTTTCGTGGCCTCGCGACGATGCTGGGGCTGGGCGCTGCCGCTTTCGCGATGGGGCCGGATTTCTCGGCGGTCGAGGCCGCGACGCCGCTCGCAAGCCGCAGCCGCGACGAATTTCGCAGCCAGACCATTTCGCCGCTTGCGCTCGGGGCCGACAGTGGCCGTCACATGGGCGCGAGTCCGCTGGTGCGTCCGCTCGCCAATGTGCCGGATCGGCCTTCGATTCAGCTCGTCTCGACCCTGGGGCAGGGCGACAGTTTCGGGCGCATGCTGGAGCGCGTCGGCGTGGGCGGGGCGGATCTGGCGCAGATCACCCAGTTGGTGAGTCAGGCGGTGCCGGTGGACGAGCTCGCCTCGGGCACGCGCTTCGATATCACCATGGGACGCCGCTCGGCGCCGGGAGCACCGCGCGCGCTCGATTCGATGGATTTCCGCGCGCGTTTCGATCTCGATCTTTCGGTGGAGCGCAGCCCCGGCGGCGGACTTGCGCTGGTGCGCCATCCGATCCGGGTTGACGAGACGCCGCTGCGCATTCGCGGCACGGTCGGCTCCAGCCTCTACCGCTCGGCGCGCAATGCCGGGGCGCCGGTCGGGGCAATCCAGTCCTATCTGCGTGCGATCGACAAGTATCTCAGCCTGGAAAGCGACATCGCCGCGCAGGACCAGTTCGATATCGTCGTGGCCTACAAGCGTTCCGCCAAGGGCGAGCGCGAGGTGGGCGATCTGCTCTATGCCGGGCTCGATCACGGGGGCAAACCGCGCGTTCAGCTGCTGCGCTGGGGCAAGCAGGGCGAGATGATCGCGTCCTCGGCGCTGACCCAGGCGCAGGGCGCGCCGGGCGGGATGCCGGTGGCGGGGCACATGACCTCTCCCTACGGCAAGCGCCGCCATCCGATCCTCGGTTTCGTGCGGATGCATGCGGGCATCGACTATGGCGCGCGCTATGGTTCGCCGATCTACGCGGTGGCGGACGGCGTGGTGAACTTCGCCGGGCGGCATGGCGGGCACGGCAACTATGTGCGCCTCAGCCACGGCGGCGGTCTCGATACCGGTTATGGCCATATGAGCCGCATCGCCGTTTCACGTGGAACACGGGTCAGGGCGGGGCAGGTGATCGGCTATGTCGGCTCGACCGGACTCTCCACCGGGCCGCACCTCCACTTCGAGGCCTATCGTGGCGGGCAGACGATCAACCCGGCGGGGCTGCGCTTCATTGCGCGTCCGCAAATCGACGGCAAGGAGAAGGACGCCTTCCGGGCCAGGCTGAACGCGATGCTCGGGGTGCAGCCGGGCGAGGCACTTGGTACGATCGCGGCGCCTGCTGAGGCTCCGGTGTCAGCCGGGCGCGAGATCGACCGACTGGCGCAGGGGGCTGCGGAGTAGGCGAGGGCCTTCGCCAAATCTCAACAATGCTGCGCCTTTCCGATTCAAAGCTCCGCTCATCCTGAGCTTGTCGAAGTCCGCTCATCCTGAGCTTGTCGAAGGATGGGAGACGTGGTGCCTCGCTGCCGGGGCTTCGACAGGCTCAGCCTGAGCGGGACGCGGAGGTTTTCCCTTGGACAGTCCGTCACATTGAACCCGCCGGACTTTTCCGGCAATCACAGCGGCCATGACCGGAGCATATCCCCACACCCGCCTGCGCCGCGCGCGCGCCACGGCCTGGAGCCGCGCCATGCACCGCGAGACGGTGCTGACCCCCGCCGACCTCATCTGGCCGGTCTTCGTGACCGAAGGCGAGGGCGTAGAGCAGCCGATCGCCTCGCTGCCGGGCGTCTCGCGCTGGTCGGTGGACCTGCTGGTGGAGCGCGCAAGGGAAGCCGCCGATCTCGGCATTCCCTGCCTTGCCCTGTTCCCCGACACCCAGCCCGAGCGCCGCAGCGACGACGGCGCCGAAGCGCTCAATCCCGACAACCTGATGTGCCGCGCGCTGCGTGCCATTCGCGCGGAACTGGGCGACCGGATCGGCCTGCTGACCGACGTTGCGCTCGATCCCTACACCAATCATGGCCAGGACGGCTTGCTGGGCGAGGACGGCTACGTTCTCAATGACGAGACGATCGAAGTGCTGGTCGGCCAGTCGCTGAATCAGGCGCGCGCCGGGGCCGACATCATCGCTCCGTCGGACATGATGGACGGCCGCATCGGCGCGATCCGCGATGCGCTGGAGGACGAGGGCTTCGTCAACGTCCAGATCATGAGCTATGCCGCCAAGTACGCTTCGGCCTTCTACGGCCCGTTCCGCGACGCGGTGAACACGCGCGGGCTGCTGAAGGGGGACAAGAAGACCTACCAGATGGACCCGGCCAATACGGAGGAAGCCCTGCGCGAGGTCGAACTCGATCTGGGCGAGGGTGCCGACAGCGTGATGGTCAAGCCGGGCCTGCCTTATCTCGACATCGTCCGCCGGGTGAAGGAGGCATTCGAGGTTCCCGTCTTCGCCTATCAGGTCTCCGGCGAATACGCGATGATCGAGGCGGCGGTGGCCGCCGGGGCTGCGGACCGCGACGCGATGGTGCTGGAGACTCTGCTGGCCTTCAAGCGCGCGGGCTGCTCGGGTGTGCTGACCTATCACGCCGTCCACGCCGCGCGCTTGCTCCGGAACGGGTGACATGACGGACTTCCGCTTGGAGACCGAGCGGCTGGTGCTGCGTAACTGGCGGCCGGGCGACATCGTGCGCTTCGCGGAAGTCACCAATACGCCGGAAGTCATGCGCTGGCTGGGCGGGGTGATGGACGCGGAGCGACTGGCGGCTTCGGAAGCACGTATGCTGGGCTTTCATGAAAGCTACGGCCACACGTTCTGGATCGTCGAGCGCAAGGTCGACGGCGGCGCTCTTTCCGGCGAAATGCTAGGCTTCTGCGGTCTCAAGACAATCGACGCGCCGGGGGCTTCGTTTCTCGGCGCGGTCGAGATCGGCTGGCGCCTGCGCAGCGATTCGCATGGGAAGGGCTATGCGAAGGAAGCGGCCACGGCTTCGCTCGATGCCGGTTTCGACCGGTTCCGTGCGGACGAGATCTTCGCGATCACGGTGATCGAAAACGCGCCGAGCTGGGGCCTGATGCGTCGTCTCGGTATGCGGCGGCGCGAGGAACTCGACTACGATGATTTGCGTTTCGAGCCGCCGCTGCGGCACACCATCGTCCATTCGATCACGCGCGAGGAATGGGCCGCGCAGCCGCGTTGATCGATGCGGCCGGGAGAAGGATAAATGAGTCAGAACCGACCCGACATCACCGTGGCCGCCATCCACGGCAAGGCGCCGCGGATTCATTCCAGCGCCTTCATCGCGCCGGGCTGCCGCATCATCGGCGATGTCGAGATCGGGCCGGACGTCAGCATCTGGTACAACTGCGTCATCCGGGCCGACGTGAACCGCGTGGTCATCGGCGCGCGGACCAATGTGCAGGACGGCTCCGTGATTCACTGCGACAGCCCCAAACCCACGCGGCCCGAAGGCTATCCGACCCTGATCGGCGAAGGCGTGCTGATCGGGCACATGGCCATGGTGCACGGCTGCACGTTGGAGGACCGCGCCTTTGTCGGTCTCGGGGCGATCGTCATGGACGGCAGCCACATCGAGTCCGACGGTATGCTGGCGGCGGGCGCGCAACTGACCGGTAAGCGTATCGGGGCGCGTCAGCTCTGGATGGGGCGCCCGGCGAAATACCTGCGCGATCTCGACGATGCCGCAATCGCGGCCAACCAGGCAGGCGTGCAAGGCTATGTCGTGAATGGCCGACTTCATGCCGAAGCGCTGGGCCTGACCGGCTGATGGCCAAAGCGAAAGTCGCGCTTCCGCCTGCCGAAGCGGTACACGCGTTGATCGATGCCGAACGGCGTCTTGCGGTGCGCGTGACGCCCGGTGCCAAAGTGGAAGCGCTGGAGATCGTTGACGGCCGCCTTCTGGTGAAGGTCCGGGCCAAGCCGGAGGACGGCAAGGCCAACGACGCGGTCCGCAACCTGCTCGCGGCGGCCCTCGATGTGGCGCCTTCGCGCGTCGAATTGCTGCGCGGTGCCACTTCGCGAGAGAAACAGTTCCACGTGGAACGTCCTCTCCCGTAATCAGCGGGCCATGCCTCGGGCCATGCGGGTCAGCACATCGGTCATGGCCTGTGCGACATGGGCCGGTTCGGGCGCGACATCTGCGATGGCGCGGGTCATAGCTTCGGCCCACTGCGCGGCGGTCGTGCGGTCGATGGGAAAATCCTTGTGCAGGCTCATCATGCACTTGCCGGGGTTGGCCTCGAACCAGTCGCGCGGGCCTCCGGCCCAACCTGCCAGAAAGCGCGGCAGCGAGCGGCGCATGGGTTCGAGATCTGCGGCATGCATCGCGCGCAGCTGCGCATAGGCGGGGTCCTGCTCCATCAGATCGTAGAAGCGATCGGCGATTGCCGCAAACACGGGCGCGCCGCCGAGCTGGTCGTGCGGCGTGGCGGGGGTTTCGGTCTGTGTGGTCACGGTAGAGTCTCTCAGGCACGGGAAGGGAAGCCTTCTTCTCCTAGCCGCTTTGTTCCACGTGGAACTTGATCGCGGTCAATCCCGGACCATGGCCTTGAGCGTTTCGATCCGATCGGCCTCGTGCGCGGGCTTGTCCATGCGGATGCGGTGGATGCGCGGAAAGCGCATGGCCAGCCCCGACTTATGCCGCTTGCTCAGGTGGACCGAATCGAAGGCGACTTCCAGTACCAGCGACTTGTCCGTCTCGCGCACCGGGCCGAAGCGGTTGACCGTGTGATTGCGGACGTAACGGTCCAGCCACTTCAGTTCCTCGTCGGTGAAGCCGAAATAGGCCTTGCCGACGGGTAGCAGTTCGGCGCCGGAATCGGGATCGCCGGCCCAGCAGCCGAACGTGTAGTCCGAATAGAACGACGACCTTTTGCCGCTGCCGCGCTGGGCATACATCAGCACGCAGTCGATCAGCAGCGGATCGCGCTTCCACTTGTACCAGAGTCCGGTCTTGCGCCCGGCGACATAGGGGCTGTCGCGGCGCTTTAGCATGACGCCTTCGATGGCATTGTCGCGCGCGCCTTCGCGGATCGAGGTCAGTTGGGCGAAGTCGGCGGCGGGAATCACGGCGCTCAGATCGAAGTGTTCGGGATCGAGGCGGGCGATGAGCGCTTCCAGCCTGGCCCGGCGCTCGTGCCAGGGGAGGGGGCGCAAGTCCTCGCCCTCGACGATCAGCGCATCGTAGAGCCGGACGAAGGCAGGGTATTCGGCCAGCATCTTCTTCGACACCAGCTTGCGGCCGAGCCTTTGCTGAAGCGCATTGAAACTGGCTGCACCGCCTTCCTCGCCGCCCTGATGGACGCCTCGGACCAAGAGTTCGCCGTCGAGCACCGCATCCACCTGAAGCGCGGCGGCGATCTCCGGGAACGTACCGGAAATGTCGTCGCCCGAGCGGGAATAGACCCGCGTGTTCCCGGCGACGTGGACCACCTGCACGCGGATGCCGTCCCACTTCCACTCGGCGGCATAGTCGGCAAGGTCGAGTTGCGCGTCCTCCAGCGGATGGGCGAGCATGAACGGCCGGAACAGTGGCAGGTCCTTGGAACTCGGCGCCGCCGCGCCGTGGGCCGCCCAGTCGAACAGCGCGAGGTAGGGCGGTTGCTGGCCGTGCCAGTGCTCCTCCACATCCTCCACTGACACGTCGAAGGCCTGTGCGAAGGCGGTCTTGGCGAGGCGCGCGGAAATGCCGATCCGCATGGCGCCCGTCGCCAGCTTTAGCAGGGCATAGCGCCCCTCGGCATCGAGGCGGTCGAGCAGGTGGGGCAACTCGGTCATGACATTGGCGCGAGTCATGCGGGCGAGGGCGTCCACCGCTTCGCTGACGGTGGGCGGGGCTTCCGTGAGCATCTCGGGATCGGGCCAGAGCAGGCTGGCGGTCTCCGCCGAATCGCCCACATAGTCGCGGCTCAGGGTCCAGAGGATCGGGTCGATCCGCTCACCCATCAGGTTGCGGATCGTCGAGCTCTTCACGGCGGGGAAGTCGAGGCCATCGGTCAGCGCGGCCAAGGCCCATCCGCGATCCGGGTCGGGAGTCTCGCGCAAGTAGTCGGCCAGGAGCCTGAGCTTGGCATTGCGGCTGCGGGTGTAGACCAGCGCGTCGAGAAGGGCGGCGAAGCGTTCCATTAAAGTAAAAGGAAAGTCCTGGGGGATGATCCCCCAGACCCTCGGAATGTCGGCCTTGCGCTCGCCGATCCGTGATGCGCGCCTTTCGGGGGAGGGGGGCTAGTCATCTTCGTCCTCGTATCCCACCAGCGCCAGCGCCCGTGCCTTGCGTTGGTTTAGCTGGCACCAGCGCAGCATAGCTTCCTCGCGGCCATGGGTGATCCAGGTCTCGGCCGAATTTACGTCGATCACCGTCTGGGTCAGTTCGTCCCAATCGGCGTGGTCTGAGATCACCAGCGGCAGTTCGACCATGCGTTGCCGGGCGCGCTGGCGGACTTGCATCCAGCCCGAGGCCATGGCCGTGACCGGATCGGGCAGGCGGCGGCTCCAGCGGTCGTTAAGGGCAGAGGGCGGGGCGATCACCACGCTTCCGGCGAGGTCCGCCTTCGGGGAGTCGCTTACGAGGCGCAGTTCGCCGAGATCGACGCCCAGTTCTTCGTAGAGTTGGCACATGCGCTCCATCGCGCCGTGGAGATAGATCGCGTCGTGATGGCCCGCGCGGCGCAGTTCCGCGATCAGGCGCTGGGCCTTGCCGAGCGCATAGGCGCCGACCAGCACGCAGCGCTCGGGATTGGCGGCGAGGGCGGCGAGCAGCTTGGCGATCTCGTGCTCGACCGGCGGGTGGCGGAACACCGGGAGTCCGAATGTCGCCTCGGTGATGAGGACGTCGCAGGGCGTTACCTCGAAAGGCGGGCAGGTGGGATCGGGACGGCGCTTGAAATCGCCGGTGACCACGATCCGCTCGCCCGCGTGCTCCAGCAGGATCTGTGCGGAGCCGAGGACATGCCCGGCAGGAATGAATGTGGCGGAGACGCCGCCGCGCAGAGTCTGGGTTTCGCGATAGGCGACCGGCACCGCGCCTTCGGACGTAGCGTAGCGCAGCTTCATGATCGCCAGCGTTTCCGGCGTCGCCACCGTCTCGCCATGGCCGCCGCGGGCATGGTCGGCATGGCCGTGAGTGACCAGCGCGCGGTCCACGGGGCGGGAAGGGTCGATCCAGCAATCGGCGGGGACGACGTGAATTCCCCAAGGTTCGGGTCTTATCCAGGAGAAGTCGCGGGCCATGGATGAAAAATGGGGCGGGAACCGCGTGGTTCCCACCCCATTTTTTTACGTGGCGCCCGGGGCTTCGACAAGCTCAGCCTGAGCGGACTGACGGTTCAATTCTCTGTCATCTCCTCCCGCTCAGGCTGAGCCTGTCGAAGCCCCCTGAGGCAGGAGAAATGACCTCAATCGTCCGCGTTGGCTTCGGACTGGGGACCCGGCTTCTTCGCCGACTTCTTGGCAGCCGGAGCCTTCTTGCCCTTGACCATCTTGGGAGCGGCCGGGGTAAGTTCGAAATTCAGCCCGTCATCCTTCACCGAGACATGCACTTCGCCGCCATGGTTCAGCTTGCCGAACAGCAGTTCCTCGGCCAGCGGCTGCTTGACCTTCTCCTGGATCACGCGGCCCATCGGGCGCGCACCATAGAGCTTGTCGTAGCCGCGATCACCCAGCCAGGTGCGCGCGTCGGAGTCGAACTGGATGTGGACGTTCTGGTCGGCCAGCTGGAGTTCCAGCTGAAGGATGAACTTGTCCACCACCCGGCTGATCGTGTCCTTGGCGAGATAGGCGAAGGGCACGATGGCATCGAGACGGTTGCGGAATTCCGGCGTGAACATCTGCTTCACCGCTTCGTCCCCGGCATCAGCCTTGGATGTGTCGCCGAAGCCGATGCCCTGTCGGGCCATGTCGGACGCGCCCGCATTGGTGGTCATGATGAGGACCACGTTGCGGAAGTCCACGGTCTTGCCGTGGTGGTCGGTCAGGCGACCGTTGTCCATCACCTGGAGCAGGATGTTGAACAGGTCCGGGTGAGCCTTCTCGATTTCGTCCAGCAGCAGCACGCAGTGCGGATTCTGGTCGATGGCGTCGGTGAGCAGACCGCCCTGGTCGAAGCCGACATAGCCCGGAGGCGCGCCGATCAGGCGGCTGACCGAGTGGCGCTCCATATATTCCGACATGTCGAAGCGCTTCAGCTCGATGCCCATGATCGAGGCGAGCTGGCGGGCGACTTCGGTCTTGCCGACGCCGGTGGGGCCGGAGAACAGGAACGAGCCGATCGGCTTGTCCGGATCGCGCAGGCCCGCGCGGCTGAGCTTCATGGCGGTGGCGAGGACGCCGATCGCCTTGTCCTGACCGAAGACGACGCGCTTCAGATCGCGTTCGAGGTTTTCGAGCGCCTTCTTGTCGTCGGAGCTGACCGACTTGGGCGGGATGCGCGCCATCGTCGCGATCACCTGCTCGATCTCGCGGGCGGTGATCGTCTTCTTGCGGCGGCTGGGGGGCACCAGCATCTGCATCGCGCCCACTTCGTCGATCACGTCGATCGCCTTGTCGGGCAGCTTGCGGTCATTGATGTAGCGCGCCGAAAGCTCGACCGCGGTCTTGATCGCGTCCGGCGTGTACTTGACCTTGTGGTGTTCCTCGAAGGCCGTGCGCAGTCCCCGCAGGATCTTGATCGTGTCTTCCACCGTGGGTTCGTTCACGTCGATCTTCTGGAACCGGCGCAGCAGGGCGCGGTCCTTTTCGAAGTGGTTGCGGAACTCCTTGTAGGTGGTCGAGCCGATGCAGCGGATCGTGCCGCCCGACAGCGCGGGCTTCAGCAGGTTCGAGGCATCCATCGCGCCGCCGCTGGTGGCGCCGGCGCCGATCACCGTGTGGATCTCGTCGATGAACAGGATCGCGTGCGGCATCTTCTCCAGTTCGGAGACGACCTGCTTCAGGCGTTCCTCGAAGTCGCCGCGATAGCGGGTGCCTGCCAGAAGGCTGCCCATGTCGAGCGAGTAGATCACCGCTTCGGCGAGCACTTCGGGCACTTCGCCCTCGACGATCTTGCGCGCGAGACCCTCGGCAATCGCGGTCTTGCCGACGCCCGGATCGCCCACATAGAGCGGGTTGTTCTTCGAACGGCGGCAGAGAATCTGGATCGTGCGGTCCACTTCGGGGCCACGGCCGATCAGCGGGTCGACCTTGCCGTTCAGCGCCTTCTCGTTGAGATTGACGGTGAACTGGTCAAGCGCCGAATCCTTCTTGCTGGCGTTCTTGGCCTCGGCCTTTTCCTCGGGCGTGGGGGCGTGTTCCTCGGCGCCCTTGCTGCTCTTGTCCTCCACGCGCTTGCCACCCTTGCCGATGCCGTGGCTGATGTAGCTGACGGCGTCGAGGCGGCTCATGTCCTGCTGCTGCAGGAAGTAGACGGCATAGGAATCCCGTTCGGAGAACAGCGCGACCAGCACGTTGGCGCCGGTGACGGTGTCCTTGCCCGAGGACTGGACGTGAAGGATGGCGCGTTGAATCACGCGCTGGAAGCCGGCGGTGGGGGCGGGATCGCCCTTTTCCTCGGTCTTGAGCGACTGGTATTCCTGGTCGAGATACTGACGGACCACGTCACCGAGGTCGCCAAGCTCCACGCCGCATGCCTGCATGACCTGTGCCGCGTCCGGATCGTCGATCAGGGCGAGCAGCAGGTGCTCCAGCGTGGCATACTCGTGGCTGCGCTCGGAAGCGTGCGACAGGGCCGAGTGCAGTGTCTTTTCCAGGCTTTGCGCGAAACTTGGCATCTAGAAAACTTTCATCTGGAAGGGGGACTCTCCTTGCCCGAAACCGGGCGGATGAGTTTTGGGAGGGCTGAGGTTCATTTCATATATAGGGGCGCTCCGGAGGGTTGCGAGGGTGGTGTGAAAGGGTTGGGTTCAGAATGGCGCCGGTCATGCTTGATCTGGCCTTAATGGGGGCCTGAACAGCGCCTCAGCCGCCAGCATGTGCGCCGAAGCCTTCTGGCGATGCGCCTTGATCCGTTCGATTTCCGATTCGAGAAGCGCGACGCGTGCATCGAGTTCGTCCAGCGAAAAGCGATCCAGGCTTTCGCTGGCGAGAAGGCTGGCAGCTCCGAAGTTTCCTTCGGCTGACCGCCGCCGCGGTCGATCGTCCTCGTCCATTGCAATGCAGCATCGGACTGTACTTTGCCCCTGTCAATGGCGAGAAAATATGTTCCACTTCAAAGTGGGACTGTGGCAACAGGACAGGCATGTCAGCTAACTCACCGAAAACCATGACCGCAATCGGCTTCGAAGCGCCCGGCGGTCCGGAGGTTCTCCAGCCCGTCACCGTGCCGGTTCCCGTGCCGGGACCGGGGGAGGTGCTGGTGAAAGTCGCCTTCGCCGGGGTCAACCGTCCGGATGTGGTACAGCGCCAGGGAAAATACCCGCCGCCGCCCGGTGCCTCGCCGCTGCCGGGCCTGGAGATTTCCGGGCAGGTCGTGGCTCTGGGCGAGGGCGTGACGGAACTGGAGCCGGGGCAGAAGGTCTGCGCGCTGGTGGCCGGTGGCGGTTATGCGGAATATTGCCTCGCCAAAGTCGGCGCCTGCCTGCCGGTGCCCGAATCGCTGCAGCTGGACGAAGCGGCGGCGCTGCCGGAGACGCTCTTCACCGTCTGGCACAATGTCTTCGAGCGGGGCTGGGCGCGGGACGGGGAGACCATCCTGATTCACGGTGGCACCAGCGGCATCGGCACGATGGCGACGATGCTCTGCCGCCAGTTCGGCCTTACCGTGATCGTCACCTGCGGCTCGCCCGACAAGTGTGCCCGCGCGCTGGAGATCGGCGCGGATCATGCGATCGACTACAAGGCGAGCGACTTCGTGGCGGAAGTGGCGCGGATCACTGAGGGCCGGGGTGTCGATCTCGTGCTGGACATGATCGCGGGCGACTATGTGGCGCGCAATCTCAAGTGCCTGGCGCCGGACGGCCGCCATGTCACCATCGCCGTGCAGGGCGGGGTGAAGGCGGAAGTGAACATGGCCGTGGTCATGACCCGGCGCTATACGCTGACGGGATCGACGCTGCGGCCCCGCACGGATTCGTTCAAGGCGCTCTTGGCGCAGGAGATCCGCGCCAATGCCTGGCCGCTGTTCGAGGACGGGGTGCTGCGCCCGGTCATGGACACGCGATTCCCGCTGGTCGAGGCCGCCGCCGCCCATGCCCGGATGGAAGCGGGCGACCATGTCGGCAAGATCGTTCTCGAAATCTGATCGCATTCGGTCGAATCGTGGCGGCGCTGCGCAGAACAGAGTTGCCGAAAGCAAGGCTTTTGCTTGCCGAATGGACAAAGTTTCCCTAAATCGGCTTGGTACGGCCGCTCCGCGAAGGGGCGGCCCTTATTGTTTCCGCCGGAGATAGAGACATGAGCCAGCCCACTCCGCTGATGCCGCACGCGACCGCCTCGTGGCTGGTCGACAGCACCGCGTTGACCTTCGAGCAGATCGCAGAATTCTGCGGCCTGCACATGCTCGAAGTGCAGGCGATGGCCGACGATCTGGCATCCAGCAAGTATACCGGACGCGATCCCGTGCGTTCGGGCGAACTGACCATGGAAGAGATCGAGAAGGGCCAGGCAAATCCGGAGTACAAGCTCCGCATGCACAAGGTTCCGGTCACTTCCAACCGCACCAAGGGCCCGCGCTACACGCCGGTCTCGAAGCGTCAGGACAAGCCCGACGGCATCGCCTGGATCCTGCGCAACCACCCCGAGGTTTCGGACGCGCAGATCGGCAAACTGATCGGTACGACCCGCAACACCATCGCCGCGATCCGCGACCGTTCGCACTGGAACATCGCCAACATCACGCCGAAGGACCCGGTCACGCTGGGCCTGTGTTCGCAGCGCGAACTCGACTTCATCGTCTTCAAGGCCGCCAAGAAGGCCGGTATCCAGGACGAAGGCCAGAACGACGAACGCCTGACCGACGATCGCGACGCGCTGATCGAGGAACTGCGTGCCGAGCGTGAGGCTGCCTCGCGCGCGGCCAGCGAAGCCGCGCAGGAAGCCGAAGTCGCCGCCTGGCTCGAAGCCAAGCGCGCGGCAGAGGCCGCCGAAGCCGCCGGGGAAAAGGGCGAGTAATCGCTCTTCCGGCAGCCCCTCTGGCCGCTTTTCCGAACACAAAAAGGCCCGCGACAGTCACCTGTCGCGGGCCTTTTTTGCTGATTGGCGGAGCCGACTTACTCGGCGGCGATGACGACGTCCGCCTCGCTGGCCGAACCTGCGTGGGGCAGGCGGGCGAGGGCCGGGGGCATCTGCCCGCCGTTGGGGCTGAGGCGGCCTTCGAGGCGCGCGCCCTGTTCGATGGTGAGCGCGTCGTAGGCGACGTCACCGATGATCTGCGCGCTCTTGAGGATCACCACTTCGCGGGCGGCGATCGTGCCGCGCACGATTCCGGCGATACGGACCGATTCGGCGGAGATTCCCCCGGCGATCTCGCTGTCTTCGCCCTGGACGAGCGCCTTGCAGGTGATGTCGCCGATCACGCGGCCGTCGATGTGGAGATCGGCCGAGGCTTCGACATTGCCGGTGAGCGTGATGTCGTTGCCGAGCATCGAGAAGCCCGAGGTCGGGCCGGTGCGGTGGCTGGAGAAGTTCTTGACCATGGTGTTATCGGGCTTCTTGCTGAACATTGCGGGCGGCCTCCAGGAAGGGGCGCGGATTCATCGGGCGATTGTTGACGCGCACTTCGAAGTGAAGGTGCGGGCCGGTGGAGCGGCCGGTGCTGCCCATCGCGGCGATGCGGGTGCCCCCGTCCACGTCCTGACCGACGTGAACGCCGAATCCGGAAAGGTGGCCGTAGCGGGTCATCAGGCCATTGCCATGGCTGATCTCGATGCAGTTGCCATAGCCCTGGCGCTGGCCCACGAACGTGACCTTGCCCTTGGCGGCTGCGTAGATCGGCGAGCCCATCGGGCCGGGGAAGTCGAGACCGGCATGGAACGCGGCGCCCCCGGTGAAGGGGTCGGAGCGATAGCCGTAGCTCGATGAAACATAGGCGACGTGGGCGGGCTGGACCTGGGGGATCGAGGCGAGGCCGCTTTCCAGCGCGTCCATGCGGGCGAGGCTGAGGCCGAGGCGCTTGAAGCTGGGGTCCAGCGAACCATCGGCGGCAGTGGCGAGACTTTCGAGCGGACCACCTTCGGCGACCTTGGAGCGGGCGCGGGCCAGCATCGGGCCGGGATTCAGGCCGAGCTTGCGAATGGCGTCGGAGGCGAGGGCGGCGCGGCGGTCGGCATAGCGGGTCAGGCGTTCGACGAAGGCGCTCTGGTCGGCCTCGATCCGCACGAGCTTGCTCGTCTCGGGCAGGAGGGCGCTGATCTTCCTGGGTTCGGGTGCGGTGGTCTGGGCATCTGCCCCAGAAGGTTCGCCGTCCTGGGCCTCGCCGGGCAGTTCGCCGATGTGGGCGTCGAAGACTTTCTCGATGAACTGCTGGCGGCGGGCGAGATTGGCGACGGTATCGTCGAGGTTCTCACGGTAGCGGCGGACCTGCCCGGCGGCGTCGGCCACGCGGGCCTCGCGGCTCGCGAGCGCGGCCTGTTCGCTGGTCGCGGAAAACTGCGAGACCGCCATGGCGCCCATCGATACACACCAGGCGCCGAGCAGCGACACCGCAACCCCGGCAGCGGCCTTCTGCATGCGCGAAGAAATGCGGATAAAGCGGACCTGCCCGTGAGATCGCATGATGAACTCGCGATCCGGGAACGCCGCCTTGAGACGCTTGCTGAGCGCCCCGGCAGATGTGAGTTTCAAAACGACCCCGCGTAAATTTCTTTAGGCCCGCGAATAAATGCGTTGGCCTGACCCGGATTGGCGAGCTAGCAGGAGGCTTGCGCCAAGGCGAATCGACTGGCCGTGAGTCCCTGTAGAATCCGGCTGAATCGCATTCAGCGTGCGACGAGTTGAGGAACTTGTGCCGATTGTCGGCTGAGCCGTTCATCTCCCGTTTCGGGTGATTCGCCGAAAAAACACGATTTTCAAATGGCTTGGTAGATGCATTCAAAACCGCACGGGAAGTCCGGCTGCTATCGGTGACAGTGCCGTGCAAGGGTGCTAGGCCGAATCCATGACCGTGCAGACCACTCTTGCCACCGAGGCTCTCATCGAGACTCCCGAAGCGCTCGTTGCCCGTCTGGCCGCCGATGGCCGCGCTGCCCAGCGCGTGCTGGCCCGCCTGAGCGATACGCAGAAGGCGGAGGCGCTGCGCGCCGCCGCCGCCGCGCTTCGGACGGCGGAACCGGCGATCCTCGCCGCCAATGCGCAGGATGTCGCGGCGGGCGAGGCCAAGGGGCTGACCGGGGCGATGCTCGACCGTCTGCGGCTTGATTCCGCGCGTCTGGCCGGAATCGCCGATGCGGTGGAGCAGGTCGCGGGCTTGCCGGACCCGGTCGGCGAAGTGATTTCCGAAAGCGAGCGGCCCAACGGCCTCAAGCTCTCGCGCGTGCGCATTCCGATCGGGCTGATCGGCATCATCTACGAAAGCCGCCCCAATGTGACGGCCGATGCGGCAGCGCTCTGCCTGCGCTCGGGCAATGCGGTGCTGCTGCGCGGCGGCAGCGAGGCACTCCATTCCAACCGGGCGATCCTGGCGGCGATGGTGTCCGGCCTCGAACAGGCAGGCGTGCCCGGCGCGGCGGTCCAGCTGGTGCCGACGCAGGACCGCGCGGTGGTCGGCGCGATGCTGACGGCGGCGGGCCTGATCGACATGATCGTGCCGCGCGGCGGCAAGAGCCTCGTCGCCCGCGTCCAGGCCGATGCCCGCGTGCCTGTGCTGGCCCACCTCGACGGCATCTGCCACACTTTCGTCCACGCTTCCGCCGATCCGGACATGGCGCGCGGCATCGCGCTCAACGCCAAGCTGCGCCGCACCGGCATCTGCGGGTCGATGGAGACCCTGCTGCTCGACACCCAGTTCCCGGCTTCGGCCGAGGTGGTGAAGGCGCTTGCCGATGCGGGCTGCGAACTGCGCGGCGATGCGCGTGCTCGGGCGCTAGACCCGCGCGTCCTGCCTGCTGGCGACGAGGACTGGGATACCGAATATCTCGACGCGGTGCTCTCGGTGGCGGTTGTCGATGGTCTCGATGCGGCGATGGACCATGTCGCGGCGCATTCCTCGCACCATACCGATGCCATCGTCGCCGCCGACCCGGCTGCGGCGGAGCGCTTCCTGGCCGAAGTCGACAGCGCGATCGTCATGGTCAATGCGTCCAGCCAGTTTGCCGACGGCGGCGAATTCGGCCTGGGGGCGGAGATCGGCATCGCCACCGGCCGCCTCCATGCACGCGGCCCGGTCGCGCTCGAAGGGCTGACGACTTACAAGTGGCTGGTGCGCGGCACCGGACAGGAACGGCCCTGAGCGCGATTCTTCCGAGCAAGAATCTTCCGGGCAAGACCGGCGCGAATCGCCCCGATCCGATTACCCGGCCGATCATCGGCCTGCTCGGCGGCAGCTTCAATCCGGCCCATGGCGGGCACCGCCGCATCAGCCTCTTCGCGGCCGAGGCGCTGGGGCTCGACGAAGTCTGGTGGATGGTCTCGCCGGGCAATCCGCTGAAGCCGAGAGCCGGGATGGCGCCGCTCGCCGCGCGGGTGCTTTCGGCACGGCGACAGGCCCGCCGCGCGCCGATCCGCGTCACCGCGATCGAGCGCGAACTGGGTACGCGCTACACGGTCGACACGCTGAAAAAGCTGGTCCGCCGCTATCCGAAACGCCGCTTCGTCTGGCTCATGGGAGCCGATAATCTGGCCCAGTTCCATCAGTGGAAAGACTGGCGCAGCATCGCTCGACTCATGCCGATTGCGGTAATCGCCCGTCCGGGGTATGATGGTGCCGCCCTCGCGAGCCCCGCGATGGTCTGGTTGGGGAGGTTCCGGAGGCCCCGTCCCAGTCTTCGTGGTCCGGAAAGGTGGAGCGCACCCGCGCTGGTGACATTGCGATTCGACCCCGATACGCGGTCGGCCACGGCGATACGCCAGGCC
Organism: Novosphingobium sp. BF6; assembly: GCF_058273105.1. Classification (NCBI taxonomy): domain Bacteria; kingdom Pseudomonadati; phylum Pseudomonadota; class Alphaproteobacteria; order Sphingomonadales; family Sphingomonadaceae; genus Novosphingobium; species Novosphingobium sp. BF6. The sequence continues at coordinate 453,636 of NZ_CM177775.1, forward strand.
GATCCGGAGTGGGCCCGGAAGCTGCTGAACAGGCTTTCGCAGGCTGGCTCGGAACGTGTCGAATACCGGGATTCCGGATCGCTGAGAGATAACGTCACCCACCGCCCGATACCCGGAGATTGTGCGTGAGCAGGCTGTCAGCCTCTCGTTCGCATACCCGGAAATCCAACGATCAGATCGCGCGCGGCAAGGCATTATATGCCTGGCTGTGTCGGTCGCTGAAAGGAGCAGACCCTACTTAAGATGCCACAGGCACAGATACAGCCGGCCGAAACCGGCGCAACGCCCCTCGCCACGGTGGAGTCAGACGACCCGCAATTGGCGCTCGTCCTGCAGTCCCTGGATGATGACCAGGCGCAGGACATCGTGACCATCGATCTTGCCGGCAAGTCGACGATCGCCGAATTCATGGTGATCGCTTCCGGCCGCTCGACCCGCCAGGTGGCGGCGATGGCCCAGAAACTCGGCGAACGCCTCAAGCACGGCGGCTTCGGCCATTCGCGTATCGAGGGCCTTCCGGCAGCCGATTGGGTGCTGGTCGACGCAGGCGGCGTGATCGTCCACCTCTTCCGTCCGGAAGTGCGCAGCTTCTACAACCTCGAAAGGATGTGGGGCTTCGACGGACCGTCCGGCGCGGCCTGAGCCGCGTCCGGAAGGCGGAAAAGAGAGGACCACCCGGCTGCCTGCGCAGCCGGGCTCCGAACGGATATCGCGGCGCGGCAGTGAAGCTGCGCCTGAGATTCCCGTGCTTTTCGCGCCGTGACCCCGCGCTTTTCCAATGCTTCTTCACATCATCGCCCGCGGCAAGATCGCGCGCTCGCCCGAGGGGGAGCTGCTCGATCGCTATGCCAAGCGCCTGACCTGGCCGTTCCGGCATAGCGAACTGCCTGACGTGGGCGGCAAAGTGCCGCCGCCGGTGCAGACCCCGTTCCGCGAAGTGCTGCTCGACGAGCGCGGCAAGGCGATGAGTTCCGAGGAATTCGCCGCCCTGCTCGGCCGCTGGCGCGACGAGGGCGTGCGCGAATGCCGGTTCCTGATCGGCGCCGCCGACGGCCACGGCGATGAGGCCCGTACGCGGGCCGACCACTTGCTCTGCTTCGGCAAGATGACCTGGCCGCATCTCATGGCGCGTGCGATGCTGGCCGAACAGCTCTGGCGCGCGACGGCGATTCTGGCGGGGCATCCCTATCATCGCTCGGGGTGAGTGCCGGGCAGGACGGCGCCCGATAAACCGCAAAGTTCCTCTTCCCGGCGGACTCGCGCTGTCCTAATCATCCCGGTGTGAAGCCTGCATCCCGTAACGCCCTGATAGCCGCCACCGCCGCGCTCGCGGTGGGCTTCGTCGCGCTGGCGGGGCAGGGCCTGACTCAGGCCGGGGCATTGGCGATCCTCGATCCGGCGGTGGACGCCACGCAGGCGCAGCGGGACATGATCGCTTCCCGGCGCGAGAGCGACGCTGCCCGCCGCCGCGCCGAGAAGCTCGAAGCCAGGGCGCGGAATGTCACCGAACAGGCCGAAAGGACTGCGCGCGAAACCGCCGCCGTCGCCGCGCGTATTCAAGAGACCGAGGCCGCAATTGCCGCACAGCGCGCGCAAGTCCGGCTCATCGCAATCGAGCGTGTGGAACTGCGCGAGCGGCTGGCCGAGAAGCAGGCACCGCTGGCCCGCCTCACCGGCTCGCTCCAGCGGCTGTCGCGCCGTCCGCCCTTGCTGGCGGTGCTGCGGCCGGGTTCAGTGCGCGATGCGGTCTACCTGCGGGCGCTGCTCGACACGATGATGCCGCAGGTCGAACGCCGCACCCGCGGCCTGCGCGCCGAGATCGAGCGGGGCCGCGCGCTGGAGCAGCAGGCCGTGGCCTCCGGGCACCAGCTGACCGAGATGGAAGGCGAGATGCGCGAGCGGCGCAAGGCGCTGGCGATCCTCGAATCGCGCCAGCGTCTTGCCGGGCGCGAGGCCAGCGGCATCGCCGCGCGCGAGGGCGAACGCGCGCTGGCGCTGGCGGAAAAGGCTCGCGACCTCGGCGATCTGGTCGACCGGATGGGCGAGCAGGGCGCCCTGCGCGAACAGCTGGCAGCGCTGCCTGGGCCGACGATGCGCCCGCCGCGCCCGGAAGAGACGCGGGTGATCGAGGCCTCGCAATTCGTGCCGGTCCCTGAAGGGCTGGCCAGCTACATGCTGCCCGTCACCGGCCGTCTGGTCACCGGCTTCGGCGAAGTCCTGCCCGGACAGGCGCCGTCGCGCGGGCTGTCGCTGGCGACGCGGGCGAGCGCGCAAGTGGTCGCCCCGGCGGCGGGCCGGATCGCCTTCGCCGGTCCCTACCGGGGCTATGGCCGGATCGTCATCATCGAGCACAAGGGCGGCTGGACCTCGCTGGTGACCGGGCTGACCCGGCTCGATGTCGAAGTCGGCAGGCAGGTCGTGGCCGGAGCGCCGATCGGCACGACGGGACCCGGCGATCCCCGGATCACGGTGGAACTGCGGCGGCAGGGCGAGGCGGTGAATCCTCTACAATATATCCGTTCGTTGTAGGGATCGCCGCCGCTTCATTCCCGCCCCGTTCATCACCGATCCTATAACCGCGACGGAATCTCTGCGTTCTTGGCAATTGTGCAGGCCGTCCTGTAGGATTACAGTCAGGAATTCCCCCGGTCCCCGGCCGGAGCGACTTACGAAAAAGGCCCTTAAGCCCGATGAAATTCGCCCCCCTGATGCGCGCTGCCCTGCTGGTGTCGGCCGTTGCCGTCCTTCCCGCGGCGACGTCCGGTCTTGCCGCGGTGGACAGCCGCGTGAATCCCGAATTCAGCAAGCTTTTCACGATCTACGAACTGGTCAAGGCCAACTACGTCGACCAGGTCGACGACGACAAGCTCATCAAGGGCGCGATCGACGGCATGCTGGCCAGTCTCGATCCCCACTCCAACTATCTGGACGGCCCTTCGCTCCAGCGGCTGGAGACGATGATCGACGGCAACTACACCGGCCTCGGCCTCTCGGTGGTCGAGGATGACGGGGCGGTGAAGATCGTCTCGCCGTTCAAGGGCAGCCCGGCGGAGAAGGCCGGACTCAAGGCGGGCGACTACATCACCCATCTCGACGGCGTGCTCTATTACGAGCGTGACCTCGATGAGGCCGTGTCCAAGATGCGCGGCCAGGCGGGCACCTCGATCCGCCTGACGATCTACCGCCCCGGCCGCGACAAGCCGTTCGACGTCACCGTGACGCGCGGCGTGATCGAGCTGGAGCCGGTGACCTGGGAACTGAAGGACGACGTGGGCGTGATCTCGGTGAACGAGTTCTCGCGCGATGTGGGCAACTTCGTGAACAAGGGCATCGCCGACCTCAAGAAGCAGGCCGCGACCAAGGGCACCAAACTAGACGGTCTGGTGCTCGACTTGCGCTCCAACCCCGGCGGTTCGCTGGACGAGGCGGTGGCGCTTTCGGACCTGTTCCTCGACAAGGGCGTGATCGTGTCGCAGCGCGGCCGGATCGCCAGCGAGAACCAGTATTACCGCGCCGAAACCGTGTTCAAGGGCGATGTCGTGAAGGGCATGCCGATCGTCGTGCTGGTCGATGCCGGTTCGGCCTCGGCCTCGGAGATCGTCGCCGGGGCGCTGCAGGACCAGCACCGCGCGGTCGTCATGGGTGAGCGGACGTTCGGCAAGGGCTCGGTGCAGTCGTTCATCCAGCTCGACAAGAACAGCGCGGTGAAGCTGACCACTGCGCGCTACTTCACGCCTTCCGGCCACTCGGTGCAGGAAGGCGGCATCCTGCCGGACATCAAGGTCCCGCAGCTTTCCGATCCGGACGCCCGTGCGCGGGCCGAGCGTGCCGTGCGCGAATCCGACTTGCGCGGCCACCTCATCAACGAGGCCTCGCTGGACGACAAGGAACTGGAGACCGACAAGGCGGACGATCCGCGCTTCAAGGCCTCGGCCGAGGACCTCAAGAAGCAGGGCATCACCGATTTCCAGTTGACCTATGCGGTCGATACACTGCGTCGCACCGTCGGCAAGCCGGCGCTGGCCCGCTACACCGCGCCGCCCGCGACGGTACCCGCAGCCCCCAAGACCGCGCAGAAAGACTGAGGCCGCCGGTATGACTGTTGCCGTTGCCGCTCCCCTGCGCGCCGCCCGCGCGCTGGCGCTCGCCGTTCCCGTGGTCCTGCTCGGCGGGGCCTATGTCAGCCAGTACGTCTTCGGGCTGCACCCTTGCGAGATGTGCTGGTGGCAGCGCTATCCGCACATGTTCGCGATCGTTTTCGCGGCGCTGGCCTTCTTCTGGCGGCCGGTCCGCCCGCTGGTGGCGGTGGCGGCATTGGCCATCCTCACCTCAGGCCTGATCGGCGGCTATCACGCCGGGGTCGAGTACGGCTGGTGGCAGGGCATGACCGCCTGCACCTCCACGCCTTTCGCGGCAGGCGTCGATCCGATGGATGCGATCCTGAACGCGCCGATTATCCGCTGCGACGTCGCTCCCTGGACGCTCGGCGGCATCTCGCTGGCGGGCTTCAACTTCCTGATTTCCACCCTGGGCGGCCTCGCCGTGTTCGGTCTCGTCGCCCGCAGCCGCAAGGTTCCGTCATGACGTCATCGAAGGCCGCGCGGATGATCCGGGTCGATCAGGCCGGGGAATTCGGCGCCACGCGAATCTACGCAGGCCAGCTCGCGGTAATGGGCGCGCGGGCGCCGCACTCGACCGAGATCGCCGGGATGGCCGAGCAGGAGGCCGAGCACCAGGCCCGCTTCGACGCCATGATCGCCGAGCGCGGGGTGCGGCCGACGCTGCTCCAGCCGGTATGGTCGGCGGCCGGTTATGCGCTGGGCGCAGCGACGGCGCTGATCGGGCCGGAAGCGGCCATGGCCTGCACCGCGGCGATCGAGACCGAGATCGACCGCCACTATACCGAGCAGATCGAGGACCTCGGCGACGAGGACCCGGAACTCGGCGCGGTGATCCGCAAGTTCCGCGACGAGGAGCGCGAGCACCGCGATGCGGCTCTGGCAGCGGGCGCGGAAAAGGCTCCAGCCTATCCGTTGCTGTTCAACGCGATCCGGCTCGGCTGCCGGGTGGCGATCAAGCTTTCGGAAAGAATCTGAAATCCGGACGTTACAGTGTCGCCCAAGAAGGACGGCATGATACCTTGAGATACTGTTCGGAGCGGCGAGACCCTATATCGGTCCCGCCAAGACCACGACCAAGCTGGAGCAATCCCATGACGCGCCTCCTGACCACTGCCGCCGTTCTCGCTTTCGGGCTGGGGCTGACCATGGGCGCGCTGCCCGCCGCTGCCCAGGCCCCCCAGGCGTCTTCCGTCGCGGACGATCTCGGGGACGGGGACAAGGTGAACCAGCTCATCGTCTACGGCGACGATCCCTGCCCGGCCTCCAGCGGCGGCGAGATCACCGTCTGCGCGCGCAAGGCGGAATCGGAACGGTTCCGCATTCCCGAACCGCTGCGCGGCATCGACCGTCCGCAGTCGGAAGCCTGGACCAACAAGGTGCAGGCCTACGAGACGGTTGGGGCCTTCGGCAACATGAGCTGCTCGCCGGTCGGCGCCGGCGGGGCTTCGGGCTGCACCCAGAAGCTGATCCAGCAGGCTGCCGCTGAGCGCAAGAACGGCTCAGAGGTCCGCTTCAGCGAACTGATCCAGGCCGAGCGCGAAAAGCGCCTCTCCAACATCGATGCCGATGCCGCCGAGCAGCAGAAGCGCGTCGAGGAAGCCGAGAAGGCCTATTTCGAACAGCGCAAGCGTCAGGAGGCCGAGGCTGACACCAAGGCCGATGCCACAGACGCGGCACTACCCCAGCCGAAGCGGTAAGACTTTTCAACGATCTCGGGTCAGAGCCTACTTTCGGCAGGCTCAGGCCGGTTCGAACGCGGTCGAGAGCGACAGCGCTTCCCACTCTTCCATCTGCCTGCCGATGAAGGCGATCTGGTCCCGGGCATAGTGCAGCGCGTCCTCGCCGAGGAACAGGTGCAGCGGCGGCTCGGCGGTATCGAGCGCGGCGAGAATCGCCTCGGCGCCGCGCGCCGGATCGCCCTTTTCCGCCCCTGCGCCCTCGGTCAGGCTGCGGCGGGCGAAATGGGCGCCGTCCTCGTAGTCGGCGATGTCCCTTGCGGCGACCTTGAGGCCCGAGGCGGCGAAGCCGGTGCGGAAGCCGCCGGGCGCCACATTGGTCACGCGGATACCCATTGGCGCCACTTCCTGCGCCAGGGTCTGCCCCACGCATTCGAGCGCATACTTGGTGGCGCCGTAGATTCCCGTGCCCGACCACGGTGCGTGGCCCGAAACCGAGGTCACGTTGACGATGTGCCCGCTGCGCCTTGCGCGCATGGCGGGGAGCACGGACTGAATCATCCTGACCGCGCCGAACAGGTTGATATCGAACAGCGCCTTCGCCTCGTCGATGGAGACTTCCTCCACGGCGCCGACCAGTCCATAACCGGCATTGTTGAGCAGGCGGTCGATCCCGCCGGTCAGGTCCTCGGCTCTGGCGACGGCGGCCTGAACCGATGCCTCGTCGGTGAGGTCCACGGTCAGGACATGGGAGCGGCCCGGTGCCAGCGCCGTGAAGGCGGCGTCTCCGGTGCTGCGGGTGGTGCCGACCACCGTGTCTCCGCGCGCCAGCGCCGCCTGTGCCACGGCGCGGCCCAGGCCGCCGCCGATGCCGGTGATGAGCCAATTCGTCATGCTTCGTATCCCTTCGGATTGGGCGTATGATTTCCGGGGCCGGTGCGGTTCCGGTCAAGCTCTAGACTAGGGGCAGGGCCGAGGGGCGCTCTTTGCGCTGGCAACCGCAATTGTTGCGGCAGCACGCACGCGGGCGGGTCGTGCTTGACCTCCTCGGGAACGCCATGCAGCCCCTGAGAAACGGAAGGGCGCGAAACAGTTGGCGCCAGATTAGGGTGACGGCTTTGGCAGTTCACATCTTCGGTTCGATCAATCTCGATATCATCACTTCGCTGGAGCATCTCCCCCGGCCGGGCGAAACGGTACTAGCTTCGGCCACGGCCCGGCTGCCCGGCGGCAAGGGCGCGAATCAGGCGGTTGCGGCGGCGCGCATGGGGGCCGAGACCTATATGGTCGGCGCGGTAGGAGAAGGCGATGCGGGAAGCTGGATGCTCTCGCGGCTCAAGGCCGACGGGATCGATGTCGGCGGCGTCGCCATGCTCCCCGGCGTCGATACCGGCACCGCCTATATCGCGGTGGATTCGCAGGGCGAGAACCAGATCATCGTCGTGCCCGGTGCCAATGCCCGCCTGCGCGATGCCCGGCCGGTCGGCGAAGGGGTTCTGCTGGCCCAGCTCGAAGTGCCGGTTGCGGCGCTGCTGCCGGTCTTCAAGAAGTCGAAGGCGATCCGCATCCTCAACGGCGCTCCGGCAGTGATCGAGGGCAAGGCGCTGTTCGAGCATGTCGACCTGCTGATCGTGAACCAGCACGAGATGGCGGCCTTCCTCGGCCTCGATGCGGCGCAGGGGAACGACGACATGGCCGCCATTGCCGCAGCCGCGCGCGGGCTGCTTCGCCGCGAAGGGCAGGCGGCCATCGTCACGCTCGGCGCGGCGGGCGCGCTGGCGGTATGGGCCGATCGGCACCTTCACGTGCCCTCGCTGCCGGTGATCCCGGTCGATACCATCGGCGCGGGAGACTGCTTCTGCGGCGCGCTGGCGGCCCTGCTCGACGAAGGGCGCTGCCTGGAGGACGCCTTGCCCTATGCCACTGCCGCCGCCGCGCTCTGCACGCTGGGGCAGGGGGCCGCGCCCGCCATGCCGACGCGCGAGGCGGTGGAGGACCTCGTCGGCCGTCCTGCAGCGGAAAGAGTCGCAACAGAACATGCGCTGCCGATCAAGAAGCCCTCGGCCGCTTCCCTAAGCTGATTTTCAAGCAGTCCGGTTACAACGCGCCCGGCCACAAGAGGATACGATGAACCAGTTTCCCATGATGCCCTTCGGATTGCCCTCGGACAATGGCGGCAAGGACCTCGGCCTGTTCCTGCCGGTGGCCAACGGCGGCTGGATCCTGTCGCGTAACAAGCCCGAGCTGGACGGTTCCTATGCCTACAACCGCCAGTGCGCGGTGCTGGCGGAAGCGGCGGGGCTGGACTTCATCATGTCGATGTCGAAGTTCCGCGGCTATGGCGGCGATACCAAGCACTGGGATTCCTCGCTCGATCCGATCGTGCTGATGGCGGCGCTCAGCGAAGTGACGCACAAGACCCGCATCGTCACCACCTTGCACACCCTGCTCCAGAACCCGGCGGTGGCGGCCAAGATGATGGCGACGCTTCAGCAGGTGAGCGGGGGCCGTGCCGGTCTCAATGTCGTCACCGGCTCCTACAAGGGCGAGTTCGCGCAGATGGGCGCCTGGCCCGAGGACGTGAATCACGACCAGCGCTACGACCTCGCCTACGAATGGGTCCGCGCGGTGAAGGCGCTGTGGAGCGAGGATTCGGTCACCCTGAAGGGCGACTACTTCACCCTCGAAGACTGTGAATCCTGGCCCAAGCCGGAAGAGCGCCCGTTCCTCGTCTGCGCCGGATCCTCCGAGATCGGCATGCGGCTGACATCGGAAGAGATGGACGCGATCTTCCTTTCCGGCGGCACGGGGGCGGAACTTGCGAAGAACAGCGACCGTGCCAAGTCCATCGCCGCCGAATATGGCCGCAATATCCGGACTTATTCGATGATGACGCTGGTGATCGACGAGAGCGACGCGGCGGCGAAGAGCCGCGCGGAGCTTTACGCGGCGGGTCTCGACGAAGGGGCACTGGCGGGCATGATGCGGGCCTACGGCTTCCTCGATGCTGAGATCGGCAAGGAAAACGACTTCACCCGCAAGGCGCGCAGTTCGTTCATGTCCGCGCAGATCGTCGGCAGCGCGAAGAGCGTGACCGAGCAGCTTGGTGAACTGCTGGAGGCTTCAGGCACCGACGGCCTGATGCTGATCTTCGACGATTACCTGAAAGGCCTGCCGGTGTTCGGCGCGGAAATCCTGCCGGTCCTGCGCGAGCGCTTCCCCGGCAAGATCGCGGCGCCGGTGGCGAACTGATGCCGCCGCGCACCGAGGACCTTCCCCACGTCGATCCGGCAGGGCTGGCGGCGATGATCGACCCGGCGACGACGGCACTGGTCGTCGTCGATATCCAGGTCGATTTCGCCGCACCGCACGGGTTGCTGGGCCGCTACGGCGTCGATCTCTCGCCTGCCGAGGCGGCGATCGACAACTGCGAGAAGCTGGTGGCGGCGGCGCGCGGCGCCGGGGCCACGGTTGCGCTGATGCGCGTCGTCACCAGTCCCGATACGGATTCGCGCGCGCTCAAGACGCTGATGGCGCGGCGCGGCCAGCCGGGGGGCGAGGCGATCTGCCGCATCGCGGGCGGCGGGGCGGACTATTACCGCATTTTCCCGGAGGACGGCGATATCGAGATCGCCAAGCTGCTCTACGACAGCTTTCACGGCACCGATTTCGACACCCGGCTGCGGGAGCGGGGAATCGAGACGCTGGTGATCTGCGGCCTGTCCACCGACTGCTGCGTGGACCAGACCGCGCGCTCGGCCTTCCATCATGACTACGACGTGTTCCTCGTCTCCGATGCCAGCGCCGCCTACGAACCCGGGCTTCACGAAAGCTCGCTCTCGGCGATGGAAAAGAACTGCGTGCTGCTGACCACCACCGGGGCTGTCGAGGCCGCCTGGGCCATGGGCGCAGACGCCTGAACCGAACGACCTGAATCCAGTAAGGAGTTGCCGCCGATGTCCGTGAACCTGTCTCCGCGCGGATCGAAGGGCGGCGTGCTGTTCGCCTGTACGCTCGGCAATTCGGTGAGCGTGACGCCCGCCGTTCATGCGGTCTTCGGCCTGTTCCTGGTGCCGCTGACCGAGGCCTTCGGCTGGAGCCGGGCGAGTGTGTCGGGCGTGCTGGGCATTCTCGCGCTGGTCGGCGCGGTGACCTATCCGCTGATCGGGCGCCATATCGACAAGGCGGGCGCGCGCACGACGCTGCTGGTCGGCACTTTCGGCCTTGCGCTCTCGATCGCGGCGCTGGCGCTGACGAGCGGCAGCCTTGCCCAGTTCTATGCGACCTTCGCCGTGCTCGCGGTGTTCGGGGCGATGGCGGGAACGCCGATCTTCCAGAAAGTGATCGCCGACTGGTTCGATGGGAATCGCGGCACCGCGCTCGGCATCAGCGCCGGCGGCGGCTGCGGGATCGGTTCGGTGGTGTTGCCGGTGCTCGCCGCGGTGCTGGTGCAGACATGGGGCTGGCGCGCGGGCTATCTCGGCATTGCCGGTTTCATGCTGACGGTCGCGCTGCCGCTACTCTTCTTGCTGCTCCGGGACCGTGCAAACGCGGGCGGCACTGATGCCGGAACCGCGCGCGAGGGCCTGACTCTGGGCGAGGCGGCGCAGACGCCGATGTTCTGGCTGATCCTGATCGCGCTGGCGGCAGGAGCAGGCGGCACCACGGCGGTGTTCAGCCATGTCGTGCCGATCCTGTCCGACCGGGGCTTTTCGGTGGCGACGGGTACGGCGGTGGTCAGCGTCTTCGCGCTCGTCACGTCGGGCTGGCAGATCGCCACCGGGCGCATCATGGACAAGATCCCGACCCCGCGCGTGGCGGTGCCGATGTACTTGATGGCGGTGCTGGGGCTGGTCCTGCTGGAAACCGCGCAGGGGATGCCGCTGCTGATCCTCGGCGGCGCCTTGCTGGGCGTGGGGCTGGGCGGCCAGTTCGGGGCGCTGCCCTATTTCATCGCCCGCTATTTCGGCACGAAGCATTTCGGTTCGGTGATCGGTGCGATGTATTCCGCCGTGATCGCCGCGCAGGGGACGACGCCGATCCTGCTCGACCTCGTGTTCGATGCGCGCCATTCCTATCGCCCGGCACTGGTCGGCGTCGGCGCGGCGCTGGTGGCGGGCGCACTGCTGCTCACGCTGCTGCCGCGTTACGGCCGCGAAACCGAGAGCGAAGCGCTCTTCGCGGTCGGCCACTGATTTTCACGGAGCCCAAGACTTTGGCCGACATGCCCGATCCTGTCCCTGCTTTCGCCGATCCCGCAAAGGCGCCCTATGCCGTCAGCGAGGAAGAGCGCGCCGCCATTGCCGCGGCCATCGACACCGACGAACTGGTCGAACTGGCGCTGACTCTGGGCAACATCCCCAGCCGCTCGCGCGAGGAACTGGCGGCGGCCGAGTTCGTCCACGACTGGATGGCGAAGGAGGGCTTCAGGCCTCGCAAGGTCGGCGCCACGCCGGAACGGCCCAATGTGATCGGCGAATATGGCGGAAGCGGGCGCGGTGCGAACCTGCTGTTCACTGCGCATCTCGACACTGAATCCCCCAGCGGCATGCCGGAGCACGACAAGTTCCGCTATCGCGATTCCACCCTGGCCGATCCCGAATGGACACGGTGCTGGCTGGACGAGGAGGGCCGTCTGCGTGGCTATCCGGTCAGTAACGATCGCGGGCCGATGTCGTGCTTCCTGATCGCCGCCAAGGCGCTGCGCAAGGCAGGCATCGGGCTTGCCGGCAAGACCTGGCTTACCGCCTGCCCCGGCGAGATCGGCCCCGAACCGATCGAGGAATTCTCCGGAATCGGCTGGAACGGCAAGGATATCGGCGCGCATTACCTGTTCCACCATGGGGGCGTCGCGCCGGACTACGCGATCGCCGCCGAGGGTACCGACTTCGGCCTGACCTGGCAGGGTTGCGGCTATGCGCTCTACCGCGTGCGGATCTTCGGGCAGGGGGTGTTCTCGCCGATTCTGGATGCCCCCACCGATCCGCGCCGTCACCCGAATCCGATCTACCGGCTCGGCCCGGTGATCGACGCGCTCCACGCCTGGGGGTTGAAGTTCGAGCGAGAGTCCATGATGGAGACCGCCAGCGGCGCGATTCATCCCAAAGTCCAGATCGCCTCGGTGCGCGGCGGCATGCCGATCGACTTCGGCGCGGGCACCGAGGTCTGCGCGCTCTACATCGACGTTTCGCTGAATCCGCGCCAGAAGGCCGCCGACGCTTATCACGGCATCATGGAGGCCATGCGCGGCGTCGACGTGGAGGCCTTCGACGTGGAGCCGATGGTCGTGCGCCATGGTTTCGAGGCGCGGCCTTCCGAAGTGGCGCCGCTGGTGGGTGCCGTCGATGCCGCCACCCGGCTGGCGCGCGGCGCCGCGGTGGAGCCTGCCCACCCGGTCTATTCCAGCATGTGGCGCGACCATAACGTGTTCAACATGCACCGCGTGCCCGCCGTGACCACCGGCATGCCGCGCTGGCGCCCGACAGGCGCGGACATGGCCTCCAGCGCGCTGGTCTACGCGCTCACCATGCTGGCCGTTTGCGGCCGGGGACCGGCGCCAAAGGTGGAGACCGGGACCAGCGTGTACGGTAACGAGACGCCTTTCGAATAGGCTTCCTCCGCACCCTTGCCCGGCACCGATCCGGCCGATAGACCTTGGTCATAAAGGTCGCCAAGGTCAGCAGAATTGGTCGCCCGTCCGGGAAGGGTGCCACCCGTTTCAAGGTGGTCCTCGCTTGCGTATCACAACGAACGTCTACCCCAAGGAACAGCGGCGCGACGCCTGGCGTTTTGCGCTCAAGCGGCTGTCGCTCACGCTCGACGAGGCGGACGATGCCGCGCTCTACGGCGAACTCATCCAGTTCCGCGCCAGCACCGGGATCGACTTCATCCGCGTCACCGGCACGCCGCAGTCCTGGACCATCGACTTCCGCGACCAGCCCGCCACCTACTGGCTGGCCATGGTGCTGGACGGCAGCGCCACGGTGCGCGATGCCGGGCAGGAGCTGCGCCTTGCCGACGGCGAGATGATCTGCGGGCGCGGCGACAGTCCGGTCCACCTTGCCTTTTCCGGAGACAACCGCAGCCTGATCGTCCAGGTGCCGCACAGCGAACTCAGCGCCCGGCTCAAGACCCCGATCAGCGGCCCACCGCGCAAGATCGCGACGGACAGCGGCGCGGCGCGGGTGTTCTCGGGCATGTTGCGCTCGCTGGCGGACACGATCTCCGACATCACCACCGACCAGGCACGGCCGGTGGAACTGGCCTTTCCCGAATTCCTCGTCACCAGCCTGCTCGACAATGCGCCTGCCAAGGCCATGGGCGGCGCGGCGGGCATGCGCGCGGCGCTGCTGGAGCGCATTTTCCAGACCATCGAGATCCGCCTTTCGGACCCGGATCTCAGCTACCAGCAGGTCGCCGCCGAGCACGGCATCTCGCCGCGCTATCTCCAGAAGCTGTTCGAATCGATCAACGACAGCTTCGGGCACTATGTGAAAGTGCGCAGGCTCGAACGCTGCCGACTGGACCTGCGCAGCCCGCTCCACGTCCAGAAGTCGATTTCCGACATCCTGTTCGAATGGGGCTTCAACGACAGCGCCTCGTTCAGCCGCGCCTTCCGCGAACAATACGGCATATCCCCGCGCGAATATCGCAAGGCTCCGCCGCAGGAGCAGGAAGCGGTGGAACTGCTGCGCCGGGGCCGCCCCGCGCGCAAGGAACGGGCGCGGCCCGAACAGGTTGAGGCGGAGAGCGAGCCGGAACTGGCCGCCGATGCCGAGGAGGCGGCGGAGCGTTCCGACCAGCCGATGGGACCGGCGGTGCTCGGCGACACCGGCATTTCGCGCCATCATCATCTCCCCGCCACCCCGGAGACGATCCACTGGGGCTATCTCAGCAAGGACCTGAAGCCCGCGCTTCACATCCGCTCGGGCGACTTCGTGACGATCGAGGCGCTGACTCACCATGCCAACGACGACCGCGAGCGCATGGTCGAAGGCGATCCCGGTGTGGAGAGCGTCTATCGCTGGGACGAGACCGGCAAGGCGGTGGACCGGCGCGGGGCGGGGCCGATGGATGCCAGCGCGCTGGGGCGCGGGCCGGGCGAGGGCTTCGGCGTCCACATCTGCACCGGCCCGATCCACATCGAAGGCGCGATGCCGGGCGACCTCGTGGAGGTCCGCATCCTCGACCTCAAGCCCCGCCCTAGCGGCAATCCGCGCTTTGCGGGAAAGTGCTTCGGCTCGAACGCGGCGACCTATTGGGGCTTCCACTATAACGACCTCCTCACCGAACCGAAGCAGCGCGAAGTGGTGACGATCTACGAGGTGGAGGCCGCAGGCGGACGCCTGCCCACCGCCCACGCGGTCTATTCCTACCGCTGGACGCCGCAGGTCGATCCCTCGGGCGTGACTCATGCCCGCTACGACTATCCCGGCGTGCCGGTCGATCCCGAGACCATCGAGCGCAATTACGACATCCTGCGCAATGTCGAGATTCCGATCCGGCCGCACTTCGGGGTGATCGCGGTAGCGCCTGCCCACAACGGCCTTGTCGATTCGGTGCCTCCGGCCAGCTTCGGCGGCAATCTCGACAATTGGCGCACCGGGCCCGGCGCGCGGGTGTTCCTGCCGGTGCAGGTCCCCGGCGCGCTGCTCTCGCTGGGCGATCCCCATGCCTCGCAGGGCGACAGCGAGCTGTGCGGCACGGCCATCGAATGCTCGATGACCGGGCTGGTCCAGGTGGTCCACCACAAGGCGGCAGGGCTGATGGAGCAGCTTCGCGATGTCGACTATCCGCTGATCGAGACCGAGAGCGAATGGGTCGTCATGGGCTTCAGCCATCCCGACTATCTCAAGGAACTGGGCGAGGATGCGCAGAGCGAGGTCTACAAGCAGTCCTCGATCGACGCCGCCATGCGCGACGCCTTCCGCAAGGCCCGGCGCTTTTTGATGACCGCCAAGCAGCTAACCGAGGATGAGGCGATCTCGCTGCTTTCGGTCGGCGTGGACTTCGGCGTCTCGCAGATCGTCAACGGCAATTACGGCGTCCACGCGGTCATCAGGAAAGCGCTGTTCACGAGTTGATTTGAAAATCCGCGGAGGGCGGATTTTGCGGCCGGTGCCGAACTCCAACAAACTCCAAACGCAATTATCTTGCGTTTTTCTGCAGTGCACACTAAATGCCTCCTGACAACCGGCGCGTAGGGTTCTTCCCTGCCGCAATCCGTGAGCAGCGTGAGGTCCCGATGCGGACCGGCCCGGACGAGCGGTTGTCCTTTTGAACCAGCTTCCTTCTTCACGCAGGGTCGCCCGTAACGACACCTTGCTGTGTGCGCGGGCCAAGAACCTTCCGCGTGCCCCGCACCTTGTGAAAGTGACACATGTCCTATTTCTCCGAACTTGGTCTGGCCGAGCCGATTCTCCGTGCGCTCGCGGCCAAGGGCTACACCGATCCCTCGCCGATTCAGCGCCAGTCGATTCCGGCGCTGCTCGAGGGCCGTGACATTCTCGGCATCGCGCAGACCGGCACCGGCAAGACCGCCGCGTTCTCGCTGCCTTCGCTGCACCGCCTCGCCAGCGATCCCAAGCCGCGCCAGAACGCCGGCTGCCGCATGCTCGTGCTCTCGCCGACCCGCGAACTCGCGGCCCAGATCGCCGAGAACATGCGCGGCTATGCCAAGTTCCTGAACCTCTCGGTCCAGTGCATCTTCGGCGGCGTGCCCGCCGGCAAGCAGGCCCGTGCGCTGGAACGCGGCACCGACATCCTCGTCGCCACCCCCGGCCGCCTGCTCGACCTGATCGACAGCCGCGCGCTGACCTTGCGCCATGTCGAGATCTTCGTGCTCGACGAAGCCGACCAGATGATGGACCTCGGCTTCATCGTTCCGCTGAAGCGCGTCGCTGCGCTTCTGCCCAAGCAGCGCCAGAGCCTGTTCTTCTCGGCCACCATGCCGCAGGCGATCGCCGAGCTGGGCAAGCAGTTCATCAACAACCCGGTCAAGGTCGAAGTCGCTCCGCAGTCGACCACCGCTGAGCGCGTCGAACAGTACGCCACCTTCATCAACCAGGCCGAGAAGCAGGCGCTTCTCACGCTGAGCCTGCGTGACGGTCTGGCCGAAGACGCCGCCGAGAAGGCCGAGCATGGCGCCATCGACCGCGCGCTCGTCTTCACCCGCACCAAGCATGGCGCCGACCGCGTGGTTCGCCACCTCGTCGCCGCCGGTATCCCGGCCGCCGCGATCCACGGCAACAAGAGCCAGGCCCAGCGCACCGCCGCGCTCGGCGGCTTCCGCCAGGGCACGATCCGCATCCTCGTTGCCACCGACATCGCCGCGCGCGGCATCGACGTCTCGGGCGTTTCGCACGTCTACAACTTCGAGATCCCCAACGTGGCCGAACAGTACGTCCACCGCATCGGCCGCACCGCGCGTGCGGGCGCTGACGGCGTGGCGATCAGCTACGTCGCGCCGGACGAGAAGCCCTATATCCGCGACATCGAGAAGCTGACCCGCGTCAAGCTGGCCACGCTCGGCCTGCCGGAAGACTTCCAGAAGCAGGCCGCGCGCCTCCCCGCGCCTTCGCGTCAGGCTCCGGCCGCGCCGCAGGGCAACGGTCGTTCGCGCGACGGTCAGCGTCAGGGTGAAGGCCGCCGCGACGGTCGTGGCGGCGGCAACCGCAGCCAGCAGCCGCGCGGCGATCGTCGTGACCGGCCCCAGGGCGAGCGGACGGGCGAAGGTCGCGGTGACGAGCGTCGCCGGGACGACCGTCCGCGCAGCGACGCCCCGCGTGGCGATCGCCGCGAGCACGGCGGTGAAGAGGGCGAGCGCAAGCGCCGCTTCCGTCCGCGCGGCGGCAAGACCGTCGGCACCCACAAGGGCGCGGTTCGCCGCGCAGGCTGATCGAAACAGAAGGCCGGTTTTAGAGCCGGCCTTTACAGCACAACGATCGGAACGGCCTCCATGCCAGTGGCATGGGGGCCGTTCCTTTATGCCTCTCCGGCAACTCCATCGTCTCCGCCATCTTCGTCGATGCGAGAGACGAGTATCTTGTCGATCTTGAGGCCGTCCATGTCGACGACCTCGAAACGCCAACCGCGGTCGGTGAAGAACTCCCCTTCCTGCGGGACTTTCCGGAGCGCGGCGAGAATGTAGCCCGCGACGGTCGCGTATTCGCGGTCGTCGGGCAGGGGCATGCCGAGGCGGTCGGCCAGCGCGTCGGCGGGCATCGCGCCGGAAACCAGCAATGAGCCGTCGCTGCGTTCCACCACCATCGGTTCGTCGCCCTCGTCCTGATGGCCGACGAACGCGCCGGCCAGCGCCGCCAGCATGTCCGAAGTGGTGACGAGGCCTTCGAGATGGCCATATTCGTCATGGACCATCGCCATCGTCACTTCCGCCTGCTGCAACTTGCGCAAGGCATCCATGGCATCGAGCTGGTCGGGGATGACTTCGGCCTTCTTCATCATCGCGGCGATCTCCACCGGACGCCCGGCGACGAGCGCGGCGAGAACCTCGCGCACCTTGAGAATGCCGACGATATTGTCGGGCGACCCTTCCTCGGCGACCGGCAGCATCGAGTGCGGCGAGGCCTCGATCTTGGCGCGCAGGGCTTCCTCACCGGCGTTGACGTCGATCCAGTCGATCTGGTTGCGCGGCGTCATCAGTTCGCGCACCGGCCGTTCGGCCAGGCGCATGACGCCGGTCATCATCGCGCGTTCCTCTTCCTCGATCACGCCGGAGCGTGTCGCTTCGGCGAAGATCATCTGCAGCTCCTCGGCAGTCAGCTGTTCCTGCCCGCCGCCGCGAATCGAGAAGAGGCGCAGGATCAGCGCCGAGGACGTGTCGAGCAGCCAGACGAAGGGCGCCATGATCCGCGCCAGCCAGGCCATCGGCCGGGCCATGACGATCGCCACCGGCTCTGCCATGCGCAGGGCAAGCTGCTTGGGCACCAGTTCGCCGACGACGAGGCTGGCGAACGTGGTGGCGATGATGACCAGCGTGAAGCCCGCTTCTCCGGCAAAGCGCGCGGGCACGCCCAGCGCCGCCAGTCTTTCACCCACCGGCCCGCCAAGGCTGGCGCCCGAATAGGCACCGGCGATGATGCCGATCAGGGTAATGCCGATCTGTACGGTGCTGAGGAACTTGCCGGGATCGGCCGCCAGCTCCAGCGCGGTGCGGGCGGCGCCGCTGCCCTTGTCGGCCGAGACCCTGAGCCTGGCGGCACGCGCGGACACGATGGCCAGCTCGGACATGGAGAACAGGCCGTTGATCAGGATCAGGCCGGCGATGATGAAGAGGTCGATCCAGGGGAAAGGTGTCACAGTGACATGTCGTTAGCAGAAATTCCCGCAAGTGCGAAGGGAACCTGCGAACGCCGCTTGGACAGAACTGACGTAAGAGTCGGCTCCGGGAACAGATGCGGGCAGCAATCGTTTCGCCGGGATCAGCCATCTGCTATTCATGTCCACTACCACACAGACACCCGTGCCAAATAGACACCCGTGCCAAATAGACACCCGTGGAAGTGTTTCTGAACAGGAGGGAAGACCATGAAGAAATCACGCCTGATGACCTCCGCCCTTGCCGCGCTCTCGCTGGTCGCGGTCTCTGCCTGCGTCACCGATCCGAACACCGGTGAGCGCAAGGTTTCGCGCACTGCCATCGGCGGCGGCGCCGGCGCGGGTCTCGGCTACCTTCTGGGCAGCGTGATCGGCGGCAAGACTGCCCGCATCGTCGGCGCCGGTATCGGCGGCGTGGCGGGCGGCGTCGTCGGCTACCAGATGGACAAGCAGATCAAGGAACTGAAGGAAGACACCGCCGGTTCGGGCATCGACGTGACCCAGGAAGGCGACGGCATCCTGCTCAACCTGCCGGACGTCACGTTTGCGGTCAACTCCACCGAGATCAGCCCCTCGTTTCAGGCCGCGCTCGACAATGTCGCGCAGAGCATGACCAAGTATCCGGACAGCCTGATCGACGTCTACGGCCATACCGATTCCACCGGATCGGATGCCTACAACCTCGACCTGTCCAAGCGCCGCGCCGATTCGGTGGCCCGCTACCTCATCATGCGCGGCGTTTCCTCGGCGCGTATCCAGACGCAGGGCATGGGCAAGAACTATCCGGTGGCGGACAACACCACCCCCGAAGGCCGCGCCAAGAATCGCCGTGTCGAAATCAAGATCACGCCGGTCACCAAGGACGAAGCTGCCGCCGCGCGCTGATCGTAAAAAAGTGTTTCCGCTGGGAAGCGGGATCGGGAAAGGGGTCGGCCTTCAGGTCCGGCCCCTTTTTATATCACGCCGAATAGCGCTCCGCCCGGTCCGCCAGACGTTCGACCGCCGCATTGTGGATCGCGGGCGAGCTGACCAGCACGCCGAAAGCGCGCGGATCGTGCTTGTTGTAGTTGAGCGGCTTGCCAAAGGCATCGGTCACGGCGGCCCCGGCCTCGCGGGCGATCAGCCCGGCGGCGGCGATGTCCCATTCGTAGCCCCAGCGCAGGGTCGCCAGCAGGTCTGCCTCGTCTGCGGCGACCATCGCCATGCGCAGCGCAATCGAATTCGGCTGGTCCACCAGCACGAGATCGGCGTCTTCCGGCGCCAGCTTCTTCGCCGGAACCCGCGCGCCTGCCAGAGTCTCGCGGTGGCTCGCCCGCAGCGGCTTTCCGTTGCGCCAGCTTCCCTTGCCCGCCTCGCCGTACCAGAACTCGCCCCCCGCCTCGCGTGCCCGCGCCGGGGCGTGGAGCAGGCCGATCAACGGACGCCGCGTGTTGACCAGCGCGACCGAGACCGCCCAGCCGCTGCGCCCGGCGATGAAATCGCGCGTCCCGTCGATCGGATCGACCAGCCAGACCAGTTCATGACCCTGACGCGCCGGGGAATCCGCCGTTTCTTCCGAAAGCCATCCGGCCGAGGGTAGCAGCCCGCCCAGTTCCTGCTTGAGGAACGAATCCACGGCGATATCCGCCGCGCTCACGGGGCTGCCGGGGGTTTTTTCCCAGTGATCACAGGGATTCCCGTCGCCCGGCCAACCGGCCATGGCGATGCGTCCGGCCTCGCGGACGATGGCTTCCAGTCTGTCGCGATCGATCATGCGCGAGTCGTTCTCATTATTCCGGCGATCCGATGGACCGTGCGATCCCATTACGCAGGGAACGGGACTTTTCAAGCGCGCAGGGATGTGCTTATGCGGCCGGGATCAAGTTCGGGGCTACCCACGCCTTTTCACGGACACTCCAGCAGAAAGCGATTTCAGCGATGAACATTCACGAATACCAGGCGAAGGAACTGCTTGCGAAGTTCGGCGTCGGCATCCCTGCCGGCATTGCTGCCCTCACTGTCGAGGAAGCGGTCGCCGCCGCCAAGCAGCTCCCCGGACCGCTCTATGTCGTGAAGGCCCAGATCCACGCCGGCGGGCGCGGCAAGGGCAAGTTCAAGGAACTCCCCGCTGACGCCAAGGGCGGCGTGCGTCTCGCCAAGTCGGTCGAGGAAGTCGAAGCTTTCGCCAAGGAAATGCTCGGCAACACCCTCGTCACCGTGCAGACCGGTGAAGCCGGCAAGCAGGTGAATCGCCTCTACGTGACCGACGGCGTCGACATCGCCGAGGAATACTACCTGTCGATGGTCGTCGACCGCGCTTCGAGCCGCGTCGCCATGATCGTGTCGACCGAAGGCGGCATGGACATCGAGGATGTTGCCCACAACACCCCCGAGAAGATCACCACCGTCACCATCGACACCGCTGCCGGCTTCCAGGCCCACCACGGCCGTGCCGTTGCCTACGCTCTGAAGCTGACCGGCGACCTCAACAAGCAGGCGCAGAAGATCGCCAAGCAGCTCTACGAAGCCTTCGTCGCGCTTGACTGCGACATGCTCGAAATCAACCCGCTCGTCGAAACCAAGGACGGCAACCTGCTCGTCCTCGACACCAAGATGAGCTTCGATTCGAACGCCCTGTACCGTCACCCCGACGTGCAGGCCCTGCGCGACGAAACCGAAGAAGATCCGGCGGAAGTCGAAGCTTCGAAGTACGACCTCGCCTACATCAAGCTCGATGGCGACATCGGCTGCATGGTCAACGGCGCCGGTCTTGCCATGGCGACGATGGACATCATCAAGCTCAACGGCTCGTTCCCGGCCAACTTCCTTGACGTCGGCGGCGGCGCCACCAAGGAAAAGGTGACCGCGGCGTTCAAGATCATTCTGCGCGATCCGAACGTGAAGGGCATCCTCGTTAACATCTTCGGCGGCATCATGAAGTGCGACGTCATCGCCGACGGCATCGTTGCCGCCGCGAAGGAAGTGAACCTCTCGGTTCCGCTCGTCGTTCGCCTCGAAGGCACCAACGTTCAGCAGGGCAAGGACATCCTGGCCAACTCGGGCCTGCCGATCGTCCCCGCCAACGACCTGGGCGATGCCGCCAAGAAGATCGTGGCAGAGGTCAAGAGCGTCGCTGCCTGATCGGCGTCGTTTCTTGGGTCTCACGCGATCCCGTATCGTATAATGCAGCGGCGGGGGTCTTCCGGACCCCCGCCGTTCGCATTTGAAGTCCGGGTGAAGTGCGCCTTTGCACCATCATAGTAATTCTCAGGCTGGCGTTTCTGCCGGGGCGATGCGCATTCCTGCGGATTTACGATATGGCACGTGCTGTGATCCGACCCTCGGCTCGTCTTGCCGCCGGCAGGGCTTGACCTATACGTCAATTGCCTATTAGGCGGGCCTTGAGTGGATTTAATCGAGCGGCTAAACAGGCCGCGCCTGAAACTGAAGAGGACCCGATCCAATGAAGATCCTCGTGCCCGTGAAGCGGGTGATCGACTACAACGTAAAGCCGCGCGTGAAGGCGGATGGCACGGGTGTTGACCTGGCCAACGTCAAGATGAGCATGAACCCGTTCGACGAGATCGCGGTGGAAGAAGCCATCCGCATCAAGGAAGCGGGCAAGGCGGAAGAGATCGTCGCGGTCTCGGTCGGCCCGGCCAAGGCGCAGGACACGCTGCGTACCGCACTCGCCATGGGCGCCGACCGCGCGATCCTGATCGAGACCGATACGGAAGTCGAGCCTCTGGCCGTTGCCAAGATCCTCAAGGCGATCGTCGCCGAAGAGAATCCCGGCCTGGTGATCCTCGGCAAGCAGGCGATTGACGACGATTCGAACCAGACCGGCCAGATGCTTGCCGCGCTGCTCGGCCGTCCGCAGGGCACGTTCGCCAGCAAGGTCGAGTTGGGTGGTGATTTGGGGGGCGACCACGTCGCCGTGACCCGCGAAGTCGATGGCGGTCTGGAGACCGTGAAGCTGGCGCTGCCCGCGATCGTCACCACCGACCTGCGCCTCAACGAGCCACGCTACGCTTCGCTGCCGAACATCATGAAGGCGAAGAAGAAGCCGCTCGATGTGAAGACCGCCGCCGACTACGGCGTCGATATCGCCCCGCGCCTCAAGACTCTCAAGGTCTCGGAGCCGCCGGTGCGTGTCGCCGGCGTCAAGGTTGCGGATGTCGATGCGCTGGTAGCAAAGCTCAAGGAACTGGGAGTCGCCTGATGAAGACGCTCGTTTGGGTCGAACACGACAACGCGTCGGTCAAGGACGCGACGCTCCACACCGTCACCGCTGCTGCCAAGCTGGGTGAAGTCCACCTGCTGGTCGCCGGCTCGGGCTGCCGCGCCGCCGCCGAAGCCGCCGCGAAGATCGCCGGCGTTGCCAAGGTCCACTTGGCCGACAATGCCGCCTACGAACACGCACTGGCCGAGAACGTCGCGCCGCTGATCGTGGACCTCATGGGCCACCACGACGCGTTCCTGGCGCCCGCCACCACCACCGGCAAGAACGTCGCCCCGCGCGTCGCTGCGCTGCTCGACGTGATGCAGCTGTCGGACATCCTCTCGGTGGAGGGCGAGAAGACCTTCACCCGTCCGATCTATGCGGGCAACGCCATCGCCACCGTCGAATCGAGCGATGCCAAGCTGGTGATCACCGTGCGCGGCACCGCCTTCGAGAAGGCCGCTGCCGAGGGCGGTTCGGCCGTGATCGAAGACGTCGCCGGAGCCGGTGACGCGGGCCTCTCCAGCTTCGTGGGCGCCGAAATCGCGAAGTCCGAGCGTCCGGAACTGACGAGCGCCAAGGTGATCGTCTCCGGCGGCCGCGCGCTGAAGGATTCGGAGACGTTCGAGCAGGTGATCCTCCCGCTCGCCGACAAGCTCGGCGCTGCCGTAGGTGCCTCGCGCGCGGCGGTGGACGCGGGCTATGTGCCCAACGACTACCAGGTTGGTCAGACCGGCAAGATCGTCGCCCCCGAAGTCTACATCGCGGTCGGCATCTCCGGCGCGATCCAGCATCTTGCCGGCATGAAGGATTCGAAGACCATCATCGCCATCAACAAGGACGAAGACGCTCCGATCTTCCAGGTCGCCGACGTCGGCCTGGTGGCGGATCTCTTCACCGCCGTGCCGGAGCTTACCGGCAAGCTCTGAGCGGTTAAATATCTGAAATCCTGAAACCCCGGTCGGAAACGGCCGGGGTTTTTGTGTTCATGCAGATATCGATCATCTAAATGAGACGAGCTGGACGATTGCCGTCAGACCAAGCAACTTAAGTGAGTTCTTGATGCGATTTCGTGGATTTCTTGCGACTTTGGCCTTGGTCGTGCCTTCGCTCGTTCCGACATCGGGTTTTAGCAAGCCCAAGGAAATCAGGCTGAAGGCCTCCTCGAACTGGTTGGTGAACTGGGCGGATCATAGTTGCGTACTGGCGCGAAAGTTTGGACCCGCAACTTCGCCGGTCCTGCTCAACATGAGGGCCTACGAGCCCGGATATTCTCTGGAGATGATCATAGCGGGGAAAGAGATTTCCGCTTTCCAGAAGTCCAAGACGTTCACGATCTCCTACGGCAGTGGCGAACCGATACCGGTCAGTCGCCATCTGGCTGGTACTTCGGGAAACTTTGGTCCGTCCGTTGTCTTTGGAGGAGTGATGAAATCGCGCATCGCCGATGAACGGGCCGAGGCCGATGATTCTCTGCGCCCTTTCCCCGACATTCCCTTCGAGAAGCAGCTCAATCACATTTCCCTCGCCAATTCGTTCAAGACAGTGGTCCTCGAAACCGGGCCTATGGCGAAAGCATTCGATACCCTGCGGCAGTGTACGGACAATCTCGTCAAGCAGTGGGGGCTGGATCCCGCTATTCAGGCAGCTTTGACCCGCAAGGTTAAGGCCAAAAATATCCCGGAATGGGCAAGACAAATTCAGGCTTCATTTCCATCCGAGCTGCTAATGCAAAACAAACAAGCGCGGGTGAATGTTCTTGTCGTTGTCGATGAGCGAGGAATGCCTGCCGATTGCGACGCATGGCAGGCATTCGACAACACCGATTTCAAGGTAAGAGCTTGCGGGATCATACTCAGGAACGCGCGCTTCAATCCCGCACTCGACAAGGATGGTCGTCCGACGCGATCATATTACGCTACGGTGATCGTGTATACATTCTGAGTACTTCGCGGTATCAGGTGCCTCGTTCGAACAGGTTCACGATTACAGGACTGCCTGCTTCGCCCAGATCGTGGCTGCCGTAAGGAGCGAAGCCCAGCGCGGCGGCCACGCGTTCTGACCCGGCATTGCCTTCCTCGATCATGCAGGCGATCCGGCGCTGGCCGTGGATGCCGTCGAACCATTCCAGCGCGCCGCGCATGACTTCCTTGGCGAGGCCGATGCCCCAGTGGTCCTTGCGGACGATCCAGCCTGCCTCGGGCACGTCGTCCATGCCCTTGCCGAAGCCGCGCCAGGAGTGGAACACACCGCAATTGGCGACGATCTCGCTCCCACCGCGCAGGCGCACCGGGAAAGTTCCGTAGCCGCGCAAGGCCCAGGATCCGGCATTGCGTTCGAGGCGCTCGTAGACGGGCTTCGCTTCGGAACTGGCGTTTCCGAGGAAGCGCCGGGTCTCCTCGTCGGCGAGCAGGCGCATCAGGTCGCCCAGATCGCTTGCTTGCGGCTTCCACAGTTCGAAGCGTTCGGTGACGAGCAGTGGGCCGTCCAGCGTCGCCACGCTCACAGCCACTGGTCCACGACATGGATGCAGACGCCGAACAGACCGCCGACCAGGGTGCCGTTGATGCGGATGAACTGGAGGTCGCGGCCGACCGCGCCCTCGATGCGATCCGTGACGGTGCGCGCGTCCCAGCGCTTCACGGTT
This sequence comes from Novosphingobium sp. BF6, assembly GCF_058273105.1. Lineage (NCBI taxonomy): Bacteria > Pseudomonadati > Pseudomonadota > Alphaproteobacteria > Sphingomonadales > Sphingomonadaceae > Novosphingobium > Novosphingobium sp. BF6. Next base: position 478,617 of record NZ_CM177775.1, read on the forward strand.
TCGGACACCAGTCTCACGATTTCCCCCCCGTAGCGCGTCACCACGCCGACCAGCGTGCGCCGCGCGAAGCGATTGACCATGTACTGTAGGCGTGCGTCGTCGCCGAGCGCCAGCCCCAATTGCGCGAGACTTTCGCCGAGCGCGCCGGACAGTGCCTTGTCGGGATTGCGCACCGCCTTGAGCAGGGCGCTGCGGGTACGTTCCCAGGTGCTGTCGAGCCAGGCACCGACGGCGGGGTTCTCGAGCAGTTCGGTCTTGAGTCGCTCCACTTTGGCCTGGGTTTCGGGCCGGTTGCGCAAATCGTCGGCAAGGCGGGTGAGGGCCTCGTCGATCCGGGCGCGCAAGGGATGGTCGGGCTGGACGATCACTTCGGCAAGCAGGCGATAGGCACCGTCGAGCACGCCGTTGGCGAGCCGCTCGTCGAGGCCGGTCCAGCGCATGATCGAGTTGGCGCGCTGGTGGATCATGTCGCGGATCATCGGCTCGTTGGCCTCGATGGCCTCGCCGATCTTGCGCAGCATGCTTTCCAGCACCGGCAGGTGACGGCGGTCGGCAATGGCGTTGGAAAGCATCTGGCCGAGCAGGGGGGCGGCCTCGACTTTCTCGATCTGGCGGCGCAGGCCGGTCTTGACCATGCCGCCCATCTGCTCGGGATCGAGCGATTCCAGCACGTCGCCCAGCAGGTTCGCAGCGCCCGCGCGGATGCGCGACTGTTCCTCGCGCGCGGGGTTGGCCAGGAAGCCCCCGGCGGCCGCGGCGAGGTTGAAGCTGCGAAGCCGTCGGGCGACGACCTGCGGCGTGAGGAAATTGTCCCGCAGGAAGGTCGCCATCGAATCGGCGATGCGATCCTTGTTGTCCGGGATGATCGCGGTGTGCGGAATCGGCAGGCCGAGCGGGTGGCGGAACAGGGCTGTCACCGCGAACCAGTCGGCCAACCCGCCGACCATCGCCGCTTCGGTGAAAGCGATGGCGTAGCCCAGCGGTCCGCTCCATTCGGGATGGAGTACCGAAACCCGGCGGAGGACGACGAAGGCTGCCGCCATGAACAGCAGCAGCCCTGTCGCGAATATCCGCATGCGCCTGGCTCGATCGTTCACGACCGGGCCGGACCGGAAAAAGTCTTGCCGTGCCACGGGGATGCTACGCTTGGGGGCCGGCAATGTTCCTCCGATGCTATTCGGCTGCGATGGGCTGCGGCACGGCGGCCGGGCCGTGATCGCCGTGACCATGGGCGTGATGCGGCTCATAGGTCAACAGCTTGCGGCGCAGCCACGGGCCGAGGCGTTTCTCGAAGCCGTCCGCGAGGCTGAAGGCCGCCGGGACAATCACCAAGGTCAGCGCGGTCGAGAGCAGCAGGCCGCCGATCACGGTAATGCCCATCGGCGCGCGCCATGCGGAGTCGCCCGAGAGCGAGATCGCGGTGGGCACCATGCCCGCCGTCATCGCGACGGTGGTCATGATGATCGGCTGGGCGCGCTTGTGGCCGGCGTCCATGATCGCGGTGAGCTTGTCGACGCCCTTTTCCATCTCCTCGATGGCGAAGTCGATCAGCAGGATCGAGTTCTTGGCGACGATGCCCAGAAGCATCAGGATGCCGATGTAGACCGGCATCGAGATCGGCTGGCCGACGATCACCAGCGCCAGCAGTCCGCCCAGCGGCGCCAGCAGCAGCGAGGCCATGTTGACCAGCGGCGAGACGAAGCGGCGGTAGAGCAGCACCAGCACCGCGAAGACCAGGAAGATGCCGCTGATGACGGCGACGATGAAGCTGCTGACCATCTCCGCCTGCCACTTGTCCTCGCCGACTGGGGCGTTGGACACGCCGGTCGGCAGGTTCTTCATGATCGGCAGCTTCTGGATCTGCTCCATGATCGGGCCCTTGACCTGCCCGGTGCCGAGGTCGGCACCGACGAAGATGCGGCGCGACTGGTTGTAGCGCTGGATCTGGGTCGGCCCCGCCCCGAAGCGGATTTCGGCGACGCGCTTGAGCGGCACCGAGCCGCCGCTGGCGGTCATCACCGGCAGGTTCTCGATCGTCGAGTAGTCGCGGCGCGAGGCGCGGGCGAGGATCACGCGGATCGGCACCTGGCGGTCGCTGAGCGAGAACTTGGCGGCGTTCTGGTCGATCTCGCCGAGGGTGGCGATGCGGATCGTCTGGCTGAGTGCGGCGGTCGTCACGCCGAGCTGGGCGGCAAGGTCGAGGCGCGGCACGACGACCAGTTCCGGGCGCTGGAGGTCGGCGGCGATGCGCGGCGCGACGACGCCCGGAATCGTGCGCATCTGGTCGGCCAGTTTCTGGGCCGTCTGCTGGAGCAGTGCGGAATCGCTGCCCGAGAGCATGACCGAAATGTCGCGGCCGCTGCCGAAACCGCCCGACTGGGTGGCGAAGGTTACGCGGGCATCGGGGATGTCCTGAAGCTGCGGGGCCATCCGGCGCTCGAACTCGATGCTCGTCGCCTTGCGCTGGTCGGCGGGCTTGAGGGCGATGTAGAGCGATCCCTTGCCCTCGCGCGAGGCTTCCAGGATGTGCTGTACTTCCGGCTGGGCTTCCAGCAGGCGCGTCACCTTGTCGGCCACGGCGGCGGTCTGCTCGATCGTGGTGCCGGGCACCATTTCGAGATTGACGGTGCTGGTATCGTTGTTGGTGTTCGGCTGGAACTGCGAGGGCAGCCCGGCGAGCAGGGCGAAAGTCAGCACCAAGGCATAGATGCCCGCGCAGAATGCATAGAAGCGGTGGTCGCGCATCCGGGCGGTAAAGCGGTCGGAAAAGTAGCGATACCAGTTGCCGAAGTGGCCCATCGCACCCAGCACCAGCTTCAGCGCCTTGCCGAGCGCGAAGATCACCACGGGGATGGCGAGGGGGGCGACTACCGCTGCCAGCACCAGCGCGGCCTTGTCGAGACCGGCCTTGGCCAGGACCGCCTTGGCGCCCATGAACAGCAGCGACGCGGCGGCGAGACCTGCGCCGAGGATGGCGAGGACCGCCACGGTCGCGACGAGGTAGTACCACCAGCGAGCAGGCGTCTTGACGAGCCGGGCCTTGAGGCGGTGCGCCTCGCTGGAATCGAGCGTCCAGGCCAGGATCTTCATGTAGAAGTCCATGGCCTTGCCGCCGCCGTGTTCGGCGTGGCCGTGGGCCTTGAGGAAGTAGGCGGCGACCATCGGCGTGATCAGGCGGGCGACGGCAAGGCTCATGAGCACCGCCGCCACGACAGTCAGGCCGAAGGCCTTGAAGAACTGCCCCGGAATGCCCGGCATCATGCCCACCGGCAGGAACACCGCGACGATGGAGAAGGTCGTGGCGACGACCGCGAGGCCGATCTCGTCCGCCGCATCGATCGAAGCCTGATAGGCTGACTTGCCCATGCGCATGTGGCGCACGATGTTCTCGATCTCGACGATGGCGTCATCGACCAGCACGCCCGCGACGAGGCTTAGCGCCAGCAGCGAGAGGAAGTTCAGCGTGAAGCCGAGCAGGTCCATGAACCAGAAGGTCGGGATTGCCGAGAGCGGGATGGCGAGGGCGGAGATCATCGTCGCGCGCCAGTCGCGCAGGAACAGGTAGACGATGACGATCGCCAGCACCGCGCCTTCGACCAGCGCTTCCATCGAGCTGGTATACTGCCCCTTGGTGTAGTCCACGTCGGAGAACAGGCGGGTGATGTGGATGTTCGGGTTGTCCTTGCGGATCTTTTCCAGCGCCTTTTCGGCGCCGTCGTAGACCGCGACATCGGAAGCCCCGAGCGCGCGGGTGAAGCCGAAGGTCACGACTTCGCGGCCGCGCAGCTTGGCGATGCGGGTCTGCTCGGAATAGCCGTCGTAGACCTTGGCGATGTCCGAGAGCTTGACCTGCCGTCCGCCGCCCAGGTTGATGCGGGTCTGCGAGAGGTGGTAGGCGTCCTGGGCATTGCCGAGCACGCGCACCGACTGGCGCGATCCGGCGATTTCCGCCTGACCGCCCGCCGCGTCGGTGTTCACCTGGCGCAGCACGCCGTTGATGTCGTTGGCGGTGAGGCCGAGCGCGATCAGCCGCTCGGGGTCGACGACCACGCGGATTTCGCGGTCGACGCCGCCGTTGCGCTCCACCGAGGCGAGACCCTGTATCGAGAGCAGGGTCTTGGAGATCGTGTCGTCGACGAACCAGCTGAGCTGCTCCATCGTCATGTCGTCGGCGCTGACCGCATAATAGGCCAGATTGTCGCCGTTGGCCTCGACCTTGGTGACCATCGGTTCCAGAATGCCGTCGGGCAGCTGGCCGCGAATCTGATCGACCGCGTTCTTGACCTGGTTGGTGGCGACGTCCGGATTGGTGCCGACAGAGAAGAACACCAGCGTGGTCGAGGTGCCTTCGGAGGCGGTCGACTGGATTTCCTCGATGCCGGGCACCGAGCGCACGGCACCCTCGACGATCTGGGTGATCTGCGTTTCGATCTCGGTCGGGGCGGCGCCCGGCTGCGAGATCATGACGTGGACGCCGGGAAATTCGACGTCCGGCATGTTGTTCACGTCCATGCGCATGAACGAGACGACGCCGGCGATCATCACGCCGATGAAGAAGACGATCGGAATGATCGGATTGCGGATCGACCAGGCCGAGATGTTGCGAAGGCTCATCGGGTTCTATCCGCTCAGTCGGCTGCTTTGGTCAGCCGGGGCTTGACCTTGTCGCCGTCGTTGAGGAACCCGCCCGCGCGCAGGACGACCTTTTCGCTGCCGTCGAGGCCCGACTTGACGGTGATCCCGCGCGCCGTGACCAGCCCGGTCTGCACCGCGCGACGATGAACGACGTCCTTGGCATCGACGACATAGACGAACGACCCCTTGTCGTCGTTCTGGATCGCCGATTCCGGCAGGACCGGCGCCACCGTCTGGCCGCTGTTGATGACGGCGCTGGCGAAGCCACCGGGACGCAGCGCGGCGTTGTAGGCAAGCGCGATGCGGGCGATGCCCTGGCGGTTGGTGGCGTCGATCACCGGCGCGACCTGCCAGACCTGGCCGATGAAGCTCTCGTTGCCGCCGGTGGGCGTCACTTTCGCTTCCACGCCGACATGCAGGCGGGCGAGGTCGTCCTCGCTGAGCTGGGCGAGCAGTTCCATCTCGCCGCCCTTGGCGAGGCGGAACAGCACGGAACTGCCGCCGCCGACGACCTGGCCAAGCTCGACATTGCGTTCGAGCACGAGGCCGGCGGCGGGGGCGACGATGTTGAGGCGGGCGGTCTGGGCCTCAAGCTGGCCGAGCGTGGCGCGCGCGACCTTGACCTGGGCCATGGCGGAATCGCGCGTTGCAGTCAGGCGATCGACATCGGCGGCGGAGATGAAGCCGCGATCCACCAGCTTGAGCGCGCGGTCGAGATTGGCCTGGGCGAGGCGGGCGTCGGCCTGGGCCACGGCGATCTGCGCCGACTGGCCGGCCTGCTGCTGCGACTGGACCGAACGGTCGATCACCGCGAGCACCTGGCCCTGCGAGACCCAGTCGCCCGGCTCGACCAGCACGGCGCGCACCTGGCCGCCTTCGCCCACCGAGCCGACCGGCATCGGACGACGGGCGGCCAGCGAGCCGGTGGCGGTAATGGCGCCTTCGACCGAGGCACGTCCGGGCACGACGACAGTGACGGCGGGCATCTGGATGTCGGCGGCACCGGCCTGCTTGGCCTCGCCGCCGCCGCGCACGGCGAACCAGATGCCGGTGGCCAGCACGACGGCGGCGACGATGGCGATCGCCCACCAGCGGCGCGATCCGCCACCCTGTTCGTCTGCGCCGTCGAGCGGGTTGCCGCCCAAAGCTGCACTCGTGGCCGTCAAACCCTGGTTCTCCGTCACGTCGATCCTGCTGTCGTAATTCATCGTTTCACCGCAAAAACTGCGATTGCCCCCAATCCCCGATGCCTGGCCCGGAACCGGACTTCGCGATCCCGAGGGGCGCGCCGGATGGCCGAAAGGCACGATCTGCCGCCGGAGCGCGGACACGTCGATCCACGCCGCTGCAACGGCCAATTTCCTGCCCAACGACATATACCTGCGGCGGACGGGTGGCAATCAGCAGTCGTTCTGGCGCCGACCGTGATCGACAAGCGTCGAGGGCAAGAAAATGCCTGGGGATCTTCGGCAAGTTCCGAGAAAAGCGGGCGGATATACGAAAAGCGGCGACGAACCCGAGGTTCGCCGCCGCTTGTCAGTCCTTGCGGACGGAATAGGCAGTGTGCTCAATACTTCTGCTGGCGCTCGTAAAGGTCGCGGTAATGCTGGATCCGCGTGACGCGCAGCCCCTGCATGCCCGAACGGTCCACGGCGCGCTGCCAGGATGCGAATTCCTCCAGCGTCAGCTGGTAACGATCGCAGACCTCGTCGATCGACAGCAGTCCGCCGTTAACGGCTGCCACGACTTCCGCCTTCCGACGCACGACCCAGCGCGTGGTGTTCGCAGGAGGCAGCGTATCAAGCGTCAACGGTTCGCCGAGCGGCCCGATTACCTGGGCAGGACGGATTTTCTGGTTTTCGATCATCATCACCCTCGTACGCCGGTGCTGGGATTGCCGGCGACGGAAAGGACATTGGCCTGCGCTGGCTTGCGATTGCCTGAAGCATTTGGGTTAACAGGAATTGAGACCGGCGCATACGTATGAATCACATTGGCCGCCGGGCCCGCGAAACTGCCGAAGCGGTGGAGCCTTGCCGAAGCGGAGGTGTCGTCGAAAACCGCGCGCAAATCGTGCGCGGCGAAGAGCCGGGAACGCAAGGAAAACCAGTCCATTGGCAGGGGGACCGAGATGAACTCCTCGCCGGCGCGACCCGACGCATGCCCCGCTTTGCAGGTTTCATGATCATGAGCGATGTTCATACGGAACGTTTGTAGCGAAGCTTGGTCAAGGGAGAGTAAAGGCCTGATTTACCTTTTGTTAACGAATCTTAACGCGGTTTTCGGCATGAGCCTTAACCGCCCGCTTCCGATCGCTCGCCCTTGATCGCCCTCCTTTGATTGACAGGGAGGTGTCGAACGGTCGGGATCCAGGAAAGGTAGGAATCCGGAGCATTCGCCTGTATGGGGCGCGCATGACCGCCCTTTCCGATCTTGAAGGACTGGTGGCCGGCCTCGACCCCGCCACGCTGTTCCAACTGCCTGCGCCGCTTTCGGCGCGCCGTATCGTCGTCGCCATGTCCGGCGGCGTCGACAGCTCGGTCGTCGCCGCGCTGGCCGCCGCGACCGGCGCCGAGACCATCGGCGTCACCCTCCAGCTCTACGACTACGGCGCCGCGACCGGACGCAAGGGCGCCTGCTGCGCGGGCGACGATATCCGCGACGCCCGCGCCGTGGCCGACCGCCTGGGCATCGCCCACTACGTCTTCGATCACGAGAGCGCCTTCCGCGAGGAAGTCGTCGAACGCTTCGCTGACGACTACATGGCGGGCCGCACGCCGATCCCCTGCATCCGCTGCAACATGGGGCCGAAGTTCACCGATCTGCTGACGATGGCCCGCGATCTCGGCGCGGACTGCCTTGCCACCGGTCACTATGTCCGCCGAGTCGAAGGAGCCGCCGGTTCCGAACTGCACCGCGCCTTCGATCCGGCGCGCGACCAGAGCTATTTCCTCTACGGCACGACCGAGGCGCAACTCGACTTCCTGCGCTTCCCGCTTGGCGGCCTGCCCAAGAGCGAGACCCGCCGTCTTGCCGAAGCGGCAGGCCTGCGCGTCGCCGACAAGCCCGACAGCCAGGACATCTGCTTCGTGCCCGACGGCGACTATGCCAAGATCGTGCGCGCGGTCAGGCCTGAGGGCGAGGCGCCGGGCGAGATCGTCCATGCCCTGACTGGCGATGTGCTGGGCACGCACCGCGGCATCATCCACTATACCGTGGGCCAGCGCCGCGGCCTCGAAATCGGCGGCCAGCCCGAGCCGCTCTATGTCGTGCGCATCGATGCGCCGGGACGCCGGGTGATGGTCGGCCCGCGCAGTCTGTTGGGCGTGGCTGCCGCCACCGTCACCGAGACCAACCGCATCGGGCCGCTTCCCGATGCACCGCTGACGGCCAAAGTCCGTTCACTGGCCAAGCCGGTGCCGGTCACGCTGGAAGGCGAATTCGGCAACGGGGCGGACGTGACGATCCGTTTCGCGAATCCCGAATATGGCGTCGCGCCCGGACAGGCGGCGGTGATCTATGCGGGAGACCGGGTGGTCGGCGGCGGCTGGATCGAGGGTACCGAGGCCGCGATTCCGCTGGACTGAGACCTCGGCTCAGTTCATCCAGGGTTCGAGCTGGCAGCCGCGATCCGGTGCGAACGTGGCGGTCTGGCTGGCGAGCAAAGGCACGCTGGCCTTGACCGTGCGGGCCTGGGCATCTTCGGAGAGCCAGATCAGCGAGCCGGTACGGCCGAGACCGGCAACCGCGATCTGGCCCTTGCAACTGCCGAGGTCCTGCTGCGAGATGAAGCGGCAGGCGCAGGCGGCCCGCGCGCCGTAGGAGGTGCTGACCAGCGCTTCCTCGCGCAGGCCCTTCCACGAGAAGCCGAGCAGTAGCGCCAGTGCCAGCAGGGCGAGCAGGATCACATTGCGCAGCCAGCGCGAGGGCTGGCGGCTGTTCAGGTCGCGCCCGCCTTCGCCACGGCCCCCGTTCGTCTCGGCGCCGCTGTCCCCGGTCCTGTATGTCGTGGCTGTTGCCATATTCCCGCGCCTCGCACATCACACCGCGCGTCATGCCGGTGCGCCGTCCCCCCCTTATCCTCGCCCTTTCCGTCCTGCCAGCCCTGGCGCTAACGGCGCTGGCAGGCTGTGGACAGGACGCGCAGCAGGGGCCGCCGCCGCCCAGCGCGGAATCGCAGGCGGCGATCAAGGACGACGGCGGCGCCTCGCGCGCAGCGCTGGGCCGCGCCATCGACGGGCTTTTCGCCGAGGATCTCGGCCGCACCCAGGCCCTCGTCATCATGAAGCGCGGGTTGGTGATCGCCGAGCGCTATGGCGCGGGAATCAAGCCGGAGACCCGGCTCGAGGGCTGGGGCATGGGCGAATGCGTCACCGCGCTGATGGTCGGCCAGCTCATCAGCGACGGGCGGTTGCGGCTTAACGAATCGGCGCCGATCCCCGACTGGCAGCGCCCCGGCGATCCCCGCGGCGAGATCACCCTCAAGCAACTTCTCCAGATGCGATCGGGCCTGCGCCATTCCGAATCGGGTGCATCCGCAACCGGCGGGCCTGCCGGGCAGTCCGATCGCATGCGGATGCTCTATCTCGACGGGCGCGACGACATGGCCGCCTATGCCGAGGCGCAGCCGCTGGAAGCACCGGCGGGCGCCCGCTTCGTCGAGAGCGCAGCGACTTCCGTGATTCTTTCCGATCTCGCGGCGCGGGTGCTTTCGCCCGACCGCAATCCGGATCGACGCCGCAAGGCCGTGGGCGACTATCTGCGCACTCGCGTCTTCGCGCCGATCGGCATGGATTCGGCGGTGGCGGGCTATGACCGCGCGGGCACGATGATCGGTTCGGCGGCGGTCCATGCCTCGGCGCGCGACTGGGCGAAGCTGGGCGAGTTCCTGCGCCACACCGGCTCGATCCAGGGCGCGCAGATCCTGCCGCGTCGCTGGGTGCAGTTCATGCTCGAATCCTCGCCGCGTAATCCGGGCTACGGGGCCGGGGTCTGGCTCAACCGGAGCAAGGCGAAAAGCGGGGCAGGGGGCGAGGACGTTCTGTTCCCCGGAATGGCACCGGCCAATGTCTTCGCCTGCGTGGGCGAGTACGGCCAATATGTGATCGGCTCGCCCGACCAGCTGCTTACGGTGGTGCGCCTCGGCGAAAGCGATCCGCAGCAGGAGCGACTGGTTCACGACCGGCTGGGCAAGCTGCTGGCGATGTTCCCCGGCGGAATCTGAAAGAGATACGAAAAAGGCCGGAGCGGCATATGCCGCTCCGGCCTTTTTCACGTCGATCGAAGCGGAATCAGCCCTCGATCGTGGTCTGCGCGTCGCGGCCGTCGCCTTCCGGGGCCGCGAGGATCGCGCGGGTCACCTGGCCCTTGGCGACCGTGTAGGTGCCGGGATCGCCAACGGTCGAGCGGATCGCCGGATCGGCGGGGCCGGCCATGCTGAGAGTTGACTTCTCGATATCGCTACGCGCCTGCGGGCCGCCGAACAGGGCATCGAGCGCCTGCTGCTGCACCGAATCGTCGGCAGGGCGAGGCTGGCCCTGCTTCGGCGGCGAAAGCGTGAAATCGGGCGGTACCACCAGCGGCGTCTGGCGCTGCACGGCGAATTCGTCGGGGCCACCGTGGTTCAGCAGGCCGGTGCTTCCGCAGCCGGACACGAGCACCGCACCGGCGGCGACGAGAATCAGGGCTCCGGTCTTCTTCATGGGCATCAACTCAAATCTCCGGGGCGGCGTCGGGCGCCTTGTCATGACCGCCATTTGTTTCGGGCTTGTCGCGCGAAAGCAGGGAGCGGGCAAGGATAATCAGGACGCCCACCGTGATGGCGACGTCGGCGATGTTGAAAATGAGGAACGGACGCCATTCGCCGAAGTGGAGATCGGCATAGTCGATCACGAAACCCATGGTGAAACGGTCGCGGATATTGCCGAGCGCGCCGCCCAGCACCATGGCGAGGGCAGCGATCTCGCCCAGCTTGCGCTCGCGCAGCATCCAGATGAGGACGAAGAGCGCGATCAGGCCGGTCATCGCCACCAGCGCCCAGCGGCCCTCCGGCGAATCCGCCGTGAACAGGCCGAGCGAGACGCCGAGGTTCTTGGTCCAGCGCAAGTTGAAGAACGGGGCGATCTCGATCACGCCGACATCACGCAGCTTGAGGCCGGTGACGACCCAGGCCTTGAAGCCCTGGTCGATCATGAAGACGACCACGGCGATCAGGAACCCGATCAGGCGCTTCCGCCAGACCGTCACGCCGGGGTCTCCAGCGCACCGACCACGTCGTCGCAGCGGTCGCAGAGGTCGCCGTCTTCCGAGACTTCCGGAAGGTGGCGCCAGCAGCGGCCGCACTTGTGGTCGGTAGAGGGGGTGACGGTCACGTCCTCTCCCTGCCCACGCGTCACTGTCGCGGTGATGAACAGTTCGGCGAGGTCGCCCTCAGGCGCCGAGGCCGGAACCGTGACCGTGGCGGCGAGGCTGGAGCCGACGATCTTCTCGCGGCGCAGCGGTTCGATGGCTTCCGTCACCTTCACGCGCAGGGCGCGCAGGTCGGCCCAGCGGGCGGCATCGGCTTCTATAGCCGGAACTTCCGGCCATTCCAGCAGGTGCACGCTCTGGCTGCCGGGGAAGCGGCTCTGCCAGACTTCCTCGGCGGTGAAGACGGTGACCGGCGCGGCATAGCGCACCAGCGCGTGGAACAGCGTGTCCAGCACGGTGCGATAGGCGCGGCGCTTCGGGTCCGAAGGGGCGTCGCAGTAGAGGCAGTCCTTGCGGATATCGAAGAAGAAGGCCGAGAGGTCTTCGTTGCAGAAATCCAGCAGGGTACGGACGTAAGTGTTGAAGTCGAAGTCCGCGACCGCCTTGCGCAGCGTGGCGTCGACGCCCGCCAGCAGCGAGAGCACGTAGCGCTCCAGTTCCGGCATCTCTGCAACCGGCAGCTTCTCTTCGTCCGAGAACCCGTCGAGCGCGCCCAGCAGGTAGCGCAGGGTGTTGCGCAGCTTGCGGTACTGGTCGGCGACGCCCTTGAGGATCTCGTCGCCGATGCGGTGATCCTCGGTATAGTCGACCGAGAGCGCCCAGAGGCGGATGATGTCGGCGCCGTTGGTCTCCATCACCTTGATCGGGCTGATGGTGTTGCCGAGCGACTTCGACATCTTGAAGCCCTTGGCATCCATGGTGAAGCCGTGGGTGAGGACAGCCTTGTACGGCGCATGGCCGCGCGTGGCGCAGCTCTCGAGCAGCGAGGACTGGAACCAGCCGCGATGCTGGTCGCTGCCTTCCAGATAGAGGTCGGCGGTGGGGCCGACGTGATCCTCGGCGGGCACCAGTTCGGGCCAGCGGCCGGATTCGAGCACGAAGGCGTGGGTCGAGCCGGAATCGAACCAGACGTCGAGAATGTCGACCACGCGCTCGTAGTCATCGGCGCTGTACTTGGTGCCCAGATATTCCTGCGCGCGGGCGTCCGACCAGGCATCGACGCCGATCTCGCGGATGGCGTGGATGATGCGGGCGTTCACTTCGGCATCGACGAGGTATTCGCCGCTCTTGCGATCGACGAACAGCGTGATCGGAACGCCCCAGGCGCGCTGGCGCGACAGCACCCAGTCCGGGCGGCCTTCGACCATGGCGCCGATGCGGTTGCGGCCCTTTTCGGGGACGAAGCGCGTTTCGGCGATGGCGTCCAGCGCGGCTTCGCGCAGCGTCGGCGAGGCTTCGGCGGTCTCGTCCTGCGGATCGATGGCGCCGCCTTCGCCTTCCCAGCGGCGCTCGGCGCGGGTCTTGGAGGGCAGGTGGCCGAGAACCTTGTCCATCGGCACGAACCACTGCGGGGTGCAGCGGAAGATCACCTTGGCCTTGGAACGCCACGAGTGCGGGTAGGAGTGCTTGTAGTCGGCCGAAGCCGCCAGCAGCGCGCCTGCCTCACGCAGGTCCGAGCAGATCGGGCCGTCCGGGGCGTTGAACTTGGGGTTGATGACCGAGCCCTGGCCGCCGAGCCAGCCCCAGTCCTCACGATACTTGCCGTCGGCTTCGACCACGAACTTGGGGCCGATGCCATTCGCCTTGCAGAGCAGGAAGTCGTCCTCGCCATGGTCGGGTGCCATGTGGACGAGGCCGGTGCCGCTCTCGGTGGTGACGAAATCGCCCGCGAGCAGCGGACGTGGCTCGGCGAAGAAACCGCCCAGCGCATGCATCGGGTGACGGGCGAGGGTGCCGGCGAGTTCGGAGCCTTTGATCGTCTTCGGCTGATCCAGCGCGGATGCGAAAATCCTCTTCAGAGCTTCCTCTGATCCAGCGGCCTGCCGCTTTACAAAGGGTTCCAAAAGGTCCTTCGCGACAATGTAGAAGCACTGGGCATCCGGCGAATGACGTTCGTCATCGTCGATTACGAGATAATCGATGTCCGGGCCGTAGGCGAGCGCCTGGTTGGTCGGGATCGTCCACGGCGTGGTCGTCCAGATCACCGCTCGAACCTGCGCACCACGATCCAGCAGGCTTTTGACGTAGGAACCTTCGGGAGCGTCTACAATCTCGAAAGCCACGTCGATCTGCGTGGAGACGATGTCCTCGTACTCGACCTCAGCCTCGGCCAGTGCGGTCTTCTCGACCGGGCTCCACATGACCGGCTTGGCGCCGCGATAGAGCATGTCGTGCTCGGCGAACTTCAGCAGTTCGGTGACGATGGTGGCTTCGGCCTGGAAGTCCATGGTGAGGTAGGGCTTGTCCCAGTCACCGTTGACGCCGAGGCGCTTCAGCTGCTCGCGCTGCACGTTCACCCAGTTCTGGGCATAGGCGCGGCATTCGGCGCGGAATTCCTCTGCCGGAACCTCGTCCTTGTTCTTCTTCTTCTTGCGGTACTCTTCCTCGACCTTCCACTCGATGGGCAGGCCGTGGCAGTCCCAGCCGGGGACGTAGGGTGCGTTCTTGCCCAAGAGGGTCTGAGTGCGCACGACCATGTCCTTGAGGATATGGTTCAGCGCATGGCCGATGTGCATGTCGCCGTTCGCGTAGGGCGGGCCGTCATGCAGCACGAACTTCTCGCGGCCCGCGCGGGCTTCGCGGGTCTTGGCGTAAATGTCCTGTTCCTGCCAGCGCGCAAGAATACCCGGCTCCTTCTGGGGGAGCCCGGCCTTCATGGGGAAATCGGTCTTCGGCAGGAAGACGGTCGCTCTATAATCGCGCTGTTCGGTCATATGCGCTGCGCACTAGAGCAAATGCGCGGCTGTTGGAAGGGTTCGCGCGCATGGCGGCATGCGGGTTTCGATGGCGAAGAACCTGTCCCCACGCACTCGTCATCCTGAACTCGTTTCAGGATCCATTTCTCCGCACGCACCGTCCGGTCGGTGGTGCGCAATGGATCCTGAAACAAGTTCAGGATGACGTTGTGTATTATGGGAGGAAGCGGCTCTTCACCCGATGTGCGACAGCAGCTCCCGCGCGCGGTCGCAGTCGCGGCGCATCTGGGCGACGAGGGCGTCGAGCGAATCGAACTTCGCCTCGGGGCGCAGGAAGTGGTGGAACGCCACTTCGATCTCCTGATCGTAGAGATCGCCGGAGAAGTCGAAGAAATAGGGTTCCAGCAACTCGATCGGCGGCTCGAAGGTCGGGCGCACACCCATGTTGGCGGCGCCGGGCAGGATACGCCCGTCCGGCATGCGGCCGGTCACGGCGTAGATGCCGTAGCGCGGGCGCAAGTAGTTGTTCATGTTGATGTTGGCGGTGGGGAAGCCGATGGTCCGGCCCAGCTTGCCGCCGTGCTGCACCACCCCGCGCGCCGCGAAGGGGCGGGTGAGCAGGCGGGCGGCGGTCTCGCACTCGCCCAGCTTCAGCGCGTCGCGGATGCGGCTGGAAGAGACCACGCCCTTGTCGTCATGCACGGCGCCGACGGTACGGCCGATCAGCCCGAAACGCGCGCCGACTTCGCGCAGGACCTGCGGATTGCCGCCGCGTCCCTTGCCGAACGTGAAATCCTCGCCGGTGACGACGCCCGCACAGCCGAGTTGGTGGCCGAGCACCTGCTCGATCCAGTCGGCCGCTTCCATCGAGGCCATGGCGCGGTCGAAGTGGAGCACCAGCATGGCGTCGGCCCCGGCGCCCTCGAACAGGTCCTGCCGCTGGTCCAGCGTGGTCAGGCGGAAGGCGGGCGCGTCGGGCTTGAACAGGCGGACCGGGTGCGGATCGAAGGTCGCGACCACTGCTGGGCGCCCCAGTTCGCGCGCCCAGCGAATTGCTTCGCCGACAACGGCCTGGTGGCCCTGATGGAACCCGTCGAAATTGCCGAGCGCCAGCACGGCGCCGCGCATCGATTCGGGAAGGGCTTCGCGGTTGTCGAGACGAATCATGTCAGATCAGGCCTATATGTCCCGGACCAGCGTGACGAAAGCGTGTGCGGGAAATTCACCGGCAGCCGGATGCTCTTCGCGCGCGGTTTCGCGCCACTCGGGGCCGGTAGCGGGCATTGCGGTGTCGCCGGGGTATTCGGCGTGGATTTCGGTCAGTTCGATGCGGCGCGCGAGCGGTTGGAACAGCCCGTAGATTTCCGCGCCGCCGATCACGGCGACTTCGCCGTCACCGGCCAGTGCGAGTGCCTCTTCGACCGAATGCGCCACTTCCGCGCCTTCGGCTGCCCAAGTGCTGTCGCGGGTCAGCACGATGTGGCGGCGGCCGGGAAGCGGGGAGGGGAAGCTGTCGAAAGTCTTGCGGCCCATGATCATCGGTTTGCCGACGGTCATGGCCTTGAAGCGCCTGAGATCGGCGGGCAGGCGCCAGGGCAGGGCGCCGTCGCGGCCGATCACGCCGTTCGCGGCGCGGGCGTAGATAAGGAAGAGATCCTGCGCCAAGGGCCGGTCAGTCGCGCTGAAAGGTCAGGCGGGTGACGTGGCCCATCTTGCGGCCGGGACGCGACGCTCCCTTGCCGTAGAGGTGCAGGTGGTTGGCCGGATCGGCCAGGATCGCCTGCCAGTCGTCCGCCTCTTCGCCGATCAGGTTGCGCATTTCGACGGCGTCGGCGGCAAGGCCGGTATCGCCGAGCGGCAGCCCGCAGATCGCGCGGACATGGTTCTCGAACTGGCTGGTGACGGCGCCCTCGATGGTCCAGTGCCCGGAATTGTGCACGCGCGGCGCCATCTCGTTGAACACGGGGCCGTTCTCGGTCGCGAAGAATTCCAGCGTGAGCACGCCGACATAGTTCAGCGCCTCGGCAACTTTGGCGGCGAGTTCGCGCGCGGCGGGAACCTGTTCGAGCAGTCGCGCGGGCGCGGGCACGGTGCTGAGCGCGAGAATGCCGCTTTCGTGCACGTTGTGGGCCGAATCGAAGTAGCGGATGTCGCCATCCGCGCCGCGGCACAGGATCACCGAGAACTCGGCGAAGAAGGTGACGAAGCCCTCGTAGATCAGCGGCTGGGCGGGCAGGTCGAGGCCTTCCGCGTCCTCGGGCGACATGATCCGCCACTGGCCCTTGCCGTCGTAACCGTCGCGGCGGGTCTTGAGGATGCCGGGGGCGCCGATCCCGGCGATGGCCCGGGCGAGGTCCTCGGCGGAATCGACCGGCGCGAAGGGGGCAGGGGTGCCGCCGAGGTCCGTGACGAAGCGCTTCTCGTTCAGCCGGTCCTGCGCGGTTTCGAGCGCGCGGGCGTGGGCGAGCAGCGGCACGTCCCCGAGCGCGGCGAGCGGGCCGACCGGCACGTTCTCGAATTCGTAAGTGACGACCGCGCAGCCCGCCGCGAAGCGGGCCATGGCCTCGGCATCGTCCCATGCGGCGCAGGTGAACTCGGCGCTGACTTCGGCGGCGATCGAATCGGCCTCGGGGGCGTAGATGTGGCTGCGGTAGCCGAGCTGAGCCGCAGCCATCGCGATCATCCGGCCAAGCTGGCCGCCGCCGAGAATGCCGATGGTTTCGCCGGGAGGGATCATCTTTGGAACTCGTTACGTGCAGGCCCTTCGACAAGCTCAGGGCGAGCGGACCTCAATTCAATTCGGATAACACCGTTACCCGCTCATGCTGAGCCTGTCGAAGCATCATGCCCGAGCTGGCAAAGCAGCCGGTCCGAAGCGATCAAACCGGCTTTTCCGCCACGCTCGCCGTCTGGTCCGCGCGGAAGGTCTTGAGGCGTTCGGCCAGCGCCGGGTCGGCGGTGGCGAGGATCGCGGCTGCGAGCAGGCCCGCATTGGCCGCGCCCGCCTCGCCGATCGCCAGGGTGCCGACCGGAATGCCGGCAGGCATCTGGACGATCGAGAGCAGGCTGTCCTGTCCCGAAAGCGCCTTCGACTGCACCGGCACGCCGAGCACGGGAAGATGCGTCATCGAGGCGATCATGCCTGGCAGGTGGGCGGCGCCCCCGGCTCCGGCGATCACCACCTTGAAGCCTTCGCCGTCCGCGCCCTTGGCGAAGTCCACCAGGCGTTCCGGCGTGCGGTGCGCCGAGACGATGCGGGCGTCATAGGCGACGCCCAGCTTGTCCAGCATGTCCGCCGCGCGCTGCATGGTCGGCCAGTCGGACTGGCTCCCCATGACGATGGCTACAGGAGTCCCCACCCCGCTCATCTCAACGCTCCGAGAGATAGTAGCGGTCGAGCACCGCGAGATCGTCCGCCAGATCGTAGACGATCGGCTGGCCGGTCGGGATTTCGAGGCCGGTGATCTCGTCGTCCGAAATGCCCGAGAGATGCTTGACCAGCGCGCGCAGGCTGTTGCCGTGGGCGGAGATCAGCACGTCGGCACCGGCCTTGAGGTGCGGCACGATCGAGCCTTCATAGTAAGGCAGGACGCGGGCGATGGTGTCCTTGAGGCTTTCGGTCTGCGGCACGTCGATCCCGGCGTAGCGGGGGTCGGTGGAGAGATCGAACTCGCTGCCGATTTCGAGCACCGGCGGCGGCGTGTCGAAGCTGCGGCGCCAGACCTTGACCTGCTCGTCGCCGTGCTTCGCAGCGGTCTCGGCCTTGTTGAGGCCGGTGAGGCCGCCGTAGTGGCGCTCGTTCAGGCGCCAGTCCTTGGTCTCGGGGATCCACGCGAGATCGGCGGCCTCCAATGCGAGGTGCAGGGTGCGGATCGCGCGGGTCTGGAGCGAGGTGAAGGCGACGGTGGGCGCGATGCCCTTGTCCTTCAGCAGGGTGCCAGCGGCGCGGGCTTCTTCTTCACCCTTTTCGGTAAGGTTTACATCCCACCAGCCGGTGAAGCGGTTTTCGAGATTCCATTGGCTCTGGCCGTGGCGGACGAGGATCAGGCGAGGCAAGGCGTACTCCCAGGTCTCAGCGGCGATCCCCTCGGGAAACGCCCGTTGGCAGACTGACTCTATGTCTGGCGCAGCCCCTAGCTTTCCGATGTCGGTTTGGAAAGACCGCCTGATTCGTTTTCGCGCCCGATTCCGCTCTCGTTTTCGCGCGCTGATTCGTCCGTTGACGCTGCGTCATGACTTCCGGCCTCTGCGGCGCGGGCCTGGGCCTTGCGGCGATGAAGATTTTCGCGAAGCTTCGCGGCGAGCCGTTCCTCGCGGGATTGCTGGGGTTGCGTCATGGTTCGAGCGTCTTTCGCAGGGCTTTTGATGGCCCTCGGAATGGCTTTCTGAAAAAGAATGCGCAAGAGGCGCTTGACAATCTTCGCGGTCACGGACATTAGCGCGCCCCTGCCCCGGGTCGCCGGGACAAGCGCTTTCCGGGAACGGAAACTCAGGCGCTGCTGTAGCTCAGTGGTAGAGCGCGTCATTGGTAATGACGAGGTCGGGAGTTCAATCCTCCCCAGCAGCACCATTCTCCTTACATCGAGAACTGGTGATCCCGCAGGCAAGCTGCGGATGTTCCACGTGAAAACGCGCGGACTGTGACCTTTTTGCTGCACTGCGGCGTTGTCACGAAAGTGCCATCCCGTTGGCACGTAACTGTCACGAACCCTGCCTAGACGCGCCGCAATTCGTCGCAAAACAGGGCTTCCGTAACATGAAAACCTCCCTCCGGATCGCAGCCGGTCTGCTCGCCTCGGCGTCGTTCGCCACGATGGCGGCGACCGCTTACGCCGGTGAAGTCGCCGGCAGCGTCCATGACGCATCCGGTGTGCGTCCGCTCCAGGCGGCCTCGGTCCGCATCGTCGAACTGAACCGCGCTGCCGAGACCGATCGCGCGGGCAACTATGTCTTCGGCGATGTCCCTGCCGGAACCTACACTCTGGAAGCGCGCTATGTCGGCGCAGAAGTGACCACCCAGAGCCTTACCGTACCGGCAACCGGCCGTATCGCGGGCAACTTCGATCTTCCGGCGATCGGCGGCGGGGACATCCTCGTCACCGGCCAGACCGCCAACCTCACCAGCGCCCTGTCGCGCCAGAAGGCCGCCGACGGCGTGGTCTCGGTGCTGACCCGCGACGCCGTGGGCCAGTTCCCCGACCAGAACGTCGCCGAATCGCTGCGCCGCCTGCCGGGCGTGAACATCCTCAACGATCAGGGCGAAGGCCGCTACGTTTCGGTTCGCGGCCTTGACCCGGACCTCAACGGCACCTCGATCAACGGCGTGCGCATGCCCGCCCCGGAATCGGACGCCCGCTCGGTCGCGCTCGACGTGGTTTCCTCCGACACCATCGAATCGGTGGAAGTGAAGAAGTCCTTCACCCCCGACATGGACGGCGACTTCATCGGCGCCTCGGTCGAGATCAAGACCACCAGCGCCTTCGATTCCAAGAAGAACCGCTACTCGCTCAGCGCCGAAGGCAGCTGGAACGACTATTCGGGCAAAGTCACCCCGAAGGGCGCCTTCGACTTCACGCAGAAGCTGGGCGACGATTTCGGCATCGCCGGCTCGGTCAGCTACTACAAGCGCAAGTTCGAGACCGACAACGTCGAGACCGGCGGCTGGAACGTCGACGACAAGGGCAATGCCTGGGCCGAATCGATCGAATATCGCGACTATGACGTCGAACGCACCCGCATCAATGCCGCGCTCTCGGCCGACTGGCGCGTTTCGGACACGACCAAGGCTTATGTGCGCGGTAACTGGGCGCAGTTCGACGACCACGAATATCGCCGCCGCACCACGCTCGACTTCAGCGACTTCGACGCTCCGAGCAGCAGCACCGATACCGGTGCGACCTTCAATTCGAGCGATGAACGCATCACCGTCCAGCGCGACCTGAAGGACCGCTTCGAGCGTCAGCGCATCCGCAGCGTCGCCCTCGGCAGCGATACCGACACCGGCACCTGGAAGTTCAACTGGCAGGCGAGCTATGCCAAGTCGAGCGAGAAGGAGACGTTCTCGATCGACCCGACACGCTTCCGCGCCCGCTTCAACAAGGGCGTCGTGGTCGCCACCGACTACGCGAACGAATACTATCCGACGTATTCGGTCACAGCCGACCCGGACAACGCCTTCAACAATGCGTCCAAATACGCATTCAACAAGACCGAACTCACCACCCTGTCCGACAGCCAGGACGAGGAATGGGCGATCAAGGCCGACCTCGCGCGCACTTTCGCGGGCGACAATGGCGACTTCACCGTCCAGGCCGGTGCCAAGGCGCGCTGGCGCAAGAAGTCCTACGACAAGAACATTCTCTATTATGAACTGGCGAAGGGTCAGAGCTACACGCTTGCGGACGTGCTGGGCGAACAGACCTACCGCCTGCTCGACATGGGACCGGTCGCCAGCAAGGGCGGCGCGGCCGACTACCTGCTGTCTCACCCCGAAGCTTTCAAAGTCAACGATTATGAAACCGCTCTGGGCTCGGCGACCGACGACTATTCGGTGCGTGAGGACATCCTGGCCGGCTACGCGATGGCACGCTGGGACAGCTCGACCCTGCGCGTGATCGGCGGCGTTCGCATGGAGCGCACGCACAACGAACTCAACGGCAGCCTCGTCACCGACAACGGCGACGACACGATCGCCATCGATCCGCTGACCTACAAGCGCAACTACACCAACTGGCTGCCCAGCCTGACTCTGCGCTACAGCCCGCAGCAGAATCTGGTCGCCCGCCTGGCTGGTTACAAGACCATCGTCCGTCCCAAGCTCTCGGAGCTCGCCCCGAGCAACACGATCAACGACGATCTCGAACTGGTCGTCGGCAATCCCGAGCTGAAGCCCTACCAGGCCTGGAACTTCGACGCCGGGTTCGACTACTATTTCTCGAACAACGGCGCCCTCTCGATCGGCGGCTTCTACAAGTCGATCAAGGACTACACTTATAGCTTCAACTCGAAGGAAGGCGGCGTCTACAACGGCATTGCCTATGACGAGATCACCATCCCGGTGAACGGCGACACTGCCGAGATCGCCGGTCTGGAAGCCAGCTTCAGCCAGGTCTTCTCGATGCTGCCCTCGCCCTTCGACGGGTTGCTGATGCAGATCAACTATACGTACACTTACGCTCGCGGAACTGTGGCCGGTGATCGTCGCATTTCGCTGCCGAACGCCTCGAAGAACACCTTTAACGTCGTGCTCGGCTATGAAAAGGGTCCGATCAGCCTGCGTGCTGCCGGTACGTTCCGCGACAAGTACCTCGACGAAGTGGGTAACGATTTCGAGACCGACCGCACCGTCAACCAGCACTTCCAGCTGGACCTCTCGGCGAAGTACAAGCTGACCGACAACATCCGTCTCTTCGCGGACTGGGTGAACGTCAACAATGCCAAGTACTTCGCCTATCAGAACCTCGCCGGCGCCAAGCGCGTGCTCCAGTACGAGGAATATGGCTCGACCGTGAAGTTCGGTGCGCGGGTGAGCTTCTGATGAAGGCCACTTTCACGAAACGTCAGGGCAAGGGTCTGGCCGGAATCGTGAAGCAGGGGTCGGGAGCATTGCTCCCGGCCCTTCTGCTTGCGGCCCTCTCGCTTGAAGGCTGCGCGACGACGGGCGGGGCGCCTGCCGCCGTCCGCCTCCCCGCTACTGATGTTCCGGCCGAGGCGGAGACCGACCCGGTCGGCACGGTCAATGCCGACGCCGCCGACGATCCGGCGATCTGGCGCAATGCCGCTAATCCGGCGGCCAGTCTGATTCTCGGCACCGACAAGAAGGCGGGACTCTACGTCTACGGCCTGGACGGCAAGGTTCGCGATTTCGCACCGGCAGGCGCGCTCAACAATGTGGACTTACGTGAAGTGCGGCTGGCGGATGGCTCTAAGCGCATCCTCGTCGGCGCCAGCGACCGCACCGACCGTGCCGAGCCACGCATCGCGTTGTTCGCGCTCGACGGCGCGACCGGCAAGCTTGCCGCGCTGGGCGCCGAGGCGTTCCTGCCCGCAGGCCATGCTCCGGCCGAGGCCTATGGCTTCTGCATGGGCAATGCGCTCGCGCGGGGCGAACTGGCGCGGGCCTATGTCGTGCTCAAGGACGGCTCGGTGGCGGAAAGCCGTCTGCTCGAAAAGGACGGGCGGATCGCGGCGGACTATGTGCGGCTGGTGAAGTTCGCCACCCAGTCCGAAGGCTGCGTGGTCGACGATGCGGGCAAAGTGCTGTTCGTGGCCGAGGAAGACGTGGGTATCTGGAAAGTCCCGCTCGCAGGCGCGGCTCTGGTGGCCGAACCCTTCGCCCGCGTCGGTGCCGAGGACGGTCTGGTGGCGGATGTCGAGGGGCTGGCCGTGGCGCGGGAGAGCGGCGGACGGGCCTGGCTCGT
The DNA here is from genome assembly GCF_058273105.1 of Novosphingobium sp. BF6. NCBI lineage: Bacteria > Pseudomonadati > Pseudomonadota > Alphaproteobacteria > Sphingomonadales > Sphingomonadaceae > Novosphingobium > Novosphingobium sp. BF6. The sequence continues at coordinate 500,836 of NZ_CM177775.1, forward strand.
CGCTTCCAGCCAGGGCGACAATGCCTATGCGCTGTTCGACTTGTCCTCGGGCAAGCCTGCGGGCCGTTTCCGCATCGAGGGCGGTCCGATCGGCGGCACCAGCGATACCGACGGCATCGAGGTCATGCTTGGCGATTTCGGCCCGCAGTTCCCCGAAGGCCTGATGGTCGCGCAGGACGGCAACAATGCCCCCAAGGCGCAGAACTTCAAGATGCTGTCCTGGCGGGCGATCCGCAGTGCGCTCGGAATCGAGTGAGCGGTGATGGCCCGGCTTGAGAAACCGTGTTCCACTGGAGTATCAGGTCGGGCGATGACGCGCTTTTCGAATCGCCTGAAACTCTCTGTCGGCGCGGCCGTTCTGGCCGCGTTGGGCTTGCCTGACGTGGCTTCGGCCGACGTGCTGGAAATCGGGACCAACGGCTATCAATGGGTGGCCGGAGGTCCGGCGGGGCAGGGCCATGACATCGTGGGTGCGGAAGTGGCCGCGGTAGAGGCGGTTCCGGCTGCACTCGAAGCCTCGCAGCTTCATCCTCTGTCGATTACCGATGCGCTCGATGCCGCCGGGCCGACCCGCTGGCGCGCGCGCGTGGCGGAACTGGCCGCCAAGTACGACATCAGCCCGGCGCTGTTCGAAGCGGTCGTCTGGCAGGAAAGCCGCTGGAACGAGGCGGCCCGCTCGCCGGTCGGCGCGCGCGGACTGGCCCAGCTCATGCCGGGCACGGCGGCGCAGATGGGCGTCAATCCCGGCGATCCCATGGCCAATCTCGAAGGCGGCGCCCGCTACTTGCGCATGCAGCTCGATGCTTTCGGAGGGGATATCGAGAAGGCGCTGGCGGCCTACAATGCGGGGCCCGGCCGCGTGCAGAAGGCGGGCGGCATTCCCCGCATCCGCGAGACTCAGGCTTATGTCGCCTCGATCATGGCTAGGCTGACGGACCCGGTAAGGCGCTGATTTTCCTGCCTTAGACAAGCTCGGGCTGATCCTTCGACAAGCTCAGGATGAGCGGAGGGAAGGCTTTTGGGCGGCATGGGCATGCTCGCCAATACACCCGCACCCGTTCACCCTGAGCCTGTCGAAGGGTCTCCGCCACCTTTCGCCAAGAAAAAAGCGCGCCCTGAACGGAGCGCGCTTTCATCAGACCCAATTTCCGAAAAATCTCAGCTCAGCAGCTTCTTCGCGATGGTCCGTACTTCCTCGCCGATGTCCGCGCGGTCGAGTGCGATGGAGAGGGTGGCTTCGACGAAACCGACCTTCGAGCCGCAGTCGAAGCGCTGGCCCGCGAAAGTCACCGCATGGAACGGCTGCTGGCCGATCAGCTTGGCCATCGAATCGGTCAGCTGGATCTCGCCGCCCGCGCCTTTGCCCTGGTTGGCGAGCAGACCCATGATCTCGGGCTGGAGGATATAGCGGCCCGAGACGATCTTGTTCGAGGGCGCATCGGCCACCTTCGGCTTTTCGACCAGACCCTTCACTTCGGTCAGCGCACCGTTCACCGCACCCGGCGCGATCACGCCGTAGCTGGAGACTTCCTCCATCGGCACTTCGAGCACCGAGACGAGGTTGCCGCCGACTTCGTTATAGGCATCCACCATCTGCTTCATGCAGCCGGGCGAGCCGTACATCAGTTCGTCGGGCAGGAAGATCGCGAAAGGCTCGTCGCCGATGACGGCGCGGGCGCACCACACGGCATGGCCGAGGCCGAGCGGCACCTGCTGGCGCACGGTGACGAGATTGCCGGGCTGGATCCGGGTCGGTTCCAACGGATCGAGCGACTTGCCGCGCGCGGTCATCGTCGCCTCCAGTTCGTAGGCCGTATCGAAATGCTCGACGATCGCGGTCTTGCCGCGGCCGGTGACGAAGACGAATTCCTCGATCCCCGCCTCGCGCGCCTCATCGACCGCGTATTGAATCAGCGGCCGGTCGACGACGGGAAGAAGTTCCTTCGGAATTGCCTTGGTGGCGGGAAGAAAGCGGGTTCCGAGTCCTGCGACCGGGAATACGGCTTTTCGGACGGGCTTTTTGAACTGGGTTGCAGACATGGTTAACGGTCTGGCTCCATTTGGTTACGGTGCGGTTAAAGCTGGACTTATTTCGTATAAGACCTGCTTCGCAGACGCAGCGCAACAGTCCATCCGTGTTTCTCCGAGGTGTGCTTGCTGCGCGGCCAAATCCCGCTAAATAGCGGCGCATGGACAAGATCATCATCCAAGGCGGCAAGCGCCTCTCCGGCACCATCCCCGTTTCCGGCGCGAAGAACGCCGCATTGACGCTGCTGCCTTGTGCCCTGCTGACCGAAGAACCGCTGACTTTGCGCAATCTGCCGCGACTGGCGGACATCGACGGCTTCCAGCATCTGATGAACCAGTTCGGCATCTCGACGATGATCGCTGGCAGCCGTCCCGAAGACTTCGGCCGGGTGATGACGCTTCAGGCGACTCGCATTACCAGTTCGGTCGCGCCTTACGATCTGGTGCGCAAGATGCGCGCCTCGATCCTGGTGCTCGGCCCGATGCTGGCGCGCATGGGCGAGGCGACCGTGTCGCTGCCCGGCGGCTGCGCGATCGGCAACCGCCCGATCGACCTGCATCTCAAGGCCCTCGAAGCGCTCGGCGCCCAGATCGAGATGGCGGCGGGCTACGTCCGCGCCATCGCGCCCGACGGGGGCCTGCCGGGCGGTCGCTATTCCTTCCCGGTGGTCTCGGTCGGCGCGACCGAGAACGCGCTGATGGCGGCGGTGCTCTGCACGGGCAAGTCCACCCTGCACAATGCCGCGCGCGAACCGGAGATCGTCGACCTCTGCAACCTGCTGGTCGCCATGGGCGCGCAGATCGAGGGCATCGGCACCTCGGACCTCACCATCCACGGTGTGAACCGCCTGCACGGTGCGACCTACATGGTCATGCCGGACCGTATCGAGGCCGGTTCCTACGCCTGCGCTGCCGCCATCACCGGCGGTGAAGTCACCCTGAAGGGTGCGAAGATCGAGGACATGGAGGCCACCGTGCAGGCGCTGCGCGATGCCGGCGTCCATGTCGAGCCGACCGCCGAGGGCCTTCACGTCGCCGCCGATGGCCCGCTGAAGCCGGTCACGCTGTCGACCGCGCCTTATCCGGGGTTCGCGACCGACATGCAGGCCCAGCTCATGGCGCTGCTCTGCCGCGCCGAAGGGTCGAGCGTGCTGACCGAGACGATATTCGAGAACCGCTACATGCACGTTCCCGAACTCAATCGCATGGGCGCGCATATCGAGACCAAGGGCCGCACCGCCGTGGTCCACGGCGTGCAGAAGCTGACCGGCGCCGAAGTCATGGCGACCGACCTGCGCGCCTCGATGAGCCTCGTCATCGCCGGTCTGGCGGCAGAGGGCGAAACGCAGGTTCACCGCCTCTACCACCTCGATCGCGGCTACGAGCGGCTTGAGGAAAAGCTGGCGCTCGTCGGCGCGCAGATCGAACGGGTCGGCGGCGAGTAAGGCAACCGATCGCTCCCGCGGTGCGTTGCTCCCTCGAAACCCCGAGAGGAGTAACGACCATGGGCTTGATCAAGTTGGCGGCAGCCGGTGCCATCGGCTACGCACTCTACAAGTACGCCAATCGCGCCAGCGAAGAAGCGGCGACTGCGGGTGGTCCGGATAGTTATCCGATTCGCGATGCTGGTCCCGAAAACATGAAAAACCAGCCGCCGCGTTGGTCCAAGACCGACGAGGCGATCGATGAGAGCTTCCCGGCCAGCGATCCGCCTTCGACGTACTGATATCCTGCGCGGCATGGCCGTGTATTCGAGAGGCGGGACCGCAGGGTTTCCGCCTCTTGCCGTTGTCACCTCCGTGCCGCGAACAGCCAGACCCGGATCGCGCTGGCGAGGCCGGGCGGCGTGTCTGCCTCCAGCCGCTCGGCATCGATCCGCGCCACCAGCGCATTGATGGGAACGCCTTCGTGCGCCGCAATCTGCCGCAGCAGATCCCAGAACAGCGGTTCGAGACTGATGGAGGTCTTGTGTCCCGCGATCTCGATCGAGCGCTTGACCGGCGGATGGTAGATCGAGGTCATGGGTCATGCCTAGCAGGGGGAGGCACGCGCGGGAATGGTGCGGTTGTCAGTCAAGCAGGTTCCTGCTTCCACTATCCGAGCGGTCGACATGAATCCCGCGACACGGCTGTCCTTGCCCGCTATCGAGCGGAAATGCAGGGCATCATCATCTACATCGGCGCCGCGCTGGCCGAAATCGGCGGCTGCTTCGCGTTCTGGGCCTGGCTGCGGATGGATAAGTCGGCGCTCTGGCTCATTCCCGGATGCGCATCGCTGGTGTTGTTCGCCTGGCTGCTCACTCAGGTAGACAGCAGCCATGCCGGGCGTACTTACGCGGCCTACGGCGGCATCTACATCCTGTCGGCACTGCTGTGGTTGTGGATTGCCGAGGGCGTCCGCCCGGATCGCTGGGACCTTGCCGGTGCGACGATCTGCCTGGTCGGCGCGGCGGTGATTCTGTTCGGACCCCATCGCGCCTGAAAACAAGGTGGAGGACCGGCGGTCTCGCCGGTCCTCCATTCATTCAATACATGTGCTGACCGCCGTTGATGCTCAGTGTCGAGCCGGTCACGAAAGCGGCATTCTCCGAGCAGAGGAAGGCACAGCCGCGCGCGATCTCGTAAGCGCTGCCGAGACGACCGACCGGGATCTTGGCGACGATCTTTTCCAGCACCGGCGGGGGCACCGCCGCGACCATGTCGGTATCGATGTAGCCCGGCGCGATGGCGTTGACGGTGACGCCGTACTTGGCGCCTTCCTGGGCCAGGGCCTTGGTGAAGCCGTGGATGCCGGACTTGGCGGCGGCATAGTTCACCTGGCCGTATTGCCCGGCCTGGCCGTTGATCGAGCCGATGTTGACGATCCGGCCCCAGCCGCGATCGCGCATGCCGGAGAACGTGGCTTTCGCCATGTTGAAGCAGCCGCCGAGGTTGATGCGCATCACCTCGTTCCAGTCGTCAAAGGTCATCTTGTGAAGCACGCCGTCGCGCGTAATGCCGGCGTTGTTGATGACGATATCGACCGGGCCGACTTCCTCGGTTACCCGCGCCACGCCCGCGAGCGTGGCTTCATGATCGCCGACGTCCCATTTATAGGCGGCAATGCCAGTCTTCTCCGTAAATGCCTTGGCCTTTTCTTCATTACCTGCATAATTTGCAACTACAGTGTGGCCCCTTTCCTGGAGGGCCAACGAAACGGCCTCTCCAATACCTCTGGTTCCACCGGTAACGATAGCAACGCGCGCCATATCAAGCCTTTCGCTTAGTGAGCATCCACCGAACGCAGGCTAGGAAATGCATTGAGGCGGGGCAAGCGATGCCTTGGGGCGATGACGGTTATTTAAGCCGAAATGATTGATAGAAACGCACTTGCGGTTGCAAAAATCAGAATTTGAACTGAGTTCCGACGTAGACTGCCTGGCTGTCCTGCCGTCCGTCGGTCAGCGGCATCAGGCGCTCGCGCTCCTGCGAGTAGCGCAGGCCCGCGGTGAGATCGAGATTGTTCGTCACCCGATAGGAGCCGCCGAGATCGACTTCGCCCGCTTCGCCCGCGAAAGTATGGGGTGCCCGGCCCGGCGCACGCTTCTCGTCGATGGAGAGGCGGGTGGTGAAGCGCGGCTCTTTCTGCTCGGCGCTGCCCGCCTGGAGGCTGAACTTCTTCAGTTCCGGCGCGTCGGCAATGCCGCGTGCCGTGGCGGGCGCCGTGGCGGCGGCGATGTCCGGGGCGAAGTTCTGATAGCCGCGCGCCACGCCGAGGTTGAACGCGGTCGGCGCGATCTTCAGGCCGCCGATCCCGGCCATGTCGTTGCGCGCGATCGGCGTGCGGTTGCGCACGATGATCGCCTGTGCCGCTTCGCGATCGATGCGGACGGCCACGGTAACGGCCCGGTCGCGCCGGGCGGTGGGACCGGCAGGCGTGAAGGGGAAGTTCTCGCCGTCGCCCAGCGATCGCATCGCGATCGCGCGCGACAGATTTTCGGGAGATGTCTCGGGATCGAGCGCACCGAAGGAGCGCGAGGAAGAGTCGGCCTTGAACGTGGTGGTAAAGGCCAGCACGGCGCTGGGCAGGGCAAGCACGACCACGCAGCAGGTCAGCATCATGCCGGTCCTCATGCCGCCTTTCGAGATACCCCGATTCGAGAGGGCATCATCCTGTGAGGCTGCACTTTCCCTATTCATTGTCAGCTTCCGTTATTACCCGCTCTCAGGGGTCTTGGCATCGACCTGCCGAACAGGCCCACCATCCTCGTCCAACGAGCTTAACACAGGATGATCGCCGGGGGGAGGGGGGCCGAGAGTGCATCGGCTTTCGCCCGCAGGAGCACTACTGTCCGTTCAGCAAGCGTTTAGCCCTGCCTCGCTTATGGCGGCAAGCTGATGAAGCCGCACTTGCCGCCCCGGCAGTGGCGGCTATAGAGGCGTTTCACGGCAGGCGCGCGGGAAGTCCGGCGCCTTCGCCAAGACAGGAACTGGGAATTACGATGACAGGCAGCACCCATACCGGCCTTCTCTCCGCTCGATTGCTGGCAACCGCAGGCTTCTGCGCCGTGGCGGCGCTTGCGTTGGCCGGTTGCGGCGGTGGCCGCAAGCAGGTGCAGTCCTCGATCGCGCCTTCGGCGGTGACGACCATCGGCGTGAACAGCTACCTCTGGCGCGCCAGCCTCGATTCGCTCTCGTTCATGCCGCTGCTCCAGTCGGACAGCGCCGGCGGCGTCATCGTCACCGACTGGTACGTCAATCCCAAGCAGCCGGGCGAGCGCGTCAAGGTCACGGTGATGATCCTCGACAAGGACCTGCGCGCCGATGCCCTGCGCGTGACCGCGCAGCGCGAAGTCTCGACCGGCGGCGCCTGGACGGCGGCGCCGGTGCAGGCCGCGACCGTGCAGAAGCTGGAGGACATCATCCTCACCCGCGCCCGCGATCTTCGCCGCGATTCGATCGGCGGCTGATTTTTCCCCTGCGGGCTGATCCGGCCCGCAGTTTCAATTGCGCGGGTGACATGCGCCCGCAGGAGACTTGACTGAGATGACCGAGCGGTTCGATCCGGCTCAGGCGGACACGCGCTGGCAGGCTGCGTGGGACGACGCGCAGTGCTTCAAGGCGGACGACACTTCGTCGAAGCCGCGCAGCTTCGTGCTTGAGATGTTCCCCTATCCTTCGGGACGCATCCATATCGGCCACGTCCGCAACTACACGATGGGCGACGTGCTGGCGCGCTACAAGCGCATGACCGGGCACGAAGTGCTCCATCCGATGGGCTGGGATGCCTTCGGCATGCCCGCCGAGAACGCGGCCATGGAAAAGGGCGTCCACCCCGGCGGCTGGACGCGCGAGAACATCGCCAACATGAAGGCGCAGCTGAAGCGCCTGGGCTTCGCGCTCGACTGGAGCCGCGAGATCGCGACCTGCGAGCCGGAATACTACGGCCACGAGCAGGCGCTGTTCATCGATCTCTATGAGAACGGCCTCGTCTACCGCAAGGAATCGGCGGTCAACTGGGACCCGGTCGACCAGACCGTGCTCGCCAACGAGCAGGTGATCGACGGGCGTGGCTGGCGCTCGGGCGCGCTGGTGGAGAAGCGCAAGCTCTCCCAGTGGTTCCTCAAGATCACCGACTTCGCGGACGAGCTGCTGGAAGGTCTCTCCACGCTCGACAAGTGGCCAGAGAAGGTCCGCACGATGCAGGAGAACTGGATCGGCAAGTCGCAGGGCCTGCAGTTCAAGTTCGACCTTGCCAGCGAAATCGGCGGCATTGGCTCGGTGGAAGTCTACTCCACGCGTCCCGACACGATCTTTGGCGCCAGCTTCGTGGCCGTCGCCGCCGATCACCCGATCGCGCAGGCGGTGGCCAAGGGCCGTCCCGAGGTCGAGGACTTCATCGCGCTGTGCAAGCAGGGCGGGACGACCGCGGCCGAACTGGAAACCGCCGAGAAGCTGGGCTTCGATACCGGCGTGAAGGCGAAGCATCCGTTCACCGGCGCCGACTTGCCGGTGTTCATCGCCAACTTCGTGCTGATGGACTACGGCACCGGCGCGGTCATGGCCGTTCCGGGCCACGACCAGCGCGACTTCGAATTCGCCACCAAGTACGGCTTGCCGATCCTGCGTGTCGTCGCGGCGAGCGAGGCCGATGCCGACAAGCCGTTCGACGGCGAATCCGAGGCTGGTGACGGCGTCTGCGTTCATTCCGACTTCCTCAACGGCATGGCCGTGAAGGACGCCAAGGCCGCCGTCATCGCGCGCGCCGAGGCCGAAGGCTGGGGCGAGGGCAAGACCGTGTGGCGCCTGCGCGACTGGGGCGTTTCGCGCCAGCGCTACTGGGGCACGCCGATCCCGTTCATCCACTGCGAGGTTTGCGGCGTGGTGCCGGTGCCCAAGAAGCACCTGCCGGTCACGCTGCCCGAGGATGTCGATTTCTCGACCCCCGGCAACCCGCTGGTTCGCCATCCGACCTGGAAGCATGTCGATTGCCCGCAGTGCGGCCATGCCGCGCGCCGCGAGACCGACACGCTCGACACTTTCGTCGACTCTTCGTGGTATTTTCTGCGCTTCGCCAGCCAGCCCGAGGATCGTCCGTTCGATCCGGCCAAGATCGCCGACTGGCTGCCGGTGGAACAGTACATCGGCGGCATCGAGCACGCGATCCTGCACTTGCTCTACGCCCGCTTCTGGACGCGCGCTCTGGCCCGCATCGGCAAGGTCGAGGTGAAGGAGCCCTTCGCCAGCCTGTTCACGCAGGGCATGGTCACGCACGAGACCTACTTCCGCATCAACGATGCCAACGGCCAGCCGGTCTATTTCTCGCCCGGCGAGATCGACCGGACCTCGGACGGCGCGACGCTGAAGGCCGACGGTGCCGCCGTCGAAGTCGGCCGCGTCATCAAGATGTCGAAGTCGAAGAAGAACGTCGTCGATCCCGACGAGATCGTCGCGACGTACGGCGCCGACGCGATCCGCTGGTTCATGCTGTCCGACAGCCCGCCGGAGCGCGACCTGCCGTGGTCGGAAGCCGGTATCGAGGGTTGCGGCCGCTTCGTGCAGCGCCTGTGGCGCCTGTTCGCCCAGTATGACGCTGCGGCGACCGGCGAGGACAAGGCGATCGACCGCAAGGCGCACCAGACCGTGGCCGCTGTCGCTTCGGACATCGAATCGCTGGGCTTCAACAAGGCCGTGGCGCGCATCTACGAACTGACCGGTGCGGTCGAGAAGGCGGCCCCTTCGGCCAGCCGCTCGAACGCGATTCGCACGGTTCTCCTGCTCGTCTCGCCGATGATGCCGCACCTCGCCGAAGAAGCTTTCGAAACCTTCGGGGAAGGCCTCGTCTCGCAGGCGGCATGGCCCGAAGTCGATCCGGCACTGTTGGTCGAGGACGAAGTGACCGTGGCGGTCCAGGTGAAGGGCAAGCTGCGCGACACCCTGACCGTGGCCAAGGGCACGTCCAAGGAAGAGCTTGAAGCGCTTGCCCTTGCCAGCGAGAAAGTGCAGCGTGCGCTGGATGGAGCCGAGGTGAGGAAAGTGATCGTCGTTCCCGACCGCCTGGTCAATCTCGTCGCGTGAAGCGTTTCCTGCGCCTTGTCGGTCCGGCCCTGATGGGTGCCGTGCTGCTGTCCGGTTGCGGCCTCAAGCCGATGTATGCGGGCGGCGGCAGCGGTGCCGTGGCGCGGGGCCTTCAGGGCGTGCAGGTCGCGGCGATCGAGGGGCGCGCGGGCTGGTTGGTGCGCAACGCCATCGTCGACCAGCTCGGCTCGGACAAGGGCGGCACGGCGCCGCGCTACCGGCTCGACATTCGCCTCGATGACAAGCTCGAAGGTTTCGCTTTGCTCTCGGACGATACCATCGGCCGTGAACGCCGGACCCTGCGCGCGCGCTATCAACTGGTGGATCTGTCGAGCAACGAGACCGTGCTCGACGCCACTGCCGGTTCGGATGCGGGCATCGACGTCGTATCTTCCGACTATGCGACGATCGCGGGCGAACAGACCGCACTCGAGAACATGTCGAAGGACGTGGCCACCCGCATCGTCACGGCCGTCGCGCTGCGCCTGCGCGGCGACACCAAGCAGTGATCGCGATGCGGGTCACGGAAACGTGAAAGCCACCCAGAAGGATTTCGGCGGCCTTGCAGCCCGCGCCGCACAGCAGGCGCGGGTTTTCTTCTTCTGCGGCCCGGATGAGGCCGGAGCCAGCGATGCGGCCGCGAAGATCGTCTCCTGCCTCACCGATCCCGGTGAGCGGGTCGAGATTGCCGGATTGGACTTGCGCCGCGACCCGGTGAAGCTGGGAGACGAGGCGCGGTCCAACTCGCTGTTCGGTGGCACCTCGCGCCACATCTGGATTCGCGCCCAGGGCGACGAGGCCCACGACGCGGTCCAGATCCTGCTCGAAAGCGATGTCGATGCCTGCCCGGTTCTGATCGTGGCGACCGGCGCCACCGACAAGTCGCGCACCGCCAAGCTGCTTGCCGCCCGGCCGGACGGGCTGGTGGCGATGTTCTACCCGCCCGACCTCGCCGCGGTGACCGGCGCCGTGCGGACGATGGCCAACGGCGCCGGCCTCAAGATGGGCAGCGATCTCGCCCAGCGGATCGCACGGGCCTCGGGCCTCGATACGCGGCTGGCGCGCTCGGAAGTGACCAAGCTGGCGCTCTATCTCGATGCCAGCGCCGAAACCCCGCGCGCGGTGTCGAGCGCCGATCTCGATGCCGTGGGCGCTGCGACCGAGGACGACGACTTCGGCCCCCTGGTCGATGCGGTGCTGGGCGGCAAGCGCGAGGCGATCGGCCCCGAACTCAAGCGCCTGCGCGATCAGGGCATCAATGCCGTCGGCCTGCTGCTTGCCTTCGAGCGCCGCGCGGCGCAACTGGCGGGCCTCAATTCCCGGCTGGGAAGGGGCGGCGACCCCGCAGCGCTGATCGAATCGGAAGCGGCTGCTCGCCGAATTTTCTGGAAGGACAAACCAGCCCTCGGGGTGCAATTGCGTATCTGGCGTGGTAATCGTCTCGAACGCTTGGTGGCCCGTCTTATTGCGATGCACCAATCGCTGCTGGCCAATAGCCAGGATGCTGACCTTCTGCTGGCCGAAGGGTTAGTCGAAATAGCCAGAATTTCTACGCTTGATGGCAAACAACGGATAAAAAGAACAGCTTAACTGAATCGGCTTTCCCGCACGGATGGAATGATCATAAGTGCATTCGTCTACCGCAGTGCAGCACGGACATCGAATCCGTGGCTGTGGCGATAGACGGAAGAGGGGATCCGGGGGGCATGAGTTCGACAATCGGGAGTGTTGAACGCATGAATGCGCCATTTGCAGTTACGACCCAAGCCGTTCAGCGCTCCGAGGCCGACGAACTTCTCGTCGCACCTTCGCTCGAACGCCGACGGCTTCAATGTTATCTTGCCTTGCTCGTGGGGGACCTCGTGGCCCTTCTGGCGGGCTTCGCGCTTGCGGGCTGGCTTTACGACAGTGGCCAGGGAATGGAGATGGCACTCGTCTACGGACAAGTGCTGCTGCCGATCTTCCTGACGCTGGCGTTGTACAACGCCGCCTATTCCACCGACGCCCTGCGCGACGGCTGGCGGGGCATTTTCCGTGCGGAAGTCTCGATGGTGGTGGCGGTCGTCGTCGTCGTCTTCGTGCAGTTCCTCATGAAGTCCTCGGCAGAGCTGTCTCGCGGTGCCTTCAGCGGCGGCGTGATCTGCGCCATGGCGCTGATCGCCTGGTCGCGGCTCCAGCTTCGCAGCTTCGTGAACTGGCGCTGCGGTGCCAATGTCATCAACGAGCTTGTCATCGATGACGGCGGCCCCCAGCTCCGCATGCCCGGCGCCATCCGCGTTTCGGCAGCGGCCATGGGGCTGCGGCCCAATCTCAAGGACCCCGATTCGCTCGACCGCGTCGGCCTCGTCCTGCGCAACATCGACCGGGTGGTGGTGAGCTGCCCCGCCGATCGCCGCGCCGAATGGGCGATGGTGCTCAAGGGCGCCAATGTCGATGGCGAAGTGCTGGACGATGAAGTGGCTCGCCTGGGTGCCCAAGGCGCGCGGGTGACCGGCCAGCACGGGCTACTGCTCGTTTCGGCCGGGCCGCTGGGAATCCGCGAACGCGCGATCAAGCGCATCTTCGACGTCGCCTTTTCCGGCGGTGCGATCCTCGCTCTTTCGCCGCTGCTGCTGGTCGTGGCTCTTGCGGTCAAGCTGCAGGACGGTGGGCCGGTGTTCTTCGTCCAGCGCCGCATGGGCCGGGGCAACACCTTCTTCAACATGTACAAGTTCCGCAGCATGACGCAGGCCCTCTGCGACAGCAACGGCAACGTCTCGGCCTCGAAGGGAGACCAGCGCATCACCCGCGTCGGCCGCTTCATTCGCGGCACCAGCATCGACGAGCTGCCGCAGCTCTTCAACGTGCTGCTGGGCGACATGAGCCTGGTCGGGCCGCGTCCCCACGCCACCGGCTCGCTGGCGGGCGACAAGCTGTTCTGGGAAGTCGACCGCCGCTACTGGCAGCGGCACAGCCTCAAGCCGGGCCTGAGCGGCCTTGCCCAGGTGCGCGGCTATCGCGGCGCCACCGACCAGGAATCGGATCTCATCAACCGCCTCCAGTCCGATCTGGAGTACCTCGAAGGCTGGACCATCATGCGCGACCTGCACATCATGTTCCTGACCGCACGGGTGCTGGTCCACGACAAGGCGTTCTGATCGGGGCAGCCTTTCCCGAAGGCCGCCCAAAACGAAAAAGGCCGGTTACGACAGGGTGTCGTAACCGGCCTTTTTCGTTTCCTCCGGACCGTTTCCGGGATCAGTTCTTCTTCTTGGGGACGTTGAACGTGCCCTTCACCCGCCCGCCCGAGGCCGAGGAGACGCCGCTCTTGAGGTCCATCACGAAGCGGCCGCCGCGCAGGGTATCGCCGGAGCCGCGCTTGAGCGTGGCATTGCCGACCATCGTCACGATGCGCTGGTTGAGGTCGTAGATCGCGGTATCGCCGGTCGCCACCTGATCCTGGCGGGTGACCACGACATTGCCGCTGGCGGTGATCCGCTGGACCTGGGTCTGGTCGCCCTTGATGAAGTCGATCACGGTGCGGGCACCGCGCAGGCGCAGGTCGGCCTGGGTGATATCGACATTGCCGGTCAGCACGACGCGGTTCTGCTTGTCCTGAAGCTCGATGCGGTCGGCGCCGAAATCGACGGGCGCGTCGGAATTGTGGCCCGAGATCGCCTGGGCGCCAAGCTGCTGCCCGGCGACGAACAGGGCGAGCCCGGCCACCGGCACCGCGAGGGCGATGCGTGCCACAGGCACGCCAAGGGCGATGCGGAACTTACGGGATTCAAACAAGCGGGCGGTCATTGCGGCATCCTCAGCTTGCCGGGCGTGATGCGCATCCGGGCATGGCCTTCGAGTGTAACGGTGCGGGTGTCGAGATCGGCGTGCATCGCATCGGCCTTGAACGTGCCCGAGGGCACGGTGCCCTGGACGCCGCCCGACGCGACCGCCGTCTTCTGCTTGATGTCGACGTCGACCTTGCTGGTGGTCATCGTATAGCCGTCGGACGACTTGAAGTTGACCGGGCCGTCTACCGCCATCGTGTCCTTGTCGAAATTGTAGGCGCCGCGCGGCGCCACGATATCGGCGGGGCCGTCGCGCAGGGCCATCTGGGCGACCAGCTTCTGCATTTCGACGATGGGAATTTCGGGCGAACGCTGGACGGCGGTGCCCGCCGTCACCACGAAGTCACGGCCCTGGTTGTCCTGCCCGCGATAGGCGGCGTCCGCCACGGCGATACGCTCGCTGGTGGTCGCCACCTTGTTGCGGTCCAGCAGGAAGCTGATCTCTCCGCGCGGGGAGAGCGGGACCAGGATCATGACGGCCGCTATCAGGCCGATGCCCGCAGGCAGGGCCTTGGCAAGGAAGGCCACCATGCGATCGTGCGAGCCGCCGGGCGCGGCGAAGTGCCGGCGGCGATTGCGGATCTGGTTGGCTTCGACCGACATGCGTGGCTAGGCTCCGATCACGCGGCTTCGTGGCTGAAGATGTCGTGATCCGGCCAGCCGGCTAGGTCGAGCCGGGCGCGGGCGGGCAGGAAGTCGAAACAGGCCTGGGCGATCTCGGTGCGGTTCTCACGGGCGAGGCGCACGACAAGAATCTGGTGCATCGCGTGAAGGTAGCGCACGTCCGAGGCCGCATATTCCTTCTGCGGCTCGGTCAGTTCGGCGGCGCCCCAGTCGCTCGACTGCTGCTGCTTCGATACTTCCTTGCCGAGCAGTTCGCGCACGAGGTCCTTGAGGCCGTGGCGGTCGGTGTAAGTGCGGGTGAGCTTGCTGGCGATCTTGGTGCAGAACACCGGCGCGGCGGTGACGCCGAGGTAATGCTCGATCGCGGCAAGGTCGAACCGGGCAAAGTGGTAGAGCTTCAGCCGGGCCGGATCGGCCAGCACCGCCTTCAGGTTCGGCGCGGCGAAATCGCTGCCGGGCGCAAAGCGGACGAGATGCTCGTCGCCCTGTCCGTCGGAAATCTGGACCACGCAAAGGCGGTCGCGCGGGGTGATCAAGCCCATCGTCTCGGTGTCGACGGCAACGGGTCCCGGCGCAAGCACGCCTTCGGGGAGATCTTCTTCGTGGAGATAGACAGCCATGGTCCGAAAATGCTTAGGGACTGGGCCAGAGTTTCGCAAATGGTTTAGGCGGGAGTACGGCGCGAATGGAGGTCTCGGGATCGCTTCAGGGCGTGCCGCCATCCTGGCAATCGGCACTGGGGACCGTGCTCGATTCCCCGCAGTCGCGCCAGCTCGGCGGCTGGCTCAAGGCCGAGGAAGCCGCAGGCAAGCGGATCTATCCGCCGCGCGGCACGCGGCTGCGGGCGCTGGAGCTGACGCCGCTCGATCAGGTGCGCGTCGTCATTCTCGGGCAGGACCCCTATCACGGGCCGGGGCAGGCGCATGGCCTTTCGTTTTCGGTGCCGGAAGGCGTGAAAGTGCCGCCGTCGCTGGTCAATATCTACAAGGAACTGGCGACGGACTGCGGCGTGACCGCGCCGGGGCACGGCAATCTCGAACATTGGGCGCGGCAGGGCGTGCTCCTGCTCAACAATGCGCTGACGGTCGAGGAAGCGCAGGCCGGGTCGCACCAGAACAAGGGCTGGGAAGCGATCACCGATGCCGCCGTCGCGGCAGTCGCGGCCAAGGCGGAGCCTTGTGTGTTCTTGCTGTGGGGCAGTCATGCTCAGAAAAAAGCGATGCGGGTGCCGGGTCTGGCTTCGAGCCATCACCTGGTGCTGACGGCGCCGCATCCCAGCCCGCTTTCGGCCCATCGCGGCTTCCTGGGTTGCCGTCATTTCAGCAAGGCGAACGAATTCCTGGAAGCGAACGGCCGCGGCCGGATCGACTGGTAATTCCTCCCTCGAAAGGGAGAAATGAGTCATGCCGAAGCGCCCGGGATCGCCTCGCCCATCAGATAGTGACTCATCGTTCCGCTGACGCCCATCTCGCCGAAGGCGGCGCGGAAACGTGCGAAAGCGTCCAGTCCGCGCGCTGCGTCGTGTGCTTCCATGGAAGTCCAGACGACGTGGAAGGTGAATTTCGACGGGTTTTCCACCCCGCGCCCGAAGCGGATCGAGACGACGCCGTCGCAGGCGGCCAGGTCGGTCAGCCCGGATTCTTGCATGGCCGCGGCGAAGCCGTCCTCGGCGCCGGGGCGCACTTCGATTTCCGCGATTTCCAGCAACATTCGCTCGTTCTCCCTTTCGCCGACAGAATCCTGAAGCGGGGAGCGCCGGTCAACGGCGGGATCTAAGGGATCGCCGGGGCGAGGGCACAAACGAAAAGGAGCGCTCCTTGCGGGAGCGCCCCTTCCGATATCGATTCAGACCTGGCTCAGCGCGGCAGTTCGGAACTGCCCATGAGCGCCTCGTCCACTGCGCGGGCGCACTGGCGGCCTTCGCGGATCGCCCAGACCACCAGCGACTGGCCGCGGCGCATGTCGCCGCACGAATAGATCGCCGGATCGCTGGTGCGGTAGTCGGCCATGGTGGCCTTGACGTTGCCGCGCGCGTCCAGCTCGACGCCCGACTGGTCGAGCATGCCGGCCTTGCGCGGGCCGACAAAGCCCATGGCGAGCAGGATGAGGTCGGCCTGGAGCGTGAACTCGCTGCCTTCCACTTCCTGCATCTTGCCGTCCTTCCACTCGACGCGGACGCATTCGAGGGCGCGCACGTCGTTGTCGCCGATGACGCGCTTGGTCAGTACGGCCCAGTCGCGCTCGACGCCTTCCTCGTGGCTCGACGAGGTGCGCAGCTTGAGCGGCCAGTTCGGCCAGGACATCGCCTTGTTCTCGTGCAGCGGCGGCTTGGGCATGATTTCGAGCTGGGTGACCGAAGCCGCGCCCTGGCGGTTCGAGGTGCCGACGCAGTCCGAACCGGTGTCGCCGCCGCCGATGACGATGACGTGCTTGCCGGTGGCCGAAAGCGTGCCGCGCGGGGCGGCGCGAAGCTCGTCGTCACCCGCGTTGCGCTTGTTCTGCTGGGTGAGGAACTCCATCGCGAAGCGCACGCCGGGCAGTTCGAAGCCCGGAATGTTCAGCGGACGGGGATCCTCGGCGCCGCCCGCGAAGACGACGGTGTCGAAGTTTTCCTTCAGCGAGGCGACCGAGACGGTCACGCCCACTTCGGTGGAAGTGCGGAATTCGATGCCCTCGGCCATCATCTGCACGAGACGACGGTTGATGAGGTGCTTTTCCATCTTGAAGTCGGGGATGCCGTAGCGGAGCAGGCCGCCGACGCGGTCGCTCTTCTCGAACACCGTCACCGAGTGGCCGGCGCGGGCAAGCTGCTGGGCGCAGGCCATGCCCGCCGGGCCGGAGCCGACGACGGCGACAGACTTGCCGGTCTTCTTCGTGGCGGGCTTCGGCGTGATCCAGCCTTCCTGCCAGCCCTTGTCGACGATCGCGCATTCGATCGACTTGATGGTGACCGGCTGGTCCACGATGTTCAGGGTGCAGGCCGCCTCGCACGGGGCGGGGCAGATGCGGCCGGTGAACTCGGGGAAGTTGTTGGTCGAGTGGAGGACTTCCAGCGCGTTCCTGAAGTCGTCCTCGTAGACCAGGTGGTTCCAGTCCGGGATGATGTTATTGACCGGACAGCCGGTATGGCAGTGCGGCACGCCGCAGTTCATGCAGCGCGAGGCCTGGTCCTTCAGCGCCTGCGGCGCCAGCGGGACGACGAACTCGTTGTAGTTCTTGAGGCGCGCCTTGGCGTCGCCATAAGTGCGGTCCTGGCGGTCCAGTTCGAGGAAGCCGGTTTCCTTGCCCATCTTACTAATTCCCGATCTTATTCTGCTGCGACCGAAGCGGCTTCGAGGCGCTCGGCCTCCTGCTGGCGCAGAGCCTTCGCGTAGTCGCGCGGCATCACCTTGACGAACTTGCCCAGCGCGTTCGACCAGTCGTCGAGCAGTGCGCGGGCCCGCTTCGAGCCGGTGTGCAGGTGGTGGCGTTCGAGCAGGATGCGCAGGCGCTCCGCATCGTGGCGCAGCATGTCGCCCATGCCCAGGTCGCGAACCGAGACGGTGCGCTGCTGGGGACGGCCGGTGCCTTCCTCCTCGTCGGCTTCGGCGGAGATCTTGAGCAGGTCCACCATGGCCGGGTTGACCAGCTTGTCGAACTCGCCGTCCTCGTCGTAGACGTAGGCGATGCCGCCGGACATGCCTGCCGCGAAGTTGCGGCCGGTCTTGCCAAGCACCGTCACGACGCCGCCGGTCATGTATTCGCAGCCGTGGTCGCCGCAGCCTTCGACGACCGCGATCGCGCCCGAGTTGCGGACCGCGAAGCGCTCGCCGCCGACGCCGTTGAAGAACGCCTCGCCGGAAATCGCGCCGTAGAGCACGGTATTGCCAACGATGATGTTCTTGAGCGGATCGCGGTTCACGTGGCCGGGCTGGCGCACGATCACGCGGCCGCCGGACAGGCCCTTGCCGACATAGTCGTTGGCATCGCCGGTCAGGTCGAGCGTGACGCCGTGGGCAAGCCAGGCGGCGAAGCTCTGGCCGGCGACGCCGGTAAGCTTCACGTTGATCGTGTTGTCGGGCAACCCGTCATGGCCGTAGCGACGGGCCACTTCGCCCGAGAGCATCGCGCCGACCGTGCGGTTGACGTTGATGACGCTCTTTTCGATGCGGACGGGCTGGCGATTGTCCAGCGCATCGGCAGCGCCTGCGATCAGCGCGTTGTCCAGCGCGTTTTCGAGGCCGTGGTCCTGTGCTTCGCTCCAGCCCAGCGAGGGGCTGTCGCCCAGCGGCGTCTGGTAGAGGACCTTGGAGAGGTCCACGCCCTTGGCCTTCCAGTGCGAAACCGCCTTCTTCATGTCGAGCTTGTCCACCCGGCCGACCATTTCGGCGATCGTGCGGAAGCCCAGTTGCGCCATGATCGCGCGTAGCTCCTCGGCGACGAAGAAGAAGTAGTTGACCACGTGCTCGGGCTGGCCGGTGAAGCGGGCGCGCAGGACGGGGTCCTGGGTGGCGACGCCGACCGGGCAGGTGTTGAGGTGGCACTTGCGCATCATGATGCAGCCCGCCGCGATCAGCGGAGCGGTGGCGAAGCCGAACTCTTCCGCGCCGAGCAGCGCGGCCACGGCGACGTCACGGCCGGTGCGCAGGCCGCCGTCGGCCTGGACCACCACGCGGCTGCGCAAGTTGTTGAGCAGCAGGGTCTGCTGGGTTTCGGCCAGGCCGATTTCCCAGGGCGAACCCGCATGGGTCAGCGAGGTCAGCGGCGAAGCGCCGGTGCCGCCTTCGTAGCCCGAGATCGTGATGTGGTCCGCGCGCGCCTTGGAGACGCCCGCCGCGACCGTGCCCACGCCCACTTCGGACACCAGCTTGACCGAGACGCGGCTGGTCGGATTCACGTTCTTGAGATCGTGAATGAGCTGCGCGATGTCTTCGATCGAATAGATGTCGTGGTGCGGCGGCGGCGAGATCAGGCCGACGCCCGGCGTCGAGTGACGGGTGGCGCCGATGGTCTTGTCCACCTTGTCGCCCGGCAGCTGGCCGCCTTCGCCGGGCTTGGCGCCCTGGGCCATCTTGATCTGGATGTCGTCGGCATTGACGAGGTATTCGGTGGTCACGCCGAAGCGGCCCGAAGCGACCTGCTTGATCGACGAGCGCATGGTGTCGCCGTTCGGCAGGGGCTTGAAGCGCGAGGGATCCTCGCCGCCTTCGCCGGTGTTCGACTTGCCGCCGATGCGGTTCATCGCCAGCGCCAGCGTGGTATGCGCCTCCCACGAGATCGAGCCGTAGCTCATCGCGCCGGTGGCGAAGCGCTTCACGATCTCGCTGGCGGGTTCCACCTCGGAGATGTGGATCGCCTGGCTGGGGGCGAATTCCATCAGCCCGCGGATGGTGAGCATCCGGGTCGACTGGTCGTTGATGGTGCGGGCGAATTCCTCGTACTTGGCGGGGATATTGCCGCGAACCGCGTGCTGGAGCGCGCCGATGTTCTCGGACGTCCAGGCATGTTCCTCGCCGCGCACGCGCGCACCGTAGATGCCGCCGACGTCGAGCATGTTGGCGTAGATCGGGTTGTCGCCGTAGGCCGCGTTGTGGCGCTGCACGGTTTCCGCCGCGATCTCGGCCAGGCCCGCACCCTCGATCGAGGTGGCGGTTCCGGTGAAATACTTGTCCACGAAGGCGGTCGAGAGGCCCACGGCGTCGAAGATCTGGGCGCCGCAATACGACTGGTAGGTCGAGATGCCCATCTTGGACATGACCTTACGGATGCCCTTGCCGATGGCGTAGACGTAGTTCTTCGCCGCCTGCTCCGCCGTTACCGGCAGATTCTTGCGAACGCGCACGGCTTCGATGGTTTCGAGCGCCAGATAGGGGTTGATCGCTTCCGCGCCGTAGCCGGCCAGAGCGCAGAAGTGATGCACTTCGCGCGCTTCGCCGGTTTCCACGACGAGGCCGGTCTGCATGCGCAGGCCCTGGCGGACGAGGTGGTGGTGTACGGCAGCCGTCGCCAGCAGCGCCGGCATCGGGATGCGATCCGGACCCTGTGCGCGGTCGGACAGGACGAGGATGTTCTTGTCCGCCAGCACCGCTTCGGTCGCGGCCCAGCACATTTCCTTGATCGCCATCTCCAGGCCCTCGGCGCCGGAAGCGGCATCCCAGGTCATGTCGATGGTCTCGGTGCGGAAGGCGCCGTCGAGCGCGGCTTCCACCGAGCGGATCTTGGCGAGGCCGAGATCGGTCAGGATCGGCTGGCTGACTTCGAGGCGCTTGTGCGTGCCCGCGTCATGGCCGAGCAGGTTCGGGCGCGGGCCGATCATGGTGACAAGGCTCATCACCAGTTCCTCGCGGATCGGGTCGATCGGCGGGTTGGTGACCTGTGCGAAGTTCTGCTTGAAGTAGTCGTAAAGCAGGCGGGCCTTGTTCGACAGCACCGGGATCGGCGTGTCGGTGCCCATCGAGCCGAGCGGGTCGTCGGCATTGACGGCCATCGGTTCGAGGAAGCGGCTGACGTCTTCCTGCGTGTAGCCGAAGGCCTGCTGGCGATCGAGCAGGGTGCCGGTCGGCTGGGGCAGCTCGGCCAGTTCCGGTTCGATCACGTCGAGATCGGCCAGCTTGTACTGCGCCTGCTCAAGCCACTTTTCGTAGGGCTCTTCGTTGGCGAGCTGGGTCTTGATCTCTTCGTCTTCGATGATGCGGCCCTGCTCGAAGTCGATCAGGAGCATCTTGCCGGGCTGGAGGCGCCACTTGCGGACGATGTTGTCTTCCTTGATCGGGAGCACGCCCGATTCCGAAGCCATGACGCAGATGTCGTCGTCGGTGACGAGGAAGCGCGCGGGGCGGAGGCCATTGCGGTCCAGCGTGGCGCCGATCTGGCGGCCGTCGGTGAAGGCCACGGCGGCGGGACCGTCCCACGGCTCCATCAGGGCGGCGTGGTATTCGTAGAATGCGCGGCGCTCCGGCGTCATCAGCGCATTGCCCGCCCAGGCTTCCGGGATGAGCATCATCATCGCGTGGACGAGCGGATAGCCGCCGGCCAGCAGCAGTTCGAGCGCATTGTCGAGGCAGGCGGTGTCCGACTGGCCGTGCGGGATCAGCGGCCACATCTTGTCGAGATCGGCGCCGAGCAGCTCCGATTCCATGGTGCGGCGGCGCGCGTTCATCCAGTTCACGTTGCCGCGAACCGTGTTGATCTCGCCGTTGTGGGCCATGAAGCGGAACGGGTGCGCCAGCTTCCAGCTCGGGAACGTGTTGGTCGAGAAGCGCTGGTGGACGAGGCCGAGCGCCGAGACGAACTCGGGATTGCGCAGGTCGTCGTAGAACGAGCCGACCTGGGTCGCCAGCAGCAGGCCCTTGTAGACGATCGTGCGGCTGGAGAAGCTCGGCATGTAGAGCTCGGTCAGGCCGGGCAGGTCGTGCTTTTCGGCCATGGCCTTGAGCGGGTTCTGCGTCTGCTTGCGGATCGCCAAGATCTTGCGCTCGAAAGCGTCCTGATCGGCGCAGTTGTCACCGCGGCCGACGAAGCACTGGCGGATCACCGGCATAGATTCGATCACGGTCTTGCCGAGGCCGTCGAGCGTGACCGGCACGTCGCGCCAGCCGATCAGGTGCTGGCCTTCCTTGGCGATGAACTTCTCGAAGGTCTGCGTGATGAGGTCGCGACTGGCCTCGTCCTGCGGCAGGAAGCACATGGCGACCGCATAGTCGCCCGCCTGCGGCAGCTCGACGCCGGTGGCGGCGGCCCAGCTGCGGAACAGGGTGTCGGGAAGCTGCGTCAGGATTCCTGCGCCGTCGCCCAGCAGGGGATCGGCACCCACCGCACCGCGGTGGTCGATATTTTTCAGGATTTCCAGCGCCTGAGTAATGATTGCATGCGTTTTCTGGCCTTTGATATGGGCTACGAAGCCTACACCACAAGCATCGTGTTCGTTACGCGCATCATAAAGGCCCTGGGGCTTAGGAAATCCCATCGATAAAAACCCATCCTGTCATTTTTTGCCGGGGACCCTGCGTCGCGCCCGGAGCGCACGAATCGTGCTGCGCCAAGGTGCGTCATGGGGGTCCCAAGCGCCCCCATGACGATTACGGGACGCTTTTGCAATGGCGAAGGCATGGGTTCGCGCAAAATTTAGTGCGTGTGCGCGGTAAAAAAGGGAATTTTGTTATGCGAGAATGGGTCTCAATTGCGTGAAACGCATTCTCGCAGGGCTGGCGGCCGGTTTCAGGCGGCTCCACTCATCCGCTGGAGCGTCGCGAGCGCGGCGCGCAGGGCTTTCTCGGTTTCGCCGGGATCGGGGCGGGCGGGCGGATCGAACGGCCGGGCACCGTTAACTTCCGAAACATCGTCGGCGACCTCGGTTGCCGGAGCTTCGTCATCGAGCCGCACGAAGTTCTGTCGGGGCGACTGGCGCGTCAGGTTCAGCAGCGAGGAATAGCCTTTCGCGAGAACGGTGTCCTCTTCGTCGTCCTCAGGTTCCTCGTAGTAGTCGAAGCTCTCGGAAAGCGTATCGAAGGCGGCATATTGCTCGCGATCCTCGACGTCGTTTTCGGGTTCTGCGGGAGCCTCGGGCAGGACCGCGACCGGATTGGCCAGCGCCAGACTGATATGACGGGGCGGGACATAGCCGGGCAAGGCATCGTCGGCGTCGTCATGGCCGAAGGCGTCGAAGCCGATGGGGCGCAGGGCTGCCGGAATCGGAGTCGGGACCTCCATTTTCGCGACAGGGGCGCTGTCATCCCGGTCGAGGTCCTGCGTATCCGGCACCGATCGCAGCGGCGCGGTGAAGGGTGATACCGAAGCGAGGCGCGGGAGAATGGAATCTGCCGGGCGCTCGGCGGGAAAAGCGATGGTCTCGGCACTCGGCGGAGTGGGATCGGCCGCGATGGCCACTTCATCCGAAATCGGCCGATCTTCGGGTTCGGCCTGAGTCGCGGCGGCGCGGAGGCGGCGCTGACGCTCCATCGCCAGCGCGAGACGTTCCAGCAGTTCGACTTGCGACAGATCCTCGAGGTCAGCCCCGGCAATCCGTTCGGCGGCCTGAAGGCGTTCCTCGAAAGTGGCGGTCTCTTGCGCGGAATCTGCGTCCGTGTCCGCTGCACCGGCGGTGAAGAGCGGCTGGACTTCCGAGGTCTCGGCGGATTCGGTCAGGGAGCGCGAATAGGCCTCGAACAAGCGGTTGCTCAGGCTTTCCGGCGCGGGAGCAGGGGCGGCGGGTTGGGAAACCTCGTCATGCGCAGCGCCCCAGCGTGCCGGGGAGAAGCTGTGGGCTTCCTGGCGCGGCTCCAGCCATTCGGGAATGCGGCCGAAGGGGCCTTGCTCGTCCGCATCGTCGGAAGCGGTTGGCGGAACAGGCGCTTCGTCCTCCGCAGGCGACCATTCAGCCGCAACGATTTCCGGCGCTTCGAGATCCGGCTGGCGATAGGTCTCTTCCGCGAGAAGCAGCGGATCGACAGGATCGGCGGCCTCGATACCGTCGAAATCGAGTTCGGAGAGATTGAGGATCGGCGGCTGCTCGGCTTCGTGGGCTACGATTTCCGGCTCTTCCAGCGGCACGGCATCCTCGACCGGCAGCGCGAGGGCGCGGCGGCGGCGCGGCAAGGCGGAAGAAGCGCGTTCTTCGACCGGTGCTACTTCCGGTTCGCCGTCCGCTTCGGGAGCGGTGTCGCCGGCTTCGAGACCGGCGAAAGGCATGCGGGCAGGGGCTTCCTCGGCAGTCTGGGCGACGCGGCGCCCGGCGACGAGGCCGACCAGTCCGCCAAGGCCGGTGAGCGCCAGCGCGAAGAGGATGCGGGCGGTGGCACCGAGCGGCGGCGCGGCCATCGGCAGGACCTTGGCGAGACCCGTGGCCGAGACGATCCGCTCGATCAGCGCCGGGCTGACCATCAGCGATCCAAGTCCGAACAGTGCGGCGAACCACAGGGCGACGATCGCCGGGAACAGCGGGTGGCGGCTGATCGGTTGGGCCTTTTTGCCCTCTTGCCTGCTCTCTGGTTTCGCCACGTTCATTAACCCCGTTCTGAGTTCCGCAGGATGGTAATTCGCCAGTTCAGGCAGCGGTTTCCAGCCTTTTTCGTCCCGCCAGAGGTGCCACCATTTGGTAAACGTCTCGATAATGCCGGGCATTGACCGCCCAGTCGTGCCGTTCCCGTACATGGCTGCGGCCGGCTTCGCGGTAGGCATCCCACGATTCGCGGGCTTCCAGCAAGTCCGCGAGCGCGGCGGCGCAGGCGGCGGGATCGTCGGGCGCGAAAAGCGTGCCGGTCTTGCCGTGAGTCACGAGTTCGCGGTGCCCGCCGACATCGCTGGCGGCGACCAGCTTGCCCTGCGCCATGGCTTCCAGCGGTTTCAGCGGGGTGACGAGGTCGGTCAACCGGCTCTTCTTGCGCGGATAGGCCATCACGTCGGCCAGGGCATAGTAGCGCTCGACCTCGTGGTGCGGCACGCGGCCGATGAAGCGGATCGCCCCGGCGGCCGGGGAGGCCTGGGCCTGCGCGCGCAGCGCTTCCTCGCGCGGGCCGCCGCCGACCAGCAACAGCCGCGCTTCGGGCTGGCGCTCCAGCAGCAGGGGCATGGCGGCGATCAGGTCGTCGAGGCCTTCGTAGTCGTAGAAGCTGCCGATGAAGCCGATGACCGGGTGGGCGGTCCCGTCGGTTTCGAAGCCGAGTTCGCGGGCCAGCGCCGGATCGCGCGCGGGCGGCGTGCCGAACAGGTCGAGATCGACGCCGTTGGGCATCTTCGAGATCTTGCCCGCCGGAACCCCGCGCGCGGCGAGGTCTTCGCGCAGCCCGTCACAGATCGTCACCACGGCATCGGCGCGGGCGACGACGCGGTTTTCCAGCGCCCGCGTCAGCCGGTACTTGAGCGAGCCTTCGCTGCCGGTGCCGTTGCCCACCGCCGCATCTTCCCAGAAGGCGCGGATTTCGTAGACCAGCGGAATGCCGTGGCGGCGGGCGACGCGCGCCGCCGCCGCGCCGCAGAGCGAGGGCGAATGGGCATGGAGCACGTCCGGCCGCCATGCGCGCACCAGCCGGTCGATCGATTCGGCGAACAGGGCGATCTCGCGCCATTCGCGCAGGCCCACCGGCCCGCTGACGGTTCCTTCGGTGCGGTGGAACGTCAGCCCGTCCGCTTCCTCCACCACGGGGCCTTCCGCCTTGTGGCGTATGCCGGTAATGCCGCGGACTTCGAAGCCCATGGCTTCCTGCGCCTTCAGGATCGCGCGGGTCCGGAAGGTATAGCCGCTGTGCATCGGCAGCGAATGGTCGAGGACGTGGAGGACACGGGTCATGGGGCGGAAGCCTATGTCTGCAAGGCTTAACGCCGCGTCAACCCGGCGCTGATAGGCCCGGCGCGATGGTCGACATCCTTGCCCTTGCCGTAAGCCACGGACTGCTGGCGCTGGCCGCGTGGCGCCTGCTGCTGCGGCCTGACCTCGATGTCGAGACGCCGGGGGAAGGCGTCGCTCCCGAACAGCGACCCTTGAAGCGCGGCGGGCCGGTGCGGCGCGAGATGCGCTGGCCGGGTCAGGGGGAAGGTCGCGACGATGCTTGACCTTGCGCTGACCGGCTTCGTCGCCTGCTTCCTGCTGATCGGTTTCCGGCGCCCGTTCCTCTGGGTGCTGTGCTATCTCTATGTCGATATCGTCAGCCCGCAGATCATTTCCTGGGGCATCCTGTCCCATCTGCCGATCTCGCTCATGGCCTTTGCCGCCGCGTTCCTCGGCTGGCTGGCGCTCGACGACAAGCGCGATTCGCGCTTCACCCTGCGGCAGGGCATCCTCGCAGCGCTGCTGCTCTATTGCGGTTATACCACCTGGGCGGCGGTCTATCCCGCCGCTGCGGCGGAGAAGTGGGCCTGGGTGTGGAAGGCGCTGGTATTCGCGATTTTCCTGCCCTTCACCTTGCGGACACGGCTGAGGATCGAGGCCGTGGCGCTCGTCATGGTGCTGGCGGCGAGCGCGCTCATCATCGACGGCGGCCTCAAGACCGCGGGCGGCGGCGGCGGCTACGGCACTTTGCGGATCTTCGTGGAGAACAACACCGGCCTCTACGAAGGGTCGATCCTCTCGGCCGTGGCGATCTCGATCATCCCGATCGTGCTCTGGCTGGTGAAATACGGCACGGTGTTTCCGGCGGACTGGCGGGTCTACCTGTTCGCTGCCGCGCTGATCTTCGCCTGTTCGCTGATCCCGGTGGGGACGCAGGCGCGCACCGGACTCGTGTGCCTCGGCGTGCTTTGCTTGTTCTACCTGCGGACCGCGAAGCACAAGGTGCTGATCGCGGGCGGCATGGCGCTGGCGGTCATGGTCGCGGTGCCGTTCCTGCCGCAGGCCTTCCTGGCGCGGATGGGCACGATCGAGAATCACGAGGCCGACCAGTCCGCCAGCACGCGCCTCGGCGTCTGGAAATGGACCTGGGGCTATGTGAAGGAGCACCCGATGGGCGGCGGCTTCGTGGTCAACCAGTCGAGCCGGGTCGAGTACGATACCGTTGCGAAGGTCACCGTCGACGGCAGCACCGAGATCCGGCGCACCCATGTCGTGGAGGAAGGCCGGGCCTTCCATTCCAGCTACTTCGAGATGCTGGGCGAGCAGGGCTTCCCCGGTTTCGGTCTCTGGATCCTGCTCCAGTTGACGGGGCTGATTCAGATGGAGCAGATCCGCCGCCGCTGGAAGCAGCGCACCGGACCGGACGAGGCCTGGGTGGCGCCGCTGGCGGTGGCGCTGCAACTGGCGCAAGTGGTCTATCTGATCGGATCGCTGTTCGTGGGCATTGCCTTCCAGCCGTTCATCCTGATGCTGATCGGCCTGCAATGCGGCCTGTGGAGCTACCTCAAGCGAATCGATGTGTGGCAGGCTCAGGTCCCGATTCGGCCGATCCGGCCGGTGGTCGGCATGGTCTGATGGGTGGTCGGGGCCAGATTTTTTAAGGTCTGGAAGCACCGTTCGAGGAGAAATATTCCTAACCGGCGCGGATTCCCTATGGTTTTGAAAAATCACGGGCAATCGTGTTTACGGCAAATTAACCTTTAACCTTCATCCGTCCTATGGTTAATACAAGGAAATGTCCGTTTCGGCTGGGGTTTTGAGCCGAAACGGGGGGCGAAAGGTAATTTCCGATGCGTGTCCTGCTGATCGAGGATGAACCCACCACCGCGCGGGCCATCGAGCTCATGCTGACGGCCGAAGGGTTCAATGTCTACTCCACGGATCTGGGCGAAGAAGGCCTCGATCTCGGTAAACTCTACGATTACGACATCATTCTGCTCGATCTGAACCTGCCCGACATGCACGGGTACGACGTGCTGAAGAAGCTGCGTGTCGCCAAGGTGCAGACGCCGGTGCTGATCCTCTCGGGCATCTCCGAAATGGATTCGAAGGTTCGCTCGTTCGGCTTCGGCGCCGACGACTACGTGACCAAGCCGTTCCACCGCGAAGAGCTGATCGCGCGCATTCATGCCGTCGTCCGCCGCTCGAAGGGCCATTCGCAGTCGGTCATCCGCACCGGCAAGCTGGTGGTGAACCTTGACGCCAAGACCGTCGAGGTCGACAGCGCCCGCGTGCATCTGACCGGCAAGGAATATGCGATGCTGGAGCTGCTCTCGCTGCGCAAGGGCACCACGCTGACCAAGGAAATGTTCCTCAACCACCTTTATGGCGGCATGGACGAGCCGGAACTGAAGATCATCGACGTCTTCATCTGCAAGCTGCGCAAGAAGCTGGCCCACGCCTGCGGCGGTGCCAACTACATCGAGACGGTCTGGGGCCGCGGCTACGTGCTGCGCGATCCGGACGAACTGCAGGAAGTCGCGTAAACAGACCCCTTGCGCGTATAAGCAACGTGCATGGAACGGCCTGTCCTTCGGGGCGGGCCGTTTCGTTTTGAGAGAAGGGCGGCGTTGACCTTGCCGGGCAACGGTGTCAGTGCCCCGCGGCATGACGGCTCACAAATCCGGCGATCCGACCACGCTCAACCGCCTCTATGGCCGTGCCAAGGGCAAGCCCTTGCGCGCGGGCCAGCAGGCCCTGGTCGACACCTTGCTGCCGCGTATCGCGGTTCCTCACGAAGGGCCGGTCACGTCCGACCTGCTGTTCGGCGACGATCGTCCGATGCATTTCGAGATCGGCTTCGGCGGCGGCGAACACATGGCCGGGCGGGCCGACATGCTGCCGAACCACGGCTTCATCGGTGCCGAGCCGTTCATCAACGGTGTTGCCCAGGCGCTGACCCATGTGGCGGGCGACAACGGTGCCAGCACGCCGCTCGGCAATGTGCGCATCCACCACGGCGACGCGCTGGAAGTGCTCTCGCGCATTCCCGATGGTTCGCTCTCGTTCCTCTACCTGCTGCACCCGGACCCTTGGCCCAAGGCGCGTCATGCCAAGCGGCGCATGATGAACGACGGTCCGGTCGACATGTTCGCGGCCAAGCTCAAGCCCGGCGGCGAGTTCCGCTTTGGCACCGACCATGCTGTCTATGTGCGCCATGCGTTGATGGTGATGCAGCGCCATACCGACCAGTTCGAGTGGCTCTGCGAGAAGCCGCAGGACTTCCAGGCCCGTCCGGGCGGCTGGCCGGAAACGCGCTACGAGAACAAGGCGCGCACCGTCTATGGGCATGAGGTCTGGTATTTCCGCTATCGGCGGAAGTGAGGTCCCGGCGGAGCCGCTAGCGCGCTCTTTCGCCGGAAGACACTCGAAACATCGAAATGCGCGCACTACGAAGCTGCGCGCACGACGAACAAGGTCCGGGGTGCAGGGGTATTAACCCCTGCATTTCTCCCCTTTCCCCTTCTTAACCGGCAATCCCCGCCGCCGCGAGCACGGCCAGCGTGAGCACGTCCGGCGCCAGCGCCGTCATCGGCACGATCTGCACCGGCTTCTCCGCGCCCAGCAGCATCGGCCCGATCGAGGTCGTGCCGCCGATTTCCTTGAGCAGCTTGGCCGAGATATTGGCCGATTGCAGCCCCGGCATGATCAGCACGTTCGCCGGAGCCGACAGGCGGCTGAACGGGTAGAGCTTCATGATCTTGGGGTTCAGCGCCGCGTCCGGGGCCATTTCGCCTTCGTATTCGAAGTCCGGCTGTTCCTCGTCGAGGATGCGGATCGCCTCGCGGGTGGCGTCCAGCCACTTGCCCGAGGGGTTGCCGAAGGTCGAGTAGCTGAGGAAGGCGACGCGCGGTTCGTGGCCGAGGCGGCGGGCGACGGCTGCGGTTTCCTTGGCGATCACCGCGAGCTGCTCGGCGGTCGGGCGCTCGTTGATGGTGGTGTCGGCCATGAACACCGTGTGGTTCTTGCCGACCAGCAGGTGGATGCCGAAGGGCAGCTTGCCCTCGGCCGGGTCGAGCACGCGGCGCACTTCCTTGATCGACTGCGCGAAGGGGCGGGTCATGCCGGTGACCATCGCATCGCCGACGCCCAGCTTGAGCAGGCCGGAGGCGAAGATGTTGCGGTCGGTATTGACCATGCGCTGCACGTCGCGCTGGAGGAAGCCGCGGCGCTTGAGGCGCTCGTAGAGCATCTCCACCATCGGCGCGACGTGATCCGAGACCATCGAATTCTCGATATGGTAGCTCTCGGGATCGGCGACGCCGAGTTCCGCCATCTTGTCGAGGATGACCTGGGTGCGGCCGACCAGGATTGGTTCGCCGTAGCCGAAGTCGCGGTACTGGATCGCGGCGCGCAGGACGACTTCGTTGTCCGCTTCGGCGAAGATCATGCGCTTGGGATTGGCGCGGACCTGTTCGTAGACGCGGGTGAGCACTGAAGTGGTCGGGTTGAGGCGCGCCTTGAGCTGGTCGCGGTAGGCCTGGAAGTCCTCGATCGGGCGGGTGGCGACGCCGGAATCCATCGCCGCCTTGGCGACGGCCATCGACACGACTTCCATCAGGCGCGGATCGAACGGGGCCGGGATGATGTAGTCGCGGCCGAACTGCTGGGATTCGCCATAGGCGGCGGCAACGTCTTCATGGACCTGCTCGCGCGCCAGTTCGGCGATGGCCTTGGCGGCGGCGATCTTCATCTCTTCGTTGATCGCGGTGGCCGAAACGTCCAGCGCGCCGCGGAAGATGAAGGGGAAGCCGAGCACGTTGTTGACCTGGTTCGGATAGTCCGAACGGCCGGTGGCGACGATGGCGTCGGGGCGCACGGCCTTGGCTTCGGGCGGGGTGATTTCCGGGTCCGGGTTGGCCATCGCGAAGATGATCGGTTCCGGCGCCATGGACTTGACCATCTCGGGCGTGATCGCGCCCTTGGCCGAGAGCCCGAGAACGACGTCGGCGCCGACGAGGGCTTCGGCCAGCGTGCGCTTGTCGGTCTTGACCGCGTGGGCCGACTTGAACTGGTCCACCCGCTCGCGGCCCGGATAGATCACGCCGCGCGTATCGCAGACGAGGACGTTCTCGTGGCGCACGCCCATCGACTTGATCAGGGCGGTGCAGGCCAGCGCCGAGGCACCGGCGCCGTTCACCACGACCTTGATCTCGTCCAGCTTGCGCCCGGTGATGAGGCAGGCGTTGATGAGACCGGCCGCAGCGATGATCGCGGTGCCGTGCTGGTCGTCATGCATGACCGGGATGTTCATCCGCTCACGCAGGGCCTGCTCGATGATGAAGCACTCGGGCGCCTTGATGTCCTCGAGGTTGATGCCGCCGAAGCTCGGTTCCATCATGGCGATGGCCTCGATCAGCGCGTCGGTGTCCTCGCTGGCGAGTTCGATGTCGATGGAATCGACGTCGGCGAAGCGCTTGAAGAGGACGGCCTTACCCTCCATCACCGGCTTCGAGGCGAGGGCGCCGAGGTTGCCCATGCCCAGGATCGCGGTGCCGTTCGAGATCACCGCAACGAGGTTGCCCTTGGCGGTATAGTCGTAGGCGGTGGCGGGGTCGTCGGCGATCGCCTGGACCGGAACGGCGACGCCCGGCGAATAGGCCAGGCTGAGGTCGCGTTGCGTCGCCATCGGCTTCGACGCAATAATCTCGATCTTACCGGGGCGGATGGTGCTGTGATAGAACAGAGCTTCGCGCTCCGTGAACTGGATCTTCGATTTTTCGGACAAGCGATTTCTCCCGATTTGGGAGAGGACCTAACGAATGTTCTCGCTACGCGATAGGGGAAAGGCACCTTGCCGGCGCTTCCCAAAAAGGTCTCCGCGGCGCTAACGCTTCGGCCCATGAGCGGACATTCTGACAAGGCGGGCGTGACCCCGATGATGGCCCAGTACCTTGCCTTGCGCGAGGTCGCCGGGGACTGCCTGCTGTTCTATCGGATGGGCGATTTCTTCGAATTGTTCTTCGAGGATGCGAAAACCGCAAGCCAGGTGCTCGACATTGCACTTACCACGCGCGGCGAGCACGGCGGTCAGCCGATCCCGATGTGCGGGGTGCCGGTCCATGCGGCCGAGGGTTATCTTGCGCGTCTCATCAAGGCCGGTTGCCGCGTGGCGATCGCCGAACAGACCGAGACGCCTGCCGAAGCCAAGAAACGCGGCGGTTCCAAGGCGTTGGTGACGCGAGACATCGTCCGCTTCGTCACCGCCGGAACGCTGACCGAGGAATCGCTGCTGGAGCCGCGCCGCGCCAATGTGCTGGCGGCGGCCTGCGAGGTGCGCGGCGTGCTCGGCATTGCCGCCTGCGATATCTCCACCGGACGGATGGAACTGGAAGAGTGCCCGCCCGACCGGCTGGGCGCGGCGCTGGCGCGGCTCGGCGCGCGCGAACTGGTCCTGCCGGAAGGCTGGGAACTGGCACCCGACGGCGCGATCCCGCGCTCGGCTCATGAGTTCTCCTCCGACGGCGGCGACGAGCGGTTAAAATTTGTCCATGGCGTCGCGACGCTCGACGGTTTCGGGGCTTTCACGCGCGCCATGCTGGCCGCGGCGGGCGGGCTGATCGCCTATCTCGATCATGTCGGTCGCGGCAAGCTGCCGCTGCTGCTGCCGCCGGTGGCGCGCGCCGGCGATGCCGCGCTGGCGATGGACGAGGCGACCCGCGCCAGTCTCGAAATTCTGGAATCGTCGCAGGGCGGCCGCAAGGGCAGTCTGGTCGAGGCGATCGACCGCTGCGTCACCGGCGCCGGTGCGCGCCAGTTGGCCGAAGACCTCTCCGCCCCGCTGACCGACCGTCATGCGATTGCCGAGCGGCTGGAACTGGTCGAGTGGCTGCACGACGATCACCTGCTGCGCGAGGACATGCGCGCGGCATTGCGGGCATTGCCGGATGTCGGCCGCGCGCTGGGCCGCGTGGTGGCGGGGCGTGGTTCTCCACGCGATCTCGGCCAGCTTCGCGACGGTCTTTCCGGTGCGCGCCGCATCGGCGAGCGGCTGGCGCAGATGGACGACCTGCCGGTGCTGCTCGACCGGCTGATGCCCGAACTCGGCGGGAGCCAAGATCATTGGGCGGCACTCGTCGATCACTTCGCGCAGGCGCTGGTGGAAACCCCGCCGACCGAGCGCGGGCAGGGCGGCTATATCGCCAGCGGCTACGATGCCGCCCTCGACGAGCTGCGCGTCACGTCGGGCAATGCCCGCCGCGCGATCGCCGCGCTGGAAGCGAAGTACCGCGAGCAGACCGGCGTTTCTGTGCTCAAGATCAAGCACAACAACGTGCTCGGCTATTTCATCGAAGTGCCGCAGCGCCATGCCGACAAGCTGCTGGAGCCGGACAGCGGCTTCTCGCACCGCCAGACCATGGCCGGTGCGATGCGCTTCAACGCGCTGGCGCTGCATGAGGAGGCGAGCCGCATTACCGAGGCGGGCGCCCACGCGCTTGCCGCCGAGGAAGCGCATTTTGAGGAATTGGTGGCCGAAGCCGTCGCCGCCCGTCACGCGATTGCCCGTACCGCCGCCGCGCTGGCCCGTTTCGACGTGGCGGCCGGACAGGCTGAGCGCGCGGCCGAAGGCGGCTGGAGCCGGCCTGAAGTGGTCGACGGCCTCTCGCTCGATATCGAAGGCGGCCGCCATCCGGTGGTGGAGGCCGCGCTGAAGGTGCAGGGCGAGCGCTTCGTCGCCAACGATTGCCGCCTCGCCAGCCATGATCGGCTCTGGCTGATCGGCGGTCCCAACATGGGCGGTAAGTCGACCTTCCTGCGCCAGAACGCGCTGATCGTGCTGCTCGCGCAGGCGGGCGGTTTCGTGCCTGCCAAGTCGGCGCGGATCGGCATGGTGGACCGCCTGTTCAGCCGCGTCGGCGCCTCGGACAACCTCGCGCGCGGGCGTTCGACCTTCATGGTCGAGATGGTGGAAACCGCCGCCATCCTCGCGCAGGCGACCGACCGCAGCTTCGTCATCCTTGACGAAGTGGGACGCGGGACTTCGACTTATGACGGTCTGGCGCTGGCATGGGCGGTGGCGGAAGCGGTCCACGAGACCAACCGCTGCCGCTGCCTCTTCGCCACGCACTATCACGAGATGGCGCGGCTCGGCGAAACCTGCGAGGCGCTGTCGCTCCATCACGTCCGCGCGCGGGAGTGGAAGGGCGATCTGGTGCTGCTGCACGAACTGGCCGAGGGACCGGCGGATCGCAGCTACGGCCTTGCCGTCGCGCGGCTGGCCGGGGTGCCGCCCAAGGTCATCAGCCGCGCCAAGTCGGTGCTGGAAAAGCTGGAGAAGGGCCGCGCGGAAACGGGCGGTCTTGCTGCCGGTCTGGGCGATCTGCCGCTCTTCGCGGCGGCGCAGGAAGCCCATGAGGAGCAGTGCGACGTCCTGCGTGACAAGTTGCGCGGGATGGACGTCGATGCGCTCAGCCCGCGCGATGCGCTGGAAATCCTCTACGATCTCAGGCGTGAGGCGGGTACGGAGTCTTAACGGGTCCGCCCTAACCTCGGCGCATGTTCGGGCCGAAAATCAGGAATGTCTTCAGGAGCCGGTGGCATGCGCTGTTCTGGTCGGCCGGTGTCCTGCTGACGGCCTATTGCTCGGTGCCTTCCCCGGACGACGCGGGGCGGGATGACGCCGCTCAAGTTGCCACGAAACCTGTGCACAGGAACCCTTGGGCGAAGGATTCTGTGGCGGACTGAGTGGGGCACTGACATCGCCCACAGCATTCCAAAAACAGTTCCGTCGCCTCGCCTACGCGGGGACGACGGGGTTCGATGGTGCGAGTCTTTGTCTTGCCTGAACCCGGCCTTCGGCGTCAGCTATCGTCGTCGGCGAAATCCGCGTCGGCGGCGTTTTCCCGGCCGTAGCGGTCTTCGAGATCGTCCATCGTTTCTTCGCCGCGATAGGCGGACATGTCGATGACGCCGCTCGAATCCATCTGGTTCATGTGATCGACGAGGTCTTCGATATCGTCCTCATCGGCGATGCCGCCCTTTACCTTCTCGGTCTCTTCCAGCCCGAAACTGCTGGAGGAACGGCCCTGAGCCTGCTCGGCGATAGTCTGGGCCTGGGTGTCTTCGTCGTCCTGTTCGGGATTGAATGTCTCGGGGGCACTGTCGTCGGGGCGTTCGCTCATGGTGGGTCTCCTTTGCCGGATTAACGGTCCGGCAGAGTGCCCGGTTCCGGATGCCCGAGGAATGATCCGAAGGTAGGGGGTGTGTTCCACCCCTTACCTCCGATCATTCAGCGTGACGGCACAGGAACTTCGCCGGAGTAATCGTAGAAGCCCCGGCCCGACTTGCGGCCGTACCAGCCTGCCTCGACGTACTTCTGGAGCAGCGGCGCGGGGCGGTACTTGGGATCGCCGGTAGTGGCGAGGAAAACCTTCATGATCTCGTAGAGCGTGTCGAGGCCCACGAAGTCGGCCAGCGTCAGCGGCCCCATCGGATGGTTCGCGCCGAGGCGCATCCCCGCGTCGATATCCTCGACCGAGGCGAGGCCTTCGCCCAGCACGAAGATCGCCTCGTTGAGCATCGGGCAGAGAATGCGGTTGACCACGAAGCCCGGCGCGTCTCCGGCGAGAACCACGGTCTTGCCCAGCGCCTCGCCGAAGGCTTTCATGCGGGCAGTGGTGTCCTCGGAAGTGGCAAGGCCGGGGATCACTTCCACAAGGCCCATCACCGGCACCGGATTGAAGAAGTGCAACCCGCAGAACCGCGTCGGGTCGGGGGAGGCGGCGGCCATGCGGGTGATCGGGATCGAACTGGTGTTGGAGGCAAGAATGGCATTGGCGCCGAGCACTTCGCCCACGGCGGTGAAGATCTTGAGCTTGATATCCTCGCGCTCGGTGGCGGCTTCGATGATGAGGTCGCAGTCGCCCATGCCGGAATAGTCGCCCGCCGGGGTGATGCGGGGCAGCAGGGCGTCGACGTCGGACTGGGTGATCTTTTCCTTGGCCACCAGCCGGGCGAGGCTCTTGGCGATTCCCGCCTTGCCCTTCTCTGCGTTTTCGATCGCAATATCGGACAGGATCACCTCCATGCCCTTGCTCGCCACGGTCTGGGCGATGCCTGAGCCCATGATTCCCGCGCCGATGATTCCGACTTTCCGCACTGCCAAACTCCTCTGATGATCCCGTTGTGCCGGAACGATTATCACCGGTGCTCAGGGAAGGAACCTAGCGATAGATCTAACGATTCTGGCCGGGCACCCAAAGCACGTCGTCGGCGCCGTTGGCATTTACCGCCCTGGCGAGGACGAAGAGATAGTCGCTGAGCCGGTTGAGATAGCCGAGCGCCGCCGGATTGGCGGGCACTTCGGCGGCCATGGCGACGGCGGCGCGCTCGGCCTTGCGGGCGGAGGCGCGGGCTACATGGACGCGCGCGGCGGCCTCGCTGCCGCCGGGCAGGATGAAGCTGCGCAGCGGCTCGAGATGCGCATTGATCGCGTCGATCTCGCCCTCCAGCCACGTCACTTGCGAGGGTACGATGCGCAGGGTCATTTCGCCGGGGGTGAAATCATCGCCGGGCGTCGCGAGATCGGCGCCGAGGTCGAACAGGTCGTTCTGGATGCGCGTGAGCACGGCGCCATGCGGCGTTTCGGTGAGCGCGCAGACGGCAAGGCCGATGGCGCAGTTCGTTTCGTCCACCGCGCCGATCGCTTCCATGCGCGCGGCGTACTTGGGCAGGCGGGAGCCGTCGACGAGGCCCGTGGTGCCGTCGTCACCCGTGCGGGTGTAGATCTTGTTAAGCTTTACCAAGGTGGAGTCCTTTGAAAATCCGCCGTAGGCGGATTTTGGCGGCACCGGCCCACGCCCCCACCCGACCTCCCACTAGTGTGTCCTTGATGGGAGGTCGGGTGGGGGCGTGGGCCGGTGCCGCAAAACCTGTAAAAACCTAACGCGCCATGGCCAGCAGGATGGCGCAGACGATCACCGCCGCCGCCTGATACTTGATGCGGTTGAACATCATCTTGTTCTGGAGAAGCTGGTTCGCGGTCGGCTCGGTCGAGGCCGGATCGCGATTCAGGTCTTCCTTGGCGCCCTGCATGAAAGCGACGATGCCGCGCACGAGGCTGACGACGACCAGGATCATCAGGATAATGATGATCGGAATGAGAAGCGTGCTCATGCCGACAGGTCTACGCCTGCGGAAAGCGAAATGCCAGCGGGGAAGCGGGCCTGCCGGAGCGCCTCCGCGATGGCCTTGCCGTCCTCGCCCGCCCGCCGCCGGTCGCCGAGCGAGGGCGATCCGCGCCGCTTGGCCAGTTTGCGCCCGTCAGGCTCGACCAGCAGCGGGTGATGGTGCCAAGCCGGCACCGGCAGGCCGAGCAGGGCCTGCAGCAGGCGGTGGACATGGCTCGCCGGAAACAGATCCATCCCGCGGGTGACGAGGGTGATTCCGTCCGTCGCATCGTCGAGCGTGGCGGCGAGGTGGTAGCTGGCGGGCAGGTCCTTCCTGAGCAGCACGACATCGCCGAACACTTGCGGAGTTGCGCGTTGCGGCCCGGCCCGTTCGTCGGTCCATTCTAACGGGCCGGTCAATTCCAGCGCGCGGGCGACGTCGAGCCGCCATGCGGCGCCTTCCGGATGGATTTCCCTGTGGCGGCAGGTGCCGGGATAGACCGGGCCGTCCGGTCCCATCCGGGGCGCGGCGGCGGCGATTTCGGCGCGGGTACAGCGGCAGGGGTAGAGCAGGCCCATGGCCTTCAGGCGCTCGCCCGCCTCCGAGTAGCTGGCGAGGCGCCTCGACTGGAACCGGGTTTCGCCGTCCCAGTCCAGGCCCAGCCATTCGAGGTCGAGGAAGAATTCCTCGACGAATTCGGCGCGGCTGCGCTCGCCGTCGATATCCTCGATCCGCAGCAGGAATTCGCCGTTCCGCGCGCGTGCCAGATCGTGCGCGACCACGGCGGCATAGGCATGGCCGAGGTGGAGCGGGCCATTGGGGCTGGGGGCGAAGCGGGTGCGGGTCATCGGCTCATGCTCCTAGCCCGGCGGAGGCTGGCGACAAGTGGTATAAGCTTGTGGATAAGGACTGTGTAAAATCAGGAGAAGCTGTCGGAGAATTGGTGATTGGCTGTGGAATCGTTGTGGTGAACCTGTGGATTGTTGTATGGCGCCAGCCCGATCCCGGCTTGACGCCGACTCGCGTAGATGCTGCAACGAAACACATGCATTGCCATGAAACCGCAATCAGGGCCTGCGACAGGAGGCCATGCTCAAGTCGGAGCTGATCGAGCGCGCGGCCCGGTTCCGCAGCGCGGAGGATGACCCCTCCCGAAGTCTTTCCGACTGTCCTGCCTTAGTGCTCAATGCGGACTACACGCCGCTTTCCTACTACCCCCTCAGCCTCTGGCCCTGGCAGACCGCGGTAAAGGCGATCTGCCTCGAAAGGGTGGACATCATTTCCAGCTACGACCGGGTGGTCCACTCGCCCAGCTGGTCGATGCAGATCCCCTCGGTGATTGCGCTCAGGCAATATGTCCGGCCTTCCGAATTCCCCGCCTTCACCCGCTTCAACCTCTTCCTCCGCGATCGGTTCAGCTGCCAGTACTGCGGTTCTCCGCATCAGCTGACCTTCGACCACGTCGTCCCGCGCCGCCTCGGCGGCAGGACGAGCTGGGAAAACATCCTCACCGCCTGCGCGCCCTGCAACCTCAAGAAGGGTGGCCGCACCCCCAAGCAGGCGAACATGCCGCCGCTGGTGGCGCCGATCCGGCCGACCAGCTGGCAGCTCCAGGAACGCGGCCGCGCCTTTCCGCCGAACTACCTCCACGAAACCTGGCGCGACTGGCTCTACTGGGACATCGAGCTGGAAGCCTGATCGCGAGCGCTTCCCTATCGAATAAAGACTCCGTCATCCTGAACTCGTTTCAGGATCCATCCCTCGGTTGGCGCCGGAGCGTGGTATGGCGAGCCGCCTCGTCGGTTTGCTGATCGGACGACCGAGCTTTCGGTGAGATGGACCCTGAAACGAGTTCAGGGTGACGGTGGAGTGCGGTCAGGACAGACGCATACTACGCCCGGAGCCGTTCCGGTTCCGTCCACGATGGCAATTTATCGGCGGCGCGGTTAGAGCGTGCGAGAGGGAGCCGCGCGAGCGGCCTTGCGGACGTCATCCGGCATTAACAAGCCAGTCTCCAAGGGGAGGTCATGAGCAGACAATTCTTCGGCACCGATGGCATTCGCGGCCGCACCAACCAGGGCGCGATGACCGCCGCCATCGCCATGAAAGTCGGCCAGGCGGCCGGCACCCGCTTCCTGCGCGGCACCCATCGCCACCGCGTGGTGATCGGCAAGGACACCCGCCTCTCGGGCTACATGCTGGAAAACGCGATGGTCGCGGGCTTCACCAGCGTCGGCATGGACGTGGTGTTGCTCGGTCCGATGCCGACCCCGGCGGTCGCGCTGCTGACCCGCGAACTGCGCGCCGACGTCGGCGTGATGATCTCGGCCAGCCACAACCCCTATGAGGACAACGGCATCAAGCTGTTCGGTCCCGACGGCTTCAAGCTCTCCGACGAGGACGAGATGGCGATCGAGGCCATGCTGGCGCAGGACATCCCGCTCGCCGCCTCCGAAGACATCGGCCGCGCCCGCCGCATCGACGACGCGGGCGGACGCTACATCCACGCGGTCAAGCGCTCGCTGCCCGAAGCCGTGCGCCTCGACGGTCTCAAGATCGCGCTCGATTGCGCCAACGGCGCCGCCTACCAGGTCGCGCCTTCCGCCTTGTGGGAACTCGGCGCCGAGATCGTTGCCGTGGGTGTTTCGCCCAACGGCCGCAACATCAATGCCAAGTGCGGCTCCACCCATGTCGAGCTGCTGCAGGAAACCGTGGTTTCCTCGGGCGCCGATATCGGCATCGCCCTCGACGGCGACGCCGACCGCCTGATCGTCGTGGACGAGAAGGG
The DNA here is from genome assembly GCF_058273105.1 of Novosphingobium sp. BF6. Lineage (NCBI taxonomy): Bacteria > Pseudomonadati > Pseudomonadota > Alphaproteobacteria > Sphingomonadales > Sphingomonadaceae > Novosphingobium > Novosphingobium sp. BF6. The sequence continues at coordinate 540,070 of NZ_CM177775.1, forward strand.
CAAGACCGTCGACGGCGACCAGATCATGGCGCTGATCGGCACCCAGCTGGCCGCGCGCGGCGCCCTGCGCGGCGGCGGCGTGGTGGCCACGGTCATGTCGAACCTTGGCCTCGAACGCTATCTGCAAGGGCAGGGGCTGACCCTCGAACGCACCAAGGTGGGCGACCGCCACGTCCTCGAACGCATGCGCGCGGGCGGCTTCAACGTCGGCGGCGAGCAGTCGGGCCACATGATCCTGCTCGACCACGCGACGACCGGCGACGGCACCGTGGCAGCGCTCCAGGTGCTGGCCGCGCTCGTCCAGTCGGGCAAGCGGGCGAGCGAACTGCTCCACCTCTTCGACCCCGTGCCGCAACTGCTGCGCAACGTGCGCTTCTCGGGCGGAACGCCGCTGGAGGCGGCAGGCGTCAAAGCCGCCATCGCCGACGCCGAAGCCGCGCTCAACGGCAGCGGACGCCTCGTCATCCGCGCTTCGGGCACCGAGCCGCTGATCCGCGTCATGGCGGAAGGCGACGATGCCGGTCAGGTGGAGGCCGCCGTGGCCTCGATCTGCGCCGCCGTGGAAGAGGCTGCTATCTAATGGCCCTTGAAATGCGCCCCGACTGCGAACGCTGCGGCACCGACCTTCCCGCCGATGCCCCCGGCGCGTTCATCTGCAGCTTCGAATGCACCTACTGCGCGGAATGCGCGGACGATCTCGACGAGCTTTGCCCCAATTGCGGTGGCGAACTGCTCGACCGGCCGACGCGGGCGAAGCGGCATTTCGATTCCGCGCCGCCTTCGAAGGAGCGCAGGTTCAAGGGGTAGAAAAGGAAAAGCAGGGGAGCAAAGCCCCCCTGCACCCCCAATACCGTCCAGGTCACGCCCCGCCTATCCGCCCCGCGCTCATGGTGGCGTCGGGAGACTTAATGGCTGCGCCGCAGGGAGTGCACACCGGATAGGCGGCGCGCGAGGTCGACATTCCGAGGGTCTGGGGGATCATCCCCCAGGACTTCCCTTTTCTCTACTCTCGACACCGCCCCCACCAACCGGCAAGGGAGCGCCATGATCACACCGCCCCGCATCCTTTCCATCGCCGGTTCCGACAGCTCGGGCGGCGCCGGTATTCAGGCCGATATCAAGACCATCGTGATGCTGGGCGGCTATGCCATGACCGCGATCACTGCGATCACCGCGCAGAATACTTGCGGGGTGACGGACGTGGTGGCGCTTTCGCCGGAGATGGTGGCGGCGCAGATCGACGCCTGCGTCGGCGATATCGGCGTGGACGCGGTGAAGATCGGCATGCTCGGCAGTCCGGAGATCGCCCATGTCGTGGCGGACCGGCTGGGCGGGCTGGATGTGCCGGTGGTGTTCGATCCGGTGATGATTTCGACGAGTGGTTCGGTTCTGGCCGATGCGGCGACGGTCGAGGCGTTCGAGCGGCTGATGGCGGTGGCCACGCTGACGACTCCGAACGTGCCGGAACTGGCGGCCTTGGGCGGGAACGGCGCAATGGCGGCACGGGGCGTGGCCTATATCGCCAAGGGCGGTGATGCCGAGGGACCGATCGTGGAGGACAGGTTGCTGCGTCCGGGCGAATTGCCGCTGTCGTGGACGGCCCCGCGTATCGAGACGCGCCACACGCATGGCACCGGGTGCACGTTCTCCAGCGCTATCGCGACCTTCATGGGGCAGGGCGCCGGGCTGGAAGCGGCCATCGTCGGTGCGCGCGACTATGTGCGGGCGGCATTGCTCAATGCCCCAGGCTTTGGCGAAGGACATGGCCCGCTGGGGCATCACGTCCGGGGGTAGAGGGGCCAAACCTCACCCAAAACACACGTCATCCTGAACTCGTTTCAGGATCCATCTTGCCGCCGAGACCGTCGGCCTGATCGGCGAAATGGATCCTGAAACGAGCTCAGCATGACGATGTGTCTTGCGATGGCCTGGTGGAGGAGCGGGCCGTAGCCCACTCCTCAAGCCCTCAGCAGCAGTCCAGATCGTAGAACTTCTGCACGACCTTCCAGCCTTCGTCGGCAGTTTCGCACCAGTGGAACAGCTTGAGGTCGGCAGCGTTGATGACGCCTTCCTCGGCCAGCGCCTCGAAGTTGACGACGCGTTCCCAGAATTCCTTGCCGTAGAGCAGGATCGGCAGCGGTTTCATCTTGCCGGTCTGGATCAGCGTGAGCAGTTCGAAGAATTCGTCGAAAGTGCCGAAGCCGCCGGGGAACACCGCCACCGCGCGGGCGCGCAGCAGGAAGTGCATCTTGCGCAGCGCGAAGTAATGGAACTGGAACGAGAGGCGCGGCGTCACGTAGGGGTTGGGTGCCTGCTCGTGCGGCAGGACGATGTTCAGGCCCAGCGATTCCGCGCCCACTTCGCGTGCGCCGCGGTTGGCCGCCTCCATGATCGAGGGGCCGCCGCCCGAGCAGACCACGAACTGGCGCATGCCCTTTTCCACCACCGAGCACTGGCTGGCGAGGCGGGCGAGCTTGCGGGCTTCCTCGTAGTATTTCGCCTTGGCGACGAGGCGTTCGGCGACCTTCTTTTCCTGATCCGTCTTGGCGCGGGCGAGCACTTCGTCGCACTGGTCGGGCGAGGGGATGCGGGCGGAGCCGTACATCACCATGGTCGAGCCGATATTGGCCTCTTCCAGCAGCATCTCGGTCTTGAGCAGTTCGAGCTGGAAGCGGACCGGGCGCAGTTCGTCGCGCAGCAGGAATTCGGTGTCCTGGAAGGCGAGGCGGTAGGCCGGGTTCTGGGTCTGGATGGTGCCTTCCTGCGCATCGGCGAAGGTGGCTTCCTGCTCCGCCTTGTAGAAGCGGCGGTTGGTGACTTTCTTGTCTTCTTGTTCGGTCATCTGCATTCCATGGCCGCTGGAAGGCGCGGCGTCGAGAGCTAAGGATTTAAGTGTCTTATGGTTGCGCGCAAGTGCGGCCTTCGCCTAGCCTCCCTTCATGTCGAAACAGATACTGACGCGGCGCTCCGTTCTGGCGGGTGTCGGCACCGCCATGGCGGCGGGCCTGCTGCCCGCGATTCCGGCCCTTTCCGCACCCGCACCCAAGCTGGTGAAGCCGCCGCGCCTGCGCGAGGGTGACGTGCTGGGACTGGTCGCTCCGGCGCGCTTCGTGGGCGACCGGTTCGGACTGGACTCGATCATGGCGACGGTGCGGGCCATGGGGCTGGAACCGAAACCGGCGGCGCACCTGCTCGACCGCGAGGGCTACATGGCCGGTTCGGACGAGGCGCGGGCGAGCGATCTCATGGCGATGTTCGGCGATTCGACCGTGCGTGGGATCATGTCGGTGGCGGGCGGCTGGGGTTGCGCGCGGCTGCTGCCGCGGCTCGATTTCGGGCGGATCGCGGCCAATCCCAAGCTCTTCGTCGGTTTCAGCGACAATACCGCGCTCCACCTCGCTTTTGCGGCGCGAACCGGAGTGGCCAGCATCCACGGCCCGAACGCCTCGGCTTCGTGGCCGCCTGCGGCCTGGGAGTCGTTCCATGCGCTGGCTTTCGAGGGCGCGACGCCGACCTGGCGGGTGCCCGAGGGGGCAGGCGCGAACCTCGCCGGTCGCGGCAAGGACTTGCGCACTTTTCGCAGCGGCAAGGCGCGGGGGCGGCTCTTGGGCGGTAATCTCAGCGTGCTTTCGGGGCTGGTCGGCACGCCCTATCTGCCGGACTTTACCGGGGCCGTGCTGTTCATCGAGGACACCAACGAATCCGAATACCGGATCGACCGCATGCTTACCCAGCTCGCGCTGGCGGGCGTGTTCGACAAAGTGGCGGGGGTCGTCTTCGGCCAGTGCACCGGCTGCCGCAATCCGGACGGCGGCTATTCGAACTTCACGATCTACGAAGTGCTCGACCGCCAGTTTTCGGGCCTCAAGGTGCCCGCGTTCCAGGGCCTCCAGATCGGCCATATCGCCGCGCAGCTGAGCGTTCCGGTCGGACTGCCGGTGGAGATCGACGCCGATGCCGGCACCATGCGCCTGCTGGAACCGGCGGTAAGCTGACCTTGAGCCACAGGGAAGCGGCTGTTATCGCGGGAGGACTATGGCCAACTGCGACCTGTGCGTCGTCCGGAACCGGGCGATCTGTTCATCCCTCGACGCGAAAGAGCTGGAGGCGCTCAACGCGATCGGGCGCACCCGCACGATCCAGCCCGGCGAATCGCTGATCTGGGAGGGCGAGGATTCGGTCCTCGTCGCCAATGTGATCGACGGCGTGCTCAAGCTATCGACAAATACCGAGGACGGGCGCGAGCAGATCGTCGGCGTGGTCTATCCGTCCGACTTCATCGGGCGGCCCTTCGGCGGCACCACCGGCCATGGCGCCACCGCGCTGACCGAGGCCACGGTCTGCGTCTTCTCCCGTCGCGATTTCGACGCCTTTGCGCGGGAACACCCGGCACTGGAGCACAAGCTGCTCGAGCGCACCTTGGCCGAACTCGACCGCACGCGCCGCTGGATGCTGCTGCTGGGCCGCAAGTCGGCCTCGGAGAAGCTGGCCAGCTTCCTGCTCGAAATGGAAGAGCGGCTCCAGCCTCCCGGTTGTGCGTGGAATTTCGAGGATGCGGGGCCGCGCCGGATCACCTTGCCGTTCTCGCGCCAGCAGATCGCCGACGTGCTGGGGCTGACGATCGAAACGGTGAGCCGCCAGTTCACCCGCCTCAAGAACGACCGCGTGATCGATCTGCCCTCGCGGCGGGACGTGACGATCCTCGATCATCCGGCACTCGTGGCCGAGGCGGGTTGAACGAAAAGGGGAGCCCGAAGCTCCCCTTTTCCCTTGCGGATAGCCCAAGGTCAGAAGCGGTAGGATACGCCTGCGCTCAGCACCCAGGGATCGAGGTCGTGGCGCGTCTTCAGCGCCAGATCGCCGTCCTCGTAGAACGAGGCGGTCGGCTTCACCCAGTACTTCTTGGCGTCGAGCGAGAGGCCCAGGCCCTTGTCGTTTATGGCGATGTCCATGCCCGCCTGAAGCGCGAAGCCCAGCTTGTTCGACATCTTCACTTTGTCCACGCCGAGCGCGCGGGCGGTTGTGCCGGGCTTCTCGTCGAACACGAAGAACCACGCCGGACCGGCGCCGACATAGGGCTTGAACGGGGTGCCGGTGTCGAGGTGCGCCTTGGCCGTCACCGTGGCGGGCAGGATGAGCACGTGATCGACCAGGCCCGCGCCTTCGATGTCGCCGGTTCCGCTGACGTGGTGCTGGGTGAAGCAGCAGATCGTCTCGACCGAGAAGGCCTTGGTGAAGAAGTATTCCACCGCCAGCGTCGGCACGACGTTGTCGTTCGCCTTGGTGCCCACGGTGTCGAGCGTCGCCAAGGTGCCGCCCAGCGTCGTGTCGGTGTCGATCGACTTGATCTTGTCGATCTTGCCGCCCGGCAGCACTGCGCTGCCGAGGACCTTGACCTGCCACTTGCCGTCCGGGCTTCCGGCCATGGCCGGGGCGGTGAAGGCGGTGGCGGCAGCGCTGGCAACGAGAGCGGTGGCCGCGAGCATGGTCATCTTGCGCATGTTCGGTCTTTCCTGCGCCGCCGGGGCCGCACCGTGCGGGTCCCCCCTCTTGAGCGGCAGCAGCGCCGCTTTGGTCCCAAGGCGGCGCCAAGGAATTGATCGCGCGCAAAAATCGGTGAATTTCTGCGGTTTTACGTCAGTTGATCAAGCGCAATGACGCGGCGGTGGCAATGCGCGATCCGTGCCTGCCATGTGGACCTATCATCCCGATCTGCTCGCGGTTCCGGTGCCGCGCTACACCAGCTTCCCCACGGCGGCGGAGTTCGACGAAAGCCTCGGCGTCCCGGCTTTCACGGAGGCGCTGGAGCAGGTGAACGGCGATGTCTCGCTTTATGTCCATATCCCGTTCTGCGAGAAGATCTGCTGGTACTGCGGCTGCAACACCGGCGTCGCCAATCGTACGGGCCGGGTTTCCGGCTATCTCGACGCGCTCCACCGCGAGATCGGCCTCGTCGCCGAACGCCTGCCGCGCGGCGCAAGAGTCACGCGGATCGCATTCGGCGGTGGCAGCCCGAACGGCATCCCGCCGGTCGATTTCGTGCGGCTGGTCGATGCGCTGGCGCTGCAGTTTCCCGCCTCCAGCCCGGTGCTGTCGATAGAGCTGGACCCGCGCACGATGGGCGGGGACTGGGCGGCGGTGATCGGCGCGGTGGGCATCACCCGCGCCAGCCTCGGCGTTCAGACTTTTGCGCCGTCGCTCCAGCAGGCGATCGGCCGCGTCCAGCCTGCCCGGATGATCGAGGAAACGACGGCGATGCTGCGCGGGGCAGGCGTCGATTCGCTGAACTTCGACCTGATGTACGGGCTGCCCGGACAGACGATGGCCGATCTCGACGATTCGCTCGCCCGCACGGTCGCGCTGGGGGCGGACCGCATCGCGCTATTCGGCTATGCCCACGTCCCCCACCTGATCCCGCGCCAGCGCAAGATCGAGGCCCATGCCCTGTCCGATGCCGCCGAGCGCTTCGCGATGGCGGCGCATGGTCATGCCCTGCTGGTCGATGCGGGCTATGTGCCGATCGGCTTCGATCACTTTGCCCGGCCCGGCGATGCCTTGGCTGAGGCTGCTTTGTCCGGCCGCCTGCGCCGCAATTTCCAGGGCTTCACCGAGGACGCGGCGCCGGTGCTGCTGGGGCTGGGCGCCTCCTCGATCAGCGGCTTTCCCGATCTGCTGGTCCAGAACGAGAAGAACACCGGCCGCTACCGCATGATGCTCTCGCAGGACCGGCTGACGGCCAATCGCGGCATCCGGCGCTCGGGAGAAGACCGGCGGCGCGGCGCGGTGATCGAGGCGCTGCTGTGCCGGGGCCGGGCGCGAATCGCGCCGGACCTGCAATGCGAGGCCTGGCCGCTGCTGCTGCCCTATTTCGATGCGGGCCTGTGCTACAGCGACGGCGAAGATCTCGTGATCCTGCCCGGGGGCCTGCCTTACGCGCGCTCGATCGCAGCGCGTTTCGATCCCTATCGCAAGGATTCGCTTCGGCGGTTCAGCTCGGCGGTGTGAGGGGCGGGATTTTCAAGCCGCTCGCTTGATCGCGATCAATGCCGGGCCTCGCACCGGCTGCGATGAGGAGGCGTCGGTACTGCACCGCCAAGGCGAACCTTGCGGGTGGTGCAGCCGCTTCTCCCCAACTTCGGGCGGCCCTGCCGGGTCGCCCATTTTTCATGGCGCACTCCGTTTGGGACCATCGATTCGCGCAAGGCGATAACGCGAATCCCTGTCTAGCCGCTTCGCGATGTGATTCGTCTGTGACGGGTGATTCGCGAAAAGCCGGATTAACCGCGCTCGAGCACAAGGCAGACCGGAGCAAATCAGTCGCTTTGCCGGGAAGGCGCAGTTTTCAACGATTTAGGGAGAATTGGATGCCCCGCGAGGATTCGAACCTCGATAGACGGAATCAGAATCCGTAGTCTTACCATTAGACGACGGGGCATCGGGAGGCGCCCCTCTAGTAGGGCTTCTGATTCGCGTCAAGCACCCTTTTTGCAGTCAGGGTTGCTCCATGACGCGGGGAGCGGTAGCATCGCCTCAGGTATCCGCCAGGAATGGCGGTAGACATATTTTTTTGAACGAGATTTACCACCATGGCGGAGCATGATCCGCCGGCAGCAAGAGTCGAAGTGTCGGGCCGTCCGGGAAGACGGCGCAAGGCGAGGAGGGGCAAGTCACGCTCGTCCGGACCCGACACGGCCAAGGCGAAGGCGCGTCCATCGGGCAGCGCCGCCGAGGCAGGCGGAGCGCCGCGCGAAGAGAAGAATTCCGACGCGCCGTCGTCGCCCCGCCAGTCGCCGTCGCGACCGGGCAGACCGCGTCAGAAAAAACCCCGAAAGGCACCGCCCCGGCAGGCCAAGCGCAGTCGCGCGGCAAATTCCGGAAAAGTGGCAGCGATGCCGCAGGCCGAGCCGCTTGCCGACAAGGTTTCCGTACCGCGTCTCGTTCCTATCGCAGGGGGGGAGATGGCGGGCGGCCTGTCGTCGCGGCCGTCTTACCGGCAGTCCTATGCCGCGATCGATCTCGGCACCAACAACTGCCGCCTGTTGATCGCGCGGCCTTCAGGCGAGAACTTCACGGTGATCGACGCCTTCAGCCGCGTCGTGCGGCTGGGCGAGGGGCTGGCCCAGTCCGGCCGCCTGTCCGATGCGGCGATGGAGCGCACTCTGGCGGCGCTTCGGGTCTGCGCCGACAAGCTGATGCGCCGCAACGTCTACCTCGCCCGTTCGGTGGCGACGGAGGCCTGCCGCCGCGCCGAGAACGGCCCGGAATTCATCGAGCGCGTGCGCGAGGAAACCGGCATCGCGCTCGACATCATCAGCGCCCGCGAGGAAGCGCGGCTGGCCGTGCTCGGCTGCCACGTGCTGCTGGAGGACGGTGTCGGCCCGGCGATGATCTTCGACATCGGCGGCGGTTCCACCGAACTCGTCCTGATCGAGAGCACCGATACCGTGCCGCGCATTCTCGACTGGCAATCGGTGCCCTGGGGCGTCGTCTCGCTCACCGAAAGCTGCGGCCCCGAGGGCAATACGCTTGAGGAGCGGCTCGAACGCTACCGGATCATGCACGGCCTCGTGTCCGACAGTTTCGCCGACTTCGCCAAGCGCGTCGCCCCGGCGCGGGAGAGCGCGGGGCAGACCGGCCCGCTGCGGCTGCTCGGCACCAGCGGCACGGTGACGACCCTGGCGAGCCTCCATCTCGAACTGCCGCAATACGACCGGCGGATGGTGGACGGTTTGATCGTTCCTGCCGAATCGATGCGCGGCATCAGTTCGCGGCTGTCCTCGATGTCGATCGAGGAGCGGCGCGAGGTGAACTGCATCGGGCGTGAGCGGGCCGATCTGGTCGTGGCCGGGTGCGCGATTCTCGAATCGATACTCGACCTCTGGCCTGCCGCCCGTCTCGGGGTGGCCGATCGCGGCATTCGCGAAGGGATCCTGCGCAGCCTCATCGCCTCGCATTCCAGCGGCAAGCCGTTTACCGGCGGCCGAAATCCGGCTTTGGCCGGGCAACACCATCAATTGGAGAACCGGCCATGAGCCGTTCCGGACGCGACCCCAACGAGCGGCTTCGCACGGGCAAGAAGCGCACGACCAGTTCGGCGCGCTGGCTGACCCGCCAGATCAACGATCCCTACGTCAAGCAGGCCAAGGCCGACGGCTATCGCAGCCGCGCGGCCTACAAGCTGATCGAGCTGGACGAGAAGTTCGACCTGTTCAAGGGCGTGACCCGCGCCGTCGATCTTGGCATCGCGCCGGGCGGCTGGAGCCAGGTGCTGCGCCTCAAGTGCCCCAAGGCCAAAGTCGTGGGCATCGACCTGCTGCCGACCGACCCGATCGAGGGCGTGACCATCTTCGAGATGGACTTCATGGCCGACGAAGCCCCCGCCGCGCTGGAAGGCGCGCTGGACGGCGCGCCGGACCTCGTGCTGTCGGACATGGCCGCAAATACCGTGGGCCACAAGCAGACCGACCACTTGCGCACCATGGGCCTTGTCGAGACGGCGGCGGACTTCGCGATCCAGTATCTGGCGCCCGGCGGTACGTTCGTGGCCAAGGTCTTCGCGGGCGGCACCGATACCGAGCTTCTGGGCATCCTGAAAAAGCGCTTCACCAGCGTCAAGCATGCCAAGCCCCCGGCGAGCCGCAAGGGCTCCTCGGAATGGTATGTGATCGCCAAGGGCTTCAAGGGGCCGGTGGGCGAAGCCGAATAAGCCGATCGAGCAAGGAAAAACGGTCCGCAGGGCATCTGCCTTGCGGACCGTTTTTCTTTTGAGGCTGGCCGAAACCGCTTACTGGGCTGCGGGCTCGCTCGCTTCAGCTGCGGGCGCTTTACCCTCTTCGGCCGGAGCCGCAGCGGCGTCAGCTGCCGGAGCCGCACCGGCCGCAGGCGCGGCGGGAAGCGGCAGGTTCGAACCCTGCTGGTTGAGGTACGCGATCACGTTGGCGCGATCCTCACCCTTGGCCAGACCGGCGAAGGTCATCTTGGTGCCGGGTGCGAAAGCCTTGGGGTTCTTGAGCCAGTCGTTCAGCTTGTCGAAGTCCCACTTGCCGCCGACTTTCTTGAGCGCGTCGGAGAAGGCGAAGCCGCCCACGCCCTGGCCGATGCTCTCACCCACCACGCCGTGGAGGTTGGGGCCGATACCGTTGGCGCCGCCCTGGTTGACCGTGTGGCACGAGGCGCACTTGGCGAAAGTCGCCTGCCCCTTCGCCGGATCGGCGCTGGCAAGCAGGGTGGCGATCGGCACGTCTCCGCCCGCTTCGCTTTCCTGTTCCACACCTTCGATGGCGTAACCCATCTTTTCGGGACGGTGCGGCTTGTCTGCTTTGAAGTAATGAGCGCTGACGGTTGTCAGACCAAGACCGACGATACCGGCGAACAGCGCCCACCCGGCAATGGTGTTGATACGATCATCCATTTCTTGTTTGCCCTTGCCCCTTAGCCCTTAGTGCCACCACGGGTGGAGTTTTTATATCATCCTCTTTGGGCTGAGGGTCTAGAGTTGCCAGCAAGTTAGCGCAAGAGCCATTGCGGACATCGCCTTTGCGGCCTAACGCGCGGGCGCTATGCATTCCTATCCCGAACCCGCTCTCGACCTGGTGGCCCGCATGACGGAGGCCGCCGCTGCCGATCCCTCGCGTGCCGCCGCCTTTCAGGGCGCACCCGGATGCAACTCGCACCGCGCGGCACTCGAACACGATCCCGACTGCCTGCCGCTGCCGTGCTTTTCGTTCGAGGACGCGCTGGACGCGGTGAAGGACGGCCGCGCCGATCGGGCGATCATCCCGATCGAGAACTCGCAGCATGGCCGCGTGGCGGACATTCACTTCCTGTTGCCGGAAAGCGGCCTGTCGATCGTCGGCGAGCATTTCATGGGCATCGAACATGCGCTGATGGCGCTTGGCGATGGGCCGTTCTCGGCGGCTTACAGCCACCCGCAGGCGCTGGGCCAGTCGCGTCATTACCTGCGCGCGCGGGGTATCGTGCCGATGGCCTATGCCGACACCGCCGGTGCCGCCGCCTTCGTGCGCGAGCAGGGCGATGCCGAAGCCTGCGCAATCGCCCCGAAGCTCGCCGCGGAGCTCTATGGCCTCAGAATCATCGAGGAAAACGTCGAGGACGCGGCGGACAACACCACCCGCTTCGTGGTTCTCTCGCGCGAACCGCTCGATCCTTTCGCGCTCAAGGATGAGCAGGCGATGACGACCTTCATCTTCGAGGTGAAAAATATCCCCGCCGCGCTCTACAAGGCGCTTGGCGGCTTCGCGACCAACGGCGTCAACATGACCAAGCTGGAAAGCTACCAGATCGGCGCCAGCTTCGCGGCGACGACCTTCTATGCCGATATCGAGGGCGCCCCCGGCGAATCGCGAATCGACATGGCGCTTCAGGAATTGGCCTTCCATTGCAAGTACGTGCGCCCGCTCGGCACATACCGGCAGGCCCGGTCGCGCGGATAACTCATCCCTGTTCCACAACGGGTTGCGCTGCTGACTCCCCCATGCCAATCATCCCCCCGATATGGCTGAAGGGGGTCCCATGGCGGGTGCGGCCGCAACCCGAAGTGCCGCGAGCGACTGGGAAGCCGTGCGCGGCGCGACCGATATCCAGTACGCGCCGCTCGCGCCGGTAAAGCCGGTTCAGACCCAGACGCCCGAATGGCTTCAGGCGCTGGGGCACCTGCTGGAGGCGATCTTCGCGCCGATCGGGCGGCTGCTCGGCCTGTCCTGGCCGATCTTTTCGAACGTGCTGATCGCTCTGGCGATTCTTCTCGCGCTTTTCGTCCTGTGGCGCATCTTCGGCCCGGCCATTGCGGCCCTGCGCAATCGCGCGGAGGTGGAGGAAGCGGAACACTGGGTCCCCGCCGAGGCCGAGGCGCTGGCTCTGCTGGAGGATGCCGACCGCCTCGCCCGCGAAGGCCGTTTTGCAGAGGCGACCCATCTCCTGCTGCGCCGCAGCGTCGGGCAGATTCGCGACGCCCGTCCGGACTGGCTCCATCCGGCCAGCACCGCGCGTGAGATCTCGGTGCTGGCGATGTTGCCCGATAGCGGGCGCGAGGCTTTCGCGACGATCGCCACCCGCGTCGAACGCAGCCGCTTCGCCTTGCGCAATCTCGACTCCGGAGACTGGACCGCCGCGCGCGAGGCCTATGCCCGCTTCGCCCGGATCGAGCTGCGCGCATGAGCAGTACGAATCCGGGAGGCGCGAATCCGGGGGGCGTCGCCGTGGGCGCCAATCCCTTCTCGCGCTGGGCGGTGTTGGCACTCGTGCTGATCGGCTCGGCGCTGTTCGTGGCGCTCTTGTGGATGATCGGCACCGGGACCGGCTTCGGCTCGACCAACGACGGGCAGGCCCATGCCGAGGGGCGGGGCCTCAACGGCTATGCCGCCATGGCCGCCTATCTCGAAAAGCGCGGGCATCCGATCGTCCGCGCGCGCAATGCCGGGCTGCTCGACAAGCCGGGCCTGCTGGTGCTGACCCCGCCTGCCGGGGCCGACGGCAAGGATATCGAGAAGATCGTCTCGAAACGGCGCTATATCGGCCCGACCCTGGTGATCGCGCCCAAGTGGCTGGCGATTCCGACCAGTAGCGAACAGAAGGGCGCGAAGTCCGGCTGGGTCAATGTCGAGGGCACTTATCCGCTCCAGTGGAAGGGCTTTCTCGACGACGTGACGCTGGTTCAGGGCGATGTCGATGCCAATGGCCAGCCCGCGCACTGGCAGGGCTTCGGGCTCGGCGGGACTTTGCCCAGCCGCAAGTTCCTGCAATCGGCCAAGGGCGATACGCTGGTCCCCCTCGTCGCGGAGCAGGACGGACGGATTCTCGCCGCTTTCATCGACGACGGCGGCAGCTATCCTGGGCTTGAGGACGCTGCGGTGGGGTCCATGCAGAGCGATCCCGAGGACGACGAACTCTATCCGCTGGTGGTCGTCTTCGAACCCGACCTGCTCGACAACTGGGGCATGGCGGATCGCCGCTCGGCGCAGCTGATCGATGCGCTGGTCGCCGCGAGCGAAGTCGAACCCGGCAGCACGATCACGTTCGACCTGACGATGAACGGCTTCGGCCGCGCGCAGAACCTGCTGACCTTGGCTTTCACGCCGCCGTTCCTCGCCGCCACGCTCTGCCTGCTGCTGGCGGCGCTGGTCTTGGGATGGCGGGCGTTCCTGCGCTTCGGGCCGCCGCTGGCCGCCGACCGGGCGATTGCCTTCGGCAAGGGCGCGCTGGTCGCCAATGCCGCCGGGCTGGTGCGCCGCTCGCGCCGCCTCCACCTGATCGGCGGGCCTTATGCCGACCATGCCCGCGACCGGCTGGTCCATGCCCTGGCCTTGCCGCGCACGCTGCCGCCCGAGGAAGCCGATGCCGCGATCGATCGCGCGCTCGCCTCCCGCAAGGCCGATGCCGAACCCTTTTCCGCAATCGCCGCGCGCCTCCGGCGGGCGCGGCGACCGCATGACCTCGTCAAGGCTGCGCGCGATCTTCACGCGCTCGAAAGGATGCTGACTCGATGAACGATGTTCAAACCCCCGACTTCGCCGTCGATCTGGCATCGGTCGCCACTTTGGTCGGCAGCATCCGCGCGCAGATCGCCAAGGCGGTGGTCGGCCAGAACGAGACGGTGGAACACTTGCTGATCGCCCTGCTGGCGCGCGGACACGTGCTGCTGGAAGGGCCTCCGGGCACCGCGAAGACCTTCCTTGCGCAGTGCTTCGCGGCGACCCTTGGGCTGGACTTCGGCCGCATCCAGTTCACTCCGGACCTGATGCCGGGCGATATCCTCGGCTCCAACCTGTTCAACTTCCAGACCAGCCAGTTCACCCTGACTCACGGGCCGATCTTCTGTGACCTGCTGCTGGCGGACGAAATCAACCGCACCCCGCCCAAGACCCAGGCCGCCTTGCTCGAAGCCATGCAGGAGCGCCGGGTCACGCTGGACGGCACCGCCCATCCGCTGCCGCCGCAGTTCATGGTGGTGGCGACGCAGAACCCGATCGAGAGCCAGGGCGTCTACCCGCTGCCGGAAGCGCAGCTCGACCGCTTCCTGTTCAAGGTGGACGTGCATTACCCCAGCTTCGAGGAGGAACTGCGCATCGTCTCCCGCTTCGGCGAGAATCGCGGCGCACCCAGCCCGGCGGATTGCGGCGTGGAAGCCGTGGCCAGCCATGCCGTGATCGAGGCCGCCGCGCGCAGTGTCGCGCAAGTGACCTTGGCAGAGAGCGTGACCGACTATGTGGTGCGCCTCGTGCGCGCCACCCGCGAGAGTCCGGACCTTGCCAGCGGCGCCAGCCCGCGCGCGGCGGTGCTGCTGGCCGGTGCCGCCCGCGCCCGCGCCGCGCTGGAAGGCCGCGACTACGTGGTGCCGGACGATGTGAAGGCGCTGGCCGGATCGGTGCTGCGCCACCGCCTGTTGCTCAGCCCGGCTGCCGAGATCGAGGGCAAGCAGGTCGAGGCCCTCGTCGCCCAGCTCGTCGAGCAGACCGAGGCGCCTAGATAAGCATCATGAGCCTGCGCTCCGCCCCTCTGGTTCCCACCGCGCGCGCGGCCGGGCTGCTGGCGCTGGCCGCGCCGGTCGCGCTGGTGATCGGCGCGACCCGGCCCGAGGCCTGGATCGCGGCGCCGGTCTTCGGGCTGCTGGTGCTGGCGCTGATCGTCGTCGATGCGCTGCTGGCGGGACGGCTGGGCGATCTCAACGTTGCGGTGCCGGGCGATGTCGAAGTGGGGGCGCCGTTCGAAGTGACTGCCGCGCTCGATCTCTCGGGCACGCGCGCCTCGCGCGTCGAGCTGGCGCTGGAATGCGATCCGCGCCTGGCGCCGGGTGGCCGCGCGAGCCTGCCGCTGGCGCTTCGAGACAAGGGCTGGCGCGGCGCGCTGACCTTGCGGGCCTCGCGGCGCGGCACCGGGCGGATCGCGGGGACCTGGCTGCGCTGGACCGGGCCGCTGGGCCTCGGCGCGCGGCAGTTCCGGGGCGATCTCGGCCAAGAGGTGCGGGTCTGGCCGAATATCGCCGCGGTGCGCTCGCCCGCCTTGCAGACGTTCCTCAAGGACGCGCAGTTCGGCCTGATCGCCCGCCGCATCCGGGGCGAGGGCACCCAGTTCGAATCGCTGGCCGAATATCAGCCGGGCATGGACCGCCGCCGGATCGACTGGAAAAGCTCGGCCCGCCACGTCCACCTCTATGCCAAGGAATACGAGACCGAGCGCAACAACCAGATCGTCTTCGCCTTCGATTGCGGCCAGACCATGTGCGAGCCGATTCAGGGCATGCCCCGGCTCGACCGCGCGGTCTCGGCGGCGCTGGCGACGAGCTATGTCGCGCTGAAGGGCGGGGACCGGGTCTCGCTGTTCGGCTTCGCGGCGCGGCCCGAAGTGACGACGCCGTTCGTCACCGCCTCGCGCGATTTCTTTCGCCTGCAACGCGCGGCGGCGGGGCTGGAATACCGCTCGGAGGAGCCGAACTTCACGCTCGCACTGGCGACTCTGGCGGCGCGGCTCCAGCGCCGTTCGCTGATCGTGGTGTTCTCGGACTTCACCGATCCCACGAGCGCGCAGTTGATGATCGAATCGATCGGCCGACTGGTCTCGCGCCATGTCGTGCTGTTCGTGACGATGGCCGACGACGAGCTGGAGGCGATCTCCGGCGCCGCGCCGGATGACCTTGAAACCCTGTCCATGGCGGTTTCCGCCGACACCCTGCTGCGCCAGCGCGCGCTGGTGACGAAGAAGCTGCAACAGCTCGGCGTCGATGTGGTGGAGGCGCCCTATCACACGATCGGCACCCGCCTGATCGACGCCTACCTCGAAATCAAGCGATCGGGAGCGATCGGATGAACGCCGCCAGTCTGCTTCCCGATTCCGTTTCCGCCATCGAGAGTGCCGCGCTGCGCTCCGACCGTTTCCGCCTGGAGCGCGAGGCCGACTGGCAGCGACTGGAGGCGATCGTCACCCGCATGGAGAAAGGCCGGTTGCGCCGTCTCTCCGACGAGGACCTGCTGGCGCTGCCCGGCCTCTACCGCACGGTGGCCTCCAGCCTGTCGATCGCTCGCGAGACGTCGCTCGACGCGGCGACGCTGGCCTATCTCGAAGTGCTGGTGCAGCGGGCGTGGTTCGTCGTCTACGGCCCGCGCACCTCGCTGTGGGACTGGCTGCGCGGCTTCCTCGGCGGCGGCTGGAGCGCGGCGGTCCGGGCGATCTGGATCGACCTCGCGGTGGCGCTGGCGGTCATGGTTGCGGGCGTTGCCGTGGGCTGGCTGCTCGTGGCGCACGATGTGAACTGGTATCACGCGCTCGTGGGCGGCGACATGGCGGGCAGCCGGGTGCCCGGCGCGACGCCGCAGGCCTTGCGCGGGACCCTGTTCGGCGAGGCTGACCGGCCCGGTATGAGCGTCTTCGCCGCCCAGCTGTTCAGCAACAATGCGCAAGTCTCGATCCTCGCCTTCGCGCTCGGTTTCGCGTTCGGGCTGCCTTCGCTGATGCTGCTGGTCCAGAACATGGCCTCGCTGGGGGCGATGCTCTGGCTCTACAGCGGCGCCGGGCTGCTCGTCGATTTCGCGGGCTGGCTGGCGGTCCACGGCACGACCGAGCTTTTCGCGATTCTGCTCGCGGGAGGCGCCGGGCTGCATATCGGCAGGGCTTTGGCCTTTCCGGGTAACCGACCGATCCTTCAGGCCGCGTCGGAGGCAGGCCGCCGATCGGCGCTGGTCATGACCGGCGTGGTGTTGATGCTGATCGTCGCCGCACTGCTCGAAGGCTTCGCGCGGCAGATGGTGGACCAGACTTTCGGGCGCTTCGTCATCGGCGGCTTCATGCTCTCGCTATGGTGTGCCTATTTCTTCGCCTTTCGCGGGAATCTCGGAAAAGTGAGGGCGGCATGAGACGCAGCCACCGCTCGCGCGACCGCGTGCTGACGACGCCCGAGGGCATCTCGGTGCCCGTCACCGTCGGCAGCCGGGGCTCGCGCCTCGGCGCGCTGCTGCTCGACCTCACGTTCATATCGCTGCTGATCGGGCTGACCACGATGGCGCTGATCCTGATGGCGGGGGGCGTGGCGGCCTTCGAGCACCAGATCGGACAGAAGAACGCCCTCGGCCATGCGCTGCAGTTTCTGGTGATCGTCTGGATCGTCATCATGTTCCTGTTCCGCAACGCCTATTTCCTGTTCTTCGAACTCGGTCCGCGCGGCGCGACGCCGGGCAAGCGGATATCCGGCATCCGCATCGCCGCGCGCGACGGCGGCCGTCTCACTGCCGAGATGGTGATCGCCCGCAACCTGCTGCGCGATGTCGAGCTGTTCCTGCCGATCATCTTCATTGTGCAGGCGGGTGCGGATAGTGGCTTGGGCTGGCTGGCAGCGGCAGGCTGGTTCGCGATCTTCCTGTTGTTCCCGCTGTTCAACCGCGATGCCTTGCGCGCGGGCGACGTGATCGCCGGGACCTGGGTGGTGGAGCGCCCGCGCCGCAAGCTGGAGGCCGCGCTTTCGGTCAGCCGCGAGCGGATGCCTGAGCCTCGCGCCGGGCGCCATGCCGAAGCGCCCGCCCGGCGCGGCTACCGCTTCGAGGAAGCCGAACTGGCGGTCTACGGCGAATACGAATTGCAGGCGCTCGAACGGGTGCTGCGCGACGACCGCGCGCAGTCGCTTGAAAGCGTCTACCAGACCATCGCCCACAAGATCGGCCGGACGGATGGCTGGAACGACGAGCGCGCTTTCCTGGAAGACTACTACACCCAATTGCGCGCGCGGCTGGAAGCGGGCATGCGCATGGGCCGCCGCAAGGCCGACAAGTTTTCCGGGACCCCGCAATGACCCGTAGCCTCACGATCGTCGAGGACGATCTGACCGATCGCAGGGTGCTCGACCTGCTTCAGTTCCATCTCGACGAAATGCGGCAGTGGTCGCCGCCCGAGAGCGTCCATGCGATGCCCGCCGAGCGTCTGCGCCAGCCGGACGTGACGTTCTTCTCGGCCTGGGACGGCGAGCGCGTCGTCGGGTGCGGGGCGATCAAGCACCTGGATGACGGGCACGTTGAACTCAAGTCGATGCGCGCCGCGCCTGATTATCGCGGCCGGGGCGTGGGCAAGGCGATCCTGCTGCGCCTGATCGAGGAAGCCCGCGCGCGTGGCTATGCCCGCGTCAGCCTCGAAACCGGGCGGCCCGAGCCGTTCCACGCCGCCCACGGCCTCTACCGCGCCCACGGCTTCGTGGAATGCCCGCCTTTCGGCAGCTACGAGCACGATCCCTTCTCGATGTGCATGACCAAGGACCTGTGATGAACCTGCGTTTCGCTACCCCCGCCCATGCCGCCGCGCTGGCCGATCTCGGTACCCGCAGTTTCGTCGCGAAGTTCGGGTACATGTATACGCCCGAGGACCTGCGCAATTTCCTCGCGGAATCGCACAGCGAGGCGAAGGCGGTCAAGGAGATCGCCGATCCCTCCATGCGGTTGCTGCTCGCCGAGGAGGAGGGCAGGCTGCTGGGATTTTGCAAGCTCGTCCTTGCCTGCGGCTGGCCGGAGCATGCGCGGGGGCAGGCGGTGATCGAACTCAAGCAGCTCTATACCGATCCGGACACGACCGGACGCGGGATCGGCTCGGCGCTGATGGACCGGGCGCTGGAGATCGCCCGCGAGCAGGCCGCCGACGAGATGCAGCTTTCCGTGTGGAGCGGCAATGAAGGCGCGCAGAAGTTCTATGCCCGCTACGGCTTCGGCAAAGTGGCCGATATCTATTTCATGGTCGGCGACCAGCGGGACGACGAGTTTCTCTACGCCCGGATGATGTGACGGGCGTCGGGCTTGCGGGTGGCTCTAGCGTCGCTGGCGGCGCTCCATCGGCAGTGTGGGCTTGTGCGAATCCGATAGCGCCTTTGCCTCGGCTTTAGGCAGGCCGAGGTCGGTCAGTGCCCATTCCAGCGCCTGTTCCTTGGGCACGGCCACATCCGGGGCCACGCCGTCACCCTCCCAGTCCTTGCCGGTGGCGGGATCGTAAGTGCGCCCGACCGGCAGGAAAACCGCCAGTCCGCCCGGCAGATCGACTTGCCCGCCGAAATGGTTGGCCCCGGCTGTCGGCTCCCCCACCAGCATCGCACGGTGCGTGACCTTCATGGCGAGGGCGAAATGCTCGGCGGCGGAGGCGGTGCGGGGGCCGGTGAGCAGGTAGACTTTGGCCCCGCGCAGCCGGGGGTCGGTATTCGGCGTGACCCAGTGCTCGCGCCGGACCATGCGTTCGTCGGGTACGGGCTTCAACGAGGGAGTGCTGCCCAGCGGCGAGCCGAGTTCCTGTTCGGCGGCACGCGGGCTTTCCATCGTCACCAGCCGCGTCGACTTCGCGAAGAGCCAGGGCAACATGACGTCCATCTGCTGCAAGCCGCCGCCATGATGGGTGCGCAAGTCGAAGATCAGCGCCCGTGCGGCGGCGTGATCTGCCATGAAGGCGGCCATGGCCTGCGTCGTCGCCGCGTCGTCGGGGAATTCGTTGATGCGGATATAGGCCACGCCCGGTGCGAGCCAGCCGGGCTGCTCGAACATCGGAATCGTCGGACGGGCAGGCGCTGCCGCGGCGGTTCCCGGCGCCGGGGCTTCCGGCTTGACCGTCCAGACATGCAGATGGCCGTCTGGCGCCGTGGCCTGAAGGTCGGCGGTCATCGCCTTGGCGGCGTCGTCCTTCGATAGCCGGGTGTAGCGGCCTGCACCGACAGCCGCGCGCAGGCCGGCGGCGTAGCGGGCGCCCTGTTCCGGCGTGATGAACATGCGTTCCAGCAGGTCCGCGAGCTTGCAGGCGGCGGCATCATTGCCGTTCGGCGCCACGGCGGGGCAGGGCGGCGGTGCGGCTGCTATGGCGGTTCCGGCAGGGATAGCGGAGGCGAGGGACAGGCTCAGCAGGATGCTCTTCATGGCGGATTTCCGGATGTCTTCTCTGTACGCCAGAATGACGTAATCGCGGGCAAAACGGCAAATGCGCCCGCCGGGGCGTTTCGTGCCTTCGTCGAAAGCCGAAAGGCTGATCGCGTTCACACGCAATCGTGCTTCAAACCGTCACCGCAAAGGCCTATAGGGGCGGCATGTCTTCCGTACGTCCCTGGCGCGATATCGAGCGCCGCAAGAGCCGCCAGATCATGGTCGGCAGTGTGCCCGTCGGCGGCGATGCCCCGATTACGGTGCAGACCATGACCAACACCCTCACGTCCGACGCCAAGGCGACGATCGACCAGATCCGCCGCTGCGAGGATGCCGGGGCGGACCTGATCCGCGTCTCCTGCCCCGACGTGGAGAGCACGGCGGCGATGAAGGAGATCGTCCGCGCCGCCCGCGTGCCGCTGATCGCCGACATCCATTTCCACTACAAGCGCGCGCTTGAGGCCGCCGATGCGGGTGCCGCCTGCCTGCGCATCAATCCGGGCAATATCGGGTCCGACGACCGCGTCGCCGAGGTCGTCCGCGCCGCCAAGGCCAACGGCTGCGCGATCCGCATCGGCGTCAATGCCGGCAGCCTCGAAAGGGATCTGCTGGAGAAGTACGGCGAGCCCTGCCCCGAGGCGCTGGTCGAATCGGCGATGGACCACATCAAGCTGCTCCAGGACCACGACTTCCACGAATACAAGGTGGCGGTGAAGGCCAGCGACGTGTTCCTCGCCGTCGCCGCCTATCAGGGGCTGGCAGAGGCGGTGGACTGCCCGCTGCACCTCGGCATCACCGAAGCGGGCGGTCTGATCGGCGGCACCGTGAAGTCCTCGATCGGCATGGGCATGCTGCTCTGGTCCGGCATCGGCGATACCCTGCGCGTCTCGCTCTCGGCCGAGCCGGAAGAGGAAGTGCGCGTCGGTTTCGAGATGCTCAAGGCGCTGGGCCTGCGCACGCGCGGCGTGCGCGTGGTATCCTGCCCCTCCTGCGCCCGACAGGGTTTCGACGTGATCCGCACGGTCGAGGCGCTGGAGGACCGGCTCCAGCACATCAAGACCCCGCTCTCGCTCTCGGTGCTCGGCTGCGTCGTCAACGGTCCCGGCGAGGCGCGCGAGACCGATATCGGCCTGACCGGCGGCGGCAACGGCAAGCACATGGTCTACCTCTCGGGCGTGACCGACCACGTCGTCCAGTCCGAAGACATGCTCGACCATATCGTCAAGCTGGTCGAGGCCAAGGCCGCCGAGATCGAAGCCGCGAACGAGGCGCAGGCCCAGGCTGCCGAATGATTCTCGCTGAATGAATCTAAGCCAGCAAATGGGCGGGGAGGCACGGGCCTTCCTTGCCTCGCTGCGTGACGGCGTCTTGCTGTGGAAGCTGGCGCCGATCATTCCCGCGCTCGCGGTGCTGCCGGAGTTCGCGCAGCATGTCGTCGAGATCCGTCTCGGCATGTTCGCGAGCCACGATGCCTTTGCCGCCTTCGGTTCCGTTCCGGCCCGGATGTCGCTGGGTTCGATCAAGGTGGCGGGGTTGGTGCTCTCAACCCTGCTGGCCGCGCGCTTCTGGGCCAATCGTGCGGAAGGCGCGCGGTTCTGGAGCCTGGCCGGGATCGGCTGGAAGCAGGTGCTGCTCGGATTCCTCGTGCAGGTGCTGTGCTCGATCCCCGGCTTCTTCGACTTGCGCTTGGCGCCTGCCGGGCAGTTCGCGCTTTCGGCATTGCTGTTCCTTGTCAGCCTGCCGGGCATGGTGCTGATGATCGGGGGCCTGTTGGGAGACCGGACCAGTGGCCTGAGGGACGCCTACTGGAACGGCTGGGCGCGGACTCTGCGCATGGCGCTCTTTACCGGGCCGGTCTTTGCCCTGCTTCAGCAAGTCCATCACTGGAACCATGTCCTCGCGCTGGGCAAGCCCTTGGCAGTGGTCTGGGGCTTGATGACCTGGGATGCGCTATTGGTGGGTCTGATCGCGACGCTTGTGGGGACCGGGCTTTATTACGGCTATCGTGGCGGCCGTTTCCTTAGGGATTGACCCTAATTCGTCATTGCGAGCGGAGGCGGCGCAGCCATTCATCTCGCTCTGCAATGAAGGCACCGAGAGATAGGGCAGGGCGCAAGGCCGACAGTACCGGGGGTGCAGGGGGGCTATGCTCCCCTGCTTTCAACTTCCCCTAAACCTTCAGACGAACCCGCCGAGCCCCGCAAGGCTGGACCAGACTGCGAACGCAGCCATGGCGATGACGGACGCCATCGCGGCCGGTACGAACTTGGACTCGGGGTTGCCCATCTGAAACCAGCCTTGCGGGAAGAACGGAAGGTAGCCTCTCTATGCCCGTGGCAGCGCGGGCAGACCATGTCGCCGGTCGAGCACCGTAAGCCCCCCATCGAAGCGTAAAGCAAAAGACCCCGCCGGATCGCTCCGGCGGGGTCTTTCGTGTGCCTGTCAGGCGGGAGAGAGGGAAGCTTACGCTTCGTCGCCCTCATCACCCTTGATCAGGTAATCGCCGGCATCGGCGTCCAGACCATGGGTTTCACCTTCGACCGCGGCGAGCGGATCGTTGCCGATCGCGGCTTCCGGGCCCTGGGCCAGTTCGGCTGCGTGCTCTTCTTCCGCCGTGTTGGCGGCGATCAGGGCTTCCTGCATGCGGCGATAGGACGCGCGCAGGGCAGCGTCGCGGCTGGAGGCCGCCACGCGGACGCGGTTCATGCCGGCGCCGGTACCCGCCGGGATGAGGCGACCGACGATGACGTTTTCCTTGAGGCCGATGAGCGAGTCCTTCTTGCCCTCGACAGCCGCCTGCGTGAGCACGCGGGTGGTCTCCTGGAACGACGCCGCCGAGATGAACGAGCGGGTCTGGAGCGACGCCTTGGTGATGCCGAGAAGCACCGGCTTGCCTTCCGCGGGCTGCTTGCCCTCGGGAAGCTTGCTGTTGATCTCGAACATTTCCTCGTAGTCGACCTGTTCGCCCGGCAGCAGGGTGGTGTCGCCACCGGCCGTGATCTCGACCTTCTGCAGCATCTGACGAACGATCGTCTCGATGTGCTTGTCGTTGATCTTCACGCCCTGCAGTCGGTAGACTTCCTGGATTTCCGCGACGAGGTATTCTGCCAGAGCCTCGACGCCGAGGACTTCGAGAATGTCGTGCGGATCGGGCGAACCCGAGATCAGGTTGTCGCCCTTCTTCACGAAGTCGCCTTCCTGCACGTCGATCACGCGGCTCTTCGGGATCAGGTACTCGACCGGATCACCCTCTTCCGGGATGATCGCGATCTTGCGCTTGGCCTTGTAGTCGCGAACGAACTCGATGCGGCCGGAAACCTTTGCAATGATCGAGTTGTCCTTCGGCTTGCGGGCCTCGAACAGTTCGGCAACGCGCGGCAGACCACCGGTGATGTCGCGGGTCTTGGCGGCTTCGCGCGAAGCACGGGCGATGATGTCGCCGGCTTCGACGGTCTGGCCGTCCTCGACCGAGAGCGTGGTGCCCGGCGCCATCATGTAGCGCGCGGTCTCGCCCGACGAGTCGTCCAGAAGGGTGATGCGCGGACGCAGGTCTTCCTTCTTCTTCGCGCTGCGCGACGAACGGTCTTCCGTCACGACGCGGCTGGTCATGCCGGTGGCGTCGTCGACCTGCTCGGTCAGCGTGCGGGTGTCGATCAGGTCTTGATACTTCACGACGCCCGAGGTTTCGGTGATGATCGGCAGCGAGAATGGATCCCACTCAGCCAGGCGTTCGCCTTCCTTCACCGAGGCGCCGTCCGTGTGGAGCAGCACCGTACCGTAAGGCACGCGGTGCATTGCGCGCTCGCGGCCTTCGCTGTCGAAGACCACGATCTCGCCGTTGCGGGCGAGCGACAGGCGGCGACCGCGCTTGTCGACGATCGTCGGGATGTCGCGATATTCGACCTTACCGTCAGCAATCGATTCCAGGTGGCTGGTTTCGTTGAGCTGCGCGGCGCCGCCGATGTGGAAGGTACGCATGGTGAGCTGGGTGCCCGGTTCACCGATCGACTGTGCGGCAATGACGCCGACGGCTTCACCGATGTTGACCGGGGTACCGCGAGCAAGGTCACGACCGTAGCACTTGCCGCAGACGCCCTGCTGGGCTTCGCAGACCAGCGGCGAACGGATGCGGGCAGCCTGGAGACCGGTCGCCTCGATGGCAGCCACGGCGGCTTCGTCGAGGAGCTGGCCCTTCGACGCAACCACGTTGCCTTCCTTGTCGACGATGTCCTCGGCCAAGGTACGGCCCAGGATACGCTCGGCGAGCGAGGCGATGGTCGAACCGCCCTGCACGATCGAACGCATTTCCAGCGCGCGCTCGGTACCGCAATCCTCGATCACGACGACGCAGTCCTGCGACACGTCGACCAGACGGCGGGTCAGGTAACCCGAGTTCGCCGTCTTCAGTGCGGTGTCGGCCAGACCCTTACGGGCGCCGTGGGTCGAGTTGAAGTATTCAAGAACGGTCAGACCTTCCTTGAAGTTCGAGATGATCGGCGTTTCGATGATCTCGCCAGACGGCTTGGCCATGAGGCCGCGCATACCGCCCAGCTGCTTCATCTGTGCCGGGGAACCACGCGCACCGGAGTGGCTCATCATGTAGATCGAGTTGATCTGGGCCATGCGGCCGGTCTCGGGATCGATCGGCTGTGCCTTCAGGTCTTCCATCATGGCGTTCGCCACCTGGTCGCCGCAACGGCTCCAGGCGTCGATCACCTTGTTGTACTTTTCCTGCTGGGTGATGAGACCGTCCTGGTACTGCTGCTCGTAGTCGGCAACCAGTTCCTTGGTCTCGGCAACCAGGGCTTCCTTCGATTCCGGGATGATCATGTCATCCTTGCCGAAGGAGATGCCGGCCTTGAACGCATTGCGGAAGCCGAGCGACATGATCGCGTCGGCGAACAGCACCGTGTCCTTCTGGCCGGTGTGACGGTAGACCTGGTCGATCACGTCACCGATTTCCTTCTTGGTGAGAAGGCGGTTGACGACGTCGAAGGGCACGGTGTGCGACTTCGGCAGGCATTCGCCCAGCAGCATGCGGCCCGGAGTGGTCTCGAAGCGCTTCATGTACTGCTCGCCGTTCTCGTCGGTCTGCGGCACGCGGGCCTCGATCTTCGAGTGCAGCGTCACGGCACCGACGTGAAGCGCCTGGTGCACTTCGGCCATGTCCGCGAACTTCATGCCTTCGCCCGGCTCGCCGGTACGGTCCATCGACAGGTAGTACAGGCCGAGAACCATGTCCTGCGAAGGAACGATGATCGGCTTGCCGTTTGCCGGCGACAGGATGTTGTTGGTCGACATCATCAGCACGCGCGCTTCCAGCTGGGCTTCCAGCGAGAGCGGAACGTGGACGGCCATCTGGTCACCGTCGAAGTCGGCGTTGAACGCCGAGCAGACGAGCGGGTGCAGCTGGATCGCCTTGCCTTCGATCAGGACCGGCTCGAACGCCTGGATGCCCAGACGGTGGAGCGTCGGCGCGCGGTTCAGCATGACCGGGTGCTCGCGAATGACTTCGTCGAGGATGTCCCAGACTTCCTTGCGTTCCTTCTCGACCCACTTCTTGGCCTGCTTCAGGGTCATGGAAAGACCCTTGGCGTCCAGACGGGCGTAGATGAACGGCTTGAACAGTTCGAGCGCCATCTTCTTCGGCAGGCCGCACTGGTGCAGCTTGAGTTCCGGACCGGTCACGATGACCGAACGGCCCGAATAGTCGACGCGCTTGCCGAGCAGGTTCTGACGGAAGCGGCCCTGCTTGCCCTTGAGCATGTCGGACAGCGACTTCAGCGGACGCTTGTTGGCGCCGGTGATGACGCGGCCGCGGCGGCCGTTGTCGAACAGGGCGTCGACGGCTTCCTGCAGCATGCGCTTTTCGTTGCGGACGATGATGTCCGGCGCACGCAGTTCGATCAGGCGCTTCAGGCGGTTGTTACGGTTGATGACGCGGCGATAGAGGTCGTTGAGGTCCGACGTCGCGAAACGGCCACCGTCCAGCGGCACCAGCGGACGCAGTTCCGGCGGAATGACCGGCACGACTTCCAGGATCATCCACTCGGGACGGTTGCCCGAATCGATGAACGATTCGACGACCTTCAGGCGCTTGATGATCTTCTTGGGCTTGAGTTCCGACTTGGTCGTCTCAAGTTCCTGGAGAAGGTCCGCACGCTCCTGCTCGAGGTCGAGGTTGATGAGCATGTGCTTCACCGCCTCGGCGCCGATACCGGCCGAGAAGGCGTCTTCGCCGTACTCGTCCTGGGCGTCGAGCATCTCGTCTTCGGTGAGCAGCTGGTACTTCTCGAGCGGGGTCAGGCCCGGCTCGATGACAATGTAGCTCTCGAAGTAGAGGACGCGCTCAAGCTGCTTGAGCTGCATGTCGAGCAGCAGGCCGATGCGCGAAGGCAGCGACTTCAGGAACCAGATGTGCGCGACAGGCGCGGCCAGCTCGATGTGGCCCATGCGCTCGCGGCGCACCTTGGTGACGGTGACTTCGACGCCGCACTTTTCGCAGACGACGCCCTTGTACTTCATGCGCTTGTACTTGCCGCAAAGGCATTCGTAGTCCTTCACGGGACCGAAGATGCGGGCGCAGAAGAGGCCGTCACGCTCAGGCTTGAACGTACGGTAGTTGATGGTTTCCGGCTTCTTGATCTCGCCGAAGGACCAGGAGCGAATGCGCTCGGGGCTGGCGAGACCGATCTGGATCTGATCGAAGGTCTCGGGCTTAGCCATCTGGTTGGTGAACTTGGACAGGTCGTTCATGGTTTTATCCCTCTAGAGGGTGAATTCTTCAGGCGGACAGGCCTTTAAGCGAAAACTGGGTGGGCGAGGCGCGAGACGCCCCGCCCGATCCCGTTATTCCGCCGCCAGCGCCGTATCGTCGCCGTCCTCGTTGTCGTCGTGGCTGGTAAGCTCGACGTTGAGGCCCAGCGAGCGCATTTCCTTGACGAGCACGTTGAAGCTCTCGGGAATGCCGGCCTCGAAGGTGTCGTCGCCCTTGACGATCGCTTCGTAGACCTTGGTGCGGCCGACCACGTCGTCCGACTTCACCGTCAGCATTTCCTGGAGCGTGTAAGCCGCGCCGTAGGCCTGGAGAGCCCAGACCTCCATTTCCCCGAAGCGCTGGCCGCCGAACTGCGCCTTACCGCCCAGCGGCTGCTGGGTGACGAGCGAGTAGGGGCCGATCGAACGCGCGTGGATCTTGTCGTCGACAAGGTGGTGCAGCTTGAGCACGTACTTGCAGCCGACGGTCACCTTGCGGTCGAAACGATCGCCGGTGCGGCCGTCGTAGAGATCGACCTGGCCCGACTCGTCGAGACCGGCGAGCTTGAGCATGTCGGTGACGTCCTTCTCGATCGCACCGTCGAAGACCGGCGAACCCATCGGCACGCCCTTGCGGACGGACTGGGCGAATTCGACGATCTGCTCGTCGCTGCGCGCGTCGATCTCGGCGGTGTAGTTGTCGCCGTAGACTTCCTTGAGCAGCTCGCGCACCGCTTCCGGCGGCTGGCCGGCTTCGGGGTTCGGGTTGGCTGCGCGCCAGTCGTCCAGAGCCGCGCCGATCCGCGCGCCGAGGCCGCGGGCGGCCCAGCCGAGGTGGGTTTCGAAGATCTGACCGACGTTCATGCGCGAAGGCACGCCCAGCGGGTTCAGCACGAAGTCGACCGGGGTACCGTCTTCGAGGAAGGGCATGTCTTCCAGCGGCAGGATGCGGCTGATGATACCCTTGTTGCCGTGACGGCCGGCCATCTTGTCGCCCGGCTGAAGCTTGCGCTTCACGGCCACGAAGACCTTGACCATCTTGAGCACGCCGGGCGCGAGTTCGTCACCGCGTTCCAGCTTCTCCTTGCGGTCCTCGAACTTCTCCTGGATCGCCTTGACGGTGAGGTCGTACTGGGTCTTCACCGCTTCGAGCTGCGACTGCATGTGGTCGTCCGCAACCGCGAACTTCCACCACTCGTGACGCTCGACTTCGTCCAGCAGTTCCTCGGTGATGTCCACGCCCTTCTTGAGGCCCTTGGGCGCCGAAGCGGCGACCTGGCCGAGGAGCATGTCCTTCAGACGGTTGTAGGTGGCGCGGTTGAGGATCGCACGTTCATCCTCGCGGTCCTTGGCGAGGCGTTCGATTTCCTCGTTCTGGATCGCGCGGGTACGGTCGTCGACCTCGATACCGTGACGGTTGAACACGCGCACATCGACGATCGTGCCCGAAACGCCCGGCGGCAGACGCAGCGAGGTGTCGCGGACGTCCGAAGCCTTTTCACCGAAGATGGCGCGCAGGAGCTTTTCTTCCGGCGTCATCGGGCTTTCGCCCTTCGGGGTGATCTTGCCGACCAGGATGTCGCCCGGGTGCACTTCGGCGCCGATGTAGACGATGCCCGCTTCGTCGAGGTTGCGCAGGGCTTCCTCGCCGACGTTCGGGATGTCGCGGGTGATGTCTTCCGGACCCAGCTTGGTGTCGCGGGCCATGACTTCGAACTCGTCGATGTGGATCGACGTGAAGACGTCTTCCTTCACGATCCGCTCGGAGATCAGGATGGAGTCTTCGTAGTTGTAACCGTTCCAGGGCATGAACGCGACGAGCACGTTGCGGCCCAGGGCCAGTTCGCCGAACTCGGTCGAGGGACCGTCGGCGATGGTGTCGCCGGCCTGGATCACTTCGCCCACCTTCACCAGCGGACGCTGGTTGATGCAGGTCGACTGGTTCGAGCGTTCGAACTTCTGCAGGCGGTAGATGTCGACGCCCGACTTGCCGGGTTCGATATCGCCCGAGGCGCGGATGACGATACGGGTGGCGTCGACCTGGTCGACGATACCGGCGCGCAGCGCCGAGATCGCGGCGCCCGAGTCACGCGCAACCGTCTCTTCCATGCCGGTGCCGACGAACGGAGCGTCCGCCTTCACGAGCGGCACGGCCTGACGCTGCATGTTCGAGCCCATGAGTGCGCGGTTGGCGTCGTCGTTTTCCAGGAACGGAATGAGCGAGGCGGCCACCGAGACGAGCTGCTTGGGCGAAACGTCCATCAGCGTGATCTGGTCGCGCGGGCTCATCACGAATTCGCCGTTCTGGCGAGCCGAGACGAGTTCCTCGACGAACGAACCGTCGGTGTTGAGCGCAGCCGACGCCTGGGCGACGGTGTGCTTCTGCTCTTCCATGGCCGAGAGGTAGACCACGTCCTTCGACACCAGACCGTCGACCACGCGGCGGTACGGCGTCTCGATGAAGCCGTACTTGTTGACGCGGGCAAAGGTCGAGAGCGAGTTGATCAGACCGATGTTCGGGCCTTCCGGCGTTTCAATCGGGCAGATACGGCCATAGTGGGTCGGGTGAACGTCGCGGACTTCGAAGCCTGCGCGCTCACGGGTGAGACCGCCCGGCCCAAGTGCCGAAACGCGGCGCTTGTGGGTGACTTCCGACAGCGGGTTGGTCTGGTCCATGAACTGCGAGAGCTGCGAGGAACCGAAGAACTCGCGAACGGCGGCCACGGCGGGCTTGGCGTTGATGAGGTCGTTCGGCATGACCGTCGACACGTCCACCGACGACATGCGCTCCTTCACGGCGCGCTCCATGCGGAGCAGGCCGACGCGATACTGGTTCTCGAGCAGCTCGCCCACCGAACGCACGCGGCGGTTGCCGAGGTTGTCGATGTCGTCGATTTCGCCCTTGCCGTCCTTGAGGCCGACCAGTTCCTTCACGACCGCGAGAATGTCGTCGGTGCGCAGGGTGGTGACGGTATCCTCGACGTCGAGGCCGAGACGCATGTTCAGCTTGACGCGGCCCACGGCCGAGAGGTCGTAGCGGTCGGCGTCGAAGAACAGGCCGGCGAAGAGAGCTTCGGCGGTTTCCTTCGTCGGCGGTTCGCCCGGACGCATGACCTTGTAGATCGCTTCCAGACCCATGTCGCGATTGTCGGCCTTGTCGGCCTTCATCGTGTTGCGGATCCAGGGACCGGTGTTGATGTCGTCGATGTCGAGCAGGTCGATCTGGTCGATGCCCGCGCGGTCGAGCGCTTCGAGGTTCTCCGGCGAAACTTCGTCACCGGCCTCGATGTAGATGCGGCCGGTCGACTCGTCGATCAGGTCCTTGGACGAATAGCGGCCGAAGATTTCCTCGGTCGGGATCAGCAGTTCCTCAAGGCCGTCCTTCTGCGCCTTGTTGGCGGCGCGCGGCGAGATCTTGGTGCCGGCCGGGAACACGACTTCACCCGACTTGGCGTCGACGATGTCGAAGGCGGGCTTGGCGCCGCGCCAGGCTTCGGCCTGGTAGGGCAGCTGCCAGCCGCCCGAACCGCGCTTCCAGGTCACGGTCTGGTAGAAGTAGTCGAGGATCTGCTCGGAATCGAGGCCGAGGCTGTAGAGCAGCGCGGTGACCGGCAGCTTGCGCTTGCGGTCGATACGCACGTTCACGATGTCCTTGGCGTCGAACTCGAAGTCGAGCCACGAACCGCGGTAGGGGATCACGCGGGCAGCGAAGAGGAACTTGCCCGAGGAGTGGGTCTTGCCGCGGTCATGGTCGAACAGGACGCCCGGCGAACGGTGCATCTGCGACACGATCACGCGCTCGGTGCCGTTGATGAAGAAGGTGCCGTTCTCGGTCATGAGCGGCATGTCGCCCATGTAGACGTCCTGCTCCTTGATATCGAGGACCGAGCGGGTCTCGGTCTCGGCGTCGACTTCGAACACGATCAGGCGCAGCGTGACCTTCATCGGGGCCGCATAAGTGATGCCGCGCTGGCGACACTCGGTCACGTCGTACTTCGGCTCTTCCAGCTCGTAGTGGACGAAGTCGAGTTCGCTGGTGCCCGCGAAGTCGCGGATCGGGAAGACCGACCGCAGGGTCTTCTCCAGGCCCGAGACGTAGCCGGTCGCGGGATCGGAACGCAGGAACTGTTCGTAGCTCTCGCGCTGAACCTCGATCAGGTTCGGCATCTGGACGACTTCGTGGATGTCGCCAAAGATCTTGCGGATCCGCTTCTTGACGGAGCGGCGATTATCGACGGGCTTGGTGGCCATGACCTGGTCTTTGCCTCTTCGCTTCAGGGGCCGATTCGAAAGGACCGGCCCGAATAAATTTCGTCTTCGCGAGGACGTCTTGTCCGCCATCCGAAACACCAAAAGGCCGCACGGCGCGCGCGCAAAACCGGGGGTTTTGCCGATGCGGCCAGCAGCCTTCTGCGTCAGATGAAACCCGTTCCGCTTCCTTCCCGGACCGGTCCCCGCGCATGGATCGGCCTTGCTCGAAGCGGTCGAGCGAGGGCGTCATATAGGAGTCGGGGGCGTCTCTGTCAAACGGGGCGGCGCATTTCCGCGCGTTTCGCGGCGGGAAGGGGAGGCGGGCCGGTTCGGTGGAGGGGGGCATGCCTGCAAGCGGCGGGAATGGTGAGGGTTTTCGAGAAACGGCAAGCGACATATCGTTTTTCAATATTATTGTTTGACGATAAGGCGATTCGGGTTTATTGAATTTCGATATCGAACATATCGGAGAACGAACAATGATCTTCTCTCAATCGCAAAAGGCTCCCCGTCCCGTCGCTGCCGTTCTGGCCATGGCTTTCGTGGCCGCGTTCTGGCTGCCGACGATTTCCACCCCCGCAGAGGCGGCCGATACCCCGGTTCCGGATCGGGCCGTGCTCGTCATCGCCGCGCCGGTCGCTCCGGCGCTGATGTAATCCATAGAAAGGGGCACCGACCGATGACCAAGACCATGACCGCGCTCACCCGCGACCCGCTTCTCGCCATCGCCAAGGGACTGCTGTGGTTTCTCATGGCGAGCATGGCTATCGGCGTGGCCGCATGCCTTGTCGCGATCCCGCTGCTGCTGTTCTTCCAGAACGACATTTCGGTCGAAATGGCCAAGGACATGCCTCTGGTGCTGCCCCAGTTCTTCTGGGTCGTCAGCGGCATCCTGGTCTTTGCCGCCATCCTCTGCTGCGTGCTGTTCCGGATCTTCCAACTGCTGAAGCGCATCGTCGGCACGGTTGCCGAGGGCGATCCCTTCGTGCCCGAAAACGCCGCGCGGCTGACGCAGATGGCCTGGTTCAGCCTGGTCGTGCAGCTCCTCGGCCTGCCGCTCTCGGGGCTCGGCGCCTGGATCAACCGGATCGGCGAGGGGCACACGCATATCGAGACGATGGGCGGCATCTCGGGCAACGGCCTCTTGCTGATGCTGATCCTGTTCATCCTCGCCCGTGTCTTCCGCAAGGGCGCCGAGATGCGCGCCGAACTGGAAGGAACCGTGTGATGGGCGAAGACAGCAGCGAAGGAGGCAATATCGTGGTGAAGCTCGACGACCTGCTCTATGCCCGCCGCATGACGCTGACCGAACTGGCGGAGCGCATCGGCATCACCCTGGCGAACCTCTCGATCCTCAAGACCGGCAAGGCCAAGGCCATCCGCTTCTCCACACTGGAGGCGATCTGCCGGGAACTCGACTGCCAGCCCGGCGACCTGCTGGGATACGATCCGGCCGCCTGAGGCTCTCTCAGTAACCGCGAATCGCTTGACTTCGGGCGCGCTTTCCTTCAGAGGCGCGCCCGAACCGTTGGGTTTCGGCCCATCGTTCATCCGTCCGAGACAGTTGGTGTCCTCGATTTGCGAGGACTTAATTTCCAGCCTAGACGGGGAACAGGAAATTTTCCGGCCCTCGCTCATGAGCGTGGTGTCCATTCGGGTTCCGACCCGAAAACTCCTTCCCCATCGCAAACGGACCCGCCCGAAGTGCATCAGCGCTTCGGACAAACGTAGCCGGCCGTGCGGAACGCGAGTTCCGAACGGTCACATGTGAAGGAGTAAGGCATGGATCGTTTGCAGAAAGCCGATTCGGTCGCCCAGCTCAACGCGGTCTTCAACGAGGTCGGCGTGGTGGTCATCACCCGCAACCTCGGCATGACGGTGGCTCAGTCCACCGCCCTGCGCGGCAAGATCCGTGACGCCGGTGCTACCTATAAGGTTGCAAAGAACAGTCTTGCCAAGCTTGCCATCGCGGACACCGACTATGTCGGTATCGGCGACTTCCTGAGCGGCCCGACGGCCATCGCCACTTCGGTGGACCCCGTCGCAGCTGCCAAGGCCGTCGTCGATTTCGCCAAGACGACCGACAAGATCGAGATCGTCGGCGGCTCGATGGGTTCGCAGGTTCTGGATGCTGCCGGTGTCAAGGCTCTCGCCTCGATGCCGTCGCTCGACGAACTGCGTGCCAAGCTCATCGGCCTCGTTCAGGCTCCGGCGACCAAGATCGCCCAGCTTCAGACCGCTCCGGCGGCCAAGCTGGCGCGCGTCTTCGCTGCCTACGCCGACAAGGCTGCTTGAGCCTAAGCTTAAGCAACACTTTTCTTACGATTTATCCCGTTGCCGCATGAGGCGGTCTTCGGGACCACAGATCAGGAGTTATAATCATGGCCGATATCGCCAAGCTTGTTGAAGAACTGTCGCAGCTGACCGTCCTCGAGGCCGCTGACCTCGCCAAGGCTCTCGAAGAAGCATGGGGCGTTAGCGCCGCTGCTGCCGTTGCCGTGGCTGCTGCCCCGGCCGGTGAAGCCGCCGCTGTTGAAGAAAAGACCGAATTCGACGTGATCCTCACCGGCGACGGTGGCAAGAAGATCAACGTCATCAAGGAAGTCCGCGCCATCACCGGTCTGGGCCTGGCTGAAGCCAAGGCTCTCGTCGAAGGCGCTCCGAAGGCCGTCAAGGAAGGCGCTTCGAAGGCTGAAGCCGAAGAAATCAAGAAGAAGATCGAAGAAGCCGGCGGCACCGTCGAGCTCAAGTAATCTGCTGCGGGCCCTGGCCCGCGCCGATTATCGATCTTCTCGGTTCTTCCGAGCAGATGAACAGGGAAGGGCGGCTCCTCGGGGCCGCCCTTTTCCTTTGTCCGCTTGACGTCGGAATCGGATATCCATAACGCGATATATAACGTGATATGGAGTTCGTTATGACCGATGTGATCGCCCGACAGGGCGGCGTCCTGCTGGGCAGCCGCCTCAAGCGCCTGGCCGAGCGTCTTCAGGGCGATGCGGCGCAGATCATCCAGGCGGCGGGTGTCCAGGCCCAGCCCGGACAGATGGGCCTGCTGGCGGCGCTCGAAGATGGGCCGCTGACCGTGGGGCAACTGGCCGAAGCGGTCTGTTCCAGCCAGCCCGGCGTCACCCGCGCGATCGGGCAGCTGGCGGCGCTTGAACTGGTGCAGACGGTGCAGGGCAGCGACCTTCGCCAGCGCCACGTCTCGCTGACGGCGGCGGGGCAGGAGGCGATGGCCCGCGCAAGGATGCACGTCTGGCCGGGCGTCGGCCTCGCGGTGGACGAGATGTGCGGCGGCGAGACGGAGGCCCTGCTGGCGCTGGTGGCGCGCGTCGAGACGGCGATGGACGAATCCTCGATGCTGGAGCGCTATGGCCGCCTGAAGCCGCCGGTCCTAGCCATCCGCGAATTCAGCGAGGAACGGGCGCGGCACTTCCACGATATCAATGCGGAATGGATCGAGACGATGTTCCGCCTCGAACCGACCGACCGCGAGGTGCTGGAAAACCCGCAGCGCTGCATCGTCGCGCCGGGCGGCGCGATTCTCTTCGTCGAGGCGCAGGGGCTGGGCATTGTCGGCACGTGCGCCTTGCAGAAGACCGGCGAGGGCGCCTTCGAACTGACCAAGATGGGCGTGCGGGCCTCGGCGCGCGGGCTCAAGGCTGGGGAATTCCTGCTCGGCGCGATGATCGAGCGCGCTGGCGCGATGGGAGCGGAGAAGCTCTATCTCCTGACCAACAAGCGTTGCGAGGCGGCGATCCACCTCTATGAAAAGCTCGGCTTCCGGCACGATGCCGGAATCATGGCGGACTACGGCGCCCGCTACGAGCGTTGCGACGTGGCAATGCTTTATACGGGGCTCTACACGGGCTGAAACGCGCCACCCGCCGAGCTAGGCGCGTCACTTCAGGGATTCGAGGTAGTCGATGACTTCCTTGCGCTTCTCGGGATTGGGTACGCCGATCACCATCTTGGTGCCGGGAACCATCTTCATCGGTCCCCGAAGCCAGGTGTCGAGCGTCTGGCGGTCCCAGGTCACGCCCGAGGCCTTCAGCGCGGGGCTGAAATTGTAGCCCGGCACGTCGCCGGCCTTGGTCCCGACGATCCCGAACAGCGAGGGGCCGACACCGTTCTTGCCCGGCTCCACCGAATGGCACGAGCGGCAGGTGGCGAAGGCCGCAGGGGCGTTCGACGTGGAGGTCTCGGGCGAGGTTGCCGCAGCGGGCGAGGCCGGGGCCGTTTCCGATGTGTCCTGATCCGAACCGCCACAGGCGGCGAGGAAGAGCAGGGGGGCGGCAACAATCAGGCGAGCAGGTGTCATGGTTCCTCCGGCACGGGCGATCCCTATTCGACACGGGTCGGGATGGAAAGCCCATGATCGAGCGCAAATAGCCGCCCGCTATCGGCAGGAATTTCCTTTCGCTTGCCGGTCCCCTCCCCTATCGACCCTGCCGATAATGGCGACACAGCATCTTCCTTCGACTTTCCGGGCCGAACTCGGCGCGACTCTGCGCCTTGCAGGGCCGCTCGCGCTCGCCAATCTCTTGCAGATGGCGGTCTTCGCCACCGACGTGATCTTCGTCGCGCGCCTCGGCCAGCAGGCATTGGCGGCATCGAGCCTCGCCATTGCGATCGTCGCGCTGATGATGATGGGGATCAACGGCGTGACCGGCGCCGTCGCCCCGCTGATCGCCGCCGAGATCGGCCGTCGCCACAACGCGATGCGCGAAGTGCGCCGTTCCGCGCGCATGGCGCTCTGGGTCGCGGTGCTGTTCAGCCTCGGCGCCATCGCGATCTCGCAGTTCGGCGACTGGCTGATGGACGTGACCGGGCAGGAGCCGGAAGTCGCGGGCCTCGCCGCGCATTTCCTCAAGATCGTCTCGATCGCCGTGCTGCCGATGACGGTCGCCAACGTGCTGAGGACGTTCGTGTCCGCGCTCGGCAGGCCGATCTTCGCGACCGTCATCACTGCGCTGGCGATCGGCGTGAACGCTCTGGGCAACTATGTGCTGGTCTTCGGCCACTTCGGTTTTCCGGCGCTCGGCCTGATGGGCTCGGCGCTCGCCAGCATCACCACCGCGACCGTCATGGTGCTCGCCTATGCCCTGGCCATCCGCAGCGACCGCAGGCTGCGTCGCTACCATGTGTTCGGACGTATCTGGCGGCCTGAATGGCAACGCCTGCGTCAGATTCTGGCGCTCGGCCTGCCGATCGCGGCTACGCTGATCGCCGAGGGCGGCCTCTTCAGCGGCGCCGCCTTCCTGATGGGCCGCCTCGGCGAGGCGCAGCTGGCCGCGCATACGGTGGCCTTGCAGATTGCCGCCTTCGCCTTCCAGGTGCCGTTCGGTGTCGGGCAGGCGGCGACGATCCGGGTCGGCTATCATTTCGGCGCAGGAAACCGGGTCGGCGTCGGTCTGGCGGGCTGGGCGGCAATCACCGTGGCGATGATCTTCATGGTCGTCTCGGCCTCGACGATGCTGCTGGCCCCGCGCTTCATCCTCTCCGCCTATGTCGATGTCTCGGCGCCGCAGAACGCGGTCCTCGTCGGCTTCGCGCTGGAGTTCCTGTTCGTGGCGGCGATATTCCAGCTGACCGACGGCCTCCAGGCGGTGGCCGCAGGCGCGCTGCGCGGCATCCAGGATACCCGCGTGCCGATGGCCATCGCCCTGTTCGGATACTGGGCCGCCGGGTTCGCCACCTCGGCAGTGCTGGGTCTGTTCACGCCGCTGGAAGGCGTGGGCGTCTGGATCGGGCTTGCGGTCGGCCTGACCGTAGCGGCGGTGATGCTGATCGCCCGCTGGCACTGGCGCGAAGAGTTCCACCTTGACCGGGTGTAACGCTCTCGTCTCATCTTGCGTCCAAACCGGATAAGAAATTTTTGGCAGCGATGTGCTTGACGCCGCTACGGGGGCGAACCATATCCACGGCCGTTGGCACTCTCTCAGTGTGAGTGCCAATTCCAGTTTCTTGTCCTTTAGTTCGTAGGATTAGGGAGATCCCCATGACTTTCCGCCCGCTGCACGACCGTGTTCTCGTGCGCCGCGTCGAGGCCGAAGAAAAGACGGCCGGTGGCATCATCATCCCCGACAGCGCCAAGGAAAAGCCGGCTGAAGGCGAAATCGTCGCCGTCGGCACCGGCGCCCGCGCTGAAAACGGCACCATCACCCCCCTCGACGTCAAGGTCGGCGACCGCGTGCTGTTCGGCAAGTGGTCCGGCACCGAAGTCAAGGTTGGCGGTGAAGACCTGCTGATCATGAAGGAATCGGACATCCTCGGCGTTATCGGCTGAGCTTCCTGATTTCCGACTTTTCCAGTTTTCTAAAAGGAATTCAAAATGGCAGCCAAGGACGTAAAGTTCGGCCGCGACGCGCGTGAACGCATTCTCGCCGGCGTCGACACCCTCGCCAACGCCGTCAAGGTGACCCTGGGCCCCAAGGGCCGCAACGTCGTGATCGAGAAGAGCTTCGGCGCTCCCCGCATCACCAAGGACGGTGTCTCGGTCGCCAAGGAAATCGAACTCAAGGACAAGTTCGAGAACATGGGCGCCCAGATGCTGCGCGAAGTGGCCTCGAAGGCCAACGACGCAGCCGGTGACGGCACCACCACCGCGACCGTTCTCGCCCAGGCGATCGTGCGCGAAGGCATGAAGTCGGTTGCCGCCGGCATGAACCCGATGGACCTGAAGCGCGGCATCGACCTCGCTGTCGGCAAGGTCATCGAGAACATCAAGGGCCGTTCGAAGGCCGTTGCCGGTTCTTCGGAAATCGCCCAGGTCGGTGTGATCTCCGCCAACGGTGACGTGGAAGTCGGCGAAAAGATCGCCGAAGCCATGGAAAAGGTCGGCAAGGAAGGCGTCATCACCGTCGAAGAGGCCAAGGGTCTCGAATTCGAACTCGACGTCGTCGAAGGCATGCAGTTCGACCGCGGCTACCTGTCGCCCTACTTCGTCACCAACCCCGAGAAGATGACGGTCGAGCTCGAAAACCCGTACATCCTCATCCACGAGAAGAAGCTGTCGTCGCTCCAGGCGCTGCTGCCGATCCTCGAAGCCGTGGTGCAGTCGGGCCGTCCGCTCCTCATCATCGCCGAGGACATCGAGGGTGAAGCCCTTGCCACGCTCGTCGTCAACAAGCTGCGTGGCGGCCTGAAGATCGCTGCCGTCAAGGCTCCGGGCTTCGGCGATCGCCGCAAGGCCATGCTGGGCGATATCTCGACGCTGACCGCTGGCGAGATGATCTCGGAAGACCTCGGCATCAAGCTTGAGAGCGTCACGCTCGGCATGCTCGGCCAGGCCAAGAAGGTCACCATCGACAAGGACAACACTGTCATCGTCGACGGCGCCGGTGCGGCTGACGACATCAAGGGCCGCGTCGAGCAGATCCGTGCCCAGATCGAAGTCACCACCAGCGACTACGACCGCGAGAAGCTCCAGGAGCGTCTGGCCAAGCTTGCTGGCGGCGTGGCCGTCATCAAGGTCGGCGGTGCGACCGAAGTCGAAGTGAAGGAACGCAAGGACCGCGTCGACGACGCTCTCCACGCGACCCGCGCTGCCGTTGAAGAAGGCATCGTCCCCGGTGGCGGCACCGCGCTGCTCTACGCAACGCGCGCCCTCGAAGGCCTGACCGGCATCAACGACGACCAGACCCGCGGCGTGGACATCGTCCGCAAGGCGATCACCGCTCCGCTGAAGCAGATCGCCGAGAACGCGGGCCACGACGGTGCCGTCGTCGCCGGCAAGCTGCTCGACGGTTCGGACGAATCGCTCGGCTTCAACGCCGCGACCGACGTCTATGAAAACCTCGTCGCCGCCGGCGTCATCGACCCGACCAAGGTCGTGCGCACCGCGCTGCAGGATGCGGCTTCGGTTGCCGGTCTGCTGATCACCACCGAAGCGGCGATCAGCGAAAAGGCCGACGACAAGCCCGCCATGCCGGCGATGCCCGACATGGGCGGCATGGGCGGCATGGGCGGCTTCTAAGCCACTCACGTCACCGACGCGAATTGGGGCCGGAGAGAGCGATCTCTCCGGCCCTTTTTCGTATCCATGATTCAAACCGGACGGATTCGTTCATCTGAGCGACAGGATTGTTCGATTTTAAGCAATTGCCCGCATGGGGCATACATTTCATCGCGCAGGGCTGGCGCTTTGCCTTATTGTCGTTAACCGTTCGGGAACATGGACAAGATTAGGGTGGGATCTGCATGATCGGGGCAGACGAACTCATCGCGCGGTGCCGCAAGGGCACTCGGCGCTTCCTTCAGGTCGCGGCCGTGGCGGTCGCCGTGGCTGCCGGGGGCATGTCGCTCGGCGCCTTGTCGGTCGTGCCTGCGCAGGCACGCGATCAGGCTCGTGACCAAGCTGGCATCAACGATGTGCAGGATTCGTTCGACTCGGTCTTCGGCACCGAGGACCGCGCGCCGCGCACTTATTCGAGCGATTTCGGCAAGCAGCTCGCCTCCGTGGCGAATGCCTCGCAGGGCCGCATCGGCGTAGCCGCGATGGACTTGTCCAGCGGCCGCATGGTCGATGTGCTCGGAAGCCAGCGTTTCCCGATGGCAAGCACCAGCAAGATCGCCATTGCCGCGACGTTCCTGGAAGGCGTGGACAAGGGCAAATGGACGCTCTCCAGCGAGTTCCCGCTGATGGTGCCGGTGCCCTCGGCGCCGTTCTCCAGCACGGTCGCCCCGGTCCGTCCCGGCACCTACATGAGCGCCCGCCAGCTGATCGAGCTGATGATCACCCGTTCGAACAACTACGCCACCGACGCTTTGCTCAAGGTCGTCGGCGGGCCTTCGGCGGTCAATGCCTGGGTGCGCCGCACCGGCATCGACGACTGGCATATCGACCGCGATATCGCGACTCTCGTGCGCGATGACGGCGCCATCGATCCGGCCAAGGTGGTCGACAAGCGCGACAGCGCCACGCCGATTGCCGTGGTCGAGCTGCTCGCCGGGATCTACAACGGCAAGTGGATGAGCAAGCAGGGCCGCGACGTCCTGCTCGGCGCCATGAGCCGCACCGTCACCGGCAAGCGCCGCATTCGCGCTGGTCTTCCGGCGGAAGTCACGGTTTCGCACAAGACCGGATCGCTCAACAACACGTCCAGCGACATCGGCATCATTGAGACGCCGGACGGCCGGGCCTATGCCGTGGCGATCTACGTAACCGGGCAGGGCACCCGCCCCAACCGCGAGGCCCGGATCGCCAGCATCGCCCGCACGATCTACAACGGCTATCTTGCCGAAGGGTCCTCCTACCGCACCGCCGCTCGCTAGGACCAGGCGGCAACGAGGCACCAAAAAAGCGCTCCGGATCGACTCCGGAGCGCTTTTTTCATGTCCCGAGGGCCGGGCCGCGAAGCCCGGCGCCATCCAAGGATCAGTGCTGTTCGGTGCCGTCGTGCGGCGTGCCTTCGGCGTCGGTGACGTCGGCAGCAGCCTTCTCGGCGTCGGCGGCGATGTCGTCGGTGGTCTTTTCCGCCTTCTTCAGCGCGTCCTTGGCGGCATCCTTGGTGTTGTCGGCGGCTTCCGAAGCCTGGGCGCCGATGTCGCCGACCTTGTCACCCACGTCTTCGGCGGCTTCCGAGAAGTCGTTGGCGGCCGAGGTCGCGGTGTCCGAAGCGGCGTCCTGCGTCTTTTCCGAGCAGGCTGCGAGCGACAGGGCCGCGACGGCGGCAGTGGCAGCGATGACTATCTTGCGCATGTTTTCGGTATTCCCTCGTCTGCTAAAAAGCGTTTGCTGAAAAGACAAACCCCGTGAACCCATCCGCGCAGATGCGGGCGGCTTCGCCCCTTGGGGAGCGAAACTAGGCCTGTCGCAAATGCGTTTCAAGCAGTCGCGGGCAAACGGCGGTGGAGGGATTTGGTTCCCATCCTTTTACCGGGCGGCGATTTCACCAATCGCGTGGCACTGCCCTGCTGACGGCCAGCCCCGGCGCTGCTAGGGGTCGTGGCATGGATTCCAAGCAGCATCTCTATCTCGTCGACGGCTCGGCCTATATCTTCCGCGCCTATCACCGCCTGCCGCCGCTCACCAACCCGGAAGGCACTCCGGTCGGCGCGGTCTACGGCTATACGACGATGCTGTGGAAGCTGGCGGACGACCTCAACAAGGCCGACGGCCCGACCCACCTCGCGGTGATCCTCGACGCGGGCAGCCACTCGTTCCGCAACGACATCTACGAGGACTACAAGGCCAACCGCCCGCCGCCGCCCGAAGACCTCGTGCCCCAGTTCCCGCTGATCCGCGACGCCACCCGCGCCTTCTCGCTGCCCTGCATCGAGGAAGCGGGCTTCGAGGCGGACGACCTGATCGCCTCCTACGCCCGCGCCGCCACTGCGCAGGGCTGGGACGTGACGATCGTGTCCTCGGACAAGGACCTGATGCAACTCGTCGGCAAGTGCGGGATCGGCGGCGGCTGCGTCGACATGCTGGACACGATGAAGAACCAGCGTATCGACATTCCCGAAGTGGTCGAGAAGTTCGGCGTTCCGCCCGAGAAGGTCGGCGACGTGCTGGCGCTGATGGGCGACGCGGTGGACAACGTTCCGGGCGTCTACGGCGTCGGACCCAAGACCGCGACCAAGCTGATCCAGGACTACGGCGACCTCGAATCCGCGCTCGCCGCCGCACCGTCGATGAAGAAGTCCAAGCTTCAGGAGCGTCTGATCGAGCAGGCCGAGCAGGCCCGCCTGTCCAAGGTGCTGGTCACGCTCAAGGA
Organism: Novosphingobium sp. BF6; assembly: GCF_058273105.1. Lineage (NCBI taxonomy): Bacteria > Pseudomonadati > Pseudomonadota > Alphaproteobacteria > Sphingomonadales > Sphingomonadaceae > Novosphingobium > Novosphingobium sp. BF6. The sequence goes on from NZ_CM177775.1 coordinate 581,681, forward strand.
AGACTGCACGCTACCGATGGCGCTGGAGGACTTCAAGCTGGACGCCATCCCGCCCGCGCCGCTCGCCGATTTCCTCGGCAAGCACGGCTTCACCAGCCTGCTCAAGCGCCTCGACGGCGGCAGCGGCAGTCCGGACCGTCCGACCCAGCTTCACCCGGCCAAGCCTGTCACCGCAGCCAGCGGTCCCGGTGAGGGCGCCGCCCGCCAGTCGCTGCCGGAATGGCCGGCGGTGGACTATGCCGCCTACGAATGCGTGCAGACCGTCGAGGCGCTGGAGCGCTGGGTGGCGCGCGGGCTGGCCGCCCATGTGGTCGCCGTCGATACTGAGACCTCGATGCTCGATTCGATGAAGGCCGACCTTGCCGGTATCAGCCTGGCGCTGGGGCCGAACGATGCCTGCTACATCCCGCTCGGCCACGGCGGCAGCGACATGTTCGCCGAGAAGCCCCAGCAGGTGCCGCTCCAGACCGCGCTGGCCCTGCTCAAGCCGCTGCTGGAGAGCGACGCGGTGCTGAAGGTCGGCCAGAACATCAAGTATGACCTCAACGTCCTGGCGCGCCATGACATTCTGGTGGCGCCGGTCGACGATACGATGATCGTCAGCTTCTGCCTTGACGCGGGCCGCCAGATCGAGGGCATCGGCGGCGGTCACGGCATGGACGAACTGTCCGAGCGTCACCTTGCGCACAAGACCATGGCGTTCAAGGACGTTTGCGGCACCGGAAAGAAGGCGATCCCCTTCGGCGAAGTCCCGCTCGACCGCGCCACGCCTTATGCGGCCGAGGATGCCGACGTGACCTGGCGCCTGCACGCCCTGCTCAAGCCGCGCCTTTCCGACGAAGGCGGCACGCGCATCTATGAGCGGGTCGACCGCCCGCTGATCCCGGTCGTCGCGCAGATGGAGCGCCACGGCGTGAAGGTCGACCGCGAGAAGCTGGCCGGTCTCTCCAGCCAGTTCGCCGAGGCGATCGGCGCGCTGGAAGGCGAGATCTATGGCAAGGTCGGGCAGGAATTCACCATCGGCAGCCCCAAGCAGCTCGGCGATATCCTGTTCGAGAAGCTCGGCTACAAGGGCGGCAAGAAGGGCAAGAGCGGCCAGTATTCCACCGACCAGTCGGTGCTGGAAAAGCTGGCTGGTGAAGGCGCCGACGTCGCCACCAAGGTGCTCGAATGGCGCCAGCTTTCCAAGCTGCGCTCGACCTATACCGAGGCCTTGCAGGCGGCGATCAACCCGCAGACCGGGCGCGTCCACACGAGCTACAGCCTCGTCGGCGCGCAGACCGGGCGCCTGTCCTCGACCGATCCGAACCTCCAGAACATCCCGATCCGCACCGAGCTTGGCCGCCAGATCCGCGACTGCTTCGTGGCCGAGCCGGGCAACGTCCTGCTCGCCGCCGACTATTCGCAGATCGAACTGCGCCTTGCCGCGCACATGGCCGACGTGCCAAGCCTGAAGGAAGCCTTCGCTGAGGGCGAGGACATTCACTCGCGCACGGCGATGGAGATGTTCGGCACGGTGGACCGTGACACGCGCGGGCGGGCCAAGACGATCAACTTCGCGATCCTCTATGGCATTTCGCGCTGGGGTCTTGCGGGCCGTCTCGGCACCGAGGCGGACGAGGCGCAGGCGATGATCGACCGCTATTTCGAACGCTTCCCCGGCATCCAGCGCTACATCGTCCACACCCTCGAACAGGTCCGCGAGCGGGGCTATTCGGAGACGCTGTTCGGCCGCAAGACCTGGTTCCCGCGCATCAGTTCCAAGAACGGCGCCGAGCGGCAGGGCAGCGAACGCGCCGCGATCAACGCCCCGATCCAGGGCACCAGCGCCGACATCATCAAGCGGGCGATGGTCCGCATGAACCCGGCGCTCGAAGCGGCGGGCCTCGGCCATGTCCGCATGCTGCTGCAGGTACACGACGAACTCGTGTTCGAACTGCCCGAAGCCGACGTGTCGGCGGCCTCCGAAGTGATCCGCGCCGTGATGGCGGGGGCGGCGGAGCCTGCGGTCAAGCTGGACGTGCCGCTCGGCGTGGAGATCGGCCACGGCGCAAGCTGGGGCGCGGCGCACTGAGGATAAGGCGGGGAGCGGAAACCCGAATTCTGCTCCTCGTTCACCCCACTCACCTCGTCATCCTGAACTTGTTTCAGGATCCATCTCTCCTCTGCCGCTTCGATCAGCCGGAGCACACGGCATTTCGCCAATCTGGCGGCAGGGCCAGGTCGACGATGGATCCTGAAACAAGTTCAGGATGACGAAGGGAGGACCGGAGATGGTCTGCATCGCCACATCACCTCCAACCGCCCCGTAATCCCGATAGACCGAGCCTCGCCCTGAAACTGCTGCGGTGCAGCATGGTTTCAGGACCATGATCCCGTTTCTCGAAAGCCTGCTCGGCGCGCTGCCCGTCTGGGCCGAGCGCTCCCTATCTGCGCTGCTGGCGGCCTTGCTTGGCGTGGCTGTCGCGCTGCTCGCCCATGCCGTGCTGTTCCGCATACTCCATCGGGTTACGAACCGCAGCGCGAGCGAGGCGGACGATATCGTCGTTCATCGCCTCAACCGCCCGACCCGCTGGGCCTTCCTGGCCATGGGCGTGGTCCTGGCCGCGCGCGAGACTCCGGCGCTCGAAGCCGTCTGGCAGCGGTTCGCGCCGTTCGTGATGCCGCTGCTGACGGGCTGGGTCGCGGTCGCCGTGCTGCGCGCCTTCGTCGAGGCGATGATGGTGCGCGCCGATATCTCGGTGGAAAACAACCGCAATGCCCGCCGCCGCCGTACCCGGCTGGCGATCTTCAGCCGCATCGGCACGTTCCTGATCGTGTTCCTGACCGTCTCGGGGATGCTTGCCTCGGTGCCCGGCGTGCGCGAGATCGGCGTGACTCTGATGGCTTCCGCCGGACTTGCTGCGCTGGCGGTCGGCGCGGCGGCGCAGCCCGCGCTCAAGGCCCTGATCGCGGGTTTCCAGATGGCGATGACCGAGCCGATCTCGATCGACGACGTTATTATCCTCGACGGTGAATGGGGCCGGATCGAGGATATCCGCACGACTTACGTGGTCGTGCGGCTGTGGGATGAGCGGCGTCTCGTCGTGCCGTCCAACCGCTTTCTGGAGGACACCTTCCAGAACTGGACCAAGACCACCTCGCAACTGCTCGGCACGGTGTTTCTCTACCTCGACCAGGGCACCGACATCGGCCCGATCCGCGAGGAATATACTCGCCAGATCAAGGCTCATCGCCTCTGGGACACGCGCGCGCAAGTGCTTCAGGTGACGGACTGCAAGGACAGCGCCATCGAAGTCCGCCTGCTGATGAGCGCCAGGGATGGCCCCACCCTGTTCGACCTGCGCTGCGAAATCCGCGAGACGATGATGGACTGGATTCGCCGCAATCAGCCCGAGGCGCTGGTGCGGCGCCGGACGCTGCCGGTGGCGCCCGTCGAACTCGGTGCGACAGCAGGGCTCGCCGAACTGGTCGCCGCTTCGGGCAGCGGCGATGCCCGCAAGGCCAACTGAGCTATACAATTTATGCGGGCGATATTGCAGATCAGGCTTAGGCATTGACCGCGAGGCGAATTTACTCGAACCCAACGGGCCATGAGCAAAACAGACGTCGTCATCGTGGGAGCGGGACATGGCGGAGCGCAATGCGCACTCGCCTTGCGCCAGAACGGGTTCGCAGGGACCATCACCGTCATCGGCCGCGAGCCGGAGTATCCTTATGAGCGGCCGCCGCTGTCCAAGGAATATTTCGCGCGGGAGAAGACCTTCGACCGGCTCTACATCCGCCCGCCGACGTTCTGGGCCGAGAAGGAGATCACTTTCAAGCTCGGCACCGAAGTCACCAAGGTCGATCCCGAGGCGCATGAACTGACGCTCTCGAACGGTGAGAGCCATGGCTACGGCAAGCTGGTCTGGGCCACCGGCGGCGATCCGCGTCGGCTTTCGTGTTCGGGCTCCGACCTTGCCGGGGTCCATGCCGTGCGCACCCGCGAGGACTGCGACACGCTGATGGCCGAAGTCGATGCGGGCACGAAGAACGTGGTCGTGATCGGCGGCGGCTACATCGGCCTCGAAGCGGCGGCGGTGCTGTCGAAGATGAAGCTCAACGTCACCTTGCTGGAAGCGCTGCCGCGCGTGCTGGCGCGCGTGGCGGGCGAGGAGCTTTCGACTTTCTATCAGGACGAGCACCGCGACCACGGCGTCGATCTGCGCACCGGCGTTGCGGTCGATTGCCTCGTGGGCGACGGCCATAAAGTGACCGGCGTGAAGCTGGCAGACGGCGAAGTGCTGGCCGCCGAGGCGGTGATCGTCGGCATCGGCATCGTCCCGGCGGTCGGTCCGCTGATCCTTGCCGGTGCGGCGGGCGCGAACGGCGTCGATGTGGACGAATATTGCCGCACTTCGCTGCCCGACATCTACGCGATCGGCGACTGCGCCGCTTTCGCCTGCGACTTTGCGGGCGGCACCGTGATGCGGGTGGAATCGGTGCAGAACGCCAACGACATGGGCACATGCGTCGCCAAGGCGATCTGCGGGGACGAGAAGCCCTACAAGGCTTTCCCATGGTTCTGGTCCAACCAGTATGACCTCAAGCTCCAGACCGCGGGCATCAATCTGGGCTTCGACCAGACGGTGATTCGCGGCAATCCCGAGGATCGCAGCTTCTCGGTGATCTACCTCAAGGAAGGCAAAGTCCTCGCGCTCGACTGCGTGAACATGGTCAAGGACTACGTCCAGGGCCGCAAGCTGGTCGAGGCAGGGGCAAGGCCCGATCTCGCCGCGCTGGCGGACAAGGAGCGGCCGCTCAAGGAACTGCTGTAAATCCGGGAGAGACCTTCCCACCGCCGCGTGGGGAGGTCTCCAACCGCCGAGCCGCCCACTGCGCGGCTTCCGCGACGGCGGGGTCCGGGTCGGCCAGCAGCGGCGAGACTTGCGCCATCAGCGCAGCATCTGCGCTGTTCCCTGCCGCATAGAGGCAGTTGCGCACGAAGCGGTCGCGGCCGATCCGCTTGATCGGCGAGCCGGAGAACAGCTTGCGAAAGCCCGCATCGTCCAGCGTCAGCAGGTCGGCGAGGTGCGGGGCGGTCAGTTCCGCGCGGGGCAGGAAGGCTTTCAGGCGGTGCGCGGTCTCGGCGAACTTGTTCCACGGGCAGACGGCGAGGCAATCGTCGCAGCCGTAGATGCGATTGCCCAGACCCCCGCGGAATTCCTCGGGAATCGGCCCCTTGTGCTCGATCGTGAGGTAGCTGACGCAGCGCCGCGCATCGAGGCGATAGGGCGCGGGAAAGGCTTGGGTCGGGCAGGCATCCTGACAGGCGCGGCAGGACCCGCAGCGGTCGCGGCCCTCGCTGGAGAGCGGCAGGTCCAGCGTGGTGTAGATTTCGCCAAGGAACAGCCAGGACCCATGCTCGCGGCTGACCATATTGGTGTGCTTGCCCTGCCAGCCGAGTCCGGCGGCGGCGGCCAGCGGCTTTTCCATGACCGGCGCGGTGTCGGTGAAGACCTTGACCCCGGCAGGACCCAGCCCGCGCTTGTCGGCTTCCGAGACCAGCCAGCGGGCCAGGTTCTTGAGCGCCTTCTTCACCCAGTCGTGATAGTCCGCGCCTTGCGCATAGACCGAGATGCGGCCCACCTCCGGCGTATCGCCAAGGGCCAGCGGATCGCTTGCGGGGGCATAGCTCATGCCGAGCGCGATCACCCGCCGGGCCTCTCGCCACAGCCCCTGCGGCGAGCGGCGATGGTGGGCACGGTCGGCCATCCATTCCATCGATCCGTGCATGCCCTCGGCCAGCCACGAATCGAGCCGCGCCGCGCGCTCCGGGTCTTCCTCGGCTGAAGCGACGCCGAAGGCGCAGAACCCCAGCTCCCGGGCTTGCGCCTCGAGATCGCGGGTCAGGGCATTCAGCGCATCGTTAACCAAGCTTGCGGACTTTCCGGTTCATAGGCACGTCAAGGAATGCCGTCGCATTAGGAGATTGGTCCTTGGCCAGCAACTTGGAAGGGCCGCCCCTCGCGATCGAGGCGCAGGGCCTCGTCAAACGCTTCGACGGGTTCACGGCGGTGGACGGCGTGGACCTGCGGGTGCCGGTCGGCGCGGTCTACGGCATTCTCGGCCCCAACGGCGCGGGCAAGACCACGACCTTGCGGATGTTGCTGGGGATCATCGATCCCGATGCGGGAAACCGCAAGGTCCTCGGCGCCGAGCGGCCCCACGACGTGGCCCATGCCATCGGCTACTTGCCGGAAGAGCGCGGCCTTTACCCGGCGATGAAGGCCACCGAGGCGATCGCTTTCCTCGGCGCGCTGCGCGGGTTGCCGCTGAAGGAAGGGCGTCGCCGCGCGCACGAACTGCTGGAGCGGCACGGCCTCGGCTATGCGGCGGACCGGCAGATTCGCCAGCTTTCCAAGGGCATGGCGCAGCAGGTGCAGATTCTCGGCACGCTGGTCCATCAGCCCCGACTGGTAATCTTCGACGAGCCGTTTTCCGGTCTCGATGCGCTGAATCAGGGCAAGCTGGAGCTGATGATTCGCGGGCTTGCCGAGGCGGGAACGACGGTGATCTTCTCCACCCACGTCATCGCCCATGCCGAACGCCTCTGCGACGACGTGGCGATCATCGCCGGGGGCAAGGTGCCCTTTGCCGGCCCCGTCGATGCCGCGCGGGATCGCATTCCGCAGCAAGTCCGCCTCGAAACGCGGGAGCGGGACGGGCCCTGGCGTGCGGCTCTGCCCGAGGATGCCCGGCGCGAGGGGACATTCTGGAATTTCTCGCTGCCGGAAGGCGGTGTCGAGCCGCTGCTGCGCGCGCTGATCGAGGGCGATGCAGGCATTCTCTCGCTGTCGATCGAGCGGGCGGGGCTGCACGATGCTTTCGTCGCCATCGCCGGGGAGGCGGCGGCGCGGGCGCTTGAAGCGGGCGGCGAGCAGGAGGTCATGCGATGAGCGGCCGTCTTTCCGTCCTCGCCGCCGCCTGGGTGGTCGCCCGGCGCGATTTCACGGCGATCCTGTTCAGCCGCAGCTTCTTCTTCTTTCTGCTGGGACCGCTGTTTCCGGTGGTGATCGCGGTGCTGGCGGGCAGTCTTGGCTCGCGCGTCGATGCCAGTCAGGAGCGGCCGGTGCTCGGCGTGGCGATGACGGCGTCCGACGTGCAGGCGCTGGAACGCGCCCGCGCCCGGCTCGCGCCCGCGCTCGAAGAGGAGCTGCCGAAGCTGGTGACGATCCGCAGGCTGGCAGAGGGTGAAAGCTACGATCCCGCACAGGCTCTCGTACCGGGCAAGGCGAAAGTAGCGGCGATGCTGACCGGATCGCTGGAAGCGCCGGTGCTGACCGGACCCGGCGGATTGATCGAGGTATGGCGTGGGCCGGTGGCGATGCTGGCGGCGCAGGCTCGCTCGGGAACGGTGCCTGCCTATCCTGCCGTCGCGCTGAAACCGGTGGCGCGTAACGATGCCAGCGAACGCAAGGGCCGCTTCGCTACCGCGCAGGGCGCGCAGACGCTGCTGTTCCTGCTGACGATGATGCTGGCAGGCATGGTCCTGTCCAACCTCGTCGAGGAAAAGGGCAACAAGATCATCGAGGTGCTAGCCGCGGCCGTGCCGATGGACGCGGTGTTCCTCGGCAAGCTCTTCGCGATGCTGGGCGTCTCGCTGGTCGGCATCGCGACCTGGGCGGCGACGGCGGGGCTGCTCTGGCTCGGCGGTGGGATTGCGCCCGAGCGCCTGCCCGATCCGGCGGTCGGCTGGCCGCTGCTGATCGGCCTCGGCGTGGTCTACTTCGCCATGGCCTATCTGCTGCTCGGGTCGGTGTTCCTGGCGATCGGCTCGATGGCGACGACCGTGCGCGAGGTGCAGACGCTGTCGATGCCGGTGACGATGGCGCAGCTCATGGTGTTCTTCTTCGCCAGCTTCGCGATGACCCAGCCCGGCAGCGCGGTGGAGATCGCCGCCGTTCTGGTGCCTTTCAGCTCGCCTTTCGCGATGCTGGCGCGTGCGGCGCGGGAACCGGCGTTGTTGCCCCATGTCCTGGCGATCGGCTGGCAGGTGCTCTGGGTCGCACTGCTGGTGCGCGGCGGGGCGCGGCTGTTCCGTTCGCGGGTGATGAAGTCCGGACCGGCGGGGAAGGCGAAGCGCTCCGGCTTCCGGTTGTTGCGCCGCCGATAATCCCGGCAACCGCTGGTACGGACGGCGGGACTCGAACCCGCACGATCAAGGATCAAGGGATTTTAAGTCCCCTGCGTCTACCATTCCGCCACGTCCGCACGATGATGGGTTCGCGCGATCTGGCAGATCGCGCGCGCCGGGGCAACCGGGATGAACGGGTTATGCCGAACCGATCCTCACGTCATTCGACATTGAGGCGGGCGCGCATTTCCTTGCCGGGCTTGAAATAGGGGACGCGCTTCTCCGGAACGTCCACGCTTTCGCCGGTGCGCGGGTTGCGTCCGGTGCGGCCTTCGCGGTGCCGGGTGGAGAAAGCGCCGAATCCGCGCAGTTCCACGCGGCCGCCATCGGCCAGGCGCTGGGTGATCTCGTCGAAGAAGGTGTCCACCGCGCGCTCGACATCCTCGGCGCGAAGCTCGGGATTCTCCTTGGCGAGTGCGAGCAGCAGTTCGGATCGGATCATCGCGTGCTTCCCTTTCAAAATGCCCTTCGGAAAAATCCCGAGATCGAAAACGCAGGCCACTGGCGAATCATAATATTTCACACGACCCGGCTTCGTCTTCCCAAGAAAATGCCATTCCGGTGCCATTTGCGCAATGGCTCTCCAGGGGTAGCGAAATCTCGGGGATCGTTCCTTTGTGGGACTGCCCGTTAGCGTGTCTGCCGGGCATTTACACCACCGATTTGGCCGCTAACGTTCGCTCTTTCAAGCTCGCGAAACAGGCTTTCGGGAGAAGGCGACAGGCCTTTGGGGCGACAGGATTGAAGAAGGGCGCATGAAAGATATCGCAACCTGGAACGAGGGGGACTGGATCGCCGCGATCGGCGCCGTTCTCCTCTTTGCCGTGCTCGCCATCGGCGGCGTGATCGCCACCCGTAAGAGCGAGGAATTCGTCGGCCACCCGCGCGGCCTGTTCGTGCTGTTCTATGCCGAGATGTGGGAGCGTTTCTCCTACTACGGCATGCGCGCGCTGCTGATCCTCTATCTCACCAAATTCTGGCTGTTCAATGACGGCAGCGCGAATCTGGTCTACGGCGCCTATACCAGTCTCGTCTACATCACCCCGGTGCTCGGCGGCTATCTGGCCGACCGCTACCTCGGCCAGCGCAAGGCGGTGCTGTTCGGCGGCATCGTGCTCGCCGTGGGCCATCTGTTCATGGCTTACGAGGGCATTCAGGGCGCGACCGATCCGCTGGTCAAGCAGGCGGACCCGGCGATCAACGTGTTCTGGCTGGCGCTGGCGCTGATCATCGTCGGCTCGGGCTTCCTCAAGGCGAACATCTCGGTGATCGTCGGCCAGCTCTACAAGATGACCGATTCCCGCCGCGATTCGGCCTATACGATCTTCTACATGGGCGTGAACACCGGCGCCGCGCTGGGCACGATCCTGGTCGGCTATCTGGGCGAGACCATCGGCTGGTCCTGGGGCTTCGGCCTCGCCGGTATCGGCATGGTGCTGGGCCTGCTGATCTTCGTGGCCGGTCGTCCCGCGCTCAAGGGCCGGGGCGAGCCGCCCAAGCCGCTGGCGAAGAAGGGCGAACTGATCCTTTACGGCATCGGTATCGGCTCGGTGGCGGTGATCTGGTTCCTGATCCAGTACGTCAGCGTCATCCAGTCGCTGCTGGTGGTCTCGGGCATCGCGATGCTGGGGTACACGCTCTACGAAGCGTTCAAGCTGCCCAAGGAACCGCGTGAGCGTATCTTCGCGATCCTGTTCCTGATCGCGCTGAACCCGATCTTCTGGGGCCTGTTCGAGCAGGCCGGCGGCTCGCTGAGCCTCTATACCGACAAGTTCGTGGACCGCGGCGGCGTGCCGACCAGCCTGTTCCAGTCGATCAACCCGATCTACATCGTGCTGTTCGGGCCGATCTTTGCGGCGCTCTGGCAGTATCTCGGCAGGAAGGGCATCGAGCCTTCGGCACCGGCCAAGTTCGGCCTTGCGCTGATCCAGGTCGGCCTCGGCTTCCTGGTCTTCGTCTGGGGCGCGAGCACCGGCAATGCGGCGGCGATGACGCCCGTGCTCTTCGTGTTCCTGATCTACGCCCTGCACACGACCGGAGAGCTTTGCCTGTCGCCCGTGGGCCTCTCGGCGATGACCCGCCTCTCGCCGCTGCATCTCGGCAGCTTCATCATGGGCGCCTGGTTCTACATGACCGCCGTGGGCAACTTCGTGGCGGGCAAAATCGGCGAGGCGACCGGCGGCGAAAGCGGCGTGATGGACAAGCAGGTGACGCTGGGCATCTATTCCACGATCGGCTGGACTACGATCGGCGTGGCCGTGGTGGTGTTGGCGCTCTCGCCGCTGGTGAAGCGCTGGATGCACCTCGACACGCTGGAGGATCGCGGCATCGACCGTGATCTCGCGGGCCAGAGCGAACTGGGCCTCGAAGCGCAGGAAGCCGGTTTCCACCCGGAACCGAAACCGCACTGACACTCAACCGGCCCGGTGAACCAAGGTTTGCCGGGCCGGACTCTATTCGAACAGGGGAAATACGACATGAGGGTATCGCCGAAATGGCGGCGCTGGTCGTCCACGCTCGTCCTGGGCGCGGCGCTGGCGCTGGGCGCTACGGGCGCGGATGCGAAGAAGCAGGACAAGAAGGCGGCGCCCATCGTCGCCGATCCTTATCCGTCGACCTACAAGTCCTATCCGGGAACGCCCACCGCATTGGTCGGCGCCACCGTCTATGACGGGCGCGGCGGCCGGATCGACAACGGCGTCGTGCTGTTCCGCGACGGCAAGCTGGTCGGCATCGGCGGCGCCGACATGGCGATCCCCGAAGGCTTCACCCGCATCGACGGCACCGGCAAGTTCGTGACGCCGGGCGTGATCGACATCCACTCGCACCTCGGCGTCTATCCCTCGCCCGGCGTCGACGCGCTGGCGGACGGCAACGAAATGACCAGCCCGACCACGCCCGACGTCTGGGCCGAGCACTCGGTCTGGCCGCAGGACCCCGGCTTCACCCGCGCGCTGGCCAACGGCGGCGTCACCAGTCTCCAGATCCTGCCCGGCTCGGGCAACCTCATCGGCGGCCGCGCGGTCACCTTGAAGAACGTGCCGAGCATCACCGTGCAGGGCATGAAGTTCCCCGGCGCACCTTATTCGCTGAAGATGGCCTGCGGCGAGAACCCCAAGCGCGTCTACGGCGGCAAGGGCCAGAAGCCCTCGACCCGGATGGGCAACATGTCGGTAGACCGCCAGGCCTGGATCGATGCCCGCAAGTACATGGACGGTGATCATTCGGAGCGCGATCTCGGCAAGGATACGCTGGAAGGCGTGCTGAAGGGCGAGATCCTCGTCCAGAACCACTGCTACCGCGCTGACGAGATGGCGCAAGTGATCGATATGTCCAAGGAAATGGGCTACAAGGTCACCGCCTTCCACCACGCCGTGGAAGCCTACAAGATCGCCGATCTCCTGCGTGAGAATGACATCTGCACCGCCGTCTGGGCCGACTGGTACGGCTTCAAGATGGAAGCCTACGACGGTATTCCCGAAAACGCCGCGCTGCTCGCCAATGCGGGAACCTGCGTGGTGATCCACTCGGACGACGAGAACGGCATCCAGCGTCTCAACCAGGAAGCCGCCAAGGCCCAGGCCGACGGCCGCCGCATCGGCATCGACATTCCCGATGCCAAGGTCATCGGCTGGTTCACCTACAATGCCGCCAAGACCATGGGCATCGGCGAGAAGACCGGCAGCCTCGAAGCGGGCAAGATGGCCGACGTGGTGCTGTGGAACGGCAATCCGCTCTCGGTCTATTCGCGCCCCGAGAAGGTGTGGATCGACGGCGCCATGATGTTCGATGCGCAGGACGCCAAGCGTCGTCCGGTCAGCGATTTCGAACTGGGCCAGCCCGGCGAAGGAGACGTGAAATGAGCCGCTGCGCCCTTATCATCGCCGCCCTTACAGCGGTGGCGCTTCCCGCGATGGCCAGCGCGCAGGATTTCGCGATCACCAATGCCACTGTCGCCACGGGTGACGGCAGCGCGCCGATCGAGCACGGCACCGTCCTGGTGCGCGGCGGCAAGGTCGTCGCCGCCGGAGCCGGTGTCGCCGTGCCTGCCGGGGTGCAGAGCGTCGACGGGACCGGCAAGTGGGTCACGCCCGGCCTGTTCTCGGCAGTGACCGACCTCGGCCTTTGGGATGTCGAGGCGGTTTCGGACAGCAACGACACCGAGGCCGGCAAGTCGCCGTTCAACGCCGCGCTCGACGTGGCCCCGGCGATCAACCCCTCCAGCGAGCATATCGCGATCAGCCGCGAAGGCGGCGTCACCCGCGCCAGCGTCGCGCCGGTGAACGGGGCGTCGATCTTCGCCGGGCAGGGGGCACTGATCGACCTCGGCACGAGCGTCGATCTGGTGAACAGGCCGCGCGCCTTCCAGTTCGTGGAACTGGGCGAGGCCGGGGCCAAGCTCGCGGGCGGCAGCCGCGTCGCCGCGCATGTGGCGCTACGCAATGCCTTGCGCGAAGCACGCGATCTGGCGGCCGCGCCGACCGTCCCGCGCAGCAGCGATGCCATGCTGACCCGCGCCGATGCCCTGGCGCTGGCGCCGGTGCTGGATGGCCGCCAGCCGCTCTATGTCGGCGTCGAACGCGCGGCCGACATCCGCAGTGTGCTGGCGCTCAAGACCGAGTTCCCCAAGCTGAACCTCGTCCTCGTCGGCGCGACCGAGGGCTGGCTGGTGGCGAGCCAGATCGCGGCCGCCAAAGTGCCGGTCATCACGATGCCGCTGCGCGATCTGCCCTCCAGCTTCGAAAGCCTCGCGGCGACGCAGTCCAATGTCGGGCGGATGAAGAAGGCGGGCGTGAAAGTCGCCATCGGCCTGTTCTCGGGCGGCAATCAGCCGCGCTATGCGCCGCAGCAGGCGGGTAACCTCGTGGCGCTGAACAGGCTGCCGGGCGCGGCGGGCCTGACCTGGGGCGAGGCACTGGCCGCGATCACCTCGGTTCCGGCCGAGATCAGCGGCATGGGCGGCAAGGAAGGCGTGCTCGCGCCCGGCGCCGTGGGCGACGTCGTTGTCTGGGACGGCGATCCGCTGGAACTCTCCTCGGCGCCGGTCGAGGTCTATATCGACGGCGTCAGGCAGCCGCTCGAAAACCACCAGAGCCGTCTGAAGCAGCGCTACAAGAGCCTCGATCGGACGTATCTGCCCAAGGCTTACGACTGGTAAGCCCGTTGCAAGGCGCCCCCGTTTCGGCGGGGGTGCCGTTGCCTTACGCGCCGCCCCCGAGCGCAATCGCCTCGTCCAGCCCGAGCGCTTCCCGGAAATCCGCATCGTGGCTGACGCAGACCACGGCGCCGTCGTAGCCACGCAGGGCTTCTTCCAGCATCTCCACCGAGGCGAGGTCGAGGTGGTTAGTCGGCTCGTCGAGGATCAGCAGCCACGGCACGTCCCTGCGGGTGAACAGGCAGGCCAGCGCCAGCCGCATCCGCTCGCCGCCCGAGAGGCCTGCGATCCCGCGATCCGCCCAGGCATTGCGGAAGCCGAAGCGGGCCAGCGCGGCATGGGCGGCATGGCGGTCGATGCCGGGATTGAGCCGCAGGTAGGCATCGAGCAAGGTGCCCGAATCCCCCAATAGCGAAACGTGCTGGTCCAGCAGGGCGGTGCGCGCGCGGTCGATATGGATTTCGCCGCTGTCGGGGCGGTCCAGCCCTGCGAGCAGGCGGATCAGGCTAGTCTTGCCCGAGCCGTTGGGGCCGGTGAGGGCCAGGCGCTGCGGTCCTCGCAGCAGCAGATCGAGTGGGCCGAACAGCTGCCGCCCGCCGCGCGAACAGGTGATCCCCCGCGCCTCGATCAGGACATGGCCGGAAGGCAGTCCGCTGGGCGGCAGTTCGATGTGGATCGGCGCGAGCACTTCGACATCGCGGCGGGCGCCGTCGAACTGTTCCAGCGCCCGGCCGACGAGTTCGTCCCCCAGCTTCCGTTGGCGGCCGCTGCTCTCTTCCGCGCGCTGCCTGCGGGCGCCGAGCAGGATCTTCGGATCGCCGCCCTTGGCTGCATCCTTGCGGCCCTTGCTGTCGCGCCGGGCCTGTTTCTCGGTCTCCTGCTGCTTTTCGCGGCGGGCGTGGCGCAGGGCGTCCTCGCTGCGTTCCAAGGCGGCGGCGGCGCGGGTGCGTTCGGCGCTGCGCCGTTCGTCGAAGGCGTCCCAGCCGCCGCCGACCATGTGCACGCCCGCGCCCGTCAGTTCGACGATACGGTCGGCACGGCGCAGCAGCTCGCGGTCATGGCTGGCGACGAGAGCGCCGCCACTCCAGCCGCCCAGCAGGTCGGCGACGACCCGGCGCCCCGCATGATCGAGATTGTTGGTCGGTTCGTCGAGCAGCAGCACGTCCGGCGCGTCCAGCAGCAGCCCGGTCAGCATCAGGCGGGTGCGCTGGCCGCCACTGAAGCTGGCGAGTGGGCGCTGCGGATCGAGGTTGGCGAAACCGGCCTGCGCCGCCGCCTTTTCGAAGCGTTCGGCCAGAGTCCAGTCGGCCAGATCGAAATCGTCGTCCGCGAACCGGCCTGCGGTGATGCGTTCGAGCCGCGCGAAGGGCTCGGCAAGGCCCAGTGCCTCGGCCACGCTGGCGTTCTCATCGGGGGGAAGCTGGTGCAGCAGGCCGAGCCGCCCGTTGCGCACGATCGTCCCTTCGGAGGTCGGCACTTCGCCCGCGATCGCGCGCAGCAGGGTGCTCTTGCCCGCGCCGTTGCGGCCGACGAGGCCGAGCGTCTCGCACCCGAGCGAAAAGGTAAGGTCACGGAAGAGCGGGGAACCGTCGGGAGCCGAGCAGGCCACGCGGTCGAGAGTCAGGAATGTCATGCGAACACCGGCAGATAGCGTTGGGAAAAACGGGCTATGTGCTCAGGTGTTCATCGATCCATTCCCTTGATTGCAGGCCATGTTCTAGCCGAAGCGGCTAGATTGGGCAAGTCAGCTGGCTGGCGTGCAGACCGGGGTGATCTGGAAGATCTGGTTCCAGTTCTTGCCGGTCACGAAAATGCGGCGCGCCGCACTGTCCCAGGCGATGCCGTTGAGCACGGCATCGACGCCGACCCCGCCCGCCTGTTCGCGCAGGCCCGCGAGATCGAGCCAGGACGCGACTTTGCCGGTCTTCGGATCGATGCGGGCGATGCGGTCGGTCATCCAGACATTGGCCCAGATTTCGCCGTCGATCCATTCGAGTTCGTTGAGATTCTCCACCGGCTTGCCGTCCGCAGTGACGGCGAGCGTGCCGGTCTGGCGCATCGTCGCGGGATCGCGCAGGCGCAGGCTGGCGGAGCCGTCGCTCTGGTAGATCGTATTGCCGCTGCGGGTCATGGCCCAGCCTTCGCCTTCGTAGCGGAACGTGCCCAGCAGCTTCAGCGTCGCGCGGTCCCAGCGATAGCCCACGCCGTCGCGCCAGGTCAGGCTGATGAGCTGGTCCTTCCAGTCGACCAGGCCTTCGCCGAAGACGGAAGGGTCGATTTGAGCCTCTCGCAGTGGCTCCAGCGTTTCCAGCTTGCGCACGACGATGCGGGAATCGCCCTTCTGGCCGGTGCTTTCGTAAAGCAGGCCCCGGTCGTAGAGCAGGCCTTCGGTGAAGGCGCCGGTATCGTGGGGGAAGGCGTTGTCGATGCGGTAGGTGCAGACCGGCACGCCTCTCGCCTGCGCGGCGGGAACGGCAGCGACAAGGCTGAACAGGGCGGCGAGCACGATACGGGCGGGAGAATGCATGGGCGGGAGGTGCCGCAAGGTGGCGGTGTCCGCAAGGGCGAAGGTAGGGCCGTCGTCCCTGAAGTTCGGAACGACGGCCCCGCCATCAATCCCCGTGCTTCCGCTCGCGCCGGGATTCGACCATGCCGGGGGCGATGAAGCCGATCGGAATCACTTCCATGGCCCGCTTCTTGAGTTCGCCCTTCATGCGTTCGTACTCGGCTTCCATTTCCTCGGTCACGGTGGCGCGGCTGTCTTCGAGGGCATCGTCGAAGTCCTCGCGGCGGACCTGTTCCACTTCGGCGCCGCGCTTGCGAATGGCGGTGAGACCGGCACGGCGCACCACGTCTTCCAGATCGGCGCCGGTGAAGCGTTCGGTCCGTGCGGCGACGTCGTGCAGGGAGACATCATCGGCAAGCGGCATCTTGCTCGTGTGGATGCCGAGGATGTGCTCGCGCCCGGCCTCGTCGGGCGTGCCAACATAGACCAGTTCGTCGAACCGGCCCGGACGCAGCAGCGCCGGATCGACGAGGGCAGGGCGGTTGGTCGCGCCGATCAGCACGACCGACTGCAATTCCTCCATCCCGTCCATCTCGGCGAGGATCGTGTTGACCACCCGGCCCGTCACTTGCGGCTCGCCGCCACCGCCGCCCATGCCGCGAGCGGGGACGAGGCTGTCGATCTCGTCGATGAAGATCACGCAGGGCGCGACCTGGCGGGCGCGGGCGAAGAGGCGGGCGATCTGCTGCTCGCTCTCGCCGTACCACTTCGACAGGAGGTCGGACGACTTGATCGAGATGAAGTTCGCCTCGGCCTCCTTGGCGACGGCCTTGGCGAGCAGGGTCTTGCCGGTGCCGGGCGGGCCGTAGAGCAGGAAGCCCTTGGCCGGGCGGATTCCCAGCTTGTGGAAGGCTTCGGGTGTCTTAAGCGGCAGTTCGACGCCTTCCTTCAGCTTGAGCTGCGCTTCGTCGAGACCGCCGATATCGGCCCAGCCGATGTTCGGCACCTGCACCATGACCTCGCGCATGGCCGAGGGCTGGACGCGCTTGAGAGCAGCCACGAAGTCCTCGCGGTAGACCTGGAGGTTGTCGAGCACTTCGGCGGGTATGGTGCGTGCTTCGAGGTCGAGTTTGGGCATGATGCGGCGCACCGCCTCGATCGCGGCTTCGCGGGCGAGGGCGGCAAGGTCGGCGCCGACGAACCCGTGGGTGGTGCGCGCCAGTTCGTTGAGATCGACACGCTCGCCCAGCGGCATGCCGCGGGTGTGGATGCCGAGGATCTCGCGGCGGCCCTTCTCGTCGGGCACGCCGATGACGATCTCGCGATCGAAGCGGCCGGGACGGCGCAGCGCCTCGTCGATGGCGTCGGGCCGGTTGGTGGCGGCGATGACAACGACGTGGGCCCGGCTGTTGAGACCATCCATCAAGGTGAGCAACTGGGCGACGAGGCGCTTTTCCGCCTCGCCGTGGACCTGATCGCGCTTGGGGGCGATCGAGTCGATTTCGTCGATGAAGATGATCGCGGGAGCGGACTTGGTCGCTTCCTCGAAGATCTCGCGCAAGTGCTTCTCGCTCTCGCCGTAGCCGGACCCCATGATCTCGGGGCCGTTGATCGTGAAGAAGTTCGCCTCGCTCTCGTTGGCGACGGCCTGGGCGAGGCGGGTCTTGCCGGTGCCCGGCGGGCCGTGCAGCAGCACGCCCTTGGGCGGAGCGACGCCGAGGCGGGTGAAGAGTTCGGGATAGCGCAGCGGCAGTTCCACCATCTCGCGAAGCTGCCGGATGGTATCGCTCATGCCGCCGACGTCGTCGTAGTTGACGTCGCCGCGGGCGTCGTGCGCTTCCTCGAAGACCTCGCGCAGTTCCACTTCGGTGTTCTCGTCGATGTGGACGATCCCGCGCGGGGTGGTGGAGACGACGTTGAGGCGGATCTGCGTCAGCGCATAGGCGGGCGCGTTGAACATGCGGCGAAGCTGCGGCGGAATGTCCGCGACCTGCTGCTGGCCGGTGGTGGCGACGAGATCGCCCTGCACCATCGGGCGCTGGAAGAAGTTGCGTTTCAGCGCCGCCGAGGGGCCTTGCAGACGCATGTCCTTCTGCGCGGGGGCGAAGACCACGCGCTGGGCCGGGCGCGATTCGGCCTTGCGCACCACGACGTGGTCGCCGGAACCGACTTCGGCGTTGCCGCGCTGGAGGCCGTCGAGGCGGATGACCTGAAGGCCTTCGTCCTCGTCATAGGCGAGCACGGCGCGGGCGACCGTCACCGCCTTGCCGGTGATTTCGAGCACATCGCCTTCCATCGCGCCGATTTCCGAGAGCGAGGCGCGCGAGAGACGGGCAATTCCCTGGCCGCTTTCTTCCTGGCGCGCGGCTGCGACCTGCAGCTTCACCGTCCGTTCGTCGGCTTGGGTTGGGGCGTCCGCCATGGGTGTCCTTTCCATCCTCCCGATTCCGGGCACCGCGCCGGTTCGCGCGGGCCGTCCGGGATGTGGACAGGAACTAGGTACGGCCCTCCCGGATTTCAAACCAACCCGCGACCACTCTCTATGTTTCCGATGGAACTGTTTGAGAACGTAGTTCTCAAAATGGCAAAAAGAAGGCCCGGAAGTTTCCAACCGGGCCATGAAAGTTTTGGGAGAGGATGCCTGAAAGGCACTGTCTTTATGATCGCGACTCGGTTTTTGTGCAAGTGCGAAATCGCGGAATCATGGTTGCGAAACATGCAAGCAATGTTGCGTGGCGTGTAATTACGCGGGGTAATCGAAGGGAAATCTATATAAAACAGTATTTTGATAATTGAATCAGTCTTCAGATATTGCTTGACGCAATCGTCAGGGCGATTGGGATGGCAGGCGAAGTGCAATCGTTGCCTATTGCGTTCGCGAAATTTGCTTGTTTTGCTAAGGATTTGAAGGGCGAGGGGCCGGGCGGTCATCGAGACAAGACCCAGACAAGACAGGGGCGCCGGTGCATGACACCACGCCCTTTTGCGAGTCTGGATTTTTCCCCGACGCTTCAATGCGAGAACAGGACCGCAGGTGCTCCCGCTTCCGACAGGAAATGGGCCGTGACACCGCCGAACAGGAATTCGCGCAGGCGGCTCTTGCCGTAAGCGCCCATGACCAGCAGTTCCGCGTGGTTCTGGTTCACCGCCAGTTCCAGGGTTTCCTCGGTGGAACCGCGCCTTTCGAACTCCTCGTATTCGGCATGGATGCCGTTGCGCGAGAGGTAGCGCAGGGCGTCGGTCGTCGGGAAACCGCCGGATTTCTCGATCACCGTCACCAGTTTCACCACCTGGCAGCTTTGCAGCAGCGGCACGGCAGCCTTGAGCGCGCTCGCGGCCTGCTCGCCGCCGTCCCAGGCGATCACGGCACGGCGAATCGGCAGGGAGAGTGTGCGGCCTTCCGGCAGGGCAAGCACCGGCGCGCGGGCGACCATGGCCAGTTGCCCGGCAATTCCGCTGGCGCGCGAGACCACCACCAGATCGGACAGCCGCGCCGCCCCTGCAAGGGCGGGCACCGGGTCCTGCTCGCTGCGAATGATGTCGAAGGCGACGTCGCCGCGCGTGAGGCGCGCCTCGATGGCCTCGGCCGCGGCGTCGTCTTCGCCCCGCGCCCGGTCCAGCGCTTCGGAGATCACGTAGCTGCCGCCCATCGGGTCCATGGCGATATAGCGCGAGACCGGGGTGTCGATGAGCACGGTAATGTGTCCGTTCAGGTGGCGGGCCAGTTCGAGTGCGGCATCGACGCGGGCTTCGCTGTCGGGCTTGCGGTCGGCGTTCACGAGTATCGAGCGCATGGTAATTCTCCCGTTGACGGTGATTAACCTACCGCAAGGTCATGGAATTGCCATGACGAAGATCAAATCGGGGAGATACCGCCAGGTTCGTATTGCCGGAGATGAGGTCGATGCAGAGGTCCGTTGCCCATCTGCGCGCTTGTCGATGAAAACTAGCGCTATTCATCGGCGAAATCGCTGTCTAGTCTCGCCCCAAACGGGAGAATTGCATGAACAAGATCTACCCCAGCGCCTCTGCCGCGCTGGACGGACTGCTGAAGGACGGCCTGCTGATCGCCGCCGGGGGCTTCGGCCTTTGCGGCATCCCCGAGCGCCTGCTCGACGCGGTGCGCGATTCGGGCGTGAAGGACCTGACTTTCGCTTCCAACAACGCGGGTATCGATAACGAGGGCATCGGCAAGCTGCTGCGCACCCGGCAGGTGAAGAAGATGATCTCGTCCTACGTGGGCGAGAACAAGGAGTTCGAACGCCAGTTCCTCTCGGGCGAACTCGAAGTGGAATTCTGCCCGCAAGGCACGCTGGCCGAGCGCATGCGTGCGGGCGGCGCCGGGATTCCGGGCTTTTACACCAAGACCGGCGTCGGCACCCAGGTGGCCGAGGGCAAGGAACTGAAAGTCTTCCGGGGTGAGGACTATATCCTCGAGGAAGGCATCTTCGCCGACCTCAGCCTGGTGAAAGCGTGGAAGGCGGACGAGACCGGCAACGTCGTGTTCCGCAAGACCGCGCGCAATTTCAACGTGCCCGCCGCCACGTGCGGCAAGGTCTGCGTCGTCGAAGTGGAGGAGATCGTCCCCACCGGCTCGCTCGACCCGGACGGCATCCACCTGCCCGGCGTCTTCGTCCAGCGGCTGGTTCTGGGCGCGCCTTACGACAAGAAGATCGAATTCACGACGACCCGCGAAAGGGAGACCGCCTGATGAGCTGGACTCGTGACGAAATGGCTGCCCGTGCGGCGAAGGAGCTTCAGGACGGGTTCTACGTGAACCTCGGCATCGGCATCCCGACCCTGGTGGCGAACCATGTCCCCACCGGCATGACGGTGACGCTCCAGTCGGAAAACGGGATGCTCGGCATCGGACCGTTTCCCTATGCCGACGAAGTCGACGCCGACCTCATCAATGCGGGCAAGCAGACGGTCAGCGAACTGCCGCAGTCGGCCTATTTCGACAGCGCCACCAGCTTTGGCATGATCCGCGGCGGCCATATCGACCTCGCCGTGCTGGGCGCGATGGAGATCGCCGAGAACGGCGACATCGCCAACTGGATGATCCCCGGCAAGATGATCAAGGGCATGGGCGGCGCGATGGACCTC
Organism: Novosphingobium sp. BF6; assembly: GCF_058273105.1. Lineage (NCBI taxonomy): Bacteria > Pseudomonadati > Pseudomonadota > Alphaproteobacteria > Sphingomonadales > Sphingomonadaceae > Novosphingobium > Novosphingobium sp. BF6. The sequence continues at coordinate 602,627 of NZ_CM177775.1, forward strand.
GTGGCCGGCGTGAAGAAGATCATCGTCGTCATGGAGCACAATGCCAAGAACGGCGATCCCAAGTTCATCCCGGCCTGCACTCTGCCGCTGACCGGCAAGAACGTGGTGGACATGATCGTCACCGATCTGGCCGTGTTCCAGCGCCCCGACCACCAGAGTCCGTTCAGGCTGATCGAACTGGCTCCGGGCGTGACGGCCGAGGAAGTCGCCGCTAAGACCACGGCGCACTACACAACCTGATGCCTGCCAAGGAGAGTTCCGGATGGCCTACACCCTGATCACCGCCAATCGGAACTACTCCAGCTGGTCGCTGCGGCCATGGGTTCTGATGAAGGCGCTCGGCATCGATTTCACCGATCGGATCGAGCCCTTCACGGCCCCTGCCAATTACGACGCGTTTCGCAGCTTTTCGCCCACCGGCCAGGTCCCGGCCTTGCTCGACGGCGAGCGGACTGTCTGGGATTCGCTGGGCATCACGCTCTACCTGGCCGACCGCCACCCCGGCATCTGGCCGGACGACGAAGCCGCCCGCGCCTTCGCGCAGTGTGCCGTCACCGAAATGCACGGCGGTTTCTCCGCCTTGCGGGGCGACTGCACGATGAATGTCGGCACGCGCGTGCGGCCAAGGGCCATGGGCCCGGCGCTGGTGCGCGATGTCGCCCGGCTGCGCGAGATCTTCAGCGAGGGCCTGTCCCGCTTCGGCGGCCCCTGGCTGGCGGGCGACCGTTTCACGGCGATCGACGCCTTCTTCGCTCCCGTCGCCTTCCGCATCCGCACTTACGGTCTCGATGTCGGCACCTGCCAGGTCTGGGTCGATACCGTGCTGGAGCATCCGGCGATGAAGCAGTGGGAAGCCGAGGCACTGGCCGAGACCTGGCGCGAGGAAGGCCACGAGGCGGAACTCGCCGAATGCGGCGACGTGATCGCCGACTATCGCACGCAGGCCTGAACCACGGGGCCGAACGGGCGTCTTGCCCGCGTCATCGTGCTGGCGCAGTCTTCCCTTCAAACGCAACGGAGAGATCCCGGATGACCGATATCGCCGCCATTCCCCTGACCCGCATCGACGGCAGCGCCGACACGCTGGCCAATCACGAGGGCAAGGTACTGCTCGTGGTCAATGTCGCCTCCAAGTGCGGGCTTACGCCGCAGTACGAGGGCCTCGAAAAGCTCTATGAGGACTACAAGGCCAAGGGCTTCGAAGTGCTCGGCTTCCCGGCCAACGACTTCGGCGCGCAGGAACCCGGCAGCGACGAGGAAATCGTCGAGTTCTGCCAGCTCAACTACGGCGTCTCGTTCCCGCTCTTCACCAAGGCGGATGTGACCGGCGAGGCCAAGCAGCCGCTCTACGCTGCGCTGACCGATGCGATTCCCACCAAGCAGGGCGACGTGGACGGCATGAAGGAGCGCTTCAAGGGCTACGGCATGACGCCCAATGACGATCCCGAAGTGCTGTGGAACTTCGAGAAGTTCCTGATCGCCCGCGACGGTTCGGTCGTCGGTCGCTTCGCCCCCGGCACCGCGCCGCAGGATGCGCTGCTGGTCGATGCCATCGAGGCCGAGCTGGCGAAGTAAGCCTCGGGAATCGGGCGGGCGCTCAGTTCCCTACCAATACGAAGGGCGCCCATGTCGCCGGATGGGCGCCGCCCGGTATCTTCGGGTCGCGCAGGACTTCGGCTTGGGCGCGGCGCAAGGCCTCGGCGCGGCTGGTGCGGCCGTGTGCGGCCTCCACCGTGCGCAAGGTGAGGCGGCTGGCGACGTCGTCGCGCACCGGCCAGTGCGAGAGCAGCAAGGCCCGCGCCCCCGCCGAAACGAAGGCGCGGGCGAGGCCGGAATACGTCGGCGCATTTTCGCTCTCCCCGGCGCTCGTATCGCAGGCGGAGAGGATCACCCAATCGGCATCGAGCTTGAGCTGCGCCACTTCGGAGGCAGTGAGCAGGCCGTCCTCGCCCTCGGTCGCGTCCGCGGGCGGGGTGAGCACCAGCGCAGGCTCGACGAGGTTGCGATAGGCGCCGCCGACAAGGCCGTGGGTGGCGAAGGCGATGACCCCGGCGCGCAAGAGCGGCGCGGCCTTCACGGCGGCTTCGGTCGCCTGCGCGCCCATGTAGAGTTGCCGCTCGCCGGGGACGTTCCTCGCCATGGCCTGCAGCTCACGCTCGGCGCCGGGAAGCGGGGGAAGCTGGGCGGGATCGAATGCTGCAAGCGCATCCGACGGGTTTTCCGCACGTTCCGGCCCCGGCAGGATCGGCGCACCGATCCCGGCAAATCCGTGGGGACGGCTGCGGTGCCTTCCACCCTCGGCAAGCGAGGCGGCACTGACCAGCGTGCTCACGGCATGGCGGCGCACCAGCCAGGCGGTGTCGCGCAAGGCCTGCGGATCGGCGTCGTCGCCTTCCGGCGGCGCCGTCACCAGTGTGCCGAAGGGCAGCGAGGCGAGCATGCCGGAGGTCAGGATCGCAAGATCGCGGCTTCCGCGCAGGGCCTGGGCGATCGGCGCGGGAAACAGCAGCTGATAGAGCCGCCAGGCGGTCCGGCGGTCGAAGGCGGCAGTGCCGTCGGTGAGCACGCCGTCCTCTATCGAGGCGCGCAACTTGCGCTGGAGGTCGGAGAAGCGGCGCGAGGCGATCGGCGTTTCGGAGGCCACGACCTTGTCGCGGGTGACGGCCATGACCACGAGGCCGTCGGCATCCTGCCCATAGAGTACCAGCGCCTGCCCCCGCCCCAGCCTGGCCTGCGCGGCGGCGAGCGTGGAGGGTTCGAAGGCGGTCAGCGAGGCGTAGCCGGGGACCAGCCTGCCGATCCGGTCGTCCAGCGCGCGCAATTGCTGTTCGGCGGCGGCGATGGCCTCGGCCGTTCCTCCCTTGGCCGCCGTTTCGTTGTGGTCGAGGCCCACTTCTCGGTCCTGCCGCTTGCGCAGTTCGCGCAGTTCGGCGCCGGTGGAGAGATAGGCGCGAATCGCGTCGTCGGCGTCCGGGCCGTAGCGGTCGCGGATGGCGTCGACCGAGGTGAAGGCGGTCTGGAGATCGCCCATGCCCGCCATCTGCAAGGCGTCGAAGGCGGTTTCCCGATCACCGGCGGCCATCGCGATCCGGGCTTCGAGGACGAAAGTCACGGCGGCCTGGTCCCGCAGGCGGATCGTGCCGGTGGCGGCAGTGCTGCGGTCCAGCAGATGGGCGCGCAGCCCCGTCATCGCCGGTTTCAGCGATGCCAGCGCGGCGGTGGGATCGCCCCAGCGCGCGTCGATCGCGGCGCGCAGGGCCAGTCCGGAGACGCGGTCGAGGTTGGTCGGCAAGGCGCGGCGGGCATAGGCGGCGTTCACATGGTCGAGCAGGGTCTGAGCGGCGTCGATGTCCCCGGTGGCGACGAGCATCTTGGCAAGGCTGAGTTCGGCGCGCAGCACTTCGGGATCGTCGGGCGAGGAGGCGATGCGCCGGGCCATGGCGAGGGCCTTGCGGTAGAGCGCGAGGGCGCGCTCGGTCTGGCCGTCGTCGCGGACGATGCGGGCGATCTGGCCGAACACGTTGGCGCCGGACATCGGCTGGGCCGAGGGCGGCAGGGCCTCGAAGATCCTGGCGGACTTTTCGTAGAAGGACAGTGCCTCCTCCGAAAAGCCCGCGAGGTCGAGCGCGTAGGCGACGGCATTGAGCGAATAGCCGAGGTCGCGTTCGTCGGGATTGCTCCGGGCCATGCGCAGGTCCAGCGCGCGGCGCAGGATCGGCGTGGCCTGGGCATAGAGCCCGGCATCGTTGAGCGCCGCGCCCAGCGCATTGAGCGCGGCCAGGGTCAGGCGGTGATCCTGGCCGAGGTGCGCGTCGGCCCAGGTCGCGGCAGCGCGGGCGGCCTCCACGGCAGATGTCGAATCGCCCGCCTGGATCTGGAGGGTGCTGAGCGTGATGCCGTAGACGACCGGCGATTCGGTGTTTCGGCCAGTGCGCGTCGCGGCGGTGCGGGCAATTCCGGCGGCCTCGCGGATGCGCGGGATCGCCTCCAGCGGCAGTCCGCGCCGATAGTCGATCAGGGCAAGGCCGTAGAGCGCGGCGGCATATTCGCTGCTGTCCTTCCCGGCGATGCTTTCGCTGAGATCGAGTGCGCGCAGCTTGTAGGCGCGGGCCTCGTCCAGCTTGCCGAGGCTGGAAAGGGCGGAGCCGATGTTGTTGACGATGTCGGCGCGGCGCGGTGTCATCGGCTCGCCCCGCGCGGCCATGTCGGCATCGAACTTGCGGAAGACGACGAGGGCATCCTCGTAGCGGCCCAGCCAGAACAGCGCTTCGCCGCGTGTCGCCTCGACCAGGAGCATATCGCGCGGATCGACTTTGCCGGACTGGCGTGCGCGGGCCAGCGCGGCATCGATCCGGCGCAGGGCGGCCTTCGGGTCGCCGGAGGTATCGTAGTCCGCAAGGGCGCGGATTTCCTGTGCGGGCGCTTCGGGTGCAGGAAGGTCGGCCGCCTGCGCAGCCGTCCCGATTCCCGCCACAAAACCTGCCGTCAGGCAGGCCCAACGCCGCATCTTCATCTGTGCCCCCGGCCGGGCATCGACTCATGGGCGCATCCCGCGTCGAGTCCGGCTACCGGCTATTCAAGCGCAGGATTTGGCGGGTGGGGCAAGCGCCGAATTGTTCTTTCGGATCAATCGCCTCTTTATAGGGGAGTGGCGCCGGGCGAGCGGCAGAAGGGGCGCTCAGCCCGCTCCGGTGGCGACCGGGCGGGCAGGGTCGGCGATCCACTCACTCCACGATCCGGGATAGAGGCGCGGCTGGGGCAGGCCCGCGACCGCCATGGCCAGGGCATTGTGACAGGCCGTCACCCCCGAGCCGCAGGAGAGCACCGCCGGAGCCTCGCCGAGCAGCGCGGTGAAGGCGGCGGCGAGGTCGGCGGCAGGCAGGAAGCGGCCGTCCGGGCCGAGATTGTCGCGGAAGAAGCGGTTGCGCGCGCCGGGGACATGGCCCGCGACCGGGTCGATCGGATTGGGATCGCCACGGAAGCGCGAGGGATCGCGAGCGTCCAGCACTTGCGCTTCACGGCTGTCGATATTGGCGAGAACCTGCCGGGCACTCATCGGCACGGGCACCAGCGTCTCACCGGCGGTAAAGTCGCCGGGGGCGGTGGGGGAGGGATCGCCGGTCTCCATCGGCATGCCTGCTTGGCTCCACGCCTGCTTGCCGCCGTCGAGCACCGCGACCTCTGCGTGCCCGACCCAGCGCAGCAGCCACCAGGCGCGCGCCGCCCAGGCGCCGCCGCTCGAATCGCAGGCGACCACCTGCTGCCCGCGCTTCAGCCCCTGCGCGCGCAGCCAGGCGGCGAAGGCGACTTGCGCGGGAAGCGGATGGCGGCCGTTGGTTCCGTCCGGAGGTCCGGCCAGATCGTCATCGAGATGCGCATAGCGCGCGCCCGGCAGGTGTCCGGCGCGATAGGCCTCGCGTCCCTTGTCCGGTGCGCCCAGTTCGAAGTCGCAGTCGAGGATCAACACTTCCTCTCCGGCGGCGAGGAGGTCGTGAAGCTGGGGCACGGAAATCAGGGTCTGGAATGCCATCGGTCTGCCTTGGAGAATTGCCCGGTGCAGTTACGGAACGGGCGGCCTGCTGTCGATGCTGCCCGTCTCAATTCGCGCCCCGACCGGCGCCCGCAAGCCAGACGGCGGAAACGAAAACGGGCCGGGCTTCCACTGGGGAAACCCGGCCCGCTTCAAGGCCTTCGGCCTGTCCTGAGGATCAGGCCAGTGCGGCCTTCAGGGCATCGGCAAGGTCGGTGCGTTCCCAGGGGAACAGGTCGCCTTCCGGCTTGCGGCCGAAGTGGCCGTAAGCGGCGGTCTTGCCGTAGATCGGCTTGTTGAGGCCGAGACCGGTGCGGATGCCGCGCGGGGTCAGGCCGCCGAGCGTGTCGGCCGCGACCTTGGTGATCGCTTCTTCAAGCGCCGCATCGCTGGCGGTACCGGTGCCGTGGGTGTCGACGTAGAGCGAAAGCGGTTCCGACACGCCGATGGCATAGGCGATCTGGATCGTGCAACGCTTGGCGAGGCCCGCGGCGACGACGTTCTTGGCGAGGTAGCGGGTGACATAGGCGGCCGAGCGGTCGACCTTGGTCGGATCCTTGCCGGAGAAGGCGCCGCCGCCGTGCGGTGCCGCGCCGCCGTAAGTGTCGACGATGATCTTGCGGCCGGTGAGACCGGCATCGCCGTCAGGGCCGCCGATCTCGAACTTGCCGGTCGGGTTGATGTGGAACTTGGTGTTCTCGGTGACGAAGCCGGCGGGCAGGATTTCGCCCACGGCCTTCTTCACGTACTCCTTGAGTTCCGCGTCCTTGGCGCCTTCGTGGTAGCCGGCCTTGTGCTGGGTCGAGACGACCACGGCGGTCGCTTCCACCGGCACGCCGTCCTTGAAGCGCAGGGTCACCTGGCTCTTGGCGTCGGGCTCCAGGAACGGTGCCGCGCCCGAGTGGCGGTCGGCGGCGAGGCGTTCGAGGATCTTGTGGCTGTAGTCCAGCGTGGCGGGCATGAGGTCCGGCGTCTCGTCGCAGGCGAAGCCGAACATGATGCCCTGGTCGCCCGCGCCTTCGTCCTTGTTGCCGGCCGAGTCCACGCCCTGCGCGATGTCGGCGCTCTGCGGGTGCAGGTGGTTCTCGAACAGCAGGTCCTGCCAGTGGAAACCGGCCTGTTCGTAGCCGATGCGCTTCACGGTCTCACGGACGATGTGCTGGATTTCCTCCTGCGCGCCGTCTTCCCAGTGACCGTCCTTGTCGATCATGCCCTTGCCGCGAACTTCGCCGGCAAGAACGACGCGCTGGGTGGTGGTCAGAGTCTCGCAGGCGACGCGGGCTTCCGGGTCCTTCGAGAGGAAGAGATCGACAATGGCGTCGGAAATCTGGTCCGAAACCTTGTCGGGATGGCCTTCCGAGACGCTCTCGGAAGTGAAGACATAGTCATTTCGCATCGTGACACCACATATAAAGAAATCTTTATGTGGGGCATGGTCTAGCGACGACGGCGGCGGAGCGCAATAACGGAAAGCGCAACAATCCAGAAAGCCATGGCAAGCGCCAGCGGCAGCCAGTTTCCGAAAATTGCGAAAGGCGTGGGTTCGTGCGGCGGCGGGATGCGCCCGTCGAGCCGTCCGGCCTGGTGCCAGGGGACATGGGCGCGGACCAGTCCGTCGGCGTCGATCACCGCGCTGATCCCGGTGGTGGTGGAGCGCATGACCGGTAGGCCTTCCTCCATCGCGCGCAGCCGCGCCTGGGCCAGGTGCTGCGGCGGTCCCCAGCGCCCGAACCAGCCGTCGTTGGAAGGATTGAAGATGTAGTCCGGACGGACTCGGGGATCGACGACGTGGCCGCTGAAGATGATCTCGTAACAAATCTGCACGCCGACTTTGCCCCAGCGGCCCATGTCGAAGCTGCGCGGGCCGGGGCCAGGCCAGAAGTCCATCGCGCCGGGCACGAGACGTGTGGCGCCTAGCGGTTCGAGCAGCCAGCGCAGCGCCAGATACTCCCCGTAGGGCACGAGGTGGGCCTTGGAATAGCTCGCCAGCAAGTTGCCGTCGCCGTCGATCATCGAGACCGAATTGCGCGCGGCGACGGCCTCGTCGTCCTTGAGCACCAGATCGACCGCGCCGGTCATGAGCACGGCATAGGGGCCGATCACCCGGCCGATGCGCTCGCGGGCGAGCACCGGATCGCCCGCATAGGTATACATGCGGTAAAGAAATGGCGGATAGCCGTCGCGGATATAGTCGCCGAGGCCTGATTCCGGCCAGAACACCACGCGGGTCTCGCCCGGCGAGCGCGGCAGGGAGAGCTTGGCCAGCTTGACGAAGTTGCCCTCGTAATAGCGCGGATCGTCGATGAATTCCTGCCGGATGTCGGGCTGGACCAGCGTGTAGCGCACCGCGCCTTCGCTGCGCTCGGCCCAGCGGTCGGGCAGGGTCATCAGCGCGGCGAGGGCGGCCAAGGCCGCCACGGCGGGCAGCGGCCAGAGCCAGCGTGCGAAACCGGCGGAAGCACGCGACAGGCGCCAGAACAGGCCGGGCAGGCAGGCGATCAGAACCAGCAGTCCGGAAAGGCCGTAAGTCCCGGTCCAGGGCACGGCCATGGCGAGCCCCCGGCTCTGATATCCGCCAAGCAGCGCGATGCCGAGCGGATTCCAGGCAAAGCCGGTGAAGACCCAGGCGCGCAGCCACTCGCTGACGATCCAGGCCGGTGCGAAAGCGAGGGCGAGGAGGAGGAAAGCGCCGGGTCCCGAGCGTTTCCCCGACCCATCCAGCCGAAGTACGAGCCATGCGCCCAGCGCGGCGAGGCCGGGATAGATCGCGAGATAGAGCGAGAGCAGGAACACCGCGATCATACCCAGCCATGCGGGCATCGAGGCCTGATAGGTGAAAGCGGTCGCGATCCAGTTGTTGCCGAGCGTGAAGTGCCCGAGGCCGAAGCACCAGCCGATCAGGAAGGCGCGCCGCCAGCCGGGGGCACGGAGCACCAGTTCGGTCAGCACGGCCATGCCGATCAGGGTGAGCGGCCAGAGTGCCAGCGGCTGGAATCCGCAGGCCGCGGCGGCGCCTGCGATAATCGCCGCAAGACCGGCCGCAAGGCGCGGGCGCCGTTCGAGAAAGTCCAGTGCGGGTTTCAGAGCCGGGCCTCGTGCCGAAGAAGATCGATGGCGCCGCTATGGAGGGGCAAGGCGGTGCGAGGCAAGCGAAGTTCGCGCGAAAGTGAGGCCGTTCAAACGAAAACGCCCCGCGTCTTGCCTTGTGGCGAGACGCGGGGCGTTTTCATTCGGGATGCCTTGGGGGTTCGCGAACCTCCTCGGAACTTACGAGCCTACGGCTTCCAGCGGGCTTTCGCCGCCTTCGTCGGCCGAAGCGGCCTTGCGGGTGCGGCGGCGGCGCGGCTTTTCCTCGGTCGCCTCGGCTTCGTCGACGGCCTGCTCGACAGGCTTTTCGCCAGCCTTTTCAGCCGTCTTGGCGGCGCGGGTGCGCTTGGCCGGGGCGGCGGCGATCGCCGGGGGCAGGGTGGCCGGATCGAGGTTGGCGGCCGGTTCGGCTTCGGCGGCCGGAGCCTCGTCGCCGGGGCTCTCGCCCTCTTCTTCGTCGCGGCGGCGGCGCGGCTTGCGCTGCTTCAGACCGCGCGAGGCGCGGTTGTCGCGGACGAAGGGATTTTCGGCCGGCTCGTAAACGGTCGACTCGCCTTCGACGGCTGCTTCGTTGCCGGGGGCGGCGGTTTCTTCCTCGACGGCTTCGACGCGCGGTGCACGTTCTTCGCGGCGGAAGTCTTCGCGGCGTTCTTCACGACGGGGAGAATCTTCACGGCGCGAATCTTCACGGCGCGGCTGGCGTTCCTGGCGCTCGGGACGCTCCTGCCGCTCAGGGCGATCCTGGCGCTCAGGGCGTTCCTGACGTTCCGGTGCGGGCGAGTCGAAGTCGCCGTAGTCATCGACCGCGTAGTCGTCGCCGTAGTCGGACGGGCGATCGTCGCGGCGCGGCTGGCGCGCTTCTTCCTGGCGTTGCTTCTGGTCGGCGATGACGCGGAAGTAGTGATCGGCGAACTGGAGGTAATATTCCTCCTGCACGCGGTCACCGTTCAGGTGCGCGTCATGGGCCAGCTTCTTGTACTTCTCCAGCATCTGCGGTGCATTGCCGCGAGCCCTGCTGTCGATTCGGTTGATTTGCTGACCGCCCTGCTGGCGATTGTTACCGCGACCACGCCGACGGTTATTACCACGATTATTATTCAAGGATTATTTCCTCAAAACCCAGGGCATCGGCCTGTTCCTGTCGGGCCGATCTGCCACACGTCACATGATCACGGATCGCCCCCGAGTGCCGTGAACTCCACCGTTTGCCGTGCCGAAGCGCTAAACGCCGCGACGATCTGCAAAGATTGGAGGCGAGCCGCCCACATGGGAAATTCCATCCATGTGCCGGTTCGACGTAATCCTTAGGCATTCCGGGGCGGAATTCCAAGTGAAAACTTACGCAGCTGTTGAAAACTCCAGCACGCGCGGTCGATTGCCGAGATCGCGGTGCAGGCGGCTGGAAAGGCCACATTTCGCGCCGATCGCAGCCACGGCCTCGGCCTGTTCGTGGCCGATCTCCACCAGCGCGACCCCGCCCGGCGCCAGCAGGCCGGGCAATTGCGGCACCAGCACAAGGTAATCGTCCAGCCCCAGTTCGCCCGAATAGAGCGCGCTGGCAGGCTCGTAACCCGCCACCGAGCGGTCGAGCGTCAATGTGGTTTCTACGTAAGGAGGATTGGCCAGAATGAGATCGAAGGGACCGCCCAGCGCTTCGGCCCAGTCGGGGGCGTGCCAGTCGGCCAAGGCCATGCGGGCGCGGCTTGCGAGGCCCAGCGCCTCGGCATTGCCCGCCGCGACGGCGAGGGCGCCGGGGGAACTGTCGATACCGACGCCGGTCGCCTCGGGCAGGGTGGCGAGTACCGCCAGCAGCAGCGCGCCGGAGCCGGTGCCGCAATCGAGCACTCTGCGAGCGCCGGGCCGGGCGGCGAGGGCGGCTTCGACCAGCACTTCGGAATCGCCGCGCGGAATCAGGACATCGGGGCCGACCGCGAAGGGCATTCCGAAGAATTCCTGATGGCCGGTGATATAGGCGACGGGTTCGTGTTCGGCCCGGCGCTCCACCAGCGGGGCGAAGCCGTCCGGCGCGGCGTCGCGCATGCGCGAGAGCAGCATCGACGAGCGCGAGCAGCCCAGCGCATGGGCCATCAGCACTTCGGCATCAAGCCTCGCGGTGTCGCTGGTTGCGGCGAGGTGATCTGCCGCCGCGCGGATCGCTTCGCCGACAGTGAGGGTATGGGGCATCATCCTTCGACAGGCTCAGGATGAGCGGGGAATGGGGCGAAGAGCGAGTTCATCACTTCGAGACCCGCTCGGCCTGAGCGTGCCGAAGGGTCAGGCATCCATCGCGGCGAGGCGCTTGGCCTCGTCCTCGGCGAGCAGGGCATCGACCATTTCGGCAAGGCCGGGGCCTTCGAGGATTTCGGGCAGGCGGTGCAGGGTCAGGTTGATGCGGTGGTCGGTCACGCGCCCTTGCGGGAAATTGTAGGTGCGGATGCGCTCCGAACGGTCGCCGGAGCCGACCATGGCCTTGCGGGCCTCGGCCTCGGCGCCGTGGGCCTCTTCGCGCATCTTCTCGTAGAGACGCGCGCGCAGGACCTGCATGGCCTTGGCCTTGTTCTTGTGCTGGCTGCGCTCGTCCTGGCAGATCACCACGAGATTGCTGGGCAAGTGAGTGATGCGCACTGCCGAATCGGTGGTGTTGACGTGCTGGCCGCCCGCGCCCGAGGCGCGGAAAATGTCGATCTTGAGGTCCTTGTCCTCGATCTGCACATCGACTTCGCTGGGTTCGGGCAGAACCGCGACAGTCGCCGCCGAAGTGTGGATGCGCCCGCCGGATTCGGTGACCGGCACGCGCTGCACGCGGTGGACGCCGCTTTCGAACTTCAGCTTGGCGAAGACCCCCGCGCCGTTGACGTTGGCGACGACTTCCTTGAAGCCGCCGAGGTCGTTGGCGTTGACGGAGATCATCTCCACCCGCCAGCCCTGTTCGGCGGCATAGCGTTCGTACATCCGGTAGAGGTCGGCGGCGAACAGCGCGGCTTCGTCGCCGCCGGTCCCGGCGCGGATTTCCAACATGGCTGGGCGCACGTCCGCCGCGTCGCGCGGCAGCATGGCGATGGCGAGCTGGCGTTCGGCCTCGGGCAGTTCGGCCTTGAGGCGCAGCACTTCCTCCTCGGCCAGCGCCCGCATGTCGGGGTCCGGGTCTTCCAGCGCCTGGAGCATGTCCAGCTCGCCGCGCATCGACACGACTTCGGCGGCGACGCGTGCCACCGGCTCCAGCTCGGCATAGTCGCGGCTGGCGGTGACGAAGGCCTCGCCTTCCAGCGTGCCCGAGGCGAGGCGTGCCTCAAGCTCCGCGAAACGCGCGGCGATCTGCGCCAGACGGGTGTCGGATATGCTCACGGATGGACCGACTGGAGGACCTGCTCGACCGCGAGATATTCGGCGGTCGGTTCGGCCGCGCGCAGGTTCGCCACGGGGGCGCCGTCCTTGGTGCCGAAGGAGACCAGCACTTTGGCACCCATCTTCACGGCCTTGTCGAAGCGCTTGCGCGGCGATCCGGTGGCGACCATTTCGGCGTCGAGGCCCTGGAAACGCAGCGCGGTGATGACCTTCTGGGCATAAGCCAGCGCGGCATCGTCCTCTACCGCGAGAACCACGGTCAGCGGTTCTTCGGCGAGCGTCCCGGCATCGGCGACGAGCATCGACAGGCGCTCGATCCCCGCTGCCCAGCCCACGGCCGGGGTTGCTAGGCCGCCGAGGCTTTCCATCAGCCCGTCATAACGGCCGCCGCCGAGCACGGTGCCCTGCGCGCCGAGGCGGGTGGTGACGAATTCGAAGGCGGTGTGGCGGTAGTAGTCCAGCCCGCGCACCAGCGAGGGCGCGCGTTCGTAGGCGACTCCGGCGGCATCGAGGCCCGCCGTCACTGCCGCGAAGAAGTCCTGCGCTTCGGCCGAGAGGAAAGCGTCGATCTTCGGGGCATCGCCGACGAAGACCTTGTCGCGCGGGTCCTTCGAATCGAGGATGCGCAGCGGATTGCGCTCAAGGCGGTCCTGCGAATCTTCCGAAAGCTCGGCCTTGTGGCTGCGGAAGTATTCGATCAGCGCGGCGCGCCAGGCGTCGCGGCTCTCGGCATCGCCCAGCGTGTTGAGCTGGAGCGTCACGCCGTCCGCAATGCCCAGTTCCTTGAGCAGTTGGTCGGCCATGACCAGCAGTTCCACGTCCGCCAGCGGCTCGGGCGAGCCGATCAGCTCGGCGTCGATCTGGTGGAACTGGCGATAGCGGCCCTTCTGCGGGCGCTCGTAGCGGAACAGCGGGCCGTGCGTCGCCACCTTGAGCGGGGCGAACTGCTTCCAGCCGTCGGTCAGGTAGGCGCGGGCGAGGCCGGCGGTGAATTCGGGGCGCAGGGTCAGCGATTCGCCGCCGCGATCCTCGAACGAGTACATTTCCTTGGAGACCACGTCGGTCGTCTCGCCGATCGAGCGCGAGAAAACTTCGGTCTTCTCGAAGACCGGCATTTCCACGCGGCGGAAGCGGTAGAGCTTGCGGACGCGCTCGAAAGTCTCGACGACGTGCGCGAAAGCCTCGGCGTCCGTGCCGAAGATGTCCTGGGTTCCGCGAATGGCCTGTGGTGTGGTGCTCATGACGCGCGCGCTTAGCCCGATTGCGGCGGCGGGGAAAGTGGCTGTGGACCGGGCGCGAGGCGGGAGGGATGAAAATCGGAAGGCGCTTCCCGAATTGCGGCGATCCGTGGTCCCTTGGTGTCGAAGCGAATTGGATGGTTGCCAAACGGGACAACTGTCGCAAAGAATGACGTAATGAAATATCGTTCCGCGGTCGTCACGCTCCTCGCCCTTCTCTCTGTCTCAGCCCCGGCCCTCGCGCAGGATTCCGCCCAGCGGAGCCGTCCCATGGCACCTGCGCTGCCCGCGCCGCTGCCCGCCGCGCAGGACAAGGCCTATCCCGGCACCGTCTCGCTCGACATCGATGCCAGCGACGTCGTGCACGGCGTCTACCGCGTCAGCCAGCAGTTCCCGATTGCGGCCGGAACCGACAAGCTGACGCTCGTCCAGCCGAGCTGGCTGCCGGGCAACCACTCGCCCACCGGCCCGGCGGCGCTGCTCGCGCAGATCCACTTCTTTGCCGACGGCAAAGAGATCAAGTGGCAGCGCGACACCGTGGCGGTGAACGCCTTCCACCTCGATCTTCCCGCCGGAACGCAGGTCGTCACCGCGAAGTTCATCCACACGTCCCCGGTGCAGGCCAAGGAAGGCCGCATCACGATGACGCAGGAAATGCTCAACCTCCAGTGGGAGAAGATGAGCCTCTATCCTTCGGGCTACTACACGCGCGGCATTACGGTGAAGCCGACCGTGAAGTTCCCGGCGGGCTGGACCGTCTACACCGCGCTCGACGGCAAGAGCCAGCAGGGCGACACCGTGACCTGGACGCCGACCGACTACGAGCGTCTGGTTGACGAGCCGATCTTCGCGGGCAAATATGCCCAGCGCTGGGACCTCGGCCAGGGCGTCAGCATGGACGTGGTGGCGGACGAGGCCAAGCTGCTCGGCATCAAGCCCGAGAACATGAAGACCTACCGGAATCTCGTGTCGGAAGCGCTGCTGACGTTCGGCGCGCGCCACTTCGACCACTACGACTTCCTGCTGGCGCTGACCGACCGCATGGGCGGCATCGGCCTCGAACATCACCGTTCGAGCGAGAACCAGATGGAACCCAAGGTCTGGACCGAGTGGGACAAGATGGATTGGGATCGCAACGTGATCCCGCACGAATTCGTCCATAGCTGGAACGGCAAGTACCGCCGCCCGGCCGATCTCTGGACGCCGGACTACCAGCAGCCGATGCAGAACACGCTGCTCTGGGTCTACGAGGGCCAGACCCAGTTCTGGGGCTACATTCTCGCCGCGCGTTCGGGCGTGCAGACCAAGCAGACCATCCTCGACACGCTGGCGGGCGCCGTCGCGCGCTATTCGGAAGCGACGCCGGGTCGCGGCTGGCGCTCGGTGGAGGACACCACTTTCGCACCGGTGCTCAACATGCGCCGTCCGCTGCCCTACACGTCCGTCACCCGCACCGAGGACTACTATGTCGAAGGCGCGCTGACCTGGCTGGAGGCGGACCAGATCATCCGCCAGGGCACCGGCGGCAAGAAGGGGCTCGACGATTTCGCCAAGGCCTTCTTCGGCGTGCGCGACGGCGACTGGGGTGAGCTGACCTACGACTTCGACGAAGTGGCGAAAGTGCTGAACGGCGTCTATCCCTACGACTGGGCCGGCTTCCTCAGGACCCGCATCTACGAGACCAACCAGCCCGCCCCGACCAAGGGTGTGGAAATGGCCGGCTACAAGCTGGTCTGGAAGGACACCCAGAACGGTTACGAGAAGGGCGTCTCGGATTCGCGCAAGTCGCTCGACCTTACCTATTCGCTGGGCGTGACGCTGGACAACGACGGCACGGTGACGGCTGCCGTGTTCGACGGCCTCGGCTACAATGCCGGTCTCGTCAGCGGCGTGAAGGTCGTGGCGGTGAACGGCACGGCCTATAGCGGCGAAGTCATCAAGGACGCGATCACCGCGGCGAAGTCGGCCAAGACGCCGATCTCGGTGCTGGTCAAGCGCGGCGACGCCTTCAGCACCGTGGCGCTCGACTATCACGGCGGGTTGCGCTTCCCCTGGCTGGAAAGCACGACGCCGGGCCGCGTCAACGGTCTCGATCGCCTGCTGGCACCGCGTAGCCGGTAAGCGGGGGCCGCTTCGGCGGCACGGCTCAGGGGAATGGCCCGGAGGCGGATTCTGTCCGTTTCCGGGCTTTTTCCTTTTTCTCTTCGGTATTTCGTCGATCGCAGCAGCGTATGCGTCGCAAACTGCCGACATCTACCCCGACAAGGCAGTTGCGATGCATAACTTGCAAGGCTAAGCCCCCCGGTCAAAGATGAACCGGCACGAGAGTTCCGTGCCTGTAATGTAAGGACCAACATGCGCATCGACATGATTCCTGTCGGCAAGAACCCGCCGGAAAGCCTGAACGTCATCATCGAGGTTCCCGTCGGTGGCGAGCCCGTGAAGTACGAGTTCGACAAGGACTCCGGCGCGCTGTTCGTCGATCGTATCCTGCACACGCCGATGCGTTACCCTGCGAACTACGGTTTCGTGCCGCACACGCTTTCGCCCGACGGCGATCCGCTTGATGCGCTGGTCGTCGCCCGCTCGCCCTTCGTGCCCGGTTCGGTCGTGCGCGTGCGCCCGATCGCGGTGCTAAACCTGGAAGACGAGCACGGCGGTGACGAGAAGCTTGTCTGCGTGCCCGACGACGCGACTTTCCCGTACTATTCGGACGTGCAGGAAAAGGGCGACCTTCCGGGCATCGTGTTCAGCCAGATCGAACACTTCTTCACGCACTACAAGGACCTTGAGGCCGAGAAGTGGGTGCGCGTCGGCACCTGGGGCGGCGCCGAGGAAGCCCGCCAGATCGTGATCGAGGCGATCGAGCGCTATGAGGCCGAAGGCAAGAAGGTCGAGGCCTGATCCAGAGTCAGTTTTCCACCCCCATGTGGAACGAAGGGCCGGCGGTGCGAACCGTCGGCCCTTTATGTTTATACCCGCCAGCCCATCCACGGGCCGAGGCGCGGCGCCAACCGCTTCAGGCTCCCTTCCACCACGACCGCCAGAGCCAGCGACAGCCCGAACAGCGGCATCGCCAGCGCCAGCGCGACGACGAGCGCGACCGGCGGCCAGCTATGCCGGAGCGGTGCGAACGAGACGGGAGCGCCAAGCACTTTTGCAGGACGCCTGCGCCACCACAGCACCACACTCGACAGGCAGAGAGTCACGAGGCCGAGCAGCACCGCGAGGTTCGCAAGCTGGTTGGCGAGGCCCCACCAGGCGCCCTCATGGATAGCGACGCCGTAGCCCACCGCGCGGTCGATCCAGTGCCGCTGGGCGAAGCGCTGCACACCTACGAGACTACCATCGGCCGAAATCTCGGCACTGTCGCGGTTGGGGCGGTTCTCGGCCTGGCTGCGCACCTGCCATGGCATTCCTGCCATGGTCGGCGGGCTGACTTCCACCGGCGCGGCAAAGTGCAGGCGCGTTGCGCCTGCCACTACGGCGTCGAGTGCGGGCGGGGGAGCGGCCATGGCCATGACCATGCCGCCATGCTGGGCATGTTCCCCCATCATCGCCCGCATCCCGGCATCGGCCATGGCGCGGTCATGGGCCTCGGTGGCGGAACCGGCGGACCAGTCCTGCGGTCCTTCCAGCGTGCCGGTGACGGCGCGGACCTCGCGGAAATAGTCGCCCCAGACTTTGGCCCAGGGCAGGCCGGACAGGATCAGAAACAGCGCGCCCAGCGAAACCCACAGCCCGGTCACGGCATGGATATCCCGCCAGAACGTCGCGCGGCCCCGGCGCAGGCGCGGATAGAGCACGCCTGCCAGCTTTCCTCCACTCTGGCGCGGCCACCAGAGGAACAGCCCGCTAAGCAACATGACGATCGTCCAGCAAGCTGCCGTCTCCACCAGCGCCGAACCGCGATCGCCCGCGAGCAGTTCGCCGTGCAGCCGGAACACCACGCGCATCAGCCGGTCCTGTTCCGCGACCTTGTAAAGCACTTGCCCGGTCTGCGGATGGACCCAGACCCGCACGTCGTCCGCGCCCTTGCCGACCAGCACCTGCACGGCGTCGCCGGGGGCCTCGGGCAGGACGTATTTGTGGAGCATGGCGCCCGGCACCGCCGCCACGGCGCGCGCGGCGATCGTCTCCGGGGCGAGCAGGGGCGCGGCGCCGCTCGCGACATCGCGGTAGGGGGCATAGAGCAGCCCCTCGATCTGCGGTTTGAACAGGTAGATCCCGCCAGTCAGCGACAGCCAGACGACGAACGGCAGGCAGAACAGCCCGGCATAGAAATGCCAGCGCCAGACGGCACGATACCAGCGTTCGGTGCGCGGTTTCAGGGCGATCGTCGTCACAGCTTCCACCCCGCTTCCACCAGGAAGCTGCGCTGCGGATAGGGGTGGTAGACCCAGGCCCGGTCGTTGGTGAGATTGTCCACCCCCGCGCTGAGGCGAAGCCGGTCGGTCACGTCCCAGCTCACTCTGGCGTCGAGCGCGAAGAGTTCGGACGTGTAGCCGTAAGTGTCGCCGCGCTGGAGACCGAAGAGGTCGGTGTTCGGACGGCTGGCATAGCGCAGGCCCAGCGAGACCAGCACCGGCGCACTCACCCGGTAGCGGAGATTACCGTTGAGCCGCCAGCGCGGGATGCGGGGGAACTGCACGCCTTCGGCAGCGGGGGCGCTGTCGTTGCGCAAGGTCTTCGAATCGATCCAGGCTGCGTTGGCGTCGAGATCGAGGCCGGGAATCAGCACGTCGCGGGCTTCGGCAATCAACTCGAAGCCGTACTGGCGCGTCAGGTCGATGTTCTTGAAAGCGGAAGTGGTCACGCCGTTCCGGTTGAAGCCGGTGAAGGCGAAGATCGTGTCATGCACCCGCTGCCAGAAGGCGGAAGTCGTCAGCTTCACTTTGCCGAACTGCCGGGCGAGCACGAGGTTGGCGTCGGTGGAGCGTTCGGGCTTCAGGTTCGGATCGAAGCTTTGCGGATCGAACCGGCCGTTACCGTCGAGGCTGCCCTGGAACAGTTCCCCAACCGTGGGAAAGCGCGTCGCTTTGGCGAGGCTGAGCTGGAGTCGGGTATCCGCATCGATGGTCCATTCCGCCGAGGCCTTGGGCTGGAAGGCGCTGGCATGGCGGCTGGCGTAACGGTTGGTGACGGCAAGCCCTGCGGTGCCGACGCGGCCGAGGCCGCCGTCGAAGGCGCGCCAATCCTCGAAGCGGCCGCCCAGCGTGAAAGTCACGGCCTCGACCGGCACCCGCAGTTCCGCCCAGGCGGCGAGGTTGCGGGTCTTGCCGAAAGTGCGGGTGGAGAAGGCGCGGCCCGCATCGCGGCGCCAGTTCGTCAGGGTGTAAGTGATGAGGTCGGTGCGGTAGAGACTGGCGCTCGCCCCGCCCGCCAGTTCGGCGCCGCCGAGCCGGGCCGTCAGCGCGAGATTGCCGGTGTACCACGCGGTCGGTCCCTGCCGCGCAAGGGTTCCGGCGCCGTCTGCCGCCCCGGCGTTATAGCCTTTCGAGGTGAAGGCGTCGGAGCGCAGGATCTGGTAGGTCGAAAGATCGGCGGTGGCCGTCACCGCGTCCGAAAGCGGGGCGGAGAGCTTGATACCGCCCAGGAGTTCGTCGCGGATCGTGCGCGACCAGTTGGCGCCGCTGGCGGTATAACCCTGCCCGCCGATCGAGACGGGGCCGTCGCAGACCGTCTGTCCGGCAGTGTTTCGCAAGTAGCAGTCCGGCGCGGTCTGGCTGTCGAGATTGTGCCAGTAGGCCATGAGCACTTCGCCGGTCACGCCCGAGGCACCGTCGTAGCCGAGCCGCAGTTTTGCCTGGTCCTGCGTTATCATGGCGGGACTCTGGGCGGCGAAGATCGGGTTGCTCGCGGTGCCGGGGGCATTCGCCATATGCTGGCCGGGATCGACGACCGCGCCGCTCACTACCGTACCGCCGCTCGCGGTGCCGGGGGCGAGGCCGTAAAACATCTGCGGATGGCCCTCGTTGCGGAAATGGCGGCCGGACAGGCGGAGCGACCAGGGGCCGTCTTTCTGCCGGAAGCCCATGCCCGCCTCGGCGGCATAGCCCCAGTAGCTGTCGTGGGTGCCGTACTGGTCGTAAGGCTGGCTCATGCCCTGGACGGTGACGAAAGCCTCGGTCTTCTCCGGCGAGCGGGTGGTGATGTTGACCACGCCGCCCATCGAATTGCCCGCGTAGCGCGCGGAATAGGGGCCGTAGACCACGTCGAACTGCGCGACTTCGCCGGGGCTGATAACGCCCCATTTCGGCGCATAGGCGAAGGAGTTGCCGAGAAAATTGGACACCGTGAAGCCGTCCACCATGACCAGCGTGCGGGCGCTCTGGGTGGAATGGGTGCCGCGGAAGCCGGGGACGCCGTTGGAATCGCCCGCATAACGGGTCCGCACGAAGAAGTCGGGGGCGTACTTCATCAGGTCCTCGACGTTGCGGGCATTCACGCCCGCGAACTGTTCGTCGCCGAGGCTGACGGAAAGGCCCCGCGCGTCGAGGCTGATCGGCGCCTTGCGCTGGCCGACGACGAGTATGGAAGCATCGGAGGCCGTGTCGGCCTCCTCGGCCAGAGCCGCTGCCGGAAGCAGGGCAAGCGGCGCCGCGCCGAGCGCGAGCAGGAATCGGTACATGGGAAATAGTCACCTGATCGGCACGCGGCGCCGACGGGCGGCCTGCGTGCTGGAATCACGAAGTGCCGCAGGTTTGGGAACCGGCGGCTTGGCGTGGGGATCAGGCGGGGAGGGGCGGCCCTCTCAGCGGCGGTCGGACTTGCGCGCGAAGCGGGCGGAGCGCCAGCGGGCGATAGCGGATCGCGGCGACGAAGACGAAGAGCAGCGCAGCCGCCAGCAGCACCGGCAACTCGGCATCGAGCGCGGCGGCGGAATGCGAGGAGAAGGCGCAAGGGTGGTCGGCGGTGGCCGAGGCGTCCGGATGGCCGCCCTTGCGCTCGATATGGATCAGCACCTTGGACCCTGCGGGCGCGGAGCCGGAGCAGAGTTCCACCGTCAGTGTGCCGCCGTGGGCGGAAGGCATGTAGCCGGTGGGCACGAAGGCTTTCAGGCACAGGGCGGCGGCCAGCAGCCATGCCGCAAGGCCGGGATGCGCCCGGAAGAAGTGCCTGAGAGTGCCCACGCCTTGCGGTCTAACCGGAAAGCGTGCGGCCGTCATCGGGAGAAATTGTCCCAGCCCCGCTGGATCCACATTCCGGGGCGGCGATCAGTCCACCACGAGGAAGTAGTTGGCCTGGCTCTGCCCGCCGTTGCGCACTTCGATCAGGTAGCGCTGGGTGAAGATCGGTACCCAGCGGCAGGCGCGGCGCTGGGCGTCGGCCACGCAGACCGGCTTGTGCGCGGCATCGATCACCCGCAGGCTGAGCGGCTCGCCGCCGACCGTGGAGAGGGCGATGCTGGCCTTGCGACCGGAAAGGAAGACCTGCTGGAACGTGTCGCTCTGGCCCGCGCGGATTTGGCCCGAACGGTAGCCGGGGCCAAGCGGGCTGCCGCGCAGGACCGCGCCGGTGGCGCCGGGAATCAGGGCGCGCCAGCCGGGAACCGGGTCGGTGCCGGTCCAGCCTGCCATCGGCCGCGCGCCGGAGCGCTCGATCACGCGCAGGGCATCGGCCAGCGCAGTGCTGTCGGAAGTTCGTTCCGCCTTTTCGGCAGTGGTGAGGGCCATGGCCACGCGCTCATCACGGGTTGCATCACGGCTGCTTTCCTGATCCACCGCCGAAAGGGCAGGACCCGCCGCGAGAAGAGCCGCGCCGCTCAGGGCAGAAAGAACGGTCTTGGCCGCGATCATGGTTTCGACTCCGGAACGATCGTGAAACAGGCGCCCTTTTCGGAGGGTACGAGCGCAATTTCAAGGTGATGCCGTTCGGCGATGGCGCGGCAGAGGGCAAGGCCCAGTCCTGCCCCTTGTTGCCCTGCACCGCTCTGGCCGTTCCGACTGTCCTGATTGCCGCCGCGGCTGAACTTGTCGAAGATCGTCTCGCGGTCTTCCTCGGGCACGCCCGGGCCATCGTCGCAGACGGTCAGGCGCGGCCCTTTTTCCAGTTCCAGCCGGACGGTGCCGCCGGGCTGGACGAACTTGAAGGCATTGTCGAGCAAATTGGTGACGAGCCGGGTCAGCTGCATTTCCTCGCCCTCGATGATGACGCCGGGGGTGATCGCGAGTTCGAACGTATGGCCCGATTCCTCGGCGCTGTCGGCATAGAGTTCGCCCAGCCGCTCGGCCAGCAGGCTGAGGTTCACCGGGACGAGGCCGTGACGGTCACCGCGCCGGGCCTGGCTGGCGGCAATGTCGAGCAGCGATTCGAGCATGCGGATGATCCCGCGAATCTCCAGCCGGGCATCAACGATGCGCGCGGCGGTCTCGCCGTCGGGCGTCGCCGCCAGCGCCTTCATCAGCCGGTTGTCGAGATGCATGAGCGGGGTGCGCATCTCGTGCGCCACCTGGTCGGTGGTCTCGCGCTGGGCGCTGGCGAGGCGACGCAGGCGCGAGAGGGCCTCGCCGGAATGGCGGGTCAGTTCGTCGATCTCGTCGCGGTCCTTCGAATCGCGGGCGAGTTGGGCGAGGGCGGCATCGTCGGGATGGCGGAAGGCGGCGTTGATGCGCCCGATGCGTCCGGCAAGACGGCGGGCGGCGAGCAGGCCCGCCAGCGCGACCGCGCCCACCGCGAGCAGGCCGCCCGCCAGGAACGTCAGTGCCACCTGTCGCAGCAGCAGGCCGAGATCGCGATATTCGTGGGCCACCAGCAGGCGCAGATCGGGACCGAGCTGGGTGGATCGCGCCAGCGCGCGGTGCCCGTCGGGAAGCAGGACCTCGCCGGCCTCGGAAACGCCCGCATGGAGGCCGGGCCAGGTCCGCAGGTCCCCGGCCAGCGGTGCCCCCTTGGCATCGGCCAGCAGGTAATGCGCCGGATTGGCGTCGCGCGGCTGGAGCGCCAGGCGGTCGTTGATGCGGTTGGACAGTTCCACCGCGCCGCCGCTGGCAAAGATGTCGACCATGCCCGCGAGGTCGACGTCCACTGCGCGTTCCAGCGCAAGGCGGTTGGTGCGCTGGATCGTCGCGTCGGTCAGCAGCCAGAGGCCGAAGGTGATGAGCGCCGCGATCAGGATCGCCGAGACCACGATCTGCGCGAAGATCGACCTGTGAATCTCGATGCGGCGCGTCATGGTCCTAGCGCCCGTCGAGCAGGCGGTAGCCCGACCCCCAGATCGTTTCCAGCGCGGGGGAATCGAAACCGTCTTCCAGCTTGCGGCGCAGGCGACCGATATTTACGTCGACCACGTTGGTCTGGGGATCGAAGTTCATCTTCCAGACGTCGCGCAGCAGCATCTCGCGGGTGAGGATTTCTCCGGCATTTTCCATGAAGTAGCGGAAAAGCTCGAATTCCTTGGGGCTCAGCGCGAGGTGGCGGTTGTTGCGGAAGGCCGTGCGCGCCTTCACGTGGCACTCGAAGGCGCCGTAGAGGATCACCGCGCTGTGCTCGCGGCCGGAGGCACGGCGGTGCAGGGCGCGTAGCCGGGCCAGCAGTTCGGGTGCCTCGAAGGGCTTGGCGAGATAGTCGTCGGCCCCGGCGTCGAGGCCCTCGGCGCGGTCGCTGGTGCGGCCGAGCGCGGAGAGCATCAGCACCGGCGTGCCGATCCCGCTTTCGCGCAGGCGCGAAAGAATTGTCAGCCCGTCGAGATCGGGCAGCATGCGGTCGAGGATGATGACGTCAAAGTTCTCGACCCCCGCCAGTCGCAGGCCTTCCTGGCCGCTGCCCGCCCAGACGAGCGGAATGTCCGACTGCTGCGCCAGTTCCTGTACCTGGGAGGCGGCGCGGGAGTCGTCTTCGATGTAGAGGGTTTTGGGGCCGCTCATGGCTCGGTTCGCTGGTGCGGGATCGCCGCCGGAACCTTGTCCGGACGGCGATCGCGCGCAGTCTTGCCGTTCGATCAGCGGGCCGAGGCGTTGGTGGCCTGCGGCGCGGCGGCCGAGGCATCCTCGGGCAGGCCGCCGAGCTGTGTGATCAGCTTGGTATAGGCATCGAGATAGGCCAGCACGATGATCTGGCCGATCTGGGTGTTCTGGTAGCCCCCGCCCGCGGCACCGCCGAAGGTGCCGCCGAAGAAGCCGCCGCCGCCGCCGCCGAAGCTGACGTCCGACTTGCGGGCATAGCCCTCGGTCAGCGCTTCCTCGACCGTGGTGCGGGCGTTGACGACGGAGAGCGTGACGTTGGCCTCGCCCTTCTTGACGTTGAGGCCGCCGGCGATCGCGCCGACACCCCGGCCGAACAGGCCGCCGACGCCGCCGAGCACGGCGCCGAGGCCGCCGCCGCCGGAATTGTTGTTGGTGGAAACGATGTCGGGCTGGAGGAAGTAGTCCGCTGCCTTGATCTGGCCCTTGCCGATGTTCGAGCCCTTCTGAAGCTCACCCTGTTCGGCCAGCGCGCGTTCCATGGCGCTGTTCTGGAGCGAGCGGCCACGGTTCACCAGCGTGAAGCAGCCGGACTTCTGCACGAAGACGCGCAGGATCGCCTCGGGGCTGCCCAGGCTGAGTTCGCGCCACCACTGGGTGTCCGGCTCGACGATGGACACGGTACCAAGGTTCTTGCGGCACACCGGAATCTGCTGGGTGCCCTTGTCCTGGATCTTGCGGGCGGACGACTTGTCTTCGGCGAATGCCGAAGGCGCCGTGGCCATGACGGCAAGCGCGGTCAGCGCGCAGGCGATCTTCTTCATGATGACTTCCCTCTGTTGAACCGGGGCTCTGTTGCAACAAGCATGAGGTGTCCCGGCCTTCCCAACCCCCGGCGACTTTAGGCCCGAAATCGCTTCGGGCAAATGACTATTGCTGTGAGATTTCACCCCGGTAAATTCACTACCGGAAGCTGGCCTCTACTTTGGCGCGACCGGCATATTGTCGATCAGGCGTGTGGTCCCGATCCGCGCGGCGACCAGCAGGCGCATCGGCGCTTCGCCGCGCTCGTCCAGCAGGGTCAAGGCATCGGCATCGCGCAGTTCGGCATAGTCCACCGAGGTGAAGCCGCCGTCCAGCAGAGCAGAGTCGAGGCCAGCAAGCGCGGTTGCGACCGGCTCGCCGTTTTCGATCGCAGCGATGGCCGCTTTCATCGCCGTGGGCAGGGTCACGGCCTGAACGCGTTGCTCCTGCGTGAGGTAGGCATTGCGCGAGGACTTGGCGAGGCCGTCTTCCTCGCGCACGGTCGTCACGCCGAGCACGGCATCGACATGGGGGCGGGTCAGGTCGAGATCGCGGGTCATGCGGCGGATGACGGCGAGTTGCTGCCAGTCCTTCTCGCCGAACAGCGCCACGTCCGGCAGGACCTGATGGAACAGCTTGCAGACCACGGTGGCGACGCCGTCGAAATGGCCGGGGCGCGAGGCGCCGCAGAGGCCGTCGCTGACGCCCGAGACCGAAATATTGCTGGCGAAGCCCTGCGGATACATCGCCTCGACCGTGGGCGCCCAGAGCAGCGCCACGCCTTCCGCCTCCAGCAGCGCACTGTCGCGTTCGAGCTGGCGCGGATACTTGTCGAGATCCTCGTTCGCGCCGAACTGGAGCGGGTTCACGAAGATCGAGACGACGACGTGATCGGCGCGCTTCCTGGCTTCGCGCACGAGTGTCAGATGGCCTTCATGGAGCGCGCCCATCGTGGGCACGAGGGCGATCTTTCCCGATACCCGCAGCCCGGCAACGGCACGGCGCAGTGGATCAAGGCTGTGGAGGGTTTGCATTGGGTGTCCCTGCTCCGATAGGATGCACTTGACCGGTGGTCGCGGCTGCCCTTAGCCGCACCACGCCCCAGTGAGCAATGGGGGGTGAGCAATGGGGCGAGCATGGGTTTGACCCGCTTCGTCGGTTAACGGTTTGATTTCGCTTCCCGGTCTAAAAGCCGGGGGGCAAGTATCCGGGCTTCGTCCGGGGGCAACAGGGAAAGCGAACAGGTCCGTGACAGCGCATCGCATCGTCTTCGCCAACGAAAAGGGCGGCACCGGCAAGTCCACGACGGCCGTCCACGTCGCCATCGCACTCGCCTACCAGGGCGCAAAGGTCGCCGCGATCGATCTCGATCCGCGCCAGCGCACTTTGTACCGCTATTTGGAAAACCGCGTGGAGACCGAGCGCCGCCGCGAGATCGCGCTGCCCGGCGCCCGCTTCGCGGTCTACGACGGCGAGGATATCGACGAACTGGACGAACTGGCCGAGGCGATTGCCGAGGGCTACGACTTCCTGATCTTCGATACGCCGGGCCGTGACGATGCCTTCGCCCGCCACGTCGCGGCGACCGCCGACACGCTCGTCACCCCGCTGAACGACAGCTTCATCGACTTCGACCTGATCGGTCAGGTGGAAAGCGAGACGTTCAAGGTGAAGAAGCTGTCGTTCTACGCCGAACTCATGTGGGAAACCCGCAAGAAGCGGGGCCTCAAGACCATCAACGAGGGCCGCCGCGAACTCGACTGGGTGGTGGTGCGCAACCGCGTCCAGCACGTCGAGGCGAAGAACATGCGCCGCCTTGAAGGGGCGCTGCTCGAACTCTCCAAGCGCGTGGGCTTCCGTATTTCCAACGGCCTGTCGGAACGCGTCATCTTCCGCGAGCTGTTCCCCTCGGGCCTGACCCTGCTCGACAAGGGGCACCTCGGCGAACTCGGCACCAGCCATCTCGTCGCGCGGCAGGAACTGCGCCAGCTGGTGGCCGGTCTCAACCTGCCGGTGCCGACGGGCCGCGTGGCAGACATGCAGCTCGCCGCAGACGAATGAAGCTGCTCTGGCTCATCGCGCTCGGCTGCATCGCCTGGCGACTGATAAAAGGACGCTGGCCGTGGCAGGGCAAGTCGCTGCCGGGGCCGTCTTTCGCCGATGTCCATGCCAGCGCGCAGGCGCGGGCGCTGCTGGGCGTGGGCGAGGGCGCGGATCGCCGCGAGATTCTCGACGCCCATCGCCGCGTCATCGCCGAGGTCCATCCCGACCGCGGCGGCACCAACGAGAAAGTCCACGAGGCCAATGCCGCGCGCGACCTTCTGCTCGGCAAGCTCGACGGCCGGTAAGCTTCGCAGATGAGCCATAGGTTCGATCCCACGATCCTGCGTGAATACGACATTCGCGGCGTGGTCGGCCGGGATCTCGGGCCGGAGGACGCCCATGCGCTGGGCCGCTGCTTTGCGACCGTGGTGCGCCGGGCGGGCGGCGGCAGGATCGCGGTCGGTTATGACGGGCGGCTCAGTTCGCCCGCGCTGGAAGCGGCGCTTGTCGAGGGACTGACCGCCAGCGGTGCGGATGTCGTGCGGATCGGGCTGGGGCCGACGCCGATGCTCTACTATGCCGAGGCCTCGGGCGAGGACGTGGACGTGGACGGCGCCATCCAGATTACCGGCAGCCACAATCCCGCCGATCACAACGGCTTCAAGCTGGTACTGGGCGGGCGTCCGTTCTTCGGCGAGGATATCGTGCGGCTTGGCCAGATGGCGGCGGCGGGGGACTGGGACGAGGGTGCCGGTCGGGTCGAGATCCGCGACGTGCTGGATGCTTATGTCGCGCGGATCGCCGAGGGCATCGCCGGAATCGCGCCCGAGGCGCTGTCCAGCTTGCGCATCGCTTGGGATGCCGGAAACGGCGCCTCCGGCCCGGCGCTGGAGCGGCTGACGGCGCGGCTGCCGGGCGAGCACCATCTGCTGTTCACCGAAGTCGACGGGACGTTCCCCAACCATCACCCGGACCCGACCGAGGAGAAGAACCTCACGGACCTGAAGGCGCTGATCGCGGCGGAAGGGCTCGATTTCGGGGTGGCCTTCGACGGCGACGCCGACCGCATCGGCGTCGTCGATGGTCTTGGGCGGGTGATCTGGGGGGACCAATTGCTCGGCATCTTCGCGGAGGACCTGCTGGCCCGCATGCCGGGGGCCACGGTGATCGCGGACGTCAAAGCCTCCGGGGCGCTGTTCGATACCATCCTGCGGCACGGCGGCCGGCCGCTCATGTGGAAGAGCGGCCATTCGCACATGAAGGCGAAGATGCGGGAGACCGGCGCGCCGCTCGCGGGCGAGACGAGCGCGCATCTCTTCTTCGCGGACGATTTCTACGGCTTCGACGACGGGCTCTACGCGGCGATACGGCTGATGGCGGCGACGGTGCGGCTCGGGCGTTCGGTTACGGAGCTGCGCGGGGCGATGCCGGACATGCTCAACACCCCGGAACTGCGCTTTCAGGTGGCGGAGAGCCGCAAGTTCGCCGCGATCGACGAAGTGCGCGGGCGGCTGGCGGAAACCGGGGCGGATTTCTTCGATATCGACGGGGTTCGCGTCACCACGCCCGACGGCTGGTGGCTGCTGCGGGCTTCCAACACGCAGGACGTGCTGGTCGCGCGGGCGGAAAGCGATACGGCGGAAGGGCTGGAGCGCCTGATCGCCGATATCGATGCGCAACTGGCGGCATCAGGCCTGCGACGCGGCCCGCAGGCAGGGCACTAGCGCAGCGCCAGCCAGGCGAGGCCTACCGCGAGCGCGCTGGCGACCAGCGGAACCGCCGCCGCCCGACCCTTTGCCCACCCCGCGACACTCACCACCACGCCCGCCTTGAACAGCGTGTTGAGCGCCACCGGCACCGCCAGCACCAATCCGGCGGTGCGCGGATCGAGCGTCTGTCCGGTCAGTCCGCCCATGGTGATGATGGCGGAATCGACATCCACCGTGCCGGAGATCGCCAGAACCAGCGCCAGCCCGCGATCCCCGAAATTTTGCAGCACCCAGAGCGAGGCCACCGTCAGCACCATGACGAGACCCGCCAGCATCAGCGCGGGGGCTATGTCGAAGGGGTTGCGGATGGTCATCTCGTGGCTGGTGTCGCTCCCTTCGGCAAAGCGGGTGCGGTGCAGATACCAGGCGGCGAAGACGAGGCTGACGGTCAGCCCCGGCGCGACCAGCATCGCCAGCGTCGGCAGGGCGGCGGGGGCGAGCAGGCCCGCCAGCACCATCACGCGCAAGAACATGACCACCGAGGACACCGAAACCGCCGAGGCCAGCACCGGCACCGGGATCGCGGCCTCCTTCATGCGGTTGGCGATCGAGGCGGTGACGGCGGTGGAGGACACCAGCGCCCCCGCCGCCGCCGTGGCGATGATTCCGCGCGCCGCCCCGACGATTCGCGTGGCGAAGTAACCGGCGAAGGAAAAGCCCGAGACCAGCACCACGATCAGCCAGAGCTTGCGCGGGTTCCAGGCATCGTAGGGGCCGAAGTCCCGGTTCGGCAGCAGCGGCAGGATCACCAGCGCGATCAGCGCGAAGCGGGCGATGGAGAGCACTTCGCGCTGGCTGAGGCGGTCGATCCAGCCGTGAAGCTGCTCGCGCATGGCCAGCAGCAGGACCATGACCACCGCGACCGCCGTGCCGATCAGCCGCTCGCCGAGGCCTACCAGCAAGCCGCTGGCCAGCGTGAGCAGGGCCACCACGCCGGAAGTGCCGCTGACGGTCTCGGGCAGCCGGGCATCGCGCCAGTAGCCGGCGATCACCAGCACCCCGGAAGCCGCGAGCAGCACGGTCGCGGGGCCGGGGGCCAAACCGTAGAGAATGCCCGCAAGGCCGCCGCTCAGGCCCAGAAGAGCGAAAGTGCGGATACCGGCGAAGCGCGAACCGTCCGCCTTCTCGCGCGCCGCCCAGCCGCGCTGGAGACCGACAAGCAGGCCCAGCGTGAGGCTGACCGCGAGGGCGATGAGATGCTTCAGGTCGAGATCGCTCGGCATCGTCGCTTTCGTCCCCAAAAAGCACCGGGGCGAGCATCCGCGAAGCCGTGAAGCGAGGCAAGGGAAATGCCGCAACCTCCCGGCCCGTTCGGGCTTTCCTGATCTGCGCCAAGATGCTTCAAGCAAACGGGATGACCGTGCCGAGATCGAGATCATGACAGCCGGGGCCGTGGTTCCGCCCGAACTGGACGCCTGGTTCTCAGGGCGGGGCTGGCGCGTGCGGCAGCACCAGAGCGCCATGTTGGCCGCTTCCGACCGGGGGAACCATGCCTTGCTGGTGGCCGATACCGGGGCGGGCAAGACGCTGGCGGGGTTCCTGCCGACGCTCGCCGCCTTCTGCCCCTCGCGGCTGGCGGAGGCGCCGGTGCAGGAAGGGCTGCACACGCTCTACGTCTCGCCGCTCAAGGCGCTGGCGCACGATGTCCAGCGCAATCTCCTTACCCCGGTGGAGGAGATCGGCCTGCCGATCCGCATCGAGACCCGCAGCGGCGATACCCCCTCGGACCGCAAGGCCCGCCAGCGTGCCCGCCCGCCGCATGTCCTGCTGACGACACCGGAATCGCTCTCGCTGCTGCTGAGCTATCCCGAGGCACCGACGCTGTTCGCCGGGCTGAAGCGCGTGGTCATCGACGAGATCCATGCCTTCGCTACCGGTAAACGCGGCGATCTGCTGGCGCTGGCGCTGTCGCGGTTGCAGGCCCTGTCGCCCGATCTCCAGCGCGCAGGGCTTTCGGCGACGCTGGCGGACCCCGATGCCTTTCGCGGATGGCTGGCGCCCTGGGGCGAGATTGACAGGGTGGAACTGGTGGAAGGGGAGGCAGGCGCCGAGCCGGAAGTCTCGATCCTCCTCCCGCAGGAAGAGCGCATTCCCTGGAGCGGTCACGCCGCGACCTGGGCGATCCCGCAGCTGGTTGAGCAGATCAAGGCCCACCGCACCACGCTGATCTTTACCAACACACGCTTTCTGGCGGAATATATTTTCCAGGAACTCTGGAACGCCAACGAGGACAACCTGCCGATCGGCATCCACCACGGCTCGCTCTCGAAAGAGGCGCGGCGCAAGGTGGAAGGGGCCATGGCGGAAGGGCGCCTGCGGGCGCTGGTCTGCACCGCCAGCCTCGACCTCGGGGTGGACTGGGGCGATATCGATCTGGTTGTGCAGATGGGGGCGCCGAAGGGATCCTCGCGCCTGCTCCAGCGGATCGGCCGCGCCAATCACCGGCTCGACCAACCGAGCAAGGCCCTGCTGGTGCCCGGCAACCGCTTCGAATTCCTCGAGGCCTTCGCTGCCCAGCAGGCAGTCCATGACGGCCAGCGCGATGGCGAGCCGTTCCGTCCCGGTGGGCTG
Source organism: Novosphingobium sp. BF6 (assembly GCF_058273105.1). Taxonomy (NCBI): domain Bacteria; kingdom Pseudomonadati; phylum Pseudomonadota; class Alphaproteobacteria; order Sphingomonadales; family Sphingomonadaceae; genus Novosphingobium; species Novosphingobium sp. BF6. Next base: position 632,916 of record NZ_CM177775.1, read on the forward strand.
GATGTCCTCGCCCAGCATGTCATGGCCGTGGCCTGCGCCGGTCCCTTCCGCGAGGAGGCGCTGCTGTCCGAAGCGCGGTCCTCGCTCGCCTATGCCTGGGTGGACGAGGGGATTTTCGCCCGCGTCCTCGATTTCGTTGCGACCGGCGGTTACGCGCTGCGCTCCTACGACCGTTTCCGCCGCATCGTCCGCGAGAAGGACGGAACCTGGCGGCTCACCCATCCCGAACATGCGGCGCGGCATCGGCTCAATGCCGGGATCATCGTCGATGCCGAAATGCTCGACGTGCGCTTTCGCAACGGGCGCTCGCTGGGCAAGGTGGAGGAGGGCTTCGGCGCCAGCCTGAAGCCGGGCGATACCTTCCGCTTTGCGGGCCTGGACCTCGAAGTCGAGGCGCTGCGCGAACTGGAACTGGTGGTGCGGGCGGCCCGGCGCTCGGCGACGATCCCCAGCTACTCGGGCCAGCGCATGCCGATCTCGACCCATCTGGCCGACCGGGTGCGGGCGATGCTGTTCGACCGCGCGGGATGGGCGCGCTTCCCCGATGACGTGCGCGAATGGCTGGAAGTGCAGGACTGGCGCTCGCACCTGCCCGCGCCGGGGCGGCTGCTGGTGGAGAGCTTCCCGCATCACGGTCGGGCCTATACGACCTATTACACCTTCGAAGGGTGGCCCGCGAACCAGTCGCTGGGGATGCTGGTCACGCGGCGGATGGAGGATCGGGGGCTGGGACCGCTCGGTTTCGTGGCGACCGACTATGCTCTGGTGGTCTGGGGTCTGAAGCCGGTGGAAGACCCCGCCGCGCTGCTCTCGCCCGATATCCTGACCCATGAGTTCGTCGACTGGGTCCAGCAGTCTTACCTGCTGCGCCGCGCGTTCCGCGAGGTGGCAGTGATTTCCGGTCTCGTCGAGCGGCAGCAACCGGGAAAACGCAAGTCCGGACGGCAGGTCACGTTCTCCACCGACCTCATCTACGATGTGCTGCGCAAATACGAGCCCGATCACCTGCTGATCGAGGCCGCCTGGGCCGATGCCCGCGCGCGGATGACCGACGTGGCGCGCGTGGCCGATGTGCTCGACCGGGCGGCGAAGGAAGTGGATCACATCCGGCTCGAGCGGATCAGTCCGCTCTCGGTTCCGGCGATCTCGATGATCGGCCGGGAATCGCTGCCTTCGGGTTCGGCGGACGAGGACCTGCTGGTCGAGGCGGAGAGCCTGGCATCCATGGCGATGCGGGTCGATCCGGTGGAAACCGAAGGCGACTGACAGCTGAAAGCGCGCAACAAAAAAGGGGCGGATCGCTCCGCCCCTTCGTTGGTCCTTGAGAGACCGGTTCCGCTTCCGGCTTACTTGCCGAAGTCGCGGAACTGTTCGTTGCCGACGAAGCCGAACTTCGTGACGTCCGCAGCCTTGATGATCTGCAGCACGCCGGCCGACAGTTCATAGCTGGCCTGCGCTTCCGGCTGGTACTGCAGCTCGGGTTCGGTCGGGTAGGTGAGCGACTGCTTGAGCAGGTTCGCCAGACCCGGACCGTCCACTTGCGTGCCGTTCCAGAGGATCTTGTCGTCCGCGGTGAGCACGACCTTGTTACGGATCGGGTCAACCGGCGGGGGAGTGTCCGTCGGAGGGGTTGCAACCGGAAGATCGATATCGATCGAGTGGGTCGCAACCGGGATGGTAATGATGAACATGATGAGGAGAACGAGCATGACGTCGATCAACGGCGTCGTGTTCATTTCCATCATCGGCTCGCCATTTTCCTTGCCGCCTGACATTGCCATGGAAAGTTACTCCTGTTCCTGCCGACGTCAGGTCGGGTCGACCGGGTTGGTGATGAAACCAACCGTCGGGTAACCCGAGATCTGGACGTTGTAGATCGCACCGGCAACGCAGCGCCACGGGGCGTTGACGTCACCGCGGATGTGGACCTGCGGCACGAGATCGGGGTTGGCCTGAAGGGCTTCCGGACCGCCTTCGCGCTTCACGATGTTGTCGAGACGCTTGAAGGCCTGGTCGCGCAGTTCCTGCGAGGTCACCGGCGTGATGTTGTTGAAGTAGACGCGGCATTCGCCGTTGCGCGAAGCGCCAGCGTAACCGGGTTCACCCGCTGATTTTCCTGCATCGTCGGTGGTCGAGACGGTGAGGAGAAGGTTTTCCACCTTGTCCTTCGATTCGACGGCTTCGATGACGGGGATCTTCAGCTTTTCGATCGTCTGGATCGCAACCGGAACCGCGATCAGGAAGATGATCAGAAGCACCAGCATGACGTCGACGAGCGGCGTCGTGTTGATGTCGGACATCGGTGTCTCGGCACCGCCTCCGCCCGAGGATATCGCCATAGTCTTATCCTAATCCTTGCGTTGCCCTGGGCAGGCGGCGGACGCGCATGCTACGCACCGCCGCCTGGTTCCCTGGACGCGCCCTTGGCCGCAGAGCGACCGGCGCGTCCGAACTGCTTACGGCTTGGCCGGAGCAGCAGCCGGCTTGGCGGGAGCGGCAGCGGGCTTGGCGGGGGCAGCAGCGACGATCGGCTTCACGGCGCCCTTCGAGTTGATGTTCGCGAGAACGTCAGCCGAGAAGCCGGTCAGGTTTTCGGCGATGCGCTTGTTGCGGCTCTGGAGGTAGTTGTAGGCCAGAACGGCGGGAACGGCGACGATCAGGCCGAGTGCGGTCATGATCAGCGATTCACCGACGGGACCGGCAACCTTGTCGATCGAGGCCGAACCGGCGATGCCGATGGCGATCAGGGCGCGGTAGATGCCGACCACGGTACCGAACAGACCGATGAACGGTGCGGTCGCGCCGACGGTGGCGAGGAACGGCAGGCCCGAAGCGAGGCGGGCGTTGATCGAGGCTTCCGAGCGGGCAAGCGAAGCGTGCATCCAGTCGTGGGCTTCGAGCGAGTCGGTCATCTTGGCGTGCTGGTCTTCGGCGGCGATGCCGTCGTCGACGAGCTGGCGCCATGCGCTGTTCTTCTCGAGCTTGGCGGCGCCTTCACGAAGGGTCGGGGCCTTCCAGAACGTGGTGCGGACAACGTTGTACTGGCGCATGATCTTCGACTGTTCGAACCACTTGGTGAACAGGATGTAGAACGAACCGAACGACATCACGCCCATGATGATCACGGTCGCGTACGAGATGAAGCCACCGGCTTCGAGCGCTTCCATGAAGCCGAACTTGTTCTGCGGCGCAGCTTCACCTGCGGCGGCAAGGATATCAACGATAAGCATGCGATTTACCTCTCAAGAAGAATGCAGGGACTGGGTCGGACCAGGGTGTGTGCGGTCCGTGCAGTCTTGAAGTTAGTTGAGCTTGTAGACGATCGCCGTCGACGTGCTGCCCGCGATCGGATTGCCGGCATCGTCAAGCGCGGGGTTGTAGCGCGCATAACGGGTCATGCCGTCGCAAGCCGCCGCATCGAGATCGGGGCTACCGCTCGAAGACGTGACGGAGCAGCTGGTCACCTTGCCGTCCGGTCCGATTCCGACGCGTACGCCGACGCGGCCTTCACGCTCTTCACGAGCAGCCTTGGTCGGGTAGTTGCTTTGAATGCGGGCGGCCCAACCGGCCTGACCCTTCGGCGAAACGCCGCGAGCCTTGGACGGTCCGGGAGGCGCTGCCGGCGGTGCCGGCGGTGCCGGGGGGGCTGCGGTCGTTATCACCACCGGCGGGGCCGGCGGAGGCGTGATAACCGTCTGCACCGGCGGCGGTGCCGGGGCGATGTTGATCGGCGGCGGCGGCGCGACGATCGGAGGCGGCGGGGTGTTTTCCTGCGGCTCCGGCGGCGGCGGCGGCTCTTCCTCCTTCGGTTTCTCTTCCTTGATGTCGACTGTGGTCACCTTCTTGATGACCTGTTGCGCAGCCTGGTAGGCCAGGCCCGTGACGAGCGCATAGCCTACAAAGACGTGGATCAGCGCAACAATGACAAGCGCGGTAATCTTGTTACCGCTCATTTGCTGGTCAGCGTAAGCCATTCAAACGCATCACTCCATTACCAAGCCCCGGACAGGGCCGAAGCCGGACAAGTCCAAGGGCGTCCATGGTCCTCCCCGGAAAGGCGAGGGCCATGACGAAACTCCAAATTACCCACCCTGACGGCTGACAGTCAGCCCATCCGTAAATTTTCGACGGGAGGCGAACCGTGGGGCTTTTTTGTTTTTTGGCCCCAATTTGCGAGTTTCCTTAACCCGACAGTTGCATGTGTGCAACGCCTTATCGGCAGGTCAACCGTTAACGGTCAATTCACCGCGGATAAGTTCCAATCCCAAAAGGGGGATTTTGTGGCCGGCCCCCAAAGCCGCTATAGGCTGGCCTTTTTCCACGGAGACTGTCCCCCATGTCATTCAAGCTGCACCGACTTGTCGCGAATCTGGCGGGCGTTGCGCTGGCCGTGCAGGCATTTCCGGCGCTCGCTCAAGGCGTAAGCGGTGGTAGCGCTATCGGAGTCGGCTCCGGAACCGATTCGGGTCCGACCTTTGCCGATATTGCCGATCTTTCCGAATCGGCCGGCCTCGTGGTCAAGGCTCAGATCCGCAAAATGGTGCGGGTGGAGGATGCGCGTGCGCCGGGCCTCGGACAGGGAATGGCCCGTTTCTATATTACCGCGCAGACCCAGGCGCTGATCGCCGGGAAGGCGCCGATTGGCGAATCGTTCGTCTACCTGGTGGACCTGCCGCTCGATGCCAAGGGCAAGGCGCCCAAGCTCAAGAAGCAGGATGTTCTGCTGTTCGCTCGTGCCGTTCCCGGTCGTCCGGGCGAGCTTCAACTGGTGACGCCGACCGCCCAGCAGCTCTGGAGCGAGCAGGCCGAGGGCCGGGTGCGCGGCATCCTCAAGTCGCTGCTTTCCGGCAATGCCCCGGTCAAGATCACCGGCGTGCGCGAACTCATGTTCGTGCCGGGGAATCTGGCCGGGCAGGGCGAGACGCAGATATTCCTCAATACCAGAGACGGTTCCGCCGCCTCGATTACCGTGCATCACGAGCCGGGTGCGGCCCCCGCCTGGGGTGTCTCGTTCTCGGAACTCGTCGCGGATATCGGCAATCCGCCGCAGCCCGAGACGGTCGAGTGGTATCGCCTCGCCTGCTTCCTGCCCAACACGCCGCCGCAGGGCACCAATGTCGCCGAGGGGATCGAGGAACGCCGTCAGGCCGCCGCCGATTACCGCATGGTTCTGGGCGAGCTTGGCGAATGCCGCCGCACGCTCGGGCAGGGCGGCAGGACCGCCAGTTGAGACTTCGCTGAAGTTTCGGGCAGGGGCGGCGCGAAGGTACTGGAATTTCACCGTGGGCTCCCCTAGGGCCCGAACCCGAAAGGGTAGTCCATGGTTGAACCGCTGAATATTGCGCTGGCCGGTCTCGGCACCGTCGGAACGGGCGTCGTCCGTCTCATCGAGACCAATGCCGAACTCATTGCCCGCCGCGCGCGTCGGCCGATCCGCATTGCCGCGGTCAGCGCGCGCGACCGCACCAAGGATCGCGGTGTCGACCTCTCGCGCTACGAATGGGAGGATGATCCCGCCGCGCTTGCCGCCCGCAGCGACGTGGACGTGGTGGTGGAGATGGTCGGCGGATCGGACGGCCCGGCGCTGGCGCTCGCACGCGGTGCGATCGGACAGGGCAAGGGCCTGGTTACCGCTAACAAGGCGATGATCGCGCATCATGGTCTGGAACTGGCTGCGGCCGCCGAGAAGGCGGGCGTGGCGCTCAAGTTCGAGGCCGCCGTCGCCGGCGGCATCCCGGTCATCAAGGGGCTGAGCGAAGGCGCCGCCGCCAATGCCATCGAGCGGGTCTACGGCATCCTCAACGGCACCTGCAACTACATCCTCTCGACCATGGAAGACACCGGGCGGGACTTCGGCGACGTGCTCGCCGAGGCGCAGCGCCTGGGCTATGCCGAGGCGGACCCGACCTTCGACGTCGAGGGTATCGACGCCGGGCACAAGCTCTCGATCCTGGCGGCGATCGCCTTCGGTTCGCGGCTGCGCTTCGACGCGGTGGAGACCACCGGCATCTCGCGGGTCAAGGCCGCCGACATCGAGCAGGCCCGCTCGCTCGGCTATGTCATCCGCCTGCTGGGCATGAGCGAGATCGACCGCGCCGACGGTACGGCCCGTCTGTTCCAGCGCGTCCATCCGCATCTCGTGCCGTTCGACCACCCGCTCGCCCATGTCGACGGCGCCACCAATGCCGTCGTCGCCGAGGGCAATTTCATGGGCCGGCTGCTGTTCCAGGGCGCGGGCGCGGGGGACGGGCCGACCGCCAGCGCGGTCGTGGCCGACATCATCGACATCGCGCGCGGAGAGAAGGGCGCCGCCTTCTCTATGCCGGAGCAGGAACTGGAAGCGATGGAGCCGGCCGATTCCGGCCATCGTCGCGGTCGCAGCTATATCCGCTTCACCGTGCCGGACCGTCCGGGCGTGCTGGCCGACATCACCGCCGCCATGCGCGATGCGGGCGTGTCGATCGCCAGCATGATCCAGAAGGGCGAGGACGCGAAGACCGGCGAAGTGATCCTGGCCATCGTCACCCATGATGGGCCGGAGTCGGCGGTGACCGAAGCGCTGCGGATCCTCGACGGGTCGGACAGCCTCGCGGCCCAGCCGCTGGTGATGCAGATCATCGAAGGGTGAGGGAAGAACGGGCGCGGTGACGCGCCCGTTTCTCCTCAGTGGGCGCGCATCTCGCCCTTGGCGATCTTGTCGGCATCGGAACCGGCGGGCGCTTCCGGAATGGATTTCAGATCGATCAGGTAGGGCTTTTCCACTTTGCCGAAAGTGGCGGTCGCCTTGCCCTTGAAGATGCCGTTTCCGGCGACGTCGGGCGGTGTCAGCCTGCCGTCGTTCAGAGCCTGATCCGACAGCGGGTCTTCCTGCGAAGTGGACTGCACGCGGTACTTGTCCTGGTCCGGCGCGCAGACGACGATCTCGCCCGGCCGCGCCTCGCGGGTTTCGCGCAGGCACTTCTGGCGCGCCGGTTCGGCGGTGACCCGGCCGGTTCCCATCATGCGCTGGGCCATGGCCCGGTCCTCTTCGGAAACCGAGCTGCCTGCTGCGGCGGCAGTCGCGGATTTGGAAGCCTCTCCAGAGGCTTGAGCAATCGCCGGAGCGGGCGCAAATAAGGCGATTGCAAACAGTATGCGCCGTCTTCTCGACAATTGAAAATCCTCTGTCTAAGCCGCTCCCAGAACCTTTCCTCCTCGGATTAATCCGGAGTGAACATGCCTGAAAACAAGACGCCTGCAAGTAAAGTTCTCGACCGTGTGCTCGTCCTCGAAATGGTCCGCGTTACCGAGGCGGCAGCCATCGCCGCCTCGCGCCTGGTGGGGCGCGGCGACGAGAAGGCGGCAGACCATGCCGCAGTCGAAGCAATGCGCAAGGCCTTTGATACGCTTTACATGGACGGCACCGTCGTGATCGGCGAAGGCGAGCGGGACGAGGCGCCGATGCTGTTCATCGGCGAGAAGGTCGGCGGCGCACAGGGCACCGGCCCGAAGATCGATATCGCGCTCGATCCGCTGGAAGGCACGACGATCACGGCCAAGGCCGGACCCAATGCGCTGGCGGTGCTCGCCGCCGCCGAGGAGGGGGGGCTGCTTCACGCGCCCGACGTCTACATGGAAAAGCTGGCCGTGGGGCCGGGCTATCCCGAAGGCGTGATCGATCTCAACAAGACCCCGACCGAGAATGTCGCGGCGGTGGCGGCGGCCAAGGGCGTGAAGCCGGACGAGATCATCGTCTGTGTGCTCGACCGTCCGCGCCATGCCGACCTTATCGAGGAACTGCGCGAGATCGGCTGCGGCATCCACCTGATTCCCGACGGTGACGTGGCGGGGGTGATCGCGGTGACCGACGAGGAAACCACGATCGATATCTACATGGGCTCGGGCGGAGCGCCGGAAGGCGTGCTGGCGGCGGCGGCGCTGCGCTGCGTCGGCGGGCAGATCCAGGGCCGCCTGCTGTTCCGCAACGAGGACGAGCGCAGCCGTGCCCGCAAGTGGGGGATCAAGGACCTCGACAAGATCTACACCCTGAAGGACCTCGCCAAGGGCGACTGCATCTTTGCCGCCACCGGGGTGACGGACGGTTCGCTGCTTTCGGGCGTGAAGCGCCTCAAGGGCGGCAAGATGACCACCGAGAGCGTCGTCATGCGCGCCAGTTCCGGCACCGTGCGCTGGATCAAGGGCGAGCACCGGGATCGGTGATTTTCGAGCGTGTCCCGCTCAGGGACTCGCTTTTGCATTCAAATGTTTGATGGATCGAAGGGCCGGTTCCGGACTTTCCGGGGCCGGCCTTTTCGCGAGGACGGTCAAGTGACCGGCGACGCTTTCTGTTGCAATCCGATGACTCATGGCTAGAGGCGTGCGCGTCCAGCCACCCATCATCACAAGCCGTCTCGGGGATTCGCAATGAAGATCATGTCCGGCAACAGCAACCTTCCGCTCGCACGCGCGATCGCGGGATATCTTGAGCTGCCGCTCACCGACGCGGCCGTGCGCCGTTTCGCCGACGAGGAGATCTTCGTCGAAATCCACGAGAACGTGCGCGGCGAGGACGTCTTCGTGGTCCAGCCCACCAGCTACCCCGTCAACGACAACCTGATGGAACTGCTGATCGGCATCGACGCGCTGCGCCGTGCCTCGGCCAAGCGCATCACCGCCGTCATCCCTTACTTCGGCTACGCCCGCCAGGACCGCAAGCCCGGCCCGCGCACGCCGATCTCGGCCAAGCTCGTCGCCAACCTGCTGACCGAAGCCGGCGCCGACCGCGTTCTCTCGGTCGATCTCCACGCCGGGCAGATCCAGGGCTTCTTCGACATTCCGACCGACAACCTCTTCGCTGCGCCAGTCATGGCGGCCGACATCCAGGCCCGCTACGGCGACCAGTCGCTGATGGTGGTCTCGCCCGACGTCGGCGGCGTGGTGCGCGCCCGCGCGCTGGCCAAGCGCCTCGACAACGCGCCGCTGGCGATCGTCGACAAGCGCCGCGACAAGCCCGGCCAGTCGGAAGTCATGAACATCATCGGCGACGTGAAGGGCCGCGCCTGCATCCTGATCGACGACATCATCGATTCGGGCGGCACGCTCTGCAACGCCGCGCAGGCGCTGATGGACGAGGGCGCGATCAGCGTCACCGCCTACATCACCCACGGCGTGCTTTCCGGCGCGGCGGTTTCGCGCGTCACCAATTCGGCGCTCAAGGAACTGGTCATCACCGACTCGATCCAGGCGACCGAAGCGGCGCAGCAGTCGGACAAGATCCGCATCCTGACGATCGCTCCGCTGATCGGCGAGGCGATCCGCCGCATTGCCGACGAAAGCTCGGTTTCGAGCCTGTTCGACTGATGCCGTTGCCCCGGATTCGCGTCCGGGGTCATTCGATGAAACAAAGGCGCGTCCTCGCAGGAGGGCGCGCCTTTGTTTCATGTGGAACTTTTTTTGGGCCTCACTCCCAGGGGCGGGGTTGACCCGGCTCCAGCCGGTGCAGCGCCTCCAGCCTGCGGGCCTGCCGCGATTCGAGCGTCAGGGTGAGCAGCGGCTGCGGCCGCAGCACGAACTGGCGCGGCGACATGCCGAACAGCTCGGTGAATTCGTGGATGAGATGGCTTTCGTCGTAGTAGCGCAGCGCCAGCACGTCCGCCTCTTCGGCATCGGCGACGCCGCGCAGGTAGCTGGCCATGTCGAGCGCGCGGGCGCGGCGCAGGACCTGCTTGGGCGCCATGCCGAAATCGCGGCTGATGACGCGCTCCAGCTTGCGCCGCTCCACCCCGCACTCCGCCGCCGCTTCCGCCACCGAAAGGGTGGGCGCGCGGTAGCAGATATCCTCGAACCGGGCGGTCACGGGATCGGGGGCGGCGCAGTCGAGGTCGGCCACCCGGCTTCGGAGCAGAGCCTCCAGCGTGAGAAGCCAGTCTTCCGGTGCGGCATCGGGCTCGAAGAGCGCCAGCATCCGCTGCGAAGGCAAGCCGAGGACGTCCGTGCTGACGATGCGATCGAGATAGTCGCCCACGCGCGGTCCCTTCAGAGCGGTGCAGGCGCCCGGCCGGAGCGCGAAGCCCAGGCTGATGAAGCTGCCGGTCACGCGCACGGGCATGTGGCGGGACTGGGGGCCGAAGAACAGCGCCGCATTGCCCGCCTCCTGCGGCCCGGTTGCGGTCTCGGCGTTCCACAGTCCGGCAAGCTGGATCCGCAGGCAGGCCGTGTCGTTGAACAGGCCGCATTCCAGCGCATAGTCCACCGGGGCCAGGACCTTGGTGACGTAGAGCCGCGATATCCACGGCGCCAAGTCGGCGGCGGGCGCGCGGTTGTAGCTCAGGGGTTGGCCGTCCCTGCTGATTCCCTGTGCCGGCGCGATCATCCTGTCGATCGCCGGGCGTATCCTGTGGTGCATGACCCGTTGCCCCTGAAGATGCCCCGCCATCGGGATAAGTCTCGCCGCCTCCGGCTGCAACAGGGGAAAAATCCATATGGGCTGCGTCCGTGGTTTGCGCGGATCGATTTCGGCGGCATCGGTCTTGACCACGCGGCGCCCCGCCGGGCAGAGCAGCGTGCATGAGACTGGACACAGACATCGCCCTCGCCCTTCGCCTCGCCGACGCCGCGGGAGAGGCGATCCGCCCGCACTTCCGCTCCGGCGTCGGCGTGGAGCGCAAGGGCGATGCCTCGCCGGTGACGGTGGCCGACCGTGCCGCCGAGGAAGCCATCCGCCGCATCCTCAAGGCCGAAGTCCCGCGCGACGGCATCATCGGCGAGGAATTCGGCAGCGAGGAAGGCAGTTCGAACCGCACCTGGGTGCTCGATCCGATCGACGGTACCGTCTCGTTCATTGCCGGTCGCCCGATCTTCGGCACCCTGATCGCTCTGCTGGTGGACGGCTGGCCGGTGCTAGGGATCATCGACCAGCCGATCCTGGGCGAACGCTGGGTGGGCGCGAGCGGCTTCGCCACGACCTTCAACGGCAAGGAAGTGCGCACGCGCGCTTGCCGCGAACTGTCGGACGCCATGCTGGCGACGACCGGCCCCCACTACTTCGACGACCACCAGGGCGAGCATTTCATGGCGCTGGCCGCCAAGACCGACCACAAGCGCATGGTCATGGGCGGCGACTGCTACAACTACGGGCTGCTCGCTAGCGGCCACCTCGACGTGGTCTGCGAGGCGGGTCTCAAGCTGTACGACTGGGCGGCGCTCGTCCCCATCGTCGAAGGCGCGGGCGGGACGATGTGCGACTGGAACGGCGACCCGCTCCACGCCCAGTCGGACGGCCATATCCTCGCGCTCGGCGATCCGGCGCGGCTGGAGGACGTGGTGGAAGCGCTGGACTGCCACCACTGATCGGGCGCGGATGGGAGGCTTGAGAGGGCTGTGCGCAGGAAAGCGGCAATCGCCGCAGACTCTCCTTGCGCTGCGGTCGTTCTCCCACTAAAGGCGCGCCCTTCAATCGACGCGGTTGAGTCTCCGTCAGGAGATTCGCGGGTCGGCCTGGCGAAAAGGGCTGCCATGGCTGACCGGACGTGTCCCTGTGAAAGGAAACGAAATGCCCAAGCTGAAGACCAAGAGCGGTGTGAAGAAGCGCTTCAAGCTCACCGCCACCGGCAAGGTGAAGCACGGCGTCGCCGGCAAGCGTCACCGCCTCATGAGCCACAACGGCAAGTACATCCGCCAGAATCGCGGCACCGAAGTCATTTCCGACGCCGATGCCAAGACGATCAAGAAGTGGGCGCCCTACGGGCTCAACTGAGGAGTACTGACCTATGAGCCGTATCAAGAGGGGCGTAACCACCCGCGCCAAGCACAAGCGTATTCTGGACCAGGCCAAGGGTTACCGCGGCCGTCGCAAGAACACGATCCGCGTTGCCCGTCAGGCCGTCGAAAAGGCCGGCCAGTACGCCTATCGCGACCGCAAGATCAAGAAGCGGACCTTCCGTGCGCTCTGGATCCAGCGTATCAACGCAGCCGTCCGCGCCGAAGGCCTGACCTACTCGCAGTTCATGCACGGCGTTAAGCTCGCCGGCATCGAGCTCGATCGCAAGTCGATGGCCGACCTCGCCATGAACGAGGGTGCGGTGTTCGCAGCCGTGATCGCTCAGGCGAAGGCTGCCATCCCGGCCTGAACTGCGTAAGTGCCGGTGCCGAGGCGCCGGACTTCGCGGATCAAGCGAGAAGATTCGGGACGCGGGTGCCAGTCACCCGCGTCCCGTTTTCTTTTGAACCGTCCGAAATATTGCGCTCCATACCCAGTCTGTATACCAAAGACGCGGGGGGATGCCCCGGTGCGAAGATCAGACAGGGAATGACAGCTAGGCGGGTCGTCATACAATATTGTCCCGTACCTGCGGGGCTCGACCGGTACGTTTCGGTCCTTTTCTACTGCGAAATCGATATGGGCGAGGGGGAGCGTCTTCACGACGTGCTCTCTCCCGATTGGGCGACGTTCCGGTTTCATTACGGCGCGGGCGTCGAAGGCGTGATGCGCAACGGATCGTCGATCAACGGATGCCGGTTCTCGGTTGCCGGTCCGCGTTCGCAGGAAGTCCGCTTTTCCCTTGGCGGGACCCGCCAATGGGGCTTTCGCCTGACCCCGCTCGGCTGGGCGGCGCTGGTCGGCGTTCCGGCGGATCGCTATGCCGACGTGCTGGCCGACGGCGACGAGGACGAGGCTTTCGCCGCATTCCGGCCGCTCTACGATGTGATCGGGCAGGGAGAATCCCCCGGCGAGCAACTCGATCTGTTCACCGCCTTCCTTGAAGCGATGCCGCGCCGCCCGGTTGCGCACGAAGCGTTGATCCTGGCGATCTGCGATGCCCTTGCCGATCCCGAAGTGCGCTCCGCCACCGATCTGGCCACCCATGCCAAGGCCCATTCGCGCACGGTCGAGCGGGTCTGCCGCGCCGCCTTCGGATTTTCGCCGAAGCTGCTGCTGCGCCGCCAGCGCTTCCTGCGCAGCATCGACCAGTTCACGCTGGAACCGGCGCGCAAGTGGATCGGCGCGATCGACGCGGCCTATCACGACCAGGCCCAGTTCGTGCGCGATTTCCGTGCCTTCATGGGCATGACCCCGCGCCAGTATGCCCAGCTCGACAAGCCCCTGACCGGCCCGCTCCTGCGCGAGCGGGCGCGTCACGCCCGGCTCAAGAGGTGATGCTCGTCACCGTTGCGATTTGGCCGCCGTCCCCTTAAGGACCGCGCTTCCAGATATCAGCAACAGTCAGGCAGACACCAGTGGACTACGCAGCAACCGGCCAGGAGGCGCTCTCGCGGATTGCGGAAGCATCCGATCTCGAAACGCTGGAGGCCCTGCGTGTCGAGTTTCTGGGCAAGCAGGGATCGATCTCCGGCCTGCTCAAGACGCTGGGCAAGCTCGATCCCGAAGAACGCAAGGTCGAAGGCCCGAAGATCCATGCCTTGCGTGAAAGCGTGAGCGACGCGCTCGCCGCCCGCAAGGACGTGCTGGAGACGGCGGCGCTGAACGCCCGCCTCGCCTCGGAGACCATCGACCTCTCGCTGCCCGCGCCCGAAGCGCCGCGCGGCACCGTCCACCCGATCTCGCAAGTGATGGACGAGATTGCCGAAATCTTCGCCGACCTCGGCTTCTCGGTCGCCACCGGGCCGGAGATCGAGGACGATTGGCACAACTTCACCGCGCTCAACATGCCGGAAAGCCACCCGGCGCGTGCGATGCACGACACCTTCTATTTCCCGGACCGCGACGCCCAGAACCGCGAGATGCTGCTGCGCACGCACACTTCGCCGGTGCAGATGCGCACGATGCTCGCGCAGGGCGCCCCGCTGCGCATCATCGCGCCGGGCCGCGTCTATCGTTCGGACAGCGACGCCACCCACACGCCGATGTTCCACCAGGTCGAAGGTCTGGTGATCGACAAGGACGTCCACCTCGGCCACCTCAAGTGGACGCTGGAGACGTTCCTGAAGGCGTTCTTCGAGCGTGAGGACATCGTCCTGCGCCTGCGCCCCAGCTACTTCCCCTTCACCGAACCTTCGGTGGAAGCGGATATCGGCTTCACCCTGATCGACGGCAAGCGCGTGATCGGCGGCGACCCGTCGAAGGGTGAGGGCGGCTGGATGGAAGTGCTCGGCTCGGGCATGGTCAACCGCCGCGTCATCGAATTCGCCGGGCTCGATCCTGATGAATGGCAGGGCTTCGCGTTCGGCATCGGCATCGATCGCCTGGCCATGCTGAAGTACGGCATGGACGACCTGCGCGCCTTCTTCGACGGCGATGTGCGCTGGCTCTCCCACTACGGTTTCTCCGCCCTCGACGTGCCGACCCTTTCGGGCGGCGTTGGCACTCCGGCCTGAGCGCGGGAAGGATCTAGAAAATGAAGTTCTCGCTTTCCTGGCTCAAGCAGTACCTTGAGACCCATGCCTCGCTTGAGGAAATCGCGCTGAAGCTCAACGCCATCGGCCTTGAGGTCGAAGGCATCGAGGATCCCGCCGCCAAGCTGGCCGGTTTCCGCGTGGCCAAGGTGCTGACCGCTGACAAGCATCCGCAGGCGGACAAGCTGCAGGTCCTCACCGTCGATACCGGTGAGGGCGTGCTGCAGGTCGTTTGCGGCGCACCGAATGCGCGTGCGGGCCTTGTCGGCGTGCTCGGCCTTGCCGGTGCGACCGTGCCTGCCAACGGCATGGTGCTGAAGGTCGCTGCCGTGCGCGGCGTCGAATCGAACGGCATGATGTGCTCCACGCGGGAGCTGGAGCTGGGCGAAGACCACGAGGGCATCATCGAACTGCCCGAGGACGCGCCGGTCGGCACGCCTTTCGCGGACTACCACGGCGCCGATCCGGTGATCGAGGTGGCGATCACCCCCAACCGTCCGGACTGCATGGGCGTCTACGGCATCGCCCGCGATCTGGCCGCCGCCGGTCTCGGCACACTGAAGCCGATCGAGGCGCTGGATATCGCCGGCAGCTTCCCCTGCCCGGTGGACGTGCGCACCGACGATGCCGAGGGTTGCCCGGCGTTCTACGGCCGCGTGATCAAGGGCGTGAAGAACGGCCCCTCGCCGCAGTGGTTGCAGGATCGCCTGAAGGCCGCCGGTCAGCGTCCGATTTCGGCGCTGGTCGATGCCACCAACTACCTGATGTTGGCCTATGGCCGTCCGGCCCACGCCTATGACCTTGCCAAACTGAACGGCGCCGTCGTCGCGCGCCGTGCCAAGGATGGCGAGACGGTCGTCGCGCTGAACGAGAAGACCTATACGCTCGATGCCGAGATGACCGTGATCGCCGACGATTCGGGCGTGCACGACATTGCCGGCATCATGGGCGGCGAACATTCGGGCTGCGGTGACGAGACCACCGACGTCCTGCTCGAAATCGCCTACTTCGATCCCGAGCGCATCGCCAGGACCGGCCGCAAGCTCAACCTCACCTCGGACGCGCGCAGCCGCTTCGAGCGCGGGATCGATCCGAATTTCCTCGATACCGGCCTCGACCACCTGACCCAGCTTATTCAGACGCTGTGCGGCGGTGAAGCTTCGCAGCCGGTGCGCAGCGGTGCGGCTCCGGCCACGCCGAAGATCGTCCACTTCGATCCGGCGCTGACCGAGAAGCTGGGCGGCGTTCGCATCGAAGAAGCCGAGCAGCAGCGCATTCTGGAAAGCCTCGGCTTCTCGGTCATTGCCGAGCAGGCGAACTTCGACAAGTCGTGGGCGGTCACCGTTCCCGGCTGGCGCCCCGACGTGGATGGCGCTCCCGACATCGTTGAGGAAGTCGTCCGCATCCACGGCCTCGACAAGGTGACGAGCGTTGCCCTGCCGCGGGTTGACGGCGTCGCCCGTCCGACCGCGACGCCCACGCAGGCGCTGGAACGCCGCGTTCGCCGCGCGGCTGCCGCGCGCGGTCTGCACGAGGCGGTTACCTGGTCGTTCCTGCCCGCCGCCGAGGCCGATGCCTTTGCAGACGGCAACGACTTGTGGTCGCTCGCCAACCCGATCAGCGAGGACATGAAGGTCATGCGGCCGTCGCTGCTGCCGGGCCTGCTGATGGCGGCCAAGCGCAACCTCGATCGCGGTGCCTCGTCGCTGCGCCTGTTCGAACTCGGCCGTCGCTATCTGCGCGGCGAGGGCGGTGCGAGCGACGAGCGTCTGGCGCTCGGCTTCGTGCTGGCGGGCGAGAAGGTCTCGCGCGGCTGGGCGACTGGCAAGGCGACGGTGTTTGACGCCTACGACGCCAAGGCCGAAGGCACGGCACTGCTGGCGGAAGCCGGTGCTCCGGTCGAGAAGCTGCAAGTGATGGGTGAGGCTGGCTCGCAGTTCCATCCCGGCCAGTCGGCCACGCTGCGCCTTGGGCCCAAGAATGTGCTGGCGCGCTTCGGCATGCTGCACCCCACGGTCGCCAGGCAGTTCGACATCGAAGGCCCGGTGGCGATCGCCGAGATCTATCTTGACGCCATCCCCGGCAAGAAGGGCGCCGCCACCTTCGCCCGTACTCGCTACGCGCCCCCAGTGCTTCAGGCGGTGACGCGCGACTTCGCGTTCCTCGTGCCGGTCGAGCAGGCCGCGGGCGATCTCGTCCGCATGGTCGCGGGCGCGGACAAGGCGAACATCGTCTCGGCCCGTCTGTTTGACGACTTCCGTGGTCAGGGCGTGCCCGAAGGCCAGAAGTCGCTGGCGCTCGAAGTTACGCTCCAGCCGCTCGAAAAGAGCTACAAGGAGGAAGACCTCAAGGCGATCAGTGCCAAGGTGACTGCCGCCGCCGCCAAGCTCGGGGCCGTGCTGCGGACCTGAGCCGACTGCCTGAAGGAAAAAAAGGGAAGATCGCCGGTGACTGATAGGGAATTCGTGACCATCTCCTCCGGCGATCTGACCGCCCGGATCGCGCCGTTCGGGGCCGAACTCTGGTCGCTGACCGACCGGGCGGGCCGCGAATACATGACCGATGCCGATCCCGCGTTCTGGACCGGCCATGCGCCGATCCTGTTCCCGATCGTCGGCGCGCTGAGCGGGGGGCGCTATCGGCTCGATGGCCATGAATACGAACTACCCAAGCACGGCTTCGCCCGTCATTCGTTGTTCGAGGTGGTTGAAACCGCACCCAATCGCGCCACCTTCCGCCTTCGCGACAGCGCGGAAACCCGCAAGGTCTATCCTTTCGCTTTCGCGCTTGAGCTGGAGTTCCGCCTCGAAGGCACGAGCCTGCATGCCACCGCGAAGGTCACGAACGCCGGAGACGGGGCGATGCCCTTCAGCTTCGGCTACCACCCGGCCTTCGCCTGGCCGCTACCGGGCGGCGCTGCCAAGGCCGATCACACGATCGCTTTCGAGCAGCCCGAGCCCCAGCCGATCCGCCGCATCGACATGGCAACCGGCCTTGTCCAGCCCGAACCTGTCGCCACCCCGGTGGAGGGGCATCTGCTCCGCCCCGAGGCCACGCAGTTCGAGACCGACGCGCTGATCTGGGACCGGCTCTCCAGCCGCTCGCTCACGTTCGGAGCGCCCGGCGGCGCGCAGCTCGTCGTTGCCTTCCCGGACATGCCGATGCTGGGCATCTGGCAGAAGCCGGGCGCGAACTATCTCTGCATCGAACCCTGGCAGGGCATGGCCGATCCGCTCGGCTATTCCGGCGACTTCCGCGCCAAGCCCGGCGTGCTTTCGCTCGAACCCGGCACCAGCCGGAGCTTCCGCATGGACGTCAGCGTCCTCACCGCCGACTAAAGCAGTCGTCCGATTGCATCGGATCGCCTGCTTTAGGTTTTTCGTTTGTCGCGTTTTCCGAGTCATCAGGTGTTCCACCTGATTAGAAAACGCTTGTAGGAGAACTCCATGAAGACCGCACTCGTGACCGGCGCCACTGCCGGAATCGGCGAAGCCTGTGCCCGCGCTTTCGTGGCGGCGGGCTGGCGCGTGATCGGCACCGGCCGCCGCGCCGAGCGTCTCGAAGCCCTGAAAGCTGAACTCGGCGCCGACAGGTTCCACGCCGCCGTCTTCGACGTGCGCGACGAAGCCGCGCGTGACGCGGCCTTTGCGGCGCTCCCGGCCGAGTTCGCCGCAATCGACTGTCTGGTGAACAACGCGGGCCTCGCGCTCGGCACCGAACCGGCCCAGAGCGCCTCGCTCGACAGCTGGAAGACGATGATCGACACCAACGTCACCGCGCTGGTCTCGCTCACCCACAAGCTGCTGCCCGCGCTGGTCGAGCGCAAGGGCGCGATCGTCAACTTGTCCTCGGTGGCGGCGACTTATCCTTACACCGGCGGCAACGTCTACGGCGGCACCAAGGCCTTCGTGCACCAGTTCTCGCTCGGCCTGCGCTCAGACCTTGCGGGAACGGGCGTGCGCGTGACCTCGATCGAGCCGGGCATGGTCGAGACCGAATTCACCCTCGTGCGCACCGGCGGCAATCAGCAGGCCTCGGACAATCTTTATGGCGGCGCCAATCCGATGACCGCCGAGGACATTGCCGGGACCGTGCTCTGGGTGGCGACCCTGCCGCCGCACCTCAACATCAACACGCTGGAACTGATGCCGGTGAGCCAGTCCTTCGCGGGCTTCCAGGTCGCGCGCGAGGGCTGATGGGTATGACGGGGGAGCGGCGTGCCCCGCTTCCCCTGCCATCTGGCCCCTTTCCATCTGGCCCCGCGCCCACTAATAGCGCGCCGATGAGCAACGTCCCCCACCAGTCCCGGCGCACTTTCGCGATCATCTCGCACCCTGACGCCGGCAAGACCACCCTGACCGAGAAGCTGCTGCTGCAAGGCGGCGCAATCCACCTGGCAGGACAGGTCAAGGCCCGCGGCGCCGCACGCCGTGCGCGGTCGGACTGGATGAAGATCGAGCAGCAGCGCGGCATTTCCGTGACCAGCTCGGTCATGACTTTCGAGCGCGACGGGATCACCTTCAACCTGCTCGACACACCGGGCCACGAGGACTTCTCGGAAGACACCTACCGCACGCTCACCGCGGTCGATTCGGCGATCATGGTGATCGACGCGGCCAAGGGCATCGAGCCGCAGACCCGCAAGCTCTTCGAGGTCTGCCGCCTGCGTTCGGTGCCGATCATCACCTTCATCAACAAGGTGGACCGCGAAGGCCGCGCCTGCTTCGACCTGATGGACGAAGTGGCCGATATGCTGGCGCTCGACGTCTGCCCGATGTCCTGGCCGGTCGGCATGGGCGGTCTGTTCGAGGGCATTCTCGACATCGAGAGCGGCCGGATCAGCCGTCCCGAGGGGGCGAGCAAGGAATTCCTCGGCAAAGTCGACGAAGGCGCGACCCTGCCCGATGCCGTTGCGGAAGAACTCGAACTGGCGCAGGCCGGTTATCCCGAGTTCGACGTCGAGGCCTATCGCGGCGGCGACCTCACCCCGGTCTACTTCGGTTCGGCGCTCAAGAACTTCGGTGTCACCGAACTGATCGACGCGATCGAGAAGTTCGCCCCGCCGCCGCGCCCGCAGCCTTCCAACGAGGGTACGATCGAGCCGGAGAACAAGGAAGTCACGGGCTTCATCTTCAAGGTCCAGGCCAACATGGACCCGATGCACCGCGACCGCATCGCCTTCATGCGTCTGGTCTCGGGCACCTTCAAGCGCGGCATGAAGCTGACGCCCTCGGGCCTGGGCAAGCCGATCGCGGTGCACTCGCCGATCCTGTTCTTCGCGCAGGACCGCGAGATCGCCGACAATGCCGAGCCGGGCGATATCATCGGCATTCCCAACCACGGCACCTTGCGCGTGGGGGATACCCTGTCCGAGAAGAACCAGGTCCGCTTCACCGGCCTGCCGAACTTCGCCCCGGAAATCCTGCGCCGCGTGGCGCTGAAGGACCCGACCAAGACCAAGCAGCTGCGCAAGGCGCTCGACGATCTTTCCGAAGAGGGCGTGATCCAGGTGTTCTACCCGGAGATCGGCTCGCAGTGGGTGGTCGGCGTGGTCGGCCAGCTCCAGCTCGACGTGCTGATCAGCCGTCTCGAAGCCGAATACAAGGTGGAGGCGGTGCTGGAGCCGGCGCCCTTCGACACCGCGCGCTGGCTCAAGGGCGACGACAAGGCCTTGCGCGACTTCGGCGAGTTCAACAAGATGAACCTCGCCAAGGACCGCGACGGCGACCCGGTGTTCATGGCCCGCTCGGCCTGGGACGTGAGCTACCAGCAGGAACGCAACCCGGACCTGACCTTCAGCGCGACGAAGGAGCGCTGATCCTTCGGCAAGCTTGGGATGACCCTTCGACAGGCTCAGGATGAGCGGGCGTGGTGCGTACCTCTAGCGGGCGCGGTGAATACCCCTCAATCTCACGCAGCCTGAGCGGGTGGGGGGCACATACCTCCCAACCCCGCTCAGGCTGAGCCTGTCGAAGCCCACGCATAATCAAGCCAAGTCCGGAACCTGACAGGGCGCCGATGGATTGCTAAAGCCAGCATCCCTCCGGAGTCCCGACTTGCAGATCAAGTTCGCCAGCTACAACATCCACAAGGCCGTCGGTCTAGACCGGCGGCGCGACCCCGAGCGCATCCTTACCGTGCTGCGCGAGATCGATGCCGACGTCGTGGCCTTGCAGGAAGTGGACCGCCGCTTCGGCCGCCGCATGAGCGCGCTGCCGCTCGATGCCATCCACACGACCACCGATTACGTGCCGGTGCCGCTGTCGATGAAGCCCGACAGCCTCGGCTGGCACGGCAATGCCATCCTCGTGCGCAAGGGCATCGACCTCCTCGAAGCGGAAGCCGTGCCGCTGCCGGTGCTGGAGCCACGCGGGGCGATCCGGGCTGACCTCTCGCTCCATGGCCATCGCTTTCGCGTCGTCGGCATGCACCTCGATCTCTCCGGTCTGCGCCGCCGGTTGCAGGTGCGAAGCGTGCTTGCCCATGTCGATGCCTGCGAGGCCTCGGTGCCCACCGTGATGATGGGCGATCTCAACGAATGGTCTGCGGGAGGCGGCTGTTTCCGGGAGTTTCACGAACCCTGGCAAGTGCTTGCACCGGGGCGCAGCTTTCCGTCGCGGCGGCCGCTCGCCCGGCTCGACCGCATCATCGTGTCGCAGGAATGGGCAGTTACGGGAACAAACGTTCATCATAGCCCGCTTTCCGCGATAGGATCTGACCATCTGCCGGTCTTTGCGTCACTAGAGTTGCCTAAAAAATAGGCAACTGCTCAGGAATCGAGCGACGCTTCATGCTGCACTTGCGTTGAGTGGAGCAAAATTTCGTCAGAAAACGGCCGATTGGTAAATTGGCACACCCCTTGCTTATCCATTGTTAACCGGCGCGGGGCCGGTCGAAAACAGGGGATAGGCATGAAGTTCATCATAGCCATCATCAAGCCCTTCAAGCTCGACGAGGTTCGGGAAGCGTTGGGGGCAATCGGGGTCGCCGGGATGACCGTGACCGAGGTGAAGGGCTTCGGGCGTCAGAAGGGTCAGACCGAAATCTACCGTGGGGCCGAATATTCGACCAACATGCTCCCGAAAGTGAAGATCGAAGTGGCCGCGCCCGACGATCTGGCACCGAAGATCGTGGAAACGATCCAGCAGGTCGCCAGCACCGAGGCGATCGGCGACGGCAAGATCTTCGTCCTCGACCTGGCTTCCGCCGTGCGCATCCGCACCGGCGAGTCCGGGGACACCGCGCTTTGACCCGCGCTTTCGACAGGAGGGAAACCACGATGAACCGCAAGATTCTTTGCGGCGCGGGCGCACTGGGTGCGTCGCTGTTCGCCGCCATGCCTGCCTGGGCGCAGGACGCCGCCGCTACCCCGACGATCGACAAGGGCGACACCGCCTGGATGCTGACGTCGACGCTGCTCGTCTTCCTGATGATCCTGCCCGGCCTCGCCCTGTTCTACGGCGGCCTGACCCGCTCCAAGAACATGCTTTCGACGATGACGCAGATCGGTGCGGCAGCCAGCCTCGCGATGCTGATCTGGGTCATGTACGGCTACACCATGGCCTTCGGTGAGGGCGGCAATGCCTTCGTTGCCGGTTTCGGCAAGGCCTTCCTCAAGGGCATTACCCCGGATTCCGTATCGGGCACGATCCCCGAATACGTCTTCGTCTGCTTCCAGATGACCTTCGCGGCGATCACCATCGCGCTGGTGCTGGGTTCCACGGTCGAGCGCATCAAGTTCTCGGCGGTCATGGTCTTCGCCGTGATTTGGCTGACGATCGTCTATTTCCCGATCGCGCACATGGTCTGGGCTCCGAGCGGCTACTTCTTCGGCCTCGGCGCACTCGACTATGCGGGCGGCACCGTCGTCCACATCAACGCCGGTGTCTCGGCGCTGGTCGCCGCGCTCATCCTCGGCAAGCGCAAGGGCTTCCCCAACGAACCGATGCCGCCGCACTCGCTGACGCTGACTTTCGTCGGCACCGGCCTGCTGTGGGTGGGCTGGTTCGGCTTCAACGCCGGTTCGGCGCTCTCGGCCAACGGCGCCGCCAGCCTCGCCATGATCAACACTTTCGTCGCCACCGCTTCTGCAGGCCTGTTCTGGATGCTCGCCGAGCGTCTCGCCGGTCACAAGGGTTCGGCCCTGGGCTTCTGCTCGGGCGTCGTCGCCGGTCTCGTTGCGATCACTCCGGCCGCAGGCAACTCGGGTCCGTTCGGCGCGATCGTCCTTGGCGGCGTCGCTTCGGTGATCTGCTTCTTCGCGGTCAGCAAGCTCAAGCCCGCACTCGGCTATGACGATGCGCTCGACGCTTTCGGCGTCCACGGCGTAGGCGGCATCGTCGGCGCGATCGGCACCGGCATCGTCTATTCGCCGGCGCTCGGTGGTCCGGGCAAGGCCGACTTCGGGATGGGTTCGCAGCTCGTGATCCAGATCGAGGCGGTGCTGGCCACCATCGTGATCTCCACCATCGGCACCGTCATCGCGATCTTCATCGCCAAGGCAGTCACCGGCCTGCGCGTCGCTCCGGAAGTCGAACTGGAAGGTCTCGACATCGGCGAGCACGGCGAGCGCGCCTACAACTGAGTTTCAAGTTTGGAGTTTGGCGGCGGCGGATACTTCTTCCTCTCCTACGATCCGTCGTCGCCTCCCGGTGTTCCTCCTGCGAACACAAACTCAAGGGCCGGAGCCAGCCGCTCCGGCCCATTTTTCTGTCTGGATTTTCCCCCGAATTTCCTTTGTCGCGCTCGCGGCAATGTGTGATGTTATGCACGCCCCTGCGGGAGATTGGCCGTGAAATACATCATCGCGATCATCAAGCCCTTCAAGTTCGCCGACGTGAAGGACGCGCTCTCCGCAGCCGGAATTTCCGGCCTGACCGTATCGGAAGTCAGCGGCTTCGGGCGGCAGAAGGGCCAGACCGAGATCTATCGCGGCGCCGAATATGCCTCCAGCATGGTGCCCAAGCTGAAGCTGGAGATCGCGGTGTCCGACGCTTTCGCGCCCACCGTCATCGACGTCATCCGCACGACCGCCAGCACCGCCGAGATCGGCGACGGCAAGATCTTCGTCATCGACCTGGCGGATGTCCTGAGGGTCCGCACCGGAGAGCAGGGCGATATCGCGCTCTGAAGCGCGCGCTCAGTTCCCCGCGGCGAACATATCGATCAACTGACGGATCGGTGAGACGTCGTAGCCTGCGCCTGCTGCCTTGGAGGCAATCACCGAGGGATTGTCGCCGGCCTTGGCCCGCGCGAGCGCCCAAAGCAGCGTGGAACGCGTGCCCGAGCGGCAATAGGCAAGCACCGGACCTTCGGCGGTATCCAGCGCTTCGGCCATGGCCGTGACCTGGGCCTGGCTGAAGCCGCCGTGGCCCACGGGAATCGCCACGTAGTCGATTCCGGCAGCGCGCGCTTCGGCCTCGATCACCTCGCCCGGAACCTGGTCTTCGCTCTCGCCTTCGGGGCGGTTGTTGACGATCCGCACGATTCCAAGGGCTTTCGCTTCGGCAATGGCGTCGGTGCCGATCTGCGGGCTGGCGAAGACGGTGTCGGTGATCTGGCGGAACATGGAAGCGAGTCTCCGGTATGAACGGGCCGTTTGGGCCCCGGTTCGGCCTGAAATTCGTCCACGTCAAGGCCTCTGTCCCTGCTAAAAGCAAGGCAGAACGCCGTGAAAATGCGATATTTCGTCAATCTGAAGGGAAAATGCCCCTTAATTGTGTTCGCCATGTGGCAGAACCTCGTGTATGACTCGCGATTGCAGGCAGGTTCCGGCGCATTCCGGCTATCTGGTCTGCCGCCCGGCGCGGTTCGTCCACGTGTCCGGGTTCATGCTTTTTGGGGCGCAGCGAAGGTACGTTCGTAGACATGGGTTTTGACAGAGGTCGTCGCGGAAGGGGACGCGACAAGCGCGATGGTGGTTTTGGGGAGAACGAGTTCGATCCGTTCTTTGCCGGCCAGGATCGTTTCGGCGGCGGTGACCGGTTCGGTGGCGGCGATCGCTTCGGCGGCGGCGGCAACGATCGCGGTGGTTTCGGCGGCGGTGACCGCTTCGGCGGCGGCGGCGGTGATCGCGGCGGCTTCGGTGGCCCGCGCGGCGGCGGTGGTGGCGGCTTCGGCGGCCCGCGCGGCGGCGGCGGTGGCGGCATGCCTGCCCAGGTCGTCGGCCAGGGCAAGGGCGTCGTAAAGTTCTTCAACGGTGCAAAGGGCTTCGGCTTCATCCAGCGTGATGAAGGCGGCGAAGATGTGTTCGTGCACATCAGCGCTGTCGAGCGTGCCGGTCTCGAAGGTCTGGCCGAAGGTCAGCAGCTGGAATTCCAGCTCGTCGATCGCGGCGGCAAGGTCTCGGCCAGCGAACTCGTCGTCGTCGGCGACGTGATCCCGGTCGCCAAGCGCGAGCCCGCGCCGCAGCGTCAGCTGACCGGCGAAAAGGCCAGCGGCACGGTCAAGTTCTTCAATTCCATGAAGGGCTTCGGCTTCATCACCCGTGATGACGGCCAGCCGGACGCTTTCGTGCACATCAGCGCTGTCGAGCGTTCGGGCCTCGGTGCCCTGAACGAAGGCGATCGCGTGGAGTTCGACATTGAGGTCGATCGACGAGGCAAGTACTCGGCGGTCAACCTGGCGCCGCTCCAGGCCTGATCCCGATCTGCAACGCTCCCGGTGTTTGACCGGGGGGCTGCAAACACCTAAAAGCGCGCAAATGGCGGTCCGGATAGGGCCGCCATTTGTCGTTTGCGATTCCCGTTCTCACTTCACTGTTTCGTTATCGAGGAATTCCGTCATGTCGATCACTCCGCTGATGCCCGTGTACCCCCGGTGCGGCGTTCGGCCCGTTCGCGGCGAACACTGTCACCTCATCAGTGAAGACGGTCGCCGATTCCTCGATTTCGCGAGCGGCATTGCCGTCAACCTGCTCGGCCATTCGCATCCCGGCCTGATCGGCGCGATCCAGAAGCAGGCCGAGACGCTGATGCACGTCTCCAATCTCTACGGCAGCCCGCAGGGCGAGGCGATCGCCCAGCGCCTGATCGACCTGACCTTCGCCGACACGGTGTTCTTCACCAATTCCGGCGCGGAAGCGGTCGAATGTGCGATCAAGACCGCGCGCGCCTATCACCAGCACGTCGGCAACGACCACAAGTACGAGCTGATCACTTTCAAGAACGCCTTCCACGGCCGGACGATGGCAACGATCAGTGCCTCCAACCAGGAGAAGATGCACAAGGGCTTCCTGCCCCTGCTGCCCGGCTTCAAGTACGTGGAGTTCAACGATCTTGAGGCGGCCAAGGCGGCGATCGGCCCCAATACCGCCGGTTTCCTGGTCGAACCGATCCAGGGCGAAGGCGGCATCCGCATCGCTTCGGACGAATTCCTTCAGGGCCTGCGCGCGCTGTGCGACGAGCATGACCTCATGCTGGTGCTCGACGAAGTGCAGAGCGGCGTCGGCCGCGCCGGGACGCTCTATGCCTACGAGCAGTTCGGCATCGTGCCGGATATCGTGTCGACGGCCAAGGGCATCGGCGGCGGCTTCCCGGTCGGCGCCTGCCTCGCCACCGAGAAGGCGGCGCGCGGCATGGTGATCGGCGCGCACGGTTCGACTTATGGCGGCAACCCCTTTGCGATGGCGGCGATCGGCGCCGTGCTCGACGTGGTTTCGGACGAGACTTTCCTTGCCGACGTCCGCGCCAAGGGCGAGCGGCTGCGCGGACGGCTGGAGCAGTTCATCGGCAACTATCCCGAGCTGTTCGAATCGGTCCATGGCCGCGGCCTGTTCATCGGCGTGAAGCTCAAGATCGAGCCGCGCGCTTTCGTCGGCCATATGCGCGACAATCACCAGTTGCTGACGGTTTCGGCGGGCGACAATGTCGTGCGCGTTCTGCCGCCGCTGGTCATCGACGATAGCCACATCGACGAGTTCATGGAGCGTCTCTCCGCCGCGGCGGCGAGCTATCAACCGGAAGAGGTGGCCTGATGAGCCGGGATTTCCTCGACCTGAGCGACGCCGGCGGCCCGGTTCTGGCTGCCATGATCAACGACGCGATCGACCGCAAGGCGGCGCGCATCGGCCTGCCCAAGGGGCAGGCCGATGCCGATGCGCCGCTGGCCGGTCACGTCCTGGCGATGATCTTCGAGAAGAACTCGACCCGCACCCGTGTCTCCTTCGACATGGCGATGCGCCAGCTTGGCGGCAGTGCGCTGATCCTGGAAGCGGGATCGACCCAGCTCGGCCGCGGCGAGACCGTGGCCGACACCGCCCGCGTGCTCAGCCGCATGGTCGATGCGATCATGATCCGCACCGACGATCACGCCAAGATCGAGGAACTCGCGCGCCATGCCGACGTGCCGGTGATCAACGGCCTGACCGACCTGTCGCATCCGTGCCAGATCGTCGCCGATCTGCTGACGATCGTGGAACGCGGTTTCGCGCTGCCCGGCCTTCAGCTCGCCTGGCTGGGGGACGGCAACAATGTCGCCAATTCGCTGATCGAGGCGGCGGGCCTGATGAAGTTCACCATCCGCATCGGCGGCCCGGCAGGCTATGAGCCGGACGCCGGTTTCGTCGAGCGTGCCCGTGCGGCGGGCGGCGAAGTGATCTTCACGCAGGACCCGATCGAAGCGGTTCGCGGCGCACAGGTCGTCGTCACCGATACCTGGGTCTCGATGGGGCAGGCCGGAGGCGAAGTTCACGTCGCGGCGATGCAGCCCTATCAGGTCGATGCCAAGCTGATGGCGAATGCCGCTCCGGATGCGATGTTCCTGCACTGCCTGCCGGCGCATCGCGGCGAGGAAGTGACCGACGAAGTCATCGACGGTCCGCAGTCCGGCGCCTGGGACGAGGCCGAGAACCGTATTCACGGCCAGAAGTCCGTGCTGCTCTGGGCACTGGGCAAGCTGTGAGTGAAGACCTGCCGCGCAGCGACGATACCGGTTTCGATCGCGTCCTGGCCTTCACGGTCCCGACCCGCCATGCGCGCGGGCGGGTCGTGCGGCTGGGGCCGGTCCTCGAAACCGTGCTCTCCGCGCACAGCTATCCCAAGGTCGTCAAGCATGTGCTGGCGGAGGCCCTGGTGCTTACCGCGCTGATGGGCTCGCTGCTCAAGGAAGAGGATGCGCAGCTGACCTTCCAGGCCCAGGCCGAGGGCGGCGCGGTGGACCTGCTGGTCTGCGATTACCGTGGCGGCGAGCTGCGGGGCTACTTGCGGCACGACGAAGCTCTGGCCGAAAAGCTGGAAGAGGACTGCTCGCTGGAGGCGATCTTCGGCAGTGGCTACCTGGCGATCACGTTCGATCTCCAGGTGTCCAACCAGCGCTATCAGGGCGTGGTGCCGCTGGAGGGCGCTTCGCTGGCCGAAGCCTGCGAGAAGTATTTCGCGCAGTCGGAGCAGGTGCCCACCGTCATCCGTATCGCGGTCCGTTCGAACGGGCCGCGCTGCGTGGCGGGCGGCCTGCTGGTGCAGCACCTGCCCGATGGCGAGGAAGGCAAGGAGCGGCTGCACGCCAAGGAGATGCATCCGGATTGGGAGCATGTCTCGATCATGGCCCAGAGCATCCAGCCGGCGGAACTGGTCGATCCGGTGCTCAATCTGGAGCAGTTGCTGTGGCGCCTGTTCCACGAGGAAGACGAAGTCCGCGCCGAGCCGCTGGTGCCGCTGGTGCGGGGATGCCGCTGCTCGGTGGATTATTACCGCAGCATTCTGGAACGGTTCCCCGAGACCGAACGGGCGGACATGCGCGATGAAACCGGCATGGTGCCGGTGGACTGCGCGTTCTGCTCCAAGATCCTGCATGTGCCGGTGTGAAGGCGCCGCTTTGAGGGAATCGGTTTCCCCGCCGACTTGTCTTGCCGGCGGGGAATGACGATATGGGGCGCATGATGGTCCCCAGGTTTCCAAATTTCCCGGCTTTTTCCCGTAACGCATCGCTGGCGGGCCGCCGCCATAGGCGCCTTGCGCTGATGGCCTTGACCGGCAGCGCTGCCCTGCTCGGCGGCGCGAGCGCCGAGGGGCAGAAGCGCCCGCTGGAAATGCTGGACCAGCTGGTTCCCGGTTCCTGGCAGTTGCGTGAGCACGGCACCGGAACTTCGAACGTCAACCTCTGCCTGAGCAGCGGCCGTCAGCTGATTCAGTTCCGCCATCCGGGGCAGGTCTGCAAATCGGTGGTGGTGCAGGATTCGTCCGATGAAGTCGTGGTGCAGTATGTCTGCTCAGGACAGGGCTATGGCCGCACGCATATCCGCCGCGAGACCAACGGGCTGATCCAGCTCGACACACAGGGTATCGTCGGCGGCCAGCCGTTCGACTACGCGGGCGAAGGGCGGCGGACTGGCCTCTGCCGCTGATCGTGCAGCGCAAGGTTGTCATCGCGGCAGCGAAGGCCTAGCTCACGCGCATGCAGATTTCTCAAGATAGCAGTTCTCAGGATGGCGGGGGCCGCAAGGCCGTCGTCCTGCTTTCCGGCGGTCTCGATTCGATGGTTTCGGCCGGTATCGCCCGCGAGACGGGCTTTGCCGTGAATGCCCTGACCATCGACTATAACCAGCGCCATCGCTGCGAGATCGATTCCGCGCGGAGGATCGCGGAATTCGTAGGGGCGGAGCGCCATGTGGTGTTGCCCCTCGACTTGCGCCAGTTCGGCGGATCGGCGCTGACCGACGATATCGAGGTGCCCAAGGACGGGGTCGGTCTCGGTGTGCCCGTGACTTATGTGCCCGCGCGCAACCTCGTGTTCCTGTCGCTGACCCTGGCCTGGGCCGAGGCGATCGGCGCGACCGACATCTTCATCGGCGTCAATGCGCTGGACTATTCGGGCTATCCCGATTGCCGTCCGGAATTCATCGCGGCGTTCCAGGATATCGCCCGGCTGGCCACCAAGGAAGGCGATCAGGGCACCCAGTTCCGGATCCATGCGCCGCTCCAGTTCATGGGCAAGGCGGACATCGCCCGCGAGGCGGATCGGCTGGGCATGGATGCGGGGATGAGCTGGTCCTGCTACGATCCGCAGCCGGGCGACGTGGCTTGCGGCGAATGCGACAGCTGCCGCCTGCGCAAGGCGGGTTTCGCCGATGCCGGGCTGGTCGATCCGACGCCTTACGCGGTCTGATTTCGGAAACTTTTCCAAGCGCAAAAAGCCCCGCGAAAGCGGGGCTTTTTTCAGGCCCGGCGACAGGCAGCAGGCAAAAGAAAAGGGGGTCGGATTGCTCCGACCCCCCAATCTGTAACCGTTGCCGGTTCGCTTACATGCCCGAACCCGGACCGTAAGTGATCTCGACGCGACGGTTCTGCAGCTCGCGCACGCCGTCAGCAGTCGGAACGCGCGGGTTGGCTTCACCGAAGGCCTGGCTCGAGATCGAGCCGTCCGGAATGCCGTGGCCGGTCAGGTATGCACGAACCGAGTCGTTACGGCGTGCCGACAGACCCAGGTTGTACTTCGGGGTACCCGAACGGTCGGTGTAACCGGCCAGCATGATCGGCACGCTGTTGCAGTTGCCATAGGCACTGACGGCGCTGTCGAGGATGGTGGCGGCTTCCGGCGTGATGTCCGACTTATCCCAGTCGAAGAACACGATGTACGGACCCTTGTTGCATTCCACAACCGGCGGCGGCGGCGGCGGCGGCGGCGGCGGGGGAGGCGGCGGCGGCGGCGGCGGCGGCGGCGGCGGAGCTGCCGGTTCGCCGAAGTTGTAGCCGATGGTCGCCATCAGCGAGTGCGAACGCCACTTGGTGCGAACGTCGTCGCCGGTGAGCGAATCGATGAAATTCAGCTTGTTGACGTTGCTGAAGCGATACTTCAGGCCGATGTCGACATGGCTGCTGATCGGCGCGCGGATACCCGCAAGAGCCTGCCAGGCGAAGCCGGTGTCGGAATCGTCCAGGAAGCCGCTGTGAACGCGGCCAACGCCGGCGCCGCCGCCGACGAAGCCCTGAAGGCCGTCATCGGGACCGAAGTCGAGCAGGCCGTTGACCATGAAGGTCAGGTTGCTGGCCTTGCTGCCGCCGGTGTCCTTGACCTTGGCCTGGCGATAGCTGGCTTCGGTTTCGAGACGGAACGGGCCGAAGTCGTAGCCGAGCGCAGCACCGCCGTCGAAGCCGGTCTTGAAGTCTGCGGTCGCGGCGTTGCTGACGCCATCGATCTTGAGATCGGCGTCTTCGACGATCATGGCACCGAAGTCACCTTCGATGTACCACGAGTTGTCGCGCGCCAGCGCGGGAGTGGCGATAGCTGTCGAAGCCAGCGCCAGTCCAATGACGAGTTTCCTCATACGTTTCCCCTACTAAGAGATTTGGAGCCACCGAGTGCCTGTGGTGTCTACCCCCTCAGCTTTCCGTGTGCAAGCGCACATTGGAGCTGACTGTTGCAGAAATGTCGCGTTTTCGGGGGTTTGGTGAGGCGTCGTGACTCCTTTATTGGAAATCGACTTCACGTTATTGCCCCTGCGCAGTGCTGCGTGTCATGCTGATGGAACGATACCCAAGGCTTGCAGGGCGACGACCAGTTCCCCGATCGCCGCCCGAGCCTGAACATCAACTGTCATCCCGCCAAGTGGTTCCACGGGAAGCGAACCTTTTTTCCAAATTCCGTCGAAGAGCCGTTCCTGACCTGTGAAAAGGTCGTAGATGCGAAGCCCTCGACGGGGGCTGATGAATATCCAGTCGCCGCCTTGAAAGCTCGCAATCGCGGCATCGTGGCCGCTCCACGCGCCGGTGGCGCCTGTAGCGACCAGCCAGCATTCGCCCGCTTCGGCGGTTTCGGGCGGTGCGGGTCGCTCTCCGGATACAGTCGAGTGCAAAAGAGCATCGCACCGTGCCAGGGCTTCGTTGACGAACACTTCCTTCTGCGCCTGCCCCGCGTGGAGCAGCGGCAGGGCAAATCGCGGACTGGTGCTTTCGAAAATCACGGCTTCGCTCATGTTCGGATCTCCTTGCGGAAAGACGGGTTCGGGAAGAGATGGAGCATTGTGGAAACCGCGTAAGTGCCCTGCTGGCGCACCCGAAACGCATCGCCGGGAGACAGCGCGGAAAGCGCGGCCAGCAGATCGGGCGGCAGGTCGATCCGGGGCACTTGCAAGGTCCAGGTGGCGAGCGGATTTTCAACTGGTCCGTACGTCAGGAGATAGCTTTCGGCCTGTTCGACCAGCGGCGCGTCGATGCCGTCCTGCCAGTTCCAGTTACCTCGTGCACGCCGGGTCCAGCCAAGGCGCAGGGTCCCGTCGCCGAGTATTTCGGCGCGGGGATGGACCGGGGGGAGCGGACGCATGGTGAGGCCGCTCAGGTGCACGGGGCTGGCGACCGGCTCGGCATCGCTGCGGCCCATGGCGAGGACCTTCCTTTCCGCTGCCGCGCCGAGGCGCGCGGGGTCGAGCGCCGATGCGGTGCCATCGAGAAGGACGAAAACCTCTTCCGCGACATGCCCGGCCACGGCATTTTCGGTGCCGCCGCGCCCGCGCAGGAAGCCTTCGAGGCGCCAACGGCCTTCACCGAGCGCGGTCGCCCGGGCGAACTGGACCAGTTCCTCACCCAGCAGAGCGAGGTTCGCGCCCTCCGCCAGTTGCCGCATAGTGGCCGAAACCAGATTCATGCGCGGATCGACGAGCGTGACCGCCAAGCTGGAGGTGCGGTCGAACAGCAGGGGGCTTTTCGGCGGCAAGGCGGAGGATGCCGTGCCCATGACGGCGCGGCGGCGCCCGCTGCCGCCCAGTGGGTCGAGCTGGCCGTCGCCCCGGTCCGCATAGAGCGCCGCGCCGCTCCAGTTCGCCCCCGCCGAGGACAGGGCGGCGAAAAGGCGCGGTCTTCCGGCGCTGTCCGAGGTGGGATCGTGCGGCAGCTCGAAGGCGGCGAGCAAGGTTGGGGTGGCGGGCAGGTCTTCCGGCGCATTGATCCGGCCGGGGTCGGTGGGAAGCTGCATGGGCGCGTCGGCGCCCGTCGGCACCGCGCGTTCCGCGGTCACTTCCACGCCGCTGTCGCGCCATTCCCATTCAAGCACGCGCCAGCGCCCGCCGATCCGTGGGAAAGTGACGAGCGTGCCGGGCGCCACGGCGGGGTTCAGTTCGGCAGTGCGCCAGGAGATGCGCTCTCGGCGCCAGTCGGTGCGGTGCCGGGCCTGTTCGATTAGGCTTCGCGCCGTGGCGGCTTCGAGCGCGGCGGGCAGTTCGATCGCGCCGGGTGCGCCGGGCAGGGCTTGTCCGGCGGCGTGCTGGATGCCGGGCAGATAGTCGCGGTCGCAGTCGAAGTAGCGCAGGAGCGATAGCGGGCGCTCCTCCGTGCCGCCGCGATGGCGGGTGAAGCCGGTGGCGGCGCCGAAGTCGCCGTCTTCGGTCGGGATCGCCGCTTCTGGCAGGGCGATCGGTTGCACCTGCTGGCGCTCGCGGGTGATCGCCAGCGTTTCGCGGCCCGCGTCGACGGCCAGCGGGAATACCTGATCGATGGTGTCCAGCGCCTCGACGAGGCTGCCCCCGCAGGTGAACCCGCGAAAGCCGGTGAGCGGCACGGCGGTCTCCACATCCTCGATCACCTCGCCTAGCAGATCGGCCA
Organism: Novosphingobium sp. BF6; assembly: GCF_058273105.1. NCBI lineage: Bacteria > Pseudomonadati > Pseudomonadota > Alphaproteobacteria > Sphingomonadales > Sphingomonadaceae > Novosphingobium > Novosphingobium sp. BF6. Next base: position 665,777 of record NZ_CM177775.1, read on the forward strand.
GATCGAAAGCCTCGTCGGCCACGACCTCGAACGTCAGCGCGGGGATGCGGTTGTAGAATTCCGAGAGGTCGAGGTCTTCGAAAACGACATAGGCGAGGTCGCGGTGGGCGGGGCACTGTGCCTCGCCCTCGGCGGCGAGGATCAGCGGGTCGCAGGGCTGGTCGCCGTGGCCGGTGTGGAGGCGCAGGGTGCCGCCGGTCTTGAGGTCTCCCTCCACGCCGCGCAGCAGCTTGCCGTCGGCCCAGATGCGGCCGATGCCGAGGATCGGGCGGCTGGCCAGCGCGACCGCGAAGCTGGCGCTGTAGCTATAGGCCTTGACCGAACCCGCGCCTTTGCCGCCGCCGAGCGTCTCGCTGCTTTCCGAGAGCTCGGTCGCCCAGATCATCTGCCCGGCCACCCGCATCCGCCCGAAATGGCGCGGCAGCGGCTGGCCGTAGCTGGAGGTGGTGACATCCAGTTCCCTGAGCCTCCCGCGCTGGCCGCGCGGGGTGCCGAAGAGCGCGGCGTCGAACTGGCTGCCGACCAGCGAGCCCACGGCACCGCCGATCGGTCCGCCGAGTGCGGTGCCGACGGCGCTGAATACGAGCGTGGCCATGTCTATTCCTTCTCCTCTTCGGGAATCGCGCGCCAATGGCCGATGCGCGGCCAGTCACACGGCAGCGGACCGAGCACGACGCGGCGCAGCCCGGCATGGGCGTGGACGATGCGGGCGCGGCCCAGCGCTACGGCGAAATGGTGCTGGCAGGGACCGGGGCGCAGCAGAAGCACGTCGCCGGGTTCCGGTTCTCCGCTGACGGGTGCGAGGCCGAGGCGTTCGGCCAGGGCATCGGCATCCGGCGTGACCAGCGCGCGCAGGCGGTAGCCGCCCGGCAGGTGTCGCGCCCGTTCGCCCGGCAGGCTGGCGGCGACGACGCCGAGGCAGTCGAGTCCGATCCGTGGGTCCCGGCCATGGAGGCGGAATGGCAGGCCCACGAGTTCGCGCGCCGCTGCGGCGATAGTGGCCCCGTTCATATCGAAGGCGTTCATATAGAAGGTGAGGGGTAGCGGGTGAGCAGGTCGTTTCCGGGCAGGAACGGCTCGCCGCGAAAGTTCGCCGCATTGGCGAAGCGGGTGCCGCAAGTCCCGAGCGTGTGGTCGCAGCCCTCGCGCAGGAAGGCGCGGGTGCCGGGCGGTGTAGTCTCATCCAGCGGGCGGTCGAGGATCAGGCCGCCCGCCTCGGTCGCTCCCATGACGACCATGGTCTCGCCCGCCTGCGGGCCTTCCAGCCAGCGCAAGCTGCCGCCCGCATGGAAAGCGGCATCGACGGGTGCGCTCAGGACCACGGCATTGTTCTCGAGATCGAGCGCCATGAGCACGACTTCGCGGGTGAAGCGCTGCGCATCGAGGTTGCAGCCGGGGCCGCAGAACGCGGCGCGGCAGCTGGGGCTGGTGCGCGGCACCGGATCGCGCAGGAGTTCCTGCTTGCGCGAGGTCAGTTCCGCCGAAAAGCTGCCGTCCTCCTGCGAGACCGCGCCGATCGTGCCGCTATAAAGTGTGTCCCGCTCCAGCGTCTCCCAGTCGATCAGGCCGATGCACACGCGCGCACGGTCGAACCGGCCTGCGGCGAGGTCTTCGGCGGAGATCGCCTCGTGGCTCAGCGTGCCGCGCACGTCGGCGCTGTCCGGCTCGAACCCGGCGGACTTGCGGATCGAGGAGGGCACCATGCCCGGCGCGGCGCGGTGCAGCACGCCGTCGAACCAGAGGTCGGCGTCATGGGTGGTGAAGCCCAGGGTCACGCCGTCGCGGCGGTCGATCCGCCAGAACATGGCGACCGTTTCGAGATCACCGGAAAACCAGATGCGGCTCATGACGCCTCCCGGATCTCGACGAGGGGGACGCTGGGCGCCTCGCCCGCCGCGAAGGCCGCGCCGGAGACTTCGAGGCGGTCCTCGGCGAAGCGCACCGGCACGTCGAACAGGAAGCCCGCGCGGACCTCGGCCCCGGCGGCGGGCGGATCGTCGAATTGAATCACGCCGAGCGGTTCGAGCGACCAGTTGCCGGGCTGCACCATGCCGTCCACCGAGACCATTAGCGTATCGAACCGGGGGCGGGTGATGCGGCGGACTTGCGGATCGTCCTTGCCGTAGCGCTTGGTCAGGGGGAAGGCGGAGCGGGTGCCGTCGCCGATGCCGAGCGGCTGGTCGAGGGGCGTCGGCACGCCGGTCATGCCGTTCGAGCTGAAGTCGCCGGGGTCGCGCAGCAGGAAGGCGCGCGCGGGGCCGCGGCGGGCGCGGTAGAAGGCGATAAGAGTGCCCAGTTCGTCCTCGGAGCGGATGCCGGGGCCGACGTCGAAGCGCAGGCGGGCGTCGGACCAGAGGCTGCTGCGCCGTTCGAAGCCTGATGCGGTGACCGAGATCGCGGTGGAGAACTCGGGCGCCACGGCGGCGTCGCGGCCGAGCGCGAGCGGGTAGGGAACGGCATCGAAGGCCTGCATCGCGTCGGCTCCTGAATCGAGTGGGGCGGGAAGGCGGACGAAGCCGTCGCGGGCGACTTGCGGCAGCGCCCAGACCACGACTTCGTGGTGGGATCGGGCGAGGGCCTCGTCGATGCCGGAATCGATCCGGCGCCACTGGTCGTTCTGCGTGGAGTTCAGCACGAAACCGGCGAGGTAATCCTGCTCCTCGGGCGGATAGCCGAGGTGTTCGTTCACCGTGGCATAGGCGCGGCGGCGCAGGGCGTCGGCTCCGGCAGTGAGCCAGTCGTAGTCCTCCACCTGCAGGCGGTCGAAGGCGGGGGCGGCCCAGCCGGTGGGCAGGTTGGCGCGGCGCATCTCGGGCATGGCCGGGTCGAGCACGGTGGGGGTGAAGACCAGCGCCAGCGCCTCGACCGGCGTCGGCGCGGCGGCGGCGCGGACGGCGGCGACGAGGTCGGTGGTGGACTGCGCGAGCAGGGCACCGGCCTTGTCGAGCAGGGACTTGCGCGCCTCGTCCATCGGAGCGCGCAAGTCGGGAATGGGTGGCGGGGCGCCGCCGAACTTCGCGCCCGCGGCGGGGTCGTAAAGGCAGATGCGCCCGTCCGGGAAGCACCACCACCACGGCTCGCCGACCTGGAAGCGCACCGGGGCACCCGCCTCGATCATCAGCCGGGCGAAGGCGGCGCCGACCGCTTGCAGCCAGTCCATCGCTGTCTCATTCGCGGGCGAGAGCAGGGTGGAAGGCGGGTCCCAGCCGGTGAGGGCGGGATTGCCGTCATGGTCGCGTTGCTTCCAGTCGTCGGGGCAGTGCTGGTCGAGCAGTTCGTAGGACAGCGAGGCGACCGGGCTGAAGCCGAGCTTCACGCAGTCCGCGAAGAAGGCGCGGTGCCAGGCCCGCGTCGGCGCATTGAGCGGGTCCGTCGCGGTGCCGACGCGATAGGTGCCGTCCATGGCGGCGAGCCGGAAGTAATGGCTCATGCCGACGTAATGGACCACCGATCCCCGGTAGCCGAGCTGGCGCACGCTGCGCAGCAGGCGGGCCGGGGTCTGCACGCCCTGGTCGTCGAAGCCGGTGGCCATGGCGAGGCCGCTCGGCGGGAGAATGACGTCGCCGATCTCCAGCATGGCGCGGGCGCCGCCCACCGCGATCTCGCTGAGTTCGATCCAGCCTTCGGCTTCGGCGGGGAGGGGATTGTCGCTGCCGTCGTAATCGGGCGGGCAGAAGGAGATGAACATGCGGTCGATCGCATGGGGCCATACGCGGTCGTCGGACGGCAGCGAGAAGCCCGCCTCCAGTTCCGAGAAGCGCAAGTCGATCCGCGCGTCCTCGCCGGTGCCCACGGCATAGTTCCAGAGCCGCACGTACCAGACGCGCGCCGTGCCTTCCGCGTCGCGGCCTTCGATGGTCAGGGTCGGGCCGGTGCCGGAATCGAGCGCGATCACGCCCGAGGACCGCCAGCGGAAGCGAAGCGCGGTATGCGCGTAGTCGCGGTCGGTCCTGTAGGCGAGCAGCGGGTGGTCGAGGCGGTCCTCGCTTTCCCAGATCAGCCCGCCGAGGTCGCCCTTGCGCAGGAACGAGGCATCGACGCGCAGGGAATCGGGGCCGGTCGAGACCACCGAGGCCATCATCGGGCGGGGGAAGTTGACGGTCCAGAAGCGCGGATCGAAGCGCCTGATCCAGTCGCTCGTCTGTCCGTTGCGCTTGGCGGCAAGCCAGAATGCCATGTCGGGTGCTCCGGTTCTGTCAGCGGGCGGAAAGGGCACGGCGCACGGCGCTGGCGACCTGGCGGGACGAGCGCTGGAGCGACTGCGGCATGCCGGCGCCGCGCGGGCCGGTGAGATTGATGGCGACTTTCACGTCGCGCGCAGGGCCGCCGGAGCCGGTCTCGATCCGCCCGGCGGACGTGGGGACGAACAGTTCCGGTCCGCGCTCGCCGACCAGATAGCCGCGCCCCGGCGCGACATTGCCGCCGGTCGCACGGCCCGGCAGGCCGAGCAGGCCAGAGACCAGTCCGGAGAGATCGAGCGTGCCGGTGGCCGCCTTCGATCCCGTGCCGCCAGCGCCGAACAGGCCCTGCACCGACTGCGCGGCGATCTCGCCGAGCGCCCCGAGGGCCGTGCGCTTGAGATCGTCGAAGCCGAGGCTGCCGCGCCGGATCGCGCCGGTCAGGCCTTTTTCCAGCGCCTGCCCGGCCTGCGTGAAGCCGGATACGAGATCGCCGTCCACGCTGGCGCGCATCTTGGCGATGTCGCGGGTGAAGCCTTCGGTGCCGGCGCGGACTTCCACCAGCAGGCTGTCGATGTCATCGCTCATTGTCGTGCTCCATCAGCTTTTCGAGCAAGGCGCGGTCGAGACCGGGGGGGGCGGTAATGGTGCTCAGCCCCAAGGCGGCGGCGAGCTCGGCGGGGGTGGCGACCCAGAATTCGGAGGGTCGCCACCCGAGCGCCTGCGCGGCCAAGGTGCAGAGGCCCAGCGCGGCCGGGGCGAACCGGGCCTCGCTCATCCGCTGCCTTTCAGGATCTGGCCGAGCAGCATCCGCAGCGGCACGGCGCAGGCGGCGAGACCCTGAGTCACGACCGCCTCGCCCACGGCCTCGCGGGTGATGGCGCGGTGGGGATCGGGGCGGTGGGGATCGAGGCAGTGCCAGAACAGCGCCGCCAATTCGGAAAGGCGAAGCTGCCCCGCGCCCGCGCGCTCGACGAGGGCGAAGAGTGGGCCGAGTTCCTCTTCGGCGGCGACCAGCGCGGTGAAGCTGGGGCGCAGGACATGCGCGGCGCCGCCGATCTCCAGCAGGGCCTCGCCGCGCAGCGGGTTCGCCCGCTCACCCTGAGCTTGTCGAAGGGTCTTGCCGCCGCCACCGCGCCCGAGCTTTCGAGCTGGAGCGTGTAGTTGCGCTCGCCGTTGAAATCCCCGGCATAGTCGAGGCGCTGGACGAGGAATTGGCCGCGCAGTTTCTCGCCGTCCTCGAAGCTCAGTTCGTAGTCGTCGAGCGTGCCCGCCATGGCATTGGCGCGGATCTTCGCCTCGGCGGCAGAGCCGAGGAAGATGCCCGCCGCGCTTACCGAGACCGCGCGGACTCCCGCGCCGGAGAGCAATTCGCGCCAGCCGCCGCTGTCCTTGCTGGTGACGACGACGGTTTCGCCCGTGACCGACATCTGCGTCGTGCGCAGACCGGCGACGGTCTGATAGCTGGCGGGGGCGCTGCCGTTCGAGATCTTGAGAAGGAAGGCGCTGCCTTTCTGGGCGGGCATGGTGAGGCTCCTTTCGTGGGGGTGTCAGGCGGCGAGCAGGCGGAATCGGTATTCGAGCAGGATCGCGCGGCGGCTTTCCCCGCGCTGTTCGGCCCGCGCGCGCAGGAATTGGATGGTGGCGACGTGGAAGCCCGGCTGCTCGCGCGGCAGGCTTTCGATCCGCGCCTCGATCCCGGCGACCAGCGTGGCCGCCGTCTCGGGCGCATCGCCCCGGCAGTGGAGTTCCAGCGCCACGCGGACTTCGCGGCCGGGGGCGGTCTTGCAGCTCCAGTCGGTGCTGGCGCTGGCGGCGATCGCGAGCCACGGCAGGCTGGTGCGGGAGGGGGCTTCCTCCCCCACCGCATTGAGCTGGGCGGCGAGGTCCGGATCGGCGGCGAGCCAGTCGATCAGGGCGGCGCGCAAGGGAATTTCCATCGCTTATCCTTTCGCGAAAAGCGGCCAGACGAGATCGGCGCGGCGCCAGCGGCTCTCGTCGCCGCGTGCGGCCAGACGGCGGGTTTCGGCACGGGCGGCGGCAAGCGTTTCGGCGCGCGAGACGAGCCTGCGGGCGAAATCGTCGAACAGGACGCGGGCCGACATCATGCGAGGCGCATCCGGCGCCAGGGCCGCCATAGCGCCGCGACCGACGCGGGCGGCAAATGTGCGGCGCCGCTGCCGTCGCGCTCGCGGTGCTGGTGCGCGGCGAGGCGGATCATGCCGTGGCGCAGGCCATCGGGCAGGCTGTCCCAGTCGTCGGCCAGCCCGGCGGTGAAGCGCACCGCGACCTTGCGCGCCGCGCCGGAGAGGGCGAGCCGGACGCGCCCGGTGCCGTCGGCATCGAGGTCTATCTCGTAAGCCCCGGAGGACAGGACGAAGCGGCTGCCGTCGGCGTTCACGCCCTCGATCCCGGTGATCGCCTGGACCGGGCGGGTGGACAGCGCCTGCCATCCGGTGCGGGCGGGGAGCACTTCCTCGCAAGGCGCGACGAGCGGCATCCGGCAGGTGAAGGCCTCGCAGGTTTCGAGCGCGGCGGCGAGCAGGGCGGAAAGCGCGGTATCGTCGCGCGGGGTGGTGATGCCGAGCCATTGTTTTAGCTCCGCAAGCGTCGCGGACGGCAGCACCGGCGGCGTGAGAATGACCCGGTTCATGGGGGGCTCTGATCGGGAGAAAGGAAGGCGGATGGCCCGCGCCATTCGGGGGGCAGGAAATGGCGCGGGCCGCTGCTCAAGGCGCGGGGAGCGGAAAGGATGGCACCGCTCCCCGCACGACCTGTGGCGTCAGGCCGTGATCTTGAGCAGCTTGATCGCGTCGGAATCGAGCACCTGCCCGCCGATTCGCTTGGTCGCGTAGAAGTGGACGAAGGGCTTGTTGGTGAAGGGATCGCGCAGGATCGAGGTCGCGCTGCGCTCGGCGATCAGGTAGCCCGCGCGGAAGTTGCCGAAGGCGATCGGCAGGGCGCCCGCGGCGATGTCCGGCATGTCCTCGGCCTCGACCACCGGATAGCCGAGCAGGCGGTTCGGCTGGCCGTCCATCAGGCCCGGCTGCCAGAGGAACGAGCCGTCGGCGGCCTTGAGCTTGCGGACGACGGCCAGGGTCTTCGCGTTCATCACCCAGCTCGCGCCCTGGCGGTGGCCGCTCTTCAGCGCATGGACGAGGTCGATCAGCTTGAGTTCCGGCGCACTGTCGAAGCCGGTGGCATGGCCCGAGGCAAGGAACTGGAGCGTGCCGAAAGCGCGGGTCGCATCCGCCGTCGCGGCATTGGGGGCGGTGAGGAAGCCCTTGGGCTGGTTGGTGCCGCTGCCGCTGACGAAGGCGGCGCCTTCCGCGCGGGCGAACTCCATGGCGATCTCGTCGGCCAGCCACGACTGGATGTCGAAGGCCGCATCGTCGAGCATGGCCTGGCTCGCTGCCGGGTTGGCGTAGAGTTCACCGGCGGGCGGGGCGATCTCGGCGAAGTTCGGGGTGGCGGTTTCGGCGCGGGCGCCGGTCTCGCTCACCCAGCCCGAGGCGGTGCCGCCGGTGGTCACGAGCTTGCGATAGCCCGCCGAGCCGGTCTGCACGATCTGCGCGATCGCGCGGATCGGGCTGATCGACCTCAGGCGCGCCGAGATCAGCGCATCGACCTCGCGCGGGACCGCATAGCCACCGTCCGCGAGCACGGTTCCGGACAGCGACTTGATCTCGGTCTCGCGGCCCAGGCGCAAGTAGCCGTCGACGAAGCCCTTCACTTCGAGACTGGCGGGGGCGGCGCCTTCGATCACCGGACGGGCGGCGGCGCGGCTGACGCGGTCGAGCCGGGCCTTCACGTCGGCGACGTCGCCGCGCAAGCTCTCGACGGCGGCTTCGGTGGCGTCCTGACGGGCGACGAGATCGAACGAGGCGTCGAGCGCTTCGGCGGGAACAGGGGATTCCATCGGGCAGGGACCTTTCGGTTGAAGCCGCCGGTTCGGGCGGCAGGGAAATGGGAGAGCGAGGAAATCAGGAGATCAGGTGCACCCGCGCGCCGTGCTGCATCGGGTTGGTGACGAGGCTGACCTCGAACAGCTCCAGATCGAGCAGTTCGCGGCCCTCGGCGCCGGTGCGGCTGGCGCGGGCGCGGTAGCCGAACGAGAGGCCGGTCACCGTGCCGCGCCGCAGCGCGAGACCAGCGGCGCCGTCCGGGTTGTCCACCGAGGCCACGACGCGCAGGCCGCGCTCATCCTCGGCGGCGGTTTCGATCCAGCCGATCCGTAGGTCGGGCCGGTGCTGCCAGAACAGCGGCAGCGGATCGCGCCGCTCTGCGAGAGTCCGGGCGAAAGCGCCGGGGCGGATCAGGTCGCGCCCGGCGTCGCGCCTGCCGAACAGCGCGGCGTAGCCCGCGAAGCGCAAGGCGTGCTGAGCCTGTCGGAGCATCATCGCAGCAGCTCCCCGACGCCGAGGCGCACCGCGAGGCCGAGCAGCAGCAGCGCCAGCACCCCGCGCACGATCCAGCCGATGGCGGCGGCCTGGGCGCTGGCCTTGGCATCGCGCCAGGCCTGGAGCAGTTCGCGCAGCTCGGAGAGGTCGCCCGGCGCGGTCGCGTCGTCGAGGCCGATCCGCGATAGCATGCGCCGCGCGCCGACTTCGCTGGCTTCCTCGACGATGGCGCGCAAGGTCACGAGTTCACTGCCTTCGCTGGTTGCCTGGGCGAGCAGCCCGGCCAGCATGTCCCTATCGTTCATGATATGTTCCCTTCATCCTTCGAAGCCGGGGCGAGGCCGAGCAGGGCGCGCTTCTCTTCGGCATCGAGGAAGTCGGCGGCGCTCACTTGCGCCCAGAGTCGCTCGCGGTCCTCGGCAAGGGCGGGCACGCGGTCGAGGTCGATCGAAAGGCACGTATCCGGGAACCACGGCGCGAGGCCTTCGCAGAGTCCGGAAAGAATCTTCCCCGCCAGCGGCAGCAGGGTGAGCCGCCAGAGCGCGCGGTTGGCCTCGCGGTAGTTCGCGTAAGTGGCGTCGCCCGGCAGGCCGAGCAGCATCGGCGGCACCCCGAAGGCCAGCGCCACGTCGCGCGCGGCGGCGGCCTTGAGGGTGGCGAAGTCCATGTCCGCCGGGGTCATCGCCATGGCCTGCCACTTGAGGCCGCCTTCCAGCAGCATCGGCCGTCCGGCATTGCCCGCACCGGCATAGGCATTGGCAAGCTCGGCCTTGAGCCGGTCGAACTGGTCGCCGGTCAGGGTCTGGCCGTCGTCCGCCTCGTAGACCAGCGCGCCGGAAGGGCGGGCGGCGTTTTCCAGCAGCTGGCGGTTCCACTGCGCGGCGGCGTTGTGAGTGGCCACGGCCTCGTCGGCGGCGGCGAGGCAGCCCGCGCCGTAGTGGTCGTCGGCCGGGTGGAAGTGGCGGATGTGGATCACGTTGGGGGCGGCGTCCTCGTCCAGCAGCGGGATCGTCAGCCGCCGCCCGGCCACTTCGTAGGCGAAGGCGGCGGGCCAGCCGTCCTCGCCCGCGACGATCGAGACGCGCTCGGGCCGCAGGGCGAAGAGTTCGACCGGACGCCCTCGCGCGTCCTTGAGCACCTGCACATAGGCATTGCCGTGAAGCAGCAGGTGGCAGGCGAGCGTCTCCAGCAGCGACTGCCCGGCGCTGGTCTCGGTGACGAGTACCATGAGCCGGGGATCGGCAGGGCGCAGCGGGGCGCCGCCGATCCCCTCGGCCACCAGACGCACGGCCCGCTGGGCGACGGGGTTTTCGAGATAGGCGCGGCGCACCGCCGAGGCATATTCGAACGGCGCCCGCCCGCCGCCGCTCTCGGCGAAGAACCAGGGCGATGCCGGGCCGCGCGCCAGCGGCACGCGGGCACTCTCGCCCTTGAAGGCGGCGAGGAGGGTATCGATGAAGGACACGGGCGAGGGTTCCTTTCAGGGAATGTCCGGAGCGGTTCGCTCCCTAGGATGCGAAATCAGGCCACCCGCACCCGAGGCGCGCCGCCTTTGCCGAGCATCAGTTCGGTCAAGGCCCAGACCAGCGCATCGGCGCGGTCGGGCGAGCGCCCCGGTCCCTGATAGGACCCTCCGGCGATCAGCCCGCACATCTCGTCTTCCAGCGCCGGGAACAGCCCGGCATGGCGGACCCGCCCGGCTTCGTAGAGCGCGGCGACCGGCTCGGCGCGGGCGACTTTGCCCCGGCTGGCGTGGACCAGCCGCAGCGGCAGCGAAAGCTGCGCCGCGCGCAGGACCGAGCCGACCATCGCGCCGCCCTGGTTGGCTTCGGCCACCACGCGGTCGGCCTGCCAGGCCTCGGCGGCCCCGGCGACGGCGCGCGCCCAGCGTTCGGGACCGGCTTTCTCCACGGAGGCATCGGCGAGGACATGGGCCATGCCGTCGGCGCCGAGGCCGACCACCACGATCCCGCAGGCATCGCCGCCGTCCGAAGCCGGAGGATCGACCCCGACGACGATTCGGGTGCATTCGGGCGCGTGGTCCTCGCGGCAGGTCTCCAGCAGCGCCCGGCTCCAGAGCGCGCCTTCGATCTCGGCGATCAGTTCGCCGTCGATCTCCTGCCGCCCGAGCAGGCTCTGCCCGAAGGAGCCGCGCATCGTGTCGAGGAAGCGGGCAGGCAGGTTGGCGGCATTGTCGAACGTGCTGCCGCGCGTCACCGCCACTTCGCCGCGCTCGCTTTCGGCGAGGAAGCGCATGACCAGTGGCACGCTGCGCGGGGTGGTGGTGGCGACGACACGCGGATCGCGGCCAAGCCGTAAGCCCATGAGCAGGTTGTCCCAGCTTGCCACCGCGCGGGCGGCGGCATTGTCCCACTTGGCGACTTCGTCGCACCAGGCATGGCTGTGCTGGGGGCCGCGCAGTGCTTCCGGCTCGGCGGCCGAATAGAGCGTCGCCTGCGCGCCATTCGGCCAGGTCAGCCGCCGCAGCGAAGGCTCGAAGACCGGCCGCCGCCACGGCGCGCCGACCGAGAGCAGGCCGCTCTCGCCCTCGACCATGACCGCGCGCGCCTCGCCGAGATGGGCGGCGACGAGGGCGATGCGCGCCTCGGGATCGTTTTCGGCGATCTCGTTGACCCATTCGGCGCCGCAGCGGGTCTTGCCGAAGCCGCGCCCGGCCATGACCAGCCAGACCCGCCAGTCGCCCGCCGGGGCCAGCTGCGAAGGCCGCGCCCAGACCCGCCAGTTCCAGCGCCATTCGCGCTGTCCGGTGGGGCCGAGCTGCACCGCGAAGCGCTCCAGTTCGGCCTCGTCGGCCTCGGTCAGCCAGTGCAGGGGATCGGCTTCAGCCATGCTCGGCCTCCTTGCGGGCTTCTGGGCGGGTTTCCGGGCGGGTTTCCAGCGCGCGCCGCGCCGTGACCTGCTCGCGCAGCTGCGCCAGCTTGGCCTGGATCGAGGCGCGGACGGCGGCAAGGTCCTCGTTCTCCCGCGACGCCCTTTCGCGCGCCACGGTCTCGCGGTGGAGGCCGAGCAGGCGCAGCGCGGTGGCGTTGTCGAACTTGACCTCACCGTCCTTGGGATCGCCGAAGCGCAGGCGGTAGAGCAATTCCATCTCCAGGTTCTCGTAGCCCTCCAGCAGGGCGGCGCGCCAGGCGCGGGCGAAATCGGGTTCGGTGCGGCGCAATCGATAGGCCCGGCCCGCGGGAACCCCGGCGGCGGCGCTGGCCGCGCTGACGTTCGAGGTCTCTGCCAGCGCGGCAAGGAACTGCGCGCGCCACTGCCCCTCGGCCGTCCCGCCGCGAGGGCACGGGTCGGCGCCGGGCGAAGCCTGGTCTGGCTCTGCCATGTGGGATCATCCCTGCTGTTGATTTGCGATGCGGTGCGAAGCGAGCCAGCGAATCAATCGCTCTCGATGTTCTTGGTTTGTACCAATTGTGGATCGCAATGTCAAGAGAGATAACCAAATGGGTTATAACTTGCTGGGGCGCTGCGGGCCTACTAAGCAAGCCACACAATTACCCGGAGAACTCGATGCTGCGCCGCCTTTACGACTGGACCATGGCTAAGGCGGCGCACCGCCATGCCGAATGGTGGTTGGCGCTGTTCGCCTTCCTGGAGGCCAGTTTCTTCCCGGTGCCGCCGCATCCGCTGCTGGGCCTGATGTGCCTGGCCGAGCCGAAGAAGGCGATTCGCTTCGCGGTGATCGCCACGCTGGCCTCGGTGACGGGGGGGCTGCTGGGCTATGCGATCGGCCACTTCGCCTACGAGGCTTTCGGCGAGGCGCTGCTGCGGGCGCTGGGGCTGGCGGACAGCTTCCCCAAGGCGGCCTGCTACCTCCGCGAATATGGCGCGGAGATCATCGTGGTGAAGGGCGCGACGCCGATCCCGTTCAAGCTGCTGACGATCACCGCCGGTTTCATCGGCATGAATCTCGCGGTGTTCATCGGTGCCTCGATCGTCTCGCGCTCGATCAGCTTCATGATCGTCGGCGTGCTGTTCCGCCTGTTCGGCGCGCCGATCAAGGCGGTGATCGACAAGCACCTCGGCAAAGTGACGGCGGCGTTCGCGGTGGCGGTGGTTGCCGGTTTCCTCGCGGTGGCCTTCCTCGGCGGCGGCACCAAGGAAGCCAACCAGAAGTGCGATCTGGCCGCCGTTACCCAGGCGGCCTGAGCGTTCCTAGCCTTCAATCACCCGCGCATGCGGGTGATGCTTGTCGATGTGCTTGCGGATGATCCTGAGGTTGCGGCTGTTCGAGCGGAACACGAAGTCGAACAGATCGCCCGCCACGGGGATCGCGCCCAGCAAGGTGTCGAAGCCGACATTGGCGGTCATGCGGGCCAGCTGCCACTTCGACATGCCGAGGTTGCGGGCCTCCCACACGAGGTACATGCCCAGCAGTCCCGCGATCACGTCTCCGGCTACCGGCACCAGACCGATTACCGCGTCGAGACCGATCTTGCGGCGGATGCCGGGCAGGGCGATGGCGCGCTCCAGCACGTATTCGAGCATTTCCACGCGGCGCAGAATCGATACCGGGTCGGTGCCGAGCGGCAGCTCCATGTCCATGCGCCGCGCGGTAGTCTGTCCAGTCGCCAAAGTCCTGCCTCTCCTCTGAAGGGCTTACCGGACTTTACTTGGGGACCCAGGCGAGCGGCATCAAGGGGTGCCAACCCCAGGTGTTCGGCGCGAAACCGGCGACGCTGCCGCGCACCAGCGACCAGCGGATCGGGGTTCCGAAGGGAATGAAGACATTGGCTGCGGTCAGTTCGGCCTCGGCTTCGGTCAGCAGGGCGGCGCGTTCGTCCGGCGTGGCGGCGGAGGCGGCTTCGGCCACCCGCGCGTCGGCATCGGCGGAGCAGAGGCCGCGCCGGGCGCTACACGACAGGCGGTTGAGGAACCAGGCGGCGCGCGGATAGCGGGCGACGTCGTCGACCAGCCGCAGGTCCGCCGTTTCCGCTTTGTCGGTGCGGACGAGGTGGACGCCGATCGCCGCGAAGTCGGCCGTGAGTTTCACCAGCAGGGTATCGGCACCGCTGCCCGAGGGCAGCCAGACGGTCAGGCGCGGCCCGCCCGCGATCGGCGCAGGGGAGGGGGACGGCGCGCCGCGACCGCCGCGAACCACCGGCGACGCGGGGGCCTCACCGGCGCGCGCTGCGCCCGAGGCTCCCGCGGCCCAGCGGCGCACCCGTGCCATGGCGAGGGCGCGGCGTTCGTCCAGCGACTGTTCGCTCCAGCGCTCGCCGATGGTGCCGAGATCGCCGTCGAGGCTGGGGCTGACGATCCGGCTCGTCGCCGACCAGCCGCCGAGGCTGAACGGGGCGATCAGGCCCTCGCGGTCGATGGCCATGGCCAGCGCCTCGCGGTTGGCGGGATCGGCCAGGAAGCCCTTGTCGCTGGCGACCTGAAGCCCGAACAGGCCGACCACCGGATCGACCTGGATCGTCCCGCGCAGGATGCCGACCGAGCGGGTCAGTGGAAAGTCCTGGATCTCGCCGCCCATGACGAGATCGACTTTGCCCGCGTTGAAGGCCTCCACGGCGGCGGGGCCGTCCAGCACCGAAAGGTCGATCCGGCGGGTGCGGCGCGGCCAGTTCTCCACGGCGGGCAGGCCGAGGCTGGCCGGGTCGATCGGCGTCAGCCGCGCCGTCCCCTTGCCACCATCCAGTCGCATCGGCCCGGCACCCCGGTCCTTGAAGCTCAGCCCCAGTTCCGGCTGGGCGAGAAGCTGGAGCAGGTAGGGCATCGGCCGGGTGAGGCGGATTTCGATGACGCGTCCGGCCATCGTACGGATCTCGTCGATCCCGGCGAGGTCGTGGGCCAGCGGGTTGTCGTCCAGCGCCTTGAGCGCAGTATCCAGCGCCTTCTTCGCGGAATCGGCGGTGAGCGGATCGCCCGAGGCCCAGTCCCCGTCGCGCAGGCGGAAGATGTAGCTCTGGCCGTCGTCGGTGACGATCCAGCGATCGGCGAGGGCGGGGATGACGCGGCCCTTCTCGTCGAAGGAGACCAGCCCCTCGACAGTCGAGGCCCTGACGAGCTGGCTTGCCAGAGTAGCGTTCTCGCCGATGTCGAAATTCTCGGGCGGGGAGCCGATGACGGCGACGCCCAGCGCCGAATTGTCGGTGCCCCCGCAGGCGCAGAGAGCCAGCGCGGCCGGAAGGACCATGGCCCGAATGGCTTTGCGCGGCGCGGACATTTCCTAGGCCTAGTCGATTTGCCGCCGGTCGCAAATGGTTCGGGCGGAAGCAGGCGCGATTTTTCCGGGGAGGTCCTGTTCAGAGTTGGTTTGGAAAATGCCCCGTCGGGCATTTTCGTTGCGGCACCGGCCCACGCCCCCACCCGACCTCCCATCAGAATACACTAGTGGGAGGTCGGGTGGGGGCGTGGGCCGGTGCCGCCAAAATCCGCCTGCGGCGGATTTTCAAACAAACTATCAGAGTTTGCGCAGGTTCTTCGGCTCGGTTGTCGCGGGGGAATACTGCGCTTCGTAGTTGCGCACGAAGTTGGGCTTTTCGTCCGGCACCGGGGCCACGGCGCCGCGCGCCAGCTTGGGATCGATTTCCTCGATGAAGGCCACGCCGAAGCGGTTTTCCTGAACCCAGGCGATCGTGCCGGGGACCCAGCCGATATTGCGGATGTTCACCGCGACCGTCGTGCCGCGCACCACCTGGACCCCGCCTTCGCCCATCATCCCGCCGGCGGAGAGGTTGCGGACCTTGATCCGGTACTCGCTGTCCAGCCCGTCGATCCGCAGGTCGGCCATGAGGAACAGGCTGTCACGCGCAATCTGGCGATTTTCGATCTGGGTCATGCGTTCTCGTCCGGCATTCGGTCCGGCAATGATATCACGAAGCCCGGCCTGCGAAAGCCCCGGTTGATGATAAGCACCGCCTCGCGCGCAAGGCACGTTTGCGGTCGATAACTATAAGGAAATGGCAAACAAAACCTTAACGCCCCGAACGACGGAAATGCCGCGCAGCCCGCCGGATCGGGGCGAAAGAATTGAAATGGCGCTTTTCTTATTCTTCGCGCGAGACCTTTTCGCGGCGCTCGTGCGCTTCCTGGGCCTCCACGGTCATGGTGGCGATCGGACGAGCTTCGAGACGGCCGAGGCCGATCGGTTCGCCGGTCACTTCGCAATATCCGTATTCACCTTCCTCGATCCGGCGCAGGGCGGAATCGATCTTGGCGATCAGCTTGCGCTGGCGGTCGCGGGTGCGCAGCTCGATGCCCCAATCGGTCTCGCTGGACGCGCGATCGTTGAGGTCGGGTTCCCGGATCGGGCCGTCCTGAAGTTGTGCCAGCGTACCGGCAGAGGCGTCGAGAATCGATTTTTTCCAGGCGAGCAGAAGCCGCCGGAAGTAGTCTTGCTGAGCCTCGCACATGTAGGCTTCGTTCTCTACGGGAACATAAGAACCGCCAAGCATGCGCTTGGCCTTGGCGAGGACATCAATTTCGTCAGCTAGGGCCGTTGCCATCCAGAGAATCTCCGCACGAATCCCCCCGGCCTGCCTACGCCCTGCGACCCCGGATTTTTCCAGTGGCCTCCCGGCAAACCGCGGTGTCGCGGCCTATAGGGCCGCCCCCTTACCTGCACAAGGCTATAACCATGGCAGTCCACAAAAAACCTGAATGCCGGATGCTGTCCCACCGGCTGATGCACAAGTTTCTTTCCCGATACTGCTGCGTAAACTTACAGGGATTGTTTCGGGTATATGCTTAACGCTTTGTTGACCAACTTGGTGCCAGCTTCCCTCCATCGGACCGTAGGGGCGGCAGACCGGGAGTGAGCCGACTATGAAACAGGCCTGGATCGCAAGCGAGCGTCTCGTCGATATCACGCAACCCGCAGGTAGGGAGGCGGGCGATCTTTTCCTGCCCGAGCGCCTTGCCGCGGCGGCCATGGGCGACGGTTCGGCCTGTTTCGACCTTGGCGTGGTGTTCTCCACCGGCAGTCACGGCGCCGCCTGCGACCTGATAGAGGCGCACAAGTGGTTCAACCTCGCCGCTGTTGCAGGAGACGGGGAAGCCGCGCAGTGCCGCGCCGATGTGGCCGAGGAGATGACCGCGCGCGAGATCGCCGAAGCCCAGCGCCGCGCCCGCCAGTGGCTGGCGGCTTCGGCGCGCGAAGCGGCCTAGGCCTTCCGGAACGGCGTCCTGCCGTCCAGCAGAAGCTGGTCGTCCGCAATGCCCGCACGCTCCTGTTCCAGGTAATCGGCGATGGCGGCGCGCAGGCCCTCGTGGACGATGTAGTGCGCCGAGACCGTCCGCACCGGCTCGTAACCGCGCGCCAGCTTGTGGCCGCCTTGCGCGCCCGCTTCCACTCGCGACAGGCCGAGCGCGATGGCGGCATCGATCGCCTGATAATAGCACAGCTCGAAATGCAGGAAGGGCTTGTCCACCACCGCCCCCCAGTAGCGACCGTATAGCGCCTCGCTGCCGATGAAGTTCAGCGCGCCCGCCACCGGCCGTCCGTCGATATAGGCGAGCACCAGCAGGATGCGGTCGGCCATCGTCTGCCCCAGTAGCGAGAAGGCCTCGCGGGTCAGGTAGGGATGGCCCCATTTGCGCGCGCCGGTGTCCTGATAGAAGGCCCAGAAGGCGTCCCAGTGCTCCTCGCGCAGATCGCTCCCGGTCAAGTGCCGGATGTCGACGCCTTCCTGCGCCTTTTCGCGCTCCTTGCGGATGTCCTTGCGCTTGCGCGAGGAAAGCGCGCCGAGAAAGCCGTCGAAATCGGCATAGCCGCGGTTTTCCCAGTGGAACTGGATATCCTCCCGCAGCAGCCAGCCCGCCGCCTCGAACAGCGGCACTTGCGCCGGTTCGATGAAAGTCGCGTGGGCGGAGGACAGGCCGTTGTCGCGGCAGATCGATTCCGCCGCGGCGATCAGCGCCGGGGCCAGTTCCGGGTGCGGCGTCAGCAGCCGGGGGCCGGTCGCCGGAGTGAAAGGCACGGCGATCTGGAGTTTGGGGTAGTACGACCCGCCCGCGCGGTGCCAGGCGTCGGCCCAGGCGTGGTCGAAGACATATTCGCCCTGGCTGTGCTGCTTGAGATAGGCCGGAAGCGCCGCTGCCAGCCGTCCGTCCGGCCCGGCGACGGTGATCGGCACCGGGGTCCAGCCGGTGCCTTCGCCGACGCTGCCCGATTCCTCCATGGCCGCGAGGAAGGCGTGGCAGACGAAGGGATTGCCGCCGCCGGTCAGGGCGTCCCATTCCGCCGCCGGGAGCCCGCCCACCGCGCCGTGGAGCCGCTCGACGAACGCGCCGTCACTCATGCCGGTTCTTCCGAGGGGCGCTCGAAGATCACTGCATCGGCGTGGAGACCGGCGCGTTCGTGATGGTCCGGGCGACGCACCGTCCAGGTCGCCACCGGCAGCCCGCGCTTGCGCTGGGCGGTGGCGAAGCGGCTGGGCAGGTCGCGGATATCATAGGCCAGAAAGTCCGGCGCGGCCTGCCAGAGCGCCGCGCGGCGCCGGATCTTGCCGGGCAGGGCGCGATCCTCGCCTTCCGAGACGATCAGCCCGCGCACCGTGTGCGGGGAATGGCGGCGAAACCAGCGCGAGACGCGCGGGTCGAAACTCATGACCGCATGGGGGCCGGTATAGCCCTCCAGCACCCGGCGCACGGCCAGGCAGAGCGCGGCGATGCGGGCGCCGCGCGAGGATTTCAGCTCGATCAGCACCGGCTGGCGGCCGTCGATCAGGTTGAGCGCCTGGCGCAGGCTGGGAATGCTCTCGGCGGTTCCGCCCAGCGTCACGACGGCAAGCTGGGCGGCGCTGTGGCGCGCGATCGCGCCGGTCTCGCCGGTCAGGCGGTCCAGCACCGAATCGTGGAAGACCACCGGGGTGCCGTCGCCCGCGCGCTGCACGTCGAGTTCGATGCCATAGCCCTCCTCGATCGCCAGCCGGAAGGCCGCGAGCGAGTTTTCGGGAATGACCGCGCCGTGCAGCCCGCGATGGGCATAGTCGTGCCCGCCGATCCACGCGACCTTGCGCGGATCGGGCGGCGGCGAAAGCCAGCTATCAAGCAGGGCGAACGGCAACGATGGCGTCCACTTCGACGGCGGCGCCGAGCGGCAGCACCGGCACGCCGACGGCGCTGCGGGCATGTTTGCCAGCTTCGCCGAACACCGCGACCATCAGTTCCGACGCGCCGTTGGCGACTTTGGGCTGGTCGGTGAAGTCACCCGTGGAGTTGACGAAGGCGCCCAGCTTGACCACGCGCTCCACGCGGTCGAGCGAGCCGAGCGCGGCCTTGAGCTGGGCCAGGATCATCACCGCGCAGGCCTGCGCCGCCTCGACGCCCGATTCGAGGTCGACGTTCTCGCCCAGGCGGCCGGTCACCAGCTTGCCTTCGACGAAAGGAAGCTGGCCCGAGACATGGGCGAGGCCGCCCGCGACGACCACCGGCACATAAGCCGCGACCGGGGCGGCGGGTTCGGGAAGGGTCAGCCCAAGCTCGGCCAGGCGGGATTCGATTGCGCTCATCTTCGGGATCTTCCTTGTGAGGGACGGAGTCAGGATTCGGTCTTGGTCGCGTCGCTGCGCGTCAGCCAGTCGATCAGCCAAGGCGCGGCGTCCTGCCAGCGGTCGATTCGCGCATGGGCATGACCGGCGACATGGGCGCAGGCGATATGCGGGGCGAGCAGCGGCTCGGCACAGAGATGCAGGCGGCCGATCTCGGGCGCGAAGTCCGCCACCGAGCCGTGGTGCTGGGCCAGATCGTCCACGAAGACCGCGCGCGAGGGTTGGTATTCGTCGAGAATCGCCTTCAGCGCCGGACCTTTCGGTCCCTGGTTGGTGAAGACGCGCACGTCGATGCCGTGCTCCGCCAGTTGCCGGCGGCGGGTTTCCTGGCGGAAATCCATGAGATTGGTGAGCACGACGACATCGGCATGGGCGGCGATCTCGCGCATGGCGGCGACGGCGCCGTCGACCGGGGTCTGGCGGTGCATCTGGCCGTCGAAGAACTTGTTGAGCAGCGACCACATCTCCGCCTGCTCCAGCAGTTCGCCGGATTCGGTGCGGCGCATCGCCCCTGCGAACTCGCCGCGATCGAGCGCGAAAGTGACGCCTTCGTCCTCGGCCAGCCAGTCGCGGAAATGCGTGACCATGTAGAGCAGCACTTCGTCGCAGTCGGTGATGAGCAGGGGGCGGCCCGGGCGATTCGTCATGCGCCGAGCCTTTTCAGTGCGCCAACCAGCGTTTCCGGCGAAACTTCCAGCGCCTCGGCGGCGGCGACGAGGTCCGGCTCGTGCGAGCAGAGGAATTCCAGCACCGCTGCCATCGTCGCGGGCTGGCCCAGCGAGGCGCGCAAGACGTCCGGGGTCAGGCCGGTCAGCGCCAGAAAGCGCTCGGCACGGTCCTGGTCGGTCAACACCCAGCCGAGCGCGGCGAGTGCCAGAGCCTGCGGGTCCTGCGATGGGGATGGCGACTCTCGAAGAATTGTCAGTCTCGCTTGCGTGTCTTAGAGCGGGTGTCCCCGACCTAGATGGTGATCCCGCGTCGAATGGCAAAGCGTATCCTAGTTGTCGAGGACAACGACCTCAATCGGAAGCTCTTTTGCGATGTGCTCAGGAGCCAGGGCTTCGCCGTGGAGCCGGTGGCCGACGGCCTCGACGCGCTGGAGCGCGCGCGCCAGTTCGTGCCCAACCTCGTCATCATGGACATCCAGCTGCCCAATGTCTCGGGCCTGGACCTGATCGAGGCGGCCAAGAAGGACGCGGTCCTGCGCACGATCCCGGTGCTAGCCGTCACTGCCTATGCGGGCAAGGGCGACGAGGAACGCATCCGCGAGGCAGGCGCCGAAGGCTATCTCGCCAAGCCGGTGTCGATCGGGCCGTTCATGCAGGCGGTCCGCGCGCTTCTGTGATAGGGCGAATGCCGCCTGTGCTTGACTTTACCCCTCGCCGCCGCTTTTGCGCCGCAATTATCGGCCAGAGCGCCGCCCGAATATTACCGGAGTTGAAATGACCATGGACCGCGCAGAGACCTCGGCCCGCATCGCCGCGCTGATCGAGCCGTTCAACAAGAAGGGCGTCGAGATTACCGACGCGACCCGTTTCACCGACGATCTCGAATTCGACAGCCTGACCGTCATGGACTTCGTGGCCGAAATCGAAGACGGGTTCGACATCATCATCTCGATGAACCAGCAGGCCGAGATCGAGAACTACGGCCAGCTCGTCGACGCCGTGGTCAAGCTTCAGGGCTGAAGGGCTTCGCGATGACCGACATGCTCAGCGACAACGAAACCCAGGCGCATACGGACCTGTTCAGCAAGTTCGATCCCCTGATCGAAATGCGCCGCGATCTGCTTTCCACAGGCGTCACAGATCCCTTCGGCCTCGTCATGGAAAAGGTGATCTCGCCCACCGTGGCGATGTGCAACGGGCGCGAGACGATCCTGCTCGGCACCTACAACTACATGGGCATGACCTTCGATCCGGACGTGATCGCGGCGGGCAAGCAGGCGCTGGACGACTTCGGTTCGGGCACCACCGGCAGCCGCGTGCTCAACGGCACGTACGCCGGGCACAAGGCGGTCGAGGAAGCGCTATGCGACTTCTACGACATGAAGCACGCCATGGTGTTCTCGACCGGCTATCAGGCCAACCTCGGCATCATCTCGACGATCGCGGGCAAGGGTGACTACATCATCCTCGACATCGACAGCCACGCCTCGATCTGGGACGGCTGCAAGATGGGCGACGCCGAAGTCGTGCCGTTCAAGCACAATGACATCGAGGCGATGGAAAAGCGCCTGCGCCGCATTCCCGAAGGCGCGGGCAAGCTGGTCGTGCTGGAAGGCGTCTACTCGATGCTGGGCGATATCGCCCCCCTCAAGGAGATGATCGCGGTCGCCAAGAAGTACGGCGCCATGGTGCTGGTGGACGAAGCGCACTCGATGGGCTTCATCGGTCCCAACGGCCGCGGCGTGGCCGAGGACCAGGGCTGCCTCGACGATGTGGACTTCGTGATCGGCACGTTCTCCAAGTCGGTCGGCACCGTCGGCGGCTTCTGCGTCTCGAACCACCCCAAGTTCGAGATCATGCGCCTGGTCTGCCGTCCCTACGTTTTCACCGCCAGCCTGCCGCCCAGCGTCGTCGCCACCGCGACCACCTCGATCCGCAAGCTGATGACCGCTGCCGAGAAGCGCGCGCATCTCTGGGAAAGCTCGCGCACCCTGCACAAGGGCCTGACCGATGCGGGCTTCCAGCTCGGCACCGAGGAGCCGCAGAGCGCGATCATCGCCGTCATCATGCCCGATCTCGAACGCGGCGCGATGATGTGGGAAGCGCTGCTGCACGAGGGCCTCTACGTGAACCTCGCGCGTCCCCCGGCGACCCCTGCCAACATGACCCTGCTGCGCTGCTCGCTCTGCGCCGAACATTCGGCCGAGCAGGTCCAGCAGATCATCGGCATGTTCACCCGCGCGGGCAAGACCGCCGGGATTCTGGCTTGATTTGATCCGTCGTCCCGAGGTTCGCCTCGGGACGACGGTTTCCCCTTTTAATCCTTGTGGCGTTCCACCAGCTTGAGGAACGCTTCCAGCCAGCCGCCGACGAACCCGGCGGACTGTTCGCCGATTTCGCCGTCCGGGGTGATCAGGCCGTCCTTCCACTGGATGAAGGCTTCCGGCGCGCCGAGGGTCGGCATGTCGAGATAGCCGAGCACGTTGCGCAGATGCTGCTGCGCCAGCGCCGTGCCCATGGCGCCGATGGAAACCCCAATGGTCCCCGCAGGCTTGCCCGCCCAGGCGCTGTCGCCATAAGGGCGCGAGGCATTGTCGATGGCGTTCTTCAGCACGCCCGGGAACGAGCGGTTGTATTCCGGCGTCACGAAGATCACGCCGTCGCTGCTGCGCACCAGCGCCTTCAGGTCCTTCACCGACTGCGCCTGGTCGCCGTCCTGGTCCTGGTTGTAGAGCGGCAGGTTGCCGATATCGGCGAAGACGAATTCATGCCCCGAGGCGGCGGGCAGGCGAATCAGGGCCTCTGCGAACTGGCGGTTGTACGATTCGGCGCGAAGGCTTCCGACGACGATGACGATCTTCGACATGACGACTCCTCATGGCAGTTGCTGTGGGGGGACCGGTATCGGTGCAAACCGTGTCGGTTGGAAGTCCGGGAAGTCGAAAGGGTTGCGAAGGCGTGTGGCTATGGTGATCCCAGCCGTTTGAGATGGCCACGTTCCTCCGCTATGCAAACGGTATGAGAACCCTCTGCATCCTGTTCGTGATTTTGACGCTGGCAGCTTGCGGCAAGTCCGATCCCGCGCCGGGACCGGGCAGCGTCACGGTCGGCGAAGCGCGGGCACTGGGTGAGGCGGCGGAGATGCTCGACGCGCGGCCGGAGCCGACCGCCTCCCTTGCAGCGGAGAGCGAGTGAGCTTCAGTCGAAGCTGACTTTGCCGCGCCCGGCCTTGACCGAGCCGCGCAGCTTCTTGCCCTTCAGCCGCTGTTCCTTGCCCACCCGGTTGAGGCGGCTCTTGGCGCGCTTTTCGGGCAGCTTGTGGGCATCGCGCAGCATTTCCGCGAGGCGTTCGCGGGCATCGGCGCGGTTGGCTTCCTGGGTGCGGAAGCGGCGGGCGGTGAACATCAGTTCGCCGCCCGAGGTCATGCGGCTACCCGCCAGTTCCTTCAGCCGTGCGAAGACCAGTGGCGCCAGCCGCAGGGCATAGACGTTGATCCGCAGCTGGACCGCCGTCGCTACCTTGTTGACGTTCTGGCCGCCCGGCCCGGAGGCGGCGATGAAGCTCTCGCTCGCCAGGGCCTGGGCGCGGTCTATCGTGGCTTCAACCTCGCTCATTCATCGCTGAAGCCGAGCGCGGCGAAGTCCCTGGGCAGCGGGGCCACGGCAACGATCGGTTCCTTGTCGCCGCGCGGCACGGTGATACCGGCTGCGTGCAGCATCGTGCGCGGCGCGCCCTTGCTGGAGCCGTAGACCGGATCGCCGAGCAGCGCATGGCCGAGGCCGGAGGCGGCATGGACGCGGATCTGGTGGGTACGGCCGGTTTCGGGGCGGAATTCCACGAGGGTCAGCCCGTTCTTCTCGTCCAGCTTGCGCCAGTGGGTGACGGCGGGCTTGCCCTTCTTCGCCGGGATCATGCGCCAGCCGTCCTTGACGGTGCTGACCTTGGAGAGGTTGAGCGCGATCGTGCCTTCCTCTTCGGTCAGCGTACCGGCGACGATGCCGAGGTAGCGCTTCTGGACCTGCTTCTCCTCGAAGGCGGCGGAAAAGCGCTTCAGCGCCTTCGGGTTACGCGCCAGCAGCAGGCAGCCGGAGGTGTCGCGGTCCAGCCGGTGCACCGGCGCGGGCAGGCGCTGGAAGCCCAGTTTCAGCTCGTCCAGCCGGTCTTCGAGGCTCGGCCCACCGGCGCGCGGCGTATCGAGCGGGAGGCCGCCGGGCTTGTCGATGACCAGCGCTTCGCCGTCCTCGAAGAGGATTTCCAGTTCCATGTTACGTCAATGCTTTCTCTATGCGCTGCAGCGCTTCTTCGAGCCGCGCGTCGTCCGCGGCGAAACTGATGCGGAAGCCGTTCTGTCCGCCGAATGCCGAGGCCGGAACCAGCGCCACGCCGTGCTCCAGCAGGTGCAGCGTCAGCTTCACGTCGTCCCCGCCGAAGCGGTCCATGAGCGGAGTCGCGTCGATCATGCAGTAGAACGCGCCATCGGGCGAGGGCGTGGACAGGCCGGGAATCGCGTTGATCGCCGAAACGACGCTGTCGCGCCGCTGGCGGAACCGCTCGCGCCATTCGGTCAGGAAGTCCTGCGGCCCTTCGAAAGCGGCGACGGCAGCGGCCTGGCTGATCGAGCAGGGATTGCCCGAGGAATGCGACTGGAGCTTTTCCATCGCCTTGATGAGCCACTGCGGCCCGGCGGCGACACCGATGCGGAAGCCGGTCATCGCATGGCTCTTGGACACGCCGGAGACGGTCAGCATGCGGTCCGCCAGATCCGGGCAGAGGTTCGCCAGCGTCACATGCGGGCGTCCGGTATAGTTGATCGGCGCGTAGATATCGTCGGACAGCACCATCACCCGCGGGTGGCGACGCAGCACGTCGCCGATGCCGCGCAGCATGTCCTCGGGATAATAGGCACCGGTCGGGTTTCCGGGGCTGTTGAGCAGCACCCAGAGCGTGCGCGGGCCGATCTGCGCTTCCAGATCGGCGGGCGTGAAGCGGAAATTGTCCTTGGGCGAGGTGCGCAGCGGCACGACCTTGCCGCCCGCGAAACGCACGATCTCCGGATAGCTTACCCACCACGGCGAGGGCACGATCACTTCGTCGCCTTCGCCCACGGTCGCCAGCATCGCGTGGAAGATCGCCTGCTTGCCGCCCGCGCTGACCGTCACTTGCGAAGGTGGAACCTCGATGCCGAGATCGCGCCTGAAATGCAGCGCGGCGGCCTGCTTCAGCTGCGAGGTGCCGCCGACCGCCGTGTACTTGGTCTGCCCGGCGTCGAGCGCGGCCTTGGCAGCCTCGATCACATGGGGAGGGGTGTCGAAATCGGGCTCGCCGACCGAGAGCGAGATCACGTCGATGCCGGATTCGCGCAGGGCGATGGCGCGGTCGGTCATCGCGGTCGTCCCGGAGGGGGCGATGCGGGCGAGGGCAGCGGAAGTGTGCATCAGGTGAGCAGCCGTCACTTGAGGAGCTGGGCGGGCATCAGGCCGCGCAGGGCATTGCCGATCAGGAAACCGTCCGAGAGGTCGTCCAGCGTCAGGTCCGCCTCGACCGCGCGACCCTGCTCGATCAGCGAGCGGCGCAGCACGCCGGGCAGCAGGCCCAGCGCGGCGGGCGGGGTCAGCAGCACGCCGTCACGCTCGACGAAGAGACTGGTGAAGCAGCCTTCGGTCAGCAGTCCGTCATCGCGCAGGAACAGCACTTCCTGTGCTCCGGCGTTTTTACCCACGGCCAGACCGGCATTGTAGAAACCGCGATCGCTGGTCTTGTGGCGCAGGCGCCAGTCGCCGCTGTCGACCGGAAGCGGCAGCACGCCGACCGTTACCGGGCCGTCGAACTCTGCGGGTAACTCCGCCAGTTCCAGCGCATAGACGCCGCTGCGGGCAGTGACGAGGCGCAGCCTGGCGGGCGCATCGGCATCGAAGCAGAGCGCCTGGATCGCATTGCGCACGGCATGGCGGTCAAAACTGAAACCCAGCGCCTCCGCACTGGTACGGACCCGCTCCAGATGGAGTTCCAGCAGCGGAATGCCCTCTTCGGGCGTGAAACGCATCGTCTCGACAAGATCGAAACTGGCGGGTGAAGTTGCCCCTGCCGAATCTCGCACGAAACCCCCTTTGACCAGGCATTCCCGCCATTCGGGAAGCGCTTGTGAATCGGCGACCACCGCCGAACCGACACCGAGTATCGCACGGCCCGCCATGCCCTTGGCGTCCGGCGACAGACGCAAGGTGCGGATTGCCACATTGAACGCCGCATCGCCAGTAGGTTCGATGAAACCGATCGAGCCGCAATAAGGTCCGCGCGCGTGGCGTTCGACCTCGGCGATCAGCTCCATCGCCCGGATCTTGGGCGCGCCGGTGATCGATCCGCAGGGGAACAGCGCCCGCAGCAGATCGGCCGCGCCTTTGTCCGGCGAAAGGCGGGCGTGGACGGTGGAGACCATCTGGTGGACCGTCGGGTAACTCTCGATCGCGAAAGGCTGCTCCACGCGGACGCTGCCTGCCTCCGCCACGCGCGACAGATCGTTGCGCATGAGGTCGAGGATCATCAGGTTTTCCGCGCGATCCTTGGTGCTCGTGGCCAGCTCCTCGCGCAGCAGTGCGTCCTCGGCGGCGTCCTGCCCGCGCGGGCGGGTGCCCTTCATCGGGCGGACGGTGACCGTGCGCCCGTCCAGCGCGAAGAACAGTTCGGGCGAGAAGCTGAGCAGCCACTCGGCGCCGTTGCAAATGACAGCGCCATATCCGGCGGCGGCGGCGGGGCGGATCGCGGCGTAGAGCGCCAGCGGATCGCCGTGCCACGGGCCTTCCAGCGGCAGGGTCAGGTTGACCTGATAGATGTCGCCCGCCTCGATGGCACCGTGGATAGCCTCGAAGGCGCGGGTGTAGTCGCCCGTGGAGACCAGCGGGTCGAGCGGGCCGATGCCGAGTGGTCCGGGCGTGGCGTTTTCGGCCAGCCAGCGCGGAATATCGGCGGCGGGGACCGTCTCGAAGCCCGTGAAGGCGCCGAACCAGACCAGCGGGCCTGCGGTCTTGCGCAGCCCGGCAAGGCGCGGCTCCAGCGCCTGCCCCGCTTCGTAGGCGAGGTAGCCCGCCAGATGTAGCCCCTCTGCCGACAGCGCCTCGATCCGGGCGAGGGCGGGCAGCACATCCTCTTCGGTGTGGGCGACGACGATTTCCACCGGGTCGCGGTAGATGCGCGCGTCGGCTGCGCCCTCCGGGCGGGCGTCGTCGAAAAGGAAGAAGGGCTGGGACATGGCTTGGACAGCGCCTTTAGCGCCCGATCCCCGGCGGCACCAGTGCGCTTCGTCGCAAGGCTTCGGGCAAGTTCTTGGGCAAGGTTTCGGCAAAATCCCTCTCGCCCTTGCCGAAGGCGCGTTCTATCACTTTCGCACGGTGCAAGGAGGCATGAATGGAAGAGATTTTCCTGGGACTCGGTGCCAACGGTGAACGGCAGGTTCTGCAGCTGGGGCGCGCCAATCGCCACGGCCTGATCGCGGGGGCGACGGGCACCGGCAAGACGGTGACGCTCCAGACGATTGCAGAACAGTTTTCCGCCGCCGGGGTGCCGGTGTTCCTGGCCGACGTGAAGGGCGATCTTTCCGGCATCTCCATGTCCGGCAGCCCGCAGTTCAGGAACGCCGCCGTGCTGGAGGCGCGGGCGAAGGAAATCGGCCTGACCGATTACGCCTATTCCGACAATCCGGCGATCTTCTGGGACATCTACGGTGAGCAGGGCCATCCCGTCCGCACCACGATCTCGGAAATGGGGCCGCTGCTGCTGTCGCGGCTGATGGACCTCAACGATACGCAGGAAGGCGTGCTCAACGTCGTCTTCCGCTATGCCGACGAGCAGGGGCTGCTGCTGCTCGACTTGCCCGACTTGCAAGCAATGTTGGCCCATGCCGCCGAGAATGCCTCCGAGCTTTCGACGAAGTACGGCAATATCACCAAGGCCAGCGTCGGCACGATCCAGCGCCAGCTTCTGGCACTCGACAGTCAGGGCGCGGCGCAGTTCTTCGGCGAACCGGCGCTGGAAATCGCCGATTTCATCCGCTGCGACGACAAGGGGCGCGGCTACATCAACGTGCTCGCCGCCGACAAGCTGATGCGCAGCCCGAAGCTCTACGCGACGTTCCTGCTCTGGCTGCTGTCCGAATTGTTCGAGGTGCTGCCCGAAGTGGGCGATCCCGAAAAGCCGAAGCTGGTGTTCTTCTTCGACGAGGCCCACCTGCTGTTCGACGATGCCCCCAAGGCCTTGCAGGACAAGGTCGAGCAGGTCGTCCGCCTCGTCCGCTCGAAGGGGGTGGGCGTCTACTTCATCTCGCAGAACCCCATCGATATCCCGGAGGAGATCGCGGGCCAGCTCGGCAACCGCGTGCAGCACGCCCTGCGCGCGTTCACCCCGCGCGACCAGAAGGCGATCAAGGCAGCGGCGGATACCTTCCGCATCAATCCCGAACTCAACGTCGCGGCGGCGATCACCGAGTTGAAGGTCGGCGAGGCGCTGGTTTCCACGCTCGACGATCAGGGCGCGCCCACGGTGGTCCAACGTACCCTGATCGCGCCGCCGCGCTCGCGGCTGGGGCCGGTGGAGCCGAAGGAGCGGGCGATCATCCAGTCGATCAGCCCTTACGAAGGCAAGTACGACACCCCGATCAACCGCGAAAGCGCTGAGGAAGTGCTCGCCGCAAAGGCCGCCGACGCTGCCGCGACCGCACAGGAAGTGGCGGAAAAGGGCGCTTCCGAGGTCGGCAAGCAGGAACGCCGGAGCCCCAGCCTGTGGGACGGCCTGGGCGGCAAGGTCGCCAAGGCGGCGGCAGGCGCGGCGGCGGCGAGTGCCGGGTCGATCCTCGCGCAGTCGGTGCAGGGTAAGAAGAGCCGCGCCAATCCCAAGGCTTCGGCAGCCAGCGCGGCGGCGGGCACGGTGGGCGATGCTTTCGGCAAGGCCATCGGTTTTCCGGGGCTTGGCCGGTTTGCCCGAAACCTGATCGGCGGGCTGATGCGCTGAACGAAGAAGGGGCGGTCCTGTGAGACCGCCCCTTTCCCTAATTCAGAAGCTCTTCACCGCGTAGATCTTCGATAGATCGCCGCCCCATTCGCCGTTGTAGAGGTCGAGCAGGCGCTCGGCGGGAACCTTGCCGCTGGCGACGATCTGCGCGAGCGGTTCGAGGTAGCCGGTCTCGTTGTCCCCGCCCGCATTGAGGAAATTGCGCGCGGCAAGGCCGGAACGCGAGATGTCGATCACTTCCGCAGCGATCTTGCGCAGCGTGCCGCCGCCGGGAAGCGGTGCGTCGAGGCCGAGCTTCGGCACGGAATTGCGCAGCAGTTCGCGCCCTTCCATGTCCCAGTCCTTGACGAGATCCCAGGCCGCGTCGAGCGCGCCCTGGTCGTAGAGCAGGCCGACCCACAGCGCGGGCAGGGCGCAGATCCGGCCCCACGGGCCGCCGTCGGCACCGCGCATTTCGAGGAAGGACTTCAGCCGCACTTCGGGGAAGGCGGTGGAAAGGTGATCGGTCCAGTCCGACAGGCGCGGAAGCTCGCCGGGGAGCACCGCAAGCTCGCCCTTCAGGAAGTCGCGGAAGGAATGCCCGGCGGCGTCGATATACTTGCCGTCGCGGAACACGAAATACATCGGCACGTCGAGCATGTAGTCGACATAGCGCTCGTAGCCGAAACCGTCCTCGAACACGAAAGGCAGCATGCCGGTACGCGCGGGATCGGTGTCCGACCAGATGTGGCTGCGATAGGAAAGGTAGCCGTTGGGCTTGCCCTCGGTGAAGGGCGAATTGGCGAAGAGCGCGGTCGCCAGCGGTTGCAGCGCCAGCGAGCTGCGGAACTTCTTCACCATGTCCGCCTCGCTCGAATAGTCGAGGTTGACCTGGATGGTGCAGGTCCGCAGCATCATGTCGAGGCCCATGGAGCCCACGCGCGGCATGTGCCGCAGCATGATGTCGTAGCGGCCCTTGGGCATGATCGGCAGTTCGGCGCGGGTCTTGTCCGGCCACATGCCAAGGCCGAGGAAGGCCTTGCCGATGCGGTCGCCGATGGTCTTCACCTGCGCGAGGTGGCGCCCGGTCTCGGCACAGGTCTGGTGCAGGTTCTCCAGCGGCGCGCCGGAAAGCTCGAGCTGGCCCGCCGGTTCCAGACTGACGGTGCCGTCGCTGCCCTTCATGGCGATGACGTTTCCGCCCTCGATGATCGGCTCCCAGCCGAACTCGGTCAGGGCCATCAGCAGATCGCGGATGCCCCCTTCCTCGGCATAGGACGGCGCGTGGTGATCGGCCGTGTCATAGACGAACTTTTCGTGCTCTGTACCGATCCGCCACGCCTCGCGCGGCTTTTCGCCCGCAGCCATCGGCGCGGCGAGTTGGTCCAGGCTTTCGATCACCGGATCTTCGCGATCCGAAACCTCACGGGTGCTCATGGCGGCGGAGTTAGTGCGGGCTGCGTTCGGACGCTACAACTTTTTGTACCGAGCGGTTTGTTTTGTTGTGGGACTCAGTCAGAAAGGGAAGATTCCGGGGGATGATCCCCCGGACCCTCGGAATGTCTACCGTGCGCGCCATCTATCCGTCGCGGGCTCCCTGCGGCGCAGCCAATAAGTCTCCCGACGCGGCCATGAGCGCACAACGAATAGGTCGCGCGTGACCTTGACAGTTTGGGGGTGCAGGGGCGATGGCCCCTGCTTATCCTTCTTCCGACCAATCCCCGGCAACCGCCATCCAAAGCGCGGTAGCCCCGATACTCGCGGTCTCCCCGCGCAGAATCCGCGGCCCGAGGGTGATCGCCTGCGCCATAGGATGCGCGCGGACGAGCGCCCGTTCCTCATCGTCGAAGCCGCCTTCCGGGCCGACCAGCAGCGCCGCCGGGCCGGAGTGCGCGGCGAACCGGGCGGCGGCGGGTGCACCGCCGGTTTCATCGGCGAAGAACAGCGCGCGGTCCTCGGGCCAGTCGCGCAGGAGCACTTCCAGTTTCAACGGCTCGGTCACTTCCGGCAGCGCGGTGCGGGCGCATTGCTCGGCGGCTTCGGTGACGATCGTGGCCGCCCGTTCGGCATTGAGCTTGTCGGCCACGCAGCGGCGGGTGACGAGCGGCTGGATCCGGGCCACGCCGAGTTCGGTGGCCTTTTCCAGCACGAGATCGAAGTTCGGCTTCTTGAGCAGTGCGGCGCAGAGCCAGAAGTCGGGCACGGCCTCGCGTTCGCGGAGGCGGTCGCGGACTTCCAGCGTGACGTCGCGCTTGCCTGCGGCGGTGACGGCGCAGGCCCATTCGCCGGTCTGGTCGTCGCAGAGGATCACCGCGTCGCCCGGCGCGACTCGCATGACCTTGGAGAGGTAGTGCGCCTGCCCGCCTTCGATCGCGACGCTGCCGCCTTCGGCCAGGGGGCCGGTGACGAAAAGGCGCGGCGCGCTGCGCGGGGGCCAGGCGGGGGTGGCGGCCATGATCTTGTCGATGCTCCGGAAAATTGACGGCGCCCTTTTCGCGCGAAGCGGTTTTGCGTGCGACCGGACGTAGAGAGCACATGTGCTAGAGCATTTTCTAATCAGGTGGAATCACCTGATGACTCGGAAAATGCGGCAAACCAGAAACGGAGAGCAGGTGATCCGATGCAGTCGGATCACCTGCTCTCATCACGTTCGTTCATGACATCAGGCGTCCAATGGGCTAATCGTTCGGGCGTGAACGACTCTCTTCTCGTCCCCGATACGCAGCATCGCGGAATCGTTGCGGCCCTGCCCAAGACACCGCGCGCTTATGCCATGCTGGCCCGTTTCGATCGCCCGATCGGTTGGTGGCTGCTGTTCTGGCCTTGCGCCTGGGGCGTGCTGTTGGCGGGCGGCGAGGCGCGCTGGGGGCTGATCCTCTGGCTGCTGGTGGGGTCGATCGCGATGCGCGGCGCGGGCTGCGTGCTCAACGACATCGTCGACGCCGATCTCGACCGCAAGGTGGCCCGCACGGCCTCGCGTCCGGTGGCGAGCGGGCAGGTCAGCGTGAAGGCGGCCTGGGCCTGGCTGCTGTCGCTCTGCGCGGTGGGCCTCGTGGTGCTGTTCCAGTTGCGCTGGCAGGCGCAGCTCGTGGCGCTGGGCAGTGTGGCGCTGGTCGCCGCCTATCCGTTCATGAAGCGGATCACCTGGTGGCCGCAGGCCTGGCTGGGCATGGTCTTCACCTGGGGCGCGCTGGTCGGCTGGATCGAGATTCGCGGAGACCAGCTGGCGGTGATCGCCGCGCTCTATGCCGGTTCGATCTTCTGGTGCATCGGCTACGACACGATCTACGCACTTCAGGACCGCGAGGACGACGCCGTCGTTGGCATTCGCTCCTCGGCGCTGCGTCTCGGCAGCCATGTGCGGGGCGGCGTGGCGGGGTTCTACGCGCTGGCCCTGGCGTTCTGGGCGCTGGCGTTCTGGACCCTGCGGCAGGACTGGGTGGCGCTGGTGGCGCTGGTGCCGGTTGCGCTGCATCTCGGTTTCCAGATCGTCACGCTGAATACCGAGGACGGCGACAACGCCCTTGCCCGGTTCCGTTCGAACCGCGACCTTGGGCTGGTCATGGCGCTGGCCTGCTGGGTGGTAGGCAACGCCGGAATCCTATGATTCCGGCGCTCTCAGCCGTTCAATCGTAGCTTACGAGTTCGAATTCGATCCCGTCCCAGTCGAAGAAGTAAAACCGCCGTCCCGGCTCGTAGTCGGCATGGTTGAACGGTTCGAGTCCGGCGGCGATCACCACCTGCTCTGCGGCGTCGAGGTCGCTGACCACCAGACCGACGTGATTGAGCGGCGCACCCTTGCCGAAGCGCTCGCGCGGCTTCCGGTCGGTATAGACGGCGATATAGCTGAAATCCCCGCCGACATGAATCGTCTCGCCGCCATTCAGGGCGGGACCGCGCCAGCGTTCGTGCCAGCCGAGCAGGTTTTGCAGCAGCGTGGAAATCCGGTCGATGTCGCTGACCGTGATGTTGGCATGTTCGAGGCGGCCCTGGGCCATTTTCGCATCTCCTGTGCGTCACCGGACGAATCGCCGGCTTGGCCTTGATGCAACCTCAAGTTAACTTGAGATCAAGCGTCAAAATGCGAGAGATTCGTGATTCAGGACCGTTTCATTTCCATCGGCTATCTGGCGCGGCGCACCGGCGTCGCGGTTTCGGCGATCCGCTTCTACGAGGAGAAGGGCCTGCTGACCGCGCTGCGGACCAGCGGCAACCAGCGTCGCTTCCTGCGCTCCGACATCCGCCGGGTCAGCTTCGTCCTGATCGCCCAGAAGCTGGGACTCGGCCTCGCCGAGATCGAGCGCGAGCTTTCCGCCCTGCCGCAGGGGCGCACGCCAACGCTGGAGGACTGGGAGAACATCAGCCTGTCGATGCGCGAGGCGATCGACGCGAAGATTGCGCTGCTCGAACTGACCCGCCGCAAGCTGGACGAATGCATCGGCTGCGGTTGCCTGAGTCTGGCGAAATGCCGCCTCTACAATTACGGCGACGAGGCCGGAGAGCAGGGGCCGGGGCCGCGCTTCGTGCTCAAGTAGCGCTCAGATGCCGAGCGCCTTGCGCAGTTCGGCATTGATGCGTGACTGCCAGCCCTTGCCGGTGGCGCGGAACCCCTCGATCACTTCGGGGTCGAGGCGCAGCGTAACCTGCTTCTTGGGATTGTCGGAAGGGGGACGGCCGATGGACTTGAGCGTTCCGGATGCCGGACGGACCAACTTTCCGCCTTCGTAGACAGCGGCCTTTGCGAACATCTCTTCGGTCCACTCGACGTCGTCGTCATCGGGATCAATCCAGGGTTCGGATGCGGGCTTCGTGTTCGCCATGGTGTGCGTGCCTCATCGTTATGATGCGCCGGGTTCCTTCGCGCGGCGTCCAGACCAGCGACACGCGCCGACCGCGAAGCTAGCCGAAGACGCGATAACGGATTTCCCCGTAGTCCTTGCGATCGTCCACAATCTGGACGTGCATTCCCGCAAAGACGAGACCGGCGTCGGCAAGATCGAGACCTAGCTACAGAAGAATCTTTGCGCGCTTGTTCGGATCGAAGCTGATCCTTGCCGGATCTGCGCTGGATTCTTCCATGGGCGGTGTGTCTGCTTTCGCGTTTCACACCGGAGAATCGTCCATTTTTCTTCGCCGGACCAATGGAATTTATGTAACTACAAAAAGTCCGGAAGTCAATCTCATTCCGCTGCCAGCAGTTCCTCGGCGCCGACGAGATCGACGCTAACCAGCCGCGAGACGCCCTTTTCCACCATGGTCACGCCGAACAGGCGGTGCATGCGGCTCATCGTCACGGCATTGTGGGTGACGATCAGGTATCGCGTGTCGGTTTCCTGGGTCATCGCTTCGAGGAGGTCGCAGAACCGCTCGATGTTCGCATCGTCGAGCGGGGCGTCGACTTCGTCCAGCACGCAGATCGGCGCGGGATTGGTCAGGAACAGCGCGAAGATCAGGGCGACGGCGGTGAGCGCCTGCTCGCCGCCCGAAAGTAGCGTCAGCGACTGGAGCCGCTTGCCCGGCGGCTGGGCGAAGATTTCGAGGCCCGCTTCGAGCGGATCGTCCGAATCGACGAGCGCGAGGTGGGCCTGGCCGCCCTGAAACAGGCGCGAGAAAAGATGGCGGAAGTGGCCGTCCACCGCTTCGAAGGCGGCGCGCAGGCGCTCGCGGCCCTCGCGGTTGAGATTGCCGATCGAGCCGCGCAGACGGTTCACCGCCTCGGCCAGTTCCGCCTTCTCGGTGATGCTGGTGCCGAGCTGGGCTTCGGCTTCGGCCAGTTCGGTGGCGGCAACGAGGTTGACCGGGCCGATCCTCTCGCGGTCGGCCATGAGGCGCTCCATCGCGGCCATCTCGTCCTGCGCTGCGCCGACCTCGGCGGGGGCGAAGGCGAAGCGCTCGGGCAGGACCGGCGGCGGGCACTGGAAGCGCTCGCCCGAGACGCGGGTCATCTCGACGCGGCGGGCGTCCTCGTTCTCGGCGCGGGCGGCGGCACCGGCGCGGTTCTCGCGGGCGCTGGCAAGCATTTCCTGCGCGGCGGCGAGCGTGGCATCGGCCTTGCGGGCGGCATCGGTCACGAAAGC
Organism: Novosphingobium sp. BF6; assembly: GCF_058273105.1. Classification (NCBI taxonomy): domain Bacteria; kingdom Pseudomonadati; phylum Pseudomonadota; class Alphaproteobacteria; order Sphingomonadales; family Sphingomonadaceae; genus Novosphingobium; species Novosphingobium sp. BF6. The sequence continues at coordinate 700,597 of NZ_CM177775.1, forward strand.
GACGGCGGCCTCCGCCTTGCCCAGTTCCTCGGCAATGCGGTTGCGGACCGCTTCGCCCTGCTCGATCTGCTCCATGAGCGAGGCGGGCTTGGCGGCGACGACGGCGCGTTCGGTCTCGATTTCCTCCAGCCGCCCGGCCATCTGGGCGAGGCGATTGGCGGCATCCCCGGCGCGCGACTGCCAGTTGCGGATATCGCCGCGTTGCGAGGCGGTGCGTTCGCGCGCGACGGCGAGACCCTGATCGTGCGAGGCGAGCGTTGCGGTCGAGATCTGGAGCGTCGCGCGGGCGGCGTCGTTCTTCTCGCGGGCGAGCACCAGCCCGGCGCGGCCCTTTTCGGGATCGGGCAGGACCGAACGCTTGCCTTCGGCGGCGGCGATGTCCCGCTCGGCCGCCTGCCGCTGCTCGGCCAGATCGCCCAGCGCGCGGTCGAGTTCGGCGCGGCGGGTCTGGTGGCGGACGCGGGCGTCCTCAGCCTGATCGGCGGCGCGCAGGGCGCTGCGCTCGGCATTGGCGGCCTCGGCAATCGCACGCTCGGCGGCGATCACGGCGGCGGCATGGGCCGAGAGTTCCTGCTGCACCGTGCCCTGCCGCGCTTCGGCGGCGGATACGGCTTCGCGCAGCGGCGGCAACTGGGCGTCGAGTTCGGCGAAGCGGTTTTCGGCTTCGAGCCGTGCAGCTTCGGCGGCACCTTCGCCGCGCGCAACGAAGCCGTCCCAGCGGCGCAGCGCGCCCGCGCGCGTGACCAGCCATTCGCCGGTGCCGAGGTCGCGGCCGTCGTCTTCCTCGACGACATGGACGAGGGCGAGGCGTGCGGCGAGTTGCGCCGGGCACTGGGTGACGTGGGCGGCAAGGCTGTCCTTCACCGCCGCCGGGGCCTGCGCTCCGGTCCAGAACCGACCATCCGCCTTGGCGACTTCGCCCAGCGGTGCCTTGGCATCGCGGCCGAGCACGGCGGCGACGGCGCGTTCGTAGCCCGGCGCGGCGCGCACGGCATCGATGGCGACCGGCAGGCCATGCGCGGCCTTGGCGCCCTTGGCGCGGGCCTCGCGGTCCTTGGTGAGGGCGGAATGCTCGCGCTCGATGCCGGTCAGGTCGGCGCGGGCGGCGGCCAGCGCCGAGGCGGCGGCATCGCGCTCGCCCTGAAGTTCGGCCTTGCGGGCCTGCTGCGCGTCCAGACCTTCGCGGGCGGCGGCGAGCGCCACGGTGGCTGCTTCGGCCTTGGCTCGTGCGTCGATGACCGCCGCGTCGAGATCGCCCGCCGCGGCCAGCGCCTCCACTTGCGCTTCGAGCCGGGCGGCTTCGGCGGCGAGCCGGTCGAGACGGCTGCGCGCCTGCGTCAGTTCGGCTTCAGCGATGCGCCATTCGGCCTCGACCCCGGCCTGCGCGGCAGTGGCCTGCGCCAGATCGAGTTCGGCGGCACGGGCGGCGCGCTCGGCGCCTTCGAGGGCATTGGCGAGGCGCGGGCGCTGGGCCTCGTCCTGTTCGAGCTGCCTTGCCCCTTCCGCCAGATCGCGTTCCAGTCGGGCGAGCGCCTCGGCGGCGTCGCGGGTCATGCGGTCGGCATCGCCGCGATCCTCGTCGAGGCGGGCCTTCTGGCGTTCGAGGTCCTTCAGCCGCTGTTCGGCGGCTTCGAGCTGGCCGGTGAGCGTGGCCATGCGGTGGCCCTGCGCGCTGGCATCGTCACGCCGGTCGGCGAGTTCGTCGCGGGCTTCCACCAGCGCTTCGGCGGCCTTGGCCTGAGCATCCTGCGCGAGCTTGGCCGCGTCCTGCGCCCCGGTCACGCGGGCCTCGGCGCCTTCGGCTTCCTTCTTAGCGGCCTCGGCGGCCTGGGCGGCATCGCGCCAGCGGGCGAAGACCAGCCGCGCTTCGGCAAGCCGGATCCGGTCGGAGAGTTCCTTGTAGCGCTCGGCGGCCTTGGCCTGACGGCGCAGGCCCGCGACCTGCTTGTCCAGCCCGGCCATGAGGTCTTCGAGGCGCGAGAGATTGGTCTCGGTGGCGCGCAGCTTCTGCTCGGCGTCCTTGCGGCGGACGTGGAGACCGGCGATTCCCGCCGCCTCTTCCAGCATGGCGCGGCGTTCGGCGGGCTTGGCGGCGATGACCGCGGCGATGCGGCCCTGGCTGACGAGCGCCGGGCTGTGCGCGCCGGTCGCGGCATCGGCGAAGACCAGCGAGACGTCCTTGGCGCGCACGTCGCTGCCGTTGATGCGATAGGCGCTGCCGGCGCCGCGCTCGATCCGGCGGACGACTTCGAGTTCCTCGCGCGTGCCGTTCGCGTCAGGCGCGGTTTCGGCCTGTAGCACGACTTCGGCGAAGGCGCGGGGCGGGCGGCTGGCGGTGCCCGCGAAGATCACGTCTTCCATGCCGCCGCCGCGCATCGACTTGGCCGAGCTTTCGCCCATGACCCAGCGGATCGCTTCGAGCAGGTTGGATTTGCCGCAGCCGTTGGGGCCGACCACGCCGGTCAGCCCCGGTTCGATGCGCAGTTCGGCGGGTTCGACGAAGCTCTTGAAACCGGTGAGCTTGAGCCGTTTTATGCGCATCGTATCTGGTTCAATTCATGACGGCGGCGCGGATCAGCGCGCGCCGGCTTCCTGGAGCTTGGGTTCGAGTTCCTTCCAGCCCATCGAGCCCAGCGTGGTGCCGTTGATGATGAAGGTCGGCGTGCCGTTGACGTTGAACTCGGTCGTCGCCTTCTGGGTCTGGTCGGCGAATGCCTTGGCCTTGGCGGCATCGCCGAGGCAGACCTTGGCCTGATCGCGCGAGATTCCGCGCGAGGCGAAGAATTCGGTCATGCCGCCGACTTCGGCGATGGCCTGCATCTGCTGGTCCTTGGGCAGGTCCTGAATCTGCTTCATCCGCGCGTCACCGGCGGACTGGAGATTCTGGAACATGTTCGGCTGCCAGGCCCAGAACTGCTCGCTGAGCGGCAGCACCGCCTCGGTCGAGCCGCACGTGGCGAGCAGCGAGGCCGGGATGTCGAAGGCGTTGAGCATGAAGTAGCGCAGCTCGTAGCTCACGCGGCCGCTGGCGACATAGTCGTCGCGCAGCTTCTCGAAGCTCTCGTGCGCGAATTCGGCGCAGTGCGAGCACGAGAGCGCGCCATATTCGACCAGCTTGATCGGCGCTTCGGGATTGCCGATGCGGTAGCCGCCTTCGGGGGTCTTGGCCACCACATCGGCCCAGGTCTTGCCGGCGGGCGGCGCGACCTTGGGCAGGGCCTGCTCCGATTTGGGCGCGTCGGTCGATCCGGCTTCCTTCTTCCCGCATGAGGCGAGGCCAAGCGCGAGCGGCGCGGCGATCATTCCAAGGGCGAGTGTGCGCAGGGCGGTCTTGCGGAGCATGGCGAATCCTTGTGAGAAGGCGGGGAAACTAGCGGAAGGCGGCAGCCGATAACAGCGCCGGAGGCAAGAGAGACGGGCGCTTTCCCACAGAAACGCGGCCCTTTTTGAAAATTCGCTGAAGGCGAATTTTGACGGCACCGGCCCTCTCCCCCACCCGACCTCCCATAGGGTACTATTGTTGGGAGGTCGGGTGGGGGAGGGGGCCGGTGCCGCAATTTCTTAGATCGAGCCCTTGCGCTTGGCGGCCATCCGGCTTTTGATCTCGGCGGAGAGACCGGCCCAGTCGTGGGCGTCGAGCAGCTTGCCGTCGAGGATGAAGCTCGGCGTCGAGTTCACGCCGTTCTTCGCCACGGTGGCCTGCTGCTGCTTGATCGTGTCGAATACCGTCTCGTTGGCGAAGCAGGCGTCGGCCTGGGTGCGGCTCATGCCCCAGGCGGCGACGCGGGTGTAGAAGTCGAGGTCGCTGGCGATGGCCTTCATGCGCTCGGGCAGGGCGCCCTGGTACCAGCGCTTCTGCTGTTCCTCGCTCATCTTCTCCAGCTTGCCCATCCAGGCGTCCTGGCTGGCGAGGAAGGCGTTGTGGCGCTGGAAGAAGCGCTTGGGATCGCCGCAGGTGGTGAGCATCGAGATCGTCAGGTCGATCGGGTTGCGCAGCAGGGTGGTGACGGTCACCACGATCTGGCCCTTGGGCACCATGGTCAGGCGCAGGGTGGGATCGGCCTCGCGGTTGAAGTGGGCGCAGTGCGGGCAGGTGTAGCTGACGAATTCGTTGAGCTGCATCTCCGCCTTGGGATTGCCGTAGCGGTGACTGCCGTCGGGATTGACGACGATCTGGTTCGCCCAGTTCGAGGCCGGGTTCGACGTGGGTGCCAGCGGCTTGTGAGCGGGCTTGGTGGCGGCGACGCTCAGCAGGGCGACGGCGGCGAGTGCGGCGAGACGCAAGGTGGACTTCATCACTGCTTTTCCTGATCTTGCTTTTGATCATCCTGGGCACCGATGCTTCGGGCCAGCGATTCGAGCACCGCGCGAAGCTCGGGATCGCCGATGTCGCGCAGCGATTCGCCCAGTTCGAAGGGTACGGGTTTGAGCGAGGGCGGAGCCGCCTTCGGCCGCGTGGCAGGCGGTGCCTTAACCTCGCCTTGCCGGATTTTCACTTTGGCGACAGCCTTGTAGCCGAAGAAGCGGTTCACCCGCTCCATGATCTCGGGCACGACGTGCTGGATCATCGGGGCATGGGCGGCGAGCACCACCAGCTGGAGAATGCCGTCGCATTTCTCGCCGGGGGGAAAGCGGATCGATTCGGGCGAACAGACGCGGGCATGGCGCAGCCCGACGATCTCGGGCCAGCGCGTCACCACGCTCGACTGCACGAAGCCGAAGCGGCGGAAAGCGGTGCGGCCAACTTCGGGCATGAGGTCGGAAATCTGGCGCGCCTGGCCGCCGCGCGCGCGCTCGAAGCGCTTGGGGGCTTCCTTCGCGGCGCTCTTGGTCGCCCCGGCGCCCGTACCAGCGCCCGCGCGCTTGGACGCCGGTTTCTTTTCTGTTCCTTTGCTCGGATGCCGTTCCATTGTGGGCGCTCCAATGCCATAGGGCGCTGATGGACGCCAGCCGCGATACGATCCCATCCAACGTTCCGGGCAAGGTTCTCGACTGGTACGACGCCCATGCCCGCACGCTGCCGTGGCGGGCGGCGCCGGGCACGCCTGCACCCGATCCTTACCGCGTCTGGCTATCCGAAGTCATGCTCCAGCAGACCACGGTCGCGGCGGTGAAGGACTATTTCGCGAAGTTCACGAGTCGCTGGCCCACTGTCACCGATCTCGCCGCCGCCTCGGACGAGGATGTCATGGCCGCCTGGGCGGGCCTCGGCTACTATGCCCGAGCCCGCAACCTGCTGGCCTGCGCCCGTGAAGTCGCGGCGCGGGGCGGGGTGTTCCCGGATACGGAGGAAGGTCTGCGCGCGCTGCCGGGGCTGGGTGCCTATACCGCCGCCGCCGTCGCCGCGATCGCCTTCGGCCGCCGTGCCGTGGTGGTCGACGCCAATGTCGAGCGGGTGGTGACGCGCCTCTTCGCGCTGGACGAGGCGCTGCCGGGCGCGCGCCCGGCGATCCGCGCGCTCACCGACACGATCACGCCCGATCTGCGCGCCGGAGACTTCGCACAGGCGCTGATGGACATGGGCGCGACCGTTTGCACTACGCGCGCGCCCCGCTGCCTGCTCTGCCCGATCGCCGCCGACTGCCGGGCGCGGGTCATGGGTGAGCCTGAGCGCTTCCCGGTCAAGGCGCCGAAGAAGGCCAAGCCGACCCGCAAGGGCCGCGCCTTCTGGATCGAGCGCGACGAGCAGGTCTGGCTGGTGCGCCGCGCCGACAAGGGCATGCTCGGCGGCATGCGCGCGCTGCCCGACGACGGCTGGTCCGCGCGCAGCGACGGCCACGGCGAGCCGCCGATCGCCGGACGCTGGGAAAGTGCCGGGCGGGTCGGCCATGTCTTCACCCACTTCGCGCTCGAACTCGGGCTTTCCGTCCATCTCGGCGAACTTCGCGGCGATCCCTCGGGCGAGGGCGAGTGGTGGCCGCTCGACCGGCTGGACGAGGCTGGACTGCCGACGCTCTTCGCCAAGGCGGCGGGTCTCGCGCTGGCGGAGATGGCATGACGCAAGTTCGCGAGCGGCTGGCGGCAGCCCTCGATCGCCGCACGCTGCTGCGCATGGCCGGTGCCGCCGGGATCGGCGCGGCGCTGATGCCGGGACTGCTCCGCGCTGCGACCCAGCAGGAGACCCTGCCCCGCGTGCGGGCCTTGCTGGAGCGCTGGACCGGAACTCCCGACCGCGCGGGCGTCTTCCCCGGCCTCGTCGCCTCGCTCGGGCTGCCGGGGCGCGAGACCGAATTCGTCGCGCGCGGCGCGCAGGGTTTCACCGACGCCACCCCGATCTCGGCGGACAGCCTGTTCCGCATCTATTCGATGACCAAGCCGATCACCGGAATCATGGCGATGCAACTGGTGGCGGAGGGCCGCCTTGCGCTCGACCAGCCGCTGCACGACGTGCTGCCGAAGTTCGCGGCGATGCAGGTGCAGGATCGCTACGACGGCTCGCTCTCGGCGCTCCACCCTGCCCCCCAGGCAATCACCATGCGCCACTTGCTCACCCATACTTCGGGGCTGGGCTATTCGATCGTCCAGACCGGTCCGATCCGCGACCTGTTGCAGGCGAAGGGCCTCGCTGCCGGGCAGATCACGCGGCTGAAGATTCCGGGCCTGACCGACTCGCCCCCGGCGCCCAGCCTCGCGCTGTTCGCCGATCGCCTTGCCGAAGTGCCGCTGGTCTACGATCCGGCGACGCACTGGAGCTATTCGCTGGGGCTAGACCTGATGGGCCGGGTGATCGAAGTCGTCAGCGGCCGCCCCTTCGATGTCCATCTGCGCGAGGCGCTGTTCGAACCGGCGGGGATGACGAGCACTTTCTTCCAGGTCCCCGCCGCCCAGGGCCACCGCCTCACCACCAATTACGCCGCGCTGGGCGAAGTGCTCGTGCCGATCGACGAGCCGGGCAGCTCGCTGTTCCTGAACCGTCCCGCGTTCCCCTTCGGCGGCTCCGGCCTCGTCAGCAGTCCGCGCGATTACGACCGGTTCCTGCGCCTGCTCGCCCAGCGCGGCATGCTGGACGGCAAGCGCGTGCTGGCGGAAAGCGCGGTCGTGACCGGGACGAGCGACCTGCTGCCGCCGGTCGAGAGCCAGTCGCCGATGCTAACGCCCGGCAGCGGCTTCGGGGCGGGCGGGCGCGTCGGCAAGGGTGCGGAGAACGGCATCTTCGGCTGGTCCGGCGCGGCGGGAACGGTGGGCATGGTCGACATGATCCGCAGCCTGCGCTCGCAGCTTTTCGCGCAGTTCATGCCGCCCAATGCGGTCGACCTCATCCCCCAGTTCCAGACTGCGCTGAAGGCCGACATCATGGCCCTGTTGGAGACGCCGCGTTGACCGATACCCGCCTGCCGAAACTGCTTCCCCCAAAGCTTCTGCCGATCGCCTTTGCCGGATCGCATCTCGACCGCGCCGACCATATCCGGGGCGATCCGGCCGCGCTGCTCGCCCTGCAAAGCAGCGAGGCGCGGCTGCTGCGGCTCGACGGGCTGGACGCGGTGCTGAAGGACGACGGCGCGCTGACCTGGGGCACGCTTGCCGAGGCCGAGCCGGGCAGCGAGATGATCTTCCTCGGCCTCGACGGGGCGGTGCCCTGTTTCGCGGAAGTGCCGCCGGAGACGCCGCCGGGCGGCCCTCACGCCACGCCGGTCAACTGGCATGCGATGGCGGTGCTCGATTCCGGCGAGCTGGCGGCCTATGGCGGCGCCCGCTCGCTGGTGAGCTGGCATTGCCACCATCGCCATTGCTCGGTCTGCGGGCATCCGACCGCGCTCGCCAAGGGCGGCTGGCAGCGCACTTGCACCAATATCGACTGCGGCGCCGAGCATTTCCCGCGCGTCGATCCGGTGACGATCATGCTCGTCGAGCACGAGGGCCGCGCGCTGCTGGGCCGCCAGCCGCGTTTTCCGGAAGGGCGCTACTCGACTTTGGCGGGCTTCGTGGAGCCGGGCGAATCAGTGGAAGAGGCGGTCGCGCGCGAGATTCACGAGGAAGCGGGACTGCGGGTCCGCGATGTGACGTATGTGGCGAGCCAGCCCTGGCCGTTCCCGTCCTCGCTGATGATCGGCTGCCATGCCGTGGCGGATGACGATGCGATCACCATCGATGAGACCGAGCTTGAGGATGTGCGCTGGTTCACGCGCGAGGAAGTGGTCGAGGCGCTGGAAGCCATCGGTCGGGGAGAGAACGGCAAGGCTTTCGGCGCGCCGCCCGCCCATGCCATCGCCCATGTGCTGATGCGCTGGTGGGTGGACCGGGGCTAGGGTTTCGTCAGCCCAGTCCTTCGCCAGCCCGCGCCACGGCGGCGGCGATGGCGCCGCGCGCTTGCGGGCTGTTGCGCCAGCAGGTCGAACCCAGCGTAGCGGAGACTTCCGCGCAGATCGCATCGGGATCGCGTTCCGCGAGATCGGCGAAAGTCGTTATGCCCAGCTCTTCCAGCCGCGCCACCACGGTCGGGCCGACGCCCTTTACCGCCAGGAGCGCCGCGCGTTCGTCCTTGCCGAAGCCCGTCATACCAGCCCCAGTTTCGCCAGTTCCCGCGCCATCGCGGGCGGCATTGCATCCCCTGCCGTCTCGCCTTCGCCGAGGTCGCGCGGGGCGTCCTTTTCGGCAAGGTAGCGCCAGCCCTGATGGGCGCGCTTGGGCTGGGTGACGACCGGGATCAGCGTGGGCGCGAGGCGAATCCACCAGCGCCCGTCCTCGCGCTGCTCGAAACCGAGGATCGGCGAACGACCGATCAGCGCATGCTCGTAGATCCAGTATAGCGAGCCACCGACCATCTCCTCCTGCCGCTTGGGCAGGTAGCGGGTGGTCAGGCGGGCCTCGCCGATGTCTCCGTGGCTTTCCAGCCAGGCGCGCAAATCCGCCGGGCTTTCGGCGGAAAAGGCGATCTTGGTCATGTGCAGCGGCATGGGCGTTAGATAGGTATCGGGAGTCGGTTTGAAAATCCGCCATAGGCGGATTTTGGCGGCACCGGCCCTCTCCCCCACCCGACCTCCCACGAGTGTATCCTGATGGGAGGTCGGCCCCTTCAGCGAAAAGGTCCCCCGGACCTTTTCGTGCTCTTCGGGACGGGAGAGGGCCGGTGCCGCTACGAAAATGCCCGGAAGGGCATTTTCAAACCTGAATCTACCCCACCAGACCGGAAACCGTCGCCAGGCCCAGGAAGACGAGGAAGCCCATTGAATCCGTCGTCATTGTCACGAAGATGGACGAGGCGATGGCCGGGTCGGCCTTGAAGCGTTCCAGCGTCAGCGGCACGAAGACGCCCGCCATGCCCGCGATCAGGATGTTCGTCATCATCGCCATGGCAATGACCAGACCCAGCGTGACATTGCCGAAAATCAGGCTCACCACGATGCCGATGACGACCGCCACCGTGCAGCCGTTGAGCAGGGCGATCGACATCTCGCGCCGCACCGCGCGCCAGGCGTTGGAGGCGGTAAGCTGGTTGGTGGCGAGCGCGCGGACGGTAACCGCCAGAGTCTGCGTCCCGGCATTGCCGCCGAGACCGGCGACGATCGGCATCAGCGTGGCCAGTGCCACCATCTTCGAGATCGTGCCTTCGAACATGGCGATCACCGAGGAAGCCAGCGTAGCGGTGAGCAGGTTGGCGATCAGCCAGCGCACGCGCGCCGAATAGGCGTCGCGAATCGGCTCGTTGATGTCGCCGTCGCCTGCGCCGGACAGCAGCAGGGTATCCTCGCCCGCTTCTTCCTGAATGATGTGGACGATGTCATCGACGGTGATCTGGCCGATCAGCCGCCCGGCATCGTCGACCACGGCGGCGGAGATCAGCGCGTATTTCTGGAAGCGTAGCGCGACTTCTTCCTGGTCCATGTCGGCCGGGATCAGGGTCTGGTCGCGCGCCATCACGTCGTAGAGCGGGATATTGCGTGGTGTGCGCAGGATCCACGAGAGCGCGCAGGTGCCGATCGGGCGGTGCATCGGATCGACGATGAACACTTCCCAGAACTCGGTGGGCAGCTCGCGGTGCTCGCGCAGGAAGTCGATGAGGTCGCCGACGGTCATCGATTCGTGAACGGCCACGAAATCGCGGCTCATCAGGCGGCCGGCGGATTCTTCCGGATAGGACAGCGCCGTCTCGATGGCGGCGCGGTCTTCCGGCTCCATCTCGGCGAGGACGGCTTGCTGGTCCTCCTCGTCGAGGTCTTCCAGCATCGCGACGGCATCGTCGGTATCGAGCTGCTCGGCGATTTCGGCGACGACGTCGGCGGGCAGGGCCTCGACCAGGGCTTCGCGCACCCAGTCGTTCATCTCGGCGATGACTTCCACGCCCATGAGGTCGCGGATGGCGCGGGCGAGGCCGAGGCGCTCGTTCTCGTCGACCAGCTCGAACAAGTCGGCGATGTCGGCGGGGTGGAGCGGTTCGACGAGGTCGTAGACGCGCTCGAAGTCCTCTTCGTCCAGCGCGTCCTTCACGCTGCGGACGAATTCGGCCTTCAGGCGGTTGTCGTCGTCGAGGCTTTCGGATTCGGGCACGTCGTGACGCGCGGTGTCTTCCGCCTGTTCCGCCGGGTCGTGCTTGAGGTCCGTTTCGCTCATGCGGGCCGGTCTACGCAGCTATTTCGCGATTGCAACAGGGGGCGGGCGGGATTGGAAAGTTTCCGAGGAAGGTGGCGGCAAGGGCACGGGTGAACGCTCCCCACGTGACATTGGCGGATCATCGCCTATATCGGGCGCCAACACCCGCCGGCTGCGGCCCCGCACCGGCACAAGGAGACCCGCAATGGCTGACGAATACCTGACGCTCACGCTCGACACCGGCAACGGCGAAGGCGGCGACGTGAAGATCAAGCTGCGCCCCGACCTCGCCCCCGGCCACGTCGAGCGCATCAAGGAACTGACCGGCGAAGGCTTCTACGACGGCATCAAGTTCCACCGCGTGATCCCCGGCTTCATGGCGCAGGGCGGCTGCCCCAACGGCACCGGCATGGGCGGTTCGGACAAGCCGGACCTTCAGGCCGAATTCAACGCCGAGCCGCACGTGCGCGGCGTCTGCTCGATGGCGCGCACCAGCTATCCGCACTCGGCGAACAGCCAGTTCTTCATCTGCTTCGACGACGCGCGCTTCCTCGACAAGCAGTACACCGTCTGGGGCCAGGTGGTCGAAGGCATGGAACTCGTCGACGCGCTGCCCAAGGGCGAGCCGCCGCGCGAGCCGGGCAAGATCGTCAAGGCGACCGTTTCGGAAGGCTGATCGGCCTTTTCGGTTTGCCGATAAAGAAAAGGGCGGTGCCGATGGCACCGCCCTTTTTCGTGGGTCACTCGGACGTGTCGGCCTTGGCCTTCTCGTCCTTCTCCAGCTGCGCTTCCGAGATGCCGAGCAGCTTTGCGAGGCGGGCCTTCTCGCTCCTGGAAAGGTCCGTGTAATTACGCGGCTCCGGCAGGCTGGCGCTGGCGGCCTTCACCTTTTCGACGATGGCGGGCATCTGTTCCATCAGCTTGGGCACGAAGCCCTGCATCTTGACCATGACTTCCGGCGACATCATGATGAGATAGGAATCGGCCGCATAGGCCCTGCCGGTCGGCGTCGCGAAGAAGGCGTTGAGTTCGCCGAGCTGCTCGGCGCTGTACTTGCCCGCATAGGCCTGGGTCAGGCCGTCGCGGATATTGGGCTCCACCTGGGTCATCAGCGGGATCATCTCGCCCATCATCGTGCGGGTGGAGATCTGCATGCGCTGCTTGAAGGCCGGATCGTAGATTTCCATGATCTCGGCCATGGAAGCCTCGCCCAGATCCTCGGTATCGACGCCGCTGAGGCCTGCAAGTTGCCTGAGCGGCAGCTTCATGGTGGAATCCATGACGGAGTCCATCATCTTGTCGAGCGTGCCGTTCATCAGCCGCGCGTAAGTGCCGAGGGGGAACACGTAGTCGACCGTCTGGCGGGCGGCGGCGATGCGGGCGGGATCGCTGACGGGCGCCGCCGTGGTTGTCGGCGCAGGCTCGGCGGCGAGGCTGGGCGTGGCCGAGGCGATGGCGGCCGCAGCGGCGGCAATGAAGAACACGAAACGCATGACGGAGCCCCCGGACAGTCGGAAAAGTCGCGGGATCATACCTGCGAAGTGCCGGTCAGAGGAATGAAATCGCCCGTCATGTCGCAAAAACGCCGTCCCCGCTTGCGCAAGGGACGGCGGGTTGAGAGCGTTACAGCCCGGCTTGCAGCAGCCACTCGTGGAAGATGCGCACCGGGCGCGATTCCAGCGCCTTGGGCTTGCAGACGAACCAGTAGCGGTAGGGGCTTTCCACATCGATATCGAACAGCCGCGCCAGGCGGTTGTCGTGGCTGCGGCGGAAGTGGTCGTCGTGCATGATCGCGATGCCGAGACCCTGCGCGGCGGCTTCCAGCACCAGCTGGCCGGAGTCGAAGCGGTCGACCGAGGCCGGTTCCAGCTTTTCGAGGCCGATCGCGTTCTTCCACGCATCCAGGCTCTGCGGCAGGTCCTGGTGGATCAGGAAGGTCTGTTTGGAGAGGATCGCCTCGTCGGGGACGGTGCCGATCTCCCGCGCCATCTCCTGCGAGGTGATGGCGTAGACCTTGTTGTGGTCGAGCTGGATGCGATAGTAGGCCGGGTCCGGCTCGGGCGAGAGGATGATCGCCGCGTCCAGCGTGTCGCCCACGCGGTCTTCCAGATGGGCGCCGGTGTCGATGTCGATATGCAGGCGCGGGTGCAGCTTGCGCAGTTCCGGCAGGCGCGGGAACAGGCGCTGGCCGCCGAACAGCGAGGGCACGCCGAGGTGCAGGCGCAGGACCTGACCACGGTCGATCTGCGATTCCACCGCTTCCGCCAGCTCTTCCAGCTTGGGGCCGACGACGTTGTAGAAGGCCTGGCCCTCGTCGGTCAGCTTCATCGACTGGTGCTGGCGGGTGAACAGGCGCTTGCCGGTGAAGTCTTCGAGCGCAGCGACGCGGCGCGACAGCGCGGAAGGCGAGAGGGCCAGTTCGTTGGCGGCGGCCTTGGCCGAACCGAGGCGGACGACGCGAACGAAGGCTTCAAGCGCGCGCAGGGGGGGGAGTCGGCGTACTGGCAATGTCTCGTCTTTTCACTCGGGGTCCGGCGCCGCCGGAAAGCGGCGCCCAAGGATCATTCGGTTTCTTCGGCCATTTCCGTGACCGGCGGATGCAGGCGCAGCCGTGTGACGCGGCGCTCGTCGCCATCGGTGACTTCGATGCGCCAGCCGCTGTCGTGGTCGAGAACGGTGCCGACGGCAGGGACCTGTCCGGCCAGGACGAAGGCGAGGCCGCCCAGCGTATCCACCGCTTCCTCGACTTCCGCGAGGCGGGGATCGATCCGTTCCGCCACATCCTCTAGTTCGACGCGGGCGTCGGCGTCCCACATACCGTTCTCTTGCGAAATTAGCAACTCTTCGGGGGCGTCGTCGTGCTCGTCCTCGATGTTACCCACGATTTCCTCGACGAGGTCCTCGATGGTGATGAGGCCGTCGGTGCCGCTGTACTCGTCGATCACCACGGCGAGGTGGGTGCGCTGGGCGCGCATGTCGGCCAGCACGTCCAGCGCGCCGCGCGCCTGTGGCACGTAGAGCGGCTGGCGCAGCAGGCTCGACCAGTCCTCGGGCGGCTGCTGTCCGCGCGCGAGAATGGGGAACACGTCCTTGATGTGGATCATGCCCTTGATGGCGTCGAGCGAGTCGCCATAGACCGGCATGCGGCTGTGGCCGTGCTCGGCGAAAGCTTCCACCACTTCGGCCCATGTGGCCGAGGCGGGGATCGCCACGATCTCGCTGCGGGGCACGGCGATGTCGTCCGCATCGTGCTCGCTGAAGTGGAGCAGGTTGCGCAGCATCTGCCGCTCGATCGAGGAAAGGTCGCCGCGGGCGAGGGCCTCGTCCTCGGTATCGCCTTCATGTTCGTTGATGACGCCTTCGATCTGCGCGCGAAGCGACTGATCGCCGTCGTTCTGGAAAAGCCTCCGAAATACACGCCAGAGCGTGCCGGTACTGTCCCCGTCTCCCGAGCCGGACTCGGTGTGGCGGCCATTGTCGGCCATCGTCTTGTAATACCCCTACAGGTTAAGTTCTGTCGCCATATGGGTCGGCAATGCCGATGAGGGCAAGAGCCTTTGTTTCAAGGGCCTCCATTGCCTCGGCATCCGCGTCCGAAATCTCGTGGTCCAGCCCGGCGAGATGGAGCAGGCCGTGGACGATCAGGTGGCTGGCATGATGCTCCACCGGCACGCCCTTTTCCCCGGCCTCGCGGGCGCAGGTCTCGAAGGCGAGGGCAAGGTCGCCCAGCATTTCCGGCGGCCCGTCGGGCGCGAGATCGAGCAGGTCGGCGCGTTCGAGCATGGGGAAGGACAGCACGTTGGTCGGCTTGTCCTTGGCCCGCCATTCGCGGTTGAGGACGTGGACTTCCTCGTCCGAAGTGAACAGCAGGCTGGCGAGCAGGCGCGGGTTGTCCAGTTCCGGGGCCACCTGCACCAGCGCTTCGAGCGCGGCTTCGGCAAGGTCGGCCCAGTCGGTGGTGGCGGGCCAGGGGGCTTCGATATCGATTTCGAGATCCATCCCCGGCCCTTTGGCGCAATTTTACCCGAGAAGCTACTCTGCCTTTGGTGCGGAAGGATCGACGTAAGGCCCCTCGTAAGCCTCGACGATACGCCCGACGATCGGGTGGCGCACCACGTCCTGCACGGTGAAGCGGGTCACGTCGATGCCCTCAACACCTTCCAAACGGCTCACCGCGTCGGCAAGGCCGCTCATGCGGTCGCCGCCGGGGATGTCGACCTGCCGGGGATCGCCGCAGACGACCATGCGGCTGTTCTGGCCGAAGCGGGTGAGGAACATCTTCATCTGCTCGCGCGTGGTGTTCTGCGCTTCGTCGAGGATGACGAAGGCATCGGCCAGCGTGCGGCCGCGCATGAAGGCGATCGGCGCGATTTCGATCTCTCCAGAGGCGAGGCGGCGTTCCACCTGCTCGGGCGGCATGCAGTCGTAGAGCGCGTCGTACAAGGGCCGCAGGTAGGGATCGACCTTGTCCTTCATGTCGCCGGGCAGGAAGCCCAGCTTCTCGCCCGCTTCCACGGCGGGGCGCGAGAGGATCAGGCGCTGGACCGAGCCGGTCATCAGCTGCGACACCGCCTGGGCCACCGCGAGGTAGGTCTTGCCCGTACCCGCCGGGCCGAGCGCGAAGATCACGTCCGAACGGGCGAGCGCGCGCATGTACTCGATCTGCATCGCCGAGCGCGGCACGATCGTCTTGCGGCGGGTGCGGATCATGATCGGCGGGGCGCCGGTATCGCCGGAGATGATCCCCTCCAGCGTTGGTTCGGCCGACATGACGATCAGCGCCTCGACGGCGCCGGAATCAAGCGCCTGGCCCTGCTCCAGCCGGTGATACATGCTTTTGAGCGTGTCGCGGGCGCGGGCGACGGCATCTTCCGGGCCTTCGATCTGGATCTTGTTGCCGCGCGCGGCAATGTAGACGCCGAGGCGATTTTCGACCTGTACGAGATTGGCATCGAACTGGCCGAACAAGGCCCCCAGCAAAGTCTGCTCGTCGAACTCGACTTCGACACGCGCCCGGCGATGTGCTTCGGGCCTGAACTGCGCCGTTTCACCGGCACGTGCTGCTTTGCGGGCCATGTGCTCCTTTCAGATGAGGATGCTTCGTTCTGTCTTGAAGATGGCTCCGCGCGCCGCTTCCTGCAAGGCGTGTCTATCGGAAAATTGCGCAGCTCATGGGGGATAACCGCCCGTTTCGGCGCGCTGCCCGGCGATTTGTCGCGGACCTGAGACAAACCTGAAACTTTCCTGCAAACAACATTTTAAGTCCGTTCATCTTGCGTGGTGCAAACCTGAACTCACAGACCGGCCAGAACCCTTCAGGGCTCTTCGGTCCGATCGGTTCAAGGAGAAGCACAATGCGCAAGTTCATCATGGCCGCCCTGGCAGCAAGCGTCATCATTCCTGCTGCGGCGGTGCCCACCATGGCCTCGGCCCAGAGCGCCCGCGAAGTCCGCGAAAGCGCCCGCGACGTCCGCCACGACGAGCGCAACCTGCGTCAGGCCCAGCGCTACGGCGACCGCCGCGACGTTCGCGAAGCCCGCCGCGACCTCAACGATTCCCGCCGCGAACTGCGCGAGGACTGGCGCGACTATCGCCAGAGCCACCGCAACGATTTCCGCCGTCCCGCCTATCAGGGTCCGCGCGGCTACCAGTATCGCCCGGTCGCCGTCGGCCATCGTTTCCAGCCGAACTATTACGGCAGCCGCTACTGGGTGAACGACTATGGCCGCTACCGTCTGCCCGCGCCGCGCGCCGGCCACCGCTGGGTCCGCTACGGCAACGACGTGGTCATGGTGAACATGCGGACCGGCCGGGTGGTCGCCGTCAACAACGGCTTCTTCTGGTAAGCCGCTAAGACAAGCCGCCGGGTCCCTGGCGGGTCGCGAGGAGCCTCCGGTGCATGCCGGAGGCTCCTTTCGTATTGCCGGGCGTTCTTCAGGGTGTTTTGGCGATGCGACGAAGCGGTCTTGCAGGCAGGACGCGCAAGC
Source organism: Novosphingobium sp. BF6 (assembly GCF_058273105.1). Classification (NCBI taxonomy): domain Bacteria; kingdom Pseudomonadati; phylum Pseudomonadota; class Alphaproteobacteria; order Sphingomonadales; family Sphingomonadaceae; genus Novosphingobium; species Novosphingobium sp. BF6. Next base: position 717,111 of record NZ_CM177775.1, read on the forward strand.
GGCTAGCCTTGCCCGATGAGAAGAACTTCTTCCGCCAGAACGGCTCTCGCACTCGCTCCGCTGCTCGCGCTCGGTCTGTCGCTGGCCGCCTGCAAGAAGGACGCCGTGCCGTCCGAACCGACCGCCTCCGCCAGCGCCGAGCCGGTCGAGGACGTCACCGAAGCCGCACCGATGACGCCGGAGGACTGGATTCGCGCCCACCACAAGGATGCGGTCTCCAGCGACCTTGGCAAGCTGCAATATGCCACTGCGGAGGTCGATCTCGACGGTGACGGGACGCCCGAAGTGCTGGTCTATCTCGGCGGGCCGATGTTCTGCGGCACCGGCGGTTGCAACCTCGCGGTGCTCAAGCGGCAGGACGGCGATCTGATCCAGGTGAGCGAGACCAGCGTGGTCCAGCTTCCGGTCGGCGTGCTGGACAGCAAGTCGCACGGCTGGCGCGATCTGGCGGTGAGCGTTTCCGGCGGCGGCATGGCCGAGGGCGTCTCGCGCCTGCGCTTCACCGGCAGGCGCTATCCCGGCAATGCCAGCGCGGAAGTGAGCGCGAACGCGGCACCGATAGCCAAGCCGCTGATCGCGGAGGACGCGCTGAAGTCGCTGGATTGAGGGTCGTCGGGCGGCCTGTTCGGCACGCACCATTCCCGCAGTAAGCCATCGTCATCCTGAACTTGTTTCAGGATCCATTTCTGACCATCGACGGCGGGTCGATCGGCACGATGGATCCTGAAACAAGTTCAGGATGACGGTAGTGCGAGGGGCAACGGCCAGTGCGTGGGTGAAGGGTTCGTTCTCGCCGCCTAAGCCGTCAACCAGCGCCGGAAGGCGGCATTGACCGCTTCCGGCTGCTCCATCGGTGCCATGTGCCCGGCATCCGCGATCACCTCTTAGACCGCGCCCGAAGCGGACTGGATGAGCGCCTGCACCATTTCCTCGGCCAGACGCGGCGGGGTGAGGGCGTCCGCCTCGCCGACCATGACCATTGTCGGAACCGTCACCGTTCCGAGCGTTTCCAGCGAATCCGCGCGGTCGATGATCGCCGCCTGCTGGTCCATGTAAGTGCCGAAACCGACGCGCAGGGCCATCTGCACGACCTCCTCGAACAGCGCCTCCGGACAATCCGGCGCGACCAGCTGGCGCAGCGACCCGCGCAGCACATGCTCGAACCCGCGCGACCGGGCCGTGGCGATGGCGGCGCGGCGCAGCGCGGCCTGTTCCTCGCTATCGGCGCGGGCATTGGTATCGACGAGGGCGAGCCGCGTGACCCGCTCCGGCGCGCGGCGCCAGATCTCCATCGCGACGTAGCCACCCATCGAGAACCCGGCGATGGCGAACCGCTCCGGCGCGGCGTCGAGCACGCGGCTGGCCATCAGTGCGATCGAATCGTCCTTCAGCGTATCGCCGACGGTCACCTCCGCGATGTCGGCAAGCCCCGCGATCTGCTCCTGCCAGACGTGCCGGTCGCAGGACAGCCCCGGAACCAGAACCAGCGCCTGCCTCCCGGTCACGCGGCCACGGTCTCCAGCAGCCTGCCGGAAACGGCGTTGTAGCCGCTGTCCACCAGCTCCACCCTGACCAGATCGCCCACTGCGACATCGCCTTCGAAATAGACCGATTGCAACCATGGCGACTTGCCCAGCCACTGGCCGGGCAGCTTGCCCTTGCGCTCGACCAGAACCTCGCAGGTCTTGCCGACCGAGGCTGCGTTGAAGGCGGTCTGGTCGCGGCCCAGCGCGGCTTGCAGGCGCATGATGCGCTCGGTCATCACTTCGGCGGGCACCTGCCCGGCCATCGTTGCGGCGGGAGTCCCGGCGCGGGGGCTGTACTTGAAGCTGAAGCACTGCGCGTAGCCGACCGCATCGACCAGCGCGAGCGTCTCCTCGAACTCGGCATCGGTCTCGCCGGGGAAGCCGACGATGAAGTCGCCCGAAAGCGCGATATCGGGCCGCGCCGCGCGCACCCGTTCGAGCACCTTCAGATAGCTCTCGGCGGTATGGCTGCGGTTCATCGCCTTCAGCACGCGGTCGCTGCCCGCCTGCACCGGCAGGTGGAGGAACGGCATCAGCTTCGCCACCTCGCCATGCGCGGCGATCAGGCCTTCGGTAAAGTCGTTGGGGTGGCTGGTGGTGTAGCGGATGCGGACGAGATCGGGGATTTCGGCGAGTTCGCGGATCAGCCCGTCGAGACCGACCTTGCGCCCCTTCGCATCCTCGCCCGTCCAGGCATTGACGTTCTGCCCGAGCAGCGTGATCTCCCGCGCCCCGGCATCGACCAGCCGCAGCGCCTCGTCGATCAGGTCGGCATGGGGCCGCGAAACCTCGGCGCCGCGCGTGTAAGGAACGACGCAATAGGTGCAGAACTTGTCGCAGCCTTCCTGCACGGTGAGGAACGCGGTCGGACCCGAACGCCGGCGACGGGGCAGGGCGCCGAACTTGGTCTCGGCGGGCATGTCGGTATCGGTGACGCGCTTGCCCTCTGCGGCGACGCGGATCATCTCCGGCAGGCGGTGATAGGCCTGCGGGCCGACCACCATCTTCACCGCAGGCGAACGCTTCATGATCTCGTCGCCCTCGGCCTGCGCGACGCATCCCGCCACCGCGATCAGCGGCGAGGAACCGTCCGTCCGGCGCAGGCGGCCGATGTCGGAATAGACCTTCTCCGCCGCCTTTTCCCGGATATGGCAGGTGTTGAGCACCACCAGATCGGCCTCCTCGCCTTCCGGCGCGGCCGTGATGCCCTGCTCGGTCAGCAACTCGCCCATGCGCTCGCCGTCATAGACGTTCATCTGGCAGCCGAAGCTCTTGACCCGGTAGGTCCTAGGGATCTCGATGGAAGGCATGGCCGCGCCGATACACGCATTTCGGGCGGTTTTGAAGGGTAGTAGGAAGAGAAGATTTCCGGGGGATGATCCCCCGGACCCTCGGAATGTCAGCCTTGCGTGCCGTTTCTTCCTCGCGCTGCACTTGCGGGGTGGGATGGGAAAGGCCTTCGGCCGAGGCTGGACCAGTCAATGCCGCAACGGTCGCACCGACCCTGAACGAGGAGACGCCCCTCCCGTCGTCCCCCCTTCGCGGGGACGACGGGAGGGGCGGAGAAACAACCTCTCGCCTCCCACTTGGTCATCCTGAAACGAGTTCAGGGTGACGGCAGTGAATCCGGAAAAGCAGCCTATGTTCAGGCTTGCCGGGTTTTAACCCCACCCCGCTCAGGCTGAGCTTGTCGAAGCCCGCCCGCAACGCCAGACCAACATCCCGATGGCATTCCACACCTACATCCTGCGTTGCCGCGACGGAACGTATTATGTCGGCCATACCGATGACCTCGAACGTCGTATCGCCCAGCACCAGAGTGGCGCGCTCCCAGGTTACACGGCCCGACGCCTGCCCGTAGTCTTCCTGTGGGCACAGGATTTCCAGACCCGTGACGAGGCCTTCGCGGCAGAACGCAAACTCAAGGGCTGGAGCCGTGCCAAGAAGGAAGCGATGATGGCCGGGGATTGGGTACTGGTCAGTCAACTGGCTCGTAGCGCCACGCCGCAGGGGGCTTCGACAAGCTCAGCCTGAGCGGGGGGAGAGGGTGGCCATATGGTTGGCGGTTGTTCCGCTTCAGAGGACGAGGCAGCAGATATGCGGGCGTATCCATAAACCCCACCCTCCACCCACCCCCAAACCATTTTCCTACAACCACCCCCTCGCGATACCTTGCGCGGCATGACCCAGCCCCGCACCCGTCGCCCCAATTCCCATTACCGCTGGACCAAGGCCAAGGCGCTCGCCTTTCTGGACTTGCTCCACGAGGGCCGCTCGGTCGCGGCGGCGGCGCGGGAGGTGGGGATGAGTCGCCAGTCCGCCTATCGCCTGCGCGCGCGGCTGGGCGAGGGCTTCACCGCCGTCTGGCACGAGGCGCAGCGCCGTGCAGCGATCCGCCCGAAGATGCTTCAGGGCGGTATAAGGTGATACTTCCGGCACAAGGCGACAGTTTTCCCCTGGACCATGTCAACCGGACTGTCACCTTGCAGCCTGTTCCCCTTTCGCCGCAGTTACGCTATCCGCGCGCGTTATGAGCGATAACCAGACCCTTTACGCCGCCTTCGCAGGCCACCTCAACGCCGCGCTCGATGCGCTCGAAGCAGCGGGCACGCTGCCCGGCGGGTTGAAGCGAAGCGCGATCACGGTCGAGCCGCCGCGCGATCCCTCGCACGGCGACCTTTCGACCAATGCGGCCATGGTCCTCTCCAAGCCCGCAGGCATGAAGCCGCGCGATCTGGCCGAGGCGCTGGTGGCACAGCTGTCGAAGCTCGATGCGGTGACTTCCGCCGAGATCGCCGGGCCGGGCTTCATCAACTTGCGCCTCTCGGCCGCGACCTGGATCGCCGAACTGCGCGCGATCGGCGCGCTGGGGTCGAGCTATGGCCGTTCGGCGATGGGCGGCGGCACCACCGTCAACGTCGAATATGTCTCGGCCAACCCGACCGGCCCGATGCACATGGGCCACTGCCGCGGCGCCGTGGTCGGCGATGCGCTGGCTACGCTGCTGGAGTTCGCGGGCCACAAGGTCATCAAGGAATATTACGTCAACGACGCCGGTGCGCAGGTGCAGGTGCTCGCCCGCTCGGCCCACGTCCGCTACCGCGAGGCGCTGGGCGAGGCGGTCGGTTCGATCCCCGAAGGTCTCTATCCGGGCGACTACCTTGTTCCGGTCGGCCAGCAGCTCGCGAACGAATTCGGCAACAAATACGTCGCGGCCCCCGAATCGGAATGGCTGACGCTGTTCCGCGAAAAGGCCGTCGCCGCGATGCTGGTGATGATCAAGCAGGACCTCGCGCTGCTCGGCATCCACCACGACCTGTTCTCCTCGGAAGCCGAGCTTCAGGCCTCGGGCAAGCCGGACGAGGCCGAAGCCTGGCTGCGTTCCAAGGGCCTTGTCTATGACGGAGTGCTCGAAGCGCCCAAGGGCAAGACGCTGGAAGACTGGGAAGCGGTGGAACTGCCGCTGTTCAAGTCGACCCAGTTCGGCGACGATCAGGACCGCCCGATTAAGAAGTCCGACGGCACCTGGACCTACTTCGGCGCCGACCTCGCCTACCACTTCCAGAAGGCCCAGAGCGCCGACGCACTGGTGGACATCTGGGGCGCGGACCACGCAGGTACCGTGAAGCGGATCAAGGCCGCCGTCGCCGCCATGACCGGCGCCGATGGCGAACCGACCCCGTTCGAGATCAAGCTGGTCCAGATGGTCCAGCTGCTGCGCGACGGCGAGCCGGTGAAGATGTCCAAGCGTTCGGGCAACTTCGTCACGCTGGCCGAAGTCGTGACGGAAGTGGGCAAGGACGTGGTGCGCTTCACCATGCTGACCCGCAAGCCGGAAGCGCAGATGGACTTCGATTTCGCCAAGGTGGTCGAAGCCTCGAAGGACAACCCGGTGTTCTACGTGCAATACGCCAATGCCCGCGTTCACTCGACCTTGCGTAAGGGTGAAGCGGAAGGCGGCTTCAAGCCCTCGGGCGAGCATCTCGAACTGCTGGGCGAAGAGGAACTCGAACTGGTCAAGCTGGCCGCGCAGTTCCCCCGCATCGTCGAGGCTGCCGCCGCCGCGCGCGAGCCGCACCGCATCGCCTTCTTCCTCGGCGATGTCGCCGCGGCCTTCCACGGCTACTGGAACCTCGGCAACGAGCGCGTCGAAAAGCGCTTCGTTAACGCTGCCGACGCTAACCTGACCGGCGCACGGCTTTTCCTGGCCGCGCAGATCGGGCAACTTGTCCGCAATGGCCTCGCGCTGCTCGGCGTCGAGGCAGTGGAGGAAATGTAAGTCATGGCGAATTGGGGCCAGAATCAGGAAGGCGAGGACCGGGACGGCGAAAGCCGCAGCGGGTCCTTCCATGACGACCTGAACGCGGGGCGCTCCGCCTCCGGTTTCGAGGGCGCGGAGCAGGCTCCCCGCAAACTCGAACTCGGTGACGAGGACGTGCGCCTGCCCTGGCTCGAAGGCGAGGATGAAGAGTTCGAGGACCAGCAGGGCGGCGGCTCCGGCCAGACCCTGCTGCTCGTCGGCCTTGCCGTCGCCGCCATCCTCGTGATCGTCGGCGGCATCTGGTGGGCTACCCGCCAGAAGTCGGAACAGCCGCTGGTCGCCAGCGGCGGCGTGATCGAGGCGCCCAAGGAACCCTACAAGACGCGCCCGGAAAATCCCGGCGGCGATGTCGTGGCGGGCACCGGCGACACCAGCTACGCGGTCGCCGAAGGTCAGTCCCGCATGCCGCAGATCGGGCAGGGCGAGGCCGACAATGCCCCGGCGCCGCAGCCATCGCCCCAGCCTTTGCCCTCTGCGAGCGCTTCGGCCAAGCCGGAGCCGGTCGTGACCGGCGTGGGGGTGCAGGTCGGCGCCTATACCTCGAAGCCCACCGCCGAAGCGGGCTGGAACGCGCTGAAGGTACAGTATCCCGCGCTGTCCGGCGTGAGCCACCGCATCGTCGAAGGACAGGCGGATATCGGCAAGGTCTACCGCCTCCAGGCCGTGCCCGGCGATCTCGCAGCGGCGCGGGCGCTGTGCAGCGGGATGAAGTCGGCTGGGCTCAGTTGTCAGGTTAAGCAGTAAGGAAGGGAAGAGCAGGGGCCATCGCCCCTGCACCCCCAAACTGTCGAGGTCACGCCCTGCCTTAGCCGTTGCGAGCCCATGGCGGCGTCGGGAGACTTAATGGCTGCGCCGCAAGGAGCGCACGGCGGATAGGTAGTGCGCGAGGTCGCCAATTCCGAGGGTCTGGGGGATCTCCTGAGCTTGTCGAAGGGCCCCAGGACTTCTCCCTTCCCTGTCCACACTTCCCGAATCCGGAATTCTTGCGAAAACCGCAGAATCCTGCGACCAAGCACGCTTATGACACCCGCGATCTTCGGCCTTTCCGGGCTGACCCTCAGCGCCGACGAGCGCGCGTTCTTCCGCGATGCCGATCCGGCCGGCTACATCCTGTTCGGCCGCAATGTGCAGGACCGCGAGCAGCTTCGCGCGCTGACCGATGATTTGCGCGCCATCCATGGGCGCGAGCGGCTCTACATCACCATCGACCAGGAAGGCGGGCGCGTCGCGCGGATGAAGCCGCCGGTGTGGTCAGCCTATCCGCCGGGCGGGGCGTTCGACAGGCTCTACGATCTTGCTCCGGCCAGTGCGATCGAGGCGGCGCGGGACAATGCCGAGGCGCTCGGGTTGGACCTTGCCGAAGTGGGCGTGACTGCCGACGCGCATCCGCCGCTCGACATACGCCACCCCGGCGCGCACGACATTGTGGGGGACCGTTCTTTCGGCGGCGACCCGATGCGCGTCGCGGCGCTGGGCCGGGCGACGTTGCAGGGGCTGGCGCGGGCCGGGATCGTCGGCTGCGTGAAGCACATCCCCGGCCATGGCCGCGCGATGGCGGACAGCCACAAGGAACTGCCGACCGTCGAGGCGAGCGAGGAAGAGCTGGAAATCGATATCGAGCCTTTCCGCACTTTGAAGGACGTGCCTTTCGCGATGACCGCGCATGTCCGCTACACGGCGTGGGACGCGGAGAACCCGGCGACGCTCTCGCCTTTCGTGATCCGCGAGATCATCCGCGAGCGCATCGGCTTCACCGGCCTGCTGATGAGCGACGACCTCGACATGCAGGCGCTGTCCGGCAGCGTGCCCGAGCTTGCGGAGCGCTCGATCGCGGCGGGCTGCGACATTGCGCTCAATTGCTGGGCGAAGATGGACGACATGATCGGCATTGCGAACCGCGTTCCGGCGATGAGCGCGCAGGCGCTCGAAAAGCTGGACCTTGCGCTGGCCTCGGTCGTGGGGGCGCAATCCACCGGAACCCACGCGGAACTGCTCGCCCGTCGCGACGCTCTGCTGGCGCTGGCGGGTTGAGCATGGACGCGCCTTCCGAACTTCCCCTCGATCTTCCTGCTGCCGACGGCGGCTGGGAGGGCGAGGAGCGGGCCGAAGCCCGCAAGGAAGCGCTCTATCTGGAGATCGACGGCTGGGAAGGCCCGCTCGATCTACTGCTCGATCTCGCGCGGCGGCAGAAGGTGGACTTGCGCCGGATCTCGATCCTCGAACTGGTCGCCGCCTATCTCGACTATATCGACCGGGCCGAGGCGCTGCGGCTGGAACTGGCGGCGGACTATCTGGTGATGGCGGCCTGGCTTGCCTACCTGAAGTCCTCGCTGCTGCTGCCCAAGGACGAGCAGGCCGATCCCAGCCCCGAGGAACTGGCCTTGCGGCTGCAACTGCGCCTGCAACGGCTCGGTGCGATGCGCGAGGCGGCGGCGCGGCTGATGGGGCGCAACCGGCTTGGCCGTGACGTCTTCGCGCGCGGCGCGCCGGAAGGGCTGCGGGTGGAGCGCAAGTCGGCCTGGCAGTGCTCGTGGTACGATCTCGTGCGCGCCTATGGCGACGTGAAAGTGCGCAGCCAGCCGGTGGTCCACATGGTCCGCGAGCGCATGGTGATGACGCTCGACAGCGCCATCGCCCGTGTCTCCACCATGCTCGGGGTCTCGCTCGACTGGATGGATCTTCGCGATTTTCTCCCTCCCGCGAGCGACAGCTGGGCCAATCCGCAACTGCGGCGCTCGGCGCTGGCTTCCAGCTTCGTCGCCGCTCTCGAACTCGCGCGCACCGGCAAGGCCGAGATCGCGCAGGAGCAGACGTTCGGTCCGCTCCGCCTGAAGGCCTGCAAGTAATATGACGGAACCGATGGACGACCTTCTCCGCGCCGTGGAGGCGACGCTGTTCGCCGCCGAACAGCCGTTGACCGTCGAGCAGATTTCGAACCACCTTGGCCAGGCGGACGTGCGCCCGGCGCTCGCCCGGCTGCGGAAGGACTACGAAGGTCGCGGCGTGCTGCTGGTGGAGCGGGGCAAGCGCTGGCACTTCGAGACCGCGCCGGACCTTGCCCATCTGCTGCGCCGCGAGAAGGAAGACGTGCGCCGTCTTTCGCGCGCGGCGACCGAAGTGCTGGCGATCGTCGCCTATCACGAGCCGGTCAGCCGCGCCGAGATCGAGGCGATTCGCGGGGTCCAGACCGCCAAGGGCACGCTGGACGTGTTGATGGAGGCGGGCTGGGTGCGCGTCGCCGGACGCCGCGAGGTGCCGGGCCGTCCGGTGATCTACGCGACGACGCCCGATTTCCTGGCGCATTTCGGGTTGGGGTCGCTCAGGGAACTGCCGGGACTGGAGGAACTCCGCGCGGCGGGCCTGCTCGATCCTGTGGATGACGAGATGATCGAGACCGCGCTGCGCCCCGGTAAGGTGCCCGGAGAAGACGAGGAAGCTGAGGACGGGTCGGCGGAAGGGCTTGTCGATCCGGACCTCTTCCCGGAAGATGACCGCTAAGCGACCGGACTTGGTCATATCAATGACGGACTGGCAAGTTCGCGGTAAAATGCCTAGATGGGCTTTATGCGGTCGGAATCGGTCGCACGGTTTTTGGAGTTGAGGTTATGGGTAGCTTCTCGATCTGGCACTGGATGATCGTCCTGGTGATCGTACTCGTGCTGTTCGGACGCGGCCGCGTGTCGGAAATCATGGGTGATTTCGGCAAGGGCATCAAGAGCTTCAAGCAGGGCATGAACGAGGAAGAGAACAAGACCTCCTCGACCACTGCCCCGCAGATCACCGCCCAGCAGGGCGATGCTCCGGTTGCTCAGGCGAAGGCCGAGAACAAGACCGAGCAGTCTTAAGAACGCTCTGGACCCGCGCTCGCAATGTTCGACGTAGGTGCTTCAGAACTGCTTCTGATCGTCATAGTGGCGGTCGTCGTCATCGGGCCGAAGGATATGCCTTTGGCGATGCGGACGGCCGGGCGATGGATCGGCAAGATGCGCAAGGTCTCCGGCCATTTCCGCGCCGGCATCGACGCCATGGTGCGCGAGGCCGAACTGGAGGAAATGGAACGCAAGTGGCGTGAGCAGAACGAGGCCATCATGAAGGCCAATCCCGTTTTGCCCGACATGAACCAGATGCAGGCGCCGACCGGCTCGGAAACGCCTTCGCTTCCGCATCCGACTGAAAATGCGCCAGTTGCCGAGGGTGACGGGGTGGGTGAAGCTCAAGCCAAGCCCGCGCCGAAGCCTGCCGAGCAGGCCGAAATGCATCTTCCGCCGCCGCCGCCCTGATCTTTCAGACCAAGTTCCTCTTTTAGAAGCCGCACCATGCAGCCCTTCCGCATTTTAGACATAGACGATACGCAGGCGCCGCTGCTCGAACACCTGATCGAGCTGCGCACCCGGCTCCTGCGCGCCTTTCTGGCCTTCGCGGTGGCTTTCGGCGTCTGCTTCTATTTCTCCAGCGACATCTTCGCGTTCCTCGTCCGTCCACTGACGGAGGCGTTTCCGCCCGGACAGGGCAAGCTGATCTACACCAAGCTCTACGAGGCCTTCTTCGTGGAAGTGAAGATCGCGCTGTTCGCGGCGTTCTTCGTCAGCTTCCCGGTGATCGCCAACCAGATCTGGCAGTTCGTGGCCCCCGGTCTCTATGCCAAGGAAAAGAAGGCGTTCCTGCCGTTCCTGGTGGCGACGCCGATCCTTTTCACGATGGGCGCGGCTCTGGCCTATTACGTGGTGATGCCGACGGCCTTTCATTTCTTCCTGACCTTTGAGGGGCAGAAGGGTGGCCTCAAGCTCGAAGCGCTGCCCGGCACCGGCGACTATCTGGCGCTGGTCATGCAGTTCATCCTCGCCTTCGGCATCAGCTTCCTGCTGCCGGTGCTGCTGATGCTGCTCAACCGGGCCGGGATCATCACCCGCGCGCAGTGTGTCGGCGCGCGTCGTTATGCGATCGTCGGCATCTTCATCATCGCTGCTGTCGCGACGCCACCGGATGTGGTGTCGCAGCTCCTGCTCGCGATCCCGCTGCTGGCGCTCTACGAAGGCACGTTGCTGTTCATGTGGTTCACCGAAAAGCGCGATGCGCGCGAGAAGGCGACCGAGGAAGCGCAGGCACCTGCCGAGACCGGCACGCCGACAGCCTGACACGCGCGCGCAGTGCGATTGCTTTGCTAAGCTCGCAATGAACGAGGTGGAGGAGCCTGTTACCTGACGATGGCGCCGGGAGACCTACTCGCTGCCAGCGAGCGCACAACGAATAGGCAACGCGCAAGGTAGACATTCCGAGGGTCTGGGGGATCATCCTCCAGGACTTCTCTTCATTTGTCTTACCTCGGCAACCTGCCCGTACAGACATATTTGAGCACAAGCCCGTCCTCCCCGACCCACTGCACGGCTGAGACCGCAGGGCTGGCCTCGCTCCAATCCCGCAAGACGACCCCATCGGGCCGAACGATCTGCCAGTGGTAGGCGAGCGCGCGGCTTCCGGCGCAGTCCACCGCGCGGTCCATGTAGAGCAGGGTCCCGGCCGGATATCCCGCGTTGGGGCGGAGCAGGACCTGCATCTGCCGGAACTGCCGCCCGATCATGCCGGTGCGGGCGCTGGCCTTGTCGACATAGACGCGGCGGCCCATCAGGTTCTCGACCTGGGGCACGAAGAGGCGCTGCCACTGGGCTGCCGTGTCTGCGGCGACGGCGGGCGTCGCCAGCAGGCTTAGCAGCACCAGGCAGCGCCTGATCGGCGACATCAGAGCGGCGATCCGTTCTCGTCGCGGTAGATGTCGCGGCGGCCGACGTGGTTCGCCGGGCCGACGTAGCCGTCCTGCTCCATGCGCTCCACCCACTTGGCGGCGGTGTTGTATCCCACGCCCATCTGGCGCTGCAGCCAGGATACCGAGACCTTCTGGTTCTCGAACACCAGCTGGCAGACCTGACGGTACTTGCGCTCTTCCGGCTGGTCGGAGGCGGTGGCGTCGAGGTCGTCGAAGCCGAACGAGCCTTCTTCCGGCTCGTTGGTGACGGCATCGACGTAGTCGGGCTTGCCCTGTGCGCGCCAGTGATCGGCAACGTGTTCGACTTCCTCGTCCGAGACGAAGGGGCCGTGGACGCGCTTCACCGGGTCGGAGCTGGGCTTGTAGAGCATGTCGCCCTTGCCCAGCAGCTGCTCGGCGCCCTGTTCGCCCAGAATGGTGCGGCTGTCGATGCGGCTGGTGACGGCGAAGGACACGCGGGTCGGCAGGTTGGCCTTGATGACGCCGGTGATGACGTCGACCGAGGGGCGCTGCGTCGCCATGATCAGGTGGATGCCCGCCGCGCGGCTCTTTTGCGAGAGACGCTGGATCAGCACTTCGATTTCCTTGCCGACTGTGACCATGAGGTCGGCCAATTCGTCGACGATGAGGACGATCTGCGGCAGCGTCTCGTAATCGAGTTGGCGGTCCTCGTAGAGTTCCTCTCCCGTTTCGGGGTCGAAGCCGATCTGGATGCGGCGACCGAGCGGCTTGCCTTTGGCGGCGGCGGCGCGGACCTTCTCGTTGAAGCTGGCGAGGTTGCGGACGCTGATCTCGCTCATCTGGCGATAGCGGCGTTCCATCTCCTCCACCGCCCACTTCAGCGCGCGCACGGCCTTGGGCGGCTCGGTGACGACGGGCGAGAGCAAGTGCGGGATGTCGTCGTAGCTCTTGAGTTCCAGCACCTTGGGATCGACCAGGATCAGGCGGCACTGCGCCGGCGTCAGACGGTAGAGCAGCGAGAGCAGGATCGTGTTGAGACCCACCGACTTACCCGAACCGGTGGTACCGGCAACCAGCAAGTGCGGCATCGTTGCAAGGTCTGCGACCACCGGCTCACCGGCGATGTCCTTGCCGAGGATGATCGGCAGCATGCCCTTGTGCTCGGCGAAGGCCTCGGAGGCGACCATCTCCTTGAACGAGACCATCTGGCGGTCCGCGTTCGGCAGTTCGATGCCCATGACCGTGCGGCCGGGGATCGAGGACACGCGGGCCGAGATCGCGCTCATGTTGCGGGCGATGTCGTCGGCCAGGCCGATCACGCGGCTGGACTTGATGCCGGGCGCCGGTTCCAGTTCGTACATGGTGACGACCGGGCCGGTGCGCACGGCGGTGATCTCGCCCTTCACATTGAAATCGTCCAGCACGGTTTCGAGCAGGCGGGCGTTGCGTTCGAGGCTAAGCTTGTCGATCTTCGGCTGCGAGTTGGGCGGCGGATCCTTCAGCAGGTCGAGGCCCGGCAGAGCGAACTTGTCGAACATGTCCTTCTGGCGATTGCCGATGTTGAGCTGTGCGGGCGTGGCAGCGGCCTTGGGATCGCTGATCTCGGGCGCCTTGCGCGGCTTTTCCGCCGGGCCGTCGAAGGCGGCGGCGGGCGGAGCATCGATGCGGGGGGCGGCCTTGGGCTTGTCGGCTTCTTCGGTGCCCTCGCGCGGTTTGGTCTTTTCGGCGACGGCAGGCGAGGTCTCGCCTTCGCCGCGCAGGCGTCCGATCCGGCCGGGCAGCGTGAGCAGGCGGACCCAATCGACGGCAAAGACCCGCCCTGCCAACGCGACACCGGCCAGTGCGCAAAGCAGCGCCAGCACCAGCTTGATCCAGCCCTGCACGATTTCGGGCGCGAAAGCGGCGAGGCCGGTCACGGCCTTGGCGCCGAGCAGGCCGGTGATGCCGCCCATCGAAGCGGGTAGCACGCCGCCGGGCGCGGTGAAGACCAGCGACATGACCGTGGCGATCAAGGTCATCGCGATCGCCAGCACCGCCACCGGGCGCCACCAGCGCTGGTTGGAATGCTCGATCTCGTTGTCGTCCTCCTCGACCAGCAACCAGAGTTTGCGGGCGAAGACGTAGAGCAGGGGAACGAAAAGCGCCGAAACTGGGCCGAACAGCACAAGCGCGCGTTCCGCCACCCAGGCTCCGACCGCGCCCATCCAGTTCTGCGCCGGGCCGCCTGCGGCGGTCGAGGCAGAGGGGTCGGTCTGGTGATAGCTTGCCAGCGCGAGGGCGAGAAAGGTCATCGCCGCGAACAGCGTCAGCGCGCCGCTCAGTTCGGAGGCGCGGCGCAGCGAGCGCTTGAGAACGGCACGCCAGTTCGGCTTGGCGATACGCCGTCCGGGCGCGAGGGGCCGGGTGGCCATTAGGAATTCCCCCTGAAATCGGGCTCTGATCAGGCCCCGGATAATGCGCTCCGGCGGGACTCGCCGTCAAGAATGGATCGGGAACAGGCCTGTGGGCGACTCGTCCGCTGCCCGGGCGGGTTACTTAGGCAAGGCCCTGGATCGCCGCCCATGTCCGCGTCGGCAGATGGCGCGCGCGATGCCGGGTCATGCCGCCCAGGGCAATCACCGGAACGGCGGATCGTGCGGCGAGAAGGTGGAATCGCACCGGCCCGAGCGTTGCCGCGCCGGGATGGGAGCGGGTCGGGTAGACGGGCGAAAGCAGTACCGCATCGGCGCGGGCGCGTGTCGCACTGGCCAGTTCGCGCAGGGAATGGACGGTCACGAGCCGCAGTGTCGCGGGGCCTCGAGCCAGTTTTTCCGCCGCCCCATAAGCGCCGTCGGCCTTCCACGCCCGAGCCTGCCGCGGCGTGCCGGACAGGATCACGCGGTGCCCGAAGCGCCGGGCCACGCGGGCGAGGGCCTCGAACCGGGCGCGGCGTTCGGCCGGCGCGAGGTGGTAGTGCCGATAGATCAGCCCCGATCCACGCGGCAGGCGGGCGAGCGCACGCTCCAGCGCAGGGTCGTTGCGGGCATCGCTGATGAGCCAGATCTGGGGAAGAGGCGGGTGGCGGTTCGGCACGAAGCCGCTATAGCAGCGCGCCATGGATCAGCCAGCAACTCCTCTCGAAGACATCCGCACCCGTATCGCCCAGGCCGCCCGCATTGCCGGGCGCGAAGAGGCCTCGGTCGAACTCGTCGCCATTTCCAAGACCCACCCCCCCGAGGCGATCGCGCCCCTGATCGCTCAGGGCCAGTGCGTGTTCGGCGAGAACCGCGTGCAGGAAGCCGAGGCCAAGTGGCCCGCCCTGCTACAGGAAAACCCCGAGGTGCGGCTGCATCTCGTCGGCCAGCTGCAGTCGAACAAGGCCGAGGATGCGCTGGGTCTGTTCCACAGCATCCATTCGCTCGACCGGCCTTCGCTGGTCGCGGCGCTGGGCAAGGCGATGGACAAGACCGGCCGCCGCGTGCCCTGCTTCGTGCAGGTCAATATCGGCGCCGAAGACCAGAAGGGCGGCTGTGCGATCACGGACGTGCCCGCGCTGCTCGCCTCCGCGCGCGAGGCGCAGATTCCGGTCGCGGGCCTGATGTGCGTGCCGCCGCTCGGGATCGAGGCCGCGCCGTTCTTTGCGCTGCTGGCGAAGATCGCGGCGGACAACGGGATCTCGCAGCTCTCGATGGGCATGAGCGAGGACTTCGAGACCGCAGTGATGCTCGGTGCGACGCATGTGCGGGTCGGCAGCGCGCTGTTTGGTGCGCGGGGCTGAGGCTTTATCTTAGGTCGGGGCCTCGGCCGCGAAATTTTCTCCGTTTGATCGGCGTCAAATCTTTCGCTGCGAAACGGCGCCATGGGGTCGGCAGGAGATGGTAATCTCCCGCCGGTCTCGCGGCATCGAACTTTCGAGCGGAAGGCTGACTGTGGGCGAGGCCATTCAGGTCCTCGCTTCCCGTGCTGATCCCGGGTTGGGGATTGGCCGTCCCACTATCTTGGCCTTGAGGTGATTGCGCCTCTCGATTCGTATCTGAGCCGGGGGGCTTTCAGGTCGGCATCGAATCCGTTCGGACAACCCCTCCCTCGCAAGGTGGAGGGGTTTTTCGTATCTTAAGCCTTCAGGCGCGTGTCCAGCACGGAGATCACGTCATTCTGGCCGTTCACAAGGGCCTGCACTTGCTCGCGCGCGGTATCGATGGCCTTGGCGCTGGGCGATTCCTCCACGGGTTCGGCCTGGCGCGCATCGGCGTAGAGTGAATCGAGATCGGCAAGAGCTGCCACGGTCGTGTCGCGGCTGGCCTGGAGCGCCGAGACCGCGACTTGCGCCGAAATCCACGAATCGCTGGTGCGCGCCGCGCGGGCGGCGGCCGAAACCGCGCGGTCGGCGGCAGGGCGCTTGGCGGCGAATTGCTTGTCCGAGGCCTGTGCAGCGGCGACGAGGCCGCTGATTCGGGCGGTCAGGTCGGCGCTCGCCGGGGGGAACTGGACCGGCGGCGGTGCCGGTTCGGCGGCTGCTGGCATGGCAGTGCGCTCCACCGCGCGATAGGCCAGCGAAGGATAGCTTCGGGCCGTGGAACAGGCGCAGAGGCTGAGGGAAAGCGCGGAAACGAGCGCCAATGTCGGGAAATGGCCCCGGAAACGGGCAGGGAAACGGACTGGTGCGCGGGTCATGGGCATGCCATAGCATGGTCAGGGCCGATCGCGAGCGTCAATCCATGGCAGGCCATGGTCCAATAGCGTTTCCCGGCCTTTCCCCGGCCACTCGCTGGTTGACACGAATCGGTCGCTGGACTAACGGCACCATTCTTTCCGGAACCCCATGCAAATGGGGATGCCGGTGCGTCGCCCGCAAGGCTCCACGGTTCCTTCCTGGACCAGAGCGGCCGGGGCAAAGTTGTTTCGGCCTGTTTAGGGCTCATTGAGATTAGGTAAGGGCACCATGTTCGCAGTTGTGCGCACGGGCGGCAAGCAGTATCGGGTTGCCGCCGGAGACAAGATCGCGGTTGAAAAGCTGGCTGGTGAAGCCGGTGAGACCATCACGCTGGGCGACGTTCTGCTCGCCGGCAACGAAGGCGAAGTCGCCGACGCCTCGAAGATCACGGTTTCGGCCGAGATCATCGCTCAGGCCAAGAGCGAAAAGGTCGTGGTGTTCAAGAAGCGCCGCCGCCACAACTATCGTCGCAAGAACGGCCACCGCCAGCAGATGACCCTGCTGCGCATCGTGTCGGTCGCCTGAGCCAAAGATCGGAAGGACTGAGCAATGGCACATAAGAAAGCAGGCGGTTCGTCGCGCAACGGTCGCGACTCTGCGGGCCGCCGTCTTGGCGTTAAGAAGTTCGGCGGTCAGGAAGTGATCGGCGGCAACATTATCATCCGTCAGCGCGGCACCCGCGTGTACCCGGGCGTAAACGTCGGTATGGGCAAGGACCACACCCTCTTCGCGCTTGCCGAAGGTCGCGTGCGTTTCCACGACGGCAAACTCGGCCGCAAGTACGTGTCGGTTGACGCCATGGCAGAAGCCGCCGAATAATCGGATGGTCTATACCAGGGCCATCCTTACGGGATGGCCCCGCCGACCTTCAAGGGTCGGCTGAACGAGGGAGAAGGGCCAGCCCGTCTCCCTCTTTTCGTGTCTCCCTCACGCACGGCACAGCAGTTTCGCAGAGCGACCGATCCTTACATTTTCTTACGAATTTGCGCGGATATTTCAGGCTCTTCGGGCGTTGTGCGTAATCGCAATGTCACGCGCAAATCCTAGGGAAAGCGCGGGGCGGATGAGTGGAGATACTCTATGTTCGTTCGCAGCGAACGGCTGTTCCTGAGGCCCGGCTGGTCCGAGGATCAGGATGAACTGCTGGCCCTGATCGCCGACGAAGCCGTCGTGCGCAATCTGGCGCGCGCGCCCTGGCCTTATACCGACGAGGATGCCCGGCGTTTCCTCGAAGCGCCGCAGGACATGCTGCTGCCGCGCTTCCTGATCACCCAGCCTGGCGCCCACGGCACCCGCATCGTCGGCTGCATCGGTCTCTCGCTGCTCGATGGCGAAGTGAACCTCGGCTACTGGATCGCCCGCGAGCACTGGGGGCAGGGCTTCGCGAGCGAGGCGGCCCGCGCTGTTCTCTCGCTGGCGCGAGCGATCGGCCACAAGCGGATCATCGGCAGCCATTTCCTGGACAATCCCGCTTCCGGCCGCGTGCTGGAGAAGGTCGGCTTCCGGCCTACCGGCCGTGTCACCGAGCGGTTCAGCGAAGGACGGGGAACGCACGGTCTCTCGCGGGAGTATGCGGTCGAATTCGATTCGCCCGGCGATTGTGACGATGACTGTCCGAATTCCGGTTTCGGAAGCGGCCAGTCCGTTGCGGCCAGGCACGCGGCCTGAATCGCGCTCTCTATTAAGTGCCTAAGGAAAAAGCGCTCTTCGGTGGATGACGGGATCCATCGAAGAGTCCGTCGCGGCAATTTCCCAAGCCGTAGCAAAATCCGTGCAAAGCAACTGTCTTTGTGCATAGTATGGGACGCAAAATAATAAAAACGGAGAACTGCCCATGTTCGTCCGCACGGAGAGATTGTTCCTGAGGCCCGGCTGGCCGGAAGATGTCGACGATCTTGTCGAGGCCATTTCCGACGATGCTGGAGAGCGCAAGCTCGGCGCAGGCGAATTGCCGCGTTCGATGGGGGCCATGCGCGATTATCTGGCAAGACCGCGTGACCCGCGCCTGCCGCACTTCTTCATGTATCTGCGTTCACCCGGTGGACCCAAGCTGGTGGGCGGTATCGGTCTTGGACGGATCGAGGATGAGGTGGAACTCGGCTACTGGATCGCGCCGTGCCATCGCGGACGGGGTTTTGCCCGCGAAGCGGTGCGGGCAGTGCTGGCGCAGGCCCGGTCACTGGGGCATCGCCGCGTGGTCGTCAGCCATTTTGCGGACAATCCCGCCACGCGCGAAGTGCTGGAGGAAACCGGTTTCGCGGACAGCGGGGCCGAGTGCGAACGCTTCAGCCACGGCGAGCCAGTACGGGCCAGGATCTACGTCGCCAATCTGACGGAGCGGCCTTTCCGCCATGAAGCTGCGGTCGCAGGGGCGCTCCCGGCCTGAGAACCTGTCTTATCAGGCGGGAAATTCAAGCCACTTCGGCGCGAGCTTCGGGTCGATGTCCTCGACGCGCAGATGGTCCACTGCCAGCCCGAGTTCGGGATAGGCGGCGCGGCGGCGCTTCTCGTCCGAGCGGGCGAGGGGCACCACGATCAGGCGGCGGTTGACCTTCTGCCGCCAGTTCATGCGCGCGGTATTCTCCTGCCCGACATAGCAGCCCTTGGTAAAACTGACGCCGTTCAGTTCCACGGCATTGCATTCCAGCCAGAGCGTCTCGCCCTCGCCCAGTTCGGCGCGGCCTTCGGGCACGCCCATGGCCAGACGGTGGGCGCGCCAGGCGGCATCGGCGCTTTCGGCTTCGGAAGGGTCGGTGGGGTCGATCGGCGCGATCCAGCGTTCGCCGAGGCCGTGGTGGCGCGGATCGGAGGCGGCGCCGTCACCCGTATGGGCGCGCCAGTGGACGGCCAGCGAATCGTCGCGGGCAATGTCGATGGCGCGGCGCAGGCGGTACATCGACAGGCGCTTGACCAGCGCGTCGGCCACCTCGGTCTCGCAGTCGATCAGCAGGCTCTTGCCGCCGGGCCAGACGATGAAATCGAACAGCGCCTTGCCCTGCGGCGAGAGCAGCGCCGCCCAGGCGGGCAGCACTTTCGACACGTCGGCGGTGACGAGGCCCTGAAGGAACTGGACGACGTCTTCGTTTGAATCGGGGCGGGGGGAAAGCCGGATAAGGGCGCGGTCGAACAGGCGGCTGGCGGTCATGCCCGATAAGTGGGGCAGAGCGTGCCCATGCGCAAGGCGCTGGATTCGGCAAAAAAGCGCAACCCGCGGCGGCGAGGCCGTGGCAAGCGGGGCGCCCATGGCGAGATCGACGACTTTTCCAAAGAATGGAACAGTTCGGTTTAAATTATCTCGATTCCCCGATGCTCGTGCGCAGGCTATCCCCGCTCCCAGATTTCACCACCCTGCCAAGGATACCTGAGATGACCGGACGCACTGCCCATCCCAAAGTCGAAAAGCTGATCGTCGATCGCTGGTCGCCGCGCGCTTTCGACGGCAGCGAGATTCCGCAGGAAGACCTCGACGTGATCTTCGAAGCCGCCGGTTGGGCGCCTTCGGCCTACAACGTGCAGCCCTGGACTTTCCTCTACGCGAAGAAGGGCGATGCCAACTGGGACCTGCTGCTTTCGCAGCTGATCGAGTTCAACCAGGGCTGGGCCAAGGACGCCTCGGCGATCGTCTACGTCGTGTCCGATAGCCAGATGCGCTCGGACAAGGGCAATTCGAACAACCACAGCCATAGCTTCGACGCCGGTGCCGCCTGGGCGCTGGCCGCGCTTCAGGCGCAGGCACTGGGCTACCACACCCACGGCATGACCGGGCTGAAGTTCGGCGAGGCGGAAGCCGCCCTCGGCATTCCCGCCGATCATCGTCTGGAAGCTGCCTTCGCCATCGGTCGGATCGGCGACAAGAGCCAGCTTCCCGAATTCCTTCAGGAGCGCGAAGTCGCCTCGAACCGCAAGCCGGTGGCCCAGATCGCCAAGGCGGGCAAGTTCGCCTGATCGGATAGGGCGCTTCGGACCCTCCTCCCTCCTGTCATCGGGGCGCCTTGAGAAGCCCGGTCCGCCTTTCCCTAGGGCGGACCGGGCTTTTCCGTTTCAGAACTTGCGCTTTACCCCCACCATGAGCCGGTTGCTGACCATGCCGTTGGGAAAGCGTTCGGCCTGAAGATGGACGTCGGCGGTGGTGTTTTCGTCCAGCTTCATGTCGAGGCGGGGCGGACCTTCAGGAATGTCGTAGCCTTCGGGCAGGGGGCGCAGGCGCTCTTTCTCCGGATCGGGCGCGCAGACCACGATCTCGCCCGCGCGGCCTTCCGGGCAACGTGGGCGGATTACGCTGAAAGAAGCACCGGGAGTACTGCGCATCTGCCGGAGATCGAAAGCGTCCACCGTCTGTTCGGAGGCGAGAGGGGCGGCATCGATCGCAGGCATGGGAAGGGCTCCATCGGAAGCCCGCAGGCAATCATCCGAAGGTGGCCGATTTGCGGCACTGGCGGCGCCGTACCATGACGAACCCGGTTACAATTTGTCTATCGCCTGCCCTAGCACGACTCGGCTCGCCATCGCGCGGCGAGAGGTTCATAGGCCACCCGTTTGCTGATGATATTGCCAGGAGGTCTGGGCCGGTGGCGGCTGGATGGTTGAATAACGCTGGGCATGGAAGCCTGAAGACACGTCTTGCCTGGGCACGCGGTGCGTTCGGAGGGATGCTGGGGATTGCACTGGCGGGCGGCATTACCATGCTGCTCGAAATGAAGGGCGTGGAGATGGGCGGGCTTTCGACGCTCCCGTTCCTTGTCGCGCCGCTCGGCGCTTCGGCGGTGCTGGTGTTCTGCGTTCCCGCCAGCCCTCTGGCGCAGCCGTGGTCGGTGATCGGTGGGAACATGATCTCGGCGATCGTCGGCCTTTCCATGGGCCATCTGCTGGGCAACCCCTGGCTGGCCGCTTCGACCGGCGTGGGGCTGGCGATCGTGGCCATGTCGCTCACTCGCAGCCTCCATCCGCCGGGCGGAGCCTGCGCCTTGCTCTATGCGCTGGGAGCGACGGGGGAGCAGCACTGGGGTATCGGCTATCTGGTGCCGCTGGCGCTGAACCTGATCTTCCTGTTCCAGGTCGGCTGGCTCTACAACAACCTGACCGGTCATCCCTGGCCGCACCGTGCACCGAAAGTGCATCACAAGGCGCCGGAGCCTTACACCCGCGAGGATATCGAGGCGCTGCTGGGCGAGTGGGACGAAGTGCTCGACGTCGATATCGACGATATCGACGCTTTCGTGCAGGCGCTGCTGAAGCGGGGCCGCAAGGCCTGATCCGACCTCAGGCCGTCGCGGCCTTGCGCCTGCGGGACAGCAGGTCCCAGCAGAACACCGCGATGGCCGTCCAGATGAACAGGAAGCAGACGATCTGGATCGGCTTCAGCGGTTCGCCGAAGACGAAGAGGCCCATCAGGAACACACCTGTCGGCGTCACGAACTGAATGAAGCCGAGCAGGGAGAAGTCCAGCTTGCGTGCCGCTCCGGCAAAGAGCAGCAGCGGAATGCCGGTGACGATGCCCGCGCAGGCCAGCAGCAGACTGGTGGTGACCGATTGGCCCATGGCGAGGCCTGCCGGGCTCGTGCCCTGCCAGATCAGCATGCCCAGTGCGGGCACCAGCAGCACCAGAGTTTCCACCGTCAGGCCTGGCAGCGATTCGACCGGGGCCAGTTTGCGGACAAGGCCGTAGCCCGAAAAACTCAGCGCCAGCCCCATGCTGATCCACAGGGTATCGAGCGCCCCCCAGGACAGGATGGCGACGCCGATCGCGGCGAGGCTCACCGCCGTCCATTGCAGGCGCGACAGCCGCTCGCGCAGGAACAGCGTTCCGGCCAGCACATTGACCAGTGGGTTGATGTAATAGCCGAGGCTGGCGGCAAGGACATGGCCTTCCATGACCGCGATCACGTAGACCAGCCAGTTGGTGCCGATCAGCAGCCCGCTCAGCGCCAGCGCGCCTAGGATGCGCGGATTGCCCAGCGCCGCGCGCAGTTGCGTGCCCTGCCGCAGCACCGCCACCATCACCAGGCAGAACGGCAGGGTGAAAAGCAGGCGCCAGGCCACGACTTCGAACGGCGAAACCGCATGAAGCGCCGCAAAATAGAGCGGGAACAGGCACCAGATGAAATAGGCGCCGAAAGCCTGGGCTAAGCCGCCGGAGCGGCGCGAGGGTGTGGGCTGCATCGAAAATCCCGTGGATGGCCTGCTGCGATAGGTGTGAAAATGCCGGTTCGGCAAGCGGTTCGTCGCAACATGGTCCTCGCTTCATCGCTATTGCGAATTCTGACAGCCGTGTTGCGGATTGTTCAGCTTCGTTCGCTTAAAGATGAATGCGTACCGCGGATCGAGCCTCAAACGGCACCCTCCCGGCAATGACGAGGAGATTTGAGATGAACGCATTTTTCAAGGCTACCGCCCTCGCTGCCGCAACGGCCAGCCTGGCGACTGCTCTTCCCGCTTCGGCCGCCGTCAGCTTCGCGCCGACGCAGAGCTTCGAGGCCCCCGGCGAACAGAGCTATGGCCACTGGCGCGAACGCTATTCGCGTGAAGACCGTCGCCGCGGCTACGGCAACCGCGACCACTACTATCGCGGCGACCGTGGTTATCGGGGCGACCGTCGTTACTACGACTGCCGCCGCTCGGGCGGCACCACCGGCCTGCTGGTAGGCGGTGCGGCAGGTGCCCTTGCCGGCCGCGCCATCGACACCCGCGGCGATCGCGCCACCGGCACCGTGCTAGGCGCCGCCGCCGGTGCCCTGCTGGGCCGCGAAGTGGAGCGCGGCGGCTCGCGCTGCCGCTAAGCCTGACGAAATAGAAACTGGCTTCCCCGCGAGGACGGCGACTTGCGGGGGAGACCTCCCGAGCTCCATGAGTACGGGTGGGAGAGGGCGTCTGCGACCTTAGGGCCGCAGGCGCCTTCGACCTGTTTGGTCGGTTCCCGCTTCGTAAGGTCTTGCGCCTCGGTCATCCCATTTTGGAACGCGGGCCGCTTTAACCCTGTGCCGCGCTTGAATCTTCGCCGTTTACCGGGAAGGTTCGATCCCTACCGCCATGCTGAGGCGATCTCTTGGCCCGGCACAGGAAGGACGGGATTATGAAGGCTACCGCCACGAGGGTTACCGCTGCCGGTCTGGGGCTTCTCGCACTGGCGGGTGCGCTGGCGCTGGCGGGCTGCAATTCGAAGCAGAAGCCCGAGGCGGCGGAAAGCGATTCGGCCATGGGCGGCTCGCTCGGAGACCGGATCGTCGTCGATCCGGAGAAGGCGGGCGGGAGCACATCTGCTGCGATCAGCCTTCAACCCGCCGCCAGCACCCCCGAAGCCGTGGCTGCCGCGAAGAAATCCGCCGCCGATGCCGCCGGAGGTAAACTCCTGCCCGCGCCCGTGCCGCAGAAGGGCGGTGCCTCGGCCCTGGCGCAGAATGCCGCCTCGGCAGCGCAGATCAGCGATGCCGCGCGCAAGGCTAAGACCGATTGCGCAGGCAAAGTGCAATATTCCGAAGGCTGGGCGAAAAAGTTGCCCGCCGCCATTCCCGTCTATCCGCGCGGTGCGGTGCAGGAAGCGGCAGGAACCGATGCCGACGGCTGCGCGCTGCGCGTGGTCAACTACGCCACCCCGGTCTCGCCCGAGGATGTCATGAGCTTCTATTACTCGATGGCCCAGCGCGGTGGTTACAGCGCCGAGCATCGGATCGACGGCAGCGACCATGTGATCGGCGGCCGCAAGGGCGGACAGGCCTATGTCGTCTATGCCCGCAAGCTGGACGGCGGCGTTACCGAGGTCGATCTGGTCGCCAGCGGCAAGTAGCCTTATCGCAGCCCGACCCCGATCATCGCGCGGGGCTGTTCCATCTCGCCGGAGGCGACCGGATAGGCGCAGTAGTCCGCCGCATAGTAGCCGCTCGGATGGTGGTTTCCGGAAAGCCCGATCCCGCCCATCGGTGCGGCATGGCTCGGCCCGGTGGTCGCGCGGTTCCAGTTGACGATACCGGCGCGGACATTGGCCCAGAAGCGGTTGTAGTCTTGCGGAGAACCGCCGACCAGCGAGGCGGCCAGGCCGAAGCGGGTATTGTTGGCCTCGGCAATGGCCTCGTCGAAATCGTCGACGCGTATCACCTGGAGGATTGGGCCGAACAGTTCGACATCGGGGCGGTCCTTCATCGCCGTGGTGTCGATGATCGCCGGGCTGAGGAACGGCAGCGAATCGTCGCTGCGCACCAGATGCTTGATCGCCCTTCCGCCGTTGCTCAGCAGATAGAGGAAGCTTTCGGTCAGTCCATCCGCCGCCAGGTTGTCGATCACCGGCCCCATGAACGGGGCCGGTTCGTCGAACGGGGCGCCGACGATCACGCGGTCGGCCAGCGCTTTCACTTCCGCGATCGCGGCGTCGTAGAGCGAGTTTTTCACGATCAGCCGCCGCGCGGCGGTGCAGCGCTGCCCGGCCGAGGAAAAGGCGGACTGGACGATCAGCGCGGCGGCATCGGTCAGCTTCGGCGTATCCCACAGGACGATCGGATTGTTGCCGCCCATTTCCAGCGCCACCAGCTTGTCGGGCCGGGCGGAGAGGCGGCGGTTGATCGAGATGCCGGTATTGGCCGAGCCGGTGAACAGCACCCCGTCGATGCCGTCGTGCGCCACGAAGTCCTGCCCTTCGAGCGGCCCGCCCGCGGCGAACTGCATGACGGCGGCGGAAATCCCGGACCGGTGGAAGCAGCGTGCGAGCATCTCGCCGGTGGCGGGGGCCTTCTCGCTCGGCTTGAAGATCACTGCATTGCCCGCGAGCAGGGCGGGGACGATATGGGCGCTGGGCAAATGCGCGGGAAAGGCGAACGGCCCGAGCACGACCAGCACGCCATGCGGCTTGTGGCGCACCGCCATCGTGCCCTGAAGCGCCGAATCGAGCTTCCGCTGGCTGGTCCGCTCGGCATAGGCGCGGATCGAGATTTCGACTTTGGCGACCACGCTTTCCACTTCGGCGCGGGCCTCCCACAAGGGCTTGCCGACTTCGCGGGCGATCGTGGTGGCCAGCTTTTCGGCATCCTTGCGCACTTCGTTGGCGAAGCGGCGCAGCAGTTCTATGCGGGTGGCGAGCGGCTGCGCGGCCCAGGTCGGCCAGGCGCGCCGGGCGCGGCTGACCACCTCGTAGACGTCGCAAGGCTTGCCGCGCCAGATCTCCGCGCCCGTCGCCGGCTCGTAGGAGACGATGTCGGTCACGTTTCCGGCCTCGCTGGCGATGGAGGGTTGCCGGGTGCTGTATGCGCTCGCTGTCGCGCCCATGAAGATGCTGGTCCGCTCTGGATAACTCGCTGTCGGATAGGCTCTTGCACAGGTATTCCTACCGGGATGCTAACGGCGGATGTAATCCTTTGGGGTCAGCCTTCCGACAAGTGTCCGGCGGGCGTGGGCGCGGGGCCGAGCTGGCGGCCCAGTTCGCGGATTTCCGCGACGCGGGCGTGGAGCGCGGACCAGTCGTCATGCCGGTCGATTTCGCTCCAGATGCGTTCCACCTCGTCGATCAGCGTGCTCGGCGGGAGGGGCTGCTGCCAGAACGGGTCCGAGGCGTCGGCGGCGGGAGCGTAAGCGCGCAGAAGCTCTCCGAATCGGTCCTGCTCCGCGTTTCTCCCGCCTCGATGGTGGAAGAAGAACTGCTCGGGCGCCTCTCCGCTTGCGACCATGGCCTGTTCGGCGGCCTGGATCAGTGCCGAGTCCTGCTCCAGCCCTTGTGGCGTCACCCCGAGGCGCCAGGTGAAGCGGCGGCTCATCGCCTGCTGGTAGAGCGGCGCGAAGCGGTCGAGCGCGGCCACCAGCGGCTCGGTCGTCGTCAACATGCTGATAGCAATGGCCAGTTGGCCGCAGTTCCACAGCACCGCTTCCGGCTGGCGCCCGAAGGCATAGAGGCCGGAATGGTCAAAATAGGCGGCGGTGAAACGCGGGTCCCAGCGCGGCAGCCAGCGCCAGGGGCCATAGTCGAAGCTCTCGCCCGAAATGTTCATGTTGTCGGTGTTGAGCACGCCGTGGACGAAGCCCGCGACCATCCAGCTCGCCGCGAGATCGGCCATGCGCTCGACCACCTGATGGAGCAGGATCACGGCGGGTTCGTCGCGGCCCGGTGCGTTCTCGGGGGGCAGGTTGCCGGGGAAGGTTTCGAGGCAATAGGCCACGAGCGCTTCCATGTGGTCCTTCTCTTCCAGCGCGAGCAGGCGCTGGAACGTGCCGATGCGGATATGGCCGTGGCTGAGCCGGACCATCGCCGCCGAGCGCGTCGGCGAAGGCTCGTCGCCGCGCCAGAGTTCCTCGCCGGTCTCGATCACCGAGAAGGTCTTGCTGGTGTAGACGCCCAGCGCCTCCAGCATCTCGGTGGCGAGAATCTCGCGCACCGCGCCTTTCAGCGTCAGCCTGCCGTCGCCGTCGCGGCTGTAGGGCGTCTGGCCCGAGCCTTTGGTGCCGAAGTCGAGCACGCGGCCTTCCCCGTCCAGCAACTGGGCATGGAGGAAGCCGCGTCCGTCGCCGATATTGGGGTTGTAGTTGCGGAACTGGTGGCCGTGATAGCGCAGCGCCAGCGGTCGGGGCAGGTTGCCCGGCAGCGGCTCGAAGCGTCCGAAATGGGTGATCCAGTTCTCGTCGTCGAGCGCGTCCAGACCGACCGCAGCGGCCCAGCGGTCGTTGCGGAAGCGCAGGATATGCTTCGGAAAATCGGCAGGCGCCACCGGACTGGCGATCCAGTCGGCGATAGCCTCGATACGGGGGGCAGGGCGGTAGGCACTTGCTTGCGGTTCACTTCGCATCGGGCAATAGTGGCGATCCGATGCCCGTCGATCAAGCCGGGCCACAAGATGAGGTCGCGGCTTCGGCATGACGGTATTCGAGGATCGGTTCTGGTCGAGCCGGGATGGGTTGAAGCTGCACTTTCGGGATTATCCCGGTGAATCGGAGGAACGTCCGCCGATCGTCTGCCTCCATGGCCTGACCCGCAATGCCCGCGATTTCGATGTCCTGGCCGAGCGTCTCTCGCCGCGCTGGCGGGTAATCTGCCCGGACATGCGCGGTCGCGGCGACAGCGAATATGCCCGCGATTCGGCCAGTTACAACCCGGTCCAGTACGGCGAGGACCTGCTGGAACTGCTGGAGCAGGAAAAGATCGACCGCTTCATCGCCATCGGCACTTCGCTGGGCGGGCTGATGACGATGGGGCTGGCCACGATGATCCCGGACCGGATCGTGGCCGCGGTCATCAACGACGTCGGGCCGTTCCTCGAACCCGCCGGGGTGGAGCGGATCAAGGACTACGTGGGGCAGGGGCGCAGCTATCCCACCTGGGTCCATGCCGCCCGTGCGCTGGAGGACAACCAGAGCGAGGCCCATCCCGGCAAGCCGCTGGATTTCTGGATCGGCCGGGCCAAGCGCCTGATGACCGTTTCCAATGCCGGGCGCGTGGTCTTCGACTACGACATGAAGATCGCCGAGCCGTTCCTGGGCTACGACGTCGACGACCAGCCCGATCTCTGGCCTGCCTGGGAAGCGCTGGCGGGGCGGCCGGTGCTCGTGCTGCGCGGGGCGCTCTCCGACCTGCTTTCCGCCGCGACGCTGGACAAGATGCTGCGCCGCCTGCCCGGCGCCGAGGCAGTAACGTTGGACGATGTCGGCCATGCCCCGACGCTGGACGAACCCGAATCCGTCGCCGCGATCGAGCGGCTGCTGGCCCGCGCCGCCTGAGCACCACCGCCTTGCGCATTCTCCACCTCCATTCCAGTTTCGCGGCGGGCGGCAAGGAACTGCGCGCGGTGCGGCTGATGAACCTGTTCGGTCACCGGATTAGCCATGCAGTCGTCTCGGCCCAGCCCGGTGCCCATGGCGCTGCCGCGCTGCTCGATCCGGGGCTGCCGGTGGAATTTCCCGAGGACTTCCCCGGCCTTCAGGGACGGCCGACGCCCGGTCGGCTCTGGCGAATTGCCCAGGCCATGGCCGATTTCGACCTCGTGCTCACTTACAATTGGGGGGCGATGGACGCGGTCATGGCGCATGGCCTGTTCGGCGGGCTGCTCGGCCTGCCGCCGCTGGTCCATCACGAGGACGGCTTCAACGAGGACGAGGCCAAAGGCCTCAAGCCTGCGCGCAACCGCTTTCGCCGCATGGCGCTGCGGCGGGCCTCGGCGCTCGTCGTGCCCTCGCAGCGGCTGGAGGAGATCGCGCTCACCGCATGGCGACAGCCGCGCGAGCGGGTGCGGCTCATCACCAACGGCATCGATTGCAGCGCCTATCTCGACCGCCCCCGGCCGGACATGCTGCCGGGACTGGTCAAGCAGCCGGGGGAGCGCTGGGTCGGTACCCTGGCGGGCCTCAGGCCGGTGAAGAACCTGCCCCGGCTGGTGCGCGCCTTTGCGGGTTTGCCCGAGCCTTGGCGGCTGGTCATCCTCGGCGAAGGTCCGGAGCGGGCGGCCATCGCGGCAGCGGCGGCGGAGCACGGCGTGGCGGACCGCGTGCACTTGCCCGGATTCGTGGCCGACCCTTCCCACGCGGTCGGTCTGTTCGATGTTTTCGCGCTTTCGTCCGACAGCGAGCAGTTCCCGATCTCGGTGGTCGAGGCGATGGCGGCGGCCCTGCCGGTGGCCGCGCCTGCCGTGGGCGACGTGGCGCAGATGGTATCGGTGGAAAACCGGGCGCTTATCACCCCGCCCGGAGACGAGGCGGCACTGGCCGCGACGCTGGCGCGGCTGGCGGGCGACGACGGCCTTCGCGCGCGCCTGGGCGCCGCCAACCGGGCTTTCGCGCGCAGCCATTACGACGAGGGAGCGATGCTGGCCGCCTATAGCCGCACTTACGGCGAGGCATTGGGGCAAGAACGCCTGATTTGACACGCCGACATCATTCAGCAAGGCTTCACTACATGGGGTGCAGCGATCATCCCCGTTGAAAAGCCGTGGTCATTCGCTAAACACCCCGGCAACCATTTCCGATTTTCCGCAGAAAGCGCCCGAAACTTGGCTCTGCCTCCTTCCAACAGCAATCCGACCAATCCCAAGTCTGCCGAGCGACTCGCCGCGCAGCAGGACGTTTTCCTGCGCGAGGTGGACGACGCCCTGCGGCAGGACCAGATGGAAGGCTTCTTCACCCGCTACGGCAAGCCCGTGATCGCGGCCGTGGTTCTGGCGCTCGCGGCCTTCGGCGGCTGGCTCTACTGGAACCACCGCCAGAACGAGCAGCGCAATGCCGATGCCGAGGCTTACGTCCAGGCGATCGACAGCATGAAGGCGGGCAACCTCGATGCCGCCAAGGGCAAGCTCGAAGCGCTCGCCAAGGGCACAGGTGGCAGCCCGATCTCGGCCAAGCTGATGCTGGCGGGCATTGCCGCCGAGCAGAAGCGCGTGCCCGATGCGGTCAAGCTCTACGACGAAGTGGCGAACGACGCCAAAGCGCCGCAGCCGCTGCGCGATCTCGCCGCCGTGCGCGGTGTTGCCGCCAACTTCGACGCCATGAAGCCGGAAGACGTGGTTTCCCGCCTCAAGCCTTATGCCGCGCCGGGCAATCCCTGGTTCGGCGTGGCCGGTGAACTGGTCGGCATGGCCTATATCAAGATGAACAAGCAGGACCAGGCCGGTCCGCTGTTCGCCGCCATCGCCAAGGACGAGCAGGTCGAGGCGGGTCTGCGCAGCCGCGCCCGCCAGCTTGCCGCCGTGCTGGGCGTCGATGCGATCGACGACGTGGTGGACGAACGCGGCGAGCCGCTTGGTAAGGCCAAGGCCAGTGCGCAGCCCGCGCCTGCTGCCGGAGAATGAACGTGGTTGAGAAGAAACATATTTTCGGCCGTGCAGGCGTCGTTTCGCTGATCGCGCTGGCGCTTGTCGCCGGTCTTTCCGGCTGCAAGTCGAACAGCAAGGGCCCCAAGACTCCGACAGTGGGCGAGCGCGTGCCGATCCTTTCGCGCATCGAGAGCGGCGCCAAGGTCGATCCGACGCAGGAAGCCGTCTCGGTGATCCTGCCGCCGCAGCATGAGAACAGCGAGTGGGCACAGGCCGGCGGCAATGCTGCGAAGTCCTACGGCCACCTGGCGCTGGCCGATCACCCGAGCCGCGTCTGGACCGCGCAGATCGCCGGTTCCACCAACCGCGCCCGTCTTGCCGCCGCGCCGGTCGTAGCCGACGGCAAACTCTTCGTGATGGACACCGACGGCGTCGTCCACGCTTTCGACGCCAAGACCGGCGGTTCGCTCTGGACCAAGAATTTCTCGGTTTCGGGCAAGACCGAGAATTCGATTTTCGGCGGCGGTGTCAGCTACGACGGCGGCAACCTCTACGTCACCACCGGACTTGGCGAAGTCGCCGCGCTCAAGGCGGCGGACGGCAGCCAGATCTGGACCAAGAAGCCCGGCGGCCCGCTGCGCGGTTCGCCGACGATCGGCTTCAATTCCGTCTACGTGATGACGCAGGACAACCAGATCTTCGCGCTCAACGCCGCGGACGGCAACGTGCTGTGGAACGAATCGGCCTCGCTGTCGCAGGCGGGCGTGTTCGGCGTTGCCGCTCCGGCGGCCGGGCAGGGCACGGTCATCGCCGGTTATTCCTCGGGTGAACTCGTGGCCTATCGCTACGAGAACGGCCGTCAGGTCTGGTCGGACGCCCTGTCGCGCACCTCGATCTCGACCGAAGTGGGCAGCCTCACCGACGTCGACGCCGATCCCATCATCGACCAGGGCCGCGTCTATGCGCTGGGCCAGGGCGGCCGCATGGCGGCTTACGAACTGATCACCGGCCAGCGCATCTGGGAACTCAACCTCGCCGGCATCTCGACGCCGATGGTGGTGGGAGACTGGGTCTTCACGCTCGACGACCATGCCGAAATCCTCGCCATCGCCCGCAATACCGGCAAGGTCCGCTGGCTGACGCAGCTGGCGCGCTACCAGAACGCGAAGAAGCGCAAGGGTCCGATCTTCTGGGTCGGTCCGGTGCTCGCGGGCGGCAAGCTCTGGGTCGGCAATTCGCGCGGCGAACTGGGCACCGTCGATCCGGCCACCGGCACGCTGACGCCGTTCGTCGAAGTGAAGGATCCGATCTCGCTCGCACCGGTCGTGGCGAACCAGACGCTTTACCTGCTGGACGATTCGGGCCGGATTTCGGCGTTCCGCTGAGCCTTGTCCGTCGAGATACGCCAGTATTTCGGACCTCTTAACCAATTCCGGGTAGTTCGGGGCGCATGAGCAGCGCCCCGAATCCCGCGAAAATCCGGCCCGCCAGCGATGTCTCGGTGGGCGTCGGTCTTGCCGGACTTGCGGCACTGCTGGGCTGGTTGCTGCTCTGCCGCAACTGGGCCTCGATCTCCGAGGCCTTCGCGCTTCCCGGACCCCATGCGCCGATGAGCGGGCCTTACGCCTCGGTCGCCACGCTGTTCGTGACCGGCACGGCCATGGCGCTGTGGTCCGTCCTTGTGGACAAGGTCCACCTGCGGCCCTCCACCGGCATCGACTGGAGCCTGCGCCGTCCGTTTTCGGAAACGCTCGACCTCTCCATCACCAAGCTCGCGGGCCTCTGGGCGACCTGGGCGCTGATCGGGGCGTTCTACTGCATCGGTCGCTGGTACTGGGACGGCCAGTATCTGTTCGCGATGGAAGTGATCGGCGCGGCGGCGCTGCCGGTCTTCCTGCTGTCGATTCCCTATGTGTTCTGGCTGGACCGCAAACTGATCGAGCCGCGCGACCAAGCCTGGCACTTCGGTGCCCTGCTGATCGGCCGCGAGGCTTGGGACGCGGATGCGGTGAAGAAGCACGGCCGCGCCTGGACGATCAAGGCCTTCTTCGGCGCCTTCATGATCTCGATCCTGCCCGCCGGCTTCGCACAAGTGGTGGAGGCGAATTTCGGCGCGATGCTCCACGATCCGGTGCCGCTGGCCTCGACGGTGATCGCGCTGCTGTTCCTGATCGACGTGCAGATCGGCACCGTCGGCTATATCTTCACCTTCCGCCCGCTCGACGCCCATATCCGCAGCGGCAATCCCCTGCTGGCGGGCTGGGTGGCGGCGCTCATGTGTTATCCGCCCTTCGTCTGGGGGACGATGGGCCGCGCCGACGTGCTGGGCTACGAGGTCAATACGCCGGGCTGGTCCTACTGGCTGCAAGGCCACACGGCGCTGCTGTGGTTCTGGGCGGCGTTGATGGTGTTCCTCACCGCCGTCTATGCCTGGGCGACGTTCGCTTTCGGTCTGCGCTTTTCCAATCTCACCTATCGCGGGGTGCTGACGAACGGCCCCTACCGCTTCACCCGGCACCCGGCCTATCTGTCGAAGAACCTGTTCTGGT
Organism: Novosphingobium sp. BF6; assembly: GCF_058273105.1. NCBI lineage: Bacteria > Pseudomonadati > Pseudomonadota > Alphaproteobacteria > Sphingomonadales > Sphingomonadaceae > Novosphingobium > Novosphingobium sp. BF6. Next base: position 749,631 of record NZ_CM177775.1, read on the forward strand.
GGACCTCGACTTTGCCTTTCCTCGTCACCAGCCATGCGCTGACCGACATGGTGCGCAACACCGTGCTGCTGGGGGTGGTGAGCGCGATCTACTACTGGCGCGCGCGCACCGAGGAAGCGCACCTGCTCGCCGAAGATGCCAAGTACCGCGAGTATCATGCGTGGATGGCTGAGAACGCCCTCATCACCCGTTCGCTGGGGGGACTGGCATCGCGGCTACGTCCCAGCAATGGCGCTTCACGAACCGTGGAGCAGGAGGCTTAAGCGACCGGCAGTTCCAGACGCGCCGTCAGGCCCTCGACGGTGCCATCCGCCGAAGCCCGGTTGGACAGCACCAGCGCCCCGCCGTGCTGGTCGGCGATGGCGCGGGCAAGCGCGAGGCCCAGTCCGGCACCGCCCGTGGCGCTGTTGCGCGAGGGGTCGCCGCGGGTGAAGGGGTTCATCATCGCGTCGATCTCGTCGTCGGGAATGCCGGGACCGTCGTCCTCGATCAGGATGACCGCCTGTCCATCCTCGCGCGAGAGCGAGACGCGGGCGCGCTCGCCGTAGCGCAGGGCGTTGCCGATGAGGTTGCGCAAGGCGCGTCGTATCCAGGTCGGGCGCAGTTCGAGGGCGATGCGTTCGGTCTCGCCGACTTCGACCGGTTCGCCCATGTCCTCGTATTCCTCGATCACCGAGAACATCAGCGCGGAAAGCTCGGTGCGTTCGAGCGGATCGCTCGGACGGCCGACGCGGGCGAGCGAGAGGATGTCGTCGAGGGTATGGACGATATCCTCGATGGTCATGGCCATGCGGGCGCGTTCACCGTCGTCCGAGACCGATTCGATGCGGACGCGCAAGGCGGCGAGCGGGGTCTTGAGGTCGTGTCCGATAGCGCCGAGCATGACGTTCTTTTCGTCGAGCAGGGCGGCGATGCGGGCTTCCATGGCGTTGTGGGCCAGGATCAGGTGCTGCATGTCCTCGGGGCCGGAGGGTGCCAGCTGGCCTTCGATATCCTGCTTCGCGGCAAAGCGTTCGAGGCGGCGGGTCAGCGCGGCGAGCGGCCGGGTGATGCGGCGCAGGATCAGCGCGACGGCGGCCATGACCACGACGTAGATCAGCAGCGTCTGGACCACGATCGGGGTGAGTAGCACGTTTTCCGGACGCGGCGCGCGCACGCGCGAGATGATCCAGCTGCCGTTCTCGTCGGTGCGGACGCCGACGACGAGCAGGTTGGAGCGCATCAGCCGCTCGGTATCCTCGTGCGAGAGGCCGTAGTCGGCGGCGCGGTCGAGGGCATTGCGGCGGGCGACGCGGTCGCGCGCGACATCGCGGTGCACCACGACGATCTCGCGCACCGGGAACTCCTGGTCGGTGAGAATCTTGGTAAGGCCCGCTTCGGCCTCCCCGTCGCGGGTCTCGCCGGGGGCGGCGGGCGAACGGGTGCTGTATTCGAGGTGATAGCCCTTGGGCGGCGGCCCGGAGAGCGGCACGCGGGGGCCGTCGCGCTGTCCGTCCCGGTGGCGGCCCAGGGCGCGGGGGCCGCGCGTCTCCATGATGAGGCGGAAGGCCGAGGCATTGAGCATGCTCGCCTCGTAGCCCTCGCGCTGGGCGCGGTAGACGAAGAACGCGCCGAGGCCCTGCACGAGCATGAGCGCGACAGCCACCGCGAGCAGCATCTGGCCCATCAGGCTGTGGGGACGCGGCATCTTCAGGCTCGACATCGGGGCGTTCCGATCAGTCCGCTTCCAGCGGCACGCGCCGGACATCGGTGGCCAGCATGTAGCCGCCGCCCCAGACCGTCTGGATCAGCTGCGGATTGCGCGAATCGACTTCGATCTTGCGGCGCAGGCGGCTGACCTGGTTGTCCACCGCGCGGTCGAACAGATGCGCCTCGCGGCCCTGCACCATGTCGAGCAGGCGGTCGCGGTTGAGCACCTGACGGGGATGTTCGAGGAAGGCCATGAGCAGGCGGAACTCCACCGAGGAGATCGGCACGGTCGCGCCCTCGGCATCGGACAGGCGGCGCTTGAGCGGGTCGAGCAGCCAGCCCTCGAAGGCGAAGGCCTCGTTCTCGGGCGCCTGCGCGGGAACGCGATTGGCGCGGCGCAGCACCGAGCGGATGCGGGCGACCAGTTCACGCGGCTCGAAGGGCTTCACCACGTAGTCGTCGGCGCCGATCTCCAGGCCGACGATGCGGTCGGTCGCCTCGCCGCGCGCGGTCAGGAAGATCACCGGGATGTCCTGCGCTTCCACCAGATGGCGGCAGAGCGAGAGGCCGTCCTCGCCAGGCATCATGATGTCGAGCAGGACGAGGTCGGGCTTCTCGCCCTGCAGCTTGCTGCGGGCCTCGGCGGCGCTGTTGGCTGGGGTGACGGCAAACCCCTGGCGCGACAGATAGTCGGCCAGGGGCTCGCGGAGTGCAGCTTCGTCGTCGACCAGCAGGATGCGGGCGGGCGAGATGTCGTTCATTCGAGTCCTTTTCCGACCGCTTTCAAAGGCGTGCCGTCAGTTCTTTGCAGGTGGCTGTGCGTCAGGTCCACCCCGTTCACCCTTCCGGGCCTTCCATTCGGCGCGCATCTTCTCATGCGCGGCGCGGCGTTCCTCGGGCGTGACCTTGCCGTCCCTGTTGCCGTCCATCGCATCGAAGCGCTGGAGCGCGGCGGCGACGAATTCGGCCTTGGTGACGCTGCGATCACCATCGGCATCGGCCTTTCCGAAGCCCATCATCGGGCCTTTCATGCCGTGGCGGGGGCCGTGGCGTTCAGGGTGGTCGCGGCCCGGCTGGTCCATTTCGGGGCCACCGGGAGGCGGGGGCGGCATGGCGCCTTCCGCGCCCGGAGGCGGCGGGGGCATGTCGCCCGGACGATCACCGTCCGGCCCGTCACCATCAGGACGCGGGCCGCGATCGCCTTCGGGGCCGCGATTGGCCAAGAATTCGGCCTTGGAGATCGAGCCGTCCTTGTTGGTGTCGAGCCGGTCGAACAGGGCCTCGCGCATCTGCTGGCGGCGGGCTTCGCGGTCGGCACGGTCGAGCTTGCCGTCCCGGTTGACATCGAGGCGTGCGAACATCGCCTCGGCGCGGGCTTCTGCCTCGCCGCGGGTCTCGGTACGGTCGCGGTCGCGTTCGGGCGCCGCCGCGGGGCTTTGCGCGCAAGCCGCGCCGCCGATCGCCAGGGCGACGGCGGAAATGCCGATGGTTACCTTGCTGAAGCGGTTCATCCTCATGGCTCTCTTTTCTTGGCGAAATCGGCGAAAGCCGTGGGGCGGGGAAGGGAGGGGGAAGAAACGCCCCGCGGCTTTCTAATGCCCGGTCTAATCGCCGCTTGTCGCGCAGTTGTGCCGCCTTGCGGGTTTATTGTCGCCAATTGTCACAGCCCCGGTGATTCATTCAGCACGGGGCAAGTCTGTCTTAAATCATCGCGGGCGATGCTGGGTTCCCTCGCCCGCCGTAATGAACAGGGCGGTGACGGGGCCTTCGACATCGGCGGTGTGCCAGGCGCCGGGCGGATTGATCGCATATTCGCCGGGGCCGATGGTGACGGTGCGGGTGCTGCCGTCCGCGCGTTCCTGATGCAGCGTCATGGCGCCGGAGAGGCAGACGACAAGTTCGTCGCCCGCCGGGTGCATCTCCCAGCTGTCCCAGCTTTCCGCGAAATCGTACATCGAGACGAGGCGGCCTTCGGCGCCGTCTCCAGCGGTACGCGCGGAGTAGGCGGCGTACCATTCCATGCCGGTAAAGGCAGGCTGTGCCTCGGCCACCGCGCCGAGGCCAAGGTGGACCGGATGGGTCCTGAGATCGTGGACTGCCTGCGTCATCGCGCGACTCCTCCCGGCGGGCCTGCCGCCGGGAGGATGCTACGCCTGCGTTTGCAGGCTCACAATATCAGAGAGGGCGGCACTGCTCTTCGAGCCAACTCTTCACGTCGCCGTCGAGCTGCGGGCCGATCACATCAAGCACCTTGGCGTGATAGGCGTTCCACCACGTCACTTCGTCCCGCGTGAGCAGGCCGGTATCGACGAGGCGGCGTTCGATCGGCGCGAGGGTGAGGGTCTCGAAGCCGAAGTATTCGCCGTCCGCCCCCGCGAATGCGCGCGGTTCGACCAGCACGAGGTTCTCGATGCGGATGCCGTATTCGCCTGCCTTGTAGTAGCCCGGCTCGTCGCTGAGGATCATGCCCGCGAGCAGTTCCTGCGAGGTGCCCGACTGGCTGCCTGCGGGCTTGCCGATGCGCTGCGGCCCTTCGTGGACCGAGAGGAAGCTGCCTACGCCGTGGCCGGTGCCGTGGGCATAGTCTAGACCGACCTGCCACAGGAACTGGCGTGCCAGCACGTCGAGCTGGCCGCCGTTGGTGCCCTTGGGGAACACCGCGCGGTCGATGGCCATTGTGCCCTTGAGCACGCGGGTGAAGCGGTCCTTCACTTCGGCGAAGGGCTCTCCGTTGCCGATCCAGACGGTGCGGGTGATGTCGGTGGTGCCGTAAGGATACTGACCGCCGGAATCGAAGAGATAGACGCTCTCCGGTGCCAGGGTTAGGCTCGAATCCTCGCTGACGCTGTAGTGCGGGCTGGCGCCGTTGGGACCCGCGCCCGAGATCGTGTCGAACGAAAGGTCGCGCAAGTCGCCGCAAAGCTGGCGGAATTCGAGCAGCTTCGCCGCTGCGCTCAACTCGGTCACTTCGCCCTTGGGGCCTTCGAGCGAGAGCCAGTGGAGGAAGCGCGTCACTGCCACGCCGTCGATCGCCTGGGCCTTGCGCTGGCCCTGCTGCTCGACCGGGTTCTTCACCGCCTTGGGCAGGATCGTGGGATCGCGCTCCTCGACGATGGTGGCGCCCGCCGCGCGCAGGGTTTCGAACACCGCGGCCACGGCATTGTCGGGATCGACCGCGACGCGCTTGCCCGCCAGCTTGCCGAGGCCCGCGACGAAGGCATCGCGCGGCTGGATACGCACGGCATTGCCGAGGTGTTGGCGCAGCTCGGGGGTCACCTTCTCGTCGGCGATGTAGAAATCGGCGGTACCGTCGGCATGGGCGACGACGTAGGACAGGGTCACGGGCGTGCGCTTCACGTCGGTGCCGCGTACGTTGAGCAGCCAGGCGATCGAATCGAGCGCCGAGACCACCGTGGCGTCCAGTCCGCGCGCGGTCAGCCATTCGGAAACGGCGGCGCGCTTGGCCTTGCCGGTCTCGCCCGCGAGGGCATCGTCATGGACGAGCGCCGGGTCGGCCGAGGGTTCGGGCTGGTCGGCCCAGACCGCGTCGATCGGATTGCCGTCCACCGCGACGAGCGTGCCGCCATTGCGGGCGAGCGCGGCGCTTGCAGCCTCCGCCCACTTCGAGCCGTGGAGCCAGGCGTCGTAGCCGATCTTCGCTCCCTTGGGGGCGTTCTCGCCCAGCCAGAGCGCGGGGCTGGTCTGCGGCACGCTTTCGTAAGCGTAGAACTGGCCGTCCACCTGCTCGCGCACTTGCAGGGTATAGCGCCCGTCCACGAACATCGCGGCGGCGGGCGAGAGCGTGGGATCGGTCAGCACCACGGCGGTCCCGGCCGAGCCGCCGAAGCCGGTCAGCCAGGCCAGGCGCTGCGCATAGGCGCCGACATATTCGCTCATGTGCTCGTCCGAGATCGGAATCACGAAGCCGTCGAGGCCGCGCGATTTCAGTTCCTGGCGCAGGGCATCGAGGCGCGCTTCATGGGTATTCATCAACATGGGAAGGGTATCCGGCTTGCGGGGGTCATGTGCGCAACATAGATGGTGCTCATGGCAGATTCCACCCAGACCCTTTCCGGTCCTCCACAGGCAGCGAAGAAGTCGCACGCCTTCACCCACCACGGCATCACCGTCGAAGACGACTACGCCTGGCTGCGCGACGCCGGTTATCCCGAAGTCACCGACAAGGCCGTGCTGGATCACCTCGAAGCGGAAAACCGCTGGTTCGAGGCGCGCATGGCAGGGCAGAAGGCGCGGACCGACGCGCTGTTCACGGAAATGCGCGCGCGCATCAAGGAAGCCGACAAGTCGGTGCCGCAGAAGGACGGCGACTGGCTCTACTGGATCGAGTTCGAGGAAGGCGCCGAATACAAGAAGTGGTGGCGCAAGCCCGTCGCTGGCGGCCCTGACGAGCTGATCCTCGACGAAGTGGCGCTGGCCGAGGGCAAGGAATACTTCAACCTCGGCGCCATCGCGACCAGCAACGACGGCAAGCTGCTCGCCTATTCGGTGGACGACAACGGCTCCGAACGCTTCACCGTCCGCATCAAGGTGCTGGCGACCGGCGAGCTGCTGCCGGACGAGATTCCCGGCACGCTGTCCGGTCTGGTTTGGGTCGCAGGCGACAAGGGCCTCGTCTATTCGCTCGCCAACGAGCAGTGGCGCACCGACAATGCCCGCCTGCACTGGCTGGGGCAGCCGCTCGAAAACGACGTCGAACTCTATCACGAGGACGACGAGGGCTTCCGCGTCGGTTCCTCGCTCTCCTCCAACGAGAAGTGGCTGCTGATCGGCACCAGCGATCACGAGACCAGCGAATGCCGCATGGTCCTCGCCAGCGATCCGCTGGGCGAGCAGATTCTCGTGAAGGCACGCCAGAAGGGCGTGGAATATGATGTCGATGAGCGCGATGGCGTGCTCTACATCCACACCAACGACACCCACGAGAACTTCCGCTTCGCCACCGCCCCGCTGGACAACCCCGGCGCATGGACGACGCTGATCGCGGGGACCGACGCCTTCTATCTGACCGGCGCCGACCTGTTCCGTGACTTCTACGTGACCGAAGGCCGCAAGCTGGTGGGGCACGGCGCCGGGCTCGACCAGATCGAGGTGCGCTACTACGACGATCCCGCCCGCGTGGAGCCGATCACGTTCCCGGAAGCCAGCTATTCGGCGGGCCTTTCGAACAACCCCGAATGGCACATGGACGTGCTGCGCCTGACCTACGAATCGATGGTCAGCCCTTCGTCGGTCATCGACTACGACGTGGCGGCGCGCACGATGGAGGTGCTCAAGGTCCAGGAAATCCCCTCGGGCTACGATGCCACGCTCTATGCCAGCGAGCGGCTGGAAATCGCCGCGCGCGACGGCACCATGATCCCGGTCTCGATCGTCTATCGGCGCGACCGGGAGGGAGCGGGGCCGCTCCATCTCTATGCTTACGGCGCTTACGGCATTTCCATCGATCCCGGTTTCTCGACCACGCGGCTCAGCCTCGTCGATCGCGGTTTCGCTTATGCCATCGCCCATATCCGCGGCGGCGACGATCTGGGCCGCGCCTGGTACAAGGCGGGCAAGCTGGAGCAGCGGACCAATACCTTCAACGACTTCGTCGATGTCGCGAAGGGTCTGATCGAGCGCGGCTTCACCGAGGCGGGGAGGATCTCGATCTCGGGCGGCTCGGCGGGCGGCGAACTGATGGGCGCGGTGGTCAACTCCGATCCCGAACTGTTCGGCGCGGTCGTGGCGCATGTGCCCTTCGTGGACGTGCTCAGCACCATGCTCGACGACACGCTGCCGCTGACGCCGGGCGAATGGCCGGAGTGGGGCAATCCCATCGAGGACAAGGCCGCCTTCGAGCTGATCCAGAGCTATTCGCCTTACGATCAGGTCAAGGCCCAGGCCTATCCGCCGCTCATGGTGACGGCGGGGCTCAACGACCCGCGCGTGACGTATTGGGAGCCCGCCAAGTGGGTCGCCAAGCTGCGTGAGCTGAAGACCGACGACAACGAACTGATCCTCAAGACCAACATGGGCGCCGGTCACGGCGGCAAGTCGGGCCGGTTCGAGAGCCTGAAGGAAACGGCGGAGGAATTCGCCTTCATCCTCTGGCAACTCGGCGTCACCGAGTGAAACCGCCGTTTACCCTGACCTTCACGGCACAGGCCCATGACATCGACGTCATGGGCCACGTCAACAATGCGGTCTGGGTGCAATGGATGGAGGCCATGGCCACCGCGCATTGGGAAGCGGTGGCGCTCCCTGAGCATCAGGCGAAGTACGCCTGGGTCGTGACCCGCCACGAGATCGACTATCGCGGCAATATCCGCGAGGGCGAAAGCGTGACCGGGGCGACCTTCATTCCCGAAGGCCCGACCGGCGCGCGGTTCGTGCGCCGGGTGGATTTCCGCAATGCGGCGGGCAAGATTCTTGTTTCCGCAAAAACGACTTGGGCGATGGTCGAGATCGCCTCCCAGCGGCTGATGCGGGTACCGCCGGAGGTGGCCGCGCCCTTCTGGGACGGGGCCGAATAGCTATCCACAACGTCACCCTGAAACGAGTTCAGGGTGACGATCTTCTTCGCGAAAACTCAGCCCAGCACGTCGCTGACCGGCACGTAATCGTAGCCAAGCTCGGTGGCGACCGCCTCGTAAGTCAACTTTCCGGCATGGACGTTGAGGCCGTTCGAAAGGTGCGGGTCCGCCTTGAGCGCCGCCTTCCAGCCAAGGTTGGCGATTGCCAGCGCATGCGGCAGGGTCACGTTGTTCAGCGCATACGTGCTGGTGCGGGCCACCGCGCCGGGCATGTTGGCGACGCAGTAGTGGACGATGCCGTCGACCACGAAAGTCGGCTCGGCATGGGTGGTGGCATGGCTGGTTTCGAAGCAGCCGCCCTGGTCGATGGCGACGTCCACCAGGACCGCACCGGCCTTCATCGTGCCGAGCATCTCGCGTGTCACCAGCTTGGGCGCGGCGGCGCCGGGGATCAGCACCGCACCGATCACGAGGTCGGCCTCGGCCACGCTCTCGGCGAGGTTGGCGGTGCTGGAGAAGCGGGTCTTGGCGCGCGCCTCGAAATGGATGCCGAGGCGTTCGAGCACGTCGGGGCTGCGGTCGAGAATGGTCACGTCGGCGCCGAGGCCGACCGCCATCTGCGCGGCGTTGAAGCCGACCACGCCGCCGCCGATCACCGCGACTTTGCCCGGCATCACGCCGGGAACGCCGCCCAGCAGCACGCCGCGGCCGCCGTGGGCCTTCTCCAGCGCGGTGGCACCGGCCTGGATCGACATGCGGCCCGCGACCTGGCTCATCGGCTTGAGCAGCGGAAGCTGGCCGCCGGGGCCGGTCACGGTCTCATAGGCGATGGCGGTGACGCCCGATTTCACGAGGTCGGCGGTCTGCTCGGGATCGGGCGCGAGGTGCAGGTAAGTGTAGAGGATCTGGCCCTCGCGCAGCATGGCGCGTTCGCCGGTTTGCGGCTCCTTGACTTTCACCACCATCTCGCAGCCGTCGAACACGTCCTTCGCGGTGGCGACGATCTTGGCACCCTGGCGGGTATAGTCGGCATCGCTGGCGCCGATGCCGAGGCCCGCGCCGCTTTCCACCCAGACTTCGTGCCCATGCGCCACCAGTTCGCGGGCGCTCTCCGGCGTCAGGCCGACGCGGTATTCGTGGTTCTTGATTTCCCTGACCGTACCGACACGCATATTATCGACTCCGCAAAAACTTTTCTGCCGTTGAGATACACCCGCGCTCCTGCAAAGTTTCACCGAATTGGGGCTTGTCAGAAAGCGGAACAGGAATATTTCCCACTCTTGAAACAAACGACAAGAGAATTTTCCATGGACCGGGCGGACCGCGCACTTCTTGAAGCGTTGCAGGCAGACTCGTCGCGATCGATCGCTGACCTGGCCGCGCTGGTGAATCTCTCGCCGTCCGCCTGCCATCGCCGCATTCGGGCGCTGGAGGAGCAGGGCCTGATACTCGGCTATGCCGCAAGGGTGGATGCGAAGCGGCTGGGGCTCTCGGTGGAGGTCTTCGTGGAGATTACCCTGACCAGCCAGAGCCGCGAGGCCATGGAGCGCTTCGAACGCGCAGTGGGCGATTTCGACGATATCCTCGAATGCCACCTGATGTCGGGCGCGGCGGACTATCAGCTGCGCGTCGCGGCTTCCGACCTCGATCATTACGACCGCATCCACCGCGACTGCCTGGCGCGGCTGCCGGGGGTATCCTCGATGCGGACAAGTTTCTCGCTACGCCGGATCAAGCGGTTCGAGGGTTATTCGGTGCCTTGATCGTTTTTAATGCGCGTCGCGCAGGTCCTGCGTGAGGATGCGGTCGCGGGCGGCGCGCAGGTCGCCGGTCTCGTACTGGATCGACAGGCGTTCCTTGTCGCTGGAACGATAGGTGTTCTCGGCAATGTCGATCTGTTCGAGGGAGAGGCCGAGGACTTCCAGCGCCTCGCGGCCCATGACGACCGCCGATTCCATCACTTCGCGGACCATGAAAGTGACGGGCGCGTCCTTCAGGCGGATCATCGCGCGGCGGTCGTAGACGCGGGCGACGATCCGGGCGTCGGGGAAAGCCTCGTGGACGTTCCGGAGGAAGCTTTCGGAAAGCTGGTCGCCGTCGATGCAGAACACGATCATCTGCGCATGGCCCGCGCCCGCCTGTCGCAGCAGGTCGATGCGGGTGCCGTCGCCGAACCAGACTTTCGCGCCGAAGCCGCTGGCGACGTCGATCATCTCGATATCGGTGTCGATCAGGGTGACCTGAATCTCGGCGGCGATCAGCACTTGCGCCACGGTCTGGCCGAAGCGGCCGTAGCCGACAACCAGCGCGCTGGCGCCGTCCTTGCGCGGGCCTTCGCGGGTTTCCTTGCTCACCGGCATTTCGCGGATGCGCGCGGTGGCCATCATCAGGAACGGCGTGGTGACCATCGAGAGCGTGACGATGGCGCTGAACAGGCTGGCCGCCTGCGGCTCGATCAGCCAGGCGTTCTGGGCCTGGGCGAAGAGCACGAAGCCGAATTCGCCGCCCTGGCTCAGCAGCAGGCCGAGCGCCAGCGCGCTGCGCCAGTTCATCTTGAACAGCAGCCCGAGCCCGAAGATCACCGAGGCCTTCACGGCGATCAGCGCCAGCGCCATGGCGGCGACGAACAGCGGGCGCTCGGCGATGGCCGAGAGGTCCAGCATCATGCCGACCGACATGAAGAACAGGCCGAGCAGGATCGAACGGAACGGCTCGACGTCGGCCTCCAGTTCGTGGCGATAAGGGGTGTCGGCCAGCATGACCCCGGCGATGAAAGCGCCCAGCGCGGTCGAGAGGCCGAGCGACTGCATCAGCGCCGCCGAAGCGAGCACCGTGAACAGCGCCGCGAAGACGAACATCTCGCGCTCGCCCAGGTTGCCGATCAGGCGGAACAGCGGCCGGATCACGAAGCGCCCGGCCAGGATAAGCCCGGCGATGGCGGCGAGGGTCTCCAGCACCAGGATCCAGCCCGGAGGGCCTTCCGGCAAGTGCGGGTTGCGGTTCATCGCCGCGATGATCGTGATCAGTGGGATGATCGAGAGATCTTGGAACAGCAGGACCGCGAAGGAGCGCTCGCCGAACGGGGTGTTCAGGCGACCGGCGCTCTGGAGCATCGGCAGGACCTGCGCGGTCGAGGACAGGCCCAGCGGCAGGCCGAGCGCGAGCGAGGCGGCGACGCTGAAGCCGGTGGAATAAAAGATCACCGCCGAGACCGCGAGGCCGCAGAGCGTCACTTGCAGGAAGCCGAGGCCGAAGATCTCGCTGCGCATCCGCCACAGCCGCCGCGGCGCCAGTTCGAGGCCGACGATGAACAGCAGCAGGGTGATCCCCAGTTCCGCGATCCCCAACTTGTTCTCCGCATCGCCGACGAGGCCGAAGGCGTAAGGCCCGAGAATGGCGCCCGCGAGCAGGTAGCCCAGGGTGGCGCCAAGGCCGAGACGGCGAAACAGCAGGACGAAGGCAAGCGCCGTTCCGAGCAGCAGGAAGCCGTCGTTCAGCAGGAATGCCTGGGAATGATCTTCCATCGGAGCCTTTCGGGCGGGAAGCGAAAATACGGGGAGGCGAACCGCTTTCTTAGGGCGTTCCGCTCCGAGGCGTAACCCCTCGATCGGGTGATGGGCGGCAAAACAGCCGGATCAGCGACCCGCTGCGGTTGCGCCCGCGGGCACGTCCTTTGCCGGGATCACGCGGTCCTTGGCGGCCGACCAGGCCATCTGTCCGCCGATCCAAGTTTCGAGCACCCTGGTCGCCCGCAGCTTGTCGGGCGCGGCCAGCATCGGATCGGTATCGACGAAGAGGAAGTCCGCGCGGTAGCCCTTGGCGATGCGGCCGAGACGGTCCTCCGCGAACATCGCGTAGGCCGCGCCGGTGGTATAGGCGCTGAGTGCGGCTTCGCGGCTGATCGCTTCCTGCGGTTGCCAGCCGTTGAAGGGCTGGCCGTCCGCGCCCTGCCGGGTGATCGCCACGGCCACGCCGACGAAAGGCTGGGCCGGTTCGACCGGGGTGTCCGAACCGAAGGCCAGCGTTGCGCCGGTCGCCGCGATCGACTTCCAGGCATAGGCACCGGCGAGGCGGTTTGGTCCGAGACGGGCTTCGGCCATCGTCCGGTCCGAGGCTTCGTGCTGCGGCTGCATCGAGGCGATCGTGCCGAACTTGCCGAAGCGCGGAATATCCGCCGGATCGACGATCTGGGCATGTTCGATGCGCCAGCGCCGATCGCCCTTGTAGGTGGCGGAGAGGTCCTCGATCGAAGCGAGCACGGTGGCGTTGGCCTGATCGCCGATGGCGTGGACCGCGACCTGGAAGTTGTCCATCGCGGCGCGGCTCATGAGATTGCCGAGCTGGGTTTCGTTCATGCGCGACAGGCCTTTGGTGTCCGGTGCATCGGCGTAAGGCTGCTTGAGCCAAGCCCCGCGCGAGCCGAGGGCACCGTCGAGATAGAGCTTCACGCCGTTCATCTTGAGATGATCGTCGTAGAGCCACGGCGTCGGGCGGGGGCCGCCGATCAGCGTCATGTTGTCCACGCCGTCGGCATAAGTGACGATACGGATGCGCAACCGGCCGGCATCGGCGGCGCGGCGCATCGATTGCCAGTCCTCGATCGAGGTGCCCATGTCGGCGATCGCGGTGACGCCCTGCGCCAGCAGTGCGAGCTGCGCCTCGCCGAGCGCGGTGTCGCGATCCTCGGGGCGGGGCTTGGGCATCTTCGCCTCGATCAGCGCCATGGCGCCGTCCACGAAGACGCCGGAGGGCTGCTTCGTACCCGTGGCGCGCAGGATTTCGCCGCCGGGTGGGGGCGTGGTCGCCGCGGTGACTCCGGCGGCGGAGATCGCGGCGGAATTTGCCCAACCGGCATGGCCGTCGACGCGGGTAAGCCAGGCAGGCTTGCCGCCGGTCGCGCCGTCGAGTTCGGCGGCGGTCGGCATACGGTCCAGCCCCCACTGCACCTGATTCCAGCCGCTGCCGAGAATCCACGGCGCGTCGGGATGGGCGGCGGCCCATGCGGAAATGCGCGAGAGCGCTTCGTCGAGGGTCTTGGCCATCGACAGGTCGAGCGTCATCTTCGCGAAGCCGGTGCCCATGACGTGGCCGTGGGCGTCGATCATCCCCGGCACGACCGCGCGGCCCTTGCCGTCCACTTGGTAATCGACCTTCTTGGGCCGCTTGTCGCCGTGCCTGTAGACTTCGGCGATGCGCCCGTCGTTGCCGATCAGGAAGCCCTCGAAGCGTTCGACGCCGCCCTTGCCGTCCGCCGTTACGCCATCGACATTGTCCACGAGCACGTCGGCCAAGGCGTAAGGCGCCAGCGCGGGGCTGGCGGTGGCAGCGAGCAGCAGCGCGAAAGCTGCGCCTGTCCTGGAATTCACTTGATGCCCTTCTTGGGGAGACGCTTGATGATCGCACTGGTGTCGAGGCGACCGCCGCCCTGCGCCTGGATATCGGCGAAGAACTGGTCGATCAGCGCCGCGACCGGCAGCGAGACGCCAAGGCCTCGCCCTTCGTCGAGGCTGAGGCCAAGGTCCTTGCGCATCCAGTCGATCGCGAAGCCGAAGTCGAACTGGTCGTCGTTCATCGTCTGCCAGCGGTTGTCCATTTGCCAGGACTGGGCGGCGCCGCCGGAAATCGCCTCGTAGACCTTGTCCATGTCGAGGTGCGAGGCCTGGGCGAAGCGTACCGCTTCAGCCAGCGCGGCAACATTGCCGGCGATGCAGATCTGGTTGGCCATCTTGGCGATCTGGCCGGAGCCCGCCTTGCCGACGTGGACGATGCGGCTGGAATAGGCCTCCATCACCGGATGCGCAGCCTCGATCGCCTCGTCCCGGCCGCCGCACATCAGGGTGAGCGTGCCCTTTTCGGCGCCGATCTGCGATCCGGTCATCGGCGCATCGACGCAGTGGATGCGCAAGTCCCGCGCCTCGACCGAGATCTGGCGGGCGATGCGCGCCGAGACCGTCGTATGGTCGATGAAGACGCCACCCTTCTTGAGCATGCGGAACACGCCGTTGGGGCCGAGCACGACTTCGGAAAGGTCGTCGTCGTTGCCGACGCAAGTAATGACGACATCGGCGTCCTGCGCGGCGTGGGCGGGATTCGCGGCGATGCGGTGCGCAAGCCCCGGATTGTCCTGTGACCACTTGTGTGCCCGCTCCGGCGAGCGATTGAAGATAGTGAGTTCGTGACCGGCCAGCGCGATATGGCGCGCGATCGCGCCGCCCATGACACCCAGGCCGATGAAGGAAACCTTGCGTTTTTCGCTCATGGCAATCGTTCTAGCGCTTTTTGCACGAAAGCAAACCGCAAGAGGCAGGGAAATCTTTTCGTTCCGGCGCGGTCGGCGGCCAATTCGACGGCAAGAGCCGATTTCGCGGCGGCCAATTCAAACAATAATATTACAGCGTTAAACGGTGTCGGGAATTTTTCCTAACGCGCGGCTTTCCATTCGGCACGCTTTCCTTTAGGCGCGCCACCATGGAACAGCCATTGCTCAAGATCGCTGCGGAGCCCGAAGAGGCTACGCTGACTGCCGAAGACGTTCGTGCGGCGGCGGAGCGCATTATTGGCAAGATCGTCCGTACTCCGACGCTCCATTCCACCACGCTCAGCGCGATCACCGGCGCCGATATCTGGCTCAAGTTCGAAAACCTTCAGTTCACCGCCGCCTACAAGGAGCGCGGCGCGCTCAATGCCCTGTTGCTGCTCGACGAGGAGCGCAAGTCGCGCGGCGTGATCGCCGCTTCGGCCGGGAACCATGCGCAGGGCCTGTCGTACCACGGCACCCGTCTGGGCGTGCCGGTGACGATCGTGATGCCGCGCACCACGCCGACGGTGAAGGTGATGCAGACTGAGAGCGTCGGCGGCAAAGTCGTGCTGGAGGGCGAGAGCTTCGACGAGGCCTATGCCCATGCCCGCAAGCTCGAAACCGAACTGGGCCTGACCTTCATCCATCCCTTCGACCATCCGCATGTCGCGGCGGGGCAGGGCACCGTCGCGCTGGAAATGCTGGAGGACGTGCCTGATCTCGATACGCTGGTGCTGCCGATCGGCGGCGGCGGTCTCGCCACCGGCATGGGCACGGCGGCGCGGGCGATCAATCCGGAGATCCGCCTCGTCGGCGTCGAGGCGCAGCTCTACCCCTCGATGTACAACCTGCTGAAAGGCACCAGCCTGCCGATCGGCGGGGACACTCTGGCCGAGGGCATCGCCGTGTTCTCGCCGGGGCAGTTCACCTCCTCGGTGCTGCGCGAACTGCTCGACGAGTTCCTGCTGGTGAGCGAATCGGGCATCGAGAGCGCGCTCGCCCTGCTGCTCCAGATCGAGAAGACGCTGGTTGAGGGTGCTGGCGCCACCGGCCTCGCGGCGGTCATGGCGAATCGCGAGCTGTTCGCGGGGCGCAAGGTCGGCATCGTGCTGTCGGGCGGCAATATCGACACCCGCCTGTTGGCGAACGTGCTGCTGCGCGACCTTGCCCGCTCCGGCCGTCTCGCCCGCCTGCGGATCGGCCTTCAGGACCGCGCGGGCGCGCTGTTCAAGGTGGCCAAGGTGTTCCACGAGCACAACGTGAACATCATCGAGGTCTTCCACCAGCGCATCTTCACCCATCTTCCGGCCAAGGGCCTTGTCACCGAGATCGAGTGCGAGGCGCGCGACAAGGAGCAGCTCGACGCGCTCGTGGCGGCGCTGCGGCGCGAGGGTTACGAAGTGAAGCAGGTCGAGACCGAGTAGCATCTCCTGCGAATCGCGAAAATTCGTCTACAATAAGGCGGCGGGCGGCATCGGCTTCCCGCCGCCTTATTGCGAATCGGGGCGCATGGTGGGAAGGGGGAGGCACGTCCGGGCGTTAACTGCGCACGCGCAATCTGCTAACCTATGGACGCGAGAAAGAACCAATCCGGGACAACCGGGTGGATTCACCACCCAATTGGTCTCGATTCCGGGGCGGGTGGGGCAGGTTTCGTGGTTAAAACGCTTTCAACCGGCGCATCGGCTATGCATATTCAGGGCTAACAAGGAGGCATCGCCGGCGTCGCGGCGGACTTCCATCACGCTAGAGGATCAGTTTCGTCCGTGACGGCACCCGTTCGCTTTCCCCGGTTCTTCGTGACCAGCCCGGCTCCCTGCCCCTATCTGCCGGGTCGCAGCGAGCGGAAGGTCTTTACCGAGCTCAAGGGCCCTCACGCCGATTCGCTCAACGATGCGCTGGGCCGCATCGGCTTCCGCCGCAGCCAGACCGTCGCCTATCGCCCCTCCTGCCTCGACTGCAATGCCTGTGTCTCGGTTCGCGTCGTCGCCGATGAGTTCACGCCTTCCGGCACGCAGAAGCGCCTGCTGAAGCGCAACGGCGATCTCGTTGCCACGGTCTGCCGCCCCTGGTCCACCAGCGAGCAGTTCGAACTGCTTCAGAGCTATCTCTCCGTCCGCCATCCCGAAGGCGGGATGACTTCGATGGATGAAGTCGATTTCGCCGACATGGTCGAGCATACCCCCGTCACCAGCTACGTGATCGAATATCGCGAGCCTTCGGAAGACGGCGTGACTCCCGGTCGACTGGTCGGGGCCTGCCTCACCGACCGCCAGTGCGACGGACTGTCGATGATCTACAGCTTCTACGATCCCCATCACGAGGGGCGTCAGGGGCTGGGCACCTACATCATTCTCGACCACATCCGCCGCGCCACGGAAATGGAGCTGGCCTACGTCTATCTCGGCTATTGGGTCGAAGGCGCGCCGCGCATGCAGTACAAGGTGCGCTTCCGGCCGATGGAAAAGCTAGGCCGCGCGGGCTGGGAACGGATTACATCGGTCGAGCAGGATCGCCTGATCTCGGCTGCCGTCGCCAATCCGCGCAGCCGCGACGACGTGAACGAGGGCGCCCGCAAGGACGGCGTTCCCTCGATCACGCAGTAAGGCCTATTCGGGATTATCCGGTCGCGTAAAGTGCGGCCTCTTCAGCGCGCCGACGCTTCAGGCCCTCAAGCACTTTCCCGTCGTTGTAGATCCATTTGCCGAATTCGGCGGTGGCTTCGGTGAAGCGGCCTTGACGGTGCAGTTTCGTCAGCGTGGCCTTGGCGATGGCGCCGGTGTTGTAGTAGAATGAGACGAGCGCATCGAACTGGCCGGGTGAGGTGGCGGCATCGCCGATCGCGGCGATGACCTCGCGGACATAGCGGACGATCTCGCTATCGAAGCGGGCGTCGCACTGGGCCTGGGTCCAGACCGTTCCCGATCCGATGTCTGCCCCGGTGGAGCCCCAGCCGATCGTCCACGGTTTGCCATCCTTGCTGCCGGGGTCGGGATAGGCCTCGAAAAGCCCGTCGGCGCGGCGCCTGGCGCAGCCTTCCCATTTCCGGATCAGCGCCCGGCCTGCGGAACCGAGCGCGAAACCACCTTCGCTGGCGGGGCCGGTTGCGGCGAGCGCCGCATCGATCGCCCGGTCGAGTTTGGAGACTTCCTGCGCCGTGAAACCACGCCCGAGCAGCAGGCGTACTTCGTCGAAAATCGGCTTGCGATGGAACATCGGCCTCTCCTTGGTTGAGGGAAAAGGCCAATCAAGTAAGTCGGATGCCGGGCTGTAGGAAAACGGTTTCTTTTCGCGAAACCGTTTTCCGAAAGCTCCATCAGACGTCGAGGTTGGCGACGTTCAGCGCATTTTCCTGGATGAAGTCGCGGCGCGGTTCGACCACGTCGCCCATCAGGCGGGTGAAGATTTCGTCGGTGACATCGGCGTCCTCGACCTTCACTTGCAGCAGCGCGCGGTTTTCCGGGTCCAGCGTGGTTTCCCAGAGCTGGTCGGCATTCATTTCGCCCAGACCCTTGTAGCGCTGGATCGACAGGCCCTTGCGCCCCGTGGCGAGTACGGCGTTGAGCAGCTGTGAGGGGCGGCTGATCGTGTCGCCACCGGCCACCGGACGGGTTGCAGGCGTATCGTCGTCGCTCTCGGCGGCTTCGACTTCCACCGCCTCGGTTCCCGCGCGCACGAGGCGGGCGGCGCCGGAGTAGACGTCGGTGTTCTCGGACGCGAGGCGGGCGAGCTTGCGGGCTTCGGCGCTGGCGACGAACCCGGCCTCGATCTTGTGATGATCGGTGACGCCGCGCCACAGGCGCTCGACTTCAAGATTGCCTGCCTCGGTCAGGCGCGCGGTCCACTTCGCTTCCGGATCGCCGCGATCCAGCCATTCGGCCGCACGGTTCAGCGCCGCCATGCGGTCGGCGGGCGAGAGGTCGGCGGCGAGCGCACCGGCGATCGCCAGCGCTTCGATAATGACCGGATCGAAGCGGCGCGGCACGAAGGCCATGATGTTGCGCATGCGGATCGCATGTTCGACCAGCGCTTCGAGGTCGCTGCCCATGCGCGCGCCGCCCGCGGTTTCGAGCACGCGTCCGGCAAGACCGGCCTCGACCAGATAGCGGTCGAGCGCGGCATTGTCCTTCAGGTAGACTTCGCTGCGGCCCTTGGCGACCTTGTAGAGCGGCGGCTGGGCGATGAAGAGGTGCCCGGCACGGATTATGTCCGGCATCTGGCGGTGGAAGAACGTCAGCAGCAGGGTGCGGATATGCGCGCCGTCGACGTCGGCGTCGGTCATGATGACGATCTTGTGGTAGCGCAGCTTTTCCAGGTTGAAATCGTCGCGGATGCCCGTGCCCATGGCCTGGATCAGCGTGCCGACTTCCTTCGAGGAAATGATGCGGTCGAACCGTGCGCGTTCGACGTTGAGGATCTTGCCCTTGAGCGGCAGGATCGCCTGGATCTTGCGGTCGCGGCCCTGCTTGGCGGAGCCGCCTGCGGAGTCACCCTCGACCAGGAACAGTTCGCACTTGCTGGGATCGCGTTCCTGGCAGTCGGCCAGCTTGCCGGGCAGCGAGGCGATGTCCATCGCGCCCTTGCGGCGGGTCAGTTCGCGGGCGCGCTTGGCGGCTTCGCGCGCGGCGGCGGCGTCCACCACCTTCTGGATGATGGTCTTGGCGTGGCTGGGGTTTTCCTCCAGCCATTCGCTCATCTTGTCGGCCATCAGCGCTTCGAGCGGCTGGCGCACTTCCGAGGAGACCAGCTTGTCCTTGGTCTGCGATGAGAACTTGGGATCGGGCAGCTTGACCGAGACGATCGCGGTAAGCCCTTCGCGCATGTCCTCGCCCGAAAGCGAGACCTTTTCCTTCTTGAGCAGGCCCGAACGCTCGGCATAGCCGTTCAGCGTGCGGGTCAGCGCCGCGCGGAAAGCGGCGAGGTGGGTGCCGCCGTCACGCTGCGGGATGTTGTTGGTGAAGCACAGCACGTTCTCGTAATAGGAATCGTTCCATTCGAGCGCGACTTCCATGCCGATGCCATCCTTGTCCGCGCCGATCGCGATCGGTTCGGGCATGAGCGCCTGCTTGTTGCGGTCGAGATACTTCACGAAGGCGCCGATGCCGCCCTCGTAATAGAGGTCGTGCTCGAGGGCTTCCTCGTGGCGCTTGTCGCGCAGCTTGATGCGTACGCCCGAATTGAGGAACGCCAGTTCGCGGTAGCGGTGTTCCAGCTTGTCGAAATCGAACTCCGTGACGTTCTTGAACGTCTCGGTCGAGGCCAGGAAGGTCACGCGGGTGCCCTTCTTGAAACCGTTGTCGTCCGGGTTCTCGCTGACCTTCGGCGCTGCGCCGCGCACTTCCAGCGGGGCCACGGCATCGCCGTGGGCGAACTTCATCCAGTGTTCCTTGCCCTCGCGCCAGATCGTGAGTTCCAGCCATTCGGACAGGGCGTTGACCACCGAGACGCCCACGCCGTGGAGGCCGCCGGAGACCTTGTAGGCATTGTCGTCCGAAGTGTTCTCGAACTTCCCGCCCGCGTGGAGCTGGGTCATGATGACTTCGGCGGCGGAGACGCCTTCCTCGGCATGGATGCCGGTGGGAATGCCGCGGCCGTTGTCTTCCACCGAGACCGAGCCGTCGGCGTTGAGTTCGATCAGCACGAGGTCGCAGTGACCTGCCAGTGCCTCGTCGATGGCATTGTCGGAGACTTCGAAGACCATGTGGTGCAGGCCCGAACCGTCGTCGGTGTCGCCGATGTACATGCCGGGGCGCTTGCGGACCGCGTCCAGCCCCTTGAGGACCTTGATCGAGTCCGCGCCGTAGCTGTTCTGGTTCTTGCCGTTGTCGGACCCGGTGCCGGGCGTGCTGTCTTCGGTGCTTGCCATGCCGAGCATATAGGGTTTGGCGGCCGTAAACCCAAGCAAAACCGGGTATGGGCCGGTGCTTTTCCACAGAGTCTGATGGGATGTCGCCAGGTGGTTGTCGCGGAGCGGCCAGTTGCGCGCTCTGCACCACGGTGCGCGCGAAAACGGGCAGGCCGGTTGTTCCTGACGCAAAAAAGGCGGCCACTTGGGCCGCCCTTCTGTCTAGTCGGAATTGCCGACCCTCAGATGAGGGTGACGGCAAATGCCAGAGCGCTCACACCCAGCGCTGCGGCAAAACCGAACGTCTTTTCGACGATGGTCATTGAAATGCTCCTGCAAACATCTTGTTTTGTTTTTATCGCATGCATGGCTCTTCTCGGCGCGCATGCTGCAAGTGCGAGATAAGCTTCATTGGAATTTTCGCAACGTCAAAAGCAACAATCTTGCTTGCAAGAAATGCAATCAAGTCGGTGTTTCGGGTACGCGCCTGAAATCGGGCGCGCTGTACTGGACACCCACGCGAACCCGCTATAGTGGCCGGCCATGACTAATCCGACTCCTGACCAGACCACGCAGACGTCCGATTCCATCCTGATCGTCGATTTCGGCAGCCAGGTAACGCAGCTTATCGCGCGCCGCGTGCGCGAAGCCGGCGTCTATTCCGAAATCGCCCCGTTCAATGCCGCGAAGGAAGCCTTCGCCCGCATGAATCCGGCCGGCGTGATCCTGTCCGGATCGCCCGCCTCGGTGCTCGACGAGAACGGCCCGCGCATTCCAGAAGAAATCCTCGAAAGCGGGCTGCCGCTGCTCGGCATCTGCTATGGCCAGCAGTCGCTGATGCACCAACTCGGCGGCGAAGTGCTTTCCGGCGATTCGGGTGAATTCGGCCGTGCCTTCATCGAGATCGGTGACGATTGCGCGCTGTTCGACGGTCTCTGGGCCAAGGGCGAAAGCCACCAGGTGTGGATGAGCCACGGCGACAAGGTGACCAGCCTCGCCCCCGGCTTCCGTCCGGTGGCATCGAGCGCAGGCGCACCCTTCGCGGTGATCGCCAACGACGAGAAGCGCATCTACGCGATGCAGTTCCACCCCGAAGTCGTGCACACGCCCGACGGCGGCAAGCTGCTGAAGAATTTCGTCCGTCACGTCTGCGGCCTTGCCGGCGACTGGACCATGGCCGAGTTCCGCAAGACCAAGATCGAGGAAATCCGCGCGCAGGTCGGCGACAAGCGCGTGATCTGCGGGCTGTCGGGCGGCGTCGATTCGGCGGTGGCCGCGCTGCTGATCCACGAAGCGATCGGCGACCAGCTGACCTGCGTCTTCGTCGATGGCGGCGTTCTGCGCATGGGCGAGGCCGAGCAGGTCGTCAGCCTGTTCCGCGGCCACTACAATATCCCGCTGGTGCACGTCGACGCCTCGACGTTGTTCCTCAAGGGGCTTGAGGGCGTCACCGACCCGGAAGCCAAGCGCAAGTTCATCGGCAAGACCTTCATCGACGTCTTCGAGGACGAAGCGAAGAAGATCGGCGGCGCGCAGTTCCTGGCACAGGGCACGCTCTATCCGGACGTGATCGAATCAGTCTCGTTCACAGGCGGTCCTTCGGTGACGATCAAGAGCCACCACAACGTCGGCGGCCTGCCCGAGCGCATGAACATGCAGCTTGTCGAGCCGCTGCGCGAACTGTTCAAGGATGAAGTCCGCGTGCTCGGCCGCGAACTGGGTCTCCCCGAGATCTTCGTGGGCCGTCACCCGTTCCCCGGACCGGGCCTGGCGATCCGCATCCCCGGCGAAGTGACGCGCGAACGCTGCGACATCCTGCGCAAGGCGGATGCGATCTACCTTGAGGAAATCCGCAACGCGGGTCTCTACGACGCGATCTGGCAGGCCTTCGCGGTGCTGCTGCCGGTGAAGACCGTGGGTGTCATGGGCGATGGCCGCACTTACGACAGCGTCTGCGGCCTGCGCGCCGTCACCTCGACCGACGGCATGACTGCCGACATCTACCCGTTCGACGCCGCGTTCCTGTCGCGCGTCGCCACCCGTATCATCAACGAGGTCAAGGGCATCAACCGCGTGGTCTACGACTACACCTCGAAGCCGCCGGGCACGATCGAGTGGGAATGATTTGGCGTCTGGCACCGACTGGCAGCCAGTAGCACGAAAACGGAACTAAGCCCGCAGAGATGCGGGCTTTTTTCTGTTTGGGGCTGGCAATGTCTGGCAAGTTTCGGCATCGGTAAGCAGCGCTTTCCAATGGCATGCTGAATGGCATCGTTTTCTGGGCTGCGCGGTAACAGCGATCGATACCATAACGGCTCTTCAGCAGGTGCATGGTATCAAAATCCCGCAAGGCGCCTGTTTTGCTGGATTTTTAAGGGGAAATGGCAGCCTTGTTCAACATGGTATTTCTGCGGGTGAGCGAGGTATTGGCATGCTGACCGATACCAAGCTGCGCAATCTCAAGCCGCAGGACAAGCTGTACAAGGTCAACGATCGCGACGGCCTCTATGTGGCGGTCACACCCGCAGGCTCGATCTCTTTCCGCTACAACTATTCGATCAACGGCAGGCAGGAGACGCTTACGTTCGGTCGCTACGGCCTCGGCGGGATCACGCTGGCCGAGGCGCGCGAGCTTCTAGGGGCGGCCAAGAAGATGGTTGCGGCCGGAAAGTCGCCTGCCAAGGAGAAGGCTCGCGACAAAGCTCGCACGAAGGATGCCGAGACCTTCGGTGCCTGGGCCGAGAAATGGCTTCGCGGCTATCAGATGGCGGATTCGACCCGTGATATGCGGCGATCGGTCTTTGAGCGGGATTTGAAGGGCAAATTCGGCAACCAGAAGCTGGCTGAGATCACGCACGAGGACTTGCGAGCGCTGACGGACGCCATCGTTGCACGCAAAGCACCGGCAACGGCCGTGCACGCCCGAGAGATAGTCTTTCAGGTATACCGCTGGGCGATTGAGCGCGGGCAGAAGGTGGAAAATCCGGCCGAATTAGTTCGCCCGACGACCATTGCCAAGTTCGAGCCTCGCGATCGCGCTCTGACACCGGATGAAATCGGGCTGATGCACCATTACCTTGAGCGCATCGGGTCAGCCCCATCGGTACGTGCGGCAGCCAGACTCTTGCTGCTCACGATGGTTCGCAAAAGTGAGCTGACCAATGCTACATGGGATGAGATCAGCTTTAGCGACGCGCTTTGGACGATCCCCAAAGAGCGTATGAAGCGCCGAAATCCCCATTTGGTGTTCCTGTCTCGGCAGGCGCTCGACATTTTCGTGGCGCTGAAGACGTTCGCGGGCGGGTCAGACTTCGTCCTGCCATCGCGATACGATACCGATGTGCCAATGAGTGGAGCGACGCTCAATCAAGCGCTGACACTGACGTACAAGCTGGCGCAGCAAGAGGGGAGGCCCCTCGGCAAGTTCGGGCCGCACGATCTTCGGCGTACCGCCTCAACTTTGCTGCACGAGGCGGGGTACAATACCGACTGGATTGAAAAGTCCCTCGCGCACGAGCAGCGTGGTGTAAGGGCGGTTTACAATAAAGCGGAATATCGTGGGCAACGAACCGCAATGCTACAGGATTGGGCTGACATGATCGACGAATGGGCGCTGAAGCGCCCATAAGCGTGCGTAGAGGTGGCGATCATTAGATTATCGCCTGTTTACTAGTTCGCCGTTTGATAGCGGCGGAAACGGCTTGCCGCGACACGCCAAGTTTGCGCGCGATATCTGCTTGGCTCATCGTCTCATCAACGAGCAAATCCTCCATATGCCCCGTGCGAGATTTTCCATGCTGGATTAATTTATAAGCATGGCGTCGAATATCTGCGTGGAACTCAATATCCCATACGGGATAGTAACCTTTTCTCAAGCAATCAGAGCGCACAAGATCAATCAACAAGTAAAATTCTACTTTATAACGCCGATCTCTTTGATATGTTCGACGCGAATCTATGCTTCGTCGTGGATTGTGTTGACTGCAATATAGCTTGCTAGGCTTTGGTGCACCTTCAGGTTGACCGGGCAACTGTGCCGACCAGACCAGTTCGCCATGCCGAGCCCATTCTTTAATGAGCATTCTTCCTTCAACGTGATCCCGAAAGCCTTCGACCGATAGGTCGCCGCGCATCTCCTCTGGAATGCAATATCTGCTCCACATACGCCCAGCCTCATATGGGCCGAATTCTCCCTTACACGCACGTTCAAATCGCTGGACCAGAGCATCACTCTGTTTCTGCGCTAGAGTGCGCATGGCGGCCGTGAGTGGGACGATTTTGGCGTTTCCGCGCGCGAGGCGTTTCACGACTTTCGGTGCGGCTAGGACCGTAGAAAACTCGGTCGGACGCCAACAGAACTCACAGAAGCACCACTCATTGCGCATAGCCAGTTTGGCTTGGATCCGATCGGAAGACGTATCGCATTTCCTCACCAAGCGCTCCTCGTGAGGATCGAATGCGATTTGAGCGGTTTGGGATTTGTCCATCGCTTAGCTTTAACGTGATCGTCAACATTGTTCTAACTCTTTTCGCTCCTCTACCAGCACCAACCGGTATCGTCAGGCAACTGATTGATAGCGAGGGAATTTACGATGGAGATTAAGAGCAGAGTCCTGATCGACCGCAAGAAGCTTCACGCGATGATACCGCTGGCAGAGCGAACGATTTACAACATGGAGCAGCGCGGCGAGTTTCCTCGCCGCATCGCCCTCACGAGCCGGAACGTGGCATGGGATCTGAGCGAGATCGAAGATTGGATCGACGCGCTCAAGGTTTCCGGCGGGCAAGCCTTCCGACCGGGGACACGGCTTTAGATCGCCGCCTTTTTGAGCCTTATGTTGGTCTCGGGAAATTCGGTTGTGGCGATCGAGGAGCAGGCAGGCTTCGCCATCGATCAACCAGACTACGCGTTTGGTGGACGATGTGAGCGTCTAGCCTCCACTGGTCAAAACGCCGATCGGAAGGTGAACGATCAATTCGAACCGAGCTGCTTCCGGCAACGTAATTTCTTCATGGCGGACATTCTGGATCCAGCGCCGAAGGGCGATGTGGCCAGTATGGAGCACCCATTGTTTGCGTTGAAGGCCGGTGATCGGAGTGTCAGGACATATGAGCACAATGGTTGGACAGTGACGGTGAAGTCCACCCAAGACGGCTGTGCGACTATCCATGACAAGGATTTGTGGATCTTTTGTATCAGTCAGTTGGTCGAGGCTCGGAACCGGGGGCGGGAAATTTCCCGTGTCGTGCGCTTCGTCGCGCATGACTTCTTTCGTGCCACGTGTCGCGATACCAGCGGGCAGGCTTACAAGCGTCTCAGCGGTACGTTGGCGCGTCTTTCGGGAACTCGCATTGAAACGAACATCGAGACCGGCGGCCTGCGTGAGAGGCGCTTTTTCGGACTGATCGATGCGGCGAGGGTCATTGAGAGCGAAGCGGACAGGCGCATGGTCGCGGTCGAAGTGACACTCCCGGTCTGGTTATTCAGATCCATTGAAACCATGAAGGTTCTCACTCTCAGTCGGGATTATTTCCAACTGCGAAAGCCGCTGGACCGGCGCGTCTACGAACTCGCGCGGAAGCACTGTGGTTCGCAACGCCAATGGAGGGTCTCACTGGACGTTCTCCACCTTAAAAGCGGGTGCGGTTCAAGGGTGTCAAACTTTCGCGTAAAGGTGCGAGCGCTTGTCGCTTCCGGTGGGCTGCCTGACTATGCGATGGCTTACGACCAGGTGCGGGACATCGTCACGTTTCGTCCTGTCGGTGTAGCAGGCAAGATAGCCTGCGCCGGCAATCCGGCCGGACATTCACGCGTCCCATTGTTTCCACACGAGAAAAGCGGTGCGAGTACAAAGCGAAGACGCCGGAATCGCAGCTAAGGAACAATGGTCGGAGTGCTGTGGATAAAGGTGTGTCGCCTGTGAATTGGCACGTGCTTTTAGATGCATTGGCCTGTGGAAAGGCACGTGCTTTCAGGTGCATCGAGCTTCGTGCTTTCAGATGCACGGCCTCGCCGCAATGTGCTGATTAGAATTAATTTTTTCCGGATTTTGAGATGTGTAACGCGCGCGCGCGTTTTAACCCATTAAATATATAACTTATGGGCGTGGCCAAACGGCGTCCTGTCGGCATGACGGGTGGGGCCTCCGTTTCCCTTTTGGGCTCCTATTCTGGAGTGTGCTCATTTGCCCAGCGGGTACGAGCTCGTTCGATGGCACCCTCGGTATTCCGTAAGTGTGCTTCCCAATCTCCTTGGGAAGGGAATTCGCTCCAGCTCTCGTGGGCCGCTTCAAGCAGCGCGACTGCATCTTCCTCGGATTGCAGGAAGTCGGCGGCGTCGAACTGCTTCAGGCTTCGCTTGGAGAGTTTGGACAACGGCTATCTCCTAAATGGGATCCAAAAGGCTGGGGGCGTGATCTCGGTGTTTTGCGGAGACCCGCTGTAGCACGCTTGGCGCGCTTCATACTGTCGCAGCATACACCTTCGAGCCTTCAGGCGAGTAGGCAAGGTGTTGTACCAACTCGCCAACGGCGTACCGGTACAACGCACATCTTGCCTCGCATAATGATGAAAATCTCCGCAAAAGTATGCAAAACTCCGCAATTGCAGCGATTTTGCGAAGTTTTGCATACTCTTGCAGATACGTGCATAGTTTTGCGTCACTCAGGACGGCAAGATATGTAATGTAGGCCTACGCGCTTTGCGCTCCAGCCAACTTTACAGACCTTACTTGCCTTCGGCTCGACAGGGCTTGCTCTGCGAGGTGGACGGTCGCTACCGCAACTTAGAAAGGGAAGGAATGGCGATCGATGAATCGACAGTTGCTCCAAGAGGAGGTGAAACTCTCACCTGTTCCGTCCAATTCCGTTGCAATGCGTTGGGGCGCTCGGGCTCAGTCTGGCAAGGGATGATGTCACATGCTTCATCATCTTTTGAACTCAGTGATTGTCGATTCAGCTGTACTAAGCCTTCAATCTCATAGCAGCTGCGCTATATGATATGGCATGTCATCACGAGACCACTTTTCCGCTAAGCTCGTTTGCCCAGAGTGTGGACGAGAAGGTGTCGCGCGAATGTCGGAGAACGATGGTTACTCCTACGCATTCGGAGATAAGTCCACGACTGTGGAGTCGGTCACCGTCGGGTTTAGACAAGTTTCAGCGCCGAGCCGCATTCGAGATGACCTCGACTTTCAATGCGAGGACCATGCGGTTTCTGCGGTTAAGTGATGATCGCTAGAAAACCGCAGCGTCCGCGGGATGCTAATCAACTCGCCAAGATAGTTGTTGATCTAGCGACTGGTGCCGCGACTGAAATCGAAGAAGGTGCGCTGACAAAGCGCGCAAGACGGGCTGGCGCTGTGGGTGGTCCCGCGCGGGCGGCGGCACTCACCGCACAGCAACGTTCGGAGATCGCTACAATTGCTGCTCAAGGGCGGTGGAGAAAGCCTTAAGCGGCATCTTTTCCACGATCTCGCTCTGCCCGTTCGACGGCGCGAAGTTCGTCCACGTCATCTTGGAACTCAAGGTGAAAACGAAGTTGGGGATCGTCGGGAAAATTCTTGTTCATCCGCTCCACATCGCAATGTGCCCGATATACATCATGGGCGATTGCTTCACGACGCTGCCTGACCGATCGTTGGCGTTTTGTCGGCGTGCCGCCCGTGTCTGTATCGAAGTAATGCTTGGTTTCGACGCCGTTCTCGAAGAGCGTTACGCTTTGTTTGGCGCGATAAGTGAAGCCGCCTTCTTCATCGAAGCGCTTTGCTTGGCGCAACGCTTGCGTCACCTGCTTGCGTAGTGCTTGGCGAACATCCTGCGGTCTGGGGGCCAGTTTGCCGTGAGCTACGGCCCAATCGATGAAGTCGTTGGGATCGCCGGAATCGTGTCCGGTTTCAGAGGCCCATTCGTCCCAATGACGATTTACCTGCTCGTTGTAATCGGCCATCTTCCGCTCCTATAGACCGGTAGGGGAGAGGTGGCCCCAACCGTCTTTGTGCTTCCAGTCCAAAAGGTACTCGCGAACGCCAATCTGGTATTCGCGAAGCCAGTTCCATTTTTTCGTCCGATTTTGGATTTGCCCAACTACGACGCCGGGATGAATTTCCAGTCGCGCGGCAAAGGCTAGAACGTCCTCACGGGATATAAACGGACTCTTGCGAGCGATGAATGAGTCCATTTGTGCGCGCGGCACGCAAAATTCAGCGGCGGTGTCGTTGGCCACCTTCTCACAATCGATTGCGTCACCGGCGCCAGTATCGCTATCTACAGGTGCAAAGGAAAATTCCTTACCATCGCCGTTCAATACGTGCGTAATTTCATGCATCAATACAAAGCAAAAATTGTCGATCCTATCCAATCGAAGTGTCAAGCCGATAACAGGCTGACCATCCAACCAAACACAGACACCGTCAATCTTCGAGCCGGGGAGGGCCTCAACTACGACGAAACGCACGCCGCACTTGTGCAGAATTTCCGGGATATGCACTATATCGTCTTTGAGATGCATGTGCTCCCGGATTGATGGCAGGCTTTTACGAAGCATTTCTTCGGAATAAAGCGGGCACTCGATTTGCTCAGCCATCTTGCGTACGCGGTTAAGCCATACATACTGAAGTTCAGTGGTTCCTTCGTAATCCTGCTTTCTTGCAGCATGCGCTAAGAGCGGAGCATCGCTCACAAAGGGGATGTCGCTGATCCTGTTTTTACCGAAAAAACGAAGCATCTGGAGGTCGAGGAGGTCCGGCTCCGCGTCCTCAATCCATCCGCGTTTGATCATTTCCCGAATGGGGAATTTGGAGACCCAAGTGGCGCGCGCTTTTACGCCAGGATCGGCTTTCCGAGCCCTGTGAAGATCATAGAGCTTTTGCAAGTTCAGGAAAAATTCTGCGGGCATGTCGAATGCGTCGCCCAAGGCGACCGCGGTATCGGGGGTGATGGAAGTTGTGCCTTTTATCAGCTTGTTCAGCTGACTCACATCCATGTGAAGAATGTATGCAAGATCGGCCTGAGTCCAGTTGCGGGCCTCAAGCTCCTCTTCGATGAATGTGCCGGGCTGATCAACCGGCGGCGGTGTGGCGTGGGCCATCAGTGATAAACCTCGATCTCTAATATCGTGACGGTCTGCGGCTCGGTGTCTTCGTTCAACTCGAAAACTAGTCGATATTGGTCATTCAACCGAACGGACCGCTGACCCTCTCGATCCCCCCCCAATTTTTCGTAGCTCAGACTTTTCCAATTGCTGAGCGAGCGCTCATCGATCGCCGCTCGAAGGATCGTGAGCTTCCGCCGGGCCGACTTGATCACCGTGACCCCTAGTTGGGTAGTTCCCGCCTGGTCTGTCTCGATCAAAGCCAGCTCTGCATTGTTAAACGCGATCCTCATTAGGCGCCTTTTAGCACGTGTGGATTCCGAGCCGCAACATCAAATTGACGTTCCGTGCCAAACTGACCATTATGCTTGACTTGAGATTGTCGGAGCAGAGTGAAGCCCTATGAACAAGCTGGGTATCGAAGAGCGCTGCCGCATCCTTCGACTTCTGTCGGGTGGCGAGAGAATTCGTGCTGTCGCGCAGCTAACCGGAGTGAGTAAGAATACGGTCGCCAAGCTGCTGACAGATGCTGGACGGGTTTGTGCGGCATACCACGATGCCAATGTGCGGAACGTGGCGACTGAGCATGTGAAAGTGAGCAAAATTTGGTCATTCACTTCGGCGGGGCAAAAGACCACCGAGGGCGAGGGGGGGGAGGATCATGGCACCGGGGGTGTGTGGAGCTGGTTCGCTATTGATGCCGAGAGTGGAATGATCCTGTCCTATATGGTTGGGGGCTGCGGTGGCGAGTATGCGTTGGAGCTATCAAAAGATCTCGCTTTGCGCCTCGCTGGTCGCGCTGAGGTTGCGGCCAGTGGCGGGGTGTCCATCGAGTTTGCAGAAGATCAGCTTCAGGATCCGCGTGGCTCAGCCAGCTATGATGAGCGGGGCTACCTCTCCATTCGGGGGGGGTGCTCATCACACCTTTCATCAATGAAGGCGAGTATCCACGCTGAGGCGCTGGCGTTACACGTGATGCATCATAATTTTGTTCGCGAAAGTGATGCGCACAGCGTCACTCCCGCAATGGCCGTCAGTGTCATTGATCGGCCTTGGGAGGTTGTCGACATTGTGAGGCTGATTGAAAGCGAGGAATTTAAGGCCACAAAAAAGGGCGGCCTTTAGAATGCCTGGCTGGTCCAGTCTGGGCGTGTCAGGATGAAATCCAGATGCAGATGCTGGGGTGAGGGCGTAATTTTGAGGTATCGCGCTTTCTGTGTCGCATTTCCTCGGTGCGGAGCGTCCATGCTTTGGATCGCTCCGCTCGCTTGGCCTCAAGCGATGAAATGCAGCAAAGTTTAAGAGGTGCGCGGCGCGCGTTTGGCTTCTTCGGTGATGATCGACAAAGATTCTTCATGTTGGAGGGCTGCAGAAATCATACTTATAATTTCTTCCCGTGGAACTCTCGCCATCCGCGATCTTGCGATACCAAACCGCTCACTTCCGACAGTGGACAAATCGGACTTGGTTAAGTCCGACCTTTTTAGAATGGCCTTCACGTCCTCGAGGGGAAGGGTCTGAAAGTCGATTTCGTCTTCAAAATCAAAACGACTTTGCTCGGTGAAGTTCGACAGCGTCTTTGCTGCAGGTGCGGCTTTCGCAGCGATTAAAATCGCTGCGATTTCCTGCAATGCCTCGCTCATCGCCGGGTTTCCAGTAAGCGGGTCGCGATTGATGGCGGCTAACTGCTTTAGGTATCTGCCTACGTCAGCTGCTGTAATATGCTTCCGACGTGCCTTCGACAGGGAAAATGGTCGCTTCATAGAGCGTCAATCCTTGCTTTCAGAGCGGCCGTCAACTGCTCATACATCGTGTGGAAGCCACGACTCCCTACGTTCTGCGTGTTTGCGCGATCGTACACTGGGACACCCTCCGCAAGCGCTTGCGACACGCCGGTGCCTGCTTCGATATATGGTCTAATGAGATAAGATTTCCAGTACCTTTGCAGTGATGCAAGATGCTGAGTGTGGTCGTCGGTGTAGCCAGACGTCGCTGGCCCATGAGTCTGAATTCGTGTGATTGCAACGCCGACTATTTTGGTGTCGGGCACATGCATTGCGCGTGGCGTGCCCATCGCAGCCAGAGCATTTAGGCGCGTATCGATTCCTGACTTTACCATTTGATAAAGGTGGGGTGCTCCGCGCTCCATAACAGCTTCGGGGATGACGGGTATAATATAGCCATGGCTTGCTGCAATGGCATTTTGCGAAACTATTTTCGTCGCCGGAGGGCAATCAAATATAATGTAATCAAATTCATTGTCGATGCCAGATTCTTCAAGCCAGCGGCATATTAGAGTGCGTTTGTTCCATTCGGATTGAATGGCGTTGCCATGGTGTGAGGCGGTGAGCTCAATTTCAATATCATCAAGCTGAAGGCTTGCCGGGACAATTTTCAAATTCTTATAATGCGCCGAACTAAGGTTAGTACTTGAAATGATCTCAGCGCCGGGCATCAATGGAGATTGGCCGACGAAGGGTTTGAAAACCTCATTCACGGTTTCATTTGCGTTCACCTTGGCATTCCACGCAGCGGCACCAAGGCATAGGATTGAGAGGCTGCTCTGGTGGTCCATATCAACCACTAGGACTCGAGCAGGCTTGTGAAATCGAACAAGGCCAGCAGCAAGTTGGAAGGCTAGAGTTGTTTTGCCAACGCCACCCTTGAAGTTGATGATGCTTATACGCTTAGCCATGTTCGAATCCCCCGTTGGCATTGAATTGAAAGCGTTTAGCCAGCCCATTCGAATGACGGAAGGGCTACTATGATTCATCGGTGTTTGAGGGGGCGACGTCGACCGCTCTAAATTTGAGCATCGCAAACTGAACCAATTCCCGGTGAGTGATCGGGCGCGCAAATGTGGCGCAGACCACGGAGGGATTTCCCCAGATATGAGGCCCGGTTACATGGTATAATTCATGGCATATGGCTTAGGCCATGCTAAAAAATGTAGGAATTAAGCCAAATAACTGGCGATTTGATAATCGAGTGGGAATGATCCCTGCCGTATTTTAAATTTGCGAAAGAGCCGGTGTCCTCAACGGATACCGGCTCTTTTCGTTTCAGAGCAGGAGTTTCGGGCCCTCCAGCTTCAGCAAAAAGGCCTTGGCCTCCAATCCTCCGGCAAATCCGGTAAGTGAACTGCTGGCGCCGACTACCCGGTGGCAGGGGGCGATGATCGAGATCGGATTTCGACCGTTTGCGGCGCCGACCGCGCGGCTGGCGGTGGGGTTGCCGAGGTTTCGGGCGATCTCGCCGTAGCTGCGGGTCTCGCCGAAGGGGATGGCCAGAAGCTGCGCCCAGACGCTCTTCTGGAAATCAGTACCGCGAAAGTCGAGCGGGAGGTCGAACGAACGGCGCTCTCCGGCAAAGTATTCGGCCAATTGCGCGGCGGTGCGCGTGAGGACCGGATGGTCGGCTTCGTCCTGCACATCGGCGAGCCTGACACGCGTGGGATCGTCGTTTTCCCAGAGTACGGCGACAAGTCCGGTCTCGCTGGCGATCAGGGTCAGTTCGCCCACCGGCGAGGGCATCGTGCTGCGGGCGAGGGCCATGCGGGTTTCCTTGCTTGTGTTCGGCTCGGCCATGGCAGGTACACGGCGGGCTAAGCGCTGCAAGGAATTCCTTGATTTTCGCAAGGCGTCGCGGCTGGGTCTATTACCTTGCCGTGGCCGCAAGCTTGCCGCCGCCGGGAGATCGCGCGGTTTCTCATGAAGAGCGCCAAGCAATGGCTGGCGGCGCGGGGATGCTTGAAGGCGCAATTGATGGTGCGGGGCGAAAACGCCGGGGCTCCGGGGTCCTACGCTGCGCTTGGTTACCCGGTGCAGGACGTGTTCACTCCGGGGCGGCGGTTCGACGATTGGTGATACAGGTAAAAGCGGTCGTGGCTTTGCGCCCGACCGCTTTCCCGGAACTGTAGCGTTCGTCTTACCTCGAAGCCGTGGTCTTCGGTTTCGTATAAGGCACGAAGTCCTGCAAGCCCACGAACCCGTTCCACATGCTCGGCATCGTCCGGTCGCGAAGCTGGACGGTGTCGAGACGGCAGAGCTGGCTCGAATAGAGCTTCGTGACCAGGATATCGTCCGAATCCAGCGTATCGGCGTTGGTCGGGCGGTTCACGTAATAAGTGCTGCCGACCCGGTAGACGATCGCCGTCTTGTCGATGATCTGCGTGCTCTGCGCCTGATTGAGCGGGATGCAGGTCACTGGCTTGCCAGCCACGCGGCCATCGAGGATCTTGGCGAGTTGCTGCTCGCCGGTCAGTTTCTGTTTGGCGTACACGGTGGGCGCGGCGAGCAGGCTGGCCGCGATCAGCGTGGCGCCGACGACATGCTTCACTGACATGGTCTTTACCTCACTTTCCCAACCCTAGATCGACGGTATGACACGGTTCGTCTGAACCTACGCTGAAATTTACAAAGAAAGCTCGGTCGAATTTTGTCTGTTCCTGACAGCTCGGCTGTATCCTGCTTCCGAAATGTGTGCGAGCCGCTAGAGCAGTCTCCGATCCGATCGTATTGGACCAACAGTTCCATGTTTTTGGTTCACGCATTTTCCGAGTTATCGGGTGTTTCCGCCCGATTAGAAAATTCTCTAGTCCGCGGATGCTGCTGTAGGCCGGGTGTATGGCACGAATTCCTGAAACTCTCCCAGGTCCGTCCAAATTATTCCCCCGCGATCGTCGAACGACTTCACGATATCGCCTCGGCAGAATTTCGAGGTGGAGGCATTGGTGCTCTGGGTAAGAAAGGAATCCCGAGAATCCAGTTTTGCAGGATTACTCGTTCTATTAACGTAAATCGTGCTGCCTATGCGATAGATGATGGCCGTCTTGTCGATTACTTTACGATCACCAATACGAAGAATGCATTGAACAGGTGTGCCGGATTCACGACCTTCCAGCAATCGAGCCAGTTGCTCGTCGCCGTTAAGGTGAGACCTTGCTTCTGCGGCGATTGGAGCATTTAAAGGGGCAATCGCCAATGTGAAGGCAAGCACATGTTTCATAACTATGACCCTTCCAGTGATGGTATGCATCGTATCACCGGAAGGTATTCTGAACAACGGAAAGAACCTCTATTGTAAAAAGTAGAAACATTCAAAATAAAGTTAAATTCTACGGCTTACGCCGTCCCACCGACGGTGATGCCTTCGATCAGCAGGGTCGGTTGGCCGACCCCTGCGGGCACGCTCTGGCCGCCCTTGCCGCAGACTCCGACGCCGCGATCGAGTTCGAGGTCATTGCCGATGCCGGTCACGCGGGTCAGCACCGAGGGGCCGTCGCCGATCAGGGTGGCGCCCTTGATCGGGGCGCCGAGCCTGCCGTTCTCCACCTTGTAGGCCTCGTTGCACGAGAATACGAACTTGCCCGAGACGATGTCGACCTGTCCGCCGCCCATCGACTTCACGAAGATGCCGTTCTTCATGCGCGACAGCAGCTCGGCGGGATCGTCGTTTCCGGCCTTCATGAACGTGTTGGTCATGCGGACCTGCGGGGCGTGGGCGTAGTTCTCGCGGCGGCCGTTGCCGGTCGATTGCACGCCCATCAGGCGCGCGTTCATGCGGTCCTGCATGTAGCCCTTGAGGATGCCATCCTCGATCAGCACGGTTTCCTGCGTCGGCGTGCCCTCGTCGTCGATCGAGAGCGAGCCGCGGCGATCGGCGATCGAGCCGTCGTCGACGATGGTGACGCCGGGCGCGGCGACGCGCTCGCCGATGCGGCCGGAGAAGGCGGAAGTGCCCTTGCGGTTGAAGTCACCCTCGAGGCCGTGGCCGACGGCTTCGTGGAGGATGACGCCGGGCCAGCCGGGGGCGAGCAGCACGGTCATCTCGCCCGCCGGGGCGTCCACGCTTTCGAGATTGACGAGCGCCTGGTTCAGGGCGGTGTCGATCGCGCGGTTCCAGTTGGCCGGGTCGAACAGCGAATCGTAGAGATGGCGACCGCCCATGCCGAATGAGCCGGTCTCGCGGCGGCCGTTGCTTTCGGCGACGATCGAGACGCTGAGGCGCACCAGCGGGCGCACGTCGGTGGCGATGAAGCCGTCGGGTCGCACGATCTCGATCACCGACCACTGGCCGGTCAGGCTGGCGCTGACTTGCGAGACGCGCGGATCGCGGGCGCGGGCGGCGGCGTCGATCGTCTCCAGCAGCTTCACCTTCTCCTCGAAGGGCACGAGGTCGAGCGGGGAGACGTGGGTGTAGAGGTGGCGGTTGCTCTTCTGCGGCGCCGGGGCGCGGACCGCGCCTGCGGGATCGAGCAGTTGCAGGGTTTCGCCCGCGCGGCGGATGGCGGCGGGGGAAATCTCGTTGGCGTGGGCGAAGCCGGTCATCTCGCCGGTGACGCCGCGCAGGCCGAAACCGGCGTCGCGCGAATAGTCGGCGGTTTTCAGGCGGCCGTCATCGAAGCCGAAAGCCTCGGTGGCCATGAACTGCATGTAGAGTTCGCCGTCCTCGCAATTGCGCAAGGTCTCGGCGGCGAGCGCCTGGGCGTCCTCGGGCGAAAGCTGGCGATAGAGGAGCGAGCGCGGATCGGTCATGGTCATGCCCCCGATATAGGCTGCGCGGGGCAAGAGGCAATAAAGGGAGTGGGGTTGGGCTATCGAGCCGGTGCCTGTTCCTCAATCTTATACCAAACCCGTCATTCCCGCGAAGGCGGGGATCCAGCTTGTTCTTGCGGCGTGGCGGAACGAAGCGGGCCCCCCGCCTTCGCGGGGGCGCCGGATTGGTTTTTGGCTTGCCTAGTGGCCTGAGTGGCGAGCGGTGGTTCAGGCCAGCCCGAGGAACAGGCCTGCCAGCGCGGCGCTCATCAGGTTCGACAGGCTGCCCGCACAGAGCGCGCGGACGCCGAGACGGGCGATGATCGGGCGCTGGTTCGGTGCGAGGCTGCCGGTCACCGCCATCTGGATCGCAATCGAGGAGAAGTTGGCAAAGCCGCAGAGCGCAAAGGTGACGACGGCCACCGTGCGCGGGGACAGCGCGGTCATCTGGCCGAGGTCGATGAAAGCGACGAACTCGTTGAGCACGATCTTGCTGCCGAACAGGCTGCCGGCCTGCATCGCCTCGTGCCAGTCCGGCGTGGCAAGCAGGTAGAAGACCGGGGCGAAGATATAGCCGAGCAGGCCCTGGAAGGTCACGTCGGCAAAGCCGAACAGGCTGCCGATCCAGCCGACGAGGCCGTTGGCGAGCGCGATCAGCGCCACGAAGGCGAGCACCATCGCGCCGACCGCAACCGCCAGCTTCACGCCGGTCTGGGCGCCCTGCGAGGCGGCCATGATGATGTTGGCGGGCTTTTCCTCTTCATGCTCGACCGCTTCGGGTTCGTCGACATGGACGCCGGGCAGGTGGGTCACGTCGGCGCGGTTGAGCGCGGCGGCGGCGGCGCCTGCCGGGGGCAGGGTGCCCTCGTGGACGTCAAGCTCGTCACCCGCGACCGGACGCGGATCGGGCATGATCATCTTCGCCATGAAGATACCGCCCGGCGCCGACATGAAGGCGGCGGCCACGAGGTAGTCGATGCGAATGCCCATCGACGCATAGGCGGCCAGGATCGTGCCCGCCACGCCCGCCAGGCCCACGCTCATCACGCAGAACAGCTGCGAGGGATTGAGACCGGCGAGATAGGGGCGGATCACCAAGGGCGCCTCGCTCTGGCCGACGAAGATGTTCGAGGCGGCGCAAAGGCTCTCGACCTTGCTGATCCCGGTGATTTTTTCCAGCCCGCCGCCGATCCAGCGGACCACCAGCGGCATGATCTTGAGATAATAGAGAATCGAGATCAGCGAGGCGAAGAAGATGATCACCGGCAGGGCCGAGATCGCGAAGCTGCGACCGCCGATCTCCGGGCTGGCGAGCGGGCCGAACAGGAAGTTCACCCCGGCATGGGCATAACCGAGCAGGCTTTCCACGCCCGAAGCCGCGCCGCCGAGCAGGTCCTTGCCGAGGGGAACGTAGAGCACGAGCGCGGCCAGACCGGCCTGCAAGGCGAATGCTGCACCTACCACCCGCAGGCGGATAGCCCGGCGGTTGGAGGAAAGAAGAAAGGCGACGGCCATGATGAGAACGATGCCGAGCAGGCTGTAGGCGACGTGCATCGTGCCCATTTCTCCGAAAATACGTGCTGAATCTGTGCGCAAACCTAGAGGGGCGCATCCATGACGGCTAGTGCAATTGTTCCGCGCCCGTTAGAGCATCGTCATGGAACCGCAAGCCCCTGCAAGCGCGCAATCCCGCGCCATCACCATTCCCCGCTCCATGTTCGTGTTCTCCACGCTCTATGGCGGGCTGGTCGTTCTGGCGGGTGTTCTGGGTATCAAGATCGCCTCGCTCGGCCAGTGGCCGGTGCTGGGAGACCTCGCGGTCGAATCGGGAATCTTCGCGTTTCTGCTGCTCGTGGTGCTGTCCAGCGCGGTGGCGGAACTGCACGGCACAACGGTGGCCAACCGGCTGGTGCGGTTCGGCTTCATTCCGCTGATCGTCTCCATGAGCCTGCTGACGCTGGTGATCCACGTCGTCCCGCCTGCCCCGTTCTGGGACGACCAGGACGCCTATGCCCGCCTCCTCGGCCAGGGCGCGCGCATGCAGTTCGCCGGGCTGGTCTCCTATGGCGTATCGCAGACACTCAACGTCACGGTGTTCGCGCGGCTTTCCGCCGGAAGCGAAGGACGGATGCTGATGCTGCGCGCCTGGATCGCCAGCCTGCTGTCGCAAGTCGTGGATACGCTGATCTTCATCACGATCTCCTTCGCGGGCGTGCTGCCGATCTGGGATATCATGGGCGGACAGATCATCGCCAAGCTGGTGCTCTCGACGATCATGGTGCCGCCGTTCATCTGGCTCTTCGTGAAGCTCGGTCGGAAACTCGACGGAGCGTGAAATAATTTGGCGGTTTGGTGCGGGAAACTGACTTTAAATTCTGAGCAGGGGGTCTAATAGCGCCCCATGCCGATTCCGCACGATCCCGCCATGCTCTCGAAAGCCGAGACGCTCGTCGATGCGCTGCCTTACTTGCAGCGTTATGCCGGTCGCACGTTCGTCGTGAAGTACGGCGGTCATGCCATGGGCGATCCCGAACTGGCGCGAGATTTCGCCGAGGACGTGGTCCTGCTCAAGGCCGTGGGCATCAACCCCGTGGTCGTTCACGGCGGCGGCCCGCAGATCGGCGCCATGCTCAAGACCATGGGCGTCGAATCGCGCTTCATCGATGGCCTGCGCGTGACCGACAAGGAAACCGCCAAAGTCGCCGAAATGGTGCTCTCGGGCGTCATCAACAAGGAAATCGTCGGCTGGATCGCCGAAGCCGGTGGCAAGGCCATGGGGATTTCCGGCAAGGACGGCGGCCTCGTCACCGCGAGCAAGGTGCAGCGCACCGCCAAGGATCCGGACAGCAATATCGAGCGCGTCGTCGATCTCGGCTTCGTGGGCGAGCCTGCGAAGATCGACATCGGCGTGATCGAGACGATCTCGGCGGCGGGCATGATTCCGGTCATCGCCCCGATCGCGCCGGGCGAGGACGGCCAGACCTACAATATCAATGCCGACACGATGGCCGGTGCTGTCGCCGCGGCGCTGGGTGCCTCGCGCCTGTTCCTGCTCACCGACGTGCGCGGCGTGCTCGACAAGCAGGGCGAACTGCTGACCGACCTGACGCCGTCCGATATCGTCAAGCTCCAGCAGGACGGCACGATCACGGGCGGCATGATCCCCAAGCTCGAAACCTGCATCCATGCGGTAGAGGCGGGCTGCGAGGCGGCCGTCGTGCTTGACGGGCGGGTTTCCCATGCCATGTTGCTGGAAATATTCACGCAGGAAGGTGCAGGCACGCTGATCCGGGCGGGCTGAACCGATCTGCAAGAGGAACTATCCGGCTGAAAGGCGTTTCAAGCCCCATGCGTAATACCGTCGTCATCGCCAGCGCCGTTTCGGCCCTCGCTCTCCTGCTCGCCGCGTGCAACCGGGAACCGATAGCCGAGCCCAGCAGCGATGCGACGATGGCGGCGAGCGAGGCTATCGCCGCTTCGGAAGAACCCAGCGGAGACGCGTCCGAAGCCGCCCAGAGCGGTCTCGCGGCCCAGCTCGACCAGACCGCGCTGGGCGAGCGGCGCGATCCCGAGCGGGTTCTGCGCTACTACATCAATGCCCTGCGCATCGGCGATTGGGACGATGCGGCCAAGGCCTGGACCCTCGACGCACAGATGACGCCGAACCGCCTTGCCGAGGAATTCGGCGGCGATGCCGGTCCCCGGATCGCGCTCGGCCGGGGCGATACCAGCACGGCGGCCGGTTCGATCTATTACGAGGCGCCGGTCGTGCTCGACTTCGCCGACGGCCGCCCCTCGCGCCGGGGCA
This sequence comes from Novosphingobium sp. BF6, assembly GCF_058273105.1. Classification (NCBI taxonomy): domain Bacteria; kingdom Pseudomonadati; phylum Pseudomonadota; class Alphaproteobacteria; order Sphingomonadales; family Sphingomonadaceae; genus Novosphingobium; species Novosphingobium sp. BF6. The sequence continues at coordinate 789,430 of NZ_CM177775.1, forward strand.
GCATCGTCCTGCGCCGCGTCAACGACGTGCCGGGCGCTAGCGAGCAGCAGCTCAACTGGCGTATCGAACGGATGTCCACCGTAACCCGGTGATGGTTTGGACGGCGGCTCTGTAACCGAGTGTTGCGGTAAAGGGCCGGAACCATCCGGACCCGTTCCCGCGCTTGCTCCACCCGCCTTGCCTCGGCTATCAGGCGCAGGCTTCATTCCTCAGAAAGGCCCCACGCCCATGCTCGGCGGTGTGATCAACGCCCTTATCTACCTCGTCCAGATCCTGACCACGCTCGTGCTCGTCCAGTTCGTGCTCAGCCTGCTGATCTCTTTCAACGTGGTGAACCTGCACAACCGCTTCGTCGAGGCGATCTGGCGCGCGCTCAATGCGCTGCTCGATCCGATCCTCGGCCCGATCCGGCGGATCATGCCCAATACCGGCGGGATCGACTTCTCGCCGATGGTGCTGATCATCAGCCTCAACGTGATCATCATGATCCTCCAGCCGATGGCCTATGCCTGACATGACCGCAGCGAACATCATCGACGGCCCCATTATTGATGGAAAGGCCTTTGCCGAAGGCCTGCGCACCCGCATCGCTACCGTCGCCGCCGATTTCGAGGCGAAGGCCGGTCGCAAGGCAGGCCTCGCGGTCGTGCTCGTGGGCGAGGATCCGGCCAGCCAGGTCTATGTCCGCAACAAGGGCAAGCAGACCGTGGCGGCGGGCATGGAGAGTTTCGAGCACAAGCTGCCCGTCGACACCTCGGAAGCGGACCTGCTGGCCGTTGTAGAGCAGCTCAACGCCGATCCGGCGGTGGACGGTATCCTCGTCCAGCTGCCGCTGCCTGCGCACATGAACGAGCAGAAGGTCATCGCAACGATCAATCCCGACAAGGACGTGGACGGTTTCCATGTCGTCAATGTCGGGCGTCTTGCCACCGGGTTGCCGGGCTTCGTGCCCTGCACGCCGCTCGGCTGCGTGATGCTGCTGAAGGACCGGCTGGGTTCGCTTTCGGGACTCGACGCGGTGGTGATCGGTCGTTCGAACATCGTCGGCAAGCCGATGGCGCAACTTCTGATCGCCGAAAGCTGCACCGTCACCGTCGCGCATAGCCGTACCAAGGACCTCCCCGAGGTCGTGCGCCGCGCGGATATCGTGGTGGCTGCGGTGGGCCGTCCGGAGATGGTCAAGGGCGACTGGCTGAAGCCGGGCGCGACCGTGATCGACGTGGGCATCAACCGCGTTCCGGCTGCCGAAGAGGGCAAGACCAGACTGGTGGGCGATGTCGATTTCGCCTCGGCTGCCGAAGTGGCGGGGGCGATCACGCCGGTTCCGGGCGGCGTCGGGCCGATGACGATCGCCGTGCTGCTGCGCAACACTGTCGTCGCGGCGCACCGCAATGCCGGTCTCTCGCTGGACGAGAGCGCGCTTTGAACCGGGCGCTGCGCCGGGCGTTGACGGCTGCGGCGGGCGGGGTCGCCCTGATGGCGATCTCTGCCGCCCCGGCCGATGCCCGGCGCAGGCCGGACTATGCGCCCGGCGTGGGCACCGCCAATCCCAGCGCGCTCGTCGCCGCCGAGATCGCCTTTGCGCGGGCGGCGCGCGAGAAGGGCCAGTGGAAGGCCTTCGACGAATTCGCCGACGATGATGCGGTCATGTTCGTGCCCGAGCCGGTCCGCGCCAGGACCTGGCTCAGCGGACGCAAGGAACCGGCCGCGCCCGTGCAGTGGCAGGCCTCGCAGGTCTGGATGAGCTGCGACGGCACCATGGGCGTCACCAAGGGCGGTTGGCAGCAACCGGACGGCTCGGTCGGCTATTTCACGACAATCTGGCAGAAGCGCAAGAAGGGCGACTATCGCTGGGTGCTGGACCAGGGCGACAGCCTCGCGCAGGCGCTGCCGAATTCGGACATGCTCTCCGCCTCGGTCGCGGATTGCGCACGCTCCGGCGACAGGCCGGAACCCGGCGATGCGCTGATCGTCGAGGGCAAAGTGCCGGATGCGGCGCCGGGCATGGACGGCAAGGGGCGTTCGAAGGACGGCACCCTGCGCTGGAGCTATCACGTCAACGCGGACCATTCGCGTTCGCTGTCGGTCTCGCTGCTGAAGAACGGAACGATAACCGAAGTGCTGCGCAGCGACGTAGCCGCGCCCAAGGCGCAATAACGGGGCCAAGGGGCAAAAACGCGCATGTATGAAATCTTCCTCAGCGCCTTCGTCACGCTGTTCGTGGTGATCGACCCGCCGGGCTGCGCACCGATCTATGCCGGGCTTTCCGCCGACGCGAGCCGCTCGCAGGCGATTTCCATGGCCGCGCGCGCCTGCATGATCGCGACCGCCATCCTCGTGGTCTTCGCGCTGTTCGGCGCGCGGCTGCTGGGCGCGCTCCATATCGAACTCAACGCCTTCCGCATCGCGGGCGGCATCATGCTGTTCATGATCGCCATCGACATGGTCTTCGAAAAGCGCACCCAGCGCCGCGAGGAACGGGCCGAGAAGATCATCGCCCACCATGCCGAGACGCCCGAAGTGGATGACGTCTCGGTGTTCCCGATGGCGATGCCGATGCTGGCTGGACCGGGCTCGATCGCGACGATCATGCTGCTGACCTCGCGCGCGCACGGGATGGAGCAGACGCTCGCCGTGCTGGCGGCGATGATCGCCGTGATGGCGCTGAGCTTCGCCGCGCTTGCCGCTGCCGGACCGCTGATGCGGGTGCTGGGCGACAAGGTGGAGGCCGTGATCACGCGCCTTCTCGGCGTGCTGCTGGCGGCGCTCGCCGCGCAATATGTGATCGACGGGGTGAAGACGGTGCTGCTGCAATAGCGGCGGAATTCATCGCCGGTTCAGCGGTTTGAGAGCCAGTCTCACCCTTCTCTGCCGCAGAGGAGGGTGCGATGCTCCGTTTGCTGTCTGCCTGTTCCGCCGCAATGCTGTTGCTGGTCGCAGCCGGTACGGAGGCGCATATCGTGGGACCTCCTGCGCCGCGGCCGAGCAGTCCGCCTTATCGTGACATCCAGCAAAAGGCCGAGGCAGAGCGTTATCGTCTCGACCTTCGCAACGTCGACAGAGCGATCCGCGAAGGCCGTGAGTCCGGTCGTCTTTCGAAGCAGGACGCCAAGGCGCTGCGCAAGGAACGGCAGCAGATCGATTCGCTGGCGGAGCGCTACGGCAGCGACGGCCTGTCGCCGCGAGAAACCCAGGAACTCTACATGCGCGAGAGGGTGCTGGAGAGCCGGTCGAGGCTGCCGGGTAGCGGCAAGCGTTGAGCTTTGCGGTTAAGCAGAACCTGCCCCAGCCCACCGCGTCATCCTGAAACAAGTTCAGGATGACGGAGTGTTTGATCGTTGGCTGAAGCAACTCCGGCGCAGCCAAAGCGGCTTATTGCATGGTCACGCCGTCGTCATCGTCGTCCGAATGGCGACCGAAGAACTGCATCAGCTGCACCAGCAGTTCGCAGCGCGCGGGCAGGCTCTCGGCTTCGAGCAGGGCCTGCTTGGCGGCGGCGTCGAACGGCGCGATCTGCGAGACGCCGTTGATCAGCGCCAAGTCGTCGAGCCGGCCGACCTGGTCCCAGTCCACCGCATAGCCCTGGGCATCGGCGAATCGCTTCGCCTCGCGTTCGAAGCTGGCGCGTTCGATCGGGGCGAGCACTTCATCCTCGCGTTCGGGCAGGAGTTCGGCCTCGACCTGCCGGAACGGCGTCGTCACGTCGAGTTCGCGGGTGATGCGAAAGCGCGATTCGCCGGTCAGCACGATATTGAAGCGTCCGTCCTCCAGCGCCTCGACGTCCCCGATCCGCCCGAGGCAGCCGATCGTGAACAGCGGCGCGCCCTCGACCGGACGCTGCGGCTGGATCATGCCGATGCGCCGGTCGCGGGCGAGGGCGTCGCTCACCATCGCCCGGTAGCGGGGCTCGAAGATGTGGAGCGGCAGTTGCAGCCCCGGATAGAGCACCGCGCCCGGAAGCGGAAAGATGGTGATTCGCGCCACGTCAGCCGAACAGGACGGTGGAGAGCTTGCGGCGGGTCGCCGAGACCCACGGATCCTCCAAGCCCGTCGCCTCGAAGATCTGGAGCAGCTTGGCGCGCGCGGCGCCCTCGTTCCATTCGCGGTCGGCCGCTACCATGCGCAGCAGCGTGTCGGCGGCGGCATCGCGCTCACCGGCGGCGAATGCGGCATTGGCGAAAGCGAGCTGGGCGTCCATGTCGGCCGGACGCTCGGCGGCGGCGGCGCGCAGGGCGGCGAGTTCGCTGTCCTCGGGCTTGTCCTTGGCGAGCGTCAGCGCCGAACGGGCGCGTTCTACCAGCAGATCGGCGGCAAGCGCCGGTTCGAGGCTGGCCAGCACCTGCTCGGCTTCCTCGATGCGTCCGGCCAGCACCAGCGCGCGCACGAATCCGGCAACGACTTCGGCGTTCTCCGGCGCCAGTTCGAGGATCTGCATGAAGACTGCGGTGGCGCGCTCGCCGTCGCCTTCGGACAGGGCTTCCTCGCCCATGGCGATCAGCGGGGCGAGGTCCTGCTGCGGCTCGGCGCCGCCCGGCTGGACCGGAAGCTGCGACAGCAGCTGGTCCAGAGTCTGCTTCAGCTGCGATTCGGTACGGGCACTGGTCAGGTCCGCCACCGGCTGCCCCTGGAAGATCGCATAGACCGTCGGGATCGAGCGCACCTGGAACTGCGACGCGATGAACTGCTCTTCATCGACATTGACCTTGGCGAGGACCACGCCCTTGTCGGCATATTCTGCGGCCACCTTTTCCAGCACCGGCGTCAGCGCCTTGCAGGGGCCGCACCATTCGGCCCAGAAATCGAGGATCACCAACTGCGTCATCGACGGTTCGGCCACCGTCTTGCGGAACCGGTCGACCGCCTTCTGTTCGTCGAGGTTGAGACCCATGCTGGCCAAGATACGTGCTCCCGTAAAAACGAATGGCGTGAAAAAGCGAATGGCACCCTAGATCGTCCTTCGGGAAGGATTTGTGAAGGGTCGTTGTCGGTTTAGGTTGGCGGGCGCCGAGAGGGGCAGTGCGACCCGCGTGGCACCGCTAACCCCGAAAATCGCGATATTACGGGATTTTGAAAATTCTTTCGATTTTCCTCTTGCAGGCCCCAAAAGGCACTGCTAGTGGCGCGCCTCCACCCCGGACCTGCCGGTTACTCCAGCAGGTCTCGAACGTCAGAGCGGGCGTAGCTCAGGGGTAGAGCACAACCTTGCCAAGGTTGGGGTCGAGGGTTCGAATCCCTTCGCCCGCTCCAGTTCACATAGGGATTTCCGGTCCGCCGGAAGTCTCCGAAACGCCAGAGCGGGCGTAGCTCAGGGGTAGAGCACAACCTTGCCAAGGTTGGGGTCGAGGGTTCGAATCCCTTCGCCCGCTCCAGTTTCCTTTCGTGGAAATCCAGACATCTTCACAGGCTGAAATTCGCGCTAAGCGAATTCCCTGATTCGCGCGTAGATGCGGCGTGAACCTCGTTCGCCTACTCCGGCCCCGGCATGCCGTGGAGGGAACGTGAGCGGGTTGGAAGCGCTGCTGATCAAGGCCAGAGGCGCAGCCCGGCGCGGCGAGACCGCTGCGGCGCGGGCGCTCTATCATGAGGCATTGACCCGCTTTCCCCGCAACGGCCGGGCGCGCGCGGCGCTGGAGACGCTCGACGGTGCGCAGGCCGATCCCGCCCCGGCGCAGTTGGAGGCGATGATTTCCGCCTACCGCGCAGGCCGCATGGCCGAGGCCGCACGCGAGGGCGAGAAGCTGGCCGCCGGGTTTCCGCAGAGCTTCACCGTCCACAACCTGCAAGGCGCCGCCTTCCTCGCACTGGGCGCGTTTCCCGCCGCCGAGGCCGCCTTCCGCCGGGCCGTCGAAGCCGATCCCGGCGCAGCAGCCTGCCGCAACAATCTGGCTATCGCGCTGCGCCGCCAGAATCGATTCGCCGAAGCAGAGGATATCTATCGCGAGGTGATCGCCCGCCATCCCGGCTATGCCGACGCGTGGTTCAATCTCGCAAACCTGCTGGACGTTAAGGAACGCCATGCCGAAGCGGAAGAAGGCTTCGCGCAAACCGTCGCTCTCGATCCCGGTTATACCGAGGCGCATTACAACCTCGGCAACCTGCTGGCCAAGCGCGGTGCGCGGCTGGACGCGGTTGCGGCCTATCGCCGTGCTCTGGCGCTGAAACCGGATCATGCGCTCGCCTGGAACAATCTGGGCGGCGAACTCCTGCTGCTGGACCGGCTGGATGACGCGCTGGCCGCCTACGCTCAGGCGCTGGAGGCCGATCCGCGCAATACCCAAGCCATCGTCAATCGCGGCAAGGCGCTCGTGCTCAAGGGTGAACTTCCCGAGGCTATCGCTGCTTTCCGCAAGGCCTATGCGCTCGATCCGGAGGACCGTTCGGCATTGCTACAGGCGCTGTTCGAGGAAGCGCATATCTGCGACTGGAGCCACCGCGCCGAGTTCACATGGACGGATGGCCCCGCCGCTGCCGCCGTCCAGCCCTTCGCGGCGCTGCCGTTCGTGGACGATCCGGCGCACCAGTATCGCCGCTCGCTGGCCTGCGCGGCCGTGAAGTTCGGCCCCCCGCCGCAAACCCTTCCCGATCCGGCGCCATCCGCCGATGGACGCATCCGCATCGGCTATTTCTCGGCCGACTTCCACGACCACGCGACGATGTACCTGATGAGCGGCCTGTTCCGCGAACACGACCGCACCCGCTTCGATATCCGTTTCTACAGTTACGGCCCGCGCTGCGATGGCGATGCCTCGCGGGTGGGGCTGCGCAGCCATGCCGATGCCTTCACCGAGATCGGCCACATGACCGATGCCGAAGCCGTCGCTCAGGCCAGAGCGGACGGCCTCGACATCGCCGTCGACCTCAAGGGCTATACGCGCGGCACCCGCACCGCGATGTTCGGACGAAGGCTCGCGCCCGTGCAGGTGAGCTACATGGGCTACCCCGGCACCGTCGGCCACGCCTGCATGGACTACTTCATCGCCGACGCCCTGGCCTTGCCACCGGGCGGCGAGGGCTGGTTCACCGAAAAGATCGTCCGACTGCCCCATTGCTACCAAGCCAACGACGACCGCCGCGCAATCATACCCGACACGCGCGGTCGCAAGGGCCGGGGCCTGCCAGAGCGCGGCTTCGTATTCTGCTGCTTCAACCACACCTACAAGATCGACCCCGAGGCGTTCGATATCTGGATGCGGCTGCTAAATCGGGTCGAAGGCAGCACACTCTGGCTTCTGCGCTCGAACCGCTGGGCGGAGGAAAACCTGCGGCGCGAAGCGGCTGCGCGGGGCGTCGATCCGGCGAGGCTGGTGTTCTCCCCCGGCGTTCCGCACGGCGAGCATCTCGGGCGCCTTATGCTGGCGGACCTGTTCCTCGATACCTTTGCCGTGAATGCGCATACGACCGCCAGCGACGCACTCTGGGCCGGATTGCCGGTGCTGACGATGCCGGGGCGCCAGTTCGCCGCACGGGTGGCGGCGAGCCTCGTCCACGCGGTGGGACTGCCGGAACTGGCAGTGCCGGACCGGGCCTCCTACGAAGCGACCGCACTTGAGCTGGCCCACGATCCGCGCGGGCTGCGCGATCTTCGCGAACGTCTCGCCGTCAATCGGTTGACTTCGCCGCTGTTCCGCACTGCCGACTATGCGCGGCGGGTGGAGGCGGCGTTTACGGAGATGCAGCGGCGGCGGTTGGCCGGGCTTTTGCCGGATCATTTCGAGATAGAATAGAAAAGAGGAAGTCCTGGGGGATGATCCCCCAGACCCTCGAAATGTCTACCTCGCGCACCGCCTATCCGTAGTGCGCTCCTTGCGGCGCAGCCAATATGTCTCCCGACGCAGCCATGGGCGCACGACGGATAATTCGCACCTGACCTCGACAGTAATGGGGTGCAGGGGTTTTGACCCCTGCTCTTCCCTTATTCTTAAAATCGTTCTTAAAACGAAATCACCGCTTCTCCGATAGCCTCCCAAACCTGCCCAAGCTGATCGTCGGAAATGCAGTAGGGCGGCATGACATAGACCGTGTTCCCCAGCGGTCGCAGCAGCACGTCCCGCTCGCGGAAGAACGCCATCAGGCGCGGTGCGAGGTCGCTCATGTAGCCGCTGGTGCCCGAGGTCCTGAGGTCGAGCGCGGCGATGGTGCCGATCGTGCGGGGATTGTCGAAGTGGCAGAACTGGCCGAGCTTCTCGATCCACGTCGCCTGTTTTCCGGCCAGTGCGGCGATACGCTCCAGCACCGGTTCCTCGCGCCAGATCGCCAGGTTGGCGGCGGCGGCTGCGCAGGCGATCGGGTTCGCGGTGTAGCTGGAGGAGTGGAAGAACATCCGCGCGCGGTCGGTGGAGTAGTGCGCTTCGAAGATCGCTTCGCTGGCCATCGTGACGGCGAGGGGGACGGCGCCGCCGGTCAGGCCCTTGGAGAGGCAGAGGATATCCGGGACCACGCCCGCCTGTTCGCAGGCGAGGAGGGTGCCGGTGCGGCCCCAGGCAGTCATCACTTCGTCGGCGATGAACAGCACGCCGTGGCGGGCGCAGATCGCCTGCATCGCCGCGAGTGTTTCGGGCGAATAGACCAGCATGCCGCCCGCGCCGAGAATCAGCGGCTCAACGATCAGCGCGGCGGTGTCCGGCTGGCGGCAAAGCGCTTTTAGTGCGTCCAGTGTGGCCTGTTCGGCTCCGGCGGCGGGGAAGGGGATGCGGCCCACGTCGAACAGCAGCGGTTCGTAGGGCTGGTTGAACACGCCGCGTTCGCCCACCGACATCGCGCCGATGGTGTCGCCGTGGTAGGAGTTTTCCATCACGACGATGCGGTGGCGGTTCTCGCCGCGCCAGTGCCAGTAGCCGAGCGCCATCTTCAGCGCGACTTCCACGCTGGTCGAACCCGAATCGGAGAAGAACACCCGCGTCAGGCTTTCCGGCATGATCGCGCGCAGGCCTGCGGCGACTTGCTCGGCGGGTTCGTGGGTCCATCCGGCGAAGATGATCTGGTCGAGATTCTGCGCCTGTTCGGCAATGGCCGCCTTGATGCGCGGGTGGGAGTGGCCGTGGGTCGTCACCCACCACGAGGACACCGCGTCCACCACCGCCTTGCCGTCAGCCGTGTGGAGCAGCGCGCCCTCGGCATGGGTGACGAGTGGGACCGGCTCCTGCAGGCCGTGCTGCGTGAAGGGGTGCCAGACCGATGATGTCATTGCGTGAAATCCCCCCTGAAGTCCTCGATGCGGAAGTTTTCGGCGAAGGCCTCGGCCAGCGTTTCCGGCTTCAGTGAGGCGAGGCGGGGCAGGCGGCCGAGGCGGCGGACCTGGCCCATCGCGCAGATCGTCGCCTCGCTGTCCTCCACCGGATCGCCGACGAAGGCCACGCCCAGCACCTCGACGCCGCGCGAGCGCAGCGCCTCGATCGATAGCAGCGAATGGTTGATCGTGCCGAGCATCGTGCGCGCCACCAGCACGACCGGGGCGTTCCACCGTGCGAACTGGTCGGCATAGGTCGTGGTGCGGGTGAGCGGGACCATTACGCCGCCAGCACCCTCGACCACCAGCGGGCCGTTCACTTGCGGCAGGGCGAGGCGCTCGGGATCGATTTCCACTCCGTCGATCTCGGCAGCGAGGTGCGGCGAGCAGGGGGTGGCGAGCCGATAGGCCTCGGGCAGGATGTGGTCGGCGGGCAGGCCGGAAAGGCGCGCCACGCGGTCGCCGTCGCCGCCGTCTTCCTCGAGGCCCGCCTGCACCGGCTTCCAGTAACGCGCGACCAATGCGCCTGCGAGTGCGGCGGCGAAGACGGTCTTGCCGATCTCGGTATCGGTTCCGGTGACGATAAGCGGTCTCATGAAAAGCTCTGTTCTCGGTGTAGGTGGCAGGTCACGACTTCGTAAGTCACGTTGCATCCGCTTTGGGCGAAACGTGCCATGACGCGGCGAAGCTGGCCGGGGGAAAGGGGGCGGTGTCCGGCCTCGGCGGTCTGGGCGCCGATGGCCTTTAGGGCGTGGAGGAAGGCCAGCGGATCGGCGTGATGCTCGACGGGGTACTCCACCGCGTGGACGAGATCGCCGAAAGCGGCGATGCTCGCGAAGCGGGGCGTTCCCGGTTCCAGCCCTTCCGCCTCATGCCCGGCGCGCCATTCGGCGAAGCTGCCGGGGCCGAGTGTCGTGACCATCAGGTGTCCGCCCGGCGCCAGCCAGCTTGCCATGCGTGCGAGGGCGGCCGGGGTATCGTCGAACCATTGCACGGCGAGGCTGGAGCAGATCAGGTCGAACGGGCCACCTTCCGGCATGCCGTATTCGCCGTCGAGCACGGCAAAGCGGTGCTGCTCGCTATCGCCCAATCGGTCGCGGCAGCGCTCCAGCATTTCGGGCGAGAGATCGGTGACGAGCCAGTCGCCACCAAGCGGCGCAAGCGCCTGCGTGAGAAAGCCGGTGCCGCAGCCGATCTCCAGCACGCGCGGGGTGCGCGGCAGGTCGAGCGCGACGATCCGGGCAGCGAGCGTCTGTGCGACCTCGCGCTGGATGCGGGCATGGCCGTCGTAGTCGGGCGCGGCGGCAAAGGCGCGGCTGATGCGCTCGCGGGGTGCGTTCATGCCAGGGCCTCGATCATGTCGCGCACCGCCTGTGCGCAGAATTCGGGTGCTTCGAGCGGGAGGAGGTGTCCGCCCGTCTCGCACTCGATCCGGCGCACGGCGGCGTTCCGGAAGGCTTGCGCGCGCATCGCTTCGGGCAGCAGCGGGTCGCGCGCGCTTTGAAGCGAGACGATGGGGACGGCGGGCAGGGAGGCTTCCTCGTCGCGCAGGCGCACGAGGTCGCCGTGCAACAGGGCGGCGTCGATTTCGCCGAACGCTGCTTCTGCGCCACATTGGCGACGGAAATCCGCAAGCACGGCGCGCGGGTTTTCGCCGAAGCGCCGCAGCATGCGGTCGAGCACGCGGATTGGGACGCCGGGATAGTCTGCGGATGCCGAAAAGCGCTCGAAACCGTTGATCGCGAGAATGCCGACGAGACTCCTGGGTGGGGCAGCGAGCAGGCGCATGGTGCCGAAGGAATGAGTCACGGCAAGGCAGGGACCGTCCATCGCGACGGCCTCGGGGCTGCCGAAGTAGCCGCGATCGTCGATTTCCAGCGGCAGGTCGGGCAGGAGATCGGCCAGCGGCGTCCAGAATGAGCGGTCGAAGCCCCAGCCATGGGCGAAGAGCAGCCTCACCGGCAGGCCTCGATCGCGTTCAGCAGGGCATCGATATCGCTCGCCGCATGGGTCGCGCGCAGCGCCAGGCGCAGGCGGCTGGTGCCGGGCGGCACCGTGGGCGGGCGGATCGCGGAAGCGAGCAGTCCGCGTTCCTCCAGCTTGCGGGAGAGGTCGAGGGCGGCGGCTTCCGCGCCGATCACGGCGGGGACGATCTGCGTGCTGGATGCACCGTGATCGATGCCGAGTGCGGCGAGACCGGAGCGCAGCCGCTGGCCCAGTGCGGCTAGATGAGCGCGCTCCGAGTCCATGCCCGGCACGAGATCGAGCGCGGCGTCGATGGCGCCCAGCACCGCGGGCGGCGGGGCGGTGGTGAAGATGAAGCCGCTCGCCGCGTTGACGAGGTAATCGATCATGACCTGCGACCCGGCGACATAAGCGCCGAAGCCGCCCAGCGCCTTGCTGAAGGTGCCCATGACGAGGTCGATCCCGCCGGGCACTTCCGCCGAGAGGCCCGCGCCGCCGGGGCCGAGCACGCCGGTTGCATGGGCTTCGTCCACGAACAGGAAGGCGTCGTGGCGGGCGGCGATCTCGGCCAGTCGGGCGATGTCGGCGCGGTCGCCGTCCATCGAGAACACGCTTTCGGTCAGGATCAGGCGCGCGGGGGCATCCGCGCCCTTGCTTGCCAGCAGGTCTTCCAGATGATCGAGGTCGTTGTGGCGAAAGCGGTGTTGGCGGGTGCCGGAGATCGCGAGGCCGGCGTGCATCGAGGCGTGGATCAGCCGATCGGTGAAGACTGCCGCGCCCTGCGAAGCCGAGTTGGGCACGGCGGCGAGCAGGGCGGGGATCACCGCGGCATTGGCCTGCCAGCCGCTGGCGAAGACCAGCGCGGCTTCGGCATGTTTGAATCGGGCGATACGGGTCTCGATCGCGAGATGCGCGGCGCTGGTCCCCGTCACCAGCCGCGAAGCGCCTGAGCCGGTGCCGTGGGCTTCCGTCCAGGCGCGGGCGCGCTCGATCAGCAGCGGGTGGCGGGCGAGGCCGAGATAGTCGTTGCTGGAGAAATCGATCAGTTCGTGTCCGTCGCGGCGAACACGGCCGCCCTTTTCGAGTGCGGCGGGGCGCAAGGTGCGGCGTTGTCCGGCGCGATCGATCCGGTCCAGCGCCGCTGCGAAGAAGGAATCGAGCCTGCTCATCGCCCCTGCCGGTATGGCAAGCGGGCGTCCGGCACAATGGCCGGTGGGCCGAAGAGGGCGTCGATTTCGCGACGGGAGGTGAAGCCGCGACCGCCTTCGTGCGTTGGAACGGCAAAGGAAAAACCGAAGGATGCCCGCCTGATGCGATCCCTGCCGCTCTCTCTTGCCGCCGTGCTCATGTTGTCTGCCTGTCATTCGAGTGAAAATTCCGGGGGCGGGCAGGGGGCTGCGAAACCCGCCGATCCTTTTGCTTTCGTGTCTGCCTCCAAGGATGGGAATGCCGGACAGGCCGACAATCCCGTGCTGCATACGCAAGTCGCGCTGGATCGGCTGGGCTTCTCGTCCGGCGTGATCGACGGGCGCGAGGGGGCTTCCTACGAACTGGCGCTGCGTGGTTTCCAGGAGGCGCGGGGCCTGCCGGTGAGCGGCAGGCTCGATCCGGCAACGCAGCAGGCGCTGGGCAACGAGCCGGGCACACGCCGCGTCGTTATTCCAGTCGCTTTCGCGCGCGGTCCTTTTGTACCCGACTTGCCCAAGGATATGGCCGGGCAGGCGAAGTTCGACCATCTCGGCTATCGCCGTTTGTCCGAGGCACTGGCAGAGCGGTTTCACACGACGCCGGACGTCCTGCTGGCGCTCAACGGTTCGGGGACGGTGCTCGGCGCCGGGCGCGAGATCCGCGTGCCGGACATTGCCGATACCCCGCTCGCGCAGCTTGCCGACGACAAGACCGGCTGGGCGAAGACGCTGCAGAGCCTTGGCGTTTCGGCCGATCAGCCCAAGGCCGATCATATCGTCGTCGACAAGTCGGACGGCGCCCTCCGGGCCTACGATGCGGCGGGCAAGCTGATCGCGCAGTTCCCTGTCACCACCGGTAGCGGGCACGATCCGCTGCCGCTCGGCACCTGGAAGATCGTCGGTGAAGCGCGCAATCCGGACTATCACTTCAACCCCGACCTGTTCTGGGATGCGAAGAAGAACGCGAAGGACAAGCTCCTGCCGCCGGGGCCGAACGGTCCGGTCGGCGTGGTCTGGCTCGATCTTTCCAAGGCGCACTACGGCATCCACGGCACGCCCGAGCCGCAGAATATCGGCAAGACCGAAAGTCACGGCTGCGTGCGCCTGACCAATTGGGACGCGGCGCGGCTGGCGCATATGGTTTCGGCGGGCACCAAGGTCGTGTTTCAGGCCTGATCCGCCGGTCTGGTTAACGCCGCGCCAAGGGTGGCGGGATGGACAGAGCCTGGGCCGGGACGGATCGAATCCGCCCGGCTTGCGCTCTACCCTGCGGGAATCCTAGGCCTCGCAAGGCAAAATCCGCTTTCTTATATCAAGGACCTGCCATGAAATTCCGCCCCTCGACTGCCCTTGCGCTCGTTGCCGTTCCTGCTGCTCTCTGTGCCGCTGCTGCACCGGCCGCTGCGCAAGTGACGGCCGAGGCCAATGTGGCGCGGGCGGAGGGAGACTGGGGCGGCGAGCTTGCGGTGGGGGTGCCGGTGATCTCGGACGGCGGCTTCAGCATCACGCCGGGCGCGGGCGTGTTCTTCCATCACCGCGACCACCCCGGCTACGTCAACCAGGACTCGCAGTGCTTCAGCAAGTCCAGCGGCGACCGCGTCTCGGACGGCAAGTGCGACAACTCGGGAACCAAGATCTTCGGCAAGGTCGAGGCGATGTACCGCCTGCCGACCGCGCTGGGCTTCGGCATCGGTGCGCGCCTGATCGGTGGCGATGTGCGGGCCTACGGCACCGTGTCGATGCCGCTGCTGCCCCGGATCGACGTGAAGGGCAATTTCGGGGACCACTATCTGGCTGCGGGTCTCCAGGCCCGGTTCTGAGCGTGAAGGCCGAGGGCTACCAGCCTTCGAGGAGATCGAGATAGGCCACCACATCGTTGTCGGTGGCGATGAACAGGCCGTCCTGCACCTCTTCGGGCTGACGGGCGGCCATATCCATCGCTTCCGACAGCGAGCCGTAGAACAGGGTGCTGGCCGCGCCGCCCTCGGGTCCGGAATCGAGGTGGTAGAGGCGCACGGTGGCGTTGAGGTAGGTGGTGCGCATCAGTCCGTGCTTTCCGCTTCGGGGCGCTGGCGTCTGGCACCCTCGACCGTGCGGGTAAGGCGCACGGCTTCGGCCTCGGCGGCGCCGCGCTCGGCCTTGGTGCGACCATGGCGCGCGCGGTTGGCGTCCGCCCGATGCTTGTCGGCGTCGCGCGCTTTGGCCTTGCGGGCCATGCGGAGGTTGATGATCTCGGCCATGACGGCCCTGTTACCGCTAGCGCCCGGCGAGGGGAAGGGCGCGGCGATCCGTTACATGCCGATGCCGAGAAGGCGCCCGATGAAGATCAGTACGATGGCGCCGATGATCGAGGCCAAGCACCCGGCGCGCTGGAAGTCCGCCTGTCCGCGCGTGGTGACGAGACCGGCCACCAGTGAACCGCCGATGCCGAGCAGGATCGTCGCGATCCATCCCATCTCGACCGCGCCGGGATAGAAGAAGCGCGCCAGGGCGCCAATGATGAGGCCGCTGATGATGGCGCTGATGATATTGATCATATCTCGTCGAAATCCCTAGTTTTGGCCGAAAGTCTGCCTGAAGCTGCGCGTCCTAAAGTCGCGAGCGGGGCGCGGGTTGCAATCGGATCTCGTCGGAAGGGGTATCGTGCTCGACGGGAAGCGCGGCGGGATTCGCCTGGGCGGGCATCGCTTCCCGAGAACGGAGGCAAAGCCGTTCAAGTGTCTCGACAGAGGGGAAATGTCGCCAAATCCGGCCACTCGTTTCGTCGCAAACGAGATTCGTCTCACCGCCGTTTTATGTGGAAAAATTTTTCGCCGGGGTCTCGAAATAGCCTCTTGCGCGAGAGCCGGATGACGGAGTTCCCGCGCGTCGCGAGCCGCTTCGCCTGTAAAGGGGCAAGACCTGCCGGGCGCTTCCATGGTGCCTGCCCCCTTGCGTCAATTTCCAGAACAGGCACTATGGGTTGTGGCGCGTCGATCGCGGGGCATCTAGACCTAGAGAATTCGTCCTTGGGCCGTCAGGGGTCCCGAAAGGCGGTTTTCCGGTGTCCGGAGCCTTTTGCGAGCAGCGCGCGCCAGGGTCGGTCAGGAATTTCGTGATCTGTTTTCAGCCGTCCGCGGTGCGTCGAGCGACGAATCGGGACAGGCTCGGAAATGGATGGGGCCGGACCTGGGGCAATGCTGAACGCGCTTTCTGGCGCTTCGATGACAGGACCCGGAAACGGGTCCTGATGAACGGGTGGCTTTGAGCGGATTTTGAGCAAGCGGGGGCGAAATTGGATTTCAGGAACGGAAGCGACGCTGACGTGAACAGCTCCGACACTATGCAGGCAGATATGATTCAGGATGATGGGCAGGTTGAAATGCCCGGTTTCGAGACTTCGCCGCGGGCTCCGGCCACGGTTGAAACGGTTACGCCTGAAAAGGTCACCGAAAAAGCCAAACCCGTGAAGAAGGCAGCGGCGAAAAAGGAAAAGGAGGCGGGTGAGAGCCCGGCGATCGCGATGGACAAGACCGATACCGCTACGGCCGCTCTTGTGGCCGACGCCATGCTGGCGGCCGTTACTGCCGCGCCCGAAGCGAAGGCGCGTCCCGATTCGAAGACGATCAATGCGCGCCGCTTCACCATCGTCACCGACGATTCGCGTGACGCGCTGCTGACCGATTTCGGCAAGGAAACGCTCGACGATCGCTACCTGCTGCCCGGCGAGAAGTACCAGGACCTCTTCGCCCGCGTGGCCGATGCCTATGCGGACGACCAGGAGCACGCCCAGCGTCTCTACGACTACATCTCGAAGCTTTGGTTCATGCCTGCCACTCCCGTTCTCTCGAACGGCGGCACCGGGCGCGGTCTTCCCATCTCGTGCTACCTGAACTCGGTGGACGACAGCCTCGAAGGCATCGTCTCCACCTGGAACGAGAACGTCTGGCTCGCCTCGCGCGGCGGCGGCATCGGCACCTACTGGGGCAACGTGCGCGGCATCGGCGAGCCGGTCGGCCTCAACGGCAAGACCAGCGGCATCATTCCCTTCGTGCGCGTGATGGATTCGCTGACTCTCGCGATCTCGCAGGGTTCGCTGCGTCGCGGTTCGGCGGCCTGCTACCTCGACGTCTCGCACCCCGAGATCGAGGAGTTCCTCGAAATTCGCAAGACTTCGGGCGACTTCAACCGCAAGGCGCTCAACCTGCACCACGGCGTGCTGCTGACCGACGAGTTCATGGAAGCCGTCCGCGACGGCAAGGACTTCGACCTCAAGAGCCCCAAGGACGGATCGGTGCGCGGCACCGTCCACGCCCGCTCGCTGTTCCAGAAGCTGGTCGAGGTCCGCCTCGCCACCGGTGAGCCTTACCTGGTGTTCTCCGACACCGTGAACCGCACGATGCCCAAGCATCATCGCGATCTCGGCCTCAAGGTATCGACCTCGAACCTTTGCTCGGAAATCACCCTGCCGACCGGCCGCGACCACCTTGGTAACGACCGTACCGCGGTATGCTGCCTCTCCTCGCTCAACCTGGAAACCTGGGAAGAGTGGAAGGGCGAGAAGCGCTTCGTCGAAGACGTGCTGCGCTTCCTCGACAACGTCCTCCAGGACTACATCGACCGTGCGCCGGACGAGATGGCCCGCGCCCGCTATTCCGCCGCGCGCGAGCGTTCGGTCGGCATGGGCGTCATGGGTTATCACTCGTACCTCCAGAAGCGCGGCATCGCCTTCGAGAGCGCGATGGCCAAGGCGCTGAACATGCAGATGTTCCAGCACATCGCCGCCAAGGCCGACGAGGCTTCGCTCATGCTCGCGCAGGAACGCGGTGCCTGCCCGGATGCGGCCGACATGGGCGTGATGCAGCGCTTCAGCTGCAAGATGGCGATCGCGCCCACCGCGTCGATCTCGATCATCTGCGGCGGCACGTCGGCCTGCATCGAGCCGATCCCGGCGAACATCTATACCCACAAGACGCTCTCGGGCAGCTTCGTGGTGAAGAACCCCTATCTGGAGAAGCTGCTTGCCTCGAAGAGCAAGGATTCCAACAACGTGTGGAATTCGATCCTGGAGCACGGCGGTTCGGTCCAGCACCTCGACTTCCTGACGCCGGACGAGAAGGCGGTCTACAAGACCAGCTTCGAGATCGACCAGCGCTGGCTGCTCGAATTCGCCGCCGATCGCACGCCCTATATCGACCAGGCGCAGTCGCTGAACCTGTTCATCCCTGCCGACGTCGACAAGTGGGACCTGATGATGCTGCACTTCCAGGCCTGGGAGAAGGGCATCAAGTCGCTCTACTACTTGCGCTCGAAGTCGGTGCAGCGCGCGGGCTTCGCGGGTGGCGGCGGCGTCGAGGCGGACAACACGCCCGAAGCGCCGAAGTTCGAGATCGGCGAGACGACCGACTACGACGAGTGCCTTGCTTGCCAATGATCGGCGCCTGCCAGTGATCTGATTGCACGGACGATTTTAGAGAAACCCCGGTGAGCCGAGCTTGCCGGGGTTTCTTCTTGCCTGCGCGCCATTCATTTTTCCGCGATTTCGCGCTAAGGGCCGCGCCATGCAGAATGGCTGTGCTCCCATGACCCCTTCCGGCGATAGCGTCGGCCGTGCTCCGATATGTGTCGCGGCGCTCTATCAGTTCACCCGCTTCGCGGATTTCGCCGCACTGCGCGCGCCGCTTCTGGCGCTCTGCGAGGAGGAGGGCATCAAGGGCACCTTGCTGCTCGCGGCCGAGGGCATCAACGGCACGGTCGCCGGCAGCCACGAAGGCATCTCGCGCCTGCTCGCCCATGTGCGGGCGCTGCCCGGCTGTGCGGACGTGGACGTGAAGCTTTCGGGCGCGGAGGAGATGCCGTTCCACCGCATGAAAGTCCGCCTCAAGCGCGAAATCGTGACGATGGGGCAGCCCGATATCGATCCGCTCTCGGTGGTCGGCACGTATGTCGAGCCGCAGGACTGGAACGCGCTGATCTCCGATCCCGACACGATCGTGATCGACACCCGCAACGACTACGAAGTGGCGGTCGGCACGTTTGCGGGCGCCATCGACCCGCAAACCGCGACATTCCGCGACTTCCCCGAGTGGTTCCGCACCGAGCGCGAGAAGCTGCTGGCGGCCGGGCGCGAAGGTGGAAAGCCGCCGAAAGTCGCGATGTTCTGCACCGGCGGCATTCGCTGCGAGAAGTCCACCGCGTTCCTCAAGCAGGAAGGCGTGGAGGAAGTCTTCCACCTCAAGGGCGGCATCCTCAAGTACCTGGAAACGGTGCCTGAGGAAGAGAGCCTGTGGCAGGGCGAGTGCTTCGTGTTCGACCAGCGCGTCACCATCGGCCACGGCCTGGTGCAGGGCAGCCATGCGCTGTGCCACGCCTGTCGCCGCCCCGTGAACGCCGAGGATCAGGCCTCGCCGCTCTACGAGGAAGGTGTCAGTTGCCCGGCCTGCCACCACGAGCGCAGCGACGAGCAGCGCGCCTCCTATCGCGAACGCCACCGCCAGGAAGCGCTCGCGGCGGCACGCGGAGAACTCCATGTCGGTGCAGCGCGCAGGCCGGAGAATGCCGCCGATACCGATGCCGATTGATCCCATCCTCTACAGCTTCCGCCGCTGCCCTTACGCGATGCGGGCGCGGCTGGCGCTGCTGGTAAGCGGTACGAGTTGCGAACTGCGCGAAGTGAAGCTTTCGGCCAAGCCGGCGGCGATGCTGGAAGCCTCGCCCAAGGGAACGGTGCCGGTTCTGGTGCTGCCGAATGGCACCGTGATAGACCAGAGCCTCGACATCATGCGCTGGGCATTGGAACGCGACGATCCCGAAGGCTGGCTTTCGCGCGACGAGTCAGCCCTGATCGCGGCCAACGACGGCCCGTTCAAGCGCGACCTCGATCGCTACAAATACCCCGAACGCCACGGTAGCGATGCCCTCGCGCACCGAGAGAACGGTCTCGCTTTTCTAAACGAACTCGATGCGCGCCTTGGGAAAAGTCCCCAGCTTTGCGGCACGACACGCGGAATAACCGATATGGCGATCATGCCTTTCGTCCGCCAGTTCGCCGCCACCGATCCCGACTGGTTCGCGGCACAACCGCTTGCTCACCTGCAAATCTGGTTACGCGATCATCTGGAGTCGAGGTTGTTCACAAACGCCATGCTCCGTGCGCGAACATGGCACCCTGGAGACGATCCGGTAAGCTTCGCCAGCGCGGGCTGAAACTCAAGAATGTGAGGAATGGTGCGCTTACGGGACTCTTATGTTGCGTGATTTTCCGCAATTGTCAGCCATTTTTTTCGAACGCACAATTAAGAATACCCCCATTTGTACCCCCAAACGATCTGATGGTGTATCGGTTTGAAGAGGATTGCCGCCACAGTTCACATCTCGACCACTTCGACAGGGGGCGTCAGCAAAGCCGGCTGAAGCTGAGCGCGCTGCTCGTTCATGGATGCTGGCTCATTCCCTAGAGGGTCGAATCCACATTCAATTAGAAAATCGTAGATCCCGGCGTATGCGGCTGGCTCTCGCGTTGCGTCTTCGTGCGAACCTTCAGGAACAAACACGACCATCCCTTGGCGGCCACGGGTAAGTAGGACGCGATAAGCATTAGCGACATAGGCCTTACGGGCTTCGTCGTTGACCGTCTGCCAGCGCGTGCCCTTGAACTGCAATGGCTGCCATACTTCTCCGACGCGCCGATAATTGGCGTCCCAGCACACGCATGTCCAATCCAGTTCCAGGCCCTGCACGTCGAATTCGGTTGCTGCGTCTTCTAGCGCGTCAGAAGATCGTACATCGTCGCCGGGAGCCAAGAACCATTTGGCCGGCTCAATCTTTGCCTTCACGAACACACCATGCGGCTTGAGGCGCGCAGCATTGGACGAAGCGAGCAAGCCCGTTCGCTCAGCGCCACGTCGTTTGGAGCGCAACCAACGCCGCGCCTGGTCTAAGTCGCGCGTGATGTAGAGTGGGAAATTGGTGAGTTCGCGTTTAACCTGACGAGCGGCTGGGGCATCGCCTGCAATCACATGACCCACAAAATCAGACAGGCGTTCCGCACGAAATGAGCGCAACGACGTAGCGAGATGCAGCGCCGGCGCCGATACCTCGTCAGCCAGCCGGCAATCGTGAGCCAAGCTCTCTGGGATATGCGCCTGCCAATGCGGGAAACTGCGCTGCAGCGCACGAAGCCATTCCTCGATGCCTGCTTCCCCAGTGTTGATCTCCTGGCCGCCGCCGACCAAGCAGATGATCGCGCACCAATCCTCGTGCCGGTCCATGACGGAGAGCAGGAACTCCGGCTCAGACATGGAAAAGCCGATCTGCCCTTTCTTCTGCTGCATGAACTTTGACGTCTGCTCGACATCCCAAGCGCGTTGCGCTTCATCGAACACGGCGACCTTTTCCACCGGAGCATCACTCGAGGCGAGCGCATCATCGCGAAAATGATGGATGTTTTGAATGAACGCCGCCGCGCCGCGATCTTCCTGGACCTTGGATGTTTTAACGCCCGCCTCACGTGCCCTTGCCACTGCATCTAGCGACAGCGCTTCACGCAAGACGTCCACCAAAGGGCCATTTCCCGAGAGGAAAACGGCGTGCTCGTCGCTGTGGGCGCGCTGCCGAGCCGTAGCCAAATTAAGGCCGGCTAGCGTCTTGCCGGAGCCAGGCACGCCGGTAACGAAGCAAATGATTTTGCGGCGGTCGCGCTTGGCCACCTCGATCGCATTGGCGACATAATTGGCCGTGTGGGTAAGGTTTTCTGCCCCAGCCTCAGAGCGCGATATTTCCTCAACCGCATGGCCGCGATAGAGCGCCTGCGCCGCCTCCACGATGGTGGGCGTCGGCCGATAGCGCCCTGCCTCCCAGGTCAACGCGTCATAGTCGGGGCCACCATATACTCTGCACATATGATGGATGGCAGGAAGCAGCCCTTCAGGGTTCACGCCCAGCGGCCGAGCCAGCCCGTCATCGTCCCATTGAACGGGGAGATCATGATTGTCCGGCGCGTGGGTGGCAACCAATATGGGAACAATGGTCCGGCCGTGGCTGGTCTCGTGAAAGTGTTTGAGATCGAGCCCATACCCATAGACTTGGTCAAGGCTGGAGCGGTCATATTGGCGCGCGCCGAGCTTGTATTCGATGACAAAGACAATGCCATCAACCAAGAGGATCAAGTCCGCCCGCCGGCCCATCCGCGGAATCAGGAATTCCATGAAGGCATGGGCCCTAGGCAGTTTTTGCGCCATTTTGCGCAGGTGCTGAATTTGGTATTCCCAAGCTGCCCGCTGCGTTGGCTCCAATGCGAAAGGCAACCGAGCGGCCAGCCGTCCGAACAGATCGGCATCACTGAAAGTTGCAATAGTTGCGACAGGCAAGGACAGATACGCGCGGTTCATTGCCCACCCTTGGCGCTGGAAGTAATGCACCGCAAGGGAACGCTAGGGTTTTCGCATCATATCGATGCAGCAAATATTTCGGTGCGCAGCGAGATCGCCGTGCACTGACTTACGAGCGGCACGTATCAACGTGATCGACGTTTTGGGCGGCGCCCGATCACAATGGGGCCAGAATGGCGATGTTGCGCGCCTCAAGCAGTGTTCCCGCAAACTCCGAAACGGAGCACCCTGATATTACTGGGCCTAAGAAAGAGGTGGTTCGAGACGCTGCCATCATACCGCCGTCCCAGACGAAGCTGGGCAATCTCGGGACAGGCCCCGAACCGTCGCAAAGCTATTGTACAAGATATTGGGCGTCAACGTTGGAGTGACGCATGGCCTTCGTAGAACAACGCGAGCCTTTACGTACGGTTACGTCGCACGACATCAACCAGCCGAAGCCAGATCATCACGCGGCGCAAGGTTGCGAAATCACGCCTGCCTATACCTTTGGCGCGCGGTAACGCCGATATTCTGCGATGTGCCTGCACGCTTACCGAGGATGGAACCCGGGGTGACGACCCGCGTGAGCCCAAACCGGCGGGTCGCGTGTTCATCAGCTTGCTTCACTACATAGCCGAGCAAAACAGTCAGGTTTTGTTGGTGTAGCGGTTCGCTGGTGACCTCGATCCCTAACCTGCCGCCAATGATCCGGCTTTTTATTGATCGGGACCGATAGGGGTGGCCTGTGATGGACCTGATCCAGCGCAGTTGGCGCCGGCTGGCATTTTCGACCATTGCCGCGGGTAGATGCATCAGGATGTGGCAATGCCAGCCCTCCTCGATGCCGTTCTCGTGAACGTATACCCACGCCGTATTTGTGCCATGACGTGCCAGCGCTTTGCTGACGATGTCGAGAAAACGACCAGTCGCCATCACCATGGCCTCCAGAGATATTCCAGCCGCCTTCCAGTGGACCGTGATGAAACGCGTGAACGGTAAACCGATGCGCAGGGCATGTTCGGACGATGCCAATATGTTCCCGACCTGATGTTCGGTCAGCGCAAAGCTTTCGCGGCTGGCGCTGTTGCGAGCTCCGCCGCGATTATCGCGCGTGCTTACGATCATTGCGCGCCCTCCAAACGAAGCGGCGGCAAATCATAATCGTCGAGCAATGTAGCCAGCCGACGCAGTTGAGGAGCGCTCGGCATGGCCGTTACGGAAACATGGCCACAAAACCCGGCGTCTCTACGCGAAAGCGTTGGGCGAGACACTGCCAGCGTCAGCGCTGCCTCGCGTGCGGTGGTGAAATAGACGCTATTGCGCTTTCGGCGTGACTTCAGCCCAATACCGGCGGCATCGCGAAGTTGATCCTGCTTGTCCCTTGAGATAGACGGTTGGTGCGGCCTGCACTGGTAAGAAGAGTCGCGCGAAGCCCCGGCCTGCACGCCGGGGTTTTGTATTTTTTGGCTCACGCTTATTCCCCTTCTGCCACCAACTGATGAAGGCCGTCTGCGGGAATGATGGTCCGACCGCCAACGCGCACAGCCTTCAAGCGGCCGGAATTGATCAGGGCATACAGTGTGGTTCGGCCTAGGCTACTAACCTCCACGGCTTGCCTGATGCTGTAGCCAAGCTTTGCAGGTTCACTCTTCACGTTCGTCATTGGATTTCCTCGGATGCGTTCGAAGTGATTCGAACTGAGGAGAACCAATTGAAGCGGAACCGAACGGCGAAATAGGGTGCAAAATATGTTGGTGCGGCGGTTTTCGCCTCTAACCTCGGCGTGAACGTGCCTTTGGCCGGCCACCCTCTTTGCGGATGGGAGGCGCTACGGCACCCCAAGCCCGAGATGCAGCGCGTCCAGAGAGCCCTTTGATCGCCGCACGTGCATCATTGATGAAATAGTCGCGCTTGTGTTCACAGTTTGGATCTGCCTCAAGAGCGCGAGCTATCCGAATTTCGGCCAGTCCTTGAGCGGCTGCACTGCTAGGTTCGGGAACAGGCTTATACAACTTGAAGAGCGACCGCCGTTTCACCTGAACGTCTTCAAAGCCATCCTGTTTGAGCAAATCGCTTTCGCAGAACTCGTCTAAAATGGTCCACGCGATGCCCCGGCCCCGACCAAGTGCTTCATCAGAGGGATCGAAACGCTGATAATTCGCCAGATCATGCGCCGCTAGCGTTTCAAAGTCGGCCGAAACCTCGCCGTCAGCATTGCGACGGCGACCTATCAATTCCAATTCTTCGTTCATGGCCGCGTCGAGCAATTCAATCAAAATTTCCGCATATTTGCGATCCCTTGCGTCAACATCGTGCTCAAACATGTCTGCGTCGACGAATTCTTGTCCCATCAACGTAATCCGGTTTCTCGCCCAGCTTAAGGCTCCCGTCATGGAAATGTAGGGTGCTTTGGGGACGTCCGATATTGCGTTTGCGGTAAGCGGTGGCCGCTATCGTGGGCGCGCGCAGGGGGAGGCGAGGCGAATGCTTCGATCGAAATTGATTGTAACCAGGCCCTCAGTTCACCGCGGTGAACCACACATTGCAATTCGCAATATTCAGGCCTCACAATTCTCCTTGGATCGATCGTGATCGGCCCCCACTGAGTGGTCCGTAGCGATTGTTAGTGCATTGTTGCCTCCGTTGCCATTGCCGCCTGGAGGTGGAGCGAAGCGGAACCGGAAGGCGGCAATGGCGGAGAAGCTGTTTCTGGTGCCGGCGGTCGGTAACCGAGGCTGCTGTGAGGACGGATTGTGTTGTAATGTCTCCGCCAGGCTTCGATCAGCACCTTCGCCTCGGCGAGGCTGTAGAAGATCTCGCCGTTGAGTAACTCGTCACGAAGCGAGCCGTTGAAGCTCTCGTTGTAGCCGTTCTCCCATGGTGACGCCGGGGTGATGTAGAGCGTCTTCACCCCGATCCGGCCCAGCCATGACTGGACTGCCGTCGCGATAAATTCGCTGCCATTATCGGACCTGATATTGGCAGGCGGACCGCGCTCGATGAACAGGTCGGCCAGAGCCGCCAGCACGTCTTCGTGTTTGAGTTGCCGCGCCACGATCAGGGCGAGGCATTCGCGGCTGGCTTCATCGATAATCGTCAGGATGCGGAACTTGCGGCCATCGTGGGTACGGCCCTCGACGAAGTCATAGGCCCAGACGTGTCCCGGATATTCGGGGCGCTGCCGGATACACGAACCATCGTTCAGCCATAGCCGCCCCCGCTTGGGTTGCTTCTGCGGCACCTTCAGGCCCTCGCGCCGCCAGATACGCTCGACGCGCTTGCGGTTCACCGCCCACCCCGCATCGCGCAGCAGCGCCGTCACCCGGCGATAGCCGTAGCGACCGTATTGCCGTGCCAAGGCCACGATATCGGCGGTCAGCGCTTCCTCGTCATCCGCCCCGCGCGGCATCTTGCGCTGCGTCGATCTATGCTGGCCAAGCACCCGGCATATCCTGCGCTCGGATACTGCCAAGGTGCCGCGTACATGATCAATGCACCGCCGTCGGCGCGCAGGGCTCAGAAGTTTCCCCGGGCCGCCTCCTGCAAGATCAGTTTATCGAGCGTCAGGTCAGAGATCGCCCGCCGTAGCCGCAGATTCTCCTTCTCCAGATCCTTCATGCGCCGTGCCTGGTCGGTCTTCAGGCCCCCATATTCCTTGCGCCAACGATAATAGGTCTGCTCGGTAACTGCGATCCGCCGACACGCGTCCGCGGTCGTCCCGCCCTGTGCCAACACGATCTCCGCCTCACGCAACTTGCCGATGATCTCTTCCGGTTTGTGCCTCTTGCCCATTTCCAAACTCCTCGATGGTCCAAAATAACAGAGATTTTGGACCACTCTGAAGGGGGCAGATCAAGCTCACTATAATTCAATTCCAGAGCCCCCCACCTCACGCGCCTTGCCAGCCAGATCGTCTTACCCGCGTGTCCACCCTGCACGCCCTCCTTGAACAATATGGCAACGCCGCAGCATTTTGTCTATCAGCGCAGGCAGTTGGTGCGTAGCATGAGAAGTGAGCATGTCTGAGAACACGATCTGGGGCATTCATATGCGACGCGATCACGGCCTTGCTCCGATTGAAGAGGGGTACATTGCGATCGGCTGGCGCGAGATGGGAGATTTGTCGCTCATCAGACCGACACGCGACGCATTTAAGGCGGCGTATGAGCGCGCATACCCTGACGCAGGGCCGGGCAAAGTTCGCACATCGGCGGGCGTGCCGTTTCGCTTCCTTGCTGAGATGAAACCCGGTGATCTCGTGATCTTCCCATCCAAGCCCGACCGGATGGTCAATATCGGCGTGATTGATGGCCCCTATGCCTATCAGGCGCAGGCGCCGTTCGATTGCCCGCATCGGCGCGCTGTCAAATGGCTGAAGCACATTCCGCGTCCCGACTTCACCCAAGGAGCACTGAATGAGATCGGTTCAGCTCTAACGCTATTCAAGGTGGCGACCAACGCCGACGAATTCTTGGCGGCGCTGGAAGGCCAGGCCTTCGAACCCGCCGACATTGATGAGGTCAGCGCGGAACGGGTGACCGAGCAAGTTGAGGAATCGACCGAGGATTTCATCATCAAGCGCCTGAAAACCTCGCAGACCCCCTATCAGTTCGAGCATTTCATCGCCCACCTTTTGAAGTGCATGGGCTACCATTCCCGCGTGACACAGGCGTCGGCGGACGGCGGCGTGGACATCATTGCGCACCGTGACGAACTCGGTTTCGAGCCGCCCATCATCAAGGTGCAATGCAAGCAAATCCTATCGACGATCGGACGCCCCGACGTACAAAAGCTGTTCGGCGCGATCGAGCGTGAGGAAAAGGGCCTTTTCGTGACACTCGGCTCATTTTCGGCGGATGCGCGAACATTTGAGCAGACCAAACCAAACTTGCGGCTGATTGACGGGTCAGCCTTGATCGAACTGATCTACGAGCACTATCACCAGTTCGAGCCTCGCTATCAGATGCTTTTGCCTTTAAAGCGGTCCTACATCCCCGGGCCGATCGCTACCGCACCGACTGACTCACCGTCCGGCTTCGATCGATCGACCTGATGTCAGCCGCAACCCGCCTTCAACCCGGCGATGCAGGTCGCTTCGTCGAGAACCTTTGATTGACCGCTTTCGGCTGAAGCAGCCATCCGGATCGTGCTTCCCGAACGACTTAGATTGGTTGACACCCGCCGGATTAGCGGGCGGTCTGCAGGTGGGACGCGAAATTTGGGCGCGGAGCGGCCGGAAAGGGTCGCTATTTGCAAAGGGTCGGCATTTCACCCAAGGCTCGGAAGCATCGACCTCCGCGCGCGGAATAAAAGCCAGCCGGCCATAACCCCACATTTTTACGGTTCCACAATCATTTAATGACCGTCCAGGCGCACGTCGATGGCGTGGCACGGTCGGGGATCGGTACACGAATTTTAAGCATTGTTACAATTCGCAAGAATCCGACCGAGATTCTTAATCAAGTATATGAAAAAACTAACTTTTTATTTTTCCACTGACCGGAAATGTGAACAAGAATAACGCGTCAACGTGCGTTTCTGGGCGGTCCCATTGGCAGAAATGCGAAGTGAAGGTTCTCCAATTTTCTCGGGCTCCTCGCGTCATCTAAGGGGGGGGGGAACACTCCAGCCGACTGAGGCAGCGTGGAGTAAAAATGCCCTATCTGGCGACCCTATCCCGAAATGGTACGACCTCGGCTCCAGTACGGAGGACATCCAGATAGTCACTCCACCATTGGGCCATTTGAACTCGCTCATCCCAGTGCTGGCCGCGCGCATATGTACCACGAACTGCATTGCTATGGCCGTGGGCGAGCGCCCTTTCGATCGCGTCCATATGCCACTTGCCGCTCTCGTTCAAAAGGGTGGACGCCGTAGATCGGAGGCCGTGTGTTGTCACTTCGTCGGCTGACCAGCCCATGCGCCGGAATGCCTGGTTCAACGTATTCTCACTGAAAGGCTTCAAATGAGAGCGCTGCCCTGGAAACATGAGATCAAAATTCCCTGTTGTCCGGCGTAATTCCGTAAACAAGGCCAGGGATTGCCGTGAGAGCGGCACACTATGTGGACGACGCAACTTGGTGCGTACGGCTGGCACATGCCAGACAGCATTGTCCCAGTCGATTTCCTCCCAGCGCCCCTTTCGCAGTTCGCTGGGCCTCGTGAATGTGTGAGGAGCCAGAAGCATTGCGATCTTTACAGTGATTGAGCCGCCATATGCGTCAAGGTCCCTGAGGAACTCTCCGAGCTTCGCTGGTTCTAGAATGGCCGCGCGGGGCGTCACGATGGGCGCGGCAAGTGCACCTCCTAAAAGGGCGGCTGGATCAGATCGGCACAATGTATGGGCAACACCATGGCGGAAAATTCGGCTGGCCAACGCACGAGTTCGGCGTGCCGTTTCGCGGTGGCCTTTTCTTTCTAGTACCTTCAGCACTGCAAGCAGCTCAGCCGGCTCAATTTCTGAAATTGGACGGCTACCAAGGGCCGGAGTGAGGTGGGATAGATACCACCGCGCCTTTTCAATCGTGGCATCGGCCTTGTTTTCGGCGACTAATTTTACTGCAATGAAATCTTCGGCCACCGATTGAAAGGTATTTCCTGCACTGATCTTGGCAGCAATCTTAGCCATTTTGTGCTCATGGGCAGGATCTGTGCCTGTCGCCAATTTAGCCTTTGCATCATCACGCGCTTTTCGCGCGTCAGCCAAGCTAATTCTCGGATAGTCGCCGAGCGAGAGTAGTTTTTCCTTTCCTGCTACTCGAAACTTGAGGCGCCACAGCTTTCCGCCTGCCGGGCTTACAAACAGAAACAGCCCGCCACTGTCTGCCAACTTGTAGGCTTTTTCGCGCGGCTTGGCATTTCGGACGGCAACATCGGTAAGCGCCATTGGAATCCCCCGATTCATGGTTCTGGGGGTATCCATTGAGAGGTCTGAACGAGATACCCCCAATGATACCCCATGTTGGGGGTATCTGACAGCGAACGCGGACGAACGCAGGCAAACACTGCCATCTAAATATCGCTGATTTTCTGGGGGTTCAAGGGACGTTGGCGAACGTCTGTGAACAGGGAAATGGTGCCGCTTACGTGACTCGAACACGTGACCCCATCATTACGAATGATGTGCTCTACCAACTGAGCTAAAGCGGCTTGCCTTGATCGGACCGAACAATCCGGTTCCGAGGCAGGGGGCGCCTTTACCGGGGAGTGAGGCTGCGTGCAAGGGGCTTTCTCATCCATATTTCGATGGCATGGCATTCTCTGGCGAATCTCTGGATTTCAAAGCGCAGCTGATTGATCGCGCGAGAGCTTTGGCGATCATGTCCGGACGCTTTCCGATCCGCTCGATGAATAGGCGGGACGTCTGACGGCTGCCGCAAAAGGACAAACAAAGTTCTGGGGGACAATCCCCTAAACCCTCGCAATGTCGGCGTCGAGCGGGGTCCTCTCGGCGGCGCCATGGGGGCATCTGGTGGATAGGGCTTTGCTTTCCTCCTCTCCCTTTGCGCGTTGGGTATGTCTCAAACACCTTGCAGTGAAATATTGAACATGCGTTCAGCATTTTTCATTGACTTCGCTCTCGCCACCCTCCAGCCAATGGATACGAAAGCGGGCGCAAGGGCCTGCGCGGGGAGTAGAGAAGGCATGTCGGGTCAGCTTGCAGGAAAGGTTGCACTCGTTACCGGCGCCTCGTCGGGGATCGGGGAGGCGGCGGCCTTGTGTCTTGCCGAAGCAGGGGCGACGGTCGTCGTCTGCGCGCGACGGGCGGAGCGGCTTTCGGAGCTTGTGGAGCAGATGGAGACGGCGGGTGGCAAGGCGCTGGCGATCCCGGGGGACATGACAGTGGAGGAAGATGCGCGCGGAGCCGTGGCGAAGACCATCGCGGCGTTCGGGCGGATCGACATTCTGATCAACTCGGCCGGGATCATGGAAGTGGGCGGGATCGAGAACTGCGATACCGCGATCTATCGCCGGGTGATCGACATCAACCTGATAGGCACCGTCTACACCAGCGCAGCCGCCGTGCCGCACATGCTGGAGCAGGGCGGCGGCGACATCATCACCATCTCCTCGCTCGCCGGGCGCAAGGGCGGGCCGATGACGAGCGCCTATTCGGCCAGCAAGCACGCGGTCAACATGATGACCGACGGGATGCGGCAGGAACTGGGCGGCAGGAACATCCGCGTCACCACGCTGATGCCGGGCGCGACCGAGACCGAGGTGGCGGATTCGATTTCCGACCCGCAGTGGCGCACCGCGATCAAGGCGCATGTCGGCAAGGAAGGCGCCGTCAAGCCGCGCGATATCGGGGAGGCTATCGTCTTCATCCTCGCCATGCCGCGCCGGACGAACATTTCCGAGATTTCGATCCGTCCGACGATCGACACGAGCGCTTGAGGGGAACGGCCGTGGGAAGGCTTCAGGATAAAGTCTGCATCGTCACCGGTGCGGGTTCAGGCATGGGCCGGGCCATGGCCGAACTGTTCCATGCCGAAGGAGCCCGGCTGGTGCTCGCCGATATCTCGGGCAAGCAGGACGACGTGGCGGCATCGCTCGGCGGTGACACGGTGAGTGTGCAATGTGATGTCTCCGACGAGGCGCAAGTGCAGGCAATGACCCTCGCCGCCGAGGATCGCTTCGGGCGGCTCGACGTGCTGTGCAACAATGCCGGGTTCGGCGGGCCGATGGCGCCGTTGCACACGCAATCGCTGGAGACGTGGGATCGCGTTCACGCGACCAACCTGCGCGGCGCGTTTCTGGGCATGAAGTATGGTGTGATCTCCATGCTGAAGACCGGTGGCGGAGCGATCGTGAACACGACTTCGGCCTCGGGCGTGGTCGGCTGGAAGCACCATTCCGTCTACGGGGCGGCCAAGGCCGGGGTTAACCAGCTGACCAAGGTGGCGGCTCTCGATTACTCGGATCAGGGAATTCGCGTAAATGCCGTCGCGCCGGGCACGATGTGGACGGGGCTGGTCGAAGCTTCCCGCACCCATGCCGAGCCGCCGGCGGACTTCCCGATGCTCGCAGGCATTCCGATGGGACGCTGGGGGCTGGCTAAGGATATAGCGCAGGCCGCGCTCTATCTGGCCAGCGACGAGGCGGCCTATGTGACCGGCGTGATCCTGCCGGTCGATGGCGGCTATTCGGTCGGTTTTTCGGGCATGGGGGCGGAGCGTCCCGGCATTGCCAGCGCCTGTTGAATCGCCGGGCCTGTTGAGAGGCGCGGTGCCGGTTCACGAAGATCGCCAGACCTCGGTGAGGAGGTCACCCCCTTGGCGATAATTTCCCCCCCGGGATTATCGCGTTCTGGGCGAACGTGAACCGGCACCGCGATCCGGTCGCAGCCGGATTGGAAACCGTACAAAGTCGCGGCAGTCTCCAGACGAACTGGCTCCAGAAGGGACTGGTGCGGCCGATACCGGCCAGACTGCCGCCAGGTTATGCGAAAATCGCCTGCCGAAAGGGACTTGCCGTGGGGTCGCATCACGGGTCGGCCGGTTCTCGGCAGTGTCCGCGCCGGATGCGTTGCCGCCTCCGATTCGAACAAGGCGGTTATGGCAGGTTCGTCCGGAGGGGGCTGTGAGACAGATCACGCTCCGTCGAGGCGGCGACACAAAATGCGGTCATGCGCGACAAGAGCGTTTCCACCGCGCCGCAAAACACTCTAGCACCGCCGGCATGACAGCCTCCAAGATCGCGCAAGTAGACCCGTTCCACGCCATGGCCATCGGCCGCCTCGCCTATGAACTGGCGGCACAGGGGCGCGACGTGATCCACATGGAATACGGCCAGCCCTCCACCGGTGCCCCTGCGGCGGCGATCGCCGCCGCGCACCGCGTGCTGGACAGCGATCCGGGCGGCTACTGGGAAAGCACCGCGCTGCTGGAGCGCATCGCCCGGCATTACCACGCGGCCTATGGCGTCGAGATCGACCGCGAGCAGGTAATCCTCACTTGCGGTGCTTCGCCCGCTTTCGTGCTGGCGCTTTCCAGCCTTTTCGTACCCGGCGCGCGGGTGGCGCTGGCCCGGCCGGGGTACGTGGCCTATCGCAATACGCTGAAGACGCTGTACCTCGAACCCGTGGAGATGGCCTGCGGCCCGGCGGAGCGCTACCAGGTTACTGCCGCCGCGCTCGATGCGCTCGATCCCGCGCCCGACGGGTTGATCCTTGCCAGCCCCGCCAATCCCACCGGCACCGTGATCGCGCCCGAGGAACTCGCGGCGATTGCCGAAGTCTGCCGCCGCAAGAATATCCGCGTGGTTTCGGACGAGATCTATCACGGCCTGACATATGACGGCACGGCCCAGTCCACCTTGCAGCATCTGCCCGAGGCCGTGGTGGTGAACAGCTTCTCGAAGTACTACTCGATGGCCGGTTGGCGGCTTGGCTGGCTGGTGGTGCCCCGCGACCTCGTCGTCCCGGCGCGGGCGCGGATGAGCAACCTTTTCCTGACACCCTCGGTGCTCGCCCAGCATGCAGGCCTGATCGCGATAGACGAGACGGCCGAACTGGAAGGCCATGTCGAGAACTATGCCCGTAACCGCGAACTGCTGCTGGCCGCGCTGCCGAGCCTCGGGCTCGATCGGATCGCGCCGCCGGACGGTGCCTTCTACATCTATGCCGATATCGGCCACCTGACCGAAGACAGCCTTGGCTTCTGCCGGCAATTGTTGCGCGACACCGGCGTTGCCACGGCGCCGGGGATCGATTTCGATCCGGTCGACGGGCATCGCTTCATCCGTTTCAGTTTCGCGGTTTCGACCGCGCTGGTGGAAGAGGCGATCGCGCGCATGGAGCCGTGGTTCGCGGCGCGCAAGGCAAGCGGGAAGGTCGAATCGGGCGCGTGACACTCAGGTTGGACAGTCGCCGATCCGCATGCCGGTGATGCGTCTGCGATAGCGGGTCTTGGTGAAACTGCTTTCGCCGATTATCGACAGGGCGGTGTCCATCGTCTCGCCGTTCACCTTGCCGTGGAGATCGTAGCTGAGAGATCCGAAGTTGTAGCTACAGGTCTTGCCGCCGGTCACCTTGCCGCTTCTTATGCGGATGGTCGACATCGTGCAGAGGCCATCGTTCGACGGACCGATCACGGCGGAGAGGAGTTTTTCCAGCGCCGTGTCACGATTCTCGGGGGCAATGCAGACGGTATAGATCCTCCCCGGGGACGGCTGGAATTTGGGATGGGGGGGTCTCGCTGAAGGTCGAGGACTGGTTGATTCGCCAAAGACCCGGCGTGACATATGGCCTTCCGCCCGTCACGACGATCTCCGCGTCGGATGGTTTTTCCGACAATACCGGAGAGGGCATGGCAACGGAGTGCGACGGCACGATACCTGCCGGTTTGTTCTCCGCAGGGTTCCATCGCGGCGGTCGGTAAGCGACCGAAGCGATCCGTTCGTCCAGGCAGGCCTTGGCCGAAATCGCATCGCGAAACCCGTCTTTGATGCAGGCATTCAGGACTGTACAGACGAACCTGTCGATGTGCTCGTCTCCGCTGGAAAGCTCGACATCGCACCGTTTCATGTGCGGTCCCTAAAGGGCGTAGTTCAGCCTGACCTTGCGCATCTTGCGGCCGATCACGACGATGTCTTCGTTCTCGGCTGACGGTGTCTGCGTCTGCATCCGAGTCGGTGCCAGGGCGAAAGAGACGGCGGAAGGCAGCGCCACGGCGAGCGTTCCGGCCATCAAAAAGCGGGCGGCGGTGCCTCTTGCCATCCTGGCTCCCATGCCCGGGAGGATATGCGAATTGGGCCGGGTGGCAAGGATAGCGATGTTGCGTTTGACGGGACCTTTCAGGGTTTTAATCGGAACGAGCGGCTTTTTCCGGCGGGAATCTTGCCGGTGCCGGGCGTTTCATCAAGTCCGGCGGGGGTGTCGCAAGGCGGGACGCGGTACGAGTCACGCGGTCCGTGCGGATTGACAGTCCGCCGAGCTTGGGGACTTTGGCGGATGTCAATCAATGAGACGGTGGCGAGTCCCGTGGATCAGGTCGTTTTCGATATTGCTGCATGGACCGCGCAATTGCGGGATTTCCTGGACGATTGTGCGGGCAGCGCGCCTTGCGAGGAAATCGATCGCGTTCGCGAGGCGATGCATCTGTTCCGACCCGACGCAGCCAGATCGGCGCGGGACGGTTTCGATCCTGCCGGCATCGATGCCATGCTCGCTTGCGGTGCAACCGAGAGTGCGGTGCTCGCCCTGATCGGCGAGGACGAGGTTTTCATCTGGTCTCGCGGTCTGGGCGGGAATTGCCTTGCCACACTGGTCATGCCGGATGGATCGGAAGAGCTGATGTGCGAGGCTGCGACGCTTTCTCTGGCCCTGCTTTCGGCCTATGTGACGAAGCTGCTGATCCGGCTGGAGCGCAGGGAGCAGCAGGACGCGGCGCAGCCGGCATCGGCTTTGGGCATTCGGCTGCACTGAGCGACGTGTTGATCTGTAATTGCAGAGCTTGGCGGTGCCGATCCCTTGAGGGTTTCATGGATCTGTCCGCACTGGCCTGACCGGAGCCTGGTCGTACTGTATCGGGTCTCACAGAGGCGGACGTTGCATTGACTCGATGCGGGCTTTGCAGCCCATCTGACTACCTTCGCAGATCGTTCGTCCCTGCGTTCCCTCGCGGGACACCGCCGTCGGATCAGCTTTGCGCATCACCGCTGGCAAACAGGTTCTACTCTACCTCATGCTTGGAACAAAGTGCCGTCGCGCAGCATCGCATGCATGATGACAGCGAGGCGGCGGGCAAGGGCGACGCGAGCCTTCTTCAGGCCGCGACGCTTGGCGATCTTCATGGCCCACGTCTTGAGCGCGAAGGTTTCTCGGCTTCGGGTCAGGATCGAGTTGCCAGCTTCATACAACAATTTGCGAACGGCCCCGTCGCCTTGCTTGGTGATCCGGCCCGCCCAGTCGAGTTCGCCCGATTGATGGCGTCTGGGTACCAAGCCGAAGTAGGCGCCGGCATTGCGTGATTGTCGGAATCTCCCCGCCTCATCGACCGCAGCTGCGAAGGCGGCCGATGTTTGGACGCCAACGCCCGGGATGGTCATCAGGATTTTGCAGGCCTGTGACTGACTGGCGATAACCCGCAACCGGCAGTCCATTTCCTTGATCTGCTCCATCAGCTCGGCACGCACCGACAACAAAGAGGCGATGGCATCACCCAGACCAGGAATGTGGGCAGCCTGCATGATCCGTTCGAGGAAGGCCTTCCCTTGACCTGCGCCGGGCCGATAGCCGAACGTCGCGCAAAGACCGCGGATCGTGTTGTCGAGCCGAACGCGCGCCTCGACCAGATGACTGCGCGCAGTGATGACGCTGCGCACACCATGGGCTGCCGGGGATTTGACGTGCACCATCTTGTAGAAACCGGTGCGTGCGAGCTGCGCGAGCCCAGCAGCATCGTGCGGATCAGTCTTTGTTCGCCTTCATTGCCTTCAGACTCTGGTGCGCCTGCCGGGCATCGATGCACACCACCGGGACACCCAGTTGACGCAGACCAAGGCAGATCGCCGGTGACATGTGCCCAGTTTCGATCACGGCGCGCTCGATAGGACCATATCCCTCCAGCATCATGGCGATCGCTTCGGGGAACTCTCTACTTTCTCCGAGACCAGCTTCCGACCATTCTCGTCAACGATGCAGACCTGCGTGGATTCCATCGACAGGTCCAATCCGGCATAGTGCTTCATGGCTGCTTCCTTCCTTCAGGATTCGACAACCAGAAGTGTGCGCCGCAACCGAGGTCTGAGGGAAGCAGCCGCAATTACACGATGACTCATTGCCCGTTGCACCACAGTCGTATGCAGATGAGTTTGATGGCTGCAAGATAGTTGTCGGTTTCCTTGTCGTATCGGTGGCGATGCCGCGGAACTGCTTGATCCGGTTGAAGAAGCGCTCGACGAGATTGCGCTGTTGGTAGAGCTAGAGCGAAAATCCGAAGCGCTGTTTGCGGTTGGAACGGTTGGGAATATTCGCCCGGATGTTCCTGGTCGCTGCGGGTTCGCGGATAGCGGTACTGTCGTAACATTTATCGCCCAAAACTGTGCGCCCTCGGGAATGACTTCGATCAACGCTTCGGCCTCACAGGCATCGTAGACCTGCCTGCCCGTCAGTCGCAAGTCGACAGGACGTTCATCAGCGTCGACAAGAGCGTGGAGTTTGGTCGTAAGACCGCCCCAGGAAAGTCTCATGCCATGATCTCGGCTCCCCCTTTTTTCGTCGCACCTTGCTGGTGAACGCGCATACAAGTGGAATCAATCATCACCAACTCGCCGTTGAAGCCGGCAGACACAACAGCCAACAACCGGTCCCACACACCAGCCTTTTACCAGCGGACGAACCGGTTGTAGCAGGTCGTCGATGGCCCATACCGTTCCGGGATTTCCGCCCACGGCGCACCGGAACGAAAACGCCAGCGAATGGCGTTCGACACCCGGCGATCATCCACTCGGGGCACGCCGCGCGGTTTGTTGGGCAGCAACGGCTCGATGAAGAGCCATTCCTGATCCGTCAATTCATACCGCCGCCGCGCCATACACCCTCCATTCCGAAGGACGCCTGAATCACGACATGGCTGACTACTCAACTCAATTTATGAGTTTACGCCCTAAATCGAGCCAAGGCAAGCTGCTGAGTTGAATGGCATTGACGAAGCGCGGGGAAGTCGTTCGCCGCAAAACCCGCGGGCCTCCCCCGAAGCGTCGGGTCGTTTTTGCCTGTACCGGGCGATCTCGGCCACCAGAGGATACCTTGTGGACACGGATGGGAAACGGTTAGTTCATAAAGGAACATGTCCGTTTTCTCATTCTGGATTTCCATGCGCCGCGCTCTTGCCTGCTGTCTTGCTTTCGCTTCGTCTTTTACCGCCTCCACGGTCTCAGCAGAAACCCGCGAGGACGAGCAGGTCTGGGTCAACCTCACGGCAATGGGACCGATCGCCGGGGATGTCGTCTATTTCGCCGAACTGCAGCCGCGCATGGGCGACGGCGTCTCGCGGCTCGACCAGCTTCTGCTGCGCGGGGCAGTGGGCCTGAAGCTCTCTCCCGCCGTTACCCTCTATCAGGGCTATGCCCATGTCGTGGTGCCGGTGGACGGCGGCCGGGACGTGAACGAGGAACGCAGTTTCCAGCAGCTCAACTGGTTCATGGGAAAGCCCTGGGGCGGGGAACTGACCTCTCGTACACGTCTCGAACAGCGCTGGCGTTCGGACGGCGGCGATACCGGCTGGCGACTGCGCGAGATGCTGCGTTACGAAAAGCCGCTGAAGCCCGGCAGCAATGCGGTAAACGCGCTGGTCTATGCGGAGGGGTTCCTGGCGCTCAACGATACCGACTGGGGCGCGCGCGGCGGGTTCGACCAGTTGCGCTCCTTCGTCGGCGTGGAACTGGGTGTGAAGGAGGCGACGACGGTTGAGCTGGGTTATCTCAACCAGGTGATCGACCAGACGCGCGGGCGGACGCGGGTGAACCACGTCGCTTCGGTCTCGCTGTTCTTCCGGCACTGAGGGCGGAGCTTTCTGCTGCGGGGCCTTCGACAGGCTCAGGCTGAGCGGGAACGCAGCGATGCGGCAGAGAAGGAAAACTTTCGCCCCGGCCCGCTCAGCCTGAGCCTGTCGAAGGGCCCGCAGGTGGGCGCCAGTTTCCAAGGTAAGACAAAGGGCGGCAAGTCTTGCGACTGCCGCCCTCTTTTCCATTTTAAACCATCGAGATCAGGCCGCTTCGGCCGCCTCGAGGATCTCTTCCGGTGCTTCGTTGCGGATCAGGTAGTCGAAGGCCGACAGCGCCGCCTTCGAGCCTTCGCCCATGGCGATGATGATCTGCTTGTAAGGCACCGTGGTCACGTCGCCTGCCGCGAAAATGCCGGGCAGGTTGGTGGCGGCCTTGTCGTCGATCACGATCTCGCCGCGAGCCGTGAGTTCCACGCCGGAACCCTTCAGCCATTCGGTGTTGGGCACCAGGCCGATCTGGACGAACACGCCTTCCAGCTCGACCTTGTGTTCCCGGCCCGTCTCGCGGTTCTTGTAGACGAGGCCGTTCACCTTGTCGCCGTCGCCCTCGACTTCGGTGGTCTGGGCATTGGTGAGGATCACCACGTTCTTCATCGAGGCCAGCTTGTCGACCAGCACCTGGTCGGCGCGCAGCTTGCTGTCGAATTCGATCAGGGTGACGTGGCCGACGATGTTGGCAAGGTCGATCGCCGCTTCGACGCCGGAGTTGCCGCCGCCGATCACCGCCACGCGCTTGCCCTTGAACAGCGGGCCGTCGCAGTGCGGGCAATAGGCCACGCCCTTGTTCTTGTACTCGGCTTCACCCGGCACGCCAAGGTTCCGCCAGCGGGCACCGGTGGTCAGCACGAGGCTGCGCGCCTTGAGCGAAGCGCCGTTGGCGAAGACGACCTCGTGATAACCGCCTAGTTCCTCCGCGGGGATCAGCTTTTCGGCGCGCTGGAGGTTCATCACGTCGATGTCGTATTCGGCGACGTGCGATTCCAGCGCGGCCGCCAGCTTGGGACCTTCGGTATAGGGAACCGAGATGAAGTTCTCGATGCCCATGGTGTCCTGCACCTGGCCGCCGAAACGTTCGGCGACCACGCCGGTCGAGAAGCCCTTGCGCGCGGTGTAGATCGCGGCCGAGGCTCCGGCGGGACCGCCGCCGACGACGAGCACTTCGAAAGGCTTCTTGCCCGCCAGCACGGCGGCGGCCTTGGCATCGGCACCGGTGTCGAGCTTGGCGAGGATTTCCTCGATGCTCATCTTGCCCGAACCCCACATCTTTCCGTTCAGGAAGACGGCGGGAACGGCCATGACGCCGCGTTCCTCGACTTCCGCCTGGAACGTGCCGCCTTCGATCAGGGTGGCGTTCACATGCGGATTGTTGAGCGCGAGCAGGGTCAGCGCCTGCACCACATCGGGGCAGTTGTGGCAGGAGAGCGAGAAGTACATCTCGAATTCGTGCTCGCCCTCGATGGCGCGGGCGATTTCGAGCGCCTCGTCGGAAACCTTGGGCGGATGACCGCCGGCCCAGAGCAGGGCGAGGACCAGCGAGGTGAATTCATGACCGAGCGGCAGACCGGCGAAGCGCACCCAGGCGCTGGCGTCGCTCGCGCGGCGGATGATGAAACTGGGGCGGCGGCCGCCGCTCATGGCGTCGTCGCCGTCGAAAGAGGCGGTGATCTTGTCCGAAAGCGAGGCGATGGTTTCGAGCAGCTCGCGAGTCTCGGTCGACTTCTGCCCGTCGTCCAGCGAGGCGACGAGCTCGATCGGCTCGCGCAGCATGCCGAGATATTGCGAGAGCTGCTGCTTCAGGTTGGCGTCGAGCATGGTCTGGGGTCCTTTGGAATTTCGTTGGTAAAGGGGCGGCCGGGGATTTCTTTTCCGCGTGAGGGCGCGGCTCGGGACGAGGGAAATCCCCGAGCCGCGCACCTTCAGCACGCGACCCGGAAGATCGCGATGGTCTTAGAGCTTGCCGACGAGTTCGAGCGAGGGCGCGAGGGTCTCTTCGCCTTCTTCCCACTTGGCCGGGCAGACCTGGCCGGGGTGCTCGCGCCAGTACTTGGCGGCCTTGATCTTGCGGACGAGTTCGGCAGCGTTGCGGCCCACGCCCTCGGGGGTGATTTCAACCAGCTGGATCACGCCGTCCGGATCGACCACGAAGGTGGCGCGGTCGGCGAGGCCAACGCCTTCGCGCAGAACGCCGAAGTTGTTGGTCAGGGCGTGGTTCTGGTCGCCGAGGAACGCGTACTTGATCTTGCCGATCTTGTCCGAGGTGTCATGCCAGGCCTTGTGGCTGAAGTGCGTGTCGGTCGAAACGCCGTAGACTTCGACGCCGAGGCCCTGAAGGGTTGCGTACTGCTCACCGAGGTCTTCGAGTTCGGTGGGGCAGACGAAAGTGAAGTCGGCGGGGTAGAAGAAGAACACGGCCCACTTGCCGGCGATGTCCGCTTCGGTGACATCGAAGAAGTTCTTGCCTGCCTGGAAAGCGGTGTTCTTGAACGGCTTGATCTGGCTGCCGACGATACCCATGGATGTAAGCTCCCTCGTTGGGTGTTGAAGTTCGAGGAGGGAGATAGGGCCCTCGTGTGACGATGTGTAGGGCGTTGATCCGATTGACTTGATCGGATTGGCCGATCAGTCGCGGTGGACTGAACGTTTCTGTCGATAAAATGCTCGCAGATGCGAAAAGCCGTGCGGTGACGCGGTGAATCAGGCAACAGCAGGGCATGAAGACGATACGATTTGCGCTGCTGCTGGCGGGTCTTGCCTCGCTCGCGGGATGCAACGGCTGGCCCACCTCGCTGGACAATCGCGCCTCGGGCGATGTGCGGTTCCGCTATCATCATCGCCTCTACGACGAATGGTCGGTCTGGGCGCCGGTGAAGCAGGGGAAGGCGGTGCTTTTCGCCCATGAGCACCGGGTTCGGGACATGTCCGGGCTGGAAATTACCCAAGGGACGCTGACGTATCGCTATGGCACCCGTGCATTGGCGCCGGTGCAGCGATTCTGCGCAGGCAGTTCGAGCTGTGCGCTCGTCTATCGCGGCGAGGGGCGGCTGGAAGCGCGCACCTCGGCGCTTCCCGACGCGACGGAGCGGTAGGGGAGGGGCTGCGACGAAGCTAAATATTTTGATAGGAAACCCTGCGATCCTACCGGGTGGAGTGCATCTGGGCCTTTCTGATGTTCTAAGTCAAAGAAGATGCCCCCCTTTGGGTGGAGAGAGGATTTTCCGGCTTACGCGGATGGCGGGGTAGTAGGGGAAAGGTATCCACCCCGCCGCTCCATTATCCCAGATAGATTCCGGCAGGATTGCCGGTAACGCCGGATTCGACTTCGAACAGGGCGCCGTCGAATTCGGATTCGGGCAGGCCCGTCGCGGCCGAAGTCACGAACATGCGGTCCAGCTTTTCGCCTGCGAAAGCGATGTTGGTGATGCGCTTGGCGGGCAGCTCGATGGAGCGTTCGCGGGTGCCGTCGGGGGCGAAGCGGCTGATCTTGCCGCCGTCCCAGTGGGCGGTCCAGAGGTAGCCCTCGGCGTCGGTGGTCATGCCGTCGGGATAGCCGTCTTCCTCGGAGAAGCGGATGAATTCCTCGCGGTCGTGCGCGCCGGTTTCGTCCACGGCGAAGCGATAGATCACGCGGCGGCCCGAGTCGGCGTGGTACATCCAGTTGCCGCAAGGCGAGAAGGCCGGGCCGTTGGGCACCGTGTAGTCGGTGTCGATTACCTGCCATTCGCCGGTGGGCGAGAGGCGGTAGAGCGAGCCGGTCACTTCCTCCTCGGCCATGTCCATCGTGCCGCACCAGATCGCGCCGTGGCGGTCGGCCTTGCCGTCGTTCATGCGGTTGCCGGGCAGGTGCGGCTCGGGATCGTTGCGCTCGGAAATCGTCAGCGGATCGAGAGTGATGTTCGCCACGCCGTCCTGGAAGCCGCCGATCAGGCCGCCTTCCGCGCGCGGGGCGACCCAGCCGAGGCGGGCGGGCATGTCCCAGCGGGTCACGGTATTGTCGGCCAGGCTGAGGCGATTGAGCGCGGGTGCGAGGATGTCGACCCAGTAGAAGGCATTATCGCGCGCGCTCCAGAGCGCGCCTTCGCCGAGTGTATCGCGCACGTTGCGATCGATCTTGCGCCAAAGGGTCATTGTAACTCTCCCGTGGAAATGGATCGGCCCCCGCCCCATCCTTTCCCTTAAGGGGACAGGAGGGACGAGGGCCGAAAGGTCATCCGACGGCTAGGTCGGACAGGATATGGAACTCAGTGATTATCGCCCTTAGTGGTTGTCCCTGGGCAGACCCATGGTCTGGGCGATGCGCTGATACTTCTCGGCGCCTTCGAGGATCGCGCCGGTGTCCATCTGGCCGACGACCGAGCGCTGGATTTCCTGCCACGGCGTCTGCGAGGCCGGGAAGGCGTAGCCGCCCTTGGCTTCGAGAGCGGCACGGCGAGCGGCCAGTTCCTCGTCGGAGATCAGCACGTCCACGCGGCCCTTCTTGAGGTCCATGCGCACGCGGTCACCCGATTCGAGCAGGGCGAGGCCGCCCATGGCTGCGGCTTCCGGCGAGGCGTTGAGGATCGAGGGGCTGCCCGAAGTACCCGACTGGCGACCGTCGCCGATGCACGGCAGCGAGTGCACGCCTTCGGTGATGAGGTACGAAGGCGGACGCATGTTGACGACTTCCGCCGCGCCCGGATAGCCGATCGGACCGGCGCCGCGCATGAACAGCAGGGTATCGGGGGTGATGCCGGTGGCCGGATCGTCGATGCGGTGGTGATAGTCTTCCGGACCGTCGAACACCACGGCATTGCCTTCGAAGGCATCCGGGTCTGCGGGGTTCGACAGGTAACGGTCGCGGAACTCCTTGGAGATCACGCTGGTCTTCATGATCGCGGCGTCGAACAGGTTGCCCGACAGGACCAGGAAGCCGGCTTCCTCGACCAACGGCTGGTCGAAGGGCTTGATGACCTTCTCGTCCTCGATCGTGGCGTCGCGGCAGTTGTCGCCCATGGTCTGGCCGTTCACCGTCATCGCGCCCTCATGGATGAGGCCCTGCTTGATGAGCTGCGCGACCACGGCGGGGACGCCGCCGGCACGGTAGTAGTCTTCGCCGAGGTATTCGCCGGCGGGCTGGAGGTTAACCAGCAGCGGGATCTTGTGGCCGATGCGTTCCCAGTCCTTCAGCGGCAGATCGACGCCGATGTGGCGGGCGATCGCAGCAAGGTGGATCGGGGCATTGGTCGAACCGCCGATGGCGGCGTTGACGGCGATGGCGTTATGGAAGGCGTCGAGCGTCAGGATGTCCGAGGGCTTGAGGTCCTCGTGCACCATGTCGACGATGCGCTTGCCGGTGCGCCATGCGCATTCCTGGCGGTCACGGTAAGGCGCGGGGATCGCGGCCGAGCCGGGCAGCATCATGCCGAGCGCTTCGGCGAGCGAGTTCATCGTAGTCGCCGTGCCCATGGTGTTGCAGTAGCCGGTCGACGGGGCCGACGAGGCGACGAGCTTGATGAAGCCTTCGGCGTCGAGTTCGCCCGCGGCCATCATCTCGCGGCCCTTCCAGACGATCGTCCCCGAACCGGTACGCTCGCCCTTGTGCCAGCCGTTGAGCATCGGGCCGACCGACAGGGCGATCGCCGGGATGTTCACGGTCGCGGCGGCCATCAGCAGCGCCGGGGTGGTCTTGTCGCAGCCGGTGGTCAGCACCACGCCGTCGAGCGGGTAGCCGTAGATCGCTTCGACGAGGCCGAGGTAGGCCAGGTTGCGGTCGAGACCGGCGGTCGGGCGCTTGCCGGTTTCCTGGATCGGGTGGACCGGGAATTCCAGCGCAATGCCGCCCGCTTCGCGAATGCCCTCGCGGATGCGCTCGGCCAGCACGATGTGGTGGCGGTTGCAGGGCGACAGGTCGCTGCCGGTCTGGGCGATACCGATGATCGGCTTGCCCGAGCGAAGCTCTTCAAGGCTGATGCCGAAGTTCAGGTAACGCTCCAGGTAGAGCGAGGTCATGTCGATGTTGTCGGGATTGTCGAACCAGGCGCGCGAGCGCAGCTTCGGTGCAGTCTTGTTGTCGGTCATGGGCGATCGTTTCTTTTCGAGGTCAGCGCGAAGAAGTGGAAACGCGGTAGATCATGACATGCTTGTAGGGCTTGCCGGGATCGACGCGGGTGGACGGGAAATTCGGGTGGTTCGGCGAGTCCGGGAACTTCTGCGGTTCCAGCGCGATCCCGTCGCCCATGCGGTAGAGATGGCCGTTCTTGCCGATGAAGGTGCCGTCCAGGAAGTTGCCCGCGTAGAACTGCACGCCCGGTTCGGTCGTCAGCAGTTCGAGCACGCGGCCCGAAACGGGGTCTTCCAGGCGGGCAGCCAGTTCGGGGGTCTTGGTCACGCCCTTGTCGAGCGCGAAGTTGTGGTCATAGCCGCGGCCCATGACGATCTGCTCGTCCTTGCCGTCGCGAATGCCT
The DNA here is from genome assembly GCF_058273105.1 of Novosphingobium sp. BF6. Taxonomy (NCBI): domain Bacteria; kingdom Pseudomonadati; phylum Pseudomonadota; class Alphaproteobacteria; order Sphingomonadales; family Sphingomonadaceae; genus Novosphingobium; species Novosphingobium sp. BF6. The sequence continues at coordinate 833,107 of NZ_CM177775.1, forward strand.
TCGCCGACCAGGCGGGGCTTGCGGAAGTCGAACACGGTGCCGGTCACGTCGCGCAGTTCCCCGGTGGGGATCAGCTTGTCGTTGACGGGGGTGTAGTGGCCCGCCGGGATCGTCAGCAGTTCCTGCATGGCGTCGCGGGGCGAGCCTTCACCGGCCATGTTGAAGATGGCGTGGTTGGTCAGGTTGAGAACGGTCGGCTTGTCGGTGGTCGCCTCGAACACAACCTGGAGGTTGCCCTTCTCGTCCAGCGAGTAGGTGACCTTGGCCTTCACCGTGCCGGGATAGCCCGAATCGCCGTCGGGGCTGACCAGCGAGAACACCGCCGTCGCCACCGGGCCGGACTTGACCTGCTCGACCTTCCAGTTCTGCACGTCCCAGCCCTTGCCGCCGCCGTGCAGCGACTGGCCGTGGTCGTTCTGGGGAAGCTGGTAGCTCTTGCCGTCGAGCGTGAACTTGCCGTCGGCGATGCGGTTGCCGTAGCGACCGATGGTGGCGCCCCAGTAGTTCGGGCGCTTCTCGTAGCTGGCGACGTCGTCGTAGCCGAGCAGGATGTCGGCCGATTTGCCGTCCCGATCCGGGGCCATCATCTTCCACAGCGTGGCGCCGTAAGTCAGGATCGTCGCCGAAACGCCGTTGGCGGCCTTCAGCGTGACCGCGCCTACCGGCGTGCCGTCGGCAAGCGTGCCTGCCGGGGCCTGCGAGGCATCGGCGGCGAGTGCGGGATTGGAAAGAGCCAAGGCCGGGGCGGATATCGCCATTGCCATCAACGCCTTGCGCAGTTTCCTCATTATCCTGGCTCCCATATCTGTCCTGTAAGTCGTTTCCGCATCGTGTTACCGGACGCTGTCAGACGACGACGCCCATTGACGATATTGCTTCCCGCATATAGTCCGACAAATAGAAAGAGCGCAAGCCGGTTTGCCGCAGGGCACGGCAGCGGTTCTCTGGTTTAGAGAGGATAGTCATGCCCCCAGTGGTTTCATCTGGAGATGCCCCGGTGCTTCACGCGCAGCCAGCGGGCGTCCGCTACGGCCCGGCGCTGACGCTGCTTGCCAGCCTGTTTTTCATGTGGGGCTTCATCACCGTCATCAACAACACGCTGCTGCCGCACCTGCGCAGCGTGTTCGACCTGAGCTACACCCAGACGACGCTGATCGAATCGGTGTGGTTCATCGCCTATTTCGTCGCCTCGATTCCCTCGGCCAAGCTGATCGAGCGAATCGGTTATCAGAAGTCGCTGGTCACCGGGCTGCTGATCATGGCGGCGGGCGCGCTCGGCATGATGCTGGCCGCCAGCATTCCGTCCTACGGCGTGACGCTGGTCATGCTCTTCGTGATCGCCAGCGGCATCACTCTGCTGCAGGTGGCGGCGAATCCCTATGTCGCCGTCGTCGGCAAGCCTGAGACGGCCTCCTCGCGCCTCAATCTGGTGCAGGCGCTCAACTCGGCGGGTACGATGCTGGCTCCGCTCTTCGGCGCCTATCTGATCCTCGGTCGTTCCAAGAGCGGCACTTCGGTCGCCGGAACCGTGCTGACCGACGCCGAGCGTCTGGCCGACGCCCACTCGGTGATCCTGCCCTATGCGCTCGTCGCGGTGGTGCTGGTGATTCTCGCCGTGGTGATCGCCAAGTTCCCGCTGCCTTCGATGGGGTCGGCGAACTCGCGCCTCGCCAAGGAGCAGCGCAAGCACCTCTCGCTGTGGAACCACCGCAACCTCGTGTTCGGCATTCCCGCGATCTTCATCTACCTGATCGCCGAGATCGGCGTGGCGAACCTCTTCGTGAACTTCGTCAGCCAGCCCGACATCGCCAACCTGACGCATGAGCAGGCAGGCAAGTACCTCACGTTCCTGTGGGGCGGCATGATGGTCGGCCGCTTCGCCGGTTCCGCGATCATGCAGCGCTTCGACGCGGGCAAGGTCCTGGCGTTCTTCTCGGTCGGCGCCTTCGCGGTGATGGTCGTGACGATCTTCGCCCATGGCCCGGTCGCCATGTGGTCGCTGATCCTCGTCGGCCTGTTCCATTCGATCATGTTCCCGACGATCTTCACGCTCGGCATCAAGGGCCTCGGCCCGCTGACCGAGGAAGGCTCGGGCCTGCTGGTCATGGCCATCGCGGGTGGTGCGCTGGTGATCGTGCAGGGCTGGCTGGCCGACAACTTCGGCCTCCAGAACTCTTTCATCCTGACGGCTGTTTGCGAACTCTACGTGCTGTTCTACGCCCTGTGGGGCAGCAAGGTGACCAACGCCGAGCCGGACCTCGTTCCGGAGCCCGCCGAGTAACATCGAGCAGTTCAGCGTTCACGAAAAAGGCCCCGGCGAGCGATCGCCGGGGCCTTTTCTTTTTGGAATATCGTCATCCCGGACGACGGTTCGGTTCTACTTCTTCTCCATCGCGCTGCGGGTATCTTCCAGCGCCAGATCGACCAGCACGTTCATTGCTTCGGCTGCCCCTGCCGAATCGCCCGCAGCGATCGCGTCGTAGACGCGCACATGATCGGGAATCGGATTGCGGGGCAGGGCGCGGGCGCGCTGCTTGAACTGGGTGGTCCAGTTCACCGCCGCGCCGATCGAGGCGCTGAGCACCAGCAGCGCGTCGTTGCGGGTGGCCTGGAGAATCGCATTGTGGAAATCGCGGTCCGCCGCGCGTCCGGCCTCGGTGGTGAGGGTATGGCGCCGCATGGCTGCCAGCGCGTCCTTCATCGCCTTGAGGTCGTTCTTGTCCCGGCGCTGGGCGGCAAGGCGCGCGGCGGCGGGTTCGACGATGGCGCGCAGTTCGAACAGGCTGCGCACGAATTCGATGTCCGGCTCTCCGGCGAAGGCCCAGCCGAGCACTTCGGGGTCCAGCAGGTTCCAGCGATCGCGTGGCAGCACCCGCGTCCCGGCCTTCGGGCGACTGGCGACCAGACCTTTCGCACTCAGGACTTGAATGGCCTCACGGTAGGCGCTGCGCGAGACTTGCAGCTCCTCCGCGAAAGCGACTTCGCCAGAAAGAATGTCTCCGGGCGCATATTTGCCGGACAAGATGGCCGTTCCCAGTTTATGGGCGATGGCGCCGTGCAGGCGTCGTCCGGGGCCCCGGGCCTCGTCGGCGGGCCTCGCACTATCTTCTTCGTTCACAAAATTGGCTTCTGACACTGTTATTGGCACCTCTCCGATGGAACCTAACAGTCCTTCTCACGCGAAGGAACGACAAACATTGCGTTTCTGATGCGCTGGGAATATGTCGGAGTAAATAGGGAGACCCCAAATGACCGAATTCCGTTCCATCGTGGCCGCAACCGGCGAACCTCAGGGCGAACCGCTGGCCGTGAACGGCACTGCCGATGTCGCCGCCGCCTGCGCCGCGGCCGCCGCAGCCTTCGATACCTACCGTGCCACCGACCGCGAAACCCGCGCTTCGTTCCTGGAGCGAATCGCTGACGAGATCCTCGCCATCGGTGAGCCGCTGATCGAAGCCTACATGGCCGAGAGCGGTCTGCCGCGCGGTCGCGGTGAAGGCGAGCGTGGCCGCACCATGGGCCAGCTGCGCCTGTTCGCCGATGTCGTCCGCAAGGGTCAGTGGCAGCAGCTGCGCATCGATCCGGCCCTGCCGGATCGCGCTCCGCTGCCCCGTCCCGACCTGCGCCTGCGCATGATCCCGGTCGGTCCGGTCGCCGTGTTCGGCGCCTCGAACTTCCCGCTCGCCTTCTCGACTGCCGGTGGTGACACCGCGTCGGCGCTCGCCGCCGGTTGCCCGGTCGTGGTCAAGGGCCACCCGGCCCACCCGATCACCGGCAGCCTGATTGCCGCCGCGATCGCCAAGGCAGTCAAGGACGCCGGCCTTCCCGAAGGCGTGTTCCAGCACCTCGTCGGTCCGTCGAACGAACTCGGCGCCGCGCTGGTCCAGGATCCGCGTATCGCCGCTGTCGGCTTCACCGGCTCGCGCGGTGGCGGTCTCGCCCTCGCCAAGCTGGCTGCGGCCCGCGAAGTGCCGATCCCGGTCTATGCCGAAATGTCGAGCATCAACCCGGTCCTGCTGCTTCCCGAAGCGCTCAAGGCGCGCGGCGAAGCGCTCGGCACCGCTTTCGTCGGTTCGCTGACGATGGGCGCCGGCCAGTTCTGCACCAACCCCGGCCTGATCCTGGCCGTCGAGGGTGAAGGTCTGGACGCCTTCGTCGCTGCCGCCACCGGCGGTGTTGCCGAAGCCAAGCCGCAGACCATGCTGACCACCGGCATCGCCGCCGCTTATGCCAAGGGCGTGGAAGCGCTCGAAGGCAATGCCGGCGTCGAAACCATCGCCAAGGGCGAAGAAGGCAGCAAGACCACCGGCGGTGCGATCCTGTTCCAGACCACGGCTGCGCAGTTCCTGGCGGACAAGGCCATCGGCCACGAAGTGTTCGGCGCTGCCTCGATCGTCGTGCGCTGCAAGGATGAAGCCGAACTCGCCAGCCTGCTCGAAGGCCTGGAAGGCCAGCTGACCGCTACCCTGCACATGGACGAAGCCGACGAAGCCGCCGCTTCGCGCCTGCTGCCGGTGCTGGAACGCAAGGTCGGCCGCATTCTCGTCAACGGTTGGCCGACCGGCGTCGAAGTGTGCCACGCGATGGTCCACGGCGGCCCGTTCCCCTCGACCTCCGACCCGCGCACCACGTCGGTCGGCAGCCTGGCGATCGACCGCTTCCTGCGTCCGGTCAGCTACCAGAACTTCGCGCAGGGCCTGCTTCCGGCAGAACTGCGCGACGCAGCCTACGGTGACGGCGCTCCCCGCCTGATCGACGGCACGCTTACCCTCTAACCAGTCCAACACCATGCCCGCGGCGCGCTCCATCAAGAGAGTGCGTCGCGGACAGGGCCAAGTCCCTCTCGGGAGAGATCCATGACCTACCTTCGCCTGCTCCAGCACCGTGCGCCCGACAGCGTGCGCTCCGTCATCCTTGCCGAGGGCGATGCCGCCCACTTCCTTCAGGGCGTCACCACCACCCGTGAGCTTGCCCAGCGTGCCATCGCCGAAGGCGTGACGCTGGCCGAAGCCGCCAAGGCTGCCGGGCAGGGCGAAGCGGTCGACATCAAGGCCGAATTCGCGGCGGGCAACCTGCTGGCCCCGATCGACCACGACGACTCCGCCCACCTGCTGATGACCGGCACCGGCCTGACGCACCTTGGTTCGGCCGAAGGCCGCAACAAGATGCACGCTGCTGCCGCCTCGGGTGAGCACGTCACCGATTCCATGCGCATGTTCCTGGAAGGCCTCGAAGGCGGCAAGCCCGCTGCCGGCACCGAAGGCCAGCAGCCGGAATGGTTCTACAAGGGCGACGGCCAGCTGCTCGTCGGTCCCGGCGAAGCGCTGACCATGCCTGCTTTCGCCAAGGACGGCGGCGAAGAGCCCGAACTGGCCGGCATCTACCTGATCGGCGAAGACGGCACCGCCTATCGCCTCGGCCTCGCACTCGCCAATGAGTTTTCGGACCATGTGACCGAGCGTCACAACTACCTCTGGCTTGCCCACTCGAAGCTGCGCCAGGCCGCGCTTGGCCCGGAACTGCTGCTTGGCACCCCGCCGGAGAAGATCGAAGGCACCAGCAAGATCGTCCGCGGTGGCGAAACGATCTGGGAAAAGCCCTTCCTCTCGGGCGAGGCGAACATGTCGCACACGTTTGCCAACCTTGAGCACCACCACTTCAAGTACGACCTCTTCCGCCGCGCCGGCGACGTGCACGTCCACTTCTTCGGCACCGCCACGCTTTCGTTCAGCGACGGCGTGACGACGCAGGAAGGCGACGTGTTCGAGATCGAAGCCGCGCCGTTCACCCTGCCGGTTTCGAACCCGCTCGCCCGCGCCGCCGCTTCGGCAGAGGCGACGACGACCGTAAAGGCGCTCTGAACCATGGATTCGATCCGTATCGCCATCGTCGGCGTGGGCAAGATCGCCCGCGACCAGCACATCCCCGCGATCGAGGGCAACCCGAACTTCAGCATCGGCGCCACGGTCAGCCCGAATCATCGCGGCCCTGAAGGCATCCCGCACTTCAGCAGCCTTGAAGAACTGATCGAGAGCGGCCCGGCGATCGACGCGGTGGCGCTCTGCACTCCGCCGCAGGTCCGCTACGACCTCGCCGCGCTGGCGCTGTCGAAGGGCATGCACGTGTTCCTCGAAAAGCCGCCGGGCGCCACCCTCGCCGAAGTCGCCGCGCTGGAAAGCCGCGCTGAGAAGGTGGGTGTCACGCTGTTCGCCTCGTGGCACTCGCGCTACGCCGCCGGTGTCGCTCCGGCGCGTGCCTGGCTGGCCGAGCGCCAGATCAAGAGCGCGAAGATCGTCTGGCGCGAGGACGTGCGCGTCTGGCATCCGGGTCAGGACTGGATCTGGGAGCCGGGCGGCCTCGGCGTGTTCGATCCGGGCATCAACGCCCTCTCGATCGCCACCCACATCATGCCGCGCCCGTTCTTCCTGAAGGACGCGACGCTCAGCCTGCCCGCCAACCGCGCCGCGCCGATCGCCGCCGATATCGAGTTCCGCGACACCGCCGGAGCCGAAATCCACATGGACCTCGACTGGCGCCAGACCGGCCCGCAGTCGTGGGACATCATTGTCGAGACCGATGCGGGAACGCTGAAGCTTGCCAATGGCGGCGCCGTGCTCACCCTGCCCACCGGCACCGAGCACAATGAAGACCTCGAATATCCGGGTCTCTATGCGCGCTTCGCCAACCTGATCCGTGGCGGCCGCAGCGATGTGGACATCGCGCCGCTGCGTCTCGTTGCCGACGCGTTCCTGCGCGGCAAGCGCGAACTCGTCGAAGAATTCCACGACTGATTTCCCAGGGAGGGGACTGACAATGCTGAAGGCGCTTCGCCTTACCACTGCTGCCGTCCTGCTGAGCGCCACCGCGCTCGCAGGCGCGGCACATGCAGACACCGACGGCCAGCCGACCACGGCGACGATCGACGCCGCCAAGCCCGGCCCGGTCTATCACAAGGAAATGTTCACCCAGTTCGCCGAGCACCTCGGCACGGGCATCTACGGCGGCCTCTGGGTCGGCAAGAACAGCAAGATTCCGAACACTAACGGCTTCCGCAATGACGTCGTCAGCGCGCTCAAGGATCTTGCGGTCCCGGTGATCCGCTGGCCCGGCGGTTGCTTCGCCGACGAATACAACTGGCGTGAGGGCATCGGCCCGCAGAACACCCGTCCGGTCAAGGTCAACACCCATTGGGGCGGCGTGACCGAGCCGAACACCGTCGGCACCCACGAGTTCTTCGAGCTGATCCGTCAGGTCGGCGCGGAAGCCTATATCGCCGGCAACGTCGGTGACGGCACTCCGCGCGAAATGGCCGAATGGGTCGAATACATGACCGCGCCTGCCGGTTCGCTCGCCCAGCTGCGCGCCAAGAACGGCCACAAGGAGCCTTGGAAGGTCGCCTACTTCGGCGTCGGCAACGAGCTTTGGGGTTGCGGCGGCAACATGCGTCCCGAATTCGCGGCGGACGAGACCCGTCGCTATGCCACTTTCGTCAAGGCACCTGCGGGCACCAAGATCCTGAAGGTCGCCGCGGGCGCCAATGTCGACGACTACAACTGGACCGAGACGATGATGCGCGTCGCGGCGCCGCAGCTCGACGGCGTTTCGCTGCACTACTACGTCCATCCTGCCGGTGGCTGGCCGCCGCGTGCGCCTGCCGTCGATTTCGACGAGAACGGCTGGGCCGACGCGCTGAACGGCGCGCGCAAGATGGATGAGCTGATCACCAAGCACTCGGCGATCATGGACAAGTACGACCCCGAAAAGCGGGTCTTCCTGGCCGTGGACGAATGGGGCTCGTGGTACGCCCAGGATCCGGGTACGCATCCGGGCTTCCTGCGCCAGCAGAACACCCTGCGTGACGCGCTGATCGCCTCGATTCATCTGGATATCTTCGCCAAGCACGCCGACCGCGTGCGCATGACCGCCATTGCCCAGATGGTGAACGTGCTCCAGGCGATGATCTTCACCGAAGGCAACAAGATGGTGCTCACGCCCACCTATCATGTCTTCGAGATGTACAAGCCGTGGCAGGACGCGACCGTGCTGCCGATCGACATCAAGACGCCCTGGTACAACAAGGGCCAGTACACGATGCCCGCGGTGAGCGGCTCGGCGGTGAAGGCGAAGGACGGCAAGATCCATGTCGGCCTGTCCAACCTCGATCCGAACCAGTCGAACACGGTGACGATCAAGCTTGAAGGCGTGAGCGCTTCGGCGGTTACCGGCCGTATCCTGACGGCACCGGCGATCAATTCGCACAACACGTTCGACACCCCGAACGCGGTCAAGCCCGAGGCCTTCTCCGGTGCGACCGTGCAGGGCGGCAACCTCGTCGTCACCCTGCCGGCCAAGTCGGTCGTGGTGCTCGAACTGCAATGAGCGTGAACCACGTCCTCGGTGATTGGGGTACGACCCGGCTTCGGCTGTTCCGCCTCGACGGCGAGGACGTGGTCGCCCGGCTCAACGGGCCGGGCGCGCTCGAAGGCAATGCCGAAGCGGCTCTGGCCGAGAGGCTGGAGCTCTGGAAGGTCGAAGGGCCGCTTTCCGAAGTCGTGCTTTGCGGCATGGCGGGGGCGCCCGGAGCGCTCGTCGCGGCAGGCTATGCGGCCTGCCCGGCGGACGCTGCCAAATGGTTGTCCTCGCGTGCGCGGCTCGAAGTTTCCGGCATCCCGGTTTCGGTTCTGCCGGGGCTGAGCTGCAAGGATTCCGAAGGTGTGCCCGAAGTGATGCGGGGCGAGGAGGCGCAAGTCTTCGGCGCCCTCGCGCTTCACCCCGAACTTGGTTCGGGCGAGCACCTGATCGCGCTGCCGGGTACTCACTGCAAGTGGGTCTCGGTGGTGAACGGCACCATCGTCGGTTTCCGCACTCATCCGACCGGGGAACTGTTTGCGCTGCTGGCAGGCCAGTCGACGCTGACCGGACCGGATACGCCGGGCGAAGGCACGTTCGACGAAGGTTTCGCGCGCGGTCTCGACCGCTGCGAGGAACCGCTGACCGGCGCCCTGTTCGAAGCCCGCGCCGCGCGCATGCTCGATGGACGCTCGAAAGACTGGTCGCGCGGCTATATCTCGGGCCTGCTGATCGGCGGCGAAGTTGCCGCGCAAGTGCCGAACGGAATTTCCGTGGTGTTGATCGGCGACCCGGCGCTTTCCGCGCTCTATGATCGCGTGCTGGCAGCCCGCGGCTGCACCTCGCGCAAGATCGACGGCGATGCGGCGGTGCTCGCCGGACTCGCCATCGCGAAAGGACAGAAGGCATGAAGATCGAAGACGTTCTGGCCGCAGGCCATGCACCCGTTGTGGCGATCCTGCGCGGGATCCAGACCCATGAGGCGGTGGAGATCGGCGAGGCGCTGGTCGAGGCCGGCGTGCGCATCATCGAGGTTCCGTTCAACTCGCCCGATCCGGCCGGTTCGATCGGCGCCATGGCGGAAGCGCTGGGCGACCGTGCGGCCATCGGTGGCGGCACCGTGATCGGCACCGATCTGGCCGAGACGCTCGCGAGCGTCGGCGGCACTTTCATGGTCTCGCCCAATGTCGATCCGGCCGTCATCAAGCGCTCGATCGAACTCGGCATGGATGTGCTTCCCGGTTTCCTGACCCCGACCGAGGCTTTCGCTGCCGTGGCTGCGGGCGCCAGCGACCTCAAGCTGTTCCCCGGCTCGGTGCTGGGCAGCAGCTACATCAAGGCGATCCGCGAAGTCCTGCCCAAGCACAGCCGCGTCTGGGCGGTGGGCGGCGTCGGCGCCGCCAATGTCGCGGAATACCGCGCAGCGGGCGTCTACGGCATCGGCGTAGGCGGCAGCCTCTACAAGCCCGGCTTCGATGCCGCGACGGTCGGCGCCAAGGCGGCCGAGATAGTCGCCGCGTGGAATGCCTGCGCATCATAAGACGAAGTTTGGAGAGTTAACGTGTTCAGGAAATTCCTTGGCGTCGCCAGCCTTGCGGTCATGGCGATAGCCGGTGTGGCCGATGCGCAAGTCCAGGTGGGTGAGAAGGGGGCGGGCACGCTCAATTCCCAGCTTACGGGCGACCTCACGGTGCACGATCCGGTCATCATCCGGGAAGGCGATACCTACTACGTCTTCAGCACCGTGGGCCGTTACATTGGCATCAAGACCTCGAAGGACCTGAAGACCTGGAAGGACGCCGGTTCGGTCTTCGCCGAGATCCCGGCTTGGGCCAAGCAGGCGATCCCCGGCACCGAAGGCATCTGGGCGCCGGACATTTCCTATGTGAACGGCGAATACCGGCTCTACTATTCGGTCTCGACGTTCGGCTCGAACCGCTCCGCCATCGGCCTTGCCACCAGCAAGACGCTCGACCCCAAGGCCAAGGGCTACGGCTGGAAGGACCAGGGCCTCGTCGTCATGTCCACCCATGACGACGACTTCAACGCCATCGACCCCAATTTCGTCGAGGATGCGCAGGGCCGCCAGTGGCTCTCGCTCGGCAGCTTCTGGACCGGCCTGAAGCTGTTCCCGCTCGATGCCAAGACCGGCAAGGTCGCGCCCGGCACGGAGCCTTATTCGATCGCCCGCCGCCTCGCGCCTGCAGGCGGCCCGGCGCCGGTCGAAGCGCCGTTCATCATTCCGCACGGCGGCTACTACTATCTGCTCGCCAGCTATGACTATTGCTGCAAGGGCGTGAACAGCACCTATTACACCGTGGTCGGCCGCTCGAAGAAGATCACCGGGCCCTACCTTGGCAAGGACGGCAGTTCGATGATGGAAGGGCGCGGCACGATCTTCCTGCGCGCCGACCTCGAAGAGCAGCAGCGCTTCCGCGGCCCCGGCCATGCGGGCGCCTTCACCGACAAGGACGGCACCACCTATGTCGTCTACCACGCTTACGACAAGCAGGCGAACGGTGCGCCGACGCTGCGCATCGCCCCGATCCGCTGGGATGCGGACGGCTGGCCCGTCGCCGAATACTGAACCCACCTGACGGCACCCCGGTCCCCCGACCGGGGTGCCCTTTTTTCCTACCGCCGGACAGAACTCCGGCGCCACGAATCAAGAATCTCGGAGAGGATGACATGAACTTTTCCCTTTCGCGCCGCGCCTTCGCCGCCAGCGCCGCCCTGCTGCCCATCGCCTGCTCCAAGGCCGGAGACGCCGTTTCGGAGTCCGGCAAAGACAGCGCCGCCACCGCGCCAACCCCGATCAACCCGCTGGTGAAGCAGCGCGCGGACCCTTACGTCGTGCGGGCCGAGGATGGCTGGTACTACATGACCGGCTCGGTGCCCGAGTACGATCGCCTCGTCCTGCGCCGCTCGAAGACCATCGCCGGTCTTGCCGATGCCGAGGAGCGGGTGCTCTGGCGCCATGAGAAGAGCGGCCCGATGTCCGGCTACCTCTGGGCGCCCGAGCTGCACCATGTCGACGGCCGCTGGACCATCTACTTCGCCGCAGGCCCGAGCGGCGGCGGTGCCGACGTCTTCCGCATCCGTACCTATGCCGTGGTCTGCGACGGGCAGGACCCGATGGCGGGCAAGTGGTCCGTGCTTGGCGAACTGAAGACGCCGTGGGACAGCTTCAACCTCGATTCGACCTCGTTCCACCACAAGGGCGTGCGCTATATGGCCTGGGCGCAGCGCGAACCGGGGATCGAGACCAATTCGAACCTCTATCTCGCACCGATGAAGGACGCGCTGACCCCGGCGGCCAAGGCGATCCGCCTGACGGTGCCGACGCTCGACTGGGAAATCCAGCAGTACAAGGTGGCTGAAGGTCCCTCGGTGATCGTGCGCAACGGGCAGGTGCTGATGACCTATTCGGCCAGCGGCACCGGCGCAGTCTATTGCATGGGCCTGCTCAGCGCGGCCGACGGCGCCGACCTCATGGACCCGCGCGCCTGGACCAAGTCGCAGAAGCCGGTCTTCACCACGTGCGTCGAAACCTCGGTCTACGGTCCGGGCCACAATAGCTTCACGGTGGACGAGAAGGGCCGCGACCTGCTGGTCTACCATGGCCGCGACTACGAGAAGATCGAAGGCGACCCGCTGCTCAACCCGGATCGCCACGCCCGCGTGCAGCGCCTCTATTACGATGCGCAGGGCCGTCCCGACTTCGGCGTCCCGGTCGGTAACGGCGCGCTGCCCGAGCGTTTCAGCCCGGCCGTGCGCCGCGACGTGATGCTCGGCCATGACGGCACGAAGCTGACCCTCGCGAAGGGCACGCCGCTGCCGCAGACCCAGTTCCGCCAGATCGCCGGAGCCGACGGCGCGGTGCAGCTTTCGCCGATTCTCCAGCGCGACCATGGCTTCAAGGTGGGCCCGGATGGCGCCGTCGCGCTTGCGGCCCTCGGCAGCGCCGATCTGTTCCTGCGCGAGGCGGGCGAGGCCAGGGACACCGTGCGCTTCGTTTCGAAAGCCGATTCGTCGAAGGCGCTGGCCTTCTCGGGCGATGCGATCAAGCTGGCCGACAAGAGCGATCCGGCGACCAGTTGGCTGGCCGACTGATCGGCAACAAGTCAGACAAGAATCTTCACAGACCGGCCGGAAAGCGCGCTTTCCGGCCGGTTCTGCGACCATTCTGCCACACCTGTTTCAGCTTTTTGACAGCCCTCCAGCTTTTCCACTTGCAACGCATTAGTCAGACTAATAATTAGTCCGAGTAATCGAAGGGGCATGGTATGGGCCAGCCCCAATGGGAGGGTTGATCCATGGCGCTTAAGCCATTCGCTTTCTGCACCGCATCTATTTTCGCTCTGAGCCTCGCCACTGTCGCGCAGGCGCAGGAAGTCGCTCCGCAGTCGGCAGACGATAGCGAGGCGACCGCCGAAGACATCATCGTTACCGGCGTCCGCGCGTCGATCGTCGGCGCTATCAACAGCCGCAAGGACAACATCCAGATCGTCGATTCGATCGTGGCTGAAGATGTCGGCAAGCTGCCCGACAACAACGTGGTCGAAGCGCTCCAGCGCGTCACCGGCATCCAGGTGACCGACCGTGCCGGCGGCGAAGCGGCGACGATCACCATTCGCGGCCTGACCGACCCGCTCACCACGCTGAACGGCCGCAACATCTTCACTGCGGCGGGCACTTCGTTCGCGCTTCAGGACATCTCGGCCAACCTCGTCAAGAAGGTCGACGTCTACAAGACCCGCTCGGCCGATCAGCTCGAAACCGGCCTCGCGGGCCAGATCGACGTGCAGACCCGCCGTCCGCTCGACTTCGACGGCTTCACGATCTCCGGCCTCGCCCGCGGCGTCTATTCGGAACTGCGCGACAAGGCGAATCCGAACGTCGCCCTGCTCGTGGCGGACAAGTGGGACACCGGCATTGGCGAGATCGGCTTCCTCGTAAACGCCAGCTATACCCGCGCCGAATACCGCAACCAGAACCTTCAGTCCGGCGCCATGGTGCCGTTCCTGACCGTTGACGGTGCGCGTCCTGCGGTGACGACCAGCAATATGATCGGTGCATGTCCCGGTGGCCCTGCCTTCGGTGCTCTGGAACGCCTGTTCACCACCGACTGCCGGGCGGTGACGCCTTCGAATCCGCAGGGCAACCTGTGGACGCCCGGCCTCGACGCCGGCCTTCCGACCGCAGCGGGTTCGACGCTCAACATCAACGGCGTTGAAGTTCCCTATTATCTCTCGCGCGATGCGGTCATCGCTTCCGACCTTTATGGCAAGCGCACGCGTCCTTCGGTCAATGCCGCGCTTCAGTGGGCGCCCAACGACCGCTCGGTCTACACTGCCGAAGTGTTCTACAGCGGCTTCCGCGGCAAGACCTTCAACAGCCTGAACTTCAGCTTCGTCGACTGGTGGGGCAACCTCCCGGCTGACGCGGCGAACAGCTTCGAGCTGTATGACGGCACCAATATCATCAAGTCGCGTCAGGTCGGCGCGGTCTCGGGCTTCAACAGCGGCGACTATTCGACCAACAAGACCGACAGCTACGTCTACGCCTTCAATGCGAAGTGGGATGTGGCCGATCGCGGCAAGATCGTGGCGGACGTCGCCTATCAGGACAGCAAGAACGAGACCTCGTTCTTCGCCATGCGCACCGATCGCGCCCCGCAGGACATTTCGGTGGACTTCAACGCCGGCGGCGGCCTGCCTTCGTACCACTTTGCCAACGAGGCATTCCTGACCGACGCCTCGCAGTGGACCGTTGGCAATCTGTTCGACAGCGGCACGAAGAATACCGGTAGCGCGTTCACCGCGATGCTCGACGGTGAGTACGAATGGGACAGCGGCTTCCTGCGCCGCATCAAGGCGGGCTTCCGCTACGACAACCGCAAGGCCGACAGTTACGTGCGTGACCAGGGCGCTCGCGGTCTGGGCATTACCCTCGACCAGCTTGGTGAGGGGACGCCGTTCACGAACAGCGGCTTCTTCGATGGCAAGGCCGATATTCCGACCAGCTGGGTCCTCGCCGATCCGCGTAGCATGAACAAGGATGCGATCCGCAAGCTCTACCAGGCTGCCGATCCCGCCGCGAACCTGCTGTTGTCCAACCAGCTGACGTTCGGTCATGTCTTCGGCATCAACGAGATCAATACCGCCGCCTACATCATGGCGGATGGCGAGATCGAGCTGTTCGGTCGCCCGCTCCAAGTTCAGGGCGGTGTTCGCTTCGTTGCGATCGATACCGACTACGACTACTTCGATCGCGGTAATAACTTCGCCCGCACGTCGGTTTCGACCGGCTCGTCGAAGTTCCTGCCTTCGTTCACCCTGCGTTACGGCATCACCGACAAGCTGCGTGTTCGCTTCAACTACGGTGAGACTCTGCGTCGTCCGGATTTCAGGGATCTTAACCCGAACGTTACTCTGACAGGCGATCTGTCGCGGATCGGCTTCGGCACCGGGAGCGCAGGCAACGCTGACCTCCGCGCGACCCATTCGAAGAACTTCGACCTTGCTCTGGAATGGTACTTCGAGCGCAACAGCGCGATCTATGCGACGGCCTTCCGCCGCGAGATCAGCGGGCTGGTCGTGCCGCTCGTTGCGCGCGAAATCATCCCGAACAACTACCTGCCGCGTAACGAACAGTACACTGAGACGTTCAACATCACCCGTCCGGTCAATGCCTCGGACGGTGTGCTGAAGGGCATCGAACTGGGCCTGACCTACTTCCCGACCTACCTGCCCGGCCCGCTCAACGGTCTCGGCTTCGTCGGCAGTGCCACGATCCTCGACTCCTCGCAGACCATTCCGGTCGTGAACACCGAGGGCCAGATCACCGGCAGCACCAAGTCGGCGTTCTTCGGCGTGTCGAAGCTCTCGTACAACGCCACGCTGGCTTACGACAACGGCCCGATCGGCGCCCGCCTGTCGTACATCTGGCGCAAGGGCTTCCTCCAGAGCAACGAGGGCCGTTCCTTCGCGAACCCGATCGGCTTCTGGCGCGCTCCTGAAAAGAGCCTCGACCTCCAGCTGACCTGGAACGTGAACGACGATATCGGCGTAACCTTCGACGCGGTGAACCTCACCAAGGCGAAGCAGCAGAACTACTACAAGTTCGGCGACGTCGGTAATCCGACCCAGTTCAACTCCAGCACGCTGCTGATCGACCGTACTTTCGCAGTCGGCGTTCGCTTCAAGTTCGACTGATACCTTACAAGGCAGGCCGCGACACACGCCATTCCGTGTCGCGGCCTGCCATGGGCGGCCGTTCCTTGCCGGGTTCCTCTCCCAACACAGGCCCGGCAAGGACGGCCGCCTCTTTATTTTTCTGCTACTGACGCTCGCCAGACCATGAAGGGGTAACGATGCGCGGAAACATCCGGACGATCCTCGCCACCGCGGCTCTTCTTGCGAGCGGGGCCAGCCTGCCGCCCGCCGCGTCATCCAAGACTTCAGCCTCTGCTGCCGCCCCGGCGTCCCCGAGGCTCGACACGGCCGCCATCGCCAAGGCCCGCTTCGGCAACGATGCCGCCTGGTACGAACAGCGCATTCCCTTCTTCGAGAGCGCCGATCCGAAGATCAATGCGGTCTACTACTACCGCTGGGGCCTGTTCCGCGCACACCAGCGCGACCTGGGCGCGCAAGGCTACATCACCACCGAATTCGCCGACGATGTTGGCTGGCAGCGCGATCCTTTCGCCAGCCTCAACGACGCCAGCGGCTTCCATATCGCCGAGGGACGCTGGCTGAACGACCGCCGCTTCACCGGCGACTACATCGATTTCATGTACGAAGGCGGCAACGACCGTCACTTCACCGACCACATGGCGGACTCGGTCTGGGGCCGCTACCTCGTCGACGGCGACCGCGAGGCGGTGCTCGCACACCTCAAGACGATGCGCCACGTCTACCGTCTGTGGGACGAGAAGTTCGACTTCACCAAGGGTCTCTACTTCGTCGAGCCACTGCTCGACGCCACCGAGTACACCGTCTCCTCGATCGACGCCTCGGGCGGCAAGGACGGGTTCCGGGGCGGCGATTCCTTCCGGCCTTCGGTCAACAGCTATATGTTCGCCAATGCCCGCGCACTTTCGCGCATGGCTGAAATGGCGGGCGACACCGCCATGGCCAGGGAATACGCGGACCGCGCCGAGGCCCTGCGCACGCGGGTGCTGGAAGACCTGTGGAGCCCGAAGCTCGGCCACTTCGTCGACCGCTATCAGGTCACCAACGAGCATGTGAAGTACTGGGACCAGATCCGTAACCGCGAACTCGTCGGCTACCTGCCGTGGATGTTCGACCTCGTGCCGGATGACGCGAAATACTCCAGCGCATGGGCGCACCTGCTCGATCCGAATTCGCTCGCGGGCAAGGCGGGCATGCGAACGGTCGAGCAGGGCTACGAATACTACATGCGCCAGTACCGCTACCTCGGCACCGCGCCCGAGTGCCAATGGAACGGTCCGATCTGGCCTTATCAGACCACGCAGGTCCTGACCGGGATGGCCAACCTGCTCGATCACTACGGCCAGAAGGGGCCGGTGACGCGCAGCGACTACATGCGCCTGCTGCGCCAGTATACGCAGCTCCACTATCAGGGTGACCGGCTCGACCTTGAAGAGGATTACCACCCCGAGACCGGCAAGCCGATCGTCGGGCTGGACCGCAGCCATCACTACTTCCACTCGGGCTATCTCGACCTGATCCTGACCGGCCTCGTCGGCATCCGCCCGCGCGCGGACGACGTGCTGGAAGTGAACCCGCTGCTCCCGGCGGCGGGCGATGCGCAGGCGCTGGGCTGGTTCCATATCGAGCGCGTGCCCTATCATGGCCATGAGGTCTCGGTGACCTGGGATGCAGACGGCAAGCGCTACGGCCGCAAGGGGCTGACGATCGCGGTGGACGGCAGCGAAGTCGCGCACCGCGACGAGCTTGGCCGGATCGAAGTGCCGCTGGCCCGCAAGGCCAATGCCCCCGTCGTGCGCGAGACCAATCTCGCCGTGCAACTGGTGCGCGGCAATTTCCCCAAGGCCAGTGCCTCTTCGGGCGCCGATGCAGAAAAGCTCCACGACGGCATCGATGGCCGCACCTGGTTCTATCCGGAACTGCCGAACGGCTGGGATTCCGCGCCGGGCGGCGGCGAGCAGTGGTATGCGGTGGACTTCGGCAAGACGGTCGCGCTCGGGTCCGCCGAACTCGCGTTCTTCGCGGATGGCGGCACGTTCGCAGCGCCGCGCAAGGTTCGTGTCGAGGCTTGGCGCGATGGCCGCTGGCAGGCGGTGGCGACGCCCGCCGCCGCGCCGCTGGCGAACGGCGTGACCCGGCTGACCTGGGCGCCGGTCAAGGCCGAGCGGATCCGCGTGGTGATGACACCGGCCGGGAAGAAAGCGATCCGGCTGGCCGAACTCAAGGCCTTCGCGCGCTGATCGGGTTTCCGGCGGATCGTGCAAGCCATGGAAGTCCGCCGGAAATTTCTGTTCTTAACGCAAAAGAAACTGTCTCGTGAAATCCGGAATTAACCGCGAGACCGGCTCTCTACGGGCATGTCTCACGGCTATCCTTTCGCTTCGCTGGCCTCTGCCGCTTCGTCTTATCTCGGTCTTTCGGCGATGATGCCGGGGTGGCTTGCTGGCATAGCAGCCGCGCATATTGCCTGCGCGGTGCTGTTCATGGGCCTGTTCCGGCACGAGACCAGCTAGGCTCCGGCCTTTCCGGCAAGCAGTTCGGGCGTGAGCACTTGTGGAAGCTGCTCGGCCTTGCCTGACCCGCCCGCATACCACACGTAGAGCGGCACACCGGCGGCGCCTTGGGCGGTGAGGTACCGCGTGATCTCCGGATCGCGCCGGGTCCAGTCGCCGCGCAGCACCACGACGCCTGCCTTCTCGAAAGCGGCGCGGGTATCTTCGCGTTCGATGGCGACCTGTTCGTTGACCTTGCAGGTCAGGCACCAGTCGGCGGTCATCCACACGAAGACCGGCTTGCCCGAGGTGCGGGCTTCGGCGAGGGCCTTCTCGCTGAAGGGCTTGGCCGCCAGCAGCGATTCCGAAGCTGCCGAAGAAGGCGCGGGCTGCGGTAGCAGGAAGAGCGCGAGCGCGGCGAGTGCCACGGCGACCAGCGCGGCGGACTTTGCCGACTTGCCCCGGCGCTGTGCCTTGCCTGCCACGAAGAGCGCGACGAGGATCAGCAGCAGACCGCCGAGCGCCGCCAGCGCGAAGCCGGTTCCGCCGACTTTCCACGTCAGCCAGGCGAGGGCGAGGAAGGTCAGGCCCATGGGCAGCGCCATCCAGTATCGGAAGGTGACCATCCAGCGGCCCGGCCTGGGCAGGCGCCTGCGCAGCGCGGGAACGAAAGCGACCGCCAGGAACGGCAGGGCGATGCCGAGGCCGAGCGCGGCGAACAGGCTCATCGCGGGCAGAACCGGCAGCAGCAGCGCGGCCCCCATGGCGCTGGCCATGAACGGGCCGGTGCAAGGGGTGGCGACGAAAGCGGCCAGCAGCCCCGTAGCGAAGGCACCGCGCGTGAAGCTCGATGGCGAACCGCCCGAGGCAAATCCCGGCACGGTGAACTCGAACAGGCCCAGCAGGTTGGCAGTGATCGCCGCCGCCAGGAACAGCAGGCCGACGACGACCAGCGGCTCCTGCAACTGGAAGGCCCAGCCGACTTGCTCGCCGCCTGCCCGCAGCGCCAGCAGCAGGGCACCGAGGCCGAGGCAGGCGAGGATCACGCCCGCCGCATAGGCGAGTCCCTCGATCCGGGCATGGGCCTCGCTCTCGCCCGCGCGGGCGAGGCTGAGCGCCTTGAGGCTGAGGATCGGGAAGACGCAGGGCATCACGTTGAGCAGCAGCCCGCCCGCCAGCGCGGCCAGCAGCAGCAGCGGCAGCGAGGGCAGTTCGGGCGCGGCGGTATTGTCCGCGATCGGCGTTCCTCCGGCGGGAACCGTGCCGGGGCGGGCGGTGAAGGCGATGCCATCTCCGGCGCCGTTGAGGCGCAGCACCCCGGTCAGCATGTCCGATCCGCGCGGGTCGAGTTTGACTCGGGGCAGGGTGACGATCAGCCTGTCGCCCTTCCAGGCGAACTGTTGCGCACCCGCATAATCGATCAGCTTGTCCTCGCCTACGAAGACATGGGGGCTTTCCAGCGGCGTCGCGGCGGGCAGGGGAATGGCGAGGCGCACATGGCTATTGTCGAGGCTGAAGGTGCCCGCTGCATCGAGCGGGGCGGGCAGGCGGCGCTGCCACTCGGCGAAGCGCGGGTCGGATTCGGTGCTTACCTTGGCGGCGATCGGCACTTCCACGGCGAGGTCGGCCTGCTCGGGCACGCAGATCTGCTCGGTACAGGCCAGCCACTGCGCGCGCAGGTGGACCGGAATCCGGCTTCCCGGCACCGCGTTTGCGGGCACCGTGAAGGGCACCAGCACCGCGTAGTCGCTTTCGTAGACGTGGTTCATCAGCCCGGAGACCACCAGCGTCTGCGGCACCGGATAGCGCGGGCTTCCGGCCTTGGCGCCGTCCGGCAGGGTCCAGTCGAGCTGCATGCCGAGGCCCGCATCGCCGGGATTGGACCAGTAGCCGTGCCAGCCCTTTTCGGGTGTCATGTGGATGGCGATGGTCGTTTCGCCGCCCGGCGCGCTGGCGGGACCGGCTACCAGTTCGGCAGCGATATGCGCAGGCGCGGCCTGTGCCGCGATCGGCATGAGCAGGAGCGCCAGAAATTGACACATGAGTGCCATAAACAGGCGGTAGCGGCGCTTTTCCATGAGACTCCCGTGCGTTGGGTGGCGCTTGCGTCGCTCGCGCATTCCAGACATCGCTGCATCTGCGCCGATTGTACCCAGATTTCAAGGAAGACCCCCGATGCGTCCGCTCTCCCTGTCGCTTGCCCCGCTGGCGCTTGCCGCCGCTCTCGCTGCCCCGGCCCCAGCCATGGCGCAGGAAGCGCCTTCCGCAGCGGCTCCCGCAACCGCACCTCAGGGCGAGCCGAAGCTGATCGTGGCGATCTCGGTGGACCAGTTCTCCGCCGATCTCTTCGCGCAGTACCGCGAGCACTTCACCAAGGGCTTCACCCGTTTGCTGCAGGGCGCGATCTTCCCTTCGGGCTTCCAGTCGCACGCCGCCACCGAGACCTGCCCCGGCCACTCCACGCTGCTGACCGGCGTGCACCCCTCGCGCACCGGCATCACCGCGAACTCGTGGTATCAGCCCGGCATCGCCCGCGCCGAAAAGGAAGTCTACTGCGTCGAGGACGAGACCAATCCCAAGTCCACGCCGGACAACCCGGTGGTCAGCCCTGCGCATCTCAAGGCGCCGACGCTGGGCGACCTCATGAAGAAGCGCAATCCCAAGACTATCAACGCCGCCGTTTCCGCGAAGGATCGCGCCGCCGTGATGATGAGCGGGCATGATACCGACGCGGTCTACTGGATCGGCGCCAAGGGCTTCACCACCTTCGAGAACCGCCGGATCGGCAAGGCGGTCGAGGCCCAGAACGCGGTCATGGCCAAGCGCGTCGCCGCCGGTGACGGCGCGCTGCCGGTGCCGGGCTGGTGCGGCAATGTCGACCGGGCGACGCCGATCAGGGACTTCACCATCGGCACCTACCGCTTCCCGCAGGCCGCAGGTGACTTCAAGTCCTACGCGAACGGTCCGCGCATCGACACCGCCACGGCCGAGATGGCCGTGCGCATGGTGGACGAACTGGGCATGGGCAAGGATGCCGTGCCCGACGTGCTCTCGGTCAGCTTCTCGGCGACCGACAAGGTCGGCCATGCCTTCGGCACAGAGGGCGTGGAAATGTGCATCCAGATGAACGTGCTCGACGAAGCGCTGGCGACCCTGTTCGACGGCCTCGACGCGCGCGGGATCGACTATGAGGTCGTGCTCAGCGCCGACCATGGCGGCTTCGATGCGCCCGAGCGCCAGAAGCTGCGCGGCAATCCCGATGCCAAGCGCATCGACCCGGCGCTCTCGGCGGAGAAGCTCGCCGCCGCCGTCTCGCAGGACACCGGCGTCACCGTGAAGAACGGCCCGCTGTTCTACGGCGCGGGCGAGGCGGGCAGCGTCTGGTTCTCGGCCGAACTGACGGCGGAGCAGAAGCAGAAGGTCATGGCCGCGCTCGTCGCCCGCCTGAAGGCCAATCCGCAGATCGCGGCCGTCTACACCCAGGACCAGATCATGCAGTGGCCCGAACCCAAGGGGAACCCGCAGGACTGGAGCATGGAGCAGAAAGTCCGCGCCTCCTTCGTGCCGGGTCGCTCGGGTGAAGTGCAGATGCTGACCGTGCGCGGCGTCGTGCCCGGCGAGGCCAAGCCGTTCAAGGTCGCCTCGCACGGCAGCCCCTGGGACTACGACCGCCGCGTGCCGATGCTGTTCTGGCGCAAGGGCATGACCGGCTTCGAGCAGCCGACCCCGGTGGAGACGGTGGACATCGCCCCGACCCTTGCCGCGACGGTGGGACTGACCGCGCCTGCGGGCACCTGGGACGGAAGGTGTCTCGACATCGACGCCGGAGAGGCCGATAGCTGCGGTCGATGAACGACTCTGTAGCGAAGCACGACCAAAAGGCGGAATACCGCGACCTGATCATTCTGGGCGGCGGCCTCGTCGGCATGACGCTGGCGCTCGCCGCCGCCCGGGCAGGTATCACCAGCCACGTCATCGACCGGGCCGACCCGGCCGACCTGACCGCCGAGGGCGCGGACGGCCGCGCCTCGGCGATCTCGACCGCGAGCTGGAATCTCTTCACCAACATCGGCCTCGCGCCTGCGCTCAAGAACCTCGGCTGCCCGATCGATTCGATCGCCGTCACCGATTCGATGAAGCCGGGCCGGATCGACTTCACGCCCAAGCCCGAGGAAGGCTCGCTGGGCCGCATGTTCGCCAACCGCGACTTGCGCCTCGCCCTCTTCGCCGCCGCGCGGGAGGAGCAGAACATCGCCTGGCACGTCCGCACCGAGGCGGTGCGCCGGGATCGCGGGCCGCACGGGGTGGAGGTCGAACTGTCCGATGGACGCGTGCTCCGGTCGAGCCTGCTGATCGCCGCCGAGGGCCGCCAGTCGCCGACGCGCGACGAGGCCGGGTTCTCGCTGGCCAAGTGGGACTATCACCACCGGGCGATGGTGACCGGATTGTTCCACGAGAAACCCCACGCGAACACTGCCTGGGAAATCTTCTACCCGGCCGGCCCCTTCGCGCTGCTGCCGCTGCTTGACGACGACCAGGGCCGCCACCGCAGCGCGCTCGTCTGGACCGTGGCGGAAAAGGACGCGGCGGGCATCATCGCCATGCCGGACGCGATGTTCCTGCACGAAGTGGAAAGCCGCATGCACGGCGTGCTCGGCAGGATCACGCTTTCCGCCCCGCGCATGAGCTATCCGCTGCGCTTCCACCATGCCGGGCATGTGATCGACGAGCGTCTCGCGGTGATCGGCGATGCCGCCCACGGCATGCACCCGATTGCCGGGCAGGGCCTCAACCTCGGCCTGCGCGACGTGGGGGCACTGGTGGACGTGCTGACCGAAGGCATGCGGCTTGGCCTCGAACCGGGCGATGCGCAGTTGCTGGCGCGCTATGAGAAGTGGCGCAGCCTCGATACGTTCATGGTCATGTCGGTGACGGACGGGCTGACCCGCCTGTTCGGCATTCCCGGCCGCCTGCCCAGCGCCGCGCGCCGTCTCGGCATGGGCGCAGTCCAGCGTCTGCCCAGCCTCAAGCGCTTCTTCATGGACGAGGCGCGTGGCATGTCGGGCAAGCTGCCCGAGCTTTTGCAGGGGTAGAAAATCCGGACGTCAGGATGACGCGGGTGTGTGCGCGCGCAACGAAGCGTGCCGGGCACCCCGCCAGACGGTTCCCGGAGCGCGAGGGTGTTAACCCTCGCATTCCCCCTTGTTCTTATTCAGACGGAACGCTTTCCGAAGCATCCGCCGAGGGCAGGTCGGTCGGCAGCACGCCGGGCGTCGCCAGCGGGCTGGGCTGGTCGACGGCGTGGCCTTCGGCATCCGTCAACCGGCGCGGTTCCAGCATGGCGGTGGTTTCGAGCAGGTTGAGCGCGTCCTGCACGTCCTGAAAACGGCGGGCGTCGGCGATCCAGGTCTGCGCGGCCTGGGCGTTGGGCAGGCGTTCGACTTCGCTGATGGCATTGCCCATGCGGCGCGCGGTCAGCATCAGGCGGGCGCGGTCGATGCGGGCGGTGGGGGTCAGCAGCGTTGAGGATTCGCGGCGCACCACGAAGAGGTTGGAGAGTTCGCGGCGGGCTTTCTGCCACAGGCTCTCGTTGCTCTGGTTCTCGCTGAGTTCGGGCGAGAGCGCTTCGAGGCGGGCGGAGAGTTCGTCGATAGTGACGGGATTCTTGGAGAACTCGATCACCGTTTGCACCGCGCGCGGCTGGGCATTGGTGAAGCGCAGGCGCAGCTGGTCGGCGACGTAGCTGAGCGGCTCGCCGCGATCGACCATGCGGCGCGCGGCGAATGCGATCAGCAGGCCCTCGGCACGGGCGGCATTGCCGGAGGCGGCGTCGGTCTGGAAATCGATCCGCGAGAGACGGTCTTCCAGCAGCGCGAGCCTTCCCTCGACAGAACTGAGCGAGGAAAGCTGCTCGGGAGAAGCAGGTGCGGTGGCCGCAGGAAGCGCGCGGGCCGGTGCCGCGGCAGGCTCCTCTGCCGGTTGCTCCTGATTCTGGACCTGTTCGTCGACACGCTGGGGCAGCAATTTATTCAGCAACCCGTCCTGCGCCGCCCAGACGACGAGGGCGCCGCCCAGCAGGAAAGCGATGAAGGCGACGAAGAACACTCCCCCGCGTGAACGAGAGCCGTTAGCCGAAATGGGGGCCGAAGGATTTTGCGGCGAGGTGAAGTCCTGCATCAAGTCTGGTTCTGTCAGTTTACGATCCCGAGGGGAAGTCTTTGCACATCTCGGCGGCCAAGGCCAGCAGCGCGGCATCGTCGGGCGTTTCGGCGCTGCGCGTGGAAATCCAATGATTTCCGGCCCGCTCGGCCACGCGCGGGCCGATGCAGGCGAGGGCGATCCGGCGCCGGTCGACCGAGAGCCGCGTGCATTCGGCGGCGAAATGGGCGGCGGCCTCGCCCGAATGGAGCAGCACGACCGCCGGTTGTTCCAGCAGCGCCGTCAATTCGGCGGGCATGGCCAGCGGCATGCTGGCATAGACCTCGCGGGTCATCATCGTGTGGCTGTCGGGCATGGCAAGTTCGACCCGCTCGCGCCCGGCGAGGCGCAGCAGGCGGCGGTGTTCGGGCGCGAGGTGGGCCATGACTGATTGCAGGCCTCCATGAGCGATCCTCGCGACCTCCAGCCCCGCTTCGCGCGCGGCCTCGGCGGTCTTCGCACCGACCACATAGGCCGGAAGGCCGCGATAGCGGGCGATTTCCGCGCTGCCATGGCGCAGGGCATTGGCGCTGCCGAGCAGCACCGCGTCCACCTCTTCGCGCGCAACCGGCTCCCATGGCAGCGGCGTCACCGCGAACAGGGGAAAGCCGTGAGCCTGAAGCCCCAGTTTCTCCGCTGCCGCCACCGTTGCCGCAGTCCCCGGTTCGGGACGGATGACGATGACCGGCGGCATGACCGGCCTCAGGCGGCGCCGCTGAAATGCACCGCGATGGCGGGAACCGCGCGGGCGAGCAGGTCGGCGGCGAGGCGGGCCGGGCCTGCGGGATCGTTAATCGCGAAGCTGGCCTCGCCCACGACCTTTTCCGCGCCGTCCGGGCTGTAGAGCGCCGCGCGCATGGTCAGCGCTTCGCCGTCGTGGTGGGTGAGGACGGCGATCGGGCTGTGGCAATTGCCGCCGAGGCCCGCCAGCAGCGCGCGTTCGGCAAGCACCGAGGCGCGGCTTTCCGCGTGATCAACGGCAGCGAGAAAGGCGAGGGTGCGCGCATCGTCGGCGCGGCATTCGACCATGATCGCGGCCTGGGCCGGGGCGGGGAGCCAGTCCTGCGCGTCCAGCGGATGGCCGGTTCCGGTCTCGCCAAGGCGTTTCAGCCCGGCAGCGGCGAGGAACGTGGCATCGGCTTCCCCGGCGGCCAGCTTGGCGAGGCGGGTGGCGACATTGCCCCGGAACGTCACGACCTTGCAGTCCGGTCGGGCATAGAGCAGCTGCGCGGCGCGGCGCGGGGCGCTGGTGCCGACGACGGCGCCCTGCGGCAGTGCACGGATGCTCTCGGCGCCGACCAGCACGTCGCGCACGTCCTCACGCGGGAGAATCGCACCGATTGCAAACGCTTCAGGGCGAATCGTCTCGACATCCTTGGCGGAATGGACCGCGAAATCGATTTCACCGCTCGCCAGCCAAGCGTCCAGTTCCTTCGTCCACAGCGCCTTTCCACCGATTTCCGCCAATGCGCGGTCCTGAATGCGATCGCCGCTGGCGGTGACGGCCACGATCTCTATATGCGCGGGATCGATTCCGTGTGCGGCGGCCAGCCGGTCGCGCGTTTCCTCGGCCTGAGCCATCGCCAGCGGCGAACGGCGGGTGCCGAGGCGGAAGTTTTGTTTTTGCGTGTCTGTTTGCGTCGTCATCGGCGGGTTGTGCTACCCGGCAATGTCGTCCAGTGGAAGGGTCGTTCAGGGAAAGTTGGAATGCGGACGGTACTGGGCATCGAAAGCTCGTGCGACGAGACGGCAGCGGCGCTGGTCACCAGTGACCGCACGATCCTCGCCCAGCGCATCGCTTCGCAGGACGAGGCGCACCGGCCTTATGGCGGCGTCGTGCCTGAAATCGCTGCGCGCGCGCATTCCGAGAAGATCGCGCCGCTGATCGAGGCGACCCTGGCCGATGCCGGGATGACGCTCGATGATGTGGACGCCATCGCCGCCACTGCCGGTCCCGGCCTGATCGGCGGGGTCATGGTCGGCCTTGTCACCGCCAAGGCGCTGGCCATGGCGACCGGCAAGCCGCTGATCGCGGTGAATCACCTCGAAGGTCACGCGCTGTCGCCGCGCCTTGCCGATGGCGATCTGCAATATCCCTATCTTCTGCTGCTGGTTTCCGGCGGGCACTGCCAGATCCTGCTGGTGGAAGGCGTCGGCAAGTTTCGCCGTCTCGCCACGACCATCGACGATGCGCTGGGCGAGGCTTTCGACAAGTCCGCCAAGCTGCTGGGTCTCGGCTATCCGGGCGGTCCGGCGATGGAGCGGCTGGCGCTGGAGGGCAACCCCAAGGCCGTGCCGCTGCCGCGCCCGCTGAAAGGCTCGGACGAGCCGCATTTCTCCTTCGCGGGCCTCAAGAGCGCGGTCATGCGCGCCAAGCAGTCCGGCGAATACGCCGATGCCGATATTGCCGCTTCGTTCCAGCAGGCCGCGATCGACTGCCTGATCGACCGGGCGCGTCGCGCGCTCGATTCGGTCGGTAAAGTGAATGCCCTGGTCGTCGCCGGCGGGGTTGCCGCCAACAAGGCGATTCGCGGCGCGCTCGAAGCGCTGGCAACCGACTACGACCTCGATTTCGTGGCCCCGCCGCTCGGCCTCTGCACCGACAATGCGGCGATGATCGCCTGGGCGGGCGTGGAGCGCTTCGCCATGGGCCAGTCCGACCCGCTCGACGTTGCCGCGCGCCCGCGCTGGCCGCTCGATCCCGATGCCGAGACCGTGCGCGGCGCGGGGGTGAAGGCATGACGGTTCAGATCGGCGTGATCGGCGCCGGTGCCTGGGGCACCGCGCTGGCGCAGTCGCTGGCGGGCGACGGCAGCGAAGTCCTGCTCTGGGCGCGCGAGCCGGAGCTGGTGGAGCGCATCAATGCCGAGCGGCGCAATGCGACCTATCTGCCGAGCGCCGCACTGGCCGCGACAGTGCGGGCGACGAGCGACCTTGCCGAACTGGCGGCGCTGCCGGTGCTGCTGGCAGTGGTTCCCGCGCAGTTCCTCGGCGGCGTGCTGGCGCAGCTTCCGGCGCTCGGTTTCACGGGCGATCTGGTGCTCTGCGCCAAGGGCATCGAGGCGGGCAGCGGGCGGCTCATGGCCGAAGTCGCGGCCAGCGCCGTGCCGACTGCCGAGATCGCGGTGCTGTCCGGCCCGACGTTCGCCCATGAAGTGGCTGCCGGGCTGCCGACTGCCGTGACGCTCGCCTGTTCGGGCGGCGAGGCGCAGTGGCGGCGCCTCTCGCCGGTCATCGCGCGGCCTGCGCTGCGGCCCTACTATTCCGACGACGTGATCGGGGCCGAAATCGGCGGCGCGGTGAAGAACGTGCTCGCCATCGCCTGCGGTGTCGTCGACGGCCTCAAGCTCGGCCAGAATGCCCGCGCGGCGCTGATCGCGCGCGGCTATGCCGAGATGCTGCGTTTCGGCCTGGCGCGGGGCGCTCGTGCGGAAACGCTTTCAGGCCTCTGCGGCCTTGGAGACCTCGTTCTGACCTGTTCCTCTACGTCCAGCCGCAATTTCTCGCTCGGCCTCGCGCTCGGGCAGGGGCTGACCGCCGCCGAAGCGCTTTCGGGCAAGAATTCCGTGGCCGAAGGCGCCGCGACCGCACCGGTTCTCGCCGAAATCGCCCGCCGCGATGCTATCGAGATGCCGATCGCCGAGGCCGTCTGCCGCCTGCTGGAAGGCAAGGCCCCGGCCGGAGAGGTCGTCGCCCAGATCCTCGCCCGCCCGCTGCGCGCCGAGCAGGAGCCGCTTTCTTGACCGACGCCGTCGTCAGCCGCACCGCAGCGGAGCAGGCCAAGAAGGAACACGACGATATCGCGGCGCTCGCCAAGGGCGGCCGCACCAATCTCTTCGGGTTCTTCCTGCGCCTCGCCGCGCGCATTCCCTTCCTGTTCATCGCCGGTCGCGCTTCGGTCTACGGCCCGGCGGCGCTTGGCCGCTTCGCCTCGGCGCTGGTGGTGATCGAACTGACCTCGATGATCTGCACGATGGGCGAGAAGCGCGGCCTCGCGCAGCGCCTGTCGGACAGCGAGGGACAGGCCCATCCGGCCAATGTGATCGCTGACGGCATGATCATTGCCGTGATCGCATCGAGCGTGGCGGCGCTGTTCTTCTGGCTGGTACCCGCGCCGATGTTCCCCGGCGGGCACTATACCCAGATCGACCGGCTGATGGTGATCGCCATCCTGCCGCTGACGATGACCGAGATCTGGCTGGCGGCGCTGGCCTACCGGCTGCGGGTGACGCCCACGGTCTGGTCGCGTGCGATCGTCGAGCCGTGGACGATCTCGATCCTTGCCGGAGCGATGATCTGGATCGCGCCCGAGAGCGGACTTTCGATCGCTTACATCGGTTCGGTCTGCGCGGCGGCGATCACTGCCTTCATCCCGTTCTTCCGCGAGTACGGTCTCCCGCAGGGCTGGCGCCCACGTCCGCGCGATATGCGCAGACTTGCCTGGCGCTCGACCCCGATCGCGCTGGCCGATACGATCGAATGGGCGACCCGCCGCGTCGACATCTTCCTGCTTGGCTTCCTCGCGCCGTCCTCGGCGGTCGGCGTCTACTATGCCGCGCAGCAGGTCGCGAGCCTGCCGCAGAAGCTCAAGACCAGCTTCGAGCCGGTGCTTGGCCCGGTCATCACCCGCAATCTCAAGCAGAAGGACTATGCGGCGATCGCGCGGCAGGTCTGTCAGGTGGGCTTCTGGATCACCGCCGCGCAGGCAGGCATCGCGCTGGCGCTGGGCATTCCGGGCGAGGGCGTGATGGGTCTCGTCGGCCGCGAGTTCGTGGGCGGCACCGGAGCGCTGGCCTTCCTGCTCGCCGCCGAAGTGGTGGCGGCCACGGCGGTCGTCAGCGAGGCGGCGCTCGTCTACGTGGCCCGCATGCGCAACCTCGTGGTCTCGGTGGTGACGATCGCGCTTCAGGCGGTGCTGACGCTGGGCGGCATTCTGGCGATGCAGAAGCTGGGCTATAATCCGCTGTTCCAGGCGGCCACGGCTGCCGCCGCGCTGATGGTCTCGCTCGGTTTCGCCTCGCTGGTGAAGTCGAAGATGCTGGCCAGCTACCTCAAGGAGCCGATCAACAACTGGCGCTGGGCGCTGGTCTGGGCGGCGGCGCCTGCGGTGGTGCTGGGCTATCTCGCCACCCGGTTCCTGCCGGAATGGGCGGCGCTGGCCTTCGGCATTCCGGCAATCCTCGGCGCCTATTTCCTGGTGATCTGGAAGAAGGCCTTCGGTCCCGAAGACCGCAAGCTGTTCCAGAAGACCAAAACCGCGTGATTTCCGCCTCTCAGGTGGTTTCGCAGCGGAGAGCCTTGCTCTAGGTTCCCCGGCATGAATCCCCGCCGCGCTTCCATCGTTGCCGCCGGTGCCGCTTTTTGTCTGGCACTTTCCTTTGTCTCGACCCGCATGCAAGGCCCGGTTTTCATCGGCCGCCTCCAGCACGATGCCGAGGCGGCGCGCGACCGCGCCGGGGGCAAGGGCGTCACTCTCGCCTTTCGCGACCGCTACGGCTGGCTGACCCGCCATCCGGTGCTGTCGGGCGGCAAGGACCTCGATGCCGAGACGCGCACGCGGGTCGCTGCCGCAGTGGACGACGTGGCCGGGATCGGCGGCATCCGCTGGACCCGCGACGGCGAGGGCCAAGTGGCGAAGCTGCGCTGCCAGAACGATGTCGAGGCCATCCTCGCCTCGCGCACGATCCGCTTTACCGAGGCCAGCGCCCGGATCGATCCGGTCAGCGAGCGCCTGCTCGACGAAGTGGCCAAGGCCCTGCGTCCCTGCCTTGGCAGCATCATCGCCGTGACCGGCCATACCGATGCCACCGGCAATCCGGAGGCGAACAAGGCGCTCTCGCTGGCGCGGGCCGAATCGGTGCGCTGGGCCTTGATCGGGCGCGGCATTCCCGCCGATGGTCTGCGCGCCTCCGGGATAGGGTCCAAAACGCCTATCGAAGGACTCGATCCGCTCGACCCCGCCAATCGCCGCATCGAGTTCTCGGTGATCGCCTCGGCGCCGATCAAGCCGACGCCGATCGATACGCCCGGCGCGGAATGAGGACGTGCGGAGTGAAGGGCGGGCAAATGCAAATTACGATGAAAGGAGCCGCCGATGCCGTTATGGCTTGAGATGGCCGTTTCGGTGCTGCTGACCTATATGGCGGGCTTCGGCATCGGCTGGGTCGTGTGGAACCGGAAGGGATAAGTTGTGGTGGAAATGATTTCGGCCAATTGGCTGATATTCGTCGTTGCGTTGCTGGTCGGCATCGCGATTGCCTATTGGCTGTTCGCGCGCGCCTCCAAGCCTGCGCCGCGCCAGCACCGTCCCGACGTGCTGGACGAAGGCGCCGCCCCGGCGCAGCGCAACCAGGCGCTGATAGACGATGCTCCGCCCGCCGCGCAGTTCACCGCCCCGGTCCACATCGATCCCCCGGCCATGGCGGGAACGATGGCCGGTATCGGCGAAGTGATCGCGGTGGCCGCGCAGGAGGAAGTGGACGCGGCCCAGACGCCGCCCCAGACGATTGCGGCGGAGCCGGAAGCGGCGCCTGTCGCTGCGACCCCCGAGGGCGATGACTTGCGCAAGATCAAGGGTCTCGGCCCCAAGATGCTGACCTTGCTCCATTCGCTGGGTATCACCCGCTTCGAACAGATCGCGGCCTGGAGCGATGCCGATCTCGATGAACTCGACGGCAAGCTTGGCGCCTTTGCCGGCCGTCCCCGCCGCGACAGCTGGGTGGAACAGGCAAGCCTGCTCGCAGGCGGCGATACCGGCGCCTACGAAGGCAAGTTCGGCAAGCTCTGAACTAGAAATCCGAGCGCCAACGAAAAGGGGCGGGAAGTTCGAACTTCCCGCCCCTTTTTCATTTCCCGCCAGGGGAGGTTCAGGCTGCGGCCTTGGTACCGAAGCGGCCGTGATTGCGGAACGGCGTCATCCAGCGGTCGAGGAACAGTTCCAGCGGACGCGGCGCGATGCCGAGGTCGGCAAGACCGGGAAGGGTGCCGCTGGCGACATTGCCTGCCTTGAGCAGCTTGAGCTGGTCGCCGCTGATCGGCGTGCCCGGCAGCGCGGCGATCAGGCCGGAGATGCCGTCGGACAGTTCCACGAAGCTGCGGTCGCGCTGGGCGGCTGCGGCGATGCGCTTGTTGAGGTCGATCATCGAGATCACTTCCGGACCGGCGATCTCGAAGGTCTTGCCGCCATGCACCTCCGGCGCACACAGCGTTTCCGCCACGGCGAGCGCCACGTCGTCCACGAAGATCGGCTGGAGCCGTGCCTGCGGAGCGAAGACCGGCAGGACCGGCAGGCGCGAGACGAGGTTGCCGAACATCATCAGGAAGTTGTCGTCCGGGCCGAACATGACCGAGGGGCGCAGGATCGTCGCGGCAGGGAAAGCGGCCAGCACGGCCTTTTCGCCTTCGGCCTTGGTACGGGCATAGGGAACGCTGGACGAAGCGTCTGCGCCGATCGCCGAGATGTGCACGAAGGCGGTCGCCCCGGCGGCCTTGGCGGCAGCGGCGATGCGGCCCGCGCCTTCACCCTGCACGGCGTCGAGATTGCCGGAGAAGGCACCCACGAGGTTCACCACGGCGTCCGATCCGGCCAGCACGTCGGCCAGCGATTCGGGCTTGGTCACGTCGACGCCCGCGAACTGCACCTGGCCGAGGTTGCCGAGGGGCTTCAGGGCATAGGACTTCTTGGGGTTGCGGCTGGCGATGCGCAGGCGTGCGCCGCGGGCGAGCAGTTCCTGGGCAACGTGCTTGCCGACGAAGCCGCTGCCGCCCAGCAGCGTGACGATCTTGCCGTAGAGAGGGTCGGTGGCTTGGCTCATGATCAGAACGGGTCCTTCAGCGTGGCGCAGGCGCGGCTGAAGGAGAAAATAGCCGCCTGCGCCGGTTTCACGCATGATAAGCGCCCTTGGCACAAGCCCGGTTCCCGAGCAACCGGCGGCAGGCGCTGGACCGGGATTTTGCCTTTTTTCGCGTGATTTGAAAAAAGTTGCGGGAGGGCCGTTGACACGAATCGAGGACCCGCTTAGAGGCGCCCTCCTACCCGGCGAGGACGGCACCAACGGCCCCCTCGCTTCCGTGCCCAGATGGCGGAATTGGTAGACGCACCAGCTTCAGGTGCTGGCGCTCGCAAGGGCGTGGAGGTTCGAGTCCTCTTCTGGGCACCATTTCTCAGGCAGCTGAGAAACGGCAGGGGCCGCCGCAAGGCGGCCCCTAGTCGTATGTGCCTTTGGCATTTTCCGAAGAAATCTCCGGCGAGGTAGTCCTATCGGGGTATTCGCCATCCTTTGGGATTATCGCTAACCCGCACGCCATGCCGATAAAGCCATGATATTCCGGAACCTTGGACCATTGGGATGATGGTGCCTCTCCGGCAGCGTGGCTAGTCTGTGGCTGTCGGCAGATCTCTGCCGCCGTGAAAGCAGCTTCGAAAGGTCGCGCGCTTGAAGGCATGGGCTAAGCAGTGGATCACGGCCGCCTTGCCTCGACCCATGGCGGTGCGGCTCTGGAGCGGGCGGCAGTATCGCCGCCGCTCGCAGGACTTTCCGCAGGGAACGCCGCGCGCGCATGGATTGCCCGGCGAACTCGTCGTTTCGCTGACCTCCTATCCACCGCGCTATCCCACGCTGCATCTGACGCTGCTGGGACTGTTGCGCCAGGATACTGCCGCCGACCGCATCGTCCTGTGGCTGGCGCGCGGCGATGAAGCGGCCTTACCGAAGGCGGTTCGCCGAGTGCTCGGAGACAAGGTGGAGCTTCGCCTTGTCGAGGATCTGCGCAGCTACAAGAAGCTGGTCTTCGCGCTGGCGGAGTTTCCCGATGCCTGGGTGGCGACGGCGGACGACGATGTCTTCTACAAGCCGGACTGGCTGACCTGCCTCGTCGAAGGGCAGGGCGGCGAGCACGATTCCATTACCTGCCATCGCGCGCATCGCCTGACGCAGGACGCGCAGGGCCGGATCGCGCCCTATCGCGACTGGATCTGGGACGTGGAGGACGCGGCCTCGCGGCGGCCAAGCGTGGACGTGATGCCCACCGGCGTCGGCGGTATTCTCTATCCCCCCGGCGCGCTGCACCCCGATGTCGCCCGGCGCGACCTGTTTGAGCGCTACGCGCCGTCGGCGGACGATCTCTGGTTCTACTGGTGCGCGCGGCGGGCAGGGACGACCTATCGCAAGGTCGGTCCCCCATTCGTCCAGATGGGCTGGTGGTCGTCGCAGAAGGTGCGGCTGTTCGACGACAATATCGTGCAGAACGATGCGCAGATCGCCATGCTGGCGGAGCAGTTCGGCAACCCCCTTGCAATGCCCTGCCGGACCGGTCCGGCCGCATCGGGAGACTAAGGCGGAGATGGCCAAGACCGAGGATATGGGCCGCCGCGCCACCCGAGGCGTGGCCTCGACTGCCGTCGCGCAGCTTGTGAAGGTCTTCACCACGATGGGGACGACGATCGTGGTCGCGCGCATTCTCTCGCCCTCGGACTACGGCGTGGCGGCGATGGTGGCGCCGCTGACCGGGCTTATCATGACCTTCCAGAACCTCGGCTTCGCGCAAGCCGTGGTGCAGGCCCGCGAACTCGACCCGGAGCATTCCAACGCGCTGTTCTGGCTCAACGTGCTCGTCTCGACCGTGGCGGCGCTGATCATGGTGGCAATGGCGCCCGCAGTGGGCGCGTTCTACGGCGATGCGCGCGCCGGATACGTCACGGCGGCGACCGGGCTGACGATCCTGATCACCGGTCTCAAGCTGCAACACCAGGCCCTGCTCAATCGCGAGATGCGTTTCCATGCGCTGAGCGTGAACGACGTGGTCGTCGCCATCGGTACTTTCGTGCTGACTGCCGCGGCGGCGCTGGCGCTGAAGAGTTACTGGGCGATCTGGCTGGGCACGCTGCTCAATGCCGCGATCAGCACGGCGATGATGTGGCGGGCCTGTCGGTGGCGCCCCCGGCTCGGCGCTTCCTTTTCCGGAGTGCGCAAGCTGGTGGTGTTCGGCGCCAACCTGACCGGCTTCAACCTCGTCAACTTCTTCGCCCGCAACCTCGACAATGTCATTATCGCCAAGGCCGAGGGCGCGGATGCGGTGGGCCTCTACGACCGCAGCTACAAGCTCATGCTGTTCCCCTTGCAGAACATCAACCAGCCGCTGAGCCGGGTCATGCTGCCGGTGCTGAGCCGGGTGCGCGACGAGCCGGAGCGCTATCGCCGCGTCTACGAACTGTGCCTGCGCGCTTTGGCGCTGATCGCGATGCCGGGGATCCTCGCGGCTGCGATTTGCAGCGAGCGGCTCGTGCCCTTCCTGCTTGGCGAGCGCTGGGCGGCGGCGAGTCCGATCTTCTTCTGGCTGAGCCTGACCGCGATCGTGCAATGCGTGCCGAACACCACCGGCTGGCTCTATATCAGCAGCGGGAACACCCGGCGGATGATGTACTGGGGCATCTTTTCCAGCGCGGTGTCGATCGCCAGCTTCTTCATCGGGGTGCACTGGGGGGCGGTGGGCGTGGCCTGCGCCTACTTCATCGGCCAGCTCGCCTCGCTGCCGCCGCTCTATCATTTCGCGACGCGGGATACGCCGATCTCGCAGGGCTTCATGTACTTCGTGCAGCTGCCCTCGCTGCTCGGCGGGCTGTTCGCCTGGGGGATCGTCGCGGCGGTGGGCGAGGAGCTGCCGACCGTGGGGCTGCTCGCGCTTGCCGTCGCTTCCAGTTACATCGGTGCGGTGGCGGCGCAGGCGGTGACGCCGGGCGGGCGGCAGGCCATGGCCGAGATGCTGCGCCTTGCCGGGAATCTCCTGCCCGACCGGTTGCGGCGAAAGGCTGCGGCTTAGGGTTTCGTCGCCCAGGAGACGGCGCGGCGATAGTTCTCCAGCCCCAGCACGGCGGCGCCCAGCCGGGGCAGGGGCGACCCCATGTGCAGCGAACCGCCCAGTTCCACCGCACGTTGCCGGGCGCGGCGGCCCTGTTCGCGGTCGCCGCGGCGGAAGGCACTATCGGCCAGCCAGTAGAAGTAGTCGCCCAGGATCTTGCGCCGCCGGCCCTCCTCGACGGCCTCGGTCGGCTGCGCCAGCAAGTCTTCGGCCACCGCGATCAGGTCGCCGAAAGTGGAGCGGGCCTGCGAGATCCGGTGCGGCGAATCGTGCTGGACATAGACCCCGCAGCCGCGCTGCGAATGTCCCGGCCGGGCACCCGCGAGCAAGGCGCGGCAGACCACTTCGCCGTCCTGATTGCGGCGGACGCTTTCCTTCCAGCCGCCGATCCCGCGCAGGAACGCCGTGCGCCAGAGCACCGCGCAGGGCGGCGTCCATTGCCGCCGCACCAGCCAGCGGTCGAGCAGGTCGGCGGCGTCGGCATAGTGTTCCTGATGCCG
Source organism: Novosphingobium sp. BF6 (assembly GCF_058273105.1). Taxonomy (NCBI): domain Bacteria; kingdom Pseudomonadati; phylum Pseudomonadota; class Alphaproteobacteria; order Sphingomonadales; family Sphingomonadaceae; genus Novosphingobium; species Novosphingobium sp. BF6. The sequence continues at coordinate 868,699 of NZ_CM177775.1, forward strand.
TTCGGCCCGGCCACGATCTTCGTCGAGCCGCAGCCAGGGACCGAAGGCGACATCGGCGCCCTGTTCCAGTGCCTGGACGAGGCCCGGCAGCAGGTCGCCCATGACGAAATCGTCGCTGTCGAGGAACATCACCCAGTCGCTGGTCGCGGCGGCGAGGCCACGATTCCGGCTTTTCTGGGCGCCCAGGTTGCCGGGGTTGGTCAGGACCGTCAGCCGCTCGTCGTCGAGCGCGGCGAGGGCGGCTTCGGTCGAGCCTTCCTCGTCGTCTACCACGACGATCACCCGGCAGACGACGCCGGGCTGCGCGAAGACCGACAGCACCGCCCGCTCGATGGATTCGGCGGCGCGATAGGCGGGGATCACGACCGTCACCAGTTCCTGCGGCATCGTGATGGCTCCTGCCCTCGGGAAGGCGAGGGTTCCGCTTCTGGTATCCGAGCGCGGGCCGCACATGAAGCTGAACTTGAGGGGTAATCAATGAGGCAGGTCGTCGTGCCCGCATCGCCGTCTTGCGATTTTCGCAGGAGCACTTGAGCGCAGCCCTGCTGTTTTTCGTGCGTTCCATCGGCTATGCCGGGAGCGGAAAAAGGAACCAGGGTCATGGCCGAAAATCACACTGCGGACGGCAATCTCGAAGGCATCGGCGATTACAACGGCCCGGCGGGCGGCTGGGGCGCGCTGGGCGCGGTCGCACGCACCGTGCGCGAGCAGATGAAGGCCAGTCCGGATACCCGCGCGCTCCTGCAGATGAACCAGCCCGACGGGTTCGACTGTCCGGGCTGCGCCTGGCCCGACCCCAAGCACACGTCCTCGTTCGAATTCTGCGAGAACGGGGCCAAGGCCGTGACATGGGAAGCGACCGTCAAGCGTGTCGATCCCGAATTTTTCGCCAAGTACAGCGTCAGCGAGCTGTGGAGCTGGAGCGACCACAAGCTGGAAGATGCCGGGCGCCTCACCGAGCCGCTGCGCTACGATCCCGAGACCGACCATTTCGTGCCGATAAGCTGGGACGAGGCCTTCGCCCGCGCCGGTGCGGTGCTGCGCGAACTGGACGATCCGCATGCCTGCGAATTCTACTGCTCGGGCCGTGCTTCGAACGAGGCGGCGTTCCTCTATCAGCTCTTCGCGCGCGAGTTCGGCACCAACAATTTCCCCGACTGCTCCAACATGTGCCACGAGGCGACGAGCGTGGGGCTGCCCAAGTCGATCGGCATCGGCAAGGGCACGGTGACGCTGGAAGATTTCGATCATGCCGACGCGATCTTCTGTATCGGCCACAACCCCGGCACCAACCACCCGCGCATGCTCTCCACGCTGGCCGCCGCGTCCAAGCGGGGCGTGCCGATCGTGGTCGCCAATCCCATGCGCGAGCGCGGGCTGGAGCGCTTCAAGTCGCCGCAGCATCCCACCGAGATGCTGTCCACCCACGCGACGCCGCTGGCCTCGGCCTATCACCAGGTGCGCATCGGCGGCGACATGGCGATGCTCAAGGGGATGATGAAGCTGGTGATCGAGGCCGATGCGCTCGACCATGCCTTCATCGCCGAGCACACCGAGGGGATCGACGCACTCCGGGCCGATCTCGAAGCGACTTCGTGGGACTGGATCGAGACCACCTCCGGCCTGACGCGCGATGCCATCGAGTCGATGGCCAAAGTCTATATCAATGCCGAACGGGTGATCGTCTGCTACGGCATGGGCATCACCCAGCACCGCCACGGCACCCAGAACGTGCAGTCGATCGCCAACCTGCTGTTGCTGCGCGGCATGTTCGGCAAGGCGGGGGCGGGGATCTGCCCGCTGCGCGGCCACAGCAACGTGCAGGGCGACCGCACCGTGGGCATTACCGAGATTCCCGCCGAGGCGATGCTCGAACGGCTCGACGCGACTTACGGCATCACGTCGCCGCGCGAGCACGGGCACAACGCGGTCGAGGCGCTGGAGGCCATGCGCGACGGACGTTCTAAGGCGCTGATCGGTCTCGGCGGCAATCTCGCCGTCGCCATGCCGGATCCGGAGGCGTGCTTCGCCGCCGTGCGCAAGCTCGATCTTTCGGTCAGCATCCTCACCAAGTTCAACCGCACCTGCCTGCTCACCGCCAGGGAAACGCTGGTGCTCCCCTGCCTCGGGCGTACCGAGCTGGACGAGCAGGCGACGGGGGCGCAGTTCGTGACCGTGGAGGACAGCATGTCGATGGTCCACGCCTCGCGCGGAAAGCTGAAGGCGCCGGGGCCGCTGGTGCGTTCGGAACCGGCGATCGTCGCGGGTCTCGCCAAGGAGGCGATGCCGCGCAGCCTGGTCGACTGGGATGCGCTCGTGGCCGACTACGACCGCATTCGCGAGGGGATCGAGCAGGTCTATCCCGACTTCCACGATTTCAACCGCCGCGTCCGCGAGCCGGGCGGTTTCCGCCTGACCATCGCGCCGGATCACCGCGTCTGGAACACGCCCAGCGGCAAGGCGCAGTTCCTTGCCCACCGGGTCGAGGTGGAGGAAGGCGCGCGGCCGCTGCTGCTCACCACCATCCGCAGCCACGACCAGTACAACACCACGATCTACAGCCTCGACGATCGCTACCGCGGCGTGACCGGTCGCCGCGACGTGATCTTCGCCAATGAGGTCGATCTCGACATGCTGGGCCTTGCACATGGCGATCTGGTCGATGTGACCACGACGGCGGGGCGCGTGCTCAAGGGCTTCACGGTCATCAAGCACGCCATCGCGCGCGGTTCGCTGGCGGCCTATTATCCCGAGGCGAACTGCCTGGTGCCGCTGGAGGATTTCGATCCGGTCAGCGGAACCCCGGCCTACAAGTCGATCCCCGTGGCGATTGCCCGAGCGGCCTGACCCGCCCCCGCCGGGGGCGGAATGTCAGAACGATTTGCGCAGGGAAATGCCGGCAGAAGTCGTGTTTCCCGCCAGCGCATCGAAGCTGCGCGAGGCATAGAGATCGAGGTGGAGGCGGTCCGTCAGCTTCATGTTGGCGCTCACGCCCACTTCCCACCAGGCGTCCGAATAGTGCTGCGAATCGAGCAGGCCGGAGCGGGGAATGTCGTTCAGGTCCTGGAACTGGCCGCCGGTGACTTGCGAGACGGCATTGCTGGTCCAATTGCGCGAAACCGAGAGACCGGCATAGTGATCGGCGTTCCGGCCGAAGGCATGGTCGATGCGCACGCTGCTGCCGAGCGTCCAGGTCGGCTCGCGGGTTTCGAGATCGACGAGGCCGGTGAAGTCCGGGGCCGGGCGCAGCAGGCGGCCCAGCGCATAGGAGCCGACGACGGTCGGCGTCACGAACCAGCGCGGTGAGAGCGGGAATATCCGCCCGAAATCGCCGCCCACCGCGTAGTAGGCGCTGCTGCGGGCACCGGTGCTCTCGCGGCGCGTGCCCCAATCGTTGGTGATCCGGCCATAGTCCTGACGGCCGTAGCTGGCCCAGCCGTCCACCACCCAGTTGTCGAAGTTGCCGCCTGCGCCGAGCGTGCCGACGTAGTAGTCCGAGGGCAGGGCCGTATAGGCCTGGATCAGCGTGCCGTGGTAGCGCATCAACCCGCCGCGCACATAGCCGCGCCCGACCTGCCGCGTCAGCGAGAGTGCCTGCCACGACCCGTCGGGGCCGTCGTCGCGATTGCTCACGCCTGCGGAGGCGGTGGCGGTCCAAGGGGTGGGGTTCGGTGCTTCGGGTGCCGTATCGTCCGTGCTTTCGGTTTCCGTTACGGTTTCGGCGGCGGTGTCCTGCGCCAGAGCGGCGGGAGCGACGGGCAGGGCGGTCATGCCCGCCGCGAGCAGGCATGCCGGTAGCAGACGCGGCATCAGGCGGCCTTTCGCAGGGTCGGGTCGAAGGCGGCCGGAACCGTCACGCGTGCCGCGAAACCGTCTCCGCCATGCACGAAGTTGACGTCACCGCCATGGGCGCGGGCGATCGAGCGACAGACCGCGAGGCCCAGTCCGGTGCCCTTCTGGCCCGACTTGCGCGCGGTTTCGGAGCGGTAGAACGGCTCGAAGGCGCGGTCGAACTCGTCCTCGGGAATGCCGGGACCGGCATCGACGATCTCGGCCACGGCCTCGCCGTCCAGCAGGCTGACGCGGACCCTGGCGCTTTCGCCGTACTTGATGGCGTTCTCCAGCAGGTTGCCGAGCAGGCGGCGGATGCCGACCGGGTCCACCTCGACGGGGATGTGGACGTTATGCTCGATGGTAACTTTGCCGCCCACGAGCTGGGCATCGGCGACGCTGCCGGCGATGAGATCGGCGAAGTCCACGCGCTTGCGCGGTCCCGGCGTGGAGGCGTCGCGGATGAAGGCGATGACCTGGCTGATCATCGCTTCCATCTCGCTCACTTCCTTCAGCAGCCCTTCGCGCTGGTCGTCGGGCACGTCCTCGATGCGGAAGCGCAGGCGGGTGAGCGGGGTGCGCAAGTCGTGGCTGATGGCGCCGACCATCGCCGTGCGGTCGTCCACGAAGGCGCGCAGGCGGAAGCGCATCTGGTTGAAGGCATTGGCGGCGCGGCCGATTTCGGCGGGGCCGGACAGCGGCAGGATCGTCGCCGAAGGGTCGCGCCCGAGCTGTTCGGCGGCCTGCGCGAAGTCTTTGAGCGGCACGACGATGCGGCGCGCGAAGAGCCAGGCGAACGGGCTGATGATCGCCAGTGACAGCGCGAACCACAGCATCACCCGCTTCTGCCAGGCATTGGGGAAAGGTTCGGCACGCGGGGCGACGGCCAGCCACTGCCCGTCCGGCTGGCGGGTCGCGGCGACGAAATCGCCCTCGATGAACGGCGGCGAGGTCAGCGCGAAGAAGTTGCCGCCCGAATGGCGGAAGGGAATCGGCTGCGGCTTGCCGGGGACTGCGGGCTGCGGCGTGGCGGCATTGGCTGCGGTGCCGCTCGCTACGCGGGGAGCGATGGCGGTGGGAGCGACCGTTGGCGAGGCGAGCGTGACCGGCGGCAAGGGAATCGAGACCGTGACCGGGCGGCTGCTCAGCGTGGGTCTGGCGATCGGCTCCGGCGTTGCGCTGGGCAGGGCGGCGCGCGGGATGTCGGTCATGCTCGGCATGACCGGCGCCAGCATGCCGGAGCCGATGGCACCGCCGCCGATAGGACCGAGCATCCCGCCGGGACGCATGCCGGGGGCCACGATCCGTCCCGGCTGGCCGTCCTGGTTCGGCACACCGCCGGAGGGCGCTCCCGCCTGTCCTCCCATCCCTTGGCTGGGGCCGGGTCTCTGAGCACCCGGTTGACCGCCTGGGCGTCCGCTGCCCGGCGTTGCGGTCGGAGACCCCGGAACTTTGCCGCCGGGCATGGCGGCATTCGGAACGTGACCGCCGGGGCGACCGCCGCCAGGCATGGATGGATGCGGCATCGAGGGCACGCGCGGCATCGTTCCGCCCGGAGGCATTCCACCAGGAAAATGGCCGCCGGGGAAGTGTCCGCCGGGGAGGCCGCCGGGACCTGCCGCGCCGCCCGGCGGGGGGCCACCGGGAATCGACTGGGCATCGGCAGAACCGACCAGCAGCGAGGAGACCTCGGTGGTGCGGGCACCTTTGCTTTTCAGGATCGCCAACGGCGAGCGGGCATTGCTGGGCACCGCGACGCCGCCGACCGGAAGCTGGGTATAGAACGCCAGCACCACGTCCCGGCGATCCCGCCCGAGCCGCTCTGCAAGGGCATCGCGCGAGGATTCGGAGACCAGCCAGCCCTGTCCGCTGACGTCGGGCGGGCCGACCATGGGCTTGCGTTCGAGCCGGTTGGGCAGGTCGCGGGTCGTCAGCGCGCTGGCCACTTCGTCGATGTTCCAGCGCGCGGTCGGGCTGGGCGGCAGGACCACGGTAAGGCCCAGCGTCACCAGCTGCGCGCCGATCAGCGCGCAGACGAGGATGACGATCATCTGCATCGCCAGCGGCATACCGAGTCGGCCGGTAAGACGGGGCATGATGGGGCGGGGCAGGCTCATGTTCCGGCCATTGCCACGAATCCGCCGCCATTTCGAGCCGTGAGCAAGGGCAAGAGGTTTTGCGGCGCGGGCTCGGAAGAGAGGGACACGTCCCTTCCGAACCCGCTCCGCGCCCGCGCCCGGTATGTCGGGCGAGGACGGTCACCTCGGGACCTGTCCGGCAACCGTGTTCCCTGCGGTGCCGGAAGGTAATCTCTGTCGTACCGGCCGGGGCCGGTGGGTCGCCCAGTGGGTCGCTGCGCCGGGTAGCACCGATATATGTCAGTATCGGGTACGGTTTTTGCCAGTCCGGCTGAGAATATAGTTCCGGGGCCGTCGCAGGACAGGGCGGGTGCGACTACGTGACCTGTCGCTGCGACGGACCCGGCGCCGTCCGGCGCCTTGGCGGTGGCTAACCGAACGGCGGTTCCGGCCGTTCCGGGTGAATGCAGCAAGGCGGCGAAAGCGACGGGGGATGTCGCTCGATGCGCGCTGCAGTCCATCCAGGACGGAACCTGACGAACTCGAATGTCCATGGCGCTGCTTGTTGGGCCGCGAGTTTGCTTGCGGATTTCACTCAGATTGCAATCGGACCGCGATCTTGTCGCAAGCTGTATCCGGGCTGAAATCTGGCTGGAACACGGGGTTCCTATCGGCGCACAATGATCCTAGAACGCGCACCGATGGACCTCGAAACCCGTATCCTCATCGTCGACGACGATGACGGCATCCGCTCGCTCATCAGCGAGTTTCTGGGCAAGCACGGCTATGCCACCGAAACCGCCGCCGATCCGACCGAAATGCGCGACCATCTCGCGCGCGGGCATTTCGATCTCATCGTGCTGGACGTGATGATGCCGCGCGAGGACGGGCTTACCGCCTTGCGGGGGCTCGGCCCTGATGCCCCGCCGGTCATCATGCTCTCCGCCGTGGGCAGCGATGTCGATCGGATCGTCGGGCTGGAGATGGGGGCGGACGACTATCTGGCCAAGCCCTGCAATCCGCGCGAACTGCTCGCCCGCATCCGCACCGTGCTGCGCCGCCGCGCCAACATGGGGCCGGTGGAGCGGATCGTCGCGCCTGCCGCCGTTCCCGAGCAGCGCCCGGTCAACGACATCCATTCCGGCGAGTGCCTCCATTTCGCCGGTTGGCGAATGGACCTCGGCCTCCGCCTGCTGTTCGATCCGGCCAACCGGGTGATCTCGCTGTCGGACGGCGAGTTTCGCCTGCTCAAGGCCTTCGCCGAGCATCCGCGCCGGGTGCTCACCCGCGACCAGCTGCTCGACTGGTCGCGCGGCGAGGACAGCGATCACTACGATCGCGCGATCGACGTGCAGCTTTCCCGCCTGCGCCGCAAGCTGTCCGAAGGCGACGGCGGCGGCGACATCATCCGCACCGTGCGCAACGAGGGCTATCTTTTCGTCCCCTCTGTATCCGGAGACATTTCACCTGCGTGACAGGCGCGCACGGGCGGTGAGCCGTGGCGCGACAGAGGTGAAATGCCTCTGAAATCCGATCGCAAAGGCGTGCTTCCACTTCTCGTCGTGACCTGATCCGCGATGCCGGCCTCCCGGCCCGTCGCGCGAAATGCGACACGAGGGGAGATTGCAGATGGAAGACCATGACCATCGCCATGACCATGATGGCGGCCTGGCCCACGACCTGAAGACGATCGGCAGGAACCTGATAGGACGCCGCCGCGCGCTGGGCATCCTGGCCGGTGCGGGTGGTTTCGCCGCCGTGACGGCCTGCGGAGGCGACGACGGCTCGTCTTCTTCCGGTTCCGGCAGCTCGACCGGCTTGACGAGTTCCTCCGGCACGTCGAGCACCAGTTCGACGAGCACGTCCTCGACCAGTTCGTCCACGACGACTTCGAGCGGAACCTCCTCCAGCAGTTGCATCGCCGATCCGACCGAGACCAACGGCCCCTATCCGGCCGACGGCACCAACAGCGCCAGCGGATCGACCTCCAACGTGCTCACCGTCAGCGGCGTGGTCCGTTCGGACATCCGCTCCAGCTTCATCAATTCCACCACCACGGCGGACGGCGTCCAGCTGGAACTGACCTTGCAACTGGTGGACGTGAACAACGGCTGCGCCGCCATCGCGGGCGCGGCGATCTATATCTGGCAGTGCGATGCGGCGGGTAAATACTCGCTCTATTCCAGCGGCGTCACCACCGAGAGCTACCTGCGCGGCGTGCAGGTGACCGATGCCGAGGGCAAGGTCACGTTCAAGACGATCTATCCGGCTTGCTACTCCGGACGCTGGCCGCACATCCACTTCGAGATATTCACCGGTGGCCTGACATCTGCGAGCACCGGGCGCACCGCCAGCCTGATTTCGCAGCTTGCGATGCCGGCGGCGACCAATACCGCCGTCTTCACCGGCGACACGCGCTACACCGCCAGCATCGCCAACTACAATGCGGTCTCGCTCTCTTCGGACAATGTCTTCGGAGACAACAGCTCGGCCCAGATCGCGCAGATGACGCCGACGCTGAGCGGCAGCCTGACCGCCGGATATACCGGGACCGCGCTTATCGGCATCGCCGCCTGAGGGCGGCCACTGGCACCATCGCCTGAGGCGGCCAACTGACATCGCCGCCTGCCTGAAGCCCTGCGCTCACCAAGAGACCCATCATCATGAACTCGCTGCATACGTCTTCCAGCATCGGCGCGCTCGTTCTCGCGCTTTCCGCCGCGCCTTTGTTCGCCGCTACCACCGTCTCCACGTCCACGACCAAGGCGCTCGTCACATCCAGTGCGGGTGACGTGACCGTGACCGACGACGGCACGATCACGTTGCCCAGCGGCAGCGCGATCACCGTCGACAGCAATAATGCCGTCGATGTGGAAGGCACGCTCGTCCTCGACGATGCCAATGGCGCCACCGGCATTACCGTCAATGCCGGCACCACTTCGACCATCACCGTGGGCGAGGACGCCACGCTCACCGTGACCGAGGACTTCGTTCCCGCGGACACCGATTCCAACGGCATTGCCGATGGCGCGATCGCCTCGGCCAGCAACCGCTACGGCATCCATGTCCTGTCCGGCGCAACCACCAGCGGCTCGATTCTCAACAAGGGTACGATCACGGTCGAAGGCCTGAACTCGGGCGGCATCGTCGTCGATTCGGACTATGTGGGCGACATCAGGAACACCGGCACGATCAACGTCATCGGCGACAACTCCGTCGGCATCTCGACCAGGAACGTCGATGGCGACGTGACGGTGGAAGGCACCGTCTATGCCACCGGCGCGGGCGCCCAGGGGCTGGTCGTGAACGGCGACGTCAGCGGCACCGTGACGATCCAGGGCACCGTCTCGCAGCGGGCCTCCTATACCGATGACGACAGCGCAACGATGGTCCTTTCGCGCGCCGCCCTGCGTTCGGCCGCGGCGGCGGTGGAGATCACCGGCAACGTTGCTGGCGGCATCTATGTAGCGGCGCCCCCGGTCGACAACGACAGTACCAACGACGACGAGGACGGCGACGGGGTCGACGATGACGAGGAGGGCACCGGCTCGGTCGTGGCCTATGGCAACGGCCCGGCGATCCAGGTCGGCGGCACCGGCGACATCACCGTGGGCGGGGTTTCGAGCAATTCGGGCACTTATTCGATCGCCATCGACGGATCGGTCAGTTCCAACGCCTATTACAGCAACACCGATGCCTATGGCCTGGTGATCGGCGGGCAGGGCGGCAACGTCACTCTGACGAACGGTATCGGCGTGACCGGCACCGTCAGCGCCACGACTTACGATTCGGCCGCGACCGCGCTGCTCATCAATGCCGGCAGCACCGTGACCAGCCTTTACAACAGCGGCTCGATCACGGCCTCGATCACCTCGCAGGGCGAAGGTTCCTCGACCGCGATCCGCGACCTTTCGGGCACGCTGACGACGATCGACAACACCGGCTACATCGCCGCAAGCGGATCGAGCACCGACACCCGCACCGCGATCGACCTTTCCGCCAACACCACCGGCGTCACCATCAACCAGTACCTCAACGACGCCGATGCCGAGACCAGCGCCGACTATCTCGACGACAACGATACCGACACCGATCCGACCGTCTACACCGCGATCACCGGCAATATCCTGCTGGGTTCGGGGAACGACACGATCAATGCCTCGTCGGGCACGATCACCGGCAATACCCTGTTCGGGGACGGCGACGATACGCTGAACCTCTCCGGCAACACGGTCTATACCGGCGATGTCTACTTCGGCAGCGGGACCGGCACGGCGACGCTGGCGGGAACCTCCCGCTTCGTCGGGACGATGGATTTCGACGGAAACCTCGGCACGCTGACCCTGTCCGGCAGTTCGGTCTATTCGGGCAACTTCGGCAATGCCGACAACCTGACGGTCACGGTGGGCAGCGGCGCCAAGCTGACCGCCAGCGATTCCGACACCATCGGCTTCGGCAGCCTGATCGTGCAGTCCGGCGGTTCGCTGGGCGTCTATGTCGATACGGCGGAAGGCACGACGTCGCTCTATTCCGTGGCCAATGCCACGCTGGAGGACGGCGCCAAGATCACCGCCACCGTCACCGACCTCGGCGATGCCGAAGGCACCTACACGGTGCTCACCGCCAGCAGCCTCGACGTGCAGGGTACGCTGAACGCCACCGACACCGACCTGCCGTTCATCTACAACGGCGAAGTCTCGACCGATGCCAACAGCATCTACCTCACCATCGCGCGCAAGACGACCGATGAGCTGGGCCTCACCCGCAGCGAGGCCTCGGCCTGGGATGCGATCTATGCGACGGCCCAGAACGACGACAGCCTGACCTCCAGCCTGCTCCAGGTCGAGGACTCGGCCACGCTCCAGAGCCAGGTCGCCGGCCTGCTGCCCGACCATTCGGGCGGCGTCTTCGATGCCGTGACCCACGGCGACCGCATGGCCGCGCGCCATCTCTCGGACGAGACTTCGCTGTTCACCATTTCCGACGTGGGCGGCTGGTTCGAGCCGGTCTACTGGCGCACCGCCAAGGATGCCGGTTCGACGGCGGGCTACAAGGCGAACGGCTGGGGCCTCTCCGCCGGTGTCGAGCGCCGGACGAACCTCGGCTACGTCGGCGTGTCCTATGCCTGGCTCCACGGCACCGTGACCGATAACGGCGGCACCGGCGATCTCGGCGTCGGCCAGCACGACCTCGGCCTGTTCTGGCGCACCGGCAAGGGACCGTTCATGGCCTGGGCGCGCATCGGGGCCTCGAAGATCTCGGTGGATTCGACCCGCACGTTCACAGATACGATCGACGATAGCGACTTCACTTACTCGGCCGACGGCAAGTGGAGCGGCTGGATGTTCTCCGGCCTTGCCGGGGCGTCCTACCGCTTCCAGATGTCGCGCCGCTTCAACCTGAAGCCCAAGGTCGAACTCGAACAGTTCTGGCTGAAGGAAAACGGCTACAGCGAAACGGCGGACAGCGACGCGGTCGCCCTCAGCGTGGCCAGCCGCACCAGCAAGATGACCACGGTGACGCCGACGCTGTCCGCGTCCTATTCGCTGGGCACGATCTCGCCCGACTGGCGCCCGCTGACCTTCCAGGTGGAAGCCGGTCGCCGTGAAGTGGTTTCGGGCAAGCGGGGCAGCACGACGGCCTGGTTCAACGGCGGCGACACGTACGATGCGGGCGAGGTTTTCACCATCACGCCCGAAAGCCTGAAGGGTGCCTGGGTCAGCGAAGTCTCGATGCTGGCGGGTGGCTACGACTTCACCTGGAAGATCACCGCCCGTGCCGAGCGGACTCAGGATGCCACCGACTTTTCGACCCGCGCCTCGCTGAGCGTGGCGTTCTGAGGGAGGCGCTCAGGTGCTAGGCTCTCAACCGCACTCAGGCCGAGAGCATTGCAGCCGTTATCGATTTCATCCGGAATCGATAACGGCACCTCCCCATGATCTCCGCCCCTACCCGTCATCCCCGCGAAGGCGGGGATCCCGCTTTTCTTGCGGCACGGCGATAGGTTGCAGAAAGAAAGCGGGGCGCCCGCATTCGCGAGGGCGACGAAGGGATTTTGGCAATGGGAGCGCCACGAACGCTCCCTAACCGCCTACTCGGGTCGCAATTCGGTCAACCGGCGCTCCCAGGCGAGAGCATGTTCGACGATCGTGCCGAGATCGGCATATTTCGGCTGCCAGGGCAGCGTCGCCTTGATGCGGCGATTGTCCGAGATCAGCGAGTCGGGATCGCCAGCCCGGCGGCCCTGCAGGCGGCGGTCGATCGTGCGGTTGGTCACGCGGTCCACCGCGTCCAGCACGTCGAGCACCGAAAAGCCCTGGCCATAGCCGCAGTTCATCGTCAGTGATTCCCCCGGTGCGGCGATCAGTGCCTCCAAGGCCAGGACGTGGGCATTGGCGAGATCCGAGACGTGGATATAGTCGCGTACGCCGGTGCCGTCCGGCGTATCGAAGTCGGTGCCGAACACGCCGACATGCTCGCGCTTGCCCAGCGCCGCTTCCACCGCCACCTTGATGAGATGCGTGGCACCCGCCGTCGATTGCCCGGTGCGCGCCTGGGGATCGGCTCCGGCGACATTGAAGTAGCGCAGCGCGCAGTAGTTGAAGGCATGCGCCCGCGAAACGTCGCCCAGCATGATCTCGGTCATCAGCTTGGACATGCCGTAGGGGTTGATCGGCAGCTTCGGGCTGTCCTCGGTCACAGGCGAAACTTCCGGAATGCCGTAAGTCGCTGCCGTCGAGCTGAAGATGAAGTGCGGCACGCCTGCCGAGACCGCCGCATCGATCAGGGCGCGGCTCTTGGCGGTGTTGTTGTGATAGTATTTCAGCGGGTTCTCGACCGATTCCGGCACGATGATCGAACCGGCGAAATGCATCACCGCCTTGATTCCCTGTTCCTCGAATATCCGCGCGAGCAGTGCCGCATCCTCGATATCGCCTTCGTAGAGCGGCACGCCTTCGGGAATGGCGAAGCGGAAGCCGGTGGTCAGGTTGTCGATCACCGCGACCGGCCAGCCGGCATCCTTGAGGGCGAGAACGGCGTGGCTGCCGATATAACCGGCACCGCCGGTGACGAGGACGGGAATCTTGGCGCTCATGGTCTCGCTCTGCTGCATGGCAACCGGGTTGCCGAGGTCTTTCGATATCCTGTTGGACGGCCGGTTCTCTCCGCGCAAGAGGGCAGAAGGGGGCGGTCTCATCAACCGGGTTCAAGGAATAGGCCGTCGTGCTGCGGTGCGTCAAATCGAACCGTCTCCATCGCGGCGCTATCCTTTCGCAAGTGCTAACCAATCAAGGGCGCTCTCTCCGGAGAAATACTGAGATTTCACTGATATCACGCTTCCCGGATCAGTTGAACGCCACATGAACGACCGTTGATGCGGTTGCCATCGATTGTAACGGCACCGCGGATTCGCCGCCGAATGGCTGTTACTGCCCCTCGCACCCGGATCGATTTCGCACTTGCGGAAGAGTTTTGCGACGTGCCGTTTTAGGAGTGGGTCTCGCCGTTTTTGAACAGGGCTCAAGCACTTGCGCCCTTATGTGCCGCCGATTACCCGAATAGGTGATTGACTTAGGCCTTATGGAGACGACCGTAAGTGCACGGCACAAGAACGCTTCTCGGGCTCGCTGTCCTTTTTTCCGGCACGCTTCTGGCGGGTTGTACGTCGACGATGACACGCAACCCGAATGTTCCGGTCGGCGAGGCTGCTTATAGGACCATTCCGGCGACGATTCCGGCGCCGACCGTCTATGCGATCGCGCCGAAGGACGTTCTTCAGGTGCGTGTCTTCGGCGAACCCGATCTCTCGGTAGAGAAGGCGCGCGTGGACGAGGCCGGTTTCATCCAGCTTCCCTTCGCCGGGCAGGTCAAGGCGGCCGGTCGCAGCGCGCCAGAGCTGAAGGAAGAGATCACCGGCATTCTCGCGCGCAAGTACCTGAAAGACCCGCAAGTCGCCGTCGCGGTGGACGAGGCCGCACCGCGCTTCGTGACCGTCGAGGGCGAGGTCAAGGTCCCCGGCTCCTTCGAACTGAGCGGCAATACGACGCTGCTGGGCGCGCTGGCAAAGGCGCAGAGTCCGTCACCCACGGCGAAGCTCGACCAAGTGGTGATCTTCCGGACCATCGACGGGCAGCGCATGGTCGCGCGCTTCGACGTGAAGGATATTCGCGGCGGTGTCAGTCCCGATCCTATCATCATGGACGGCGATCTCGTCGTGGTCGGCAATTCGAAGATCAAGACACTTTGGCAGGACTTCCTGAAAACGGCGCCGCTCTTCAACGCCTTCGCGGTGATGGCGCGCTGACGGCGGCGGCTTCCTTGCGCCGCTCGGCCATGGCTGTGCGGCGCAAGGACAAGCGATGTTGTATCCTGAAAACGACGGGACTGATCCTATGAACTATCGAGTCGCCTTCCTGTCCCCCGTGCCCTTCTTCAAGGGCGGGGCGGAGCGATCGCTGTTCGACCTGATGGCGAACCCCCATGTGGACCCGCTGCTCGTCGTACCCGCGCGGGGCCCGGTGTCCGAACAGGCGGCGAGCCGGGGCATTCCGGTGGAAGTCGTGGACTTCGGGCAGGTCGCCGCGATCCGGCGGCCGGTGCGGCCCTCCAGCGTCGGCGCGGCGGTGGGCGACTGGATCGGCGCCGCGCGCAGGCTCAAGGATGTGACCAGGCGGCACGGCGCGCAGATCGTCCACAGCAACGGGCTGAAGGCGCACTGCATCGCGGGTCTGGCGCGCAAGCTGGGTGGCGAGGCCTGCGTGTTCCACGTCCGCGACATCGCGGTGCGCGGGTCCGAGCGGCTGATCTGGAAGAGTCTGGCGCGCAGCTCCGACCACACCGTGCTGGTCAGCCGCGCCTGCTGGCCGGGCGAGGCACTGCCGCAGAATGTCTCGGTGGTGTTCAACGGCGTCAAGCGCGACGATGTGCCCCAATCCTTCCATGCCCGCGCTGCGGAAAGCGGACTTGTCGTCGGCATTTGCGGGCGCATCCATCCGTTCAAGGGCCACCATGTCGCACTCGACTGGCTCGGCGCCGCGCATCGGCGCGGACAGCGCATCACCCTGCTGGTGCGCGGCGAGGCGGAAGAGGAAGACCGGCCCTATCTCGAAAGCCTGAAGCGTCAGGCCGAGGCGCTCGGCCTCAAGGACTTCGTCCGTTTCGAGGGCCGCTTCGAAGGGCTGGCGGCGATCTACAACGGCCTCGATGCCGTGCTCGTCCCTTCCGAGACGCCCGATCCGCTGCCGCGTTCGGTGATGGAGGCGATGTCGATGGGCCTGCCGGTGGTCGGCTATCCGGCGGGCGGCATCGTTGAGATGATCGACCACCGCGAGAACGGCTGGCTGGCGGGCGATGCGGAGGCGTTCTGCACGGCGATGGAGGAAATCTCCAGCCTCGGTCCGATGCTGGTCGAACTCCAGAAGCGCGCCGCGCGCACGGTGGCAGAGCGCTTCGGGATGGAGCGCATGCACCGGCAGGTGAATGATGTCTATTCGACGGTGCTTGGCAGGTGATCCGCTGGTGGCAGGATAGCGGTGGCCTCGGCTCGGCACGTCGCCGCGCCCGGCGCGCGCGCCTGCGCAACGGCGTGCTGGCGGGCGTGCTGCTGCTCAGCCCCGGTGCCTTACTGGCCGCTGCCCTGCTGCTCCAGCCTGCAGCCGTCCGTTCCGAGCGCCATGTCTCCGCGCCTGTCGGGCAAGTGGTGGGCATTGCGGGCAACAACCTGACCCCGGCCGATCTCGACCGCGTGGCGTCGCTGGGGCTGCGCTATGTGCGCAGCGATTTCAGCTGGGCGGGGACCGAGCGCAAGCCCGGCACTTACGATTTCGGCGCCTATCTGGAATTTGCGCGCGAGGTTCATGCACGCGGGATGCGCCCGTTGTTCATCCTCGACTACGGCAACCCGGTCCACACGCCTTTCACCAAGATCCAGTGGCGCGGGCGTGACGAGCGGCGCACCTCGCCGCCGGTCGCCCCGGACCAGATCAAGGCCTACAGCGACTGGGCCGCCGCCGCTGCCAGGGCTTTCGCGGCCTACGATCCGATCTGGGAAGTCTGGAACGAGCCTGACCACCCCCGGTTCTGGCCGCCCAAGCCGGACGCCGCCGCCTATGGCCGCATGGCGCTCGCCGCCTGTCAGGCGATCCGCGGTGCCGACGGTTCCGCCGAAGTCTACGGTCCCGCCGCCTCGAAGTGGGTGGACGGTGCGTTTCTCACGGCCTTGGCCGGTTCCAAAGCGGTGACCTGCTTCAGCCGGATCAGCGTTCACCCCTACCAGATGACCGGCGACGTCACCCGCGACGCGGCGCTCTGGGACGGCCTGCGCCGCCGGATCGCGGCGGGCGGGCAAGTGAAGGCCCCGAAGATTGCCAATTCCGAATGGGGCCGCCCGATCATCGGCCGCGTCGATGGCGACTCCCAGGCGCGCTACCTCGTTCGCACGCTGGTCTCCGCGCTGGCGGCGGATGTGGCGCCGAACGTCTGGTATTCGTGGAAGGACGCGGGCAGCAATCCCGATTACGACCAGCACAATTTCGGCCTGCTGCAGGCGAACGGCTCGCCCAAGCCTTCCTATTTCGCTTTGCAGACGCTGCTGAAGGAACTCGGCGCGATGCGCTATGCCTGCCCGGTCCAGCGCGCCGGAGTGGAAGGCGCGATCTTTTCGAGCGGTAGCGGGGCGGAGGCACTGGTCTGGGCCAAGGCCGGCGCGGCCCTGCTGGAACCGGCGAAGCTGGTGCCTTCCGGCTGGAAGCTCGCGGGCCTTGTGGACATGACCGGCAAGCCTGTCCCCACCGGCGAGCAGCGGCTGAGCAATGCCCCCGTCTACTTGCGCCTGCGCCCCGCCGCCAGCGGCGCGCGCCCGGCGCTGAACTGCCCGCAGAACCCATGAGCGATATGAGCACTGCACCTCGCAACGGAGACAGCACGTCCATGACGTCCCGACGAATTCTCTTCATCATCCGCTCCTACCGGCCCGATCAGGTGGGCGGTGGCGCCAAGTCCGTGCAGACGCTGGCCGAGGGCCTCGTCGAGCGTGGCCACGACGTCCACATCCTGCGCCTCGCCCCGCGCGGCGAGGAGGCCGCGACCTTGCGCGCGGGCATGGAGGCTGGAGTGACCGGGCCGGGCAAGCCGACGCTCCACGTCCTGCCGATCCGCAATATCTACTGGCCTTACGACAAGCGCCGCCGTTCCCCGGCGATGAAGGCGGTCTGGCACACGCTGGACCTCTGGAACTTCCGCGCCGCGCGCGACGTCCGGCAGATGCTGGACGTGATCCGCCCCGACGTGGTCAACACCAGCATCATCGACGGTTTCTCCACCGCGATCCTGCGCGAGGCCAAGCGCAGTGGCGCGCGGCTGATCCACACGATGCGCGATTACTACCTGATCTGCAGCCGCTCGGGCATGTACCGCGCGGGCGAGAACTGCACCTCGCTTTGCTCGGGCTGCAAGGTGGTGGCCGGCGTCAATCGCCGCCAGACGCGCAATGTCGACATGTTCCTGTCCAACAGCGCCTTCGTGGCCGAGACCCATCGCCGCCACGGCGCCTTCGGGGACGACAAGCCCTGCGCGGTGCAGTGGAACGTCAACGACCGCCCGCTCGTGCCCGAGCCGAGGGCAATGGCCGACGGCGCGCCGATGGTGTTCGGCTATATCGGCCGCCTCGCCCCGACCAAGGGCGTGGAGAAGCTGATCGAGGCGGTCCGCCAGCTTCCCCAGGGCGGTCGCCCGTGGTCGCTGGTGATCGCAGGCGACGGCGAACCCGGCTACGTCGATGGGCTGAAGGCGCAGGCGGCAGGCGATCCGCGCGTGAAGTTCCTCGGCTGGCAGGCAGCGGAGGACTTCTACGGCGCGGTCGACGTGGTGATCTGCCCCTCGGTCTACAACGAGCCGCTGCCCCGCGTGATCTACGAGGCCTATGGCTTCGCGCTGCCGGTCGTGGCCTCGCGGGTCGGCGGCAATCCCGAAGTCGTGACCCCCGGCGAGACCGGCGAGCTTTACGAGGGCGAGGACGCGGCCGAACTGGCCGAGAAGATCCAGCACTTCCGCACGCTCCCGGCCGAGACTTACGCACATTACAGCGCGGGCGCGCTCGACATGGGCGGCGTCTTCACCTCGGGCGCGGTGATCGATCGCTACGAGAGCCATCTGGAGAAGCTGTTCGATGCGGCCTGAGCGCGAGATGGCCGTGACCTTCGGGGAAGCGCCGCCGCTGCTTCCCGTGCCGACGCGCCTGCCGGTGGGGCGGATGAGCCCCAGCAGCGGCGTGCTGCGTGCCTGGCAGCGGATGAGCGCGCTCTGGGCCTCGGGACCGGCGGGGCGTCTGCTTGCGCGGGCGATCCGGGGGCATATCCGCCGCGCCTACGGCTGCTACATCGCGCCGACGACGAAAGTGGGCGAGGCGGTATACCTGCCGCATCCCGTGGGCGTCGTGATCGGCGACAATGTCGTGATCGCCGACGGCGTGACGATTTATCAGAACGTCACCATCGGTCAGGACGGTACAGCCGGGCGCTGCCCGCGCGTCGGCGCCGGGGCGACGATCTTCGCGGGCGCCACCGTGATCGGCGATATCGAGATCGGCGCGGGCGCGGTGATCGGCGCCAATGCCGTGGTCAAGACTTCGGTTCCGGCGGGGCACATCGCCGTGGGCGTTCCCGCGCGCGTCCTGCCGCCTAGCTCGCAGGTGCTGCGATGAGCGGTGCGCGCGCGATGGAAGGCGCAGGCCTCGTCTCGTTGTGGCAGCGCATGTGCCACCTGCACGCGCGCGGCGGCATGAGCCGGGTTATGGCGACCACGATCCGGCGCTACATCCACTGGCGCTACGCCTGCCACATCTCTCCGCTCTCGCGCCCGGCGGGCTGGATCAACCTGCCCCATCCG
Source organism: Novosphingobium sp. BF6 (assembly GCF_058273105.1). Classification (NCBI taxonomy): domain Bacteria; kingdom Pseudomonadati; phylum Pseudomonadota; class Alphaproteobacteria; order Sphingomonadales; family Sphingomonadaceae; genus Novosphingobium; species Novosphingobium sp. BF6. The sequence continues at coordinate 887,493 of NZ_CM177775.1, forward strand.
GTGGGCATCGTGGTCGGCCACAATGTCGAGATCGGCGAGAACGCCACGATCTACCAGAACGTCACGCTCGGCCAGTCGGGGCGCGGGGAAGGCTATCCGGTGATCGGCGCGGATGCGGTGATCTATGCCGGAGCCGTGGTCGTTGGGCCGCTGCGCATCGGCCGGGGAAGCCGGATCGGCGCCAATTCCGTGGTCCTCAGCGATGTGCCGGAAGGCGCGACCTCGGTCGGCGCCCCGGCGCGGATCGTGACGCCGAAGCGCAAGGACCTTTCGGCTGCATGAAGGCCCGGCTCATGAAATTGGGGCGCATGAAACTTTCCAAAGGCGCGATCACCACGGCGGCGCTCGGCATTTCCAGCGGGCTGAACTTCCTCTCGCTGATCGTCTGGACGCACCTGCTCAGCCCCGCCGAGTTCGGGACTTACGCGCTCGTCTCGGCGACGGTGCTGTTCCTCAATGCCGCGATCTTCGAGTGGCTGCGCCTCACCGCCTCGCGCCTGCTCTACGATCCCGCCGCCGAGCACCAGCTCAACCCGGACATCGCCAATGCGGTCTCCATGGTCTGCCTTGGGCTGATCCTGCTGCTGCTGCCGGTGGCGCTCTCGCTGCGCGCGTTCCAGATCCACTTCCTGGGCGTCGCGCCGGACTGGTGGCCCGCCATGTGGCTCTGGCTGTTCTCGGAAATGCTCTTCGCGATCAGCACCGTCACCGCGCGCCTGCGCCTGCTGAGCTGGCGCTTCTTCGCGATGATGACGCTGCGCTCTTCGCTCTCGCTGGCGGTGGGCGCGTTGCTCGTGTGGTTCTTCGACATGGGCGCGCTGGGCGTGGCTATCGGCATCCTCGGAGCGCAAATCGGCTGCGCGGTGCTCGGTAACGTGACCGACGCCGCCTGGCGGGAACTTCGTCCCTTCCGCGCCCGCCGCGCCGATCTCAAGGAAATCATGCGTTACGGCGCGCCGCTGATCGTCAGCTCCGGCCTCGGCTATGCCAGCGCCGTGGCGGACCGCTACATCGTATCCTCCACGCTCGGCAAGGCGGCGGTCGGGCAATACTCGGTCTCGGTGGACCTCATGCAGAAGACCGTCATCTTCCTGATGCTGGCGGTCAACCTCTCGGCCTATCCAGCCATCGTCCGCGCCTTCGAGAAGGACGGGCGCGAGGCGGGCGAGAAGATCCTGGCCGAGAACTTCATCGTCTACCTGATGATCGGCGCGCCGGCGGCGGCGATCCTGGCGGCGCTCTCGCCCGGCGTGGCGCGGCTTTTCGTCGGGCCCTCCTTCCGCGACACCGTGGCGATGCTGCTGCCTTACGTGGCGATCGCGGCGATCCTGAAGGCGCTGACGACCTTCCATCTCTCGGTCGCGCTGCAACTCGTCAAGAAGACCAAGCTTCTCATCATCTCGCCCGCCGTCAATCTGGCGCTGCTGGTGCCGAGCGGGATCATCGGCGTGAAGCTGGCGGGCCTCACCGGCATGGCGATCGGCATCGCCATCTCGCAGATCGGCAGCTTCGCGCTGTTCTATCTGGTGGTGAGCCGCCACGTCCGCACCCCGCTGCTGACGCGCGCCTCGCTCTTCGTGGTCGTGCTCTCGCTGGCGCTCGGCGCGGCGCTGGTGCCGCTCCGGGGCTTCAGCGAGCCGGTCGCCTGCCTCGGCCTGCTCGGCGCGGCGGGGGGCGTCTATTGCCTGGTGATCTGGCGCGGTCGCGGCTGGATCATGCGCAATAGTCAGAGCTGGAGCCCGGCGTGAAGGCGGACGCCCATCCTCGGCCTATTCCGCCAAGACCCGCTCCTGCTCCGCGCCGGTCCGAAAAGCGCAGCTTCGCCGCGCTCCTGACCGTGCTGACCGGCGGCGCCGTGCTGCTGATCATGGCGCGCGAGGTCTTCGGCGGGGCGGCGCGCTATTACTTCGACCGTTTCGGGCTTGGCCCGCTCTGGTTCGTTCCCGATCTCGCGGTGATCGCGGTAGTGCTGATGCGGCTGCTGCTCGCCGCCGTGACCCTGCGCCTGCCGACGCCGCTGATCTGGCTCTTCGCCGCGACCGTCGTGCAGATGGCGGTTGGCGTGGTGGTCTATCAAAATCCGGTCGCGGTGTTCTCCGGCTTCAAGCTGCTCTGCCCGGTGATCGCGGTGCTCATGCTGCCGCCCGGTTACATCAATGCGAAATGGTGGCGCACGGTCTGCCTCGTGCTGCTGGTCATGGGCATTGCCGGAGTCGCCGCCGATACCCGCATGACGATGCCCTGGACCGGCTATTCGGTCTCGCAGTTCGGTGTCGAGCGCGAGGCGGGCCGCGAATGGTGGATTCACGGTCAAGAGCGCATCGCCGGTCTCGGCGCCGCCAGCAGCGCCTCGGCCAGCATCCTGCTGCTGCTGGCGCTGATCGTCCTGCGACAGGCCCGTAACTGGCAGGTGCGCCTGCTGATCTACGTCGCGACGCTCTGGGCGCTGAACACCACGACCTCGCGCACCAACCTCATCGCGCTGGCCGTGGCGATGCTGGTGGATTTCTGGCCCTGGCACTGGTTCCAGAACCTCGGGCCGGGCCGTAAGTCGCTCGGCGCGCTGCTCTCGATCTGCTTCTTCCTGCCCGCGCTCGCCGGGCTGTGGCTGCTGGCGATCGACGGTGTCGGCGAGATCTCCGTGGGTATGAGCAGTACCGTCGTGCGCCTCCATGTCACCTGGCCGGGAGTCTGGGAGATGATCGTGGACGGCGGCCCCGCCACCGCGCTGCTCGGCCACGGCTTCGGTTCGGTCGGCCCGGCGGCGTTCTACACCGGGGTCTATGTCTCGCCGTTCAGCGCGGTGGACAACCTGTTCCTCTACATCCTCTACCAGTTCGGCCTGTTCGGGGTTCTGATGGGGGTGGAACTGATCCGCAGGCTCGTGCGCATTCCCCGGCCCGACCGCCACATCGGCTTCGTGATCGCGATCCTGTCGGCCACGATCAACTGCCAGGGCGCCGCGCCGCTGGTACTGATCGGCCTCGCCGCCTCGCTGGGCGCCTATCCGGCGCTGGCGAACACCGCGCGGCATGCGGGGCGCAAGGCGATCCACATGCTCCCCAAGCCGGGTTCAATGCCGGGCGCATGGCAGCCCCGAACACTCTGATGACGTACCGAGGAACCCATGAGAATTAAGGGCCTGGACGCCGCGCGCGGTGCGGCCATCGTCTTCGTCGTGTTCGGCCATGTCTGGCGCGGGCTGGACGGGCAGGGGCTGGTCGAGCCGCGCCTGTTCGAGACGATCGACCGCGCGGTCTACCTCTTCCACATGCCGGTGTTCTTCCTGATCTCCGGCATGCTGTTCAAGGCACCGGAGACGCTGCGGAACGGCCTTTCGCGCAGCGCCCTGAACCTGCTTTGGCCGATGTGCCTCTGGGCCTGGGCAGAGGGCTGCGTCCATCTCGTGACCGGCGCGGGCAACAAGGGTCGGATTTCGCCTTTCGAAGTGCTGACCTACCCGTTCCCGCCCAAGAGCGTGTTCTGGTTCCTGCTGGCGCTGTTCCTGTTCCAGGCGGCGGCGATGGTCCTGCGCGGCCGTATCGCGGCGACGGCCATCGCGGCGGGCAGCATCGCGGTGGTCGTTCTGGCGCAGCCGCAGGGGCTGACCGGCCAGATCGTCCAGCATGCGCCGTTCTTCTTCGTCGGTCTGCTGGCGGGTACGCGCTGGCTGGAAAAGGGCCTGCCGCTTGCCGCTTGCATCGCCGCATTCGTGGTGGCGGAAGTGGTGGCCTATACGCTCACAGTTACCCCTTTCGAGACCGTTCCCGCCTACCTCTGCGGCTTCGTGGCCTGCGCGGGTTTCCTCGGCTTCTGCCTGAGCGGCCCCGCTCTCGTGCGCAAGCTCGGCGAGCGGACGATGCCGATCTACCTTACCCACATCATCTTCGCGGCAGGCATGCGCGTGGTGCTGACGCGGCTCGGGCTGCGGGACGTCGCGACGGTGGTGCTGGTCTCCACCGCGGCGGGTGTGGTTCTGCCGCTGATCCTCTTCGAGATTTCGCGGCGCCTCGGCATGGCGGGCATTTTGGGCTTCGAACCACTGCGAAAGCGCCATGCCGTCATCAAGACCATTACCCCGAACTCCGCTCAGCCTGAGCTTGTCGAAGGCCCCTCGGCAGGGCACAGCGCCTGATCCTTCGACAGGCTCAGGATGAGCGAGTGTAGCGCTGGTGGTGCAAGCAATAAAAAAGGGGCCGCGTCAGCGACGCAGCCCCTCTCTCCCGCAAGGCCTGACAGATCAGACCTGATAGTAATCCCGATACCAGTCCACGAAGTTCGCAACGCCTTCCTTCACCGAAGTCGTCGGACGGTAGCCGGTAAGCTGCTGGAGCAGTGAAGCGTCGGCCCAGGTCGCGGGCACGTCGCCCGGCTGCATCGGCATCATGTTGATCTCGGCCTTCACGCCGGTCGCCGTCTCGATGGCGCGGACGAAGTCCATCAGCTGCACCGAATCCGAATTGCCGATGTTGACCGCGCGCCAGGGCGCCACCGGCGAGAGGCTGTCGTGCTCGGCAATGTCCTCGGCGCTTTCGGGGCGGACCGGGGCGCTGTCGATCAGGAGGCGGATGCCCTGCACGAGGTCTTCCACATACGTGAAGTCGCGCTTCATGTCGCCGTGGTTGTAGACGTCGATCGGCTTGCCGGCGAGGATGTTCTTGGTGAACTTGAACAGCGCCATGTCCGGACGGCCCCAGGGGCCGTAGACCGTGAAGAAGCGGAACATCGTGATCGGCAGGCCGTAGAGATGGGCATAGGAATGCGCCATCGCTTCATTGGCCTTCTTCGTCGCCGCATAGAACGACATCTGCGTATCGACCTTGTGAGTCTCCGCATAAGGCATCTCGGTATTGGCGCCGTAGACCGAGGAGGTTGACGCCATCAGCATGTGCTGCGGCGGATGGGCGCGCGCGGCTTCCAGCAGTTCGAAGACGCCGATCAGGTTCGCCTCGACATAGGCGCGCGGATTGTCGATCGAGTAGCGCACGCCCGCCTGCGCGGCGAGATTGACGACGATGTCCGGCTTCTCTTCGGCGAAAAGCTGCATCAGCCGGTCGGGATCTTCCAGCTTGCCCTTGATGAAGCGGAAGTGCTCGTTCTGGCTGAGCATCGCCAGGCGGCGCTCCTTCAGGGCGACTTCGTAGTAATCGTTGAGGCTGTCGAGGCCGATCACGCGAAAACCGTCATCCAGCAGTCTGCGACAGAGGTAGTACCCAATAAAACCCGCGGCACCCGTAATCAAAGCCGTGCGGGGGGCTGCCTTGCCGACGACGTCATCAGTCATGCTAAAGTCCAGATTTTGTGGAGATGTCCGCACTTTGTGCAGGTGCGGTGAAGTCTTGGCAAGTGACCTTTAGGGGCAGGCGTCCGAAGTGGGGAACGGGTGGCCGACAGTTTGCATCCGGTTGTCGGCAGTAGAACCGCTTTCGATGCGCGGTGCCATCCTACAAATTCGGGGGTTCGATGTGCCGTCCGAACGTGCCGATGCTTTTGCGGTGCAGCAATCTGCAGATCGGGCCGACCGTGCTCCTCGGCATGTCGACAGCGGCCGCCTTACAAGGGGGGCGATAAGGTGCGGCATTGGTAAATGACGTTGAAACTATTATTTTCTATCAACAAGATGTCTGCAAGATGAACGGGTCTGGCGAGGTGGTCGGGGAGTGCTCCGTCCGAATCGGCTATGCACATCATGAAGACGATGCTCCATTTTCGATCCCCGATATCGGCGTTGTTGGGGCGATGTTGGGTGCGGCGCAGCATCGTGATGCCGTGTCTGCAAAGGTCAATTTGCGGCTGCAAATGGATTCCGTCGCGTTACTGCACCCGATTATCCCATATTTTTGCGAAGCGCTTGAACCGTCAGGCGATCCTCGGCAGAGCATGCCTGCCCATTGGTAGCAGTTTCAGCGGCCGGAACTTTCCGATATGCCCCCCTTCGGAAGTTCCGGTCGTTGTTACCGGCGCTAAATTGCCGAACCTGCCCGCCGGGCCGGTCATAGGAGCGAAAATGAAGATCGCTGTTGCAGGCGTTGGTTATGTCGGTCTGTCGAATGCGCTGCTGCTGGCGCAGAACCACGAAGTCGTGGCGAAGGACGTCGTGCCTGCCAAAGTGGACATGATAAATGCCGGTCGCTCGCCGATCGTCGATGCCGAGTGCGAGGAATTCCTCCGCCGCGACGATCTGAATCTGCGCGCGACGCTCGATCCGGTCGAGGCCTATACCGGTGCAGACTACGTGATCATCGCCGCGCCGACCAACTACGACGAAGTGACCAATCGCTTCGACACGACGCTGGTCGAGGCCGTGATCCGCGAAGTCATGGAACACGCGCCCGATGCGGTCATGGTCATCAAGTCGACCATTCCCGTCGGCTTCACTACTGCGACCGCGCAGGCGATGGGTACGCGAAACCTGATCTTCAGTCCGGAGTTCCTGCGCGAGGGCAGGGCGCTTCACGACAATCTCCATCCCAGTCGAATCGTGGTCGGCGAGCAGTCGGAGCGGGCGAAAGTCTTCGCTGAACTGCTGCTGGAAGGCGCGATCAAGACGGATGTGCCGGTACTCTTCACCGATCCTTCCGAAGCCGAAGCGATCAAGCTATTTGCGAATACCTATCTCGCGATGCGTGTCGCCTACTTCAACGAGCTGGACAGCTATGCCCTGTCGCGTGGACTGGAAGCGCGGCAGATCATCGAAGGCATCGGCCTCGACCCGCGTATCGGCTCGCATTACAACAACCCGTCCTTCGGCTACGGCGGATACTGCCTGCCCAAGGATACCAAGCAGTTGCTGGCCAATTACCACGACGTGCCGCAGACCATCATCGGCGCCATCGTCGAGGCCAACCGCACCCGCAAGGACTTCATTTCCGATGCAGTCCTGGCGCGCAAGCCGAAGGTGGTCGGCTTCTACCGCCTGGTGATGAAGGCCGGTTCCGACAACTTCCGCCAGAGTTCGATCCAGGGCATCATGAAGCGGATCAAGGCCAAGGGCATCGAGACCGTGCTCTACGAGCCGAGCTATCCCGAGGCGAGCTTCTTCAACACCCCGGTCGAATCCGATCTGGAAACCTTCAAGCGGCGGGCCGACGTGATCGTCACCAACCGCATTCTACCCGAACTCGACGACGTGAGGGACAAGGTCTTCTCGCGCGACCTGTTCGGGTCCGACTAGCCTTTCGGCGCCACCGAAAACGGTTCGGCGCCGGCATGCAGGAGGCAAGAAATATGTCTATGTTTCAAGGCTTCCGATGCCGGCGTTGGACCATTTCGGTGGAGTCCCAAAGGGACGTCCGACCGGCCTTTCTCTATAAACGATGCGGCGCAAAGGCGGCAGGGGTGCTCCCTCCTGACGGGAGTGCTGCTGCGCGCTGATCGCGTCACGATCCTATTCGAAGGACCACTTGCCGATGAAACACAGTGTTCCTGTCGCCGAGACTCCAGCAGCAGGCTCACAGGCCCTGATCCGCGGCGAACGCATCGCTCTCGTCCATGACTGGCTTCCGGTAGTCGCCGGGGGCGAGCGGGTGCTCCAGCAGATGGCGCGCTGCACGCCGGGAAGCGATATCTACACGCTGTTCAACTTCCTGCCGGAGGAAGTGACGCGGGACGTCTTCGGTGCCGATCACCGGATCCATACGTCGGGATTGAACGATCTTCCGCTTGTCGAGCAGTATTACCGCTTCCTTCTTCTGCAATCGACCCGCGCGATCGAGGGTTTCGACTTGTCGGAACATGACGTCGTACTCAGTTCCTCGGCGGCGCTGGCCAAGGGGGTGATTACCGGGCCGGGACAGTTGCATGTCAGTTACGTGCACAGTCCTGCGCGCTATGCCTGGGATCTCACCCACGAATACATTGCCACGGTCGGCGGGAAACTGGGCGGGCTGAAGCGTGCGGTCGCGCGCGAGATGATGCACCGCTTCCGCCTCTGGGACATGCGCACGGCGCAGAGCGTCGATCATTACCTCGCGAATTCGCAGTTCATCGCCCGGCGTATCTGGAAGATCTACCGCCGTGAGGCGCAAGTGATCTATCCGCCGGTCAATACCGGCAACTTCGTGCCCGGCGAGGCTGCGCGCGGCAATCACTTCGTCACCGCCTCGCGCCTCGTGCCCTACAAGCGGGTAGAAATGATCGTCGAGGCCTTCAATCGCCGCCCGGACCTGCGCCTTCGTGTGATTGGCGACGGGCCGGACATGAAGAAGGTCCGCCAGATTGCGGGTCCGAATATCGAGGTTCTGGGGCACATTCCGTTCGAGCAACTGATCGCGGAATTCCAGACCGCGCGGGCCTTCGTCTTCGCGGCGCTGGAGGATTTCGGCATCGTTCCGGTCGAGGCGCAGGCCTGCGGAACGCCGGTGATCTGCCTCGGCAAGGGCGGCACGGCGGAAACCGTGCGGCCGCTCGGCGGCAGCGCGGCAACCGGCGTCTGGTTCGAGGAGCAGACGCCCGAGAGCCTGGTCGAGGCGATCGACCGCTTCGTGGAGGGCGAGGGAGACATTCGGCCGGAGGATTGCATCGCCAATGCCGCCAGCTTCGGCGAGGAACGGTTCCGTGAGCAGTATTCGGACTGTGTGAATAGTCTTATTAGCTGATGTACTTTACTTTCTGCATGGGAATCTGTGCGGGCGATCGATGCAATCGGTTTAATCGCCGCTGCAATTCGGATCGCTCCCTCTGCGGCATGGATGGAAGAGTTTGAAAGTACGACGAGAGGGGGCAGATCGCGGATCAACGCCCCCGCGCGGATTTGCCCTTCATTGTGCAGCGCGGTATAGTCAAGGCCAGACGATTGACCTGTATAGCGCAGTTCCAGGAGGACTCATGAAGCAGAGAAACGTGCCGGTTTCGGCGATCGCCATCAGCGCCCCTTTCGCTCCGGTCGCCGTTCGTTAGGCCTCCTGTACGACAGTATTTCTTTATCGAATACTGGAACAGGTCTGAATTAGTCCTGCCATGGCGAGCAGCGATATGCTCAGGAGTTCTGTCCGTTCAAACGGATAGGCCGAGAAGTTTCCGACACCTGCCGAACGAAACGATCGAGGGCAGGGTCTTGCATCCCGAACTGCAATCATAAGGAAAAAGCTCTGTCTGGGTCGTTAGCTGAGAAACGCGGCGTTATCGTGCCGAAAATCCGACCGGGCAATCCTGCGGTGCAGGCCGGATTCCTGATGCTGGTCGCGCTGCTTTTCGGTGGCGGCGGATCGGCGATGGGCCTTGCCAATCTCGTGGTGCAACTGGCGGGATTTGCCGTGCTGGCCTTCAACGGCCCGGCCGTCTTCGCCTTCTTCCGCACCGCACCGCGCGCGCTTGTCGTTCTGGTCGTGGCTACGCTGCTGCTGCCGCTCTTGCAGATCATGCCCTTGCCACCCGCGATCTGGCAGGTGCTGCCGGGCCGCGAGTTCGCGGTGCAATCGCTTGAACTGACCGGCGGCAGTCAGGTCTGGAAGCCTTTCTCGCTCGACCCCAACCGCACCGCGATCGCCTTCTTCGCCCTCGTTCCGGCGCTGGCGATTCTCGTGACGGCCTGGCAGCTTTCGCGCGAGGACAAACGCGGGCTGCTGATTCTGGTCGTCGGATGTGGACTGGCGGTCGTTCTGCTGGGGGCCCAGCAACTGGCGACCGGCAACCGCCATCTCGTTTTCTATGCGCAGACTTACGGTTCGCCCGACCTTCAGGGCACGTTCGCCAACCGCAATACCGGCGGGCTGATGCTGAATGTCGCGCTGGTGACGCTGGTCGCGGTGTTCCCCTTGCGGCAGATCCGCGCGATCTGGACTCTGGGCGGTGCGGCCACGGCGTTGTTGCTGGTCGTCGGCGTGGTGCTCACCCGTTCGCGGTCCAGCATGGCGCTTTTGCTCGTGCCCGCCGCGCTCGCGCTGTGGCGCTGGCTGCGCTGGCGCCGTCCGGCGCTCAACCGGCGCACCGTCATGCTGGCAGGCGCGCTGGTGCTGGTACTGGCGGGCGGTGCGAGCCTCCTCGCGAGCAACCAGCGGGTGCAAAGCGCTTTCGGCCGCTTCGATGCGGTGGAGGACGAGCAGCGCCCGCTGATCTGGAAGGATACCGTGGTCGCCGCCGGGCGCTATTGGCCGGTCGGCAGCGGCATCGGCTCGTTCGACGACGTGTTCCAACCCGACGAGGCGCTCGAAAACCTCAGCTATGGCCGTGCCCAGCGCGCGCATGACGATTTCCTCGAAGCGACGCTGGAATCCGGTGTGGTCGGGATCGCGCTGGTGCTGGGCTGGGCGGTCCTGCTCGTCCGCTTCGGCGTGCAGGCGCTTCGCCGCGGCGGCACAAGCCTTGCTGGGGCCGGAACTTTCGCGCTGGTCGCGCTTCAGTCGATTACCGACTATCCGCTGCGCAGCCAGACCATGCTCTGCCTTTTCGCGCTCATGCTGGCGCTGTTGGCCGATGCGGACCGGGAGGAACCCGAGAGCCGCCGTGCGCCACGCAGCGAAGCCCCCCGCAAGGCACGGCGACAGGGACAGAAGGACGGTCACCGTCCTTCCGCCCATCTTTAGGGATTCCCTGAACTTATGAACGAACTTCGGGTCAATCACCGCTCGCGTGGAAACAACAGGATGGCGGGACATATCTTGAACGATGCTTTTCTCGATCGGGTCGAACTGGAGCGCCCCACTCAGGGTGATCCCTATGGCGAGGAGTCCGGCCCGGACCTGACGGCGCTGCTCAAGACCATCATGGGCATGGTGCGCCGCAATCTGGCGCTGATCGCGGCCATCGTCGCGGCGACGCTGGTGCTCGGCGTGATCGCCACCCTGCTGATCGCCCCGCGCTACAGCGCGCAGGTGCGCGTCATGATCGAAGACCAGACGGACCAGATCATCGAGGGCAGCGAACTTCAGAAAGCCACCAATGTCCAGGACGCCGAGCGCTTCCTGCAGACCCAGCTCGGCATCATCCAGAGCCGCTCGCTGGCGGAAAGCGTGGTCGAGAGCGGCCGTCTCGACCGTGATCCCGCCTTCTACGAAGCGATGGGCAAGGACATGCCGACGCAGGAGGACGTGCTCAAGTCCGGCGGCACCAAGAAGCTCGACCAGATCCGGAAGGAAGCCGCGATCGAGGCGCTGCTCGGCAATCTCACCGTGGCGCTGCCGCCGGACAGCCGCATCGCCAGCATCAGCATGAGCAGCCGCAGCGCGGTCTATTCCGCCAAGCTGGCCCAGCTTTACGGCGAGCGCTACATCGAGCGGAACCTCAACCAGAAGTACGACAGTTCCTCTTACGCCCGTCGCTTCCTCGCCGACCAGCTCGACGAGGCGCGCGCCAAGGTCACCCAGTCCGAGCGCGATCTCAACCAGTACGCCAGCGCCGCCGGGCTGATCCGCGTGACCAGCCAGGGGCAGGACGGCAACCAGGAATCGGTCCTTTCCGTCACCAACAACAGCCTCGTCCAGCTCAACGACGCGGCGTCCAAGGCGACGGCGGACCGGATCGCCACGCAGGATCGCTGGCTGACTCTGGCAAAGGCCGCGCCGCTGGCCATTCCCGAGGTCAATGCCAATCCGGCGGTGTCGAACCTGCTGGCCGAAAAGGCCAAGGTCGAGGCCAGCCTGGCGGAAGAACGCACCCGCCACCTCGACGACTTCGCCACGGTGAAGTCGAAGCAGGCCGAGATCGCCGAATACGACAGCCGCATCGCCGCCATCTCGGATTCGATCAAGAAATCGGCCTATCTCGAATATCAGGCGGCGATGGAGCGCGAGAAGTCGTTCACCGGACAAGTGAACTCGCTGCGCGGCGAGGCGCTGAAGGAGCAGGATCGCGGCGTCCAGCTGGCAGTGCTCAAGCGCATCGCCGATACCAACAAGACGCTTTACGACACGCTGCTCTCGCGCTTCAACCAGCTCAACGCGACGGCGGGTGCCTCGTCGAACAACCTGACCCTGGTGGACCGCGCGGAAGTGCCGGCCAAGCCCTATTCGCCGCGCCTTCTGGTCAATATCGTCGCCTCGCTGGTGCTGGGCCTGGTCCTTGCCGCCGGGGCCGTGCTGCTGCGCGAAATCTTCGACGACGCGATCCGCTCGCCCGAGGATGTCGAGCGCAAGCTGGGCATGCCGCTGCTGGGTCTGATTCCGCTGGAGAAGGGCGGCGATGTGTCGAACCAGTTCGACGACCGCCGCTCGCGGGTCAGCGAGGCCTATCGCTCGCTTGTCACCAACTTGCGCTATTCGACCGCCAGCGGCCTGCCGGACGTGCTGATGGTCACCAGTTCGCGTCAGTCCGAGGGCAAGTCGACCACTGCCCGCGCCGTCGCCCACGACATCGCCGTACTCGGCAAGCGGGTGCTGCTGGTGGATGCCGACTTGCGGCGGCCGACGCTGCACAACTTCATGAGCGACCGCCAGGCGACCGGGCTGACCGACGTGCTGACCGGCGAGAAGACGCTTGAGGCCGCGCTCCAGCCCAGCGAGGTCGCGACGCTCAGCTACATGTCGGCGCTGCCCACGCCGCCCGATCCGGCGCTGATTCTCTCCGGCGAAGGGGTGGGCCACTTCATCGAGGAGGCGCGCCACAAGTTCGACGTGGTGGTGATCGATGCGCCGCCGCTGTTGGGTCTTTCGGACGCGGCGCTGCTGGCCAACCATGCCGACGGAGTGCTGTTCATGGTCGATGCCTCCAACTTCCATCGCGGCGCGGTGAAGTCGGCGCTGCGCCGTCTGGCTCTTATCAAGGCCAACATGCTGGGCGTCGTGCTCAACCGCTTCGCACCGAAAGTCGGCAGCGAGGACTACGACTACTACGCGGCCAATTATTACAGCTACGGCGAAAAGGACTGAGCGGGATGACCTCGCTCTTCGGCCGCGTGGCGTGGTTCGCGATCCTGGCTCTGGCCGCCGTTCTGGCGATCGGCGTCGAACTGGACCGCGAAGGGCGCCGCAATCCGAGCGCCGCGCTGCTGGTGCCCCCGCCGCTCCTTTCCTCCTCGCTGCAACCGCTGGCGCAGGCGGCTTACGGCGGCAAGCATGTCGATCAGGGGCTGGCGTTTGCCCAGGCAATGGTGCGCCGCCGCCCGGTGCCTGCCGAAGGGCTGGGGCTGCTCGCCTATGGCCAGCTCCAGAAGGGCGACAAGGACGCGGCGCTGCGATCGCTGATCCTGTCCGGAGACCGGGGCTGGCGCGACCGCTTCACGCAGGAGATGCTGGTGATGCTGGCGCTCCAGGCGGGCAAGTGGGATGTCGCGGCGCAGCGCACGGTCGCGCTCTGGCGGATCGGCATCAGCGACGACCGGCTCCGGGCCATGACCGCCGAACTGCTCTCGCGGCCTCAGGGCGCGGACGCCTTCGCGGCGCAAGTGGGCCGGGAGAAATACTGGGCCAATGCCTTCCTGCCCTGGTCCGGCCTGGCGATCGGGCCTGAGGCCTTGCGGAAAGTGGCCGGTTCCATGGCCCGCAAGGGCGCGCGGGTGGACTGCGCGGCACTGTCGCCGCGCACGCTGGCCCTCGTTCGCATGGGCCGTGCCGAAGCCGCGTCGATCCTCTGGCGGGACCTCTGCGCGAACGGGCGCTTCACGGAACCGACCGCCTTGGCCTTCCGCGAGGACCTGGGCGACGACGCGCCGATCGGCCCGTTCGACTGGCAATATCCCGAGGAGCCGGGGCTGGAGCGGACCTTTACCCAGGCCAAGAGCGGCACCGTGGTGCACTATCGCAACCGAGAACCGCTGCGCAGCGTCGTCGCCAAGCGCAACGCCTTGCTCAAGCCGGGCAACTACGTGGCCCATCTCGACGGTGCCGGGCGTGCCGAGGCGGGTATCCGGCCCATCGTGTTCCAGGTCATCTGCTACGCCAAGGACGGCAGCGGGCGGCGGCTGGGCAACGGGGAAATGAACGCCGACGGCACCCCCTTCTTCATCCCGGACACGCTCTGCGAAAGCCAGGAACTGATGTTCCTTTCCGGTCGGGGCGAAGGCGAGATCGGCAACCTGCAGATCGTGCCGCGTTAAGAGAGGACCTCCGATGCGCCGCTCCGGCTGGAGCGAGAGAGAATTAGGCTAAGTTGCTGCCCGAATGGCTGACTTGCCGAGCGGGCGGGGGACAGGGATACCTTTCCTCCGTTCATCTCCCCCGTTCGGAAGGACTGGAAGCGCCATGAAGATTGCGATGGTAGGATCGGGCTATGTCGGCCTCGTCTCGGGTGCCTGTTTCGCCGATTTCGGCCACGAGGTCGTCTGCATAGACAAGGACGAGGGCAAGATCCGGCGGCTGCTCCACGGCATGATGCCGATCTACGAGCCGGGGCTGGCCGAACTGGTGGAATCCAACGTCGCGGCAAAGCGCCTCTCCTTCACTACCGACCTTGCCGCGGGCATTGCGGGAGCGCAGGCGATCTTCATCGCCGTGGGCACGCCCTCGCGGCGCGGGGATGGCCATGCCGACTTGTCATATGTCCACGCCGTGGCGCAGGAAGTGGGCGAGCATCTGGCGAACGACGCGGTCGTCGTCACCAAGTCGACCGTGCCGGTTGGCACCGGCGACGCGGTGGAGCGGATCATCCGCGCCTGCCGTCCGGCGCACCGGGTCTCGGTCGTCTCCAACCCGGAATTCCTGCGCGAGGGCGCGGCGATCGGTGACTTCAAGCGGCCTGATCGCATCGTCATCGGCGCCGAGGACGACTTCGGCCGTGAGGTCATGCGCGAGGTCTATCGCCCGCTGTTCCTCAACGAATCGCCGATCCTCTTCGTCAGCCGCCGCTCCTCGGAACTGACGAAGTATGCGGCCAATGCCTTCCTCGCGGTGAAGATCACTTTCATCAACGAGATGGCCGACCTCTGCGAGAAAGTAGGCGGCAACGTGCAGGATGTCGCGCGCGGGATCGGCCTCGACAACCGCATCGGTTCGAAGTTCCTTCATGCCGGGCCGGGCTATGGCGGCTCCTGCTTCCCCAAGGATACCCTGGCCCTGCTCAAGACGGCGGAGGACTATGACAGCCCGGTCCGCATCGTCGAGGCGGTGGTCAAGGTCAACGACGCCCGCAAGCGTGCCATGGGCCGCAAGGTCGTCGATGCCCTCGGCGGAGTGGAGGCGGCGCGCGGCAAGCGGGTCGCCATGCTGGGGCTGACCTTCAAACCGAACACCGACGACATGCGCGATTCGCCTGCGATCGCGATCGCCCAGACCCTCGCCGATGCCGGGGTGAGGGTCGCTGCCTACGACCCCGAAGGCATGGAACAGGCCCGCCCGCTCATGCCCGAGGTGGAGATGAAGCCAGATACCTACGCCGCGATCGAGGGCGCCGATGCGGTCGTCCTCGTGACCGAGTGGGACGCTTTCCGGGCGCTCGATCTCGCCCGCATCAAGGCTATCGCCAAGGCGCCGGTGCTCATCGATCTGCGCAACGTCTATAAGCCGGAGCATCTGCGCGAGGCCGGCTTCACCTATCTCTCGGTGGGGCGCGGCACATCGGCGAAGGACAGGGTGCAGGATGCCGGGCCGATCCCGGCCTGAGGCGTTACCGACTGGAACCTGGATTGGAAGGCCCGCCCATCGGCGGGCCTTTCTTCATTATGCGAGCGAGAAATGCTGGACGATCTGGGTGTCCAGCGGTTCGGTGAAGCGGACGGAGAGGCGGCGCGCACCGTTGCGGATCGCGGTCGCCGCGAAAGGGCCGACGGCGCCGATCCACAAGGTCAGGTCGCCTTCGATCGCCGTAGCGGGCGCATCGGTCTCCACCGCGCAGCCGAGGCTGGCAAGGTCGGAAATGCGGACCGCGGTTGATCCGCCTGCACTCACGCATTCGCCATAGAGGGTCGTGCTCATAATCTTCCAAAAGCCTGTTCTTGCAGGCCCGGTTTGCCCGGACCCTGCCTGGTCATCCTGCGGCCCGCGGCTTTGCCGCGTGACCTTGCGGGAGTGTCAACTACCGCATTTCCCTTCTTAGCGACGTTAGAGGTCAGATTGGTGGCAGGCGAGTGACGTTTTGCAAATAACAGCGGTTTTCATGGGATTTTCCTGATGAATTCATACTCTTCCGGGGTAGCCCGAGAGAGAGCTGCCGGGAATCCGGAGATATCCTCTCCGGAGAATCACTCAGGCCGCTTCGTTGTGCTTTGCGGTGCCCGCTTTCTGGGGCTTCTGGCCTTCGAGTGCCTTCACGAAGTCCTCGCGCCAGCGCTGCACATCGTTCTCGCGCACCGAGGCCAGCAGGCTGGCATGACGCTTGCGGCGTTCGGCCAGCGGCATGTCGAGCGCCTTGCGGATATTCTCGGCAACATGCTCGATCGAATGCGGATTGACCTGGAGCGCATCCTTGAGCTGGTGCGCCGCGCCTGCGAACTGCGAGAGGATCAGCACCCCGGGATTTTCCGGGTCTTGCGCGGCGACATATTCCTTGGCGACGAGGTTCATGCCGTCGCGCAACGGGGTTATGAGGCCGATGTCGGCCGCGCGGTAGAAGCCCGCAAGCTGCGCCCGGGGATAGCCGCGGTTGACGTAGCGGATCGGCACGAAGGCAACATCGGCATGGGCGCCGTTGATATGGCCGGTCTTGCGCTCCAGGTCCTCGCGGATCTGCTGGTAGCTGGCAACGTCCCCGCGCGAGGGCGGGGCGATCTGGAGCAGCACTGCCTTGCCCGAATCTTCGGGATTGTCGGCCAGGAAGCGTCCGAAGGCCTCGAAGCGCTCGCCGAGGCCCTTGGAATAGTCGAGCCGGTCCACGCCGATCAGGATCTTGCGGCCGCGCACGCTGGACTTGAGGCGGTCGTGCGCTTCCTTGGCTTCGGGTCCTTGCGCGGATTCGGTGAATTCCGCGAAGTCGATGCCGATCGGGAAGGCGCGGGCGATCACCTTGCGGCCCTTGTATTCGATCGAATTGTCGAGGCCGACCTTCAGCCCCATTTCCTTCTGCACATAGTGCAGGAAGCTCTCCAGCCACTCGGTGTTCTGGAAGCCGATCACGTCGTATTCCAGCATCGAGGCGACGAGCCGCTCGTGGAACGGCAGCGAGACCAGCAGGCGCGTCGGCGGCCAGGGCGTGTGCAGGAACAGGCCCATGCGGTTCTTCACGCCCTTTTCGCGCAGCTGCGAACCGAGCGGGAGCAGGTGATAGTCGTGGACCCAGACGAGGTCCTCGGGCTCGATCAGCGGCAGTACCGAATCGGCGAAGCGGGCATTGACCCGCTCGTAGCCCTCGCCGAAATTGCGGTCGTATTCGGTCAGGTCGATGCGATAGTGGAACAGCGGCCAGAGCGTGCGGTTGGCGTAACCGTTGTAGTATTCCTCGATATCCTGCGGTTCGAGGTCGATCGTTGCCGTGGTGATCCCGTCGTTGCGTTGCATGTCGAGGTGGCCGGTGAACTCCTCGGTCTCCTGTCCCGACCAGCCGAACCAGATGCCGCCATGCTCGCGCAGCGCCGAGTTCAGCGCCACGGCAAGCCCACCCTGCGCTCCGGCTGCCCCGGCCGCCTTGGGAACCGAGACCCGGTTCGAGACGACGATCAATCTACCCATTGCAAATCCCCTGTGGCGTGTCTTGAAGAGATGGTGGCGGACACGCTTTGCGGGACCGGCTCAGCGCCAGTCCCGCCACGACCGGGAAAGTTGCCCGGCACAATTGATGATACCTACTAGCGAATAGGTCTGCGGAAAGTTCCCCCATAGCTCGCCGGTCTCGAAATCCATGTCCTCGGAAAGCAGCCCGGACTGGGTGCGGTGGTCGAGCATGGCTTCGAACAGGCGGCGCGCTTCCTCGTCCTGGCCGCTGCGGTGGAGCGCCTCGATCAGCCAGAAGGTGCAGATGTTGAAGGCGGTCTCGGGCAGGCCGAAATCGTCCTCGCTGTCGTAGCGCAGCATGTGTTCACCCCTGCGCAGCGCCTTCTGCACCGCCTGGAGCGTGGCGCGGAAGCGCGGATCGTCGGCCTCGACATAGCGCAGCTCCACCATCTGGAGCAGGCTGGCATCGAGCTGCGACCCGCCGAAGCTGGCGGCATAGTGGCCGCCCGCGCCGCCGTCGTCGAAGTCCGGCCCTTCCACTTCATGCCAGGCGTGCTGGTCGATGTTCTTGCGCACCGTCCCGGCCCGCTCGCGCCAGACGGCGGCGCGGTCGTCGAGGCCGAGGAACTCGGCGGCATTGGCCAGACGGTCGCAGGCGGCCCAGCTCATCACGCTGGAGTAAGTATGGACCGCCGTGCGCGTGCGCAGTTCCCAGAGGCCCGCGTCGGGCTGGTCGTGGGTCTTCCACGCCATCTCGCCGACCTGCTCCAGGCTGGCGAAGTCCTCCTTCGTTGCGATCCGCAACAGGCGCCGGTCGGAGAAAGCCTGGATCGCGGGCAGGACGATCTGGCCATAGCAGTCGTTCTGGACCTGATAATAGGCGGCATTGCCGATCCGCACCGGCCCCATGCCGCGATAGCCGGCAAGGTCCGGGGCCTCCCACTCGATGATCTCGCGCGCGCCGCTTACCGCATAGAGCGGCTGGATCGCGCCGCCCTCGGCATCGTCGACGATGTTGCGCAAGTATGCGAGGTACTTCTCCAGCACGTCCAGCGCGCCGAGGTGGTTGAGTGCCTGCACCGTGTAATAGGCGTCGCGGATCCAGCAGTAGCGATAGTCCCAGTTGCGCTGGCTGCCCGGCGCCTCGGGGATGGAGGTGGTGAGCGCGGCGACGATCGCGCCGGTCTCCTCGTGCTGACAGAGCTTGAGCGTGATCGCGGCGCGGATCACCGCGTCCTGCCAGTCGAGCGGGGTGGCGAGGCCGCGCACCCAGAGCCGCCAGTAGTCGCCGGTATGGCGCAGCATCGATTCCAGTTCGTGCTCGATATCGCCGGTGAACGGCTCGTCGGGGCCGAGGAAGAAGTGCTGGGCGCTTTCCAACCGGTAGTAGCGCTCGTCCAGCACATACCCGACCGGGGCATTGGTGGTGAGCCGCAGGGTGTTGCGCTCGACGAGGTAGCGGATGTGGTTGGAGCCGCGCGTGGTCGGCGCCAGCTGGGCGCCGTAGCCGCTCATCGGCGTCAGCACCGTGCGGATGCGCGGCGAACCGCTGACCGGGCGGACGATGCGGGCATAGGCGACCGGGCGGTAGGTGCGGCTGGAGCGTTCGAAGCGTGGGCAGAAGTCGATCACTTCCACCGCGCCGCCCGTCGTATCCTCCAGCCGGGTCACGAGGATCGGGGTGTTGCGCGAATAGCGCTGGGTTACGGAAGTCTGGTTCTCCAGTTCGAAGCGCCAGGTCCCGGCGTCCTGTCCTTCGGGGCCGCGCAGCAGGGCGCAGAACGTGGGGTCGCCGTCGACGCGGGGCACGCAGCCCCAGACGAGGGCGCCATGGGTGTCGATCAGGCCGGAGACCTGACAATTGCCGATGGGCCAGAGTTCGAGCGCGCTCATGCGGGGCTGTTCTCCTTGGGTGAATTCGTGTCTGCGATTGCCGCGAGCCAGCGATGGACCTCGGCGACGCTGCCGAGCCGCCATGCGGCGTGGGTCCGGCGCATGGGACCGACGAGTATTCCGCCGCCGCCGAGTGTCGAGACGGCGGCGAAGGCGTCCTCGTCGGTCACGTCGTCGCCGACGAACAGCGGGGTCGCGCCGGCGAAAGGCGGCATGGCCATGAAGCGGCGAACCGCGCTGCCCTTGTCGGAGCCGGGCATGGCCAGTTCGATCACCTGCTTGCCGTGCTTGAGCTTCAGCGCGAAAGCCGCCGCAGTTTCTTCGGCGCAGGCGAGCAGGGCGGGGAGCGCCTTGGGGTGGCGGCGATAGTGCACGGCGATGCTGAACGGCTTGGGTTCGACCAGCAGTCCGCCATGGGCCTCGGCGAAAGCGGAAAGGCGGGCGGTCACGTCATCGGGAAGCGGCTGCGCCAGCGCCTCGACATCGCGGCTGCCCGCCGGACGGAATTCGCCGCCGTGGGAGCCTGCCACCGCCACATCGAGCGGGCCGAGCAGGGTTTCCAGCGCGTCCAGCGAGCGGCCCGTCACGACCGCGAAACGACCGTCGAGGCGCTCGGCAAGGCGGGCGATCAGCGCGGGCAGGTCGGGCGGCACGGTGACGCCATCGGGATGGTCGGCGATCTCGACGAGGGTGCCGTCGAAGTCGAGGAACAGCGCTACAGGCTCCGCCGCCGGGGCAGCGAGGAACGGAGGAGGCGGCAGATCGCGGGGAAATGCTGCATGTTCCGCCAGCGAGGGGGTTTCGCGTGGATCGGTCATTGCGGTCAGTCTTGCACCTTCGCAGGAGGATGGCCACCCCTGTCACGGCGAAACGCGCGCCGGGCGGGCCGGATACCGCAGTGCAACGAACAGTTCCGCGCCCGGTTCCAGCGCCAGCGGCACCTGTGTTTCAGGGCGAGGGGAAATATCCCCGCTTTCGAGGCAAAGCGTTGCAGTCCATGGAATTTCCGGCACGTTTCGCGGAATTTGTCATCGTATTGGCGCAGGAACACGATTTCCTTCCTGTGCCGATGGTGGCAGGGCCAACTCCACACGCAAATGCGAAAAGGCAGGGAATGAAGCAGATCGTAGCGTTCGACCTCGACGGCACTCTGGCGCTGAGCAAGCAGCCGCTGACCGACGAGATGGCGCAGCTCATGGCCGCGCTGCTGGAAGTGGCGCAAGTCGCCGTGATTTCCGGCGGCGACTGGCCGCAGTTCGACAAGCAGGTGGCCAGCCGTCTGCCCGCCCAAGCCGACCGTTCGCGGCTCTGGCTGATGCCGACCAGCGGCGCCAAGCTCTATGTTCACAAGGATGAATCCTGGGCCCCGGTCTATGCCGAACTGTTCACCGACGAACAGAAGCGCGAGATCCTGGAGGCCTTCGACGCCTCGCTGGCGGCCACCGGCTTCACCCCGGAAGAGACCTGGGGCGAGCGGATCGAGGATCGCGGCAGCCAGATCACCTTCTCGGCGCTCGGCCAGCAGGCCCCGCTCGAAGCCAAGGAAGTCTGGGACCCGGACTTCGCCAAGCGCAAGGTGATCCAGGCCGATCTGGTGAAGCGCCTGCCCGGCGTCTCGGTGAACCTCGGCGGCGCGACGTCGGTCGACGTCACCCAGCCGGGCGTGGACAAGGCCTGGGGCCTGAAGCGCCTTGCCGAGCACAGCGGCGTGGCCGAGGCGGACATGCTGTTCATCGGCGACGCCATCTTCCCCGGCGGCAACGACTATCCGGCCAAGGCCATGGGTCTCGACACGATCTGCGTGCGCGATCCGGCGGATACCGCGAACGTCATCGCGGCCATCGTCGCCTGCCAGAAGGCGGGCTGATTACGACAGCGCGGCGCCGGTGCCCGCGTTCTACCTCACCCTCATTGCGGTCCTGCTCGCTGGTTTCGGCGCGCGGGACCAGATGACCATCGCCGGTCTCTCCACACGTCAGGGCCAGCGCCCCGGCGTCCTGCTGGTGGCTCTGCTGAGTGCGGGGCTGACCGCCGGGCTCGCCGCCTGGGTAGCGGGGACCGTGCTGGCCCAGCTGCCGCCGCCCGCACGGGCGATCTTCGCGGCCATTGCGCTGGGGCTGGCAGGCCTCGAATCGCTGATCCTCGTGCCGCGCCGCCGTCCCGCCGAGCCGACCAATTCGCTCGGCGCGCTGCTGCTGGTGCTGCTGGCGAGCCAGATCACCGATGCGCCGCGTTTCCTGATCTTCGGCATGGGCGTCGGCATGGCCGCTCCGTTCGCCTCGGGCGCGGCCGGGGGCTTGGGCGGTGCCGTTCTGGCCGCCATGGCCTGGGCCTTTCCGCAGATTCTCGACAATCCCGCAGCGCGCTGGGTGCGGCGGATCGTCGGCCTTGCGCTGGTCGCGGCGGCGCTGGTGCTGTTCCTGCGGGAATTTTCGATACTCTGATCGGAAATAGATCGCGAACCGGGGGTTCATTTCCGCGTTCACCCTTCTACATAAGTCACCAGACAGACACATCAGCCAGTAATCAGGGGAACCATCGTCATGACTTCCAAGGACAATTCCAAGGCCGCTCTGATCGACAGCCTGAACGGGCTGCTTGCGGACACTTTCGCGCTCTATGTGAAGACCAAGAACTTCCACTGGCACGTCCGCGGTCCGCAGTTCCATGACCTGCACCTGCTGTTCGACGCCCAGGCGACCGAAGTGTTCGGCTTGACCGACCTGATCGCCGAGCGCGTTCGCAAGCTGGGCGGCACCACGCTGACCTCGATCGGTGCGATCGGTGCCAAGACCTCGATCAAGGACGAGGACAACACCGGTCTCGACGCGCAGGCCATGGTCAAGGAACTGTTCCAGGACAACACCGCCTATGTCGCCACGCTGAAGGCGACCAAGGAACTGGCCGGCGAAGCGGGCGACAATGCCACCGACGGCATCATCGACGACTGGACCGACCAGGCCGAACAGCGCGCCTGGTTCCTGCGCGAGATCCTTGCCTGAGGGCCACTAAGCACTTTCCACCGGAGCGGAGGCGCTGTCCCTTTGCGGGTTCCGTTCCGGTACAGGAGGGCGTCGTTTCCATGCGGAGGCGGCGCCGTTCCTTTTTTAGCAGAGCGCCGCTGACGCTTCCTCTCGCGCAATCGGCAAAACCGGCCTAAGCATCTGGATATGCCGAAACTCGAATTGATCGAAGGCGCCGACGACGGCGTCATTGCCGAATGGTTCGCCGAGCGCCTCAAGGCCGCGCTGGCGACCAGCCCCGACGACATCGCCGTGACCGTGCCGGGCGGCTCCACGCCGTTTCCGATCTTCGACCGGCTGGCGGCGATGGATCTGCCGTGGCACCGCATCGCGGTCTGGCCGGGTGACGACCGCATCGTCGATGAGGATCACCCCGCCAGCAATGTCGGCAAGATTCGCGCTCGGCTGGAACCCGTGGGTGCCCGGATCGTGCCGCTCACCGAAGACGCGCAGCCGCCGCACTTCGCCATCGCCTGGCTCGGCATGGGCGGGGACGGGCACATTGCCTCGCTGTTCCCCAACACCGATCCGCAAGTGGACGATCCTCACCCGATCCGCCGCCTGACACCCGATCCGCTGCCGCCCGAGGCGCCGTTCGACCGGCTCAGCCTGACCATTCCGGCCCTGACCGACAGCGACGAGATCGTCTTCGTGATCCGCGGCGCCGACAAGCGCGCGGTGTTCGATGCCGCCGTGAAGGGCGAGCACGACCTCCCGGTCGCCCGCCTGCTGCGCACGGCCCGGCACAAGGTCACGTGCTTCTGCTGAGCGCCCTGCTCCATCTCCTGCCCGCGCCGCTGCACCGCAGGCTCTACCGGCTCGCCCATTGGGCGCGCAAGCAGGTCTGGCGGGTGTGGCGGCCCAGTCTCGACGGGGTGCGGGTGCTCGCCCTCGATGGCGAGGGGCGGGTGCTGCTGGTGCGGCACTCCTACGGTTCGGACAAGTGGATGCCGCCGGGCGGCGGTCTGAGCCGCGGGGAAGAGCCGGTTTCGGCAGCGCGGCGCGAACTGCTGGAGGAAACCGGCTGCGACCTTTCCGAGGCGCGCCTGCTGACGGTGGCGACCGAGGATCTCGTCGGCGCCAGCAACCATGTCCATGTCGTGGCTGGGCGAACCGACGGCCAGCCGCGCGTCGATGGGCGCGAGATAGTGGAAGCGCGGTTCTTCGCGCTCGATGCCTTGCCGGAACGAATGGCGGCGCGGCTTCCCGCCGAATTGCGGCAATGGGTGGCTGATTATCGTGAGTGCCGGGCATGACTGTCGGCCCGCTGCTGGAAACGGATCGCCTCTCGCTCCGCCCGCCGGTCGCTGCGGATTTCGAGCCGATGCGACAGATGTTCTGCGATCCGCAGGTCGTTGCCCATATCGGCGGCAGTCCGCTCCCGCGCGCCGATGCCTGGGGCCGCTTCCAGCGCGACGTCGGCCACTGGACGCTGGAGGGCTTCGGCCAGTTCACGGTGCTGGAGAAGGCGTCCGGTCGCTACGTCGGCAAGCTCGGTCATGCCCGTTTCCTGCGCGATCTTGGGCCGAAGGCGCAGGCGGAGATCGAGATGACCTGGACGCTCGCCTCGGGCTTTCACGGGCAAGGCTACGGGACGGAAGCGGGCCGCGCAGCGCTGGACTGGTTCGATGTCCGGGGAAGCCGCCGCACCGCCTGCATCATTGCCGAGGCTAACCTGCCCTCGCTCCGGCTGGCAGGGAAACTCGGCTATCGGGAAGTGGACCGGCTTGCGGGCGAGGGCGGTTCGAGAATCGTGCTGGTGCGCGAGGCCTGACCGGCCCGCAAAGGCGTCCGGTCCGCCAAAGCGCCGCCCGTACGCGAAAATGCTGGCCAGTGCGGCCCAAGTGCTGCATGCGCCGCGCATGACCTCCGACAAAGCGAATCCCGCGCCGTTTCCGATGCGGGGGGTCGAGTTCGTCGTCCTCATGGCCGCGCTTCAGGCCCTTCAGGCGCTCTCGATCGATATCATGTTGCCCGCCCTTGGCGAGATCAGCCGCGACCTTTCGGTCAGCGATCCCAACCAGCGTCAGCTGATCGTCGGGGTGTTCCTGATCTGCACGGGGCTCGGCTCGCTGTTCCCGGGTGCCATTGCCGATCGCTACGGACGGCGACCGGTTCTGCTCTTCGCGATCGCCGCCTATGTCCTGAGCGCGCTGGCCTGCGCGCTGGTGACGAGCTTCCCGATGATGCTGGCCGCCCGCGCGGTGGCGGGCCTGTGTACTTCGGCGCTGATGGTCATGCCGATGACGGTCATCCGCGACCGTTTCGAAGGCGACAAGATGGCGAGCACGCAATCGCTGGTCTCGATGACCTTCATGGTCGTGCCGATGATCGCGCCGATGGTCGGTCAGGGCGTGATGCTGGTGGCAGGCTGGCGCTGGATCTTCGGCCTCATCGCCGTGCTGGGCACCTGCGTCTGCGTCTGGACCGCCATGCGCCTGCCGGAGACGCTGCATCCCGACTACCGCCAGGAAATCCGCCCCCGGGTCATCGCCGCCAACATGGCGCTGACTTTGCGCACGCGCGAGGCGGTGGGTTACCTGTTCGGCGTGGCTTTCGTGCAGGGCGCGATGTTCGGCTATATCAACAGCGCCCAGCAGCTGGTGGGCGAGCACTTCGGCGCCGGCTTCTTCTTCCCGGCGGTGTTCGGCGGCATGGCGCTGGTCATGGCCTCGACCAACTTCGTCAATGCGCGGATCGTGCAACGGTTCGGTGCGAGGCGAGTCTCGCAGACGGCGCTGTTCGGCTACATCGCCAGTTCTGTACTGCACTTCGTGCTCGCACTGAACGGCGAGACGCTCTGGGTCTTCATCCCGCTGATGACCTTCTCGATGTGCATGATGAGCTTCATCGGCTCGAACTTCCAGTCGATCGCGATCCAGCCTTTCGCGCGTACGGCAGGGGCTGCGGCCTCGATCATGTCGTTCGTGCGGATGGTCATGGGGTCGGTGCTCGGCGCGCTGATCGGGCAGGCCTATGATGGCACCCCGCGCCCGATCCTGGCCTCGATGATGGCGGCGGGGCTGACCGCGCTGATCTTCGTGCTCTATTCGGAGCGTGGG
Organism: Novosphingobium sp. BF6; assembly: GCF_058273105.1. Lineage (NCBI taxonomy): Bacteria > Pseudomonadati > Pseudomonadota > Alphaproteobacteria > Sphingomonadales > Sphingomonadaceae > Novosphingobium > Novosphingobium sp. BF6. The sequence continues at coordinate 912,924 of NZ_CM177775.1, forward strand.
AAACTGTTCCGGCGCCTCAATTATCCTCCGGGCTATTACGCGCCCGGCAAGCGTCCCTGAAGGACGAGAGGGCCTGAACGAAGAAGGGGGGCTGCGAGCCCCCCTTTGCGGCTAGACCGCCCGGCCGCCCCGGAACAGCTGGACGAGGCCGACGACGATCGCGATCACCAGCAGGACGTGGATCAGCGCGCTCGAAACGTGGAACACGACGAAGCCGAGAAGCCAGAGGACCAGCAGGATGGCGGCGATGGTGAAGAGCATGGCGGTTCTCCCTTATTGTTACGAAGTGTAAACGCCCGGAGGCGCGGGAGGCTCCCATCCTTTTCCTGTCAGCCGCGAAATGGGGCGGGCGGAACGGCTCGTCTCAGGTGCGGCGCGGGCGGTGGATTGCGGCGTTTCGGCAGGTTGTCGGGCCAGGGGAGCCGAGGCATGGTCGCCACGCGACCGCGAATCGCCCTTGGGCGCATTTCGCCGCGAGTTTTTCGGGTCCACCGCACTTTCGTCGCGGAGTCGTAAACACGGCCGCGACGTTTTGAGGGCTGGAATTATTCCGGCTTGTTCCTAAACGCCGTCAACGCTTTTTTGGTGGCTCAGGCCTGCGCCAGCGCGCGCAATTCCCGGCGAGACAGCCGGGGCCGGGGGGCTTCGCCTGCCGGTTCGCCCGCCGCACGGGCCTCTTCCAGCGCCGACCAGACATGGCCCAGCTTCTCGCTGCGGGTCGTGCCGACGCGGTGGTCCCAGGCATGGGGGCCGAGCCGCTCGACCTCGCGGGCGATGCCGCCGTAGATGTTCGCCGCCGAGAGCACCGCCCAGCGCTGGCGGAAGGCCAGCCGCGTCGCGCCGATGCGGGCCGAGGCCTCGTAGTCCCGCGCGAGGGCGCAGGCGCGCGCGACCATCGGCACCAGGGCGTGGCGGTAGTGCGGCTTGGTGACTTCGCCCGGCGGGATGTCTGCTTCCACCAGCCATTCGACCGGCAGGTAGCAGCGTCCGTTGGCGTCGTCCTCCCAGACGTCGCGGACGATATTGGCGATCTGGAAGGCGATGCCGAGGTCGCAGGCGCGGTCGAGCGTGTCGTCGTCCTCGGGGGATACCCCCATGACCGCCGCCATCATCACCCCCACCGCTCCGGCGACGTGGTAGCAGTAGCGCAGCATGTCGGCCTCGGAGCGCGGGCGCCAGTCGGCGGCATCGAGCGCGAAACCGGCAAGCACGTCCTCCACCATCTGCGCCGTCAGCGGCACTTCGCGCATCAGCTGGCCGAGCGCGTCGAAGGCCGGGGTGCCGGTGCTCTCCCCCGCCATGGCCAGTTCGGTCAGCGTGCGGATCGTCGCCAGCCGGTCCTCCGGCGAGAGGCGGGTGCCGAGCCGGACCGGGCCGATGGCGTGGCCGTGGTCCTGCTCGTCGGCAATGTCGTCGCAGGCGCGGCACCAGGCGTAGAGTAGCCAGACCCGTTCGCGGGTCTCGCGGTCGAACAGGCGGCTGGCGGCGGAAAAACTCTTCGATCCCTTGCGGATGGAGCGGTGTGCTTCCTTCACGAGGCGGGCGCGGTTCGCCGCACCCGCATCGCGAACGAGGGATTCGAGGAGGTTTTCAGTCGCCACCCGCAAGCCTCACAGCGTGCTGGGGTCCATGCTGACGATCGGCACGATCGGCTCGTGTGCGGCCATGCGGTCGAGCAGGAGGTCGAGTTCGGTCTCGGCAAGGATGATGCCCTGATGCGCCGGACGCACGAAGCCGACTTCGGCCATGTGGCGGTTGAAGGCGAGCAGGCCGTCGTAGAAGCCGAAAGAGTTGAGCACGCCGACCGGCTTGTCGTGATAGCCGAGCTGCGCCCAGCTCACCGCTTCCCACAGTTCGTCCATCGTGCCGACGCCGCCGGGCAGGACCAGGAAGCCGTCCGACAGGCGGGTGAACTCGGCCTTGCGTTCGTGCATGGTCTTGACGACGTAAAGCTCGGTGCAGTCGTGGTTGGCGACTTCGCCGCCCTTGCCGCCCTTGCCCGTCAGTGCCTCGGGGATCACCCCGATCACTTCGCCGCCCTGTTCGAGCGCCCCTGCGGCGACGGCGCCCATCAGGCCGAGGCGGCCGCCGCCATAGACGACGCCCACGCCGCGCGCGGCAAGGGCGGCGCCGACGTCGCGGGCCAGCTGGACGTAGCGGGGATCGGCGGGGGTGGCGGAGCCGCAGTAGACGGCGATACGTTTCATCACTCGATAACCTTCACTTGAACCTGGGCGCCGTCCGGTAGATCGTGGACCTGCCGGGCGAGATCGCCCGTCAGGTAGATCAGCTCGACGAGGCTGATCCTCACCAGATGCTCGTGTCCGTAGTCGCCGGACAGCAGCGCGGAAACCGTGCGGCTATAGACTTCGCCCATCGCGGTAAAGCCCAGCCGCTCCGTGGCGGCATCGACGAGTGCGTCGGCGCGCCAGATCAGCTTCGTCTCGTCCTGCGCCATATGCGCCCGCGCGGCCGCTTCGCCTCCCAGCGCAGTGAGGTTCAGCAGGTCGGGATCGAGGTAATGATAGGTGCCCGCGCAGTCGATCACCAGCAGGTGGCCCATCAGGCTCTGCCCGACGATCTCCGCGAAATCCACATGGGTCCAGCCCCAGGCCTGCCGGAGCGCATGGAGCGCGCGGGCCGGTTCGGCCACGACGGTCCCGCCGAACGTCACTTGAAGCCTTCCAGCATGAGCTTGGCGGTCGCCTTGGCCGAACCGACCACGCCGGGAATGCCCGCGCCGGGATGGCAACCGGCACCGACGAGGTAGAAGTTCTTCAGCTTGTCGTCGCGGTTATGGCCGCGGAACCAGGCGCTCTGGGTCAGCAGCGGTTCGAGGCTGAAGCCATTGCCGTTGTAGGCACCGAGGTCTGCCTCGAAGTCCGGCGGGGCGTAGTGGAACTTTGTCACGATGCGGTCGTCGATGTCCGGGATCAGGCGGCGGCCGACTTCGGCGAGCACGCGCTGTTCGAGGATCGGGCCGACTTCCGCCCAGTCGATCGGCAGCTTGCCCATGTTGGCCACGGGCACGAGCGCGTAGAACGTGCTCTTGCCCGCCGGGGCCATCGAGGGATCGGTGACGGTCGGGTGGTGGAGATAGATCGAGAAGTCGCGCGGTAGCACGCCGTGCTCGAAGATATCGTCGAGCAGGCCCTTGTACCGCGGACCGAACAGGATCGTGTGGTGCGGGATGCCGGGCCAGGTGCCTTCGAGGCCGAAATGGACCACGAAGAGACTGGGCGAGAAGCGCTTCTTCTTGAGCTTGTGCGCCATGTCCTGCCCGCGCTGGTTGCCGGAAAGCAGGTCGCGGTAGGTGTGCATGATGTCGCCGTTGCTGGCGATCGCGTCGAAGCGCTGCTTCCAGCCGCTCTCCGTCTCCACTTCGGTGACCTGGTCGCCGAGCGTGTGGATCTGCACGACTTTCTCGCCGAGGCGCAGCGTGCCGCCGAGCCGCTCGAACAGGCGGGCCATGCCCTGCGCCAGCTTGTTGGTGCCGCCGCGTGCCCACCAGACGCCGCCGTCCTTCTCCAGCTTGTGGATCAGGGCATAGATCGCGCTGGTTGTCATCGGATTGCCGCCGACCAGCAGGCTGTGGAACGAGAGCGCCTGCCGCAGGTGCTCGTCCTTCACGTAGTGGCTGACCATGGAATAGACCGAACGCCAGGCCTGGTAGCGGGCGAGCGCCGGGGCGGCCTTTATCATGCTGGAGAAGTCGAGGAACGCCTCGTGACCCAGTTTGACGTAGCCTTCCTGATAGACCCCGGCGGCATAGCGCAGGAATTCGTCGTAACCGGCAAGGTCGCGCGGGGCGACGCGGTCGATCTCGCGGCGCAGCGAGGCCTCGTCGTTCGAATAGTCGAACGTGACGCCGTCGGTCCAATTGAGGCGGTAGAACGGCATGACCGGCATAAGGTCGACGTCGTCGGCGATGTCCTGCGAGGACAGCGTCCACAATTCGCGCAGGGCATCCGGGTCGGTGATGACGGTGGGACCGGCATCGAACGTGAAGCCGTCGCGCTCCCAGGCGTAGGCGCGGCCGCCCACCTTGTCGCGCGCCTCGACCACCGTGGTCTCGATCCCGGCGCTTTGCAGGCGGATGGCGAGGGCGAGGCCGCCGAAACCGGCGCCGATGACGCAAGCCTTCTTCATCGCATGCCGCCCGTGGGGGCAAGGTCGCTCAGCGGATAGCCGCGCCCCGCAAGACTGGCGATCGCCGCGCCCACCGGCACCGGCGGCTTGCCGGAAAGCACCCGCGCCATGTCGGCCACCCGCGGATTACCGGCATAGAAGCGTTCGATCAGCCCCTCGGGCAGGGTGTAGAACCGTTCCAGCACGGCTCGGCGTTCCTCGGGCCGTGCGGCCCCGAACAGCATGCGCGTCAACATTCGGTAGAAGCGCCCCCCGCGCCAATGATTTGCGGCCCATGCATGACTGGTCCTTCCTAGGCTGACGCCGGAGAGATTGTCGAGAGTGGTCAGGTGCATGGCAAATCTTACAGCATCGGGAAAGGAATAGGATGTCATCGGGTTGACGAGCGCGGCCCGCGTTCCGGCACGGGCAACGCCGGAGTCCGGCGCGGAGTTCCAGAACTTTTCGAAGTCGCCGCCCGCGATCACCGGCAGCACGCCGGTTTCCTCATACGTGACGGAATCGATGTGCCAACCCATGGTTGCGGCGTAATCCCCGACGCGCTGGCGCAGGAGCGGCACGTCGAGGCCAGGATCGCTCGAATAATAGGTATCCTCGACGAAGACCTCGCGCTCGGAAAAGGGCAGGCAATAGACGAAGCGGTAGCCGTCGTGTTGCTCGACGCGGGCGTCCATGACGACCGGGCGTTCCAGCCCGTGCGGCACGGTGAGGCGCAGCATCTGCCCAAGAAATTTCTGCCAGCCGCCGGACAGGTACGGCAGCCCTTGGGCGCCGCGTGCGTCGATCACGGCATCGGCGGCGATGCTCCGCCCGTCGGCGAGCAGGACCGCCTGTGGGCTTGCTTCGGCCACGGATACGCCGGTCAGCAGGGATTCCGCCCCCAGCGTGGCGCGAACCAGTGCGTCCAGCCGCTGGCTGGTGACGCTGGCGTAAGGCGTCGAGAGCAGCCGCGCGTGGCCGGGGAAATGGACCTCGTAGCCGCTCCAGCGGCGGGCGATCAGCGGTTCCACGAGGTCGCGGTGGGCGGGGGCGACATCGGTTTCGAAGAACGACCAGACATGATCGCCGCCGATCCGCTCGCCCTGTTCGACCAGCAGCACGCGCACGTCTGGGCGCTGCCGCGCCATCGCCAGCGCGATCAGCGATCCCGCGAGACCGCCGCCCAGAATGGCCAGATTGGAGGAAAATGTCGCCATGACCGTACCGTGTAGGGAGAGCTTCCACTTGCCGCAACTTGGCAGAGCAGACGCTTTGCGGCATTGTCATGACAATGACCGAGGAATTGATCATCTGCGACGCTTCGCTCGAAGACGCCGCGGACATTGCCGCAATCTACACGCATTATGTGCTCGAAAGCACGGCGACTTTCGAAACCGAGCCGCCTGACCTCACAGAAACGGCGCGCCGCATCCGCGATATTGTCGATTCGGGCTATCCGTTTCTCGTCGTACGGGACGGTGAGCGGGGGCGCGTGGTCGGTTTCTGTTTCGCCCATCGCTACGGCCCGCGCGCAGGCTATCGCTATAGCGTGGAGACAACGGTCCATGTTGCGCCGGACTGCGTGGGGCGCGGGATCGGCGGGCGTCTGCTCGAGGCTTTGCTGGCGGAATGCGAAAAGCGCGGTTTCCGGCAGGCTTTCGCGGTCATCGCCGAAAGCGAGCCGATCTCGGTGGTGCTCCATGCCCGCGCCGGTTTCCGCCCGGTCGGCACGCTCGACGGAGCAGGCTGGAAGCATGGCAAATGGCTCGACGTCTTCGTGATGCAGCGCCAGTTGGGCGAGGGGAAACAGAGCCTGCCCGAGACGGAATAGCGGCTACTTGGCGTTCGGAGCTTCCAGCGCTCCGCGAATTCGCGCCCGCAAGTCGGGCAGGACTTCGGCCTCGAACCAGGGGTAGCGGGTCATCCACAAGCGGCTGCGCCAGGCGGGATGGGGCAGGGGGAACAAGCCTTCCGGCGCTTTTTGCCAGTTCCGCACCGCCTCGGTCAGGTTCGGAGCGAAGCCGCGCGGCAGGTAGAGCTTCTGCGCATATTGGCCGACCAGCAAGGTCAGACGGACTTGCGGCAGGGCCGCGCGCAGTCGCGGATGCCAGAGCGGGGCGCATTCCGGGCGCGGCGGCAGGTCGCCGCCTTTTGCCTTGCCGGGATAGCAGAAGCCGCTGGGCATGTGTGCGACCTGCTCGGGATCGTAGAAGGTGACGGGATCGAGGCCGGTCCATGCGTGCAGGCGGTCGCCGCTGTCGTCGTCCCAGGCCCGGCCGCTGGCGTGGACCTTGCTTCCCGGCGCCTGCCCGATCACGAGAATGCGTGCGCCTGCGCCTGCCTGCACCACCGGACGCGGTTCATGCGGCAAGCGACCTTCGCAGACGCGGCAGGCGTGGATGGTCCGGAGCAGGTCGGGAAGCAGTTCGATCACATGGGGCAGATGGCGGGGCCTTGGCCTTCGTGCAAGGACTGCTAAGCTGCCCGCATCAGCGGCTCGTCTGTCGCTTCAACCGCCATGTCATATTCTCAACCAATTTAGTTGATAATGATCGCAAGCCTTCGCTAAAGGCTTGGCCCTGAATACGCCACGGACCATGCCCCTTGAACAGTCAGAATGGAAACGGCGCGCTTCCCGTTGCGATCGTCGGTGCGGGGTTCAGCGGAACCCTGATGGCGATCAACCTCCTGCGCAACGGCGTCCGCGTCGTCCTGATCGAGCGCAAGGACGCGCAACTCGCCAAGGGTCTCGCCTTCGGCACCCGCTGGCCCGAGCACCTGCTGAACGTCCGCGCTGCCAACATGAGCGCCTTCCCGGACGACCAGGCCAATTTCCTGCGCTGGATCGGCCATAGCGGCGACGAACAGGCCAACCGCTTCGTGCCCCGCCTGTCCTACGGGCTCTACTTGCGCGAATTGCTGATCCGGGCGCTGGCCGAAGCCGGGCAGAACGCACTGATCGTCAATGCCGAAGCCTGCTCCACCCGTTACGAGGATGGCCGCGTCGTCGTCGAGATGGCGGACGGTGACGAGATCGAGGCCCGTGCGCTGGTGCTTGCGCTCGGCAATTTCCCGCCTTCGCCCCATCCGGTGCTGGCCGCGATCCCCGAGGACCGCCGCTTCACCGATCCCTGGCAGCCGGGCACGCTGGAAAAGCTGGGCGAGATCGACCACGTTCTGCTGATCGGCACCGGCCTCACCGCCGCCGACATGGTGCTCTCGCTCGACAAGGCCGGGTTCAAAGGCAAGATAACCGCGCTCTCGCGCCGAGGTCTCAAGCCGCTCGCCCATGGGGAAAGCGGTCCCTCGGTGGACTACGTGCCCGCCCCCGAAGAGCGCGGCTCGCACCTCGTGCGCCGGGTGCGCCGTCGCGCCGCCGAGATCGGCTGGCGCGCCGCCGTCGACGAACTGCGCCCGCATACCCAGAACCTGTGGCGCCGCCATGACGAGGCCGGACAGCGGCGCTTCCTCCACCACTTGCGCCCCTACTGGGACGTCCATCGCCACCGCCTCGCGCCCGACGTGGCGAAGCGCATTGCCGAGATCGAGGCGGAAGGACGACTGGAGTTCGTCGCGGGCAAGCTCGTCAGCGCCGAGCCGACCGGACAGGGCGTTTCGGTGGCCTGGCGCCCGCGCGGCAAGGATGGTCTCGTGCGGCTGGAAGTCTCGCGCACGATCAACTGCACCGGACCCGAGGGCGACCTGATGCGCAGCGGCGCACCGCTGGTGAAGGACCTGCTCGGGCAAGGCAAGGTGCGGTCGGACGCACATCGGCTGGGGCTGGATGTCGACCACCTCGGCCGGGTGCGCGACGCCGAGGGCGCGCCGCAGGACACGCTCTTCGCGGTCGGGCCGGTGACCAAGGGCGAGGCCTGGGAGATCGTCGCGGTGCCCGATATCCGGCGGCAGGTGTGGAACCTCGCGCGCTATCTGGCGGATGCACATTGGGTTGGGGGTGAGGGGCTTTAAGTAAGAGAAGACCCGGGGGATGATCCCCCGGACCCTCGGAATGTCGACCTTGCGCGCTACCTATCCGGTGTGCGCTCCCTGCGGCGCAGCCATTAAGTCTCCCGACGCCACCATGAGCGCACAACGGAGTTGATTCGCGTGACCTAGACGGTAATGGGGGTGCAGGGGGTGTTGACCCCCTGCTTTTCCATTTTTCCTCAAAAGTCCTTGCGCAACATGATCCCGGCATAACGCTTGTCGTCGCGCGGCACGTAGCGGACGATCCCGGCGAGCGTGCCGTTGGCGAGGAAGTTCGAGTAGCTCTGGTTCGTGATGTTCTTCACGAAGCCGCGCAGCTGCCAGTCGCCGGTCGTGCCGATCAGCGCCACGCTGGCGTTCCAGATGTAGTAGCCCGGCTGGATCGTGCCCGGCGTCTGGGTCAGCTGGTATTGGGTGCGGCTCTTGAGCGTGATGTCCGACTGCACTTCGAGGTCGAGCGAATTCGACAGCGCGAAGCGGTAGGCGGCGTTGCTGTAGAGTTTCCACTTCGGTGCGAAGGGCAGGACTTCGCCGTTGATGTTGCAGCTCGACGGGGCGCCTTCGGGGCAGATGAAGTTCAGCACCTTGGCGTCGGTATAGGCCACCGAGGTATCGAGCGAGAGGCCCGGGATCGGGCGCAGGCCGAAGTCGAGTTCCACGCCCTTGGTCTGCACCGTGCCCGCGTTGATGAGGCGGGTGACCTGTGCGCCGCCGACCACATCGTTGTAGTTGGCCTGGTAGTTGTGGAACTTGGTCGAGTAGACGGCCAGGGCATAAGTGATCTGGTGGTTCAGGGCCGAGCCCTTGATGCCGCCTTCGAACGAGTCCGAGGTTTCCGGCTTCAGCGCAATTTCATCCAGCGGCGTCGTGGCATTCAGCGAACGCATGTTGAAATAGGCGTTGTAGGCCGGACCCTTGTAGCCGCGCGAGTAGGTGAAATAGGCCTGGTTGCCCGGCAGGAAGTCCGCCTGGAGGCCGCCGCGATAGGAATCGCCGCGGGTCGAGGTGGAGCCGGCCGAATTGTGGTAGGCGCGGATGCCTGCGACATCGAGCGCGGCCGATCCCGAGTTCGTCGGGTCGTTGGTCGACGTGCGGACGTGGTAGTAGCCGAGGTCGTCCCAAGTCGAACGATAGCCCGCGATCGCGCGCAGCCAGGGGGTGAAGTTGAGGTTGGCTTCACCGAACAGCGCGTAGTTGTCGCTCTTCACGCCGTAGTTCGCCACACCGGTCACTGTGTTCTCCGCGCCGGAGATCAGGCGGGTGAGCGAGCGGGTGTAGACTTCGTCGGTCTTGGCGTGGAGGTAATAGGCGCCCACCACGTAGTCGATGAACTTGCCCTTGGGCGAGGTCAGGCGCAGTTCCTGCGAGAACTGATGGTTGTTCACGATGCCGTAGTCGTCGCCTTCGGGGAAGGTGGCCGACAGCTGCGACAGCGCGTCGTAGTCCTGATGCTGGCGGTTCTTCCATTCGCGATAGGCGGTGATCGAGGTGATCGTGTAGTCGCCCAGGCCCCACTCGGCGGTCAGCGAGCCGCCGTAGTTCTTGTCGCGCACATCGGTGTCGAAGTCGGTGCTGACTTCGCGGTTTTCCGGGCCTGCGATGATGCCCTTGCTGGCGAGGAACGCGGCCAGCGCCGGGGAATTGGTGACGGCGCCGGTGGGATAGGCGATCTGGCTGGTGCGCGCGTAGACGCCGCTCGGCGTGGTGTCGTGCGAATAGAGATAGTCGCCCGAGAGGGTGAGCTTCAGGGTGTCGGTCGGCGTCGCCTCGATCTTGGCGCGGGCGCCGTAGCGCTCGTAACCGTTGACCTCGTTGCCGGTGGTGACGTTGCGCACGTTGCCGTCGTAGTTGGCGTAGAGGCCGTCGATCCGGGCCGCGACGTTCGGGGCGATGCCGCCGGTGACGCCTGCCTTGATGCGATATTCCTCGTCCGTCGTGGCCGAACCTTCGGCATAGGCATGGAACTGCTGCGAAGGCGCGGCGGTGACGACGCTGATGACGCCTGCCGAGGCGTTCTTGCCGAACAGCGTGCCCTGCGGACCGCGCAGCACTTCGATGCGCGAGACTTCGCCGACATCGAGCGTGGCCTGGCCGGGACGGGTCAGCACGACGCCGTCAAGCACGGTCGAGACCGAGGATTCGACGCCCGGCGAGGTGCTGATCGTGCCGACGCCGCGCACGAAGACGGTGCGGTCTTTGTTGGACGCGCCGTTGCGAAAGTCGACCGAGGGCACTGTGGCGCTGAGGTCCTGAAGGTTGTGGATCGCGCGGTCGTTCAGCGATTCGCCGCTGACGGCGGTGATCGCGATCGGCACCTGCTGGAGCGATTCGTCGCGATAGCGCGCGGTCACGACGATCTCGCCGGAGGTGCTTTCGGGCGCTTCGTCGGCATAGGCAGCCGCCGGGAAAATAACCGCGGAGGCCAGCAGCAGGGTGCGGGCGGCGCGGAGCGGGGTCATGGTCATCGAAATCTCCCTGTGTCGCGCGGCGCTAACTCAACTGTTTAGGTTGAGAAAGATAGTTTTCCTTTAGTCGCCTTATGCGCGAGATGAATCGGCGTCCTCTGCCGGGACGATTTTGGGCATGGTGATCTGAATCCAGCCGAGTGCAAGCAAGTAGGAAACGGCGGCGAAAGCGAACAGCGGGCCATAACCCAGCCCGGCTGCCAGCACGAGACCGGCGATCTTGCTGATCGCGGTGCCGCCGAGATTGCCGCAGAAGGCGCCGAAGCCGGTGACGCGCCCGACCTTGTGGCGCGGTGTCACGTCGGCGATCAGGCCGAACAGGTTGGTTGAAAAGCCCTGATGTCCGGCCAGTGTCAGCGCCATCAGGCCGACGGCGGGCCAGTAGCCATCGACGTAAAGCGCCAGCGGCACCGGCACCACGCAGAGCGCGGAAATCAGCATCAGCGTCTTGCGCGTGCGATTGGCGCTCCAGCTGCTCGACAGCAGACGGTTCGCCGCGAAGCCGGAGATCAGCGACCCCGCCGCCGAGCCGCAATAGGCCAGCGCCAGCGGCGGGCCGAGGTCGGTGCCGGAAAGGCCGAACTGCCGGTTGAAGTAGTCCGGCATCCAGAACAGCATCAGCCACCAGGTCGCGTCCGACAGCACTTTGGCCAGCGCGATCGTCCAGGTGCGGCCTTCCTTGAGGAACAGCTTGTCGCCCGAGATCAGGTTGCCCGATCCCGCAGGCTGGCGGTCGCCGAAGTCCACGCCCCGCGAAGCCAGCAGCCAAGCTCCGACCCAGAACAGGCCGATCACGCCCGCCAGCACGAAAGCCGCGCGCCAGCCCCAGACTGCCGCCACCAGCGGGATCGCCAGCGGCGCCAGGATTGCGCCGAGGCTGTTCATCGCATTCGACAGCCCGAAGCCCAGCGACCGCAAGTTCGGCGGGAAGATCGTCGCGATGGTCTTCACCCCCGCAGGCGTCCCCATCGATTCCGTCGCGCCGAGACCGATGCGGCAGAGCACGAACTGGCTGAAGCTATGCGCCCAGCCATGTGTCATCGCCGCCAGCGACCACGCCGCCACGCCCGCCGCATTGGCCCACTTCGCCCCCAGCCGGTCGACGATCCAGCCCGCTGCAAGGAACCCGAACGCCGCGCCCGCTTGGAACCACGCGGCCAGGGTGCCGTAATCGTCGTCGCTCCAGCCGAGGTCGGCGGCGATCGTTGGCTTGAGCACCGAGATGATCTGGCGGTCGACGAGATTGAGTATACCCGCCGTCAGCGCGAGAGCGAAGAGCAGCCAGCGGCGGCGCGGGGAAAGGGTCATGCGCGGCGCGTCCGGGGCTTGGGGAATTTCTGCATCGCGGATCGTCTAGCGATAGCGGGGGGCAGGGGCGAACAAGAAATTCTAGGGAGAGAAGTCCTGGGGGATGATCCCCCAGACCCTCGGAATGTCGACCTTGCGCGACACCTATCGGTCCCGCGCTCCTTGCGGCGCAGCCAGTAAGTCTCCCGACGCGGCCATGGGCGCACGACGCTGTTGGTCTGCGTGACCTAGACGGTATTGGGGGTGCAGGGGGGCTATGCTCCCCTGCTTTTCCCTTGTTCTTAAAACGCCAGCGGCCCGTGATCGATCCGGGGCAGCACATGCCGTGCGAAGAGGTCCGCTTCCGCTGCATGGGGATAGCCGGAGAGGATGAAGGCATCGATCCCGGCCTCGCGATAGGCCTGCAATTTCGCCAGGACCTGATCCGGATCGCCGACGATCGCTGCGCCGCAGCCCGAGCGGGCGCGGCCGATGCCGGTCCAGAGGTTGTCCTCTGCATAGCCGTCATCGCTGGCGGTTTCGCGAAGGGCGGCCTGAGCCTGCACGCCGACCGACTGGGAATCGAGCGAGCGAGCACGGATCGCCGCACCCTCTGCCGCGTCGAGGCGCGAGAGCAGGCGATCGGCCGCGAGGCGCGCATCGGCTTCGGTCTCGCGCACGATCACGTGGACGCGGTAGCCGAAGCGCAAGGTGCGGCCGTACTTGGCGGCGCGGGCACGCATGTCGGCGATGGTTTCCTTCACCGCTTCCATGCGGTCCGGCCACATGAGGTAGACGTCGCAGCCCTTGGCGGCGACTTCGCGGGCGGGTTCGGAGAGGCCGCCGAAGTAGAGCGGCGGGCACTTGGAGCCGGGCGCGATCATGCGCGGGGCGTCCAGCTTGAGGTTCCAGAAGCGGCCCTGATGGTCGAGCGGCTGGCCCGAGAGCAGGGTGCGCAGGATCTCGATGGCCTCGGTCGTGCGCTCGTAGCGGGCGCCGCCGTCGAGGGTTTCGCCCGGCATCTCGCTGGAGATCACGTTGATATTCAAACGGCCACCAAGAATCTGGTCGATGGTGGCGATCTGGCGGGCGAGCTGGGCGGGCCACATCTCGCCGATGCGCACCGCCATCAGCAGCTTGATGCGGCGGACCTGGGTGGCGATGGCGGCGGCGAAAGCGGTGGTGTCGATGCCGAGCGCATAGCCCGAGGGCAGCAGCACGTTGTCGAAACCGCCTTCCTCGGCGCTGGTCACGATATTGCGGCAGTGTTCCCAGCTGGAGCGCAGCATGGGGTCCGGCTGGCCGAGGAACTCGTAGTCATCGTCGCAGAGCGCCGAAAACCAGCTGATCTCGCAAGGGGCCAGTGTCACGGCAGGCGTGCTCCCATCGATGCTTCGAGCACGGCATACCATTCCGCAGCGGTCCATTCGACCTTGAGTGCATCGCGCGAGGCAAGGATGCGCTCGGGGGTCTGCGAACCGACGATGGGGATCGCGCGCGAGGGATGGGCCATGATCCACGACAGCGCGGCGGCGGCGGCATCGGTGCCGTAGCGCTCGCCCTGTGCGGCCACCAGCTTGGCCACCGGGTCTTCCGAACCGGCGGCAAGGCGCCCACCGCCGAGCGGCGACCAGGCCAGCACCGCCACGTCGCGGGCCATCGCCTGGTCGAGCGTGCCGTCATAGAGCGGCGCATAGCGCGCGGCGGAGAATTCGGGCTGGGTCGAGACGATCGGGAAGGGCAGGTAAGCCTGAAGCGCATCGAATTCGGCGGGGCTGTAGTTGGAAACGCCCACAGCCTTGACCTTGCCGCTCTCGACCATGGCGGCGAGGGTTTCTGCCACATCGCGCGGATGGGCGAGGAAGTCGCGGCGGTGGATCTGGTAGAGTTCGACCGAGGGCAGGCCGAGGCGTTCGAGCGAGGCTTCGAGCGCCCTGTTCAGATAGTCCGGGCTCGAATCGTAGGGAACGCCGAGCACGATGCCACCCTTGGTGGCGATCACCATGCGTTCGCGCAGGTCCGGACGGGCGGCGAGCGCCCTGCCCAGCAGCAGCTCCGCGCCGCCGAAGCCGAGCGCGGCATCGCAGCCGTAGATGTCGGCGGTGTCGAACAGGGTGATCCCCGCTTCAAGCGCCGCCTCGATGCGGGCGACGATGGCGCCGATATCGTCGTCGCCGTCGGGTCGGGCAAGCCGCCACATGCCCCAGGCAATCGGAAAAACGGAAATTCCGCTCTTGCCGAGCGGGACGGGTTGGGCTGATAGGCGCAGCGTCATGGGCGTGGTCATGGACCGCCACATGACACATGGAGTCGTGAAATGGTAGAGACGCTGCGTTACGGAATTGTCGGCACCGGGATGATGGGTGTCGAGCACATCCACAACCTCAAGATCCTCGAAGGCGCCGAAGTGGTCGCCATCGCCGATCCCGAGCCGACCTCGCTCGGCTGGGCGAAGGATGCGCTGGGCGATAAGGCCGAGGGCGTGGCCGAATATGCCGACAGCGCCAGCATGATCGCCAATGCGGGGCTGGACGCCGTAGTGGTCGTCTCGCCGAACTTTACCCACCGCGACGTGCTGGAGCCGCTGTTGGACAGCGACGTGGCGATCCTCTGCGAGAAGCCGCTCTGCACCACGATGGACGATGCGCGCTGGGTGGTAGAGCGCGCCGAGGCGCGCAAAGCCGTGTTCTGGACCGGCATGGAATATCGCTTCATGCCGCCCGCCAAGGCCTTCATCGACGAGATTCACGGCGGCAAGGTCGGCCGGCTGCAAATGCTCTCGATCCGCGAGCATCGCTTCCCGTTCCTCGTCAAGGTGCGCGACTGGAACCGTTTCTCGGTCAATACCGGCGGGACCATGGTGGAGAAGTGCTGCCACTTCTTCGACCTGATGCGGCTTATCACCCGCTCGGAGCCGGTGCGGGTCTATTGCTCGGGCGCGATGGACGTGAACCATCTCGACGAGCGCTATGACGGCCGCCAGCCGGACATCATCGACAACAGCTTCACCACCGTCGATTTCGCCGACGGCAGCCGCGCGCTGCTCGACCTCTGCATGTTTGCGGAAGGCGCCGAGCATCAGGAAGAGATGAGCGCGACCGGCGACAAGGGCCGTCTCGACGTGCTGATCCCGCCGGGCGATCTCGTCTGGTCGCCGCGCGTGCCGTGGCCGGGGCCGAAGTCGGTCGAGCGCTGGCACGTCGCGGTGGACGAGGCGGCGATGGACGCCGGTTCGCACCACGGCGCGACGTTCTATCAGCATGAGGCCTTCGCCCGCGCGGTGCGCGGTGAGGGCGAGGTTCAGGTGACGGCGCGCGACGGATTGATGGCGGTCGCCATTGGCGCTGCGGCGGAACTCAGCGCGCGTGAAAAGCGCGTGGTGGAGATGGCGGAACTGCTGGGCTGAGGCCGGTTACAGGACGTCGCCCCGGACTTCGTTTCGGGGCGACGGTCCGATCCCGCCGGGCGCATGCGCCTTCGCGGTGCAGACATGTCTGCAAATAACTGAAATGTAAGGAAAATGGAGGCCCGAGCCGGAATCGAACCGGCGTGCAAGGATTTGCAGTCCTCTGCGTCACCACTCCGCCATCGGGCCATCCGTGTGGAGAGACGCGCCCCTAACAACGGATCGCGGCTTGCGCAACGCCCATTTTCCAGAATCGCAGATTTTAATCGACAGGTTCGAACGACAGCGTGCCCTCCACCGGATCGGCACGGACGAGGCGGAGCGTCAGCGCCGATCCGGGAAAGGCGCCGGGGGCTGTGGTGGTCGCGACGATCGGCAGGTCCTTGAGCTGCACTTGCACCTTGCTCTCCCGCACGTCGGTCACCACGGCGGAAAACATGCTGCCCTCGCGGCCGTGGAGCATCGTCGCTTCGGCGAGGTCGATCACCGAGCGGTCGATCTGGGCATCCCGCGAGGCGGCACGGGCCATGACCGGCGGGAGTTCGGGCAGCGCCGCAAGGACCGGTTGCGGAATCGCTTCGCCCTTCGCCAGGGCGAGGACGCTGCGCAGGACGTAGCGGTCTGCCAGCCGCCGGAGCGGCGCGGTGGCATGGGCATAAGGCGCGGCCACGGCGGCGTGCCAGGGTAGTTCCGCAGGATCGTAGACCTTGTAGCTCGCGCCCGAACCCGAGCGGCGGATGGCGAGCATGAAGGCCGCCTCGGCAGCCTTGCCGGGGGCCAGTCGGCGCTGGAACTGGGCGAGCGGCATCGCCGCAGGCCAGTTCAGCCGCAAGGCCTGTGCCGTGGTCCGCAGGCGTTCCTCGGCTCGGGTATCGGGCGAGGCCATGACGCGGAACAGGCCCGTCCCGGCCTCGATCATGGCCTGGGCGACGGCGAGGTTGGTCGCCAGCGAGAGTGCCGCATTCCAGCGCTCGGAGGGCAATTGCGGCCGGAAGCCCAGCGCGAAGGTGCCGTTGCCGTTGCTCTCCACGACCTGTTCGGGCGGATCGACGCGCTGTGCCCCGCGCCGGTCCTCTGCGCGGGCGATGCGCCGGGCGATCTCGTGGAAGCCGGGCGGCAGGTCGTCGTCCGTCACCGTATCGTAGGCGAGCTTCGCGCGGCTGCGGATCACGCCGCGCTCCACGTTGTCGAGCTGAGGCTGGCCTTCGGGATCGATGCGGACGGTGAGAATGACGGCCGGGCGCTCGACGTCGGGGAGCAGGCTAGCCCCGCCTTCGCTGAGCAGGGGCGGATAGAGGCTGGCCTTGCCGTCCGGCAGATAAGTGGTCGTGCCGCGCTGCCAGGCTTCCCGGTCGAGGGCATCGCCGTCCTCGACGAACCAGGCGACATCGGCGATGGCATAGTGCAGCAGCCAGTCCGCCCCGCTGGCCTCGATCGCGAAGGCCTGGTCGAGGTCGGTCGAACTGGCGGGATCCAGCGTCATGAAGGGCAGGGCGGTGCGGTCGGCATGGGACCGGGCATCTGTGCGTTTCTGCGCGGCGCGTTCGGCAGCTTCGAGGACCTCGGGCGGAAAGGCGCCGGGGATCGTGAAACGGGTGCGGAGGCGGGCAAGGCCCTGGTCCAGCAGGCGGCCGGGATCGACAAGCGTCTTCATCAAGCGAATTGGACGGCAGCTTGCCCGCAATTGCAAGCGTGCTCGGAAATGCGAAAGAGAGGGTTGCCCGGCGCCGCGGGAACGCGCCTAACAGGCGTTTGTTATCAGGTTCAGGGCCATGGAAGGACATATCATGAGGCTGGGTCGATGATTTTGGGCGCGGTTCTCGCAGGCGGGATGTCGAGCCGATTCGGCACGGACAAGGCCTTGGCCGAATTCGAGGGGCATACGCTGATCGCGCTCGCGGTGGACGCGCTGTCCGGCTGGTGCGAGAAAG
Organism: Novosphingobium sp. BF6; assembly: GCF_058273105.1. NCBI lineage: Bacteria > Pseudomonadati > Pseudomonadota > Alphaproteobacteria > Sphingomonadales > Sphingomonadaceae > Novosphingobium > Novosphingobium sp. BF6. Next base: position 930,128 of record NZ_CM177775.1, read on the forward strand.
TCGTGGTGGTCGGCCGCGAAACCGCCCCGGCTCCGACGCTGCCGGACTGGCCGAGGCCGGGCATGGGGCCGCTCGGCGGATTGGCCGCTGCGCTCCATGCCGCGCAGGACGAGGATTACGAGACGGTGCTGACCTGCGGGGTTGATGCCGTACTCCTGCCTGAGGATCTGCCCAGGCTGCTCGGACCGGCGCCCGCCTGCCTGGCCCAGCAGCCGGTGATCGGCATCTGGCCGAGCGCGGCGGCGACAACGCTGGAGGCCCTGCTGCACAGCGAGGAGCGCCACTCGATGAAGCGTTTCGCCGAGCTTGTCGGCGCGCGGCTGGTCGAAATTCCGGTGCAGTTGGCCAACGTCAATACGCCCGAAGACCTTGCGGCTCTTCAGGCGCCTGTCCCGGTTCACAACCCGCGCGAACCGGGATGACAGGGCTCAGTGCGCGAGCGAGGCGGTCTTCGCTTCGCGGCGCGCGCTCAGGACTTCCATTCCCGTAAGCCCGCGATCGGCCGTGCGATCGGGTTGGGGCGCTTCCTCCGGCATGCGCAGGCGATAGCCGCCGCTTGGCGACGTCTCGATGATCCCGGCGAAACCGACGAAGGCCAACTTGCGGCGCAGCCGCGACATGTGCACCGCCACGCTGTTGGTTTCGGGCACGAAGCCCATCCGCCACACGTCGTAGATCAACGCCTGCTTGCTGACGAACTGATCGACCGAATCGGCCAGGCGCCAGATCAGTGCGAATTCGCGTGGGTTGAGATTGAGCGGCTTGCCGTCGCCGAAAGCCTCGCGCGCCAGCAGGTCCAGCGTCAGGCGGCCGACGCGCCGGGTACGGGGCAACCATTCATTGAATTGCGCCAGGCGCGTGGCACGGGCGCCGAGTTCCTCGATCTCGATCCGCTCGGTTACGACATCGCCGAAACCGATCTGGAAGAGCGAGGTGCGGTCGTGCGATTCGCTTACCCCGGCCACGAGGACGCAGCGCCGCGCTTCCGGAATGAGCGATGAGAGGACCTGCATCCAGCCGACGCTGTCGAGATCGGCGGCGTCGATCAGGCCGACGCAGTTGGTGGCCGGTACACCCTCGGGATCGAGGATCCAGCCACAGCGTTGCAAGTCCAGTCGTTCGGGCATCGTATCGGGTGCCAGCCAGCGAAACCGCGGCGCATGGCACTCACTCTTTCCCAGATAGGTCATTCCCCCCCCAATCTGTTCAGCCAATGGTGAAAACATGGCCTATATACTGGGATAAATCCCCATGGGAACAACACCTAAATTCTTACAGGCGGGCTATGAACAATCTGTAATCGCCCGCCTGTAAGCCTGAAAAATCAAGATGCTGGCGTATTTACACCCTTAGATGCGAGGAAGCGCTTGATGTTGCGCGCGGCCTGGCGGAGGCGCTGTTCGTTCTCGACCATGGCGATGCGCACGAAGCCCTCGCCGTCCTCACCGTAGCCCACGCCCGGTGCCACCGCGACTTCCGCCTGGGTGAGCAGCTGTTTCGAGAATTCGAGGCTGCCCATCTCTTTCAAGGCGGGAGGCAAGGGGGCCCAGGCGAACATCGACGCCTTGGGGCTGGGAATGTCCCAACCGGCGCGGCCGAACGCCTCGACCATCACGTCGCGACGCTTCTGGTAGAGGTTGCGGTTCTTCTCGACGATATCCTGCGGGCCGTTGAGCGCGGCACAGGCGGCCGCCTGGATCGGCGTGAAGGCGCCGTAGTCGAGGTACGACTTCACGCGCTTCAGCGCCGCGATCAGCTTCGGATTGCCCACCGCGAAGCCGACGCGCCAGCCCGCCATCGAAAAGGTCTTCGACATCGAGGTGAACTCCACCGCCACGTCCTTGGCGCCCGGCACCTCCAGGATCGAGCGGGTCGGGTTGCCGTCGAAATAGAGTTCCGAATAGGCGAGGTCGGAGAGGATCCAGACCTTGTTCTCCTTCGCCCAGGCGACGAGGCGCTCGTAGAAGGCGAGGTCCACCGTCTCGGCCGTGGGGTTCGAGGGGTAGTTGACGATCAGGATCGAGGGGCGCGGCACCGTGAAGGCCATCGCCCGGTCCAGCGATTCCCAATAACGCTCGTCCGGCGTGGTCGGCACCGAGCGGATCGTCGCCCCGGCGATGATGAAGCCGAACGTGTGGATCGGATAGCTGGGGTTGGGCGCCAGCACGACGTCGCCCGGCGCGGTGATCGCGGTGGCGAGGCTGGCAAGGCCTTCCTTCGAACCCATCGTCATCACCACTTCGGTCTCGGGGTCGAGATCGACGTTGAAGCGGCGGCCGTAGTAGTTGGCCTGGGCCTTGCGGATGCCGGGAATGCCCGAGGAGGCCGAATAGCCGTGCGCGTCTTCCTTGCGGGCCACTTCGCAGAGCTTGTCGATCACGTGGGCGGGCGGCGGCAGGTCCGGGTTGCCCATGCCGAGGTCGATGATGTCCTTACCCGCCTGGCGGGCCGCATGACGCATCGCGTTGACTTCGGCGATAACGTAGGGCGGCAGTCGCTTGATGCGGTAGAACTCGTCTTCCATGACCTCTGAGAATCCATAAAACACACGGCGAAAGTGCCGCGCGGGTTCCTGTAGGGGAATAAAGCCCGAGCGCAAATGGCCGATGCGCAATAGTGAGAGTCGCAAACGGTGGATTGCGCAACTTTTGTCCGGTTGGCGATTGCGCGGGCAGTCGATAGGTACAGCAGGAGAGGGGATTCGCCGGATCCCCCGATCTGCACCGGAGTTGCACCGCTTATGGCGACCGATGCCACCGAACTGTTCACTGAAATGGTCCGCAACCAGTCTCAACAGATCGCCCAGCAGATCACCGGCCTGTTCGGCCAGCTGGCTCCCGCCGAGGGCTCGTCCGAGGCCGAAAACGCGGTGCAATGGGCGCAGGTCGCTGGTCGCCTGCAAACGATCTGGACCGAGTATCAGGTCGAGCAGTTCGGCAAGGCGAAGGACAGTCCGCCGCACTATGCCGATCCGGTGAAGTGGATCGCCACGGGAGAAAGCGTGCTGCGGCAATTGCCGCTGGCCAGCCCCGAAGTGCAGCAGCGGCTGTGGAACGGGGTATCCATGCTCATCAATGCCGTGCTGGCGCAGTACGGTCTCGGCCCGGATGCAGGCGGGCAGGCGCGTGAGGGCGAGCCGGAACTGCCGCTGCGCGATCGCCGCTTCGCCGATCCCGAGTGGCGTCGCCAGCCGTTCTTCGCGGTCCTCCACCAGGTCTACCTGCTGCTCTCGGCGGAGCTGCTGGGTCTGGCGGAAGCGACCGAAGGGCTGGAGCCTGCGAAGAAGGCGCAGCTGCTCTTCGCCACGCGGGCGATCGTCGATGCACTGAGCCCGGCGAACTTCCCGCTGACCAACCCGGTCGCGCTGGAGGCGGCGAGCCGCACCAAGGGCGAAAGCCTGGTGCGCGGGTTCGAGAACATGCTCGACGATTTGCGCAAGGGCCAGCTCACCCACACCCGCCCCGGCGCTTTCGTGCTGGGCGAGAACATCGCGGTGACGCCCGGCAAGGTCGTGTTCGAGACGCCGCTCTACCAGCTGATCCAGTACACCCCCACCACCGACAAGGTGCTCAAGACGCCGCTGCTGATCTTCCCGCCGTGGATCAACCGCTTCTACATCCTCGATCTCAATGCCAAGAAAAGCTTCGTGCGCTGGGCGGTGGAACAGGGGATCACCGTGTTCATGGTCTCGTGGAAGTCGGCCGACGCCTCGCTGGCGGACATCCTGTGGGACGATTACATCGCCGCGCAGATCGAGGCGATCGACGCCGTGCGCGGCCGACTGGGCGTGCCTGCGGTCCACACGATCGGCTACTGCGTGGCCGGGACCACCCTGGCCGCCACCCTGGCCGTGCTCGCCCGCAAGGGCGAGGCGGACAAAGTGGCAAGCGCCACTTTCTTCACCGCGCAAGTCGATTTCGAGGATGCGGGCGACCTCAAGAACTTCGTGGACGATGCGCAGATCGAGACGCTCGGTAAGCTTTCGCCCGAGGGCTATCTCGACGGACGCTACCTTGCGGCGACGTTCAACGTCCTGCGCGGCAACGACCTGATCTGGAGCTACGTCGAGAAGAACTATCTCAAGGGCGAGGACTATCCCGCCTTCGACCTGCTGCACTGGAACGGCGACCTCACCAACCTGCCCGCCCGCTGGCACCGCGACTACTTGCGCGATCTCTACCGCGATAACCGGCTGGTCGTGGCGGATTCGATGCAGGCCCTCGGCGTGCCGATCGACCTCCACCGCATCGCCACGCCGGTCTATGTCCAGTCCGGCCGCGAGGACCACATCGCGCCGCCGGAGAGCGTCTGGAAGCTGACCCATTATCTGGCCGGACCATGGACGTTCGTGTTGGCGGGATCGGGCCACATCGCGGGCGTGGTCAATCCGCCCAGTTCGAACAAATATCAGTATTGGGTCAACGAGAGCCGACCCGATACGCTCGAAGAGTTCGTTGACGGGGCGCAGGAGCATCCGGGAAGCTGGTGGCCGCACTGGGCCGAATGGCTTCGCGGTCTGGACGACGGCGAAGTCGCCGCGCGCGGCAAGCGGCGTCCGGGCGGTCGCGGCGACAAGGTCATCGAGGATGCGCCGGGCCGTTACGTGACTTTGCGCTGAGGCGGCGAAAAGGAGCGCCGAGCCGGAGCCTTGAACCGCGCCTTAATCGCAGCGACGAGCCGGGCGTGCAATGCGGCGGGGCGCTTGCGGAAATCATCTCCGGATCGGCGGTTTCTTTTTTGCAATCCGGAGGTAATCCGTTTGCGCACGGTCGCTCCTGGCGCACTTCGATAGGTTCCGCAGGCATCGGCGGTTGCCGCCAGAAACTTTTACAGACTCCATATTTTCACGTATTTTCAGCGACTTTTGTAACGGCTATATCGCTTCCGGGTTGGATACGCTTTCCCTGGAAAGCCATTTTGCAGCTCGTGTGGAGGCCTGGATTTTAAGCGATCGATGGGCTTGTTCCCGAATGCTGCACTGCAACATAACTCGATTGACTTCGCTTCGGCAAAACCATATTGTGCATCGCAGCAAAGAGATTTTCCGAATCGCAGTCGGGAGAGGTTGGTCTGAACGCGGATGTCGATCCGCCCTTCCAGCTGCCCGGTCCGCGATCCGCCCGAGACCAGATTGCCAGCAGTAAAGCAGGAAGTGTCACATGGCCGGCCAGGAAGAGAAGAAAGACGATGCGCTTGCTGAAAAGGCTTATGAAGCCGCAGCGGCGAAGACTCCGATTACACCGCCCAAATCGCCTTCTCCCCAGTCGGTGCCTGCCTCGAAGCCGGAGAGCGTGAAGCCGGTGGAGGCCAAGTCCGCCACGGTTGCGGCTTCGGCCCCGGTTTCCACGTCCTCGACGCCGCTTCCCGGACTTCCGCAGCCGGTCGCCGGCAAAGCCGCGACCGCTCCGGCCAAGCCGGTTCCCGTCAAGGCTCCGGCTACCCCGGTCACCAAGGCTCCCGCAGCCGCTGCGTCTAAGCCGGCACCTGCCGTGAAGGCGCCGCCGGCAGTCAAGACAGAGGCAGTCAAGGCAAAGAAAGTTCCGGCCAAGCCCGTGAAGGCGGCCGCCGTGAAACCTCCGGTCGCAAAGGCCCCGGCAGCGAAGACGCCGGTCGTCGCCAAGCCGGTCATCGATGTTGCCAAGGAAACACCCGCTTCGGCGCCGGTGCCTTCCGCAGCAGCAAGCAAGGCGGCGAAGACCGCCGAATCCAAGACCAGTACGTTTGCAGGATTGTTTACCCCCTTTATCCTTGAGGAAAAAACGATGGACATTAGCGCTAACTTCGCCGGTTTCCAGGACGCCGTGACCGAAGCCCAGGCCAAGGCCAAGGCTGCGTTCGAAAAGAGCTCTGTCGCTTTTGGCGAAGCCGGCGATTTCGCCAAGGGCAACGTCGAAGCCGTTATCGAATCGGGCAAGATCTTCGCCGACGGCCTCCAGGGCTTCGGTTCGGAGCTGGTGGCTGAAAGCCGCACTGCCTTCGAAACCTTCACCGGCGACATCAAGGAACTCGCGGCCGCCAAGTCGCCGACCGACTTCTTCAAGCTTCAGGGCGACATCCTGCGCAAGAACTTCGACAGCGCCGTGGCTTACGGTTCGAAGAACAGCGAAGCCGCGCTCAAGCTGTTCAGCGACACCATCGCGCCGATCTCCGGCCGCGTCAGCGTCGCTGTCGAGAAGGCCCGCCACGTCGCGGCCTGAGCCGCGCCGAGCGACTTCTCGTTAGTCGTCGGGATAATTTGACGAACGGCCGGATGGGGCTTCCATCCGGCCGTTCTGTCGTTATCGAAACCGATCTGACTCGCTAATTCCGCCCCGCATCTTGTTTCCGGGGGCCTCGATACGATATTCTCTCATCATGCTATCCCTTGTTGCCGATTCCAGATTGTCCGTTCCCGTGCCTGCGCGCGCTGACGAGAGCTGCGCCCTGTCCATTCGTGAAGCGTCTGAAACCGCTTCCGATGAGCGGGACGCGGATCACGGCCAGGATGGCAACGATGACGGCGACGACCAGCTCGGCGTTGCCACCAAGACTCGCGCCAAGCCGAAGAAGCCAAGTCAGTTCAAGGTCTTGATGCTCAATGACGACTACACGCCGATGGAGTTCGTGGTCATGGTGCTCAAGCGCTTCTTCCATATGGACCTGGAGCAGGCGACGCGCGTGATGTTGCATGTCCACCAGAAGGGCGTCGGTGTCTGCGGGATATTCCCCTACGAGATCGCGGAAACCAAGGTGAACCAGGTGATGGACTTCGCCCGGCAGAACCAGCATCCGCTCCAGTGCACGCTGGAGAAGGCCTGAGCCGCTCAGCTCGCGGCGGCTTGCGGCTCGGCAACGAATGCAGGGCCGTTTTCCTTATCCGACCTGACCAGCGTTTAGGAATTGGCCGCGCGTTGCTGTGAGGGCACTCTGGGCGAAGCGACGAGGTGCCGGGCGATCGGCTTTCGCCATGAGAGCATGGGCGCCGCGAATGCAATCGCCGGGCGGGGCATATAACTGTGACATGGCGTGAAACGGCCATTTCCATCCGCCGCGCTTCGGCGCTGGCGCGTTCCGCTCTGTCGCTTTGCCGGGGACGGGAACCGGGGAAGACGGAACGCCGCGAGACAATTCGCTTTGCCCCTAGGCGCCAAGCCGTTAAGGGCTTGGGGTGCACGGTTTTATAACGACACCTCCGGTGAAACTTTCAGCGTGAAATTTCTCAGCGCCATCGATCGCTACATCTTTCGCCTCGTGCTGATGCCGATGCTCGGCATCTTCCTGCTCGCGGCGTCCCTGCTCGTGCTCGACAAGATGCTACGGCTGTTCGACTTCGTGGCAACGGAGGGCGGCCCGATCGGCGTCGTCTTCAAGATGCTGGCGAATCTCCTGCCGGAATATGCCAGCCTGGCGATTCCGCTGGGCCTGATGCTGGGCATCCTGCTCGCCTTCCGCAAGCTGGCGACGTCGAGTGAACTCGACGTGATGCGCGCGGTCGGGCTGAGCTATACCCGGCTGCTGCGCGTGCCTTATATGCTGGCTATCCTGCTGGCGGCGCTGAATTTCGCGATCGTCGGCTATCTCCAGCCGCTGTCCCGCTACTACTACGAAGAGCTGAACTACGAGCTGAAGTCGGGCGCGCTCGGCGCCTCGATCAAGGTCGGCGAGTTCAATGCGCTCAAGGACCGTATCGCACTGCGCGTGGACGAGAGCCGGGACAATGGCCGCCGACTGATCGGCATCTTCGCGCGCGTGGTCGACAAGAAGGGACAGGTCCTGGCGATCTCCGCCCGTCAGGGGCAGTTCCTGGCGCTGAAGGGCGCTCCGGACACGATCATCCTGCGTCTGGACCAGGGCCAGATCATCCAGGACATTCCCGGCAAGGAGCCGCGCGTGCTCTCGTTCACGCGCCACGACCTGCCGATCGAGCTGCCGCAGATCGAGAAGTTCCGCAAGCGCGGCGGTTCCGACCGCGAATACCTGCTGCCCGAACTCGCCCACCTCGGCTGGGACAAGGATCTTCCCAAGGAAGAGCGGATTTCCAGCCAGGCGAACTTCAATTACCGCATGGTCGAAGTGATCATGATGCTGCTGCTGCCGCTGCTGGCGGTGGCGCTCGCCATTCCCCCCAAGCGCTCGACGTCGGCGCTGGGCCTGTTCGTCTCGATCGTCATGGTCGTCGCCTATCACAAGGTGAACCAGTATGCGGCCGATGTCGCCTCGCTGGGCAAGATGAACCCGATCCTCGGCCTCTGGGGGCCGTTCTTCGTCTTCGCCGCGCTGATTCTGTGGATGTATTGGCGCGTCGCCTATGTTCCCGGCGGGCAGGCGATCGGCTGGCTCGAAAAGGGGGCAGAGATCGTCGTCAAGCGGCTCAAGTCCCTGATGAAGCGCACCAAGCGCGGCCCCATCCTGCCCGAACCTGCGGAAGCTTCCTGAGATGCAGATGGAATTCTTCCCTTCGCGCACGCTGACCTGGTATCTGGCGCGCCTGTTCGTGACGCGCATCTTGGCGGTGCTGTTCATGCTGGTGCTGGTGCTCCAGATGCTCGACCTGCTGGGCGAGAGCGGCGATATCCTCGCCTATCCCGGCAACGGACAGGAGCAGCTGCTCTATTACGTCTCGCTGCGCGTTCCGCAGCTGATCGCCCGGTTCCTGCCCTATTCTGTGCTGCTGGCGACGATCATCACGCTCGCCACGCTGAACCAGAACAGCGAGGTCATCTCGATGAAGGCAGCAGGGCTTTCGGCGCACCAGGTGCTGGCGCCGCTGATCCTGACGGCGCTGGTGATCTCGACGGGCAGCCTGGCCTTCAACGAGCGTGTCGTCACCCGTTCCACCGCGACGCTCAATGCCTGGCAATCGGTGAACTACGGGCCGATTCCCAAGGACCCCGGCGTCAAGGCGAACCTCTATCTGGCCGACGGCCGGGACCTGCTGATGGCATCGAGCCTCGAAGGGCAGGGCACCGGCATGGTCCTGCACGGGGTGACCTTTTATCGCCGCGATGCCAACGATATCATCGTCGAGCAGTATCGCAGCGACCGCGCGGCTTTTGCCAATCCCGGCTGGCGTTTCGAGAATCCGAACCGTTTCGTGGTGGCGACGACCACCGCAACCAGGCTTGGCCCCACGGTCCTTGCCCCCGGCATCACGCCGGAGAAGATCATGATCTCCAAGGTCGATGCCGATTCGGAGGACCTGTTCCAGCTTTCCTCCTCGATCGAGGCGATGAAAGTGGCCGGGCGCCGGACCAGCGAACTGGAGGCGGCCTGGTGGCACAAGCTCTCCGGGCCGTTTTCCTCGGTGCTGATGCCGCTGCTGGGCGCTGTCGCTGCCTTCGGTCTGGCCCGTTCGGGGCAGCTGCTGATCCGCGCGGTGATCGGCATGGCGCTGGGCTTTGCCTATTTCGTGCTCGACAATGCGGCGCTGGCCATGGGGAACTTCGGCGGTTATCCGCCGCTGATCGCAGCCTGGGCGCCGTTCGTGCTCTTCGCCCTGATCGGCGAGACGGTGCTGATCCGGACCGAAGAGTAAGCCCCCAACAAAAAAAGCCCCGCATCCACGCGGGGCTTTTTCGTTTCTTTTTTCAGCGCGCGCCCATCGTGCTTTTCGCGAGGCGGCCGAGCAGCGGCATCAGCCCCGGATAGTTTGCCTTCGAATATGTCGAACCCGAGCCGAACTGCGCGGCAAGGCGGCGGTGGGCCTCGGCCAGCGAGTGATAGGGCATCGAGGGCAGCAGGTGGTGCAGCGCGTGATAGCGCAGGCCGACCGGCGCCCAGAGTTCGGAGAACTTCGCGGGCGGCGGCACGTTCACCGAATCGAGATACTGCGCGGTCACCGTCATGGCGTCGCCGTCGTTCTCCCAGAGGTGGGCGACGAGGGTGCGGACCTGGTTGAGGAAAGCCGTCAGCGAGACCACGCAGAGCGCGATCAGCAGCGGACGCCAGCCATAGGCATAGCTCGCCGCGAGCACGGCGATCGCCCAGACCGAGCAACCCAGTTCCTGCCAGAACACCATACGCGCGAAGGCGCCCTCTGCCGGGCGACGACCGAACTGCGGGTTGATGGCGAGCGCCGAGGCGCGTTCCCACACGAGCTTGCGCAGCGGCGGGATCACGGCGCCCAGCGGCACCAGCACGGCGGAGCGGATCAGCAGGGCCACCGGCAGCAGGATCGCGGTGAGTGCGAAGACCGGCAGGCTCCACGGCTTCATCAGCGCCAGCGGCAGGTATTCCGGGTCCTCCACGGTGCCGTAGCGGGTGCGCGTGTGGTGGATCGTGTGGACGCCCTCGTACATCAGCGAAGGGATCAGCATCGGAATGCCGACCAGCAGGTTCCACGTAAACCGGAAGCCGGGCAGGGCGTCGCGGTGGATATGGGTCAGCTCGTGGATGAACAGCAGCGCCCGGTAGAGCGCGAGCGCCGAGACGAGGCCTAGCACGACCGCTGCCCAGACATTGCCGACCAGGATGGCGCCTGCCAGCGCGGCATAGCCGACCGTGGCCGAGACCAGCATGTCGGGCCAGTAGATTCCGGGGCGGGCGACCGCGATGTCACGGGTCAGTTCGACGGCGGCGCGCAGCATCGCCTTGTCGTCGGGAATCTCCGACGAGCGCGGGCGAGAGACCGCTTCACGCGGCGCCGGTGGCGACAGATCGATAGCTTCCTGGGCAATCATACAATTCTAGTCCAAAGTCTCCGGGCATAACCGGCCCGGTGCGTGTTTTGCGGGCGGTCCTGCCGGTCGTCCCGCTTGACAACATGCCGGGACCGACCGCAGGTCGCGATCCAAGCAATTCCCATAAGGCGGAACAAAGGCAGGATCGTGGCCAAAGCCGAACTAGTCATCACACCCGTTTCCAGCAAGGCCGACAGGATCGCCTTTGTCGATTACGCTTATCGGCACAATGCTACAGATCAAAACTGGGTGCCGAACTTGCGCTCGGAGGAAATCTCCAAGTTCACGCCGGGCAAGAATCCGTTCTGGGACCATGCCCACGGGCAGCTTTTCCTGGCCAGGCGCGGCGACGAGGTCGTCGGGCGCATATCGGCGCATATCGATGAACTGGCGCTGAAACAGCCTGCGGAACAGGGCATGGGCCCCGGTACCGGCAACTGGGGCGCGATCGAGGCCGAGGACGAGGACGCCGCCCGCGCGCTGATCGCCGCCGCCGAACAGTGGCTGCGCGAGGAGGGCATGACCCGCGTTCTGGCGCCGATGAACCTGTCCGTCTGGGAAGAGCCGGGCCTGCAGGTCCTCGGGCACGATCACGCGCCGATGGTGATGATGGCGCACCACGATCCGGCCTACCGTCCCTGGATCGAGGGGGCCGGTTACGAGCGGGTGAAGACGCTCTACACCTATGATCTCGACGTGACGAAGCAGTTCCCGCCGCTGGTCCAGCGCATCGTCGCTTCGGGCGAGAAGAACGCCAAGATCCGCATTCGCGAGGTCGATCCCAAGCGATTCGACGAGGAAGCGGCGCTGATCTGCGACATCCTCAACGATGCCTGGTCGGACAACTGGGGCTTCGTGCCCTTCACCGAAAAGGAAATCGAATATACCGGCAAGGCGCTGAAGCCGCTGGTCCATCCCGAACTCATCCGCATCGCCGAATACGAAGGCGAGGCGGTGGCCTTCATGATGACCTGGCCGGACCTCAACCAGGCGCAGAAGCGCTTCAACGGTCCCAAGGGCAAGCCGGGCATCTTCGGGCTCATCAAGCTGCTGCTCTGGCTGCGGAGGCCCAACCCGGCGGATATGCGCGTGCCGCTGATGGGCGTGCGCAAGAAGCTGCAGTCCTCGCGACTCGCCAGCCAGCTGGCTTTCATGATGATCGAGTACATCCGCCGCGCCGCCACCTCCAAATTCGGTGCGAAGCGTGCCGAGATCGGTTGGGTGCTCGACGACAACCAGGGCATGGTCGCCATCGCAGGCGCCATCGACAGCAAGGTGAACCGCGAATACGCCGTCTACGAAAAGGCGCTGTGATGAGCGCCTGATCGTTTCCGGTCCTTACTGAACAGGCCCTGCGGCCGCGGCTTCCACATCGGCGGCTGCGGCCGCAGCCGCATTGGCGGCATTGTCTTCCGGCGCGGCGGCTTCGCTGGCGGTCGCGCGCGGCGAAGTGGCAGAACTGTGCGGACCCGACTCGGGAGCGGCGGGCGCGGACTGCGAGCGCACCGTGTCGTAGGGCAGCATGTCGTCGCCCACCGAGCGGGGCAGGATCTTCGCCCCGGCTGCCGCGTTCTGCGCCGGGCTTTCTTCCTTCTTGCAGGCGCCGAGCGCGAGGCAGGTGGTGGCCGTCAGCAGGAGGGCCAGCACCTTGGCGTTCCGGGGATAGGTCATGCGGGCGTCTCCGGAGGACAGGGGCGATCGAGAGCGGCGAGGAAAGCGGGCGCGCGGGCGATCAGCGCCTCGTCCCAGGTGGCGAACTCAACTTCCTTCCCCAGTCGCGAGAGGCTGGTGACGCCGAATTCCTCGATCCCGCAAGGCACGATGCCGGTGAAGTGGGCAAGGTCCGGGCGGATGTTCACCGCGAAGCCGTGCATCGTCACCCACTTGCGGATGCGCACGCCGATCGCGCCGATCTTGGCCTCGCGCCCGTCGATGTCCTGGGTCCAGATGCCGATGCGGCCTTCGCTGCGGAAGCTTTCCACTCCGAAGTCCTTCAGCGTCTCGATCACCCAGCCTTCGAGTCCGTGGACGAAGCCGCGCGCGTCGCGGGCGCGCTTCCTGAGGTCCAGCAGGACATAGGCGACCCGCTGGCCGGGACCGTGATAGGTATAGCGCCCGCCGCGCCCGGCTTCGACGACTTCGAAACGCGGGTCGAGCAGTTCGGTGCGGTCGGCGCTGGTGCCGGCGGTATAGACCGGCGGGTGTTCGAGCAGCCAGATCAGTTCGCGCGCCTCTCCGGCGGCGATCTGCGCGTTGCGCTCGGTCATTTCCTCAAGCGCGGCGCGGTAGGGCACGGGCTCGGCGCTCACGCGCAGTTCGATATCACCGGGAAGCGTGTCGGGAAGCGTGGACGGAAAAGTCATGCCGCGTTGCGTGGCGTCATTCCCTGCGGTTATCAAGTCACTTTGAAAGGCCGGCTCTCATCTGGCGGCATCAGGAGCAGTTATGAAGTTCGACAGCAACAGGGCCTGGACCCGGGCATCCCAAGCGGTTTCCGCCAACCGGGAGGTTGTCCTGGCGCTGGCTGGCGTGTTCTTCCTGGTGCCGCAACTCGCTTTCGCGATCTTCTTCCCCCAGCCCGAGATGGGCAGCGGGATGAACGAGCAGCAGGTCATGACGGCGGTAAAGGCCTATTACGGCTCGATCCTGCCGGTGATGATTCCGCTCGCGCTGTTTCAGGCGCTGGGCACGCTCTCGCTGCTCTGCCTGCTCGACACCGAGCGCCGCCCGACCGTGGGCGAGGCGATTCGCGCCGGTGTGAAGGGGCTGGTGCCCTATCTGGTGGCGCAGATCCTGCTCGGCATGGGGCTTGGCGCGGTGGTCCTGGTGATCGCCGGGGTGCTCGGCGCCGTGGGCGGGAGTGTGGGCGCGGTGATCGGGCTGGCGATTGCGCTGGCTTTTGCGGTCGCGGTGTTCGTACGCTTTTCGGTGACGGCGCCGGTCGTCGCGGTAGAGAAGACGCTCAACCCGATCGTGGCGCTCGGGCGGTCGTGGACGCTCACCAAGGGCAATACCGCGCGCCTGCTGGGGTTCTATGCCCTGCTGGGCCTTGCCATGGTGGTGCTGATGATCTTCGGCAATATCCTGACCCTGCCGGTGACGCTGCTGGCGCCCGGTGAAGCGGTCCGGATCACGGCGGCAGTGGTCGAATCGATCATGGCGACGATCATGGCGCTCTACTTCGTTGCAGTGATCGCGCAGGTGCACCGCCAGCTTGCGGGGCCGAGCGAGGAGCAGGTGACGCAGACCTTCGAGTAAAACGAAAAAGGCCGGTGCGAGGAGCACCGGCCTTTTTGGTATCGGGTAGTTCGAAAACGGGCCGTCCGGCTCAGTCTTCGTCCTTCCAGCCCCAGAACAGGAAGCAGGGCGGGACATTGATCGGCTCCATGCCGTTGTCGATCCGCTTGAAGTGGCGGGCCATGAATTCGCGCGCCTTGGGCGTGAACTGGTAGACCAGGAAAGCGCCGCCCTTGCGGATGACGCGGTAGGTGGCGGAAGCGATCGCCGGACCCACGCCGTCGGGCAGGGTCGAGAACGGCAGGCCGGACAGCACGTAGTCCGCCTTGTCATGGCCGTGCGCGCGCACGATGTCCTCGACGTCCGCCGCCGAGCCGAGCACCGGGATGAACCGGCTGTCGGTGATGGTGCGGCGCAGATAGTCGATGAACAGCGGATTGGTGTCGATGACGATCAGCTGTCCGTCGCGACCGAGACGGTCGAGCACCGGGCGGCAGAACGTGCCGACTCCGGGGCCGTACTCGACGAAAAGCTTGCAGTTGGCCCAGTCCACCGGGGCCAGCATGCGATTGATCGTGAAGCGCGAGGACGGAACGATCGAACCGACCATCACGGGATTGCGCAGGAAGCCTTCGATGAACACGCCCCAAGGTCCAAGGCTGTGTTTGATCTTCCGCTTGATCCGCTGGGGCAGCGCCTCTCGGGCAAGCTCGGTACTGGTCATGCTTGAGGAAGCTCTCGCGTTTGTTGTCGTCCGGCGAAGGGCGATTCGGTGACAGATCGGGGCCGACTTTGCAAGCAAGCGTCGGCCAATGTTACGTGGAGGTTACAGAATCTCGTGGACCTTTTCCTGCGGACGGCACAGCCGCACGCCCTTTTCGGTCTCCACGAGGGGGCGTTCGATCAGCGCCGGTTCGGCCGCCATCGCCGCCAGAACGGTGGCGTCGTCGGCCTCGGGCAGGCCGCGCTCGGCGGCGTCGGTGCCGCGTTGGCGCAGGCCCTGCTGCGGGGTGATGTCGGCATCGCGGTAGAGCTGGGCGAGCTTTTCGGCCGAGGGCGCGGTCTTGAGATATTCGATCACTTCGACCTCGACGCCCGGAGTTTCCTCCAGGATCGCCAGGGTCTTGCGCGAAGTGCCGCATTTCGGGTTGTGCCAGATGGTCGCCTTCACGGGCGTTGCTCCTGTCGTTCGGGTGATGTCGTTTTCAGAGGTGCCAGGGCCGGCACTTTGCGCGCGGCGTCGCGGGGAGCGATTCCCGGCGCGGGCGCGGCGCTGATGGTTTCCTCGCGGCGCAGGACCCTACCGGCGCGCTGCACGGCGGCGATCAGGCGCGGATAGACGCCGCAGCGGCAGAGATTGGGGAGCGCCTCGCGGATTTCCGCCTCGCTCGGATTCGCATTGCGGGCGAGCAGGGCAGCGCCGCCGATGACGATGCCGGGCGTGCAGAAGCCGCAC
Source organism: Novosphingobium sp. BF6 (assembly GCF_058273105.1). Lineage (NCBI taxonomy): Bacteria > Pseudomonadati > Pseudomonadota > Alphaproteobacteria > Sphingomonadales > Sphingomonadaceae > Novosphingobium > Novosphingobium sp. BF6. The sequence continues at coordinate 945,479 of NZ_CM177775.1, forward strand.
TGGATCGCCTGCTCGGCGACCATCGCCTGTTGCATCGGGTGCGAGCGGTCTGCCGACAGCCCCTCGATGGTGGTGACGAAGCGGCCCTCGCACTCGCCCAGCGTGACGAGGCAGGCGCGCAGGGCGCCGCCGTCGACCAGCACCGTGCAGGCGCCGCAGTCGCCTACGCCGCAGCCATACTTGGTTCCGGTGAGATTCGCGCCGTCGCGCAGCGCCCAGAGCAAGGGCACCTGCGGGTCCATGGCGATTTCGACCGGATGATCGTTGACGGTCAGGCGCGGCATCGCGCTTCCTTATGCGCGCCGCCGGCATTGCGCCAGAGCACGGCCTGCGACGGAGCGGTGCTCATGCACGGCCTGTCGTGCTCTGGACCGCCGTGCATCAGCGCAGGGCGACCCGGATACCGGCCCAGAAGGTGCGCGGTGTGCCGAGATCGATCGAGCCGTTCTGATTGCGGGTGACGATGTCCTCGTCGGTCAGGTTCTCGGCGCGGAGGATCAGCGACACCGGACCCGTCACCGGAACCTGCATGTAGCCGTCCAGCGTCGTCGCAGCGGGCAGCACGTAAGTCTCTAGATCGTCCTCGTACTGGGCGCCGACATGGCGCAGGGTCGCCGCGAAACGCCAGCCCTCCGCCGGGAGCCAGGCGAGCGTGGCACTGGCGGCGAACTTCGGCGTCTGCGAGGGGCGAAGACCGTCGAGGTCCGGATCATCCGCGCGAACCTTGGCGTCGGTCCAGGCCAGCGCGCCGTCGAAGCGGACTTTGCCGAGGTCGAGTGCGGCGGCGGCTTCCAGCCCGCGCGCATGCACCGCGTTTACGTTCTGCCGTTCGCGGGTCGTGCCGTTCAGCGTTACGTTGGCCACCGCATCCTTCACCTTGTTGTCGAAGGCGGTCAGCGAGAGGGTCAGGGCCTCCAGCGGATGCAGGTCGATCCCCGCCTCGTAGCCGCGCAGGCGTTCGGGCTTGAGGTTCGGATTGGCCTCGGTCGTGATCGGGAAGACGACGAAGGGGCGGTAGAGTTCGTTGAGCGTCGGCAGGCGCATGCCGCTATAGGCGGCGGCGCGCAGGCTCACGGCCTTGCCGGCGTGCCACACCAGACCGGCGCGACCGTTGCCCATCCAGCCCGAGCGGTTCGCATAGGCATCGTCCTTAAGCACGGCACCGGCGGGACTGACCGAGCGATAGAAGCCGTTGCGGATGGTCCAGCGGTCGGCGCGGCCACCGGCGGTGAGCACGAGGTCGCCCAGAGTCCAGTCGTCTTCGGCATAGAAGCCGAGGTCGGACTGGTTGCCGCCCGCGCGGCGGACATCCTGCTGACCGGTGTAGGAAAGTTCCAGCAGGCGCCCGTCACTCAGGCGCAAGTCCGCGCCGATGCGCAGGACATGGTTCTCGCCCACCGGCGGGCGCAGTTCGGCCTTGCCGCCGATCGCGGTGGTCGGGGTGCGGTGCTGGTCCAGCGTCTTTTTGAAAGTGCTCGAACTGATCACGATGTTCGAGAAGTCCTGCGCCTGTACATAGCCGAGCACGTCGAACTGCCAGTCGCCCCGACCGACCAGTCGCAGCGAGGCCTGCTGGCCTTCCGAGGTCGAATCGGCGCCCTTGAAGCGCAAGGTGCGCTGGTCGCCATAGGCGAGCACGGAGGCCTGGAGTTCCACGTCCCCGCTCAGCGGCGCGACGGCGCGCAGCGAGGCCGACCAGCTGTCATAGGCGGCGCGGGCGGAAGCCGGAACGCGCTGGTCCCTCGGCGTGGTCCAGAAGCCTTCGCCCCGGTCCCACTGCACGCTGGCGACGAGGAAGCCCGCGCCCAGCTTCGGCGCGATGGTGGCCGAGGTCTGGGTCTCGCCGCGATCGTTGACGAGGGCACTGCCTTGCAGGGCGCCGATCTGGTCGGGCCCGGCGCTGGTCATCTCGATGGTGCCCGCCACCGCGCCCGAGCCGAAGGCGCCCGAACCGCCGCCGCGCGTCACCCGGATCGACGAAAGCCGCTCCGGTGCGATGGCGCTGTAGGGGATATAGCCGAAGAATGGGTTCGCCACCGGCACCCCGTCGAGCAGGACCAGCGTGCGGCTCGACGCATTGCCGCCCAGCGCGCGCAAGGTTGCGCCCTGTGAGGAAGGATTGGCCGAGCGGCTGTCCGAGCGGCGGAACTGGGAAAAGCCCGCCACCGAATTCAGCACGTCCTCGATCCGGCCCGAGGCGCTGGCGATCACCGCGTCGCGCTCGATGGTCTCGACATCATAGGCCGGGGTGGCCGGTCCCGATTCGAGGCCGTGGCCGGTTACGATGATCGGGGCGCCGGGCTGCGCGGTCTCTTCGGCCAGAACCGGCGCCGAAGAAAGCGCGGCACAGCCTGCCAGCAGGGCGGCTCGGTAGCGGAGCATGTTCACGTCAGGCCGGATCGATCGTGAGGACGACGGGCTCAAGACCTTCGACGCGGCCTTCCAGCCGGTCCCCCGGTGCGACCGGGCCTACGCCCGCAGGCGTGCCGGTATAGATCAGGTCGCCGGGTGCAAGGTGGTAGAGGCGCGAAAGGTCGGCGATCAGTTCGGGCAGGCTCCAGATCATCTCGGAGAGCGGCGCGTCCTGCCGGGGCTCGCCGTTCTGGGTGAGGGTGATGCGCTGCTCGCCCGGCGTGCCGAACGCCTCGGCGCGGGTGATGGCGCCTATCACGGCGCCGTTCTCGAAGTCCTTGCCCATGTCCCAGGGATAGCCCTTGGCCTTGGCGGCGTTTTGGAGGTCGCGCCGGGTCATGTCGAGCCCGCAGGCATAGCCGTAGACGAGGTCCATGGCCTGTTCCGCTGCGACTTCGAAGCCGTGGCCGCCCAGCGCGACGACGAGTTCCATCTCGTAATGGCAGTCCTGCGTGCCGGGCGGATAGGCGATTGCGCCGCCCGAATGGCAGAGCGCGGCGGGGGCCTTGGTGAACCAGATCGGCGCCTCGCGGTCGACCGCATTGCCGAGTTCGCGCGCATGGGCTGCGTAGTTGCGCCCGACGCAGAAAATCCGGCGCACGGGGTAGCGGGCATCCTCGCCCAGGACGGAGACGGCGGGGGCTTCGGGCAGTTCGAACAGCAGGCTCACTCGCAATTTCCCTTCCTTGCTTGGCGGGAGCCATAAAGCGCGATCTCCGCCGGGAAAAGCGCAACCCGCTTGCCGTCCCCTGCGAAGGGCTTACATTTGCCGATGTGACCGAGAAACAATATTTATCCGGACGGCTCCTGCTGGCGATGCCGGGCATGTTCGATCCCCGCTTCGACCACAGCGTGAGCGTGCTTTGCGTCCATGACGAGAACGGCGCGCTGGGCATCGGCATCGGCCGGCTGCGCGAAGGCGTGCGCTTCCACGAGATTCTCGAAGAACTGGGCATCGACCCCGGCGTCGCGCCGGACTGCGAGGTCCACGAAGGCGGTCCGGTCGAGCCGGGGCGCGGCTTCGTGCTCCATTCGCCCGACTGGGGCGGCAGCGACACGGTCGAGGTTCATCCGCTCTGTTCGCTTTCCGCCTCGATGGATGTGCTGCGGGCGATTGCCGAAGGGCGCGGGCCGAAGCGCTGGCTGATGTCGCTGGGCTATGCGGGCTGGGCGCCGGGGCAGCTCGAAGGCGAGATGCGGCAGCATGGCTGGTACGCGGCGGATCCGCATCCGGAAATCCTGTTCGACACGGCGGTCGCCGATCGATGGACCGCGACCTGGCGGGCCGAGGGGATCGATCCGGCGCTGCTGTCGAGCCAGACCGGCAGCGCCTGACGGGTCAGCGCGGCGTATCGGCTGCGCGCAGCAAGGCAAGATCCTGCGGGCGATCGATGTCGAGATGGACCGCCGGATCTTCGGTCTCGACGAAGATGACATCCCCGCGGCCGCGCAGCAGGCGTCCCGCGCCCTCGTCGCCGGAGAGCCGCGCGATCTCGGGGTAGAGGCGGGCGGACAGCAGTACCGGATGGCCCGGCCTGCCGTCGCGGCGGGGCAGTGCGGCGCTGCCGTCCCCGATCCCGCTCCCGATCCCGGCGGCGAGGCGCGCGGCCATGTCATGGGGCACGCGGGGCATGTCGCCGAGGAACACGAAGACGCCGTTCGTATCGTGCAGGGCCGCGATCCCGGCCTTGAGCGATTCCGACAGCGCGTCGCTGGTGATGCGGAGCACTTCGACCGGCGGGTTTTCCGGCCATGTTCCGCAGTCGAGGCCGTCCCGCGCCACCACGAGCACGCGAGAGACCGGCGCGGCGCGGGCGGCGCGGACGGCGTGGAACAGCAGCGGTTCGCCATCGAGCAGGGCGGAGAGCTTGTCGCCGCCGAACCGCCGCGAGGCTCCCGCTGCCAGTACGAGCGCGGCGAAAGTCATGCCCGCTCGCGCGCCGGGTTCAGCGCCTGCATGATCTCGGCGATGATCCCCGTGGCGACTTCCCAGGGCGACTTGCCGAGTCCGGCCACGCCCGGCGAAAGATGGAGCCGGGCCAGTTGTTCCGGCGTCGCTCCGGCATTTTCGAGTGCACCGCGCCGCGCCGCCGCGCGCGACTTCGCGCCGATCATGCCGACATAGCCCGCCCCGCCGCGCAGCGCGGCGAGGCAGCCGCCGAGATCGTGGTGATCCTCGTGCGTGGCGCCGAGATAGGCGGTCCAGCGGTCCACTCCCAACTCTGCCAGCGCCGTCGCGGGATCGCTGCGCATGTAACGGGAGACGGGGAAGGGCGGCGCCGCCGTGGGGCCGTCGGGACGCAGCAGGATCGTCTCGAACTGCGAGAGGGCGGCAAGCCGGGCTGCTGCCAAGGCCCCCGGATCGCCGCCGGAAACGATCAGGCGGCGGGGCGGGTCATAGCGACGGGCGAGCGAGAACGGCGTTTCGGAGAGGTCGAGCAGCGGTCCCGCATCGGCGGTTACGTGCTGTGCGGTGCCGTCGCTGTGCCAGCGGCAGGCGCGGCGGGCCGCGCCGTGGCGCAGCAACTCGGCCGCCGCCGCACTGTCGGCGGCGATGCGCTCGACCAGGACATGCAGGGCGCCGCCGCAGCGCAGGCGGATGTCGATCCACGGACTGCCGTTGCCGTAGTGGAGGCGGCGCGGGAGACCGTCGGCGAGGACCTGCATGGCATGGCCGGCCACGTCGCCTTCGATACAGTCTCCGGAAAAATAGCCGCTGGCATCGATGTCGGCCCTATCGTCGGGCGCGACGAACAGCATCTGCGCGCCGGGGCCGCGCGGCGCGCTGCCTTCGACCCGGTAGAGCGTGGCGAGCGCGGCAGGGTGGCCGCCGTCTCGCGCGCGTGCCAGGGGGTGTCGAATGTCGTCGACCCAGCCGAACAGCGGCCAGTCGGCGTTTTCCAGTCCGCTCATTCCCGGTGGCGCGCCTGATCGAGGACTGCCAGGCCGTCGCCCACCAGTGGTGCGATGACCAGTCGATGAAGGATGCGCGCGGTGTCCTCGGCGCTCTGGTCCTGTCCCTTGGCCAGCCACCAGCCGAGAATGTCGATCGTGGCGCCGGTGCCGTGCACCACACCGAGATCCCGGGGCAGCCACTCGGCCGGATCGGCGAGGCCCTCGATCAGGCCGCGCGCCTGCCGGATGAACTCTTCCCGCACGATCCCGGCGGCACCGCCTGCCAGCAGGGCGGACCAGAGCGTCCGATGCTCGCCGACGTAGGTGCACAGCGCCAGCGTGGATTCGTAGCTGTTGGCGTGGAGGATGGGAATGGTCAGGGCCAGCAGCCCGGCTATCTCTTCCGAGGCGACATCTCCCAGCAGCGCTTCCTTCGTCGAATAGTGGCGGAAGAAGGTGGCATAGCCGGTGCCCGCCCGCGCCGAGATCTCGCGAATGGTGATCTGGTCGAAGGTCTTTTCCTCAAGCAGGGACAGCATGGCGGCGTTCAGCACCTTGCGGGAACGCACCTGCCGCGCGTCGGTAGGCGCGTCCTTCCTGAATTCCGCGAGATTTCCGTTCATGGCTGATCCGTAACACCCCGGAGAAAGGGTGTCTAACGCGGCGCTACAGCGGATCGCTGCATGACGTGATGAACGGGATTCAGTATTCCCCGATGCGGTCGGCGAACAGCAGGCGTCCGCCCGAAAGGTGCCAGAGCGCTTCGTTGAAGTCGGTGTTGCTCATCGCGAAGCAGCCTTCGCTGCGGCCGAGCTTGCCCCACTTCTGGATCATCGCCGCATCGACGTACCACGCCGGGTGCATCACGATGGCCCGTTCGAGCGCCATCGAATTGTCGTTGTCCAGGCCCTTGAGGCGGATCGAGGTGCCGTACTTGCCCGAGTACCACTCGCAAGTCAGGAAGGCCCCGCGCGAGGTGGCTTCCGATCCGGGCAGGTTGGAAAAGCTCTGCAGCCAGCCGCTGTGCGCCGGGTCCGAGCCGCGCCCGTGGGCGAGCAGGAAGGAGCGGACCGTGCCCGCCTCGATATTGGCGAAGTGCAGGCGCGGCTTCCACGAGGGCTGTGCGAAATCGGCGATGCCGACGAGGTCGGTCCGCCAGATCTGCGAGCGCACGCGCTGCACCTGCCGCGAGGCGACATCGAGGATGCGGCGCTGATAGGGGGTGAGGGCGCTCGGTACAGCGTCCAGCGTGCTGATGCCGCCACCGAGAGAGGGCAGCCCGGCAGGACCGATCTGTCCCGTCGCTGTTCCTGCCGTGTTTTCTGCTGCCAGCACGCGCGACGGCAATGCCAGGCTTGCGCCCGCCGCCAGTCCGCCCATGAGGACAGCACGTCGACCCAACGTCTGTTCCATACCGGTAAGTTAACCTAAACGCAGGGGACTTTCCAGTCCCATCGACGCCCGGTTCCCACGTGCAAGGCGGGCTACCGCAAGGGTTAACCGGTTTGCCGACCTCGGCGGCGCGGCAGCGATTCGCAAGCTCGGCCCGGCGGAGGCAAAGCGCGTCCACCGGGCAAATGGAATCGTCAGGCGGCGACTTCCAGCGGCTTGCGGGCGTGCTGGCGGATCCAGTCCTCCAGCACCGGAGCGATGCGGGTGCGCCACTTGTTGCCGTTGAAAATGCCGTAATGGCCGACGTTCTCGGCAAGCAGGTACTTCTTCCTGCTGTCCGGCAGATGGGTGGCAAGCTTGAGCGCGGCCTTGGTCTGGCCGATGCCGGAGATGTCGTCCCGCTCACCCTCGACCGCGAGAAGGGCGGTGTCGAGAATCGCGGAAGGGTCGATGCGTTCGCCGCGATGGACGAATTCGCCCTTGGGTAGCGAGTGCTTCTGGAACACGTGCTCGATGGTCTGGAGATAGTAGTCGGCGGTCATGTCGCAGACCGAGCGGTATTCGTCGTAGAAGGCCTTGGTGGCCGCCGCGCCTTCGCCGTCGCCGGTGACGAGGTGCTTGAACATGCCATAGTGGCTCATCATGTGGTTGCCGAGGTTCATCGCCATGAAGCCCGCGAGCTGGAGGAAGCCCGGATAGACCTTGCGACCGGCGCCCGGATAAGTGAGCGGAACGGTGGCGATGACGTTGTTCTCGAACCACGAGAGCGGCTGCTGCATCGCCACGTCGTTGACGCTGGTCGGGGCCTCGCGGGTATCGACCGGGCCGCCCATCATGGTCAGCGTGGCCGGGCGGCAGGGGTGCTGCTGCTTGCCCATGATCGCGGCGGCGGCGAAAGCCGGGACCGAGGGCTGGCAGACGGCCAGCATGTGGGCGCCGGGTCCGATGTGTTCGAGGAAGCCGATCAGGTAGTCGATATAGTCGTCTAGGTCGAAACGGCCCGCATCCGAGGGCACCAGCTTCGCGTCGGCCCAGTCGGTGATGTAGACTTCGCAGCTTTCCAGCATGCGGGCGACGGTGCCGCGCAGCAGGGTGGCGAAGTGGCCGCTCATCGGCGCCACGACCAGCAGCTTGGGCGCGTCCTTGGGCAGGCCGGCGTGGGTGAAGCGGATCAGGTCGCCGAAGGGGCGGCGCAGCACGATCGATTCGGTGATGTCGTAAGTCTTGCCGCCGGTGGTGACGGTCTCGATGTCGAAGGCGGGCTTGCCGCGCGGCGCGGCGGCATGGGCGAAGACGTCAAGGGCCGAGGCCATGACCGGGCCGAAGCCGAAGTAACCCATGGGAAGGGCGGGATTGCTGAGAAGTTCGGAGCTTACCGAAGCCCAGGCGGCGGCGCCGCTCAGCATGGTGCGCTGCAATTCGTAAGCGTTGTAAAGCAAGATGGATCTCCCGAACGGCAATGCGACCAGGCCGTCCCTGCTAGGTATAAAGGCCATTTGGGACCGAATCGTTGCCTGCGCAATGCGGTAAACCCGATTGCAGCCATCGACGGATGCGAAGGCTTTGATCGTAAAGGCGCTTTTCATATATCTTTTCCTCGGGCCGGGGACAGGATAAGGCCGCGCCTATGGACGCCAACGCGGGGCAGGACGGGCTGCCCAAGAACGAGAACGCCACCGTCACCGGGCGTGGCACCGAAGCCGGGGCTCCGCGCCGCAAGGGAGGGCGTGGGGGCGGCCGGGGGAATCTGGGCGCGCTCCGCATGGTCTGGCGCGAACTGTTCAATTATCCCGGACGCATGGCGATCGCCGGTCTCGCGCTGCTGACGACGGCGACGTCCACTCTCGCGATCCCCTACGGTTTCCGCCAGATCGTCGATCAGGGCTTCGCGCAGGGTGCCGATCCCGCGGCGATCCGCTGGTGGTTCGTCATGCTGCTGGGCGTCGTCACCGTGCTTTCGGTGGCGACGGCGATCCGCTTCTACAGCGTCTCGTGGCTGGGCGAGCGCGTCGTTGCCGACGTGCGCCTGCGTGTGCAGCGGCACCTGCTGACGTTGTCGCCCAGCTTCTTCGAGGAGAACAGCCCCAAGGAAATCGCCTCGCGGATGACGGCGGACACCGCCATCATCGAGACGGTGGTGGGCACCACGGTCTCGGTGGCGCTGCGCAATGCGATCATGGCGGTAGGCGGGGTGGCCTATCTCTTCGTGCTGGCGCCGACCCTGACGCTGGGTCTCGTCGTCGCGATTCCGGTGGTGATCCTGCCGATCGCCGCCTTCGGGCGCCGATTGCGCGCCGTCGCCCGGCAGAGCCAGGACCGGGTGGCGGACATCGGCGCGACCACCAGCGAGGTCTTCGGCGCCCTGCGCGTGGTCCAGGCCTTCAACCAGGAAGGCCGCGAGCTGGAGCGCTTCTCCGGCGCGGTCGAGCGGACTTTCGAGACCGGGAGACACCGCATCGCCTTGCGCGCGGTGATGACCGCGACAATCATGTTCCTGATCTTCGCCTCGATCACCGTCATCATGTGGCGCGGCGCGATCGGCGTGGCCGAGGGGACGATCACCGGCGGCACGATAGCCGCTTTCGTGGTGACGGCGGGCATCGTCGCGGGCGCTTTCGGCTCGCTCACCGAAGTCTACGGCGATCTCGTGCGCGGTGCGGGTGCTGCCAGCCGCCTCGCCGAACTGCTCAGCGAGCATCCGACGATCACCGCTCCGGCGCGCCCGCTGGCGCTGCCTTCGCCGGGGCGCGGCAAGCTCGCCTTCGAGCGCGTGACGTTCCGCTATCCCTCGCGCCCGGAACTGGCGGCACTTCACGATTTCAGCCTCTCGATCGAGCCGGGCGAGACGGTGGCGATCGTCGGGCCTTCGGGCGCGGGCAAGTCCACGCTGTTCCAGTTGGCCGAGCGTTTCTACGATCCCCAGAGCGGCGCTATCAAGATCGACGGTGTGCCGCTGACGTCCGCCGATCCCTCCGAAGTGCGCCAGCGCATCGCGCTCGTGCCGCAGGAAGGCGTGCTCTTCGCCGCTTCCGCGCGCGACAACTTGCGCTACGGCAACCAGCAGGCGGACGACGAGGCGATTTGGCAGGCTGCCCGCGCCGCCAATGCCGAAGGTTTCCTGCGCGAATTGCCGCAGGGCCTCGACACTTTCCTCGGCGAGGACGGCGCGCGCCTGTCCGGCGGTCAGCGCCAGCGCATCGCCATCGCCCGCGCCCTGCTGCGCGACGCGCCGATCCTGCTGCTGGACGAAGCGACCAGCGCGCTCGACGCCGAAAGCGAGCGGCTGGTGCAGGACGCGCTGGAGCACCTGATGGAGAACCGCACGACCCTGGTGATCGCGCATCGCCTTGCCACCGTGCGCAAGGCGGACCGGATCGTGGTGATGGACGGCGGCCGCATCGCCGAACAGGGCACGCACGAGAGCCTGAGCCGGGCGGGCGGCCTCTATGCGCGGCTGGCCTCGCTCCAGTTCGATGCGGACTCGGTTGCCGCCTTCGCCCGTTCGACGAACGCCTGATCGGGGCCGACAAACGACATTTCGGGACTGGCGTTGCCGAATATGGCAATTATGTTGCGCTGCTATCGACGGGCCGTTCCGGCTTGTCGCCAGACCGTTCGTGTCATGCAAATCAGAAAGGTGGGACCATGACCCGCATTCTCGGCCGGGTGCTCGCTTCGACAGCGCTCGCTACCGCACTCAGCTTTTCCGCCGTTCCGGCGCTGGCCGAAACGCCCGCGTCTTCGGACCCGATGCAGATCGACCCGGCGAAGATGGACTGGGGCAAGTCCGGCATCCAGACCCAGTGGCAGGACAAGGCCGCCAAGCCCGGCGCCGACTTCGACAAGTTCGTGAACGGCAAGTGGGAAGCCGCTGTCGTGCTCCCCGCCGACCGCACCAACTGGGGTTCGTTCACCGCGCTGCGCGACCTTTCGGAACAGCGCGTCCACGCCATCATGGACGAACTGATCGCCTCCAAGCCCGCACCCGGTAGCGATGCCGCCCGCGTCGAGGCGGCCTATGCGGCCTTCATGGACGTCGATGCGATCAACAAGGCCGGTCTGGCCCCGGCGCAGCCTTACCTTGAGCGCATCTTCGCCGCCAAGACGCCCGACGACCTGATGAAGATCTTCGCCTCGCCCGGCTTCTCCTCGCCGCTCGGCGCCTATGTCGGCCCCGACGAGAAGCAGAGCGACATCAACGCCTTCCAGGTGGGCGTCGGCGGTCTCGGCCTGCCCGACCGCGACTACTACCTGAAGAACGACCAGCGTTCGCAGGACCTGCGCGCCAAGTACACCGACTACCTTACCTTCCTGCTCGGCAAGGCGGGTTATGCCGATCCGGCGACTGCCGCCAAGTCGGTCGTGGCGCTGGAAACCCGCATCGCCCAGGCCGACTGGGACCGTGCCGCCAGCCGCGACCCGGACCTTACCTACAACAAGCTGACCCTGGCCGAATTCGAAGGCCTCGGCGCCCCCGGCCTGATGCGCACCTTCATGGACACGATGGGCGCGGGCAAGGCGGGCTACGTGCTCGCCACAGAAATGCCGCCGACGCCGGAAGAGCTGAAGGCTGCGCGCATCGATCCCGCCAAGGCGCAGACCCTGTTCGGCGGCGGCGTTCCCGCCGTGGCCAAGCTGGTCTCGGACGTGCCGGTCGCCACCTGGCAGGCCTGGCTCGCGGCGCACTTCCTGCGCAGCAACGCCGCCGTGCTGCCCAGCGACATCGACGATGCCAACTTCGCCTTCTACGGCAAGGTCATGAGCGGCCAGCCCGAGCAGCGCGCCCGCTGGAAGCGCGGCGTCGCCGCGGTCGAGGGCATGGCCGGTGAACTCGTCGGCAAGATCTATGCCGAAAAGTACTATCCGCCCGAAGCCAAGGCGGCGATGACCGACCTCGTCGCCAACTTGCGCAAGGCCATGGCGGTCAACCTCAAGGACCTGGCCTGGATGGGCCCGGAAACCCGCAAGGAGGCCCAGGCCAAGCTCGATGCCTTCAATCCCAAGATCGGCGCCCCGGCGAAGTACAAGGAATACGAAGGCCTGACCTTCTCGGCCACCGATCCGCTCGGCAACGCGATTGCCGCCGGTTCGTGGGAGAACGACGACCAGATGAAGCGCATCGGCCAGCCGGTCGACAAGACCGAATGGTTCATGCTGCCCGAGACGGTCAACGCCTACTACAACCCGCCGTTCAACGAGATCGTGTTCCCGGCCGCCATCCTCCAGCCGCCGTTCTTCAACGTCTCGGCTGACCCGGCGGTCAACTACGGCGGCATCGGCGCGGTGATCGGCCACGAGATGGGCCATGGTTTCGACGACCAGGGCGCCAAGTCCGACGGCACCGGCAACTTGCGCGACTGGTGGAGCGCGGCGGACAAGGCCAACTTCCAGAAGCTCCAGGACCGTCTGGAAGCCCAGTACAACAGCTTCTGCCCGTTCGACGACGGCAAGACCTGCGTCAACGGCAAGCTGACCATGGGCGAGAACATCGGCGACCTCGGCGGCCTCAGCCTGGCCTACCGCGCCTACAAGCTCTCGCTGAACGGCAAGGAAGCCCCGGTGATCGACGGCCTGACCGGCGACCAGCGCTTCTTCATGGCCTGGGCGCAAGTCTGGCGCAGCAAGTACCGCGAGGAATCGGTGCGCCAGCAGCTCATCACCGATCCGCACTCGCCCGCGCATTACCGCATCAACGGCATCGTCCGTAACTTCGACGAATGGTACAAGGCCTTCGGCGTGAAGCCTGGCGACGCCCTCTACCTGCCGCCCGCCCAGCGCGTGCGGATCTGGTAAGGAAACTGTAAGGAAACGGGGCTCGGTTCGACATGGACCGGGCCCCGAACTTCAAAACGCGGCCAACCGTATTTTCTGAACGACTATAGGGACTAGAGCGCCGTCCAGCGGGTTGACTTGACCGATACGTCCGGCATGACCTCGACCCCATGAGCTTGACCCTTACCGCGATACTCCTCGGCATTGTCGAGGGCCTCACCGAATTCCTGCCCGTCTCCTCGACCGGCCACCTGATTTTGGCCACACGGCTGTTCGGGTACGATTCGAGCCAGTGGGCCACTTTCAACATCGTCATCCAGCTGGGCGCGATCCTGGCGGTGATCGTGCAGTTCTGGCGCACGTTCTGGGCGGTGGGCATAGGGCTGCTCAAGCTCAATCCCAACTCGATCCGTTTCGTGCGCAACGTGCTGCTGGCGTTCATTCCCTCGGCGGTGCTGGGCCTGCTGTTCAACAACTATATCGAAGGCCTGCTGGGCGAACCCGCCGTGGTCGCCTGGGCGCTGATCATCGGCGGCATCGCCATTCTCGGGATCGAGAAAGTGGCGAAGCCCGGTCCGCTGACCGGCGTTTCCGAGCTGCCCGCCGTCAAGTGCATCGGCGTCGGCTTTGCGCAGTGCCTGGCGATGGTTCCGGGCGTCAGCCGTTCGGGCGCGACGATCATGGGCGCGCTGTCGATGGGGATCGAGCGCCGGACGGCGGCCGAGTTCAGCTTCTTCCTGGCCGTGCCGACGATGATCGGCGCGACGACGCTGGAACTGCTCAAGCATCACAAGGAACTGATGGCGGGCACCGGCGCGGTGGGCTGGGGCGAGATCGGGATCGGCTTCGCCGTTTCCTTCGTGGTGGCGCTGGTCGTCATCAAGGCCTTCATGGCCTTCGTCAGCCGCTCGGGCTTTGCACCGTTCGCCTGGTATCGTATCGTCGCCGGCGCACTTGCACTTTTCCTGCTTTCGCGGGTCTGATCAGGGATTTGAACCATGGCCGAGAACGATCACAAGAAGCTCGGCCGTAACGACTACGAGAAGCTGCTGGAGCCGATGCAGGAGGAGCTGGTGGGCATGGCCCGCTGGGCTTCCTCCACCGGCGCCCGCATCGTCGTCCTGTTCGAAGGACGGGACACGGCGGGCAAGGGCGGGGCGATCAAGGCCGTGGGCGGCCAGCTCAATCCCCGCCAGTGCCGCACCGTCGCGCTCACCGCGCCCAGCGAGCGCGAGCAGGGCCAGTGGTACTTCCAGCGCTATGCCGAGCACCTGCCGACCCGCGGCGAGATCGTGCTGTTCGACCGCAGCTGGTACAACCGGGCCGGGGTCGAGAAAGTCATGGGCTTCGCGACCGGCTCGGAAGTGAAGCGCTTCCTCCAGCAGGCCCCGGTGTTCGAGCGCATGCTCGTCGACGACGGCATCCTGCTGTTCAAGTACTGGCTCGCCTGCGACCAGGACAAGCAGGAGGAGCGCCTCCACGAGCGACTCGACGATCCGCTCAAGCGCTGGAAGCTCTCGCCGATCGACGTCGCCGCGCGTGAACGCTACGACGACTATACCAAGGCGCGCGAGGTCATGCTCAAGGCCACGCACAAGAAACATGCGCCGTGGACGGTGGTTGACTTCAACGACCAGCGAATCGGTCGGCTCACGCTGGTGCGCGACCTGCTGGACCGCCTGCCGGATACCAAGGTCGAGCCGCAGACGATCAAGATGCCGAAGCTGAATCACGCGCCCTACAACGAGAAATTCGGCGTTCTGAAGCCGATCGACTCCTTCGATACGGAGTGAATCAAGCCTCCTGCGCTTGACTTTGGGCTGTCACTATCGCATGGGCCGCAACCTTGAGGGGCGGCGCTCGATTGCCGCCCTGAAATTTTTCAACGGAACGCCGGCCGGCCAGGGCGGCTGAAACGAGAGATACAGGAAACCGCCATGGCGAAGCCCGCAACCGTCAAGATCCGTCTTGTCTCGACCGCCGACACCGGCTTCTTCTACGTCACGAAGAAGAACCCGCGCAACACGACCGAGAAGATGACCTTCCGCAAGTACGACCCCGTCGTGCGCAAGCACGTCGACTTCAAGGAAGCCAAGATCAAGTAAGGTTTCCTTCGGGAACTTTGCGATTAAGGGGCGGTTCAAGCCTGCAAACCCAATGGGAGCATCATGAACCGCACCTTCAAGATCTTTCGCTCTTGCGTAAGCGCGGCCAGTTTGGCCGCGCTTTGCGTTCCTGCCCTCCTTCCGGCGGCGCCCGCGCTTGCGGCCCCGTCTGCCGACGCTGCGCAGCTTAACCAGGCCGTCGAGGCGCTGCGCGCGATCTCGACGATGAAGGCCGATTTCGTCCAGACGGACCGCAACGGCCAGAGTCTGACCGGTGAACTGACGCTGATGCGTCCCGGCAAAATCCGCTTCCAGTACGAGAAGAGCGCCCAGATGCTGATCGTCAGCGACGGCAAGGCGCTGACCATGATCGACTATTCGGTGCGGCAGGTGCAGCGCTGGCCGATCAGCAACAGCCCGCTCGGCGCACTGCTCGACCCAAAGCGTGACGTGGCGAAGTTCGGCACGGTCAAGCAGACCGGCAATCCCAACGTCGTCAGCATCGAGGTCCGCGATCGCTCGCATCCCGAGTACGGCGTCATCACCCTGATCTTCACCCGCAAGGCCTCGGCACCGGGCGGGCTGGAACTCAGCTACTGGGTCGCGCTCGATTCGCAGAACAAGCGCACGACGATCGCGCTATCGAATCAACGCTACGGCGTCCCAGTGACGGACAACGATTTCCGTTGGAATGATCCGCGCCCCAGGACTCGTCGATAAAGGGCAACGCTTGGTCGCGAGTTGCCCGCTGACTGCGACGGAATGCGACACTTTTCTGAATTCCGTTCACTTGCCAGCAAGCCAAGAGCACCTACATTGAAATGGTCAGAGCGGCTCGAGGCGGGTTTCCCCCCTGTTGCCCACGCCTCCACAAGGGTCCTCTGATTTAGCGTGACGAACGCTTACATGAACCCTCGGTCCTCTGCCCCCGGACCGAGGGTTTTTGTTTTTTCTGGCTGCCTTTTCCGCCCGGCGGGGCTGCGAACGCTACCGCTCTGCGCTTCCGGTGCTCACGGCCATTCAGGCCGCTCCGCTCCGGTTCTCGATCGGCAGCATTCTCGCTCCCGCCGGACGAAAAAATCAGCCAGAAAAAATGCGCCTGTGTTTCGGTTGCACGTCGCCCCCGCCCTTCGGCTGGCGGTAGGCCGGCCGCTCAGGATGAACTGCCCGTAGGGCAGGCGGGGGTCCCGCTTTCTTGCGGCGTGGCTCTGGAAATTCGCAAAGGGCATCCCTATTGCCTGCGGCATGAAGATCGCCACCTGGAACATCAATTCTGTCCGCCTTCGCATCGACCAGGTCGAGCGTTTCCTGACCGAGCAGTCGCCCGACGTGCTCTGCCTCCAGGAAATCAAGGTCGCCGAGCACCTCTTCCCGCACGATATGTTCGAGCGACTCGGCTATACCCATCGCGCGATCCACGGGCAGAAGGGCTATCACGGCGTCGCCACCGTCAGCCGCGTGCCGTTCACCGAGTTCAGCCGCCATGACTGGCAGGACAACGGCGAGGCCCGCCACATCGGCGTGGAACTGCAAGGCGCCGGGCAGGGCATGATCCTGGAGAACGTCTACATTCCCGCCGGCGGCGATATCGCCGATCGCGAGGTGAACCTGAAGTTCGGCCAGAAGCTGGACTTCCTCGAACGCATGACGCGCTGGGCCGACAAGATCGACCGGCCCACCCTGATCGTCGGCGACTTCAACATCGCCCCGCTCGAATCGGACGTCTATAACCACAAGGCGCTGCTCAAGGTCGTCAGCCACACGCCGATCGAAGTGGAGACGCTGGGCCGCTTCCGCGACGCGCACGGCTGGGTCGATCTTGGCCGCGAGTTCATTCCCGCGCCCGAGCGCAACTATTCCTGGTGGTCCTACCGCAGCTACTGGCGCCAGAAGGACCAGGGCCGCCGCCTTGACCACATGTGGGCCTCGCCCGACCTTGCGAAGCAGGCGCGCGCGCACAGCTTCGTCGAGGAGACCCGCCGCTGGGAACAGCCGAGCGATCACGTTCCGCTCGTCACGGAGTTCGAACTCTGAGCACCGAGTTGCCCTCCGCCGGGTCGCGCCGGGTCGCGCTGGCGCTGGACGCGCTGCGCCATGGTTGGCCGGTGCGGATGGGCGAAGGTCATGTCCTGCTCCCGGCCGAGACCGGCTTCGCGCCCGGCGTCACGGCGCCGCGGATGCTGATCTCGGCGGCGCGGGCGGTGACGCTCAAGCTCGCCAACCAGCGCGAGGCTGCCGTTCCCGAGGCGCCCGTGCTGATTCGCGCGGCCGAGCCGTTCGATCTGGAGACCGCCCGCGCCGTGGCGGACCCGGCGCTCGACCTTGCTCACCCGATGAAAGGCCCGTTCGCGGCGGAGCATATCGAGGATATCGATCTCGCCCGCACCGCCATGGAACTGGCGCGGCTCGCCGGTATCTTGCCTGCCTTCCTCGTTGCGCCGGACATCGAAGGCGAGGCGCAGTCCGTTTCGCCTGAGGATCTTGCGGAATGGAAGGATACGGGCCGCCTCGTCATCGCCTCGCGCGCGCGCCTGCCGGTGGCGGCCTGCGAGGAGGCGGAGATCGTCGCGTTCCGTTCGCTGGATGACCTTCGCGAACATGTCGCGCTGGTGATCGGCGAGCAGGACGGCGACCGGGCGCCGCTGGTGCGGCTCCACTCGGAATGCCTGACCGGCGATATCCTCGGCAGCCTGAAATGCGACTGCGGCCCGCAACTCGATGCGGCGCTGCGGGCCATGGCCGACGAGGCCAGGGACGGGGGCTGGGGCGTGCTGCTCTACCTTCGGCAGGAAGGGCGCGGTATCGGTCTCGTGAACAAGCTGCGGGCCTATAGCCTTCAGGATCTCGGCTACGACACGGTGGATGCCAACAACCGCCTGGGCCTGCCGACCGAAGCGCGGGACTTCCCGGTGGCGGCGCGGATGCTCGACCTGCTCGGGGTCGGGGCGATCCGGCTGATGACCAACAATCCGGCCAAAGTCGCCGCGCTCGAAGGTGTGGGCGTCGAGGTGGTCGAGCGGGTGCCACACCAGTTGCCGCCTAACCCGCACAATGCGCGCTATCTCGAAACCAAGCGGGACCGCACCGGGCATATATTGTAGTTTGTCCGGACTGAAGTCCGGGCAAGAACAGGCGTTGACCTGTGCAGCAAAAAGCCCGGAGCGCGAACGAGGGTATGAGGGGGGCCGCGCTCCGGGACCGTCGGTCAGGGGATCATGAGAACGATCGATCCGACGACGGCTGCAACCGCGCCTATGAACAGCGCCGCCTTGCCGATGTCGCTCGGCTTGAAGCGGTCGTGATGCTGGGCGCGGTATTCCTGGAACTGTTCGGCGATTTCTGGCGTGGCGGCGAGCAGGCCGAGGTCGAGCGAGGTCGCGCGCCGGTTGAACCAGGCGTGGATTTCTTCGAGTTCGGCTTCCGTCAGCGCAGGATAGCGGACGAAGAGGGATGCCATGCGCGTGCGGTCGGCGGTGCGCAGGGCCTCGATATTTTCTGAAGACATGGTGGCGGTCCTGATCTGCATTCGGAGACGGCGCGCGCGAGAAAGCGGCGCCGGGCGAGGCGGATCAGGCGAGCGGCGGTGCGGTGCTGTCGGGAAGCCGCGCGGGGTGACCGCGCGGCGGCGGGCCGCGTACCTCGGGTCGCAAGTGCGGGGGCGTGGTCGTGGGCAGGAGGGCGAGGCGCGGGGTTGCGAGGGCAGTCGGCGCGATCGTCGGGAGCGCGGTCGTGGGCAGGGCCTGCGCCTTGCCGGTCTCGACCCGGCGTCCGGTTGCCAGCGCCAGATCGGCGGTGGCCGCGCTGAAAGCCGAGCCCTGTGTCCGCTCCAGCGGCGCGCGAATCGGCTCGGCTGCCTGAAGGCCGATCGCGGCCAGCAGCAGCAGCGCCCAGATTCGGAGACGCGTGAAGGAGGCCAGTATCTGTTGCGGGCCGCTCGGCATCCTCGAAAGCTAGGATCAACCGGCAGTCGAGACAAGCCCGACAGAGGGGTTAGAGCGCGCGCTCAGCGTTTCTCGAAAGAGGTCAATCCGGTGCCAAGCGCATTGTCGCCGAGCTTCAGCGGCTCGCCGGACCAGTCGGCCACGAAGGCGCTGTGGCGGTCGATGCCGGGGGCGAAGCGGGCATTGTTGTTCTCCACCGTCAGACCCGCCGAAGGATGGCTGCGGTGCTCGGCGGCGACGGCGATGAAGGCGGAGTAGTTCTCCTTGTCGCGGCCCTGCACGAACCAGTTGCCGGCGATGCGCCCGGTGGCGCCTTCGGGCAGGTCGATCATGTAGTTGGTGCCGCGCCCGGCCGAATCGTCGAAGCTGGAGCCGGTTAGCTCCACCCGCGCCGCACGGCTCTTCACGTAGTGGCCGCCGGTGCCTGCTTCGAAGCGGCTGCGCGTCACCGTCAGCGAGCCGTAGTTGCCGATGTAGAGCGAATGGGCGCAGCCCGATCCCTCGCACGTGCCGAGGCGGGTGAAAGTGGACTTGTCGATCAGGATCGTGCCTTGTGGGTCCTCGCCGCTGAGCAGGCCCTGCTCGCTGTCGCGGAACCAGGCCTGCGAGACCGAGAGGTTGCCGTGCTCCAGCCGCACGCCCGCGCCGTTCTTGTCGGGCACGCGGATATTGGCGAAGACCAGCCCCTCGATCCGGGCGCCGCGCCCGCGCAGGACCAGCGCGGCCTTGTCCTCGCAGGCCTTGCCGTCGAGCACCGACTGGCCGGGGACCTGCGCCTGATACGTGATCTCGCCCTTGCTCTGCACCGCGCAGTCGGAGAAGCGCAGCGAGGCGAAGCGGATCGTGCCGTTGCCATCGCCGATGGCGTCGACCGCGTCCTGAAGGCGGGTGAAGCTGCGCCCGGTCTCGACCACGGTATAGGGCGCGGCGTTCTCCGTCTGGCCGAACGAGGTGGCGGCGGGAACGGCGGCGAGCAGCGGAAGGCCGCAGGCGAGAGCGAGTCGGGTCGAGCGGTTCATGGCACCGGTCTAGCGCCTGCGGAGCGGAACGCTGCACCGCCTTTTGCCGCGTCCCACGGCGGGACAGAGCTTCAGCGCTATCGGCGGTCCTTCCGGCGGCGTTCCGGCTTAAGCTCTGTCTTGAGGTCTACCATCTCGCTGTGGCTGACGATCCATATCATCATGACGGCGGTCCACACCGCCACGATCAGCGTAAAGGCAACGACGATGGCCGGCACGTTTTCGGGAAAGCGCAGCAGCAGCCATGCCAGCCCGAGGCTCAAGGGCAGGAATGGAAGCGTCCAGCCCGCAAGGGCCAGCCATCCGGCGCGGCCGCGCGGCTGGCAATTGAACTGCCAACCCTTCCGATAGCAGACGAACAGGGTATCTTCCTGACTCATGCCTTATCCTCCTGGCTGTCCGGCGCGGCAGGCGGGCGGCCCCGGCGGGCTGGCTCGCTGACTTCCACTTTCATCCCGCGCCGGGCGAGCGCCTCGCGCAGCAGCACTTCGACCTGGGCATTGACCGAGCGGAAGTCGGCCGCGGCGCAGCGTTCCAGCGCTTCGTGCAGCGCCGGGTCCAGCCGCAGGGCAAAGGCCTTCTTGCTCGGACTCGCCATCCGTCCGCGATCCTACTGGTAGAGCGTGCCGGTATTGACGACCGGCTGGGTGTCGCGCTCGCCGCAGAGGACGACCATCAGGTTCGAGACCATCGCCGCGCGGCGCTCGTCGTCGAGTTCGACCACATTCTTTTCCGAGAGCTGCGCCAGCGCCATCTCGACCATCGAGACGGCGCCTTCGACCAGCTTGCGGCGGGCGGCGATCACCGCTTCGGCCTGCTGGCGGCGCAGCATCGCCCCGGCGATCTCCGGCGCATAGGCGAGGTGGGTGAGGCCGCATTCGTCGACGGTGATGCCCGCCACGCGCAGGCGCTCGATCAGTTCGGTGCGCAGTTCGGCGTTCACCTGCTCGTGGCTGCCGCGCAGGGTGATCTCGGCATCCTCCACATCGTCATAGGCATAGCGTGAGCCGATCGAGCGCACGGCGCCCTCTATCTGGACATTCACGAACGCCTTGTAGTCGTCGACGTCGTAAAGCGCCTGCGCGGTATCGGCGACGCGCCAGACGACATTGGTGGCGATCTCGATCGGATTGCCGCGCAAGTCGTTAACCTTGAGCTTCTCCGACACGACGTTGTTGGCGCGCACCGAGATCTTGCGTTTGGCCATCCACGGCCAGACCCAGCGCAGCCCGGCCGCGCGGTCAGTGCCGCGATAGGAGCCGAACAGCGTCACCGCTGCCGCCTGATTGGGCTGGATCATGTAGAAGCCCGAGGCGATCAGCACCTCGGCGATCAGGGCGGGGACGATGAAGACGAGGAAGCCCAGCACGGCAGAAGGGGAAGGATCGCCGCTGGCCAGCGTCACCACGCCCATGACGATGGCGGCGAGCACGCCGAGGAAGACCAGCAGCATGAGGTAGCCGCTCATGCTGGAGGCTCTGGTCTCACGACTGGAATTGATCGGAAGATGCGTATCGGCCATCGCGTGTTTCCCCTCTTAAAGTGATATCACATTAATATCATAAGTGAACATTTGGTCAAGCGGGGTTGAAAAACGCGAGCACGATGGCTAATTGGGCGTTGCGGGCCGGGCCCCTCTGGCGCGGCGTTTCCCTGGGAAGCGCCTCGTGATGTCGGACCGCATCGGGTGAAACCGATGCAGGTTCCGGGGACCCATCCAGCCCCGCACAGCTCAGGCAACAGGAACCTTGCTTCGGGTCATCCGATCGAACCAACAACCGTTCGATAGGGATTTGACTATGACCGACAAGATGTTCCGCCTGCTGGAGCGAAACCAGAAGCTCGACACCCTGCTGCGCCTCGCGCAGGGTAGACGCTTTGCCGATCCCCTCGAGATCGCAAGGCTGAAGAGACTGAAACAGGAGTTCAGGGGCAGACTCGCGCGGTTGCTACTCCCCCCAGCGACCGTTGCAACCGGTCTGTAACCCTCGCGCCGGCGCGTTCCCCCCCATTTTCGCGTCGGCGCTTCCTGTTTACCCAGTTTCGGGAGCAACCCCGTGGATTTCCTTTTCACTGACCTGCTGGGCACACCCGCATGGTTCTGGCTGGCCTTCGCCGTCCTCGTCTTCGTTCTGACCGCCTTCGACCTCGGCTTCCTGCACAAGGAGGACCGGGAGATGGGTATTGCCGAATCGCTAAAGCTCTCGGTGTTCTACATCGCCGTGGCCATGGCCTTCGGCGGCTGGGTCTGGTGGGCCAAGGGTTCGGAAGACGGCATCGCCTATTTCACCGGCTACTTCATCGAGAAGGCGCTCTCGATCGACAACGTCTTCGTGATTTCGATGATCTTCGGCTTCTTCGCGATTGCGCCCAAGTACCAGTACCGCGCCCTGCTCTGGGGCATCATGGCGGTGATCGTGCTGCGCGGGCTGATGATCGCGGGCGGCGTGGCGCTGGTGTCGCAGGCGCACTGGGTCATGTATATCTTCGCCGCCTTCCTGGTGTTCACCGGCGTGAAGATGCTCTTCGCCAAGGAGCAGGACCCGGATATCGGCAACAACCCGGCGATCCGCTGGATCTCGCGCCACATGCGCGTGACCAAGGCACATTACGGCGAACACTTCTTCGTGCGCGAGCGCAACGACGCGGGCAGGCTGGTCTGGGCGGCGACCCCGCTGTTCCTGGCGCTGGTGATCATCAACCTGGCCGATCTGGTCTTCGCGGTGGACTCGGTCCCGGCGATCTTCTCGATCACCACCGACACCTTCATCGTCTATACCTCGAACATCATGGCGATCCTCGGCCTGCGGGCGCTTTACTTCGCGCTGGCGGCGATGGTGCATCGCTTCCATTACCTGAAGTATGCGCTGGCGCTGGTCCTGGTGTTCATCGGCGCGAAGATCCTGGTGGCCGACCTCGTGCTGGGCGGCGCGAAGTTCCCGCCGCTCGTCAGTCTCGGCGTGACCCTGGCGCTGATCGCGGGCGGAGTGGGCTGGTCCTTATGGAAGACGCGGGACGAGGAAATGCCACAGACCGGCCACTGACCCCTCCGGCTATGAACGGACGAGGCGCGCTGCTAGGGCGGGCGGATGGCGCGCCTCATCCTGTTCAACAAGCCCTACGACGTCCTCTCGCAGTTCACCGACGCGCGCTCGCCCACGCCGCGCGCGACGCTCTCGGACTTCATCGACCTGCCGGGCGTCTATCCGGCGGGGCGACTCGATCGCGACAGCGAAGGGCTGCTGCTGCTCACCGACGACGGCCGCCTCCAGTCGCGGATTTCCGACCCGCGCTTCAAGACCGCCAAGACCTATCTCGCGCAAGTGGAAGGCGAGCCGGACGAGGCGGCGCTCGAAGCGCTGCGCGGGGGCGTCGTGCTGAGCGACGGGCCGACTCGCCCGGCTTCGGCACGGCGGATCGAGGACCCGCTGCTCTGGCCGCGCAATCCGCCGGTGCGGTTCCGCAAGACCGTGGCGGATTGCTGGATCGAACTGACCATTGCCGAAGGACGCAATCGTCAGGTTCGCCGCATGACCGCCGCGGTCGGCCATCCGACCCTGCGCCTCGTGCGGCAGAGGATCGGGGACTGGTCGCTCGGCGATCTGGCGCCCGGAGAATGGCGGGCGATTTCGGTTTGATCGCGATACTTGCATTTTTCGCGATAGAGGCTATATAGGCAGGGCTACGTCGCCTGCGACGGGAACCGTGGCTGCAAACCGGCAGCCTCTTCTCCCCATTTCAGCTGCCTGGCCCTCAAGGCCGAAGCGCGCTTTGTGCGCGGCAGCACTGGGGCAACCCTATTTCGGACTGGATGCTTTGGCCAAGGAAGAACTGCTGACCATGGAGGGTTTCATCGAAGAAATCCTTCCCGACGGACGTTTCGCTGTCGTGCTCGACAACGAGCACAGGATCATCGCCTATACCGCGGGCAAGATGCGCAAGTTCCGCATCCGCTCGGTGGTGGGTGACCGTGTGCACGTCGAAATGACGCCTTACGATCTGACGAAGGGTCGGATCGTCTTCCGCGAACGCACCCCCGGACAGACGGGCGGTCCGCCCAAGCGGCGCAGCAATTTTAGAAGATAAGAGGATGCGGCCTTCGAGCCGCCTATAAGGAAAATATGAAGTACCAACGACCGGATGCCTTCAAGCGCATCCATGCAGTATCCCATTCGCTTCCGCTCGTTCCCGCCGCCTTCCGGCGCGAGATCGAGCCGGGCACGCTCTCCGGCCAGGACCTGCGGCGTCTCGTCGCAGCGATGGTCGACTGACCGTCCGGCCCAGGAGCCATGAAAAAACCCCCGTCGGCCAAGGCCTGCGGGGGTTTTTCGTATCTGTCATCGAACTTCGGGCCCGATTCGATCAGACCTTGGGCCTGCGCCCTTCCTCGATCCGTCGGATCTGGTCGGACATGGCGCGCCAGGCGGCTTCCGATCGAAGTTCCCGGTCACGCACATTGGCGAGTTTCGCAAGGGAGGCGGCATCCGCCGCTTCCTGGGCACGAGCCTCGCAGAAGTCACGGGTAAAGGCCATCTGCAAACTCGCCTTGGGGAGGGGGAGGGGACGAGCCGCAGCGGCCCGCCCCTCCCGGAAAATCAGGCCGACTTCAGGTTGACGGCCGAAGCCTTGCCGTTGCGGCCGACTTCGACGTCGTAGGACAGGCGCTGCTCCTTTTCGAGCGTTTGCATGCCGGCGTTCTGGACGGCCGAGATGTGGACGAAGCTGTCCTGGCCGCCGTCTTCCGGTGCGATGAAGCCATAGCCCTTGTCGGTGTTGAAGAATTTCACGGTGCCGATCGGCATTTTTGTTTCCTTTCAAGAAACGGAGTGCGAACCCGGTAGAATTGCCGGGCCCGGTCGTGCATCAGTGCGTCAATTGAAAGGAAATCGTACCAGCCTTTACTTGCCCGGAAAAATTTCCGAAGCCCGAACGAGAACTGGCGATGCCCGTCGCAAATTCGACATCAGCGGGGCCTTATATAACATGATCCCGCCCGAATACCTAACGACAACGGGGAAGGGTCTGAAATGGCGAGATTCAGGCGTTTCGAACGCGGCCGAGTGGACTGCAATCGTTGCTCAAGGTCCGCCATGGCCGTCCCGCGAGCCACTCGGTCGCGGCAGATCGGACGCAGGTCTTCCCCACTTCTCGTCATCTCCGCGAAGGCGGGAGTCCGGCTTGCCTTGCGCGGGCGAGAGGGCGGAAAAGGCCGCGGGCGCGACGGCAGGAGGACGGACAGGAGAACCGATAGCTCTCCCGCCCCGTAATGTCCTTCTCAGCGCGTGCCGAGATCGCCCTTGCCGACGGTGCCGCTGGCCATGTCCAGCATCCGGTCGAGGCTCTTCTTGGCATCGAGGCGAAGCTGTTCGTCGATCTCGATGCGCGGCTCCAGGTCGCGCAGGGCCACGTAGAGCTTCTCCAGCGTGTTGAGCGCCATGTAGGGGCAGATGTTGCAGTTGCAGTTGCCGTCCGCACCCGGCGCGCCGATGAAGGTCTTGTTCGGGATCGCCAGCTGCATCTGGTGGATGATGTGCGGCTCGGTGGCGACGATCAGCGTGTCGGCATCGGTGGTCTTGGCGTACTGGAGAATGCCGCTGGTCGAGCCGACGTAGTCCGCGTGATCGACGATGTGCGGCGGGCATTCCGGATGCGCGGCGATCGGCGCGGTCGGGTGCTGGGCCTTGAGCTTGAGCAACTCGGTCTCGCTGAACGCCTCGTGGACGATGCACACGCCCGGCCAGAGCAGCATTTCGCGGCCGAACTTGCGACTGAGATAGCCGCCGAGGTGGCGGTCCGGCCCGAAGATGATCTTCTGGTCGGCGGGGATCTGCTGGAGGATCGTCTCGGCGCTGGAGCTGGTGACGATGATGTCGGACAGCGCCTTCACCTCGGTCGAGCAGTTGATGTAGGTCAGCGCGATGTGATCGGGATGGGCTTCGCGGAAGGCCTTGAACTTCTCCGGCGGGCAGGAGTCCTCAAGGCTGCACCCGGCTTCGAGGTCGGGGAGCACCACGATCTTGTTCGGCGAGAGAATCTTGGCGGTCTCGGCCATGAACTTTACGCCGCAGAAGGCGATCACGTCCGCATCGGTCTCGGCGGCCTTGCGGCTGAGTTCAAGGCTGTCGCCAACGAAGTCGGCCAGGTCCTGAAGCTCGGGGCGCTGGTAGTAGTGCGCCAGGATGACCGCGTTGCGTTCCTTGCGCAGCCGCTCGATTTCGGCGCGCACGTCGATACCGGAAAGGTCGGCGGGCATTACGGTCATGGTATCCCTCTGTCTGGTCGCTCCGGCGTTTTACCGATCTTTCGGTTGCCGGGATTTGGCGCCTATCTAGGGATGCTTGCGGCGAGACCCAAGGAAAATATGGCGCGATCAGGCATCGGCTGCGCACAGCGACCAGATGTCGTCCTGGCGGGTCACGAGGCGGCGCCGTTCCAGATCGAGGAGGTGGGCCAGCACCGAGCGTCCGGCGGCAGGCCAGAGGCGCTCGTCGACGCCCTTGTACATCAGCGGCACCATCGCCGCGACCGTGTGATTACCTTCTTCTATCTGCCGGAGAATCTGCCGTTCGCGCTGGCGGCGATGGCCGATCATCCCGCGCACCAGCTGGCGCGGCTTCTCCACCGCCGGGCCGTGGGCGGGGAAATAGACGGTGTCCTGCTCGCGCTCGTAGAGCTTCTGGAGGCTGGCGAGATAGTCGGTCATGTCCCCGTCCGGCGGGGAGACGACGCTGGTGGACCAGCCCATGACGTGATCGCCGGTGAACATCGCGCCGGTCTCGGCAAGGGCGAAGCAGACGTGGTTGGACGTGTGGCCCGGCGTGGTGACGGCCTCCAGGGTCCAGCCCTGACCGGAGATCGTCTCGCCGTCGGCCAACACGCGGTCGGGGCGGTAGTCGGGGTCGAAGGCGGCATCGGCGCGGGGGCCGTCGTCGTCGAGCGTCAGGGGAGCGCAACCGACGATCGGCGCGCCGGTCAGCGCTTTCAGCGGCGCGGCGGCGGGCGAGTGGTCGCGGTGGGTATGGGTGCAGCAGATCGCCACGACTTTCGCCTCGCCGACCGCTGCCAGCATCGCGCCCAGATGTTCGGGGTCGGCCGGGCCGGGATCGATCACCGCGACTTCGGCGCCGTCGCCGACGATATAGGTCTGGGTGCCGGTGAAGGTGAAAGGCGAGGGGTTGCGCGCCAGCACGCGGCGTACGAGCGGGGCGATCCGCTCGGCTTCGGCATAGGGTCTTGCGATATCGTTCAGCGCGTCCATGCCGCCGATATGGGCATTGGCGGGGAGCCTGTCGAGCGTCGCTTAACTGGCGAGGCGCCGTTCCAGACGCTCCCGGAGGCGCTCGATCGCGCTCGGCTGGACTTCGCCGAACAGACGCCAGCGACCGTCGAGCCGCAGCAGCCGGTCGTAGAAGCGCTGGGTGGCTTCGACCAGATCGACGATCTCCGGCCGCAGCCGGGCCAGTTCTCCTGCGTTCGAATGGCGCAGGTCGGGCGAGAGGCGGCCGTTGCGGCGCAGCTGGAAATGGCTGATCTCGCCCATGAAATAGGCACGGTGGTTCAGCAGCCAGCCGATCGCATGCATCATCCGCGTGGTCGTGCGCAGGCCTTCGCTCGACAGCGCCAGGCGCAGCGGCTCGTCGTTGCCCGCGTGATCCGGCGGGGCGAACACATGGCGCACTTCATCCGCCAGCAGCAGCGCCTCGCAATAGAGCGCCTCGACGATGCGCGGATTTATGGTCGCGGAGTTCGGCATGTGCGGCTGGTATTTCCGAACAAGGAGTCCGGAGCAACTGCCCGAACGGCATTTTCCGAGACGAATCCGGCCCTTGTCTCCAATCGGTACGGTTTTGTCGGGTGCGCTCGTCACATCCGTGACGGGCTTGGGCAGGTGCTGCACAAAAACTAAGCGATGATATCCGGAATCAGGAAGTCCTCGATCACCGCGATCTGGTCCTTCAGCCGCAGCTTGCGCTTTTTCAGGCGGGCGATCTGCAGCTGGTCGCCCGCGCCGGGCGTCGTCAGGGCATCGATCGCCGCGTCGAGATCGCGATGCTCGATCTTGAGGATTTCTAGGCGTTTACGCATTTCCTCTTCGGTCACGCCGGGATTTCCTATTCTCGAATGGCAGTCTGCGGATGCGAAATTTCCATGCCCTGCTCGACGCAGCAGACACGCGATTCACCGATATGAAGCATTAGCGGTCTTCGCAAGATGGGCCGGATGTGGTTCCATCCGTTTTGCGCCGGATTGCTCATGCCGAGTCGCCAAGAGAGGTCGCAGGCATGGGGGCCGGCCCACCCCCCGAAAATAGAGGAGAACCGTCCATGGATAGTTCGCACGTCAGCGCTCTGCAGCTCAAGCATGCCGGAATCGAAAGACAGATTCATGACGAGATGAGCCGCCCGATACCTGACGCAGCCATGATTCAGGCCCTCAAGAAGCGTAAGCTCAGGATCAAGGAAGAGATTTCTCGCCATTAAGCACTCATAGCGATTGCCAGGCGCTCCCGGTGCGGCTCCTCCTCGGAAGAGCGCATTGGGGGCAGCCAGGTGCGAGAGTGCAAGGGCAAACTTCCCTTTTCCCGCTAACACATCTTTTAACCGGCACCGCGTTTCCAAAGCGCTCGCTTTGGGTTACTCGGGTTTCATGACCAGCGGCGCCGTAGAAGCAGCACGAAACATCCTCACCCGCCTCCACGAGGTCATGGCGTCGCGCAATCACGCCCAGGCCAAGCTGAATACCGTGGTCGAAGTGATCGGCGAATGCCTCAACAGCGAGGTCTGCTCGATCTACCTCCTGCGCGAAGGCATGCTGGAACTGTTCGCGACGCGCGGGCTGGCGCAGGAAGCCGTCCACGTCACCCGCATGGCCGTGGGTGAAGGCCTTGTCGGCACGATCGCCGACCGGATCGAGACGCTGAACCTTGCCGAAGCCGCTGCGCATCCGGACTTTTCCTATCGCCCCGAAACCGGCGAGGATCGTTACCATTCCTTCGCAGGCGTGCCGATCGTGCGCCGTGAGCGGGCCGCGGGCGTGCTCTGCGTCCAGCATGTCGAACCGCGCCGCTACGAGGAAGTCGAGATCGAGGCGCTCCAGACGGTCGCCATGGTCCTGTCCGAACTCATCACCAATGCCGACCTGATCGACGAAGTGGATGTTCACGGGCCGGGCGCGGCGCAGACCGGGCCGGAGCAGCTGCGCGGGCTGACTTTGGTGAAGGGCCTCGCTTCCGGACAGGCGGTCTATCACCAGCCGCGCGTCACGATCGAGCACGTCGTCGCCGAGGATACCGAGGCCGAGCGCCAGCGCGTGATCCATGCCTTCGACAAGATGCGCGAGCAGATCGACCGCATGGCCAGCCAGGCCGAATTCGGCATGGGCGGCGAGCATGACGAAGTGCTCGATACCTACCGCATGTTCGCCTACGACGAAGGCTGGACGCGGCGGATCAATGAAGCGATCGATTCCGGCCTCACCGCCGAAGCTGCGATCGAGCGCGTGCAGCAGCGCACCCGCATGCGCATGCGCCAGATCGACGATCCCCTGCTGGCGGACCGCATGCACGATCTGGAGGATCTGGCGAACCGACTCTTGCGGATCGTCTCGGGCCAGATCGGCACCGCCGCCTCGCTGGGCCTGCGCAACGACGCGATCCTGATCGCCCGCAACCTCGGCCCGGCCGAACTGCTCGAATACGACAAGCGCCGCCTCAAGGGCGTGATCCTGGAGGAAGGCTCGCTCACCAGCCACGTCGTGATCGTGGCGCGGGCCATGGGCATTCCGGTGCTCGGACGCGTCCGCGGCCTGCGCGGCGTGGTGCGCGAAGGCGACCAGCTCCTGCTCGATGCCGATCAGGCGACGGCGATGGTCCGCCCCCCGGCCGGAGTGATCGAGGCGTTCGAGGCGCGCTTCGCCAAGAGCCGCCAGCGCCAGGCCGCTTATGCCGCCTTGCGCGAAGTGCAGCCGACCACGCGCGACGGCACCCGCATCCAGGTGATGATCAATGCGGGCCTGCGCGACGATATCGCCAATCTCAGCCAGACCGGCGCCGACGGTATCGGCCTGTTCCGCACCGAGTTCCAGTTCCTCGTCTCGGCCACGCTGCCCTCGCGCGAGCGGCAGACGCGGCTCTATCGCGACGTGATGGAGGCTGCCGGGGACAAGCCGGTGAAGTTCCGCACCGTCGATATCGGCGGCGACAAGACCCTGCCGTACCTCCGCCACGACGACGGCGAGGGTGAGGAGAACCCGGCGATGGGCTGGCGCGCGCTGCGCGTCGCGCTCGAACGCGAGGGGCTGCTCAAGGTGCAGGCCCGCGCCCTGCTCGAAGCGGCAGGCGGGCGCACGCTCCATGTCATGTTCCCGCTCGTTGCCGAGCCGTGGGAATTCGACCAGGCCAAGGCGGTCTTCGAAAAGCAGCTGGCTTTCCTGCGTAGCCAGAAGAAACTGCTTCCCGAGGCGATCCATTACGGGATCATGCTGGAAGTCCCGGCGCTGGCCGAGCAGCTCGACCTGCTGGCACCGAAGATCTCGTTCCTGTCGATCGGCACCAATGATCTCACCCAGTTCCTGTTCGCCGCCGACCGCGCCAACCCCAAGCTGGCCGAGCGCTACGATTGGGTAAGCCCGGCGATCCTGCGCTTCCTGCGCCGGGTGGTCCGCAGCGTCGAAGGCCACAATGTCGAGATCGCGGTCTGCGGCGAAATGGGCGGTCGCCGTCTGGAGGCGCTGGCGCTGCTGGGCCTCGGTATCCGCCGCCTGTCGATCACCCCGGCTTCGGTCGGGCCGATCAAGGACCTGGTCGGTCAGATCGATCTCCGTGAGATCGAGGCGGCCATGGAGCAGTGGCTGGCCCATCCGCCGCAGGACATGCGCGCGGCGCTCACTGCATGGGCTACCGAACGCGATATCTCGGTGGATTAAGGTTTCGCGTTCGGGCGGTTTACGCCATCGGACGACTTCCGTCGCCGCTCAAGCGATCCGGTCCCCTCCGTTGCCTGCCGGAGGCGGAGGCGGGGGCGGCAAAGGGCGAGATGGGGAAATGTCGAGTTTTCTCCGGATTTCCCCCGATTCACACCTTGAGCGAGAATTGACATAAAGCGGACTTGCGAGGATGTTATTCGCCGAGCACGGGGTCGCATCCGCCGCAAAACGATCGAGTTATCCGCTGTGTCGTGATTGACTTTGGATTCTCGCGCGGTTTGGTGGATTCCCGTCAGGTTCAGATCTACCATCCCTTCGGGAGCGGAATGGAAAACGTTGAAAATCAAGGGCCGGGAAACCAGGGACCCTCCGAAGGTTTGGGCAGTGCCGGGAACGGTGGTTCTTCGTCCACGGTCGGTGCCACCTTGCGCAAGGCGCGCGAAGCGGCGGGCCTGACCCTCGCGCAGATCGCCGTCAAGACACGGATTGCCGAACGCCACCTCTCCGCCATCGAGGAAGACCGGCTGGGCGACCTTGCCGCGCGCACTTACGCCGTCGGCTTCTCGCGTACTTATGCCCGTGCGCTGGGGCTGGATGACAAGGCGATTGCCGAACAGGTCCGTATCCAGCTCGATGCCGAAGGCGTGCGCGAGCCGGTGGTGGTGCCGCATTTCGAGCCGGGCGATCCGGCCCGTGTGCCTTCCCTGCGCCTCGCCTGGGTTGCCGCTGCCGGTGCGGTGGTGGTGATCGCGCTGCTGCTGGTGTTCTGGAGCAGCTATCTCTCGCCTGAGGGGCAGCTCCCCGATCTCACGTCCGACGCACCGAAACCCGCCGCCACGGTCGCCGCGACGCAGGCTCCGGCGCCCGCGCCGCAGCCGACGAACGGCCCGGTCGTGCTCACGGCCACGGTCGACGGCGTCTGGCTGCGGGTGACCGACAAGACCGGCAAGCTGCTGGAAAAGACCCTGAAGCAGGGCGAAAGCTGGACCGTGCCGCAAGGCGCGCAGGCGCCGCAGCTGCGGCTCGGCCGCCCTGACGGTCTTGCGATCACGGTCGGCGGCAAGGCGCTCGCGCCGCTGGCGACCAAGCCCACGGTGATGTCCGGCGTCTCGCTGCTTCCCGCCGACCTGCTGGCGCGGGGACAGGCCACGGCTCCGGTCTCGGCACCGACTCCGGCGGCCGCGGTTCCCACCGCGGGCGCTTCGGTTCCGGCACCGCTTTCCACCACTTCCAACTGAGCCTGCCTCGACAAGAGGGCGGCGCTTGCGGCAATTCGGCCCGCAAGGCATTTCTGGTTAACGAGCGGTTCCGTTTCTCCTGTCCATGGCGTCGCGGAACCCGATAGGGCGCGCGGGGCGCCCTGACACGGAGTAGACTTGGCGATGAACCGTTTTTCCATGGACCTGCGCCGTATGCGCCTCGCTGCGACGAGCGTGGTTGCGCTCGTGCTGGTGGGTGCAAGCCTGCCCGCCCAGGCGCAGGACAACACCAACGCCCGCCTGAACAAGGTGGAATCCGAAGTGCGCGCCCTTCAGCGCAAGGTGTTTCCGGGCGGCGACGGCAAGTTCTTCGAGCCGCAGATCACGCCCGCCACGCCGACCCCCACGCCGATGCCGGGCCAGCCCGCCTCGACGCCGATCGCCGACGTGCTCGTCCGCATCGACGCGGTGGAAGGCCAGCTGCGCCAGCTGACCGCGCAGGTCGAGCAGAACACCAACCGCATCAACCAGCTTGAGGCGCGCCTTGCCGCCGGTGCCGCCGCCGCGCCGGAACCGGGCGCGCTGTCGCCCGCGCCGATCCAGCAGCAGCCCGCTTCCGGCCTGTCGCCCGCACCTGCGCCGACTCCGGTTGCCAGCGCTCCTTCGCGCCCGGCCGCGCCGTCGAGTTCGCGGATCGAAGCGGTTCGCGCGATCGTCAAGCCGCAGACCGGCGATGCCGCCGACGACGAGTACAGCTACGGCTTCCGTCTCTGGGAAGCGAAGTTCTATCCCGAGGCCCAGCAGCAGCTGAAGCTCTATCTCGAAAAGTATCCCAAGCACGCGCGCGCCAGCTGGGGTCGTAACCTGCTCGGCCGCGCCTATCTCGACGACGGCAACGCGATGGAAGGCGCGAAGTGGTTCGTCCAGAACTACCAGACCGACAAGCGCGGCGACCGTGCGCCGGACAGCCTGCTCTACCTGGCCGTCTCGATGAAGCAGCTCAAGGACAGCAAGCGCGCCTGCATTGCACTGGCTGAATTCAGCGAGACTTATGCGGCAGAGGCCGCCGGTCGCCTCAAGAGCACCTACGATTCCACGCGCAATGGACTCAAGTGCGCCTGATCCGGTGCTGACGCCCGCTCTGGCGCCCGAGACTGTTCAGCGGTTTCGGGCGGGGCTGGCGGCGGTCTGGCCGGAGATCGGGAGTGACGCCCGGCTTGCCGTGGCCGTTTCCGGCGGGCCGGACAGCACCGCGCTCCTGCTGCTGGCCGATGCCGCCCTGCCGGGACGGGTGGAAGCCGCGACCGTCGACCACGGGCTTCGCCCCGAGAGTGCCGAAGAGGCTGCCGGAGTCGCGGCGCTCTGCGCAAGGCTCGGGCTGGCCCATGAAGCCCTGAAGGTCGATGTCGCGCCGGGCAATGTCCAGGCCGAGGCCCGCGCGGCGCGCTATGCGGCGATGGCGGCGTGGATCGAGCGCAGGGGCCTTGCCGCGCTGGCCACGGCGCACCATGCCGACGACCAGGCCGAGACCCTGCTCATGCGCCTCAACCGCGCCAGCGGCGTCGCCGGTCTGGCCGGCGCGCGCGGGCGCGGGGTAGTGCCCGGAACCGCGATTCCGCTGCTGCGGCCGGTGCTCGACTGGCGCCGCGCGGAGCTTGGCGCGGTGGTAGGGCAAGCCGGTGTCGAGACTGTGCAGGACCCCAGCAATACGAACGACCGTTTCGACCGGGTGCGTATCCGCAAGGCGCTTGCCGGGGCGGACTGGCTGGACGTGGCGGCCATCGCCCGCAGCGCCGAGCATCTCGCCGAAGCCGATGCCGCGCTGGACTGGATGGCGGCGCTGGAATGGCGCTCCTGCGTGAGCAGGGAGCCGATGGGCCTGCGCTATCGCCCGCAGGCGCCGCGCGCAGTGGTGCTGCGGGTACTGGCGCGCTGCGTCACCGAACTCGGCGGCGAGGAGCCGCGCGGCAGCGCCGTGGCGCGCCTGCTGGAGAGCCTGCGCGAAGGGCGCCCGGCTTCGATCGGCGACTTGGTGGCGCGGCCCAATGCGGGTGGCTGGAGCTTCGCCCGTGCGCCGGTCCGCGCGGCGCGGAAGAAGACATAGCGGCGGGTTTTCCGGCAGCGGGAATCCCGCCCGCCCCGCAAATCCGTGGCGTCGCGGACCGAACGGGTATAAGGGCGCGCGGATGTTACGCTTGTCCGACCTTACCCTGCCGCTCGACCATGCTCCCGAGGACCTCGACGCCGCCGTCTGCGCGCGGCTGGGAATCGCCTCGGACGAACTGGAGCGCGTCGTCATGGTGCGCCGGGGCAACGACGCGCGGCGCAAGAACGCGATCAAGCTGGTCTACACGCTCGATCTCGTGGTGAAGGACGAGGCGAAAGTGCTGGCCGCCCACCACGGCGACCAGCATGTGCGCCCGACGCCCGATACCTCTTACAAGTTCGTCACCCACGCGCCCGCCGATTACGACGGCCCGCGCCCGGTGGTGATCGGCGCCGGTCCCTGCGGGCTGCTGGCGGCGCTGGTCCTGGCGCAGATGGGCTTCCGGCCGATCATCGTCGAGCGCGGCAAGGCCGTGCGCGAGCGGACCAAGGACACCTGGGGCCTGTGGCGCCGCTCGGTGCTCGACACGGAAAGCAATGTCCAGTTCGGCGAGGGCGGCGCGGGCACGTTCTCCGACGGCAAGCTCTACAGCCGCATCAAGGACAGCCGCCATCTCGGCCGCAAGGTCCTGACCGAATTCGTCAAGGCCGGAGCGCCCGACGACATCCTTACCGAGGCGCACCCGCATATCGGCACCTTCCGTCTGGTGACGATGGTGATGTCGATGCGCGAGACGATCGAGCAGCTCGGCGGCGAGTACCGCTTCGGCACCCGCGTCGACGACTTCGAGATCGAGGAAAACGCGGACGGCGAGCGCCGGATCACCGGCCTGCACCTGTCGAACGGCGAGTACCTGCCCGCCAGCCACGTCATCATGGCGGTCGGCCACTCGGCGCGCGATACTTTCGAGGTGCTGCACGAACGCGGCGTCTATATCGAGGCCAAGCCCTTCGCGATCGGCGTGCGCATCGAGCATCCCCAGAGCTGGA
Organism: Novosphingobium sp. BF6; assembly: GCF_058273105.1. Taxonomy (NCBI): domain Bacteria; kingdom Pseudomonadati; phylum Pseudomonadota; class Alphaproteobacteria; order Sphingomonadales; family Sphingomonadaceae; genus Novosphingobium; species Novosphingobium sp. BF6. The sequence continues at coordinate 980,233 of NZ_CM177775.1, forward strand.
TCGACACCGCCCGCTACGGCGACAATGCGGGCAACAAGATCCTCGGCGCGGCGGCCTATTCGATCGCGCACAAGGCCTCCAACGGGCGTACCGTCTACAGCTTCTGCATGTGCCCCGGCGGCCGCGTGGTGGCGGCGGCGAGCGAGCCGGGCCGCGTCGTCACCAACGGCATGAGCCAGTATTCGCGCGCCGAGTTCAACGCCAATTCCGGCCTCGTCGTCGATATCGATCCGGACAAGGACTACCCCGGCGATCCGCTGGCGGGCGTGGCCTTCCAGCGCAAGTTCGAGGAACTGGCCTACAAGGCGGGCGGCGAGAACTACAAGGCGCCGGGCCAGAAGCTGGGCGACTTCCTGGCCGACCGGCCCTCGACCGAGTTCGGCGAAGTGATCCCCAGCTATCAGCCGGGCGTCCACCTGACCGAACTCAAGCAGTGCCTGCCCGACTTCGTGGTCGATGCCATCCGCGAGGCGCTGCCGGTGTTCGGCCGCCAGGTGCCGGGCTACGATCACCCCGACGTGGTGATGACGGGCGTGGAGACGCGCACGTCCTCGCCGATACGGATCACCCGCGGCCGGGACCTGCAGAGCCTCAACACGCGCGGTCTCTACCCGGCGGGCGAGGGCGCTGGCTATGCGGGCGGCATCCTTTCGGCGGCGGTGGACGGCATCCGCGTGGCCGAGGCGCTGGCGCTGGAACTGGCTCCGGCTGAGGGTCAGTCCGAGCGGTGATGCTTCGACAAGCTCAGCATGAGCGGGAGGTTTCGGCACCTCTCGCATCCCCGGTCGTTTGTTTCAGACGCGCTCTTCTTGCCCACGTCGCTCGTCCTGAGCCAGTCGAAGGACGGAAGCCTTGAGCGAGACTTACGACGCCATCGTCCTCGGCGCAGGCGCAGCCGGGCTGTTCTGTGCGGCCACGGCCGGGCAGCGCGGCAAGCGCGTGCTGCTGCTCGACCATGCCGACCAGCCGGGCAAGAAGATCCTGATTTCGGGCGGCGGGCGCTGCAACTTCACCAATATCCACACGGCACCCGATCGCTACCTCTCGGGCAATGCCCATTTCGCCAAGTCGGCGCTGAGCCGCTACACGGCCGCCGATTTCATTGCGATGGTGGATGCTTACGGTATCGCCTGGCACGAGAAGACGCTGGGCCAGCTGTTCTGCGACGGCTCGGCGAAGCAGATCGTCGCCATGCTGCTGGAAGAGTGCGCCAAGGGCGGTGTCGAGGTGAACTGCGGCGATGCCCTTGGCGAGATCGGGCATGGCGACGGTCTCTACCGCGTGGCGTTCGGCACGCGGGTCGCCACGGCGCCGGCGCTGGTGATCGCCACCGGCGGGCCGTCGATCCCCAAGATGGGCGCGACCGGGGTGGCCTATGACCTTGCGCGCAAGTTCGGCCTCAAGGTCGTTCAGCCGCGTCCGGCACTGGTGCCGCTGACGCTGGCGGGTGACGAGGCGTTGTTCCGCGATCTTTCCGGCGTCTCCACCGAAGTGGTGACCCGGTGCGGCAAGGCGGCGTTCCGCGAGGCGGCGCTGTTCACCCACCGGGGGCTGTCCGGCCCGGCGATCCTCCAGATTTCGAGCTACTGGCAGCGCGGCCAGACGGTGACGACGCAGTTCCTGCCGGACCGCACCGAAGGTTGGCTCAAGGACGCCAAGCGCGACCGTCCCCGCACCAGCCTGCGCAAGGTGCTGGGCGAGCGGCTGCCCGACCGATTGGCGGAAGTGCTCTGCGAAAAGCTCGGCCTGCCAGGCGAACTCGGCGCGATGTCCGACAAGGCGCTGGCCGCCGCCGAAGCAAAGTTGGCGCGCTGGCCTTTCGTGCCGGACGGCTCGGAAGGCTTCGCCAAGGCCGAAGTGACGGCGGGCGGGATCGATACCGCCGGTCTGTCGTCGAAGACCATGGAAGCGCGCAAGGTTCCGGGTCTCTACGTGATCGGCGAGGCGGCGGACGTGACCGGCTGGCTCGGCGGCTACAACTTCCAGTGGGCCTGGGCGAGCGCGCGGGCGGCAGGGCTGGCGCTCTGACGCTTTACAGCGTCATCAGGATCTCGCGCCGGTTCTCGCCTTGCCAGGCCAGCGTGCGGTCCAGCAGGGCGATCGTCACCGCACAACCGGCGGCATCGTCGCGCTTGCCCGACATCGCCTGTTTCACGGTATCGCGGCTGAGCCGGGTGGCGGCGACGACCTGATCGATCAGCCTGCCCGGCACCATGGCCGAACGCTCGCCATGGCCCTTGGGACGGCCCAGCTTGCCGGTTTCCGCGAGATGCGCCGCGAAGGCGCGTTCCTGTCCGCGCAGGTCCTCCGGAAGCGGGATCGCGCCGTGGAGTACGCCGGTATTGCGCACATCGATACAGGCGGCGACGCTGCGGTTCTGTGCCGCCCTGAGCTGGGCGAGGCGTAAATGCATCGCGGTGTCGAGGTCGCCGCCCGCCAGTTCGCGGCCGTTAAGGAAGCTGCGCCCGCGCACGATCTCCACCACCTTGTCCACGACCGCTGCCTCGCTGTCGCCGTTTTCGAGGAGGGTGCGGGCCTGGGCGTTGAGCAGACCGGCGAGTTCCGGCTGCTTGTCCCACAGCCAGGACGGATCGTGGCCCTCTCCGAAGGCCTCGGAAACGGCGGCTTGCATCGCCTGCAAAGTGTCGCGCTCCAGCGATCCACGACTGGAGGAGCCGTTGGCCAAGGCGATGACGATGCCGAGCGCGATCACCCCGAAGAAGATCAGCAGGCCCGAGGCGAAAGGATTGCCGCCTTCCCACGAAGCGACTCGCTCCGGCGCGAAATGGGTTTCCAGTTCGGGGAAGTTCTGCCGCACGCCGCGCAGCAGGCTGTCCACTTCGCCCTGCGCCGGGCCGCGCAACATGCGAAAGCGGCTGGCCCGGCCGGGGCGGACGAGTTCGTTCCAGGCCTTGTGATAGCGGTGGCCGGGCTGGAGCACGCTCTGCTGGAAGCGATAGCCGCGCAGGCGGGCGCCGAGGAAGGCGACACCGGCGCGCGCATCGTGGGCGGCCCATTCGCGCTCCCAGCCGAAAGCGGCATTGGCGTCTTCGAGCAGCGGTGCCGAGCGCGGCCAGCCGCGTGCGAGCACTTCGGCCAGCCAGTCCTCGATCTGCTGGGCGCGGGTGATCTGCGCCTGGGCGGCATCGTCGAGGATCTTGCGCAAGGCGCGGGTCGCCTGCCGGGCTTCTGCCTCGGTGAGGGGGGCGCTGGCGGTCTCGCGCTCGGGATCGAGCAGGATCGCCAGCCGTTCCGCCGGGGTCTCGCCGGGGCGCAGGCCCAGCGTGTCGTCGGCGGCATGGTTGCCATGCAGCAACGGGGCGGTGAAGGGATCGATCGTGGTGAGCGGAATGCCTGCGCCGCTCACGCCCTCGCGCACGGCGGCGGCGGCCCAGGCCATGCGGCCGAGCATCGTCGTGTCGTCCGGCTCGCCGGGGCGGGAGGCAAGGTCGGCGTGGCTCCAGTCGCCGGAGAGCTGCGGCGCGGCGTAAGTCCAGCGCGGCGGGGCATCGGGGGAGGGGCCGAATTCGGGTTCACGGCCCGGTTCGGAGGGCTCCTCCGGCAGGGCGGCGGCAAGGTTACGCGCCAGCCGCAAGGCGTGGTCGCGGGCCTGGCGCAGCTGCGCGAAGCCCTCGACATCCTCGTCCACGTCCATAGCTTTCAGCCGCTCGGCATAGGCCTTGCGGATCGCGGCGGCGTCGGCGGTCCTGCCGATGCCGAGGATGGACCAGGGCGCCTGGCTCATAGCGGTGTCACGCTTTCCACTTCGTCGAGCCGGGCGACCAGCATCGCGCGGGCATCGGCGATGCGGCGCGGGTCCTGCGTGTCGAGCGCGCCTGCGAACAGGGTGATCCAGTGGCCGATCGCCTGCCGGACATCGCCGATATGGTCTTCGTAACATCGCTCGGCGCGGGTCATGACCGCGACGTTCCCGGCGTCCTCGCGCGGGTGGAACTTGAGCTTCGCCAGCGCGGCGCGGCGGCTGTCGAGTTCCTTGCGGCCGGGGCGGTCCTCTTCGTCGACGATCACGAGATTGCGCTCCACGCCGCTCGCCGGGACATGGACGTCGATCTCCAGCAGGCCGGAACTGTCGTAGGAGAAGCGCACTTCCGCCGAGACCTCGCCCGCGGCACGCGGAGGCACCGGAATGGCGATATGGCCGAGCTTCACATTGCCGCGCACTTCGCGGGCCTCGCCCTGATAGATGCCGAATTCCAGCGTCTTCTGGTTGTCGCCCAGGGTGGAATAGGTGTTCATCCGCGAGACCGGGACCGGCGTGTTGCGCTCGATTACCGGCGAGAACAGCCCGCGCTGAAGGCCGCCGTGGCCGTCCTGTTCGGCCACTTCCACGCCGAGGGTAAAGGGGCAGACGTCGGTGATGCGGATCTCGTCGAGCGCCGCGTCGCGCCCGACCAGCGCCGCCTGCATCGCCGCGCCCAGCGCCACCGCATGGTCGGGGTGAACCGAGGCGTTGGGGAAGCGGCCGAACAGGCGGGTGATCGCGCGGCGGACTACCGGCATGCGGGTGGCGCCGCCGACGAGCACGATCTCGGAGAGTTCCGAGGCGTCGATCGCGCAGTCGCGCAGGGCGCGCACCACGGGTTCGCGCAGGCGCCGCAAGAGCGGCTCGCAGGCGCTTTCGAATTCGGCTTCGGTGATGACGGTGGCAAGGCGTTCCTCGCCGAGGACCAGGGCGAACTCCGCCTCGCTGGCGGTGCTGAGTGCGCGGCGGCACGTCTCGGCGGCGCGCTTGAGCAGGGCCTCGCGCTGGGCTGCGGCTAGGGCGTCCAGCCGGTGGGCGGGATCGATGCGGGGCTTGGCCATGGCCGCCAGCGCATGGTCGAAGTCGTCGCCGCCCAATCGGTTATCGCCCGCAGAGGCGCGGACTTCGACCACGCCGTCGAACATCTCGACCACGGAAACGTCGAAAGTGCCGCCGCCGAGGTCGAAGACCAGGAACGGCTCGCGGTCGCCCTTGTCCTGGAGACCGAAGGCGAGCGCGGCGGCGGTCGGCTCGTTGATGAGGCGGCGGACGGTCAGGCCCGCCAGCTCGCCCGCACGGCGCGTGGCCTTGCGCTGGCGGTCGTTGAAATAGGCGGGCACGGTGACGACCGCTTCGGTTGGCCGCTCGCCGGTCAATGCCTCGACATCGGCGGCCAGCGCGCCGAGCACGAGGGCGGAGAGGTCTTCGGCCTTGTAGTCCCCGGCCTTATAGTCCTTGCCGCCGAGGCGCGTGGTACTGGCCGTGCCCATCAGGCGCTTGAAGCTGGTGGCGGTGTCCTGCGGGTGGGTGGCCAGACGGTCCAGCGCGGGGCGGCCGATCCAGGCCTGCCCGTCCCGTGCGATCGAGACGGCGGAAGGGGTGAGGAAATCGCCGAGGGCATTGGGAACGAGAACGGCCTCGCCGTCGCGCCATATCGCCACGGCACTGTTCGTAGTGCCCAGATCGATACCGATCAGCATGGCGCCGCCCCGCCCAGGTCCCCGAACACCGAAAACTTCCCCTCATCTTCGTCTTAACCGCCGGTTCTGCCTAGCGGCTCCGCCCGGCTATCGAAAGCGCGAAGTAGAGAGGAAGGCGCGGTTTGCAAGCCCGCGCCGGGGGTTTGCTCAGCCTTGGGTCGTCTGGCGCACGACGAGGCGGGGGGGCATGACCAGGCTCTGCACCGGCTGCCCGTCGCTTTGGCCCTCGATCCGGGCCTTGAGCTTCTCGACCAGCGCGCGGGCGCCCTCGGCGATTTCCTGGCGGATCGTGGTGAGCGGCGGCGTCGTCTGCGCGGCGAGCGGCAGGTCGTCGAAACCGACGACGCGGACATCGCCGGGCACCGCGCGGCCCCTGTCATGCAGCACGCGCAGGGCCGACATGGCGATGAGATCGGACGCGGCGACGATTCCGTCGATGGCCAGATCGGTTCCGGCAAGCGCCTGTTCGATCTGCGGCCCCATCGATTCGCCGGCGAGATCCACCGGCAGATGGGCGAAAGGCGCACCGGCGGCTTCGGCGGCCATCGCCGCGCCGCGATAGCGGATCGCGATCTCGATGCCGCGGGTCTGCCCCAGGAAGGCAAGGTTGCGCGCGCCCGAGGCCAGCAGGTGCTCCACCGCGATCCGGCCGCCTGCCTCGTTGTCGGTTCCCACCGCGCAATGGGTCTGGCCATGGCGGTACTGGCCCCAGGCAACCATCGGCCGATAGCCCTGGGCCACGCTTTCGATGACGTGGAACTGGTCGGATTGGCCGATGACGATGATCCCGTCGACCATGCCGGATCCGGCGATCCGCTCCAGCCAGTCGGCCGATCCGTCCGGCAGGGCACGGCTCAGCATCATGTCGTAGCCGCTCTCTGTCAGTTCGTCGGCGAGGCGGCCGAGCAGGGTGAGAAAGAACGGATCGGAAATCTGCTGGCGCTTTTCGTGGCCGAGCGGGATCACCACGCCGATCACCCCGGTACGGCCGGTGCGCAGCTTGCTGGCCATCTGGTTCGGCTTGAACCCGTGGTGGCGGGCGAGAGCCTGGATACGGTCGCGCGTCTCGGCATTGACGAGGGCCTTGCCCGCCAGCGCGCGAGAAACCGTTCCGGCCGAGACTCCGGCAAGGCGGGCAAGATCGGCGAGGGTGCGGACATGACGATTGGTCGAGCCGGACGATGCCCGATCTTCGGCGCCTTCCGCGCTTGCACCCGGCTGTGCTTTATCCCCTGACTGTGCCTTATCCAGCGTCTCGTCGTCGTTCCCCGCCATCCCTGCTTCCCTTTTTTTGGCCAACGGATGACGTGAGGAATCAGGCCGGGACCAGCACCTTTCCGCCGATCCGAAGTCGGTGGCGTCTTATAGATCAAGGAGATCGCCAGCGTCTCGATCAACCTGCCGGCAGCGATTAAAATATTGAAAACAGCGCACTTGGCTATGGGATGGTATTGAAGTGGGGAGGTTGCGAACGATACCCTTGTCCATGCTTTCCCGGCATGGCACCTCTCACGGTGCAAATTAATCAATTTCGCGCGGTTAAACGAATGTTGCGCGGCAGGGAAATCCCGTTACAACCTTGCCCCACACCGAAAGGACCGACCGGTCGCTTCGGGCCGGTTGCCCTGAATCGTGCGGCATCATGCGTGTCGCCGAGAAGACACACTGCTTCTTTTCACAGATTGTGACGGAGCGGTGGGTGCCGGATCGCTCGACCGGTCCTATATTCGACGTGTGGCAGCAGGCGCCCTGCGACGTCGACGCTGCCGCATGCCGTTGATTTGCGGGAGAATACAATGAGCGCAGATGATCTGATCGCCGCCCTTGGGAATCGTATCAAGCCGGGCGGGAAGACCTCTGCCCTCCAGCCCGCGATTGCCCGGCGCATTCGCGATTCGCTGCTGCCGGGCGATCTGTCCGGCGACAGCGCCTGGATCGAGGAAGCCGCGCAGGTCCTGCTCGCTGCCGCGGCCCGCCGCGAAGCCGGTGTGCCGGCGATCGACATCACCTCGGAGAATGGCGAGCGCCGCTACTTGCGCATTGCCGTCGTCAACGACGACATGCCGTTCCTCGTCGACTCGGTGGCGGCGGTTGTCGCCGAAGCCGGTCTGGTGATCGACCGGCTCGCGCACCCCGTGCTTCCCGTCGAGCGTGACGGCGAGGGGGCTATCGTCGGCATTCCCGAAGCCGCCGGTGAAAACACCCGCCGCGAATCGATGATCTACATCGAGACCGACCGCGCCGACGCCCGGCAGCGCCGCGATCTTCAGGCCGCGCTCGAAACCGCGCTGGCCGACGTGCGCGTCGCCGTGGTCGACTGGCCGAAGATGGTCGCGGCCATGGATGCCGATGCCGACCGCACCGACGATGCCGAAGGCGCCGAACTCCTGCGCTGGTTCGCGGGCGGCATGCTGACCCAGCTTGGCCATGTTACCCGCCGCCGCGACGGCAGCCAGACGGACGAACTCGGCATCTGCTCGCGCGACGCCCGCGGGCTCTTGTCCGACTCCAGCTACGAGCGCGCCTTCGAGGCCTTCGACGCGCAGCTTGCCGCAGGCGAAGTGCGCGCGCCGATGGTCATCAAGGCCAATGTCATCGCCCGCGTCCACCGCCGCGTCCCGCTTGACCTGTTCCTCGTGCCCGTGATCGAGGGCGGAAAAGTCACGGCGCTCTCGGTCCATGCCGGCATGTGGACGAGCGCCGCGCTCGCCGTCGCGCCCGATCGCGTGCCGCGCCTGCGGCGCCTGCTCGCGGGTCTCGGCAGCAAGCTCGGCTTCGATCCGGGCGGGCACACCGGCAAGGCGCTGGCCCATGCCATGACCAGCCTGCCGCACGACCTGGTGCTCGGCTTCGGCGAGGCCGACGTCGAGCGTCTGGCAACGACGATGACCGCGCTGGTCGACCGTCCGCGCCCGCGTCTGGTGGTTACCGCCTCGCCGCTCTCGCGCCACTTGTTCGCCTTCGTGTGGATCGCCCGCGACACCCTGTCCACCCAGATGCGCAAGCGTATCCAGGCGATGATCGAGGAAGCCGCGCAGGCCCCCACGCTCGATTGGTCGCTCAGCGTCGAGGCGGGCAATCTCGCCATGCTGCGCTACACCCTCGATATCCGCGAGGGCGAACACGCGCTCGACGAGGCCGCGCTCGACCACAGCCTCCAGGTCATGCTGCGCGGCTGGGGTGAGGCCGTGGAAGCCGGTCTGGCCCAGACCCTGGAACCGGGCCGCGCCGCCGCCATCGCCGCGCGCTATGCCGAGGCTTTCCCGATCTCCTACCGCAGCGACTACGGCCCGGCCGAAGCCGCGATCGACATATCCCACATGCGCAGCCTCGTCGTCGGCGATGCCGGAACCGACCTGCGCGGCAGCCGCGGCGTGCGCCTCTACCGGCACGAGAACGGCGAGGCGCCGCAACTGCGCCTGAAGATCTATCAGGCGGAAGGCAGCCTGCCGCTGTCCGACGCCGTGCCCGCGCTGGAGAACTTCGGCTTCCGCGTGCTCGCGGAAATGCCGACCCCGCTCGACAAGGGCCGCATCGGCACGATCCACGACTTCACGCTTGCCTTGCCGGCCGGCCGCGACGCGGGCGAAGTGCTGGGGCTCGCGCCGATGATCGAGGATGCCTTGGCGGGCGTGCTCAACAACCTCGGCGAGAACGATCCGTTCAACCGCCTCGTCCCCGGCCTCGGCCTGTCCAAGCGCGAGGCCGACTGGCTGCGCGCCTGGTATCGTTATCTGCGCCAGGCGGGCATGCACTTCGGCATCGGCACCGTGGTCGATGCGCTGCTCGGTGCCCCGTCCGTGACCCTGGGTATCATCGACCTGTTCCGCGCCATCCACGATCCCGCGTTCAAGGGCGACCGCGCGGCGGCCAAGGGGCAGGCGCAGGAAGCGATCCGCGCCGGTCTCGCCAATGTCAGCGCGATCAACGACGACCGCGTGCTGCGCGCCTTCCGCGATGTCGTGGCGGCGATGCTGCGCACCAATGCCTTCGCCCCCGCCGGGCAGACGGCGCTGGCCTTCAAGTTCGATTCCGCGCTGGTTCCCGGCCTGCCCAAGCCGTTGCCCTGGCGCGAGATCTTCGTCTATTCGCGCCGGGTCGAGGGCATTCACTTGCGCGCCGGACCCGTCGCGCGCGGCGGCCTGCGCTGGTCCGACCGCCGCGACGACTATCGCACCGAGATCCTCGGCCTGATGAAGGCGCAGCGCGTGAAGAACGCGGTGATCGTGCCGACCGGCGCCAAGGGCGGCTTCTATCCCAAGCAGCTTCCCGACCCCGCGCTTGACCGCGCCGGTTGGGCCGCCGAAGGGCAGGCGAGCTACGAGGTCTTCATCGGCACCCTGCTGTCGATCACCGACAACATCGTGGCGGACAAGGTCGTCCACCCCGAGGCGGTGGTGATCCTCGACGGTGAGGACCCCTATTTCGTCGTCGCCGCCGACAAGGGCACCGCCAAGTTCTCCGACGTCGCCAACGGCATCGCCGAATCGCGCGACTTCTGGCTGGACGACGCTTTCGCCAGCGGCGGATCCAACGGCTACGACCACAAGGCCATGGGCATCACCGCCAAGGGCGCCTGGCTCTCGGTGCAGCGCCACTTCCTCGAAATGGGCGTCGACGTGCAGAGCGACCCGGTCCGCGTGATCGGCTGCGGTGACATGTCCGGCGACGTCTTCGGCAACGGCATGCTGCTGTCGCAGTCGCTGAAGCTGGTGGCTGCCTTCGATCACCGCCACATCTTCCTCGATCCCGATCCCGACGCGGCGAAGAGCTGGGCCGAGCGCAGGCGCATGTTCGACCTGCCGCATTCGAGCTGGGACGATTACGACAAGGCGCTGATCTCCAAGGGCGGCGGCGTCTTCTCGCGCAAGTCCAAGTCGATCCCGCTGACCGACGAAGTGCGCGCGGCCCTCGGCATCGAGGCGACCGAACTCGATCCGGAATCGCTGATCTCGGCGATCCTCTGGGCGCCGGTTGACCTGCTGTGGTTCGGCGGCATCGGTACGTACGTGAAGTCGTCGGGCGAGAACAACGCCACTGTCGGCGATCCGGCCAACGACGCCCTGCGCGTCAGCGCCAACGAACTGCGTGTCCGCGTGATCGGGGAGGGCGCCAATCTCGGCGTCACCCAGGCCGCGCGCATCGAGTTCGCCTCACGCGGCGGGCGCATCAACACCGACTTCATCGACAATTCGGCGGGCGTCGATTGCTCGGATAACGAGGTCAACATCAAGATCGCGCTGGCCGCCGCCAAGCGGGCCGACAAGCTCACCGAGGAAGAGCGCGTAGAACTGCTGCGCGAAATGACCGACGAAGTGGCCGAGCTGGTACTGGAGGACAACCGCCTCCAGGCCCTCGCGCTCTCCATCGCCGAGCGCGGCGGGGCGACGGCCATGCCTTCGCACATCCGCCTGATCGAGACGTTGGAGGAAGGCGGCAACCTCGACCGCAAGACCGAGGGCCTTGCCGACAACGAGTCGCTGGGCCGCCGCGCGCAGGACGGTCGCGGGCTGACCCGCCCCGAAATCGCGGTGCTGCTTTCCAGCGGCAAGCTTGTGCTGCAGGCCGCAATCGAGGCCTCCGACCTCGCCGCCGACGCCACGCTCCAGCCGATGCTGCTCGCCGCCTTCCCGCAGCCGATGCAGGCGAAGTACGCACGCTTCATCGAAGGCCACCGTCTGGCGGGCGAGATCATCGCCACCAAGCTGGCGAACCGCATCGTCAACCGCCTCGGCATCGTCCATCCCTTCGAACTGGCCGAGGAAGAGGGCGCGGACCTCTCGCAAGTCGCCGCCGCCTTCGCGCTGGCGGTGCAGCTCTTCGATCTCGATGCGCTCTGGGAGCGGCTCGAAGTGGCGCCGATGACCGAGGACGCGCGCATCGCCCTGTTCGACCGCACCGCAGGCGTCGTGCGCGGCCACATGGCCGACCTCCTGCGCGCAGGCGCCGGACAGGCGGCGCCTGCCGAAGTGCTCGCCCGGATCGGCAAGCCGGTCGCCGCGCTTTCGGTGGACACCCATGAACTGCTCGGCGAACGCATCGCCGCGCACTCGCGCAAGCTGCGCAGCGGGTTGCTCGAACTCGGCGCGCCCGAGGCGGAGGCCGCCATGGTCGCCAACCTCTACGACCTCGACGGCGCCGTCGGCATCGCCGCACTCGCCGCCGATACCGGGATCGATCCGCGCCAGCTGGTCGGGGCCTTCACCCGCATCGGCGCCGGCCTCGGCCTCGACTGGGCACAGGCCAGCGCGACGATCATGAACCCCTCCGATCCGTGGGAACGCCTGCTCGTTGCCGGCCTCGCGCGGGACTTCCAGCAGATGCGCCTCGACTTCCTGCGGCGCCTCGCGGGAACGAAATCGGGCAAGTCCGACCCGGCTGCCGCCGCCGAGGAATGGGGCCGCGCGCATATCGCCGCGATCCAGACCTTCCGCGCGATGGTCCAGCGCGCGGAGAACACCGTGCCGCTCAGTCCGGCCATGCTGGCGCAGATTGCCAGCCAGGCGCGGAACCTGCTCGGGCGGTAAGAAGGGAAGGGGAAAGGCAGGGGTTTACCACCCCTGCACCCCGTGTACTGGCGATCTTGTGCGTGCCGGACGCCTCGGGCGCTCCTAGCGGGGTGTTTGAGGTCTCCCGGCGCTACCCTTGGTGCAATGCGCAAAAAACGGCGGTTGCGCAACCGACCCTCACTCGAGCGGCAAGGCGCGCGGCTCCTTGATCGCTTCCAGCACGATGCTGGACTTCACATCCCGCACGCCGGGAATCCGCACCAGCGTCTTCAGCGTGATCTGCGAAAGGTGCTCCACATCCCGCGCGATGATGTGGACGATGTAGTCCATGTCCCCCGTCACTGCATGACAAGCGATCACATAGGGATTGTCGCGGATCGCCTGCTCGAACCGGTTGATGTTCTCGTCGATATGGGCGTTGAGGTTGATGAGGACATAGGCCTCCAGTTCGAAGCCCAGCTTGCGCGGATCGAGCACCGGGGCATAGCCCAGGATCACCCCGTCATCCTCCAGCCGCTTGATCCGGCGGCTGACCGGAGTTGCGGAAAGCGCGGTGCGTTCCGCCACTTGCGCCACCGGCATTCGCGCATCCTCCTGCAACGACGCGATGATCTTGCGGTCGAATAGATCCAGCTGCATGAATCGCCTGCCTTGACCATGGTTTATGGTGGAAACCACTCTTATAGCGTATCACGGCGCGCGCAAATGCATGAATCTGGCGCAGGTCTTGTGATAATCTCGCGGGAATGAAGAAGCCCTCGACCGAAACATCATCGAGCGAGCTTCGGGGAGAGTACGAACAGGCCGCCGACGATTATACCGTCGGACAGGACTGGCAGGCCTATACCCCGGAGATGCACGAGCGCTGGCGCCGCCTCCACGCGCGGCAATCGGCGCTGGTGGAGACTCATGCCTGCGCGGCCTTCCGCGACGGTCTTGCCCGGCTCGACTGCGCCGAGGGCATTCCGCGTTTCGAGCACGCCAACGCGATCCTCGGCCCCGCGACCGGCTGGCGGCTTGTCGCGGTGCCGGGCTTCATCCCCGATGCGGTGTTCTTCGACCACCTCGCCCACCGCCGCTTCCCTGTGACGCGTTGGCTGCGCGAGGAGCATGAGCTGGACTATCTCGTCGAGCCGGACGTGTTCCACGACTTCTTCGGCCATGTGCCGATGCTGCTGGACCCGACGATCGCCGATTTCCTGGAGCTTTACGGCAAGGCCGGGGCGCGGGCCATGGCGATGGATGCGCTCGACATGCTGGCGCGGATCTACTGGTACACCATCGAGTTCGGTCTGGTGCGGGAAGACGGTGGCCTCAAGGTCTTCGGGGCCGGGATCATCTCCTCCTCGGGCGAGACGCGGTTCTCGCTGGAAGACTCCGAGGTCCTGCGCCTGCCCTTCGAGGCCGTCCGCGTCATGCGCACCGGTTACATGATCGATGCCTTCCAGAAGACCTACTTCGTCCTCGAAAGCCTGCCCCAACTGATCGAGGACCTCGTCTCGCTGGACTTCGGCCCGGTCTACGAATCCTGGCGCGCGGCGCCGCCCATTCCCGCCGGAGACCTGCTTCCCGGCGAAATCCCCTTCGGAGAACTGACTTCATGACCGACATCTTCGACAATCCCATCGGCCTCGACGGTTTCGAATTCGTCGAATTCTCGGCGCCGGAAAAGGGCGTGCTGGAACCGGTGTTCGAAGCCATGGGCTTCACGAAGATCGCCCGCCACCGCTCGAAGGACGTGGAACTCTGGCGGCAGGGCGGGATCAACTTCATCACCAATTACGAGCCGCACAGCCCGGCCTGGTTCTTCAGCCGCGAGCATGGCCCCTCGGCCTGCGGCATGGGTTTCCGGGTAAGGGACGCGCGCGCGGCCTATGCCGAACTGCTCGCCCGCTCGGCGGAGCCGGTACAGGTCGCGACCGGCCCGATGGAACTTCACCTTCCGGGCATTCGCGGCATCGGCAATTCGATCATCTACCTGATCGACCGCTACGAGCGGAACGGGGATGGTGCCCTGTCGATCTACGATATCGATTTCGACTATCTGCCCGGCGTCGATCGCCATCCGGTAGGCGCGGGCTTCGACCTGATCGACCACCTGACCCATAACGTCTACGGCGGCCGCATGGCCTATTGGGCGGATTACTACGAGAAGCTCTTCAACTTCCGCGAGATCCGCTACTTCGACATCAAGGGCGAATATACCGGCCTCACTTCCAAGGCGCTCACCGCGCCGGACGGCAAGATCCGCATTCCGCTGAACGAAGAGGCCGAGGGCGGCAAGGGCCAGATCGACGAATTCCTGCGCGCCTTCAACGGCGAGGGCATCCAGCATATCGCCCTCATCTGCGACGATCTCATCGGTGCCTGGGACCGGCTGAAGTCGCTCGGGGTGCCGTTCATGACCGCGCCTCCGGAAACCTACTACGAGATGCTCGACGAACGCCTGCCCGGACACGGCGAACCCGCCGAGGAACTCAAGATGCGCGGCATCCTGCTCGACGGCACGACGGACGGGGGACAACCGCGCCTGCTGCTCCAAATCTTTGCCGAAGCCCGCGTCGGGCCGGTGTTCTTCGAATTCATCCAGCGCAAGGGCGACGACGGCTTCGGTAACGGAAACTTCAAGGCCTTGTTCGAAAGCATGGAGCGTGACCAGATTCGCCGCGGTGTGTTGAAGATCGAGGAACCCGCAGCCTGACGAAGTTGGGAGAGAGGGGCAGGCCCACGCAGGTCTGCCCCCAATTCCCGGGAGAATGAAGATGACTGAAAAGACCCCCGTTCTGGGTGGAATCCACCATGTCGCCTACCGCTGCCGCGACGCCAAGGAGACCGTGGAATTCTACCGTGATGTGATGGGCATGGATTTCATGCTCGCCATCGCCGAGGATAAGGTGCCTTCCACCGGCGCGCCCGATCCCTACATGCATGTCTTCCTCGACTGCGGCGGCGGCAATGTGCTGGCCTTCTTCGAGCTGCCCAATGCGCCGGAAATGGGGCGCGACGAGGCGACCCCGGCCTGGGTCCAGCACATCGCCTTCAAGGTCGAGAGCGAGGAAGGCCTGCTCGCGGCGAAGGAACGTGCCGAGGCGCGGGGACTGTCGGTAGTAGGTCCTGTGCACCACGGCGTGTTCAAGTCGATCTACTTCTTCGACCCCAACGGCCACCGTCTGGAACTGGCCTGGCAGTTCGGCACCGCCGGCCAGATGGCCCAGCTCAAGGCCGTGGCCGAGGACATGCTGGAGGAATGGTCGCGCACCAAGAAGGCCCCGCGCCACGCCGCCTGGCTGCACGAGAAGATCGCGGCGGAGACCTGAGAGCGTGAAGCTCTACGGCTACTGGCGCAGCTCCACGAGTTACCGCCTGCGCATCGCGCTGGGTCTCAAAGGGCTTGAATACGAGCAGGTTGCGATCAACCTGCTCGACGGGGAGCAGCGCTCCGCGGAATATCGCCGCCTAAACCCCTACGGCGGTGTTCCGGCGCTGGAGATCGACGGGCGTATCCATGCGCAGTCGATGGCGATCCTGGAATGGCTCGACGAGAGCTTTCCCGATCGGCCGCTGCTCCCCCGCGATGTCGAGGACCGCTTCGCCTCGCGCGAACTGGCGATGGCGATCGCCACCGAACTCCACGCGCCGCTGAACCTGCCGGTGCTGAAGTATCTGAAGCACGATCTCGGTCATGGGCAGGAGGAGGTCGATGCCTGGTATCGCCACTGGATCGCCCGCACGTTCGAGGGCGTCGAGGCGCGGCTTGCTCAGCGGCGCGCCGGAGATTTCCTGTTCGACGCGCCGGGATTGTTCGAATGCGTGGCTGTGCCGCAGCTCTACAATGCGCGGCGGTTTTCCTGCGATCTCGGCGCTTACCCTCACCTGACCCGGATCGAGGCGGCCTGCCGGGAGCATCCGGCGTTCATCGCCGCGCATCCCGACCGGCAGCCGGACAAGAGGTGAGGTCGGCGGTCAGTCCTTCGGGGTGACCCAGACTTCTACGGGTGCCACGAACTTGCCCGGCGCGGGCTTGCCGACATGGACGCGGTCGGCGGTGACCAATTCGCCGCTGGCGAGGTTGAAGCTGGCCCAGGGCTTGGGCATGCGGCCGAAGGTCATCTTCTGGATGGGCTGGCCGGTGGTCGAATTCATGATCGTGGCGATGATGCTCATCCGCCCGCCCGTAGCGAGATCGGAGAGATTCGGTCCAGCGGGTAGGCCGAGCTATGCCCCGTCCAATTCCTTGGCGCCCAACAAATCCTCAGCCTTCGGCAGGCGCCAGCAACAGGTCCCGCAGCGCGTGGAGGCTCGGCAGGATTTCCGCGCAGAGCAAGGTCTGTTCCTCGGTGGCGGGCAGCAGGTCGGGCACCATGACCGTGGCGATTCCGGCCGAAGTGGCCGAGCGGACACCCGCCGGGCTGTCCTCGATGGCGACGCAGTGCGCCGGATCGACGCCAAGGCGGCTGGCGGCAAGCAGGTAAGGCTCCGGATGCGGCTTGGCCTGAGTCACGTCGTTGCGGGTGACGACGACATCGAAGTAGTGCAGCAGCCCCGCCTTCTCCAGCCGCTGCTGCGCATAAGGCGCTTCCGAGGAGGTGGCGATCGCCATCGGTATGCCCGCCCTGGCGAAATGTTCGAGAATAACCTCGGCGCCGGGCCGTAGCGGGATTCCGGCATCGAGCATGGCCGTGAAAGCCATGTCGCTTTCGTCGAAGAAGCGGTCGAGCGGGAAGTCCGGACCCATGTGATCGGCCACGAGGCGGCGCGAACCGTCGCGGTGAATGCCGACCATCGAATTTTGCAGCTCCGCCGAGAGCGGATAGCCCATCGCCTTGCCGGTCACCGCGAAAGCCTTGCCGTGCAGGGCTTCGGTGTCGAGCAGGGTCCCGTCCATGTCGAAGATCGCCGCGCGGATCGGGTCGGGCAGCACGGCGGAGTGAATCGTATCGGGAAGGGAAGCCATGCCTTCAATATGACCTCTGACGATGTCGAGACCATTGCAAAACGGGAACGGGCAGTTGCGTAAAGCGCTTCATGCGTTGACGTAAGTCACCGTATCTCCCGGCCCGACGCCCAGCAGCGCGGCGGCGGCGGCATCCAGCGTCACGCCGCCGTCGGCCGCGTCGATCTTGCCAAGGCAGGCGCGGAACTCGGCGAGGCGGCCGGTGGCGACGAGGTGGCTGGCTTCGGCATCGTCCGCATCGGCGATCACGGTGATCGCGGCGCTGCGCGCTTCCTGCACGGTGCGGATCTGGTCCGTCTTGGCGATCATCGTCGGGCCGCCGTCGAAGATATCGACATAGTTCTGGAACGCGAAGTTCTCGTTTTCCAGCATGCGCATGGCGGGCCGCCCGGAATAGTGCGGCTGGCCCATCACCTGCCGCGCCGCTTCGGAGAGCAGGGCGCAGTAGATCGGGTGCTTGGGCATAAGGTCGGCGATGAACTGGTTGCCGTGCTTGGCGTTGAACTCGTCGGCATCGCGGAAGCTCATGTCGAAGAAGCGCCCGGCAAGGCCGTCCCAGAACGGCGAGTTGCCGGCATCGTCGATGGCGCCGCGCAGCTCGGCCAAAGTGGTATCGCCGAAGCGCGAGCGGTGCGCCTTGATGAACAGGTAGCGGCTGCGCGCCAGCAGCTTGCCGACGCCTGCCGAACGCTCGGTGGCGTCGAGGTAGAGGCCGCCGACTTCGCTCGCCCCGTCGAGGTCGGTGCAGAGCGTCAGCATCTCGGCGCGGAAGGTACGGTCCAGTTCCTTGGAGTGCTGGGTGATCCGGCCGAGGCGATAGGAGTAGAACGGAAACTCGGTGCCGACTTGCGAGAAGGCCTGGCAGGTGCCGCGCACTTTGCCGGTCTCGGTGTCTTCGAGGATGAAGACGAACAGGTCGTTGGCGATCTCATCGCTGTCGCGGGCGAAGCTCTTGGCGGTGCGCTTCAGCTTCGCGTCCAGAGTCGGCTTGTCGGGCGGCAGGTTGGTGAAGCCGCCGCCGGTGCCCTTGGCCATGCGGTAAAGGGCTTCCAGGTCCTTTTCCTGTGCGGTGCGCAGGAGGAATGTCATGCGGGCAGAACTCCGTGGCGGGCGTTGATTTTACGCATTTTCCGAGTCGTCATGTGAAGGCACATGACTAGAAAATGCTTAGGCGATGAAGGACGAGGGCGGTGAGGCGGGCGCGGGCGTCGAGCGAATCGGCCAGCAGGTATTCGTCCGGCGAATGGATCGATCCGCCCAGCGCGCCCATGGTATCGAGCACCGGCACCCCGCAGGCGGCGATATTGTTGCCGTCGCAGACGCCGCCGGTGTCCTTCCAGCTCATCGGCTGGCCGAGGTCGGCGGCGGCCTTGCTGACGAGGCCATAGAGCGCTTCGGTCTTCTCCGAGATCGCCTTGGGCGGGCGCGAGACATGGCCGTGGATGTGCATGTGCACTTCGTGCGCGGCCGAGACTTCGGCGACGGCGGCCTTGATAAAGACCTGCGCCTCGGCGGCGAGTTCGGGCGTGGCCGGGCGCATGTTGAAGTGCAGGATCGCAAGGTCCGGCACGGTGTTGTTGGGCGCGCCGCCTTCGATCTTGGCGGGGTTCACCGAAAGGCCGGGGCGGCGCATCGCGGCAAGCCGCAGGGCAAGGTCGCTGGCGGCGAGGATAGCGTTGCGGCCTTCCTCGGGGTTCCGTCCGGCATGGGCGGAGCGGCCATGGACGGCGACGGCGTAATTGCCCGAGCCGGGCCGCGCGCGCGCCATCTGGCCGCCGGGGAGCGCCGGTTCGTACGTCAGTGCGGCCAGTTTGCCTTGCGCCAGTTCCGCGATCAGCGGGGCGGAGGAGAGCGAGCCGGTTTCCTCGTCGCTGTTGATGAGGACATCGTAGCCGAGCGTCGGACCGGCGCGCTCGTAAGCGGCGAGGCCCGCCAGCATGATGGCGAGGCCGCCCTTCATGTCGGCCGTGCCGGGGCCGTGGAGCGTGTTTGCGTCCAACCAGTCGCAGGTCTGGAAGGGGTGATCGGCGGGGTAGACGGTGTCCATATGGCCGGTGAGGATCACCCGCCGCTCCGCCTCGGGGCGCACCGAGAGCACGAGGTGGCGTCCGTGGACGACCTCGCGCGTCTGGCCCCGGCTATCCACTTTCTCGACCGGGGCGGGATCGACCAGCCTGACCTCGCCCGGCAGCGCGGCGAAGGCATCGGCAAGGCGGCTCGCCATTGCGGCCAGTCCGTCAAGGTTTCCGGTGCCGCTGTTGATCGTCGCCCAGTCGAGCGTGTGGGCAAGGATCGGGGCCCGCTCCACCGGAGCGAGCAGGTCCTGTTCGGCTCCGGTCAGGTCCGTCATCCGCTGAGCTTGCCGGCCAAGAGTTTACCAACCAGCGCGCCGCTGTTGCCGCCCACGTTCGCCGCCTCGAAACTGGCGACCGGATAGGCGCAGTAGTCGGCGGCGTAGTAGGCGCTGGGGCGGTGGTTGCCGCTCTCGCCGAGGCCGCCGAACGGCATCGATCCGGCGGCGCCGGTGGTCGGGCGGTTGCGGTTGACCACGCCCGCGCGGCTTTCCAGCACGAAGCGGTCCCACAAGGCGTCGTCCGCGCTGACGAGGCCCGCCGAAAGGCCGAAGCGCGTGGCATTGGCGGCGGCAATGGCGGCATCGAAATCGGGTACGCGGGTGACTTGGACGATAGGGGCGAAGATCTCCTCGTCGGGCACGTCCACGCCGGTCACGTCGAGAATGCCGGGGGTGACGAAGGCGCCGCTGCGGCCTTCCACGCCTTCGAAGGCGCGGAGCACGGTAGCGCCGCGCTCGACGAGTTCGGCGAAGCGTGCCTTGGCAGCCTCGGCGGCCTCAGCCGAGATCAGCGGGCCGAACCATGGCTCGGGCGTCTCGTGCCATTCGCCGATGGTGACGCGATCCGCCAGCGCGGCGACGGCATCGACCAGCGCAGAGCCGAAGCCGTTGTCCGGCACGATCAACCGGCGCGCGCAGGAGCAGCGCTGACCGGTGGTGATGAAGCTCGATTGCACGACGACCGAGGCGGCCTCGTCCACGTCGCCGTCCCACGCGACCAAGGGGTTGTTGCCGCCGAGTTCGAGGGCGAGGATCACGTCGGGCCGGTCCGCGAAGATGCGCCGGAAATGCGCGCCCGCGCCGGCCGAGCCGGTGAACAGCAGTCCGTCGATATGGCCGGCCACCAGTGCCTCTCCGGTGGCGCGGGCGCCTTGGACGATCTGGAACACGCCGTCCGGAAGGCCCGCTTCGGCCCATGCGTCGGCCATGGCCTGCCCGGTGGCCGGGGTCATTTCGGAGGGCTTGAAAACAACCGTGTTGCCCGCCAGGAGGGCGGGGACGATATGGCCGTTGGGCAGATGGCCGGGGAAGTTGAACGGCCCGAGCACCGCCATCACCCCGTGCGGGCGGTGGCGCAATACGGCGGCGCCGAAGGGCATATCCTGCCGCTTCTCACCCGCCCGTTCGGCCTGCGCGGTAATCGACAGGCCGACCTTGCCGATCATCGAGGCGAGTTCGGTGCGCGTTTCCCAGAGCGGCTTGCCGGTCTCGCGGGAGATCACCTCGGCAATCGCGTCCTTGCGGGCTTCCAGCACGGCCTTGTAGCGCAAGACCGCCTCGACCCGCGCGGCGACGGGCAGGGCGGCCCAGGCCGGAAACGCTGCGTGGGCACGCTCCAGCGCGGCATCGACGGCGGCGGCATCGGCCACTTCGCCTTCCCAGACCAGCGCGCCGCTGGCCGGATCGAACGAGCGGAGCAGGCTCATGCGCCTCTCGTCACCGCGAAGATGCCGGTGGCATTGCCGGAATCGAACGTAAGATCGAGCTTGCCGGTCTCCGGATCGATGTCGCGGGTGATGAATTCGTAGAACGAGCCTGGCACCGGCAGCGGCACTTCGCTGCCGTCGGCCTCGCGGAACGGGCGCACCACCTTGTCGGCGAGGATCGCGGTCTGACGTACGCGGCCGTTCTGCGAAATCTCGACCGAAGGCTTCATCGGATAGCCGTCTTCCCTGAGTTCCTCGGCCAGCGCCGCGACATTGGCGGTGCGGGTGGTTGCATGGTTGAAGGCATTGCCCTCGGTGGCGATCCAGGCGCCTTCCTTGGTTTCGGGCAGCAGCACTTCGTAGTCGGCCAGCGTGGGCGGCTCGTGCTGGCGCTCGAAGCAGGCCAGCGCGCCCTTCAGCGCGACGACGGCCTGGTCGAACGGGCAGCTGCCTTGCGCGGCGAGCGCATCGAGCGCGGACCATTCGGCCTCGCCCAGCGGGTCTGCCGACGTGCCGAAGACGTTGGCGCAGGCCGCCTGCGCGACTTCGGAAAGCTGATCGACATGGAGTTCGGACACGAAGAACTGCGGGATCGTCTCCGGCAGGTCGCGCTGGACATAGGCGCGGCCGGTCATGCGCAGCTTGGGCAGCGGATAGAGTCCGCCCACTTCGTAGCCCAGCGGCACGAGGAAGCGGGCGAAGGCCTCCTGACCGCGCGGCAGGGCGCCGGTCTCGCCGTCGATCGTGCGCAGGGCACCGTGGTCGAAGACGATCGTCTCGCCCGCCTCGCGCACCGACTGTACATAGCGCGCGGCGGTCGGCACACGATCCAGCAGGTCGGCGAAGAGCGCGGCGTTGAGCGCCATCGCGACTTGCGCACGGCTGACGGTTTCGCCGCTGCCCGAGAGCGCGGGGTCGATGGTGAGGACGGTCAGGGCCGAACTCGCGGCATCGGCGCCGATCGCCGCCGAAACGAGGCGGAAGAGCGTCTGATCCTGATCGGCGAAAAGGCTGGAGGCGGAGGGCATCGTATTCCCGTCGTTTCTCTGTTGCGCGTAGATCGGACATAGGAAAGCCCCATGGCCAAGTCCATGCCGCGCAGAAGCGGGCCGCGCTTTTTTGTCTATACTTTTAGGCGCGAGCCAATGGCGCAGAGATGCGATTCGCAACTGCACAAATGTGAACGCAACGGAATTCCGCGCTCCGCATGGCTTTGAGGGCGGGCGGCCTGTCGCTTTATGACGAATATTTTGCAGTGCAGCGGGAAACTCATGGCACTCTCAGGCTTTCATTGAGCATTCTCCTCCCATCAATGCGGGGTGCGCATGAGCCTGATGCCTCGTGAACAAGAGTCCGGCCGGAAATCGGACTCCGACAAAGTTCGTTCGATCTTCGAAGCGATCCCTGCTGACACCGATCCGGTGGAGCGGACGCCGCGTCGGCCGCTCCATATCGCTCTGGTCGGCAATTTCGCGCCGCGAAAGTGCGGCATCGCCACGTTTACCACCGACATCTTCGAGAAACTGGGCGAATTCCATCCCCAGACGACGATCGACGTCTATGCGCTCGACGATCCCCTGCAGCGGTTGGAATATGGCAGGCTGGCCGGGAAGATCGCCAGCAACGACCCCGAGGACTATGCCCGCGCCGCCCGCCGGATCAACGAGGCGGGAGTCGATGCGGTCTGGCTCCAGCACGAATACGGCATCTTCGGCGGTCCCGACGGCGAAATGGTGCTGGACTTCGTGGACCGTCTCGCGGCGCCACTGGTGCTGACGCTGCACACCGTGCTCTCCGCCCCTTCCGAGCGCCAGCGTGCGATCCTGCGCCACCTGATAGCCCGCGCCTCGCGGATCATGGTCATGTCCCGCCACTCGCGCGACCTCTTGGAAAGCGACTACGGCGCGCCTGCGCGCGTGCTCGAAGTGATCGAGCACGGCGCCCCCGACCGCCCCTTCGGCCGCCACGACGAGTTCAAGGAAAAGCTCGGGCTGGAAGGCCGCAAGGTCTTGATGACCTTCGGACTGCTCAGCCGGGGCAAGGGGCTGGAACATGCGATCCGCGCGCTGCCCGCGATCGTCGCTCGCCATCCCGAGGCGGTCTACCGCATCGTCGGCGCGACGCATCCCAACCTCGTGGCGCACGAGGGCGAGGCCTACCGCGAGGAATTGCAGGCGCTGGCCGAAGACCTCGGTGTCTCCGCGCATATCGCCTGGGAAAACCGCTTTCTGGAAACCGACGAACTGCTCGATCAGCTCGAAGCCTGCGACATCTATCTCACGCCCTATCTCGGTCTGCAGCAGTCGACCTCGGGCACGCTGAGCTATGCGGTGGCGCTGGGCAAGGCGGTGGTCTCGACGCCCTATGTCCATGCCCGCGAACTTCTGGGCGAGGATATCGGCCGCCTGATCGCGCCGGGTTCGAGCGAGGCGATTGCCGAGGCGGTGAACGCCTTGTTCGACCGCCCGGCGGACCTCTCCGCCATGCAGCACCGTGCCTGGGCGCGGGGGCGCGAGATGATCTGGCCGCGCTTTGCCGATGCCGGGCTGCGCCTCGTTACCCGTGCCTGTGCTCCCGAACCGGCAATGCCGCCGATCACCGCGACGCCCGGTCTCGCCGCCGTACTGGCGATGAGCGACGGAACCGGCATGCTCCAGCACGGGGTCGGCGTCGTGCCGGACCGGCGCCACGGCTATTGCCTCGACGACAATGCCCGCGCGCTCATGCTGATGAACGTGGCACGCGGCCTGCCGGTGGCCGAGCGGATGAAGTGGAGCCTCGTCTATGCCGCCTTCGTGCAGTCGGCCTGGAACCCGGAGCTTGGCCGCTTCCGCAATTTCATGCGCTTCGACCGCAGCTGGTGCGAGGACGAGGGATCGGAGGACTCCAACGGCCGCGCCATCTGGGCGCTGGGCCAGACTTGCGAGCGGGCGCCCGACCAGAGCCTGTCGGACTGGGCGCTCCAGCTTTTCGAGGACGTGCTACCGACCCTCGCCCTGATCGAATCGCCACGCGCGCGGGCCTTTGCAATGCTCGGCGCCTGCGCGGTGTTGCGCCGCGATCCGCGCCACGCAGCGGCGCTCGACTGCGTGCGGCAGGGCGGCGACTTCCTGATGCGCCTGCTCGGCCATGGCCGCCGTCCCGACTGGGCCTGGTTCGAGGCGGTGCTCGGCTACGACAACCCCCGCCTGCCGCAGGCGCTGATCGAGGCCGGACTGGCGCTCGGCGAGGAGAGCTGGATCGGTGCCGGGCTGGAGACGCTGGAATGGATCTGCATGCAGCAGATCTCCGCGCGCGGGCAGTTCCGGCCAATCGGCTCGGAAACATTCGGCAAGCCCCATGCCTACCTGCCCTTCGACCAGCAGCCGCTGGAGGCGCAGGCCGCCATCGAGGCCGCGTGCAGTGCCTGGACCGCGACGCACAGTGCGGTCTGGGGCGAACATGCGCTGACCGCGTGGCACTGGTTCTTCGGCGGCAACGATCGCGGGGTAGTGCTCGCCGATATTGCGACGGGCCGTTGCCGCGATGGGGTCACACCGAGGGGCGCCAATGCCAATTGCGGTGCGGAATCCATTCTCGCCTTCCAACTTTCGCATTATGCTCTGGCCGAGCTTGCCGTTTCGGCGCCGCTGGGACGCGGCGGCGGACTGGGGGGCGGATTCGGAGGAGGATTGCTTGAATCGGCCCGAGAACGTCTGGTCTGAACCGCTCCACATCTTCGAGACTCGCCTCTACGCCGATCCGGCGCGAGTCGTGCTGCGGCCCTTCCACCTCGGCTGGCAGGGCAAGAACGCGCCCGGCGACCGCGCAAGCAGGCTCGTCGAGGACGTCGCCAGCCTCAGCGAGGAGCAGGTGGCGAGCGAGTACGAGCGCGTCCTGCGCGACTTCAAGGAGCGCCACTGGCAGACCGAGAACATCTTCGCCGAGCGCTTCGACGAAGTGGCGAAGAACCTGGAACTCGATCCCGCCCAGTTCTCCGAGACCCGCCAGCGGCTGATCGGCGCCTATTTCTGCCATGAGTATACTTTCGCGGCGGCGGCGCTGATGAACCCCTCGATCGTTCCGGCGCCCGACCAGTCGGGGATGCAGGGCGATTCGGTGCGCTTCATCATGAGCCTGCGCGCCGTGGGGGAAGGGCACATCAGCTCGATCGCCTTCCGCGAGGGCATTGCCGATGCGGACGGCACGTTCTGCCTCTGGCCCCAGGCCTCCTTCGCGACCTCGGTGGAACTGGACAGGGAGGAAGAGGTCGATTGCGAGGAGACCGTCTGGGTCCATCGCCACGCCGAATCGAACCTGTCGAACACGGTGATCTTCCCGATCACCGAGCAGCAGCGCGGCGGGCTGGAGGACTTGCGGCTCGTGCGCTTCGACCACGGCGGCGGCGATTACGAATGGGTGGGAACCTACACCGCCTATTCCGGCAGTTCGATCCGCTCCGAACTGCTGCGCACGCGCGATTTCCGTCGCTTCGAACTGGAGCCGATCCGGGGGCGGGCCGGGCGCAACAAGGGCATGGCGTTGTTTCCCGAGAAGATCGACGGCCGTTTCACGATGGTCGGGCGGCAGGACGGCAAGAACCTGTTCCTGCTGCGCTCCGACGCGCTCGACACCTGGGACGACGACGGCGTGCTGCTGATGGAGCCGAAGTACCCCTGGGAATTCATCCAGATCGGCAATTGCGGCAGCCCGATCCCGACCGAGCACGGCTGGCTGCTGTTCACCCACGGCGTCGGCGCGATGCGCAAGTATGCGCTGGGCTGCGCGCTGCTCGACCTCAAGGACCCGTCCAAGGTGCTCGCCCGCACGGTGGAGCCGGTGCTGACGGCGGAAAACGCCGACCGCTCCGGCTATGTGCCGAACGTGGTCTATACTTGCGGCGCGCTGAAAGTGGGGGAGCGGTTGCTACTGCCTTACGGCATTTCCGATAGCACCGTTGGTTTTGCGACCTGCGAGATCGAGAATCTGCTCAAGCTGATGAGTTAAGACGCTTCGAAACAGACCCATTCTTGTCGTCACCCTGAACTTGCTTAGCTTCGCTGGCCTTCGGCTCAGGGTCCATCGGGTCGCATGCGCAGTCTTGTGATCGGCTAGCCGACGACGCGGCTTGCTTACGAGGCTGCGGGATGGGCTGCGGAATGGATCCTGAAACAAGTTCAGGATGACGAAGTGGGTGGGGGCAGGGTCGTGCTAAATCCCGCACCCGTCTGTAGGTCTGCGACGGGGCGGCGGCCGATTTTGGCGGCCGCCCCGCACCAAGCCCGTCAGCCGTGGGCGCCGAATTCGTTCGCCAGCGCCGTGGTGATGCGCAAGGACAGCGCATAGCACCTTGCGATCGGATCGATGAATTCACGGTGGATCTGCGCATAGCCGGTCGCGCTCGAATCCGGGTAGTCGCTGGGCTTGTCCACGGTGAAGTCGTCGATCGAGGGGAAGCTCGTCGGGAACGCCCGGCGTAGCTGCCCCAGGCCGTCCTCGACACGCAGGGTGAAGAACATCTCCAGCACGTCGTCGCGGCTGATGTCGTTCGCGCGGCTGAACTGCGGGACCATGACGGCGCGCAGGAACATGTGCTTGAACAAGGCGATGCGCAGGCTTTGCAGCACGCCGAGACTGCGGCGGGTATGCTCGCGGTCCGGCAGCGGGGCTTCGCCCGGCAGCTGGTCGAGCAGGAAGTGCAGCTTCATTGCATCGACGCGCAGGCGCGAGGCGAGGCGGCGATAGACGCCCGCGCGGTCGTCCTTGGTCAGGT
Source organism: Novosphingobium sp. BF6 (assembly GCF_058273105.1). Taxonomy (NCBI): domain Bacteria; kingdom Pseudomonadati; phylum Pseudomonadota; class Alphaproteobacteria; order Sphingomonadales; family Sphingomonadaceae; genus Novosphingobium; species Novosphingobium sp. BF6. Next base: position 1,006,691 of record NZ_CM177775.1, read on the forward strand.
ATTCCGCCAGCTTGAGGCAGGCCTCGGCAATGTGCCGTTCGTCGCCGCGATAGGGGCGGCTGGCCCAGTAGGCCGAGTTGAACAGCTCGCCATAGGCCGCCACCGTCTTGATCGATGCCAGCGCATTGGCGTGCCGGGCAAGGCGCATCAACTGCTGCCCGCGCTCGCTCTCGCGCAGCAGGGCGGCCACTTCCTCGCGGTTGCCATCGGAGGCGGTGCCGATGCCCGCGATCACGTTCACCGGATAGCCGAGCTGCTGGAGGATCGCGTTGTGCGGGATCGCACGGATCTGGCGCAGGCTCATCGAGCGGTCCGACGCAAGGTCCGACTGGCGGCGCGACTTGCGGCTGCCGGTATCGTTGAGCAGGCCCAGCCCGAAGGCGGTGATCGCCCGGCTGTAGGTGGCCGATTCCAGATGCTCGTGTTGCACGCCGCGGATCGCGCGGTAGAAGTCGAGGCTAAGGTCGGTGCGGCGATAGAACAAGTCGGTCGGCGCATCGGCGTCGGCGCCCCACAGCGGCATTTCGGCCATGCGGGTAAGCGTGGCGAAGGCCAGTTCGTCCGAGCCGAACCAGAGGTAGCCGTCGCCGCCCTGGAACGAGACTTCCGGCTCCAGCCGGATGCCCGCGCGCAGGAAACGGCGGCGCGCCCAGGGGCTCATCGGCCACTGGAAGCGGTCCTTGAGGCTGGAGGGATGCGCGCCGCGGCCCATCGATTCGCCGTGAGTGTTGAAGATCAGCGCCGAAACGTCGGTGAGGCCATTTGCGACCATCGCTTCGGAAAGGCGGCCCTGCAGACGCTCGATGGCGAGCGCGGCGGGAATCTGCCCGACGAAGCGGCCCGCGTCGGAAAAGCCGGTCTGGATCGAGACGCGGCCGCGCTTGTGGGCGTAGTCGCGGTAGGCAGGCTCAGCCAAGACAGCGTCGAGGAAACGGCCGCCGTGTTCGAGCGCCGTCTCGGTCTCGAACAGGGGCGAGACGTCGACCTTCTCGTCGATCCCGAACATCCGCGCGAAGTAGAGCGCGGCGAGGATCGTCGTCGGCTCCTCGCACTCGGCCACCAGCATGCGGATCGGCGCATCGGCGTCGATATGGCCGAGGATCTGCGCCATCGCCAGGAACTGGCGGATAGCGGTGGAATTCTCGATGGCGAGTGCGGCGAAGTTGGATTTCAGCGGGGTGACTTCGGCCAGCAACTCGCGCATGCGGACCAGCGCGGCCTGGCTGGCGAGGTTCAGCTTGCCTTCCGGATCGATGCGCAGGCGGATCGCGTTCTGCAGCTGCGAGGCGTTCACGCGGAAGTGGATCCAGCCCATGCCGAGGCCGTCCGCGCGCATGGCGGCAGCGGCCACGAGGAGCGTGCGGGCCTGGTCCTGATCGGCGTGGCGGGCCTCTTCCTCCAGCCGGGCGATCACGCCTTCGAGGCTGACGAGGCGGTCGGGATGCTCGGCGGTCAGGGCATTGGCGGCCTCCGACAGCGCTTCGGGCGAGGACAGGTCGGCGGCGAAGCGGCGGACCATGTCCTGCGTCAGCTTGGCGGCGCGGGCAAGCTGCTGCGAAATCTCCGGCGCGGCTTGCGCGAGGCTTTCCGCATAGCGGCCAAGGCGCTCTGCCTTCTCTTCAAGCCGGTAGCGGATCGAGGTGGACCAGCCGATATCGGTGCGGCCGTCCATGTCGTAGCCGACCCACGAGGCGAAGCGCGCGGGCATCGGATTAAGGCCCTTCCAGCGCTTGGGCCAGCGGGCGGCGGCCAAGTCGAACAGCCGTTCGTTGATGCGGTCGCGGGCCTTCTGGCCGCGGGCGATCGCTTCCATGGCCTTGCCGTGCTCGTAGTCGAGGGTGATCGTGTCGCGGTCGGGAGAGGCGGCGCAGACGGTGGCTTCGCTGTGGTCGCCGGTGGAGGCGGCGTGAGTCACGGCCTCGGTCTGGGCGGTGGACAGCAGGAACGTCGGGTGCCCGGTGAAGACGACATGGGCGGCGGGACGCTGCCAGCGCACGGCGAAGGCGGTGAAATCGTCCCCCGCTGCCGTGGCGTCGGCGGCGGCGTCCAGCCGCTTCTCGTTCTCGACCGGGGCGATGGGGGCGAGCAGGCGGTCAAGCCGCGCAGCGCGGGCGCGCAGCCCCTCGCACTCCATCTCGGCGACGAGGGCCTCGATCTGGTCGAGGCCCATCTCGCCGTTTTCCAGCTGGCGCGACAGTTCGAGCCCCAGCTGGAAAACCGGATTGTAGAGCGGCGTCTGGGCGGTCAGGACATGGAGTTCCTGAAGCCGGCGGTCGAGATCGTCGACCGTGGTCAGCGGCGTTCCCGCCTCAGGCCCGCTCACCGTGGAAGCCCCGCGGCGAGGCGGGCCGCCGCCTCGATCTTGGCCACATCGGGCTTGCCCTTGGGGACCATCCAGCTGCCGCCGACGCAGAGCACGGCATCGAGACCGAGCCATTCCGGCGCATTCTCCGGGGTGACGCCGCCGGTCGGGCAGAACTTCGCCTTGAACAGCGGCGCGGCGATGGCCTTCAGTGCCGGAGGACCGCCCGCCGCCATGGCCGGGAAGAACTTCAGGCGGTCGAACCCGCATTCCAGCGCGAACATCACGTCGCTGGCATTGGCGGTGCCGGGCAGGAACGGGATCTGCGACTTGTAGGCGGCTTCGGCCAGCATCGGGGTGAGGCCGGGCGAGACGATGAATTCGGCGCCCGCATCGATCGAGCGCTTGAGGTCGTCGGGCGACAGCACGGTGCCCGCGCCGACTACGGCGCCGGGAACCTGCTTCATCACCTTGATCGCCTCGATCGCGCATTCGGTGCGCAGCGTGACTTCGAGGGCGGGCAGGCCCCCTGCGACGAGCGCTTCGGCGATCGGCAGGGCATGTTCGATATCCTCGATCACCAGCACCGGGATCACCGGGGCGAGACGCATGACCTTTTCGACGGCTTCGGACGGGCTGCTCATTGGACGTGCTCCCTGATATAGGCGGCAGCCGCGCCGAACAGGCCGGGCTGCGGATGGGTGATAAGCTTGACCGGCATCTGCGCCATCATGCCGGCAAAGCGGCCCTTGGCACAGAATCGCTCGGCAAAGCCCGAGGACAGAATGGTTTCGCGGATACGGTAGCCGAGGCCCCCGGCGATCACGACGCCGCCCGCACCGTGGGACAGCGCGCAGTCGCCCGCCGCGCTGCCGAGGGCGAGGCAGAAGCGGTCCACCGCGGCGGCGGCCAGCGGGTCGGAGTGATTGGTCCCGGCGGTCCAGATCTCGACGTCGGTCAACTCGTGCACCGCGCGGTTCTCCATGGCGGCGAGCGTCTGGTAGATGTCGACGATGGCGGGGCCGGAGACGACGCGCTCGGTGGAGACGCGGTTGTGGCGCTTGCGCAGGCGGGCGAGGATCGCATCCTCGATCAGGTCGAGCGGGGCATAGTCGGTATGGCCGCCCTCGGTCGCCTGGACATGGTAGAAGCCGCCCTTGCCGTGGGGCAGGCCGTTACGCCACAAGTGCGCAACGCCCAGCCCGGTGCCCGGGCCGAGTACGCTGAGCGTGCCCGATGCGGGCAGCGGCACGTCCGGTCCGGCGAGGTGCAGGAACTGGTCTTCCGGGGCGAGCGCGACGGCATAGGCGACCGCTGCGAAGTCGTTGACCACGGTGTAGTGTTCCACGCCCAGCTTTTCCTGGATCAGGCCGGGGCGGATGATCCAGGGGTTGTTGGTGAAGCGGATCACTTCGCCGCCGACCGGCCCGGCGATCGCGATCGAGACGGCAGGGGGCAGGGTGCCGCCCATGCGTTCGCGGAAAGCCTGCCAGGCGAGCTGGAAGCTGCCGTGCTCGCTGGTGTGGAGGGTGACGGGTTCGCCCAGCGTGATCTGCCCCTCGGCGCTGACCGAGGCCAGCGCGAAGCGGGCGTGGGTGCCGCCGATGTCTACGGCAACGAGCTGCGTCATAGGCCGGCGACCTCCAGCATCGACGAGCCGCCCTGTTCGGCGCCGCCCGCATTGATGCGGAACATCGCGAAGAGTTCGCGGCCCATGCCTTCGGCAGGCGCGGGCAGCGGGGCGGGGGTGCGGCCGGAGAGATCGGCGGTGGTCGAAAGCGTGCCGTCTTCTGCCGAGAGGCGCACGATGTCGCCGTCCTGGAGATAGGCGATCGGGCCGTTTGCCAGCGCTTCCGGGGTGACGTGGATCGCCGCAGGCACCTTGCCCGAAGCGCCCGACATGCGGCCATCGGTGACCAGCGCGACCTTGAAGCCGCGATCCTGAAGGACGCCCAGCGGCGGGGTCAGCTTGTGCAGTTCCGGCATGCCGTTGGCGCGCGGCCCCTGATGGCGCACGACCACCACCACATCGCGGTCCAGCTCGCCCGCCTTGAAGGCATTGATGACGGCTTCCTGCGTCTCGAACACGCGGCACGGCGCCTCGATGGTCCAGCGTTCCTGATCGACCGCGCTGGTCTTGAAGGTGGCGCGGCCGACGTTGCCGGAGACGAGGCGCATGCCGCCGTCGGGCAGGAAGGGCTTGGCCACCGTGCTTAGCATGGTGTCGTCGCCGCTGACGGCAGGCGCGGGCTTCCACTTGAGTTCGCCGTCATCCAGCGTCGGCTCGGTCGCATAGTCGCGCATGCCGCCCTTCGAGACGGTGAGGATGTCCTCATGGGCAAGGCCCGCATCGAGCAGTTCGCGCACCACCCAGCCCATGCCGCCGGCGGCGTGGAAGTGGTTCACGTCGCCCGAACCGTTGGGATAGACGCGGGTGATGAGCGGGACGGCGGCGGACAGTTCGTCGAAGTCCTGCCAGTCGATATGGATACCGGCGCAGCGGGCCATGGCGGGCAGGTGGATCGCGTGATTGGTCGAGCCGCCGGTGGCCAGCAGGCCGACGATGGCGTTGACGATCGCCTTCTCGTCCACGACATGGCCCATCGGGCGGAAGTCGTCGCCCTTGCGGGTCATCTCGGTCACGCGGTGGACGGCGGCGCGGGTCACGGCCTGACGCAGCGAGGTGCCGGGCGGCACGAAAGCGGCGCCGGGCATGTGCAGGCCCATCATCTCCATCATCATCTGGTTGGAGTTGGCGGTGCCATAGAACGTGCAGGTGCCCGCCGAGTGATAGGAGGCGCTTTCGCTGGCCAGCAGTTCCTCACGCCCCACCTTGCCCTCGGCATAGAGCTGGCGGACCTTCTGCTTCTCCTTGTTGGAAATGCCGCTGGGCATCGGGCCGGAGGGGATGAACACGGCAGGCAGGTGGCCGAAGCGCAGCGCGCCCATGACGAGGCCGGGCACGATCTTGTCGCAGATGCCCAGCAGGGTCATGCCGTCGTACATCGCGTGACTCAGTGAGACGGCCGTGGAGAGGGCGATGGTGTCGCGGCTGAACAGCGAAAGTTCCATGCCGTCGAAGCCTTGGGTCACGCCGTCGCACATGGCGGGCACGCCGCCTGCGACTTGCGCCGTCGCGCCCACTTCGCGGGCATAGAGCTTCATCTGCTCGGGATAGCGGCCATAGGGCTGATGCGCCGAGAGCATATCGTTGTAGGCAGTGACGATGCCGACGTTGATCGCCTTGCCGGTGGCAATGGCGGGCTTGTCCTCGCCGCTGGCGGCGAAACCGTGCGCGAGGTTCGAGCACGAAAGGAACGAGCGGTCGGAATGACGGCCGGCTTCACGCTCGACCATGGCGAGATAACGTTCGCGGGTGGGCTTCGACCGCTCGATGATGCGATCGGTGACGCGGGCGACCACCGGGCTGAGATTGCTCATGGGGTTACTCCTGCACTTTCCGTCTGTCGTTTTTGTCTCAGCCTTCCGAAGCCGCCGCCACGGGATCTCCCGAGCGAGGCTTGAAGGCGTTCAGGTAACCGGTGTCAACATCTATCTTCCACCGGTTTGCGGGGAATTTCGCGCGGCCGGGCATGAGGGGGCGCCCACGCACCCAAGTCATATAGGGTGCGTGTCAGGTTCATGCCCGCGCCGGCCTGCTTATTCGTGCCACGTGACGCCGTCGCGCTCGGCGAGGGCGATGGCGGCAGAGGGACCCCAGCTTCCGGCGGTGTAGGTCTTCGGCTCCTGCGCCTGTTCCTCCCACTCGGCCCGGATCGCGTCGATCCAGTCCCACTGCGCTTCCACTTCGTCGCGGCGGACGAACAGCGTCTGCTCGCCCTCGATCAGGTCCAGCAGCAGGCGTTCGTAGGCGATGCGGCGCTGCGGACCGGCGAAAGCGTCGGGCATGGCGATGTCGAGCGGGATCGAGCGCAGGCCGAAGCCGTTGCGGTCCAGCCCCGGCACCTTGGCCATGAGCGAAAGGGTGATGTTCTCGCTCGGCTGGATGCCGATGACGAGGCGGTTGGGCACCGTGCGGGCGCCGCGACCGTGGAAGATCGAGTGCGGCACGTCGCGGAACTGGACGACGATCTCGGTCGTGCGCCTGGGCAGGCGCTTGCCGGTGCGGAGGTAGAAGGGCACGCCCTGCCAGCGCCAGTTGTCGATATGCGCCTTGATCGCAACGAACGTCTCGGTGTTGGAATCCTTGCCGAGTTCGTCGTCGTAGCCCGGCACCGCCTGGCCGCCGATGGCCCCGGCGCGGTACTGGCCCGTCACCGTCTCGTTGGCGGCGACCTTGCGCAGGCTGCGCAGGATCTTCACCTTCTCGTCGCGCACGCTGGTGGCGTCGTAGCTGACCGGCGGCTCCATCGCGACGAGCGCGAGCAGCTGGAGCATGTGGTTCTGCACCATGTCCCGCAGCGCGCCCGAATCGTCGTAATAGGCGACGCGCGATTCGAGGCCCACGGTCTCGGCCACGGTGATCTGCACATGGTCGATATGCGCCGCGTTCCACAGCGGTTCGAACATCAGGTTGGCAAAGCGCAGCGCCAGCAGGTTCTGGACGGTTTCCTTGCCCAGATAGTGATCGATGCGATAGATCCGGTCTTCCGGGAAGGCGCGGGCGACGGCGTCGTTGATGACCTTGCTGGAGGCAAGATCCACGCCGAGCGGCTTTTCCAAGCCGATGCGGACGTTATCGCCTGCAAGGCCGCTGGCCTGGAGGCCGCGAATGGTCGGCTCGAACAGGCTGGGCGCGGTGGAGAGGAAGATCGACAGGCCGTCCTTCGGCTCGCCCACTTTGGCCGCCAGCGCGTTGAAGCCTTCCATCTGGTTGGCGTCGAGCGTCTGGTACGACAGGCGGTTGAGGAAGCGGGCCATGCCGCCGCGCCGTTCGGCGGGCAGGAACTGTTCGAGCGAGGCGCGTGCGAAATTGCGGAACTCGGCATCGTCATGCTCGGAGCGGGCGGTTCCGACGATCTCGATCTTGGGATCGAGCAGGCCTTCGGCATCCAGCGCGCAGAGCGAGGGGAGGAGCATGCGGCGCGAAAGATCGCCGGTGGCGCCGAACAGGAGCAGGCGGTCGGACGTGAATGGGGCCGAAATCGAATTGGTCACTGGGCGCAGTCCACCTTCTGGGGGTTATCCACCTATATGGTCATTTTCCGCCGGGGATCGGCGGGCTCCTCCTCCTGTGCACCCCTGTCATGAGCCCCGCGAGGAATAGATACCTCTTCGCGGTTGCAGCATGACACGAACTGCGTGGGTCGTGCTAGGCGAGAGTGCGCGAAACCTCAACCTCGTTTGCACGGATTGAACGGGAGAAGTGCCTGCATACGTATTTAAAGATTGTTTGAAAAATGCCCGAAAGGCATTTTCTTGCGGCACCGGCCCACGCCCCCACCCGACCTCCCAACGATAGTACCCTATGGGAGGTCGGGTGGGGGCGTGGGCCGGTGCCGCCAAAATCCGCCTGCGGCGGATTTTCAAACGGGCTCTTTAGAACCGTAGAGAATGCGATTTTCCGCAAGTTCGTTGCGGCGGCGTCTTTGTCCTGTCGTCAGGTGAAGGCATGGAGAACGATCAGCATCCCGGAAAATGGATGCGATGAAGGATAGAAGGCGAAGATCATGGCCGGAGACGGCGTCCACCTCCTCGAACATCTCCAGACTCCCGCGATGATGGTCTCGCGCGGGCAGGTGCGCTTCGCCAACGGCGCGGCGCGGGCGCTGCTGGGCGCGCATATCGTCGGCCAGGACGTGCGCATCGCCATCCGTGAGCCGCGCGCCGTCGCCGCGATCCTCAGCGATGAGGGCGGGATCGCCCGCGTCACCGGGCTGTCGACCGGCGGCAGCGTTTGGGAAGTCGATTGCCGGGTGGTCTCGCCGACCGACCGGCTGGTCAGTCTCTACGACCTGTCGGAGCGGGTCAGCGTCGCGAAATCGCATGCCGATTTCGTCGCCAATGCCAGCCACGAACTGCGCACGCCGCTGGCCAACGTGCTCGGCTATGTCGAGACCCTGCACAACCCCAAGGCGGGCGGTGACGAGAGCGTGCGCACGCGCTTCCTCGACACGATCCGGCATGAGGCGCAGCGGATGCAGGCGCTGATTTCCGACCTCATGTCGCTTTCGCGCATCGAGGCCGTGAAGCACGAAGTGCCCTCCGAGCGGGTCGAGATGGTGGCGCTGGCGCGGGAAATCGCGGGCGAGGCGCGCGGCGACGCGCAGATCGAGGTCCAGTCCAACAGCGCCCAGGCGGTGGTGACCGGCGATCGCGGCCAGCTGGCGCAAGTGCTGCGCAACCTCATCGACAACTCGCTGAAGTATGGCAAGCAGGGCGGGCCGGTGGATGTCAGTCTGGAATCGACGCCGACCGGCTGGGTCTTGGTGACGGTGCGCGACCACGGCGAGGGCATCGCGCCGGAACACCTGCCGCGCGTGACCGAGCGCTTCTACCGCGCCGACACCAGCCGCAGCCGCATGGTCGGCGGCACCGGGCTGGGGCTGTCGATCGTCAAGCACATCGTCGAGCGGCACCGGGGCCGTTTCGATATCGACAGTCGGCCCGGGCAGGGCACCACCGCCTCGCTAATGCTGCCGCTGCGCAAGGAAGAGGCGGCGGGCTGAGGGAGGGCGCGTTTCGCGCGCCCTCAGAAGTCCAGCTCGAAACGCGTGCCCACCACCTGAGCGCTGTAGTCGGTCTTGCCCGAGGGCAGGGCCTTGGCGCCGGTGTAGTCCATCAGTGCATAGTTCACGTTGAAGCGCAGGTTCTGGATCGGCTCCCACACGAGCGCGGCGATATAGCCGTTCTGGGTGCCGCCGCGAATGTCGCGGTCGTTTAGGTCCAGCCAGTCGTAGCGCAAGGTGAAGAGCAGCGAGCCCATGCCGCCCTCGCCCATCGGATGGGCAGGCTTCTCGACGCGGAAGATGCCTTCCTTGTAGCCGCGATGGTCGCCCTTGGTGAGGAAGATGCCGGTTTCGGCATAGGCACCCTGGAAGGTGACGGTGGAGGCATCGACCCGGTTGGCGGTGAGCGCGTGGTATTCCGCCGCCGCATGCCAGCGGCCGCGAATGGCGGCGAACTCGACGCCGTAGTGATCCTCCTCCGACACGTTCATCACCGGCGTGCCGATCAAGCGGGTATTGGTCGAATGGACGTAGGGGCGCTGGCGATAGCGGGTGTCGCTTTCCGCGAGGCGGCCGAGGCGGCGCCAGTGGGCCGAACCGCCGAAGTGAAGCTGGAGATCGCCGAGCTTCGGGGCGAAGACGAGGCGCCCGTCGAGGCCGTAGCTGTTGTTCTCGTCGCCGCCGTCCACGCCGTCGCTGTCGTTGGCGAGGGCGCCGATATCGTCGGTGAACACGCCCGCCTGCGCCAGCCACGGTCCCTTGCCGTACTGGAAGGCGAGGCCAAGGCGGCGCTCGAAGTTGAAGGCATCGGTGAAGGCGGCGCGCTCCATCACGCTGCCGCTGGTGTCGCCGGTGAGTTCGTCGAGCGACTGGAACGAGTTCTGGTTGCCCAGCCGGACCTGCCACGGGCCGTTATGGTAGCCGACGTAAGTATCGACGAGATCGACCGCGTTGTCGGAGAGTTCGAGTTCCAGCTTGTAGTCGAACCCGGCGCCCAGCGCGCCTTCAGCACCGAGGCGGATACGGCGCATCTCGTTCGAGAAGCCGAGGCCTTTGTCGTTCAGGCTGCCCGGACCCTTCACGTAGTTGGCGTCGGCCTGGATGCGGCCCTTGACCTTGAACAGGCGGTCGCCCTGCGCGAATTGCGGGCTGCCTTTCCACTCGATGCCGGTCTCGTCCTTGGCCTTCGGCTTGGTGGCGGGAGCGGCGGTCCCGGCGGCAAGGGCGGGCGTTCCGGCCGGGGCGGCGTTCTGCGTCGAGGCGGCAGCCGCAGCCGCATCCGCATCCGGAGCGGCGGCGTTGAGCCGGGCTTCCATCGCCTCCATCTGCGCCTTCATCGTGCGGATTTGCGCGCGCAGGGCCTCCGCTTCCTCAGCCGAGATGGCCTGGGCCTGGGCGGCGGAGGCGGAAAGAACGACGGCGACGGTTGCACAGGCCATGACGAGACGCATTCGGGCATTCTCCAGCGCGCGGCACCGATATGCCGATCGCGTCGAGGGCCGACTATTGCCGTCCAATGACACTTTGATGACTAATGTGACTGCCGATGTGACAAATATGACGACGGGCATGCGCGCATCGGCGGGGCGTTTACGGCCCGGATCGGGGCGCGTGGATCGCTCGCAGCGGGCGCGGCGGGGCTGGCTATGAGGGCACGTGTTCCTGGCGGCCATGCGTAAGCCTTTCTGACATCACGGAAACGGCCATGGCGCTGAGCCGGACGTCTGCGCGGCATCGAAGGGACGTGCTCCCGCCACGACGACGGGAAGCACAGTCCGGCAGACCCGCAGATGCTTTTTTAAGGCGCGACATGCGGGTATCTGTTCGCGACAGAATGCAGACGTAATGTTGCTGTCAGAAGACTCGTCGAATGGAGACGGGGAATCGCCGCGCGCGATTCGCTATTGTCGTATCATCGTCATACTTTCGCACCGCGAGGCCCTTTGCGTCAGGGGCGGGCATCGCCGAAATCCCAGCATTTGCGCGGGTTGGCGAGTTATGTCACTTCATTGTCATGGAAGTGTCATCCTACCCCAATAGGGGCGTCGCAGAGAGAAAACCCAAGGGGTTAAAACCATGCGTTCGACCAAGACCATCATCTTTGCTGCCGTATCCGTCCTCGCTCTGAGCGCCTGCGGCGGCTCGGGCGGTTCGAGCGCGGGTTCGCGCGATTTCGTGCGGGCCGTCGGCTCCTCCACCGTCTATCCCTTCGCCACCGCCGTCGCCGAGCAGACCGCGAAGGCGGGCGGCAAGTCGCCCGTCATCGAATCGACCGGCACGGGCGCGGGCATGAAGCTGTTCTGCGCGGGCGTCGGCGCCCAGCACCCGGACATCGAGGATGCCTCGCGCCGGATGAAGAAGTCCGAATACGACGAGTGCGTGAAGAACGGCGTGACCGAGATCGTCGAGATCCAGGTGGGCATCGACGGTATCGCCTTCGCCGAGGGCAAGAACGGCCCCAACATGAAGCTGACGCCGCTCGACATCTACAAGGCGCTGGCCGCCAATCCCTTCGGCAAGCCCAACACCGCCAAGACCTGGAAGGACGTCAACCCGTCGCTCCCGGCCGAACCGATTCTCGTCTACGGCCCGCCCTCGACTTCGGGCACGCGCGACGCGCTGAAGGAACTGATCCTTGAAGCCGGTTGCAAGACCGACGCCGCCACCAAGGCGCTGAAGGACAGCGACAAGGACAAGTACGAGGCGATCTGCCACGATATCCGCGAGGACGGCCCCTATGTGGACGCCGGCGAGAACGACAACCTGATCGTCCAGAAGATCTCGCAGAACCCCAAGGCGATCGGCATCTTCGGCTACTCGTTCCTCGAATCGAACGCGGGCACGATCAAGGGCATCCCGATGTCCGGCATCGCGCCGACTTACGCCTCGATCTCGGACTTCTCGTACCCCGGCGCCCGCCCGCTCTACATCTACGTGAAGAAGCAGCACCTCGCGCCGATCAAGGGCCTCCAGGCCTATGTCGCCGAATGGGCCAAGTCGTGGGGTCCGGACGGATATCTCAAGGCCAAGGGCATGGTCATCTCGCCCGATGACGTCCGCGCCAAGAGCGCCGACATCGTCGCCAAGATGACCCCGCTCGATCCCTCGGTTCTGAAGTAAGCCCCCGAGGGGGCAGGGACGCGAAGGGCGGCCATACATGATTCTTACCGGAGTTCTTCTGGCCGTCCTCGGCCTCGGTCTCGTCGGCTGGTTTGCCGCACGGGGCCGGGCCCGGCTGCTCCATACCGGCCGCGGCACGATGCATTCGATGCCGGGCTATCACGCCTGGCACGTCGCGCTGTGGATCGTCTTCCCGGCACTGATCGCCTGGGGCGCGTGGCAGGCGGCGATGCCGGGTCTCGTCGACGGGGCGGTCATGGCCGACCCCGTGGCGGCGCAGCTTCCCGCCGACGCCATGAGCCGCGCGGCCATCCTCGCCGAAGCCAAGACCATTGCCGAGACCCCCGACGCGGTCGCCTTCAACCCGCTGGCGAACACGCTGGCCGGCCCGGTGCGCGATGCCCATGGCCGCTTCGGTCTGATCGGCGCGCTGCTGGTGGCGGTCGTGGGACTCGCGGGCGGCGGCTGGGCCTTCACCCGCATCCGCGCGAACTACCCGGCGCGCACCCGCGTCGAGCGCGGCGTGCTGGGCCTGCTGCTGGCCGCCTCGCTGATGGCGATCCTGACAACCTTCGGCATCGTCGCCTCGCTGCTGTTCGAGGCGGGGATGTTCTTCAAGGACGTCTCGCCGATCGATTTCCTGCTCGGCACCCACTGGTCGCCCGGCTCGGCGCGCGGCGATAATCTGGGCGAGAGCTTCGGCGCGGTGCCGCTGTTCTGGGGCACGATCTACATCGGCGCGATCATCGCCATGATCGTGGCGATCCCGCTCGGCCTGATGAGCGCGGTCTACCTCACCCAATATGCCACGCCGACGATCCGCAAGTGGCTGAAGCCGATGCTGGAGATCCTCGCGGGCATTCCCACGGTGGTCTACGGCTACTTCGCCGCCCTGACCGTGGCGCCGATCTTCCGTGACTTCGCCGCCTCGCTCGGCATGGCCAATCCCTCGACCGAGAGCGCGCTGGCCGCCGGTGTCGTCATGGGCGTGATGATCATTCCCTTCGTCTCCTCGATGGCCGACGACGCGCTGGCCGCCGTGCCTCGCGCGATGAGCGACGGTTCGCTGGCGCTGGGTGCCACCAAGTCGGAGACCATCAAGAAGGTCCTGCTGCCCGCCGCGCTGCCCGGCATCGTCGCGGGCGTGATGCTGGCGATCAGCCGCGCCATCGGCGAGACCATGATCGTGGTCATGGCCGCCGGCGCTGCCGCCAACCTTTCGGCGAATCCCTTCGCCTCGATGACTACCGTCACCTATCAGATCGTCCAGATGCTGACCGGCGACCAGGAGTTCAACAGCCCCAAGACGCTCTCCGCCTTCGCGCTGGGTCTGGTGCTGTTCATCGTCACCCTCATCCTCAACATCATCGCCCTTCGCGTGGTGAAGCGCTTCCGGGAAGCTTATGAGTAACGCATCTCTCAGTAATGCGCGCGCAGGGCACGCACGGTGGCAAACGCCGGAGGCCCTGCGCCGGATTTCCCGCCGCAACGCCGCCGAACGCCGCTTCAAGCTGATCGGCCTCGGCGCGATCGTCCTCAGCCTCGCCTTCCTGGCGCTGCTGCTGGTCATCATGCTGAAGAACGGCCTCTCCGGGCTGGACTGGTCTTTCCTGACCGGCTCGGACTCGACCGATCCCGACCTCGCGGGCGTCTGGGGCGCGACCAAGGGCTCGCTGCTGACGATGCTCGTCACCCTGCTGCTCTCGTTCCCGATGGGCGTGCTGGCGGCGATCTACCTTGAGGAGTTCGCTCCCAAGGCGCGCTGGATCGAATGGGTCGAAGTCTCGATCAACAACCTTGCCGCAGTGCCCTCGATCATCTTCGGCCTGCTCGGCCTGGCGGTGTTCATCAATACGCTCGGCATGCCGCGCAGCTCGCCGCTGGTCGGCGGGTTGACGCTGGCGCTGATGACGATGCCGGTCATCGTCATCTCGGGCCGCAATGCGATCAAGGCAGTGCCGCCCTCGATCCGCGACGCCGCGCTGGCGATCGGCGCGAGCAAGATGCAGACCGTGTTCCACCACGTCCTGCCGCTCGCGCTGCCGGGCATCCTCACCGGCACGATCATCGGCATGGCCCGCGCGCTGGGCGAGACCGCGCCGCTGCTGATGATCGGCATGCGCGCCTTCGTCGTCACTCCGCCGGGCGGGATCACCGACCCGTCGAGCGTGCTGCCGATGCAGATCTTCCTGTGGTCCGACGAGATCAATTCCGGTTTCGTGCAGAACACTTCCGCCGCCATCATCGTGCTGCTGGTCTTCCTGCTGGCGATGAACGGCCTTGCAATCTACCTTCGAAACAAGTTCGAAGTGCGCTGGTAGGACTATGACAAACGCCAAACTAACCGCCCGCAACGTCGACGTTTTCTACGGCGCGAAGAAGGCCATCAACGATGTCTCGATCGAGATCGACAACGGCATCGTCACCGCCTTCATCGGCCCGTCGGGCTGCGGCAAGTCGACCTTCCTGCGGTCGCTGAACCGCATGAACGACACGATCGCCGACGCCCGCGTCGCCGGCGAAATCCTGCTCGACGGCGAGAACATCTACTCGCCCGACATGGATCCGGTGGCCTTGCGCGCCCGCGTCGGCATGGTGTTCCAGAAGCCGAACCCGTTCCCCAAGTCGATCTACGAGAACATCGCCTATGGCCCGCGCATCCACGGCCTGGCGCCGTCGAAGGCGGACATGGACGGGATCATCGAAAGCTCGCTGACCAAGGCGGGCCTGTGGGATGAAGTGAAGGATCGCCTGAACGAGCCCGGCACCGCACTGTCGGGCGGCCAGCAGCAGCGCCTGTGCATCGCCCGCGCCATTGCCGTCAGCCCCGAAGTCATCCTGATGGACGAGCCGTGCTCCGCGCTCGACCCGATCGCCACCGCGCGCATCGAGGAACTGATCGACGAGCTGAAGGAAAGCTTCGCCATCGTCATCGTCACCCACTCGATGCAGCAGGCCGCGCGCGTCTCGCAGCGCACCGCCTTCTTCCACCTCGGCAACCTGGTGGAATACGGCGACACCAGCCAGATCTTCACCACCCCGCGCGAGGAAAAGACCAAGGACTATATCACCGGCCGCTACGGATGATCCGTAGGCAGAAGGTGCTATAGAACAGGGAAATTCAGGGAAGACACAAATGGTCGATCATACAGTCAAGGCCTTCGACAGCGAGATCGGGCAGCTTCGCGGCCTCGTCGCCGAAATGGGCGGTCTCGCCGAAGTGGCGATCCGCGACGCCATCGTCGCGCTGACCCAGCATGACGAGGAACTCGCCGCGCAAGTGGTGGCCGCCGATGCGCGTCTCGATGCGCTGGAAGCCGAAGTGGACCGCCTTGCGGTCCGCACCATCGCCCTGCGCGCGCCGATGGCCGACGATCTGCGCGACGTGATCGCCGCGCTCAAGATTTCCGGCGTGATCGAGCGCATCGGCGACTATGCGAAGAACATCGCCAAGCGCGTCAATGCCCTCGAAAACCGGCTCAAGATCGAGCCGCTCGAACTCGTGCCGATGATGGCCGAGATCGCGGAAGGCATGGTGCGCGACGTGCTCAACGCCTATGGTTCGCGCGATGCCGCGCTGGCGCAGGAAGTGATCCGCCGCGACGAGAAGCTGGACCAGTTCTACAACACGCTGTTCCGTTCGCTGTTGACCCATATGATGGAGAACCCGGCGACGATCTCCAGCGCGGCGCAGCTGCTGTTCATCGCCCGCAATCTCGAACGCATCGGCGACCACGCCACCAATGTCGCGGAAATGGTCTACTATGCGGCGACCGGCGAATACCATGCCGAGCGCGACAGCCAGACCGACGATACGAGGAACCTGCCGTGAACCCATCCGTCCTCGTCGTCGAAGACGACCGCGCGCTCTGCGAACTGCTGACCTGGAACCTCAGCGCCGAAGGCTACAACGTGCGCAGCACCAGCGACGGCGAGGAAGCCCTGCTGATGGTGCAGGAGCAGGCGCCCGACGCCATCATTCTCGACTGGATGATCGAGCATGTCCCCGGCATCGAAGTCTGCCGCCAGCTCCGCAAGGACAAGGACACGGCGCAGATTCCGATCCTGATGTTGACGGCACGCGGCGAGGAGGAGGACCGCATCCGCGGCCTCAAGACCGGCGCCGACGACTATGTGACGAAGCCGTTCTCCCCGCGCGAACTGCTGGCCCGCATCGAGGCGCTGCTGCGCCGTGCGCGGCCTTCGCTGGCGGGCAACGTGCTCCAGTGGGGCGATATCGAGCTGGACGCCACCAGCCACCGCGTCCGCCGTTCGGGCGAGGCGCTGCACCTCGGCCCTACCGAGTTCCGCCTGCTGCGCTATTTCATGGAGCGCCCGAACCGCGTGGTCTCGCGCCAGCAGATCCTCGACGGGGTCTGGGGCATGGACTCCGACATCGACGAGCGCACCGTGGACGTCCACATCCGGCGCCTGCGCAAGGCGATCAACCGCGACGGCGACACCGACCCCATCCGCACCGTCCGCGCGGCGGGCTATGCGATGGATGTAACCTGATCGGACCGGACCGGGGAAGGCGATCGACCGCCTTCCCCGGCCGCACCTCATATCTTCAGAACTTGTAGCCGAGGCCGACCGCGACGATATCGGAGTCCGGTTCGCCGTTGCTGACCAGAACGTGCTTGTACTCCAGCTTGGCGTAGACGTTCTCGTTGAGGTCCTGCTCCCAGCCGGTGCTGAGGCCGACCGCGTCGCTGCACTCGCGGCAATCCTTCGACTGCCAGTTCGCGGCGGCGTAAAGCTTGGCGCCCGGCAGCACGCGTGCGCCCGCACGGCCACCCAAGCCCCAGACGACACGCGTATCGTCCGCCAGCACCTTTTCCGCGATGCCTTCCACGCCCACGAAGAAACGCTCGTTCAGATCGACGTCGTGACCGACCGTCACGGCGGCGACGGCGTTGGTCTCGCGGTGGTTCCAGATCACGCCGCCGGTGCCTTCGATATAGGTTTCGTCGGCCAATGCGGGCGTCGCGGCGGAAACGAGAGCGGCGGAAGCCAGAACTACGGGCAGCAGGGTGGGAAGGTAACGCATGGTTTTCCTCGGGTGGGACGATGGCGCCGCCATAGGCCTCGCGATTGTGATATAACATTGCCGATACTTGGCTGAAGATTGCAGTTTTCCGAACCGGGCTTCCGGCGGAGCACTTCCTTGCCTATGCCCGGTTCATGGATGAGGCAGGCTTGAGTAGGGCGATGGATCAGGAGACGACGGTTCAGGAAAGCGGGGCGCGCGCGGCGGCGCCGCAGTCGGTGACAAGGGTGATCCGACTGCTGGAAGCGCTCTGCACGAGCGGCGAACCGCTCTCGCTGGCCGATCTCAGCCGCCGTCTCGCCACACCCAAGAGCAGCCTTGCGGCGCTGCTGCGCGGTCTGGCCGAGGAAGACTTCGTGATCGGGTCGGAAGGCGTATGGCGGCTCGGCCCCGGCGCATTCGGGCTGGGCAGCGCCCTGACGCAGGCACGGCGGCGCCTGCAAAGCTCGGACCTGATCCGCGACGGCATGCGCCGCCTCTGCACGGCGACGGGGGAGACCGTGCTCTTCGCGGTCGGAGATGCCGAAGGCGATCAGCTGACCTATGTGGACATGGTCGAGAGCCGCAATGTCGTGCGCTATTCGGTCAGCGTCGGCGACCGGCGGCCGCTCTATGCCACCGCCGGCGGCCGGGCGCTGCTGGCGGCTTCACCGCCGGAAGCGGCGGAGAGCTACTTGCGCTGCCTGAAAGCGCAGGCTTTCACCCCGGCGACGCTGGTCGATCGCCAGTCCCTGGCGGCCGCCGTTGCCGCCGCGCGCGATCGGGGCGTGGCCCAGACCGTCGATCAGGCCGCCGAAGGCGTGACCGGCACCGCGGCGACGATCCGCGATGCCGCCGGTCTGGTGCTGGGCGCACTGGTGGTCGCGGCCCCCAGTTCCCGCGCGCAGGGCAGGCTGGAAGCACTGGCCGAACTGGTCCGCCAGGAAGCTGCCGACACCTCCCGCAGCCTGGGTTTTCGCTAGATCAGGTGGCGCTAGATCAGGCGGCGGCGCGGGCCGGGCGTTCGCAGGCTTCCAGTGCCATCCCGATCGTCGTCAGGAACTGGTCGGTGGCGCGCTGCCAGGAAAAGCGGGCGCCGAGCCGCCCCGCATCCTCGCGCCGCACGGCAAGCGCCGCGGCGATGGCGCGTTCGAGCACCCGGTCCACCGCGCCCGCCGGAGCGTCCAGCCCTTCCTCAACCCCGCACCCGTCGGGGCCGAGAATGTCGATGGGACCCGTCACCGGATAGGCCGCGACCGGAGTGCCGCAGGCCAGTGCCTCGATCACGACGAGGCCGAACGTGTCGGTGAGGCTGGGGAACACGAAGCAGTCGGCGGCGCGATAGGCGCTGGCGAGCTCCTCGCCGGAGAGCGCGCCGAGGAACAGCACTTCCGGATAGCGTCGCTTCAGGCCTTCCAGCGCGGGGCCGTCGCCGACGACGACCTTGCTGCCCGGCACCTTGGCGTCGAGGAAGGCTTCGAGGTTCTTCTCCGGCGCCACCCGACCGACGTTGAGCAGCACCGGGCCGGGCAGGGCAGCCATCGCCGGATGACGCGGGCCTTCGGGCCTGAACTGGGCATGGTCGATACCCCGGCTCCAGCGGCGGGTATGGGCGATGCCGCGCCCGGCGAGTTCCTCCGCAAGGCTGTCGGTGGAGACCAGCACGGCCTGGCTCGGGGCATGGAAACGCTGCATGATCGGCCAGAAGCGCTCGGCGCTGAGGCCGGTGCGCACGGCGGCATATTCGGGAAAGCGCGTGTGGAAGGCCGAGGTGAAGGGCACCCCGCGCGAGAGGCACCAGCCGCGCGCGGCCCAGCCGATGGGGCCTTCGGTGGCGATATGGACGATCTCCGGCCGTGCCTTGTCGAGCATCCGCCGCACCCCGAAGCGCGGCGCCATGGCCAGCCGGATCGAGGCATAGCCCGGCATCGGCACGGTAAAGAAGCGGTCGGGGGTGAGCGTTTCCACCTCGTGCCCGCGCCGGGTCAGCTCGTCGAGCGTGGCCGAGAGCGAGCGGACGACACCGTTCACCTGGGGCAGCCAGGCGTCGGTCGCCAGGGTAAGCCTCACTCCGCAGGCTCTCTTTGGGCTGCCTCGGCGTGATGGGCAGGAACCCCTTCCGCCGTATGGCCGCCGGTTTCCGCGATCCAGTCGATGATCGCGATATGACCCTGAAGGTCCTCGACCAGCGCGGTGCAGCTCTCCACCCAGTCGCCGTCGTTGTAGTAGGTGATGCCGCCGAACTGGCGGATCTCGGCGCAGTGGATATGGCCGCAGACGACCCCGTCGTAGCCGCGCGAGATGGCCTCGTTGGCAACGGCCTCCTCGTAGCTGCACACGTACTGGACGGCGTTCTTGACCTTCTTCTTCATATAGGCCGAGAGCGACCAGTAGGGCATCTTCAGCTTGCGCCGCACCGCGTTGAACACGATGTTGGCCCGCAGCAGCGCGCCGTAGGCCTTGTCGCCGAGGAAGGCGAGCCACCTGGCGTAGAGCACGACCCCGTCGAAGGCATCGCCGTGCGTCACCAGCAGGCGGCGGCCGTCGAGCGTCTCGTGCACCGCTTCCAGCACCAGTTCAACGCCGCCGAAAGTCAGCCCGGCATAGTCGCGCAGCATCTCGTCATGGTTGCCCGCCACGAAGACCACGCGGGTGCCCCGGTGCGCCATCTTGAGGATGCGGCGGATCACTTCGTTGTGGGCGTCGGGCCAGTACCAGCCCTTGCGCAGGCGCCAGCCGTCGACGATGTCGCCGACGAGATAGAGCGTCTTGCATTCCACCGAGCGCAGGAAATCCACCAGCATCTCGGCATTGCAGCCGCGCGTGCCGAGGTGGACGTCGGAAATCCAGATCGTCTCGTACTTGCGCTTGGGGCGGAAGCCCTTGGGGTCGGGCAAGTCGAGCCAGGCGGGAATGTTGGTCCCGGCAAATCCGGCGTGATTACCGCCGGTGGTCCGTTCGAGAAGGGTGTCCACGTCTTTACGCATCGTTGCGCCCCCGTTCCAGTTATGGCCCGTTCCAGTTTCCCGGAGAATCGCATTTTCGCGTTGCGCGCCCGTGACGGTTGCGGGTCACTTCGATGACAGGAGGGGATGGAATTGAAGCGGTTTTTCTTTGCGCGATCTTTTCACCCGCAAGTCATCGATATGTCACTTGTTCGTCACACTGGCGCGGCAAGTAGCCGCGCGTAGGCCCGATCATGGGCAATCGCGCAGGGGGCCATGCGACGTATCGATATCCTGCTGGCTAGCGAGCTTTCCGGCGGCCTTGCGGCCTTCCGGCACGACGATTTCGACGTGGTGCTCCATCGCTGGACCGACTTTGCCGAACTGCCGCTGATCGAAGGCGCGCTCTGGGTCTTCATCGACTGGGTGCTGCCCGAGATGTCCGGTCTCGAACTCTGCCGTCGCCTGCGCGCCGACAGCCTGACCAGCCATGCCCATGTCACGATCGTTCTCGAAGAGGACAATATCGACGACCGCAAGCGGGCGCTGCGCATGGGCGCGGACGATTACATGGTCGGCCCGCTGACCCGCTCGGCCCTACTGGACCGGGTGCTCGGCGCCAATATCAGCGAGCAGGACGTCGCCAACGGCCGTCTTCTGGCTCAGGGCGACCTCTCGGTGGATGTTGCCGCGTTCCAGGCGCGCTGGCAGGGACGGCCGATCTCGCTGATGCCGAACGAGCTGCGCCTGCTGCGCTATTTCATCGAGCATCCGGGCCGAGTCTTCACCCGCACCCAGCTGATCGCGGCGCTCGGCAAGCAGGAACCGGCGGTGGACGAGCGCACCGTGGACGTCTGGATCGGCCGTCTGCGCCGCGCGCTCAAGGGCGTGGGCGCGGGCAACCCGCTCCGCACCGTGCGCTCGCTGGGCTACGTGTTCGACGCGATCTGAGCGGGCGCCGTTCAGGCTTGCCGCGTTTTAACCCAACCCCGCTCAGGCTGAGCTTGTCGAAGCCCGCCCGCAACGCCAGACTTTCAACCCGATGGCGTTCCACGCCTACATCCTGCGTTGCCGCGACGGGACGTACTACGTCGGCCATACCGATGACCTCGAACGTCGTATTGTCGAGCACCAGAGCGGGGCTCTCCTAGGTTACACGTCCCGGCGTCTGCCCGTGATCTTCCGGTGGGCACAGGATTTCCAGACCCGCGATGAGGCCTTTGCGATAGAACGCAAACTCAAGGGCTGGAGCCGTGCCAAGAAGGAAGCGATGATGGCCGGGGATTGCTGGTAAGCGAATTGGTCCACAGGGTTACGCCGCGGGGGGCTTCGACAGGCTCAGCCTGAGCGGGTGGAGAGGGTGGCCATGGGGTGGCGGTTGCTCCGCTTTAGCGGATGATATGGCTGCTAAGCAGGCGAATCCGGAAAGAGCGCTTTTCCGTTTTCCTACACACCCGCAGTACGGATAAATCCGCTCCCATGACCGCGCCCATCCGCCCATCCGCTTCGCACAGACGTCCGCGTGGTCCCGACCGCAAGGTGACACTTTTTTTCCTCTCAGGACCGTGTCAACTGTGTCAACCTGAGTGTCACCTTGCGGGCGGTGTCCGGGTCAGCCCAGCCAGCCTGCGGTCTGGGCAAGCAGCCAGAGGCCGATCACCAGGAACAGCAGTGCGGCGACGGTGCGGACTACGCTGAGCGGCACGCGCTTGATGAGTTCGTTGCCGAGGAAAACGGCGGGTACGTTGGCGAGCATCATGCCGATGGTAGTGCCCGCCATGACCGGGAGCACGCTCTGGAAGCGGGCGCCCAGCGCGATCGTGGCGAGCTGCGTCTTGTCGCCCATCTCGACCAGGAAGAAGGCGATGGCGGTGGCGACGAAGGGACCGAAGCGGCTGGGCTTGGGCTCGTCGTCCTCGTCGAACTTGTCGGGGATCAGAGTCCAGGCGGCCATGGCGATGAAGCTGGCGGCGATGAGGTAGCGGAACCACAGGCCGTCGAGGAAGGCCGAGGCCTGCTCGCCCACCAGCGCGGCGAGGAAGTGGTTGGCGAGCGTCGCCACGAAGATGCCGCCGACGATCGGCCAGGGCCGCTTGAAGCGGGTGGCGAGGACGATGGCAAGGAGCTGGGTCTTGTCGCCGATCTCGGCGAGCGCCACCACGGCAGTGGAGGTGAGCAGGGCTTCCAAATGAATTCTCCGGGGCCGGGCGACAGACAAGACAATAGCGCGGCAGAACCCGCCCGGCCGGACGGAACTGCAACGCCATTGGTCTCGCCCGGACGGTCTTTTCCGTCCTCCTGTGCGCCATGGTCTCTCGACCAAGTATGTTGACGACAGGTCCTGCTGGTCTTCCCGGACGAACCGGCCGGAAAGGGGGCGCAGGCGGCTACTCCCCAGATGACCCGGCGCCTTTAGCGCGGACGGGACGGGATGGCAAAGACAAAAAAAGGCCGGTCGCATCGCTGCGACCGGCCGTGAGTTGCCGTCGGGAGGGCAGGCGCCTCCCTGGTGAGATCGTCAGAACTTGGCCGTTGCGGAGAGCGAGAAGACGCGGCCAAGGTCGTACGTGTTGAACTCGATACGGCCGTCTTCCAGCTTCTGGTATTCCTCGTGCTTGCGTGCCGTGAGATTGCGGCCTTCGAACTTCAGCTCGATCTGCTTGTCGCCGCCCAGTTCGATGCCCTGTCGGATCACGAGGTCGAGCGTGAAGCCGGGATTCTCGATGACGTCCGGCTGGCGGGTGACGCCGATAAAGCCGCGGCTGACCGCCCGCGTGCTGGCGTAGTTGAGCAGCAGCGTCTGCTGCGAAAGGTGCTCCTTGTCCTCCAGGCCGATCTGCACGTTGGCGAGGTGCTTCGATTGACCGGTCAGCGGCGCGCCGTCCTGGAAGTAGTCGCTGGCGCGCTGCGTGGTGCTGGCGCCGTAGATCTGGACGGTGTCCGTGTCCTTCACGTTCAGCTCGGATTTGGTGAAGGTATAATTGGCCGAGAGCAGCAGGCGGCGCGTGTCGAAGAACGAGCCCATGCTGTCGAGCGGGACATACTTCACGGCTTCGATCTCGGCGCCGTAGAGGTCGGCGGCGGGAGCGTTGGCGTAAGAGGTGATGAACGCCTCGGTGCCGGTCAGGTACGATTCGATCGGATTCTTCAGGTGCTTGAAGAAGGCGCCGATCGAGAAGCGCTGTTCAGGGGCGAAGTAGTATTCAAAGCGCGCTTCCGCGTTGTAGAGCTGGCTGTCCTGAAGCAGCGGGTTGCCTTGATACGTGCGGTTGCTGTCCGGATCGTAGAAGGCTTGGTAGACCAGCTCGCGGAACTGCGGGCGGGCGATGGTCTTCGATCCGTTGACGCGCACCTGCATGCCGGGCTCGATCTCATACGTGAGGGTGAGCGCCGGCAGGAAGTATTCGTTTTCCAGGCTCGTAGCGGTCTGGGCCGCGCCGCCGACCGGCAGCAGCACCGACGATTCCTTGGCATATTCCCAGCGGGTGCCGAGGTCGAAGGTCAGGCCCGGCGCCAGCTCGCCTTCGACCTTGCCGTAGAAAGCATGGTTGAGCAGGCGCGATTCGAAGTTGCCAATGTTATAGGTGAGGTCGCGGAGTTCCAGATTGTAGTTCGGGCCGGCCTGGTTGAGATACCACATCCCCGGCTGCAGGAGCACGTCGGGACGCAACAGGCCCAGGCTCTGGATCAGCGTCGAGTCACCCGAAGCGTAGACGCCGAACTGGCGATATTCGTTGCTGCGGCTGTTGATCTGATAGGCATAGCCCACCGTACCGGTCCAGCCCGGTGCGAAGCGGTGCGAGACGTCGGCGCTGGCCGACCACACGTCCTCGTCCAGCTTGGAGAAGCTGATGGTCGTCGGATTGACCGACCCGGTGCCCAACGTATTCACGAAGTTGCTGCCGTAGACGCCGGGTCCATTGGTGCGGACGTATTCGGCATCGATCTCGAACGGCGCGTCGCGCTTCGAATTGGCGTAGCCGGCGCGGATATCGATCTCGGTATCGTCGGCCGGCTTCAGTTCGGCGGCGAACTGGGTATTGATCAGCTGCCGCTCGTACCACGCGGTCTTCTGCTTCATGAAGTCCGCAGTGGTGGCGCCGTTGCGCTGGCCCAGCTTGAGGCTGGTGAACTTGTCGGTGTCGTGGATGTAGACGTTGGTCCAGCGGGCCTTGTTGGCCCCCCATTCAAGCCCAAGGCCGAACAGGCCGTTGGTGATGATGCGGTTGCTGGTCTGCACCGCCTTGAAGTTCTCGTAGAGCTGATCGGGCTGCGCGCTCGAACCCTGGGCCAGCTGCTGCACCGCATCGCGGGTGCGGGTGGTGTTCGAATAACCGGCCGAAGCGATTACGCCCAGCGTGGCGCCGCCGAGATCGAACGAGGTGCCGCCGTTGACTTGCGCCGAGAAGTTCGGCTGCGTCTTGTTTTCTTTCTGCACCACCGAATTGCGGCTGGTGAACAGCACGGAGCCGATTTCCTTGGCCTGTTCGCTCGTCGAGACCAGCGGGACATTGCCCTTGAGATACGACTTGAGCGATGCTGGAATATCGCGATTGCCGTTGTCGTAGCCGGTCCAGTCGGTTTTGCTGCCGTAATAGGTGTAGCTGAGCTTGTTGGTGCTTTCCGTATCCCAGCCGATGCCGCCGCCGATTTCGAGATAGCTCTCGGCCGGGACGGCCTTGGTGGTGAGGTTGATAACGCCGCCGCCGAACTCGCCGGGGAAGTTGGCCGAATAGCTCTTCTGCACGAGCGAGGAGGCGATGATGCTGGTCGGGAACAGGTCCATCGGGACGACGCGCTTGAGCGGTTCGGGGCTGGGCAGGGGCGAGCCGTTGAGCAGGGCCAGCGAATAGCGATCGCCGAGGCCGCGCACGTAGACGTAGCCGTTGCCGACCACCGAAAGACCGGTCACGCGGCTGAGTGCGCCGGCGATATCGCCTTCACCCGTGCGCTCGATTTCCTCGTTCGAGAGGACCGAGACGACCTGGGGCGAAGTGCGCACGATGTTGCGGTTGCGATTGCCGGTAACGATGATCGCGCCGCCGGGGATCGAAACGTCGGGAGCGGCGGCTTCCGTGTCGTCCGCTTCGGCAGCGGACTGGTCGTCGGGTGCGGGGGCGCTCTCGCCCGAAGTGGCAGTGCTGTCCTGCGCCCAAGCCGCTGCCGGCGAGAGGAGCGAGGTGGAAAGCAGCAGCAGAGAAAGAAGCCGCGGCTTGGTCATGGTGAGTCCCCCTGGAACACGGAAAGGTCGTTCTTGCGTGGTGAGGCGCCGCAACACGGGCGTCTCGGTCGCGACAAGAGGGGGCGGCGCGATGGCCGCCCCCTCGATGTCACGGGCGGCCGGATCAGGTGGTCGGCAGCGTGGTGCAGGCGGCGTTCGAACCGAAGTTCGCGGTCGCGTTGTCGCAGGTCCAGCCGCGATACCAGGTATCTGAGGCGTCCTTCACCGCGCCGATGTAGGAAACCTGGTCGAAGAAGTTGGAGATCGAGGCGATGGTGGCATAACCGGGCACGCCGCTCTCGTTTCCGCCGTTGACGAAAGTGCTCGTCAGCGTGGACGTGAAGGTGGCGTTGTTGTTGTTGCTGCCCGATCCGAACTGGCTGGCTGTAGCGGCGGCGTTATAGCTGCCCGAGCCGAGGAAGGGGTCGTTGGCGGCGCAGGTCAGAACCGTCGAAAACGCCTTGAGCGTGGCCGGGGCCGAACCGTTGGTGCTGCTGCCATTGAGGCGGATGCACTGGTTGGTAGGGGTGCTGATGACGTTGTTGACCAGCGTCACGTCCGAGTTGCCGCGGATCAGGATCGCAGCCAGGTCGTTGGCTTCGTTGTTGGTCGTGCTCAGCGCCGGCTGATAGGCGGTGAAGTTGGCGATATTGATTACCGAACGCGGCGCGTTGTCTTCATTGCCGTTCGAATCGAATTCGTAGAAGGCGTCGCCGTTGCCGCTGCGCTGCAGGATCAGACCGTACTGGAAATTGGCCACAACGCCGGTGTCGAGGTCAAGGCTGTCATCGTCGGCATTGACGGCGATGTAGTGCTTGAAATTGACGGCGCCGCCGAAGAACTCGGAGCCATCGTCGGAACTGTTGACCGACTGGAAATATTCAAGGGTGGTGCCGGTGCCGAGGCCGCCGCCGGTCAGGGACTGAAGTTCCTTATCCTTGGCTAGCGAGTAACCCGAATATCGGATCTGGACGTACTTCATGGTGCCGGCGTTGTAGGTGTTCTCGCTGCCGCCGAAACGGGCGAGAGTGGCCGATCCTTCGGTATCGCGTTCGCAGTTGCCGCCGGTAGTCGTGCCGGCATTGCAGTCCGTCACGATACCGCGGCCGAGCAGCACAACGCCGCCCCACTGGCCCTGGTCAGTGTCGGTGGCGGCACCGACAACGTTGGCTCGGCTGGTGAAGATGATCGGCTTCGCGACGGTGCCAACAGCGTTGATCTTGTTGCCACGGTTGACAACAAGCCAGGCTGGCTCTGCACCGTTTTCACCGTAGATAATGACGCCGGGATCGATCGTCAGGGTGACGTCGGTGTCTTTGGTCAGCGTCGGGGTTTTGCAGCTTACGGTCAAGGTCGAGGACGTGATCGGTGCCGCAGTAGTTGGTGTTTTAAAGCCGCCGTCACAGCCAACGTCGACGCGTCCATTCATGCGATAGATGACGCCAGCGACTTTTGGGAGACTGGAGCTCTTGTCCACGTTGGCGGGCAGGGTGCAGACGCGCCAAGTGCCCTGCGCGGTCGGCAGAACGCCGCTGTCCGTGAGGCCATCGGTGGCGTCGATAGTGGGGCAACTGGCTGCCGCGACCACAGTGCCGGGCGTAGGGGTCGGTGCTGGAGTCGGAGCCGGCGTCGGTGCCGGGACGTTGACGCCGCCGGCACCCGGCGAAGCGATGTCGTCGGCGCCGCAGCCGGCGAGAGCGAGAGCACTGCAACCGATCAGTAGCGCGCCATGAATGGTCTTCACGTGAATTCCCCCGTTGTCAGGTCGAGCCGAGGCGGAGAGTCCGCCGTCGCTGAACGCGGGGTCTAGGATGACGTGGTGACAGTTTGTTGGCGTTATCGTGACACTAATCTGCGGATATACGACGAAGATACGACAAAATCGGTCGCTCCCCGTAAGAATGCTTAACCGACTCGTATGATTTGCGCTGCTTCAGACTGAGATTGCAGTTTTATGACACTCACGTCATTTTCTTGTCCGGGCCGAATTTTGGGGGGATGTTGCATTTTGCCAACGCATAAAAAACGAACGGGAGACTGCCATGTCCGTCACTGCCCTTGCCGCCACTCTCCTGCTCGCTCAGGCCGCCGTTACGGCCGCCCCGGCAACGCCGCTGAACGACCGGATCGATGTGGCCTACAGTGAACTTTCGACCGGGAATGCCGATGCCGCGGTTCGCAAGCTTGAAGCGAAGGGCGCCGCGAAGTCGGAAGATCCTGCCACCCTGATCAATCTCGGCGCCGCCTATGCCGCCAGCGGCCAGACCGAAAAGGCGCTTGCCAGCTACCGGGCGGCTGTGGCCAGCGGAGACCGCTACGACCTTCAACTGGCGGACGGATCGTGGGTCGATTCGCGCGCCGCCGCTCGTCTTGCACTGAACAACCTGCTGCGCACGACGGCCCATGCCTCGCGCTAAGAGTCTGTAGGAAAGCCGTCGTCCGGGCATTTTCAAACAGAGCCTGAGGTGCTTGGCCGCGTTCCATGTCCATATATGCCGGAAGCGGCGTTTTCCTCTTCGTCACAATCAAGCGCACTGGCCTTTCGGGATGCATCTGAACTATAAGATGCTTGCACAAAAGAGTGCGATGAGGGTTGCGGCGCCCTTTCCAGGATGACCTGAATTCTTGTGGCGGACTGCAACAAGACTGCCAGATTGGCCGTCTTGTCGTCACATTGCTGTCATCCGGATGGAGCACTGCGCCCTCATACGGAGGGCATGGTGATTCGGTATACTCAGCTTCAGACCCGCAAGGTACGGGGATATTTATCTCATTTCGCGGCCTTGGTTGCCGCTGCGTCCGGCCTTGTGCCCGGCATCGCCCAGGCACAGCAGGCCACCCGTGCCGATCCGGCGGGTTCCGGTCCGATCGTTGCGGCGCTCGGCTGGCTTCAGGGCACGCTGCTCGGCAATGTCGCCACGGCGGTCGCGGTGATGGCAGTGGCGGCGGTGGGCTTCATGATGCTGACCGGCCGCATGAACTGGCGCTTCGGTGCGACGGTCATCATCGGCTGCTTCGTGCTGTTCGGTGCCGGGGCGATCGTATCCGGCATCCAGTCGGCGGCGGGCTGAACCATGAGCCTTGCGCGCTTCCCCGTTCACCGCGCGCTCACCCGCCCGCAGATGTTCGCGGGGGTGACCTATAGCTTCTTCATCATCAACGCGGCGGTGACGACGGAGATCTTCCTCATCACCAAGAGCTTCTGGGCGCTGCCAGCAGCGCTCGCGATCCACGGCGCCGGATACCTCGCATGTCTTCGCGAACCCCGGGTGTTCGACCTGTGGATCGCCAAGGTCAGCAAATGCCCCCGTGTGCCGAACTGGCAGCGCTGGGGCTGCAACAGCTACGCGCCCTGATTTGCGGGGCGCGGGGGAAACGAAGATGGCGAAGAACGGAAAATCGGTCCTGAAGGGCTGGAGCGCCAAGGAAACGCTGGTCGGCGACCGACTGCCCTATCAGGCTTTGGTGGACGAGAACGTCGTGCTGCTGCGCGACGGATCGGTCATGCTGTCGCTGATGGTGCCGGGCCTTGCCTTCGAGACGGCGGACAGCGAGGAACTCAACGCCCACGTTGCCACGCGCGAAGTGCTGCTGCGTTCCGCGCTCGATGCGCGTTTCGTGCTCTACCACCATGTGATCCGCCGCCGCGTGCAGATCGCCATGGAAGGCCGGTTCGAGGACCCAGTCGCCGCCCATATCGATGCCCGCTGGCGCGCACGCACCGGCTCGGGTGCGCTCTTCGTCAACGACCAGTTCATTACCCTGGTGCGCCGCCCGGCGCGCGGCAAGGCAGGCTGGCCGGACAAGCTCTCGCGCTTGCTGCGTAATAAGGGCCATGCCCCCGCCGAGGCCGACCCTGCCGATGTCCGCGCCCTGCGCGCCGCCGCTTCGGCCATGGTCGCCTCGCTCGGCGCCTATGGCGCGCGGCTTTTGGGCGACTACGAAGGGCAGGCGGGCCAGTGCTCGGAAGTGCTGGAACTGCTCTCGGCGCTCTACAACGGTGAGATGCGCCCGGTGCGCCGCCCCGTCGAAGGCACCGACCTCGGCCACATGCTGCCCTATCGCCGCATCAACTTCGGCATGGATGCGCTCGAACTGCGCGGTGCGGCAGGGGCCACGTTCGGCTCGGTGGTCAGCCTCAAGGACTATCCCGACAGCACCGCACCGGGCCTCACCGACGCCCTGCTGCGCCTGCCCTGCGAACTGGTGCTGACCGAGAGCTACGCGCCCTCGGACCGCCAGATCGCACGCGAGCGCATCGACCTCGCCATTCGCCGCCTGCGTTCGGCAGACGAGGAAGCCATGGCCGAGCGCCGCGAGATGTCCGCCGCGCGCGATTCGCTCGGTACCGGTGCGGTCGGTTTCGGTGACCACCATCTCTCGGTGCTGGTGCGCGCCGATACCCTCGACGCGCTTGACGACGTGACTGCGATGTGCGCGGCCTCGCTGGCCGATGCCGGTGCGGTGGCCGTGCGCGAGGACGTCAACATGGAGCCGGCCTTCTGGGGCCAGCTTCCCGGCAACGAGGCCTTCATCGTCCGCCGCGCGCTGATTTCCAGCGCCAATATGGCCTGCTTCGGCTCGCTCCACGGCTTTGCGATGGGACAGGCGGGTGGCAACCACTGGGGCGACGCCGTGACGCTGCTCTCGACCACCAGCTCAACGCCGTTCTTCTTCAACTTCCATCAGGGCGATCTCGGCAATTTCACCGTCATCGGCCCGTCGGGTTCCGGCAAGACCGTGGTCATGAACTTCCTCGCCGCCCAGGCGCAGAAGTTCAGCCCCCGCACCGTGCTGTTCGACAAGGATCGCGGTGCCGAGGTGTTCCTGCGCGGCATCGGCGGAACTTACAGCCGCGTCGCGGCAGGACACCCGACCGGCTTCAACCCGCTCTCGCTGCCCGACACCGCCGCAAACCGTGCCTTCCTGCGCGACTGGCTGGGGGTGCTGCTGGAAGCCAAGGGGCCTGAGGAACTGGCGACGATCGCCGGTGCGGTCGATGCGGCCTATCACAACGATCCCTCGCTGCGCCGCCTCTCGCATTTCCGTGAACTGCTGGCGGGTGCGCGTCGCCCCGAACCCGGCGACCTCGCTTCGCGGCTCGATGCCTGGATTCAGGGGGGCGAGCATGGCTGGCTGTTCGACAACCAGCACGACCGACTCGACCTTTCGGCCCGCGTGCTCGGCTTCGACATGACCGCGCTGCTGGAAAGCCCGCGCCTGCGCACGCCGGTCATGATGTACCTGTTCCACCGCATCGACGAGCGTCTCGACGGCGAGCCGACGATGATCCTCATCGACGAGGGCTGGAAGGCGCTGGACGACGAAGTCTTCGCCGCGCGCATCCGGGATTGGCTCAAGACCTTGCGCAAGCGCAATGCGCTGGTCGGTTTCGCCACCCAGTCGGCGCGCGATGCCCTGGACAGCAAGATCGCCACCGCTCTGGTCGAGCAGACCGCGACGATGGTGTTCATGCCCAACGCCCGCGCCCGCTATGAGGATTACTGCGAGGGCTTCGGCCTTTCGCAGCACGAACTTGACGTCATCAAGACCCTGCCCGCGCAGTCGCGTTGCTTCCTGGTCCGCCAGTCCGATGCCTCGGCCGTCGTAAGGCTCGACCTTTCCGGCATGCCCGAAGTTCTGACCGTGCTGTCCGGTCGCGAGAGCACCGTGCGCAAGCTCGACCAGCTGCGCGAGCGCTACGGCGACGATCCCTCCGCCTGGTATCCGGTGCTGACCGGCTTCCAGTGGCCGGGAGAGGGTGACGAAGACGCCGCCTGGATCGAGGCGGCGGAGTAAGCCGCCATGAGCAGCGCCTGCGAACAGCTTACCGAAGTCGCCAGCGCCGGGGTCTCTCCGGCACTGCGCGCGGTCGATTGCGTGGCCAACGAGATGGCCTCCGCCGCTTTCGGCCGCCTGTTCGGCGCCGAGGGAGCGATGGCCCCGGTGCTGACCATCCTGCTCACGCTCTATATCGCCTTCTTCGCGATTTCGTTGCTGACCGGGCGCTCCAGCCTCGGCATCTCGGCACTGACGCCGCGCATGTTGACGCTCGGCCTTGTGCTCACGTTTGCAACGAGCTGGATCGCCTATCAGGGCGTGGTCTGGAACCTCGCGGTGGGCGGACCGGACTGGATCGCCTCGCAATTGATGGGGGCGAAAGGATCGGCCACGCAGATCTTCGGCGACCGCATCGATGTCGTTTTCAACGCCATTGCCGAAGCCTCGCAGAATGCGGGGCAGGGCGGCGGGGAAGCGGCGCAAGCAGCTACCGAGGGCGCTGCGCCCGCCAAGGCTGCGGCAGCAGGCGGCGGCGCTGCGGGGCTGTTCTCCCCCGACAGCGTCATGTGGATGGGTGCGCTGATGCTGCTGCTCGGCACCGTGGGCGTGCTGCTGACGGCACGCATTGCGCTTGCCATCCTGCTTGCGCTCGGTCCGATCTTCGTGGTCATGGCGCTGTTCGGCGGCACGCGTGGGCTGACCGCAGGGTGGCTGCGCGGCGTCGTGCTGACCGCGACGACACCGCTCTTCGTCGTGCTCGGCGGCGGTATCACGCTCGAACTGCTGGTGCCGATCGTTTCGGCGCTGGTGCAGGGCGCGCAGCTGGGCGAGATCGACGGACGCGCCGCAATGGCGCTGTTCGTGGTCGCGGCGGTTCATCTTGCGCTGATGGGCATGGTGCTCAAGGTTGCCGGTACGCTGGTGTCCGGCTGGCAGGTCTTCGGTCTTGCCCGCAGCGAGACTTCGCGCGGCGGGCGCGACAACGTGGCGCCTCCAGCTCAGGCCATGGCCGCCAGCGGACAGGTCCAGCCTTTCGTGCCCGCCGCCACGGCATCGCGGACCCCGGCGGTATCGGCCGCCAGCGCCGCTGCCATGACTGCCGCGTCCGTATCCGAACAGGGCGCCGCCGCATCGACGGGCGACCGCCGGACCGTCATCACCCAGGTCTCGGGCGGCGGGATCGAGCCGCTTGGCGCGAGCCAGAGCTCCCGCGCACGCGGTATCGGTAGCCGCTTCCGCGCCTCCAACGACGTGGCTTCAAAAAATCATATGGGCCGTGCTGCGGCCAAGGAGACGTTCAAATGATTCGCGCCCTGGCCGCGACGGCCGGTCTGGCCCTGAGCCTTGCGGCGGCTCCCGCCCTGGCCGACGAGCGCCTCGTCCAGCACGCCTATGCCGAGAACGAAGTCGTGCGGATCGACGGCCGCACCGGTGTTCAGGCGACCATCGCTTTCGGCAAGAACGAAGCGATCGAGAATGTCGCGGTCGGCGATTCGCAGACCTGGCAGATCACCCCGAACAAGCGCGCGGACCTGCTCTTCGTGAAGCCACTGGCCGCCGGTGCGCGCACGAACATGACGGTCGTGACCAACCGCCACACCTATTTCTTCGACCTCGTCGCTTCGCCCAAGTCGCGCCCGCTCTACATGCTGCGCTTCACCTACAAGGACGAACCGGCGGAAGCGGCACCCGGCGCCCCGCAGACCGCAAGCCTCGATCCGGACGAACAGGCGCTGGCCGCCGGCGATCCCGCCGCGCTGCCGACCGATCCGGCGGCACTCAACTTCGAATGGAAGCGCGTCGGCGCCGCGAAGCTGCTGCCCGCCCGCATCTATGACGACGGCAATTCGACCTACCTGCTCTGGCCCGAGAAATCCTCGGTCCCGGCGATCCTCGTGACCAACGAGAAGGGCGACGAAGGCCCGGTGAACTATGCCGTGCGCGGAGCCATGATCGTGCTCGACGAAGTGCCGGACAATATCATCCTGCGTTCGGGCAAGGCCAGCGCCGAACTGGTCAACGCCCGCCCCGTGGCCTCACGCCCTGCCGTGACCCCGGCACCTGCCGCAAGCAGCACGCCGAACGCCGGAATGACCGCCGTCGCCACCGCCGCGCCTGCTTCGGTCGGCGCAACGAACTCTCAGGGGAACTGATCCATGGCGCCCAATTCCACTCTGAACGAAAGGTTCGACAAGGCCGCCGCCACCGATCCGCGTGACGGCGAGGGCGCGCAGGTCATCGATCTGGCCACGCGCAACGTCATGCCCCAGGTCAGCCAGCGCAAGAAGGCCGATGGCCTCGGTCTTGCTGCCGGTGTGCTGATCGTCGCGGCGCTGGGCGGCCTGACGCTCTGGTCGATGGATTCGGTGCGCAATGGACCGGCCGCGCAGTCGCAGCCCGCCGCCCCGGCACCGGTCGTGCCCGCTCCCGCTGCGCCTGCGACGGTCGCCGCCGTGCCCCAGCCCGAAGCGACGCCCGCCGCGCTGCCCGCTCCGGCCCCGGCTCCGGTCCTTGCCGCCGCCCCCGGCGCGGCGCCTGCACCCGAAGCCAATCCTTTCGCCAATCCCACCGTCGTCTTCGACGCGGGCGGCAATGCCGTGACAATCCCTGCGGTGGGTCCGGCGGGCGAGGCCAAGGGCGGTAATGCCAACGACGATTTCGCCGCTCGCATCGGCGGCACCGGTAGCACCGCCGCCGCCTCGCGCACTTTCGACCCCGCGACTACGGTGACTCAGGGCACCCTGATCCCCGCCGTGCTGGAAACCGCGATCGATACCGACGTGCCCGGCTACGTCCGCGCCATCGTCTCGACCGACGTGCGCAGTTTCGACGGCAAGCGCACGCTGATCCCGCGCTCCTCGCGCCTGATCGGCCAGTACAAGAGCGGCCTTACCGCCGGGCAGAAGCGCGCCTACGTGATCTGGAGCCGCCTGATCCGTCCGGACGGCGTTTCGGTGAACCTCGGCTCGCCCGCCATCGCCTTCGGCGGCGAGACCGGCCTTCCCGGCAAGGTCAACACCCACTTCTTCGAGCGCTTCGGCTCGGCCATGCTGCTATCCGTCGTCGGCGGACTTTCGACCCTCGCCACCAGCGGCTCCAGCGTCGTGATCGGCGGCGGTCAGTCGGCGGCGGCGGCGGCGGTCCAGCAGAGCGGCACCGTCGGCCCGACGATCCGCGTC
Source organism: Novosphingobium sp. BF6 (assembly GCF_058273105.1). Taxonomy (NCBI): domain Bacteria; kingdom Pseudomonadati; phylum Pseudomonadota; class Alphaproteobacteria; order Sphingomonadales; family Sphingomonadaceae; genus Novosphingobium; species Novosphingobium sp. BF6. The sequence goes on from NZ_CM177775.1 coordinate 1,040,897, forward strand.
CGCCAGGGTGAGCCGATCCGGGTCTTCACCGCCAAGGACCTCGATTTCAGCCAGGCCCAGTGACGCACGATGGCCGATATCCTGACCCTGCAAGGAACCGCGCCGGTGCCTGAGGCTCAGCCGCCTCAGACCGCAGCCCGTTCGGTCTATCTCGACGCCTACCTCGCGCCGCTGCGGCCGTGGCTGGACCGCGAGACCGTAACCGAAATCCTCGTCAACCGGCCCGGCGAGATCTGGGTGGAAGACGCCGCACACCCCGGCATGCAGCACATCACCTTGCCGGAAATGGACAACCGCCTGCTCCAGCGCCTCGCCGAACAGGTCGCGCGGATCAGCCACCAGGGCATCAACCGCGAGCACCCGCTGCTCTCCGCCACGCTGCCCGGCTACGGCAACCAGAGCGGCGCCCGCATCCAGCTCGTCGGCCCGCCCGCGACCCGCGCCAACTGGGCCATGGCGATCCGCCGCCACCGCCTGCTCGAACTGCCGCTCGACGCTTACGACCGCGGCCCGATCGCCGCGCCGGTCGAAGCGCCGACGCCGGACCCCATGGCAGAGCCCATCGCCTTCCTGCGCGACGCCATCCGCCGCCGCCGGACGATCCTGATCTCCGGCGGCACTTCGACCGGCAAGACCACCTTCCTCAACGCCATGCTCTCGGAAATTCCGCAGCACGAGCGCGTCGTCCTCGTAGAGGATACCGCCGAACTGCGCCTGCCGGGCGCCAACGGCGTCGGCCTGATCGCGGTAAAAGGCGAACTCGGCGAGGCCAAGGTCTCGGCCAACGACCTGCTCCAGGCAGCCCTGCGCCTGCGCCCCGACCGCATCGTGCTGGGCGAACTGCGCGGCAGCGAAACCGTCTCGTTCCTGCGGGCGATCAATACCGGGCACCCCGGTTCGTTCTCGACCGTCCACGCGAACACCCCGCGCGGCGCGCTGGAACAGATCGCGCTGATGTCGATGCAGACGGGGATTGGGCTTACGCGGGCGGAGACGCTGGAATATGCGGCTTCGGTGATCGATATCGTCGTGCAACTCGACCGGCAGGGGGGGAAGCGGGGCATTTCCGCTATTGCCGAGAGTGCGAGTCTAGTGGGGTAAGAAAAGGGAAGAGCAGGGGCCATCGCCCCTGCACCCCGTTACTGTCGACGTTCGGCCTCGCCTAGCGGTATTGCGCTCCTTGCCGGGTTTTCAGGTCTCCCGGCGCGAATGAGGCGAATGGACTGGCTCTTGTGTCGGGCTCACCGTTTGTGGAGATAAGGCGCTCGGCCACGTTCCGACGCACCCTCTCGCCGGTAGACCTGAAAACCCGGCAATGCGCCCACCACCGATAGACGAGGCACAAGCTAGCCAGTACCGGGGGTGCAGGGGGCGATGGCCCCCTGCCTTCACTTCACTTCTTCAATCGACTAGAGCCATCCCACTGGGATCGCGCACCTCGCACTCCAGCCCGAGCCAGTCGGCCAGAGCCTTGTGGTCCTTGGCCACGCCCGGACTGTAGAGCGGGCGCATCGAGGGATCGAGTGTGAGGATCAGCTTGCCATCCTCGCCCCGGACCGAGCTGCGGGCGAGGCCGTGCGCGGTACATCCGGTCAGGCGGCGGCACAGGCGCACCGCGAGGCCCCATCCGATCGCGCGGTCGAGGTCTTCCTGCGAGGCGAGGCGGGTGAACTGTTCGGGCACTTCGGTCTGGCCGGAGTTGGCGAAGACGGTCATCGCCATCATCCCGCGTCCGTGCATGTCGAGGCCGATCCAGCGCTTGCGCAGCGCCCAGGTCATGGCTTCCTCGGTGCGCAGGTTCGGTTCGGTGCGCATCGCGGCGAGGGCGAGCAGGCCTGAGGCCTGGCGAAGCTGGCGGTCCTGCGGTTCCTCGCGGCAGACCGGGGCGGTCCAGCGGGCGAGGGCCATGGCGTCCTCGGCAGTGACACGGGCCGAGGCGGAGAACCCGGCGACGCTGGCCAGCATCGGGTCCTGCGCCTGGATTTCGGTGGGAAGCTGGGCGTGGAGCAGGCCTTCGCGCAGGCCCCAGGAGGAGAACACCAGCTTGGAAGGCTTGAGCCGGGCTATCACTTCCACCATCAGCGCGGCGGCATCGGGCAGGGTGGCGAGGCGGCTTGCGGAGATGCGCGGGTCGACGTCGTTGAGCTTGCCCTTGGCGAAGATTCGCGCGAGGCGCAGCGCTTCGGAGGCGGGCAGTTCGAAGCCGTGGGGATCGTCCACCGGGAAGTCGAGCGCGCGCATGGCTTGCAGCGCGAGCGCGCGCCAGGAGCCGCCGACGATGTAGAGCGGTTGGCCGAGGCGTCGATCCCAGCCTGCCTTTTCGAGGCCCTTCCTGACGGTTTCAGAGAATTTTTCTTCGCCCGCCGCGCGCAGGTCCGGCAGGCGCAGGGTGCCGAGCGGCAGGGTGATGCCGCCGGTGCTGCGCCCGTCCGCGATTTCGACGAGTTCGAGGCTGCCGCCGCCGAGGTCCGCCGCTACGCCATGCGCGCCGGGGAAGGCCGCGATCACGCCGGTGGCACTGGCGCGGGCCTCTTCCTCGCCCGAGAGCAGGCGGGGCGAGAGGCCGAACTCGCGCACGGCATCGAGAAAGACCTTGCCGTTGGAGGCATCGCGCGCGGCGGCGGTGGCCACGCACTCCACGTCCTTGACGTCGAGCAGGCGCAGCAGTCCCGCGAAGCGGGAAAGCGCCACCAGCGCGGTCTTCATCGACTTCTCGTTGATCGCTCCGGTCTTGCCCAGATCGCGGCCGAGCCGAGCATTGACCTTCTCGTTCAGGATGACGACCGGGGCACGTTGCGGTCCGTTATATACGACCATGCGCACGGTATTCGAACCGATGTCGATGATTGCGCGCTTTTCGCAGCTTTGGCTAATGCCGATCATTCCGTGTCAGACGAATCGCCCAGGAGCGGGCAGCCTGCGCTCCCTATGTCAGATGTTGCCGCGTCTTAGCGAGAGCTTTGGCACCTTTCGTCCACTGGCAAGCGATGCACCGCGCCCCGAAAGCGACGGGTTGGTCATGAAATAGCGGTGGAGATTGAACGGGTTGTCGCTTTCTCCCACGCGCTCGGAAGTGCCGTCCGGATGAAGAATCCACGATTGTTCGGTGTCGAGCAGGTTGGCCAGCATGACCTGGTCGAGCACCTGATCGTGCACGGTCTTGTTGGTGATCGGCACCATGACCTCGACGCGGCGGTCGAGATTGCGGCTCATGCCGTCGGCCGAAGTGATGAACACACGGGCGCGGCGATTGGGCATTTCCTCGCCATTGGCGAAAGCCCAGATGCGGCAGTGTTCGAGGAAGCGGCCGATCACGGACTTCACCGCGATATTCTCTGACAGGCCCTCGATCCCCGGACGCAGGCAGCAGATGCCGCGCACCACCAGATCGATGTCCACCCCGGCTTTGCTGGCGGCGTAGAGGCGGTCGATCAGGTCGGGGTCGGTCAACGAGTTGAGCTTGGCCCAGATTACCGCCGGTTTGCCGCTTTGGGCATTCGCGATCTCGGCGTCGATGCAGTCGTTTAGCGTGGCGCGCAGCGAGATCGGCGAGATCGACAGGCACTCGGTGACTTTGGGTTCGACGTAGCCGGTGATGAAGTTGAACAGGCGGCCGACATCGCGTCCGATCGCCGGGTCGGCGGTGAAATAGGACAAGTCGGTATAGATGCGTGCGGTGATCGGGTGGTAGTTGCCGGTGCCGAAGTGGCAATAAGTGCGATAGCCGCCGCCGTTGCTCATGTCGCCTTCGCGGCGCACGATCATCGAGGTCTTGGCGTGGGTCTTCCAGTCCACGAAGCCGTAGATCACCTGGACGCCCGCGCGTTCGAGCTGGCTGGCCCAGAGCAGGTTCTGCTCCTCGTCGAAGCGGGCCTTCAGCTCGACCACGGCGGTCACCGACTTGCCCTGCTCGGCGGCATAGATCAGCGCCGAGATGATCGCGGATTGCTTGCCGGCGCGGTAGAGCGTCTGCTTGATCGCGACCACGTCCGGGTCGCGCGCGGCCTGGCGCAGGAAGTCGATCACCACCTCGAAGCTCTCGTAGGGGTGCTGGACTACGATGTCCTTCTCGCGGATGGCGGCGAAGATATCGCCGTCATGTTCGAGAATGCGTTCGGGATAACGCGGGGAATAGGGCTCGAATTTCAGCTCCGGCCGATCCTCGTCGCAGATCGCGGAAAGGCCGGAGAAGCCAATCAACCCCTCGGTCTTCATGATGAGGGCCTTGTCGAGGCCGAGCTGGTTGCGCAGCAGTTCCTCTGCCGAAGGGTCGAAGGCGCCCTGAAGCTGGAGCACGATGACGATGCCGCGGCGGCGGCGCTGGATCGCGGTGCGGTAGTAGCGCACCAGATCCTCGGCATCTTCCTCGATCTCGATGTCGCTGTCGCGCAGGATGCGGAACACGCCGTGGCCGTTCACCCCGAAGCCGGGGAACAGTTCGCCGGCATTGCGGCAGATCAGGTCCTCGATCGAGATCCACGCCGCTTCCTCGCCCGGAATGCGCACGAAGCGGGGCAGGGGCGCGGGGATCAGGACCATTTCCATGACCGGCGCATCGTCGGCCAGGCGGGTCAGGGCGAACATCACACCGATGCCCTGGTTGGCGACGAAGGGGAAGGGGTGGGCCGGGTCGATCGCCTGGGGGGTGATGACCGGCATGACCTGCCCGAGGAAGTAGCTGCGCAGCCAGGCTTCGCGGTCCGCGTCGAGGCGTTCGTCGCCGATCACGCGGATACCGGCTTCGGCCAGTTGCAGCTTGAGGCCCGCCCAGGTGTCCTGCTGGATCTGTTCGAGTTCGAGCACTTTCTCGTGCGTGGAGGCGAGCGCCTGCGAGGGGGTGAGGCCGTCGGTCGAGATTTCCTCGATCTGGCGGCGTACCTGCCCGGCGAGACCGGCGACACGGACCATCAGGAATTCGTCGATATTGCTGCCGGAAATCGACAGGAAGCGCAGCCGTTCGAGCAGAGGATAGTTCGGATTGGTGGCTTCCGCGAGAACGCGCTCGTTGAACGCGAGCCAGCTTTTCTCGCGGTTGAAGAACCGCGCGGGCTGGGTGGAAAGATCTTCGGCCGCGCCGCTTTCCTGTTCTTCGATGGTTTCGCGAATTTCGAGCATATCCTGGGTCTTCACATCTGCTCCGTAACAGCGATTGCCCCTTGCATGCCATGATGACAGTTTGGGGGCAATCCGGCCAGTCTTGCGAATACCTTTGGGCTGGACGCCGCGGCGCCGGGCTGGAAAGGCGTGGGTCATGACCATGAATGCGCTGCTTGCGGGCTATCTCGGCCTGGTGAACCTGACCGCCTTCTTCGCCTTCGCTTTCGACAAGGGTCGGGCAATAGCGGGTGGGCGACGTGTGCCCGAGCGGCGGTTGCTGACACTTGCCGCGCTTGGCGGTTCGCCCGGCGCGCTGCTGGCGCGGCATGTCCTGCGGCACAAGACGCGCAAACAACCTTTCGTCGATCGCCTGTCGGCCATCGTGACGGTGCAGGTAGGCGTCGTGGCCGGGTTGCTCTGGGCCGCGTTCGCCTGATCGTCAGGTGCCCGGCTGCACGTAGGGCGCCCTGGCCCAGAGTTCGCGCTGCCAGCCGCGCGGGTCGTCTTCCATGCGGACCCTGTCCCCGAAGACCATCGTCGCGCGGGAAGGCAGGGCGTAGTTCGTCCAGTCCGCCAGGCCCGGCCGTCCGGTCTTGGCGAGGCCCGTGAAAGCGCCCATCATCGCCTTGCTCAGCGCCTGCGCCTTGGCATCCGTCCCCGAAAAGCTGCCCGGCGCGTCGAGCGTGCCGAAGACATAGGGAATGTCGTCGGTATGCGCCGCGCCGCGCAGGGGATCGACGGGGGAGGGGCGTTCGAGTTGATAGACCCATGTGGCCCGCGCGCCTGCCCTGGCGCGTTCGTCGGCTTCGATCACCTGCCCGGGCCAGGAGCGGCCTGCCGTGGTCGCGGCATAGAACACTTGCTCCACGCTCCAGCCCGGCTCGCGGGCGCGGTATTGGTCGATCACCCATTGCGGGTCGAGGTCGACCTTCACCTCGCGGCCCATGCGCTCGGCCACGTTGCTCCAGTCGAGACCTTTCAGTTTGGCTCCGCGCGGATCGAAGAAGGCGCGGGTCTCCTCGTGCGTGTTGCCGAGGATCATCGGTACCGAGAGTGACTGCGGAGCGGCATCGGGCCAGAACGGATGGCGCGGCAGGTTGGTCATGTCGAGCACCGGGCCGAAGTAGACCGGGCCGCTGCCCATCACCGGATCGGTGGCGGTCAGGCCCTCGATCAGCTGTTCGATGGGCATGGTGCGCAGTCTCTCGACATCGCCGGGCGCGAGCTTGAGCGCCGTCATCAGCGCCTGCGTGCGCGCCCAGGCGTGCATCGGCCCGCTGGCCTGTACTTGCTGTCCGCTCATCGTCGCGGCGGAGTGGAACAGGCCCTTGGCGGCGGGCATGGCCATGAGCGTGGCGATCTTGGCGCCGCCGCCGGACTGGCCGAACACCATGACCCGCGCCGGATCGCCGCCGAACGCGGCGATATGCGCGCGCACCCATTGCAGAGCGAGGATCAGGTCGAGCTGGCCGAGATTGCCGCTGTCCGCGTACTGGGCGCCGAAGGGCTTGAGCCAGGCATAGCCCAGCGCATTGAGGCGGTGGTTGACGGTGACGGCCACCACGTCGCCCCCGGCGGCCAGCTTCGCACCGTGTGTTAGCGGATCTGTGACCGAGCCGGTGGTGTAGGCGCCGCCGTGGAAATAGACCATGACGGCGCGCTTCGCGGCAGGGTTCGCCTCGGGCGTCCAGACGTTGAGGAACAGGCAGTCTTCGGATTGCGGCTGGTCGTCCAGCCCACGCTGCGGGCAGATTGGGCCGAAGACTTGCGCATCGATCCTCGGGCCGTCCCAAGGCTCGGCCACGGCGCGGGTGAAGCGCGCCGCGCGGCCATAGCGGATGCCCCGGAAGGCGAGCACGCCCTGCTGTTCCACTCCGACATAGCGGCCGACCAGAGGTCGAGTCGGAGATCGGGCAAGGGCAGGGACGGCCCCGGCGGCGAGCGCGACAGCTCCGCCTGCCAGCACGGCACGCCGCGTGGTTTCAGCGCCTGACGTCGCCTCCCGAAGCGGAAAAGGCATCGAGTTCTCCCTGTCCGATCAGGCACATGTCTCCGGGCAGCGAGTGCTTCAGCACCGTATAGGCCAGCCCGGCCTGTGCCATTTTCTGAATATCCGCGCCATTCAGCCAGCCATGCAGCACACCCGCCGCAAAGGCGTCTCCGGTGCCGATGCGGTCGACGATCTGCGTCACTTCGACCTCGTCGGTCTGGTATCCGCCCTCGCGCGCGTCGATCCGCGCGGCGATGCGGTGATGCGCCGCGTTGACGACATGGCGCGCGGTGGAGGCGATGATCTGGAGGTTGGGGAAGGCGGCGAAGGCAGCCTCGGCAGCCTCACGGCGGCGGTCCTCGCCATCGCCGGAGAACGTCTTGCCCAGCAGCAGCGAGATGTCGCGGTGGTTGCCGATCATTATCGTGGCGGCGGAGACCAGCTCGGTCAGCACTTCGCGCGGGTTGCTGTCCCAGCTTTCCCAGAGCAAGGCACGGTAATTGCCATCGAAGCAGATCGGCACGCCGGCTTCCTGCGCCGCGCGCACCGCCGCCTTGGCCAGCGTAACGCCGCCTGGGCCGAGCGCCGGGGTGATGCCGGAAAGGTGCAGCAGCCGCGCGCCGTCCAGCGCAGCGGCAAAGTCGAAGTCCTGCGGCGCACTCTCGGCAAAAGTGCTGCCCGCGCGGTCGTAAGTGATCGCGGAAGGACGCAGGCCTGCGCCGCTTTCGAGGAAGTACAGTCCCATGCGGCCTGTGCCGCCGGTGACGTGGCGCGTATCCACGCCCGCCGCGCCCAGTGCGGAACGGGCCTTTTCGCCCAGTGGACTGGAGGGCAGGCGCGTGACCATGCGCACTGCATGGCCCAGCGAGGCGAGGCCGGAGGCGACGTTCGCTTCCGCCCCCCCGACTACCATGTCGAGCGAATCACACTGCACCATCAGGCGGTGCGCGGGCGTGGCGAAGCGCAGCAGGACTTCGCCGAAGCAGGTCACATGTCCGGTCATGGGATCGGTCTTAGCGAGCCAGCCAGCCGCCGTCGACGGCTAGAATGTGACCGCTAACATAATCCGAAGCCGGGGAAGCCAGGAACACGGCAGCACCGGCAATATCCTTGGGGTCGCCCCAGCGTCCGGTCGGGATGCGTTCCAGGATCTGGCGGTTGCGGGTCTCGTCGCCTTGCAGGGCTGCGGTGTTGTTGGTGGAGATGTAGCCCGGCGCGATGGCGTTCACCTGCACGCCCTTGGCGGCAAGCTCGTTGGCCATGGCCTTGGTCACGCCGCCCACGCCCGACTTCGCCGCCGCATAGCTGGGCACGCGGATGCCGCCCTGGAAGGTGAGCAGCGAGGCGATGTTGACGATCTTTCCGGCGCCCCTTTCGACCATGCCCTTCGCCGCGGCCTGGCTGAGAAAGAACAGGGTCTTGAGGTTGGTGTCGATCACCGCGTCCCAGTCCGCTTCGGAGAACTGGAGCAGGTCGTCGCGGCGGATGATTCCGGCATTGTTGACGAGGATGTCCACTTTGCCAAGGCCTGCCACCGCCTCGTCGATCACCCGGCCGACGGGTTCGATCGAGGAGAGGTCGGCCTTGATGTTCACCGCCTTGCGTCCGGTTGCCGCGATCAGGGCGAGAGTCTCGGTCGGTTCGCTGCGGCCCGCTAGGGCGACGTCGGCACCTGCTTCGGCAAGCGCCACGGCAATGGCCTGCCCGATCCCGGTATTGGCGCCCGTCACGAGCGCGGCCTTGCCTTCGAGGCTGAAGGAAATCGCCATTAGTTCCGTCCTGTCCCAAATCTCGTCATTGCGAGCGTGGCGAAGCCGTCTGCAGACCGCTTCGCCCACGCGCTCCCCGTGCTGTCGGGAAGCAGGGCCAGCCCTTACTGAAGCTGGCAGATGTCCAGCACGTTGAGGTCGGTATAGTCGAGGTTTTCGCCGCCCATGGCCCAAATGAAGGCGTACTTCTTGGTGCCCGAGCCCATGTGGATCGACCAGGGCGGGCTGATGACCGCTTCCTCGTTGGCGATCACGATGTGGCGCATCTGGTCCGGCTCGCCCATGTAGTGGAAGATGCGGTCGTTCTCTTCGGGCAGGTCGAAGTAGAGGTAGATTTCGCTGCGGCGGTCGTGGAGATGCGGCGGCATGGTGTTCCAGACCGAGCCTTCCTCCAGGACGGTGAGGCCGAGCAACAGCTGCGCGCTCTCGCAGACGCCGGGGATGACGAGCTGGTAGATCGTGCGCTGGTTCGAATTGGCGAGGTCGCCACGGGCCAGCGGGTTGGCCTGCTCCAGCGTGATGTGCTTGATCGGGCAGGCCTTGTGGGCGGGAACCGAGGCGATGTAGTAGCGCGCGGTCTCGCCTTCGAAGATCACCTCGTCGGTGCCCATCGGCAAGTAGAGGCATTCCTTGTTCTGCATCTCGAAGCGCTGGCCGTCGACCGTGATCGCACCGGGGCCGCCGATGTTGATGATCCCCGCTTCACGGCGTTCGAGGAAGGGATGGCCCTCGGCGCTCTTGGGTTCGGTCTGCGCGGGCAGCTTGAGCGGACCCTGCGAGGGCACCGCGCCGCCGATCACGAAGCGTTCGTTGTGCGAGTAATTGAGGTTGACCTTGCCGTCCTCGAACATGCCGCCGACGAGGTAGCGATCACGCAGTTCCTCGTTGGAGACGCACTCCATCATGTCGGGATGGGTGGCGTGGTAGGTCTTGCAGAACACGGGGTATCTCTCCCTTGTGGAATTCAGTTCCGTATGGTGGGACGCTATTGCGCTTCAGGTCAAGTCTTATCCGGTCATGGTAACCGGTGTCAATGATTGGTCAAGCGCGTTTGTCCCCATGTCCCCCCGGCAGGCGATCAGGATGCGCGTTCGGGCGGCGCCACGGATGCGCGGCGCACGAGGTCCGACAGGAACAGCGAGGGCTGCTCGGAAGCGCCGCCGGGATCGATCAGCTTGTGCGCGGCGGCGGTCGCCATCGGCAGGATCGGCCAGCGCACGGTGGTCAGCGGCGGCCAGATATGCGCGGCAATGGCGGTATCGTCGAAACCGATGATCGAGAGTTGCTCGGGCACGGAAATGCCCTTGGCGCGGGCGGCGTGAAGCACGCCGGCCGCCATCTCGTCGTTGCTGGAAAAGATCGCGGTGGGACGCGGCTCGGCGGAGAGCAGGCGTTCCCCGGCGGCAAGGCCCGATTCGAAGCGGTAGTTCCCGCGTTCGGACAGGGCGGGGTCGCGCTTGAGGCCCGCCGAGGCGAGACCGTCGATGAAGCCCAACTCGCGCTCGTGGGCGGAGCGGAAGCCCTCCGGGCCGGCGATGAAGCCGATGCGGCGATGGCCGAGGCTGGTCAGCCAGGACACCGCTTCCTTCACGGCATGGCGGTCGTTCGAGGCGACGAGGTGGTTATCGTCATCGAGCCGGGCCGAACCCATGCGCACCAGAGTGCAGCCCAGATCGCGGCAGACTTCGGCCAGTCCATCGTTCTCGGAAATCGGCGGCAGCAGCAGCACGCCGTAGAGCTGCTGCTGCTCGATGAAGCGGCGGATATCGTCGAGCATCGTCGGCGAATGGCGGTCGACCGGGCGCACGACGAGGGCGAACTCGGTGTCGCGAATGGCATCCAGGATACCCTCCTGCACGCCGAGCACCATCTGTGCGTTCGGGTTGTCGTGGATCAGCCCGATCAGGAAATTGCGGCGCAGGGCAAGCGCACGGGCCTGCGGATTGGGCACGTAGCCGATCTCCGCGATCACCGCCTCGACCTTCTCGCGCGTGGCCTGGCCGAGCAGGGGCGACTTGTTGATGACGCGGCTGACGGTCTTCTTGGACACGCCGGAAAGGCGCGCGACATCGTTGATGGTCGGCTTGGTGTCGCGTTTGGTTTCGTCCGGCATCCTTGCCCCTTTTGACGGCCCCGCCACGCGGTTTCGCCTGATATGTTCTGAGCCGCTTGCCTTCCTGCGTGCGGAAAGGCAAGATGACACCGGTTTCCATATGATGGAAGTCCTCAATTTCGCGCTAGCTCCGGTCAGACGATGCCCTTTGAAATTCCCGCTTCGATTCGTATCCACCCCCGCGACACCGTGGCCGTCGCCTTGCGTCCGCTCGTTGTCGGCGAGATCGCCGAGGGCGTGAGCCTGCGGGACGAAGTGGGGCAAGGGCACAAGTTCGCGCTCGCCGATATTGCCGAGGGGGATACGGTGGTGAAGTACGGCCAGCCGATCGGCCGCGCGACCCGCGCGATCCCGGCGGGAAGCCATGTCCATACCCACAATGTCGCGACCGCGCTGGCGGGCGAACTCGCCTATTCGCCGCATCTGGGCGAAGGTGCGGGTCATGCCGCAAGGCCGGATACCGACCTGACCTGGCGCGGCTATCTGCGGGCCGATGGCCGTGCGGCGACTCGCAACGAGATCTGGATACTGCCCACGGTCGGATGTGTCGGCATGACCGCCGAACAGGTCGCGCGCGAGGCGCAGGGGCGCCACGGCGGCCTGATCGCGGCGGGAAAGATCGACGGCATCCATGCCTTCGCCCATCCGCACGGTTGCTCGCAACTTGGCGACGATCTCGACGGCACCCGCGCGCTGCTCGCGGGTCTGGCGGCCAGTCCCAATGCGGCGGGCGTGCTGCTGCTGGGCCTCGGCTGCGAATCGAACCAGCTGGACGCTCTGGTAGCGGCGGTGCCGGTCTGGGCGCGCTCCAAGCTGCGGATGCTTTCCAGCCAGTCGGCGGGCAACGAGATCGAGGAAGCGGGCGTGCTCGTCGACGAACTCGTGGCGGAAGCGGCGAAGGTCGAACGCAGCGAACTGCCGCTCTCGGCGCTCACCATCGGCCTCAAGTGCGGCGGTTCGGACGGGTTTTCGGGGCTCACCGCGAACCCCCTGCTCGGGCGCCTGTCGGAAGCGATGGCGGAGGCGGGGGGCAAGGCCATCCTCACCGAAATTCCCGAAATTTTCGGTGCCGAACAGGCTTTGCTCGACCGCGCGACCTCGCGCGAGGTGTTCGAGGCGGCGGCAGGGCTGGTGAACCGTTTCAAACGCTATTACCTCGATCAGGGCCTGCCGGTTTCGGAAAACCCCTCGCCAGGCAATCTTGCGGGCGGGATCACTACGCTGGAGGAAAAGTCGCTCGGCGCGGTGCAGAAGGCGGGCACGGCGCCGCTGGCCGATGTCATCGACTATGGCGGGCAGGCAAGCGTTCCCGGCGTCACCTTGCTGGAAGCGCCGGGCAACGATGCGGTGTCCTCCACCGCACTGGCGGCCTCGGGCGCGACGCTCGTGCTGTTCACTACCGGGCGGGGCACGCCGCTGGGCTTTCCGGTGCCGACCGTGAAAGTCGCTTCCAACCGCCGCCTGTCCGAGGCCAAGCCGCACTGGATCGACTTCGACGCCTCGATCGCGCTGGAGGAAGGGCAGGAGGTGGCCGACGCTGCGTTCCTCCGGAAGATCTGCGCGATCGCCAGCGGTGAACCGACCGCTTCGGAGCGCGGCGGCCAGCGCGCCATCGCCGTCTGGAAGCGAGGCGTAACGCTCTGATAACGCTGGATGATAAGCGATTAGACCGCTTTTGATTTGCCAATGACACCGGTTTCCTTTAACCACACGACAAGAACAACGAAGGGATGGGGATGAACTCCAACGAACAGGCGTTTCACGAAAAGGCGCGCACGGTTGCGGGTGCCTTCGTGGCGGCGCGGCGCGAAAAACGCGCCCTGATCACGTACCCCGGCGAAGCGCCTGCGGACCTTGCTGCAGCCTATACCATCCAGGATCTGGCCATCGGGATCGACGGGCGTACGATCGCGGGTTGGAAAGTGGGCAGGATCAACGCGCCCGAAGATGCCCGGCTCGGTGCCGATCGCCTGTCCGGCCCTATCTTCACGGACAGCGTGGTCACTGCAGCGGCGGGCGAGGCGCCGGAAATGCCGGTCTTCGCCAGGGGCTTCGCGGCGGCGGAAGCGGAATTCCTCCTCCATGTCGCGCCCGGCTGGGACGGCGTGATCCCGGCCGACGATGCAGCGACCCGCAAGGTGCTGGATGCCGTGCACATCGGTATCGAGGTTGCCAGTTCGCCTTATCCCGGCATCAATGCCGACGGGCCGCCGGTGACCGTTTCCGACTTCGGCAACAATGCCGGTCTGGTGGTCGGTCCGGTGCTGGAGGGCTGGGAAAGCGCCGCCTTCGAGACCATCACTGTCCGCTTCGAAATCGAGGGCGTGGAGATCGCCTCGGCGACGACCGCGACCATGCTGGACGGTCCGCTGGGAGCAGTGCGCTTCCTGCTGGCGAACCTTTCCGCTCGCGGCATCGATTGCAGCGGCGGCACCTGGGTTTCGACCGGCGCAGTCACCGGAGTCCATCCGGTGGTACCGGGGCAGGAAGTGCTGGCCCATTTCGAAGGGCATGGCAGCCTGGGTTGCAGGATCGTGGCGGCGTAGACCGCCTGGGAGAGATCGATCGGCAGGCCCGAAAACGGTGCCGCCGAAAAGGGAGCAGGATCAGATGAACGCAGGTGCCGGGGAAATCACCGAAAGCCCTCCGATTGAAACGGCGGTAACCCACGCGACCGCCATTCATCCCACCGTCGGGCGCTATCGCTGGGTGATCGTCGCGTTGCTCTTTGCGGCGACGGCGATCAACTACGTCGACCGGCAGATGATCGGCGTGCTCAAGCCCACGCTGGAAGCCGAGTTTCACTGGACCGAATCCGACTTCGCGGGGATCGTCTTCTGGTTCCAGCTCGCTTACGCCATCGGCTACCTCTCATTCGGCAAAGTGGTGGACGTGCTGGGCGCGCGGGTGGGCTATGCCATTGCGCTGGTGATCTGGACCATCAGCCACATGGCGCACGGTTTCGCCAGCGGCGTGACCTCGTTCGCGATGGCTCGCTTCGGTCTGGGCATCGGCGAATCGGGCAACTTCCCCGCCGGTATCCGCGCGGTGACCGACTGGTTCCCGCAGAAGGAACGCGCCTTCGCGATCGGCCTGTTCAACGCGGGTGCCAATGTCGGCGCGATCCTGACACCGCTGATCGTGCCGCTGCTGGTGCTCTGGTTCGATTGGCGCATGGCGTTCTTCGTCACCGGCATTTTCGGCATCGTCTGGCTGGTCGCCTGGTGGGCGATGTACCGCCATCCGACCGAGCACGGCCGCGTCACGCGCGGCGAACTCGCCTGGATTCAGCAGGACCCGGCCGACCCGGTGGAGAAGATCGGCTGGATGCAACTGCTCACGGTCAAGGAAACCTGGGCCTTTGCCCTCGGCAAGTTCCTGATCGATCCGATCTGGTGGTTCTTCCTGTTCTGGCTGCCGGGTTACCTGTTCGAGCGCTACGATCTCGACCTCAAGACTTTCGGCCTGCCGCTTGCGGGAATCTACCTGATCTCCGACCTCGGCAGCGTGGGTGGCGGCTGGCTATCCTCGAAGCTTATCAAGGCCGGCAGGACCCCCAACTTCGCCCGCAAGATCACGATGCTGATCTGCGCATTCTGCGTCCTGCCGATCTGGTTTGCGCAGAGCATCGACAGCGTCTGGTCGGCCGTGCTCGTCATCGGTCTCGCCACGGCGGCGCACCAGGCGTTTTCGGCCAATCTCTACACACTGCCCTCGGACGTGTTTCCGCGCGGCGCGGTTGGCTCGGTCGTCGGAATCGGCGGTACGGTCGGCGCTTTCGGCGGCATGGGCATGGCGCTCTTCGCAGGCTACATCCTCGATGCGACGCATAGCTACGAAGTGCTCTTCGCGATTTGTGCGAGTGCCTATCTGGTGGCGCTGGCCGTGGTGCATGTGTTGAGCCCGAAGCTCGCTCCGGCCAAGGTCTGACGACGAAAAGGAAGTTCCGGGGGATGATCCCCCGGAACTCTGCCCTGCGCGCGACCTTTCCGTCGTGTGCTTCTGCCATTCATCGCTTCGGCGTTGGCCTCTTCGATTGATTGCGCCCCCATAGGTTGCGACATGAGTCCCAATCGTTATTTGGGAGACAGGCCATGGCAGATGGCGACACCAGGGAAATGAAGGACTCGGCGCGCAAGTACTGGTCCGCCGAGGGATACACCAAGGGCGGCGTGATCCGCGAGGTGGACTATGCGACCCAGTCGGGCGGGCTCGACCCGTCGCTGGAAGGCATCAAGATCGTCGATACCGACACCCATATCGTCGAACCGCCGAGGCTCTTCACCGACCGCGCTCCGGCCGGGATGAAGGACAGGATGCCCTATGTGAAGCGCGATGGCGACGGGGTGGACCGCTGGTACATCGGCGATCGCAACTGTGGCACGCTGGGCGGCAACGTCATCCGCAAGGACAACAACAAGTTGCTCGGCCGCCTCGCCTTCCCGACGCTGGAAGAGGCCCACGCGGGCGGCCACGAAATCGCCCCGCGCCTTCAGGCGATGGACGACATGGGCATCTACGCCCAGATCTGCTTCCAGAACTCCGGCATCACCCAGGCAGGCATGCTGATGACGCTGGGTGACAACGATCTCGCCGTGCAGATCATGAAGATCTACAACGATTTCAATGCGGACTGGCAGCGAGAATCGGGCGAGCGCCTGTTCCCGATGGCGCACCTACCGTTCTGGGACAAAGCGGAACTGGAGAAGGAGGCCCGCCGCTGCATCGACATGGGCCTGCGCGGCTTCGTACTGCCCGACACGCCGGAGCGCGTGGGCGTGCCCAGCTTCAACCATGATTACTGGACGCCGTTCCTCGAGATGATCGATGCGGAAGGCATCCCGCTCAACTTCCACCTCAACGCCGCGATCGACCCGAACACGCTGACCTGGGAGGGCTTCGGCTTCGAACAGACACTGTCGGTCGTCGCGACGATGTTCTCGATCGGCAACGCGGCGACGCTGGGCAACTGGATGGTATCGGGCCGTCTGGATCGGCACCCGAACCTCAAGATCGGCCTGATCGAAAGCGGCATGGGCTGGGTGCCCTTCGCGGTCGAGGCGCTGGAGCACCAGTTCCAGGAAATGCTGCCCAGCAAGCGGGGGGTGCTGAAGAAGCAGCCCTGGGATTACTTCCGCGATCACTTCATGTGCACCTTCTGGTTCGAGAAGGTGGCGCCCAAGCTGCTGCTGGAAACCATCGGCGTGGACAATGTGATGTTCGAAACCGATTTCCCGCACCCCACTTCGCTTTATCCGGGCGTGCAGGAGCACATCAAGAACGTGCTGGGGGGCTATGACTATGCGGTGCAGAAGAAGGTGCTTCAGGACAACGCGGTGCGGTTCTACAAATTGCCGTTTTAAGCAGATCGAAACTCGCGACAAGGGCTGGGTCGGGGCGAGTGATCGCTTCGACCTTTCATTACTCAAGGGAATGGCACGTCTATCGTATTAGAATATAATGAGAATGCCCTAATTAAACAGTTGCAACCAAAGCGTTGGATCGCCATGCCGTTACGGCATCGCCGTTCTCGGCGGTTGTAACGGGGGTTTCAATGAAGTTTGCGCATCTGGGCGCCGTGGTGTTCGGCGCGCTTACGCTGGCTGCGTGTGGCGGCGATGATAACAGTTCCGGCTCTACGCCTACGATTTCCACTTTGAATGTAACGCTTTCAGCTCCTTCCGTGGACGTCATCGTCCAAGAAGGCGGTAGTGCGACTTTCAGCGTTACTGCCAATTATACCGGAACACCGTCGGGCACGGTCTTTGCGGATGTACAGTTTAAGGATCGACGGTTTGCACTCGCAGGCAATCCGGCGGGTAATGGGTCTAGCTACGGTGTAGACTTCAAGACCGTAGATCTTCCGGCCGGCGGCAAGACCGCGACCGAGGTGACGTTCCGGCTGTGCACCGATGCGAATTGCACGGGGGTTTATCCGGGATCGACCAAGACATTCACCGTCAATCTCGATGTCCGTCTCGAAGATTGGGGGACTTTCCAGCGAAACGGTGCTCATACCGGCTATGTCGCTGCGAATTACGATGTCGCAAACTTTACCAAAGTCTGGGAGGTCACAGGCAACCGGTTGTTTCCGCCTGCTGCCACTGCCGACACAGTACTTGTGACGATGGTGGAACAGCAGGGTACGTCGTACCCGACCTTGGTACGCGCTTTGAGTACCGCAGATGGTACGGAAAAGTGGAAATATGACCTTGGTTCACAGTCATATGTGAGCGGCCCGGCAGTTGCTGGCGGGTTGGTTCATGTCACGTCCATGGAGAGTTCAAGCGGATCGAATCCGCAATGGGTGTTCGATCTCGCGACCGGTGCATTCAAACAACAGATGCATTTTGCTTCTCAGTGGTCGTCATTCAATCAGCCTGTCCCATTTTCCCATTCGGTTTATCTAGCCTCGGGTTATTACGGTAACGTAGTATATGCTTTCGACCCTATAGCTGGCGCTAAACGATGGGACGTCAATGGTAGTGGTGGGAAAATCTGGGATGGTCAATCTCCAGCCGTGGATGGTCAATTTGTTTATTACTATTCTGGAACGGCGCTTGATGTAATCGATCGCAACACTGGAGTAATCGTACGCAGTATTGCCGATCCAGATTGGTCATGGGGAGGATACTCTTGGCAAAGTGCACCGGTGCTTGACGGTAAGGGCAAGGTCTTCCTGTTTTCCTCTGATCGCGGATTTGCAACTCCGAGTAATATTATGTCCTTTGACACGACTGCAGGAACGGTGGGGTGGAAGAGCACGGCCCAATACAATACTGCTTTCGCTTATGCGAATGGCACTATCTATGCAGTACGCAGCGATGCACACGTTTTATCCGCAATTGATGCCGAAAGCGGCTCGATAAAATGGTCAACGCCACTGCCGACCTCTGATGCCTTTACGGGCAATGTCGTTGTTGCTGGTAGACATGCTTTCGTATCCACGGATGGCCAGACTTGGGCTATCGACCTTAAAAGCGATGGCCATAAAGTCGTCTGGTCTGCTCCCACGGGTGGAAAGTTGGCGATTACGCCTGGAAATCTGCTTCTGACCGTCCAGAATACGAAAATGACCGCTTATAAATTGTTCTGAACCGTTGCCAATTCTGCCGGTCGGGAAGACATTGTATGAATGTTTTTCTACCGGCAGAAACTCGAACCGCTTGCTTCCAAGTGCAAGTGGTTCCGGTGGGCTTCGTTGTAGTCGGGGCCGAGCGTTGTGCCGAAGCGTTTGCAGGCGCTTTCGTGGATGACGCGCAGGAAGCGGCGTTCGGCGGGGGTGCCATTGCTCCAATCGTTCAGGACACTGATGCGGCGCCCGTCGGCCAGCACGAAGCCGGAAACGTCGATGGCATTGGCGGTGGCATGGCCCGAGCGCCGCGTGGAGCCTGCGATGTTGCGGCAATTGTAGCTGCCGTAAGTCTCGATGGATAGAATGCGGCTGCCGAGGATCTGCTGCGCCGCACGGTCCACGCCGTAGCGCGCCCAGGCGGCGAAGGGCGTCGCCGTCGTGCAGGTCACCGGGCCGAGGTTGGTGACGGATACCGTGGCACGGTCGGTATTGAGCGCCGAGAGCTTCACCGTGCCCAGCGTGGAGCAGCCGTTTCCGTAGTACTTGTCCGCTACCGGCGTGAACACGGCGTTCTGCGCATCGAGCGTCGCCATGCACTGGCGCAAGTCGCGTGATACCGGCGGTGCGGCGGGGCGCGACTGGGCGGAGGGCCGGGAGCCGCGTCCGCGTGAAGGCTCCGAACGATCGATGCAACCGCTCAGAATGGCGACGAACGGCAGGGTGAACAGCAGTCTGTGCAGGCGGGGGCGGAGTTTCATCATCCGGCTCAAGCATCCGGGCCTTGGGTGAACCGGACCTTACCCATGGCAGGGCTAAGCTGGAATCGCGCGAGCGCAGTTTTCCACCGGATATCGAACGTGCGGATTTCCGGGCGATTTGCGCAGCGAGCGGCTGCGAAACGACGAAATCGGGAAACGATCTGTCGCAAGGGGTCGGAGAATCGTTTGACAAATTTCCCGGCCTCTTTAGATGCGGCTCCGGGCCACGCGGTCCCAACGCCGCGCGTGCTCTCTGTAAGGAGAGTCAGAAATGACTGATGGTATTACGCTTCCCCAAGGCGCGGAAGCGCCTGTTGCTCTTCCGACCCGCAAGCCTGCGCGTCCGCACTTCTCGTCCGGTCCCTGCGCCAAGCCGCCCGGATATGCCCCCGAAAAACTGAACACCGAAGCACTCGGCCGCTCGCACCGCGCCAAGATCGGCAAGACGCGCCTTGCGTATTGCATCGATCTGATGCGCGAAGTTCTGCAGCTGCCCGACACGCATCGCATCGGTATCGTCCCCGGTTCGGACACCGGCGCCTTCGAGATGGCCATGTGGACCATGCTCGGCGCCCGCGGCGTGACCGCGCTGGCCTGGGAAAGCTTCGGTGAGGGCTGGGTTACCGACGCCGTCAAGCAGCTCAAGCTGGAACCCACCGTGTTCCGCGCCGACTACGGCCAGCTGCCCGACCTCGACAAGATCGACTGGTCCGACGACGTGCTCTTCACCTGGAACGGCACCACTTCGGGCGTGCGCGTTCCGGACGCCAACTGGATTCCGGCCGACCGTGAAGGCCTGTCCTTCGCAGACGCCACTTCGGCGGTCTTCGCCTACGACATCGACTGGTCCAAGATCGACGTTGCCACCTTCTCCTGGCAGAAGGTTCTGGGCGGCGAGGGCGGCCACGGCGTCCTGATCCTCGGCCCCCGTGCGGTCGAGCGTCTTGAGAACTACACCCCCAGCTGGCCGCTTCCCAAGGTGTTCCGCCTTGTCTCGAAGGGCAAGCTGGCAGAGGGCGTGTTCAAGGGCGAAACCATCAACACCCCCTCGATGCTTGCGGTCGAAGACGCGATTTTCGCTCTGGAATGGGCCAAGGGTCTGGGCGGTCTCGAAGGGCTGAAGGCCCGCTCGAACGCCAATGCCCACGCGCTGGACAAGATCGTAGCCGACCGTGACTGGCTTTCGCATCTGGCAATCGACAGCGGCACCCGCTCCAAGACCTCGGTTTGCCTCTCGGTCGAGGGCGCCGATGCCGACTTCATCAAGAAGTTTGCAGCGCTCCTCGAAAAGGAAGGCGCCGCCTACGACGTCGCCGGATACCGCGATGCCCCTCCGGGCCTGCGCATCTGGTGCGGCGCGACCGTCGACACCGCCGACGTCGAGGCGCTGGGACCGTGGCTCGACTGGGCCTACGCGACCGTCAAGGCTGCCGCCTGATTTTCAACGTCGTCCCAGCGAAAGCTGGGACCGCTTTCAACCGAGCGCCGCGCTTGCGGCCTGCGATCCCAGCGTGCGCTGGGATGACGAGTGAAGGAATAATTCCATGACCAAGCCCCGCGTCCTCATTTCGGACAAGATGGACCCCAACGCCGCCCGTATCTTCGAGATTCGTGGCTGCGACGTAGACGTCATCACCGGCGAGACCCCCGAGCAGCTGATCGCCCGCATCGGCGATTATGACGGCCTCGCGATCCGTTCGTCGACCAAGGTCACCAAGGAAATCCTCGCCGCCGCGAAGAACCTGAAGGTGATCGGCCGCGCCGGTATCGGCGTCGACAACGTCGATATCCCGGCCGCTTCGGCCCAGGGCGTCGTCGTGATGAACACGCCGTTCGGCAACTCGATCACCACCGCCGAACACGCCATCGCGATGATCTTCGCGCTGGCCCGCCAGATCCCCGAAGCCAATGCCCAGACCCAGCAGGGCCTGTGGCCGAAGAACGGCTTCATGGGCGTTGAAGTCACCGGCAAGACACTCGGCCTGATCGGCGCCGGCAACATCGGCTCGATCGTCGCCAGCCGCGCGCTGGGCCTGAAGATGAAGGTCGTCGCGTTCGACCCGTTCCTCACCCCGGAACGCGCCGTAGAAATGGGCGTGGAGAAGGCCGATCTCGACACCTTGCTCGACAAGGCGGACTTCATCACCCTGCACACGCCGCTGACCGACCAGACCCGCAACATCCTCTCGGCCGAGAACCTGGCCAAGACCAAGAAGGGCGTCCGCATCGTCAACTGCGCGCGTGGCGGGTTGATCGACGAAGCCGCGCTGAAGACCATGCTCGACAACGGCCATGTCGCCGGTGCCGCGCTCGACGTGTTCCAGACCGAGCCCGCCAAGGACTCGCCGCTGTTCGGCACGCCGAACTTCATCTGCACCCCGCACCTTGGCGCATCGACCACCGAAGCGCAGGTCAACGTGGCGCTTCAGGTTGCCGAGCAGCTGGCCGACTTCCTGGTCAACGGCGGCGTTACCAACGCGCTCAACATGCCCTCGCTTTCGGCTGAAGAAGCCCCGAAGCTGAAGCCCTACATGAAGCTCGCCGAAATGCTGGGCTCGATGGTCGGCCAGCTGACCCGCGATTCGGTTCCCCGCATCTCGATCCACGTCGAGGGCGCTGCTGCCGAACTGAACCAGAAGCCGATCACCGCCGCCGTGCTGGCCGGTTTCATGCGCGTCCAGTCGGACACCGTGAACATGGTCAATGCGCCGTTCCTCGCCAAGGAACGCGGCCTTGAAGTGCGCGAAGTGAAGACCGAGCGCGAGGGCGACTACCACACGCTGATCCGCGTCTCGGTGAAGACCGAAGCGGGCGAGCGTTCGGTGGCGGGCACGCTGTTCAACAACCGCGAGCCGCGTCTGGTCGAGATGTTCGGCATCAAGGTCGAAGCGGAACTCGCCGGCGACATGATGTACATCGTCAACGAGGACGCGCCGGGCTTCATCGGCCGCATCGGCACCCTGCTGGGCGAGAACGCGATCAACATCGGCACCTTCAACCTGGGTCGCCGCGACACCGGCGGTGAAGCCGTGCTGCTGCTCTCGGTCGACAATGCCGTGTCGGAAGACGTGCTCAAGGCGGCCAATTCGCTTCCGGGCGTGAAGACGGTCAAGGCGCTCAAGTTCGTCTGATCTGACGGATTACAGCTCCCAACGGAAGGGGCCGGTGCCTTCGGGTGCCGGCCCCTTTTCCGTTCTGGGGAGACGCCTTTGACAAGCTCAGGCTGAGCGAGGTTGGGTTTGGCTTTATCAATCAAGGCCCATGTTCAGCTTGCACCTGCCAACTCCGCTCAGCCTGAGCTTGTCGAAGGCCCCGCGGGCGAGGCGCTTGGTCAGCATCCTTCGACAGGCTCAGGATGAGCGGAGTGAGGTGGCGCGAAGCTTCCTACTGCCCCGAAGGAGGCGGTCCCATCGGGCGCATCCCGCCGCGACCGGGCATTCCCTCGCGTCCGCCGTCCTTCGGGCGCTGTTCCTGCATCGAGAGGTAGCCGTCCTTGTCCGTATCGGCGGCATCGAACTTCGCGCCTTCGTAGGCGAGCAGTTCCTCCAGCGAGACACCGGCGTCGTAGTTAATATTGGCCTTGGCGATGAGCGTACCGGAGATGGGTTCGATCAGGTCGGCCAACATGCGGTCGTCGTCATCCTTGCCGAAATCGGGCGCGACCACTTCGAGCACTTGCCCGGCGCGATCGCCCAGCGCACCGCGCTCGTCGATGGCGACCGAGCCCATCTGCTGCTGCCAGGCGATGAACTCCGCGATCGAGATCGAGCCGTCGCCATTGGCGTCGACTTTGGCGAAGCGCGCCTTGATCGCCGCATCGCGCCGGGCGCTCACGAGGGCGTGGAATTCCTCCAGCGTCACCAGTCCGTCACGGTTGGTGTCGGCATCGCGGAACATGGCGGTGACGATCTTGTCGTAGTGTGCGCGGGAGATCGGCTTGGGCATGCGGGGCTTGCCGCC
The DNA here is from genome assembly GCF_058273105.1 of Novosphingobium sp. BF6. NCBI lineage: Bacteria > Pseudomonadati > Pseudomonadota > Alphaproteobacteria > Sphingomonadales > Sphingomonadaceae > Novosphingobium > Novosphingobium sp. BF6. The sequence continues at coordinate 1,063,659 of NZ_CM177775.1, forward strand.
ACCGCCCGGCCCGCCGGGAGGACCGCCGCCACCGGGACGGCTCATGCCCCCGCCGCTGCCCATTCCTCCGCCTCCCATTCCGCCCATGTCGTCACCCATCTGGGCATGGACGGGCGTCTGGAGCAGCAACAGGGGCAGGAGAAGCAGGGAAATCTTGCGCATGGACCTCGACCGTTGTTCGCAGGGCTGGGCGCAAGGCGGCCACGCGCTTCGAGCGCGACGCATGCCTGGCGGGTCCGGCCCATGCAGGAAATGGGCTGTAACTGGTTGTCTCGTCCCGCCAGACGATCAGGGCGGGATAGCCTGATGACCGATGGTTGTTGACAGGAAATTTCACGCAAATTGTCGCAGGCTTTCGCTTTCGAGCGGCGCAAGCCCGGATAGCCGCAGGTGGCGTTCGACATTTGCCGCCCGTGCGGTTAAGGGCGCCACCATCATGCAGGACAACGACCGCGATCTCTTGCCCGAAGGACTGGGCGACCGTCTTCCTCAGCAGGCCTCGGCCTCGCAACAGGTGCGCCGCATGGCGCATGACGTGCTGGCGAGCCATGGCTATGAGCGCGTCGAAACGCCGCTGATCGAATTCGAGAAGGCGCTCGCGCATCGCATGGCGGGCGTACAGGTGCGGCGCATGTTCCGCTTCGTCGATCCCGTTTCCATGCGGATGCTGGCGCTGCGCTCGGACATGACCGCGCAAATCGCCCGTATCGCGGCTACCGGCCTGGCCGAAGCGCCGCGTCCGCTGCGGTTGTCCTATTCGGGGCAGGTTTGCACCATCAAGGGTGACGGCCTCGATCCGCGCCGCGAACGCCTCCAGCTCGGCGCCGAGCTGATCGGCACCGATTCGGTCGCCGCCGCCGCCGAGATCGTCGAACTGGCGATCGAGGCGCTGCGTGCCGCCGGGGCGACCGGGATTTCGGTGGACTTCACCATGCCCGATCTCGTCGATACGCTCTCGGAAGAGGCGCTGCCGCTCCCGGAAGGGAGGATCGAGGCCGTGCGCCAGATGCTCGACGCCAAGGATGCGGGCGGTCTGGTGGACGTGGGCGGCGAGCTTTATCTGCCGTTGCTCTACGCCGTCGGCCCCTTTGCCAGCGCTATCGAGCGTCTTGCCGCCTTCGACGTTGGCGGCGCGCTCGCCAGCCGTATCGCGGGCTTGCGCGAGATCGCCGCGCGCGTGGGCGACAAGGCCCGCATCACCCTCGACCCCTCCGAACGCCACGGCTTCGAATACCAGTCGTGGTTCGGCTTCACGATCTATGCCGAGGGCATCTCGGGCAGCCTCGGGCGCGGCGGCACTTATCGCATTCTCGGCCAGACCGGGCACCATCCGGAATCGGCGACGGGCTTCTCGCTCTATCCCGATCCGCTCGTGGACCTGCTGGCGGCCGAGCCGCAGGCGCAGCGCAAGCTGTTCCTGCCGCTGGGCCACGACCCGCGCGTGGCCGGACAGCAGCGCGCGATCGGCTGGACCACCGTGGCCGCGCTTTCCGAAAGCGACGATCCGGTCGCGCTCGGGTGCTCGCACAAGCTGGTGGACGGCGAGGCCGTCGCGCTCTGATAATCCATTTGCGTCGTCCCGGCTGCGATCCGGGGCGACGGAGTGGGTCTACCCTTGACGAGCCATGCGCCTTGCCACTAGGGCGCGGGCGAAAAGCCGGGGCACTTCTGCCCCAACGCAAATCCATATCGCCGAGTCCTGTCGAAGGGCGTTATTGGATCCACCGTGGCAGGGTGGAGGAGTATATCCATGGCCAACGTAACCGTGATCGGTGCCCAGTGGGGCGATGAGGGCAAGGGCAAGATCGTCGACTGGCTCGCCAGCCGCGCCGATGCCGTCGTCCGTTTCCAGGGCGGCCACAATGCCGGCCACACGCTGGTCGTCGGCGACCAGGTCTACAAGCTGAGCCTGCTGCCTTCGGGCATCGTCACCGGCACGCTGTCGATCGTCGGCAACGGTGTCGTGCTCGATCCCTGGCACCTCAAGTCCGAAGTCGAGAAGCTTCGCGGCCAGGGCGTCGAGATCAATCCCGACAACTTCGCGATTGCCGACAACTGCCCGCTGATCCTGCCGCTCCACCGCGACCTCGACGGCCTGCGCGAATCGGCTGCCGGTTCGGGCAAGATCGGCACCACCGGCCGCGGCATCGGCCCGGCTTATGAAGACAAGGTCGGCCGCCGCGCCATCCGCGTCTGCGATCTGGCGCATCTCGATGCGCTGGAGGCCCAGCTCGACCGTCTCTGCGCCCACCATGACGCGCTGCGTGCCGGTTTCGGCCAGCCGCCGGTCGACCGCGAGGCACTGATCGAGGAACTGCGCGAGATCGCGCCGTTCGTGCTCCAGTTCGCCCAGCCCGTGTGGAAGCGCCTGAACAAGGTTCGCAAGGCCGGCGCCCGCATCCTGTTCGAAGGCGCGCAGGGCGTGCTGCTCGATGTCGATCACGGTACTTATCCGTTCGTCACCAGCTCGAACACGGTTTCGGGCACGGCGGCTTCGGGTTCGGGCCTCGGCCCCGCCGCGACGGGCTTCGTGCTCGGTATCGTCAAGGCCTACACCACCCGCGTCGGTTCCGGGCCGTTCCCGACCGAGCTGGAGGACGAGACCGGCCAGCGCCTCGGCGAGCGTGGTCATGAATTCGGCACCGTCACCGGCCGCAAGCGCCGCTGCGGCTGGTTCGACGCGGTGCTCACCCGCCAATCCTGCGCGATCTCGGGTGTGACCGGCATTGCGCTGACCAAGCTCGACGTGCTCGACGGCTTCGAGAAGGTCCGGATCTGCACCGGCTACCGTCTGAACGGCAAGGTGCTGGACTACTTCCCCAGCCACGCCGCCGACCAGGCGAAGGTAGAGCCGATCTACGAGGAAATGGACGGCTGGCAGGGCACCACCGCAGGCGCCCGTTCCTGGGCCGATCTGCCCGCCCAGGCGATCAAGTACATCCAGCGCGTGCAGGAACTGATCGAAACCCCGGTGGCGCTGGTTTCGACCAGCCCCGAGCGCGAGGACACCATCCTCGTGCGCGATCCTTTCCAGGATTGAGCGAATGCGGCGCGGGACATTTCTCGCGCCGCTTCTGCTTTTGCTGGGGGTGGGTGCCGCACAGGCGGAACCGCCCCTCAAGCTTCCCCAGATCGACCTGATCCGCGTGCAGAAGGCGGCGCGGACGATGGAACTCTGGTCGGACGATCGGCTCGTCCATGTCATCCCGCATATCCAGCTGGGCGACGAGCCTACCGGCCCCAAACGCTTTGAAGGCGATGAGCGTACGCCCGAAGGTCGCTACGAGATCGATTGGGGCAATCCGAAAAGCGCCTATCACCTCTCGCTCCATATCTCCTATCCCAATGCCGAAGACCGCGCCTATGCGCAGGCGCGTGGGCGCGCTGCAGGCGGGATGATCATGATCCACGGCCAGCCCAACGCCTTGCCGATAGGTCGTGTCCCCGGCGATTGGACGGACGGCTGCATCGCCGTTTCCAACGTGGAAATCGAGGCGCTTTACGGGGCGGTGCCGGACGGTACGCCGATCGAGATAAATCCCTGAAAATCCAGCGGGGCGCCGTTAGACTTCTCTAAAATTGATGCAGATTGCATTCCACGAGAGACGACGGGCGTATTCAGGAATTTAATCCTGCTCTAGGGATGTATACGTGGATAGGAAGCCGCAGCCGGGAATCGGCATGATCGCCTTGTGCGCGGCTCACGCTCGAGATCGGAGCACCGGTGGGGTCGATCGCCGGGACTCGGTCAGTGGATCAACTTTGCCGCACCTTTACGGGTGCGCCGCGGTCGGAAGGGCTCGATGCTCCCCCAAACCATCCTCAACGACGAGCAAGGCCGCCTTGCCGCGCTGCGCAACCTCGAAGTGCTGGACACCGAGCCGGAGCAAGCGTTCGAGCACGTCGTCTCGCTGGTCCGCGCCGTGCTGGGCGTGCCGATGGCGGCAGTCACTCTGGTCGATGCCGACCGGCAATGGTTCAAGGCCCGCAGCGGGCTGGACGTGGCAGAGACCCCGCGCAACGTCTCCTTCTGCACTCACGCCATCCAGCAGACCGCGCCGTTCCTCATTTCCGATGCGCGGCTCGACGCCCGCTTCGCGAACAACCCTTTCGTCGTTACCGACCCCGGCGTGCGCAGCTACGCTGGCATCCCGTTGCTGACGCCCGAGGGCTACAACGTCGGCGTGCTCTGCGCGATCGACGACAAGGTGCGTGATTTCAACGAGGCCGAAGTCGCCATCCTCGGCAATTTCGCGCGCATCGTCATGAACGAACTGGAACTGCGCCGCATAGCCGAGCGCGACCAGCTGACCGGAGCACTCACCCGGCGCGGCTTCGTGGACAAGGCGAGGCAGGAAATGGACCGCTTCCGCCGCTACGGTCGCCCGAGCTGCCTGGTGCTGATCGACCTCGATCACTTCAAGAAGGTGAACGACACGCATGGCCACCCGGCCGGGGACGCGGTGCTGCGGGAGATGGCGGCCACCGTCGTCGGCTCGACCCGCCCGGTCGACTTCCTCGGCAGGCTGGGCGGAGAGGAGTTCGCCGTGCTGCTGCCGGAGACCGAACCTTCGGACGCTCTCGTGGCGGTGGAACGCTTCCGCGCGACATTGGCGGAGCACGATATTGCACTTCCCGGAGGTACGAGCATTCGCGTGACGGCCAGCTTCGGGATCGCGCCGTTGCACGAAGGGCTTGCGACGGTTGAGGACTGGCTGGCCGCGGCGGATGGTCCGCTTTACGCTGCCAAGCGGGGTGGGCGGAATCGGTGTGAATTGTTGCATTGAAGGTGAACAGAGAAGTCCTGGGGGATGATCCCCCAGACCCTCAGAATGTCGACCTTGCGCGCTACTTCCCCGTAGTGCGCTCCTTGCGGCGCAGCCAGTAAGTCTCCCGACGCAGCCATGGGCGCACGACGGCTAGGTAGCGCCTGACCTCGACAGTACCGGGGTGCAGGGGCGATGGCCCCTGCTTTCCCCTTTGTTCTTCAATCGAACCGAAACGCCGAAATCGCCGTCTTGAGCACGAGGTCCGAATAGACCTTCTCTCCCGCCCCCTGCGCGGTCCCCGCCACCACCATCAGCGGCAGCAGGTGTTCCTCGCGCGGGTGGGAGAAGCGGCCGCCGGGGGCCTCGGCCCATTGCGCCAGCGCTTCGGCGCGGGCTTCGGCATCGGCTTCGGCGGCCTCTGTGAGCCACGCGTCGAAGACCAGCGAGGGTTCGGTCGAAGCCGGATTGCCGTAGCCGCGCATGTTGTGGAAGCTCATGCCCGACCCCAGGATCAGCACGCCTTCGTCGCGCAGCGGGGCAAGGGCCTGTCCGGCGGCGCGGTGCAGGTCCGGATCGAGCGAGCGGTCGAGCGACATCTCCACCACCGGCACATCTGCCTCGGGCCAGGCGACCTTGAGCGGAACGAACACCCCGTGGTCGTAGCCGCGCTGCGGGTCCGGCGCGGCGGCGAAGCCCGCCTCGCGCAGGAGCTGGCTGGCGCGCGCCGCCAGCGCAGGCGAGCCGGGAGCATCGAAGCGCAGCTCGTAGGTATGCTGCGGGAAGCCGTAGTAATCGAACAGCAGGTCCGGGCGGTCGGCGCCGGTGAAAGCGAAGCCTTCGGTTTCCCAGTGGCCCGAGACCACGAGGATCGCCTTGGGCGGTTCGGGCAGGCGCTCGGGCAGGCTGCGCAGGAACTCGGCCATCGAAGTCCAGTTGCCTTGCGGGTCCGGCATGAAGAAGCAGGGACCGCCGCCGTGGGGGATGAAGAAGCTGGGTTGGCGGGTCATGGTGTGTTTTTCCTTCAATTGCGCCGGGTCGGGACGAGTGCGTGGGCACCGTCGCCGATCAGGGCCAGGACGAGGAGGGCGATCGACCAGAAGGCAGGATATTCCCAGCCGCCGCCCTTGGAATCGAAGAAGAAGCCGTTGGTCCCGTGGACCATGACGATGGTGCCGAGCAGCAGCGGGATCAAGGCCAGCGCGACGGCGCGGGCATAGATGCCGAGGATCAGCGCGAGGCCGCCAAGCAGTTCCGCCGCCATCGTCACATAGGCCAGCGCCGGGGGCAGACCGAGACTGCCGAAGAAACCGGCCGCTCCGGCAGGCGTGAAGACGAACAGCTTGAGCGCGAAATGGGCGAGGAACAGCACGCCCAGCGCGACGCGCAAGATGAGGGCGCCATAGGGAGCGGTGGGGGCAGTGCTTGAAGTCTTCGAGGTCATTGGGAGGCTTCCTTTCGAAAACCGATCTAGACCTTCGCCTTATCGGTGATAATCATGCCTCTCGTTGAATAACTTCATACCAGAGGTGTTGAATGGACCGGCTCAAGGGCATCGAGATTTTCGTGAAGGCGATCCGGCTCGGCGGGCTTTCGGCGGCGGCGCGCGATCTTTCGATGTCGCCGGCCATGGCGGCCAAGCACCTCAATGCGCTGGAGCAGCGTCTGGGCGCGACCTTGGTGAATCGCACGACGCGGCGGCTGGCGCTGACCGAAGTGGGCGCGGCCTATCTCGACAAGGCCGAGCGCGTGCTGGCTGAACTGGAGGACGCCGATGCCGAGGCCATGGCCCAGTCTGCGGCGGTGGAGGGTCTGCTGCGCGTCTCCGGTCCGGCGGCTTTCGGCGGCGCCTATCTCGTCGATCTGGTGACCGAGTTCCACGCGCGCCATCCCGCCGTGACGGTCGAACTCGGCCTCAACGACCGAGTGGTCGATCTGCTGGAAGAGCGCTGGGACGTGGCCGTGAGGATCGGCAGGCTGGCGGACAGCAACCTCGTCGCGCGCAAGCTGGCTCCGGTGCGCATGGCGGTTTGCGCCTCGCCGGACTACCTCGCCCGGCGCGGCACACCGCGTTCCATCGACGATCTGGGACAGCACGATTGCCTCGGCTATACGCTGGGCAACGAGACCGGGGCAACGCGTTGGGGTTTCGGCCGCGACGGTAGCCGGGCGGTGACGGTGCGCGGCGCGCTCCATGCCAACAACGGTCAGGTTCTGGCGCAGGCGGCGGTTGCGGGGATGGGCCTCGCCTACGGCCCGCGCTTCTTCGTGGACCGGGCGATCGCGGACGGGCGGCTGGTGGAACTCGATCTCGGCGCTGAATTGCTCGATCTCGGCGCGATCCATGCGGTAACCCACCGAACGCGGCGACCTGCCGCCAAGACGAGGGCGTGGATCGACTTTCTCGTCCAGCGCCTGCCGGCCATGGCGCGGGACTGGTAGTTCCTCCCCGCTGGGAGAGGATCAGAAGTCGATGGCGATGCCGTTGCGGACCCAGTCGCCATAACGGGTGGGTGAGATGCCGTCCGGGTCCTGCTCATCCTGCTCGGCCGGGGCCGTCTTGGCCTCGGGCGCGGGATCGTTGGTCCAGTGGGTGGGCTTGGTGAAGCCTTCGGGCCGCTTGGTGGCGCGCTGTGTCATGGAGCCCATGTGGTGGAGGTGGCGTCAAAACGCAATCCGCTATAGGGGCGGGGCATGGACATTCCCGGCCTTCCCGCGCGCCGTGCCGCGCTCAACCTTATCGATGCCGTACTGCGGCGGGGCGAAACGCTTGATCAGGCGGGCGGCTCCGCCCTCGCGCGGGTCGGTGGAGACGCCGACCGGGCGCTCGCCCGCGCCATTGCCGGTGAAGTGCTGCGCTGGCGCACCGACCTTGACGAACTGATCGACAGCGCCACCCGCCTGCCGCTCGCACCCGATGCCAAGGCGCGCGCAGTGCTCCAGATCATGCTCGCGCAGGTCCTGCGGCTGGAAACCCCCGCGCACGCGGTGATCGCCACCGGCCTGCCGCTGTTGATGGGCGGCCCGCGCCGCCTCGCGCACGGGGTTTTCTCCACCCTGACCAAGCGCGAAATCGCGCTTCCCGAAGCGCCCAGCCTGCCCGAGGACGTGGCGGGCCGCTGGGGCGCCCGTGCCGAGGCGATCGCCGCCGGTCTCGCCGAACCGCCGCCGCTGGACCTTGCCCTGCGCGATCCGGCGCAGACCGCCGAATGGGCCGAGCGCCTCGGCGGCACTTCGCTGATGGCGGGCCATGTCCGCCTTTCGCGCGGTACGGCGGTCGAGCACCTCGAAGGTTTCCGCGACGGAGCCTGGTGGGTGCAGGACCTTGCCGCCAGCCTTCCGGCGCGTCTCTTGGGCGCGGGCGAGGGCAAGCGCGTGCTCGACCTCTGCGCCGCCCCCGGCGGCAAGACGCTGCAACTGGCGGCGGCCGGCTGGCAGGTGACGGCGCTCGACAACTCCAAGCGCCGCCTCGAACGCCTGCGGGAGAATCTCAAGCGCATCGGTCTCGAAGCCGAGGTCGTGCAAGCCGATGCCCTGACCTGGGAGCCGGAGAACGCGTTCGATGCGATCCTGCTCGACGCGCCCTGCACCGCCACCGGCACCGCGCGCCGCCACCCCGACGTGCTGCACCGCATCGGCCCACGCCAGATCGAGGACATGACCGCGATCCAGGAGAAGATGCTGGAACGCGCCTCGGGCTGGCTCAAGCCGGGCGGGCAGCTGGTCTACGCGGTCTGCTCGCTGGAAGTGGAAGAGGGCGAGGAACAGGCGGACAAGGTCTCGCTGACGCCAGTGCCGGTCGCGGCTTCGGAACTGCCGGAGGGGCTAGCTCCCACGGCGGAAGGCTGGCTGCGGACCGATCCGGGGATGCTGGCCGAAGTCGGCGGGCTCGACGGGTTCTTTGTCGGGCGGTGGCAGAAGTAAAGGGGGAAGACCCGGGGGATGATCCCCCGGACCCTCGAAATGTCGATCTTGCGCGCCACCTATCCGGAGTGCGCTCCTTGCGGCGCAGCCAATAAGTCTCCCGACGCTGCCATGAGCGCACAACGGCGTTGGCCCGCGTGACCTGAACGGTATTGGGGGTGCAGGGGGGCTATGCTCCCCTGCTTTCTCCCTTGTCCTTTAAACCGCGACAGCGCGCCGACGACGCCAGAACATCAGCGCGCCAAGTCCTAGCGCGAAGAGGCCGACCATGCCCGGTTCCGGAACGTTGGTCGGGCCGCCCGAGGAGTTGCCGGAGCTGGTCGAGCTGCCCGGATCGCCCGGCGTATAGCCGCCGGTGTAGGTGCCGACGTGCATCTCGCCGTTCTGGACGAGATTGCCGAACACCGCCGAACCCTGGATGTAGTTCGAGGTCTTCGCATCGGCGCCCGGTGCGAGGACCGAGCCGCCCCAGGCCGTGCTCAGCGAGAGGTCTTCGGCCTCGTGGAAGTTCCAGACGACGTGTTCGCCGAGGTTGGCCGTGCCGCCAAGGAAGTTGTCGTCCAGCTTGATCGACTTGCCCGAGACGTTGACGATCGCCGTATCCGCGCCGTTGAGGTTGAACTGGATCTCGCCGATCTTGTCGAGGTCGGCGGCGGAGATGTTGAACACCGCCACGCCGTTCGCGTCGGGCTGGGCGTTGAAGGTGCCGCGGTTGCCGCTGATGGTCAGCTGGCTGTTGGCGGTCTCGGTGCTCATCGCGTGGCTGAGGCCTTCCATCGAGGTTTCGATGAGGCTTTTCTGCTGCGCGAGGTTCTGCGCGAACTGCGGGTTGCTGGCTGCCAGACCCGAGGTCACGGTGTTGTTGTTGACGTTGGTATTGCTGATCGTCCCGCCGACCTGCACCGTTTGCGCCGCGCCGTTGAGGTTGAGGCCGCTGTTGACGTTGCCGCCGACGATCGCGCCCGAGCCGTTGTTGAGGTTCTTGTGGCCGCCGTTGACGTCGCCCACCACGGTCAGCCCTGGCGTTCCGGTGCTGGAGGCAGGCAGGGCGGTGATCTGATAGTTCGAGGAATTGCCGTCGAGATTTCCGCCCACGAACGTGCGGCCCTCGACTTCGGACGATGAGGTCAGGTCGCCCAGCACCACGAGGTTCCAGGTCTTCAGCACGTCGATTCCGGCGATCATGCCCGAGGATGCAAGCACGGGGCTGGCCGCGAAGGCAACGGCGGCGACAGCGACGGAAAGCGACAGCTTGCGGAGAGGGGACATGGAAGGGACTCGCCAAAGGAACGGATCGATAGGCGAGCTAAGTACTTGTCCCTGTGCGTTTGGATATGGCCCGTTTCGCCGTGTCTCATGGTGAGACACGGCGAAAGCGAATGCCTTACGCGGAGTTAACGGCGCGACTTTGCACCTTCATCCACCGCGTGAGGCGGGTTTTCAGGTCAGGCCTTGACCTTGTTCTGGAAGCTCTTGCGCAGCTTCATCAGCTTGGGCGGGATAACTGCCAGACAATAGGGGTTCCGTTGGCCTTCACCGTCCCAGTATTCCTGGTGATAGTCTTCGGCCGGATACCATTCGTCGTTCTGCTTGCCGTCGGCGAAGCCCTCGATCGTGGTGACGACCTTGCCGCCGTTGTCCTCGTTCGAGCGGGCGAGGGCAGCTTCGGCCTCGGCGGCCTGGGCATCGTCCAGCGGGAAGATCGCCGAGCGGTACTGGGTGCCCACGTCGTTGCCCTGGCGGTTGAGCTGCGTCGGGTCATGGGTGCCCATGAACACGTCGAGCAGGTCGCCGTAGGAGAGCACCGAAGGGTCGTAGTTGACCCGGATCGCCTCGGCATGGCCGGTGTCGCCGCCGCAGACCTGCTTGTAGGTGGGGCTGGGCACAGTGCCGCCGATATAGCCGCTTTCCACGGAGTCCACGCCGATGACGTCGCGGAACACCGCTTCGGTGCACCAGAAGCACCCGCCTGCAACGATTGCCGTTTCCATTGTCTCAGTAGTCCTCATGAGGGGGATTTTGTCGCTAGATAGGTACACTTGAGCGGCTTGTCATTGGGCGGGCGCAAACTAGGTTCACTCCCGAAGAAAGTTCCACGGGAGAATCGATATGCGCCGCGCCCTGATCGCCCTTTCGTCCCTGCTTGGCGTGATCGCCATGCCCGCCGCCGCGACGGTTGCGGAGGAGACCACCGAAGCAGAAGCCTGCAAGGGCTGCGAGGCGCTGCTTGAACTGGCGGCGTCCAATCCCTCGCGCAAGGAAGACCGCGCGCGCGACCAGTATCGCCATCCGGTGGAGACCCTGAGCTTCTTCCGCGTCGCCCCGACCATGAAAGTCGGCGAATATGCACCGGGCGGCGAGTGGTACTCGCGCCTGCTCGGCCTCTATCTCGGCCAGCAGGGGCATCTCGTCGGGCTTTACTTCAATCCCGAGGCGCCCGCCTTCAAGCCCGAGACGAAGGACGGCATCCGCAAGGGTGCGGCCAGCTATCCGGCGGACGTCGCCAAGTTCACCGGCCTGCCCGCCGACAGGTTCGCCGCCTATACGCTGGGCGCAATTCCCGAAGGCGAGAAAGCCACTTTCGACGTCATCATCGTCCCCCGCATGATGCACAACCTGCTGCGCTGGAACATCGCGGGCAGCGAGTTCGCCGCGATGCGGGATCTCCTGAAGCCCGGCGGCTATATCGGCATCGAGCAGCACCGCGCCCGTCCGGACGCTCCCGCCGACTATGCCGACGGTTCGAAAGGCTACTTGCGCGAGGCCGACGTGATCCGCTTCATGAAGGATAACGGCTTCGATCTCGTCGCCCAGTCCGAGATCAGCGCCAATCCCAAGGACACCGCGAACTGGCCGGACGGCGTCTGGACCCTGCCGCCCACCCTGGCGCTCAAGGACAAGGACCGCGAGAAGTACCTCACGATCGGCGAGAGCGACCGGATGACCCTTCTGTTCCGCAAGCGAGGCTGATAGAGGCCCGCCGCATGACCGAAATCACCGTTGCCGCACTCCAGCTCGCCCTCAACTCCGCCGACGAGCGCGAAAACATCGCCGCCGTCGCCTCGCTGGTGGAGGATGCTGCTGCCAAAGGCGCGCAGATCGTCCTGCCGCCCGAGCTGTTCTCCGGTCCCTACTTCTGCAAGACCGAGGAAGAGGAACTCTTCGCGATCGCCCGCCCGACCGCCGAGCACCCCTCGGTGATCGCGATGAAGGCACTGGCGAAGGCGCTGAAGATCGTCATCCCCACCAGCTTCTTCGAGCGCGACGGTCACCACTACTACAACACGCTGGCCATGATCGGCGCTGACGGCGAGATCATCGGCACCTACCGCAAGAGCCACATCCCCGACGGCCCCGGCTACGAGGAGAAGTACTACTTCCGCCCCGGCAACGACGGTTTCAAGGTCTGGGACGTGCTCGGCACCAAGGTCGGCATCGGGGTGTGCTGGGATCAGTGGTATCCCGAATGCGCGCGCGTGATGGCGCTGATGGGCGCGGAACTGTTGTTCTACCCGACCGCCATCGGATCCGAGCCTTATGACGCCACGCTCGACACCAGTCGCATGTGGCGCCGCGCGATGGTGGGACACTCGGTGTCGAACTGCATGCCGGTGATCGCCGCCAACCGCATCGGCGTCGAATCGGAATGCGGCACCGAGCAGACCTTCTACGGCCATTCGTTCATCACCGACGAATGGGGCGATTATGTCGCCGAGTTCGGCCGGGACGAGACCGGCGTGCTGGTCTCCACGCTCGACCTCGCGCGTGCGGCGAAGCACCGCGCGGGCATGGGCTTCTTCCGTGATCGCCGCCCGCAACTCTACACGCGCATCGCCCAGGATATCTGATACAAGCCCCGGTAGTTACGGCATAATCGGGGGGCAGTGGTCTTGGCCAAGCATCAGTATCTCGTCGCGCTCGGCTCCAACATGCGCCACCCGCGCCATGGCGGCCCCCGCAAGGTGCTCGCCGCGGCGCTGCGGGCGCTCGACAGCGGCAAGTACGAAGTTCTGGCCGTCTCGCCGGTGATCGAAAGCGCTCCGCTCGGCCCGTCGCGCCGCCGCTACGCCAACGGCGTTGCACTGGTCCGCTGCAAGCGCGAGCCCGACGAGATGCTGCACAAGCTGCACAAGGTCGAACACAAGTTCGGCCGCAGGCGCCTGGGCCAGGCCTGGGGATCGCGGGTGCTGGACCTCGATCTCGTGCTGTGGAGCGGCGGCCCCTGGGCAGGCGGCGAGGGCGAGGAAAGCTTGATCCTGCCACACCCCTCGTTTCGCGAAAGGGATTTCGTACTTGGCCCTGCGCGCCGGATCGCGGGACCTTGGCGCGATCCTCTGACAGGTCTTACGATAAATCAGCTTCATGCCCGCTTGACCAAGCCGCGCCCTGCCCCTAGGTGACGCCTTCCGCAGCCGCTTCGCCGGCTGATCCCGGCAACGGGGGCCCTTAGCTCAGTCGGTAGAGCAACTGACTTTTAATCAGTAGGTCGCTGGTTCGAACCCAGCAGGGCTCACCACCTTTCTTGTGGTCTATCGTAATCGCTTGGTGCGATGCCTCATATAGGCGGCCGGAGGAACGTGCGGCCGCCTGGCATTGTCAGGAGTAAGGGATCGGTTCGGCCGTGAAGATCGAGACTTCCTGACCCGGCAGCATCACTGCGGATTTGCCGCTGATCCAGATCGAACCCAGCAGAGCGCCGACGGTGTTGCCTCGGCCTTCCTGGCGATGGACGCCGCGCACGGCATAGTCCTTGCCGCCGACATTGACCGAATTGAACGTCACCTCGAACTTGCCGGATTTGCCACCGATCGCCCGCCCTGTTTTCCAGGTCACGGTCCCGGTGACGGTGGATCCGCGTGGGATGACCACGAAATCACCTTCCTTGACGTCGCCGATTGTCGAGAAGGTGAACTTCTGCCCTTCCTCGACGTGCTTCGACGATATTTCTGCCTGCGGCGTCACCGTCATCGACGTGCTGGCCGGCATGAATTTCTGCGTATTTTGCTGAATTTCCTGCGCCATTACCGGCGCAGCGCAAGACGCGAGGTCAAAGGCCATCGCGATCATGAAATGCTTCATGATTTCCCCCTCGTAAACATATGTTCCCCGAGGGCGGATTAGCGCGCTAGCAGGCGGCTCGGAAGTGAAAGAATGTCCAACGGGCTTCAGTGACTTCGCGAGGCCAAGCTCTTCGGCCTCAGTCTGCGCTGGGACGTTTGCCTTCCGGGGTGCCAAGGCCTTCGAGCTGCGCTTCCGTCAGGTTTTCGCTGAAGGCGGGCGAGAGCTTGCGTTCGAGGCGGCGGCACATGTCCGAATGGGTGATAAGCGCCCGCGCGGTCTCGCGCAGGGTGGCGTAGTCGAGCGAGACATCGCCCGAGATCCAGTCGCGCACCTCGCGTTCGGCAATGCCGAGGTGCCGGGCCAGCGCACGCTGACCGCCAAGGGCGTCTACGGCCTGAGAGAAGATGGCGAGCTGGATGTCGGAGGCTTGCGGCATCTGGGACGCATGGGCGCAATCGCCTCAGGGCGCAAGCCGGGCAGGCGGGATCAAGGCTCGCTAACTACAGGTTTCGTACTGGTCCTGCCTATTTAGGCGCTTTTGTCCAAGCGCCGGGCGGTGAGCGTCGTGCCGATCGTCGCGCCGACGATCGCGGCGATGCCGAGCCATTTGGCGAGCGGTAGCATCTCGCCCAGCAGCAGCGCGCCCGCCAGCGCGCCGACCGCCGGTTCACCGCTGGTGAGGATGCCGAAGCTCTTGGTCGGCAGGCGGCGCAGTGCGAACATCTCCAGCGAATAGGGGATCGCGCTGGAAAAGATCGCGACGACCAGGGCCACGGCCAGTATATGCGGCTGCAGCAGTGTCGTTCCCGCCTGCGCCACGCCGAAGGGCAGCGCGACGAATGCGGCGACGGTCATGCCATAGGCGGGCGCGGCGGCGCCCAGGGTCTCGCCCGCCCGTTTGCCGAGCAGGATATAGGCCCCCCAGAACACGCCAGCTCCCAGTGCCAGCAACACACCCACCGGATCGACCGTGTCGCGGGAGATGTCGATCGGGAGGAGCAGCGAAAGTCCCGCCACCGCCAGCGCGATCCAGGCGAGGTCCACGCGGCGGCGCGAGGCGAACGTCGCTACCGCCAGCGGTCCGGTGAACTCGACCGCGAGTGCGATGCCGAGCGGAATGCGCTGGATCGCGAAGTAGAACAGCAGGTTCATGCTTCCGAGCGCCAAGCCATAAGGCAGCGCCGCGCGGAGCATGCGTCGGTCGAACGGCTTCTGCCACACGCGGAAGACGCCGCAGAGAATGGCTGCGGCCAGTGACAGGCGCAGTGCAGTGGTGCCTGCCGGGCCGATCACCGGAAACAGCGTCTTAGCCACCGATGCACCCCAGCAGATCGACACCATGGCGGCGCCGACCGCGGCGAGCGGTGCGAAATCGCTGGATGTGGAGCGTGCGGCGATGCGGTGGAAGACCATGGAACCCTCGGTTGGAAGCGCCGCAGCTTTTATCGCCGGACCGCGATAAAGGTGTTCTATGATTGCCGTGTGGCGATAATATTTATCGCCTGATCCAACGAAAGATCGTTCCGATGCCCGATGCATTCGACTTGCGCATTCTGACCGAGCTCCAGCGTGACGCGCGGATTTCGATGCCGGACTTGTCCGAGATCGTCGGGCTGTCGGCCCCGGCCTGCTACCGGCGTGTCAGGGCCTTGCGCGAGCAGGGGGCGATCGAGCGCGAGATGGCTCTCGTGGCACCCCGGACCATGGGCTGGCTGGTGACTATGATGGTGCTGGTCTCGCTGGATACCGACAAGGGCCGGGTGGTCGACGGACTCGTCGCGCGGTTGCGGGAGGCGCGGGAGGTGATCGACGTCTGGTACGTCACCGGCGATCACGACCTGGTGCTACAGGTCGCGGCGCAGGACATGGAGCATTACGACGCGTTTTCCCGCCGAGTTCTCCACGGCGAGGAGCATGTCCGCGCGTTCAAGACGCTGGTAGTGATGCAGCATCCCAAGCGCTCGGCGGCCCTGCCTCCTGCCTGAGGAGCTCCCTGCCTGAGAGGGTCAGGTGCGGGCGGCCTTTTCTTCCGGGCGAAGGGTCAGCACGCGAAATCCATCCGCCGTGACTGCGACGGTATGTTCGAACTGGGCCGAGAGCTTGCCGTCGGTGGTGACGACGGTCCAGCCGTCGTCCTCGGTGCGGACGGTCCGTCGGCCCTGGTTCAGCATGGGTTCGATGGTGAAGACCATGCCCTCGCGCAGCGGCAGGCCGGTGCCGGGGCGCCCAAAATGCAGGACTTCGGGCTTCTCGTGCATTTCCCGGCCGATGCCGTGGCCGCAATAGTCGTGCACCACGGAATAGCCGGCCCGCTTGGCGTGGCGTTCGACGGCGTGGCCGATGTCGCCCAGCCGGGCGCCGGGGCGCACTGCGCGGATGCCCTTCCACATGGCCTCGTAGGTGGTCTGCACCAGACGCCGGGCGGCGGGAGGAACGTCGCCGATCAGGTAGGTCTTGCTGGAGTCGGCTATAAAGCCGTTCTTCTCCAGGGTGATGTCGAAATTGACGATGTCGCCGTCTTTCAGCACGTCCTCGGTGGAGGGGACGCCGTGGCAGACGACCTCGTTGCGCGAGCAGTTCAGCACGAAGCCGTAGCCGTACTGGCCCTTGCTGGCGGGCCGCGCGGCGAGATCGCCGACGATGAACGCCTCGACGAGGTCGTTGATCTCCATCGTCGTTCGTCCGGCGAGCGGCTGGCCGTCCAGCCAGGTGAACACGGAGGCGAGCAGGCGGCCGGATTCGGCCATGAGTTCGACTTCGGCAGGCGACTTGATCATTGCGTGGCGGCTCCGGTCTCGACCGGCCTCCTGCCGGGTTCGTTTCCGGGATCGACCCCCGCCTCGCGCAGTTCGCGCACGACGATTTCCTGGAACGTCAGTCCGGGATTCATTTCGCAGAGCATGCCGATCCGGATCCAGAACGCCGCCTGGGCATTGATCGACCGGTACGACGCCTTGCTGGCCTTGCGCAGCTGCTCGTGGAGGTCATCCTCGATGTTGACGATACCCATTGAACCATCCTGACTATACGAATCGCATATGATTCATATAGTCATTGCGACGATCCCGCAAGCGCTGCGATTGACGGAGGGCGGTTTTGCCCCAAGGGTCCCGCCCCGATTGGAGAGATTCGACTATGAAATCCGGAAAGCTGGCCTGCATCGCGCTGATCGTTCCGCTCGGGCTGATGCCCGTGGCGGCGGAGGCCGGATTCTATACCGGGGATGAGCTTTACGCGATCTGCACCACCGAGCGCGGCAGCAAGGACTATGTCGAGAAGACCTATGAATGCATCGCCTATATCACCGGCGCGGTGGATGCCTTCAACACCACGCGCAAAGTCAACAAGCTGGACAGCTGCATTCCCGCCGACGTGACGATCAGCCAGCTCAAGACCACGACGGTCGACTACCTGAGCAACAATCCGAAGGACCGGCAGGGCCCCGCGTCCGAGCAGGTCTTCGCCGCCACCCGCAAGGCCTGGCCCTGCGCCGCGCCAAAGGCCTCTCAGAAAAAGGTGCCCGCGAAGAAGAAGAGTGCTCCCAGGAAGAGGCGCTAGGCCTTTCCTTCTGCCGCGAGGCGGTGGAAGATCCGCTCGTGGAAATACCACTGGTAGGGGTAGCGTTCCAGCAGGCGGTAGACGATCCGGGTGAAGCCCAAGGTTACCGGAATGACCACGGCCAGGAACAATGGCAGCGACAGCGGCCAGTCGGGACGGAACAGGCCCAGGCTCACGAAGAGATGCCGGGTGACGAAATAGGTATAGGGGTGGGCCAGGTAGAGGCTGTAGCTCACCGTGCCGAGATAGAGCACGGCAGGCCGGTCGAGCAGATGTCCGGTCAGGCTGTTGGGGGCGATCGCCAGGAAGAAATAGGCCGAGGTAAAGGCCAGCACCGCATAGGCGTTCGGATTGCCCATGTTCTTCAGCATGAAATCGTAGTGCTGGATCGAACCGAAATAGAGACAGCCGCCGAAGGCCAGGATTTCCAGCACGGCGCTCCATGCGCGGGGCGGATGCAGTCCGCGCTCGTCTAGCAGACGCGCGCCGATGCCTGCGAGGAAGAAGAGCATGGCCGGGAAGCGGTAGACGAGCCAGGCGGAGGCGAGCGTCAGCAGCATCGTCAGCAGGCGGTTTTTCCGACGCAGCGCGGCGTGGGCCGTCAGGCAGGCCATCGCATAGAACAGCACCTCGTAACTGAGGCTCCAGGCATTGGGGGTCAGCTGCTCGGTATGGGTCAGCAGGTTGATCAGGAGCAGCGCCGGCACGATCGAGTCGAGGTCGTTCAGGTCGGGAAAGGTCTTGCTGTAGGCATTCACCGCGATGAACAGCAGCGAGAAGGCCAGAAACAGCGGATAGAGCCGGAAGAAGCGGCGCAGCGCGAACTCGCGCGGGGAATAGCGCCGGACACTGGGCAGGATCACGTAGCCGCTGATCACGAAGAACAGCCAGACGCCCCAGCGGCCGAAGTTCCAGGGCGCCTCGAACACGGTGAAGTAGCTGGAATCGTGCGGGTATACGTTGAGGCCGACCCCGCCGAGGACGTGGGCAAGAAACACCATGGTCGCCGCCACGCCGCGCAGGGCATGGACGGTGGGATTGAAGGCGCCGTTTCCGCGCCGTGCCCCGATTGTCTCGGTATTCGCTTTCTTCCGGGGCGTTTCACCGGGCGCGGTTTCTGCCGCGCCGACCGTTTCGAGGTCAAGCGGCCGGGCCGAGGCCGTATTTTCGGTCATGACCGGCTCATGCCACGTGGTTCGGCGTGCGCAGGGTGGGGCGAGCGTGTTTCGGTGCAGGGATGGCGGAACCGGAATTCGCCGGTTCGCCGAGCGAGGCCGCCCGGCTGGGCAGGCTGTAGCCGAGGCGGCGCAGATCGTAGCCGGTCATGCGCTGGAGCTGCTGGTTGCTCTCGGCATAGCGTTCGCCGACCGCGCGCTCGATCTGGCCCATCAGGCGGCGACGCAGCGGTCCGTCGAACACGCCGGTGACGGCGAAGAGCGGACGCAGCTTGCGATAGTAGCGGTCGAACCATGGGAACAGGATCGGCGCTTCGGGCGAAAGCTGGTTGCGGTTGAACAGCGCATTGAGCGGACGGCGCAGCGCCTGCATCAGGATCGGCATGCCCTCGTTGGCGGGGGTGCCGAAGATGTCATGCGGGATCAGCGAGGGATCCTGCCTGCAGAACTGGGCAATCTCGCGGGCGATGCGGCAGGCGTCGCTGCGCAGGGCTTCGTAGGGCAGTACCAACACGTTGTCCTCGCCGAAGAGTCGGCGATAGTATTCGATGCACTGGACATAGGCGAAGGAGCGGAAGTCGAATTCCGGCTTGCGGGAAAGCGTCCATTGCAGCGGCGTGGTCAGGCGGCGGAACGAGAGCGAGCCGCCATCGCTGATATATTGCAGGTAGTAGGAGAAGATCATCGAGCGCTGCTCGCGCACGAAGATCAGGATGCGGGCGTCGGGCAGGCAGTTCTTGATGCGGTCGGCGATCAGTTTGGCGTCGTATCCGCCCGAGGCGGGGTAGCCCGAGAGCCGTTCGTGCGAAACGACCAGCGTATTGCCGCGTGTCTGGGCCTCACGGTTGCGGCGGCGATAGCTCTGGATTCGTCCGGGCGAAAGGTCGTCGAATGGACCTTGTTTCACGAAGTCGACCTGGACGTGATAGCGGTCGTTCTCAAGCCGCTCGAAGCCCAGGTCGCTCCGCGCGAACAGCGCGCTCTGCAAGAGCGTGGAGGCGGTCTTGTGGAATCCGATATGGACAAGTGGTCTTGTACCCGGCTCCTGCACGTCGCACTCCCTTGCTGCTGCGCGCGCATGCCGGGAAAGGTCAGGCGGCGCCAACATCGTTTGTCCTGTTCAGGGCAAGACCTTGAACACAAACGAGAGACCATGGCGGACGGGCATGGGTCAATTGCCATGAATCGCCCGGCACATCCCCCGAAAGTCTAGGCATGAGGGCGTCAGGAGTGTGGGGAGGGAAAATTCGTGTGGAAGGGGTATCCGAAGCGAGGCGGCCCCGGCGCTCGGCCGGGGCCGCGAGGCATCAGCGGCACACCCGGATGCGGCGATGATGGCGCCATTCCGTCCAGCAACGGCGCGGATTCCTGTAGGCGTGGTGGCGGCGGGCCTCGTGGCGGCGCCACTCGTGGCGACGGTGATCGTCGTAGCGGCGGCGGTCGTAACGGGGACGATCGTATCGGCGGTGATCGCGGCGATAGTCATCGCGGTGCGCCAGGCGTTCCACATGGTCGTGGCGGCCGTCGTAGGGATGGGCGTCGGCCGTCGCGGTCAGTCCCAGGCTGCCCGCCATCAAGGCGAGTGCAGCGGAAATTTTAAGAATGTTCATGGGCTTCTCCTGAGCGAAGGAAGGAGAGAAGTCGGGCCTGAGCCGGACTTTCTCCATGGACTTCGGCATAGGCTGCCGCGCTGAACATCGGCTGACATTTGCGGGCGCCGCAGCCCGAGGCGGCAGGATGTGCCCTCAGTCGGTTGAATCGCTTGCGACGGGAGTTGTCCAACCGATCCCTTATTCCGCGTCAGGGGACGGATCGAGGCGCTGCTCGGTCATGATCGTCCAGCCGGTCATGAACAGCGCACCCGCCAGCGGGCCGAGGACGATGCCGCTGAGGCCGACGAGTTCGATCCCGCCCAGCGTCGTCACCAGCACCAGCCAGTCGGGAATACCGGTGTCGCGGCCGACCAGTATCGGGCGCAGGACGTTGTCGGCAAGGCCGATGACCAGTACGCCCGATCCGATCACCACGGCGCCCTGCCAGATCGCGCCGGTCGCCAGCAGGTAGACCGCGACCGGTGCCCAGACGATGGCCGGGCCGATGGCGGGCAGCAGCGCGGCGATGGCCATGAGCAGGCCCCAGAGCAGTGCGGCTGGCACCCCGACGATCGTGAACGTAATCGCGCCCAGCGCACCCTGGGCCAGCGCCACGAGTCCGGACCCCTTGATCGTCGCCCGCACGACGGTGACGAAGCGCTCGGCCAGCCGCCGCGCCACGCTTTCTTCCAGAGGCAGCGCGCGCACGACGGCGGGGCCGATCCGCTCGCCGTCGCGCAGCAGGAAGAAGGTGACGTAGAGGGCGACGCCGAAGGCCAGGATGAAGGAGGCCGCATTGGCGCCGATGGCGAGGGCGCGGCTGGCGATCACGCTGACGCTGTTGCTCACTGCCTCGCTGATGCGGGCCTGGGCGCGTTCGAAGCTGTTGAAGCCGAAGGAGTCGAGCTGGGTCTGGACGCGCAGGGGCAGGGCGTCATGAACCCTCTGGAAGTATTCCGCGAAGTTGATCTGGCCGTCGCGCATCTGGGCATAGACCCCGGCGGCCTGCTCGACGACGAGGCTGGTGATGACGAGGGCCGGGATCACCACCGCGACCGAGATCACCAGCAGGGCGACGGCGGCGGCGAGGTTGCGGCGCTCCGGCCAGCGCGCCAGAAGCCGCTGGAACAGCGGCTGGAACAGCAGCGCGGCGAGCGCGGCCCAGAGCAGCGCGCCGATGAAACTCGATACCACGAGGGTGAGGGCAACGGTGATTGCGGCGAGGAAGAGGATCAGCCCTCCATTTTCCACGCGCGCCCGGTTCATGGTCATGTCTGCAATTGCCCCCTCGGAAATGGTCATGCGGCGAAACGCACAGGCCCGCGCTTTGCTCCGCGGCATGGCGGGGTGTCAATTCCCGTGGTTTCAGGCGTACTTGTAAGGTCCGCCGCTGGCGAGCGCGGCCTGATAGGCAGGCCTTGCGTGAATCCTGCCCAGCCAGGCCAAGGTCGCGGGCCGAGAGCCGCCGAGACCGGCGCGGTTGCGGGCGGCTTCGAGCGGAAAGCTCATCATCACGTCGGCGGCGGTGAAGGTCTGGCCCGCGAACCAGTCGCGGCTGGCCAGTTCCTGTTCGACGAAATCGAGGTGGACGTCGATCATGGGCTGGATGCGCTTCTGGGCGAGAGGACCGAGGAGGGGAATGCGGCCGAGCACCAGCTTGAGCAGCAGCGGCGGCATCAGCGAGCCTTCCGCATAGTGCAGGAAGTGGCGGTAACGCAGGGCATCCTCGCGGGTAGGCGGAGGTCCAAGCCTGCCTCCCGCCTTTTCCGTGAGGTATTCGACGATGGCGCCGGTCTCCGCGATCGTGAGCGGGGCATCGCCCGCATCGTCGACGATCACCGGGGACTTGCCGAGCGGATGGACCGCACGGAGTTGGGGCGGGGCGAGCATGGTCTTCTCATCCCGCTCATATCGCCGCAATCCGTAGGGCAGGCCCAGCTCCTCCAGCAGCCAGAGGACACGCTGGGAGCGTGAGTTTTCAAGGTGGTGGACGACGATCATGCGGAACGGAACGCAGGAGCCGCCGGGAAGGTCCAAAGGAAATACACAGGGCAAAAAGGGTCCGGCCCCGGTCGCTTTCGGGACGACCGGGGCCGGAGGCCGGGTGAGGGATGCGCCGAGCGCCTGAAAGGCGCGGGGTTGGGGTGGGGGAGGCGCTTCCCTCGCGGCCACTGGTCCGGCTGGGGCGCCGGACCAGTGGCCGTTCCAGCCTTGCTCTGGGAGGGGATCAGGACCGGACGATCACCAGCCGATGGTAACCGAACCGCGCAGGGCAAGGTCGACGCGGCCGTGGCGATCCTCGGCGGCGAGTTCGCCGCCCATCGTCAGGCCCAGGGTGCCGCCGACGGCGCGCAGGCGGGCGAACCAGCCGCTCGTCGCCTCGTCGCCGTCCAGCGTGAAGTTCTGGCCGCCCGCGAAGTGTGCGGTGGTCGAACCGATGCCGCCGCTGACGATCTCGCGCCAGCCGCCTTCGGTCTCGACGCGGAACCAGTTCTCGTCGCGGCGCTGCATGCCCATGAAGTCGATGCCCAGCGTCATGCCGCCGTTAACGCCCAGCTCGTCGCTGGTGCGCGAGGCGACCGTGAGGTCGAGCGCCTTGCCGCCGCCGTTCTCGGTATAGCCGTCTTCCTTCAGGCGAACGTAGTCGACCGTGACTGCCGGGCGGTAGAAGAAGTGGCTGCCGCCGCCCTCATAGGAGGCGCCGCCCGAGGCGGTGACGAAGTTGCCGTTCCACTTGCCCTTGATCGTGCGGCTGACGTTCTCGGTGCCGATCGCGCCGATGAACTGGCGCTCGCTGTCGTAGCTGGAGCGGCCGACCGAGGCGCGGCCGTAGCCCTGCACCGCGCCGAACTGGCCGCGCCAGTGACCGGCGAGTTCGAACGAGTTCGACTTGATCTCGCTGCTGCCGCCGCTCGTGTGGCGGTTCCACAGATAGGAGAACGTGCCGCCGAACCGGCCGATTCCGGTCAGGTACTCGGCGCCGAGCGACATGGCGTAGCCGCCGAGGTTGTAGGCGGCATTGGCACCGGCCTTCTTGTCGCTGCCCCAGAACGAGAGGTTCAGCGTCGTGCTGAAGCGCCCTTCGCCCCAGACCGGGTTGATCGGGTCCATCAGCTGGCGGGCGACGGTGCGGGTGCCGAGGCTGATGCCCTCGAACGAGCCGCCCGCGTGGTCGGGCAGCATCTGGCCCACGGCCTGTCGGAACTGGTCGCCGTTGGTGATGCCGAGGAACACGTCCTCCACCTTCTCGTCCTTGCCGAGCGCGGCGAAGATCGCGTTGTAGGCGGTCGCCTGCGAGCGGTTGAGGCCGAGTTCGGCCACCGTGCGGCGGGCGACATCGACGACCACGGTGTTCGCGGCGGCCTTGTCGTCCAGCGTGGCCTTGAACATGAAGGGCACGAGGTCGGTGGCGGCCTTGAGATTGTCGCGGCCCTGGATCGTGCCTGCGGTCAGCACCTGATAGCTGCCCTCGGCGGTCGAAACGTCGGCGAGCTTGATCGCGAGCTTGGATCCCGCCGCGAAGGAGGCGGTGCCGGCAACGTTATAGGCCGAGCCCTGGCCCGCCGCCTTGTTCAGCGTCACGGCCACGACGCCGTCCTTGCCGACATCGAGCGAGCCGATCGCGGTGGGCTTGTTCACGTCGAGCATGCCGCCCGTGAGCTTGACCGCGAGGTTTCCGGCATTCGCCAGCGCGCCGGAGAAGACCGAGGTGCCGGTGAGGGTCAGCGTATCGGCGCCGCCGCCGAAGTCCGCCGTGCCGACGAAGCGTGAGGTGCCCGCCAGCGTCATCGTGTCCGAACCGGCGCCGAAAGTGACGTTGCCGGTCTGCACGGCCTTGCCGGAAAGGGCGAGGGTGTTGTTGCCGCCGCCGAAGGCGACATTGCCGGTCACCGTGCCGTCGGCGATATCGACGACGTCGTTCCCGCCGCCGAGCAGGATGTCGCCGACGATCGCAGGGGCGGCGAAGCCCGCGCCGACCTGGGTCTGCTTCACGGTGACGCTGCCGGTCGCCTTGGAAAGGTCGATGGCGATGTTCTTGCCCGCACCGGCCTTGGCGCCGGTGGCGGAGATCGTGCCGCTGTTCTCGACGAGGTTCAGCGTGCCGCTGGCATCGCCGATCGCGGTGGCCGCGCCGTTCTCGTTGACGGCGGCGGCCTTGATCGTGCCGGAGTTGCGCAAGGTGGGCAGGCTGGCGCCCGCATCGATGCGCACCGCGACGGCCTGCGCGCCCGAGGCGCTGATCGTGCCCGCGTTCTGGATCAGCGGCGTGCTGGCGCCCGCGCCGAGGCGCAGGGCCGTGGCGGCCGCGTCCTTGGAGGTTGCGGCGATTCCGCCGGTGATGCCGATTCCATTGGCGATCGTCACTTTGCCGCCGAGGCCGCCGATGGTCACGCCGTTGCCGTCGACACCGGCGTAGAGGCCGTGGCCTTCCACGGTGCCGTCGATCTGGAGACCGTACTTGCTGGCCGTGCTGGCGACCGGGCCGATGGCGATGTCCTTGGTGGCCGAGCCAATCACGATCGCCGGGGCCTTGCCGTAAGTGGCGACCTTGGCGGCGCCCTCAGTGGCGTCGGGAATGCCGTCGCCGTCCTCGTCGGGATTGTTGGGGTCGGTGTCCTTGGGCGCGACGGCCAGGACGATGCCGCCGGTCACATTGCCTTCGACGACGATCGCCGAGCCGCCCTGGAGCAGATCGTCGGCGTCAAGCTTCGAGGGGTCGGCGGGCGGGGTGGGATAGCGGTAGCCGGTCGAAACGATCTGGCCCTGCACGACCATGGCGCCGTTGACGTCGCCGCCGAACTGCGCGCCGATCGCGTTCTTGCCTTGTGCCTGCACCGAACCGGCGAGGCGGACGTTGCCGTCGATCTGGCCGGTCTTCACGCCGATGGCATTGTCGCCCAGCACATTGGTCTTGCCGTCATGGGTGAAATTGCCGGTGAGCTTGCCGCCCAGCGAGATACCGGCGGAATCGTTGCCCTTGATGGTGATCGTGCCGCTCTGGGTGATCTTGCCGGTGTGGTCGCCCTCGGTGCGGATGCCGATCTTGTTCGAGCCGAGCGCGAAGGGACCGTCGAGATCGCCGTCCTTGTCGTCGTCGGTCGGGGTATAGGGTTCGTCGAGCGTGATCGTGCCGGTGTTGACGATGTCGCCGGTGGTCCCGGCCTTGGCGACGATGCCGCGCACGCCGTTGGCATTGGTGATCGTGATCGCACCCGCATTGGCGACGTTGTTGTTGCTGTCCATTGTCACGGCCGTGCCGGACGTCAGCACGACGGAGCCGTCCTTGGTGATGTTGATCGCGTCGGCGGCGCCGTTCTTGATCGTCGAGGTGAGGAGCGGCGTGGTCTTCTTGGTGGTCACGTCCTCGGCATGAGCGGCGGTCGCCATGGCGAGAAGCGCGGTGGAGGCAAGCAGGTAGCGAGGCATCTTCGTCCCTTCAGATCGATATCGAGAGCTGAGACGGAGACCTTCGCGGGGCGCCTTGAAAAATATTCGCGGGCCGGAGATTGCGATCCGGCGGGGTCCGGCATGCCGCCGGTAAATCTTGACCCTTGGACGCCAATCTCGTAAGGGCGCCCATCTCCTGCGGGTATTCCCGAAGGAAACGACATAGAGCTGAACATTGCCATGTCAGCATTTCCGGGCCTTTCGGCGCAGTCCTGCGATCGAAAAGCGGCAAGGTTACCGCGAATCGCGGACCTTCCGGCGGAACGGCGCATGGCAAAGTAATCCGGTGCATTGGCCGGGTGGAGTGTTTTTCGGCTCACGTGTTGCGGTTGCCCGGCTGATGGCCGGGGCAAGGACGATAGCGGTCCCAGCTTTCGCTGGGATGACGATGTGGTTCTTGGAATTACCGTTACGCGTGATCTCACTCTTCCCTTTCAGATGTACCGGCCCGGAACCTTCCGGGGTGCGACGGGTCGATGCCGATGGTTTCGGCGGCGATCCATCGCACTCCCATTTGAAAGAAGAGTATAGATGCCCACTATCAACCAGCTGGTCCGCAAGGGCCGCGAGCCGCAGAAGGCCAAGTCGAAGGTTCCTGCCATGGAGCAGAACCCTCAGAAGCGCGGCGTCTGCACCCGCGTTTACACCACGACCCCGAAGAAGCCGAACTCGGCTCTCCGCAAGGTCGCCAAGGTCCGTCTGACCAACAGCCGCGAAGTCATTTCGTACATCCCCGGTGAAGGCCACAACCTTCAGGAGCACTCGGTCGTGCTCATCCGTGGCGGCCGCGTTCGCGACCTTCCCGGCGTGCGCTACCACATCCTGCGCGGCGTGCTCGACACGCAGGGCGTCAAGGATCGCAAGCAGTCGCGCTCGAAGTACGGCGCCAAGCGTCCGAAGTAAGCTGGTTTGCGGGGCCTATCGCCTCGCACGGTACACGATTTACCGGCCGGTGATGCTCACGCTCCCGCCCGAAAGAACAAGGAATACCAACGATGTCACGTCGTCGTCGTCCCGAGAAGCGGGAAATCCTGCCTGATCCGAAGTTCGGTGATCAGGTCCTGTCGAAGTTCATGAACAACCTCATGCTCGACGGCAAGAAGTCGGTCGCCGAATCGATCGTCTACGGTGCCATGGAAACCATGGAAACCCGCGCCAAGTCGGACCCGGTCCAGCTGTTCCACGATGCCCTGAACAACGTGAAGCCGCAGATCGAAGTCCGCAGCCGCCGCGTCGGTGGTGCGACCTACCAGGTTCCGGTCGAAGTCCGTCCGGAGCGTGCCCAGGCACTCGCCATCCGCTGGCTGATCACCGCGGCGCGCAACCGCCCGGAAACCACCATGGCGGCGCGTCTGTCGGGTGAGCTGCTCGATGCTGCCAACAACCGCGGCAACGCCGTGAAGAAGCGCGAAGACACGCACCGCATGGCGGACGCGAACCGCGCCTTCTCGCACTACCGCTGGTAATGTGAGCGTGTGGCCCCGGATGACTGGTCATCCGGGCGTCACACTTTTAATTCAGGGGGCGAGGTCTTATCTGAAGGCCGCCTCGCTCCCGAAACACTCCTGCTAAGGATTCCCACCATGGCACGCAGCCATCCGCTCAATATGTACCGTAACATCGGTATTATGGCGCACATCGACGCCGGTAAGACCACCACGACCGAGCGTATCCTCTACTACACCGGCAAGTCCTACAAGATCGGCGAAGTCCACGACGGCGCTGCTACCATGGACTGGATGGAGCAGGAGCAGGAACGCGGCATCACCATCACCTCGGCTGCGACCACCTGCTTCTGGACGTCCGAGGGCCAGGAATACCGCATCAACATCATCGACACCCCCGGGCACGTCGACTTCACCATCGAAGTCGAACGCTCGCTGCGCGTGCTCGACGGTGCGGTCGCGTGCTTCGACGGCGTTGCCGGCGTTGAGCCGCAGTCGGAAACCGTGTGGCGCCAGGCTGACAAGTACGGCGTTCCGCGCATGTGCTTCATCAACAAGCTCGACCGTACCGGTGCGAACTTCAAGTACTGCGTGCAGTCGATCATCGACCGCCTCGGTGCGACGCCTGCCGTGCTCTACATTCCGATCGGCCTCGAAGCCGACCTGAAGGGCCTGGTGGACCTGGTTCACAACCGCGCGATCGTCTGGAAGGACGAATCGCTCGGCGCCGAATTCTTCTACGAAGAAATCCCGGCCGAACTGGCTGACGAAGCCGCCGAGTACCGCACCAAGCTCATCGAACTCGCCGTCGAGCAGGACGACGAGGCGATGGAAGCCTACCTCGAAGGCAACGAGCCGGATGTCGCCACGCTCAAGAAGCTGATCCGCAAGGGCACGCTGGGTCACGCGTTCGTGCCGGTCGTCTGCGGCTCGGCGTTCAAGAACAAGGGCGTTCAGCCCCTGCTCGACGCCGTCGTCGACTACCTGCCTTCGCCGCTCGACATCGAAGACGTCCAGGGCGTCAAGGTCGACAGCGACGAACCCGACAGCCGTCCGCCGGAAGACAACGCACCGTTCTCGGCGCTCGCCTTCAAGGTCATGAACGATCCCTTCGTGGGCTCGCTCACCTTCATCCGCATCTACTCGGGTACGCTCTCGAAGGGCTCGTACCTGAACTCGGTGAAGGGCAAGAAGGAAAAGGTCGGCCGCATTCTCGAAATGCACGCCAACGACCGTAAGGACATCGAAGAAGCCTTCGCGGGCGACATCGTTGCTCTTGCCGGCATGAAGGAAACCACCACGGGCGACACGCTCTGCGCGGAAAAGGCGCCGATCGTTCTCGAACGCATGGAATTCCCCGAGCCGGTCATCGAGCTGTCGGTGGAACCGAAGACCAAGGCTGACCAGGAGAAGATGGGCGTCGCGCTCAACCGTCTCTCGGCCGAGGATCCCTCGTTCCGCGTCACCACCGACCACGAGTCGGGCCAGACGATCATCAAGGGCATGGGCGAACTTCACCTGGACATCATCGTCGACCGCATGCGTCGCGAGTTCAAGGTCGAAGCCAACGTCGGCGCTCCGCAGGTCGCCTATCGCGAATACCTCGCCAAGGCTGTCGATGTGGACTACACCCACAAGAAGCAGTCGGGCGGTACCGGTCAGTTCGGTCGCGTGAAGATCAAGGTTACGCCGGGCGAGCGCGGTGCGGGCATCACCTTCAAGGACGAGATCAAGGGCGGTAACATTCCGAAGGAATATATCCCCGCGATCGAAAAGGGCATGC
Organism: Novosphingobium sp. BF6; assembly: GCF_058273105.1. Lineage (NCBI taxonomy): Bacteria > Pseudomonadati > Pseudomonadota > Alphaproteobacteria > Sphingomonadales > Sphingomonadaceae > Novosphingobium > Novosphingobium sp. BF6. Next base: position 1,092,411 of record NZ_CM177775.1, read on the forward strand.
GCGAAACCGCTGCCTCGGGCTCGCTGGTCGGCTTCCCGATCATCGACTTCGACATCGTCCTCTACGACGGTGCCTACCACGACGTCGACTCGTCGGCCCTGGCCTTCGAAATCGCCGGTCGCGGTGCTATGCGTGAAGTCGCCCAGAAGGCCGGCATCAAGCTGCTCGAGCCGATCATGAAGGTCGAAGTCGTCACCCCCGAGGAATACCTCGGCGACGTCATCGGCGACATGAACAGCCGTCGTGGCCAGATCCAGGGCACCGACAGCCGCGGCAATGCCCAGGTTGTCGAGTCCATGGTTCCGCTCGCGAACATGTTCGGCTACGTGAACCAGCTCCGCTCGTTCACCCAGGGCCGTGCAAACTACTCGATGTTCTTCTCCCATTACGACGAGGTCCCGGCGAACGTCGCGGCCGAGGTCAAGGAGAAGCTTGCCTAATCGGCAAGATCATTCTAGGGGCGGCGCCTGTTTCGGCGGGCGCTGCCTCACATTCCCGCAGATTACAATTCAAGCAAAGAAGGTTTGAAAATGGCGAAGGCAAAATTCGAGCGGAACAAGCCGCACTGCAACATCGGCACCATCGGTCACGTTGACCACGGCAAGACCACCCTGACGGCCGCCATCACGAAGGTGATGTCGGAAACCTTCGGCGGTGAAGCCGTTGACTTCGCGAACATCGACAAGGCTCCGGAAGAGCGCGAGCGCGGCATCACGATCTCGACCGCTCACGTTGAGTACGAGACCGAAGCACGTCACTACGCGCACGTCGACTGCCCGGGTCACGCTGACTACGTGAAGAACATGATCACCGGTGCTGCCCAGATGGACGGCGCTATCCTCGTTGTGAACGCTGCTGACGGCCCGATGCCGCAGACCCGCGAACACATCCTGCTCGCTCGCCAGGTCGGCGTGCCGCAGCTGGTCGTGTACATGAACAAGGTCGACCAGGTCGACGACGCCGAGCTGCTCGAGCTCGTCGAACTCGAAGTTCGCGAACTGCTCTCGTCGTACGACTTCGACGGCGACAACATCCCCGTCATCAAGGGTTCGGCTCTGGCCGCTCTCGAAGGCCGTGACGACGAAATCGGCAAGAGCTCGATCCTCGAACTCATGAAGGCTGTCGACGACTTCATCCCGCAGCCCCCGCGTCCCACCGACAAGGCATTCCTGATGCCCGTCGAAGACGTGTTCTCGATCTCGGGTCGTGGTACGGTTGTGACCGGCCGCGTCGAAACCGGCATCGTCAAGGTTGGTGAAGAAGTCGAAGTCGTCGGTATCCGCGACACGCAGAAGACCACCGTCACCGGCGTCGAAATGTTCCGCAAGCTGCTCGACCAGGGTGAAGCCGGCGACAACATCGGCGCGCTGGTTCGTGGCCTGAAGCGCGACGACGTTGAGCGTGGCCAGGTTCTCGCCAAGCCGGGCACCGTGACCCCGCACACCGAGTTCTCGGCTGAAGTCTACGTCCTGTCGAAGGACGAAGGCGGCCGTCACACACCGTTCTTCGCGAACTACCGTCCGCAGTTCTACTTCCGCACCACCGACGTGACCGGCGAAGTGATCCTTCCCGAGGGCACCGAGATGGTTATGCCTGGCGACAACGTTTCGCTGTCGATCAAGCTGATCGCTCCGATCGCCATGGACGAAGGTCTCCGCTTCGCAATCCGCGAAGGCGGCCGCACCGTCGGTTCGGGCGTCGTTGCCACGATCACGAAGTAATTCGTCGATCTAGCAGCTACGGCTAAAGTGATTGGCCCGGCGTCTCGAAAGAGACGCCGGGCTTTTCGCGTTGATGGGCTCGAATTCTTGACCGGCGCCTTTATCGCGCACGCAATTCGCCTTGCCCGATCTTCCAGGCATCCGAGCCCTTGGGGGCTTCGGGGATGGACTTGAGGTCGATGTAGTAGACCGGTTCCGGCACGCGGCCGAACGGTATGGTGATGCAGGGGCCGAGGCAGCCGGGCAGGTCCCAGAGGTCCGGCGGGTAGGCCGCGCCGGTGCGTGTGCTTTCGTCCAGCGACTTCGAGGCCGGAACCCGCTGGTTGGTGCCGTCGCCGCCGTGGGAGCAGACGACGATCGTGCCGTCGTTGCCGCCATTGCTGGCGCGGGCGGCTTCGCGGCAGGCATCGTCCACCGGCGCGCCCGTGGTATCGGGCATGGAGGCGTGGGCGGTGAGCACGTCGGCGCCTGGCATGCAAGGGTCAGCGCGGCAAGCGCACTGGAAATTGTCGTGGAGATGGGGGACATGGAAAGCGGCTTCTGTTAGGCGTCGCCCGGCCAAGGTAGGATGCGGACAGGGCGCAGGGAAGGGCGGATGCGACGAACCGCGTCGGCGGCCTTCATGAATTGGCCGAAAACCTGCCGGACTTCTTGAAATCAGGGGTTGCCCGACTCGTCTTCACCGTGTAGGGGCGCGGTTCGAATTTGACGGGACTTCTGGTCCTATGGCTCTTTCTCATCGGTAGTAGGTAATGGAAGCTCAGAACATCCGTATCCGCCTGAAGGCGTTTGACCATCGCGTGCTCGACCAGGCCACTGGCGAAATCGCCGACACGGCCCGCCGCACCGGCGCTCTGATTCGTGGGCCCATTCCTCTGCCGGCCAAGATCGAGAAGTTCACGGTCAACCGTGGTCCGCACATCGACAAGAAGTCGCGTGAGCAGTTCGAAGTCCGCACCTACAAGCGCCTGCTTGACATCGTGCAGCCGAACGCAGCTACCGTCGACGCTCTGATGAAGCTCGACCTGGCTGCCGGCGTGAACGTCGAGATCAAGCTGGCCTGAGCCGGTTTTTCGGGGTGACCTTCAAGGTTGCCCCGACAGTCTTTTGATCGGACTTGAAACGATCGGTGAATTTCGGATCCTCGGATCCAGATTACCTTGTCGGCCATGAGGCCGGCTTTGCGAACAGAAGTTCGCAGAGACAGCGCCCCTAAGGGAAACCGAGGGGACACAAGGGATACCTCCGCCGTCTCCTTCGGGAAGCGTCGGGAATGCGTCCCCCGTCTCGTTTCCGCAGTCCATAGTGGGCTTGCAGGGAACACCTGACCCGGGCGGGGTTCGTATCATAACAGGGTTGGACACGCGTACGAGGGATGGTCCTGCGTACGCCTCTGTAAGGAGAAAGGTCATGCGTACAGGCGTGATCGCCAAGAAAGTCGGGATGACCCGCCTGTTCCAGGAGGACGGTCGCCACGTGCCCGTCACTGTCCTGGCACTTGAAGACTGTCAGGTGGTTTCGGTTCGTACTGCTGATCGTGACGGCTACGTCGCGGTTCAGCTGGGTGCGGGCGAAGCAAAGCAGAAGAACGTTGCCAAGCCGCAGCGTGAGCACTTCGCTAAGGCTCAGGTTCCCCTCAAGATGCGCGTCGCGGAATTCCGCGTCGCCGACGACGCCCTTCTGGAAGTCGGCGCCACCATCGCTGCCTCGCACTTCGTGCCCGGCCAGCTGGTCGACGTAGGCGGCCACACCCAGGGTAAGGGCTTCCAGGGCGCCATGAAGCGCTGGGGCTTCGGCGGTATGCGCGCCACCCACGGTGTTTCGATCTCGCACCGTGCGCACGGTTCGACGGGTAACCGTCAGGATCCGGGCAAGGTGTTCAAGAACAAGAAGATGGCCGGCCACATGGGCGACCGTCAGCGCACCCAGCAGAACCTCGAAGTCGTCCGCGTGGACGACGAGCGTGGCCTGATCTTCGTCAAGGGCTCGGTTCCCGGTTCGAAGAACGCCTGGCTCACCGTTTCGGACGCCGTCAAGGTCGACCGTCACGCCGAGGCTCCGTACCCCGCCGGCATCAAGTCGGTTGCCAATACCAATGATACGGCCGCTGCCGTGACCCCGGCCGAAGCCGCGGCTCCCGAAGCGACCGAAGGCCAGGAGGGCTAATCATGAAGGTTCAGGTCCTCAACATCGACGGTTCGGCCGCCAACGCCGACATCGAACTGTCGGACGACGTGTTCGGTCTCGAACCGCGCGCGGACATCCTGCACCGCGTCGTCACCTGGCAGCTCGAAAACCGTCGCGGCATCGCCCGTGCGACCCGCGAGCGTTCGGACGTTGCCCGTACCGGCAAGAAGTTCGGCCGCCAGAAGGGTGGCGGTACTGCCCGTCACGGCGACCGTGCCGCTCCCGTCTTCATCGGCGGTGGTAAGGCTCACGGTGCCCGTCGCCGCGAGTTCAACATCTCGCTGAACAAGAAGATCCGTGCACTCGGTCTGAAGATGGCTCTTTCGGCCAAGGCTCAGAACGGTCTCGTGATCGTCGACTCGCTCGACGTTTCCGACGCCAAGACCAAGGCGCTCGCCGGTCAGCTCGCCAAGGCGAACTTCGGCAAGAAGGTTCTCGTCATGGACGGTGAGCAGGTCAACGAGGGCTTCGCCCTGGCTGCCCGCAACATCGTCGGCGTGAACGTGCTCCCGGCTGTCGGCGCGAACGTCTACGACATCCTGAAGCATGATACGCTGGTGTTGACGCGCGCCGCTGTCGAAAAGCTGGAGGCGCGTTTCAATGGCTAAGACCGTGGACATCCGTCACTACGACGTGATCCTCTCGCCGCACATCACCGAGAAGTCGACCCTGCTTTCCGAGCAGAACGCCGTCGTCTTCAAGGTTGCTGACAAGGCGACCAAGCCCGAGATCAAGGCCGCCGTCGAAGCTCTCTTCGACGTCAAGGTCACCGGCGTGAACACGCTGGTCGTCAAGGGCAAGACCAAGCGCTGGCGCGGTAAGGCTTACCGTCGCAGCGACGTGAAGAAGGCGATTGTCACGCTGGCCGAAGGCCAGTCGATCGACATCACCGAAGGCGCGCGGGGTTAATTTCCGATGGCACTCAAGCATTACAACCCGACCAGCCCCGCACGCCGCGGCCTGGTCCTCGTCGACAAGTCGTCGCTCTGGAAGGGCAAGCCCCTCAAGGCGCTGACCGAAGGCAAGAGCAAGACCGGCGGCCGCAACAACAAGGGTCACGTGACCTCGCGCGGCATCGCTGGCGGCCACAAGCAGAAGTACCGCTTCATCGACTTCAAGCGTCGTAAGTGGGACATGGAAGCGACCGTGGAGCGTATCGAATACGATCCCAACCGCACCGCTTTCATCGCGCTCGTGAAGTACACCGACGGTGAACTGACCTACATCATCGCGCCGCAGCGCCTCGCCGTCGGCGACGTGGTGATCGCCGGTGAGAAGACCGACGTGAAGCCCGGCAACGCCATGCTTCTGTCGCAGATGCCGGTCGGCACGATCTGCCACAACGTCGAGATGAAGCCCGGCAAGGGCGGTCAGATCGCACGTTCGGCAGGCACCTACGTCCAGGTCGTCGGTCGTGACCGCGGCATGGTCATCGTTCGCCTCAACTCGGGTGAGCAGCGCTACCTGCGTGGCGACTGCATGGGCACCGTTGGCGCCGTGTCGAACCCCGACAACGCCAACCAGACCCTCGCCAAGGCCGGTCGCGGCCGTTGGCTGGGCCGTCGCCCGCTGACCCGCGGTGTTGCCAAGAACCCGGTCGACCACCCGCACGGTGGTGGTGAAGGCCGTACCTCGGGCGGCCGTCACCCGGTCACTCCGTGGGGCAAGCCGACCAAGGGCGCTCGTACCCGCAACAACAAGCAGACGGACAAGATGATCATCCGTTCGCGCCACGCCAAGAAGAAGAGGTAAGACACGATGGCACGTTCCGTCTGGAAAGGCCCCTTCGTCGACCTGTACCTTCTCAAGAAGGCCGAGGTCGCGCAGGATGCCGGTGCAAAGGCTGCTCCGATCAAGACCTGGTCGCGTCGCTCCACCATCCTTCCGCAGTTCGTTGGCCTGACCTTCCAGGTCTACAACGGACACAAGTTCATCCCGGTCTCGGTCAACGAGGACATGGTCGGCCACAAGCTTGGTGAATTCGCGCCCACGCGCACGTTCCCCGGCCACGCTGCCGACAAGAAGGGCAAGCGCTAATGAGCAAGCAGGCAGCACCCCGCCGCGTCGGCGAGAAGGAAGCTCTTGCGGTCGGCACCACCATCCGTGGTTCCGCCCAGAAGCTCAACCTCGTCGCCGCCCTGATCCGCGGCCGCAAGGTCGAAGACGCGATGAACATCCTGGCCTTCTCCAAGAAGGCGATGGCCCAGGACGCGCGCAAGATCCTCGCTTCGGCGATCGCGAATGCGGAAAACAACCACAACCTCGACGTCGACGCTCTCGTCGTCGCCGAGGCGTCGGTCGGCAAGTCGATCACCATGAAGCGTTTCCACGCTCGTGGTCGCGGCAAGTCCACCCGTATCCTCAAGCCGTTTTCGCGCCTGCGGATCGTCGTTCGCGAAGTCGAGGAGGCCTGATCCATGGGTCATAAGAGCAATCCGATCGGTCTGCGTCTGCAGATCAACCGTACCTGGGACAGCCGCTGGTTCGCGGAAGGCCGGGACTACGGCAAGCTGCTTGAGGAAGACCTCAAGATCCGCAAGTTCATCGTCGCGAAGCTGCCCCAGGCCGCTATCTCGAAGGTGGTGATCGAGCGTCCGGCCAAGCTGTGCCGCATCTCGATCTATGCAGCCCGTCCCGGTGTGATCATCGGCAAGAAGGGTGCGGACATCGAGAAGCTCCGCAAGGAGCTGGCGAAGATCACCAGCAGCGAAGTGAAGCTGAACATCGTCGAAATCCGCAAGCCGGAAGTCGATTCGAAGCTCGTCGCCCAGGGTATCGCCGATCAGCTGATCCGCCGCGTTGCGTTCCGCCGTGCGATGAAGCGCGCCGTTCAGTCGGCCCTTCGTCTCGGCGCTGAAGGCATCAAGATCACCTGCGGTGGTCGCCTTGGCGGTGCGGAAATCGCGCGTACCGAATGGTACCGTGAAGGCCGCGTGCCGCTTCACACCCTGCGTGCAAACATCGACTATGCCGAAGCCGAGGCGCTGACCGCCTATGGCATCATCGGCATCAAGGTCTGGATCTTCAAGGGCGAAATCCTTGGCCACGACCCGATGGCGCAGGACCGCCTGATGATGGAGGCACAGACCTCCGGCGTGCGTCCGGCACGCGATGACCGCAGGAACTAAGAGTCATGCTGCAACCGAAGAAGACCAAGTTCCGCAAGGCCTTCAAGGGCCGGATCAAGGGTGATGCCAAGGGCGGCACCGACCTGAACTTCGGCTCGTATGGCCTCAAGGCTCTCGAGCCCGAGCGGATCACCGCCCGCCAGATCGAAGCGGCTCGCCGCGCGATCACGCGTCACATCAAGCGCCAGGGCCGTCTCTGGATCCGCGTTTTCCCCGACGTGCCGGTTTCGAAGAAGCCTGCTGAAGTCCGTCAGGGTAAGGGCAAGGGTTCGGTCGAATACTGGGCTGCCCGCGTCAAGCCGGGCCGCATCCTGTTCGAACTGGACGGCGTCGCTGGCCCCCTCGCAGCCGAGGCTTTCAGCCGCGCTGCGATGAAGCTGCCGATCAAGACCAAGGTCGTGGCTCGCCTCGGCGACACCTCGCACCTTGGCGGCGAGTAAGGAAGTCGAATCATGGCTAACAAGATCGAAGACCTTCGCGCCAAGACCGACGACCAGCTCACCGCTGACCTCGTCGAGCTGAAGCGCGAGCAGTTCAACCTGCGGTTCCAGGCCGCGACCAGCCAGCTTGAGGCGCCCGCGCGCATCAAGCAGGTGCGTCGTGACATCGCCCGCATCAAGACGCTCCAGGCCGAGCGTGCGGCGCAGGCCTAAGGAGGAAACACGATGCCCAAGCGTATTCTGATCGGGACCGTCGTTTCCGACAAGACCGACAAGACCGTGACCGTGCTGGTCGAGCGCAAGGTGAAGCACCCCCTTTACGGGAAGATCATCCGTCGCTCGAAGAAGTACCACGCTCACGACGAAGACAACGCCTTCAAGACCGGCGAACGCGTCCGGATCGAGGAGACGAAGCCCTTCTCGAAGACCAAGACCTGGAAGGTTCTTGACCGTCTTCAGGCGAGCAAGGGTACCGCGCTCGAAGCCGAGGTATAAGATTTGGACCGGCCATGTCCCTGAAGACATGGCCGGTTTGATCTGCCTCGGCCTCAGGGCCGGACAAGAGTGTTGACCTGGACGGACGAATGCGTCAAATGCGCGCACTTCGCCCGTCGGGGCGACTCGGGCCCCTCGTGGGCCTGTCTTTTTAGGAACTGCCGGACTTGTTCCGGCAAGCCAGTTGAGAAGGACTCGGATCGATGATCCAGATGCAATCCAATCTCGACGTCGCGGACAACAGCGGCGCAAAGCGCGTTCAGTGCATCAAGGTGCTGGGCGGGTCTAAGCGTCGTTTCGCAGGCGTCGGCGACATCATCGTGGTGTCGGTGAAGGAGGCGCAGCCCCGCGCTCGCGTCAAGAAGGGCGACGTTCACCGTGCGGTGATCGTGCGTACCCGCAAGGACGTCCGTCGTACCGACGGCAGCGTTATCCGCTTCGACAGCAACGCAGCGGTGCTCATCAACAAGAACGAGGAGCCGATCGGCACCCGTATCTTTGGCCCCGTCGTGCGCGAGCTTCGCGGCAAGGGCTTCATGAAGATCATCTCGCTTGCTCCGGAGGTGCTGTAATGGCTGCCGCGAAGATCAAGAAGGGTGACTCCGTCGTCGTCCTGTCCGGCAAGGACAAGGGCCGCACCGGCACCGTGCTTCAGGTTATCCCGAAGGACGCCAAGGTCGTGGTCGAGGGCGTGAACGTTGCTACCAAGCACCGCAAGCCGATCCAGCAGAACCCGCAGGGCGGCATCGAGCGTACGCCGGCTCCGATGGCGATCTGCAAGGTTGCCGTTGCCGACAAGGACGGCAAGCCGACCCGCGTTCGCTTCGAAACCAAGGACGGCAAGAAGGTCCGTGTGGCCGTGAAGTCCGGGGAGACCATCGATGGCTGAGAAGTACACTCCGCGTCTGCGCTCGAAGTACGACGCTGAAATCGCGAAGGCGATGACCGAGAAGTTCGGTTACAAGAACGTGATGGAAGTGCCGAAGATCGAGAAGATCACGCTCAACATGGGCGTCGGCGAAGCGAGCCAGGACAAGAAGAAGGTCCAGACCGCTGCTGCCGAGATGGAAGCCATCGCCGGTCAGAAGCCCGTCGTGACCAAGGCCCGCAAGTCGATCGCCCAGTTCAAGCTGCGCGAAGGCATGCCGATCGGCTGCAAGGTGACGCTCCGTCGTGAGCGCATGTACGAGTTCCTCGATCGTCTCGTCACCATCGCGATGCCCCGCATCCGCGACTTCCGTGGCCTGAACCCGAAGTCGTTCGACGGTCGCGGCAACTACGCGATGGGTCTCAAGGAGCAGATCATCTTCCCGGAGATCAGCTACGACAAGATCGAGAAGGTGCGTGGCATGGACATCATCGTCACCACCACCGCGAAGACCGACGAGGAAGCACGCGAACTGCTTCGTCTGTTCGGTTTCCCGTTCCCGGCTGAAGAGTCGGAACAGAAGGAAGCGGCGTGAGCCGCTGAGGAAGAGAGCTTAAGTCCATGGCGAAACTGAGTTCCGTGAACAAGAACGAGCGCCGCAAGCAGCTCGTTAAGAAGTATGCAGGCAAGTACGCGCGCCTGAAGGCAGTTGCCGATGACGAATCGCTCGATGAAACCGAGCGCCTCATCGCCCGCCTGAAGCTGGCCGAAATCCCGCGCAACGGTAACCCGACCCGGGTTCGCAACCGTTGTGCGACGACCGGCCGTCCGCGCGGTTACTACCGCAAGTTTGGTCTCTGCCGCATCGAGCTGCGCGATCTTGCCAATAAGGGCATGATCCCCGGCGTGACCAAGTCGAGCTGGTAAGGGTACGAAGCAATGGCTATGACCGATCCCCTGGGTGATATGCTCACCCGCATCCGCAACGGACAGCAGGCGAAGAAGGACACCGTCCTGTCGCCCGCTTCCAAGCTTCGTGCTCGCGTGCTCGAAGTGCTTCAGCGCGAAGGCTACATCCGTGGCTTCAGCGATGACGCCACCGGCGCGCACCCGCAGCTTCGCATCGAGCTGAAGTACTTCGAAGGCGAACCCGCCATCAAGCACATCGCTCGCGTCTCCAAGCCTGGCCGCCGCGTCTACTCGGGTTCGAAGGAACTCCCGGTCGTACGCAACGGTCTCGGCATCACCATCGTCTCGACGCCCCGCGGCGTGCTTTCGGATGCCGAAGCCCGCTCGCAGAACGTTGGTGGCGAAGTGCTGGCGGAGGTGTTCTAATGAGCCGCATCGGCAAGAAGCCGGTCGTGATCCCTGGCGGGGTCACTGCCGCCATCGACAACGGCGTGCTCAGCGTGAAGGGTCCCAAGGGTACCCTGACGCTGGGTCTGTCGGACCTCGTGACCTACTCGGTCGAAGAAGGTTCGATCGCCGTTCAGCCCGCCAACCAGACCAAGGCTGCCCGCAGCCACTGGGGCATGCAGCGCACCCTCGTTTCGAACCTCGTTGAAGGCGTGACCAACGGCTTCTCCAAGGTCCTCGAAATCAAGGGCGTCGGCTACCGCGCCGCGGCTCAGGGCAAGAACCTGAAGCTCCAGCTCGGCTATTCGCACGACGTGGACATCGCTGTGCCGGAAGGCATCGAGATCAAGACCCCGGATAACACCACGGTCGAAATCTCGGGTATCGACAAGCAGAAGGTCGGCCAACTCGCGGCCGAGATCCGTCGCTGGCGCAAGCCCGAACCCTACAAGGGCAAGGGCATCAAGTACCGCGGCGAATTCATCTTCCGCAAGGAAGGGAAGAAGAAGTAATGGCCAAGCTTTCCCTTTTCGAGCGCCGTCGCCGGCGCGTCCGCACGGCTCTCAAGGCCCGTGCGGGTGGTCGTCCCCGTCTGTCGGTGCACCGCACCGGCCGTCACATCTATGCGCAGATCATCGACGATGCGCAGGGCCACACCGTAGCTGCCGCCAACACGCTTGGCGCCAAGGGCACCGATACCGATGCCGCAGTTCGCGTTGGCAAGGAACTCGCCGAGGCCGCCAAGAAGGCGGGCGTTACCTCGGTTGTGTTCGACCGTGGCGGTTTCCTCTTCCATGGCCGCGTCAAGGCGCTGGCCGAAGCCGCCCGTGAAGGCGGGCTGGAGTTCTGATCATGGCTGACGAAAACACCGAAATCCAGACCGACGTCCCGGCCGCTGAAGGCCAGGAAGTCCGTGAAGGTCGCGGTCGCGGTCGCGGCCGTGGCGAACGCGGCGAGCGTGGCGGCCGTGGCCGTCGCGACGACCGCCGTGGCGGCCGTGGCAACAACGAGGAAGAACAGGGCGAGGAGCTCATCGAGAAGCTCGTCCACATCAACCGCGTTTCGAAGACCGTGAAGGGCGGCAAGCGCTTCGGTTTCGCAGCTCTCGTCGTCGTTGGCGACGGCAAGGGCCGCGTCGGCTTCGGCCATGCCAAGGCTCGCGAAGTTCCCGAGGCGATCACCAAGGCCACTGCTTCTGCCAAGAAGAAGATGGTCCGCGTGGCGCTCAAGGAAGGCCGCACGCTTCACCACGACGGCAAGGGCCACTTCGGCGCCGGCAAGGTGAATGTGCGTTCGGCTCCGGCCGGTACCGGCATCATCGCCGGTGGCCCGATGCGCGCCGTGTTCGAAAGCCTCGGCGTCGCTGACGTCGTGACCAAGTCGGTCGGCACCTCGAACCCGTACAACATGATCCGCGCCACCTTCGACGCCCTCGTCAACCAGACTTCGCCAAAGTCGGTTGCCCAGCGTCGCGGCAAGAAGGTCGCCGACCTGCTGGGTCGCGGCGGCGCAAGCGAAGCAGAGGCGGAAGCCGCTGCTGAAGCCATCGCGGAGTAATCAGTCATGGCGAAGATCAAGATCAAGCAGATCGGTTCGCCGATCCGTCGCCCCGAAAGCCAGAAGAAGATCCTCATCGGTCTTGGCCTCGGCAAGATGCACAAGGTCGTCGAGCGCGAAGACACCCCGGAAGTCCGTGGTGCGATCGCCAAGCTGCCGCACATGGTTGTGGTGGTCGACTGATCGACCTGCTTCAGGCAACAGTGAAAAGGTCCCGGCGGAAACGTCGGGGCCTTTTCTCGTTTCGGGCCTTTCGTTTACGCTGGGCTTATCGGGGCGGCGCAAAATCGTTCATTGGTTGCGTCTCTGCCTCCCCTAACCGCCCGGACTTGTGCTAAGCGCGGCCAGATTTGGATTTCCCTGGGGGATACATTGCTTCGCAGGACCATCGCGGCCTCATCCTTGTGCCTGGCCGCTCTTGCCCTTTCCGCGTGCGACGGCAGCGAGCCGAGCGATAATGGCGAGACTTACGTGCAGGAAAGTCCGGCTGCTGAGCCGGCCTGCAACGATCCACTTGCGGATCCCGCCACGCTGGAGCGGGATCGCCTTGCGGACAAGGCGCTGAAGGCGCTGCTGGCGGGCGGTAAGGCCGATCCGGTGGCGGAAGCACACAAGGCCGCTGCGGCCGGTGATTTCCGCCTTGTCGCGGCGGTGACGCAGGACGGTATCGATACCGCCGAGTTCGGTGCGCAATGTGTGCTGCGAGGCGGACTCTCGCCGCGCATGGCCCGCGTTGTGACCTATTTTGGCGAGGATGCCGAGCCGACGCCAGCGCCCAGTGAGGCGCCCGGCGCTCCGGGCGAGGACAAGCTCGGGACCTTCGCCCGCACGTTCAACCAGACGCTGATCGCCGATCCGGCCTATCCCTATCGCGATGTCTGCCGCGCCGTTGCGGTTCCGGACGAGGTTGAGGGCGACGAGGGGCCTGAGAAAGCCGCAAAACCGACGGACAAGAGCCCCCCTAAGGCCAAGCCTGCCGTCAAGACCGCTACAAAGGGGGAGACGCGGACTTACGGTTATGCCGACCTCGGGCCGATGCCAGAGAACCCTACGCTGGCGGACGCCGCGCGCCGGGGCAATGTCGCGGTGCTGCGCCACCTCCTCGACGAGGAGCCTTCGGCCGAGGCGACCGGCGATGCGCTGGATGCTCCGACCACGATCGATTCGCCCGACCTCTTCGGCATGACGCCGCTAGCCTGGGCCATGGCCTATCGCCGTGATGCCGCTGTGCGTTTCCTGCTTTCGCGCGATGCCAGCCCGTCCGGGGCGCAGTGCCAGGCGCTGGTCGATCGCGATTCGCCGATGCAGATCGCGCGCGCGCAGCTGTGGCTGGCCATGGTGCAGCGCATGAAGACCCTCGTGCCTGAGCAGGACTATGCGGGTCTCGCCGAGGATCCGGCGCTGCTGGACGGCAGCAAGGCGGCGTTCAACGCCGAACTCGCCAAGCTGGGCGAGCGGTACGGCACGATCTTCAACAAGGATTCGATGACGCGCCACGAACTGAAATTCACCGTAGACCCCAAGGGCGCGGTCAAATCCTGCACCTTCGAGCCGAAGACGGTCTCGTCGGAATTCGATGCGGATATCTGCAAGCTGGGCCGGGAACAGCTGAAGTGGACGCCCGCGCGCGATCCCGAAGGACGCGTGGTGTCCGGTGACGCCAAGCTCATGATCCGCCTGCGCGGGAGCTGAGGCCCGCTTTCGGATTCCGATTGCGATTGTGATTCTTGGGGGGTGACAACAAGGCGTGCTTCGCTTATGGGCGCGCCTTCCCATTAGCGCGACTAAAAGCGAAAGCGAGTGCAGACTATGAAACTGAATGATATCCGCGACAATGCTGGCGCCCGTCACCGTCGTATCCGCGTCGGTCGCGGCATCGGCTCGGGCAAGGGCAAGACCGCTGGCCGCGGCCAGAAGGGTGCCAAGGCACGTTCGGGCGTCTCGATCAACGGCTTCGAAGGCGGCCAGATGCCGCTTCACATGCGTCTTCCGAAGCGCGGCTTCTCGAACAAGAAGTTCGCCAAGGACTACGCAGAAGTGAACCTCGGCATGATCCAGAAGGCGATCGAATCGGGCAAGCTCGACATCTCGGGCGTCGTCGATCACGCCGTTCTCCAGGCTGCCGGCCTGGCCCGTGGCGGCAAGGACGGCGTCCGCCTCCTCGCCAAGGGTGAACTGACCGAGAAGGTCGAGTTCAACGTTGCCGGTGCTTCGAAGAGCGCCGTCGCCGCGGTTGAGAAGGCCGGTGGTTCGGTGATCCTTCCTGCCAAGGAAGCCGCCGAGGCCTGAGGCATCGCGAACGCGATATGCTCATAGGGAGAGGGCGGGCGCCATGCGCTTCGCCCTCTCTTCATTCAGACTTCCCGCAAGTGCCCTTCCCGGGCAGGTCTTTCAGACAAGGCCTTTCAGGCACGGCGCGAATGTCTATATGAGCGGACCAGAACCGGGGTTCGACAAGCCTTCTTGCAGTCGCTAAGGCAGACCCGAACCGACTATCGAGGCTTTACAAATCGTCATGGCTTCCCGCGCCGACAATATCGCCAGCACACTGAGCCTGGCCAACTTCTCGAAGGCGACCGAGCTCAAGAACCGAATCTGGTTCACCATCGGCGCCCTGATCGTTTTCCGCTTCCTCAGCTTCGTACCGCTGCCCGGCGTGAATCCTCTGATTCTGTCGCAGCTCTACAGCAAGACCCAGGGCGGTATTCTCGATCTCTTCAACACTTTCTCGGGCGGTTCGCTTTCGCGCATGAGCCTGATCGCGCTGGGTGTGATGCCTTACATCACCAGCTCGATCGTCGTGCAGCTTGCGGCCTCGCTTCATCCCGCGCTCGTCGCGCTGAAGAAGGAAGGCGAGGCCGGTCGCAAGAAGCTGAACCAGTACACGCGCTACGGCGCCGTACTGCTCTGCGCGATCCAGGGCTGGTTCCTGGCGGTGAGCCTCGAAGCCTACGGTGCGTCCAGCGGTCTCCAGGCCGTGGTCGACCCGGGCATGGTGTTCCGAATCGGTGCGGTGATCTCGCTGGTCGGCGGCACGATGTTCCTGCTGTGGCTGGGTGAGCAGATCACCTCGCGCGGTATCGGTAACGGCGTTTCGCTGATCATCATGGCCGGTATCGTCGCGCAGATGCCGACGTTCGCCAGCAATGTCGGCCAGGCCTACAGCGCCGGTGACACCGGTTCGATCCTCATCATCTCGCTGATCGTCCTGATCGTGGCGATGATCCTGATGATCTGCTTTGCCGAGCGCGCGCAGCGCCGCCTGCTGATCCAGTATCCCAAGCGCGCGACCCAGCGCGGCATGATGCAGGCCGATCGCAGCCACCTGCCGCTGAAGATCAACACCGCGGGCGTGATCCCGCCGATCTTCGCCAGCTCGCTGCTGCTGCTGCCGCTTACGATCACCCAGTTTGCGGGCAAGTCGCTCAATCCCGAATCGACCGGCGGCAAGATCGTGATCGCGCTCAACCAGTACCTCGGTCACGGCAAGCCGCTCTACATGCTGCTCTATGCAGCCGGCATCATCTTCTTCTCGTTCTTCTACACCGCCGTCGTCTTCAATCCCGAGGAAACGGCCGAGAACCTGAAGAAGAACGGCGGCTTCATCCCCGGTATCCGTCCGGGCAAGAACACCGCGAACTATCTCGATTACGTGCTGACCCGCGTGACCGTGATCGGCGCGATCTACCTGACCATCGTCTGCACCGTTCCCGAGTACTTCCTCTCGATGACCGGTCTGCCGCTGCTGTTCATGGGTGGGACGAGCCTGCTGATCGTCGTCAACGTCACCGTCGATACGATCACCCAGATCCAGTCGCACCTGCTGGCGCACCAGTACGGCGACCTGATCAAGAAGGCGAAACTGAAGGGCCGCATGCGCTGAGGGCGCATTCAGGGACAGATGAGGGGTAAGACGTGAATATCATCCTGTTGGGCCCGCCGGGGGCGGGCAAGGGGACCCAGGCGCAGCGTCTGGTCGAGCGCCACGGCATGCGCCAGCTCTCGACCGGCGACATGCTGCGCGCCGCCGTCAAGGCGGGTACGCCCACGGGCCTCGAAGCCAAGGCGGTGATGGAGCGGGGCGAGCTTGTTTCCGACTCCATCGTCTCGGCGCTGATCGGCGACGAGCTCGATGCGATGGGTGCCGACACCGGCGCTATCTTCGACGGCTATCCGCGCACGGCCGCCCAGGCCGAATCGCTGGACGCGATCCTGGCGCAGCGGGGTCGCAAGCTCGATCACGTCGTCGAGCTGGAAGTGAACGAGGATGCACTGGTCGAGCGCATCACCGGCCGCTTCACTTGCGCCACGTGCGGCAAAGGCTACCACGACAAGTTCGAACAGCCGAAGGTTCCGGGTGTCTGCGACAAGTGCGGCGGCACCGAGTTCAAGCGCCGTCCCGACGACAATGCGGAGACGGTCCGTACCCGTCTGGCCGAATACCGCGCCAAGACTGCGCCGATCCTGCCGATCTACGAGGCGCGCGGGATCGTCGCCAAGGTGGACGGCATGGCGGACATGGATCACGTTTCCGCAGCGATTGAAGCTGTTTTCAAGTCCTGACATAACCGGCCGGGCCTTCGGTTCGGCCGGTAACAGGGGACTTGCAATGGGAAGCGCCGGTTTTCGTCTCGTTGCCGTTCTGGCGGCAGGTGCTTTCTTAGGGCCATCCGCCCAGGCGCGGGTCGCCGAGACCTCGGATCAGGGCATCGTGCTGCGCTATGTCGCCACGGTGCCCGGTTCTCCCGAACAGGCATGGAATGTTCTGGTTACCCCCGCATCGTGGTGGGACGGCGCGCACAGCTATTCCGGTGACACTGCCAATCTGACTATCGATCCGCGCGCGGGCGGCTGCTTCTGCGAAAGGCTTCCGGCGAGCGAAGGAGAGGGCGCAGGTGCGGGCGATCGCGGCAGTGTCGAGCACATGCGCGTGATCCATGCCGACAAAGGCAGGCTGCTGCGCATGAGCGGGGCGCTTGGTCCGCTCCAGGCCGATGCGGTGCAGGGCACGATGACCTTCAGTCTCTCGCCGATCCAAGGCAATGGGCAAGGCGGCACGCGGGTTGTCGTCGAATATGTCGTGGGCGGCTATTTGCGGGCCGGGCTTTCCCGAGTCGCGCCGGCCGTCGATTCCGTGCTGGGTTCGCAGATCGAGCGTCTAACCCGCAAGCTTGGCGGCCGGATCGAGCCGGAGGCGGCGCAGTAAGGCGGCGGTAACGGCGCCTCGGAGCCCGCGAGGCAGCGCATCGTCTTGCAACACTTGCCGATTCTTTGACTAAACTTCGCGGATACGGTACACGGTTTGTGCGCAGTCGCTCTCTCGGGTTCGATGACGGGCCGGGATCGAGCGACCACAACTCGCAAGGATTGACTTGCCTTGCGAATCGTTTTATGCGCGCCCTTCACTCAAAAGGTTTCGGCTGGTCCGGATGGCGTTGGCATCGTGTGTGCTGCCTGACGGACTTTTGTCATTTACGCCTGGCGGGTGAATAAGCGTTGAGATAGGGCTCGTCCCTTAGGGCGCTCCCTGTGGAGCATGGAGAATTAAGTGGCTCGTATTGCCGGGGTAAACCTCCCCACCAACAAGCGCGTTATCATCGCGCTCACCTACATCCATGGTATCGGTCGTACCAAGGCTCTCGAAATCGCCGACAAGCTCGGCATCGATCACAGCCGCCGCGTACAGGACCTGTCGGACGCCGAAGTCCTGCAGATCCGCGAAACCATCGACGCCGACCACACGGTCGAAGGTGACCTTCGTCGCGAAACCGCGATGAACATCAAGCGTCTCATGGACCTCGCTTGCTACCGTGGCCTGCGTCACCGCAAGGGTCTGCCGGTTCGTGGCCAGCGCACGCACACCAATGCGCGCACCCGCAAGGGCAAGGCCAAGCCGATCGCCGGCAAGAAGAAGTAAGCCGCTGGGGCCGAGCGATCGGCCCAGT
Organism: Novosphingobium sp. BF6; assembly: GCF_058273105.1. Lineage (NCBI taxonomy): Bacteria > Pseudomonadati > Pseudomonadota > Alphaproteobacteria > Sphingomonadales > Sphingomonadaceae > Novosphingobium > Novosphingobium sp. BF6. The sequence goes on from NZ_CM177775.1 coordinate 1,110,108, forward strand.
CGGTTTCCCTCAGCGATTTTTCGACAGGATATACGGATATGGCACGCGAACCTCAGCGCATTAAGCGCCGCGAGCGCAAGAACATCACGAGCGGCATCGCGCACGTGAATGCAAGCTTCAACAACACCATGGTGACCATCACCGACGCCCAGGGCAACGCAATCTCGTGGTCCTCGGCCGGCATGATGGGCTTCAAGGGCAGCCGCAAGTCGACTCCCTATGCCGCCCAGGTTGCTGCCGACGATGCCGGCAAGAAGGCCGCCGAGCACGGCGTCCGCACTCTCGAAGTCGAAGTCAAGGGTCCGGGTTCGGGCCGTGAGAGCGCCCTGCGCGCCCTCCAGGCTGTCGGCTTCACCATTACCTCGATCCGCGATGTGACGCCGATCCCGCACAATGGCGTGCGTCCTTCCAAGCGTCGCCGCGTCTGATCGAGCTAATCCGGACGGCGAACCGGTCGCTGTCCGGCTTCGGAACGTCCCAGGCCCCTCCACCGGGCCTCGGGGCGTAACCGCCATCACTCCCAGGGGAAGTCCATGACTGTCAACATCAAGAACTGGCAGGAACTCAAGAAGCCGAACAGCCTTGAGATCAAGCCGGGACCCGACCCCAAACTGAAGGCGACGTTCGTTGCCGAACCGCTGGAGCGTGGCTTCGGTCTGACGCTCGGCAATGCGCTGCGCCGCGTGCTGCTCTCCTCGCTTCAGGGCGCCGCGATCACCTCGATCAAGATCGAGAACGTGCTGCACGAATTCTCGTCGCTTGCCGGTGTGCGCGAGGACGTCACGGACATCGTCCTGAACGTCAAGCAGATCGCTCTCAAGATGCAGGGTGAAGGCCCGAAGCGTCTCCAGCTCTCGGCCACGGGTCCGGCGGCTGTGAAGGCCGGCGACATCGCCGTCTCGGGTGACATCGAGGTCATGAACAAGGACCTCGTGATCTGCCACCTCGACGAAGGTGCGACGCTCAACATGGAACTGACCGCCGACACCGGCAAGGGCTACGTCCCCGCCGTGTCGAACCGTCCGGTTGACGCGCCGATCGGTCTGATCCCGGTCGACTCGCTCTACTCGCCGGTCCGCCAGGTCAGCTACAAGGTCGAGAACGCCCGTATCGGCCAGGAGCTCGACTTCGACAAGCTGAGCCTCACCGTCGAGACCGACGGCACCGTTGCTCCGGAAGACGCCGTGGCTTATGCCGCGCGCATCCTCCAGGACCAGCTGGCGCTGTTCGTCCACTTCGAGGACATCGCTCCGGTTGGTCAGTCGCCGATGATCGGCATGGCTGCTGGCGGTGCTGCCGCTTCGGAAGAGAGCGACACCAATCAGCTCAACCGCTACCTTCTCAAGAAGGTGGACGAGCTGGAACTGTCGGTCCGTTCGGCCAACTGCCTCAAGAACGACAACATCATCTACATCGGCGATCTGGTCCAGAAGACCGAAGCCGAGATGCTGCGCACGCCGAACTTCGGCCGCAAGTCGCTCAACGAGATCAAGGAAGTCCTTTCGTCGATGGGCCTGCGCCTCGGCATGGACATCCCGGGCTGGCCGCCCGAGAACATCGAAGAGATGGCCAAGAAGCTGGAGCAGGAACTGCTCGGCTGATCGGCACTCCCGATACCGAATTGAAGAGGGCCTCGCGGGAAACCGCGGGGCCTTTTCTTTAGGCTGGCGGAAGCTCGTGACCGCGGTTTAGGGTCCGAGCATGGCCGAACCTTCCGATGTGATCCCCGCCGAAGTGCTTGCTGCGCAGAATCGCTTCAGTATTGCCGCTCGGCTGAGGAGTTTCGTCTATGCCTGGCGCGGTTTGCGCAGGCTCGTCTACGGCGAGCACAATGCCCGTTTGCACCTGGCTGCCTCGATCGCAGTTGCGGGGACGGGGCTGTTCCTGAAGGTTTCGGCAAGCGACTGGCGCTGGCTGGTTCTGGCAATGGCGCTCGTCTGGCTGGCCGAGGCGTTCAACACGGCCATCGAGGACCTGTGCGACCGGGTCGAACCCGGCTTCGACAAGGCAATCGGTGGTATCAAGGACATGGCGGCCGGAGCGGTCCTCATCGCGTCGGTAGCGGCTGCAGGGATCGGGCTGCTTACGCTCGGGCCGCCGGTTCTGGCGCTATTGGGGGCAGGATCAGGCCTCCAGCCTTGACTCTTCCGCCGTTTTCGTATTGAGGGCGCCCTTCACACGCAAGTGAACCGGCTCTGGGCGGTGGCCGTACCACATCGCCCGGCAGGCAGTACCTGAAACGGCTGCCTGACAAACAGGAAGACAAGACATGCGTCACAAATATGGCCAGCGCAAGCTTCAGCGCACCTCGGGTCACCGCGCCGCCCTGCTGCGCAACATGGCCGCTGCTCTCATCAAGCACGAGCAGATCCAGACCACGACGCCGAAGGCGAAGGAACTGCGTCCTTACCTCGAAAAGCTCATCACCCTTGCCAAGCACGGTGGTCTTTCGAACCGTCGTCTGGCCCACGCTCGTCTGATGGACGAAGCGCAGGAAAAGAAGCTCTTCGAAGTTCTCGCCGAGCGTTACGCCGGTCGCAGCGGCGGTTACACCCGCATCATCAAGGCCGGCATCCGCGCTTCGGACGCCGCCCCGATCGCGATCATCGAACTCGTCGACCGCGACACCTCGGAAAAGGGCAAGGACTCGGGTCCGGTCCTGACCGAGGAAAACGAATACGCCGAAGCCTGATAGGCTGACGCAGGCCCGCTTTCCACAGGGAGGCGGACCGGAGATTGCAAGGGCGGTCGCGAGTGCTAGGCTCGCGGCCGCTTTTGTTTTTTGGTTTCAGGGGAATGGAATGCCTTGGAAGGGTGGGCTCGGCGGGGCCCGAGGTGCAATCGCGTGCGTAACCACGTTGAGTTTGCTTGCAGCCATGCCGGTATCGGCCGAGACGGTGACGACTATGAACTACCCGGAAACCCGCCGCGACGACGTGGCAGAAACCCTGTTCGGGGAGCGCATCGCCGATCCCTACCGCTGGCTTGAGGCCGACGTTCGGCATGATGCCAAGGTTGCCGACTGGGTGGACCGCGAATCCCGCTTCACCGAAGCCTACCTCGAAAAGCTGCCCCAGCGTGACTGGTTCAAGCAGTGGGTCAGTTCGCTGATGAATTTCGAGCGCTTCGGCCTCCCGGTGAAGGCGGGGAAGCGCTATTTTTACACGCGTAATACCGGCCTTCAGAACCAGTCGCAGCTTTTCGTCCGCGAGGCGCTTCACGGTGCGCCGCGCTTGTTGCTCGATCCCAATGCCTGGGCCAAGGACGGGGCGACCGCGCTCGACGCCTGGGAACCCTCGCAGCAGGGCCGTTACCTGCTATACAGCGTGCAGGACGGCGGCAGCGACTGGCGTGTGCTCCATGTGATGGATGTCGCCAGCGGCAAGGTCCTGGAAGACGAGCTGCGCTGGGTGAAGTTCAGCGCCCTTGCCTGGATCGGTGACGAGGGCTTCCTCTATTCGCGCTTCCCGGCGCCGGAGGAAGGCGCGGCGTTCCAGAGCCTCAATTACAACCAGTCGATCTACTTCCACCGCCTCGGCACGCCGCAGAGCGCGGACGAACTCGTCTATGCGACTCCGGACCATCCTGACTACGGCCACTCGGCGGAAGTCACGCAGGACGGGCGGCTTGCCGTCATCACCTCTCACATCGGCACCGATTCGCGCTACGACGTGCGGGTGATCGACCTGTCGAAGCGGGCGAAGAACGGTTGGGCCGCGCATCCGATCGTCACCGGCTTCAAGGACGACTGGCGGCTCGTCGAGGGGGCCGGGCAGAAGCTCTGGTTCGTCACCAATGAAAACGCGCCGCGCTACCGTCTGGTGAGCTTCGATCTTTCGGCGCGCGATCCCGCTTTCACCGAAGTCGTGCCGCAGCGCGAGGACATTCTGGAAAAGGCGGGCATCGTCGGCCGCCAGCTCGTGCTCAACTACATGCGCGATGCCGCCAGCCATGCCGAGATCGTCGGGTTGGACGGCAAGCCGGCGCGGGCGCTGGCGCTGAACGGTATCGGCACGGCCTCTGGCTTCCGAGGCAAGCCGGGCGATCCGGAGACGTTCTACTCGTTCACCAGCTTCAATCGCCCGGCGTCGATTTTCCGGATGAACCTCGACACCGGCGCTTCGGAGCCTTTCGCCGAGCCGGCGATGGACTTCGATCCGGCCGACGTGCAGGTCGAGCAGCGCTTCTATGTCTCGAAGGACGGCACGCGGGTGCCGATGTTCCTAGTGCGCCGCAAGGACGTGGCCAAGGCGGGCAAGCCGGTGCCGACCCTGCTCTATGGCTACGGCGGTTTCGACATCTCGCTGACGCCGGGCTTCTCCGCGAGCCGCATGGCCTGGGTGCAGGCGGGCGGCGCGTTCGCGATGGCGAACTTGCGCGGCGGCGGCGAGTACGGCCGCGAATGGCACGATGCCGGTCGCCGGGCCAACAAGCAGAACGTCTTCGACGACTTCATCGCTGCGGGCGAATACCTGAAGGCGGAAGGGATCGCTGCGAAGGACGGTCTTGCGGTGCAGGGCGGATCGAACGGCGGCCTGCTGGTCGGGGCGGTGCTCAACCAGCGGCCCGATCTCTTCGCGGCGGGCGTTCCGCAGGTCGGGGTGATGGACATGCTGCGCTTCGACCGCTTCACGGCGGGCCGCTACTGGGTGGACGACTACGGCTATCCCGACCGCGAGGCCGACTTCAAGGTGCTGCGCGCCTATTCGCCCTATCACAACATCAAGGCGGGCGAGGCCTATCCGGCGATCCTGGTGACGACGGCGGATACCGATGACCGCGTGGTGCCCGGCCACTCGTTCAAGTACGCCGCCGCGCTCCAGGCCGCGCCCTTGGGCGACAAGCCGCACCTGATCCGCATCGAGACGCGCGCCGGGCATGGCTCCGGCAAGCCGACCGACAAGGTGATCGAGGAAAGCGCCGACGTGCTCTCGTTCGTCGCGCAATGGACCGGGCTACAAGTGCCCAAGTAAGCAGAGGCCGAGGACCGGGCGACTGTTCGCCCGGTCTTCAGTCTGCGCCTTCGTGGGCGGGCAGGCCGAGCGACCAGTGGATCGCCGCGCCGCGCAAGGCGAAACCGGCGCTCGCGGCGATCGCCCATGTCAGTGTCGGCGCGAAGCCCAGGGCGAGACCCGCCGCTGCCGTCGCTGCGGTAAGCGCGCCTGCCGTCACGTAGAGTTCCGGGCGCATCAGGATCGAGGGCTGCCCGGCCACCACGTCGCGCACGATGCCGCCGACGCAGCCGGTGACGACGCCCATGACGATCGCCGGGATCGGCGGGACGCCCCAAGCCATCGCCTTGATCGTGCCGAAACCGGAATAGACCGTGAGGCCGATCGCGTCGGCCCATTCGAGCAGTCGCCCCTGCCACCAGCGCACCGGGGTGAACCAGGCGATGACTGCTACGGTCAGGCAAGCCGGGACCACGAAGGGATCGCGCACCCAGAACACCGGGGCGCCGATCAGCAGGTCGCGCAAGGTGCCGCCGCCGACCCCGGTCATGAAGGCGAAGAACGCCATCGTCACGAAAGTCTGCCGCATCTGCGCGGCCGAAAGCGCGCCGGTCAGCGCGAAGACGGCAATGCCGAGAATATCGAAGGCGGCCGGGAGGGCAGGGGTCACGGGCGGAATGATCGTCGGCATCGCCAAGCCATAGCCGCGCCATCGTCAAAGCGGGAGTGAAAGCTTTCCGCCGTCAGGCCGGTGAGTTGACCACCCGTTCAATTATGATACAGTGAGGATCATAAATATGGGAGGGCAGGTTCTTGGCTTATCCGGCGTCCTATGAAACCGCGGACTGGTACAGCGATGTCGCGCTGGTCGATGATCCCCACGCCTACTTCGATTTTCTGCGTGCCAAAGGGCCGGTAGCGCGTCTGCCTTACCGCAATGCCGTGGCCGTGACCGGATACGAGGAAACGGTGCAGGTCATGCTCGATACCGAGCATTTCTCCTCGATCAATGCCGTGACCGGGCCGGTGGCGGACCTGCCGTTCACGCCGGAAGGAGACGATATCGCAGCGCAGCTCGAAGCGCATCGGGGCGATATCCCCTTCGCCGACCAGATCGTCACCGAAAACAACGCACGACATGCAGACTTGCGCTCGATCCTCGCGCGCCTTTTCACGCCGAGCCGGTTGAAGGATCTCCAGCCCAAGCTGCTGGCGACGGCGGAAGGCCTGATCGACGAGTTCCATGCCGACGGCAGGGTCGATCTCGTGCGCCAGTACGGCGGACCTTACGGCACATTGGTGATCTCCGATCTGCTCGGCCTGTCCGAAAGCACGCGCGCCCGGTTTCGCGGACTGCTGGAAGGGGCGATCCCGGTCCCGATGGATGCGCGCGAGGAGGATATGCTCAGGAACCCGCTGGTCGGGGTGGGCAAGGGCCTGTTCGGCCTGATCGCGCAGCGGCGGCTTGCCGCTCATCCGCTGATGCGGCCCCTGCGGGCGCTTCTGGCGCGTGAGGATATTCTGGATGAACTGGCGAAGGCCAGCTATCCGGACGGCAGTCGACCGTCGCTGGTCGACCTGACGAGCCTGGCGGCCTTCCTGTTCGGGGCGGGGCAGGACACGACGAATCGCCTGCTTGCCAATGCCTTCCGGATCATCGCGACCCGGCCGGACATCCAGCAACAGCTCCGCGACGATCCGGCGCGCATCCCCGCTTTCGTCGAGGAAGTCCTGCGTTTCGACGGCTCGGTGAAAAGCGGCGGGCGGATGTGCCAGAAGACGACCGTGCTGGGCGGGGTGGAGATCAAGGCCGGTACGGCGATCCTGCTTTCGCACATGGCGGCGAACCGCGATCCCGCCCGCTTCCCGGAGCCGGATCGTTTCGACATGGACCGGCCCAGGATCAAGGAGCACCTCGCCTTCGGACGCGGCGCGCATACCTGCATCGGCGCACCGCTCGCCCGACGGGAGGTCGTGACGAGCATCGAGCGCCTGCTCGCGCGCATGGGCCACATTCGCCTGTCGGCTCGCCACCTCCGGCCGGACGGCACGCTGCACTTCGATTATGAGCCGACCTATATCCTGCGCGCGCTGGCCAGCCTCCATCTGGAATTCGATCCGATCGAAGGGGATTAACCGCGAAGAGGAATTCCCAGCCGCTGCACTCTGGCCTATCCCGGCGCCATGACCAGTCCCGCAAGCAACGAAGCCGAAGCCGCCAACGAATTGATGCGCCTGGCGCGCCAGATCAACCGCGCCAACCGCCTCTATCATGCCGACGATGCGCCGGAGATATCGGACGCCGAATACGACGCGCTCGTCCGCCGCAATGCCGAACTGGAGGCGGCTTTCCCGAATCTGGTCCGCCCGGACAGCCCGACGAACAAGGTCGGCCACGAAGTCGCTGCCTCGCCGCTGTCCAAGGTGACGCACGAGGTCCGCATGATGAGCCTCGACAATGCCTTCACCGACGAAGAGGTCGCCGATTTCGTCGGCCGGGTGCGGCGGTTCCTGTCGCTTCCGGCGGAAGAGACGGTGCTGGTGACGGCGGAAGACAAGATCGATGGGCTGTCCTGCTCGCTGCGTTACGAGCACGGCAGGCTGGTCCGCGCCGCGACGCGCGGGGACGGGCAGGTCGGCGAGGACGTGACCGCCAATGTCGCCCATATCGCCGACGTGGTGCAGGAACTGAAGGGCGAGGATATTCCCGAGGTCTTCGAGGTGCGCGGCGAAGTCTACATGGAGAAGGGCGCCTTCCTCGCGCTCAACGAGACGCTGATGGCCGAAGCCCGCGCGCTGGCGGAGAGCAGGGGCGAGGCCTTCGACGAGAGCAAGGTCCGCCAATTTGCAAACCCGCGCAATGCCGCCGCCGGATCGCTGCGCCAGAAGGACGCCAGCGTTACGGCAAAGCGCCCGCTCCGCTTCTGGGCGCATGGCTGGGGTGCGGTGAGCCGCGTGCCCGGCACCAGCCAGCACGACGTGATCCGCCGGATCGAATCCTGGGGGCTGCCGGTCTCCCCGCAGTTCCGGCTCTGCGGGTCGCTGGAAGAGATGCTGACCACCTATCGCGCCATTCGCGACGGACGCGCGGGCCTGCCCTTCGAGATCGACGGCGTGGTCTACAAGGTAGATAGACTCGACTGGCAGCAGCGCCTCGGCTTCGTGGCCAAGGCGCCGCGCTGGGCCATGGCTCACAAGTTCCCGGCGGAGCGGGCCGAGACCACGCTCGAATCGATCGATATCCAGGTCGGCCGCACCGGCAAGCTCACGCCGGTCGGGCGGCTCAGGCCGGTGCTGGTCGGCGGCGTCACCGTCACCAATGTCACGCTGCACAATCGCGACGAGATCGGGCGCCTCGGGGTTCGTCCGGGGGATACCGTGGTGCTCCAGCGTGCGGGTGACGTGATCCCGCAGGTCGTCGACAACCTTACCCGCGAGGTGGAGCGCCCCGCATTCGATTTCCCCGATCACTGCCCGGAATGCGGCAGCGAAGCGGTTGCCGCCGAAGGCGAGGTCGATGTGCGCTGCACCGGCGGACTGATCTGCCCGGCGCAGCGGACCGAGCGGCTCAAGCATTTCGTCAGCCGCGCCGCGCTCGATATCGAAGGGCTGGGCGAAAAGACCATCGACGAGTTCTTCGCCAAGGGCTGGCTCGAAAGCCCCGCCGATATCTTCCGCCTGCGCAAGCGCCGCGAAGAGATTCTCGCGCTCGACGGGTGGAAGGACAAGTCGGTGGACAACCTGTTGGCAGCTGTGGAAAGCAAGCGCAGCCCCGATGCCGCGCGGCTGCTGTTCGGCCTCGGCATCCGCCATGTCGGTGCCGTAACCGCGCGCGATCTGCTCAAGCGCTTCGAGACGCTTCCGGCCCTGCGGGAAATCGCCGAGGCCTCTCACGTCAAGGAAGGCGAGGAAGCCGCGGCGGCGGGGAGCGAGGCCTATTCGGAACTGGTCTCGATCGACGGCATCGGCCCGGCGGTGGTCGAGGCGCTGGGCGACTTCTTCCACGAGGAGCACAACCGCGCGGTTTGGGACGACCTTCTCTCCGAAGTCTCGCCGCCCGCCTATGTCGTGGCGACGGTGGACAGCGAAGTCGCGGGCAAGACCGTGGTCTTCACCGGCAAGCTGGAGACGATGAGCCGCGACGAGGCGAAAGCCCAGGCCGAGCGGCTCGGCGCCAAGGCGGCGGGGTCGATCTCGGCCAAGACCGACATTCTGGTGGCGGGGCCGGGGGCGGGTTCGAAGCTGAAGAAGGCCGCCGATCTCGGCATCCGCGTGATCGACGAGGCGGAATGGGCGCGGATCGTGCAGGCGGCGGGCTGATAGACCCGTTCAACCAGCGCAAACGAGAAGGGCCGCCGGTGCGATACCGGCGGCCCTTGTTGTCCGGAACGACCTGTCAGGCGCGGCGCGATTGCCGCTCGTGCAGGTGCCGATAATGTTGAACCCGGGTGGCGCGCAGTCCTGCCATGCCCTCGCGCTCGACGGCGCGTTGCCAGGATGCCAGTTCCTCAAGCGTGAGGTCGTAGCGGTCGCAAGCCTCGGCAATCGTCAGCAGGCCGCCGTTCACCGCCGCCACGACTTCCGCCTTGCGGCGAACGACCCAGCGAGAAGTGCCGCGCGGCGGCAGGCTGCTCTTGTCGAGAGCTTCACCCAGGGGTCCGACGACCAGCCGGGGCCGGTCGAGATCAGATTGAAGCATGTTGGCCTCTTGAGCTGTTGTTACCAGCCCCCCTTGGCCTTAATTCTTGGTGGAAACCCTTAATTCGAAGTTAATTCGATGGGTTAACGGGCAGCCGCCTTATCCTGCTTAGCCCTATGAATTAAAAGGATAAAGCTTTGGCGAAGTTCCTGCCGATACTTATGCGCCGCGTTTATAAGTCTTAACGTGCATAGGCTGCGCCGAATGGAGTAGCGCGCCGCGCGGGGATGCGAAACCGGCCGGTCCCGCATCCGTCTCCATCTGCGCCTACTTGCGGCGCGCCCGCATCCACAGGATCGACCAGTCGCCGTTCACCAGCCTGGCCGCAAGGCGCAGACCGGCACGGCGACAGGCGCGGCGGACGGCTTCTTCCTGGGTTTCCAGCAGGCCCGCCAGGATGAGGCTGCCGCCCGGTGCCAGCGAGCGCGCAAAGTCCGGCGCGAGCGAGACCAGCGGCCCGGCCAGGATATTCGCCATGATGAGGTCGTAAGGCCCGCGCGCCGCGATCAGTGGGTGGTCCATGCCGTCGGCCACGGTCATGACCAGTTCGCCGCCGCGCGGCCCCATCTTCACGCCGTTGGCGGCGGCATTGTCTTCCACCACGCCGACGCAGACCTGGTCGATGTCGCTGGCGGTCGCGAGCGCGCGAGGCCAGAGCGCCATCGCCGCGAAGGCGAGCAGGCCGGTGCCGGTGCCGATGTCGGCATGGTTGCGGAAGATCAGCCCCTGCGCCTTCATGTGGGTGAGCATGGCGAGGCATCCGGCGGTCGTCGCGTGCTGGCCGGTGCCGAAGGCCTGGCTGGCAGGGATCGCGAAATCGATCACGCCGGGTTCCTGGCTGGCCGGGTGATCCGGGGTATGCACGTAGAAACGCCCGGCGCGGATCGGTTCGAGACCCTGCTGGCTCGTCACCAGCCAGTCGGTTTCCGGGAGTTCCTCGACGATGAAGTCTGGCACGTCGCCGGGGAAGAGGGCGGCGATGGCCTGCTTCTCCGTGTCGCCCGGTTCGTCCGCGAACCAGGCTTCGAGCTGCCAGTCGTCGGGCTTGTCCTCGGCGATCTCGCTGCCGGACAGGACGATGCCCTCGTCCCAGTCGAAAGCGTCTTCATGGGCGACGAGGGCGGCCTCGATGGTGGCGCGCGGGGCGAAGGCGGTGATTTTCCAACTCACGAACGGATCTCCTGGGCTTCGAACCTGGCCTTCTCGCAGGGAAGGGGGCTGTCGAAGCGGACATGGGCATCGGCCGTCTGGCGGCGGCCGGAAAGGATACGACCGAAAGCCGCGCGATTCGCGCACGGGCTTTCGCGGACGATATGTTTTGTCGGCGCTTTAATTCCCCTGCGCTTCTCTGACCAGTGGGCCACATCGCGATGAACCGGCAGTTGACTGATCGTCGGGGACGCTTGTGCGGGATGCATCTGCGATGTGCTTCGCGGAACTTGCGCCAAGCCGTGATTTGTCTAAGGGGACTTTCGACAGGGGCAGCCTCGAGGCTGCTGCATAAGGCAAAAGGGATTCGAAAGAGCCATGGCCAAAGACGGCACCAGGAACCGTCCGCTTTCGCCCCATCTCCAGATCTGGCGTTGGGGCCCTCACATGTTCGTCTCGATTCTGCACCGCGTGACGGGCGATGGCATGGCATTCGCCGGCCTCGCTCTGCTGCTGTGGTGGCTCGGGGCGCTGGCTGGCGGACCCGAAGCTTACGCACTGCTCACCAAGTGCATGACCTCGCCGCTCGGCTATGTCGTGCTCGTGGGCATTTCCTGGGCGTTCTTCACCCACATGATGAGCGGCCTTCGCCACTTCGTGCTCGATGTCGGCGCGGGCTTCGAACTCAAGACGAACAAGACCTGGTCGATCGTCTGCCCGATCCTGGGCGTGCTCGCCACCGTCGCCTTCTGGGCGATCCTGCTGCTTCGCTGAGGAACGGGAAACATGGGTAACGGAACTTCCATCGGCCGCGTGCGCGGCCTCGGCTCGGCAAAGACCGGCGTTCACCACTGGCTGCTCCAGCGCTTCACCGCGATCGGCAACCTGCTTTCGGTCCTGTTCCTGGCCGTCTCGATCCTGCTTCTGCCCGATCTGAGCTATGCCACCGTGGTCGAATGGATCGCCCGCCCGGTTCCGGCCGTGGTGATGATCCTGCTCGTCGTCACGACGTTCTGGCACGCGCGCATCGGCCTCCAGGTCCTGGTCGAAGACTATGTCCACGATCACGCCAACAAGTTCGCCTGCATTGCCGCGCTGAACCTTGCCGCCTGCAGCGGCATCGCCTTCGGCGCCTTCTGCGTCATTCGTCTCGCGCTGGGAGCACATGCATAATGTCCGCGCCTGCTTATAAAATCATCGACCACGTCTATGACACCGTCGTCGTCGGCGCCGGTGGCTCGGGTCTGCGCGCAACGATGGGCTCGGCCGAAGCCGGCCTGAAGACCGCGTGCATCACCAAGGTCTTCCCCACCCGTTCGCACACCGTCGCGGCGCAGGGCGGCATTGCCGCCTCGCTCTGCAACAACACGCCGGACCACTGGACCTGGCACATGTACGACACCGTCAAGGGGTCGGACTGGCTGGGTGACCAGGACGCCATCGAATACATGGTGCGCGAAGCCCCGGCTGCGGTCTACGAGTTGGAGCACGCGGGCGTGCCCTTCAGCCGCAATGCCGACGGCACGATCTACCAGCGCCCCTTCGGCGGCCACATGCAGAACATGGGCGAAGGCCCGCCGGTGCAGCGCACTTGCGCCGCTGCGGACCGTACCGGCCACGCCATGCTGCACGCGCTCTACCAGCAGTCGCTGAAGTACGACGCGGACTTCTTCATCGAATACTTCGCCATCGACCTGATCATGGACGGCGGCAAGTGCGTCGGCGTGATCGCGCTCTGCATGGATGACGGTTCGATCCATCGCTTCCGTTCGCAAGCCGTCGTGCTGGCGACCGGCGGCTACGGCCGCAGCTACTTCACCGCCACTTCGGCCCATACCTGCACCGGCGACGGCGGCGGCATGGTGCTGCGTGCTGGCCTGCCGCTCCAGGACATGGAATTCGTGCAGTTCCACCCGACCGGCATCTACGGCGCGGGCGTGCTCATCACCGAAGGCGCGCGCGGCGAAGGCGGCTACCTCACGAATTCCGAGGGCGAGCGCTTCATGGAGCGTTACGCGCCTTCCGCGAAGGACCTCGCCTCGCGCGACGTCGTCTCGCGCTCGATGGCGATGGAAATCCGCGAAGGCCGCGGCGTGGGCCCGCACAAGGACCACATCTACCTGCACCTCGATCACATCGATCCCAAGGTGCTGGGCGAGCGTCTGCCGGGCATCACCGAAAGCGGAAAGATCTTCGCGGGCGTGGACCTTACACGCCAGCCGCTGCCGGTCGTCCCGACCGTGCACTACAACATGGGCGGCATTCCCTGTAACTACCACGGCGAAGTCGTCACCATCGGCCCGGACGGCAATCCGGACACCGTGGTGCCGGGCCTCTTCGCAGTGGGTGAGGCGGCCTGCGTCTCGGTCCACGGCGCCAACCGCCTGGGTTCGAACTCGCTTATCGACCTCGTGGTCTTCGGCCGCGCCACCGGCCACCGTCTCAAGGAAATCGTCAAGGCAGGTGCCAACCAGCCCGAGCTTCCCAAGGATTCGGCGGACCTCGCGCTCACCCGCCTGGACCACTTCCGCAATGCCAACGGCGGTTCGTCGACGGCGGAAGTCCGCACCGAGATGCAGCGCACGATGTCGGGCCACGCGGCGGTGTTCCGCACCGACGAGCTCATGGTCGAGGGCAAGGAAAAGCTTGCCGCGACCTATCAGCGCATGAACGACATCAAGGTCACCGATCGCGGCCTGATCTGGAACTCGGACCTGGTGGAAACGCTGGAACTCGACAACCTGATTTCGCAGGCCTCGGTTACGCTGCACGGCGCCCAGGCGCGCAAGGAAAGCCGCGGCGCCCACGCGCACGAGGACTTCCCGAACCGCGACGACGCAAACTGGATGAAGCATACCGTGGGCTGGTTCGACGGCTGGGGCGGCAAGGGCGGCGAAATCCGCCTCGATTACCGCCCGGTCCACGAATATACGCTCACCGATGACGTTCAGTACATCAAGCCGAAGGCCCGCGTGTACTGATTCGATTTGCCGGACAGAGTTCGAAAAGGCGGCGTACCGGAAGGTGCGCCGCTTTTTTATTGCGGTTTTTCATTCGAGCAAGTGAAGTGAAAGGGAGAAGTCCTGGGGGATGATCCCCCAGACCCTCGGAATTGGCGACGTTGTGCGCCGCCTATCCGTTGTGCGCTCCCTGCGGCGCAGCCATTATGTTTTCCGACGCAGCCATGAGCGCGGGGCGGATAGTGCAGGGCGTGACCCTGACAGTAACGGGGGGCAGGGGCGATGGCCCCCGCTTTTGGATGCAATTTCCTTCGCAACCTGATGGCATTTCGTGCATTTTTCAGCACGGACATCTGGCCGCGCAGGAGGCAGGCGCATGAATCCCACGGATATGGACCCGCTACTCGAACCCCGCATCGAGAACGACCCGCTGGTGCAATCGCTGGCGCAGGCTTCCGGCAAGGCCTGGGGCTGGGTTCTGGCTTACGGCATTCTGCTCCTGCTGATCGCGCTGGTGGTGATCGCCAATCCGCTGGTGGCTGGTGTCGCGACCGGGCTGCTGATCGGCGTCGTGCTGGTGATCTACGGCATTGCCGCCATCGCTGCCGGATGGACATCCCTGTCGCAGCGGGCGCGCTGGGTGGAAGTGCTGCTGGGCCTGCTTGCGCTCGTCGCCGGGATCTTCGCGATCCTTAATCCGGTCGCAGGAGCGCTCTCGCTGGTCTGGGCGATCGGGGCCTGGCTGACCGTCTCGGGTGGCTTCCAGATCGCCTTCGCTCTCAAGGCGCGCCATGACCGGGGCTGGCGGCTGTTTCTCGGCGTTCTCGACGTCGTGCTCGGCCTGATCCTGTTGTTTTCAAATCCGGCGACGGGACTGGCTTTCCTGGCCGTCATCATCATGATCAGCCTGGTGGTGCGCGGCGTATTCCTGATCCTTCTGGCCAATACGCTGCGTAAGCTCATTCGGTAATTTATTCATCGGGCATTCATGTTTACAAGCGTAGTCGATTACGCATGTAAACGATGGAGGTCATGGTGTCCGAGTCTGCCCAACTCCAATCCGGCGACCAGCCCGAGCGTATCTCGGATGCCGAACATGCGGTGATGGAGGTGCTCTGGCAGCGCAGCCCGCTGACCGCCGCCGAAGTCTGCGAACAGGTCTGCGAACCGCGCGGCTGGAGCCTTGCCACCGTCAAGACCTTGCTCTCGCGCCTCGTGACCAAGCAGGCGCTCGCCACTGAGCCGGACGGCAAGCGCTTCCTCTACTCTCCTCGGGTCGCCCGCGAGGCCTATGTCGGCAGCGAAAGCCGCCGCCTCGTCGATCGCCTGTTCGGCGGCCGGGCCGCGCCGCTCTTCGCGCATCTTGCGGAATCCGACGCGCTGACGGAAGATGACATCGCCGAGATCGAAGCCCTCCTGAAGGAGCTGAAGTCATGATCGAATGGCTTACCGATACGCTCGTGATGACCGGCGTGCTGATGGCGCTGGTCCTGCTGGTTCGCCGCCCGGTGTCGCGCTGGTTTGGTCCGGCCGCGGCTTATGCGCTATGGGCCTTGCCGGTCCTGCGTCTGGTGCTGCCGCCGCTGGCCCTGCCGAAAGGGCTGTTCGCCCGTCCGCAGATTGCCGTGGAGCCGATCACCGCGACCGCGCAAGCGGTGCTGCCGCCCGCCGCTTCGCCGTCGGTCGTGGATACCGTGGTCACAGCGTCGCCTTCCGTCACGGTCCCGGTACAGGCTGCGGTTCCGGTAGAACCGGGCCTGCTTGCGCAAATTCCGTGGTTTTCTGTGCTGATCACCGTCTGGCTGGTCGGAGCGGCGATCTTTCTCTTCCAACGCCTGCGCAATTACCGGCTGATGCGCGCGGAGCTGATGGCCGACGCCCGGCTCGTGGCCCATTCGGGCGATATCCGCATCGTCGAGACATCGGCCGCCGCTTCGCCGTTGGCGTTCGGCGTCCGCGACCGGGTGGTCGCCCTGCCGCAGGGCTTTCTCGCGACGGTGGACTCGGAAAGCTCGGACTTCGCGATCGCCCACGAACTGGAGCATCACGCGGGCAACGACTTGCTCGCGCTGATCGTTCTCCAGCCGCTGTTCGCGCTCCACTGGTTCAATCCGATCGGCTGGGCTGCCTGGCGCGCCTTGCGCGCCGATCAGGAGGCCGCCTGCGATGCGCGCGTCATGACCGGCTGCACCCGCGAGACGCGTGCCCGCTACGGCCGCGTGATCGCCTCCTTCGCCGCAGGCAGCCGCCTGACTCTCGCGGCTCCGATTGCCGGTGCGCTGGCGGGCGAGAAGCCGATCATCCAGCGCCTCAAGGCGCTCGCGACACTCGAAGTCTCGCCCGCAAGGCGGGTGATGGCGCGCAGCCTGTTCGCTTTCGCCGTCGTTGCGGTGCCCTGCACGGCAACGGTCACTTATGCGGCCATCGAGGAGCCGGACGTGCCCGAAGCCCCGGCGGCCCCGCAGGCAGCCGCTGCTCCCGTCGCTCCGGCGGCCCCGGCAGCCCCGTCGCTTTCGCGCTGGCAAGACGCGCCGGAGCCACCCGTAGCACCGCAACCGGCCCATGCGGTCGTCGCTCCCGAAGCGCCTTGGGCGCCGACACCGCCTCCGCCACCCGCGCGCGTGAGTGAGGTGGACGTGCCGCCTGCACCCCCGGCTCCTCCCATGCCGCCCGTTGACCTGTCGCACGCCCGTGCCGTTGCGGATCGCGCAGCTGCGCGCGCCATGGCCGAAGTGGGGCGCAACATGCCGCAAGTGGAACAGTCGACTTCCTCGAACGGCAAGGTTCAGACAATCCGTATCACCCGCAAGGACGGCGAGGGCGGGACGAAGATTCAGCAGACGATCACGATCGACAGCACTTGCCCGGCGGATCGTTCAGGCGGGAACCACGGTAATCGTTCCGCTTCGACGACTTACGTCTGTACCGGTGTCCCCCGCGAAGCACTGAACGCTGCGGCTCGGGCGATTTCCTCGGCCAAGGCTACGATTGCGGCCAATCACGGGCTGGATGCCATGATCCGGAACCAGATACTTGCGGAACTCGACAAGGAACTGGCGGATGCCCGTGCGGAAATGCAGGGCGAGGCGAACTAGGGCGAAACGAACGGACGATGGCCGGACTTGCCGATAGAGGCAGTCCGGCCATCGACCTGTCAGGGAACCTTCTGAACGACGGGCTGCGAGGTATAGGCGACGCCGTCCTGCCCGGTACTGCGCTCGCCCTTCGATGATTTCTGTTCGGCCTTGGCGTCGCTCTTCTTGCCGTTCTTCGCATCTTCTTCGTGCTGCTGGAGCGCCTTGGCCTGGATGATCGCCGGTGTCGCGGGGGAGGCGGGATAGGCGCAGCCGCGCTGGGCACCGACGCCCTTGAGGAAACCGCGCCGGGCGACGCCGGCCTGGATCGCCGCCAGAACTGCGCGTTCCTGTGCATTGGCGCCGGAAATCTCGCGGATCAGGCCGCGGAAGGGAATGAACGAGCCGACCACCCACTTCGCGACCTTGCCGGTGCTGACCCGGTCGCGCGCTTCCTGCGGCAGGTCGAGATCGTCGCCGAGAATGCCGTCCAGCTCCTGCACCGCCGCGCTCAGTTGGCGGCATGAGCGCAAGGACGTGAGATCGTAGGGCTTCTTGGTGGCGGCGATCAGGACCGGCGGAATCTCGGTCTTGTCGAGATTGAGGTCGGTCACCGGCGTCTTGGCCACATCCATCGCATCGGGTTCGTTGTCAGTGATCGGCTTGTCCTGCCGCGCCTCGGCCGATGTGGCGGCCAGCGTTCCGGCCATGGCCGCAAGAATCAAGAAATGGCGCATCGTTTCCTCCTGATTGCCCCCGTGGGCGGCGCAGTCGCACCCACGGGGAAGGAGGGAAGCGCCGCCTCTGAACGAGTTACTGCTGGTTGAACGTGTCGCAGGCGTCCTCGTTCCCTGTTTCGACACCGCGCCGCAGCCATGCCATGCGCTGGGCGCTGGAGCCGTGGGTGAAGCTCTCCGGGCTGACGCGCTGCCCGGCGTTTTTCATCAGGGTGTCATCGCCGATGGCGCTGGCGGCGGTGAGGCCTTCCTCCATGTCGCCGGGTTCGATGCGGTCCTTGTTGCGCCCGGCCCAGACCCCGGCATAGCAGTCCGCCTGAAGCTCCATGCTGACCTGCAGTGCATTGGCCTGCTGCGGGTTCTGCCGCTGGGCGCGGCGGACCTGACCGTCCAGCCCGAGCAGGTGCTGGATATGATGGCCGTACTCGTGCGCGACGACGTAATAGCGCGCGAAATCGCCCTTGGCACCGAGCTTGCGGTCCAGTTCGTCGTAGAAGCTGGTGTCGATATAGATGCCCTGGTCGGCGGGGCAGTAGAACGGTCCCATCGCACTTTGCGCGGCGCCGC
Organism: Novosphingobium sp. BF6; assembly: GCF_058273105.1. Taxonomy (NCBI): domain Bacteria; kingdom Pseudomonadati; phylum Pseudomonadota; class Alphaproteobacteria; order Sphingomonadales; family Sphingomonadaceae; genus Novosphingobium; species Novosphingobium sp. BF6. The sequence goes on from NZ_CM177775.1 coordinate 1,128,246, forward strand.
AGCCGGACTGGTCGGAGCCGTTGTAGAAATGCAGGTTCGGCTGCTCGAAAGCGATGTTCGCCTTCTGGAACAGCGGCTGCCAGGTCGTGTTGAGCGAGGACACGGCGTTGCAGGATTCCAGCGCATAGGCGTTCTGCCGACAGATCGAGGCGGTATCCTTCGGCTGGCCGGGACGCTGGGCCGGTGCAGGCGCCTGCTGTTGCTGGACGTTCTCCAGCGTGCCCAGCATCTGTCCCGGATCGACCCCGAAGACGAGCGCGCCGATCAGCACGATCACCAGCGACCCGCAGCCCAGCTTGCCGCCCGAGCCGCCGGGGAAACTGCGCCCGCCGCCCTGGCTGACGCGGATGTTGTCGGGATTGAAATCGTCGAGCCGCATCGCGTCTGATCCCTTTCAAAGGCTGCCGGAGGCTGGCACGGCGAGACTAGCCGTAGCCCGGAGGCTAGTTCAATCGAATTTGGCGGGGTCTTGTTCCGGCCGCTTCCGGCTGGTCCGTTGCCTCACAGCCACAAATGCGACCGCCCGTTCGCAATTTAGCGAGAAATTGTAACAGCCCAGCGAAATCCGTCGTATAGGCTGAGGCACGATGCACAGGGGATTCACGGTAGGACTGGCACGCGCGGTCGGCGCGGTGACGCTCGGCGCGCTGCTCGTCAGCGGCCATCCTTTGTTCTCGGCGATCTCCCGCGCCGACCAGGAACTGGCCTCGCGCCTGCGTGCGCATATCGAAGTGCTGGCCAGCGACGATTTCGACGGGCGGGAGCCGGGCACCGCCGGCGAGGCGAAGACCCTGCGCTACCTCGGCAAGCAGTGGTTCGACATCGGACTGGTTTCCGGCACCAACGACCCCGGCCACGAATGGTTCGCCCCGGTTACGCTCGTCGCGCGCGAGCCCGATTCCTCGGCGGCGCGGTTCCTGCGCAAGGGCGCGCGCTCGACGGTCTCGCCCGCAGGCGTTCTGGTACTGACTTCGGGCAAGCGCAGCCTCGTGCGCAACGTGCCCATGCTGTTCCTCGGCAAGGGCCGGGGGCGCGACTATACCCGCACCGAACTGGCGGGCCGGGTCGCAGTCGTGCTCGACGGCGATAAGCCCGACGGGGAGCGTCAGAACGATCTTCTTGCGCTGGGCGCCTCGGCGGTGCTGACGGTGCTTGACGGGGATCGCAGCCTCGATCAGGTCGCGGCGCGGCGCAAGCGCACCGGCTATGCGCTTTCGGACGATACCCTGGGCGGCGATCTCGAAGCCTTCATCACCCGCGATGCGATGGCGGCGCTGCTCAAGGGCACCTCGCGCTCGCTCGACAGTCTCGAAACCGCGGCGGCCAAGCCCGATTTCGTGCCGCTGGTGCTCGACGTGACGGCTTCGCTCGAAGCGACCACGCGCGAGACGACGATCCGCACCCACAACCTGATCGGCAAGCTGCCGGGGCGTCGTTCGGAATCGGGTGCGGTGCTGTTCCTGGCCCATTGGGACCACTTCGGCGAATGCGGCGAGGCGCCCGCCGAGGACGTCATCTGCAATGGCGCGATCGACAATGCCAGCGGCGTCGCGGCGCTGACCGAAGTGGCGCGGCGTCTCGCGCGCGGGCCGCAGCTCGACCGCGACGTCTATTTCCTGGCGACCACGGGCGAGGAACTCGGCCTGCTGGGCGCCCATGCCTTCGCGGAAAATCCGCCGCTGCCGCCGGGGCAGATCGTCGCTGCCTTCAATATCGATTCCATCGCGATCGCCCCCAGGGGCACGCCCTTCGCCATCGTCGGACGCGGCATGACCGCGCTCGACGGGGAGATCGCCAAAGTCGCCAAGGCCGAGCGCTTCAAGCTGCGGGCGAACGACGACGCCAACGAATATCTGCGGCGGCAGGACGGCTGGGCGCTGATTCAGCACGATATTCCCGCCGTCATGGTGACGACCGCCTATGGCGACATCGACCGTATGCGCGCCTTCTTCGACGGCGACTATCACCGCCCGAGCGACGATCTGGCGCACATGGCCCATCCGCTCGAACTGGGCGGCGCGGTGGACGACGTGAAGATGCTTACCGCGCTCGGTCGCTGGTTCGGGGACTTGCGGCGAGTGCCGAGCAATCCGGTCCAGCCTGCGGCACCGGCGACGGGCAGGAAGACGAAGTAAGGGGCCTCTCGGCGCCGTTTCGGCCCGGTACGAAAAGGCTCTAGCCCTGACGCCCCCGTTTGATTACATGGGCCGCCACGATTCTCCCCGGTAAAGGTTATGGTGGCGCTCATGGATATCCAGCTCGGACTTACTTTCGACGACGTACTGCTTCGTCCCGCGAAGTCCGACATCGTCCCCACCCAGGCCGATACCCGCAGCCGCCTGACGCGCGGCATCTCGCTCAACATCCCGGTGATTTCCTCGGCGATGGACACCGTGACCGAAGCGGACATGGCGATCGTCATGGCCCAGCTCGGCGGCATCGGCGTGCTGCACCGCAACCTCACGATCGAGGAACAGTGCGCGGCGGTCCGCGCCGTGAAGCGCTTCGAGAGCGGCATGGTCGTCAACCCGATCACGATCTCGCCCGACGCCACGCTTGGGGAAGCGCAGGCGATCATGCTGGCGAACAAGATCAGCGGCATTCCGGTCGTGGAGAATTCGGGCAAGCTGGTCGGCATCCTCACCAACCGCGACGTGCGCTTCGCCGCGAACCCGGCACAGCCGGTGCGCGAGTTGATGACGCATGAGAACCTCGCCACCGTCAAGGTCGGTGTGGACCAGGACGAGGCGCGCCGCCTGTTGCACGCTCGCCGCATCGAGAAGCTGCTGGTGGTCGACAACGACTTCCGCTGCGTCGGCCTCATCACCGTCAAGGACATCGAGAAGGCCGTCACCTACCCCGACGCCACCAAGGATGCCGCCGGTCGCCTGCGCGTCGCCGCCGCAACCACCGTGGGCGACAAGGGCTTCGCCCGCACCGAGGCGCTGCTCGCCGCCGAGTGCGACGTCGTCGTCATCGACACTGCCCACGGCCATAACAAGGACGTGGCGCTTGCGGTCGAGCGCGTGAAGAAGCTGTCGAACTCGGCGCAGGTCATTGCCGGCAACATCGCCACCGCCGAAGCGGCGCGTGCGCTGATCGACGCCGGTGCGGACTGCGTGAAGGTGGGCATCGGGCCCGGCTCGATCTGCACCACGCGCATCGTCGCCGGTGTCGGCGTGCCGCAGCTGACCGCGATCATGGATGCCGCCGAAGAGGCCGACAAGGCAGGCGTGCCGGTGATCGCCGACGGCGGTCTGCGCACTTCGGGTGACGCCGCCAAGGCGCTGGCCGCCGGTGCCTCGACCATCATGGTCGGCTCGATGCTCGCGGGCACCGAGGAAGCGCCGGGCGAGACGTTCCTCTATCAGGGCCGCGCCTACAAGTCGTATCGCGGCATGGGTTCGGTGGGCGCGATGGGCCGTGGTTCGGCCGACCGCTACTTCCAGGGCGACATCAAGGACCAGATGAAGCTGGTTCCCGAAGGCATCGAAGGCCAGGTCGCCTACAAGGGCCCGGCCAAGGACGTCATCCACCAGCTGGTGGGCGGCGTGAAGGCGGCCATGGGCTATACCGGCTCGGCCACCATCGAGGATCTGCGCAAGAACGCCCAGTTCGTGCGCATCACCAATGCCGGTCTGCGCGAGAGCCACGTCCATGACGTGACCATCACCCGCGAAGCACCGAACTACCCGACGCGCTGATTTCCGCAGCGTCGAGGGCAGGGCAATGACGCCGGGTGCGCGCGTTCAGGCAGCGATCGAGGTTCTCGACCTCGTGATCGCGGGGGCGCGCGCCAATGGCGCACCTGCCGACCGGCTGATCGGAGACTGGTTCCGCACCCGCCGCTTCGCGGGCAGCAAGGACCGTCGCGCGATCCGCGAACTCACGTACCGGGCGATCCGGGCCTGCGGTGAAGTGCCCGAGACGGGCCGCGCGGCCATGCTGCGCGTCGCCGTCGAAGATCCGGAACTGGCGGCGCTGTTCGACGGTAACGGCCATGCGCCCGCCAAGATCGTTCCGGGCGAGCCGGTCGCCGAAGCGGGCCTTGCGCCGCGCTGGCTGGTCGAGCGCTTTGCCAGGAGCGATGTCGCCGAAGCCGATGCCATGGCGCTGCTCGACCGCGCGCCGCTCGACATTCGCGTCAACACCTTGCGCGGCGGGCGCATCGAACTGCCCGAAGGCGGCGAGCGTTCGCTGGCCGCGCATGGCTGGCGCTATCCGCCGGAAACCAGCATCGAGCAGTCCGATGCCTATGTTCACGGCGCCGTCGAGGTGCAGGACACCGGCTCGCAGCTGACCTGCGAGGCCGTTGCCGCCAAGCCCGGTGAGACGCTGATCGATCTTTGCGCCGGGGCCGGGGGCAAGACGCTCGCGCTGGCCGCGGCGATGGAGAACAGCGGCACGCTGGTCGCCTGCGACGTGGACCGCACGCGCCTGTCCCGACTCGCCCCTCGTGCCGAACGGGCCGGGGCGACGGGCATCGAGACCGTCCTGCTCGATCCGAACAAGGAAGTGCAGGCGCTCCAGCGCTTTGCCGGTGCCGCCGATGCCGTGCTGGTCGATGCACCCTGTTCGGGAACGGGCACCTGGCGCCGCAATCCCGAGGCACGCTGGCGGCTCACCGAGGCGCAGCTCGTTCGTTATGTGACGGTGCAGGCGCGCTTGCTCGATATCGCCGCCGGTCTGGTGAAAACGGGCGGACGGCTGGTCTTCGTAACCTGTTCGCTGCTCGATGAGGAAGGCGCGAACCAGGCGGAAGGCTTCCTGAAGCGGAACCGTGGCTGGCAGGCGGTCACGCCGCTGGTGCCCGCCGGAACCCTGCGCGGCCCCGGTCTGAGGCTCTCGCCGTGGCAGGACGGGACCGACGGCTTTTTCGTCGCGCGCTTCGAACGGCTGTGATAGCGTTCGTGTCATGATGAGGACGAAGCCCTCGGCCAAGGACATTTTGATGCGTTACACGCCTGTCGCGATTGCTCTTTCCCTTGTGGTCGCCGTTTCCTCCAGCGCTATCCTTTCCGCGCCGACCGCTGCACTCGATCCGCGCGCGGCGACGCTGATGACCGAAGGACATGCCGCGATCGGCGCGGGGAACGTCAATGGCGCGATCGATGCTTTCGAGGCTGCGCTGACGGTAGAGCCGGGCAATGTCACCGTGCTGTTGGCGCTGGCGGATGCGACGCGGCAGCAGGGCCTTCAGGGCAAGGCGCTGCGCTATTATCGCGTGGCGCTGGTCAGCGATCCGCGCAATGTGGCGGCGCTGGCCGGTGAAGGCATGGCGCTGGCGGAAAAGGGTGCGAAGGACAAGGCCAGCCGTAATCTCGCGCGGCTCCAGACGCTCTGCGGCAAGGACTGCGCGGAAACCGAGGAGCTGGCTGCTGCCATCGCCAAGGTTCCGGCGACCCGCGTCATGACCGCCGAGGCCTCGGCGCCCAAGCCGGTGGTTTCCGAAAACTGAGGTTTGTGGCTGGGCTTCGACAAGCTCAGCTGAGCGGGAGTGGGTGTTTTCCCCTGACCCGCTCATCCTGAGCCTGTCGAAGGATCAGATCAATGCGCGGAATTCTTCCAGCACGGTGCGGTAGACGCGCTTCTTGAACGGCACGATCAGCTCCGGCAGCAGTTCCGGATCGACCCACTTCCACTCGCAGAATTCGGCAGGCTTGTGGGCTTCCAGATCGATGTCGCCATCCTTGCCTTCGAAGCGGGCGAGATACCAGGTCTGGCGCTGACCACGATACTTGCCTTTCCAGAGCTTGCCGATCAGTTCTTCCGGCAGGTCGTAGAGCAGCTCTTCCTTCGTGTGGGAGAGGATCGTGACATGCGATTCGGTGGCGCCGGTCTCTTCCCAGAGTTCGCGCAGCGCCGCAGCCTTCAGGTCTTCGCCGTCGTCGACGCCGCCCTGGGGCATCTGCCACCAGTCGCCTTCCTTGGTGTCGATCCGCTTGCCGACGAAGACCTTGCCGTCGGAATTGACGAGCATGACGCCGACGCAGGGGCGGTAGGGGAGGGACGCGAAGTCTTTCATCGGTGAACGGGATTCCATGTTCGTTGGGAAAAGCGTGTGTTCGGACGATCTGAGACGATGACCGGAGCGCATGCCGGTAGAATGACCCAAGCCCGGACGCAATGCCAGCGCCATTTATGGTTCCCCGTTTGCTAACCGAAGACAGCCCCGGGTTGGAAGTGAGGCGCGGTTTGCCGCGTCATGCGTTTTTCCATTTTGCAGCGGCAGATAGCGGGCCTAGTCTGCGCGAAGGGAAACAAGCTTCGTCGGCGCAAGACCGGCTTTCCCTGGAGAGGACGATGATGGCGACAATCTCATCGGAACATGACGTATCGAGTCCCGACGAACGGGCCGTGGAAGCTGTCGTCGTGCGGTTCGCGGGCGACTCGGGCGACGGCATGCAGCTTACCGGGGGGCAGTTCACGCTCTCCACCGCGCTCGCCGGGAATGATCTGGCAACGTTCCCGGACTTTCCCGCCGAGATCCGTGCGCCGCAGGGCACTCTGTTCGGGGTCTCGGCCTTCCAGATCAACTTCGGATCCAGCGAGATCACCACGGCAGGCGACGCGCCGGACGTGCTCGTGGCGATGAACCCGGCGGCGCTGAAGACCAATATCCATGCGCTGAAGCCCGGCGGCATGGTCATCGTCGACACCGGCGAGTTCGGGAAGCGCAATCTCGAAAAGGCGAAGTACGCGGAGAACCCTCTGGAAGACGGCAGCCTCGCCAAGTGGGACGTGCTCGCCTTCGATATTTCCGCGCTGACGCTGGAGGCGGTGAAGCCGTTCGGCCTCGGCAACAAGGAGGCGCTGCGCTGCAAGAACATGTGGACGCTGGGTTTGGCGCTCTGGATGTTCGACCGCGACCGGCAGCCGCTGGTCGATTGGTTGAAGGCCAAGTTCGCAAAGAACCCGGTGCTGGCCGAGGCCAATATCGCCGCGCTCAATGCGGGACATGCCTATGGCGATACGGCGGAACTGTCCGGTCCGCTGCGCAAGCAGCACATCGATCCGGTTCCCAGCGAGCCGGGGTTGTACCGGACGGTGACGGGCGCCGAGGCGATTGCGCTGGGACTGGTTGCCGGGTGCCGGTTGGCCGGGCTGCCGATGTTCTTCGGCGGCTATCCGATCACTCCGGCTTCGGCGATCCTCCACCATCTGGTGAAGATGAAGGAATTCGGCGTCACCACCTTCCAGGCCGAGGACGAGATCGCCGCGATCTGCTCGGCTATCGGGGCGAGCTATGCCGGGCAGCTGGGCGTCACGTCCTCCTCCGGCCCCGGCATCGCGCTCAAGGGCGAGGGCATGGGGCTGGCGGTGATGACCGAACTGCCGCTGGTGATCGTCAATTCGCAGCGCGGGGGGCCTTCGACCGGCCTGCCGACCAAGACCGAGCAATCGGACCTCTATCAGGCGGTCTACGGCCGCAACGGTGATGCCCCGCTGCCGGTGATCGCCGCGCGTTCCCCTGCCGATGCCTTCGAATGCGCGATCGAGGCCTGCCGCCTCGCCACGCAGTACATGACGCCGGTGATCCTGCTGACCGACGGCTATATCGGCAATGCCTCGGAGCCGTGGAAGGTCCCCGATCCGGAGACTTTCGAGCCGTTTCCCGTCCCGTTTCTGGAGGAGAAGAACGGCGGGGACCGCGTGCTGCCCTACAAGCGCGACGCGCGCGGGGTGCGGCCCTGGATCCGGCCCGGCACGCCCGGTCTGATGCACCGGATCGGCGGGATCGAGAAGGCGGTGGACAGTGGCAATATCGACTATGCGCCCGACGTCCATCAGCTCCAGACCGACGCCCGCAAGGCCCGGATCGACGGAATCGCCATGACCATTCCGCCGCAGGAAGTCTGCCTTGGCGAGGCGCGGGGCACGCTGGTCGTGGTCGGCTGGGGTTCGACTTACGGGCCGATCCATCAGGCCGTGCGCCGTGCCCGGCGGCGGGGGCTCGCGGTGAGCCATGTCCATGTTCGCCATGTCTGGCCGCTGCCGGGCAATCTCGGCGAAGTGCTGGCCGGTTTCGACCATGTACTCGTGCCGGAGATGAACACCGGGCAGTTCAAGACCGTGCTGCGCGACCGCTTCCTGATCGATGCGGTGCCGCTGAACAAGACCAGCGGCCAGCCTTTCGCGATCGCCGAACTGGAGGAGGCGATCGGCCGGTTCTTCGACCGGATCCCCGGCAACGAAGGCGGCGAGGTGGCGGTCAACGAGACCCAGCTTCCCGCGCCCGAAATCGAGCAGCCCTGAGGCGGGAGAGCGCATCATGAACGACATGACCCCGATCGAGACCACGCTCAAGGACTGGGAAACCGACCAGGAAGTGCGCTGGTGCCCCGGCTGCGGCGACTACGCGATCCTGAAGGCGGTGCAGCGCACCCTGCCGATGCTGGGGGCGGACCCGAAGAACACCGTCTTCGTCTCCGGCATCGGCTGTTCGAGCCGGTTTCCCTACTATGTCGAAAGCTATGGCTTCCACTCGATCCACGGCCGCGCACCCGCAGTGGCGACCGGCATCAAGCTGGCCAATCCGCAACTCGACGTCTGGCTGGTGACGGGCGACGGCGACGGCATGTCGATCGGCGGCAACCACACGATGCATGTGCTGCGGCGCAATCTCGATTGCCAGATCATGCTGTTCAACAACGAGATCTACGGCCTGACAAAGGGGCAGTACTCTCCGACCAGCCGCACCGGCACGCCTTCACCGACCTCTCCCGCCGGATCGGTCGACCGCCCCGCCAGCCCCTGCGCTTTCGCATTGGGTTCTGGCGCGCGGTTCGTGGCGCGCGGCTACGACGTGTCCAAGGACCTGCCGGAGGTGCTGAAAGCCGCCTACCTCCACAAGGGGGCGGCCTTCATCGAAATCTTCCAGAACTGTATCGTCTACAACAAGGACCGCTTCGACGACTTTACCGACAAGGCCGTGGCGGCAGATCGGCAGGTCCAGTGCCGCGACGGCGAGCCGCTGCTCTTCGCCAAGGGCACCAGGGGACTCGCACTCGATATCGAGACGCTCTCGCTGAAGGTGGTGGATGTCGTCGAGGGAGACTGGCAGGCGGCGGGGGTGCTGGTGCACAATGTCCGCAATCGCGCGCTGGCGCATATGCTGGTGGAGATGCCCTTCGGTCCGTTCCCGATGGCGCTGGGGGTGATCCATGACGATCCGGCGCCGACTTTCGAAAGCGCCGTTATCGCCGAGCGGGAAGGGCTGATCGCGGGCAAGAGCGCCGATCTCGGCAAGCTGCTGGCGCGGGGCCAGACCTGGACGGTCAGTTGACCTTTTCCGGAGCGGTGAGTTCGTCGGCGGCGTGGACCACGGTTGCGGCGGGGCGGTAGAGCAGGGCGCTGGCGAGGAAGGCCCATCCGGCGCCGCCCAGCCACCCGGCCATGACATCGCTCGGCCAGTGGACGCCCAGCCAGACGCGGCTCCAGGCGATGGCGAGGCTCAGCAGCATGGCCGCCGCGACCAGCGTATGCCGCACCGAGGCGCGCGGGCTGAGCGCGGCGAAGGCGAGCGCGAAGGCGATGTAGGACGAGGCGGCGTTGAAGCTGTGGCCGCTGGGAAAGCTGGCCCCTCCGGCCTCGGTGAGGTGCGGCACGATCTCCGGGCGGGGGCGGCCGAACATGGCCTTGAAGGCGACGTTGACGAGGCTGGCGCTCAGCACCGTCAGCGCCAGCAGCACGCCCTCGCGGCGGCAGCGCAGCCAGAACAGCGCGACTACCGCGAAGATCGTATAGAGCTTGAGTTGCAGGAACCCGCCCATGGCGGTGAGGTCGCGGACCCATTCGAGCAGCCAGGGTGGGCCGAGGGGACGCAAGTCGTGGGCGCGCCAGAACAGCAGGCCCAGCCGGTCGAACTGGGCGGTCCTGCCCGCAGGCATGGCCCAGGCGAAAGCCGCGAAGCCGGTCCAGCAGGCGAGCGCGGCGATCAGGGCCTTGCGCGGATCGATGCGATGACGCGGCTTGCGGGGGCTTTCGGGAAAGGCAGGCATTAGCTTAGGGAACGAGCATGAGTGAAAAGCGTTCCGGCAGCATGAATTCCCCTGTCATCGTCTGGCTGCGGCGCGACTTGCGCCTGTCGGACCAGCCTGCCATCGTCGAAGCCGCCCGCCAAGGCCCTGTCGTGCCGGTTTATGTGCTCGACGACGAGACCCCCAAACATCGCCGGATGGGCGGGGCTTCGCGCTGGTGGCTGCACCATTCGCTGCAATGCCTCGATGCGGCGCTGCGGGAGAAGGGCTCGCGCCTGATCCTGCGGAAGGGGCGCAGCGAGGACGTGCTGAAGGCCGTGGCAGAGGAAGTGGGTGCGCGCTCGGTCCATGCCTTGCATCACTATGAGCCGTGGTGGCGCAATGCCGAGAAGGCGGTCGGCAAAGTGCTCGACCTGCACCTCCATCACGGCAATTACCTCGCGCCGCCGGGATCGGTTCTGAATGGATCCGGACGGCCTTACAAGATCTACACGCCGTTCTGGCGGGCGCTGCACGAGCGGCTCCCGCCTGTCGAACCACACCCGCGTCCGCACCGGTTCGAGGCGCCTGCCAGCTGGCCCACCTCGGACGATCTGGCCGGCTGGAACCTGCTCCCCACCAAGCCCGACTGGGCGGGCGGCATGCGCGACATGTGGGAGCCGGGCGAGGAAGGCGCAAAGAAGCGCCTCCACGCCTTCGTCGACGAAGCCTCGGCCTATGAAGCGCAGCGCAACCTGCCGTCGGTCGAGGGCACTTCGTTTCTCTCGCCGCATCTGCACTTCGGCGAGATCTCTCCTTCGCAGGTCTGGCATGCCGTCGCCGACGCGGGCGGTTCGGTGGAGACTTTCCTCGGCGAACTGGGCTGGCGAGACTATGCGCAAAACGTGATCTTGCAATTGCCGGAGTACGGCGCGCGTTCCGCCAAGGAGGACTTCGCACACCTGCACTGGCGCTCCGGGCAGCAGGCCGAGTCGGACCTGAAGGCGTGGCAGCGGGGGCGCACCGGATATCCCATCGTCGATGCCGGGATGCGCCAGCTCTGGCACACCGGCTGGATGCACAATCGCGTGCGGATGATCGCCGCCAGTTTCCTCATCAAGCACCTGCTGATCGACTGGCGCGAGGGCGAGCAGTGGTTCTGGGATACCCTGGTCGATGCCGACTACGGCTCCAATGCGGTGAACTGGCAGTGGTCGGCGGGATCGGGCGTGGACGCGCAGATGTTCGTACGGATCATGGCGCCGCTCACCCAGTCGGAGAAGTTCGACGCTGCTGCCTATATCCGCGAATGGGTGCCGGAACTCGCCGATGTGAGCGACGCGGAGATACACGATCCCTCGCCGGGGCACCGGCCGCGTGGCTACCCCGCCCGGCTGGTCGAACACCGCGCCGGAAGGGAGCGGGCACTGGCCGCCTGGGCTAAGACCAAAGTCAAATGAGCTGCCCGCCTAAGCGATTGCCCGGGGACGATTTACGGATAATATTCGGGGCATGAACGCAGAGGCGCCAGGCAGGGGAGAGGAGCTGGTCGAAGGCGGCCGCTCCATTGGCGTTGGCCCGCAGTGGCTGGCGAAGTTCTGGTCCGGCGGCGTGTCGCGGGTGCTGGGTCGCATCGATGCGGGGCTCGACCGTGGCTCGATCGAGACAATATTGCCCGATGGCGAGACCCGGCTGCTCGGCGGACGGGCGCCCGGTTTTGCGGCCACCGTGCATATCCGTAGTTGGCGCGCACTGCTCCGGCTGGCGACGGCGGGTTCGGTCGGCTGGTATCAGGCCTGGGAAGCGGGCGAGTGGGACAGCCCGGACCCGGTGCCGATCTTCGCCCTGTTCATGGAAAACGCCATGAGCCTCGGCAATGTCGGCCGCGCGCAAGGCCCGTGGCGGGCAATCGCGCGGTTCCTGCACTGGCTGCATCGCAATACGCGCTCGGGTTCCTTGCGAAACATCCATGCCCACTACGACCTCGGCAACGATTTCTACGAGCAGTGGCTGGGCGAGACGATGCTCTATTCCAGCGGTATCTTCCCGCGCCCCGACGGCGGCCCCAATGCGCTCAGCCAGTTCGTGACCGAACTCGACGTGGCCCAGTCCAACAAGATCGGCGCCATTGCGCATCGGCTCGCCCTGCCGGAAGCGGGACGTGTGCTGGAGATCGGTTGTGGCTGGGGTACGCTCTCGGCGTTTCTGGCCGAGACCGAAGGCGCGCGGGTCGATGCCATCAGCCTGTCCGACGAACAGCTCGCCTATGCCCGCCACCGCTGGAACGGGCGGGTGGAAGGCGCAGGAGGACGCGTCGATTTCCTCAAGCAGGACTACCGCGATGTCGGCGGCGCCTACGACGCACCCTATGACGCCATCGTCTCGGTGGAGATGGTGGAAGCGGTCGGCCGCCGGTTCTGGCCCGACTTCCTCGACTGCGTGGCCCGCAATCTCAAGTCCGGCGGCCGGGCGGCGATCCAGTATATCGCCATGCGCAGCGAGATCTTCGAGGCCTATGCCCGGAGCGCGGACTTCATCCAGACTTTCATCTTCCCCGGCGGCCTGCTGATCCACGAGCCGGAATTCCGCCGTCTGGCCGAGGAACGGGGCCTCTCGTGGGAAGATCGGCACGGATTCGGGCAGGACTATGCCCGCACGCTCCACGTATGGCGCCGCAATTTCGACGCGGCGGTCAAGGAAGGGCGGCTGCCCGCCGGATTCGACGAGCGCTTCGTGCGCCTATGGCGCTTCTACCTGATGTACTGCGAGGGCGGCTTCATGGGCGGCGGAATCGACGTCGCCCAGGTCACGCTGGTGAAGGCGTAAGCTCAGGCTTTCCGGTCGCGCAGTTCGCGGCGCCATTGCTCCAGCACAGTGTCAAGGATGATCGGGTTCAGCAATTGCTCGAAGGCGCAGCCGACAAGGCCGTCTTCCCACCAGACTACGCGGGCGGGCAGGGCTTCCATGCTGGGCAGGGTCAGCCAGCAGTAAGTGCCCGGATGGATACGGCTGATCGCCGTAGCCGAGAAGCCGGAAAGCGAGAGATCGCGCACCGCCGTCTGGAATCCCTTGGTTCCGGAAGCCCGGAAACCGGCGGGAATCGAGATGCGCTGGCGAATCGCGCTGCGGTCTTCCTGCGCGGCGAGTTCGTAGATGTCCCGCGGGGCTTTCGTCATCATCGTCCCGAGACCCCCATTTTTGAAGCCTTCCATGGAAGGGGCGACAGATGCCCCGACCATGGCAGGAAATCAGGAATGGGTTACCACAGGGTTAAAATGGGGAGCCAACGGTTTCGCGGTGCCGGGTTTCGAACGGCTCGCCCAGCAGGGCGACCAGACGCTCGGCCACGACTTCGGGCGGCTTGACCGAGGCAGGAGCCTCGCCCGGATAGGCGCGGGCGCGCATGGCGGTGCGGGTGGCGCCGGGATTGACCACGGCGACGCGCACTTTCGCGGTGTTGCGGGTTTCCTCGGCATAGCAGTCCAGCAACGTGTCGCTGGCGGCCTTGGTAGCGGCATAGGCGCCCCAGAACGCGCGGGGCTTTTCCGCGACGCTGCTGCTGAGGCCGATCACCCGGGCATCGTCGCTCTTGCGCAGGAGACCGTCGAAATTGGCGATCAAGGCCTGCGTCGCGAGGACGTTGGTGGTGAGCGCCTTGTTGAAGGCGCGCTGGTCGATATCGGCCACGCTCGTCAGTTCGGGCAGGACCGCCGCGTTGACGACGAGAATGTCCAGCCTGCCCCAGCGCTGCGAGACGGCGGTGGCGAGGCGGGCGATGCCGTCCGGCTCGACCAGATCGACCGGCGCGATCGTCGCCGAGCCGCCCGACTGGTAGATCCGGTCCTCGATCGTCTCGAGCGCCTTGGTGTCACGCCCCGTCAGCAGGACATGCGCCCCGGCTGCCGCGAGCGCGACGGCGGTGGCCGCACCGATGCCCCGGCTGGAGCCGGTTACGAGTGCGACCTGACCTTCGAACGGCTTTCCGCCTGCACTATCGCTCACGCCGCGTTACGCTCCCCGGCGAAGCGGTCGGTGAAGTCCGTCAGCTTGGTGGGGTATTCGCCCGAGAAGCAGGCATCGCAGAACTGCGGGCGCTTCTTGTTGCGCTTGTCCTCGCCGACCGCGCGGTAGAGACCGTCGATCGAGACGAAGGCGAGGCTGTCGGCCTTGATGAAGTCCGCCATGGCGGCGATGTCCATGTTGGCGGCGAGCAGCTTCGAGCGCTCGGGCGTGTCGACGCCGTAGAAGCACGAATGCTCGGTCGGCGGGCTGGCGATGCGCATGTGCACTTCGGCGGCGCCAGCGTCGCGCATCATCTCGACGATCTTCATCGAGGTGGTGCCGCGCACGATCGAATCGTCGATCAGGATGATGCGCTTGCCTTCGACGATGGCGCGGTTGGCGTTGTGCTTGCGCTTCACGTCCGCGTGGCGGGCCGCGTCACCCGGCTGGATGAAGGTGCGGCCGACATAGTGCGAGCGGATGATGCCGAGTTCGAAGGGAATGCCCGACTGCTGGGCATAGCCGATGGCGGCAGGCACGCCGCTGTCCGGAACCGGGATAACGACGTCGGCGAGGGCCGGCGCTTCCTTGGCCAGTTCCATGCCGATCTGCTTGCGCACGCCGTAGACCGAAAGGCCGTCCATCACCGAATCGGGTCGGCTGAAGTAGACGTGCTCGAAGATGCAGGGGCGCGGGGCCGGATTGCCGAAGGGGCGGTGGCTGGAGATCGTGCCCTTGTGATCGACTTGGACCAGTTCGCCCGGCTCGATCGAGCGGATGAACTCGGCGCCGATCACGTCGAAGGCCACGGTTTCCGAAGCGAAGACGGTGGCATCGCCGATGCGGCCCATGACCAGCGGGCGGATGCCCAGCGGATCGCGGCAGGCGATCATGCCTTCCGCGGTCATGCAGATCAGCGAATAGGCGCCTTCCACCATGCGCAGCGCATCGACGAAACGGTCGAGCAGCGTGGGGTAGCGGCTGGTGGCGACGAGGTGGATGATCACCTCGGTGTCGGAGGTCGACTGGAAGATCGAACCCTTCGACACGAGATCGCGCTTCAGCGTCATCGCGTTGGAAATATTGCCGTTATGGGCGATCGAGAAGCCGCCCGCAGCGAGATCGGCGAAGAGCGGCTGCACATTGCGCAGACCCGATCCGCCGGTCGTCGCATAGCGGACGTGGCCCGAGGCCATGGTGCCCGGCAGGGTGTCCAGCTCACGCTGGGAGAACACCTGCGCCACATGGCCGAGGCCGCGATGGGAGTGGAACTCCTCGCCGCTGAAGCTGGTGATGCCCACGGCCTCCTGGCCGCGATGCTGAAGGGAATGAAGCCCGGCCGCAGCGATGTTCGCCGCGTCCTTGGAGCCGATTACGCCGAAAACGCCGCACTCTTCGCGCAGCTTGTCCCCGTCGGCGTCTCGAAAGGGATGTGTCATGTTCATGGATGTCGTCCGGGCTGCCGTCGCGCCAAATCGCCCGCGCATTTGGAGCGTGTTGGCTTCAAATGCAAGGCCCAGCAGCGAAACGCCCGAGAGTCCGTGACGGCGGAGGCTTTGAGCGTCCTTGATGACGGCCTGATGACGAAGCGAAGGGAGCCGAATCGCGCGCCGAGCGTTTGCGGTGCTTCTGTATGCGTCCATTCCGGACACTCCTGTTCATCCTGCCGACACGCGTGTTACCCCATCAGCTTGCCAGCTTTCCGACATGTGCTTAATGCCGGGCTTACCTGCCCGATCTCAGACGGACCCGTCGCTTGATCCTATCCCCTTTCGAATGGACCATCGCCAAGCGCTACATGCTGCCCGGAAAGGGCGAGCGCTTCATCGCCCTCGTCGCCGGCATCAGCCTGGTCGCGGTCATGCTGGGCGTCGCCGCGCTGGTGATCGTGATGAGCGTGATGAACGGCTTCCGCGCCGAACTGTTCGACAAGATCGTCGGGCTCAACGGCCACGCCATCATCCAGGCCTATGGCGGTCGTCTCGACGACTGGCAGGACGTGTTGAAGGATGTTCGCGCGACGCCGGGCGTCACCCATGCCTCGCCGCTGATAGAACAGCCGCTGGTGACGACCTTCAACGGCCGCGTCGAGGGTGTCCTTGTCCGGGGCAATACCGATGACGACCTCGCGCGCCTGCGCGAGAAGGTGAAGGCGGGCAATCTCGGCGAACTCAAGCCGGGCAGCGACAACGTCGCAATCGGGTCGCAGCTCGCTCAGAACCTCGGCGCGCAAGTGGGCGATACGATCACGGTGATGAACCCGCTCGGTCGCTCGACTCCTTTCGGCACGGTTCCGCGCCAGATCGCCTATCGCGTCGCCGCCATCTTCGAGATCGGCATCTACGACTACGACAAGGCCTATGTGGTCATGCCGCTGAAGGACGCGCAGACGCTCATGCTGACCGGCGACACCATCGGCATGATCGAAGTGACCACCAATAATCCCGACAAGGTCGGCGAAATCCTCGCGCCACTCGAACGCCAGCTCAAGGGCCGGGCGATCGTCACCGACTGGAAGACCATCAACGCCTCGCTGTTCGAGGCTCTGGCGGTCGAGCGCGTGGCGATGTTCGTGGTGCTCTCTATCATCGTGCTGGTGGCGGTGTTCAACATCCTGTCCTCGCTGATCATGCTGGTGCGCGCCAAGACCCGCGACATCGCGATCCTGCGGACGATGGGCGCGACCCGGCGCTCGCTGCTCAAGGTCTTCGTGACGACCGGCTTCTGCATCGGCGCGCTCGGCACCGTGGCGGGCGTGCTGCTGGGCATGGTGTTCCTCTATTTCCGCCAGCCCATCGTCCATTTCGTGGAGATCGTGACCGGCCAGAACCTCTGGGACCCTTCGATCCGCTTCTTGACCGAGCTGCCCTCGCGGCCCGATCCGGTGGAGATCGCGGTGATCTGCGTGATGGCCCTGATCTTCAGCTTCCTCGCCACGCTCTACCCCGCCTTCAAGGCGGCGAGCACCGATCCCGTGCAGGTGCTGCGCTATGAATGATCCAGTAGTTCGCCTCGACAAGCTGACCCGCAGTTTCGAGCAGGGCGGTGTCCGCATCGACGTGCTGCGCGGCGTCGATCTCAATGTCCAGCCCGGAGAGATCGTTGCGCTGCTGGGGCCTTCGGGTTCGGGCAAGTCGACGATGCTCCAGGCCATCGGTCTTCTCGAAGGCGGCTTCGGCGGTCGGATCGAGATCGCCGGGATCGACGCCTCGAAGCTCGGCAAGGATCGCCGCGCGGCGGTGCGGCGCGACCATATCGGCTTCGTCTATCAGTTCCACCACCTCCTGCCCGACTTCAACGCGATCGAGAACGTGGTCCTGCCGCAGCTCATCACCGGCAAGTCGCGCGAGGAATGCGAGGCGCGGGCGACCGAGCTGCTCGGCGCGCTCGGCCTCGGCCAGCGGCTCGACCATCGCCCGAGCAAGCTCTCCGGCGGCGAGCAACAGCGCGTGGCGGTGGCCCGCGCTCTGGCCAACAAGCCGCGGCTGGTGCTGGCCGACGAACCGACCGGCAATCTCGATGAGAAAACCGCCGACAAGGTCTTCGCCCAGTTCCTCGAACTGGTGCGCGGGCAGGGCAGCGCTGCGCTCGTTGCTACCCATAACGAGCGTCTGGCTGCGGCGATGGACCGCGTGGTAAGACTGCACGACGGACTGCTGACCTGACGTTCATCGCCTGTCGTTCATCGGGGGAACATCGTCGATGGTCTAAGCGTTTTGGCTATAGAGGCAAGACGCGCGAAAGGAGCGTTTTATGAGCGACTTTCCCACTACCATCCAAGGCCATCCGGCGGGCGAAGGCCCCGGCTGGAACGACAGTGCCGAACTGCACAAGACGGCCGACGGTGGGGGTGTATTCAATGTGTTCAAGGCCATTCGCAGAGATACGGTGGCCAACCTGATCCGCTACGTCATGCATTTGCCCGAAGCGGACCAGGGCAACTATTCCGTCCAGAAGGACGGTGACAGGCTATTGGAAATCGGGGATATACGCCGTCTTTATCGAAGGACGGATTTCCCCCATGGCGTCACCGGCTGACCCTCGCACGATCGCGGATTTCGAAGCGCAATTGCCGGGCGGAGAGACGGTAAGTCTCGCCGAGCGGCTCGGCAAAGTCCTCCTGATCGTCAATACCGCCAGCAAGTGCGGGTTTACGCCGCAATATGCCGGGCTGGAGGCGCTATGGCGCCGGTATCGTGACCGCGGCTTCGAGGTCATCGCTTTCCCCTGCAACCAGTTCGGCGCGCAGGAGCCCAGTTCCGCCGACGAGATCGCCTCGTTCTGCGAGGTGAATTTCGGCCTCTCGTTTCCGCTCATGGGCAAGATCGACGTGAACGGGAATGATGCCGCGCCGCTCTGGACCTGGCTCAAGCGCGAGGCGCCCGGCCTGCTCGGCAGCAAGTCGATCAAGTGGAACTTCACCAAGTTCCTGATCGGCCGCGACGGCAAGGTCGTGCGCCGTTATGCCCCGACCGACAAGCCGGAGCGGCTGGAAAAGGATATCGAGGCGCTGCTTTAAGGCAGCGCCTCGCCCTTTCAGTAGAACGCGCCGTAGATCGCGTCGACGACGCGGCGGCTGCGGCGGTTCACCAGCAGGAGATCGGGACCGTAACGGACCCAGTAATAACCTGCGGGCGGCGGGCCGACGCCGATCATCCCGTAATCCTGGAACAGGTAGGACGACGACAGGAAGATCGCCGGCAGCATCATGTTGATCGACCAGCGGCGATAGCTGTAGCCGCGAGGGTAGCGATACGCCGGAGCTCGCATCGGCCGGAATGTGTTCGGTCGGCCTGCGCCGGGACGATGCGGACGGTTGACGACAGGCGGGCGCTGATGACCTGGCTGGTCCGGACGATTGGCCCCCGGTTGACCGGGGCGGTAGCCGCCCTGCGGAGGTCTGTGGTCATTGCCTGCGCCGGGGCGGCCCGGCTGGCCGTGATTGCCGCCGGGTCGCGTGGGTTGCGGCTGGGGAACCGGCTGCGGCGCGGGCTGGGGCCGATGGCTGCCATCCCCCGGATGGGTTGGTCTTCCTCCGCCCGGTTGACCGGGACGATTGGCGCCGCTGCTGCCTCCGCCACCGGGCGGTCTCGCGCTCTGTCCGTGCGACCCATCGGGCCGGTTTTGCTGCGCCATGGCTGCGAACTCCAAGGGCAGGATGCCTTCGGGTGCCAGCAGGAGAGGGACGAAAGCGAGATAGGCGAACTTCATTCACGCGTCTCCGGAAATGCCATCTGGGCAAAAGACGAAAGCGCCGGAATCGGCGCGGCATGTGCATGAATTCCAAGAGTTCTTGAAGAAGCCGGAACGGAATGTCCGGCAAGGACAGGAACGGGAGGGACCATGAGCCGATTTCCCGTCGGTATCAAGGCGCTCTTTGGGGGAGGGCATGGCGGAGGTGTGGCGACCTCGATCTGCGCCATTTTGGAGGCACCAGTTGCCCTATCCCCCGGCTTATCCCCAGACCCGCCTTGATCGGGCATGGGGGCAATGCCTAAATTCCGCCGATGGCCCACGCACCTTTCGTACCGCTCCGCATCTTCTCCAGTTTCACGATGCTGGACGGCGCGATCGACCCCAAGGCCGCCGCCAAGCTCGCCAAGGAGCGCAATTTTCCCGCCGCCGCCATTTGCGACCGCAACGGTCTCTACGGCGCGCCGACATATGCCCAGGCCTGCAAGGGTGCCGGGGTGCAGCCGATCGTCGGCACTTTCCTTGCAGTCGCGCGTCCCGGTGCGGCGAAGCAGGGGCAGGATCGCCCGATCGACTGGCTGGCGCTCTTCGCCCAGAACGAGGCGGGCTGGCTCAACCTGTGCGATCTCGTCAGCCGCGCACACCTTGACCGACCGCTGCATCTCGAAGCCCATGTCGAACTGGACGACTTGCGCGGCCACACCGACGGTCTGATCTGCCTGACCGGCGGCGGCGAGGGAGCGCTCGCCCGGCTCTACGCGGCGGACCGGGTGGAAGCCGCGGAAAGCTATTGCGACAGCTTGCAGGCGCTGTTCGGCAACCGCCTCTACATCGAGATCGCGCGCACCGGCGACGCGGCGGAGGACGGCAGCGAGGAAGACCTCATCGCGCTCGCCTATGCCCGCGACATTCCGCTCGTCGGCACCAATCCCGCGCAATATGCCGAGGCGAAGTTCCACGCCGCGCATGACGCCATGCTCTGCATCGCCAATTCGACCCAGGTCGATGCCGCCGACCGCCCGCGTTCCTCGCCAGAACGCTGGGTCAAGCCGGTCGAGACGATGCAGGAAATGTTCGCGGACCTGCCCGAGGCGCTGGCCAATACGCTCGTCGTCGCGCAGCGCTGCGCCTATATGCCGCCGCGCCGCAAGCCGCTGCTGCCCAGCCTCGCTGGCGACCTCGAAGGCGAGGCGCGGATGCTGGCGGACAATTCGCGTGCCGGTCTGGCCCAACGGCTGGCGCCCTACTGGCCGGACGTCACCGAAGCCGAACTCGACGCCGCCATGGCGCTACAGGGCGAGGCGCGTGAGGCGGCCTACCGGGAACTCGCCGAACGCGGCGTCACCGAGGATTTCCTCGACTATGCCAAGCGCCTCGATTTCGAGGTGCAGATCATCGTCGGCATGGGCTTCCCCGGCTACTTCCTGATCGTGGCCGACTTCATCAAGTGGGCCAAGGACAACGACATTCCGGTGGGGCCGGGCCGTGGTTCGGGCGCAGGTTCGCTGGTCGCCTGGGCGCTGACCGTGACCGACCTCGACCCGCTCAAGCTGGGCCTGCTGTTCGAACGCTTCCTGAACCCGGAACGCGTCTCGATGCCAGACTTCGACATCGACTTCTGCGAAACCCGGCGCGGCGAGGTGATCCGCTACGTCCAGAGCAAGTACGGGCACGATCACGTCGCCCAGATCATCACCTTCGGCAAGATGAAGGCCCGCGCGGTGCTGCGCGACTGCGGCCGCATCCTGCAGATGAGCTATGGCCGGGTCGACAGCCTCTGCAAGATGGTGCCCAACCATCCGACCGACCCCTGGACCCTGACCGAGGCCCTCCATGGGCGCAAGCAGCACGGCGTGACCAAGGACCCGCCGGTCGCCGAATTCCGCCGCGAATACGATGTCGACCACGAGGTGAAGCGCCTCGTGGACCTTGCCGTGCAACTGGAAGGCCTGCCGCGCAACTCGTCCACCCACGCGGCGGGCGTGGTCATCGGCGATCGTCCGCTGGCGCAGCTGGTGCCGCTCTACCGCGATCCGCGCTCCGACATGCCGGTTACGCAGTTCGACATGAAGTCGGTGGAAGACACCGGCCTCGTGAAGTTCGACTTCCTCGGCCTGAAGACGCTCTCGGTGCTGAAGAAGGCCTGCGACCTGCTGGAGCGGCGCGGTATCTCGATCAACCTCTCGACCCTCGCCTGGGACGATGCGGCGGTCTACGAACTGCTGAAACGCGGCGATACGGTCGGCGTGTTCCAGCTCGAATCGGAAGGCATGCGCCGCACGCTGGCGGCAGTGAAGCCGACCAATTTCGGCGACATCATCGCGCTCGTCTCGCTCTACCGACCGGGTCCGATGGACAATATCCCGCTGTTCGGTCGCCGCAAGAACGGGCTGGAATCGATCGAATACCCGCACGAGAAACTCTCGGGCATCCTGAGCGAGACTTACGGGATCTTCGTCTATCAGGAACAGGTCATGCAGGCCGCGCAGATCCTGGCGGGCTACTCGCTGGGTGACGCTGACCTTCTGCGCCGCGCCATGGGCAAGAAGGTCCAGGCGGAAATGGACAAGCAGCGCCAGCGCTTCGTCGACGGTTGCAAGGACGTTTCGAACATCGAGGCGGCCAAGGCCAACGAACTGTTCGACTTGATCGACAAGTTCGCGGGCTACGGCTTCAACAAGTCGCACGCTGCAGCCTACGCCCTGCTCGCCTATCACACGGCGTGGTTCAAGGCGCATTACCCGCACGAATTCTACGCTGCCTCGATGTGCTTCGACATGCACCAGTCGGAAAAACTGGCGATCTTCGTGGACGACGCCCGCCGCAACGGCATCCAGCTCGCTGCGCCCGACATCAACATGTCTGAAGCCGAATTCTGCGTCGAGGAAACGCCGGACAGCCATGCGGTGCGCTATGCGCTGGCGGGCATCCGCAATGTCGGCGAAAAGGCAATGGACGCGCTTGTCGCCGAGCGCGAGGCGAACGGCAAGTTCGTCAGCCTTGACGACGTGTTCCGGCGTGCCCCGGCCGGATCGATGAACCGCCGCCAGCTCGAAAGCCTGGCCGCGGCAGGTGGCTTCGACGGGCTGGAGCCGAACCGCGCCAAAGTCCTCGCCAATGCCGACACGCTACTGGCCGAGGCCGACCGTTCCTCGCGCGAGCGCAATTCGGACCAGAACAGCCTGTTCGGCGGCGACGACCATGTCGAGCAGGGCCTGCGCCTCGTCGAGGCCGAACCCTGGAACCGCACCGACCAGATGGCCAAGGAGCGCGAAACTTTCGGCTTCTACTTCGCCGCCCACCCGGTCGAGCAGTATCGCGCGGTGGCTTCGGCGAACGGCGCGCGGACTTATTCCAGCCTCATGACCGGCGGCGGGGCCGGGCGCACCGGCGGGGTGATGGCGGCCATGGTCGAGAGCGTCCAGAAGCGGAAGACGAAGCGCGGCAAGGACTTCGTCATGGCGGACTTTTCCGACCAGTCGGGCAACTTCTCGGCCTCCTGTTTCGAGGAGAGTCTGGTCGAGAACTTCGTGCGCTGGTCGAAGGAAGGGGCCTGCGTGCTCCTCACAGTCGAACTGGACAGCCCCAGTCCCGACGAGCCGCCCCGCGTGACGGTGCGCGGGGCAAGGCCGCTGAACGAAGTGAAGGCCGATGCGCGGATGCTGCTGACGCTCGATATCGATCGCGTCGATGCGGTGCAGGAACTGGCGATGCTAATGCGTGCCGGAGCGCCGGGCTGCGGCGAAGTGGTGGCAACGCTCGATCTCGGGGAAGGGCGCAAGCAGAAAGTCCGGCTGGGCCGGGACTTCGCGCTCGACGGCGATTTCGCGGAGCATCTGGCCAGCGTGGCGGGAATATCCAACGTGTCGCTGATTGCGCGGCGCGGTCCCGAAGGCTTGCGCCGCGCCGCCTGATCGGGTGGAACGCCTTAGTTGCCTTGATCGTCCTTGAGATTGTTCGAGGCGTCCTGCGCGGCGTCGCCTACTTTGTCGGCTGCATTGCCGACGCTCTGGGCGGCTCCGGCAATGGCGTCGTCCTTTGCCGTCTCGCTCTTCGTGCCCTGACTGAACAGATAGATCCCGCCTGCTACCAGGATCAGCAGGATCAGCGCCATGATCATTCCGGTCGCCCCGCTCGATGATCCGCGCTCACGAATGATCGTGGTCGTCGTCGTGGGGGCTTCCGGGGCGCGCTCTACTTTCGCGGGTTCATCGGTCATGCCGTCCTCCTGTCCTGTTTTCGTCGTTGGGCAGGGAAACGCCTGAGCGGGCGTTCGGTTTCTGGCAGCTATAGCAGCGAGAGTTGGCCATCCAGCGAGGGCCTGCGGAAACCGGAGCTATCGAGCACATGGGCGGGACGGGAAAATCCCATGCGCGTCATGGCCAGCCGGAAGCGGTGCCGGAACAGGTCCGCCCAGACACCTTGCGGGCGCATACGGGTGAAGAAGTTCGGATCGTTGTCCTTGCCCCCGCGCATCGACTGGATCGTCGCCATGACCTTGCCCGCGCGGTCGGGGAAGTGGGCCTCCAGCCATTCGCGGAACAGCGGCGCGACTTCGTGGGGCAGGCGGATCATGATCCAGGTCGCATGATGAATGCTCTGGTCCAGCGCGGCCTTTAGTATTTCCTCCAGATACTGGTCGGTGATCGAGGGAATGACCGGCGCGATCGAGACATGGGCCGGTACGCCTGCCGCTGCCAGCCTGCCGAGCGCCGCGATGCGCTTGGCCGGCGCCGCCGCGCGCGGTTCCAGCAGGCGTGAAAGCGCCGGGTCCATGCTCGTCACCGATACGGCCACGGATATGAGGCGGAACCGGGCCATTTCCGCGATCAGGTCAAGGTCGTGCAGTACCCGGTCGGACTTCGTGGTAATCGAGACCGGGTGACGCGTTTCCAGGCAGAGTTCCAGCACGCTGCGAGTGATTCGATAGCGTCCCTCGATCGGCTGGTAGGGGTCGGTATTTGTGCCCATGGCGATGGGGGCAGGACGATAGCTAGGTTTGGCGAGCGCCGCGCGAAGCAGCCGCGCCGCATCGGGCTTGGCGAAGAGCTTCGTCTCGAAATCGAGGCCGGGCGAGAGGTCGTGATAGGCATGGGTAGGCCGTGCGAAACAATAGATGCAGCCGTGCTCGCAGCCGCGATAGGCGTTGATCGAGCGATCGAAGGGAATGTCGGGGGATTTGTTGAACGACAGGATCGAGCGCGGATGTTCCTCGGTAACCGTAGTGGCGGGGTGGCGGGCAGGACCGTCGATGTCTTCCATCGCATCCAGCCAGTCGCCGTCCGCCTCCCGCTGGGGGAGGTTGAAGCGCTTGCTCGCCTGGCCGCTGACGGCGCCTCTTCCCTTGTGGATTCGCATCCCGCAAGAATGAACAAAAAGAGAACAAATGGCAAGGCGGTCCGCCTTGGTTGATCTTGGAAGCGGCAGGTCTTAGGCAGACGCGCGAAAAGGAGATCCGATGGCAGGCGCAGCACGCAGGATAGGGGCCGAGACATCCGCGACGCGGGCGCGCATCGTCGAGGCGACCGTCGAACTCATTCGGGACGAAGGCTATGCGGCCGCCAGCACGCGGCGCGTCGCCGCACGGGCAGGTCTCAAGCCTTCGCTGGTGCACTACTATTTCCCGACAACCGACGATCTGCTCCTCGAAGTGTGCCGCCAGGGTGCGGCGGACAGCGACCGGATGATCGAGGAGGCGCTGGCCTCGCCCGATCCCGTCCGGGCGCTCTGGGGCTTCTTCGTCGATACGAGCCGCACGGCGATGTCGCTGGAATTCATGGCACTGGCCAACCATCGTCCCGCCGTTCGCGAGAAGATGGCCGAGCACAGCGTCGCCATGCGCAAGCGGCAGGTCGAGATTCTCGAACGCCTGCTGGGAGATCGCATGAAGGCAGTGGAAGGCTTCGATCCGGCTGCGCTCGCGGTGGTCCTGGCTGGAATCGGCCGCTGCATCGTCATGGAGAAAGGCCTCGGCGTCGAAACCGGGCATGAGCAGGCACGCGCCCTCGTCGAGGGCTGGCTCGACCGTCTCAAGCTCTGACTCCGCGGCAGCGATTGATCGCGGCCCTTTTGCCTGCGCCTCTTTGAACAGGCGTTCAGTCCGTGGTATCGTCTCCCGTGAGCCGCTTATCCAGCGGCCGAACCTGACGGGAGAGTTGGAGACATGTCGGTCGAGACCCAGACCAGGCTGAAGGCCGAAGAGATCAAGCCGAAAATCGGCAGCCGCGTGCTGAATACGAAAGAAGAACTGCTCGGCGGAGAGATCGCCACGGAAATCCGCGAGCTGCTGGAAGCGCGCGGGGTGCTGGTATTCCCGCAAGTGAACTTCACCGATGAAGAGCAGGTCGCCTTCACCAAGACGCTCGGCATTTTCGCGCCCGAGCGCAAGGGGGGCGAGGAAGTGATCTCGAAGATCACGCTCGACGCCAGGGAAAACCCGATGGCGGCCGAGTACCTCAAGGGTTCGCTCTACTGGCACATCGACGGCACCCGCAACGACGTGCCGATCCTGGCCTCGCTGCTGTCGTGCCGGGTGCCGAGCCCGCGTGGCACCGGCAATACCGGTTTCGCCAATACGTATGCGGCTTTCGAGGACCTTCCGGGCGACAGGCAGGCCGAGTACGAGCAGTACCGCGTGGTTCACGGCCCCTGGGCCAGCCTCTTCTACTACGAGCCGGAACCCAGCCTCGCCAAGTTGCAGGGCTATGCCCAGATCGGGGAGCAGGAACTGCCGCTCGTGTGGAAGCACAAGTCCGGGCGCAAGAGCCTGGTGATCGGGTGCACCGCAGCACAGGTGGTCGGCAAGTCCGCTCTGGAAAGCGCGATGATCATCCATGGTCTGCGTGAATGGGCGACCGGCCCGGAATTCACGTACAGCCACGAATGGGAAGTCGGCGATCTCGTCATGTGGGACAACACCGGCACGATGCACCGCGCCGAGGCCTATGACCCGACTTGCGGGCGCATGATGCACCGCACCAAGCTCGAGGGCGAAGAGCCTTTCGAGTAAGCGGACGAGGTTCGGGCGCAGGGGGCGCCGTCAGTGAATCTTACAGGCTCGCCGAACTTCGTTTCGGCGGGCCTTTTTCATGGTGGCATTTGGCCAAAGAAAAACCCCCCGCCTTGCGGCGGAGGGTCTTCTTCGAACTCGGTTCCAATCAGGCGGAGGCTCAGCCCCAGCTTGCCATCTTGGTTTCGAGGTTCTTGACGATTTCCTCGAAGAACTGCTCGGTGGTCATCCAGTTCTGGTCCGGACCGATCAGCAGTGCGAGGTCCTTGGTCATCTTGCCGCTTTCGACGGTTTCGATGCAGACCTGTTCCAGCGTCTCGGCGAACTTCACCACTTCCGGGGTCTCGTCGAACTTGCCGCGATAGGCGATGCCGCGCGTCCAGGCGAAGATCGAGGCGATCGGGTTGGTCGAGGTCGCCTTGCCCTGCTGGTGCTGGCGGTAGTGACGGGTCACGGTGCCGTGAGCGGCTTCCGCTTCGACGGTCTTGCCGTCAGGCGAGAGCAGGACCGAGGTCATCAGGCCCAGCGAGCCGAAGCCCTGGGCAACGGTGTCCGACTGCACGTCGCCGTCGTAGTTCTTGCAGGCCCAGACGAACTTGCCCGACCACTTGAGCGCCGAGGCGACCATGTCGTCGATCAGGCGGTGTTCGTAGACGATCTTGGCTTCAGCGAACTTTTCCTTGAAGCCTTCGGTGTCGAACACTTCCTGGAACAGATCCTTGAAGCGGCCGTCATAGGCCTTGAGGATCGTGTTCTTGGTCGAGAGGTAGACCGGCCAGCCGAGATTGAGGCCGTAG
This sequence comes from Novosphingobium sp. BF6, assembly GCF_058273105.1. Taxonomy (NCBI): domain Bacteria; kingdom Pseudomonadati; phylum Pseudomonadota; class Alphaproteobacteria; order Sphingomonadales; family Sphingomonadaceae; genus Novosphingobium; species Novosphingobium sp. BF6. Next base: position 1,155,206 of record NZ_CM177775.1, read on the forward strand.
TTGAACGAAGCGCGTGCGAAGTCGCGGATCGATTCGTCGAGGTTGTACATCGCCATGGCGACGCCCGGAGCCGGGAAGTCGAACACGTCGAGGTCGATCTTCTCGCCGCTCTCGCCGTCCCACACCAGGCGCAGCTTGCCGGGGCCGGGGATCAGGGTGTCGGTGGCCTTGTACTGGTCGCCGAAAGCGTGGCGGCCGACGACGATCGGGTCGGTCCAGCCCGGAACCAGGCGGGGCACGTTCGAGATCACGATCGGCTCGCGGAAGACGACGCCGCCGAGGATGTTGCGGATCGTGCCGTTGGGCGACTTCCACATCTTCTTGAGGTCGAATTCGGTGACGCGGGCTTCGTCGGGGGTGATCGTCGCGCACTTCACGGCAACGCCGTGTTCCTTGGTGGCGTTGGCGGCGTCGACAGTGATCTGGTCGCCGGTCTCGTCGCGCTTCTGGACCGAGAGGTCGTAGTACTTGAGATCGATGTCGAGGTAGGGGAGGATCAGCCGTTCACGGATCCATTCCCAGATGATCCGCGTCATTTCATCGCCGTCCATCTCGACGATGGGATTCTTGACCTTGATTTTTGCCATTCCGGAAAACTCCCCTGGAGATGAGAATTGGGGGTCTCTTAGGCAGGCGGGGGGCGGCTGGCAAGGCGGGTTGCGGCCCGGCCGCCCGCTTTGCGCGGCGGCGGAGTTGCACCGCTTGCATGGTCGGGAGCGATCACGGCGGCGATGGAAAATCGCGCCGGCCGGAAAGAGAAAGCCCCGCTAAGTCAAAGACTTGCGGGGCTCTCGAATGGTGGGCGTAGCAAGGATTGAACTTGCGACCCCTACGATGTCAACATAGTGCTCTACCACTGAGCTATACGCCCGCACCATTCGGTCAGTCCGTTGCGGCTCCGTAGTGCCGCTCGGTGGAGTGGGCCTCTAACGGTGAGGCCGGAGGTTGGCAACCGGTTTTTTCAAAAAAGTTTCACGAGCCTGTGGGTAGCTCTGTGGATAGCCGGAATTACAGCCGGACATGCTCGGAAAGGCCGAAGAGGCGCTGAACTTCCATAACGATATCACGCAGATGGAAGGGCTTGGACAATACCTTGGCATGCGGAGCCTCGCGGCCCGCGCGCAGCGATACGGCGGCGAAACCGGTGATGAACATGACTTTCGTCATCGGGGAAATTTCGGCGCAGCGCTGCGCCAGCTCGATTCCATCCATCTCGGGCATGACGATGTCCGAGAGCAGGAGGTCGAAATGTTCGTTCTGGAGATAAGGCAGGGCTTCGGTTCCCCGGTCCACCGCCAGCACTTCGTAGCCGGCGTTCTCCAGGGCGCGGGCCAGATAGGTGCGCATGGCCTGGTCGTCTTCGGCAAGCAGGATGCGGATCATCGCGTTTTCATGTCCAAATTCGTTGATGGCGTGTCGTACGCTGGTACGGGCGCTCCTATGAGCCAAGACATATACCTTGTCCGGTTAAAATTCTTGTTCGGAATGTTTACCTGACCGGGAACGGGACGCTTTGACAGGGGCATGCGAAAGGGCCAGCTTGAAGATATGATCGATCCTTCGGGCGATAATGATTCGCAACAAGGTTCCGGCGGGCGTATTCCCGATGCCCCCGGCATTCCCGCCTTCGTTCTGTCCGGGCAGGAGCCTTCCCCCATACCCGTGCTGATTGCGGTGCCTCATGCAGGCAGGGCCTATCCTGCGCGGTTGCTGGACGGAATGCGCAAGCCCGGTGCGGTCTGCGTCAGGCTGGAGGACCGCTTCGTCGATCGGGTCGCCCGAGGAGTGGCGAGGGCAACCGGCGCGCCTCTGCTGCTCGCCCAAGCGCCGCGCGCCATGATCGACCTGAATCGCGCGCCGGACGATATCGACTGGGAGATGGTGAAGCGGGCTTCCCCCACCGAAGGGCGTCGCCCGCTGCCCAGTCGCCGCGTGCGGAGCGGCCTGGGCCTCATTCCGCGCCGTCTTTCCGGTTTCGGCGAGATATGGCGGGGGCGCCTTGAAGAAGCCGATCTGCGCGCGCGTATCGACCTTGTCCACGAGCCTTATCATGCGGCGCTGTCGCGCGCGCTGGCCGGGCTGTGCGATCGGTGGGGAGCGGCCTTGCTGCTCGACCTTCATTCGATGCCGCCGCTCGTGCCGCGTCCGGGTGGCGAGCCTGCCCGGTTTGTCGTCGGGGACCGGTTCGGGGCGAGTTGCCACGGCAGTCTTGTCAGCACCGCCTTCTCGCACTTCGCGGCTGAAGGCTGGGAGGCGGCGCACAATCGCCCTTATGCCGGAGGTTATGTGCTGGACCGACACGGCGCACCCGGCGAATCGATCCATGCCATGCAGCTGGAAATCGACCGCAGCTGCTATCTCGATTCGCAGCTTCTGGATCCAGGGGCGGGGATGGAACCGATGATCGATCTGGTGTCGGGCCTGGTTCGGCGACTGGCTGCTACCGTCTGCGAACTCGCGCAGGGGTCGGGTGGCAAGCGCTGGGCGCAGGCGGCGGAATAGTCGTGGGGCAGGATGCCAACGCGTCCTGCCGAAGCCTCGAGGACACTGATATCGCGGGGAATGCCTGCCTGTGCGGCGGGCATTAAAAAACCACCTCGCGCGATGCGCGAGGTGGCCAAGGTTCAGGGAGGAGGTGCACGATGTGCACCAGCCTGACCGGGCCATGAGGGTAGCGCCGATCAGGTAGCCCTAACATAGCAACCCTGATGGCACATTCAACCCCTAGAATGAAGCAGGCGACATATGTTTTGCAAGCGCGTGTTTGAAGAGCGTCGCATAATGGCGCGGGGGTGTGACAAAATTGTCATAAACCCCCGCCCCGAACATGTTCGCCTGCCTTATTCCATCAAACGGCGGCCTGAACCTGCGGGCCCTTGCCCTGCGAGACCTGGCGGCCGAAGATTTCACGCACGAGATCGAGCGAGAACAGGTGGGCGTAGATCAGCGGCAACATGCCGTTCTGGTTCCACTGGCGCAGCACGTCACCGCGCACTTCGCGCAGCTTGGTCTCGTCGACCATCTGGAAGCCGCGATAGGTGAAGGGCTGACCGGTGCCGATGTCGATGTTCAGCTCGCCGTCCATCAGCAGGTTGTGCTTGGCCAGTTCCGCCATGAAGTTGGCGGTCTTGGTGCCGGCGATCTCGAAGTTCTCGCAGAACTGGAGCATGTTCTTGGTGGTGTCGGTCGGCTCGGCCGGATCGGCGTCGGTGAACAGGGCTTCACCGTCGTCGCCTTCGCCCACCAGGTCGCTGGTCGGGTCGACGCAGAGCGACAGCTCTTCGGCATCCGGACGCAGGCGGGCCAGCATGAAGGGATAGCGGCGCGCATAGGCCGGGATGTAGACCGGCGTGTTCACGGTGCCGTCTTCATCGACGTAGACGTTCACGCCTTCGTTCATGCCCATCAGGATCAGCGGCACCGGGTTTTCGCCCGCGGTGAAGATGATCGGGAAGTGACGCTGGGCCTGCGGGAATTCCTCGACCGTCAGCGGGATCGAGTTCACGCCGACGAGCCAGGTCGCCTTGTCGGTCGAGCGGGTCTTCCAGGTGGCGTGCTGCTGCGAATTGAGCGGCACGAGGTCCTTGTAGAACAGGGGCAGGGCAGGATTCTGCGGCACGGTGGCCATTGCGTTACTCTCCGCAAGACAGGGAAATTTTTGAAGGCGACGCTTTAGAAGCTGGACGGGTCCCGCGCAAGCGCGCTGACCCGTCGGAACGAGGATATTGCGCGAGTCGGGCCAGAGGTTGTCCGATGCCCGCGAATCCTTCCGCTCAGATCAGCTTTCCGGGGTTGAACAGGCCCTTGGGATCGAGCGCCTGCTTGACCGCGCGCAGCATCGACAGCGCCACCGGATCGCCGAGGCGCGCCAGTTCGTCCCGCTTGAGCTGGCCGATGCCGTGCTCGGCGGAAATCGAGCCGCCCCATTCGGTGACGAGATCGTGGACGTAGCGGCTGATCGTCTTGCCCTCGTTCGCCTGCCAGGCCGGGCCGTCGGTCACGTTGGGGGCGATGACGTGGTAGTGGACGTTGCCATCGCCGAGGTGCCCGAAGGCGATCGCCTCGGTGCCGGGCCATTTCGCCTCGATCATCGGGATCGTGGTTTCCACGAAGTCCGGCATCTTCTCGACCGGAACCGAGATGTCGTGCTGCACGGCGGGGCCGCGGGCGCGCTCGGCAGGGGAGATCGATTCGCGGATCAGCCACATGGCCTCGGCCTGGGCCTCGCTGGCGGACATCGCTGCGTCTTCCACGAGTTCCGCCTCGAAGGCATCCGCCATCATCGCCTCGCAGCGGTCGCGCAAGGTGGCGGCGGACGAGCGGTCGGCGACGACTTCGATCAACACATGCCAGGCATGGGCCTCGGCCAGAGGCGCGCGGGCATCGGGCAGATGATCGAGAACGGCTTCGAGACAGGCCTGCGGAAGGACCTCGAAGCCCTCCAGCGCCTCGCCTACCGCTGTCTCGCAATGGAGCAGCAGCTTGCGCGCGATCCCGAGCGAGGGAACGCCGGCCCAGATCACCACGCGCTCCGCCACGGCGGGCAGGAGTTGCAGGGTCGCGGCGGTTACCACGCCCATCGTGCCTTCGGAACCGATCAGCAGCTGCTTGAGGTCGAACCCGCGATTGTCCTTCTTGAGCGGGGTCAGCATCGAGAAGATCTGCCCATCCGGCAGCACTGCCTCAAGTCCCAGCACCAGCGCGCGCATCGAGCCGTGGCGCAGGACCTGGGTGCCCCCGGCATTGGTGGAGATCAATCCGCCGACCGTCGCCGACCCCTTGCCGCCGAGCGACAGGGGGAAGCGCAAGTCCTGCGCCTCGGCCGCCTCGTGCAGGGTCTGGAGCACGACACCGGCCTCGCAGGTGACTTGCCGGGCCTCGGTGTCGAGCGCGCGAATCGCGTTCATCCGCCGCAGCGACAGGATTAGCGCGGCGCCGGAGGCATCGGGCGTGGCGCCTCCCGACATGCCGCTGTTGCCGCCTTGCGGAACGATCGGAACGCCGTACCGGGCGCAGAGCCGCACCAGCCCCGCCACTTCCTGCGCATTGGCGGGGGAGGCGAGGGCGAGCGTCTTGCCGGTATAGCGCCCGCGCCAGTCGGTGAGCCAGGGCGTCAGCAGGTCGGCATCGGTCGTCAGTCCGCGCGGACCGAGGAGGTCGAGAGCTTCGGCGAGGAAGTCGGCATTGTTCGTCGTCATGAGAGCGCTATGACACAGGCGCGAAAGGGTTTCATCCCAGCAGTTTGCGGGATATCGCCTTCCACGTGCGTTGTGCCGAGTTAAGCGCTGGTTCAAGCTCTTGGTTTAACGCCAGGTGATCGTGGGCTAGCTGAACCTGCATCCGGGGACCGTTTCTTTTCATGAATCTCGCTTCCGTCCTGCTCTATCCCTTTGCGCTGCTGCTGCCTGCAGTCGGCCTGGGCGGTGCGCGCACGAAGCATGACGATCGCCGGGAAGTCACGGCCGCGCCCGCAGTGCCGGAACAGCAGGGCTATGTCTGGCCCGAGGAATTGCCCGATTCGCCAAGCGCCCTGCCTTTTGCGGTAGAGGCCTTCACGCATGTCGAGCCCGACAGCGCATGGCAGGTGCGAATCGAGCAGCGCATGACGATTCGCATCACCCCGCGCGCGCAGATGCCTTCGCCGCCGGATATGCTGATGGGCATGCCGGGGCGGGGCGATGCGCCGCGCTATTCGGAGCGAAAGATCGGCAAGTGCCTGCCGATGTCGGGCATCGCCGGGGTTCAGCCCGACGGTCAGAGCCGCCTCCTGCTGTTCATGCGTGATCGCCGGGTGGTCGGCGCGGAGCTTGAGCGCGGCTGCCGGGCGGGGGCATTCTACTCGGGCTTTCTTCTCTCGCGCACGTCGGATGGGCAGCTTTGCGTCGATCGCGACGAATTGCTGTCGCGCAGCGGAACGACCTGCAAGCTGACGCGCATCCGCCAATTGGTGGTGGCCGGTCGCTGAGAGGAGATAACGCCGGTTTGTCAGGCCGAATCGCCATGTATGCGCGGATTTCCTTGACTTCTGCGGGATTTTCCGCATAGGCGGCGCGCAGGTGTACGATTGGCATGCGCGTGGATCGATTGATTCGTGGCTCGCTGCCGCGCCGCGACATTTTCGAAGTACCCCGTATTTCTCGCAAGACTCCTGCCAATGAGACCTGTCTGTCTATGAACTTTGCCGATCTCGGCCTTTCCGACGAATTGCTGCAAGCGGTGGAAACCGCGGGCTACAGCGAACCGACTCCGATCCAGGCGCAGGCGATTCCGCCGGTCCTGATGATGAAGGACCTGATCGGTATCGCCCAGACCGGCACCGGCAAGACGGCCAGCTTCGTGCTGCCGATGATCGACATTCTCGCCCACGGCCGCCGCCGCGCGCTGATGCCGCGCTCGCTCATTCTTGAGCCGACGCGCGAACTGGCCGCCCAGGTTGCCGAGAATTTCGAGAAGTACGGCAAGAACCACGACCTCAAGATGGCGCTGCTGATCGGCGGGGTGCAGATGGGCGACCAGCTCAAGGCCCTGTCTGCCGGCGTCGACGTGCTCATCGCCACGCCGGGCCGCCTGATGGACCTGTTCGAGCGCGGCAAGATCATGCTGACCGGCTGCGAGCTGCTCGTCATCGACGAGGCGGACCGCATGCTCGACATGGGCTTCATTCCCGATATCGAGACGATCTGCTCGAAGCTGCCGACCAACCGGCAGACCTTGCTGTTCTCGGCGACGATGCCGCCGGTCATCAAGAAGCTGGCGGATCGCTTCCTGTCGAACCCCAAATATATCGAAGTCGCCCGCCCGGCATCGACGAACACGAATATCGTCCAGCACAAGGTGGCCGTGCAGACGCGCAAGAAGCGCGAAGTCCTGCGCCACCTGCTGCGCAACGACAACGTCTCGACCGCGATCATCTTCGCCAACCGCAAGACCACCGTGCGGGAACTGGCCAAGAGCCTCAAGGGCCACGGTTTTGCCGCGGGCGAGATCCATGGCGACATGGACCAGCCGGCACGTCTGGCCGAACTCCAGCGCTTCAAGGACGGCACAGTCAACATTCTCGTCGCTTCCGACGTCGCCGCGCGCGGTCTCGACGTGAAGGGCGTGAGCCACGTCTTCAACTTCGACACACCCTGGCACCCCGACGACTATGTGCACCGCATCGGTCGTACCGGCCGCGGTGGCGCTTCGGGCCGGGCCTTCACGTTCGTGTCGCCGGAAGATGCCGAAGCGATCGAGAATGTCGAGAAGCTGACCGGCGGCAAGATTCCGGTCTACGAAATGCCCGCCGCCGAAGCGGCCGAGGCACCTAAGGCCCGCATTCGCGAGGAAAAGCCCAGCATTCGTGAGGAAAAACCTCGCCGCGAGAAGCGCGAGCGTGCACCGGTTCGCGAGGAACGTTCCGCACCGCGCGAGGAACGTCAGGAATCTCGCGAGGAACGTCCTGTCTTCCGCGAAGAGCGCGCACCGCGCCGCGAAAGCCGGGGCGACGAGCAGCGCCGCGAGCGCCGCGCGGACGGCAACCGTTCGCGCCGCCGCGAGGAAGAGCCTGCGGATGACGGCTGGAACGGCCCGATCCCCGAATTCCTGAGCGTTTCGGCTCTGGCCTGAGGCCTGTTCAGGGACCGCATACGCGGTCCCTTGCCTGCCACCGAGAACCCGTGCCAGACTGTCCTCATCGCAGGGCAGTGGGAACGGATTCGATGAAGATCAGGCATTTGCTGGCATTTTCCGGGGCGCTTTCCGCCTCCTGCGCGGCATCGACCGATCCGAAAACCGAAGTGCGTGTCGAACAGGGCAGGCTTTCCGGCAGCGTCGAGGACGGCGTGGCGAGCTGGAAGGGCATTCCCTTTGCCGCACCGCCGGTCGGCCCCTTGCGCTGGCGCGCGCCGCAGCCTGCCGCGCCGTGGCAGGATGTCCGGGCCGCGACCGCCTACGGTCACGATTGCATGCAGAAGCCCTTCGACGGCGACGCGGCCCCCTTGGGCACCCCGCCCGCCGAGGATTGCCTCTACGCCAATGTCTGGCGACCCGCCGCGTTCAAGGGCAAGCTGCCGGTCGTCGTGTGGATCTACGGCGGCGGCTTCGTTAACGGCGGCGCTTCGCCGCCGACATATGCAGGCGCGCAGCTGGCCCGGCAGGGCGTCCTGTTCTTCAGCTTCAACTACCGCGTCGGCCGCTTCGGCACGTTCGCGCATCCCGCGCTCGTCAAAGCCGGTGAAGACGGCGGGCAAGTCGGCAACTACGGCTTCATGGACCAGATCGCCGCGCTGCGCTGGGTGAAACGGAACATCGCGGCCTTCGGCGGCGATCCGGACAATGTGACGATCATCGGCGAGAGTGCGGGCGGCATGTCGGTGCACAATCTCGTGACGTCGCCCGAGGCGGACGGCCTGTTCGCCAAGGCCGTGGTGATGTCCGGCGGCAACGGCACCAGCCTGGCCGAGACCAATCTTTCCGCCGTGGAGGCGGTCGGCGAGCGATTCGCGAGAGGCAAAGGCATCGAATCCGACGATCCGCAGGCTCTGGTGAAACTGCGCGCGCTTTCTGCGGAGCAGGTGACGGACGGGCTCAATCTCATGGCGCTGTTCGCCCCGGCAGGCGGACCGCGCACTTTCGCGAGTCCCTTCGTCGATGGCCGTATCGCGGTTGACCAGCGCAAGGCTTATGAAGAGCAGCGCTTCCACCGGGTTCCGATGATGATCGGCGCCACGAGCGACGATATCGGCGGGGTGACGGGCGGCATGGTCGCCGGGGCTCGGCAGCTTTCCGGCCTCGTCGCCAAGGCCGGTGTCCCGGTCTACGAATATCGCTTTTCCTATGTCGCCTCCTCGGCTGAAACGCCGGGGAAAGGCGCAGGGCACGCCACCGACATCCCCTTCTTCTTCGATACCCAGACCGTGAAATACGGGAGCAAGACCAGCGCGCGCGACAACGGTTTAGGCCGCACGATCAGTGCCTATCTCGTGAACTTCGCCCGCACCGGCAATCCCAACGGCGGCTCGTTGCCGAAATGGGCGCCCCGCAGCGGGGAAGGCACGGCGATTCTCGACTTTGCGCCCGATGGAACCGCAAAGTTCGGCACCGACCCGTGGATGGCGCAGATCAACGCAGCCCCGGCCAAGGCCGGACTCTGAACCCGATCAGGCCGGCTTCACGAAGCTGTCGAGTACGCGCTTGGCACCGGCCTGCTCGAAATCGATCTCCAGCTTGTTGCCTTCCTGTGCGGTGACTTTGCCGTAGCCGAACTTCTCGTGGAAGACGCGGCTGCCGATGGCGACATCGGTGCGCGGCTTGGCCGCGAAGCTGGCGGCGCTGCGGGTCGATTCGGCGATCTTGCGCGGGGCGGCATCGAATTCACGCGCGGCGGCGCGCTGCCAGCCGGGACCGCGTGTGACGGTGCGGGCAGGCTGGGCGCGGGCGACTTCGGCGAAAGGATCGTTGTGCTCGCTCCACTGCGCCCGCCAGAGCGAGGCGCCGCCCGACAGTGTGGTCTCGCTGTCGACATGATCGTCGGGGAGTTCGGCAATGAAGCGCGAGGGGATCGAGCTGGTCCACTGGCCGTAGATACGGCGATTGGCGGCGTGGAGGATCGTGCACTTGCGCCGCGCCCGCGTGATCGCGACGTAGGCGAGGCGGCGCTCCTCCTCCAGGCTGGCAAGCCCGCCTTCGTCCATGGCCCGCTGCGAGGGGAACACGCCTTCCTCCCAGCCGGGCAGGAACACGTTGTCGAACTCAAGCCCCTTGGCGGCGTGCATGGTCATGATCGTGACCTTTTCCTCGTCCGAGGCCGCCTCGTTGTCCATCACGAGGCTGACGTGTTCGAGGAAATCGCCAAGGCTTTCGTATTCCTCCATGGCGCGGGCGAGTTCGACGAGGTTTTCGAGGCGACCGCTCGCCTCGGGCGTCTTCTCGGCCTGTAGCGCGTCCGTATAGCCGCTCTCGTCGAGCACGGTGCGCAGGAGGTCCGCCGGATTTTCGGTGCCCGAAAGATCACGCCAGCGTGCGAAATCGCGCATCAGGGCGAGGAAGGTGTTGCGCGCGCGGGCGGGAAGCTCGTCGGTATCGGCGATCTCGATCGCAGCCATAGCGAGGGGGATACCCCGGCGTCGGGCGAGCGTGTGCAGCGCCTCCAGCGCCTTGGCGCCGAGGCCGCGCTTGGGGGCGTTGTAGATGCGCTCGAAGGCGAGGTCGTCGGCAGGCTGGGCGATGACGCGCAAGTAGGCGAGGGCGTCGCGGATTTCGGCGCGCTCGTAGAAGCGGAAGCCGCCGACGATGCGGTACTTCATGCCGATCGAGATGAAGCGGTCTTCGAACTCGCGGGTCTGGTATTGCGCGCGCACGAGAATGGCGATCTGGTCGAGCGGGGCGCCTTCGCGCTCCAGCCGCTCGATCTCGTCACCCACGCGGCGGGCTTCCTCGGGCGCATCCCAGACGCCGATGACGCGCACCTTGTCGCCCGCGTGGCGCTCGGTCCACAGGGTCTTGCCGAGGCGCTGGGTATTCTCGCCGATCAGCCCCGAGGCGGCGGCGAGGATCTGCGGGGTGGAGCGATAGTTCTGCTCCAGCCGGATCACCTTGGCGCCGGGAAAGTCCTTCTCGAACTTGAGGATATTGGCCACTTCCGCGCCGCGCCAGGAGTAGATCGACTGGTCGTCGTCGCCCACCACGCAGATGTTCTTGCGGACCTGCGCGATCAGGCGGAGCCAGAGGTACTGGACCTGGTTGGTGTCCTGATATTCGTCCACCATCACGTATTTGAAGCGCTGCTGGTATTGCTCCAGCACTTCGCGGTTGGTGCGCAGGATGTTCAGCATGTGCAGCAGCAGGTCGCCGAAATCGCAGGCGTTCACGGCTTTCAGGCGGTCCTGGTAGAGCTGGTAGAACTTCTGCCCGCGCCCATTGGCATAGGCCTCGTTCTCCGCCGCATCGAGATCGCCGGGATTGAGGCCGCGATTCTTCCAGCGGTCGATGCATCCGGCGAGCTGCCGCGCGGGCCAGCGCTTCTCGTCCAGCCCTTCGGCCTGGATCAGCTGCTTGAGCAGGCGGAGCTGATCGTCGGTATCGATGATCGTGTAGTTCGGTTGCAGGCCGACGAGTTCGGCATGGCGGCGCAGCATCTTGGCGGCGATGGCGTGGAAGGTGCCGAGCCAGGGCATGCCCTCCACTGCCGGGCCGACCAGATGGCCGACGCGCTCGCGCATCTCGCGCGCGGCCTTGTTGGTGAAGGTGACGCAGAGAATCTCGCTCGGCCAGGCCAGACGACTGCGCACGAGATAGGCGAGCCTGCGCGTCAGCGCCGCCGTCTTGCCGGTGCCCGCGCCCGCCAGCATCAGCACCGGGCCTTCGGTGGTGAGGACCGCTTCGCGCTGGGGCGGATTGAGCCCCTCGATCAGCGGGTCGGAGGAAGGCTCGGGCAGGGGGGATTGCAGATCGTTCACCCGCGAACATCTAGAGAACGGGGGTGAGCGGCGCAAGGCCGCTTCGCGGTCAGTCCTCGTTGCGGCGCAGGATATGCAGGCGGGCCTTGCCGACATCGCGCGTGGCTTCCACCGCGAAGCCGCGAATGGAAACCGATTCCGCCTTGCCGGTTTCGAGGCAGAGCCAGGTTTGCTCGCCGATCCAGCCGAGCCGGTTGAGCTTGTCGATCGCGACGCTGCCCGCCCCGGTCTCGTAAGGCGGATCGAGCAGCACGAGGTCGAGCGTCTCCTTGGCAGCGCCGAGCGACATTACCGAACTGGCCCGCACGTCGCTCTTGGCCTGCGCGTGCAAGTTGGCGATATTGCCGCGGATCGCGCGGATCGCCGCCGGGTCCTGATCGACGAAGAGGCAGTGCGCGGCCCCGCGCGAGAGAGCTTCGAGGCCGAGGGCCCCCGATCCCGCGAAGAGATCGGCGACCTTCAGCCCCTCGAACGTGCCGAGTCGGCTCGCCAGCATCGAGAACAGCGTCTCGCGCGTGCGGTCCGAAGTCGGGCGCGTGGTGTCGCCTTCGGGCGTGGCGAGCTTGCGGCCACGCCATTCCCCGGCGACGATCCGCAGCCCGGTCTTTACAGCGCCACCTTTCATGCCCGCACCTTTCATGCCCGCACCTTTCATACCTTGCTGCCCGGAAGCGAGCGGCGGAAGTTTTCGAGGTCGCGCGGGGAAATCTCGATGGCCATGCCCTTGGGCAGGTCGAGCAGGCGGAACGGGCCGTAGGAGGTGCGGATCAGGCGGCTGACCTGAAGGCCGAGATGCTCCAGCACGCGGCGCACTTCGCGGTTCTTGCCTTCGGTCAGGGTCATTTCGATCCACTGGTTGCGCCCGGTGCGGCGCTCCATGTTGGCGTCGATCTTGCCGTAGACGACGCCTTCGATCTCGATGCCCTCGATCAGGTCTTCGAGCTGCGCCTGCGAGATGTCTCCGAAAGTACGCGCGCGGTAAGTGCGCGGTACGCCGGTGGCGGGCAGTTCCAGCTCGCGCTTGAACGCGCCGTCGTTGGTCAGGAGCAGCAGGCCCTCGGTGTTGAGATCGAGGCGGCCGATCGGCATCACCCGGCCGCTGCCTTCGGGCAGGGCATTGCGCAGTGCGGTGTAGATCGTCGGACGACCGGCGGGGTCGCGCTCGGCGGTGAGCAGGCCGGCGGGCTTGTGGAAGGCGAAGAGGCGGGTTTCTTCCGCATCCTGCACCGGATTGCCGTCCACGGTGATGCCACGCAGGCTGGTGAGCACGGTCGAGGGAGTCTCGATGACATCGTCGCCCAGCTTGACGCGGCCCTCGATGATCAGGCGCTCGACCTCGCGGCGGCTGGCGACACCGGCGCGCGCGAGCAGCTTGGCGATGCGTTCGCCTTCGCGCACGGGCATTCCGGGCGTCTTCGGCGTGGGCGCGGCAGCCTGCGGAGCGGCACGGGGCGGCTTGCGGCGGGGGCGCTCGGCGTCCGAATAACGAGTATCGGCGGAACGGGGACCGCCGCGTGCGGCATAGGCGCCGCCGCGCGGGGTGAATTCGCCGGAGCAGCCGCCGGGGCCTCGGCGCGGTGCACCGTCACGGGCAGGGCGCTCGCCGCGCGCAGGGCCTTCGTCGCGGAATGGCCGTTCGCCGCGCGCCGGTCGTTCCGTGCGGCTCGGACGCTCGTCTCGCGAGCGGCGTTCGTCGCGGACGGGGCGTTCGTTGCGGCCGAAGATTTCGCCGCGATCGCTGCGCCCGCCGCGAGCCGGACGCTCATCCCGCGAAACACCGTCGCGAGGACCACGGCCACGTCCGCCGTTCTCCTCCCGGCGACCGTCCTCGCGCCCGGCTCCGTCGGCGCCGCGCCGACCTCCGGGGCCTGAGCTGGCGTTATAGCGGCTGCCGGAGCCGGTGCGGTCGGGGCCACGGGAAGAGCCGCCATCGCGGTAGGAGCCGCCGCGCTTCGGGCCGCCGGACTTGAAAGGAGGTTTGGACATTCGCCCGCCCATACCTGTTGATCGCCGCTTCATCCAGCCTTCCCTTCGGGAAACCATGCGTTAGGGTCGCCGCCGGTTCGCTCACGATGGAGAAAACGGGATGTCTGAAGCCACTGCTGCCCCGAAACCCGGCTGGGGGGCGGTGATTCGCGCTTTGGGCAATCGCAAGACCGGCTTCATGGCTGTCTTCGGATTCGCGGCGGGTCTGCCCTATTCGCTGCTGCTCGGCACGCTCTATGCCTGGCTCTCCGACGCGCATGTCGATCTGGAGACGATGGGCGTGTTCTCGCTGATCGGGCTGGCCTATGCCTTCAAGTTCCTCTGGTCCCCGGCGCTCGACCGCATCGACCTGCCGGTGCTGCGCCGTCTCGGGCGGCGCAAGCAGTGGATCGTCACGGCGCAGGTGCTGCTGGGGATCATTCTGGTGACGCTGTCGCAGCTCGATCCGGTCGCAGCGCTGGGGCTGTTCTCGCTGCTTGCCGGGATCGGGGCTTTCGCCTCGGCCACCCAGGACATCGCCATCGACGCCTGGCGCGTGGACGTGGCGGACGAAGTGGCGACGATCGACATGCTCTCCACGGTCTTCCAGATGGGCTACCGCATCGCTGCACTGGTCGGCGGCGCGCTGGCGCTGATCCTGGCCGAGCGCATCGGCTGGACGGCGGTGTTCCTGGTCATGGGCCTGATCCTCGTGGTGGCGGGCGTGGTCTGCCTCTTCGCGCCCGATGCCGACGCCACCGCGCCGAGTGCCGAGGACCGCGACGAACTGCTCGAACTGCGCGAGGCGGGCCAGCTCAGCCCGCGTGTCCGCACGATCGCGCTGGCGCTGGTGGGCCTGCTCTGGGGCTGGGCGCTGGTGACGGTCGGCCTGTTCATGGTGCGCTCGCTCGGCAGCGATCCCGGCGCGCGCCCGGATGCCGTGGACTTCGTAGCGAAGACCGGGCCGCTGATCGTCGTCGCGACGATCATCCTGCCTGCCGCGATCGCCGCCGTGCTCGTCTATCTCCAGCGCAGCGGGCGCCATCTCCTGTCGGAGACTACTCCGCACCGGGGCACCGGCTCGCGCGCGGCGGACCATCTATACCGCGCGTTGATCCTGCCGCTGACCGAACTGGTCGGGCGCATGGGCTGGGGGCTCGTGCTGGCGCTGGCGCTGGTGCTGACCTACCGCCTTTGCGATTCGATCTGGGGCACGTTCGCCTATCCGTTCTATCTCGGCGAGCTGAAGTACACGAAGGACGAGGTGGCGATCGCCTCCAAGTTCTTCGGCGTCGGCGCGATCGTGCTGGGTCTGGCACTGGGCGGCACGCTGCTGACGGTGGTGGGCCGCATGGCGACGCTGACGCTGGGCGCCGTGCTCGCCGCCGCGACGAACCTGCTCTATGCCGACCTCGCGCTCGGTGGGGCACGCATGGCGGTGATCAGCGACGTGCTGGGTGTCAGCTGGCTGGTCGAGCAACTGGGCGGCCAGCCGCGTCTCGGCACGCTGATGGTCACGATCGGCATGGAGAATCTTGCGACCGGCATTGCCGGGGCGGCCTATATCGCCTGGCTCTCGTCGATCGTCTCGAAGGGCTACAGCGCCGTGCAATACGCCCTGCTGTCGTCGCTGACGCTGCTGGTCGGCACGCTGGGGCGCGGCGCGCTGGGCCAGCTCATCCAGGAGCAGGGCTATTACCGGATGTTCGTGCTCGTCACCTGGATCGGCACGATCGCGATCGTCCTGTGCCTGCTCGAATGGTGGCGGGTGGCCCGGAAGAAGCCCGTTTAATCCGGCACTTCGTCGTTGGCCTCAAGGACCACGCCCGAGAGATAGAGCGATCCCGCGATCAGCACGGGTAGCCCATCGTCCGGCAGGTCTGCGAGCGCGTCCGCCACGCTTTCGGCTGCAAGCGCTTCGGGGCCGAAGCTGGCCGGACCGTGGCAGTCGTGGCCGGGCACAGGCACTGCGCGGATGCTGGCGATGCTTGCAGCGAGAGGAGCGGTGAGGGCGCGCGGGTCCTTGTTCGCCAGCATGCCGATCACGAGATGGAGTTGCTTCCCCGCGAAATGGCGGGCGATGGCGAGGCCCGCGTCGGGATTGTGGCCGCCGTCGAGCCAGACCTCGCGGGCGCCGGCATGGCGGGTCAGCGGACCTGCGGAAAGGTGCTGAAGCCGGGCGGGCCAATGCGCGGTACGGATGCCCTCGGCCATGGCTTCGGGGGAGACCGTGACCCGGTCCTGATGGCGCAGGATGGCGACGGCCAGCGCGGCGTTCTCGGCCTGATGAGTGCCGGGCAGACCGGGCAGCGGCAGCGCGAGTTCGCCGTGACGGTCCGAATATTCGATCACGTCACCGACAGCCGCATCCCAGTCGCGCCCGCGCATGTGCAGCGGGGCTCCGGTATTGAGCGCGGCGCGCTCGATTTCGAGCGTGGCGCTTTCCGGATAGGCCAGCGTGACGAGCGGCGCCGGGCCGCGCACGATACCGGCCTTCTCGAAAGCGATGCGGGCGAGCGGTTCTTCCGGGGCGCCGTCCTCGGGGCGCAGCAGGAAGGCCTCGTGGTCGATGCCGAGCGTGACGATGCCGCAGGCCGCGGGATGGTCGAGGACATTGGTGGCGTCGAGTCGCCCGCCGAGGCCGACTTCGATCACGCAGGCATCCGCCGGTTCGCGGGCGAAGGCGAGGAAGATCGCCGCCGTCGTCACTTCGAAGAAGCTGGGGCCGAGGTCTTCGCCCGCGTCGAGCACTTCGCGCAGCAGGTCGGCCAGCATCTCGTCGGAGATCAGCTTGCCGCCGAGGCGGATGCGTTCGTTGTAGCGGACCAGATGCGGCTTGGTGGCGGAATGGACCTTCAGACCCTGCGCTTCGAGCATGAAGCGCAAGTAGGTGCAGGTCGATCCCTTGCCGTTGGTTCCGGCGACATGGAACGTCGGCGGCAGGCGCTTGTGCGGATCGCCGAGCCGTTCGAGCAGCGCGTGGATCGTCTCCAGCCCGAAGCGGCCCTGGGGAAGCGAGAGCGCTGCGAGGCGGTCAAGCTGGGCCTGAACGCGCGGGTCTTCGGAAACGGCGAAGTCTTTCATGGCATCCGTCCGGAAAAAGAACATCGCGGCAAGCCTTGGCGGCTGCCGCGATGTACGGAATTGCTGTGTCGTCATGCTTTGCGCAATGACGAAGTGGGATCAGCGCTCGGCGTGAACCGCTTCGGCCAGAGCCGAGGTCAGCGTGCGCAGATGCGCGGGCGCTTCGGTGCCGTGCTGCTTGACCAGATCGACCAGCGCCGAGCCGACGACCACGCCGTCCGCCACCTTGGCGATCGCGCTCGCCTGCTCGGGCGTACGCACGCCGAAGCCGACCGCGACGGGGATCGTGCTGGCCGCCTTGAGCTTCGCCACGGCGTCCTCGATCGAGCCCTGCGCCGCCTGCTGCATCCCGGTCACACCGGCGACCGAGACGTAGTAGAGGAAGCCCGAGGAGCCATCGAGCACGGCGGGAAGACGCGCGGCATCGGTGGTCGGGGTGGCAAGGCGGATCAGCGAGACGCTCTTGTCGCGCAGGGCGGGGCCGAGTTCGGCATCTTCCTCGGGCGGGATGTCGACGCAGATCACGCCGTCAACCCCGGCCTTGGCGCATTCCTCCGCGAACCAGTCCGCGCCGCGGGCGATCATCGGGTTGGCGTAGCCCATCAGCACCAGCGGCACTTGCGGATGGCGGGCGCGGAATTCGCTGGCCATGCGGAAGATGTCGGCGGTCTTCGTGCCCGCGTCGAGGCTGCGGATGTTCGCTTCCTGAATCGCCGGGCCATCTGCCATCGGATCGGTGAAGGGCATGCCGAGTTCGATCACGTCGGCGCCGCCTTCGACCAGCGCGTCGAGATTGGCGGCGGTGTCGCCGTCACCACCGGTGATGAAGCAGACGAGTGCAGGGCCTTTGGCGAATGCGGTTTCGAAGCGGGTCATCGATTAAAGCTCCACGCCCAGCGCTTCGGCGACGGTGAAGATGTCCTTGTCGCCGCGGCCCGAGACGTTGACGACGAGCAGCTTGTCCTCGTCCATTTCCGCCGTCAGCTGCGGGAGCGCGGCCAGCGCGTGCGAGCTTTCCAGCGCCGGGATGATGCCTTCCAGTTCGCAGCAAAGCTGGAACGCTTCGAGCGCCTGGGTATCGGTGATCGGCACGTAGTTCACGCGGCCGCTTTCATGCAGCCAGGAGTGCTCCGGCCCAAGCCCCGGATAGTCGAGACCGGCAGAGATCGAGTGCGCCTCGGTGATCTGGCCGTCCTCGTCCTGCAGCAGGTAGGTCTTGTTGCCGTGGAGGATGCCGGGCTTGCCGCCGGTGAGCGAGGCGGCGTGCTTGTCGGTGTCGATGCCGTGGCCCGCCGCTTCGATGCCGGTCATCCGGACTTCGGGATCGTCGAGGAAGGGGTGGAACAGGCCGATCGCGTTCGATCCGCCGCCTACCGCCGCTACCAGCATGTCGGGCAGGCGGCCTTCCTTTTCCAGCATCTGCTCGCGCGTTTCCTTGCCGATGATCGACTGGAAGTCGCGCACCAGTTCCGGATAGGGATGCGGGCCGGCAGCGGTGCCGATGATGTAGAAGGTGTCGTGGACGTTCGCGACCCAATAGCGCAGCGCGTCGTTCATCGAGTCCTTGAGGGACTGCGAGCCGCTCTCGCAGGAGATCACTTCCGCGCCCAGCAGCTTCATGCGGAACACATTGGGCTTCTGGCGCTCGATATCCTTGGCGCCCATGAAGATCTTGCAGGGCAGGCCGAAGCGCGCGGCGACGGTGGCCGTGGCGACGCCGTGCTGGCCCGCGCCGGTTTCGGCGATGATCTTGGTCTTGCCCATGCGGATCGCCAGCAGAATCTGGCCGATGCAGTTGTTGATCTTGTGCGCGCCGGTGTGGTTCAGTTCCTCGCGCTTGAAGTAGATCTTCGGGCCTTTCCCGACGGGGGCCTTGGCGCGGAAATAGTCGGTCATGCGCGGGGCGAAGTAGAGCGGGCTCGGGCGGCCCACGAAGTCCTTCATCAGCGCATCGAATTCCGCCCAGAACACCGGGTCCTGCTGTGCCTTGCGGTATTCCTTCTCGAGATCGAGAATCAGCGGCATCAGCGTTTCCGCTACGTAGCGCCCGCCGAACTGGCCGAAGTGGCCGGTCTCGTCGGGGAGCGTGCGAAAGCTGTTCACGGGCGTTTGGCTGGTCATGATCCGGCCGATTGGCAGAGCCGCGCGGTCAAGTCCAGCGCCTAACATCCGTTGGGATCGCCATGCCCTTTTTCAATTGCAAAGCTTGCAACAGGCATAACTGCATTGGCAAGATAGTGTCTGTAAGTGGCAGTTTCGTGACGTTTTCTCGTAATTATAAAATTTTCGTTCATCTGGGCGAAAGGTTTGGGGGAGCAGCGGGGCCTCCCCGGTGAGGGCCGGGAAAATACTGGAGTTTAAGAATATGCGTATTGCACTCGTTTCGCTCGCCGCGGTTGCTGCCGTGGCCGCCGCCACCCCCGCTCTGGCCAACGAAGCGCGCGTCGAAGCCCGCACCGGCATCATCTGGAACGGCAGCGACAGCGAAGCAGTCGGCGGCGTTGCAGTCGGTTACGACTACGACCTGGGCGAAAAGTTCTTCGTGGGCGTTGAAGGTTCGGCAGACAAGATCCTGGCCGACAACTACCGCGTTTCGTGGGGCGTCGGCGGCCGCGCCGGCTTCAAGGTCACCCCGACCACCAAGCTCTATGCCAACTCGACCTGGCAGTCGAAGTTCAGCAAGTACGGCAACAGCGCCGTTGCTGTCGGTGGCGGCGTTGAGCAGGCCCTGAACGACCGCTTCTACGGCAAGGTCGAATACAAGCACCTGCTGATCGGCGACCACACCCCCGACGCAGACGTCGGCCTGGTTGGCGTTGGCGTGAAGTTCTGATCGGATTTCGGCCCGACGCAGCTACCGAGTTCGTCGGGCCGAAGCCCGAATAAGGAATCCGCTCTGCAAGGAGCGTAAGCCAGGGAAGGGCGGTCTATGAGGGGCCGCCCTTTCTTGTTGTATAAGAGCCTCTCAGAAGTCCGAGGCGCTGCGCACGGCGCGGGCGAAGGCTTCGATACGGTTCAGGTCCTTGATCCCCGGTGCGCTTTCGACGCCCGATGAGGTGTCCACCAGCGGCGTGCCGGTAAGCCGGATGGCCTCCGCGACGTTCTCCGGGTTCAGCCCGCCGGCCAGTCCCCAGGCCACAGGGCCTTTCCAGTTCGCCACGAGCTTCCAGTCGAAGCTGAGGCCCATGCCGCCGGGCAGGGTTCCCTTGGGCGTCTTGGCATCGAACAGCACGAGATCGACGGCGCCCGCATAAGCGCTCGCCCGGGCAGCATCCTCCGCCGTCGCGACCGAGAGCGCCTTCCACACGGGAATGCCGAAGCGGGTGCGAAGCTGGGCTGCGCGTTCCGGCGTTTCGCTGCCGTGAAGCTGGAGCGTGTCGAGCCGGGCGCTGGCGACGGCCTCGGCAATCGCGGCATCATCGGCATCAACGAAGAGGCCGACCCGCCCGATCCGGCCTTGCGCGCGCTGCGAAAGCACGGCGGCCTCGGCGGGGGTGACGTTGCGGGGGCTCCTCGGAAAGAACACGAAACCGGCATGGGCGGCGCGCGCGCGAATCGCGGCTTCGAGGGATTCGGGAGTGCTTATCCCGCAGATCTTGATCGCCGCAGTTGGCATGGCGTGTTTCCGGCCTAGATTGCGATCCCGATGCAAGGGGACCGATGATGAACAGACTGGGCCGCTATCTAGTGCCATTTGCCGCCGCCGCAATGCTGGCGGGCTGCGGGGTGAAGGAGTCGTTCAAGGACGCCGAGGTCGAAGTCGGCAAGTTCCACCAGGCGCTGGACGCCGGTGACTTGCCCGCGATCTGGCAGCAGGCCGATCCGGAATTGCGACAGGGCGCACAGCGGGCGTCGCTTGAGAAGGTGCTGGATGCGGTGCACCGCAAGCTCGGGAAAGTGAAGGAAGCGAAGCAGGTGGGCTGGAATGCCAATGCCACCACCGGCGGGACCTTCGTCACCCTGACCTATCAGACGGCATTCGAGCACGGCTCGGGCGTCGAACAGTTCGTCTATCGCAAGGGTGACGAAGGCAAAGTTACCCTGACCGGATATGATATCCAGTCACAGGACATGATGCTCAACTGAGCGGGGGCGTCACGGCGCCAGTTCGAACTGGACCGTGACGTTGACGTTGGTTTCCAGTTCCCCGGCGGCGACCGGCGGAGCGGAAGCGAGCGAATCCATCGCGGCCTTGGCGCGGTACATGACCGGCACCGGCGCATAGCCGCCGCTTTCGCTGATCGAGACGATGCGGGTGACGTGCATTCCGGCGGCGCCTGCATAAAGGTCGGCGCGGGCGCGGGCGTCCTTGATCGCGGCGACGCGCGCTTCGTTCTGGGCAGCGTCGGGCTGGGACAGCGAGAAGTTGGGGCCGTTTACCTGATTCGCGCCGGCCTTGACGAGGGCGTCGATCACTTTGCCCATGTCGTCCAGCTTGCGCTGGCGCACGCCGACGGTGTTGCTCGCCTCGTAGCCGACGATCTCGCGGGGGCCATCGACATAGCTGCCGTCGGGCTGGCGCTTGGGCTGGGCATAGACCGGGTTCAGGCTGAGATTGCTAGTCTGGATGTCCTTGTCGGCCACGCCAGCGCGCTTCAGCGAGGCGATCACCTGGTTCATCCGCGTGGAATTGGCATTGAGCGCCTCGCTGGCCGTGGTGCCCTGCGTGGTGACGCCTGCCGAGAAGCTCGCCATGTCGGGCGTGCGGGTGGAGGAACCCTGGGCATTGACGGTCAGCAGGGTGTGCCCGGCGGCGATGGCGGGAACCAGGCCGGAGTCCTGGGCCATGGCCGGTACGGCCGCTGCCGAGACGATCGCGGCCGTGGTAACGGCAAGCAGGTTCAGGGAATTCATGAGGTCGCACTCTCCATTCGGCCATCCATTGGCCGGATCAACGATCTGGAGGGCGCGAGGTTGCCCGGCGCTGAACCGTGCATTTTGCGCTGTGAAAGGTTTGACCGACCGTCTTGCTGAAATAGCGACGGCAAAACCTTTCCCGTGATCCCCGCGAGGGCGGAAATCCGGCTTTTCTTGCACCGGACGCGAAGTCGCCAAGGCAGCGAGGCCCCCGCTTTCGCGGGGGCGACGATAATTGGTTTGTGTGCTTGAGTTTCGATTTGCCTGAGCGGCTAAGGTCAAAGCGTCGCTTCGATGGCGCGGGCAGCGGCCAGCGGGTCTTCGGCGCGGCTGATCGGGCGGCCGATGACGAGCACGCTGGCACCGGCATCGCGTGCGGCGCGCGGAGTCATGATGCGCTTCTGGTCGCCGTTGCCATCGGTGTCGGGACGCAGGCCGGGAACCACGAAGAAACCGTCCTTCCACTGCCGGTGCACCGCGCCGACTTCATGACCCGAGCAGACGATGCCGTCGAGACCTGCCGACTGGGCCAGTTCGGCCAGGCGCAGTGCCTGTTCGTGCGGCTCGGCCTGAACGCCGATGGCGTTGAGATCGCCGCCGTCGAGGCTGGTGAGCACGGTGACCGCCACGACCTTGGTGTTCTCGCCCGCCGCGGCCTTGGCGTCTTCCATCATCGCGCGGCCGCCCGCGGCGTGGATGGTGACGATCGAGGGTTCGAGGACGTGGATCGCCTGCATCGCGCCCGCCACGGTGTTCGGAATGTCGTGGAGCTTCAGGTCGAGGAAGATCGGCAGGCCCAGCTTGTGCAGTTCGTGCACGCCGTGATGGCCGTGGGCGCAGAAGAATTCGAGGCCGAGCTTGATCCCGCCGATATGCCCGGAAACCTTGCGGGCCAGCGCCTCGGCGGCATCGAGGCGGGGAAGGTCGAGGGCGAGATAGACGGGATTGCTGTTCATGGTCTCAGGATTCCGGGGAAGGTTCGGGAGTGGAGAGGGGCACCGAAACCGGCGCCTCGGGAACGGAGGACGGCACGCTGTTGGCCCGCAGCGAGTTTTCCAGGCTGGCGATGCGGCGCTGGAACCGCCAGCGCAGGGCGCGCAGGTAGAGCCAGACCGGCGCCATGCCGAGCACGAAGAAGACCAGCGCGACGAAGCCTACCGGCCACTGGAAGTGCATGTAGTTGGCACCGTCGAGGGGCCAGAAGTTCACGTCGACCCAGGTCCAGTTCATGACGATGAATGCGACCAGGATCGCGGTGATGGCGACCCACAGCACCGTGCGGACAATATTCATGTACCCTCCGGCAATTCCTGCACAATGGGTCGTGCAGCAAGACCTCGCAATCACGCCTGATGCTAAGCGCGATTGCGAGGCATGGGAAGTGTCGGAAAGGCGCTTAGTTCCCGAAAACGCGCGCGAAGATCGTGTCGACCTGCTTGAAGTGGTAATCGAGGTTAAACTTGTCCTCGATCACTTCGACCGGCAGCGCGGCGGTGACTTCCTCATCGGCCTTGAGCAGTTCGAGCAGCGAGAGCTGGCCGTCCGATTCCCAGACCTTCATCGCATTGCGCTGGACCAGACGGTACGACTGGTCGCGGGTCAGGCCGGCCTGGGTCAGTGCCAGCAGCACGCGCTGCGAGTGGACGAGACCGCCCATGCGGTCGAGGTTCTTCTGCATGCGCTCGGGATAGACGAGCAGCTTGTCGACCACGCCGGTCAGGCGGGCGAGTGCGAAATCGAGCGTGATCGTCGCGTCCGGGCCGATGAAGCGTTCGACCGAGGAGTGCGAGATATCGCGCTCGTGCCACAGCGCCACGTTCTCCATCGCCGGGGTCACCGACGAGCGGACGACACGGGCAAGGCCGGTCAGGTTTTCGGTCAGCACCGGGTTGCGCTTGTGCGGCATGGCCGACGAGCCCTTCTGGCCGGGCGCGAAATATTCTTCAGCCTCAAGCACTTCGGTGCGCTGCAGGTGGCGCACTTCGATGGCGAGGCGTTCGATCGAGCTGGCGATCACGCCCAGCACCGCGAAGAACATGGCGTGACGGTCGCGCGGGATGACCTGGGTGGAGACCGGCTCGACTTCGAGGCCCATCTTGTCGGCGACGTACTGTTCCACCGCCGGATCGACGTTGGCGAAGGTGCCGACAGCGCCCGAGATCGCGCAGGTGGCGATTTCCTCGCGGGCGGCGATCAGGCGCTTCCTGCAGCGCGCGAATTCGGCATAGGCTTCGGCCATCTTCAGGCCGAAGGTCACGGGCTCGGCATGGATGCCGTGGCTGCGGCCGATGGTGGGGGTGTACTTGTGTTCTTCGGCGCGGCGCTTGATCGCGGCGAGCAGGGCATCGAGGTCTTCCAGCAGGATGTCGGCAGCCTTGACCAGCTGGACGTTCAGCGTGGTGTCGAGCACGTCGGAGCTGGTCATGCCCTGATGCATGAAGCGCGCTTCGGGGCCGACCTGCTGGGCTACCCAGTCGAGGAAGGCGATGACGTCATGCTTGGTCACGGCTTCGATGGCGTCGATCGCGGCGACGTCGATCTTCGGGTTGGTGCCCCACCAGTCCCACAGCGCCTGTCCGGCGCTGGCGGGCACGGTGCCCATCTCGCCCATCTTCACGGCGGCGTGGGCCTCGATCTCGAACCAGATGCGGTAGCGGGCTTCAGGCTCCCAGATCGCGGTCATTGCGGGGCGGGCGTAACGGGGGACCATGTTCGACTCCTTGAGTGACCTTGAGGGGACCGGCTACTGCCTTGGCCTCTTGCCGAGAGCCGCTAGGGCGGGCTTGCGATAAAGGCAAGGGCGGGCAGGCCCGACTCGGCTGGAATCATCGCGCCGCGACGCGCTCGTTCTTGCGCAGGTTGACACGGTTTACACAGTACAGGGGACAAAAAAGTTTGCTTCTCTTCACGTCCTCCGACGCTTGCGAAAATCGGAACAGGACGGCGATAGGTTCTGTGCATGCGTGGCAGAATGTCAGGGCTAGCTGTTGTAGGAAAACGATTTTCCGTTTCTAAGGAGCCATTCGAAGCCTCACGCGCTTATCCGTGGACGGCCGAGGGGAGGCCGCACCGGCTCTCTTCGCAACAGAAAGGACCGCGATGCGACGCGCTCTTCTGACAATTCTCGCCATGACCCTGCCCCTGAGTGGCGCTCATGCGCAGGACATCAAGCTGGAGGAATTCGGCACCGACCTCGAACGTTTCCCCTATCCTTGGCCCGTCGCGCGCATGGAGGTGAAGCTGGGGGCCGAGGAAGCCTCGATGGCCTATATGGACGTCCAACCGGAGCAGCCGAACGGTCATGCGGTGGTCCTGCTCCACGGCAAGAACTTCTGCGGCGCCACCTGGGAGGATACTGCGAAGACCCTGCTCGCCGCGGGTTACCGGGTGCTGATTCCGGACCAGCTCGGCTTCTGCAAGTCCTCCAAGCCCGCTTCGGCGCAGTACAGCTTCGCGATGATGGCGGAGGTGACGCATCGGCTGATGGAGAAAGTCGGGCTGGAGAAGGCGATCGTGCTCGGCCATTCGACCGGGGGCATGCTCGGCCTGCGTTTCGCGCTGATGTATCCGCAGGCGGTCGAGCGGCTGGTACTGGTCAATCCGCTGGGACTGGTCGATTCGATGGCGGAGGGCGTGCCCTATGTTCCGCTCGACAAGCTGCTCGCCGCCGAGCGGGCCAAAGACTATGCCGCCATGCGGCAGTATCAGCTCGACACCTATTATCATGGCGACTGGAACCCGCGCTATGACCGCTGGGTGAAGATGCTCGCCGGGCAATATGCCACGCCGGATCAGGACGCGGCGGAATTGGCGCAGGCGAAGATTTCCGAAATGATCCTGACCCAACCGGTCAGCCACGAGTTCGGCAGGCTGGCGGTGCCCGTCACCCTGATGATCGGGATGAGGGACACGACGGTCTTCGGCAAAGGCCAGGCACCCGCCGAGATTCGCGGCAAGCTGATTTCGGTTCCGCAAGCCGCCCCGCAGGCAGCCGCCGCGATGCCCTCGGCGCGAATCGTCGAATTTCCCGATTACGGCCATTCGCCGCAAGTCGAGGCGCCGGAAGTCTTCGGCGCGAAGCTGCTGGCGATCCTGGCCTCGCCTGCGCCGTGATGGGCCTGCGCCGTGAAGGTGGGCCTCAGCGGCCCGCGACCAGCGCTCCCGGTATCGGGCTGCAACCGGGGCGGCGGGTGTCGGAGGCTTTCCAGCTGAGTTCGTAGGTCACGAGAAAGCCGTCGTGGTCGGAAAGCCGCGGGCTGCCCGGCCTGCCGTCGAACAGCGCCTCGACCCGGATCGGGCGAATCTGGACGCGGTCGCCGCTCCACAGGAACTGGAGGTCTTGGGTGTCCATCCACGGTTCGTCGCCGTCCCACGACATGCGCACGTCGCAGCCCGAGGCGGGGTCCTTGCAGATGCGATGGACCAGTTCGAGCGACTGATAGCGCGAGAAATTCTCCCAGCGCGGCTCGGAATGGCGCATGTTGAAATCGCCGCCGAAGATCACCGGAGTCGAGTCGTCATGGGTGCGGTCGATGAATTCGGAGGCTTCCAGCGCCTGCCGGTCGTGGGCGGCGAGGTTGCGCGGGGCGGGGGCCTTGGAAGCGCCGCGCGAATTCATATGGGTGTCGTAAACGTCGATCAGCGTGGGCACACCGGGAATGTCGATGCGGGCCAGCGCGATGCCCTTGTTAGCTAGGCAGTCGAATCCGGCGCAGGACTTGCGCCCATAGGCGCGCCGGTCGGTATCGACGATGGCATAGCGCGAGGCTATGGCAAGGCCGCTGCCGTAGACGTGGAGGCCAAGTTCGCCGCGCTTCCACCGGGACACGCCGGGCAGTTTCTCCTTGGTCGAACCGCGCGCGCGGGTGGTGCGATGCGGGCCGGATTCGATGGCGGGATAGCCGGAGGACCGCACTGCCTTCTTGGCCGGGTCTCCGAACATCTCCTGGAACAGCACAACATCGGGCGCGGTGCCCGCCCCGTGCATCTCGGAAAGGTGACGGCCGATTTCCATGAGTGAAGGCTTCCGGCCGCTGCGCGCGGGCCAGCCGAGGCCCTCGATATTGTAGCTCAGCACCGAAAGCGTGGTCGTGGCGTTCTGGCCGTCGGCGGAAAACGTGACCTTGGGGGGCAGCGCGGCATCGCAGGCAATACCGCGCGAGGGCGGGGAGACCGTGCTGCATCCCGCAGTCACGAGCAGGAGGCAGCCGCTGAGCAGCTTTGCGGCAGTGGGGAAGGCCCTTTTTACTCGATCGGTCGGTCGTCGTCGCATCGCGCCGCTTATACAGCGGTTTGCGCGGAAAGGGACGGGGGAATGGGCGAGGCGAAATCGATGCGGACTTCGCCTGTTACCTCACCATCCGGCGCGAAGCTGCGCTCGGCGATCAGGCCGCCGCCGCTGCGATGGACGGCAATGACCGTGCTGCACCGGGTGCCGTAGACCGGATTGCGGATGAAGACCGGGGCGAATCGCGGCTCCGGGCCATCCTCCGGGCGGGCCAGGCGAGGATCGGGCGTTTCGGCGCGCAAGGTATCCAGCAGCGAGACCGGATCGTCGGAACCTGCCGCGAGCCAATCCGCGACGGCCTGCTCGACTTGCAGGGTCTTGGGCCAGGGCAGGTCGAAGCCGCCGTTCGACAGGCCGTGGATGCCGGGCGTGAGAGGGCGCGATTCGATTTGCGGATAGTTGGTCAGGAACCGCGCCTGACCGGAGGCCACTTCGACGAGATTGAACGGGTTCATCGCTGTAAGCGATTCGGAGGTGCGGCTTTGCAGCAGGTCGGTGACGAGCTTCCCGCGCGAGGGTCTGCCCGGAACCGAGCCATCCGGCACACGGTAATTGGTGACGAGCACCATGCGACCTTCTGTCGAGACGCCCAGCCATGTCCCGCCGCCGAGGAGGTCGCGTCCGGCGATGATCGCGCTGCCGTCCTGCCATTGCGCGAGCGGCGCGGCGGGCCGGGCGTGGAACTCGTCGCGGTTTCCGGCGACGACGAGCGGCCAGTCCGGATGGGCTTGCCAGGCGACGGCGGCCACGCACATGTCAGATCAGGCCCTTGGCGCGCAGGCTGATATGGCCCTCGCGGCCGATGACGACATGGTCGTGCACGGAGACGCCGAGCAGGCGTCCGGCTTCGGCGATGCGGTTGGTCACGTCGATATCGGCACGGCTGGGTTCGGGGGAGCCTGAGGGGTGGTTGTGGAACATGATTACAGATTCGGCTAAGTGCTTTATAAACATTGGCTTTTTCTGTAATTGGCTTTGCCTTGGTGCCGGTTGTTGGTGGCGGTTTCAAATCGAACTCAGCCACGTTCCCGATAAGCCCCCGGGCGATTCGCCTCGTTCACTCTCGTACACTGGCAACGCACTTCACCGTATTCCGATCGTCCCATGCGTCAAGCTCCCGTTCCTCATACAGGACCGTCTTGCCAATCTTGGTGAACTTCGGGCCGATTCGCAGGCTCCGCCAATTCGCCAAGGTCCGGACCGAAACCAGCCCCCGGTACCGTTCGGCAACCTCGTCCTGAGTGAGGTAGTTCTTCTTGCTCATGCGACGCTCCATGCGCTTCCGTGTTGTCAATCTGACAACAGCACTAACAGGAACGCAACAGAACGAAAAGGGGGAGTCCGTGAACTCCCCTACAAACCTACTCCTGTTTGGAGCGCGCCAGCTCCTGATCGAGTTTCAAAATCAGCCCCATGTTCCGGTACTGGTTCAGGGTGCGCCAGCTGTCTCGCTTACCGGCGACGACAACCTTGTATTGCCAAGCGCCGCCCCGGCTCCGGCGATACTCCCGGCCGTTCAAGGCCAGCTCCACATAGAAGCCGGTCATGCGTCGAACCGCCCGTCCCATTCCCGGCGCAGGATGGGATCGGAGCGCGTCACGCCCGGCGCGTTGCCCATCGCATGATGTATGTCCTTCAGCGCGCTCCCCAGCGCGTTCTCAGCGGCCCGCAAGGCTGTTTCGCCCTTGGGATCGCGGCCGGTGGTGTGGAGGGCCATAGCCGTCTTCCCGGTAGTGAAGTCGTGGGACAGGTCCAGCAGCTCTTGGACGCCTGATTCGGTTTGCACGGCAACGCGCACGATGATGGCTTTCGGCTGGTGGCTCATGCTTCACCTGCCTTAGGCGCTGCCAGCAGCTCCGCGCGCAGCGCTTTGACAACCTTCAGCACGTTCGCCGGTACCGTCGCCTTCAGATGGCGCGTGTAGCGGTCCTGTGCTTCCTGATCGCTGACTGACAGCGAGCGTGGGCACTCTTCGGCCGCCGCCTCCATTTCCGCCAGCAGGTCCAGCACATCGAAATCAGGCTTGTCACCGGCTGGTGGCCGCCAGCGTTCCGCGCCGTCGTTGTGGGTATAGCCCAGCTGCTCCAGCGTGCCGATCGCCGCCCGCTCTCTGCTGATGCCCTTCACCGGCCAGACGCCCACCGGCGTGAGCGACAGAATGTTCACCGCCTCCTTCTTCACGTTGCCGTCCCGGGCAATCTCGTCCTGAATATGCAGGTAGTCCGTCATGTCGCGGACGGGGTGCAGGCGCTGCACGATGCCGCTCCACTCGTTGCGGCCGCGCGGGGTGTGTGCCCATGCCGCGTAAGCGAAGGTGTGCTCCAGCTCCGGCGGCGCAGCCTCGTCTGCCGGTACCGGCTCCAGCCGTTCCTCACGCTCTTCAACCTGACGCGGGACGATATGGGTGATGTCCACCGGCGCGGTGCCGTCCTTCAGGCGAACGACGATCACCGGCTGATTGCGCAAATCATCGAAGCTCGCCAGCTCCGGATTGCCGCGCGTCCACGATTCGCGGCGCATCGAATCCTTGCCCAGCACCGGGTAATACCAGACCGGCGTGTTGTGGGGGTATTGCTGGGCCGCGTAGGCCAGTGCTGCTTGTGGATCGTTACGTTGTGCCATTTCCTTTCCTCGGAAGTATGCGGCCGGTCGCGACGTCCACGTAGACGTCACTCTCAAACGGCCGGATTGTGTGTTTCGGTTTGGTCGGGCGCTCTTTCAGGTACGTGAGCTTGCCCGGAGTGTGGATCGCCACGTCTGACAGGTCGAACACGGCCGCAATCCGCTTGATGTCGTCCTGCAACCCCGCTTCAGCGGCGTGCTGCCAGACAGCCTCGCGGCCGCGCTCTTCCTTCATCGCTCGATTTTCTCCAGCAGCTGCGATAGCGCTGGCAATGTTTCATTGAGTGCGGCCACCAGCTCGACCTCGTTTAGCACGCGGTTCATTCGGCTGCTGTTGCGGCCCAGCTTGAACAGCACGCCTTCCAGCGCGCCCATGATGGCGCAGCGCTCTTTCCATGCGAGGATTTCGGCGGCTGGTGTAGCCTCCATAGGGGTAGGATCCACGCCCCAGCCATTCCCGTTCATGTAGCCGACCGGGTAGGCGTGACCACTGTAGGCTTGCCCGCCGACCTCGCGGCCGCTTTCCAGCATGAAGCGCTTGCCGCAGGTGGTCGCAAACTGCGACTTCATCACGCGGTCAACGGTTAGGGGGAGGATGGCGCGGCGCTCGTATCGCCAGCCGCCGTCGAGCTTCGTTTCCACCAGCACGGTGTCACCGGCCTTTAGGCCCGGGAAGCGTTGTTCGCTCATGTGTATTTACCGGATTGTGGGCGCTTGAAGCGCCTAAAAAGTTGCCAGCTGACTCCTGCAACAGCTGGCCCGTCGCTCCCTGTTTATATGGTGAGCGGTCAACATATCGACAGCGTTTATCTCGCTGCCGTTTTCATTTTAGGATTAGCCGTTTCTAAAATGCAAACGGTTTTTATCAGTGAATTGTGAGGATGCAGCGCCGCGCCCATTCCAGCCGGGCGTTCTCAATCTTCATCCCGTTGTTGCCGTGCAGATTGTACGTGCCCGGTTCATAGCCTCTCCGGATAAGCGCAAACCGCATCGGCCCGTCCACGATCTTGATGCCGCAGTACAGGCCTATCACCTCTGTGGGATCGCGCCTTGGACCAAGGAATGTGACCCAGCCATCCGTAAACGAGAGGGGGCTATCCGACGTGATGTAGCGAACCGCGATAGAGTCGTCCGGCACGCTGTCCGGGCAGGCTACGCGCTCCGCTTGGCCCTCCGGCACATACTCGATCAATCCTTCGCCGGTGTAGTAGGCAATGACGTCGCAGCGGCGGCCCTTCACCTTGGTTGGCTCGATACCGGCGTTCGCCAGCACCTCTGTGATAGGAAGGCTCAGGACGCGGGCCAGATTGGCCGCCTCTTCGAGCTGCATCTTACGTTTGCCGTCCAATGACCGGGACAGCGCGGCGGGCCAAACGTCCATTTGCTTGGCGACTTCACGGAGACTCAGCCGCTTATCGGCCATGTGATCCATGAAAAACTGTTTGTTTACCGGCACCTGATGCTCCTGCTTCGTGTGCTTCTGCACACAGGTCTATGACCCATGTTGTCAAAATGCAATCACCGTTGTTGATTTATGGTTCCTTTTTTGCGAACCTTGTTTTCATAATCACAACAGAGGCGCAGGTATGGAGATTGAAAATCTCGCGGAAATCCGGAACCCCGGGGCAATCAGCGGTCGCTCGCTGCGTGCCCTGAGGGAGGTACGCGGGGAACGTCTGGAAGATTTCTGGGGCGCGGTTGGCTACTCAACCTCACGCGGATCCGCCTACGAAACGGGAAGCCCGATTCCCGAGCACGTTAGACGGCTAATATTTCTGCATTATGTCGTTGGTATTCCAACTGATTTGCAAGGCTCCGGCGTGAAAGACCTCGCCACCGCTGTGGAAAACGGCAGCGCCCGGCGGCTGGAAGAAGCGCGCACGCTGATCGAGCAGCAACAGGAACTATTGGTTAAGAGCCTGACCGTACTGGGGGGAGGCAACGCGGTGCAACTATCTGAAGAGGATCAGCTTTTGGCTGATGTGAGAGGCTGGATTATCGAGCAGGAGAACGGCACAACGCTGGCCGCTGCCGCTCGTCAGTTCAGCGTCAGCCGCCCGCAGGCGCGCCGCGTGCTCAATCAACTGGTGTCCGAGGGGCTGCTGGAGAAGCCAGCGCGCGGCACCGACCACTACCCGGGGGTTTGATATGTCGTTTCTCGCGATCGTCTGTGTCGTCGGTGCCATTGGCACTCTGGTGTTCAACCTGTTCCCGATGGGCAAGCCAACGCATTCCGGTACCGCCCACGGCCGCCACGAGCCGCCGACCAAGTGGATGCAGGAGGCTTCCTTCTGGCTGGTGGTCCTGAACCCGGTGCGCATCGTGGGAGACGTGCTTCGCGGGTATTGCAGCTTTGGGGAGGCGTTCTGGCGCCTGTTCATGCTGGGCTTTGTTGGCGTGACCTTGTGGACCGCCGGTATTCTGATTTGGGTGGCGTCCAACGCCTAAGGAAGTTCGTGGCTGTACGAGTTATCTGGCGTGACGGGATGCAGCATCCGATCGTCACGCCGAGTATGCGGCAGTTGCCGAAAAAGGCCGTCATCTGGTGGGGTGACGCGATTATTTACATGAAGGACGGCTCGCGGCTGGAAAGCAGCTGGCACAGCCGCCGACCTATCACCACCGAACAGGCCAAAGAGGCCATGCGCGCCGTTGCGCGAGACATGATCGCAGATTTGGAAAACCCCGACGACGCCGCTGATGCCGGTTTCGTCATGCAGTGCCGATAATCACACAACCGAGGAAAGGAAATTGGAAGCTACCAAGCACACGTTCGTACTGAAAAAGACCGTCGCGATGTTCAACAAGCTGACAGGCAAGCGCCTGACAGAACGCGAGGGCGATACCTTCCTTGAGCTTTACGATTTCGTGGCCGGGTACGACGCGCCGGAGACGCCTGAAGAGCAGGCCGCCCCGATCGAGCTGACGCCGTGGCAGAAGGCCACCACCGAGACAGCCCAGCCCGAACCAGCGCCAGCAGCCCCAGCCGAGCCAGCCGCCGTATGGGTGCCGACTGAACCCGCCCAGCGCCCGGCAGTATGGGTAGATGGTCCGGAGCCGATTGCCTCTGCCGAAACTCTTGCCGCCGTCGCCAAAGCCGCGAACGCCAATCCCGAGCTGGTGGCCCAGCTGGTCGCCGTCGAAACCGCGCCAGCGCATCGCCCGCGCTTCACGTTCGAGCCACCAGCCGAACCGGCACCGGCACCGGCGGCTGGTCCGAAGTACGCGCCGCCACCGATCCGCACCGCCGACCGTGACCACATCCAAGGCTACGACTGGCAAATCGTGGTGCTGTGCCGTGAGAAGCGCGTGGACAACAGCTATATCGTTCACTTCGCCCACAAGCCGAAACAGGCGGAATTTAACGAGCATTACGGCCTGTTCGAGGCTCGCACGCACTACGTTCACCTCAACGAGCTGCGCGGCCGTGAGTGGGTAGGGATCACCCACAACTACAGCAGCCACTACGGCAAGCCGAACCCGAACCAGCAGCCCGGCCGCGACGTGTCCCAGCCGGTGACGTCGGACCCATGGGAAGAGCCGGAGAAGGGTTTCCGCATCCGCTACTACTCCGACGCGATCGGGGCGGTGCGCTTCCAGTACGTCGATAAGAAGCCGTCCGGCAGCGAAATGATGCACTTCCACCACACCAAATGCCTTGCCGTGGTTCAGGCGCGGCCAGTGGGGGACGCATGACCGAGCTACAGACAGAAGCCCGCGAAGCCGTGCTCTCGGCGCTGCGCAACGGCACATGGTTGGACGTGCCGTGGCTATCCGACCTCGTGAAAGAGCATGGCCTTACCGCCCTGTTGCAGGATCGGCCGGCCGATGACAAAACGACAACAGAAGCGAGTGTTGCGGCCGAGGAAGAAGGCCCGGGCTGGCCGGAGTGGGCGACGTGGCGACTGATTATGCCGTCCGTTCCGGACACTGCCGTTGTGTTCTTCACTCGCAGGCCCACGCGCCGGGAGCTGCTTGCCTTCGCGGCGGCCGCCCGGGTGGACGTGGACACATGCCGAGTTGAGGAACGAGTTTGAGTAATTGGACGGAGGAGCAGCTCGCAGCGCTGCAAACCAACCTGAAGAAGCGCAAGGAGGGGGCCGCCGCCCCCAAGCCCGACGGAAAGCAGAAAATGCAGGCGTTGGGCAGGCTGAAGACCGGCGAGAAGAACAAGACCGAACAGCGCTATGAGGACCATCTGGAGTGGCGAAAGCACAAGAAGGAGATCCTCTGGTACAAGTTCGAGGGCGTGAAACTCCGGCTGGCCGACAACACGTTCTACACCTGCGATTATTTCGTCATGCTGGCGAACGGCCAGCTGGAGGCCCACGAGGTTAAGGGCTTCTGGACGGATGACGCCCGGGTGAAGATCAAGGTGGCGGCCGAGCTATACCCTTTCCACTTCATCGCGGTGAAGGCGCAGACCAAAAAAGAGGGTGGCGGCTGGGAGTTGGAGTCTTTTTCGTGATTCGAGTGTTGTCAAAACAACAACGCTTCGTGCAGTATCGCAACGAGCGAATCGGTACCACCGGTTTGCAAAGGCATTGGCCGGGAACCAGCGTGAAGTAATTCTCACGCGGCAGGACGTGGAACTCCTGACCGGCAGGTGTTAATATCGACGGCAGCAACCGCCTTGCTGCGTAGTGTCCCTGTTCGTCTGGCTAATCGCCGTCGAACGAATGAACAGGGAGTTCCACCACTACGCAGCTTGGCGGTTTTTTATTGTGAGCTAATCATGAAAGGACCATGGGACGACATCTTAAAACCGGGTTTTCGTTGCCCGGAAGGCATTACACCTTTTCCGCTTGAGGCCCGGCTTATCCCGGTCGCAGGCGATCCCTCTGGCCTTCTCGATCCCGCGCCGCGCGTTCATGCCTACATGATAGCGGTCTACGCGGAGACGGGTCAGCCGCTCACCGTGAGCCACCTCATCCGGACACTGGGCAAACATCAGCAGCTGCACGGCGATAGCCCATGGGTTTACCGCTTCCGCAACTGGCCGCTGGAAAACCTCTATGACGCCTCGCTCCTGTACGAAGCCCCAGCCGGGGAGGTGCAGTCATGAGCGGCCCGTATCAGCTCGTTTATGCCGATCCGGCGTGGTCCTACGACAACAAGGGCACCCGGGGCAAAGCCGACAACCACTACCCGACCATGACGCTGGCGCAGATGAAGCGCTTGCCTGTCTGGGATCTGGCCGCGCCTGACGCCGTGCTCGCTATGTGGTGGGTGGGGCCGATGGAACGCGAAGCCCGGGCGCTGGCCGAGGCGTGGGACTTCAAGGTCAAGAACATGAAAATGTTCACATGGGCCAAGCTCAACCAGATGGCCGAGCGCGATTTCAACAAGGCGCTGGCCGCCGGTGCCGTTCCCGACTTCGCTGCCCTCATGCAGCTGCTGAACGCCAAAACCAAAATGGGCCTTGGCAACTACACCCGCGCCAACAGTGAGGACGTGCTGGTGGCCGTTCGCGGCAATGGGCTGGAGCGGCTGGCCGGGAACGTCAAACAGATGGTTTACGCCCCGATCGGCGCGCACAGCGCCAAACCTGACGAAGTGCGCCAGCGCCTCGATCGGCTCTATGGCCCGGACGTTTCCCGCATCGAGCTGTTTAGCCGCGGGGATGCGCCCGGCTGGCACCACTGGGGCAATCAGAACCCACGCAACGACGTCGAGCTGGTGATCCCATCGGCTCGCATCATCACCCATCACAATGACAATGCGCCGGTCGTCGCCGGTAAGGAATCTGCATGAGCAAGAGATTTGGCCGCAATCAGCGCCGCCGCGCCCGGGAAGAGGTTGCCAGCTGGAAGGAACAAAGCCGCCTGAAGGCTGGCTACCTGTTGAACGCCCGCCAGCAAGCCGACGAGCTGCGCGACACGATCCGCAAGCTGGAGCAGCGGCTGGACGACGCCAAGGCCGTGCTGGGCCAGAACCATCCGGTATTCGCGGCTGGCAGTGCGCAGCATCACCGTAACCCACCGGCGCTGACCTACCAGCACCGGCTACCCACCGGCCAGATTGCCAACATGGCGGTATTCGAGCTGGTGGCCCGGCCGGACGACGTGCGCGCCCAGATTCACCTGCACCTGTATGCCGGTAAGGCCCACGTCGGTTACGCCATCAGCGAGCACGCCTTGCACTCTGTGCCTGAGTACATCCTCGTGCGCCGCATCACCGAGGAAATGACCATGCTCGCCCTGTCCGAGATCCGGAGGGTCAAAGCATGAAGACGCTGATCCTTGGGCTGGTGCTGTTCGGTTTGGCTTGGCTCATCGGCCAGCCGCATCTGGTCTACGCATTTCTCGATTGGGCAACGGAGGCGCGGCTATGAGCCTGCTATTCAAATTTCGGCCGCTGGTCATCAATCCCGAGCTGGCCGAGCGCATTGGCCTGAATGAGGCGATCGTGCTCCAGCAGCTGAATTACTGGCTGACCGAGACAGAGAGCGGTGTGGAGTTTGAGGGCCGCCGGTGGGTCTATAACACGCACGAACAATGGGCGAACCAGTTCCCATTCTGGTCCGTCGATACCGTGAAACGCGCTCTCACCGTGCTGACGAAACAGGGCATCGTGATTGCCGAAAAGCTCCAGAAATCCCAGCGCATTCACACGAATTTCTACACCATCGACTTCGAGCATCCTGCACTCACCGATGAGGGCAATCTGCCCTCATCGAAGAGGGCAAAAGTTACCCCATCTGAAGAGGGCAAGTTGCCCTCATCGGCGGGGGCAAATTGCCCTGATGTGAAGAGGGCAAATTGCCCTGTTCTTCTTACAGAGATTACAACAGAGACTACTACAGAGATTACAACAGAGACTTCTCAACAAGGCGGGCGTGCGAAAAGCGTGCCTGCGGTGTTGTCAAAATCGAAACAGCCAGTTCAGGACGTCACTGCGGAGCTGGGCGATTTACCCAAATGGATCCCGGTCGAGGCTTGGGCCGCGTTCGTCGCCATGCGTGACGGCATGGGCAAGGCTGGCAGGCTCACCCCATACGCCGCCAAGCTCATCGTGAAGAAGCTGGAGCAGCTGCGCGATGCAGGCCATCCGCCCGGTGCCGTGCTGGAGCAATCCGTCATGAGCAACTGGAAGGGCGTCTTCCCGCTGAAGGGCGAAGCGGCTGGTGGTCGCCAGCAACAGCTCGAAACCCGCAACCGCGCCGCGATCGATGACTTCGTGAACGGAGGCCAAGGCTGATGGTCGAGGCTGACAAGCGCGAGTTCGCTGAAATCATGGGGGCCGTCATGGCCCTTTACGGCCGCGACGCCACCAAGCCGCTGCTGGGCTTGTACTTCAGCGCGCTGGCCGCTCACACCATGGAGCACATTCGGCAGGCCTTGGACCGGTGGGTGCGGGATCCCCAGCACGGCCAGTTCATGCCCAAGCCCGCCGAAATCATCCGGACGATCGAATACACCCACGGCAGCAACACGCCCCGCTGGCTCTCCGCAAACGAGGCATGGGCGCAGGCAATCCCGGCCATCAACGAGGCCGCCACCGTCGTGTGGACGCCGGAAACCGCGAAGGCGTGGCAGGTTGCCCGGCCGCTTTACGAGGACGGCGACAAGATCGGCGCGCGCATGGCGTTTATCCCGGCTTACGAGCGGCTGGTGGAGCAAGCCCGCATCGAGGGGAAAGAACCACAGTTCGAAATCAGCGCCGGTTGGGATCCCCAGCTGCGCATTGCCGCCGTCGAGAAGGCCCGCACGATCGGCCTGTTGCCACCGGCACGGCCTGAGCCGGTGCTGGCGCTGACCGGCCCGGAAGGGGAAGCCTTCACGCCGGAGCAGATGGACGAGAACAAAGCCCGCATGGCCGCCAGCCTGCGTGAGCTGGCCGAGAACCTGAAGGCGGCCGGAGAGCGCCGGGAACAGGAGGCGGCCGAGCGCCGCGCCCGGGAACGCCAAGAATTTGAGGATCGCAAGGCGGCCATGGTGGCCGAGGCCTTGGCACATTTCGAGAAGGAGCAGACGAACGATGCAGAAGGAATCGCTGGCGCAGATGAAGTTTCGCCACAAGCGGGAACAGGTGGCGGCGGCCAATCAGCACGCCATCCGGATGCAGGCCATGCGTGAAAGACATTTCAACGAGCTGATGCAATGCCCTGACCAAGCCGGGCGGAGCGGATAGTAATCACCGAACTCACAGGAGCGCCGCTAAGGCGCTCTTTTTGTTTTGCCGTGTGGTTGGGTGGGTACAGGCGAAAAAAAGCCGCTGCGGCCCGGAGGCTTCGCACAGCGGCGTGTTCGGTCGGTCGGCCTGGCCCTACTTCCGGGCGTGGCGCTCGTGGTATTCCAGAAGCGCCTTGCTGATCAGCTCGTCCTTGGAGAGGTCGGTCTGGGCCTTCAGCTCATCAAGCGCCTGCGCGGCTGGTGCCGCAAGCCACGTCTGTAGCGGTCTGTCACCGGCGGCGATGCGCTTGGCGCGGTAGGTCTTAACGTAATCGTAGTCGCGGCTCACTGGGGAACCTCAAGCACCGGCCGTCTGATCTGCACGTCGATGCAAATCGCGTCCGGGTCGGTGGTCTTCGCGCCGCTGATGCGTTCGCAGTCGGCCTTGGTGTTATGGATAATCATGTCCACCGGCTCGTCGCGGCAATCTTCCTCTGCCACCGGCCCACAGATGGCGATGACCAACATCCAGCCTGAAATTATCTCCATCATGCCGCGTTCCTCACTCGTTCCGGGTTGCCCAGCACCATGACCGGGCGACGGAACGCCATCGGGTCGTGCATGTTCACGCGCTTGGTGACGATACGGCGGGTGCGCGGCTTCAGCTGGTCATTGCTGACGCGGGAGCTTTCCCGGGAGCATTCCAGACAGGTGTTGTTGTTGGTCCGGCGGATCGTGCCGTGCTTCGGGTTGATGCTGCATACGCTGCCGTTGAAGTGCTTCATCCCAGCCGCAAGCGCTTCCTCGCGGGCGATGCCGATTTTCGTCTTCTGGCGGCCTTGGTTGTGTCGATTAGTCATGCTCACCTCGTGGGGCGGTCTGGATAAGGGTCCGGGCGGCGCGGGCCATGATTGCGTTCTCGCGTGACATATCGCCTGCTACCGCGTGGCACAGGTCGATCGCGTCGTTCAGCCAGCTCTGTTCACCCTCTGGCGCCGCAAAGCTGTCAGTGCCGAACAGGTTAGAGATTGCGTCGCACAGCTCCTGTGCCGATGGCTCGTCTTCCGGAGCGAGGCCCAGCGCCATGGTGACGCGGTTCAGGGTGTTATTGAGCTTGTTGCTCCGCGAGGCGGCCGTGCGGTGGCTCTCGACAAGGGCGCGGATTGTCTGCGGCAGATCGTCCGAATCCTGACCGTCTACACCGGCGGCGTCCAGCGCATCGTTGAACAGCTGGGCGAACTTCTCGACGGCGCGCGGCAGCTGGTTGAAGCGAATGCCCGGGACGGTGCTCTTGTCGCAAATCTCATCGAGCAGGGTGTGCAGCTGGGCATAGCCCTCTTTGGCGTTCTTGGTCGCCTCGTTCGCCGTCACCAGCTCCTTATCCAGCGTCTCGATGGTGCTATCACGCTCCCGCACTGCCAGATCACGGCCGGAGGCGAACTGTTGCAAGCCCACCATGCGCGGCTTCAGGTCGTCATAGCGCTCGATGCCGAAATGCACGCACAGCTCGTCCACCAGCTCGCGGAAGTTCACCTTAGTGCCCGGGTACTCGTGGCCCGCCACGTCGTCCGGATCCACCGGCGGTTGCGGCTGGTCCAGACGGGCGGCCACCAGCTCGAACAGCGCATCGAGGGACAGCTCTGCCGCTTCCGGGGCGAACTTGTCACGCAGGCTCATGATGAACGCGCCGCACTCGCCCAGCTGGGTTTCCAAGTGCGAAATCTGGCCGTTCTGGTCGCTCCACGTCACGGCGGCGCGTGCCAGCTCTTCAATCTGCTGGGCGGCCTGCATCATCATCTTGAGGGCCGGTGCCGCTTCAGGCGCGACGTTCTGCTGGCGCACGTAGTCACGCAGCTGGTGGGCGGAAATGATAGGGGTCTGGCTCATGGTTGCTCCTGTGCCCCCTTGCGGGGGCGGTTGTGTTGTTATGCGGACAATACTGCTGTCAAAATCGCAACAGCGACGACAAGCCAAAACGCGGCGCAGCCACCGATACAGGCCAGCCACATGTCACGTTTGATGTCTACGCGGTCGGGGTCGGCCCAGTTCTTGAAGCGCTTCAGGGTCAGTACGTTTTTCATGGTAGCTCCGGATTAGATTTTGTGTGCCCAGACTGCGATTGCGTCGCCTTCAGCGTTGGTACGGATGTCCCACAGGAACCAACCGTTGCCCGCTGGCTGGCGCAGCTCCCACAGGGCGAAGTGGTCCGGCTCTCCGTCGCGTTCGTCCGTCTCCGGGGCAATCAGGTAGTTCATGGTGTAATCGAGGCCGTTGGCGGCGAACCACTCGTTCAGCTCCGCGCCGTTCAGCTCGTCCGGGTGTGCCGGGTGCGTCCAGAAGCCAGCCGCGTCACGCTCCACCGTCACTGGCCCGATCGCCTCTTCTGCATCGAGCAGGCCCACGGTGGAAACGCGGGTCATCAAATCGGCCGGCCACATCAAAACCGCGCCGTGGTTCCAGCTGCGGCCAATCTCAATTTTCTTCACAGCAACGCTGGTACGCTGCCCCACAAAGCCCGGCTGGTGGCTGTCGATCGTCAGCACGTTCTGGCCGTGGCCTTTCGCTACTAGGTCGCGCAGCACGGACAGGGCGGTTTCTACGGTCATACTCATGGCAATATCCTTCAATGGGCCGCGCACCGGCGGCCGGGGGTTAGTCTTCTTCTTTGATGAAATCGCGGTACCGGGCTTTCACCTCGGCGGCCTCGCGCTCGTTCAGCTCGCGCACTTCAACCGGCTTGTACTGAAGCGTGGTGTAGTTGCGGCTATGCACCGTCAGGATGCGCAGCGGCTGGCCCACCTGAGGCTTCGCGCACAGCTTGGTTCCTACCCACACACGTTGCTGGCACGGCTGGCAGTCAATCACGCGGCCGTTCAGCACGAACCACGTCGTGAAGTCCTGCCCTTGGTCCTCCAAATCAATCAGGATGATTGGAGCGGGCTTCTTGGCGCGGCTCATTGGCCGTCACCCCAATGGCGAACGCGGCGGCTGTCCACGCAAATCTCCAGCATGGTTTCCTCGTCCTCACGGCCACGGCCAGAGGCCATCACGCCGACGCGAAGATCCACGATGTCATGGCGGTAAGGATTGCTGGCGTTGCCATCGGCCTCGTTCGGTACCGCGACCGCCAGCACTTCAGTGACAATCATCAGCGCGCCCTGAGAAGGCAGGCTGCGGTTACACAGGCCCGGCTTCCATTCGAGCACGTCATAGGCCTTGAACGGGCGGCTGGCCGGTTGCTCGAACAGGAACAGCGAGTGCGCGAGGCCGGTGGCATTGGACAGCTGTAGCTGGTGGGCCTTCTCTTCAGGCGTTGGCAGCTGGGCCAGCACGATGGCGCTATCCACGTCGAAGAAGTGCGCGACGTTCTCGCTGATCAGCGTGTCGAGGCCGTTGTCATCGTTGGCCTTCAGCTTGCTGCCAGCCGCGATAGCTTCGTACTGCTGGCCGGAGGTGAAGCCGTTCCAGCCTTCGCGGCAGATCAGGCTGATTGAGTTGAAACTCATTGCGTGCGCCAAGGCGCGGGCGAAAATGTGCTTATCCATGGGTGTTTACCTTCTGATTGTTGGCCCCGGTCGCCCGGGGCAGGGTCTTATTTCTGGAGAACGACGAGCTGGCCGCGCTCAAGCGCAATGCCGCGTGTCTGGGGGAGCTGGTTAAGCGCCCGCTGCGCGTCTTCGCGGTGGAAGTAGGAGCCGTGCTTGATGAGCTTGCCGTCTTCGCTCGCCATGCGGATCCCGACGACGTAGCGCTTGCCTACCGCGTGAGCGTCACACAGCGCATAGTGGTCTTTGAACAGCTTGCGCGCCTCGTTCAGTGGAATTGCATCAACTTCAGGTGCAAGAAACTCAACCACCACCGCTTGCAGCGCTTCAGGCGCGTCCTGAAAGCGGTATGTCTTGCGGTCCCACTCAACAAAGCGCGTGCCGTTCCAGTCAGCAATTGCAACTGGCTTACCGTCGTGGCGGGTGAACGAGTAATCCTTCACCAGCACTTCGTTGCGCTGGATGGCCGCGAAGAAGTCGGCCTCTTCCTGTGTCAGGAAATCGAACCGTTCGCCGTGGATGGCCTGCGAACCCGGGCGGAATACATCGACCACGAAGTTACGGGCATCGTCTGCGGCGTTGAAGAAAGGGCGCTCTGCCTTCTGGTGCTGGGTTGTCAGCGTGATTTCGAAGTGAGCGGCAGCGGCGCGGACCTCTGTAGAGGTGTGGAGGTACTTCGACGCCAGATAATTCAAAAGGGTTACTACAGCTGCGCGGTCTTGGACATTCATCAACCTTTCCTCGGTTAGTGCTTGTTTGTCTGTTTAACTACTGAGACACAATCTTATCATGTAAGAATCTTATCATGCAACTTTAGTTTGTATTTTAGGAATTACTTTAGAGGTGAGGGGCGGCAAATTGCCGCGCCGATCACGAGGTATTGCCTATCCAAGCACAGAAGCAGGTGCGCATGGCTCATTCCACGAGCATGGCGATGATGCGCGAAGCCGGTTCAGCGGAAAGGGCAAGCCCCAGCCAGAACCCGGTCATGTGCCGCCCGAGGATTCGGTGAGCTGTGCTCAATTCGTCGGCGAATTGCTCATCTGATGTGCAGTCGTTATAAGCAGTTAGGTCCGGCAGGTTATCCTTACCTAACCGCGCGTTCGAAAGCCGATAGCCGCCATGTGGCAGGCTTTCACGGTCCCATCGGACCACTTCGAGCGCGGTGTCAGCCAGTGTTTGCAATCTGGAACTCCCGTTTCTACAATCGCAACAGCGCGATCCGGGGCTTTAACTCCATGCGGATCGTGGGAGTCAACCCACCCACTTGTGAACAAGCCTATGCCAACTAAAAAAACGCCCTCAACGGCTAAGAAGCCGGGAGCGGCAAAGAAGAGATCGACAGCCACACCGAACAAGAAGGCGCTCACAGCGGACCAGCAGCGCTTTGTCGATGAATTACTATCCGACGACCATATGATTGGCTGGCGTGCTTACCAGCGCGCTTACCAGTGCTCTAGCCGCCGCTCCTGCGAACAGTCTGCCTCTCGCCTGTTGAGTTTGGTCAAGGTGCAGGAGGCCATTAG
The DNA here is from genome assembly GCF_058273105.1 of Novosphingobium sp. BF6. Classification (NCBI taxonomy): domain Bacteria; kingdom Pseudomonadati; phylum Pseudomonadota; class Alphaproteobacteria; order Sphingomonadales; family Sphingomonadaceae; genus Novosphingobium; species Novosphingobium sp. BF6. The sequence goes on from NZ_CM177775.1 coordinate 1,197,644, forward strand.
GAAGGGCATGGCCGAGCGCTCAGAGCGTATCAAGTACGGTCAGGATGAGCTGCTACGCCGTCTGGTGTTCATCGCCACCGCTGACCCTAACGAGATCGTCCACTACCGCCGCGATTGCTGCCGGTGCTGCCATGGCATCGAGCACAAGTACCAATGGCGCGACGAGGACGAATACGCACAGGCGCTCATTGCCGCCACCGAGAACGCGGACGAGGAAGACGACCGGCCTATCCCGACTAACGAAGGTGGCTACGGCTACGACCCCAAGCTCGCGCCGCATCCTGATTGCCCTAAGTGCGATGGCGATGGCTTCGGCCACATGCACGTCAACGACACGCGGTTCCTCTCTGGGCCTGCGCGCTTGCTCTATGCGGGCATGGAAATGACGAAGGAGGGCATCAAGCCCAAGATGCACGACCAGATGGCGGCCGCGCAGATGGTGGCGCGCCACCTTGGCATGTTCAACGACAAGCTGACGCTGAAGGGAGACGCGGAGAACCCGCTGGTTGCGCTGCTTCAGTCTCTACCCGGCGCAACGCTGAAGCCGGTGGACGACTAACGATGACGCGCGATCGTGCTTATCCTCTTCAGCTGCTTGCCGATGTCCGGCCACAGCTCGCGCAGCGTCAGCTGTCTGGTTGCCAGCTCCACCAGCCGCGATGTGCCGTCCTGTTCCCAGCTGTTGTACGTCTTGCGCGATACGCCCAGCTCTTCGGCCGCGCGCTCCTGCGTCCAGTTCAAATCCTTGCGCCACAGACGCAGCTCGTAACCGCCCATACCTACCCCCTTTCGATCTGGAAGAAATTGCACATCGTTCCCGGGGATTGTCGCACAGAAAGTAACGAAACTACTCATTTTGCACGTTTTGCGGGGGCATTCGATCATGGCTCTAGCGCTTAGGGAGGCTCCCCCAGCTCCGCAGCACACCCACGTACAGGCACAGGACGCACCGGCGACGGTATGCGTGCCGGTGCCGCTCGACTTCATTCCACAGACGCCCGCCGACCTGAAGGTGTGCCTCTCTGACCCGATGTGGCGCATTTGCTCCGGGCAGCTCTACAAAATCATGACCAAGGGCGACGACAACGACGACGACGACGATACGCTCGTGGTCCCGTTCAAGCCCAACCGTGCCCAGCGCAAGCTCCTGAAGCGGATGCACAGCCGCAATATCATCCTGAAGGCGCGCCAGCTGGGTTTCACCACGCTAATCTGTATCTTCTTCCTCGACTGCGCCTTGTTCCGCGCCGACATCCGCGCCGGTATCATCGCCCACGAAGAGGATGCGGCTAAGGCCATCTTCCGAGACAAGGTGAAGTTCGCCTATCTCAACCTCCCGGCCCACCTGCGCGCCGTCATGCCGCTGGCGCGTGACTCAGCAGAAGAACTGAAGTTCGGGCACAACAACAGCTCGATCCGCGTCTCCACCTCCATGCGTTCGGGCACCATGCAGTACCTGCATATCTCCGAGTTCGGGAAGATATGCGCCAAGCGCCCAGACAGGGCCGAGGAAGTGGTGCGAGGCTCTATCCCTGCCGTTCCTACCCGAGGCGGCATGTTGTTCATTGAGAGCACCGCAGAGGGCCGCGACGGGCATTTCTACAAGATGACCACCAAGGCCGAGCAGCTCGCAACGCTTGGCCGTCGTCTCACGCCTAAGGAGTACCGCTTCCACTTCTTCCCATGGTGGCAGGAGGCCAACTATCGGCTGGATCCTGAAGGCGTGGTTATCTCCCATGCCGACCATGAGTATTTCGACAAGATAGAAGGCATCATGGGGTGCTCAATCGACATCGAGCAGCGCGCATGGTGGATCAGCACCCGCGATAACGACTTCTCCGGCGAGGAAGAGTCGATGTGGCAGGAATACCCGTCCACACCGGCCGAGGCGTTTCAGGTGTCCAACAAGGGCTGCTACTATGCGGTCCAGATGGCGAAGGTGCGCAAAGACAAGCGCCTTACGCGGGTACCGTTCGAGCCGGGCTATCCGGTCAACACCTTCTGGGACATCGGCAACAGCGACGGTACCGCCATCTGGTTCCACCAGCAGGTTGGCGTGCAGCATCGCTTCATCCACTTCGAGGAAGGCTGGGGCGAGCCGTACTCCTATTTCGTGCGCAGGATGCAGGACTTCCAGCAGCAAACAGGCTGCATCTGGGGACGTCACTACCTACCCCACGACGGCAACCACGAGCGGCAGGGCGAGACGAACAACAACAGCCCACGCACCATGCTGGAGAACCTTGGCCTGCGTAAGATTGAGATCGTGCCGCGCGTCGAGGAGATACAGCACGGCATTCAAGCGACCCGCGATTACCTCGCGTCGTGCTGGTTCGATGAGGCGGGATGCAAGGAAGGCATCACCCATATCGAGAGCTACAAGAAGAAGTGGAGCGCACAGCTCCAGTGCTGGATGGATGAGCCGCTTCACGACGTCCATTCCGAAGCATCGGACGCCCTCAGGCAGGCCGCGCAGACCTTCACCAACACGCAGCATTCCAAGTCGCCAGCGGGCAAGCGCCCGAAGCGACGCAACACAGGCGGCATGGCCGCATAATGAGAGGTAGGCATGAGTTATCAGAGCAAATCAGGGCGACAGGAAGCGCAGAAGGGCATGGCAGGCGGCGCGTTCGTCATTGTCGTGGACACAGAGGGCAATCCGGTAGCGTTCGGCGGTGGCGGTGGCAGCACTGACCTTACCCCGCTTCTCGATCGCTATGGCGCTGTCAGTGGCAACCCGGCGGCCAACACCGTGCTGGGGCGTCTGTCCGACATCACCAAGGCAGTGAGCGCGCCCAAGTTCACCTATGTGCAGGCCCGCAGCGTCACCACGGCGGCAAACGGCACCGACTTCATCGCTTTCCCGAACCTTGGGGCAGAGATGCTGGACATCACGAACGACACAGGCGTGGACCTCGAATACAAGCGCAACAACGCCGCTGACACGTTCCCCATCCTCGCCGGGCAGTCTCGACTGATCACCGGCATCAGCAACGCCAATCAGGTGAGCATTCGCCGCACCGATACGGGCACCGCGCCGGTGAAAGTGAAGGGGGAGGTGTTCAAGCTATGACGATAGACGCCGTGAGAGGGCGATCCTTCACATCCAGCCATTCAGCGACCCGGGGCCGCGTAATCCCCTCGATCGACTTGCTGGCCGATGTGCTGGACCCACGCCTAACCTACACGCGCGCCGGTAATCTGATGTACTGGGCTGGTGACGGCAAGCTGAAGCAGGCGGCCGCGAACGTCTGGCCCATTGAGTACGTGGACGGGAGGAAGGCAGGACGCCACCAACCCGAGCCTGAGGCTACCAACTATCAGGTTTATGGCCGCGCTATTGGCGTGGAAGGCGGTACCCATGTTGTTCGCACCACACCCATGGACCCGGCAGCGGCTGGGGCACCGGACGGCGGGGCAATCGCACGCCTGCCGCTGGAGTGTGACAGCTTCTGTATCTCGCAGGACGTCGGTTCCGTGGATCTCGTGCCGGTCACGCTCTACCCCGGGCACCCGGCCAAGTGGTCGCGCATGGTGTTCCCTGTCACCACGACGCGGGAAAGCCGTCTGCGCACATGGATGGGCCGCAACAAGGCGAACGGGCCGCCGGTGGTGTATCTGACGCAGGGCGGCGCGATGAGCGTCAACGACTGGGCTATCTCGTATTTCACCAAGGCATATGACGATACCTCGTTCGTGGGCGGCCTCGTGCAGCTGGAGCGCGGGAAGGTGGCAACATCGCCTATTATCACTGAGGGCAGTGCTACAGCGGCGCGTTCAGCGGCCGCGCTGACGATTGCCACGGCGGGCGCCAGAGGTTGCCGTGTGGTCTACAGCAATGGCGATGTGGAGCCGTACTGGTTCGCGGCTGGGGCGACGTTCACGCTGCCCACCAGCACGCGCCACTGGGCCGAGCGGTATATGACCCGCATCGAATACTTCTGATTTCGTGGCTAAAGTGTTGTCAAAACGGCAACATATGGTGCATGACAACAACATAAGCGGTGACTTTATGGCTCATTACGATCTGGACTTAACTCAACCGGCCTTCAGCAAGGCCCGGGGCGAGCTGACTATCTACGGCGCGTGGCATGGCAAACGCCTGCGCCCATGCCTTGCTGTGCTGCCCACCTACCGCGCTGGCACGCCGCTGGTGATCGAGGTGGACGACGCTTGGCAGTGGAACCCGGACGACCCGGACGCAGACCCACGCCGCAATCTCCATCTGACGGCCGCGTTTCTGCGCGCCAATGGCATGGACGCCGCCAACCCCTTCACGGCCATGAAGGTGGCCTCGCTTGTTCACGACTACCTTGGCGACCTCCTGCGCATCCCTCCGAAGCCGGGCGAAACCATCGTTGTTGCCGATGCCATCCAGACCGACCGCAACAGCGGCAAGGTCACGCACCGGGAGATCATCCAACGTGTTTGATGACGAAATCAAAGCCAGCGGGATGGATTTTGCAAATGGCCGAGTAGACAGCACAGACCCCTATACCCGTATGCCGCAGCAGGACGGCAGCACGCGCGGTACCGATCGCCACAAGCTAGATAGTCCGGCCATGGAAGGCGCGCACCGTCGCCTTATCCGGCTCTATGAGGATGAGCTTGATCGCCAGTCTGAGAACCGCACGCAGATGGCGACGGACGAGGACTTTTACGACAACATCCAGTGGCGTGAGGAAGACGCCCGGGCGCTGAAGGACCGGGGGCAGGTGCCCTTGGTGTACAACGTCATCGCATCGAGCATCAACTGGGTGCTGGGTACCGAGAAGCGCGGCCGCACCGACTACAAGATCCTTCCCCGCCGCAAGGACGCGAGCAAGCCAGCCGAGCGCAAGACGCAGCTCATGAAGTACCTGAGCGACGTCAACATGACGCCGTTCCACCGTTCCCGCGCGTTCGAGGATAGCGCCAAGGTAGGTATCGGCTGGATTGAAACCGGCGTGCAGAACGAGGACGACGGCGAGCCTGTCTTCTCGCGCTACGAGAGCTGGCGCAACCTGTTGTGGGATAGCGCCTGCACCGAGAAAGACCTTAGCGACTGCCGCTATATCTTCCGCGTGAAGTGGGTGGACCTCGACATTGCAGAAGCGATGTTCCCCGACCGCATCGGCACCCTGCGCGCATCGTCTGCCGGTAATCAGGCCTATGGGCTGGATGAGCAGGGCGACGAGGCCATGGATAGCATGGAGAACCAGCTCAACGGTTACGCCTCGATCCGCAGCTACAACGACGGTTTCGAGCGTGGCCGCGTGCGTCTTATCGAGGTGTGGTACCGCAAGCCCTCGAACGTGAAGCGCATGGTGGGCGGTGACTTCTCCGGCGATCTGTTCGATGAGGCCAACCCATCGCCCGGCCACCAGCAGAGCATTGACGACGGCGAGGGCGTGCCCATGGATCGCCAGCTCATGCAGATGCACGTCGCCATCATGTGCAACGTGGGGATGCTCTACCACGCGCCGTCACCGTACCGGCACAACCAGTTCCCGTTTACGCCTATCTGGTGCTACCGTCGCGGCCGCGATGGCCTTCCCTACGGCATGATCCGTGGAATGCGCGACATGCAGGAGGACATCAACAAGCGCGCCTCCAAGGCTCTCCACATCCTGAGCACCAACAAGGTGATCATGGACGAGGGCGCGGTGGAAGACCTCGACGAGTTCGCGGAGGAAGTCTCCCGGCCGGACGCCATTCTCGTGAAGAAGAAGGGCTACGAGCTGACCATCAACGCCGAGCGCGAGCTTGCACCGGCGCACCTTGACCTGATGGGCCGCTCTATCTCGATGATTCAGACGCTCTCCGGAGTGACTGACGAGAACATGGGGCGCAGCACGAACGCCACCAGCGGACGGGCAATTACTGCGCGACAAGAGCAAGGAAGCATGACCACGGCGGGGATTTTCGATAATCTACGCTTCGCCGTACAAATCCACGGCCAGAAAGAGCTTTCGCTAATCGAGCAATTCTTCACCGAGCGTAAGCAGTTCCGTATCACCAACGCACGCGGCACCCCGGAATACATCGAGGTGAACGACGGTCTACCCGAGAACGACATTGTGCGTTCGAAGGCTGACTTCATCATCAGCGATGCAGACTGGCGCGCCAGCGTGCGGCAGGCCCAGACAGAAGAGCTGTTTGCTCTCCTTCAGCAGCTTGCACCGGTGGCCCCTCAGGTGGCGCTCGTGATGCTCGACCTCATCGTAGAGGGAATGGACATCACCAGCCGCGACGAGATCGTGAAGCGTATCCGTCAGGTTACGGGAATGCGCGATCCGGACGCCGAGGACATGACGCCGGAAGAGAAGGCAGCCGAGCAGGCCAAGCAGCAGGCCGAGCAGGCACAGGCAGAGCTTAACCAGCGCGCCATCATGGCGAAAATCGCCCTTGATGAGTCCAACGCCCAGAAGAACATGGCGGGCGTGGCTAAGGCGCAGGCAGACGCCAAGAAGGTGCTTGGCTCCCTTGCAGGCGAGAACGTCGCCACGCAGCTGGCAGCGCTTCAGGCAGCTATCGCGGCAATCTCCACGCCGGGCGCGGTGGGCGTTGCGGACGGCATCTTGCACGAATCTGGCTTTGTCTCCCGCACCGAAGAGGACGCGGCGACACAGGCGGCCGTCGAAGAGGCCCAGATGCAACAGCAGCAGCAACAGGAGCAGGCAGCACAGCAGCAACAACAGCAGCAGGCCGAGCAGGAACAGGCGGCCCAGCAGGAACAACAACCCGAGCAGGCGCAGGACGCAGGCTTACCCCAATTCCAACAGTGAGGACTAACTAATGGCACACGGATTATCACCTGAAGAGCTGGCAATGCTCACCCCTGAAGAGCTGGCAGGCCTCGAAGAGGACGACGAGGACGAAGAGCACGAAGAGGAAGAGCTGGACGAAACCCAGCCCCAGCCCAAGCCGGGCGAAGAGCAGCAGGAAGAAGAGCAGCCGAAGCCGGGCACCAAGCCGCAGGCCGAGGAAGAGCAGCCCAAGCCGGGCGAGCAGGAAGAGCAGGACGCACAGGCCGAGCGCCAGCGTACCCGCGTGCAGATGTTCCGCGCCGACGTGCCCGAGGACATCGAGACGCAGCGTACCGCCCTCGATGCTCGCTGGGATGAGCTGGCGACCAAGTTCGATGACGGTGACATCACCTTTGCCGAGTACAATCGCGGCATTCGTGACCTGAATACCGAACGCGGCAAGCTGGACCGTGCCGAGCTGAAGGCAGAGCTGGCGGCCGAGGCGAGCCAGAGCCGCACGCAGGAGGACTGGGCGAACCTGTGCGAGGATTTCGTGGGCGCCAATCCTATCATCGGCAAGAACGAAACCATGTGGAACGCCTTCGACGTCAAGCTGCGTCAGGTGACGGCTGCGACCATGGAAGCAGGCGGCCAGATCGGCCAGCGCGACTTGGAGAAGGCCTTCAAGCTCATGCAGGAGGATCTGGGCATCACCGTGCAGGAGCCAGCCCCGCAGCCGGGCAAGAAGAAGACGCCGGTGGACGTGCCGCCAACGCTGGGCAAGGTACCAGCCGCGCAGCAGAACGAAACCGACGACGGGAAGTATGCTCACCTCGACCGCTTGGCCGAGACGGATCCCGAGAAGTACGAGGCCGCGCTGTTGCGGATGTCCGACGCCGAGCGCGATGCTTACATGCAGGCGGGCTAAGGGGACATCATGCTGAAACACGACTTGCGCGTTGGTGAGACAATCGAGATTGGCGGGGCGAAGGTGACTTTGCAGCGCAAATCAGGGCAAAACGTGAGCCTTGTGATAGACGCGCCCCGCGACGTCCTGATCAAGCGTTCCCCGAAACCTCAATCAACACAGGAGGATATAGCGCCACAGCCCTAGCCATTAGCCGTGTGAACAGTGTTTGCATTCTGACAACACACGGCTGATAATCACAACACATAGCAGTGCTGCGCATGACGTGCGGTTTCAATCCCAACCACACCGCACGTTTTGAGGACTTAGCACTATGGGTCAAACCGTAATCCCCTTCGGTGATCCGAAGGCACAGAAGAAGTGGTCCGGCCAGCTCTTCGTGGAAACCACCAAGAAGAGCTACTTCGACCGTTTCGAAGGCACCAGCGACAACAGCGTCATTCAGCGTAAGACGGAGCTGGAATCCGATGCTGGCGACAAAATCCAATTCGACCTGTCCGTGCAGCTGCGCGGCAAGCCTACGGCCGGTGATGACCGTCTGAAGGGCAAGGAAGAAGCGCTGAAATTCTTCACCGACGAAGTTGTTATCGACCAGCTGCGTAAATCCGTTTCCGCAGGCGGTAAGATGACCCGTAAGCGTACCGCGCATGACCTGCGTAAGGTCGCCAAGGATCGTCTGTCCGACTACTGGGCGCAGTACATTGATGAGCTGAAATTCATCTACATGTCTGGCCTGCGCGGCGTGAACGAAGACTTCATTGAAGATTTCGATTACACCGGCCACGCAACCAACCCTCTCCGTCAGCCCGACGCACAGCACCTGCTGTTCGGTGGCGCTGCCACGTCCAAGGCGTCACTGACTGCCGACGACAAGATGAGCCGTACCACCATCGAACGTGCCACCACCAAGGCCCGTATGATGCGTGCGCGCGACCCGAAAACCGCGAACCTGCTGCCGATCACCGTTGGCGGCGAGAAGCACTACGTGGTGCTGATGTCTCCGTATCAGGAGTACGATCTGCGCAACGAAATCGGCGAGCGCGGCTGGCTGGAAGTGCAGAAGTCGGCGGCATCGGCTGAAGGCAAGGCTAACCCGATCTTCAAGGGCGGGCTGGGCATGATCAACAACGCCGTCCTGCACTCGCACGAGAGCGTTATCCGCATGAATGACTATGGCGCAGGCCAGAACACTCAGGCGGCGCGTGCGCTGATGCTTGGCCGTCAGGCAGCTGTCATTGCCTACGGTACCGCCGGTGGCCTTCGCTTCACTTGGAAGGAAGAGACGGACGACTTCGGCAACGAGCCGACCGTTGCAGCCGGTACCATCCTTGGAATCTCGAAGACCCGCTTCAACAAGCGCGATTTCGGCATTCTGACCATCGACACCGCAGCCAAAGACCCGAACGAGTAAGGAGGGTAGCTTAGATGGCACTCATTTCTACGCAGTACGCATCGGGCGTTAAGCCCACTTTCCGCCCGCAGACGGCAGGTGCAACCCACACGCAGCTGTTCATCGTGCCGATCCCGGCCGGTGGCTTCGCGCAGTACGACATTCTGGAGCTGGCCCAGCTGCCTCCGTATGCCCGTATCGTGGACGCACAGCTGATCTGGGTGGGCGCGCCGGTCGCCGGTGCAACCGCTGAAGTTGGCATCCTGTCCGGTGAGCCGGGCGAGCCTACCAACGAAGACGGCACCGTGCGCACCATGAGCAACGAGCTGTTCGCCGGTGGCTCTCTGGACGGCATTCAGCGCCTGTCCCGCACCGACGCCCTGCTGATTAAGAAGAGCGACCGCCCTCGTTCTATCGGCGTGAAGTTCAACGCGGTGATCCCATTCGCTGCGAATAAGCAAATCGGCCTCCAGCTGTCCTACGCACAGTAACGGCCTGCAACGGAAAGAGGGGCGCAAGCCCCTTTTTCTTGTCTCCATTGTTCCCGAGGTTTTCTCATGAAGATTGAATGCCTAATCATTCGCCCTACCGGCACCAAAGTAGAACTGGATGCGCCTAAGCGTACCTACCACTTCAAGCCCACCAGCGACGATGTACGCCATATCGCTGAAGTAGGCGAAGCCAGCCACGCGGCGCTGTTGCTGCGCATCCGTGAGGCCTATCGCGCGATCGACGGCGAAGCGGTGGCGCTGCCGGGCGAAGACGACACCAACCTTCCTACCCGCGTGCTGAACGGCTCGCAGGTGCATGATGCGCGCTACACCATCCACGGCGGCGACGAAATCGAGCTGGACGACCTTGTAGGCATGGCGTTCGATGATTCCGGCCTGAGCGAGGATGAATGGAACGAGCTGCCGGATCAGGAGCGTTACGAGTTCATCGACGCTACCCTTGTGGAGCTGCGCGGCGGCGAGCGCGAAGAGCAGAACCCACCAGCGCCAGAAGCACCGGCACCGGCTCCGGAAGCCCCAGCACCTGAAGCGCCAGCACCTGAAGCCCCGGCACCGCAGGGCCAGGCCGAGCAGCCAGCACCGGCACCAGCCGCACCGGCAGCGCCAGCCGCGCCAGTGACCCCGGCAGAGCCGACCAGCGAGGATCTGGCAAAGCTGCCGGAAGACGAGCTGCGCGAGCGCTTCAAGGCCAAGTTCGGTCGCTACCCGTCCAAGCAGATGAAGCCTGAGAACATCGTGGGCGCACTGGCCGAGGACGACGACTGATGAGGACGGCGCGCAAACTCTTTGAAGCAGCGGGCATCCTGCTGAACGATACAGGCGAGTTCACCGCGCGCCGCACTCCTTTGAGCGAGCTGTGCGACTGGCTGAACGACGGACTGACGGCGATCGTGCTCCAGAAGCCGAGTGCCACCGCACAGACCGTTACCCTTACCCTGAAGGAAGGCACGCTCCAGCAGCTGCCTGCCAAATACACCAGCATCTTGCGCCCAGTGCGCAACGTGCGCGGGGAGGCGTCCGATCGTCGCCCCCGCAAGGTGGTCACTGTGACCGCTGGCGAAACCATCAACGCGATTAAGCCAGACTGGCACGACAGTTACAGCGTTCCCTTCGCGCAGCAGGTGAAGCACTTCATCTACGACGAGGCGAACCCCAAGGCGTTCTACGTCTATCCCGGCAACGACGGCACCGGCTACCTCGAAGCGGTCCTGTCTGCCGTTCCCGCTGAAGTGAAGGCCACCGGCGACGTTCACGAGCTGGCGAGCTACGACGTGGCGATCCCGCTCGATGACGTCTATTTCGGCGCGCTGCTGGATTACGTCATGTACCGCGCCCGATCCAAGGATGCGCAGGAATCCGGCAACGCCCAGCGTGCAGGCCTCCACTACCAGCAGTTTGCCAACGCCCTTGGCATCAATGTGACCGTCGAAACGAACATGTCGCCTAACACCAAGGCGGGCGTGGGCGGCGGCGCTGTTGGAGTTACCCAATGATCCGCGACATTGAAGACCTTCTCCCCAAGCTGATGCAGTGGGCACCCGGATTGCCGGAGCCGACCGCGACAGAGCACGTCCGGGCCGCTGCCGTGGAGCTGTGCAAGCGCACCCGTTGCTGGCGCGACAACGACAAGTTCGAGGTTGCTGGCCGCTTCAACGATATTCCGGCCATCATGCCGTTCTCTGCCCTGTTCGAGATTGAGAGCCTGAGCTTTGACGGCATCACCCTCGATCCGCTGCCGTTCGACATCGAGCAGATGCGCGACGAGGACGCAGAAGGCCAGCCGCAGGGCTATACCCAGATGTGGCCGAACCGCATCGCGCTCTACCCGGGCGCGACCGGCACCGTGCGCGTCTCGATGTTCCTCGTGCCGTCCGACAACGCCGAGCAGCTCCCGCAATGGATGTTCGACCAATTCAGCGACGTCCTGACGTGGGGCGCGCTCTCTACCGCGCTTCTGTTGCCGAACCAGCCATTCACGAACCCGCAGCTGGCCGTGATGTTCGACGGCAAGTTCCAGCAGGCGCTCGATCGTAATTTCGCATTCCACAAGAAGGGGCAGCAGCGTGCGCGAGTCCGAACGAAACCCAGCTACCTCTGATGTAATCAGGGGTGTGAAGCTGGGGGCCGAGGATTTGCCCCTTTCTCAATACCGTTACGTGATCGACCTTGGCGCTACGCTCATGCAGCGCCGGTACAAGGCCACCACGGACGTTCTCGACTACAAGATCGACCTCATGGACCAGCTGGGCGAGGGCGAGGACGTCATTGCCTGCCGCGCGTGGGCTGATGCTGGCCCGCTGGCTCCAACCCGTCTCCTGTTCAATGACTACATCATGGTGCTGTGGCTCGCTGGCGGCGCTGGTGGAGCTGCGCGCGCGGCTGTCAGCATCGAAGCGACCACCAGCAAGGGCCGCGTGCTCATGCTGCACTTTGCCGTCGTGACCGATGGCGTCACCGTCTGGGTGGCGCGTATGACCGTCAGCGCCCCGGAGCGCGCCGTGGTGAGCGTGCGCACCCTTGGCGACAAGCCAGCCGACGAGAGCGAACCGGCCATCACCGTGACACCGGCGGCGCTGGCGTTCCCGGGCTTCTACTACGGCGGCGTAAGCGACCCGCAGACCGTCACCGTCAAGAACACCGGCAAGGTGCCCGTCCGTTTCTTCGGGATCACCGCCAGCGGCCGGTACCGCCAGACCAACGACAGCGATATGCGGCTGGAACCGGGCCAGAGCCTCACCATCAGCGTGACCTTTGCCCCGCTCTTGGGCGCGCCCATGAACGGCCAGCTGGAAATCGACATCGGGAACGGGCCGCAGAGCTACGTCACCCTGACCGGCTCCGTCACCACCAGCTCACGCCTGCACACCAGCGGCTCGCAGATCGTGGACGCCAACAACAAGCCGGTGCGCCTGCGTTCGGTGAACTGGTTCGGGGCTGAAAGCGACCTTTACATGCCGCATGGCCTGTGGGCGCGCGGGTACAAGGAAATCATCGACCAGATCCGGGCCATGGGCTTCAACTGCATCCGCCTGCCGTTCTCCGGCGACGTCTGCAACACGACCCAGATGCCCAAGCCCAACACCATGCAGGCGGCGGGCAATGCCGACATCATCGCCGCGACCGCGATCGGCGTGCTTGATGCCATCATCGGCTACTGCGCGGAGAAATCCGTTTACGTCATCCTCGACCACCACCGGCGCACAGCTGGCAGCGGCGCGGACGGCTCGCCGGTGGATGCCACCTATACGCTGGACAAGTGGCTTGCGAGCTGGCGCTTCATGGCGAACCGCTACGCCCTCAACGAGTGGGTAATCGGGGCCGACGTCCACAACGAGCCGCACGATCTGGAGTGGGACCAGTGGGCCGGGTACGCGGAGCAGGCAGGCGATGCCATCCACGCTATCCAATCGCAGTGGATCATCTTCGTGCAGGGCGTGGCGAGCTATAAGGGCGTGGGCGCATGGTGGGGCGGCCAGCTGGCAGGCGTTGCCGATCGGCCGGTGAAGCTCAAGCAGCGCGACCACCTCGCATACTCCCCGCACGAGTACGGCCAGAGTGTCGGCAAGCAGTCGTGGCTGGCCGACACCAGCGGCACTTACCCGGTGGGCTGGCCCTTCAACCTCTACGCCATCTGGCGCGAGCGCTGGGGCTTCATCTTCGAGCAGGCGCTGGCGCCAATCTGGATCGGTGAGTTCGGCGGGCACTTCGGCGTGGACGGCAACGGCAAGCTGGGCGTGGTCGCGAACGCGGAATACGAGGCCCAGTGGCTCTATCACCTTGAGCTGTACATGAACGGCGACTTCGAGGGCGACGGCCGCAGCCACCTGCAAGCCGGGCAGCAAGGCATGTCCTTTGCCTATTGGTCCTTCAACCCCAACAGCGGCGACACCGGCGGGCTTGTCCGTGACGACTGGAAGACGCCGCAAACCTTCAAACTCAGACTACTGGAGCCATTAATGGCGGGAATTTCACTCGACTATCTGACGTCGCTCGATCCCTTGGCGGCGGGCAGCGTGGGCGATGCGGATCTGACCCTCATCAACCACGAAGGGAAGGACTTCTCCATGCGCATCAGCGAAGTGGTGAAGTTCATGCAGGGCCGCATGTACGCGGTGGACTCGATCCACTGGTTCCGCACCAAGGTTGACCCGAACACCATCTATCCGGGCCAGAAGTGGATGCGCGTCAATCTGCCGAACCGCACCGTGAGGCTTGCGGCCAACGACGGATCGGACGTCGGCACCACCGGCGGCAGTGATAGCATTCAGCTGGCGGCCGGGCAGATGCCGCAGCACGGCCACTCTGTGAACATCAACACCAGCTCAACCGACCTTGGAACCAAGCAGACATCGGACGACGGCCAGCACGCCCATGGCGGCGTTCCGAGCCGTGCCGGTCCTTGGCAGATCGGCGGGAACCAGAACACCAAGTTTAGCTACAACACGCTTGGCGAAACTGACGCAGCAGGCCAGCACCACCACACAGTCTACATTGGTCCGCACGCCCACAACGTGAGCGGCGTAACCGGTAATTCGGGCAACGGTCAGCCCATTGATGTGACCAACTCATATGTAAAATTGGCGGCTTGGTACCGCGTTTCTTAAAAAGGAAAATCTATGTCTCAAAACTTAACCGGCTCTACTACTGCGCTGTTTGTTGTCAAATTGTCAGCGCCCGTTGCTGAACCGGTAACTGTGGCTTGGCAGACGGAAGATGGCAGCGCCCGCGCTGGTATCGACTATCAGGCCGCAGCTGGCACCATCGTGTTCGCCCCGGGCGAGACGCAGAAGGGCATCGACGTTGTTGTGTTGGGCCGCGAAGATGGCTCCACCGGCGACGGCCTGACCTTCTATGTTCGCGTGAAGCCGCCGGTGAACGCCGTGCTGCTGGATGAGCTGAACGAGTGCCGCATCACCGTTGAAACGGACGACGGCGTTGTTACCACTTCGCTGGTGGTCGCAACCGGCCCACGCGGCAAGAAAGGCGATCCGGGCCTGTCTGCCTACGAGCTGGCGAAGAGCCAAGGCTATCAGGGCAGCTTGACCGACTGGCTGGGCGCGGCTGGCGTGCAGGCGGTTGTCATGGCTTCACAGGCCGCCGCGAACGCTGAAGAGCAGCTCGATCGCTCATTCCGCTTTGCGCCGGGTAACAAGGTTCCCGAGTTGCCTCCGATCGAGCAGATGGAGGGCAAGGTAGTCGTAATTCAAAACGGCCGGCCGATGGGTATGGAGGCAAGCAACAACGATGCGCTGGGCCTCGCGACCAACCTTGGCAAGGCTACCGGCTCCGCAATGGTGGGCCATACCGACAAGCTCGACGGCAAGGCCAAGACCGTTGCCGAAACCCTCGACAACACCGCAGACGCCCTGAACGCGACCCTGCAAGCGGCTGGCACCTTCGAGGCTGGCGTGCAGGAGCTGGCACGCTCCAATCAGGTTGTCTGGGACGAAAGCACCCAATCATATTTCTACTGGACGGGCGCTTTCCCTAAAGCGGTTCCGGCCGGTTCTTCCCCTACCAGCGCTGGCGGTACCGGCGCGGGCAAATGGATGTCGGTAGGCAGTGAGGTGCTGCGCGCTGCGCTCTCCCACGCAACCGGCCTTAGCCAGATCGGCGGCTTCGAGAGCTTTGCGGACCTTCGCGGTACCCAGCCTGCCTATGACGGCCAGATCGTCCAGCTCATCAGCTGGAACGAAGGCCAATACGCGGGCGGCGACCGCTTTGTTGGCCGTCTCACCAAGCTGGCCGACGACGGCGGCATGGTGGCCTCTGCTGGTGGCAACTGGCACTGGAAGCGCCTGAAGGACATGCACGAGCTGGACGTGCTCGACTTCGGCGCGGTGATGGATGGCAAGACCGATGACATGCCCGCGGTTAAAGCGATGTACGCATCAACCCGCGCGATCGCAGTCGCCAACCCTGTAGGCATCCGCCTGCCAGCTGGTGAAATCGGCCTGTCCGGCACGCTGGACCTGTCCGCAGCGGCCGAGCAACCCATGTTCCGCCTGAAAGGCCCGGACATTGATTTCGGTGTGGTACCGCTGACGAAGATCCGCCCGCTCGATACCACCAGCACCGTGCCGCTGTTCCAGCTGAACGCGCGCCGTCTGGAAGTGACCGGCCTTCACATCGACACCGGCAGCAATCTCGCCAACACCAAGCCGTTCCTCAAGAACGTGTGTGGTCGCGGTGAGTACGTGCGCGTGAAGTGTATGCGCGTGAACAACTCCGCAGGCCTGACCTTCAGCCTGCTGGACACCATCGACACCAAGTTCGAGCAAATCTACTGCTACGGCATTTCCGCTGGCTTCCTCCAGACCGGCTGGACCAACGGCGAGCCGGGCGCGTGGGACCATCCGACCGCTATCGAGATTGCCAACGCCAACTTCTCCGGCACCAAGAACGTGGAGCCGCTGCGCATGGTCCGCGCCGCGCAGTCGCTGATGCGCAACGTGTGGTTCTCTGAAAACGACTACTCGTTCGACATTTCGCAGGGCGGCTGGGTGCTCGATACCGTCATCCAAGAGGCCAGCAAATACCCGGCCAAGACCAAGTACGCGAAGATGATCCGCATCAACTGCCGCTTTGCGCAGGGCGCGGGCCTTGATGACGAGGGCACCACCTTTGACCCGGCCATGGACCAAGGCAAGCCGATCCCGTCGTGGGTTACGAACGCGATGGATCAGGGCGTCATCAAGATTAGCGAGTTGGGTAGCTCCTTCACCGGCCTGTCTACCGCCTTCAACTACTCGGACACCGTGCTGACCAACACCACCGGCGCGGCCAAGTGGGTAGAGATTGGCCGTGTGACCTTGCAGGAACGCGGACGCACCTGCCGCATGAGACTGCTGGGCACCTCAGGCTGGGACAACGCAGCGGGCAATCTGCCGGTGCCGGGCGCTACTGCCTTCGGCGGCGGTGAGGCGGAAATCTTCATTGAAGCCAAGAACACCGCATCAGCGGACACCTCCGCTATCGAGCTGCACTGGTTCGGCACCGGCGCTTGCCCGATCTCCGATGTGAAGTACGTGCGCAGCTGGTCGAACTACACCGTGTACGTGAAGATGGCCCCGTACTGCGTCACGGCCGCGCTGTTCATCGACAGCAACGGCAAGCCACGCGAAACCACCGGCGCGCCGTTCTATACCCGCATCACCAATGCCGACGTCGCAGACATCAACGCGGTGGCAGGCATCAAGACGGCCGCCTCGCGCTGGAACATCAGCCGTGGCGACTACAACAACAACGGCCTTGGCATGGACCTCGATAACGGCGAGCTGCTGATTTACACCAAGGCCAAGGCGACCACCGGCGCGGCCACGTTCATCCCGGTCATGCTGAACGGCGAGCAGTATTACCTTCAGGCGACGGACAAATTCGCGACCCGTACCCCGTATTACAACTTCGCTGATCTGCCACGCCCGCAGGATTACGTGTATTGTCAGGTGCTATGCCCGAACACGGCAAAAAGCCCATCAATGCAGATGCTTTATTCCAACGGCTACCGCTGGATTTACGCCTCTGACCCGGGCACCGCTGTTGCGCAGATCGCAGATGGCGCGGCGCTCATCCACTAACAGGAACAGATAATGACTATCTCAATTCATCAGGCGCTCAACACCTCGACCCAGTTTGGCGACTTCGGCGTCAGCTCCGGCGCAGTCGAGCAAAGCCAAGAGGTGAGCTATACCGTTCGCCGGATCGAGGACTTCGACAACAAGATGGCTACGGCCGTCTTTTCGGTGGTGATCGGTGAGCTGGCCGTGGCGGAGCCTTACCGCTTCATGTTTGCCTATTCGGGCGAGGGCAACCCGTTCGAGCAGGCCGAACCGGCGCTGAAAGCGTTCTTGGAAAAGCAGGCCAAAGAGGCCGCGATGCAGGGCGTTGAAGTGACCGAAAAACAGGCGGCGGAAACGTCTGAACCCGCGTCCGAAGCCGCGCCTGAAGTGTTGTCAAATTAGTAATGCAGGTTCGCAAATAGCAACATATAATCAATCGGCCGGGGTGGTCCCGGCCCTCTAATGGAGAAAGGAAAATGGTTGCAGCAGTTAACGTAACAGTGAGCGCGATTGACGACATCCCAGCTGGTGATCTGCAAGGCGTCCTGAACCAGATTTACGGCAAAGCGCAGTACGCTGCGAACACCGTAGGCGCGGTACAGGGCACCGCTCAGTGGGCAGCTGACACCGCTGGCGCGCTGTCTGGTACCGTTCAATATGCCGCCGATAAGGCCGGTTTCTTGGACTACCATCTGCGCCAGATCGCAGCTGCGGTTGGTTACACCGTCCCAGCTGAAGACGCGGCCGCTAAAGAAGCGCCAGCGTCGTAATCGGTAGTCGTTCCCCTTTCAGGCAACACCACAAGCCCCCGTTTGGGGGCTTTTTTCTATCGGAGCACTTATGGCACGTAATGCAGTCTTTACGGTCACGCTCTCTGAACCTTCCGCGAAGCAGGTAACAGTTGATTACCGCACGGTCGATTTCACAGCCACAGCGCCGGAAGACTTCACCGCGCTATCTGGCCGCCTGATTTTCGAGCCGGGAGAAGTGAGCAAGACCGTATCAGTACCCGTCAATGACAACATCGCCGGTGAACCCGCCGAGCGGTTCATTCTCACGCTATTCAACCCCCAGAACGCCGACGTGGCGCGCATTGATGGCTATTGCGACATCCCCGCTGGTGGCAACGCCGAGGGCGAAACCGGCAACGGCCCGCTGGTGCTCGCAGGCCTCATCACTAACTCGTTCCACAACGAAATGGGGCGAGGGGGCTACTTCCACGCCTATTCCGGCACCTCCGAAGGCCAGAGCATCGGGATCGAGGGATCCTTGCTGGCCGCGCGCCTGCTGGCGACCGGCACCGAGGAAGAGACGAAGGCGGCCGCATGGTACCGCCAGAACGGCCTCAACATGCTGGATGCCATGGGCAACGGCTCGCCAAACGGCCCCATGCTGCGCCAGCCGATCCCGTCTGACGTGAACACCATCACCCTGTTGCACTGGCTGTTCGCGGCGCGCGGCGATTTCCAGTCGCAGACCATCCACTACGATACGAAGGCGTCACCGGTTGGTGGCAAGCTGACGATCGCGGCCAAGGACGTGTTTCGCGTCTGGATGGTTTACCCGGCCACCAGCTACCTGCTGTACAACTCGCCGTTCTCCCCGACTTACGACAACACCGCACCGGCCGGTGACACCTCCGTGCGCCTCACAGAGGCCAACTGGACCAACAAGGACGGCCAGCTGGTGATCACCTTGCCCGCCGGTGCCGACAACACCGTGCCGAGCTGGAATGTCGTCTACGGCACGCAAAACGGCCAGATCATCAAGCAGGGCCAAGCCTATGAGGCCTATCCGGACTGGACGGTCATCGAGCCGAGCTATTCCGCGTGCGCGCCTGATACCTTCCGCTGGTTCGAGTACGCGATGTCGCTGGCGATCAGCGCCGATACGCGCGGCGGCAAGGCGGCCGACTGGAGCAAGCTGCGCGCGGCCATGCGCCGTACAGCCGTTCGCGGCCAGTCGATCACCGACCTTCGCGAAATCATCAAGCCAATGCCCCAGTTCGACGCGATCCCCCTGCGCGGTGAGCCGTCCGGCATGTTTTGTTGGTCCGACCATCCCGACGCCCAGCCGCCAAGCGCAGAGCAGCAGGCCAAGGGCGCTAACTCGGAATGGATCGGCTATAACTTCTGGACCCGCGTGGGCGGTACCGGCGGTGCAACGCGCCCGGGCGAGTTCGCTTGGTCGCCTGAGGTAATCGGGCAGGCGTCCCCAGCTGGTGACGTGTTCAACGGCGGCTTGCGTGCCGTGGTACCGGCCGTAACGGACGGCAAAGGCAGACGACAGGTGCAGATCGGGCGCGGGTTTAACGACTCGTGGCGCGTGAAGACGGCCTATCAGGATGCCGACCAGTTCATGTTTCTGGCGATCTCCCTGAAGGCGCAGCGCATTCTGAACAAGCTGGTGGGCAAGCTCTACGTCTACGCCTCTTCCACCAAGTTCTATGACGGCCAGACCCGCTGGTATGCCGACGTCACCGACTATGCCGCGCTGAAGTCGGACGGCTCCCTTTGCTATCTCCTGATCCCGCGCACGGACTTCAAGCGCAAGGACAGCGACAACGCCGTGCTGCCCGCCGGTACCACGTTCGAGAGCTTCGGTATCTCCAGTGACCTCTCACTGGGCTACGAAATGACGATCGTTGCCATGCGGCTGGTGGGTGGCGCCAGCGAGGCGGCCGTTAAAGCCGACATGGCCCGGGCGGTGGCGGGCGCGCCCATGCCGTTCTTCCCCGGCGCGATGCCCTTCGCCATCAACGCGGACACCGCCAAACAGCAGTTTGTGGGCTGGAACGGTTCGCCCTTCCACGGCTACCAGCTGCCGGACTTCTGGTACTTCATCAACGATGACGCCCAAGCCGTTCACCCCGGGCTGAAGGCCGACCGTCTGCCGGTGGCCGGAGCTGACGGGGCACTGAGCTACCCCATCAAGGGCACCACCTACCTGAACACCGTCAAGACACCGGCGGCCATGCTGTGCGAGCAGCAATTGCTGTTCCTGAAGGCGGCGGCCGACAAGTGGGTAGCGGACGGCGGCACCCGGGGCGGCTTCGCTCACACCTTCGTGCTGAACACCCCGGCGCGCCAGAGCATCGGCAACCCGACCCCGCACACTTGGGTGTACACGAACGACGATCCCAACACCCGCTGGGCTGGCTACATGCTGCGCGTCGTGGAGAGCTGCGCGCGGCTGGTTCACCTGTCCAAATCGCTCCCCGCGTTCGAGGACGCCAACCAGCTGGCGCTGACGCTCGCCACCGATAGCGTGGCCCTCATCAACGGGATTTGGCCGGACCTGAACGGGCAGCGCGTCGTGACCGCCGGTAAGGAAACGATGGTCTACGGTTTTGCCACCGACTTTGACGATCCCCGCAAAGGCCCACCAGCTCGCCTCTATGAGGAACCGCATTCCGCCGCGCTGCTGCTGCGCGCCTGCATGTGGCTGAAGCTCTCCGGCAAACTGTCCGCTGCGCAGGCTATGATTGTGAACAGCGTGGGCAAGCGCTGCTGGGACTATCTGGAGCTGGTTTACCGCCGCGACGAGGGCGACGCCATGCGCTTCACTTGGGCGACCAAGAACGCGACCACCGAGCAAAACTGGTTCGGCTTCTGGCATTTTGAGATCGTCGCCTCGCTCTCCTACCTGCTTCAGAACCCCGGCGGCCTGCCGGACGGCGTAGACGCGGCCACCATGCGCAAGCGGCTGGTGGAAACCCAATCATGGCTTGAGAAAAACGTGAGGTAACAATGACTGTCCTATTGAAAAACAACGCCCGCAGCACGCTCGCGACCGCCATTTCATCGGTGGATACGCTGATCCGCGTGCGCGTGGGGCACGGCGATATGTTCCCCAAACCCGCCACCGAGGAAGAGTGGTTCCCGCTCGCGATCGAGGACGAGAGCGGAAACATCGAGATTGTCCGGGCCTTCGCCCGCAATGGCGATGCCGTCTCCGTCCAGCGTGCGGCCGAGGGCACACAGGCCCGCTCTTTCATCGCCGGTGTGGCCGTCGAGCTGCGTCTGACCGCTGGCGCGCTGGCTGACCTGAACGGGAAGGGCGCAGCCTCCAAGGTGCTCGTGTCCGTCCATGACGCGAATCTGGAGGGCTGATGATTCGAGTTTCATCTTTCGCGGGAGAAATCCCGCGCCTTATCCCCCGCCTGCTGCAAGAGAACTACGCGCAGGTGGCGCAGAACACGAAGCTGGAGAACGGCGCGCTGTTGCCTATCAGGCGCGGCCGGTTCGTCACCACAATGCCGACCGACTGCAAGGCGGTCTACAAGGCTGGCGATGACTGGCTGGGCTGGCCGGTGCGCGTCAACGTCGAGCCGGGACCGGTGGCAACCGATCGCCTCTACGTCACCGGCGACGGCAAGCCCAAGCTGCTGGTGGGCGGCCTGACCTACGACCTTGCGGTACCGCGCCCGGCCAACAAGCTGACGGCCACCGTCACCGGCACGCCGAACAATGACCTCTCATCCACGGTGATCTTCTCGTACACCTACGTCACCGAGTTTGACGAAGAGAGCGAACCGGCCGACCTCGCGATCGGCGTGCTGTGGTCGCCGGGCCTGCCGGTCACGCTGTCCGGCTTCCGGTTGCCGGTGGCCGGGCGCGCCATCAACCGCCAGCGCATCTACCGATCGCAGACGTCGAGCCTTGGCGATACCACGCTGTATTTCGTGGCAGAACGGCCGGTCACGGCGGCGAACTTTGCCTATACCGATACCAGCTACCCCATGAGCGAGCCGCTTGCCGCAGGCGACTACAACGCCCCTCCGGACGGCCTCACCGGCCTGACTTCGCTTCCCAACGGCATGATGGCCGCATTCGTCGGCAAGAAGGTCTACTTCAGCGAGCCATACCGCCCGCACGCATGGCCGGAAAAGTACATCCTGACCGTGGATTACAACGTCGTGGGCCTCGCCGCGTTCGGATCCTCGCTGGCCGTGCTCACCGATGGGATGCCCTACGTCATGCAGGGCACCGCGCCCGACAACATGGTTTCGGAGCGTATCGAGGTGAATCTGCCGTGCCTCACCGCCGCTGGCATCGTGGATCTGGGCTATTCGGTGGCCTACCCATCGACCAACGGCCTTGTGACGCTGGGCAGCTCCGGCGCGGCCGTCGCGTCCGGCCAGCTCTTCACGCAGGACCAATGGCAAAGCATGTCGCCCGCCTCGTTCGTGGCCGGGCAGTTCTCCGGCCGGTACATGGCAAGCTATGACTACGTGGACGCGCTGGGCAAGCAGCAGCGCGGGATGCTGATCATCGACCTGTCCGGCTCCCAGCCGTTCCTCGTGCGCGCCAGCGACGACGCCGACGCCATGTTCTACGAGCTGGGCACCGGCAAGCTGTTCATCGTGCGCAACAAGCGCGAGGTGTACGAGTGGGACGCTATCAGCGAGCTGTTCGGGGAGCAGCTTTGGCGCTCGAAGCAGTTCATCCTGCCTACCGAGACAAACTTCGCCGTCATCATGGTGGAAGGCGAGGACGCCTTTACCGCCGACCAGCGCGCCCAGATTCAGGCCAAGAACGCGGCCATTCGTGCCCGCAACCGCGCCCGCATCGAGCAGGGCGAAACCGGCGGGGCAATCAACGACATGGCGCTCAACGCGCTGCCGCTGGCCGGGAGCTTGCTGGAGCCGGTGCAGAGCGACGAACCCACGTTTTCCGCGACCGTTTACGCGGACGGCCGGGCAGTCGCGACCGTGTACCACCTGAACCGCGTGCTGCCGCTGCCGGGCGGCTTCACCGCGCGCCGGTGGGAAATCGAGATCCGGGGCAACCAGATGGTGACAGGCATCAGCATTGGTTACTCCGCAACTGAATTTGCAGGGGGCTGATATGGCGCAGTACCTGACCACCAGCGAGTTCCAGCGCTGGAAAGAGATTATCGAAGTGCTGGCCGGGATGCGCGGCGAGGCAGGAAAGCACGCCCTGAGGCAAGGGACCGTCGCCAACCTGCAAGAGCTGATTTCGGGCCTGCGCACGTCGGCTGGCTCGCTCACCACGTCCCTGAAGGGCATCAGCGATGCGATTTCAGCGGCGGAAGGCTCGATCGTCGGCACGCAGGACAATATCAACGACCTCCAGCAGCACGCCGGGCGGCTGGATAGCGGCCTCTCCGGGCTGTCGCAGGAGCTGCAAACCGCCTTGCAGCAGCTGGGCCAGCTCAACCGCGAGCTGGACGCGGCCGAGCAGAGCATCAACACCACCAAGCAGCAGGCACAGCAGACCGCGAGCGCGCTTCAGGAGATCCGCTTGGGCGCGGTATCGGTCAACGTGCCTACCCAGACCTCCGGCCAGATCTCCGGCGCGCCAACGGCCGCAGACTTCAACAAGCTGGTGGCTGACATTGCCGGTGCGCTGGCCGCGATAGGCCAGTTAAAAAGCGCCGTGGACTGACCTTCTGCCTGTTTATCTGTTGCCGTTTTATCTATGATGTTGTCAGAACGGCAACAGAGCGAAATGGGCATGAATGGTTTGGTTTACACCGAGGAAGATCGCCTAGTGGCGTGGGCTTCCGAGATTATCGGATTTGAACCGCGCGACGACGTAAAGGCGATGGGCTGGCAGGTAGACGGTGCTTTGCGCGCCGTGTGCCTCTGGGACGGCTTCTCAAAGTGTGACTGCAACATCCATGTAGCGAGTGACGGGGGAGCCAATTGGCTCTCTCGTTCCTTTCTGGCCCACGCCTTTCTGCATCCGTTCGTACAGTGGAACATGCGGCGCGTAACCGCCCTCGTTCCCGCAAAAAACGCTGATGCGCTGCGCTTCGACCTGCACCTTGGCTTCACGCAGGAGGGCGTCATCCGTCATGCACTCCCCAACGACGATATAATCCTTCTCGGGATGCTGCGCGAGGACTGCCGCTACATTCCACAGAGATACAGGAGATAACCATGCACGCAGAGATCCCTATGGTTCTCACGGTGCTGGCGGCCTTGTTTCTGCTTTCGCGGCCCCAGTTCCCTCAATTCGCGCTCGCTTTCGCGGGCTTTGATGATTTCCACCAACCACACGAACCCGAGCGCAAGCCTTGGGAAGAGTTCATGCTGTTCAAGAAGGGCAGCTCCAAGGCACCCGCGCCCGATCCCAACATCGGTAAAGCCGCGCTGAAGGAGGCCGAGCTGGGCGAGGAATGGCTCAAGTTCGCCCGGGAGCAGTACGGCGTTGCCAACGACCGGCAGGCCGAGCAGGACAAGATTGCGAACGAAGTCACCAACCAGCAGCTGACCAACTCGCGCACCGCCCAGCAGTGGGCGACCGAGGACCGCGCCCGCTACAAGGACACGTTCCAGCCGCTGCAAGATGACTTCATCAGCACGGCCAAAAACTGGGACAGCAAGGAGCGGCAGGACAAGCTGGCGGCCGAGGCGAAGGCCGACGTCATCAACAATGCTGCACAGCAGCGCGGCGCGTCACAGCGCAACATGGCATCCATGGGCGTCAGCCCTACCAGCGGCCGGTTCGCTGGCGTCGATCGCGCCGGTGAGAACGCCACCACGCTGGCCGCAGCCGGTGCCGAGAACCAGTCACGCAACGCTGTCCGCAAGGAAGGCGTAGCGATGAAGGCCGACGCGGTGAACATGGGCAACGGGCTGGCGGTGAACCCGGCCAACTCGCTGGGCATGTCCACGTCCGGCAGCGCGGCCGCGATGGGTACCACCAGCGGCAACAACGCACAGGCGGCTGGCAACGCGCAGATCATGGGCAACGGCTATCAGGCGGCGATGTCCGGCTATGGCAATCAGGCCTCGATCCTGAACCAGCAGTACAGCAATCAGCTCTCCGCATGGCAGACCCAGCAGCAGGCGAACGCGGCATCGAGCGCGGGCCTGTTCGGCGGGATCGGCAACCTTGCGGGCATGGGCCTGTCTGCGTGGATGTCGTCTTCCAAGGACTTCAAAGAGGACAAGCGCGAAGCGGGCAGCGGCCTCGATGCGATCAACTCGATGCCGGTGGAAGAGTGGAAGTACAAGGACGGTATCGAGGACGGCGGCCAGCACATCGGCGTCTACGCCGAGGACTTCCAGAAGGCGACCGGCAAGGGCGACGGCAAGACGATCCCGGTTGTCGATGCCATGGGCGTGACCATGAAGGCGGTGCAGGAGCTGTCTGCCAAGGTCGATAAGCTCGCCGGTGTGGGCATGTCCCCGCGTACCCGCCCCAAGGCCAAGCCTAAACTGAAGGAGGCCGCCTAATGGCTGACGCAGGGGCAGGACTGGGCGCGTTCGCCGGTGGCATGGCGAACGGCTACAGCATGGCGAACCAGATGCGCGCAACCCGCGAGGAAGAGCGCCGGATCCGCGAAGACAGCGAGCGCCGTCAGGAAGAGGAACGCCGCAAGCGCGAGGAAGAGGCGGCACGACAGCAACAGCAGCAACAGCAGCAGCCCAGCCTTAGCCCAAGCCAAGGCAAATCGCTGTTCGACAAGTTCAGCGGCAGCGGTTCGGCAGCTGGTGGAGAGAATGCCGGTACCGCGTTGTCCGGATCCTCTGCCGCAGCCGGAGAAGGCACCGGCGCTATGGGAATGCCCACCAGCTATACCGCCTACGCGGGCGGCGCTGGTGCGGCTGGCGCTGGCAGCGCTGCCGGTGCCGGTGCCGGGGCTGGCTCGTTCGCTGGCAGTTCGGCGGCCCTGAGCGCTGGCGGCACCGGCGCAATGGGCATGTCCACCGGCTACGGCGCTTACGCGGCTGGTACCGCAGCGAGCAGCGCGGGCGGCATCAGCGCAGGGATGGGCGCTGGAATGGGTACGTCGGTTGGCGCTGGCATGGGCGGAAGTGCGGCAGCTGGTGGGGGCGCGGCGGCCGGTGGCCTGTTCGGCGGCGGTGCCGCTGCCGGTGGTGGTGCCGCAGCTGGCGGCGCGAGTGGATCGACTGCCGCAGCTGGCGGCGTGGCCGCGTCTGGCCCTTGGGGCTGGATCGCCGCTGCCATCGCTTCCAACGAAATCTCTGCACACAACGGCGGGTACCGTCGCAACGGCTGGCAGGGCGCGAAGGATCTGATTGGCGGCAAGGTCATGGAGCAGGACGCTAACCAGCGCTTCTCCAAGTATCTGGGCGGCTATGACGACGACAAAACCGGCCTGATGCACGACGCGGGCGCGTTCCAAGAGTTCAACACGCTCGATTTCAAGAACGGCTCCAAGAAAATCACAAACGGCGGCACCCCTAACCGCATCATTCACGGCATCAAGAAAATCTTCAGTTGAGGTAACAATGGCAAATTTCGGGATCGGATTGGGGGCGTTCCTCAATGGCGTGTCGAACGGCGCGAAAGTTTATTCTGATATTCAGGACAACGTATCGAAGCAGGAGCTGCGCCGCGCGCAGATGGATGATTACCGGCAGGAACGCGCCGATAAGCAGGCATACCGCCAAACCGCGCAGCAGGGCATGGACGAGGCCAAGGCGAACACCGACGGCCAAGTCGATAACGTCATGAACTACTACATGCGCAACACCGCGCCCAAGCTCCAGCAGCACTGGATGGAGACGGGCGACGTCCAGAAGGCCGAGGTATTCGGCAAGTGGATCCAGAGCGAGAACGTGCAGCAGGGGATGCGCTACAGCGCTGGCATGATGCGCGCCGCCTACACCGGTGACGCGGACAGCTTCGCCAAGAACATGGTCGCGGCCTACAACCAACCGGGCTACTTCGATGACGGTTTCGAGGCCACCGGCGCGCAGGTGCTGCGCGATAAGTCGGGCAACGCCTCCGGTATGGAAATCAAGCTCAAGAACCAGAAGACCGGCGAAGAGACGACGCACACCTTCAACAACATGGAGGACGTCTACAAGATGGCGCAGCAATTCAGCTCGCCGGACGCCGTGTTCACGCAAGGCATGAACGAGCTGAAGACCGCGCAGGCCACGCGCGCCGAATTGGCGAAGGAGCAACGGGGCTGGGGGATGAAGGTCGCAGAGAAGCAGCTCGACCACGGCTACCGCGTGCAGGAGAAGTCAACCGACCACAATTTCCGCGTGGCAGAAGACAACAACAACTCGCAGCTGCGACAGGCTGAAGAAAGAGTGAAGGCAGAAACCGGCAGCGGCAGCACCAAGATTCGCGATGCACAGGCCACTATTACGATGCTGCGCGCGAACGGCTGGACTGATGACGACGTGCGCAAGAACATGCCCGCCATCCTTGGCGTTGAGAACCGTACACGCCCAGATAGCTCTCGTGTCGATGATTACGTTAAGATGATGGGCGCCAACGACCCTAAGTTCCTGCGCCTTTCGCAGGATGAGCAGATCAAACAGGCGCGTCAGTACATCAAGAAAGTGGATAGCCTGAACGACACCGGCGGCGGCCAAGGCCTGCCGACCCGCAGCGGCGGCGGGCAACCCCAGCAGGGCGCGGGGATGCCGTTCTACGATCGCAAGACCAACCAAATCATTTACCGTTGAGGACGAAACGTGCCACGTAACTCTCTCCAGTCTCCGCTTGAGACGGTTCTCTCTGAGACGCCGACCTACGGATTGCCTGCCGGTTTCGAGGAAGCCACTCGAAAAGCCGAACAGTCAGCCTTCACCAGCCCGGCAGCTTCTGCCGGTGCCGGTGGCGGCCGTCGCGGCACCGCGGATTATTCCAAGGGCGTGCCCTTCCAGTCGGAATTTGAAGCAGCCTCGCGCCGCTATGGCGTGCCCGTCAATGTGTTGATGGGCTTTGCCGAGCAGGAATCGAGCTTCAACCCCACCGCGCTTGGCTCGCCTACCGAGTGGGGCCGCGCGAAAGGCCTGATGCAGTACCTCGACAGCACCGCGTCAGCCATGGGCATCAACCCCTATGACCCGGCCCAGTCGATCGACGCCGCTGCCCGCCAGCTGCGCGACCGCCTGAGCAAGGGCTACTCCATGCAGGAAGCCGTTCAGGCACACTTCGGCGGCGACGATCGCCGCAAGTGGGGACCAAAGACCCTAGCCTATGGCCGTGAAGTGCTGGCCCGCGCCGATCGCTTCGGCGGTATCAAGGTGAATGCGGCCCCAACCGGCCAGCAGCAGCCGCTGCCGGGCGGTGACTATCCACCAGCCCAGAGCGCCATGGAGAACATGGGGCAGTCGGAGCTGCGTTCTAACGCCATTCGCCGCCAGCACGTCCTGAGCGAGCTGAACGCCGACGAGAAGGACCGCTACCGCCCGCTTTCCGCTGAAGAAATCCAGCAGATCCAGCAGGCACAGGCCGCCGGTAAGTCAGAGGTGAAATTCAACGGCAACCCGACCGCGATCCGCATCCCGGGCGTGGAAGGGCTGGCAGGTGCGCAGCCGCAGGCCAAGCAGCCGGAGAAGAAGAGCGAAAGCTGGTGGGATTGGGGCGTCAACGTCGCAACGGACGCCGGTACCGCGCTTTCGGCTGGTTTGAACACTGCCGCGATGGACGCCAAAGAGCTGGTGAGCCGCATCCCTGTAGTGGGCAAGCCGATCGTGAACGCGGCCGACCGCTTCGACCGCTGGAACACCGGCAAGAGCAGCGACCAGCTGTTCAAGGACTGGGAGCACGCCGACGAGAAGCGCTTCACCCCGTCCATGGTCGCCGCGCGCAAGAAGTCGTGGGTGGTTGAGCCGGGCGACGATCTGGGCGACGGCACCAAAGCCACCGGCTACAGCTTTGGCCCGGCATGGTCCGACCCGCGCGCGTACATGTCCGGCATCCTCGAAAGCCTGCCGGAAATGGCGATCACCATGGGCGGTTCCGGCCGTCTGGCGACAGCTGCCTACAAGGGCGCACTGCGCCGTGGCGCGACCCGCGAAGCAGCTGCCCGCGTTGCAGCCCGCACCGCTACCGTTGCCGGTGGCGTGCTGGAGGGTGGTTTGGGCGGCGCGGCATCGGCTCGCCAGATCCGCGAAGAAATCAACGGCATGACCAAGGAGCAGCTGAAGGACAGCCAAGCCCTTCAGGACATCATGCACGCTGACCCGTCCAAGACGTTCGAGCAGGCCCGTTCCGAGCTGGCCGAAAGCTCCGCATCCAAGGCCTTCGTGCTGGCGGGCGTGGGTACCGGCATGTTCGGTGGTATGGGCGACCGTGCCCTCGCGAAAATCATCACCAACGGCGCTGGCGGCCGTCTGAAATCAGCCCTTACCGGCGCGATCGGCGAAGGCCTGTTCGAGGAAGTTCCGCAGTCTGCCCTTCAGCAGATGGGCGAGAACTACGCCATGCAGGACGCGGACCCGAGCCGCCGCCTGATGCAGGGCGTTGCCAACCAAGCGGCTGGTGGTTTGGCCGTGGGCGGCCTCATGGGTGCAGGCATGGGCGCAGCTGCCCCGCATGTCCGCAACAGTGACGAAGCGGGGGAAGGTGCCCCGACTGACGAAGCGCCGCCTTCAAGCGGTCCAGACATTCCGACTGTCAATTTTGGTGATGACGGCCCGCCTCCGGGTTACGAGGGCGAGTGGGAGAACGGTAGCCCCATCATCGAGATCAAAAGCGGTTCAGACCGTCCCGCCCAGACCGGCGAACGGACCCCGGACGCGCCAGCCCCCTCCGGTCCTATGGGCCGCGCAATGCAGAGCGCAGCGCCGGAAACGGCTGTTGATACCGCTCATCCGGCCGACGTGGCCGACGCAGCCGCGCAGCAGTGGCTGGGCGCGCCGGGCGACATCGCCACCTTCAGCCCGGCCGAGGATCCGGAAAGCCACTACACCGTGACGATCGAACGCTATCAGGGCGGTGACGTCATGGCGCGTGGTGAAGACGGCTCGCTGATGCAGCTGGGCCGCGACGAGGTTGTGCCGCACTCAATCCAGAAGCCGGATCAGGCCTCAAATGAGGGAGCAAAACAGGAAGTAGCCCCGCAGGATGACCAACTTGCGCAGGTGCAGGACGCCATCGACCAGATGCCAGCCGCCAAGAAGGAAACCCCGGCACCGGCGCGCGCACCTGTTGTGCAGGAAGAGCGCCCGCAGGAGCGGACCCTTGCCGACCTGAGCGAGGAAGAGCTGCGCGGCCGCATGAAGTATCTGGCCCAGCAGGCTAAAAATAGCGGCTGGGATAAGCGTCTCACCCAAGAACGTCGCCGCGTGGAGGCGGCAATCAATGCCAAGGTCAACGAACGTGAAAATGCCACCGGCGCAGGCCTCGAACAGCCAGCTTCTGAAGTTCCTGTTACGGGCGAAGCTGATCAGCAACGACCAGTACATAGCAGCGTGGAAGGCACTGAACGCGCTGAAGCGGAACCCGCAGACGCAGCTGCCGGACGAACTGACGGACGTGTGGGAGAAGATGCACCTGCTACGCAGGCCGGTCCTGTCAACGATGCTGCACTGACCGGCGCGGACAACAAGCCCAAGTGGTTCACCACGGCCGAGAAGGCCGAAGGCCATATCGCCAAGAAGAAACTGACCGGATACCGCGTCCAGCAGGTTGGCCCGCAGCGCTTCGAGATCCACCGCGAAGCCGCCGCAGAGCAAACCCCTGTGCAGCGCCAGGCCGAGCAGCAGGAAACTCCGGCCGGTGACGTTGGCCAAGCACCAAAAGCAGCGAAAAAATCTACCACGCCATTCGCGAACCGCTCGCGCAAGCTGGTGGGCGCTGAAGGCTCTACCGTGTCGCCATCCGGTGACGTGGGCTATGCCAAGGGCGGCGAGCAGTACCGCATCACCCAGATCGAGAAGAACGGCACCGTTCATCTTGAGAACGTCGCCACCGGCGGCGGTACCTCGATCACCCGCGCCGAAATGGAAAGCGGCCGCAGCCGTAACCTGAGCTGGAACACTCCGGAGGCCGCGCCGTCTTCTGTTGCCCCGAGTGTTGCTGAAACAACAACGCCAGCGGCGCCAGCGCAACAGTCTGGCCGTGATTGGCAGCGCTTCGACGATGAGAGCGGCACGCTGTTGGTTCCGCGCGAGCAGATGCCGCAGATTAAGGGCGAGCACCGTGGCGCGATGGTCAACTTCCTGAACGCGCGCGGCATCGAGCACGAGGAAATGACCGTCAACCCGGACACCCTCAAGCCGACGCAGGCCGACTACTCACAGGCCAAGGTAGCCGCAGCCGTCGAGCGCAACAGCGACCGCGCGATCCTCGTGGCCGACGACGGCCAGATTATTGACGGCCATCATCAGTGGCTGGCGAAGAAGGAGCTGGGCGAGCCGATCCGCGTCATCCACCTGAAAGCGCCGGTGCTCGATGTGCTTCAGGCGGCGCACGACTTCCCAAGCTCCACGGTCGATACCACCAGCGCGACAGAACCGGCCAAAACCGAGATAGAAGCGCCAAAAGTTGCACCAAAAGCGCAAGAAACTGCACCGGAAGCCGCGAAAACCGAACCACAGCGCGACGAAGCCGTGCAGGCGAAGGATTCCGAGCGCTTTGCCGAGAACAAGCTGTTCACCACCGATCGCGTGGCGGCAGCGCGTGCCCGCATGAAGAAGAAGTTCGGCCAGCTCAACAGCGGCATGGACCCGGAAATGCTGATCGACGGCATGACCATCGCAGGCGCGTACATCGAGAGCGGTATGCGCAAGTTCTCCGACTACGCGAAAGCCATGGTCGAGGACTTCGGCGGCGGCGTGAAGCCTTACCTCCTCTCCTTCTGGGAAGGTGCGCGTAACTACCCGGGCCTCGAAACCGAGGGCATGACCAGCGTTGCCGACAGCGCGGCCGAGCACAAAGCCCTGCTGGCACCGGCAGACACCCAGACCCCGGAAGTTGGCGAAGTG
The DNA here is from genome assembly GCF_058273105.1 of Novosphingobium sp. BF6. NCBI lineage: Bacteria > Pseudomonadati > Pseudomonadota > Alphaproteobacteria > Sphingomonadales > Sphingomonadaceae > Novosphingobium > Novosphingobium sp. BF6. The sequence goes on from NZ_CM177775.1 coordinate 1,229,435, forward strand.
GCGAAGGCTCCAGCCAAGCGCACCCGCAAGACCGGCAAAGCGGCCGACATGGCGCTGACCGATGATTGGGGCGTCGATCACATCGACGGCTACGGCGAATCCACCAGCGGCCGCGAAACCGGCAGCGATCTGAAAGACGCCTTCCTGAAGGAAACCCGCCAGTACCTGAATGCGGTAGCGGACGCGCTGGAGAACACCGGCTTTACCCCGACCAAGAACGCCAAGGGCAAGTTCGTGGGCGCGGTGAACGTGAACGCGGGCGGCGATGCTGTCTCCGGTGACGTCTCGCTGGCGATGGATGGCCCGAACGGCCACGGCGTTTACGTCACGATCGGCGGTAGCTCGCTGCGCGGCGCGGTGCCGACCACCATCAGCGGCGTGGGCATCATGTACCGTGCGACCACCGCGCAGGATCGCACCGGCGCGCGCAACACGAACCAGTGGGCACCGGTCCACATGTCGGCAACCGACCTTGCCAACATGGTGCGCGAGCACGTCGAGCAGGTTGCCGAGCGCGATACCGCTTATGCCGAGCAGACTGCCCGCAACGAAGAACGCCGCCGCATGGCGGATCAGGCTCGCAATACCGGCGGCCTCGATGATATGGTTTCGCAATTCGACAGTGAGGTAACACCGAATGAATCTCGACAACTGGGTGAGCCAAGCCAAGGCGCACTGGAAGGAGCACCAGCCGACAGCGTACAGCCAGCTTCAGGCCAGCGGGCAGCTGAACAAGGCACTGAGGGACGCGGCGGAAACGACGCACGAGGAAATGACGCAGCTGGAAGAAGCGGGCCTGAGCAATCAGGAAGCGTGGGAAATGGTGCGCGAGAGGTACCTGTTTCCGCCGGAGGAAGCCGGACTGCCGGACAGCGAGCCGATGGAGAGCGGGCGCGCGATGCAGGAAACGATGCAGATCCTCAACCAGCAGGACGAGGACGAGCTGACCGCCTGAAGCCTGCCGCCGGTACCCCGGCACAGGAACGCGCCGCTGCGCTCTTCACGATCGACCCGGAGAGCATCGGCAAGGGCGGCGCTAAGACCAAGTACCGCAACAACGTCGCGGCGATCCGCCTCCTGAAGGATCTGGAAACCTCCGGACGACAGGCGACCGCCGCAGAGCAGCAAACCCTTTCGCAGTACGTCGGCTGGGGCGGCATTCCGCAGGCCTTCATGCGCGACGACAAGACCAGCTCGAAGGGCTGGGAGAAGGAAGCCGCCGAGCTGCGCGAGCTTCTGACCGATGCCGAGTACGACGCGGCCAGCGCCTCCACCCGTAACGCCCATTACACCAGCCCGCAGATCGTCGCGGGCATGTGGAAGGCTATGGAGCGTCTGGGCTTCAAGGGCGGCCGCCTGCTGGAGCCATCCGTGGGCGTGGGCAACTTCTTCGGCCTGATGCCGCAGGGCGTGCGCAGCGCGTCCCAGCTGCATGGCGTCGAGCTGGACCACATCACGTCCGGCATTGCTGCCCAGCTCTACCCGGAGGCGAAGATCGCCCGCATGGGCTATCAGGAATACACCATTCCAGATGGCTACTTTGACGCGGCGATCGGCAACCCGCCGTTCGGCTCCGAAAAGCTCTATGACGGCAAGCGCAAAGACCTGTCCGGCTTCTCCATTCACAACTACTTCTTTGCCCGTACCGTGGACGCGCTGCGCCCGGGCGGCATCATGCCGATGGTTGTCACGAACCGCTTCCTCGATGGGGCCAACGACAAAGCCCGCCAGTACATCGCAGACCGCGCCGATCTGGTGGGAGCTATCCGCCTGCCTAATGACGCCTTCGCGGCCAACGCCGGTACCGAGGTAACGACGGACATCATTATCCTGCGCAAGCGCGCGCCGGGCGAAGCCTCCAACGGCGTGAAATGGCTCGAAACCAGCGATTTCAAGGACGCGCAGGGCAACACCGTGCCGCTGAACGAGTATTTCCACGGCAACCCGGACAATATGCTGGGCGAGTTCGGCGCGTTCGGCACCATGTACCGCAAGGGAGATACGGCGCTGGTGGCCCGCGACGGCCAGAACACCCAGCAGCTGCTTGATGCAGCAATCGCCCGCCTGCCGGAGAACATCATGTCACCGGCCGTCGAGCTGAAGCCGGAAACCCGGGAGACGGTGAAGGCAGAGCACGCCCGCGTAGGCTCCATGTTCATCGACGCCGAGGGCCGCGTAATGCTGCGCGGTGAGGACGTCATGGGCGAGCGCACCGGCGAGGCTGTGAACTTCCCGAGCGTGAAAGCACAGGAGCGCGTCACCGGCATGATCCGCGTGCGTGATGCCCTGTCACGTCTGCGCCAGTCGCAGCTCTCCAACACCGCCACCGATGCCGCGATCGAGCAGGCCCGCAGCGCCCTGAACAAGGTCTATGACAAGTTCACTGCCGCCCATGGCCCGCTTAACCTCGACGTCAACAAGCGCCTGTTCCGCGACGATCCGACGTGGCCGCAGATTTCCGCGCTTGAAGACGGTTTCGACCGTGGCATTTCCCCGGCCGTCGCCAAGAAAACCGGCGAAGAGGCCCGCAAGCCATCGGCCAAGAAGGCGGCCATCTTCTCCAAGCGCACCCAGCAGCCTTACGCGCCGGTGACGTCTGCCAGCACCGCGAAAGACGCGCTGGTAGCATCGCTGGCCGAGCGCGGCCGCGTGGATATGGACCTCATGCGCGACCTGTACGGCAAGACCGAACAGGCCATCACCGGCGAGCTGGGCGATCTGCTATTCAACGCCCCGGGCAGCGGCTGGCAGACCCGCGAAGAGTACCTGTCCGGCAACGTGAAGAAGAAACTGGCGCAGGCCCGCGCGGCCGCCCAGACCGATCCCGCGTTTGCCCGCAACGTCGAAGCGCTGGAGGCTGTGCAGCCGAAGGACATCGAGGCGGTGGACATCAACGTGAAGCCCGGCTCCGCGTGGGTACCGGCCGACACCATGCAGGCGTTCGCCAACCACATCACCGAAGGCACCGGCGCGAAGGCGTTCTTCAACAAGCTCACCGCGCGTTGGTCCTTCCCGGGCCTGACCGCCAGCAGCTCCGCGACCGCCCGTTACGGCACCGGCCGCATGGGCGTTGGTGCGATCCTCGAAGCCGCTGCCGCACAGAAGGCCGTGCAGGTTTACGACCAGCATCAGGACGGCTCTCGCACGCTGAACGAGACGGAAACCCAGCTCGCCAACGACAAGGCCAATCTGGTTAAGCAGGAGTGGGACCGCTGGATCTGGGGCGACGACGCGCGCCGCCAGAGCCTGTCCCGCCTCTACAACGACCAGTTCAACACCGACGTGCCGCGCGAGTTCGACGGCGCACACCTGACCTTCCCGGGCAAGGTGAGCGACGACATCGTGCGTCTGCGCCCGCACCAGAGCAATTTCGTCTGGCGCGTAGTGCAGGGCGGTACCTCGCTGGCCGACCACGTTGTTGGTGCCGGTAAGACCTTCTCGCTGGTGGCCTCCATCATGGAGCTGCGCCGTCTGGGCCTCGCCCGCAAGCCGGTGCTGACCGTGCCGAACCACCTTGTCGGCCAGTGGGCCGCCGACTTCCTGAAGCTCTACCCGGGCGCCAACGTGCTGGCCGCCTCCAAGGCTGACTTCGAGAAGGGCAAGCGCCAGCGCCTGTTTGCCCGCATCGCCACCGGCGATTGGGACGTGGTGATCGTCGCGCACTCATCGTTCGGCAAGGTCCAGATGGACCCGCATCTGGAAGCCGACTTCATCAAGGAGGAAATTCGCGACCTGACCGACTCGATCCAGCAGATTGAGCAGGCCGAGGGCAAGCGCACCCGCAACGTGAAGCAGGCGCAGGACCGCAAAACCCGTCTCGAAGAGAAGCTGAAAAAGCTCATCGACGCGGAGCGCAAGGACAACAGCCTCTATTGGTCCGAGCTGGGCATTGATGCGCTGGCCGTGGACGAGTTCCACGAGTTCAAGAACCTCGCATTCACCACCGGCATGAGGAACGTCGCTGGCCTTGGCAACCCGACTGGGAGCCAGAAGGCCATGGATATGTACATGAAGATCCGCCACGTCCTGAGCGTGACCGGCGGGCGCAACGTCATCACGGCCACCGGTACGCCAATCAGCAACACCATGGCTGAGATGTACACCATGCAGCGCTACATGGATTACGACACCCTCAAGGATCAGGGCTTGTCGCACTTCGATGCGTGGGCGCGCATGTTCGGGGAGGTAGTGACCGATTGGGAGCTGTCCCCGTCCGGCCAGTACAAGATGAACAGCCGCTTCGCGAAGTTCGTCAACATGCCGGAGCTGATGCAGCGCTACACCTCGTTTGCGGACGTCGTGAACCGCGACGACATCAACCGTATGTTGGCCGCGCAGGGCAAACGCCTGCCGGTGCCGAAACTGGCCGGTGGCAAGCCGCAGAACGTCGTGGTGCCGCGCTCGAACGAACAGGCCGAGTACATCGGGGAGCCGACCACCGACGCGAACGGCATGGAGGTTTACCCGGAAGGCTCGCTCGTGTGGCGCGCCGAGAACCTGCCGAAGAAGCCCGAGAAGGGCGCGGACAACATGCTCAAAATCATGTCGGACGCCCGTAAGGCAGCGCTGGATATGCGTCTCATCGACCCGAGCTACCCGGACAACCCGGATAGCAAGGTCAACCACGCGGCTGGCCGCATCAAGGCTATCTATGACGAGTGGCACGCCGATCGCGGCACGCAGCTGGTGTTTATCGACCTCTCCACGCCTAAGGGCGCGAAGGCGGCCGAGAGCGCCCGTATTCGTGACATCATCGCCCGTTCCGAGAGCGACGACGTTGCGGTGGCCGAAGCCGCGCAGAGCGAGCTGGATAAGCTGTCTCCGGATGAGCTGCTGGCGCTCGATGGCGATTTCTCGGTTTACGATGACCTGAAGCAGAAGCTGATCGACCGTGGCATTCCGGAGGCCGAGATTGCCTTCATCCACGACGCCAACACCGAGCTTCAGAAAGAAGAGCTGTTCGGCAAGGTCCGCACCGGCCGCACCCGCGTCCTGTTCGGCTCCACCGCGAAGATGGGCGCAGGCATGAACGTGCAGAACAGGCTGGTGGCTCTCCACCACCTCGACGCGCCGTGGCGTCCGTCCGACCTCGAACAGCGCGAGGGCCGTATCATTCGACAGGGCAACGAGCTGTACGACCGCGACCCGGACAACTTCGAGGTGCGCGTGAACCGCTACGCCACGAAGCAGACTCTCGATAGCCGCATGTGGCAGACCATCGAGAGCAAGGCGAACTTCATCGAGCAGGTGCGCAAGGGCAACACCGGCACCCGCGAGATCGAGGACATCGGCGGCGAAGCGGCCAACGCGGCAGAAATGAAGGCGGCCAGCTCCGGCAACCCGCTCATTCTGGAAGAAATGACCCTGCGCCAGAAGGTGAGAACGCTGGAAAACGAGCGAGTCGCACACGACCGCGACCAGTTCCGGATCCGCGACCGCATCGGCATGGAAGAGGGCAACGTGCGCACCATCGAGCGCCACTTGCGCGAGCTGCGCGAGGACGCCGCGCGCGAGCTGCCTGCCAAATTCGCCGTAGAGATTGGCGGCCAGACCTTCGACAAACGCGCTGATGCCGGTGAGGCCATTCTGGCCGTTGCCGCGAACATGGAACGCGAAGGCATCAACGACCAGCCGATCGGCAACTATGGCGGCTTCAGCCTGCACCTTGACCGCGTATCGGCCGAGCGCTTCATTCTGTCCGCGAACGGCGCTGGCAGCTATGAGACGAAGCTGGAGCTGGGCAACGACGCCCAAGGCCTCGCCACCCGTCTGGCAAATTCGGTTCGCGACCTCGACGCCGCGATCGAGAAGATGGAGACGGCCAAGGCGACCGCCCAGAAGGCTATCCCGGCCCTGAAAGAGCAGGTGAAGGCATGGTCGAAGGTCGAGCAGCTGGAGGACACCGCACGCCGCCACGGCGAGGTGATCGAGCAGCTGAAGCCGAAGAAGCAAACGGCTGACCAGAGTGTTGCTGAAAACGCATCAGGCAAGCCAGAACAGCAATACAACGATCTGACCGAGGAAACCGGCGGCGAGTTCGCGGCCGCGTTCCTCAACGAGCTGGCCGCTCATGACGATCTGTTCCAGTACCCGCGCTCTACGGCATATACCCTGCAAGGCGTGCTGGATGAAATCGCCCCGGGCGCGAAAGCCGGTCCGTTCATGGAGATCCTGAACGATGACACGGCAGAGCCGACCGGACAGAGCATGGCCTATGTCAACGTAGAGGGTGGAGCGCGCGCCAAGATTTTCCGCGAGGAAAAGCAAATCTGGCTTGATGTTTCCGACTTGAAGGAAGGGCAACGCGGCGCAGCGATCTATCAGGCCGTGGCGGACTACGCTTATAACCACCACCTGACCTTCATTGGCGACCCGGAAGGCCTGACCGACGTGGCAGCTCGCCGCCGTACCGAGGCTATGCTTTCGTCTGCACTGAAGCACGGCACGACCCGCCACCTTGCGCCTCATGAAAAGCAGCTGAAGGGCGTTCCAGCCGAAGGCATCCCACCTTTGAAGTGGATCGAGGGCAACGACTTGGGTAACATCGTGAGCCTGATTGAAACCTCAATCGCCAATATCATTAGCCAGACGCCGAGGATTGAACGTGCTCGCTACGATTTCAGAACAAGAACCTTCCGAAACGGTGAAGGCCAGCCCATTTCTGATGCAATGTTTGCAAGCTGGGCTTCCCATCCAAGAGCTAGAGCGGCGCGTGCTGGGAGCACAACGCTTAAAAGAGCGGTATTGCTCAATACCCTTTTACGCACGGAAAGCGGAGCGCGACCCGGATTATTGGCACAAGTTCTTCACGAGTGGCGTCAACCTCTAAACGCCTCTCTCGTAGACACGTTCTACGACTGGACGAACGACCAACCTTACCAACGCCTCCCACAAGGCAACCGCATCCAGCTGGCCGCGCGTCTGCGCAAGCTGGAGCAAATGCACGCCCTTGGGCAGATCACCCCAGAAGAGTACAGCCAGCGCGTCGGTGACATTGCCGACTGGCTGGAAGGCCGCACCATGGAGAACGCTGCAAAGCGTGCCTTCGCGGAGCGCCAGCGCGGCACCGACCTTGTACTGGAACGCCTGCACCGTGCCCGCCGTCGTGGCGAGCTTTCTGAGCACGCCGCCGACATCGCGATCTGGGCGCTGAACCAGAACCCGCAGCTGGCCGACGAGCTGGGTATCTCGATCCGCGAGAAGGGCGGAAGCCGCTACGACCGCGCCGAGCGTATCGCTCACCTGATGTCGGGCAACATGCGCGACACCACGCCTATCCATGAAATCCTTCACCACACCGAACGCATGATGCCGCCGGAAGTGCAGGAGGGGATCGCGGCCGAGTACAACAAGGCTTGGAAGCGCGCCTATGACAAGGCTTCTCCGGAGCTGCGCGCCGCCCTCGATGCTATGCGCCTTGCCGCGTTTGGCGATCGTGCGGCCCGCGAAGCGACCATGAAGAACTTCGCCAACGGCACGCTGGATTACCACCAGCACTATCAGCTGACCAACGCATCGGAATACTGGGCAGTGAACGCCGCCGAAATCATGGCCTCGCGTTTCGTGGCAAGCCAAGGCGGCTGGATCGCCCGCGCTCGCCAGTGGTTGCGTGAGTTCGCCCAGAAGGCGCGCGGCTGGTTCGGCCTGTCTTCCAACGCTGCTGTGATTCGCGGATTGCAGGCTGTGACCAACGGCGACGGCACGTTCCAGAGCCGTGACATGCTGGGCATTCACCCGACCGCCGATCGGCCGGCCGATTTGAACGACTATGCCGACATGCCGAAACACGACAGCGGAATGCCGCCTCGTCCTAACATTCCAACGCCAAAAATGGACCGCGAGAAGATCCGCAGCTGGTGGGATGGCTTCAAGGATGCAGTGAAGAACGCCCCGAGCGACCTCACCACGCAGGCGATGCAGAAGGGCTTGGGTGCCTTGCCTATGCGGCCGCTCATCACCGAGCTGGGCAAGAACATGCCAGCCGCGCTGGATTACATGCGCCTGAAGCAGAGCATGGATGCCATGCGTTCAGACTGGCACGCCAAGACCGATAAGGTCGCGCAGAGCTGGCTGAAGTACCGCGTGCGCCATCCGATCGAGAACAGCGAGCTGATGGACCTCATGCACGAATCTACCCGCGCGCAGGTTGATCCGTCCGAGCGCTTCGCCCCGCTGATGTCCGACCGCGACCGCGACGCCCTGCGCGTGGCCGCGTCCGGCAGCGACAAGGAAAACCAGCTGCTGAAGAAAGCGGCCAGCGATAAGAAGCGCCGCGAGGCCTACCGTTCGCTGGAGGCACGCTTCAAAAAGCTCTCTCCGCAGGCGCAGGAAATCTTCACGCAGGTTCGAGACAGCTACACCTCCATGGCCGACGCCTACGAGGCCGTTCTCATGCAGAACATGGAAAAGGCCATCAACGTGCGCATCACGAAGGCCGAACGCGACCACAAGCACGAGATGGAGCGGATCCGAGACGAAGCGCTGGAAGGCGAAGAGCTGGAACAGGCCGTGAAGGAGGCCAACCGCGCGCTGCGCGCTGCCAAGACCAAGATTGCTTGGAACCGCAAAGCCCGCATCACGCAGCTGCGCCAGCAGTTCGAGACGGAACGCCTTGCCGGGCCGTATTTCCCGCTGGCTCGCTTCGGCAATCTGTTCGTGACCGTGCGCGAGAAGGAAACCGGCCATGTTGTGTCGTTCTCCCGCTTCGAGCACGCCCGCGACCAGCGCCGCTTCACCAAGCTGATGCAGGCCAAGCCGGAGTACGACGTGGAGATCGGCGCGCTGGACGACACCGCAGCCGTCCGCAAAGCTATCGATCCGAACTTTGTGGCCGACGTTGAAGACATCCTTCAAGACCTCCCGGGCGCCGAGAAGGCCAAGGATGAGGTGTGGCAGCGCTACCTTGAGAGCCTGCCGGATATGTCCGTGCGTAAAAACCGCATTCACCGTCTGGGCCGTGACGGCTTCGACGCTGACGCCCTGCGCGCGTTCGGCTCCGGCATGTTCCACGGCTCGCACCAGCTGGCCCGTCTGGCTCACTCCTTCGATATGCAGGAGGCTATCGAGCAGGCCCGCGAGGAAGCCCGCTATGCAGGCGATCCGACCCGTGACGCGCTGGTGGTGAACGAAATGGCGAAGCGCCACGAGTTCGTAATGAACCCGACCGGCGGCCCGATCTCGCAGACCGTCACGCAGGCGGCCTTCGTCTACGCGCTGGCCGGTTCACCTAAGGCGGCTGTCATGAACCTGTTCCAAACCGCGATCATGGGCGTGCCGATGCTGGCGGCCTACGACGGTGCGCGCCTGAACAGCTTCGCCCGCGCCGCTACGGAGCTGAACAAGGCGCTGCTGGACTTCACGCGCGGCGGTGGCTTCGCGGAGCGCTCCAAGGGGCTGACCCCGGACGAGCAGGCGGCCATGAAGCAGGGCTACAACATCGGGATTATCGACCGTACCCAGTCACACGATCTGGCGGGCATCGGTGAAACCGGCGTTGAGTACAAGCCGTTCCGCACCAAGGTGATGAACGTCCTTGGCTGGGGCTTCCATCACTCCGAACGCCTCAACCGCGAAGTGACCTATCTGGCGGCCTACCGCATGGCCCGCAAGAAGGGGGAGGGCCACCAGCAGGCAATCAACACCGCTGGCGATCTGACGTGGAAGACGCACTTCGACTATCAGAACACCTCGCGCCCGCGCTGGATGCACGGCGACGTCGCCAAGGCGGTGCTGGTGTTCCGTAACTTCCAAGTGAACATGCTCTATCGCCTGTTCCGCGACACCCATCAGGCTATCCATGCTGACGGGCCGCAGGCCAAGCGTGAGGCGCTGACGCAGCTGGCTGGCGTCACCGGCATGATGATGCTGAATGCTGGCGTGACCGGCACTTGGCTGTTCGGGCTGGCGATCATGATGGCCGGGCTATTCACCGACGACGGCGACGATCCGGAAGTGGAGCTGAAGAAGGCCATGGTGGGCGCGCTGGGGCCAATGATGGGCGGTATCATCCTCGACGGCGTTCCGGGCTACGCGACCGGCACCAGCCTGTCTGGTTCGGTAGGTATGCCGGATCTGTGGTGGCGCTCTTCCGGCCGCGAGCTGGAAGGCAAGGACGAGTACCAATACTGGCTCATGCAGACGCTGGGCGCTGCCCCGTCGATGCTGGAAACGGTAGTGCGCGGCTATGGCTTGGTGAAAGAGGGCCAGACCTATCGCGGCATCGAGACGATGATGCCGAAGATGATCAAAGACCCGATGCGTGCGATTCGCTTCAACAACGAAGGCGCGACCAACCTGCGCGGCGACAAGGTGGCCGACGTGGATTGGAAGGACATCACCAAGCAGGCGCTGGGCTTCACCCCGGCGCGGCTGGCCGAGCAGTACGCCATCAACAACGCCAACTACAACAAACAGCAGCACATCACCGGCGAGCGCAAAAAGCTCATCGACCGCTACTGGAAGGCTGGCGAGAAGGGCGACGACGCGGCGCAGGACACCTTGCTGGATGAAATCGACGCCTTCAACGACAAGTACCCGGAACAGGTCATCAACGGCCGCAGCCTCACCAACTCCGCTAAGGTCCGTGGCAAGAACGCGGATCAGGCCACCGGTGGGATGCGCTACAACAGCAAGCTCCGGGATCGCCTGTTGGAGGAGCAAGCGCCGTCGATTTACGGCAGCGAGAACGAGGACGAGGAGGAGTAAGCCCGAACCCTGAGATAAAGCCCTGCTTCGGCGGGGCTTTTCTTTGGCTGCGCGTTGTTAAAATGAAAACTACGGGCCTATAATCGCAACAAATCAATACGGCGCATGACGTGCCACCAACACAAGGTGAGCACTCATGTCTCAAACTCTGTCCGAACAGGACTTCATCAAAGCCGCGACCGAGCTGAACGCGCCGCTATCCGCCGTAAAGGCTGTGGCGACCGTGGAGAGCAACGGGAACGGCTTTCTCTCCGGCGGCCGCCCTAAGGTCCAGTACGAACCGCACGTCATGTTCGAGCGCCTTACCAAGGCATTCGGCAGCGCCCGCGCCGAGGCCGAGCTGGGCAAGCATCCCGACCTCGTTGCCCGGGCGGCTGGCAGCTATCAGAGCCTCGAAAAAGAGAACGCCGACATGGAGCGCGCCGGGAAGGTCATAGACCGCACCTGCGCCCTTGAAGCGGCCAGCTGGGGCGCATTTCAGATCATGGGCTACCACTGGGTGACGTGTGGCTTCGCCTCGCTTCAGGCCTTCATCAACGCCCAGTACACCGCGCAAGGCCAGCTCGATACGTTCGTGCGCTTCATCAAGGCTGACGCGCGCCTGCTGAACGCCCTTCGCCGCAAAGAGTGGGCCACCTTCGCCCGGATCTACAACGGCAAGGGCTACGCCAAGAACAAGTACGACACCAAGATGGCTGATGCTGATCGCCACTTCCGGGGGGCGTAATGGATGACATGACCCCTCCGGGCGGCCTGTGGGCTGGCCTTGGCGTTGCCATCACCGGCCTTGTGGGCGGTGCCTTCTGGCTCATTCAAAAGATTTCCAGCGGTTCGGTCGATCGTGCAGGCGACCGGGCTGAAGTCAACATTATCGCGGTGCTTCAGGGAGAGCGGGACAAGTGGCAAGAGCTTTACACGACGTCCGAAGCAGAGAAGCGCCAATATTTTCAGCAACTCATGGAAGCCAGCTCGCAGGTTAGCTTACTGACGGAAAAAGTTTCCGGACTGACCGAGCAAGTAGAGGCGCTGAAAAGTGAGATTGAGCGCCTTAAACTCGCGCTGGAGACTAACCGATGACCCACCACAAAACAGGAAAATCATGCCCGGCACCTAAATCACCATGGAAGCAATGGGGGACGTGGGGGCTGTTGAGCTTCCTCGTTCTATCTGGGGGCATCGGCGGTGCCTCCATTACTCAATACGTCGTTTCGAAGGACGCCCACGAGCAAATCGCGGCGGTGAAAGCCGCCTACGATGAGGCGGGAAAAACCCGCCTTCAGGCTCTTTCCCTGTGCCTGCGCCAGACCACCGGCGCGGCCAATGCCGCAGCCAGCGCCGCGACCGATGCGGCCAACAAGGCTGAAGCCGCCCAGCAATCCGCCGACAAGGCCGCCGCAGCCGTCACCGGCCAGCCCACCAGCACGGACCTACCGCAATGAACCCAATCACCGCCCTTGTGCCCATGAAAGCCAAATTACAGGCCGCGATCGTCGCTGCCGTTCTGCTGGTGGCCGTTGGAGCCGGTGCCGGTGTGACGTGGTGGATCCTCTCTATCACCCACGGCCGCGACGTCGCCCAGCTCAAGCAGAGCCATGCCGACGATCGCGCGCAGTGGGAGGCCGACAAGGCCGCCATATCCAAGCAGGCGCAACAGGACACCGCCGCCGCTATCAACCGCATGAAGGCCGCACAGGATGCGCTGGCGCTTCTCGATGCAACCACATCGAAGGAACTGGCCGATGCCGAACGTGAAAACAATGATCTGCGCACTGCTGTTGCCGCTGGCGATAAGCGGGTGCGCATCCTCGCGGCGAACCTCGCCACAGCCCAGCTTACAGCCCGTCAGCGCGCCTCAGGCGGAAGTGGGAGCGCCAGCGGCGTGGGCGATGGAGCCGCACTCGAACTCTCTGCCGCTGCTGGACAGCGTGTTCTCGATCTCCGCGCCGGAATCATCCGCGACCAAGCCAAAATAGATTACCTGCAAGGCTACGTCCGCGACGTGGTGAAGCAGTGCAAGCGATAGTTTAGCCTTTACGCCGCCTGTCCCCTCGTTACTCCGGGGGCGACAGGTGAAGCGTTCGAAGGTGGGCAATGATTTCTCTAATTTTCATGTCTCTTGCGTCGATGGATGCGAACGTCGTTTCGTTCCGGCACGACTATGCCCTCGTCGGCTGGCGTCAGTGCATCGTGCTTGCAGCTGAAGAGCTGAAGGAGAACCCGGAGCTGAAAGACATGGACGAAGGCGTGCTCGAACTCGCCAAAGCGCGGTGCGAGAATATGGCGGCCGACTACCGCAACACGGTGCCCGATTACCTCATGCTTTTTGGGCGTAAGAAAGGGCTGAACCGGTCAGCACAAGAAGCGCTGGCTAAGACGATGCTCCCCGAATACGTGAGCAAGATGGAGCAATCCCTCACGCTCACCGGCGAGGCAGGGCCGATACCGCAGGACTAACAAAAAGCCCCGGAGCATCCCCCGGGGCTTTTTTTATGCGGCCGCCACAACCTTCAGCCGGGCTTTGCGGTGCTTATCGAGCACGCCTCGAATGAACTTGTCCCATATGTCCATCGCCTCGCGCTTCTCCGGCATATAGCTGTACCGGTCATAGTGCCGCGAGCTGACGTCCTGCCGGGTGTGGTTCTGAAGCCGGTCCCTGATTTCCTGCGTCAGGCCAGCTTTGCCTCCCAGCGTCTTCCACGTCCGTCGCATATCGCGGTTCGTCACCAGCGGGATCTGGCCGCGCTCGCGCTGGCGCCAGAGGAAGGCGTAGAGGGTAGCGTGAGACACAGGGCGCTCCGGATCCTTCTGCATCGGGAAGAACCAGCCGTGCTCGTTCGGCTCCAGACTGGATAGCAGCTCGTAGGCCAAGCTGGGGAGGGGGATGCAGTGCGGCTTGCCGTTCTTCGTCTTGCTCCAGTCGATGAGCTTTTCCTTGCGGTCGAACTGGTCCTTATGGAGCGAGCTGATCTCCTGCACGCGCTGGCCGGTGAGCATCAGGAGCTTGATGGCGTTGAGATAGGGCTGGTAGCAAATCGCGTCCGGCTGCTGGAGCCAGAACCAGAGCTTTGCGTATTCCGGTTCGCGCAGCCAGCGCGTGCCCACGACCTTCGGTTCGGTGGGGATCGAGGCGGCCGGGTTGTGAACGAGCTTGAACCGGCGCGGGCTGGCCGAGCGGTAATCCAGCTCCGACTTTAGCCCCCACTGGAACGCCGAGCGAATGTAGCTCCGGACGTGATCGGCCATGGAGTTGGCACCGCGCTCGAAGATTGGCCGGATGACGTTCAGCACGTCCTCTGGCTCGATGTCCCGGGCAAGGCGGTTGCGGCCCAGCTCGTCGGTGATTTTATCCAGACCCTTCTTGGCCTCGACGTAGCTCATTTTCTTCTGGGCGCGCAGGTGCTCGATATAGCCGTCGAACAGGTCGCCCACGGTGCCCGGCCGCGTGTCGCCCTGCACCTTGATCGATGCGCCCTTGTTGATGGCGCTGGAGTAGTCGCGTTCGAAGATTTCGCGGGCGGCCGCTAGGCCAAGGTGCGGGTAGTCGCCCATCTTGGAGAGGGTGCGCTTGTTCTCCCTCCACTGCTGCGCATACCAGACCGCCGTGACGCGGGACGGCATGGGCTTGAGGATGAGCACGAGGCGGCCAACGCCCCGGCCTTCACCGTCTGCCAGCGAGGCCTGCTTGCGGCTCTTTTCCACCCTCTTGATGGCGTTGCGGATCTGTCCGTCAGTGAGTGCGGGCATCGGCTCAAGCCTCCGTTTTCACAACGGCCGGTGCCGAAAGGACAACACTCGCGGCAAACAAAAGCGGCGCACGATCGAGTGTTCCGGATGCCCCGGCGAGGGTGCTGGTGCGGCTGGCCGTCGCGCTGCTGGCGATCGAGCTGGTGGAGGTTGCCGCCGGTGCGGCTGGTGCGCCGGTGGTGGCGCGGGTGCTGTCCCAGATGGGTGCGGCTGTCATTGTCGCAGTCTCCAAATTCGCGAAATCGTTGGTGGCGGTTAGCTGGTGCCGAAAGATAGCTAACTGGTGCCGGTAGTGGTGCCGGTATGCCCGACATGGCGGTTTTATTGATCGGATACCGCCACCAGTCAATAGGCCTAAAAAACAACGGGAAACAGCGGGTTTGAGCGTGAATGAACGTGAACGAAAATATGGTGCTAGGGTGATTGTGGACGAGAATCAGGGCGGTGGCGCCGATGTCGAGCGCGCGGCGAATCACTTCGCGCGGATGGATCGCGGCTTCGTCGATGGAGCCGTCGCCGACGAGTTCGTCGAGGATCAGCATGTTCTTGGCATTGAGATAGAGCACCCGCACCCGCTCGCGCGTGAGGTGAGCCATGTCGATCGTCAGGTAGTCGATCAGCGCCTGCCAGGAACCGATCACCGGCGCCTCGCGCACTTTCTGGCGGGCAAGGCGGGTGGCGGCGACGGTCACGACTTTCAGCGCGGCCACGGTGGCCTCGCCCATGCCGGGGTGGCCCTCCAGGGTGCGCGGATCGGCCTGGAACACGCCGGCCAGCGAGCCGAAGCGCTGGATCAGGCTGCGGGCCAGCGGCTTCATGTCGCGGCGGGGAACCGCCTGCATCAGCAGGAGTTCGATGACCTCGTGATCCCCCAGCGCTTCCGCCCCGCCGTCCAGCAGACGCTTGCGCAGCCTCGTCCTATGCCCGCTAGGGTCATTTCCTGCATCGCCCCGCACATCCGGAGCCGCATCGGCAGGTTCATCGAAGAGACTGTTGCGGTCGGGCATAACGTGCGCAGACAATTGCCTTTCCCGAGCGGCGAGCGCAAGTGAAGGACCGAATGCCGCAGGAGCATGACGAACCTACCGCATCGGCGGATCTATCGCTGCCGCGCCGCAAGCGCAGGCGGGCGATTGCGCTCGCCCTGCTCACGAGTGCGGCTCTCGGGCTGGGCGCCGTGTGGTTCCTGCGCGAGGATATCGCCGAGAACCTGATTTCGGGCGAACTGGCGAAGCTGGGCCTTCCGGCGACTTACGAGATCGAGGAAGTGGGACCGACCGAGCAGGTGGTCCGCAACCTCGTGATCGGCGATCCGAAGCATCCGGACCTCACGATTGCCGAGCTGCGCGTCGCCACGCGTCTCAACTGGGGCTGGCCGGGAATCGGGCGGATCACGGTGATTCGCCCGCGCCTGTTCGGTTCGCTTCATGGCGGCAAGTTCAGTCTCGGCTCGCTCGACAAGCTGATGGAGCCTAGCGGCGAGACCAAGGACTATGCGCTGCCCGATTACGATGTCTCCGTTGTCGACGGGCGGGCGCTGATCGAGAGCGACTATGGCCGGATCGCCGCGAAACTGGGGGGCGAGGGCGGCCTGCGCGGAGGCTTCAAGGGCGAACTCGCTGCGCTGTCGCCGCGTCTGGCGGTCGGAGGCTGCGAGGCGGGACGGACGACGCTTTACGGCAAGCTGCGCGTGTCCGACGGCAGGCCGCGCTTCACCGGCGCGTTGCGGCTGGCCGGTCTCGCCTGTCCGCAGCAATCGCTGAAACTCGCGCAGAGTGGCGCGCAGCTCGACGTCACGCTGGACCGCCTGCTGGACGGTGCCGAAGGCAAGCTCGGCCTCGATGCTGGTGCGGGTTCGTTCGCGGCGAATCGCCTCTCGGGCCTGACCGGATCGGGGCGCTTTACGTTCCGCAAGGCCGCGCTGAATGCGCAGTTCGAAGCCAAGGCGCGCGGGCTGGCCACGCCGCAGGCCCGGCTGGCCGAACTCGGGTTCGACGGGCGGATGCGGGCGAGCGCCGGTTTCGCCCATTTCGATCTCGACGGCGATGTGACGGGCCGGGACCTCGCACTGGGCGAATCGGTGAACGCGCTGCTCGCAGGCGCCGAGAAGTCCGGCGAGGGCACGCTGGCAGCACCGATCCTGCGACAGGTCCGCACGGCGCTCGCTCGCGAGACGCGCGGCAGCAGGCTCGACGCCAGCCTCGTCTTGCGGCGCGAGGACGGGCGTATGAGCCTTGTCCTGCCGCGTGGGCACTTGCGCGGCGGCAGCGGCTCCTCGCTGCTCGACCTGTCGAAAGTGCAGGCGGTGTTCGGCGCGCGCCGTCCGGTCGTCACCGGCAACTTCGCCAGCGGTGGGCGGGGTTTGCCGAACGTGACCGGCCGCATGGAGAGCGACGCGCGTGGGCGTCTCGCGCTCCAAATCGAGATGGCGGAGTATCGCGCGGGCGATTCGCGCCTCGCCGTGCCTCGTTTCGCGCTGACCCAGACTCCCGACGGCGCTATGCATTTCACCGGCGAGACGCGGCTTTCCGGCGCGCTGCCGGGCGGTTCGGCGCAGAACCTGGTGCTGCCCGTCGATGGCCGCTGGAGCGCCGACGGCACGCTTGCGGTTTGGCCGAATTGCACGAAGATCGGCTTCGACCGTCTCGCTTTTGCCAATCTCACGCTCGACCGGCGGACGTTGCAGGTCTGCCCGGCACCGGCGCAGGCGATCCTGCGCAGTCGGGGGCAGGGCTTCGATATCGCGGCGGGCGTTCCCGCGCTCGACGTGTCGGGACGGCTGGGTGAGACGCCGATTCGCATCGCCAGCGGTCCGCTCGGCTATGCCCAGCTGGCGGGCAGGCCCGGCGCACTGACTGCCAAGGCCATCGACGTCAGCCTCGGCCCGCAGGAGGCGCCGTCGCGGTTCCGGCTCGCCACGCTCGACGCACAAGTGGGCAAGGATATCGGCGGGGCCTTCGACGAAGCCGACATTGCGCTGGCCGCGGTGCCGCTCGATCTCAAGCAGACGGCCGGAAATTGGCGCTATTCCGGCGGTGTGCTGAGCATCGACCAGGCGCGCTTCACCCTCGTCGATCGCCAGCCAGTGCCGCGTTTCCAGCCGCTGGTCGCCCGTGACGGCACGCTGCGGCTTGAAAACAACGTGATCACCGCGCAGGCCGTGATGCGCGAGCCGAAGAGCGACCGCGAGGTGGTTCGCACCGATATCGTCCATGATCTCGGCAATGCGAGCGGCCATGCCGATCTTGCCGTGTCGGGAATCACCTTCGACAAGGACCTGCAGGCCGAAGCGCTGTCGCCGCTGCTGCTGGGCATCGTCTCGAACCTCCAAGGGGAGGTTCACGGCGGCGGGCGAATCGACTGGAACGAAAAGGGCGTGACCAGCAAGGGGCGTTTCGCCACCGATGCTCTTGATTTCGCGGCCCCCTTCGGCCCGGTGAAGGGACTGACCGGGGAAGTCGTGTTCACCGATTTGCTCGGCCTCGTGACCGCGCCCGACCAGAAACTGAAGATCGCCTCGATCAATCCCGGTATCGAGGTGAACGACGGCGAACTCTCGTTCCAGATGGAGCCGGGCTTCCTGCTGCGCCTCAACGGCGCAAGTTGGCCGTTCATGGCGGGCACGCTCACGCTCGATCCGGCGACCATGCGAATCGGCGTGGCCGAGACGCGGCACTACAAGCTCAACGTAAAGGGGCTGGATGCCGCAACGTTCGTGCAGCACCTCGAACTCACCAATATCAGCGCCAGCGGCGTGTTCGACGGCGAAGTGCCGATGGTCTTCGACGAGCAGGGCGGGCGCATCGTCGACGGCTACCTCGCCTCGCGCGATCCGGGCGGCAGCGTCAGCTATCTCGGCGCGCTGACATACAAGGATCTCTCGGCGATGGGCAATTTTGCCTTCGGTGCGCTGAAATCGCTCCAATACAAGCACATGGAGATCGGTCTCGGCGGTTCGCTGGCAGGCGACATCTTCACGCGGCTGAGCTTCGACGGGCTGAGCCAGGGCGAGACGGCGCAGCGCAACTTCCTTACCCGCCAGATCGCCAAGCTGCCGATCCGCTTCATCGTCAAGATCAAGGCGCCGTTCTTCAGCCTGTTCGGCTCGATGCGCTCGCTTTACGATCCCACTTACGTCACCGACCCGCGCACCCTTGGGATCCAGAACGGCACGCCTTTCGTAGTGCCGCCCTCATCTTCGCCCCTACCTTTGCTGGCGCCCGACTCGGTTCGTCCCGCGCCAGCCACCATTCAGCCTCCAGTCAGCGAGAATAACCCATGAAGGCCCTGGAATTGACCGGAAGCGTTCCGGCTGCGACAAGCCCGGCCATGATGAGCCAGGCACAATACGACCCGCAGCGGAAGGGTTTCCGGTTCGGTGGGCGCGCCGTTTGCGCCGCGATGCTGGTGCTGGGTTTCGGATCGGCGCTGGGGGGCTGCGTGAACGTATCCGCTCCGGACAAGCCGATCGTTATCGAACTCAACATCAACATCAGGCAGGAAGTGATCTATCGGCTCTCCCAGGACGCGGAGAACACGATCAAGGAAAACGAAGGCGTATTCTGATGAGCAAGATCCGTTTGAACAGCTTCGTGACCCTTTGCGGTGCAGCCGCCCTGGCGTTTGGCGCCGGAAGCGCCGCACTGGCGCAGGAAGGCCGCGACCCGGCCTATGCCGCCGCGCGCGCCGCAGGGCAGGTCGGCGAGCAGAAGGACGGCTATCTGGGCGTGATCGGCAACGCTTCCGCCGACGTCCGCGCCATGGTCCGCGATCTCAACAACAAGCGCCGCGCCATCTATACCGAGAAGGCCGCGGGCAAGAGCACGATCGAGGAATATGCCTTCGCCACGGCCTGCCGCCTGATCGCGCAGACCCAGCCGGGCGAAAAGTACCAGGCGACCGACGGTTCGTGGAAGGTTCGCGGCGCCGGAGCGCCCGATCGCGATGCGCGCTGCCCCTGAGGGCCGGGCTTCCCGGATTCGTCGATTTCCGGGGAGCGATAAATGCACGATAACAAAAAAGAGCGGTCGGGATTTCCGGCCGCTCTTTTTTGTATGGCAAATGCCTGACGCGCGGATGACCGGAAACCGACTAAGTCCTCTGCGGCTTGACGTCGAAGGCGGGGGGAGGCGACAGGGCTGCGCCTTGCGGCGATTTTTTCTTCGCCATCGTCCTTGCGGTATTGTCCGAGCATTACCATTTCCGAGACCTGTTCGGGACTTGGGCACACGGCGCGGCGTGTGAACAACTGTTGCCGCGCGTGTCCCCTCATGGTTGACTCGGGAAGGACCCCACCCTAAGGGGTCGGCGCCCTCGGCGGGCAGCCGTTGAACGCGTCATTACGTTCCTATTCGATTGAGGAGGAGCCGGGACATGAACGACGAGCCGTCCGCACGGGACCCTGTCGGCGAGGATGCGCGCCTCGATTCGCTGGACGATCGGCTGAAAGCCCTTCGCGAGCGGGAAGCGCAGCGTCAGAAGCCGGTCGCGGGTGCGGAAACCGACGATGCCTATCGTGCCGGTAACCGCGTCCTGGCCGACTTGCTCGGTGGGGTTGCCGGTGGTCTGTTCCTTGGCTGGGTGATCGATCACTTTGCTGGAACATCGCCCTGGGGTCTGATGGTGATGATGTTCGCAGGAATATTCGTCGCCTTCAGGAACATTATCAGGAATTCGAACCGGCGCCCGGATTGACCCGAAAGGGATGAGCAGGGGCGCTGTCGTTCATTGGCGACAGGGATATTCGCGTGGCAGCCGAAGCGAAGGTCGATCCGATGCACCAGTTCAGCATCCAGCCGTTGTTCGGCTCGGAAGGCTGGAGCATCGCCGGTTACAACATCGCCTTCACCAACAGCACGCTGTGGATGGCGATCGCCGCCGTGACGCTGGCGTTCTTCGTTGCCGGCGGCATGAAGCGCCAGCTCGTGCCCGGCCGCTGGCAGATGGCCGTCGAAAGCTTCACCGGCTTCATCGACGGAATGCTGGCCGCCAACGTCGGCCCCGGCGGCAAGAAGTACGTTCCGTACATCTTCTCGCTGTTCATGTTCATTCTTTTCGCGAACTTCCTCGGCCTGCTGCCGCTGGGTGTGATCGGCCTCCATGCCTTCACCTTCACCAGCCACTTCTCGGCCACGGGCGTTCTGGCGGTGCTGTCCTTCGCGATCGTCCTGATCGTCGGTTTCGCGAAGCACAAGCTGCACTTCTTCTCGCTGTTCGTGCCGCACGGCACTCCGGTGATCATGATCCCGCTGATCTTCTGCGTGGAACTGATCTCGTTCCTGGTGCGCCCGTTCAGCCTCGGCCTGCGTCTTTTCGTCGCGATGATGGCCGGTCACGTTCTTCTTGAGGTTCTTTCGAGCTTCGTCATCAGTTCCGGCAATGCCGGCATCGGCCTCTTCGCCATCGCCGGTCTGCCCAGCTTCATCCTGATGGTCGGCATCTGCGCTCTCGAGCTGCTGGTTGCAGGCATCCAGGCCTACGTTTTCGCACTTCTCACTTGCGTCTATCTGAACGACGCAGAGAACCTTCACTGATTTTCAGTCTCACTCGAGTTTTCCAAAGGGAGTTTTTGAAATGGACGCAGAAGCTGCAAAGCTGCTTGGTGCCGGTCTCGCTGCTATCGGTTGCGGCCTCGCCTCGATCGGCGTGGGTAGCGTTTTCGCCAAGTTCCTCGAAGGCGCGCTGCGCAATCCGGGCGCCGCTGACGCCCAGCAGGGCCGCCTCTTCATCGGCTTCGCCGGCGCCGAACTTCTCGGCCTGCTGTCGTTCGTCGTTGCCGCGCTGCTGATCTTCGCCTGATCGCGCGCACTGATCCCCTCCGGCTGCCCGAACCCTTTGGTTGGGCGGCCGGAGAGGACGCAAGAATTCTACCGGCCACTTCGAGACAGGGCTGACCCATGCCTCAGATCGCACAGCTAGCCGCGACCTATTCCAGCCAGATCTTCTGGATGCTGATCTTCTTCGGCTTCACGTTCTTCGTCGTCGGACGGGGAATGGTTCCCAAGGTCATGGATACGGTTGCGCAGCGCGACAAGCAGATTGCCGACGACCTCGCCGCTGCCGAGCGCGCCCGCGCCCAGGCCGATGCGGAGGAGGAAGCCTGGCGCACGCGTGAGAACGCCAACCGCGCCGAGGCGCAGGCCCTGATCGCGGAAGCCCGCGCCAAGGCCGCTGCCGTCACGACCGAGCGTCTCGCGACCGCCCAGGTGGCCATCGACGCCACGCTCGCCGAAGCCGAAACCCGCATCTCCGAGGCGCGCCGTTCGGCCGCCGCCGAGATCGAGGACGTCGCCGCCGACGCCACTCGCGATATCGTCAGCCGCATTGCGGGTCTGACGCTCGACGACGGCGCGGTACGTTCCGCCGTGAAGGAGAACCTGGTCCATGGCTGAGAACACTGAGCTGACCACTGCCGACACGACTGTAGCCGAGGGCACGTCCCACGAAGCTGCGGAAATGGCCGGAACCCAGGCTGGTACCGAGCATCACGCCGAACCGCTGCTGCTGGGCGTCGCCCCGCCGGTCGCGGTCGTCAGCGCCTCGATGCTGGTGCTCATCGCGATCATGGTCTGGAAGGGCCTGCCGAAGATGATCTCCGGCGGCCTCGACGGCAAGATCGCCGAGATCAAGGCCCAGCTCGAAGAGGCGAAGACCCTGCGTGCCGAGGCGGAAGCCCTGCGCAAGGAATATGCTGACAAGATCGCCGGTGCCGAAAAGGACGCCGCCGCTCTGCTCGATCATGCTCGCCACGAAGCGGAGACGATCGTCGCCAAGGCCCAGGCCGACACGACCGAGGTCATCGCCCGCCGCGAGAAGATGGCCCAGGACAAGATCGGCGCTGTCGAACGTGCTGCCGTGACCGAACTGCGCCAGCAGGCTGCGGCTGCCGCCGCTGCGGCTGCCGGTGGCCTGATCAAGGCCAACCACTCGGCCGATGCCGACAAGGCGCTGATCGATCAGGCGATCGCCGGTATCTGATCCCTTTCGGATCGGCTACGAAGCAAATAGGCCTCCGTGCGCTGCACGGGGGCTTTTTTGTGTGCCGATAAGGGTCATGTTCGCTCCGGTCGCGATCCGGAGTTGACGGGCGATGCAATTGAGATCAGAGCGACGTCCGCGCAGCCTATGTTGCTGCGGTGTTTCAGGAAGCGAGGACATGTCAAGCGACAGTTCCAGTAGGACCGCACGCCCCAAGGGCGCTGGCTAGTTCTCGCTGGCCATCGTCCGCCCGGGTCGTGCGGACGAAAGGTTTGAAGATGGTGAACGACCTCCTCGCCGGCGTGACCGCCGGTGCCCGTCCCGCCAAGAGCGGGCTCTACATTGCCGATATCGTCGAGATGCTCCAGGCGCTGGCGCCCGAGGCCGCTGCCGCCAAGCTCGGCCGCATGGCCGACGTGCGCGCGGTGGCCGTGCTCGACCGTCCCGAATTCACGGCGGCCAGCGAAGTCCTGCCGCTGTTGCCGTTGCCGCGCGCGGTGCATCTGGTCGCCCAGATGGCCGAGGACCGCGCTGCCGATGTGCTGGCCGAAATGGACGAGGACGTTGCCGCCCAGATCCTGGGCGCGCTCGCACCCGATGTGCGCACCTCGCTGCGCAGCCTGCTGGCCTGGCCGGAAGACAGCGCGGGCGGCATGATGACCACCGAATTCGTCGCCGCGCGGGTCTCGGCCAGCGTGGCGGACGTGCTCGATCTCATCCGCACCGTCGAGCGTAGCCGCGAGACGGTCTATTCGGTGTTCCTGCTCGACGAACGCGGCCGCCTCGACGCAACGATTTCGCTGCGCCGCCTGATAGCCGCCGCGCCCGATTCGCCCGCGATCGACCTCGCCCGGGACCGCGAGCCGGTGACGGTGACGCCCGCCACCGACCGCGAGGTGGTCGCCGATCTCATTCGCCGTCACGACCTGCTGGCCCTGCCGGTGGTCGATGGGGCGGGACGCCCGCTCGGTATCGTCACGGTGGACGACGTTCTGGATGCGCTGGTGGCCGAGCATACCGAGGACGTGCAGAAGTTCGGCGGCGTCGAGGCGCTCGACCGGCCCTACCTCGAAACCGGCTTCTTCGAGATGATCCGCAAGCGGGCCGGGTGGCTAAGCGTGCTGTTCCTCTCGGAAATGCTGACCGCCAGCGCCATGCAGCACTTCGAGGACGAACTCGCCCGCGCGGTGGTGCTCACCCTGTTCATCCCGCTCATCATGAGCTCGGGCGGCAACAGCGGCAGCCAGGCGACCTCGCTGATCATCCGGGCGCTGGCGATGGGGCAGGTGCGCCCGCGGGACTGGTGGCGCGTGGCGCTGCGCGAACTGCCCGCGGGCCTGGTGCTGGGGGGCATCCTCGGTACCGTCGGCTTCGTGCGGATCGCCGCGTGGCAGGCGCTGGGGTTCTACGACTACGGCAGCCACTGGGTGCTGATCGCCACGACCGTTTCGGCCGGGCTGGTGGGTATCGTGACGTTCGGTTCGCTGGCGGGTTCGATGCTGCCGTTCCTCCTCCAGAAGCTGCGCTTCGACCCGGCCAGCGCCTCGGCGCCGTTCGTGGCGACATTGGTGGATGTCACGGGGCTGGTGATCTACTTCACGATCGCCCTTGCCATTCTCTCGGGAACGCTGCTCTAGGGCCGCGCAATCTAACGAAAGGACCGCCGCCATGGCATTCACCGCGAAGATCCTGCTGCTCGGCTCGGGCGAACTGGGGCGCGAATTCGTGATCTCGGCCAAGCGGCTGGGCTGCGAAGTCGTGGCCTGCGACGCCTATGAAGGCGCGCCCGCCATGCAGGTCGCGGACGGGTTCGAGGTATTCTCGATGCTGGACGGCGAGCGCCTGCGCGCCGCAATCGAGAAGCACAGGCCCAATTTCATCGTCCCCGAGGTCGAGGCGATCCGCACCGAAGTCCTCGCCGAAGTCGAGGCGGAGGGCTTTTGCGTCGTGCCTTCCGCGCGCGCCACGCAGATGACGATGAACCGCGATGCCATCCGCGAAGTCGCCGCCGTCGAACTCGGCCTGCGCACCTCGCGCTATCGCTATGCCGAGAGCCTCGAAGAAGTGCTCGCCGGCGCCGAGCACACGGGTCTGCCCTGCGTCATCAAGCCGGTCATGTCCTCGTCCGGCAAGGGCCAGAGCACGGTGCGCGATTCCGCGGATCTGGAGAAGGCCTGGGACTACGCCGTCGCCAACATGCGCGGCGACCGCAAGCGGGTGATCGTCGAGGAATTCGTCGCCTTCGACTACGAGATCACCCTGCTGACAGTGCGCAGCCGCGAGGGCGTGTCGTTCTGCCCGCCGATCGGCCACCGCCAGGAACGCGGCGACTATCAGGAATCGTGGCAGCCGACGCCGATGGCGCCTGCCGCCATCGCCGCCGCGCAGGACATGGCGCGCAAGGTGGTGGACGATCTCGGCGGCTACGGCCTGTTCGGCGTCGAGTTCTTCGTGAAGGGCGAGGAAGTGATCTTCTCCGAACTCTCGCCGCGTCCGCACGATACCGGCATGGTCACGCTGATCTCGCAGAACCTTTCCGAGTTCGACCTCCACGCGCGGGCGATCCTCGGTCTGCCGATCCCGGAAGTGACGCTTCATGGGCCGAGCGCCTCGGCGGTGATCCTGGCCGACCGAGACAGCGATTCCTTCGCCTGTGAAGGTCTTGCAGAGGCTTTGGCGACGCCGGGGGCGCAAATGGACCTGCGCATCTTCGCCAAGCCCGTGACGCGGCCCTATCGTCGCATGGGCGTCGCTCTGGCGCTGGCGGAGGACACCGATACCGCCCGCAGGGTGGCAGCGGAGGGGGCGGGCAAGGTCCGCATCGTCTACAAATAAGGGAAAGGGGGGCTGCCTGCCCCCCCTTTTCTTATCAGAAGGTGTTCTTGGCTTCGCGCAGGGTCGCGAAGGTCTCGACGGCATTGCCGCCGCCCCAGCGGGCCTGAAGCGCGGGATCATCGGCGCGCAGGAACGGATTGGTCAGGAGTTCGCGGCCGAGCTTGGTCGGAACGGTGGGCAGTCCGGCCGCGCGGGCGCGCTCGATATCGCGGGCATAGGCGGCCAGTTCCTCGTTCTCGGGATCGGCATGGACCGCGAATTTCGCATTCGCCGCCGTATACTCGTGCGCGCAGTAGAGCATCGTATCGACCGGCAGGGCCTTGATGCGCTGGAGGCTCTCCCAGAACTGCGCGGGCTGGCCTTCGAACATGCGCCCGCAGCCGAGCGCGAAGACCGAATCGCCGACGAAGGCGATATGCGCGCCGGGCAGGTAATAGGCGCAGTGGCCCAGGGTATGGCCGCCGACATCGATCACCTTTGCCTTCCAGTCGCCCAGCATGACCACGTCGCCCTGGTCGACGCGGCGATCGACGCCCTCGATCTTCCCGGCATCGCCTTCGGGGGCGATGACCGTGCAGCCGGTGGCGGCCTTGATGGCGCCGTTGCCGCCCGCATGGTCCGGGTGCCAGTGGGTGTTCCAGATATGGGTGATCTGCCAGCCCTTGTGCGCGGCCTGGTGCAGATATTCGTCGGCGTCCGGCGTGTCGATGCAGGCGGTCTGGCCGCTCGCGGGATCGTGCAGCAGGTAGCCGTAATTATCGCTGAGGCAGGGGAACTGGTGGACTTCGAGCATGGGATCTCTCCTTGCGGAAGGATTTAGGCGCTCGGTCGGGGCAGGGGAAGAGGATTGGGAAAAAGCAAAAGCCCGCCTGGATTTCTCCGGACGGGCTTTTGTTGGTTCACCTGACGGTGAAGCCCGAACTGTTCTTACGAACGGTTCTTGAGGGCTTCGCCAAGGATGTCGCCGAGCGAAGCGCCCGAGTCCGACGAACCGTACTGTTCCACGGCTTCCTTCTCTTCGGCCAGCTGGCGGGCCTTGACCGAGAAGTTCGGCTTCTTCGAACGATCGAAGCCGGTGACCATGGCGTCGAGCTTCTGGCCGACCTGGAAGCGGTCGGGGCGCTGCTCGTCGCGGTCGCGGCCGAGGTCCGAACGCTTGATGAAGCCGGTGGCGCCATCGTCGCCAGCCTGGACTTCCAGGCCGCCGTCGCGGACTTCGAGAACGGTGACGGTGACGACTTCGTTGCGACGCAGCGAGCTGCCGCCGGTCGCGGCAACGCCGCCAGCGGCCGGAGCGCCACGCTCAAGCTGCTTCATGCCGAGGCTGATGCGTTCCTTCTCGACGTCGACGTCGAGAACCACGGCCGAAACCTGCTCGCCCTTGCGGTGCAGAGCCAGCGCGTCCTCGCCCGAGATGCCCCAGGCGATGTCCGACATGTGAACCATGCCGTCGACGTCGCCGTCGAGACCGATGAACAGGCCGAATTCGGTAGCGTTCTTGACTTCGCCTTCAACCTGCGAACCGACGGGGTGCTTCTCGGCGAAGGCTTCCCAGGGGTTCTGCTGAGCCTGCTTGAGGCCGAGCGAGATGCGGCGCTTGTCCGAATCGACTTCGAGAACGACCACTTCGACTTCCTGCGAGGTCGAGACGATCTTGCCGGGGTGGACGTTCTTCTTGGTCCAGGACATTTCCGAAACGTGGACGAGGCCCTCGATGCCGGCTTCCAGTTCCACGAAGGCACCGTATTCGGTGATGTTCGTGACGGTGCCCGACAGCTTGGCGCCGACCGGGTACTTGACGGCTGCGCCTTCCCACGGATCGCTTTCCAGCTGCTTCATGCCGAGGCTGATGCGCTGGGTGTCCTGGTTGATGCGGATGATCTGGACCTTCACGGTGTCGCCGATGGCGATCACTTCGCTCGGGTGGTTGACGCGCTTGTAGCTCATGTCGGTGACATGGAGCAGGCCGTCGATGCCGCCGAGGTCAACGAACGCACCGTAGTCGGTGATGTTCTTGACGACGCCTTCGATGACCTGGCCTTCGCTCAGCTTGTCGATCAGCTCGCTGCGCTGTTCGGCGCGCGTTTCTTCGAGGACGGCGCGACGCGACACGACGATATTGCCGCGGCGACGGTCCATCTTCAGAATCTGGAAGGGCTGCGGCACATCCATCAGCGGGGTGACGTCGCGCACGGGGCGGATGTCGACCTGCGAGCCGGGGAGGAACGCAACGGCGCCGTCGAGGTCGACGGTGAAGCCGCCCTTGACGCGGCCGAAGATCACGCCTTCGACGCGCTTGCCTTCACCGAATTCGTTTTCGAGCTTGTCCCAGGCGGCTTCGCGGCGTGCGCGGTCGCGCGACAGCATCGCTTCACCGTCGGCGTTCTCGACGCGGTCGACGTAAACTTCGACTTCGTCACCGACCTTGAGACCATGCTCGCCTTCGCCACGGGCGAATTCGCGCAGGGCAACGCGGCCCTCGCTCTTCAGGCCCACGTCGATGACGGCCTTGTCGTTTTCGATGGCAGTGACGGTACCCTTGACGACGCGGCCTTCGAAACCGTCGTCGGCGACGCCGCCGAGCTGGTCGTCAAGCATCTTCGCGAAATCGTCGCGGGTGGGATTGGCAGAAGTAGCCATTAAAGGTTTAATCCTGTTTAGTTCTTTCCGGCCAGGCGGTTTTATCCGCCGGTCTTTCCTCCGCGCTTCGCACCATGCGAGGCCCGGGCCAAAAGGGCCGAACCGCCGTAGGGGCCGGATGCCGTCCACGGCGTCCTTCAAACCTTGCGGTTCTCCAGACCGGCGGCCCCTACGCCCATGAGGGGCGAAATGCAAGAAAATTGGCGGATACGACGTGGTTTCGTCGCATTGCAAAGCCGGTCGATCTGAGGTGTCCGGCGACCCTGTTGGTCAATTCAGGCGGGTTCGGCCGAGCGGGTCAGGAGACCCGCAGGGCGTCCACGGCGGCGATGGCGGCGGCGATGGCTTCCTCGCGCTTCAGTTCGGAGGTGTCGATCTCGATGGCATCGGCGGCGGCCACCAGCGGTGCGTCCTTGCGATTGCGGTCGCGTTCGTCACGTGCGGCGAGGTCGGCGGTGATCGCTTCCAGAGTGACGTCGCGGCCATGGGCCTGCATTTCGAGGAAGCGGCGCTGGGCGCGGGCCTCGACCGAGGCGATCACGAACAGCTTGGCTTCGGCCTCCGGCGCGATCACCGTGCCGATGTCGCGTCCGTCCAGCACGGCGCCGCCGGGCTGGGTGGCGAAGGCGTGCTGGCGTTCGTAGAGCGCCTGGCGCACCGTGGGGTGGATCGAGACCCGGCTTGCCAGGCCGCCGCTGGCTTCGGAGCGCAGTTCGGGATCTGCCAGCAGGCCCTCGGGAAAGGCGCAAGCGGCAAGGGCATCCACGGGATCGTCCGGATTGCCGCCGTCAAGGAAGCACTGGCGGCCGACCGCGCGATAGAGCAGGCCGGTGTCGAGGTGGGGCAGTCCGAAATGGTGGGCGAGGGCCTTGGCGATAGTGCCTTTGCCCGAAGCGGTGGGTCCGTCTACGGCGATAATCATCGCGGGGTCATGGCGGCTTGGCGCGCTCAGTGCAAGGTCGTGCGTTCCGGCGCGGCGGGCGGCTTGCGGCGCGAAAGCATGGCTTTCACCAGGCCCCAGCCGGCGATGACCGCCCAGAGCGCTTCCATGGCGATCGAGGGCAGGTTGACGTTCACCATCAGCGAGATCAGCAGCAGCACGGCGCCTGCAAAGTTTAGGCCGTGCTGGAGGTAGCGGTTCGGTTCGTCCTCGTAGGTGATGTAGGCATAGGCGAGAATGCAGCATGCCGTGCCGATGAAGCCGAGGATATTGCTGATCGATTCCGGCAAGTCGAGTATCATGGAGGCTCCTGCGCAGGGATGACGACGTGCCATCCCTGCGCAGAATGCCCTTATCCGGCGAGGGAGGCCAGCAGGTCCTCGAAATTGGGGAAGCTGGTGGCGATCGGGCGGGTGTCGTCCACTTCCACGCCGCCGCTGCTGACGAGCCCCGCGACCGCCATAGACATGGCGATGCGGTGGTCGAGGTGGGTGGTGACTTGCGCATCGGCGGCGGTGCCGGGCAGCGGGGTGCCGCCGGTGCCGGTGATGACGAGGCCGTCCTCGCGCTCTTCGATTCCGGCTCCGGCCAGCGTCAGCGCGGCGGCCATGGCGGAGAGGCGATCCGATTCCTTCACGCGCAGCTCGTCGAGGCCGCTGGTGACGGTGACGCCCTCGGCCAGCGAGGCGGCGACGAAAAGGACGGGGAATTCGTCGATCATGGCGGGCGCGATGGCGGGATCGACTTCGATGCCCTTGAGGGCCGAGTGCCTGACCAGCAGGTCCGCCACCGGCTCGCCGCCGATTTCGCGTTCGTTCAGGAACTCGATCTGGCCGCCCATCTGGCGCAGCACTTCGACAAGCCCGGCGCGGGTGGGGTTGAGGCCGACGTTCTCGATCACGACTTCGCTGCCCGGCGTCACCAGCGCGGCAACGATGAAGAAGGCCGCCGAGGAGGGGTCACCCGGTACGTCGATCACTTGCGGCTTCAGTTCGGCCTCACCCTTGATGGTGATGACGCGGGTGCCGTCCGCTTCCACGGTGACGGAGAGATCGGCGCCGAAGCCCTTGAGCATGCGTTCGGAGTGGTCGCGGGTCGGCACCGGCTCGATCACCGTGGTCGTGCCGGGCGTGTTGAGGCCGGCGAGCAGGATGGCGCTCTTCACCTGCGCGGAGGCGACCGGCAGGCGGTAGGTGATCGGCACGGCAGGCGAGGCGCCGCGCACGATCAGGGGAAGGCGACCACCTTCACTCGCTTCGAAGCTGGCGCCCATTTCCGAAAGCGGATCGATCACGCGGCCCATCGGGCGCTTGGATAGCGAGGCGTCGCCGGTGAAGCTGACATTGATCGGATGGCTGGCGACAAGGCCCATCAGGAGGCGCGTCGAGGTTCCGGAGTTGCCCATGTCCACCGGGCCTTCGGGTTGGAGCAGGGCGCCGACGCCGACGCCGTTCACGCGCCATTCGCCGTCACCGACGCGTTCCACGCTGGCTCCCATGGCGCGCATGGCGGCGGCGGTGGCCAGCACGTCCTCGCCTTCCAGCAGGCCGGTCACGCGGGTTTCGCCCACGGCCAGCGCGCCCAGCATGATCGAGCGATGACTGATCGACTTGTCGCCCGGCACGCGAATCCTGCCTTTCAGCGGTCCTGCAGGCAGGAAACGGCGAGGGCGCATGGGTGTGGTGGTGTCGTGGCTCACGGGCGTGCTTCTTTCGAGGCTGGAAGGCTGCAAAATCGCCGGGCTTTTGACAGCGGGTGCGGCCTATGGCAAGGCGCGCGCCCTGATGTAACCGGAGCGCTTGATTTTGCGTTCCGTCACTCCCATCAAGACACGGAATTCTCGCCCGTACTCTTCGGGCGCGCAGTATGAGGACATTTCATGGCAAAGCCTGAGTGGGGCGCCAAGCACGGCTGCCCGAAATGCGGCACCCGCTTCTACGACCTGGGCAAGGACGACCCGGTCACCTGCATCGAGTGCGGCCATTCGTGGAACCCGGAGCCGGTGCTGAAGTCCAAGCAGCCGATTCCCTATGAGGAAATCCAGAAGAAGGAAGCCGTCGAGACCGAGGATGCGGATCTCGCCGATGACGATCTGGATATCGACGAAGACGGCGATTCGCCGGACAACGACGTCGATCTCGGCGGTGACGACGATCTCGGCATCGGCGGCGGCGACGATGACGGCGACCGCGACGAGTAAGTCTCGGGACCGATCCGTTTCAGGAAAGGGCGCGGCGCTTCGGCGACCGCGCCCTTTCTTCTTGCGGTTGGAACCTACCTCCAGTCCCGCTCAGGCAGAGCTTGTCGAAGCCCCCTGAGGCGCGGCGCGAGGCCTCCATTCTTCGACAGCCTCAGGATGAGCGGGGGTGGATGGAGAAGAGCGGTGGAAGGCGTTTCCGGCCTCCGTCCAAAAAATGACAGGCTCGTGAAAATTTCCTCTTGCCAGCCCGGATAACCCCATCTAGAGGGCGGCCTCCCAAGCGGAGGCGCAAGCCGAAACGCGGGAAACGGATCGAACCTCCCAGGTCGATCCGCTGAAATGATTGGGGCCTTAGCTCAGCTGGGAGAGCGCCTGCATGGCATGCAGGAGGTCAGCGGTTCGATCCCGCTAGGCTCCACCATTTCTTACGAAACGGCCTTTCAAAGTCAGCTTCGATCGGCTATTTCGACATATCAGTTTCGCGGGAACGCGATACGCTGGCCGACGAGGTTTCGTCCGCCGGCGTTTTTCGCATAAGGTTTCCGTTACGCCGGTCAGCGAGGTTTCGCCCACCGGCGTTTTTGGCGTTCTGGCTGGCCTTGTTGCCCGCCAAAAGTGGAGTTAGGCATGTTCGACAGCCTTTCGGATCGTCTTGGTGGCGTTTTCGACAAGCTGCGTGGCCGCGGCGCGCTCAAGGAGCAGGACGTCCGCGATGCCATGCGCGAAGTGCGCATCGCGCTCCTCGAAGCCGATGTCGCGCTCCCCGTCGTGCGCCGCTTCATCGACCAGGTTACCGAAAAGGCTGTCGGCCAGTCGGTGCTGCGCTCGGTCACGCCCGGCCAGCAGGTCGTCAAGATCGTCAATGACGCGCTGATCGAGATGCTCGGCGGCGAAGAGACCGCCGAACTCGATCTCAACGCCGCGCCGCCGGTCGTCATCATGATGGTCGGCCTTCAGGGTTCGGGCAAGACCACCAGCACCGCCAAGATCGCCCGCCTCCTTCGCGAGAAGCAGGGCAAGAAGGTCCTGATGGCCTCGCTGGACGTCAACCGTCCGGCCGCGCAGGAACAGCTTCGCGTGCTGGGCGAGCAGGTCGGCGTCGCCACCCTGCCGATCATCGCCGGGCAGCAGCCGACCGAGATCGCCACCCGCGCGATGCAGTCCGCCAGGCTTCAGGCCGTGGACGTGCTGCTGCTCGACACTGCCGGCCGTCTCCACGTCGATACCCAGCTCATGGACGAGATGAAGGCGGTTGCCGCCATCTCGAACCCCCGTGAAACGCTGCTCGTGGTCGACTCGCTGACGGGTCAGGACGCGGTCAACGTCGCGCAGTCGTTCTCCGGCGAAGTCGACCTCACCGGCGTCGTGCTCACCCGCATGGACGGTGACGCGCGCGGCGGTGCGGCGCTGTCGATGCGGGCCGTCACCGGCAAGCCGATCAAGTTCGCGGGTACCGGCGAGAAGATGGAGGCTCTTGAGGTCTTCCACCCCAGCCGCGTCGCCAACCGCATCCTCGGCATGGGCGACATCGTCTCCATCGTCGAAAAGGCGGCGGAAGCGGTCAAGATCGAGGACGCAGAAGCGCTGGCGAAGCGCATGGAGCAGGGCAAGTTCGACATGAACGACCTGCGCATGCAGCTTGGCCAGATGCAGAAGATGGGCGGCCTTGGCGCGCTGGCGGGCATGATGCCGGGCATGAAGAAGGCCAAGGCGGCAATGGCTGCTTCGGGCATGGACGACCGCGTTCTGCTGCGCATGGATGCGATCATCGGTTCGATGACGCAGAAGGAGCGCGTCAACCCGGCGCTGCTCAATGCCAAGCGCAAGATCCGCGTCGCCAACGGTTCGGGCACCAATGTTCAGGACGTCAACAAGCTGCTGAAAATGCACCAGGAGATGTCCAAGGCCATGAAGCAGATCAAGAAGATGGGCGGCCTCAAGGGGCTGGCCGCGATGTTCGGCAAGGGCGGTCTCGATGCTGCCATGCCGGGCCTTGGCGGTGGCGGTGCCGGCGGTATGCCGGGCCTCGGTGGCCCCGATCTCGGCAAGTTTCTTAAGAAGTAATTTTTGAAGATTTGAAGGAAAGGTAGAGCAATGTCCGTTTCGATCCGTCTGTCGCGCGGTGGCGCGAAGAAGCGTCCTTACTACAAGATCGTCGTCTCCAACTCGCGCGCTCCGCGCGACGGCAAGTATCTTGAGCAGGTCGGCACCTACAACCCGATCCTCGCCAAGGACGACGAAAACCGCGTCCGTCTGGTCGAAGACCGCGTGCGTTACTGGCTCGGCGTTGGCGCCCAGCCGACCGACCGCGTTGCCCGCCTGCTCGACAAGGCCGGTATCAAGGAACGCGCCGCCACCGTGAACGCCAAGAAGGGCGAGCCGGGCCAGAAGGCCAAGGACCGCGCTGAAGAGCGTGCCGAGAAGCTGCGCGAAGCTGAAGAAGCGGCTGCCGCTGCTGCTGCCGCTCCGGCCGCTGAAGAAGCGCCTGCTGAAGCAGCCGCCGAGGAATCGACCGAAGCCTAAGCTTCAGGTCGGATCCAGATGGCTGGTCAAGACCGCCCCGTCACGCTTGCTGCCGTTAGCGGCGCGCACGGCGTGACGGGCGAGGTTCGCCTCAAGCTGTTCGGTGAAGGCGTGGCGGCGCTCAAGCGCTACCGCGCCTTCAACGATTCCACCCTGACGCTCGCCAAGCTGCGCGATGACGGCAAGGGCGGCGCGATTGCGCGTTTCGAGGAAGTGCCGGATCGCACGGCTGCCGAGAAGCTGCGCGGTACCGCGCTCACCGTTCCGCGCGCGTCGATGCCGGAACTGGAGGAAGGCGAGTACTATCACGCCGACCTTCTCGGGCTGCGTGCCGTCTCCGATGCGGGCGACGAACTCGGCACCTGCATCGCGGTCGAGAACTTCGGCGCGGGTGACGTGATCGAGATCGAGCGTCCGGCAGGCGAGGATGGCAAACGGCGCCGTTTCATGGTGCCCATGACTCCCGCCGCCGTACCCGAGTGGGATCACGAACGGTTGGTCATCACCGCCGTCTTCGCGGAAGAATAAGGAAAGGCCGTCCCTCGGGGCGGCCTTTCTGCTTTCAGGCGAGGGCGGCCTGGGTGCAAGAACGCGCCGCTTCCAGAGGCGATTGCGGGCAGTCGATGGCGAGCACCAGCGGCGCCACCATGCCAAGGCTTGCCCCGGCGAGAATGCCGCCGACGACGCCGAGCGTGGTCAGGCGGGCCTTGCGGGCCAGCGGCGATTCCGCTTTGCGCTGCCGGGGGGCCCGGCGCCGAAATCGAGCCGCGATCCTTTCTGCCAATCCGGCCATTTCGTGATCGAGCCCTTCGGAAAACCGGTCATGCCCGGCGTTCCATTGCTGCATGAAGTGTTGATCCTGCATTGTCCGGTTCCTCCATCGGATGTCCGGAATCTGGCCGATCCTGCCCGCCCGCGCCAACAAAGCCTCTGGCGAAGGCTATAAGGCAGCCTTATCATGCGGGGATGGACCGCCTGCCGCCCCTGACTGCCATCCGCGCCTTCGAGGCCGCCGGTCGGCACGAGAACTTCTCGCGCGCCGCCGAGGAACTGGGCATGACGCAGGCGGCGGTTTCCTATCAGATCCGCCAGCTCGAAGACCGTGTCGGCAAGCCGCTGTTCGTGCGCAAGAAGGGCAGGGTGCATCTCTCCGACGCGGGGCGGCGCCTGCTGCCCGCGCTGAGCGGTGCCTTCATCGCCATGACCGACGCTTTCGCGTCCATTCGCAGCGAGGACGAGGATGTTCTGGCCATCAACGCTTCCGTCTCGTTGGGCGCAAGCTGGCTGAGCACGCGCATCGGGCGCTTTCAGCTTCGCCATCCGGATATCGCGGTCCGCATGTCGCTTTCGAACGAAGTGATCGACTTCGCGATATCGAACGACGATGTCGCCATTCGTGGCGGCGTCGGGCCATGGGAAGGGCTCCGCAGCGAGTTCCTGTTCCGACAGCACTATTCGCCGATCTGCTCGCCGGAGTTTCTTGAGCGGCATCGCATCAGGCAGCCGGAAGATCTGCTGACGGTCGAGCGTTTCGCGCCCAACGATCCCTGGTGGAATGCCTGGTTCGCGGTTGCGGGTGTCGGGCAACTGCCCGCGCCCTCGCGGCGGGGCTTCATGTTCGACAACCAGCTACAGGAAGGCAGCGCGGCGCGCGAAGGTTTCGGCGTGGCGCTGATGACCCCACTGATCTGGCGGGAGGATCTGGAGGCCGGTCGCCTCGTGCAGCCTTTCGAAACGATGTACCTGCCCGGCACCGCGCATTGGATGGTCCATCCCGAGAACCGCGTGGGTGTCCGCAAGATCGAACGCCTGCGCGAATGGTTCCGCGACGAGATCGCGCGCGATCGTGCTTTCCTGCCTCCCGAAGTCTGGGAACCGCTCTGAAAGGCGCAATTCCGGCGCTTCCCCCTTGCCGCAGGCGCCGAATTGGGCTTTGCGCGGGGGCATGACTTTCAACGCTACCGTCCTCACCCTCTATCCGGAGATGTTCCCCGGCACGCTCGGCATCAGCCTGGCGGGCAGGGCGCTGGCGGAGGGCAAATGGGCCATGAACCCCGTCCACATCCGCGACTTCACGAGCGACAAGCACCGCACCGTGGACGATACGCCCGCAGGGGGCGGCGCCGGCATGGTGCTCAAGGTCGACGTGCTGGCCGCGGCGATCGACCATGCCCGTTCGATCAATCCCGATGCGCCAATCATCGCGATGACGCCGCGCGGCAAACCGATCTCGCAGGCGCGCGTGCGCGAACTGGCGCAGGGTTCCGGCGTCACGATCCTGTGCGGCCGGTTCGAAGGTTTCGACGAGCGCATCTTCGAAGGCCGCGACGTCGAGGAGATGTCGGTCGGCGATGCGGTGCTTTCGGGCGGCGAACCCGCGGCAATCCTGCTGTTAGATGCTTGCATTCGGCTGCTTCCCGGCGTAATGGGCGCGGCTTCCAGCGGGACCGAGGAATCGTTCGAGGACGGTCTTCTCGAATACCCGCAGTTTACCCGACCCACCGAGTGGGAAGGGCGCACGATCCCTGAAGTGCTGCGATCGGGGGATCATGCGAAAATCGCCGCCTGGCGGAAACGACAGGCGGAGGAAGATACACGGTCACGCAGGCCGGACCTTTGGGAACGTCGCAGTGACGTTCGGGGCCAGTCTGCCTCTGGTGCGCGGCGCAAAAACGAGGACTTAGGTTCATGAACCTGATTCAGCAGATCGAGGCCGAGGAAATTGCCAAGGCCGCCAAGGATATCCCGACCTTCCGTCCGGGCGACACCGTCCGCGTCGGCGTGAAGGTGGTTGAAGGCACCCGTACCCGCGTCCAGGCTTACGAAGGCGTGTGCATCGCGCGTTCGAACCGTGGCATGGGTTCGAACTTCACCGTCCGCAAGATGAGCTTCGGTGAAGGCGTGGAGCGCGTATTCCCGCTCTACTCGCCGAACATCGATTCGATCACCGTTGTCCGTCGCGGCGTCGTGCGTCGTGCGAAGCTGTACTACCTGCGTGGTCGTACCGGCAAGCGCGCCCGTATCGCCGAGCGCCGGGTCAACGACGCCAAGGCATAAGCTTTGGCCGATTGTCCGGCTCGCAAGGGCCGGACAGCCTGAGAGGCGGTTCGATTTCGAACCGCCTTTTTTGCGCCCTGTGCGTGCCTGTCCGGATTCGTTTCTCGGCCGGGACCGTCTCTGGGAATGTCGAGGCCTTTAACGCGGTCTTTACCAAGTTGAATCCATTCGACGAATCGTTTGGCAGCGGCCGAAAGGCGCCTTGTCGTCGTTTCGTTACAAAGCGCTCGGCACCATCTCGGCAGCGGCCAGCATTCAGGCGCGTGCAATGCTGCATCGCACAATTCAGAAATCGTCATCTGATTGGCGGAAAAACGCGATAAACTGCCACTTTTGGCTTTGTTTAGGCTTTGACACCGTGGGGAAAACCCGCTCAATTCCGTCCGTTTCGAGGCGAGTCCGAATATCCCATCGCATCCTTCCATTGAAAGCCTAGGGGGTTCCCATAATGAACAAGAACGATCTCATCAGCGCCGTCGCGGACACGAGCGGTCTTACCCGTAGCGACGCCACCAAGGCTGTCGAAGGCGTGTTCGAAGCCATCACCGGCGCGCTGAAGTCGGGTGACGAAGTCCGCCTCGTCGGTTTCGGCACCTTCTCGGTCGCCAAGCGCAAGGCCTCGACCGGCCGTAACCCGCGCACCGGCGAGCCGATGGAAATCAAGGCTTCGGCTCAGCCGAAGTTCAAGGCCGGCAAGGGCCTCAAGGACGCTGTCAACTAAGCATCCTTGCAGCCTGCTTCGCCTCGCAGGTTGAAAAGATTACGCCGCGCCGACCATAAGGTCGGCGCGGCGTTTTTCGTTTGGTAGAAGCAAAGTGCGGCCGGCGATCAGGGCGTCAACTTGACCAGCGCCGTGGGTGCGGCCGGTGTGCGCGGGTTGATCTTCCAGACCAGCGCTCTCCCGCCAGGTGCCGCGACCGGCCCTTCATCGGTGTTGTTGGCCAGGATTTCGCCGTCGGTCGTCAGGGTGAAGGTGCCGTCGGCGTCGACGGTGCTGTCCGACGTGTCGCCGCCCTTGTCGTTGGCGAAGCCGCTCATCATGGCGCCCATGCCCGCAGCGCCGCCCTGGGGGCCGAATGCAGGAGCATCGAAGCGCACCGAGCCGTCCCGCCGCAGCGAAAGCTGGACGAAAGCATTGCTCATCGCAAAGCCTTCGATGGTCGGGAAGGCGAAGTCGTGATCGAGCCGGCCGGTCATGGTGAAGTCGACGTCGAACTTGCCGTCGCCCACGTAATCAACCTTGTTCCAACCGACCTGACGGCGCAGCTTTTCGGCGATCTGTTCGCCGGCCCTGGGATCGCTGGGATCGAGGCCGCCAAGCAGCATCTGCGACGCCTCGGCATCGCTCTTCTTCTTTTGCTCGTTCGATTTTTCCCAGTCCGCCTTCTGCTGGGCGAGTTCTTCCTCGGTGCAGGGGCGTTCGTTGTAGTCGTCGTCGTGGCAGGCGTCGGGCTCGAAGGGCTTGGGCTTGGATGCCTTGAGCGGCACCATCACGATCTCGCCCGCGTAGCGGAACGTGAACGTGCGATTCTTGCGCAAGTCGAGCGTGGACGTGAACTTGCCCGGTGCGAATATGCAGGCCGCTGCCAGCAGGGCGAGGGCGGTGACGCCCAGCCCCGCCAGAAGGCGGCGTCCCCAAGGACGCCGTTCGGTGCGATTCATGATGGGTGCCCCCTCTGATGTTGGATTATGCAGGCCGGGTTGCGGCGGCGTAGAGCGCGATGGCGGCAGCGTTGCTGACGTTGAGGCTCTCCATGGCGTCGCTGATCGGCAGTTTGGCGATGGCGTCGCAGTGCTGGACGATGTTGTGGCGCATGCCGTCGCCTTCGGCTCCGAGCACGAGCGCGACCGGACCTGCGGGCAGGGCCTCGCCAAGCGTAGACTGG
Organism: Novosphingobium sp. BF6; assembly: GCF_058273105.1. Classification (NCBI taxonomy): domain Bacteria; kingdom Pseudomonadati; phylum Pseudomonadota; class Alphaproteobacteria; order Sphingomonadales; family Sphingomonadaceae; genus Novosphingobium; species Novosphingobium sp. BF6. The sequence goes on from NZ_CM177775.1 coordinate 1,267,941, forward strand.
GCTTCGCCGTCGAGACCGATTCGCCAGTAGCCCGCTTCGGCGATCTCTTCGAGCGCACGCGCGAGGTTCACGACGCGGACCCAGGGCAGCACTTCCAGCGCGCCCGAGGCGCTCTTGGCCAGCGTGCCCGATTCGGGCGGCGCGTGGCGGTCCTGCGTGACGATGGCGCAGGCGTTGAAGGCGGCCGCCGAACGCATGATGGCGCCGACGTTGTGGGGATCGGTCACCTGATCGAGCACGACGACGGGGCGCGAGGGATCGCCGTCCAGCACGTCGTCGATGAAGATATCATCGAGCGGCGCACATTCGAGCACGAGGCCCTGATGCGGTGCGTCGCGGGCGACGAGGCGGGCGAGGTCGGCGGGCTGTGCCCATTCCACCGGGAAATCGGTGGGCAGTTCGCCGTCGAGTGATTCGACGCCTTCGCGAGTCGCCCAGAGCTTGCGGTGGCTGCGATTCGGATTTTTGAGCGCGGCCTCGACGGCGTGGCGGCCCCAGAGGCGAACCATGCCGGTGCTCGCACGCCCGCTGCCACGGCCGTTCTTCATCCGGCCTGCGCGGCCGCGCAGCGGTTTCCCGGAGCGGCCGCCTTCGCGGTCACCGTCTTGCCGGTCGCTACGATTGGTCATGAAAATTGTCCTTATTCGAAAAAACTATGCCGCTCCTGCCATTCCCCCCATTGACAGGCAAGGCCGGGTTCTACATAGGCGCGCTCCTCGGCAGCGAGGCTCTGGTTTCGGAGCTTCAACACAACGGGTCTTTCGATAGAGAGACCCCCGCCAGTAATTGGTGTGGACAGGTGGCCGAGTGGTTAAAGGCAGCAGACTGTAAATCTGCCCGTGCAAGCGTACGCTGGTTCGAATCCAGCCCTGTCCACCACCGGTTCTCTTCAAAAGAGCATTCCCTTCGGGGACCCCGGACCTTATCCCCGTCACGAAATATCCCCGCCAGTCTCGGCGAATGGGAACGCAGCGCGCCTCCCGGCATTGCGGGGGCGGTGCACAGTGACTAGAGGACGGTGATGCCCGGAGAAATTCTCGATAATCAGGGACGCGGCGAAGCGTCCTGGAGCTGGCCTTCCGTTCATCCGGAAGGTCGCAAGTTCGGCGCCATCGCAGGCGTTGTCGCGCTGATCGGCTGGATCGTGTTCGGGCCGCTCGTCGGCCTGCCGCTCGCCCTGCTGACCTACTGCGTGCTGGCGTTCTTCCGCGATCCCGTGCGCGTGACGCCGCAGGACGACCGCTATATCGTGGCTCCGGCCGACGGTCTGGTGACGCTGATCGGCAAAGTCGCTCCCCCGCGCGAACTGACGGTCGAGGATGGCAGCGGCTCGCAGCCGATGCCTGCCGAGCCGGTGACGCGCATCTCGATCTTCATGAGCGTGTTCGACGTTCACATCAATCGCAGCCCGATCAGCGGCACGGTGCGCCGGGTGATCTACATTCCGGGCAAGTTCCTCAATGCCGACCTCGACAAGGCCAGCGAAGAGAACGAACGCCAGCACATCCTGGTCGAGCGCGGCGACGGCCTGCGCGTCTGCTTCACGCAGATCGCCGGTCTGGTGGCGCGCCGTATCGTGCCGTTCGTGAAGCCGGGCGACATGATCGCCGCCGGCCAGCGCATCGGCCTGATCCGCTTCGGCAGCCGCGTCGACGTCTACCTTCCCGCCGGGGTCGAGCCGAAAGTGCTCATGGGCCAGCGCATCGTCGCCGGTGAGACGGTGCTGGCCGAACTCGGCTCGGCACCGGTAATCGAGGGTATCGCGCAGTGAGCGGCGAGCCCGGCGGAATTCGGGGTGATGCAGGGGAGGGCGCCGTGGAGAGCGACGGCCAGCGCCTGCGTCGCCGCCTGGCCGGCGGGCTGCCGATGCGCGTTTTCGTTCCCAATGCCATTACCGCCGCCGCGCTCTGCTCGGGCCTGACCGGCATCCGCTTTGCGATCGGCGGCGACTATCAGCGGGCCGTCCAGGCGATCATTCTGGCGGGCCTGCTCGACGGCATCGACGGCCGCGCCGCGCGCCTGCTGAAAGCGCAGACGCGGTTTGGTGCGGAACTGGACAGCCTGGCCGATTCGATCTCGTTCGGCGTTGCACCTGCGCTGATCGTCTATCTCTGGACCTTGCACCAGCTTCCCAGCATGGGCTGGATCGCCGCGCTGGCCTTTGCGATCTGCTGCGTGCTGCGCCTCGCGCGCTTCAATTCTCGACTCGACGAACTGGACCAGCCACACAAGGAAGCCGGTTTCCTGACCGGCGTACCCGCGCCGCTCGGCGCGGGGCTGGCGTTCCTGCCGATCTATCTCTGGATCGCGACCGGCGTATCCGAATTCGCCAATCCGATCGCGGTCGGCGTGTGGATGGTGCTCGTCGCTGTGCTGATGATTTCCAGCCTGCCGACACTGGGCTGGTCCCGCATGCGCCCGCCTCCGAGCATGCGCCTTGGCGTGCTCGCCCTCGTGGGCCTGACCGTCGCCGCGCTGCTGACCGAGCCGTGGTACACGCTGGCGGCTATCACCATCGTCTATCTGGTGCTGATTCCGATCGGAATCGCCGCTTATGCGAAATTCAGGCGGCGAGTTCCGCTCCAGCCTCGAGTCCAGGCCACTCCAGGCCAGGCCTTTCCGCTGCATTCCACTGGGGATGACGGCGAGGACGCGCCGGGCGGTCCTTTCTGAGTATGGCGAGCGCGGGCAGGGGCACGCGCTCCGCCGTCTTCCACACTATTGTCAGCGATTCGTCGCAGGAGCGGAGCTGCGCCGGGAGGGCACGGGCGGTACCGAGATGGCGTCGCCAGCTTGCAGCGATGACCTGGGCAGAGACCAGTGCGGCCACGGCGAAGAGACAGGCGGCAAAAGCAGTCATGACCGTTCCTTTCGAACCATCGTCCATGATCCCGGTATTTTCCGTGATCCCGACGGGGGCGGCATCCGCTGCCCCTGTGGAGAGCTTGTGGAAAATTCAGAATCGTTCTATTAATGTTCCTGTGATGCAGTTGTTCTCAATTTGTTCTCTTGCTGTCAAGCTGAAAACCTTGGGCGTGCGGAACCGGCTGTCAGGCAAGCAAGGAGCATCGGCATGAGCGGGGAAGCGCGGAGCGCGCTGGCGGATTTGGAAGGGCTGCGCGACTGGTGCGAGGCGAACCAGTTCGAGATCGAGGAAGTCGATTCCGAGGAACTCGTTCTCACCGATCAGGAGACGGGCAGCGTCTGGTCCGTATTCGGCGTCGACGAATGGATCCAGATCAAAGGTCTCGTGCTCGAGGAGGTGGAGCCGGGTCCGGCGCTGTGCCTGACGTTGGCGCGGCTCCATGACCGTCTGCTGGGATGCCGGTTCTCGATCGATGCACAGCACGGTCTGATCATCATCGTCGATCTTATGCCGTCATGCCGTTCCGGGGAGGCTATCGCCGAGGCCATCATGCAGATGCAGGCAATCATCGATCACACGAGCGACCTGATCGAGGATGCCATCGCCAATGAAGTCGCTGCCGACGACCGGACGATCGATCACGCCTTCAGACTGGAAGGCTCCCGGCGCCTGCACTAGCCATGGCTCAGGCCGGGTAGTGACGGGTGGATTTGCCGGAACGCCTTATCGGAAAATGTGCGGGGCCTGAGGACGGTTCACGATCTCCACGTTTCCGGATCTTGCTTACTGTCGAACCTGCCCTTCCGACGGTCGTGGATCGATGCTGCAGATCCCGGAAGGCGGGAACCACGCCCAGCCAGGCGATGAAAAGCGTCCTGACGGCCATGGCGGCGGCGATTCCGAACAGGATGGATATAACGGCATTCATGGGCTGCGTCCCTGGCCTGTGTCCTCTCCCCCGAAAGGTCTTGCTTGATGGAGTCCCGCGAGACCTGTCGTGAAGCTCTTCCGAGGCGACCGCTCGCTGGGGATTACCCTGTGGAAAAGCAGTGGGACGGCTGTTGGTTTCCGGTGGGAAACCGCGCTTTCCCGGCTCTGCGACGAACCGCCTCGGTAAAACGCCGGATCGCGGATCAGATTGGGGCTGGCCTTTTTCTAGGAATATCGCTAAGGGCGGCCCCGCTCGACGAACGATACCGAATTGGCGGTATTCGGCGACTCGGGCAATCCACATGGAAAGCGCACATACCGGTGCTTTGACGGTCGGGTTTCCCCTCCGCCAGGTTCCTGCTTTCCAGAGGCTCAACCGGAAAGGAATTCTATTATGGCGGCACCCGTCGTCACCATGTCGCAGCTCATCGAAGCCGGCGCACACTTCGGTCACCAGACCCACCGCTGGAACCCGCGCATGAAGCCGTACATCTTCGGCGCGCGCAACGGCATCCACATCATCGACCTGTCGCAGACCGTGCCGCTCTTCGCGCGCGCTCTCGAATTCGTGCAGTCGACCGTCCAGGCCGGTGGCAAGGTGCTCTTCGTCGGCACCAAGCGCCAGGCTCAGGAGCCGATCGCCCAGGCCGCCCGCGCCTGCGGCCAGCACTTCGTCAACCACCGCTGGCTGGGCGGCATGCTCACCAACTGGAAGACCATCTCGGGTTCGATCAAGCGCTTCAAGGCTCTTGAAGAGCAGCTCGCCGGCGACACCGCAGGCCTGACCAAGAAGGAAGTCCTTCAGCTCACCCGCGAGCGTGACAAGCTGGAACTGTCGCTCGGCGGTATCCGCGACATGGGCGGCATCCCGGACGTGATGTTCGTGATCGACGCCAACAAGGAAGAGCTGGCGATCAAGGAAGCCAACGTTCTCGGCATCCCGGTCGTCGCCGTGCTCGACACCAACGTGAACCCGCAGGGCATCGCCTTCCCGATCCCGGGCAACGACGACGCCAGCCGCGCCGTGCGCCTGTACTGCGAAGCGATCGCTCAGGCCGCCACCAAGGGTGGTCGTGACGCGCTCGTGAACAGCGGTGCCGACATCGGCGCCATGGACGTGCCGGTTGCCGAAGAGACCGTCGAGGCCTGATAGGTCCGGCGACGACTTTTTCGTCATGGAATTGTCGCGCGCCGGGTCCAATGGGCCTGGCGCGCGTTTCATTTCCGGGTCGCGGGTGCGGCCTGGGCATTTCAAAGGCCGTGATATTCGGCCCCACCAAAGCAAAAGGATTTGAGCGATGGCTTACACCGCCGCTGACGTGAAGAACCTGCGCGAGCGCACCGGCGCCGGCATGATGGACTGCAAGAAGGCCCTCGACGAAACCGGTGGCGATCTCGAAGCCGCCGTCGACGCGCTGCGCGCGCGCGGTCTGGCCGCTGCCGCCAAGAAGTCGAGCCGTACGGCTGCCGAAGGTCTGGTCGGCGTTGCCGTCACCGGCACCAAGGGCGTTGCCGTCGAAGTGAACTCGGAAACGGACTTCGTTGCGAAGAACGACCAGTTCCAGGACTTCGTCCGCAAGACCACCGAAGTCGCTCTCGGCGTTGCTGGCAACGACGTGGAAGCCCTCAAGGCTGCTGCCTATCCGGGCGGCGGCACCGTTGGCGACGCGCTGACCAACAACGTCGCGACCATCGGCGAGAACCAGCAGGTTCGCCGCCTGAAGACCGTCGAAGTCGCTCAGGGCCTCGTCGTTCCCTACATGCACAACGCCGCTGCGCCGAACCTCGGCAAGATCGGCGTGCTCGTCGCTCTCGAATCAGAAGCTTCGGCTGACGTTCTCGAAGCGCTTGGCAAGCAGATCGCGATGCACATCGCCGCTGCCTTCCCGCTGGCCCTCAACGCCGACGATCTCGATGCCGAGCTGATCGCTCGCGAGCGCAAGATCGCCGAAGAAAAGGCTGCCGAATCGGGCAAGCCGGAAGCCGTGCAGGCCAAGATGGTTGACGGCGCGATCGCCAAGTACGCCAAGGAAAACGCTCTGCTTTCGCAGGTCTTCGTCATGGACAACAAGACCCCGATCCAGCAGGTCGTCGACCAGGCCGGTAAGGACGCCGGTGCCAAGATCGTGCTGAAGGACTACGTCCGCTTCCAGCTCGGCGAAGGCATCGAAAAGGAAGTCACCGACTTCGCAGCCGAAGTGGCTGCTGCTGTCGCCGGCTGATCCTTTACGGATACCGAACAAGAAAAGGGCCGGGGAGCTTAGGCTTCCCGGCCCTTTTTGCTGGCTGCCAGAGCCGCGTCAGTACGCGGCGGTGAACCGGGCGCGGCTGTGCTTGTGGGCTTCGAGCTCGTCGACCATGGCGATGGCATAGTCGGCGAAGCTGATCCTGCTTTCGCCGCTCTCGTCGGTGACGAGCTGGTCGGTGCCGGGGCGATAGGTACCGGTACGCGGACCTTCGAAGATCAGCGCGGCGGGCGAGAAGAACGTCCAGTCCACGTCGTCGATCTGCCTGAGCGCGTCGAGGAAGGTGATGCCGCCCATCGCGAAGGGCTTCCATTCCTCGGGGAACTCGGGCGAATCGATCAGGCGCTGGCCCGGCGCGACTTCGAGGCTGGCGGCGCCGCCGGTGACGAGCAGTCGCGGCACTCCGGCCTTGCGGATCGCGGAAAGCAGGGTTTCGGCGGAGATGTCGAAGTGCAGGGCGCTGATCACCGCATCGCTGCCCGCGATGAGCGCGGCGAGGGCCTCGGGGTCGGAAGCGTCTCCCGTTTTCGCGGTCACGCCGTCGATGGCCGGGATTTTTTCGGGATTGCGGGCGATGGCGAGAACGTCGTGGCCGCGCGCTGCGGCTTCCCTGACAATTTCCGATCCGGCGCGGCCGCTGGCGCCGAGGACTGCAATCTTCATTCCGATTACTCCACTGGTTTCCAATAGTGACCAAGTGTGGCATGGTGTGCGCCTATGCAAGAAGGCACTTTCATCGCACCGGGTTACCCGGAGGAAACCGGCGGCAGGCAGCCGGACGTCTATGCCGCGAACTGCCCGACCCGGCAGCTGCTCGACCGCATTGCCGACAAATGGAGCGTGCTGATCCTGACGACGCTCGGTATGGACGAGATGCGCTTCAATGCGCTGAAACGCCGGATCGACGGAATCTCGCAGAAGATGCTGAGTCAGACCTTGCGCTCCCTGGAGCGCGACGGGCTGGTCGCGCGCCATGTCGTGCCGACCGTGCCGGTAACGGTCAGCTATGCGATCACGCCGCTCGGCAGCGAACTGATCGCGGCGCTTCAGGCGATGATCGACTGGGCCGAGCGGCGCATGGTCGATGTCACGCTCTCGCAACTCGCCTACGATGTGCGGGAAAAGGAGTTGGCGGCACTGTCCTTTTGAGTGTCGAAGTTCATTTGCGATATTGAAACGATATAACATTACGATAAGGCGCGCGGAATGAACCGTTCCGATGTCCCAGCCGCGCCGCGTCCGCGTATCGTCGCTATCGATGCCCTGCGGGGGCTCGTCATGCCGCTGATGCTTGTCGATCATACCCGCGAGTTCTTTTACCTCGATCGGCAGGTGTCCGATCCGATGGACCTCGACGCCACCGATCCGGCCCTGTTCTTCACACGGCTTGCGGCGCATCTGTGCGCACCGGTCTTCGTGGCGCTGACCGGGGTTTCGGCATGGCTCCATGCGCGCGGGAATGCGGCAAAGGCGAGCGCGTTTCTCGCCAGGCGCGGCCTGTTCCTGATCGTGCTGGAAGTGACTCTGGTGAATTTCGCCTGGACCTTCGATCCGGCGCCCAAGACCTACTTCCTCCAGGTGATCTGGGCGATCGGGCTGTCGATGCTGGTGCTGGCGGCGCTGGTCCGCCTGCCGCGGGCCGGAGTCATCTCTCTCGGCGCGGTGCTGGTTCTGGGGCACAATCTCCTCGACGGAATCGTGGTCGATCCCCAGGCGGTGGGGCATGCGCTCTGGGCGATCCTGCACCAGCGCGACCTGATCCTGCTACCCTGGGGCGCCGCCGCGCGCACCTCCTATCCGGTGCTGCCGTGGATCGGCACGATGGCGCTGGGCTATGCCGCCGGGCCGTGGTTCGCCCGCGATAGCGATCCCGAAGCACGGGGCAGGGCACTGATCCTGTTCGCGGCGGTCAGCCTCGCTGCCTTCGGAATCCTGCGTGCGGCGACGGATTATGGCGACACGCAGGTCTGGGACCTGACCGGGAAGGCCACGCGCGACGCCATGGCCTTCGTGAACCTCACGAAGTATCCGGCTTCGGCCTGTTTCCTGCTGCTTACCTTGGGGATCGGTGCGCTTCTGCTCCATGTCTTCGAGCGGGCGGACAGGGAGGGGCGCAGCCGGGTGATCCGCTGGCTGGCGGTGCTCGGCGGAGCGCCGCTGTTCTTCTATATCCTGCACCTCTATCTGCTTCACACCGGGAACCGGATCGCCGGTGCGGTGGTGGGCGGATCGGGCCTGCTCAGCGTGCCTTCGGTGGGCTGGATCTGGGCGCTTGCGGTGCTCGTGGCCGTGCCCTGCTGGTTCGCCACCCAGCGCTTCGGCGCGATCAAGCGCGCCAGTTCCGCCTGGTGGATGCGCTATCTCTGACGGGGTAGGGCGGCTTTCCGTGGCGGGTACCCGACGCTCATCCACAAGCTCGCCCCTTGGCAAGCCGCCCGCGCGCTCCTAAAGCCGGGCGAAATGCCCAGAGGAGATTGTGCGGCCATGAGTTCTTCCCCCTACAAGCGCGTCCTTCTCAAGCTGTCGGGCGAAGTCTTGATGGGAAGCCAGCAGTTCGGGATCGATCCGGATTTCGTCGCCGAACTTGCCAAGGAAGTGAAGGCGGCCAAGGAGACCGGCCTGGAGGTCTGCCTCGTCATCGGCGGCGGCAATATCTTCCGCGGCATGGCCGGTGCCGCGCGCGGCATGGACCGGGCGCAGGCCGACTACATGGGCATGCTGGCCACTGTCATGAATGCGCTGGCGATGCAGAACGCGCTGGAGCAGCTCGGCGTCGAGACCCGCGTGCAGTCCGCCGTGCAGATGGACCAGGTCTGCGAGCCGGTGATCCGCCGCCGCGCCGAGCGTCACCTTGAAAAGGGCCGCGTGGTGATCTTCGCCGCCGGCGTCGGCGCGCCTTACTTCACCACCGATTCGGGTGCTGCCTTGCGCGCCGCCGAAATGCGCTGCGACGCCCTGCTCAAGGGCACCAGTGTGGACGGCGTCTACGACAGCGATCCCAAGACCAATCCGGACGCCAAGCGTTACGATTCGGTCGATTACGACACTGTCCTCGCCGACAATCTGAAGGTGATGGACGCTTCCGCCGTGGCGCTCTGCCGCGACAACGCAATCCCGATCGTCGTGTTCTCGATCCGCGAGAAGGGCAATCTTGCCACCGTTCTCGCGGGCGGCGGCACCAAGACGATCGTCCAGAAAGGAGCCTGATTCATGGCCAAGTACGACAAGGCGGACCTCGAACGCCGCATGACCGGCGCGATCGAAGCGCTCAAGCACGACCTCTCGGGCCTGCGCACCGGCCGCGCCAATACCGCGCTGCTGGAGCCGATCATGGTCACCGTCTACGGTGCCAACACCCCGATCACCCAGGTCGCGACGATCTCGGCCCCCGAACCGCGCATGCTTTCGGTGCAGGTCTGGGACAAGTCGAACATCGGCCCTGTGGAAAAGGCGATCCGTTCGGCCGGACTCGGTCTCAACCCGATCAACGACGGCAACACCCTGCGCCTGCCGATCCCGGATCTGACCGAGGAGCGCCGCAAGGAACTCGCCAAGCTCGCCGGTTCCTACGCCGAGAAGGCCCGCGTCGCCATTCGCAACGTGCGCCGCGACGGTATCGAGAACCTCAAGGCCGACGAGAAGAAGAAGGAAATCTCGGAAGACGAGCGCAAGCGCGGCGAAACCGAAGTCCAGAAGCTGACCGACGACATGATCAAGCAGCTCGACGACGTCTTCGGCGCCAAGGAAAAGGAAATCCTCGGCAAGTGAGGCCTTGCGGCGCCGGCTTGAGGACCCTCTGATGGCGAAGAGCGAACCCGTTTCCGCGCGTCACGTTGCCATCATCATGGATGGCAACGGCCGCTGGGCGAAGAAACGCCACCTGCCGCGCGTGCTGGGCCACCAGCGCGGCGTGGAGGCGGTGCGCCGCGTCGTGCGCGGCGCGCGCGAGATGGGATTGGAAGCGCTGACGCTCTACGCCTTCTCCACCGAGAACTGGCGGCGGCCGGAGGAAGAGGTCTCCGACCTCATGAGCCTGATGAAGCGCTTCATCCTCTCCGACCTCGACGAGTTCGCGGCGGCTGGCGTGCGGCTGAAGATCATCGGCGACTATAAGGCGTTCAAGCCCGATGTCGTCGAACTGATCGAAGGCGCGGTGGCGAAGACTGCTGCCAATACCGGCACCACGCTGGCCGTGGCGCTGAACTACGGTTCGCAGGACGAGATCGCTCGCGCTGCCACCAAGGCGGCGGCCAAGGGGCCGATCACGCCGGAAACCATCGCGGCCGAACTGGATACGGCGGACCTGCCGCCGCTCGATCTGGTGATCCGCACTTCAGGCGAAGTGCGCCTGTCGAACTTCCTGCTCTGGCAGGCGGCCTATGCCGAAATGCTGTTCACCGAAGTGCTATGGCCGGACTTCACCGCCGAGCATCTGCGTCAGGCGCTTGAAGATTTCACCGCCCGCGAGAGGCGCTATGGCGGACGTTGATCCCCCCAGGAAGAAGTCCGACCTCAAGGTGCGGACGGTTTCGGCAGCGGTCATGCTGGTCGTGGCCGGTGGGGCGCTCTGGCTGGGCGGGGTGGTCTGGACCGCTTTCGTTTGCGCCGTGGCGCTCGGCGTGCTGTGGGAGTGGGTCCGGCTCGCACGCAGCGGCACCCAGCATCCCGGCGAGCGCGCCGCGTTCAATTTCGGCGGCATGCTCTATGTCGGGATCGGCGCGGCGATGCTGCTGTTCCTGCGCAACCCGGCCTTCAGTCTCGCGCCGCTGCTGACGGTGCTGCTGGCAGTGATCGGCGTAGATGTCGGCGCCTACTTCACCGGGCGCAGCCTCGGCGGCCCGAAGATCGCGCCGTCGATCAGCCCGTCCAAGACCTGGTCCGGCCTGCTCGGCGGCGTGCTCGGCGCGACGCTGGTGCTGTTCGGTGCCGCGCGGTTCTGGCAGGAGGGGCTGCTTTCGGTCCATCCTCAGGGTAATGCCGCAGACGCACCTGCCTGCTTCGGCATGCAGCCCTGCTGGTATCTGACCGCAAACGCGCTGCCGCTTTTCACGACCTGCCTGCTCACCGGCATTCTCGTCGCCGTCTGCGCGCAGGCGGGCGATTTCTTCGAAAGCTGGATGAAGCGTCGCGCCGGGGTGAAGGACTCAGGCAACTTCATTCCCGGCCACGGCGGTTTCTTCGACCGTCTCGACGGCTTGCTGGCGGTGCTTTTCGTGCTAGGCCTGATGATCCTCTTCCAGCCACGATGACGACCATGCGCACCATTTCCGTTCTCGGAGCCACAGGCTCCATCGGCGCATCGACGCTGGACCTCGTTCGCCGCAATCCGGCGGACTGGCGCGTCGCCGCGCTGACCGCCAACAGCAATGTCGCCGAACTGGCGAAGCTGGCGGTGGAATTCTCCGCCGAACTCGCCGTCGTCGCCGACGAGGCGCGGCTTCCCGAACTGCGCGAGGCGCTCGGCGGAACCGGCATCGAGGCTTCCGGCGGCGCTGCGGCGCTGGTGGAAGCGGCGGCGCGCGGTGCCGACGTTACCGTCGCGGCGATCGTCGGCTGCGCGGGCCTCGCGCCGACGATGGCCGCGATCGAGCAGGGCGGCATCATTGCGCTGGCCAACAAGGAAGCGCTGGTCTCGGCGGGCGAAGTGATGACGGCGGCGGTCGAACGCCACGGCGCCACCTTGCTGCCGATCGATTCCGAGCACAACGCGATCTTCCAGTGCCTTCAGGGTAACAGCCTCGACCATGTCCGCTGGATCACGCTCACCGCCAGCGGGGGTCCGTTCCGCGACTGGTCGCTCGACCGGCTGACCTTGGCTACCCCCGCGCAGGCGATCAAGCACCCGAACTGGGACATGGGCGCGAAGATCAGCGTCGATTCGGCGACGATGTTCAACAAGGGCCTCGAACTGATCGAGGCGCATTACCTGTTCCCGGTCGGCCTCGACAAGCTCCGCATCATCGTGCACCCGCAGTCCGTCGTCCATTCGATGGTCGAGTACCGCGACGGGTCCACATTGGCGCAGCTAGGGCCTTCCGACATGCGCGTGCCGATCGCCTCGGCGCTGGCCTGGCCGGAGCGGATGGACACCCCCTGCGCGCCGCTGGATCTCGCCGAAATCGGCGAACTGACCTTCCGCAAGCCCGACGAAGTGCGCTTTCCCGCCACCCGTCTTGCGCGCGAGGCGGCGGAAGCGGGCGGCGGCATTCCCGCCGTGCTCAACGCCGCCAACGAAGTGGCGGTGGCTGCCTTCCTCGGCGGTCAGATCCCGTTCACGCGCATCGCCGCACAAGTCGAGGACGTGCTCGGTGCCTACTCACCGCCCGCGCCTGCGAGCCTGTCGGACGTACTTGCGGTTGACGGCGAGGCGCGAGCAAGGGCAAGCATGCTGGCCGGGACCGCGTAGCGAACGCGGTCCGAAGAGGATTCCCTGAATAGTGACCGCATCGCCGAACCTTTTAACGACGATTTTCGCGTTCCTGCTGGTACTCGGGCCGCTCGTACTGATCCACGAGCTGGGCCACTATCTGGTCGGGCGGCTGTTCGGCGTGAAGGCGGATGCCTTCTCGATCGGCTTCGGCAAGGAGATCGCGGGCTGGACCGACAAGCGCGGCACCCGCTGGAAGCTCTCGATGCTGCCGCTGGGCGGCTATGTCCAGTTCGCGGGCGACATGAACCCGGCCTCGGCACCCAGTGCCGGGGAAGACGGCCTGACGCCCGCTGAGCGTGCGAAGACTTTCCATGTGAAGCCGCTGTGGCAGCGTGCGTTGATCGTCTTCGCCGGACCGCTGACGAACTTCGTGCTCTGCGTGCTGATCCTGGCCGGTTTCGTCTATGCCCACGGGCGCCTGATCGCGGAGCCGGAGATCGTCGGCTTCTCGGAAACCTCTTCGGCCAAGGCTGCGGGACTTGAGATCGGCGACCGCATCGTCGCCATCGACGGCGACAAGATCTCCAGTGTCACCGAGATTCCCGAGCATACGGTCTACTTCCCCGGCAAGACAGTGAACCTCGCGGTCGAGCGCCAAGGGCGTACGCAGGTGCTGCCGGTCAAGATCGCCGGTGAAGAGGTCAGCGACGATTTCGGCAACAAGGCGAAGATCGGCGATCTGGGCCTCGATTTCGCGGTTCCGGTGGTCAGCGGGATCATGGACGGTTCTCCGGCGGATCAGGCTGGAATGAAGATCGGTGACCGGATCGTTGCCGTCGGTGAAACTCCGATCAACAGCTTCCGCGAAGTTCCGCCGCTGGTCATGCCCAGGGCCGGGCAGCGCACCACCGTCACCGTCATGCGCGGCGGCGAGGCGCATGTCCTGCCGCTCACTATCGGCAGCGCCGTGCAGACGGACGAGAAGGGTCAGTCCGTCACTGTCGGCCGGATCGGCGTCGAATCCGGATTCGGCCGCCTCGAAAAGGTCGGCCCGGTCCAGGCGCTGGGCATCGGTGTCGAGCGCAGCTTTGGCCTGATGGGCACGATCGTCACCGGAATCCGCCAGATCGTCACCGGCGACCGCTCGGTTCGCGAACTGGGCGGCCCGATCAAGATCGCCAAGTATTCGGGCGAGCAGTTCTCGCTCGGTTGGGAGCCTTTCGTAGGCTTCGTGGCGATGATTTCGATTAACTTGGCATTCATCAACTTGCTGCCAATTCCTGGGCTCGACGGCGGCCACCTGGCTTTCTATGCGGCCGAACTGGTCCGTCGGAAGCCTCTGGGACTGCGCAGTCAGGAATGGGCGATCCGAACCGGGGTGGCACTCGTGCTTGCCCTGATGCTGTTCGTCACGGTCAACGATCTGGCATCTCTCCCGATTTTCGGGGGATAGCCTGGAGAATTCATCAACCATCACATTTCCGCCGGGATTGGCTGCTTGATTGGACGTCGTCCATCGGGCAGATGGGCGCGATTGCCTGTCGATATGACGGGTAGCCTGGCGGGTCGGTCGAAGTCCTCGCGAAAGCGAATACGGGAATTTGCGTAGAATGATCGGATTGGAAATGGGTCGCAGCACTGAAGCTCGCCGTGCGCCGCAGCTTGCCATAGTGCTTCTGGGGACCACGATCCTCGCTGGAGCGCCCGAAATCGCGCTGGCGCAGACAGCCCCCGCCCCCACTGCGCCGGTTGCGGCTCCTGCTCCGGAAGCCGGTGAAACGATTCAGACGATCCAGGTCAAGGGGGCCGAGCGCCTCGAACCGCAGACCGTGCTCTCCTATATCCAGTTGCGCGTAGGCCAGCCTTACACCAAGGCTGCAGGCGACGCCGCGCTGAAGGACCTCTACGCCACCGAGCTGTTCTCGGACGCGCAAGTCGGCAACGAAAACGGCGTCGTGACCATCACGGTCAAGGAAAACCCGGTCGTCAACCGCATCATCCTCGAAGGCAACAAGCGCATCAAGGACGACAAGATCCTGCCGGAGATCAAGGTCTCTCCGCGCCAGATCTTCACCCGTTCCAAGATCCGCGCCGACGTTGCCCGCATCATCGAGCTCTACAAGCGTCAGGGCCGCTACGCCGCGACCGTCGAGCCGAAGATGGTCATGCTCGACCAGAACCGCGTCGACATCGTCTTCGAGATCACCGAGGGCGACAAGTCCAAGGTTCGTCAGATCAACATTCTCGGCAACGAGCATTTCTCGGCTGGCGAACTGCGCGCGCAGATGGTTACCAAGCAGGCCCGCTTCACGCGCCTGTTCAGCTCGGGCACCAGCTACGATCCCGACCGCATGGCCTTCGACCAGCAGAAGCTGCGCCAGTTCTACCTGACGCAGGGCTATGCCGACTTCCGCGTGGTTTCGGCCGTGGCCGAACTGACGCCGGACAAGAAGGACTTCATCATCACGTACGTGGTGGAGGAGGGTAAGCGCTACAAGTTCGGCGACGTGAAGGTCGAAAGCCAGCTGCGCGACTTCGACGGCGAGAAACTGGCGAAGAACCTGACGATCCATAAGGGTGACTGGTACGACGCGAAGAAGGTCGAGGACACTATCGAGGGCCTGAACGACACCGCCGGTGCGTTCGGCTATGCCTTCGCCGACGTGCGTCCGCAGTACGATCGCGACAAGGAAAACCTCACCATGGGGCTGACCTTCGTGATCCAGGAGGCGCCGCGCGTCTATGTCGAGCGCATCGACATCAACGGCAACACGCTGACGCAGGACAAGGTCGTCCGCCGCGAGTTCCGTCTGGCCGAGGGCGACGCCTTCAACTCGCTCCAGGTCAAGCGCTCGACCAACCGCATCAAATCGCTCGGTTACTTCCAGGAGAAGTTCGAGGTCGAGCAGAAGCCGGGCAGCGCCGAGGACCGCATCATCCTCGAAGCCAACCTCGAGGAAAAGCCGACCGGCGAACTCCAGCTTTCGGCCGGTTTTTCCAGCCTCGAGCGTTTCATCTTCCAGGCCTCGATCCGCCAGCGCAACTTCCGCGGCCGCGGCCAGACGATCGGTCTGTCGGGCAGCTATTCATCCTATTCCAAGTCGCTGGAAGCCAGCTTCGTCGAGCCGTACCTGTTCGACAAGAACGTGTCGCTGGGCGTGGATATCTATCGCCGCGACTACAACAGCTTCCAGTATCTGAACTCCAGCCGTAACACGACTTACGAGCAGTCAACCACCGGCTTCCAGGTTCGCGCCGGTGTGCCGCTGACTGAATACTTGACTGCGATCGGCCGTTATACGCTCAACTATGACAATGTGACGCTGGACAAGGGCACGTACTATTCTGTCGATCAGAATGGCAACTATACTTGCGATTCGCTCCGCGCTGGTCGTTATCTCTGCGATGCCATCGGTAAGCGCCTCAGTTCGATCCTCGGTGGATCGCTGATCTACGATAATCTCGACAACCGCATGCGCCCGACGCGTGGCGAAACCATTTCGGCCAACGTCGATATTGCTGGCCTGGGCGGCGACGTGAAGTATTATCGTATTCGCGGCAATGCGGCGAAGTATTGGCCGGTCGGCGGCGGCTTCATCTTCTCTATTCTGGGCGAGGGTGGCCTTATTAAGGGATGGGGCGGCAACGACATCCGCCTGAACGACCGCTTCTATCTGGGCGAGCCGGATATTCGCGGCTTCGGCATTCGCGGTGTCGGCCCCCGTGTGCTGCGTCAGTATTACACGGCAGATTCCAGCGGGGCCTATACTGTCAAGGGACAGGATTCCAACGACGCGCTGGGCGGGCGCTATTACTACAAAGCGCGCGGGGAGCTTGAGATTCCGCTCGGTTCCGGCGCCCGTGAAATGGGTCTGCGTCCTTCGATCTTCGTCGACGCAGGTGCCGTTTGGGCGATCAAATCGCCGCAGCTTAACGACAATTGCCATGAGCCGGGTTCGCAGGGATGCTTTGTGGGATCGCGTGATTCGAGCGGCAACCAGCTCTATACCCAGACGGCTGCAGACGGTACGACCTCAACCACGACGAGCGCGACCAACACGGTTACCGGCGGCGCCAATGTGGCTATCGGCAGTTACACCAACTTCACCGAAAGCTTCCTTGGCAACACCTGGAAGCCGCGCGTCGCCGTTGGTTTCGGCGTGAACTGGAACTCGCCTTTCGGGCCGTTCCGCATCGACATCTCCAAGGCGCTGCTCAAGTATGACGGCGACCGGACCAAGACCTTCACTTTCAACGTGGGAACTCAATTCTGATGAACATGCTTCTCAAGTCCGCCGCTCTCGCCTCGGGTCTGGCGTTTGTCGCTCTCGCCCAGCCCGCGCTGGCGCAGGCCGTGCCCGCGTCGAAGGTGGCCGTCGTCGATCTCGATCGTGTTGCGCGTGAGTGCAATGCCTGCAAGACGGCCAACCAGTCGCTGCAGCAGCAGATCCAGGCTTTCGAAGCCCGCCGCAACCAGCTCCAGACTTCGCTTCAGCCTGAAGCGCAGGGCCTCGAAACCGCTGTCAAGGCGCTGAACGGCAAGCAGCCCGACGCCGCGCTGCAGACCCGCATCCAGGCCTACCAGCAGAAGGAACAGCAGGCCGGCCAGGAACTGCAGGGCCAGCAGCAGCAGATCCAGCGCAACCAGGCCTATGTCGGCCAGCAGATCCAGGCGCAGCTCCAGAACCTCTACAAGCCCGCCATGCAGAAGCGCGGTGCCAACGCGCTCGTCGAAGTGGGCCAGACGCTCGCCTACGATCCGGCGCTGGACGTCACCACCGACGTGCTGACTGCGCTCAACGGCGCGCTGACCTCGATCAACACCACGGCACCGGCTCCGCAGCAGCAGCCGGCTCCGGCGGCCTCGGGCCGTTAAGGGCAGCGGCGGGTTAAAGCGATGAGCGATTCGACCGAGTTCGTCTACGACACCGCGAAGATCCTGGCGGCCCTGCCGCATCGCTACCCGATGCTGTTGGTCGACCGTGTGGTCTCGTTCGACGAGAACGAGATCCATGCGGTCAAGGCCGTGAGCTTCAACGAGGACTTCTTCCAGGGGCACTTCCCTGGCCGTCCGATCATGCCCGGCGTCCTCCAGATCGAGGCGCTGGCGCAGGCGGCGGGCATCCTGGCCATCGAATCGCTCGGGCTGGCCGGAACCGGCAAGCTCGTCTATTTCATGGCGATCGAGGAAGCGAAGTTCCGCAATCCGGTGACGCCGGGCAACCTGCTCGACCTGCGGGCCGGCTTCGTCCAGAAGCGTTCGCGCGTCTGCAAGTTCTGGGGCAAGGCCGCGATCGGCGACAAGGTGACTTGCGAAGTCAATTTCACCGCGATGATTGCTGATGCCTGATCGGGCGGGGGGAAGGCTCCGGCCGTCCCCTTGACCCTTGCTTTTTCGGGGGCTCCCGTGTAAGGGCGCCGCTTTCCCAAGCAGGCCGGTCGGAACCGGCCATATGCGAAGAGAGATACGACATGAAGGCCGATACGCATCCCGACTACCACATGATCACCGTTCAGATGACCGACGGTTCGACGTTCCAGACCCGCTCGACCTGGGGTAAGGAAGGAGACACGCTGGTTCTCGACATCGATCCGACGTCGCACCCGGCCTGGACCGGCGGCAAGGCCCAGCTGCAGGACGGCGGCCGTGTTGCCCAGTTCAACAAGCGTTTCGGCGGTCTCTCGCTCAAGAAGAACTGAGCGAAATCCGTTCACGAACACGAAGAAGGCGGTCCTTGCGGGCCGCCTTTTTTGTTGCGTGAAAACGTTTCAGGCTTCGAGGCCGAAATCCATCAATTCGCGCCAATCCAGCCGCTCGGGCGGAACCGGGCGCAGGAATTCCATCCCGGCGGTATGCCCGCGCACCCAGCGGACCACAGCTTCGAGTTTTGCAGCTTCGAGCTTTGCCGTTTCGGGGGCGATGCTGTCTTCAAGGCGAATGGAAACGAACGCGCCCTGGCGCAGCCAATCGGTGCGATCGTGGTTACCCGGGGCGCGTATGCAGCATCCGTGGGTGGATACGTCGGCCAGTTCGACTTTCATAACGCCGCCGCGCGCTGATTCCAGGTTTGCGGTATAGCGGGTCGTGTGACGATGTTCGCGGCGCCGCTCCTCGCTGCTCCGCGCCGGGCTGGGCATGAGCCTTGCGATCGGTGCTGTCACTGTGCGATGTCCCTGGCGTCCCGTTGAAAATTCGGAGCCTTTCTCCGTCAATAGGATTAACGGATTGTCACCGCGCCGCCGTCCCGGGCCCTCTATCCGGCCGCAATCGGGAATGCCGGCGCGCAGTTGGAGAAGCGTAATGACCCGTACCTTCCGCATCCTTGCCGCATGTGGCGCCGCCGCTCTGGCGACTGGTGGTCTCGCAGCGCAAGCGTCAGCCGAGGAAAAGGCGGCGCCTGCGTCGGTCCGCGCCGATGTCATCGGTCTCGACGGCAAATCGCTGGGCACCGTCACGCTTCAGGAGACGCCATCGGGTGTGCTCGTCGCCACCGACCTGAAGGGGCTGCCTCCAGGCGACCACGGGTTCCATTTCCACGAGAAGGGTATTTGCGAGCCTGCACAGAAGTTCACCACTGCCGGCGCCCATTTCGCCGGTGGCGGCCACATGCATGGCCTGATGGCCTCGGGTACGCCGCATGGCGGCGACATGCCGAATCAGCATGTCGGTGCCGACGGTACGCTCAAGGTGCAGGTGCTGAATACCGGGGTGTCGCTGGGGACGGGCGGGAAGTCGCTTGTCGACGCCGACGGCTCGGCCTTCGTCATCCACGCCGACGCAGACGACTATACCAGCCAGCCTGCGGGCAATGCCGGTGGTCGCATCGCCTGCGCGGTCGTCAGCGCGCCGCAGTGAGGTGAAGGGGGGGGCGATCGTTTGTCGCTCCCCGTCATCCCCAGGGGCGCTCGCGATACCACTGGGTGATGACGTACTTGAAGCCCTTGCGCACTTTCATGGCGTGATGGAGCGTAGCGCCGTTGAGCGCACCGTCGGGCTTCCGGTTGTTCCAGGCGATAAGCTTGCCGCGCTCGGGCTGGATCAGCTTGTCGATCACCTTGAAGCGAGTCGCGCCGCCAGCCTCGACATCGTTGAGATAGACCATGAAAGTCCAGGTCCGCTGCCCGGCCACCGAGCAGTACCTGTCGTAATCGGCGTTGTTTGGCTCGAAGTAATCGGTGTGCGCCTTGAACTCCTGTCCTACCTCATAGCGCTGTCCCTGGAGTGGTTCGGCATGGGCAAGGTCGATTCGCGAGAGGGCGGCAAGTTTGTCCGCCAGTGCCGCTACGGAGGGTTCGCTGCGGGAAAGATCGCAGGTCGAACTGGTGCGGAAGGCATCGTCTCCGTTGTAGTTGGCGATCGTCGAGGGGCGATGCTGTGCCTCGATCATCGCCACCAGCTCGTCGCATTCCGCGGCATCGAGGAAATCGCGCAGGACGAAGAGGTCCAGCCGCGAGGACGGGAAGCGCTGCACGCCGGGGTGCGAAAGCAGGATCTGGGGGGATGATTCGCCTGGAGCTGTCATGGCGTACCTTTAGCGGGGCGCGTCGGGCGGGAAAATTGCAGGAGTTTTCGCCAAATCCAATTTTTTGCTTTGCAAGACGGCAAACCTTGTGCAAAGGGCGCCCTCCGCACCGAGCGCTGCACAGCGAAACGGAGCGGACTTCGGAAGACATGACGTATGGCTCATGTTTCCCGTGTGGCGATTGTAGCTCAGTTGGTTAGAGCGCCGGTTTGTGGTACCGGAGGTCGTGGGTTCGAACCCCATCAATCGCCCCATTTCTCTTTTTTCTATCGCAATATCTGGCATTTGTCGGGTGAAAAGCCCCGTGCTTTGGCATAGGCTACTTGCTCCTTCCCTTGCGCACGATAGAACCCCTCCTGACATGCACGGCCTTGCCAATCCCGCTCGTTTCCTGCGCATCGCCCGCTGGCTGATGCCGCTCTGCATGGGGGCGGGATTCGTCCTAGCCTGCGGAGCGCTCGGCTGGGGGCTGTTCTTCGGCCCGGCCGAACGCCTTCAGGGCGAGACGGTGCGGATCGTCTACCTTCACGTACCGGCGGCCTGGCTCGGCATGGCGGGCTGGATGGGCATTGCGGCGGCCAGCTTCACCGAACTCGTATGGCGCCATCCGCTGGCGGGTATCGCCGCGCGGGCCTGCGCAGTGCCGGGGGCGGTGTTCACCGCCGTCTGCCTCGTCACCGGATCGCTCTGGGGCCGACCGGCCTGGGGCACGTGGTGGGTCTGGGACGGACGCCTGACCAGCATGCTGGTGCTGCTGTTCCTCTATTTCGGCTGGATCGCGCTCTCGCAGGCCAGCGAGGCTGCCGATGGCGGCCAGAACCGTGCTCCAGCGATCTTCGGACTGGTCGGTGCCGTGAACATTCCGATCATTCACTATTCGGTGATCTGGTGGAACAGCCAGCACCAGGCGCCGAGCATTACGGTCGGCAAGTCGGCGATGGCGGGGGCGTTCCTCTGGCCGCTCATGCTGGCGATGCTGGGGTTCACACTGCTCTTTGCAGGCTGCGTGCTGGCACGGATGCGGGCGATTCTCGCGAACCAGCAGGCCGAAGCGCGACTGCGGCGCAAAGCGCTGAGCGACGCCTGGTAGAGACGACAAGAAACGTGACAAAAATAACAGACAAGATGGGGCGAACGAGGATCCGATGCGCGAGGCGATGAACCCCTGGACCTTCGTGATCGCCGCCTATGTCGTGGGTCTCGGCGCCACTCTGGCGATGGTCGGCTGGTCGCTGCTTTCGATGAAGCGGGCCGAGAAGCGCCGCGACAGCGCGAGGAAGCGCTGAACATGAATCAAGCCGTGAAGGGTACGATCAAGGCCAAGCACCAGCGACTGGTGCTGCTGGTCGTCGCGCTCGTGGTGCTGATCGGCGCCGCGCTGCTCGCGGCCTGGGCGCTGCGCAACCAGGCCAGCTATTTCTACGTTCCGGCGGAGATCGTCGCCAAGCCCCCCGAGCCGGGACGCGGTGTGCGGCTCGGCGGCATGGTCGCGCGCGGCTCGCTCAGGACCGAAGCCGACGGCGTCACGATCGCCTTCGCGGTCGAGGACGGCAAGGCGCGCGTCCCGGTGCGTTTCAGGGGCATCGTGCCCTCGCTCTTCGTCGAAGGCTCGGGCGTGGTTGCCGAGGGCCACATGGGCGCGGACGGCACGTTCGTGGCCGACAATCTCCTGGCCAAGCATGACGAGAACTACGTGCCACGGGAAATGAAGGACATGAGCAGGGAGCAGGCCGAGCAGGTCATGCGCGAAACCAAGTGAGGCTGCTGCGATGATTGCCGAACTCGGTCTTGCTTCCCTCTGGCTCGCGGCCGCCCTAGCAGGGCTGCAACTCGTGGCCGGAGCCCTCGCGCTGACGCCGCGAGGGGGGACGCTGGCGGGAATCGTTCGCCCGGTCGCGGCCGTGCAGGGGGCGCTGGCGCTGATCGCCTTTGCCTGCCTGATAACGGTTTTCGCCACCACCGACCTGTCGGTGAAGCTGGTGGCGATGAATTCGCATTCGATGAAGCCGCTGATCTTCAAGATCGCCGGGACCTGGGGCAACCACGAGGGCTCAATGCTGCTCTGGGTCACGGTGATGGGCGTGGCGGGCGGCTTCGTGGCGCTGATCGAGAAGCGCCTGCCGGAACCGATGCTGCTGGCGACTCTGGCCGGACAGGCCTTCGTCAGCCTCGGCTTCTATGCCTTCCTGCTGGTCGCCTCGAATCCGTTCGAACGGCTCTTTCCGGTTCCCGAGGAGGGCAACGGCCTCAATCCGCTGCTTCAGGACCTCGGCCTCGCGTTCCATCCGCCGACGCTCTACCTCGGCTATGTCGGGCTGTCGGTGGCCTTCAGCTTCGCGATCGGCGCGCTCGTCACCCGGCAGGTCGGCCCGGCCTTTGCGCGGGCGATGCGGCCCTGGGTGCTGGGCGCCTGGATCTTCCTGACGGTGGGTATCACCGCTGGCTCCTACTGGGCCTATTACGAGCTGGGCTGGGGCGGCTGGTGGTTCTGGGACCCGGTCGAGAACGCCTCGCTGATGCCGTGGCTGGCGGCGACGGCGCTGCTCCATTCGGTCAGCGTGCTGGCCGCGCGCGATGCCCTGCGCGCCTGGACGGTCATGCTGGGCGTCGTTGCCTTCTCGATGTCGATGATCGGCACGTTCCTGGTGCGCTCGGGCATCCTCACCAGCGTCCATGCCTTCGCGGTGGACCCCGAGCGCGGCTCGTTCATCCTCGCGCTGCTGGCGATCAACATCGGCGGCGCGCTGACGCTCTTCGCGCTGCGTGCAGGCACCGTGACCGAGGGCGAGCGCTTCGCCCCGGTCAGCCGCGAGGGTGCGTTGGTGTTCAACAACGTCATGCTCTCGGCGATCCTCGGCATCGTCCTGTTCGGCACGCTCTATCCGCTGGTGGCCGAGGCGATGGGTGCGAAAGTCTCGGTCGGCCCGCCTTACTTCAACCCGATGGGCGCGCTTTTCGCGGTGCCGATGCTGGTGGTGCTGGCGGTGGGACCGATGCTGCGCTGGCGGCGCGATTCCTTTGCGCGTATCGGCAAGGCGCTGGTGATCCCGGCGATGCTGGTGGCGGCGGGCATGATCGCCATGGTCGCGGTCGGCGGCGTTGGCGTGTTGCCGACGCTCGGCTTCGCGCTGGCGCTGGGCCTTGGCTGGGCGAGCGTGCTGCCGCTGAAGGACCGCAACTTGCGCCGCACGCCGCTGCCGATCTGGGGCATGGTGATCGCGCATTTCGGGATTGCCGTCTCGCTCTTCGGCATGAGCTGCGAAAGCGCCTTCTCGGTGGAGAAGCTCGTTGCGGTGAAGCTCGGGGAGGTCACCGAGGTCGGTCCCTGGCAGGTCAAGCTTGACGCCGTCGAGCCGATGGCCGGGCCGAACTGGACCGCGCTCGAAGCGCGGCTGCTGGTGCGCTATGGCGATCACGGCAGGGTCGTGCAGATCGATCCCCAGTCGCGCAGCTTCTGGGCGCCGCCGCAGCAGACCAGCGAATCGGCGCTGCTGACCCGCTGGAACGGCCAGCTCTATGCCGTGCTGGGCGGTGAGGCGGATGCGAAAAACGGGACTAGCCGCTGGCAGCTCCGGCTCTGGTGGAAGCCGTTCGTGACGCTGATCTGGCTGGGCGGTCTCCTGATCGCGCTGGGCGGCGCGCTGGCGCTCGCGGGCCGGGTCGCCAGCGACGTGCGCCGCATCTTCGCCCGCGAGAAGATCGCCTATCGTCGCGGACGCATGGCACAGCTGGATAGCGGGCAAGAGGGAGGACAGCCGTGAGCGATCCATCGCGTCCGAAGGCACCGCGTTGGGCGATCTGGTTGCCGCTTGTCCTGTTCGTCGGTTTCGTGGCGCTGGTCATGATCGGCCTCTATCGTCCCGCCGACAGGACGGTGACGAGCGCGCTGGTCGGCAAGCCGATGCCTGCCTTTTCCTTGCCTGCCGCGCTGCCGGACCGTCCGGGGCTGGCCGGCGCGGACATCGCCAATGGACGGCCCCATCTCGTCAACATCTTCGCCTCATGGTGCATCCCTTGCCGGGTCGAGGCGCCGCAGCTTGGCGCGCTGGCCCGCGCGGGCGTGCCGATCGTGGGCATTTCGGTGCGGGACAGCGCCGAGGACTTGCAAGGCTTCCTCAAGGACAACGGCGATCCTTACCAGCGGATCGGTGCCGACGACGACGGCAAGGTGCAGCTCGCACTCGGGTCTTCGGGCGTTCCAGAGACTTACGTGATCGATGGCAAGGGCCTGATTCGCTACCAACACATCGGCGAGATCCGCCCCGAACATGTGCCGATGATTCTTGAGAAGTTGAAGGAGGCGGGACAGTGAACCGGTCAGTGCATCGGTCTCTGGCCGCACTGCTGCTCGCCTTGGGGTTCTGCCTCGCCGCGCCTCTGGCCGCGCAGGAGGAGCAGTCGACCGCGCCTTACGCCTATCGCCAGCTCGACGATCCGGCGAAGGAGGAGAAGGCGCAGGCGCTGATGGAGAGCTTGCGCTGCCTCCAGTGCCAGGGCCAGTCGATCGCCGATTCGGATGCCCCGATCGCCGGGTCGATGCGCTCGCTCGTGCGCGAACGGATCGCGGCGGGGGAGGAACCCGAAGCAATTCGCGGCTGGCTGATCGATCGCTACGGCGACTACGTCAGCTATGCGCCGCAGCTTACCACGCTGACATGGCCGCTCTTCGCGGTGCCGCTGGTTCTGGTGGCGCTGGCGGGGCTGCTTCTGCGGGGGCGCTTCCGCCGGGGAGATCCGCGATGACCTGGGCCTTCGTGACGCTGATGGCGATCCTCGCCTTCGCGGCCATCGTCTTCCTGTTCAAGGCGCCCAAGGGCGGCCGCGAGGCCGTGGCCGCCGCACTGATGCTCGGCGTCGCTGGCTATGCCGCGCAGGGCAGACCGGGCGAGGCAGGGGCGCCGAAAGCGCAGGCCGAGGCGCAGAACCCCGCTGCCGGGCAGTTCTTCGTGGAAGCACGTGCCAAGCTCAACGGCGACGGCATTCCGACCGGCAACCGCTGGGTCGTCATTTCCGACGGCCTCGCGCGCAACGGTCATTACAGCGACGCCGCGCAGCTTCTGCGCGGCGCGATCGAGGACAATCCCAAGGATTCCGAAGCCTGGGTGGCGCTCGGCAACGTGCTGGTCGCCCATGCCGAGGGCGTGCTGACGCCGCCGGCGCTCTATGCCTATCGCCAGGCGGCCAAGGCCGATCCCAAGGCGCCGGGGCCGCCCTATTTCCTCGGCCTCGCCATGGCCCAGTCCGGGCAACTGGACCAGGCGCGGGCGCTCTGGGTCGATCTGGTCAAAAAGGCGCCGGAGGATGCGGATTGGCGGCTGCCGGTGGCGCAGCAGCTACAGCGGCTGGATGCCTTCATTTCCAGCCAGTCGGGCCAAAAACCCCAGGCCGAATCCGAACCCGAATCCCAAGCCATGCCGTCAGGCCGATGAACCTTCGGCTAACGGTCGTTGCTAGGCTCCTTTCATGCTGCTAACGGCGGGCGCTTGTTGCGGGGGCGAATGTCGACGCGGCAAAGCCATTACGGGGCGCTGGAATGAGTGATACAGGTTCGGACACGGCTGTCGTCCCGACGGTGATCGATCCGGCAGAGGGGCAACAAGCCCCTGCCGCACAAGGAAATGGTTCCGGGCACGGCTCCGGGAACATCACCAAGCTGGCATTGGGCGCGGTGGGTGTCGTCTTCGGCGACATCGGCACCAGCCCGCTTTACGCTTTTCGCGAAACGTTTGTCGGCCCGCATCCGCTGGCGATCGACGAACTGCACGTTCTCGGTGTCGTCAGCCTGATCTTCTGGTCGATGACGCTGGTGGTTTCGGTGCAATATGTCGGCGTGCTGATGCGCGCGGACAACAAGGGGCAGGGCGGCAGCCTTGCCCTCGTCGCGCTGATCTCGGGCGTGATCCGCAAGAGCCGGTTCGGCCCCCTAGTGGTGCTGCTGGGGGTCTTCGCGACGTCGCTGTTCTACGGCGATTCGATGATTACCCCGGCGGTCTCGGTGCTCTCGGCGGTCGAGGGTCTCACCGTCGTCGAATCGCGCCTCGCGCCGCTGGTCCTGCCGATCGCGCTGGTGCTGCTGATCGCGCTCTTCGTGATCCAGAAGAGCGGCACCGCCAAAGTCGGCGCGCTGTTCGCGCCGGTCATGGTCGTCTATTTCTCGGTTCTCGCGATCCTGGGCATCTACCATCTGGTGCAGATGCCTTCGGTGCTGGTGGCGCTGAACCCGTGGTACGCGATCCAATTCTTCCTGACCGACAAGATTCTGGGGTTCCTCGCGCTCGGTTCGGTCGTGCTGGCCGTCACCGGCGCCGAGGCGCTCTATTCGGACATGGGCCATTTCGGCCGCGGCCCGCTGCGCCTCTCGTGGTTCGCCTTCGTCATGCCCTGCCTGCTGATCAACTATTTCGGCCAAGCGGCGATGATCCTCGGCCTCGACGATTCGGCGGCGCTCGATGCGATGAAGAATCCCTTCTTCAATCTCGCGCCGGAAAACCTGCGTCTGCCGCTGGTGATCCTGGCGACTTGCGCCACGTTCATCGCCAGCCAGGCGGTGATCTCGGGCGCGTTCTCGATCACCCACCAGGCGATGCAGCTGGGCTTCATCCCGCGTCTCTCGACCCGCCATACCAGCGAGCACGAGGTCGGCCAGATCTACATTCCCTTCGTGAACTGGGCGCTGATGACCGGCGTGATCGTGCTGGTGCTGGTGTTCCAGAACTCGTCGAACCTCGCCTCGGCCTACGGTATCGCGGTGACCGGGGCGATGCTGATCGACACCTGCCTGATGGCGGTGCTGGTGATCGTGCTCTGGCGCTGGAAGCTGTGGCTGGCGGTGCCGGTGATCGTGACCTTCTTCGTGGTCGACGGCGCCTATTTCGCCGCCAACGCCACCAAGGTGCCGGACGGCGGCTGGTTCCCGCTGCTGATCGGCGGCATCGCCTTCACCCTGCTGACCACCTGGAACAAGGGCCGTCGCCTGATGCGCGAGCGCATGACCGAGGCGGCCCTGCCGCTCAACGTCTTCGCCAAGAGCGCCCACGGCTCCGCCGCGCGGGTGCCGGGCACGGCGATCTTCATGGCCTCCAGCAATGCGGGCGTGCCTTCGGCGCTGCTGCACAACATCAAGCACAACAAGGTGCTGCACGAGCGCGTGGTGGTGCTGACGGTCGAAGTCCAGGACGTGCCCTATGTCGAGCCTGCCGAGCGCTATTCGGTGACCGACCTCGGCCAGGGCTTCTACCGCATGAACTTGCGCTACGGGTTCATGGAAGAGACCGACATTCCGGTGGCGCTCGCCCATGCCGATTTCTGCGGCGGGGCCTTCGAGATGATGAAGACCAGCTTCTTCCTCTCGCGCCAGACGCTGGTTCCGTCCGCCAAGCCGGGAATGGCGATCTGGCGGGAAAAGCTCTTCGCGTGGATGATGCGCAATGCCGCCAGCGCCATGGAGTTCTTCCGCCTGCCCACCAACCGCGTGGTCGAACTCGGCAGCCAGCTCGAAATCTGATCGTTCCTCTGGTCGAGTGCAGAGCATGGCTTTAAGGCGCGCGCTGCCGGTGCGATTCGCAAGTGATCACGTCCGGCATTTGCGGGGGCAATTTCGATGATGGGGATGAATGCGGGCGTGGCCGGTGACGGCCATGCCGGTTGCGTGGGCGCGCGTGCGTCCGGCGAAGCGCCGGACCGGCCGTGGCTCAGTATTCTGGTGCCGGTCTACAATGTCCGGCCTTTCGTGGAAGAGTGCCTGGCCTCGATCATCGCGCAGATGGCCGGGCAGGCCGGTGTCGAACTCGTCATCGTCGATGATTGCTCGACGGACGGTTCGGCGGACTTCTGCCGGCATATCCTGGACGGCTGCGACATCGACAGCCGCCTTCTGCTGCACGAGGGCAATCGCGGCATCGGCGTTACGCGCAATACCCTGCTGGAAGCGGCGCGGGGCGACTACCTGTGGTTCGTCGATTCCGATGACATGCTGCTGCCCGGAGCGATTGCGGGGCTGCGCAATGTGGTTCTGGCGCATGGCCCCGATGTCGTCCTGTGCGACTACGTGCGGGAGAAGGGCAGGCCCTTCGCGACGTTTTGCGGCAGGAGCGGCGTGGAGAGCGGCGTGCCGATGCAATGCACCGAGACGCTGATTGCGGGCACTTTTGCCCGGCGGCGGCTTCATGCCTGGTCGAAAGTGTGGCGGCGGGACCTGTTCGGCGATGTGATCCGCTTTCCCGAAGGCGCCCGTTTCGAGGATGTCGCGACGGTGCCCTGGCTCCTGCTGGGGGCGAAGAGCTTCGTCTACATGGCCCAGCCGTGGATCTACTATCGCACCCGCAAGACCAGCATCATGGCTCAGCTGAACTGCCGGGGCCGGTTCGACCGCTGCGGCAACGACGAACTTGCGGTGGCCCTGCAAGGGTTCAGCCGGGCGCTGGCGCAGCGACTGCCGGAAGCACGGACGGTTGTAGACAGCGCGGTGGCCGAGTTCTGGGCGCGGGAGTTCGTGAAGATCGTCAAGCGCCTTGCGCGATCAGGGGGCATCGGAATGCAGGGCAAGGGCTGGAGCGCATTCAAGACCGAAGCCCGGCGTTATCGGGAGTTGATGGAAGTCTCGTCGCCGCAGAGTTTCGACGCGGTGATGCGCGCCTATCTGCGCAAGGGGCGGTTCGTGCGGGGCGGGGCGCTTGCCCTGTCGCTGGCGGTCGCCATGCCGCGTCGGATTTCGGTGAATGCGGAGCTAAGTCCGGAAGCTTGAAAGCGAAGGGGGCCGAATGGTCCGGCCCCCCTCATTGCCTCAGTCGTGCGGCGGGTTCTCGATCACTTCTTCCTTGGCCGCCTCGCCCATGCCGTGCTTCAGCACCATCGGCAGCTGCGAGAACGTGAAGACGAACGAGAGTACGGTGAAGCCCCAGAGCTTGGCTTGAAGCCAGGTGTCGAAGCTGACGGTGAAGACCAGCGCGGTGTTCAGTACCGCCAGGAGGACGAAGAACCAGGCCCAGTTGCGCGAGAGCTTCATCCAGCCTTCCTCGTTCAGTCCTTCGAAGGCCGACTGGAGCAGGTATTTCAGCATGGGCTTGCCGCGCATCAGGCCGAAGAACAGCACGCCCGCGAACATCAGGTAGACGGCGGTGGGCTTGATCTGGATCCAGAAGGCGTCGTGGAACACCACGGTGAGCGCGCCGAAGCCGACGATCAGTACGGTGGTCAGCCAGAGCATCGGCGAGATATGGCCTAGGCGCCATTTCGACACGCCGAGCGCGATCACGGTCGCGACCATGAAGGCGATCGTGCCCTTGATGACGGCGGAAACGGTGCCGATCGTATCGCCTTCGCCCGAGGGGGAGAAATGGCGATAGGCGAGGAAGAAAACCAGCAGCGGGCCGAAATCGACGACGAGGTTGACCCAGCTGGACTTGGGCTTCTGGGCAGGAGCGGTTTCAGCGTTCATCAGGCGATCCCTGCGATCACGCGGGCCAAGAGGTCCGGGTTGAAGGGGCGCAAGTCGTCGATCTTCTCGCCGACGCCGATGGCGTGGATGGGGAGGCCGTATTGCTCCGCCGCAGCGACCAACACGCCGCCGCGCGCGGTGCCGTCCAGCTTGGTCATGATAAGGCCGGAAACGCCCGCCACTTCCTTGAAAATCTCGATCTGCGAGAGCGCGTTCTGGCCATTGGTGGCATCGAGCACGAGCACCACGTCATGCGGCGCCTCGGGATTGAGGCGGCCCAGCACGCGGCGGATCTTGGACAGTTCGTCCATCAGTTCGCGCTTGTTCTGGAGGCGACCGGCGGTGTCGACGATCAAGGCGTCGATGCCCTGATCGGTCGCGGCCTTGACCGCGTCGAACACGATCGAGGCGGGATCGCCGCCTTCGGGACCCTTGACGAGCGGAATGCCGAGGCGGTCGGCCCAGACGCCGAGCTGGCCGATCGCGGCGGCACGGAAGGTGTCGCCCGCCGCCAGCATGACCGAATAGTCCTGCTCCTGGAACAAGTGCGCGAGCTTGGCGATCGTCGTCGTCTTGCCCGAGCCGTTGACGCCGATCACCAGGATCACCTGCGGGCGCGGGAAGGCCACGACGTCGAGCGGCTTGGCGACAGGGCGCAGGATCTCGGCGATCTCGCGGGCGACCACTTCCATGATCGCGCGCTCGTCGGCGTCACGCTCGAAGCGTTCGTCGGCGAGGCGGGCGCGGATGCGGGCGGCGGCGCGGGGGCCGAGGTCCGACATGATAAGCGCATCCTCGATATCGTCGAGCTGAGACTCTTCCAGCCTGGTCTTGCCGACGATGCCGGAGAGGTTCTCGCTCAGGCGTTCGGAGGTCTTGCGAAAGCCGCCGAACAGGCGGTCGGACCAGTCGCGCTCAGCCTGCTGGCCTTCGGTACTCATGATTCCAGTATTCCTTCGACTACCCTTGCGGGCGTAACGCGGATCAGCGTGCCGGGCTGCGCATCGGGGGGCAGGCGCACGGCAGCGAAGTTTTCCGCATGGCCTTTCGCGCCTCTTTCGGCAAGCACCGATAGCGGCTGGCCGATAAGCCCGGTGAGCCAGCCTGCCCGGATTTCGGCGATCCGCGCGCGCAGCTCAGCGGCGCGGGCCTTGATCGTGGCGGCATCGACTTGGGGCATGCGCGCCGCCGGGGTGCCGGGGCGCTGCGAATAGGGGAAGACATGGCCGTGGACGACCTGCAATTCCCCGAGGATGGAGAGATTGGCGGCTTGGGCTTCTTCGTCCTCGGTCGGGAAACCGGCGATGAGGTCGGCACCGATGGCGATTTCGGGACGGCGCGTGCGCAAGTCGGTGACGAGCCGCACGGCATCGGCGCGGCTGTGGCGGCGCTTCATGCGCTTGAGGATCAGGTCGTGCCCATGCTGGAGCGAGAGGTGGACATGCGGCATGACCCGCGCCTCGCCCGCCAGCAGTTCGAACAGGGCCTCGTCCACTTCGGCGCCGTCGATCGAGGAGAGGCGCAGGCGTGGCAGGGCCGGGAACGTCGCGAGGATCGCCTCGCAGAGCGCGCCGAGGCGGGGCGCGCCGTCAAGGTCGCCGCCCCAGGAGGTAAGGTCGACGCCGGTCAGCACGATCTCGTTCACGCCTGCGTCCAGATGGACCGCCACATCGTGGAGCACTTCGGCAATGCTGCGCGAGCGGCTGGCACCGCGACCTTGCGGGATTACGCAGAAAGTGCAGGCATGGTCGCAGCCGTTCTGCACTTGCACGAAGCCGCGCGTATAGGCGCGGCGTTCGACGGGGGCAGGGATGACGGGGACGTTCCAGGCACGCGGGTCGAGCTTGGCGGTGTTGGGCACGAGGCCATCGACCTCGGGCATCGCCGCGAGCATGGCACGCTCGACTTCGGCGGCGCAGCCGGTGACGATCAGGCGGGCCTCGGGACGCTCCTTGCGGGCGCGGCGGATCGCCTGGCGGGTCTGGCGCACGGCTTCGGCCGTGACCGCGCAGGAATTGACGACCACCAGGTCTTCCGCGCCGCGCAGCAGGCCGCGCAGCGTCTCGCTTTCGGAAATATTGAGGCGGCAGCCGA
Source organism: Novosphingobium sp. BF6 (assembly GCF_058273105.1). Lineage (NCBI taxonomy): Bacteria > Pseudomonadati > Pseudomonadota > Alphaproteobacteria > Sphingomonadales > Sphingomonadaceae > Novosphingobium > Novosphingobium sp. BF6. The sequence continues at coordinate 1,299,406 of NZ_CM177775.1, forward strand.
GCGAATGGACTTCGACGGTCAATCTGGAATCCCGTAGTCCGCCGCGTCGAAGGAGCCGCGGAACGATTCGGTGGCGGGACCGGTCATGACGATCTCGTCGTCGCCGCGCCATTCGATGGTGAGCGGGCCGCCGGGCAGGGTGACGGTGACCTTGCGATCGACGAGGCCGCGCTTCATCGCGCCGATGGCGGTGGCGCAGGCGCCGGTACCGCAGGCACGGGTGAGACCGGCGCCGCGCTCCCAGACGCGCAAGCTAATGGCATCGCGGGCGGTGACGGCGGCGACATTGACGTTGATGCGCTCGGGGAACAGCGGATCGGTCTCGATCAGCGGGCCGAGGCGGGCCATGTCGATGCGGTAGGGATCGTTCACGAAGAAAATTACATGCGGATTGCCGACATTGACGGCGATGGGATTGACCAGCTCTTCCCAGGCCACCGGCATCGCGTGGGTGTCCATCGGGTAGCCGAGCGGGATCAGGTTCCAGTCGAAGCGGGGCTTGCCCATCTCCACGCTGATGCCGCTGTCCGTCGGCGTCGTGGCGACCATGCCGCCGAGCGTCTCGATGCTCGCGGGGCGGCCGTGGAGCAGGCCGATGGCGCGTGTGGCATTGCCGCAGGCTTCCACTTCGCTGCCGTCGTTGTTGAAGATCCGCATGCGGAAGTCGCCGCGATCGGACGGGGCGAGGACGATCAGCTGGTCGCAGCCGATGCCGGTATGGCGGTCGGCCAGCGCGGCGGCGAGCGCCGCGTCGACGACCGGCAGCGCGCCGGTGCGTCCATCGAGCACGACGAAATCGTTGCCCAGCCCATGCATCTTGGTGAAATCGATCCGCATGGCGCGCGATTTATGCGCTGCGGGGCGTCAGGTCCAGAGGAATGGCACAATCGCAGGCCGGGTAGGAATTGCAGTCGTTCCCGCGCCGCCGATCAGCTTTCCTATCGTTGCGCCCTCGCGGAAGGAAGCGGGGCCTCCGCCCGCGCGCGGGCCGCCGGGCTTTCGGGCGATGCGCTCTGGAAGTCGGCCTCGGGGATCTGCGGGTGGGCAAGCAGGCCATGTTCGCTCAGCCACTCGGCAATTTCGGCTGCCGGGCGTGGCTGGCCGTAGAGGTAGCCCTGTCCCTTGATCTGTTCGTATTGGCGAAGGTGCGAGAGCACTTCGCTGCTCTCTATGCCTTCGGCGGTGACCGGCAGGTCCAGTCCCTTGCCGAGCATGGCGATGGCATGGACGATGGCGGCGCTATCTTTGCTGCCCGTCAGGTCCGACACGAAGCTGCGGTCGATCTTGATGCGGTCGAACGGCAGGCTGCGCAGCATGGCGAGCGAGCTGTAGCCGGTGCCGAAATCGTCGAGGCTGACCTTGATGCCCTGGTTCTTGAGGCTGACGATCAGGGTGCGGACTTGCGCGAGGTTCCGGTGCAGGCAGGATTCGGTGATCTCGATTTCCAGCCGGTGCGGCGGGAAGTTCGCCTCCAGCAGCAGCTTGAGCAGTTTCTGGGCGAACCAGGGATCGCGCAATTGCAGCGGCGAGATGTTTACCGACAATGTGAGGCGCGCGTCCCATCCCCTGGCGTCTTCCAGCGCCTGTGCGATCAGGCTTTCCGAAAGCGCGGCGATGGCGCCGATTTCCTCGGCCACGGGAATGAAGATGTCCGGCGCGACCAGGCCGAGCTGCGGCGCGTTCCAGCGCGCCAGCATTTCGAAGCCGGTGAGTTCGCCGGTCCGGAGATCGATCTGCTGTTCGTAGAACGGCACGAATTCGCCGCGTGCGATGCCCTGGCGGATGGCCTGTTCCAGCGCGGTGCGGGCGCGCATCTCCGCGGCCATCGGCGCTTCGAACCAGGCGAAGCTGTTCCGGCCCTGTCGCTTGGCGTGGTACATCGCCATGTCCGCCCTTTCGAGCAGGGCGGCGGCGTTGCTGCGGGCTTCCTCCCCATCGACGATGCTCGAACCGGCGAGACCGATCGAGGCGGTAACCTCGACGCTGATCGTATCGACCATCGCGCTCCGCCCGATCGCCTCGACCAGCGCTGCGGCGATGCGGTCGATCCGCTCGGTGCGGCTGCCGTCGCATTCGAGGGCGATGGCGAATTCGTCTCCGCCGATGCGGCTGATCAGCGCCTGGATGGGCAGGCAACCGGAAATCCGCCGCGCGCATTCCTGAAGCAGGCGGTCGCCGACCGTGTGGCCGTTGCAGTCGTTGACCTGCTTGAAGTTGTCGAGGTCGATCATCGCCAGCACCACGTCCCTGTCACGCGCGGCGGAGCGGCGGATGAGATCGTCCACCGCACGATGGAAGCTGCGGCGGTTGAGGAAGCCGGTGAGCGGATCGGTCTCGGCGAGACGGCGGGCCTGCCGCTCCGCGCGCTTGCGCTGGCGGATTTCTTCGCAAAGCTGGCGATAGCGGCTCCAGCCGAAGATGATGATGGCGATGTTGAGCAGGAAGGCGTTGAGCAGGAAACGGTCGGGACCCGGTCCCTTGCCGGCCAGCGATTTCAGGACGGCGGGACCGATCGCCGCGCCGGTGGTGACGAACAGCAGGATCGCGGCGGTGACGATGCCGAGAGCGACGACATCGACCTGACGGCCGCTGTCGCTTTCGACATTTTCCGTTTCGGCGCCATTCTCTTCGAATTGCGCGGTCCCGCTTGTCGTCACTGAAGTTCCCCCGGCTGTCCCCGGAGGAGTGCTTAGGCGCAGCGGGCTGAAATATTGGTTAAATCGCGGAGGGAAACGCGCCTTCGGTTCCCGTGATCCGAAGGCGCGCAGGCATTACATCTTCAGGCCGATCTCGCGCAGACGCTCCTGGAGATAGTCGTCGGCGGTGATGCTGACGGGGTAACGGTCCGGGTTTTCGTCCGTGATGCACTGGTCCAGCGTCTTGAACGGGAAGTAGCTGCGCAGATGCAGGAAGAACGGCATCGAATAGCGGCTGTGCGCGGCGCGGTCGCCATCCGGATTGCGGACGCGGTGAGTGGTCGAGGGCAGGACGTGGTTGGTCAGGCGCTGGAGCATGTCGCCGATATTGATGACCACCGCGCCTTCGGGCGGCGCGACCGAGAGCCATTCGCCGTTCTTGCCGAGCAGTTCGAGGCCCGCTTCCTGCGCGCCGAGCAGCAGGGTGATGAGGTTGATGTCCTCATGCGCGCCCGCGCGGATCGCGCCGCCGGCGCCTTCGGCGACCGGCGGATAGTGCAGCAGGCGCAGCACCGAATTGCCGTCCTCGATCGCCGGATCGAACCAGCGGGCGTCGAGGCCGAGGTAGGTGGCGATGGCGGAGAGAATCTCGGCACCGGCCTTGTCGAACTGGGCGTAGAGTTCGGTGAAGGTCTCCTGGAAGCCTTCGACTTCGCCCGGCCAGACGTTCGGCGGCATCGAGGCGGCGAGCGGCGAGCCATCGGGAAGGTCGCGGCCGATGTGCCAGAATTCCTTGAGGTCCTTCTCGGTCGCGCCCTTGGCGACTTCGGTGCGGAACGGGGTATAGCCGCGCGCGCCGCCCTGGCCGGGGATGAAGTGGCTGCGCTTCACATCGTCGGGCAGGGCGAAGAATTGGGCGGTCAGCTCCCAGGCGCGGTCGATCAGGGCCTGGTCGATGCCATGGTCGCGGACCATCGCGAAGCCGAAAGTGCGGAAGCTCTCGCCGATGCGCTGCGAGAACTCGGCGCGGTCGGATTCGAGGCTGAGGACGGGGATCTGGGCAAGGTTCATCATGGTCTTCCAACAAGGCTCGGCGGGTTGTGACCGGTGCTCCGCGAAGAGCGCCGAATCACCGATGTTGTTTCCGCCGATTGAATCGTTATGCCGCCCCCATATAAGTTTATTGCCGTAAGGCGAAATCGAAAGGCACGAGATGGCGAAGCGCTACTGGCTCATGAAGTCCGAACCGGACGCCTATGGCTGGAAGGACCTCGTGTCGGAAGGCGAGGGCACCTGGGACGGCGTGCGAAACCACCGCGCGGCCAATAACCTGCGCGCCATGCAGGTGGGGGACGAGGCGTTCTTCTACCATTCGAACATCGGCAAGGAGATTGTCGGGATCGTCACCATCAGCCAGTCCGGCCTGACCGATCCCAGCGATCCCGAGGGCAAGTGGGCGGCGGTGAAGGTCAAGCCGCTGCGCAAGCTGGCGCGTCCCGTGACGCTGGCCAAGATGAAGGCCGATCCCCAACTCGCCGATATGGAGATGCTCAGGCTTTCGCGCTTGTCGGTCGCCGAAGTGACGCCGCAGGATTGGGACTATATCCTCTCGCTGGCGGGCGCCTGAGGCCGTTGGCTGAATTTTGTCGCCCTCAGGCCACGTTCCGGCGCAGGGGGCGGCAACTTCCGCGCGGGCTGGCGGGTTCTCTCGGTGTGCAAACGGTGGATTTCCGCCGGAACCGAGAAGGAGCAACGATCATGGGCGAACTGAAGGACACCATCAAGGGTCTGGGTAACGAGATCGCAGGCAATGCCAAGCAGGCCCTCGGCAAGGCCCGCAACGACCCGGCCCAGCAGGCCGAAGGGAAGATCCAGGAGAAGAAGGGCGAGGTCCAGCAGGGCGTCGGCAAGGTCAAGGGCGCGCTCGGCGACCGGATCTGACGTTCCTTTCAAGGAAACATCCCGCAAAGGGCCGCCTTCGGGTGGCCCTTTTTCGTTTGAGAGCAGAGACTTGTTAAATGTTCTTCATCCGCCGCTATGTTCGTTTCCGTCCCGGATCGGGATGCCTCTTTCGGGCGAGTGGTCAAAGGTAAACGAAGTCTTAAGCTGGGCGCCATGTCTCGACGCGCCAGCATCCTCGCTCACGGAAAGGCCGGTCATCCGTTCCGGCGGTCCTTGCCCCGTCACGTCTGCCGCGGAGTGAAGTCGCCCTCGGTGGAGGCTGCGGAGGATGCGCGGGCCAAGGCTTATTGGCAGATGAGCGGCGGCGACTGGCGGCGCTTTCTCTCTACCTATTGCGCGGCGCTTGTCGTCGTAACGACCTTCATCGCCTGAGGATGTCAGGGTCGCTTGGCGGCCCGCTCGGCGCGGTAGAGCAGGAGGCCGAGCCAGGCCGAGGCGACGCAGCACAGCGCCACCACCATGAGCTGCGTAACGACCGCCAGCCCCAGCAGCGACATCAGCCCCGTGGCGATGGCGCCGACGACCATGGCGCCGGAATTGACGATATTGTTGGCGGCGATGGTGCGGGCGGTCTGCGACTTGTCCACGAACGTCGTCAGGAAGGCGTAGAGCGGCACCACGAACATGCCACCGCAGACGGCGATGCCGAGCAGGGTCAGCAGCAGCGGGATCGCCAGCGGCTGGACCACGAACGTCCCCACGTTCATCAGCGCTTCCGGCCCGCCATGCGGCGGCCAGGAGGCGCAGACTTCCTGGAACGCCAGCAGGAACAGCCCCATGCCGATCACTGAAAGCGGTGACCAGCGCGCCGAAACAGTGCCCTTGAGCAGCGCGTTGATCGCCACCGAGCCGATGGCGACGCCGACCGAGAACATCACCAGGAACAGGCTGGCCACTTCCTTGCTGGCGTGGAGCATGTTCTTGGCAAGCGGCGGGAAGTGCACGAAGAGCACTGTGCCGATCGCCCAGAACAGGCTGATCGAGCAGATCGCGAGGTAGACCCGGCGATCCTTCATCGTCGTGCGCACGAGATTTATCGAGGAGCGGATGACGTGGTAGTCGATCGGCTCCGGCTTGCCCTGCGGCGGTGCGGGGGGAACCTGTCGGCCCGCGAAATAGCCCACGGCGGCGATCGCCACGACCATGATCGCGGCGGTGTCCACGCTGATCCAGCCTGCGACGATCGTGCCCGCCAGAACCGCGATATAGGTCCCCGCCTCGACCAGTCCGGTGCCTGAAAGCACTTCGCCGTCCTTCAGGTGCTGCGGCAGGATCGCGTACTTGATCGGGCCGAAGAAGGTCGAGTGGATGCCCATGGCGAAAAGCGCGAGCAGCATCAGCGGGATTGCCACGGCGTGCAGCGCAATGCCCTGCCAGGCGAGGGCGAGGCCGGTGCCGCCCACCAGCATGATGACGATCTCGCAGAACTTGACGATGCGGATGATCCGCGACTTGTCGCGCATGTCCGCCATCTGCCCGGCCAGCGCCGAGAGCAGGAAGAACGGAATCACGAAGATGCCCGAAGCCAGCGCGCTGAACCGCGCCTCGGCGGCTTCCGAGTTGTAGACGCCGTAGACCACGAACAGGACCATGGCGTTCTTGAACAGGTTGTCGTTGAACGCGCCAAGCAACTGGGTGACGAACAGGGGCAGGAAACGCCTGGCCCGGATGAGTTGGGTCGTCGTTGTCATGTCGGAGAAATTCGGCGGCCTCGCTTCATCATGGGGGCGACACTTAATGCGGTAAGGCGAGGGCACAAGCCCCGTAAGCCGTTTTTTGCCGAATGGACGGAACAGGCAGCAGACAAGAACAGCGCGATTCACAAGCCAATTCTCGAATCGAAGAATCGCGGCTATGGGCAAGGGAACATGCTGACCTTGCCGAATATCCTCACCCTCTCGCGCATCGTGGCGCTGCCGCTGCTGGCCTTCCTGCTCTGGTGGCCGCGATGGGAGTTCGGCTACGGCCTGGCCTTCGGTCTCTACTGCCTGATGGGCATTACCGATTATTTCGACGGCTATCTCGCCCGGTCGAGCGGCACGGTGTCGAAACTCGGCGTGTTCCTCGATCCGATCGCCGACAAGATCATGGTCGCGACGGTGATTCTGGTGCTTACGGCGCAAGGCATCCTCACCGGGCCTTACGTCGGCGACATGCATGTCATCGCCGGGCTGATCATTCTCGTGCGCGAGATCGCGGTTTCCGGCCTGCGCGAGTTCCTCGGCGGGTTGCAGGTCTCGGTGCCGGTCAGCCGCCTCGCCAAGTGGAAGACGACTTTCCAGATGATCTCGCTCGGCGCCCTCGTGCTCGGGGCGGCAATGCCTTGGTGGAATGTCGATCTCGGCGCGCTGGAGGTCAATGTGCCGCATACCGTGGGCCTGACTACGCTGTGGGGCGCGGCCGTCCTGACGCTTATCACCGGCTGGGACTATCTGCGGGTCGGCCTGAAACACATGGACTGAGCGCGCCTTCGCGCTCACATTGCTGAATTGCGAAAATTGCAGGCGGGTTTGACCTCGTTGCGTTTGGTACAATCGCCCGCACCCGGCAGAGGGCGGCCCATGGGGGCATCATCAGCAAGGAAAATCCCATTACCGCGCCCCGTTCCGTTTCCGCTGCCCCACTTCCAAGCCACGTCAACGGCAAGGAACGCCCCTTCGGCCGGGCGCTGGTCTTCGCGCTGGCCGCTTCTGCGGGGCTGACGGTCGCCAACATCTACTACGGCCAGCCGATGCTCGGCCTGATGGAGCGCGACTTTTCGGGAGCGGCGATCACCTATGTCCCCACCGCGACCCAGCTCGGCTATGCGGCGGGTCTCTTGCTGTTGGTACCGCTCGGCGACCTGCTGGAACGCAAGCGCCTGATCGTGACGCAGTGCATCGCGCTTTCGGTGGCGCTGGCCTTGGTGGCCATCGCGCCGACCGGCGGCACTGTGCTCGCCGCCTCGCTGCTGGTCGGACTGCTCGCTTCGGTCGCGCAGCAGATCGTTCCGCTAGCGGCCAACCTCGCGCCCGAGGACAAACGCGGTGCAGTCGTCGGCACGGTCATGGCGGGTCTGCTCTGCGGCATCCTCCTCAGCCGCACGCTGGCGGGCTTCGTCGGCGGCGCCTTCGGCTGGCGCGCGATGTTCTGGCTGGCCGTGCCGCTGGCGCTGATGACCGCGGGACTCATGGCCTGGCAATTGCCCCGTAGCCACCCGCATCGCGGCGGGCTGGGTTATCTCGGCCTCATGGCGTCGTTGCGCGACCTCTGGCGCGAGTTTCCCGCACTGCGCCTCGCTACTCTCACCCAGTGTACCCAGTTCGGCGTGTTCAGCGTGTTCTGGACGATCCTTGCGCTGCACTTGCAGGAGCCGCGCTTCGGCCTCGGCTCGCAAGTGGCGGGGCTGTTCGGCGTACTGGGCGCCGCAGGCGTGCTGGCCGCGCCGATCGCCGGCCGCATCGCCGACCGCCGCGGGCCGCATCCGGTAATCGTCGCAGCCAGCGCGATGACACTGGTGTCGTGGCTGGTCTTCGGGTTCTGGACCTCGATCGTCGGGCTGATCGTGGGCGTGCTGCTGCTCGATTTCGCGATCCAGGCGAGCCAGATCTCCAACCAGAGCATCATCTACGCCCTTCGCCCGGAAGCGCGCTCGCGAATCAACACGGTCTACATGGCCTCGATGTTCCTCGCCGGGGCCGCCAGTTCGGGCGCGGCGACGGTGGTCTGGCATAGCTGGGGCTGGACCGGGGTTACGGTGCTGGGGGCTGGGATCGCGGCGCTCGGGCTGGGTTTGCAGACGCTGCGCGTTAAAAAGTGAAGGGGAAGACCGGGGGATGATCCCCCGGACCCTCGGAATGTCTACGCTGCGCGCTACCCAACTGTAGTGAGCTCCCTGCGGCGCAGCCATTAAGTCTCCCGACGCCGCCATGAGTGCGCAACGGATAGGTCGCACTCGACCTCGACAGTAATGGGGGTGCAGGGGGGCTATGCTCCCCTGCTTCTACTTTTCTTGAAAACTACCCAGCCCGAAGCTCATCCGCGAGCAGCCGAAACTCCTCCGCACGGGGCGAGTTCTTGCGCCAAACCAGAGCGATCTCGCGATTGGCATTGGGCGAGAGCAGCGGCCGGGCGACGACATTGGTGCCGTTGAGGATGCCTGCGTCGATCGCCATTTCCGGCAGCATCGTCAGGCCCAGCCCGTTGTCCACCATTTGCACCAGAGTATGCAGCGAGGTGCCGATCATCGTTGCCGAGGCACGCAGTTCCGGGCGGTTGCAGGCCGCCAGCGCGTGGTCCTTCAGGCAGTGCCCGTCTTCCAGCAGGAGGAGGCGGTGCTCGTCGATCACTTCCGGGCCGACTTCGGCGGGCGGATTGCGCGGATCGTCGCTGGGGAAGGCGACGAAGAAGGCGTCGAGTTCGATCGTCTCCTTGTCCACTTCGCCGGTGGCGTAGGGCAGGGCAAGCAGCACGCAGTCGGCGCGGCCGTGGTGCAGCGATTCGATCGCGGCCTGGCTCGGTTCTTCGCGCAGGAACAGCTTGAGGTTCGGGCGCTCGCGGCGCAGGCGCGGGAGCATTCGGGGCAGCAGGAACGGCGCGATCGTCGGGATCACGCTCATGCGCACTTCGCCCGAGAGCGGCTTGCCGCTGGACTGCACGAGGTCTGAGAGTTCCTCGGTCTCGCGCAGGATGCGGTGGGCCTTGGCGACGACGGCGTTGCCCAGCGGCGTGAAGCGCACTGCGCGCTTGGTGCGCTCGACCAGCGTGACGCCGAGCAGGGCCTCCAGATCGCGCAGGCCTGCCGAAAGCGTGGACTGCGACACGAAGCAGGCATCGGCGGCACGGCCGAAATGCCCGTGTTCGTGCAGGGCGACGAGGTACTGAAGCTGCTTGAGCGTGGGCTGGTAGACGGTCACTCGTCCCCCAGGGCCTCGTCCGGGGCTGCGTCCGGCGCTGCCGTGTCTTCGGTTGCGGCGTCTTCCTCGACGCGGGTCATCTTGAGCTTGCCGTTCTCCACCGCGAAGGCGAGCTTGCCTTCGACGAGGGCGAGGGCGTCGCGACCGAAGACCTCATAGCGCCAGCCTTCGAGGATCGGCAGCTTCTTGCGTACGCCGGCGGCCAGCAGTTCGAGGTCCTCGCTGCGGGCGAGCAGGCGGGCGGCCACGTCGATCTCGCGCGCGCGGATCTTGAGCAGTAGCTTGAGCAGGTCGGCGACGAGCGAGCCTTCCTTGCCCAGCGGCGCGCCCTTGGGCGTGCGAGGCGGGAGTTCGTCGTCGGTCAGCGGCTCGGCCTTGGCGATGGTGTTCATCAGGCGCTTGCCGATGTCGTTGTCCTTCCAGCCTTGCGAGAGGCCGCGGACCTTGGCGAGGTCGGCCTGCTGCTTGGGCGGGTGGCTGGCGATATCGGCCAGCGTTTCGTCGCGGGCGATGCGGCCGCGCGGGATGTTCTTGCCCTGGGCCTCGATCTCGCGCCATTCGGCGATCGCCTTGAGGCGGCCGAGCATGGCGTGATTGCGGCCCGCCGCCTTGATCCGCTTCCAGGCCTGGGCGGGATCGTTGCGGTAGTGCTCGGGATCGGCGAGCTTTTCCATTTCCTGGTCGAGCCATTCGCCGCGCCCGGTCTTGATCAGGCGCTTGAGCATCTTGGGGAAGATCTTGGAGAGGTGGGTGACGTCGCCGATGGCATATTCGATCTGCCGCTCGGTCAGCGGGCGGCGCGACCAGTCGGTGAAGCGGGCGCCCTTGTCGATGGTGAGGCCCATCCACGATTCGACGAGGTTGGAATAGCCGATCTGTTCGGACTGGCTGATCGCCATCATCGCGATCTGGGTATCGAAGATCGGGTGCGGTGTGCGGCCGGTGAGGTTGAAGATGATCTCCACGTCCTGACCGCCCGCGTGGAAGACCTTGAGGACCTCCTCGTTGGCGGTGAGCAGGTCGAGCAGGGGCGTCATGTCGAGCCCCTGTGCGAGAGGGTCGATGGCGGCCGCTTCCTCGGTATTGGCGATCTGCACGAGGCAGAGTTCCGGCCAATAGGTGTTCTCGCGCATGAACTCGGTGTCGACCGCCACGAAATCGGATTTCGCAAGGCGTTCGCACAGCGCGGCGAGGTCTTCGGTCTTCGTTATCAGCGGGTGGATTTTCATTTCGACCGTCGCGGTAACGCGAACCGGGCGGGGGATCAATGTTTCCGGTCCGTCATATTCTCCGACAAATGCCGAATTTGCCTATTTTTTGCGCAACAGGCCGCCGAAGACCCGGTTCAGGAGGCTCGGTGTGGCCTCCGCTGCCAATTCGGCGATGCTTTCCTGCGTCACCAGGCGGCGGCGCAGCTGGGTGCCGGTCGTGTGGAGTCCCGGTGGCGGCAGATGCCAGGCTTCGGGGCCTTCGTCGGCCGCACGGGGGCGGTTTCCAGAAGAATCGCCCGCCCGAGCTGTTTCCTCGGCGGCTTCCGAAATCTGCGCATTGTCCATGTGATCCATTGGCGAAACCCGTTTTGCCGCAGGGCATAAGCCTGCAATGGTTTATTTCGGGTTATCGACGCGGGCTTGGGGCGATCCCCGATTCGAAACTGGAAATCGCCGCGCCACTCGACTAGGGGGCACGGCTTGCAATTCCATTCAGCCGAGAAGAAGCCCGAGCCCGCCATGACTCATCCCTATCGCTCCCACACCTGCGGCGCCCTGACCGCTGCCGAGGTCGGCCAGACCGTCCGCCTCTCGGGCTGGGTGCATCGCAAGCGCGATCACGGCGGCGTTCTCTTCGTCGACCTGCGCGACCACTACGGCATGACCCAGGTCGTCGCCGATACCGACAGTGCGGCGCTGGAACTGCTTGATTCGCTGCGCGTCGAATCGGTCGTGACGATCGAGGGCACGGTGAAGGCCCGCACCGAATCCACGGTGAACGCCAACCTCGCGACCGGTGAGATCGAGGTCTATGCCCGTTCCGCCACGGTGATCAGCCGCGCCGAGGAGCTGCCGATGCCGGTGGCCGGCGAGCAGGAATATCCCGAGGATATCCGCCTGCGTTATCGCTTCCTCGACCTGCGCCGCGACACGCTGCACGCCAACATCGTCAAGCGCACGAAGATCATCTCCGACATGCGACGCAAGATGGAAGGCATCGGCTTCACCGAATATTCGACGCCGATCCTGACCGCTTCCAGCCCCGAAGGCGCGCGCGACTTCCTGGTGCCGAGCCGGATCCACCCCGGCAAGTTCTACGCGCTGCCGCAGGCGCCGCAGCAGTACAAGCAGCTGCTGATGGTCGCCGGTTTCGACCGCTACTTCCAGATCGCCCCCTGCTTCCGCGACGAGGATCCGCGCGCGGACCGTCTGCCGGGCGAGTTCTACCAGCTCGACCTCGAAATGAGCTTCGTAACCCAGGAAGAGATCTGGGAAACGATGGAGCCGGTGCTCCAGAGCGTCTTCGCCGACTTCGCCGAAGGCAAGCCGGTAACGCCCGCTGGTGAATTCCGCCGCATTCCGCACGCCCAGGCGATGCTGGACTACGGTTCGGACAAGCCGGACCTGCGCAATCCGCTGATCATCAAGGACGTGACCGAGCACTTCGTCGAATCGGGCTTCGGCATCTTCGCGGGCATCGTCGCCAATGGCGGCACGATCCGCGCGATCCCGGCGCCGGGCGCTGGCGCTGGCAGCCGCAAGTTCTTCGACGACATGAACGTCTGGGCGCGCGGCGAGGGCTATTCGGGCCTCGGTTACATCAACATCAAGGACGGCGTCCCCGGCGGCCCGATCGCCAAGAACCACGGCGAGGAAAAGACCGCCGCGCTGATCGAAGCGCTGGGTCTCGGCCCGAACGACGGCGTGTTCTTCGCCGCGGGCAAGGAAGAGCAGGCTGCCAAGCTTGCCGGTCTCGCCCGTATCCGCACCGGCGAACAGCTCGACCTGATCGACAGGGACCGCTTCGAGCTGTGCTGGATCGTCGACTTCCCGTTCTATGAATGGGACGAGGACAACAAGAAGGTCGACTTCGCGCACAACCCGTTCTCGATGCCGCAGGGCGGCATGGAAGCGCTGGAAGGGCAGGACCCGCTGACGATCAAGGCGTTCCAGTACGACCTCGTCTGCAACGGCTATGAAATCGCCTCGGGTTCGATCCGCAACCAGTCGCCGGAACTGATGGTCAAGGCCTTCGAGATGACCGGCCTGACGCAGCAGGACGTGGAAGACCGCTTCGGCGGCCTCTACCGCGCCTTCCAGTACGGCGCCCCGCCGCACGGCGGCATGGCGGCCGGTGTCGACCGCATCGTCATGCTGCTTTGCGGCGCGCAGAACCTGCGCGAAATCACGCTGTTCCCGATGAACCAGCGCGCCGAGGACCTGCTGATGGGCGCGCCTAGCCCGGCCGAGTCCAGGCAGCTGCGCGAACTGCACATGCGTGTGGTGGAACCGCAGAAGGCCTAAAACATCGTTGCAGTCTCCGGCGGAACCGTTATTCCGCCGGGACTGTCTTCTCACGCCAGCCTCGGCGGTGGTCCGGAAATAATTCGGAAACATGGCCGGGGCGTGGGTAAATCGGGATATGGCGCTTCGGCGTCGCGATCCTATCTTGTGTGCGAGGCTTGCCAGCGCGCTGCCCAGTCTTTAGGGCGGCAGGCGAGATTCCACACCTCGCGAATTTTTGAAGGGGTTTACAATGAGCGATACCGCCGATCGGGTTAAGAAGATCGTCGTCGAACACCTGGGCGTCGAAGCCGACAAGGTGACGGAAGAAGCAAGCTTCATCGACGATCTGGGCGCTGACTCGCTCGACATCGTCGAGCTGGTCATGGCGTTCGAAGAAGAATTCGGCGTCGAAATCCCTGACGACGCTGCCGAGAAGATCAGCACCGTCTCGGATGCGATCAAGTACATCGAAGAGAACAAGGGCTGAGCCCGGCTTTTCGGCCTTTCTCGCGACTTCCGGCCCCGTGCCGGATCGCGGGCGGCTGTGATCCCGGTTCATAACCGGATTGAACTCGACAGGCTCGACCTCTAAGGGGGCGGGCCTGTTGCCGTTTCTGCGTGTCGGTTTGCGCCGTTCGCATTTTCGGCCAAATTGCTTTTTCGGAGAGCATGAATGCGTCGTGTTGTCGTCACCGGACTTGGTCTTGTCACCCCCCTGGGTGCTGACGTCGAGACCACCTGGGCCAACATCCTTGCCAGCAAGAGCGGGGCGGGCCCGATCACCAAGTTCGACGTCTCGGACCAGAAGTGCACGATCGCCTGCGAAGTGAAGCCGGCCGACCACGAATATGGCTTCGACGCCGGCAAGCGTGTCGATCACAAGATTCAGCGCCAGGTCGATCCCTTCATCGTCTTCGGCATCGATGCCGCAGGCCAGGCCCTCGAAGATGCGGGTCTCACCGACATGAGCGAGGAAGACAAGCTCATGGCCGGCTGCTCGATCGGTTCGGGCATCGGCGGTCTGCCGGGCATCGAGAGCGAATCGCTGGTGCTGGACCAGAAGGGTCCGGGCCGCGTCTCGCCGCACTTCGTCCATGGCCGCCTCATCAACCTGATCTCGGGCCAGGTCTCGATCAAGTACGGCCTCAAGGGTCCGAACCACGCGGTCGTCACCGCCTGCTCGACCGGCGCCCACTCGATCGGCGACGCTGCGCGCATGATCAAGGATGGCGATGCCGACATCATGCTGGCGGGCGGCGCCGAATCGACCATCTGCCCGATCGGCATTGCCGGCTTCGCGCAGGCCCGTGCGCTCAACACCAGCTTCAACGACCGCCCCGAACAGGCCAGCCGTCCCTATGACAAGGACCGCGACGGTTTCGTCATGGGCGAGGGCGCGGGCGTTCTCGTGCTCGAAGAGTACGAACACGCCAAGGCACGCGGCGCGAAGATCTACTGCGAAGTGATCGGCTACGGCCTCTCGGGCGATGCCTATCACGTCACCGCTCCGCATCCGGACGGCGACGGCGCCTATCGCTCGATGGCGATGGCGCTGAAGAAGGCGGGCATGACCCCTGCCGACATCGACTACATCAACGCCCACGGCACCTCGACGATGGCCGATACCATCGAACTCGGCGCCGTGCGTCGACTGTTCGGCGATGCTCTCGGCACCGTTTCGATGAGCTCGACCAAGTCGGCCATCGGCCACCTGCTCGGCGGCGCCGGTGCGGTCGAATCGATCTTCTGCATCCTGGCGATGCGCGATCAGATCGTTCCGCCGACCCTCAACCTCGACAACCCGGACGAGGGCTGCGAGGGCGTCGATCTCGTGCCGCATGTCGCCAAGAAGCGCGAAGTGCGCGCGGTGCTGAACAACTCGTTCGGCTTCGGCGGTACCAACGCCAGCCTGGTGATGCGCAAGATCGACTGATCGACAAGGATACGGGGCGATGATGTCGCGGCGCAAATGGATACTCGTCGCGGCCATCGGCCTGGCGGCGGTGATCGCCTTGTGGTCCTTCGTGGGCGGCTGGTACGGTTCCGGCCCGCTGGCGAAGGACCAGCACTTCATTGTTCCCAACGGCGCGAGTCTCGCCGCCGTTGCGGAGCGGCTGGAGGAGAAGGGGGTGATCCGCTCGGCCAGCGGCTTCGCCCTGCGCGCCCGCGTCTTCGGCGGCGGCAGCGCGATCAAGGCGGGCGAATTCGCCATTCCCGCCCATGCCAGCCCCTCGCGCGTGCTGGCGATCCTTTCCAGCGACGAGGTGATTCGCCGCTTTGTCACCGTGCCGGAAGGCATGCCCTCGATCATGGTCTATGAGCGTCTCAAGGCGCAGGACCAGCTGAGCGGCGATGTCGCGATGCCGGGCGAGGGCACCGTCCTGCCCGACAGCTACGCCTTCGAGAACGGCGAACCGCGCGCGGTGGTGCTTCGCCGGATGCAGGCGGCGATGACCGCCACGCTCAAGGAACTGTGGGACAAGCGCGCGCCGAACCTCGTCGTCAAGACGCCGGAGCAGGCACTGATCCTCGCCTCGATCGTCGAGAAGGAAACCGGCAAGCCTTCCGAGCGCCGCATGGTGGCCGGGCTCTACTCGAACCGCCTCAAGCAGGGCATGCTGCTCCAGGCCGACCCGACGATCATCTATCCGATCACCAAGGGCAAGCCGCTGGGCCGCCGCATCCTCCAGTCGGAAATCCGGGCGGTGAACGACTACAATACCTACACGATGGTCGGCCTGCCCAAGCACCCGATCACCAATCCCGGCCGCGAATCGATCGCCGCCGTGCTCGACCCGGCCAAGACCGACGCGCTCTACATGGTCGCGGACGGCACCGGCGGCCACGCTTTCGCGGACACGCTGGCGCAGCACAATGCCAACGTAAAGAAGTGGTTCGCGATCCGCCGCGCGCGCGGCGAGATCTGAAGAGGCCGAGATCTGAAGAGGAATGGGGCGTTCGCTACCTGAGCGTCCCGTCCGCCCGCTTGCGCTGCGCGTAGATGGTCGAGGCGAGCGCGATCCCCACGATCGCCAGTGGGAACAGCGCCGAGGAAGGCCCTTTCGCGCCCAGCATGTCGAAGCCTAGGAAGCTCCAGCCGAACTGGATCACCACGGCGACGAAGGACAGCGCGAACGGCGCCCATGCCCAGCCGCGCCTCAACAGCAACAGGATCGCGCCGAGCGTGCCGCTGGTCACCGCCACGGCATAGGCGCCCCAGGCCCATCCCGGCATCTCGCGAAAGGCTTGCGCCTGCACCGGGTCGCGTGCGGCGATCTCGTCGATATCGGCGCTGGCCTGCATCAGGTAAGCGGCGTCACCAAGCAGGTTCCACAGCAGGATGAGAACGGCGATGATCCAGAACTTGCGCATGCCCGCTCCTTTCGCACAGGACGGTTTTTCAGGCACTTTGCCGGAGCGGCGGGGTTCTGGCAATTGACCGCTCGGGCGAGGGCGGTGAGCCTAAAGGAGCAGGCACATGAACCGCGAAGGCGAAATTCTCGCGACCGAGCGCAAGCCCGGCGCGCCGCTTCTGGTCACGGCCGAACTGCCGCCCGACGTACTCGGTTGGGCGGATGGCCTGCGCCGGGCGCATTACCCGCCCGAACGCAATCGCCTGCGCGCCCATGTCACGCTGTTCCACGCACTGCCGCCTGCGGTGGAAGGCGAACTCGTGGACGTCCTCGCCGATCTGGCCCGCACCCCGCCGCCGCGGGCGCGAATCGACGGACTGATGAAGCTGGACAACGGCACGGCGCTTTCCGTCGAATCGCCGGAGATGGTGGACCTCCACGCGGTAATTGCCGAGCGCATGCACGGATTGTTGACCGATCAGGACAGCCGGCCGCTGCGGCTTCACATCACGATCCAGAACAAGGTCCCACCTACCGCGGCCCGCGCGCTACAGACTCAACTCGCCCCGGCCCTTGTGCCGCGTATGTTTCGCTTCCGAGGCTTCGGCCTCTATGCCTGGGAGGCGGGATTATGGCGCCCGATCCGCCTTTTGTCTTTTCGCGGCTAAAATGCTTTTTTGGGTGTTGACCGATCCCAACCTTGCCCCTAGAGGACGCCACCTGCCCGGCAGCGATGCCTGGCACCGGATCGAGCCACCCACGCGGCGGCCTTGGTTTGGCGGAGTAGCTCAGCTGGTTAGAGCAGCGGAATCATAATCCGCGTGTCGGGGGTTCGAGTCCCTCCTCCGCTACCACCTGCAACATACCTTCACGCTCCATCGGGGCCTCGCCGGTAGCGAGACTCACGACGTTTTCGAGCCTTCCTTCCAAATCGATGTGCAATCCGCGGCCGTTTTCCTTCGGTGTGAGGATGACCGCGTCTATCAGCGTACGCAGTGCAGACCGGGCCGTTCGGGCGCTTTCCTCTTCGCCATTCAGGTGCCGGGTAATGTCCTCGACCGCGTTGCGGTATGCTTCGGCGATGGCAGGGTGAAGGCTGATGACTTGGGCGGCGCTCGCTGATCCGATCGCTTCGGTCAGCTGCTCGCGTTCAGCCTTGGCGCGCTGAAGCGCGGCCACGATTTCAGGGACGTCGGCGGCACCGGCGGCGATCGCGCTGACGAGGTTCGATATCTGCTTTTCCAGTTCGTCGATCCGCTTGCGGTTGGTCGCGGCGGCTTCGAACGCTTCCCGGTCAAGTCGTGCGCGATGCTGGTTATACGCCTTCACGACCAGGCTGACGCGCTCGGGACTGAGAAGCTCTTTCCGCAAGCCTCCAAGCACACGGGATTCCAGCACATTGCTGTCGATCGTACGGCGATTCGTGCATGTTCCGGCACGGCGTGTATTGGCGCAGCCCCACTTCTCGCTGCCGATCACCACTATGGCGCCGCCGCACTGGCCGCATTTGACGAGACCGGAAAGCAGGCGCTTCGGTCGCCGCTGTTTGTTGAAGTCCCAGTTCTCTCGCAGGGACTTTCGCTGACGAACTGCGTCCCAGCTTTCATCATCGATGATGCGGAGGTCGGGCACGGCTTGGCGCTGCCATTGCTCAGGCGGGTTCACGCGCGGCACGCGCTTCCGCGTGTCCGGATCGCGTACCATCGTCGTCCGGTTATAGACGAGCTGTCCGATATAGATTTCGTTGCAGAGCAGTCCGTTGCCGCGCACGGCGTCGCCGTTGATGGCGCTGACGTTCCAAGTCCGGCCGGAAGGGGAGGGGATGCCTTCCGCGTTGAGCCGCCGGGCGATCGCAAGCGGCGATTCGCCCGCGATGTATTCGGCATAGACGCGACGAACGATATCGGCCTGATCGGGATCGATCTCGCGCAGGCCGCGCTCGGCCTCGCCGCGAGAATCCAGGCGATGCACCTTTCGATAGCCGTAGACGATATTGCCGGGTGTGCGCCCAGCGGCGACCCGTCCGCCCTGACCGCGCTTGATCTTGTCGGCCAGATCTTTTCGGAACAGACTGGCCATCGTGCCCTTGAAGCCGATCTGCAGTTCGTCGATCGGGCCTTCCGATAGCGTAAATATGCGTGCGCCCAGGAAGCGAACTCGCTTATGAATGCCAGCGAGATCCTCCTGGTCACGAGAAAGGCGGTCGATGGCTTCGGCCAATACCTGGTCGGCGCCACCGGCCTTGATATGCTCGATAAGGGAATTGAGACCGGGGCGGTCGCGCACGGCGCCGGACATCGCATAGTCCGAAAAGACGGCCGTAACCGTCCATCCTTCCCGCTCAGCGCGCTCCGTGCAAACGCGGACCTGATCCTCGATCGAGGAGTCCTTTTGCAGCTGGCTGCTGAAACGGGCGTAGATCGCCGTGCGCATTCGAAACTTCCTTGGTGCGATTAGCCACTGATTCGGCATGGTGCTGCCGCGCTAGAGAGTGCGCAATGGCGATGGCAATCGCATCAAAGGCCTCAGAAAAGTTCACTTGTTGGCGGCATCCTTCGCGCTGGAGAGCGCGTGAACAATGATGAAAGGTATCGCGATCAGCGCGGCGATCAGAAACAGGGCACGAGAGGCACCCTTGATCGCAAGGCTGGCGCGGCGCCTTCGGGTCGTGACGGGCGCGCAGGCGCGGCACGTGCAGCCGATCGGGTGGACTGCGTTCGGGTTGCGAGCGACCACGGTCAGTCGATCCCCAGCGCAGCTTTGTAGGTATCGACGATGTTTTCCATCTCGTGACGGTCGTCGGGGCGCATTCGGCGGATCGCGACGATCTGCTTCATGCACTTGACGTCGTAGCCCTCGGCCTTCGCCCATTTGTATCGTTCACTGACATCGCTACGCATGTCGCGAATTTCCTCTTCCATCTTCTCGATGGCTTCGATGTGGTTGCGCAGGCTGTCTGCGGCTGTGCTGCTGGACATGAGATGCTCCTTGGTGCTCAGGCGGCGATCTGGTGGCCGCCGTGGGGCGTGTTGGTGGGGTGGAAGTTCGGCAGGCGCGGCTTGAACAAGGGTCGGCGCAGCTGTTCGCAGCGGGTGCAGATTTGCGGGTCGGCGTCGGACCATGTGCAGTCGAAGCCTTCGGCATCGAGTTGCGCGGACCACTCGTCCCATCCGCATGCCAGGCAAAGGCGCGGGTGCATGTCGGGCGGGGTGTCGCAAAGCTGGCGGTAGACCGTCAGGTTGAGCCGGAACGAGCGGGACATGTCCCACAGGAGCTTCACCCGGAAGCCGACCGTTTCGATCCGGTGCATGTTGCGCTCGACGTCGGCCCGGTGCTCCTTGCGGTGCCAAAAGGGCCGGGCGGCCTGCTCGATCGACAGGCCAGCGGCCTCGCGGCGCATCCGGATATAGTCCCATGGCATCACCGTCGGCGTCGGGGCTTTGGGTTCGTCGATCATGGACAGAAGGGAGGGAACGCTATGCATGTTCGTCCTTTCGATTTCAGGAATTGGAGGCGGTCGCGCGCGAGCGGTCGTGGAAGACCCAGCAGCGGACCGGGGGGACGCCGTCGTTCCGGGAATTGACGGCGGTCTGTTCGATGAAGCGGCGCGACTTCGAGGTTTTCAGCGCGCGGATCAGTTCGGCATGGGTGGGCAGCGCCAGGCGCTTTTCAGCGCAGCGGGCCTCCATCTCGTTGAGGCGGACCGCGATCATGCCCTCGGCATGGCGGCGATGGTGGTTGATGTGGCCGGAAAGGGCGGCAGGATCCTCGTTCTCTTCGAGGTAGTCGAACCGCTCCCAGAACAGGCTGACGATCGGGTCTTCGCTGTTGACGGCAAGCTGCCGGTCGGTGGCCATCTCGACGATGAACTTGGCCGTTGCCGCCTGCTGGTCATCGGTGAGCGGCAGCAGTGCGCGCATGGCGTCGAGGAACGCGAGCAACTGGCCGTGGGTCTTCGCCAGACGGTTGGTGCGGATGCCCGGCATGGCCAGCAGTTCGTCCTCGTACTGCGCGAACGCCTGCCGGAACCGGGCCATGATCTCATTCTCGCGCTTGGCAGCGTGGACAATGAACCCAGAGACCTTCTCGATCGGCCATTGCTCAAGCCGCTCGGCCGAGGCCTTAGTGTCCGCCGACCAGCCCGCCATGTCGAAGCCCAGCGACATGATTCGTTCGAGCACCGCTCGGCTCGCATTGACCGGCTCGTTCTGCTCGATGACGATCGCGCCCCGGAAGGGCGGTTCGAACGTCTCCATGCCGCCGTTTTTCACGCCGCGCGAACGGACGGTGCGCCCGTTGTACGCGGTCTTGAGTTCTTCCCACTCGAACTTGCGGGCGTGGCTGGCCTCTTCCCGGCGGTCGCCCTCGATCAGAACGACGGGCAAGTTGCCAACCTTGCCGAGGTTGCGCGCCATGGCGGCGGGCGTGGCCTTGGCCGGGTCGAAGCCTTCGTAGTTTTCGCGGCCCAGCAGCTTCCAGAGGAACTCGACCAGCGTGGTCTTGCCGGTGCCGGGCAGGCCATGCATTTCGAGGAACGGGAAGCTCTTCATCTCGGCGCGGACCTGCTCGGCGAAGAGCGAGCCGAAGAAGAAGGTCAGGCAGACGAGGCCCTTGGCACCGTATGCCGTCCAGAGGTCGGCAAGCCAGCTGGTGTCGAGTTTGTCCGCGTCGTAGTCGATATCGAGCAGGCGCTCGGACGTTCCCAGCTTCAGCGCCTGCTTGCCGATCTGGAAGAAGTCGTCGTCGTTCGGCTTGAACACGCGGCCGTTCGACACGGCCAGCTGTCCGAAGACATATGCCTTCGCCTCCCGGCAGTAGCCGGTGAAGCCGAGCGGGCGCACGTCCGGGAGGTCCGGTGTCTGGTGCTGCAGCATGCGCGTCAGCTGCTGGGCGTTGCCGGTCCAGACGCCGCCGAAGGCGAAGAGGCGATCTTCGAAGTTCGAGGCCTTGCGCAGCTGGGGTGCGGTGAAGTCGCCCTTCACTGCCGGACGCTTGCCGCTGGGGTAGCGGATGTTCAGGAAGAACTTGGTCTCGTCCGTCGCCTCGTCCCGCTGCCGGTAGAGAACGCGGAAGGCGCAATTGGCGATTTCCTCGACGGCCAACGCTTCGCGGGAGGCCTCCATGCGGATCTTGGCCTCTTCCTCGCTGTCGATTTCCTTCAATTCACGGGTACGTCCACGCCGGTACTCGTCGATCTTCTCCTGCACGATCGAGACGTCGATCGCACACCAGTATGTCCGGTTGCCGAAGTTGAAGTGGAAGCTGTTCCAGCGGTGCTTTTCCCAGATCAGGTAGGCTTTTTCCTGCGCCGTCTCGGCGAGGAGGACCTGCCCGTGCCAGAGGTATTCGGCGCGGTGCTTCTCGCTCAGGCGCTCCAGCTGGAGCAGGTCGTTCCAGTCGAATTCCTTGCCGGTCTCGTCCTCGCCCATGGGCAGCGCGGCGGAAGCGTCCCAGCGATCCTTGCGGGCCAGCTTCACATACTCCCGGTTGCCCTTGGTGCCAGCTGGGCCGACGTCGAAGGCGAACACGATGCGCGGACTGCGGTGCGGCCTGTCAGATGCAGCGATGTGCGTCCGCAGCTGCTTCAGAAACTCGCCGGGGTAGTTGTTGCTCGACATGGTGGACCCGGCGCGCTGGCCCGCCTGTTCCAGCGCCCATGCGTTGAAGATACCTTCGGCGAACCAGATGCTGGGCGCGTCGGCGAAGTCCTCCATGGAAACGTCGGGCCGCGACCAAGCCTGCCCCTTGTACGGCTTACGCGGCGCGAAGTGTGCCTTGCGGTCGAATCGGCCGGGCTGGTCGATCAGGCGCTCCCACCAGCTGCCGCCGGGCAGCGGGAACCGAACGGTGGCCGAGCCGATGTTGCGGGTGTCGTCGCGGAAATACTCCTGCGAGTAGGCGTCGCGCATGCCCATGAGGTTGAGGCCGCGGGCATCGGTGAGGTAGGCGTCAGCCGCCGCATTGGGGTTCTGCGCCGTCTTCTTGAAGCGCTTCGACCACGTATCGAAAATCTCGGGATAGAGATCGCGGATAGAGTATTCCCACCCGCAGCGGTTGGCCCGGCCGCACTTGAGCACCCAAGGGCTTTCGGAGCGGGTGTAGACCTCGCGCCCGTCGCATTCGGGGCACTTGCCGCCTTGCAGCCACTCGCCCTGGTCCTTCTTCCACTGGAAGTCGGTCTTCAGGAGCGGCATCAGCTCGCGGCGAATATCATCTCGCATTTGCATGGGAAATTCGGGTCTTTCGGCAGGAATCAGGCGGGCGACACGGCTTCGCGCGGGTAGACTTCGACTTCGGGAAGCCTGCCGCTGCCGCGCCAGACTTCGACGAAGCCCCGGCGCTGATGGCGCATGACGCTGGGGGTGAGGACGAGGCCGGTCTCGATGGCGGACACCCAGCCATTCGGCGTCCAGCGCTCCGACGAGACGATCACCGACTGACCGATGAAGAACGGGGGCCGTGCGCTCATGCTGGCACCATGATCCAGAGGACGGTGAAGGCGGCGAGCAGGACCGGCGTGGCGGCGGTGAGGATTAGAAAGTCGTTCCGGACCTCGCGGGGCGCGGTGCGCCAGAGATCGCACCAGACGGCGAGAGTGGAAGGCTTCACGTCAGGCCGGACAAGCCGGGAGACGTGAACCGTGCGGAACTGGCTGGACGGGATGTGCAGCATGGGATGGCTCCGGTGGAGTGCGGGAAAAAGGCAAAGCGGGGGCGTTCCCGGAAGCGAGCCGGGTTGAAGGCATTCGGAAGTGTCAGGTCAGGCCAGCGCGGCCTTCAGGTCAGGTGCCGGCGGCGCTGGTATCCGGGGCAGGGGCAGGGCCGTTGTCGTTGTCGGCCCGGTCGTTGGCGGCCGGGCGCCACTGCGTCATCGGAAGGGTGTGCAGCGGGTTCGGGTAGCTGCTGGCGCGGACAGTGCGGACCGCCTTCATCTCGACGACGAACCGGTGACCGCAAACGTCCGGGTTCCGGCAGTCGTAGTAGACCTCCCGGAATGTCTCGCACGACTTGCCGGTAGACCGCGCGAATGCGCGACCGCCGCAAGCCGGGCAGGTGACGTGTGGAAGTTTCGCATGACGTGACATTGCTAGATGTGCCCCCTAGCTTCGGCCCCGGCGCCATTGCCGGGCAGAAGTGCTTTCAGCCGACCGAGAAGGCGCGGAATGACCGCGTCCGCTTCTTGGGTTTCGGCAATGGCGCGGTAGATTTCGGCGGGCGTCGAACCCGGCTGAAGCGCCTGGATACAGTGGCTGATGGCGTCGCCGGTTTCGCGCGACAGAAGGGCGATGTCCTCTGCAAGCGCTGTGCGGCAGGCGACAGGATCGACAGCGGCAACGTCCATCTGCAGCATGTAGCTCGCGAGGATCGGCGCCATCGCGCCGCCAGCGGCCACATAGGCCCGGTCCAATGCGATTGCCTGATCGAGGGTCGGGGCGCCGTGTCTGTCGCTTTCGCTCCAGTGGCGAATGGTGCGAACGGACCGGCGGGTGATGCGGGCGGCGGTCTGCCATCCGATGACGCCAGCCACGGTGGTGATCGCGAGCGAGAAGCTGAGCGGGGCGCGGGTCTTGGTCATTGCCCGTCGTCCGAGCGTTGCGTTTCAGCCTGTCGAGCGCAAGCGACGTCTGCTGTCGCGTTCGCTACATCATCGGCAGAACGACCAAGGGGGAAGACCACGTGTTCGGCGGTGAGCGGCACACCAAGGGCGATGCCCTTTTCGAGAACCTCGGCCTGCTTCTGAGCAGGAATGTGGCCAGCGCGCTTCCATGCCATGACTTTGCTTGGGCTTTCACCAAGCGCGCGAGCCATCGGGCGGATGCCGCCGAATAGGTCGAAGATTGAGGTGAGCCGTTCCATAGAACAAGCGTGTCCAAAATATTAGGACGTATGTCAACAGGGAATTAGAGCATCAAGCGTCTAAAAGTTTTGTACGACAGCGGAATGCCGTCTGCAGCCATCCTTTTAAAAGCACTGCGCGAATCGTCGCGCCCGAAGCTATCGATCCGTCGCGCGGCGGATATCCTTGGGATGGGCCATTCGAGCTACGGCTTCTACGAGAACCCAAACCTCTTCAAAAAGCCGTATTTGCCGCTTGATTTGGCGAGGCGGATTGCGACGGCTTTCGCCGAATACGGCATCGACCCCGCTGAAGTTATGAAGCTGGCTGGTCTCAATGAAGTTGAGGCTGAGCCAGAGGCTCGGGCGGTCGAGGCCGCGCGGCCGAGCGTGCAATACATTACCATGCAGGTTGCACTGCCTAGTGAAGCAGCGCTCCGTGAGATGTTCGCCAAGCTGCTCGTTCTTGTTCCTGAAGGGGCGTCCAGGGACGAGACTGCTGAAATTCTCGCTCGATGGCTTCCATCTGGCTTTGCAGGGATCGGACCCTATCTGCCCGATCCGGGTGCGGCCTCGTCGCTTGCAAGCGACGTTCCTCCTCGATCTGCCGCCACAGACGATCACGAATCGCCACGACCGTAGCGCAGCCTACGCTGCACATCGGGCAGCCAAAATCGCAGCCCGGCGTCAGTCGCAGCACGTCCCCACTCACTCTGTTGCACCTCTGCGTGTTCCTGATTCGTTCTACTACTGGCGATGACAAATCGTGTAGGAAAGAGGCAATCGCCTCGGGCCGAAAAATTTCGTGTAGACAGGCAGATAGGTGGCGGCTTAGCCCCGTTCAGGATTTCTGAACGGGGGGCTCAGATGAAAAGGTTTGTTCTCGCGGGCGTTGCCGCGATCGTTCTCGCTGGTGGCGGTTGGTACTGGCTGTCACCGGGGCTGGCCATGAAGGGCCTGAAAGATGCCGCCTTGGCTGGCGATAAGGAAGAGCTCCGCGATCGCGTCGATTTCCCGGCGATCCGTGAATCGATGAAAAGTCAGATGCGGGCGATGATGGTCGCCGAGATGGCCAAGGAAAAAGACAATCCCTTCGCGGCCATGGGCATGGCGTTCGCAGGCGCGATCATCGACCCGATGATCGACGGCATGATTTCACCGGACGGCATCAAGGTGATGGTCGAAAGCGGGAAGATGAAAAATCCCGACAAGTCTGCTGCGGAACAGACCAAAGGCGAAGAAACCGACTGGGCGATTGAACGCCGTGGCTTCGACCGTTTCACCGCACATCCGAAGGCGAAGGAAGGCGAGAAGGTGCCGACGCTTGTCTTCCAGCGCGATGGGCTGGGATGGGATCTCGTCGATATTGAAGTCCCGCAGTCGAATGCAACTTCATGAGCGGCATCAGCCCTGAACGTTGGGCCGAAATGGCAGCCGAACTCAGGGAGTCGACCTTACGCCAGCGTGAGGATCTTGAAGCCAGGGTGGCTGAGGCTGAAAGTGCGGGCAGGAAGTCCGAGGCGACCAAACTGAAAAAGCTGCTGCGAAAAGTACAAAAGCTGATCAATGACTATGGATGGAGCTAAAAATGGCAGATAGTGATCGCGAGTATTCATACCGACCAAGGCCTTCTACAGGCGGAGGAGACGGCGCAAATTCGCAGCCTTCGCCCGCACCCGCACCTTCCACGCCGCCTCCTTCGCAGCGGGGGAAGTAAGTCGGATCGCAATCCGGCTTATTCGTTCCTTGGGGATGTAGGTCACCAGATTGCCCCATTGAGGGTCGAACACTCCGGTGACCTCGTCCGCGGGCTTTCCCGGCCCCTCAGACCGGTCGACATACATCAGAACGTCGCCTGTCGTGCCAAACGTGTATGGACCATGTGGCATATCGCGAACGCGCTCGGCGTTAGAGCAATAGTAAGTCCAGCCATCGTTCGTTTCGACCGTCAATTGGGTGGGGCCATTCTTGCTGTCTTCATGCAAGCAGTCCCAAGCGGCTAACGTATCGTCAGCCCACGAGTAATTGAATTTACGAGCAACAGACCTCACGAACCCACGGACCACGATGCGCCAGAGAAGCCCAGCAAAAATGCTGGAGCAGAATGCTAATACACCCTGCCATCGCGACGATATTTCCAGCGGCGTGTTGATTACGAAAAGAGCCACCAAGCCAAACGCTAGTGACAGAAACACAGTATCGGTCGCTTTATGCGCGTATCGAATGCCCATGTACGCTATCAGATATGCACAGAAGCCGCTTGCAAGCGTGACCTGAAGAGTTGCGGGCAACTCCACAATCTTTTTGATGATTTCTGGGTCCATCAGCGTCTTTCCTATAACCATTTGATCCTTAGCGACTTTATGGTGAGGTCTCCATACGGATTTCGGTTTGATAGCCGCCACGATTGTCCAAGCGGTGGGTGACCTCTGAAATCAGCCACGTCGTCGCGTCGATCTCATCCTTAAAGCCTGATGCACTGACGCGGGCTTCGGGCATGGCATCCGGCCTGCCCAGTGCGAGCCGGATATCGAATGTCGCCGGGGCGCGCTTCAGGCGGTCGCGCTCGGCGACGGCGGCGCGTTTGGCGGACGCTTCGTCCGGATAGACCTTTCGGATCTTCTTCGCGCCGTCCTCCTTGCCTACGGTGAAGGATTTGCGCTTCGCGGCCTTCTTGTCGTGCCAGCTGGCAGTAACGCCCTGCTGGCCGTCGCGCTTCTGGCGCTGCCAGTTGTGGCCATCGCCGCTGGCCTTCGTGATCGAGAGGGTGGGCAGGGCCTTGCCGGTGCTGGTCTGCCCGGCGCCCTTCGGCGCGAAGATCAGGTTCTTGTCCTTGATCGTGGCGACCGCGTCGTGTTCGCGGCCGAGGCGGCGCAGGAAGGCGATATCGCTTTCCCGGCTCTGGCTGATCGAGGGCAGCGCGATCGAGGCGAGCGACGCGGTGATGCGCGCGGCCAGCCCGTTCCGCCCGGCGATATCCCGCAGTACGGCACCGAGCGTCGTCTTCTTCCACGATTGCGACCGGCGGTTGCGGATCGCGCTGGTGAAATCCGCCGCGCGCGCCTTGATCGTGATCTGGTCCGGGGGACCGCTGTGCTGGACGTCGTCCACCTTGAAGCTGCCCTTGTCGATCAGGCCCACGGTGACGTCGCGGCCCTGCTTCCAGCCCAGCTGCAGCTTGAGCACGGCACCTTCCTTGGGGATCGCGAGCATGCCGTCCGTATCGCTCAACACTATGTCCAGCTGATCTGCTTCGTCGCCGCGTTTCTCCGACAGGGTGAGTGAGACCAGACGGGGATTGATGCGGTCGGACAGGTCCTTGCCGTCGAGCGTCACGCGCCAGTCGGCCATATTGTTGATGGCGTCGGTCATGCCGCAGCTTCCGTGGCGTTGGTTGGCGCGGGGTCATCAACGCGCAGGAGGTCGATACCGAAGTCGATCCGGCGGGGGGTGCCGTCCGCCATCATCACGGCATGGCGCTCGTCGATCGCGGTGAGGACGTAATTGCCGAATACCCTGCCGTTGCCGCTGACCAGCGGCAGCGCTTCGCCCGCGTCCGCCATTTCGCGCAGTTCGTCGAGGGAGACGCGGCCGTCCGCGATCTCGGTATAGACCGCGCCGGAAAGGCTGATCGTCTCATCGCCGGGGCCGACGAACTGCGTCGCGTCGCGCGCGCCGACGCGGCCCGAGCGGGCGTGGCGCCAGTCGGTCTTGCGCTGCAATTCGTCGGGGCCGAGCGTGCCGATCTCGAACAGGAACATGCCAAGGGCAAGCAGATGCATGGTGGGATTCCTCAGTCGTCGCCGAAGCCGCGACCGCGCCGCTCGCGCTCGATCTGCTCGATCGCCTTGCGGACCTCGTCGGCAATGTCCTGGCCTTGGGCGCCGCCGGTGACTTCGATCTTGATGCTGTAGGAGATGGAGACCGGCGCCGATGCCGCGCCAGCTGCGCCGGTCTGCGCCGCTGCCGGTGTGACGGCCAAGGCGGTTCCGGCGGCACCCGCCGCAAGCGCGCCCGCCATCTGCCCGGACATGGCATTGAGGCGCGGCACCAGCCCATCGGCCGAGAAGGCGCTGGCCATCCAGCTCCCGAGCTGCCCGACGCGTTGCAGCGGCCCCGCCGTGTTGTCGGCAAGGCCTTCGTCCAGGCCAGCCATGACGAAGCCGCCGAGGCTGGCGAAGACGCGCGAGGGCGAATGGATGCCGAGCACCTCTTTGAACCAGCTGACCGCCGAGTTGGCTGCGCCGACGATCGTCGATTTCAGCGCCGACAGGCGGCCGGTGATGCCGTTGATCAGCCCCTGCATCAGGTCGCTGCCCGCCTGTGACAGGCGCGACGGCATGGAGACGCCCAGCCAGTTCATCAGCGCGGCGAAGCCAGCATAGAGCAGGCCCATGGGCGAGAAGTTGACGAGCATGGCGGCAATTCCCGCGATGCCGCCGTTGAAGTAGCCTTGGATCTCGGTCCAGATGCCGCTGAACCACGTCGTGATCGCGCCCCAGTTCTCGTAGATCAGATAGCCCGCTGCCGCGAGCAGACCGATGCCCAGCACGATACCGGCGACGATGCCGATCAGCGGCAGCATGCCGATGCCAAGCGCCGTGGCGGCGGCCGACAGCACGGCGAACGGGGCGACAAGACCGGCAAGGATGATGGCGCCGCCGCCCATGATGAGGAACAGTCCGGCGAAAAGCGCAGTGGCGAAGGCAAGGGCGCGGGTCAGTTGGGGGTGCCGTTTCGCGAAGTCCGCGATGCGGCCCGCCCATGACGACATGTAGTCCGATGCCGAGGCGATCATGGGCAGCAGCTGATCGCCCACGGTGGTCGAGAGATCCTTCGCCTGAATTCGCAGCCGCTTCACCTTCTCCGCGCTGTCGAGCATGCGGTCGGCGAAGTCGGTGTTGACGGTGCCGTCGGCGCCGAGCGCTTCGGCGCGGATGCTCTGGTACTCCTGAAACGCCGACATGAGCGGGCGCAGGGCCTGCTGCACCTGCATGTCGCCGAACAGGCTGGATAGCTTCGCCTGGTCGCCGCCGGTGGCCTGCTGGGTCAGGCGGACGATCTCCTCGATCGGGCTGCGACCTTCCTTGGCGGCCTTCTTCATCGCGGCGGGAATGTCGATGCCGAACTTCTTGAAGTTCTTGATCGTGTCCCCGGCGTTGATTTTGGAGAGCAGGTTCTGAAGGTTGGTCGCAGCTCCAGCGGAATCGCCCGCGCCCTTGCGGGTGATCTGAAGCGCGGCGGCGAGATCCGCGACGGCCGGGATGCCCTTGGAACCGAGGCTCTGCATGCTGGCGGTCAGTTCGGGGAAGTACTGCGCCATGTCCTTGACTTCGAAGGCGCCGCTCTTGCCCGCCTGGGCCATCACATCGAGCGCCTTGCCGGTCTGGGCGATCGGCACCTTCAGGTTGTCGTAGGAGGCGAAGGTCGCGCGGCCGAGGTCGTCGATTTCCGCCTTGTAGGCGGTCGCCGCGCGCCCGATCGGCGTCATCATGGCCACGGCCTGCTGCGCGCCGAGACCGAAGCCGGTGAGCGTGTCCACGCCCTTCTGCAGATCGGAAGGCAGCTGGTTGACCGCCAGCGCGGCTTTGCGCAAGTCAAGGCCCATCAGGCGCCCGGCCTCGCGGCTCTGGTTCACCTTCTGGTTGATGTCGGTCATCACCGACTCGAATTCCATGGCGTCCTGCGCGGCACCTTCCAGCGGCCGGGCGACGACCAGGCCGGTGCCGATCGCGGCGGCGCCCCCAGCAGCGAGACCGGCGGCCGAACCCTGCACCTGCGAGAAGCGCGATCGGGCAGCGGAGAAACGGCGCTCCCGGTCGGAGACTTCCTGAAGGCGCCGATCCTGATTGTGCAGGCTGTTGTTCGTCCGCTCTATCTCGCTGCGCAGGCGGCGTTCCTCGCCCACGAGGTTGCGGGTCGAGACACCGGCCGCCGCGAGACGGCTGCGGACCTCGGTCAGGCGGGTTTCGTGCTGACGATGCTGCGCGGTCAGGCGCTCGGCGTCGCGGCGGGCGCGATCGAACTCGATACGCATGTCGCGGGTGGGCTTGGCCGTTGCGGCCATGGCGCGGCCGAGTTCGGTCGCACGGGCGCGCGCCAGCTCCATCGCGCGCTCGCTCTCGCGCATGCCCTGTTT
The DNA here is from genome assembly GCF_058273105.1 of Novosphingobium sp. BF6. NCBI lineage: Bacteria > Pseudomonadati > Pseudomonadota > Alphaproteobacteria > Sphingomonadales > Sphingomonadaceae > Novosphingobium > Novosphingobium sp. BF6. The sequence goes on from NZ_CM177775.1 coordinate 1,329,723, forward strand.
CAGCTGGCGGAACTCGCCGACATCGGCCTGCGCGCGTTGCAGGCCTTTCAGCTGGTCGCGGGTGGCCTTCAGGGTCTGCGCAAGCCGGGTGGAACCCGAGGCAGCGTCCCGCATCGGCCGGGTGAGCCGGTCGGCGCCCTCCATGAGCACCCGGATGCGCAGATTCCTGTCAGACACTTATCGTTTCCCGCGTTTCGGTGAGGTGTCGGTGGTTCCGGCGCGTTTTTCGGCTTTCGCGCGCCAGACCATCAGTTCGGCAAGGGACCATCCGTCCATCTCGGACGGCGGCCAGCTGAAGACGCTAGCGATATCCGCCATGGCGTCGGTTACGTCCGCTGGGAGAGATCCTGCTTCGCGCCCTTCGGCAGCAAAAAATCCATGATCTCGCTGCCGAGCTGGGTGAGGTCGGCGGGATCGAGGTTTGCGATATCCTGCTTCGACAACATCGGATCGGTGATGCGCGGCAGGAGCGTTTCGAGCGCGCCGTATTCGAGATTGAGGAGCGCCGACAGCGAAAGATTGCGCAGCGAGCCGGACTTGGGCTTGCGGACGAGCACAGTCTCGATCGTGGTTTCGCCGCGCGTGAACGGCGCGTCGAGCGTGACGGTGCGAACCTCCGGGGCGGCAGCGGTGGCAATGGCGGTCGATGCGGCCAGATTGGCCTTGGCACGGGTCATGAATTGTCTCCGGGGGAATGGAAGGCTCAGCCTTCGTGCTTTCGAGTAGAAATGCGGCCCGGCGCGCGGCCGGGCCGGGGGATCAGAACATGCCGAGGGCGTTGCGGCGCGCGGCGAGCAGGTCGATGCCGTTGACGACTTCGACCATGTTGAGCGGGTCGATCTCGATCTCGGTGCGGCCATTCCAGACCAGCTTGTAATAGGCGACGGCCATGGTGGCCTTGAAGTCGCCGACCTCGCCGGTCTCCTGATCGCCGAACTCGATCTCCGAGAACCGGCCGCGCAGGATCACTTCCACCGTGTCGATTTCGGCGGTGTCGTCGCGCTGGTAGTTTCCGGCGAAGCGCATGTAGACGCCGTCCACGGTGGGCGTGCCCCACTGGCGGATGATGTCGCGCATCGGCCCGACGAAGGTCATGGAAGCCTCCATGGCCTCCTGCCCCATGTCGAGCGAGACGGCGCCGCTCATTCCGGCGCCGCGATACTCCTCCATCTTGCGGGTGAGGTTGGGCAGGCCGACCGTCTTGGCATCACCCTGGTAGTCATTGCCTTCGTTGAACAGCATCTGGTCCTTGAGGACGCGGGGGAATCCCATGGCTGGCTCCTATGTTCGAAATGGGGAAAGGGCGGCCGGATCAGGCCGCTTCGGCCAGCTGGTTCGCGAAGTCCGCAAAGTAGCTGTCGGTGATGCGCTGGTTGAAGCCGAGGTCTTCGAGCGGCGGCGGCACGGTGTAGTCGTAGTCGATGCGCAGCTTGCCCGCCTGGAGGCTGGCAGTGCTGTTGTTCGCCTCGTCGTATTTGGCGTTGAAGCCCAGCACGATGCCCTGCGACTTCAGCTGGCGGCCGAAGCCGTTGACGGTCTCGACGATGTCCTTCGCCAGCGCCGGGTTCAGCGGTTTGTCGATCGCCCAGAGCATGCCCGCGACCACGGTATCGGCGAGCAGTTGGGCGACGCGGACGGTGCTCTCGAACGCGAACAGCGGATCGTCCGAGCAGGTGCGGTTGCCCCAGAAGCGGAAGCCGTCATCGGTGCGGACAAGCGCGGTCACTTCGGACGCGTTGAGGAGGTTTGCCTCGCTGGTGTCATCCTCGATATCCCAGCGGATGGGCTGGCTGATGCCGACGACGCCGCTGACGGCGACGTTCGAGAGCGTCTTGTGCGGGCCGTTTTGGGTGTCGATCAGCGCGCGCAGGCCCATGGCATAGGCGGCGGCATAGCCGGTGACGTTGGCGCTGGTCGCGGTGTCGAACAGCAGGAAGTCCGGCATCAGCAGCATAAGTTCGCGCGCGGAGAAGTTGGCGCGGTAGAGCAGAGCGGCGGCAACGGTGTCGCCGATCGCACGGGCATAGGCGAAGCCGCGCAGCTTCTTGGCGACAGTAACAAGCGCGGTGGTGACGGCCTGCGTTTCGAGACCGGGGGTGCCGAGGATCTTCGGCTTCACGCCCAGCTGCGACTTGGCGTCGAGCAGGGCCTGCATGCCGGTTTTCTTGCCATCCGCCGTGGTGGTGCCGATGACGTTGCTGGTAGTCTCGGCGGCGTCGGCGCCTTCCTCGACGCGCACGACGACTACGACGGCGCGGGTCTGGTCGGCAATGGCGCGCAAGGACTTGGCCAGCGTGCCGTCCGTGCCTGCCTTGCCGATCGCGGTCTCGATGTCGGTGACCAGAGCCGGGGTGTCGAGCGGAAACGTGGTGGCATCGGCGTCGGCGCTGGTGGCGACCAGGCCGATGATGGAGGTGGAGACAGCGGTGAGCGTTCGGGCGCCGTCGCTGATCTCGGTGAGGGTAATGCCGTGTTTGAAGGCCATGAACAGGATCCTTAGTTAGAGAGAGACGGGCACGAGAAGACGGGAGCGGGCGTTCGACGCGGTGCCGGTGCGCCGGGTGTCGAGGACGACGACGGCGGAGCCGCGCGTGGCACCGGCCATGAGGCCGACCTGATCCAGGCGGATGCGGTCTTCCCAGCGGGTGAGTGCAATGACGGTGGCCGCGTAGATCCGCAGGATGTTGGCGCGGGTCATGGGCTGGTCGATCAGGTCCGGCACCAGCGAGCCGAACTCGCGGCGGCCTACGCAAGAGCCGATGCGGGTGCGCAAGATGATTCCGGCGGACTGGCGGATGTCGTCGACGCCTTCGATCAGTTCGCCGGTGGTTTCGTCCATGGCGGCCATCAGACAGGCGCTCCACTCTGCGCAGATCCTGGGGCGACGCCGGTGTGCTTGTGGCCCTTGAGGCTGATGCCGCCACCGATGACGTCTTCCGATGCCTCGGCCTTGCCCTCGATCGAGACGTTACCCTTGATCGCGACGTCGCCCTCGATCGTGACGCCGCCCGGCGCGGTAAGCGCGGCGGTGCCGCCTGCGGGCAGGTTGACGGTGAGCGCGTGGGTCGCGTGGTTGTAGGAGAGGACGGCGCCGTCAGGGAATTCGAGCTGGAAGAGGTCGGGGTCCGACGTGCTCGGCGAATTGGCGTCCGAGTAGATGCCGGGCAGCACGAGGCCGCTATCGACGTCGCCTTCCGGGCAAAGGACGGCGCACTGTTCGCCTGCCGAGGGCGGGCACCAGAGCTTCACGCGCCCGGCGAGCAGGGCGACCCATGGCAGATCGCCGGTTTCGAGGTCGCCCAGCTGGACGGTGCAGGTACGCGCGGCATGGTCGATGGACGCGACAGTGCCCACCTGAATGACCTCGCCGGTCAGCTGCTCATGGTCGTTGGATTGCGCCATGGTGCGACCATGGCGCGAGAAGGATCAGGTTTCGCCGGGCTTCATTTGGTGGGCCGTCTAGCCAAATGAAAAGCGATGCTTCACAGGTATTCTCTGAATTCTAGGCAGCAGAGGAAAATCCCCAGTGGCGAAGTTGTGGTTGACCTACGCGTGGAAAGACAATGAAGAAAATGACGTCGACCATGTCATATCTGAGCTTCGCGCAGCGGGGATCGAAGTAGGATACGATCGCGCGCACCTTCTCGCGGGACGGAGATTGTGGGAGCAAATCTCAGCCGCTATCAGCGCCCCAGAGGTTGAAGCTTGGGCGCTGTACGTGTCAGAAAACAGCCTGAAGAGCGAGCCCTGCCAAGAAGAGCTCGCGTACGCGCTGGATCGCGCCCTGCGGACCCGAGGGACTCAATTTCCTCTCATAGGTTTGTTTGCAGGCGACTTCGATGGCTCGTTGATCCCGTCTGCCTTGGCAACGCGTCTGTGCGTCAATTTGCATAGCAACGAATGGGTGCAGCAAGTTCAAGAGGGTCTCGATGGCGCAAAAAAGGTGTCTCATGTGGAGCCGCTCAAATTTGGTCATCAACTTCACAGTCTCGATGGCTATCACGTTCTTGAGGTTTGGCCTCGGACCGGGACTTGGGCGCCCACCCAAGCTGTGGTGAGCGAGGATGAACGCGATCTGTTGGAGGCGTTCTATCCTGCACCACGCGGTTTGACCAATCCCGGAATAATCGCAATGACCTGCGGGGAAAGCGCGCAGGGTGGGTTCTTTGGTAGGGTTTTCAACAATCCGGTCAACAGCGCTACCACAGCTCACATCAGGCTCAAGAGTTTGCCTCGCTGGATCGAATTCGGAGTCGCAGGGAAAATGCATCGGATCGATTTCGAAGTGCGGCCAGCCTTCAACGTGACGAGTCTCACTTCATCAAACCTTGGCTTTAAGGCTTAGTGGCGTATCCAGTGCTTTCACAGCCCGTAGTAATAGGCCCCGCGTCTGCCGTGCGCGCAGATGCGGGGCCATGCCTCAATCGTCGTTATCTGCCAGCCTGAAGTTGCTGATCACCACTTCGCGCGCCGGCCGCGCCGTGCAGCCCACAGTGTAAGTGGTCTCGATTGGTGCGACGATGAAGCGGCCGAAGGTCTCGCGTACGCCCTCATTGTCGTTGAGCGACATCAGGAATTTCCCCTTAATCCCCGCCAGCTGGTCGGCCAGCGCGGCGAAGTCCTCGCGGGTGAACACATCGGGGCCGTAGTCTTTCTCGCAGGCCCAATAGGGCGGATCGAGGTAGAACAAGGCGCCCTCGCGATCATAGCGGCGGATGAAGTCGCTGTAGGGCAGTCGTTCGATCACGACGGACTGCAGGCGGTCATGGATGTCGGCGAGCATCGGCTCGATCTTGCTGACGTCGAAGCGGGCCGGGGCCGAGGCGCTAACGCCGAAGGTCCGGCCGGACACCTTGCCACCGAATGCCAGGCGCTGGAGATAGAGGAAGCGGACGGCGCGCTGTAGGTCGGTCAGCCGCTCGGGATCCTGCCCGAGCAGCCGCTCGAATTCGGCCCTGCTGGTGACGCGGAAGCGCAGCATATCGACGAGGTAGGGATAATGTTCGGCCAGGCACCGGAACAGGCCGACGACATCACCGGAAATATCATTGATCGCCTCGGCCTTCGGGCGCCGCGTGCGGCGCAGGAAGATGCCACCCATGCCCACGAAAGGCTCGGCGTAGCTGGAGTGCGGCGTGCGGTCGATGATGGCGCAGATGCGCTTGGAAAGGTTCCGTTTTCCGCCGATGTAACCGGCCGGGGGAGAAACGGGGTCAACGAGAACAAAAGGGGTAGACATGTGATTGATCCTGCACGATTGCCCTTCCGCGCCTGAGACGCGGAAGGGTGCTCGAAGGGGCAGGCGTGCTGCCCGGAGAGTGCGAGTGCAGGCTCGCTGGTTTCGAGATGCGGGAACATCCGAGACCCCCTTCCGTAAAGGGGGAATTGGGCGGCGTGAAGTGCCGCCGATCACTTACTCATCAGTAGCGGAATCCGCGGCGTCTTCGATCGGCGCCTCCGGCTCGGGAGCGGGCACGGTGATGATGCCGAGCGCAATCTTGTGTGCCACGCCGAGCGCGACCTCCTCGACGCGGGCTTTCGTGCCCGCCTTGTCGAAAGAGCCGTCGGCCTTGAAGACCGCGTTAACGTCGCGCTTGTGCACGATGTCGCCGCTGGTGAAGGTGACCGGGACGCTGCGCTTGTCCTTGTCGTAGGTGCCGATTTTCGTGGTCAGTTCGGGCATTTCAAAGCCTTTCGGTTGGAGCGACCGGCCACGCGATCGTGGCGAGGTCGGCGGTGGTTTCGGGAAGATCGCGAAGCGCCTGGCGGTAGACGCGCCAAGCGGCGCGCTGGGCATCGGTCAGCGGGGCATCAGCGAATTGCGACCAGTCGGATGCGGCGAGTAGCGAATTGCGCTGCGCGCGCAGCACTTCGAGCAACTGCTCCTCCGTCAGCGGCGCGCGCGCCACCGCAACCGGGGCGCCGTCCTCGCCACGAACAATTTGAAGGCCTTCAGCCTGCGCGGCGAACAGCGCCGCGTGCTCCTCCTCGGTGAGCAGGACCGCGCCATCTTCGGGAACGCTCGTGCCGTCCATGGGCGAGAACGCAAATCGGGCATCCGCCTCGATCCAGAGCGCTGAATGCTGCATGTCAGTTACCCCAAGCCAGATAGTTGAATGCGTTGCCCGACTGGGGGCCAGACGACATGTTGGAGGCGACCGCGCTAAAGCCGGTCTGGCTCTGCCCACCGGTCTGAATGGCTGTCAGGGCGTTGGTTACTGGAGAGGCCACAACGCCAAAACACGCGGTGCGGAATTGCTGCGGGAAGGTGACGTTCAGGGTCGTGAAGTTGCCTGCGCCGATCGTCCCGGTGACCGATACCGTGGCCTGCTGGATCACAAGCCCGCCGGGAAGCCGGAAACTGCCGGTTGCCGCGAGCGTGTTGGTGAACGTGTTCGCAGACAGGGGAAACCAGCTGTTGCCGGTTGCCGAGCACATGATTGCGAAGTCGCCCTGATTGAGCGTGATCGTGGTCTGGGCGATACCTGCGGCGCCGCCGTGAACGTAAATGACATCTGTGCCAGCACGCTGGACCGTGACCGGCGCCATGCCAGTATTCACCAGGTAGATGACGCCGCCACTGCCTCCAGGCCCCATCGTTGCGGAAGCGGGCAGTGTGACCGTGAAGGATGCCGTGCCGATCAAATTGACGATCCTGCCAGCATGCGCGGTCGTCAGTGTGGTTGCACTGGAAAACTGCGCGAAGCCCGAGCATGACCCAAGGGCGCGTTGCACGAATTCGGTCGTCGCGAGGCTGGTGTCGTTGTCGAACAGTGCCGGAGTGGGCGCCGCAGGATTTCCGGTGAACACTGGCGAGGCGAGCGGGGCGAAGAAGCTGGCATGCTGACCGTCCAGCAGATCGGCATCAAGCCCGCAGCCGGACCCATCGACCGTCAGCAGCTTCGCGAGCACGTCGGCAGCTGTGTAGGCCGAGGCCGCGAGCGGATTGAAGCCGAGCCGCGCCGGGATGTCGGTGAAGTAGCTGCCATGATTACCGTCGAGCAGATCGGCGTCGATGGCGGATCCCGATCCATCAACGGTCAGCAGCTTTGCAAGCAAGGCAGCGGCAGTGACAAGGCTGTCCACATACTGTTTCGGGGTGGCCTGAAGCGCGGTCGCAGGGTTCGCGGCGAGGGTCAGGGGGCCGCTCATGGTACCGCCCGCCTTGTCCAGCGGCGTGTACCCCAAGCGCGAGGGGATATCGGTGTAGTAGGAAGGCAGCTGACCGGCGAACAGGCCAGCATCCAGACCGGACCCGGCGCCGTCGTTGTTCGGACCCCACGGCACGTAACCGAGGCGCGCGGGCACATCGGAATAGTAGGCGCCGTGCTGGCCGTCGAGCAGATCGGCGTCCAGACCATTGCCCGCGCCTTCATCCTTGAGCGCGGCGCTCTTGATCTCCAGCGAGATCCGCATGGCAGCGACGGATGCTGCCGTAAGCAGCGTCTTCACGAATGCGGACGGTGCGCCTTCGCCGAAGCGGGCGTCGATCCACTTGGTGACGGCGGATTTCAGCGTCTTGGGCGTCACCGCTCGCTGGGTATCGACCCCGGTGGCAGTTTCCTCTTCGGTCGCGATCTCGATCACGCCCTGAGTCTCGGTGGTCGCGGGCGGATTGAGGAAGTTCGTGTCGCCGAACGTCAGCTGGGCCGCGTCGATGTCCGCGAACTGGACGTCGATCGCGAGCAGCATCATCGCCTGCGCCGACTTTTCGAGGATCGGGTTAGCCTGGCCGTAGATGGCGAACAGGGTGCCGTCCGCGAGATAGAGGGCGAAGCTGCGCACGGTGAAGACGTCCGTGCTTTCGTCGCGGACAATCAGGTGGATCATGTCGGCGGCGACGACGTCGCCAGCGATCGTGGCGATGCGCCTGCTTTCGCCGGGCAGCGTGAGCGCCTCGGGCGATGGCACGACGGCAGTTGCCGAAACGCCGACCTGCGTGATGGTCACGGCGGCGGTGCCCGTCTTCCTGGCGTTGAGCAGCGCGACGCGGCCTGCGGTGGTGACGGTGATCGTAAGGGCCATGGGTGCTCCGGTCAGGCCGCAGGCGCTGTGCAGGACAGGCGGGCGAAGAGAGTGGGGCGAACAGCCGCGACCAGGCCGACTTCGGCGGCGGCGGTGATGCCCTGAGTGAAAGTGAAGTGGCTGCGCACCGGCTTGGCGCGGCTGACCTCTGCAATGACCTGATCGACGAAGGCAGCAGTGGCGGGCGCGCCCTTCTGTTCGAGATTCAGGATCAGCTGGAACGTGTGGGGGATGCCCTTAGGCTCCATCTGCCACCATTCGCGCAGGGCGACCGAGCCGCCGAAGCTCTGCACGACGGCGCGGACGGAACCGGCGGTGCCCTTGCGGCGCGCGATCGGGATTGCCTGGCGCACGCGCTCGCGGCGGATCGCCTCGGGCCAGTCCGAGGACCAGTTGTCGAGCGAACGCTCCCACGCCAGCCACGGCAGGAATTGCAGCGGGCTGTCCGTGGCCGACTTCACCGCACGGACGAGGTTCGGGAGGTCGAGCATCTCCGAGCCGACCCGTTCAAGGGCCTTCTGCAACGCTGTGGAGCCGGGCGGCAGGAGCGACGCGAAGGTCATTCGTCGATGCCCGCATAGGTGACGTCGATCTTGGTGCAGAACGGCGCCTGCGTGCGCGAGATGATGATGTCGGCAGGGGGGTGGGTCAGCTGGACATTCTGGACGCCCTCGACGTGCAGGGCGGCGTGGAGACCGGATAGGGTGATGTCGCGGCCGAGGCGGTGGCTCTCGTCGGTGTAGGCTTTGGCGCTGGCCAGCGCGGCATCCATGACGACGCCGCCGTCGGGGCCAGAGAACGTCTTGATGGTGCCCTCGACGGTGTAGGGCACGATCTCGGCAGACTGGGTGATGACATGGTCGGTCAGCGGGCGGATGTCTTCGCCGGACAAGTAATCGCCGACATCGGCCACGAGATCCGCGCTGGCGGCACCGTCATCGACGCGGGACAGGAGTGATACGATGACTTCGCCCGGCCACACCGCACCGTCGAGCGCGGCGGTCATCGCCGTCACCAGCGCGGTGGGGGCAGCGCTGGATTGCAGGACGCCCAGCACGAGCGCGCGGATGTCGTCCGGCTCGGGGCTGGTGGCGCTGGCGTCGAGCACGTTGGGATGCGCCGACAGCGCGTGGTAGATGTAGGCGCCCTCGGGACCGGCGACCGAGTAGCCCTCGGGTGCCAGGACAATGCGGCGCCGGAATTCGGTGTCGCTCTCCATTACCGCCGGAATACCGAGCACGTCGTCGGCGGGCGTGATGGTCCGGCGGACAACACCGAAACCGGCGGCGAGATTGTCGAGGTCGTTGTTTACGGCATAGGCGACCATGACCGCGCGCACGGCCTCGTTGAGGCGCTGCAACAGCAGCTGGACCTCGTAGGCGAAGACCTGAAGCACCCGCGTGGAGGGATTGCTTTCGCGGCCGTCGAAATCGACGCCTTCTTCCGCCATCAGCGCTTTCATGCGCGCCAGCGCCCGCGCGAAGAGGGTCTCGAAATCGAGTTCCTCGACAGCGTCAGGCAGCGGAATGCGCGACAGGTCTACGGCGGTGAAGGTTGCATCGGCCATACCGCCCATCTCGCGGCAGGTATGGGGGCAGCGCTACCGGGCTGCATTTGGCTGGGCGGCTGACCAAATGATCGTTGTAAACGCACGCAGGCTGAATATGTCGCACTCAGTGAATGATTGGCCAACGGGAGAATGTTAGGTTAAGAGCAGCAGTTCTCAGATAGCTGCCATCTTCCAACATGTTAAGTACGCGTATTTTTGCGCGAACCACTCACTTCCATAGGGTATGTAAACATGATTGAACCCCGCATTCGTATCGACAAGCTTAGTTTGCGCGATGTTGGCGGTTTTCACGACATGAGTATCCGTTTTGGACCACGATTGAATATCCTGTGTGGTCCGAATGGTGTTGGAAAAACAACAGTTCTGGATGCTGTTGCCTCAGCGTTTATTACTGGCCATTCACTACATCACTTACGCCGCCGAGCTGGAACAGCAAAGGGTGAAATTGAGTATTCTGTCATTTTGAATGGAGATCCCCACATCGGATTGGGCGAACTTACCAACTTTGGTCCCAATGAGCAGGCTAGTCCCTTCGGGAGAGGAAGTGAGGCGGCAAGCCAACTCATTTACGTTAAAAGTAGTCGGGATTTTGGTTACAGTCCCCTCCAAGGTGTTTTGCGAGACCCGGACAAGAATGCATATCAGTCTCAGACTGAAGCGTTGTCCGGGATTGCGGTCGGTGATGTAAAGCAGTGGTTTAGTAATCGATATTTGATGGAACCTCACTCAGCCAATTGGCCTGTGTATCGGCGGACTAACCTTACTTTAGCAAAGACATTTTTTTCTTTATTGGATTCAGGGGTGACGTTAAGTCATGTTGACAGCTCGACGTTTGATATTTTCTTGAATACTCCATCGGGTTTGATTCCGTTCGAATACATGTCGGCGGGATTTCGGACGTCTTACGGAATGATTTTCGGGATCTTGAAGGAAATTGAGTTTCGCAAGCTTGATGTACCTGCTGAGAGTTTTGCCGGCCTTATTTTGGTGGACGAGTTAGACCTTCATCTGCATCCAACTTGGCATGGGCCTATGTTACGCGCTTTGGAGGCAGCTTACCCTCGGGCCCAGATGATTGTTTCAACCCATAGCCCGCACATGATTCAGCACGCGCGACCTGACAACCTGATTGTCTTACCAAAGTATGGAACCAAACCTCTTGAACTTCAGGGAGTTGATGCCGAGTTCGGTCTCATCGGCTGGACGGTAGAAGAAATTCTCCGAGACGTGATGGGAATGGATGACCCGCGGCCACCGGCATTTGCTGAGATGATGGAACGATATGAAAGCGCAGTAACGCGAAAAGATAAAGAGGCCATCAAAGACGCGAAGAAAAATATATACCGAGCCCTTCATCCTTCAAGCATCGTGCGTCAAATTATAGAGATTGAAAGCATCTAATGATTCGACTTGTTAGGCCGCAAGCTCCCGGAGTGCTTACCGCTGCATACGTTGCCGCCAATACAGCTCGGTTCATTGCAGACGAAACTGCGGTGTGGAATGTGGATGAAATTAAGACGGCCTTATCGGATATGTCCGGCGGAAAATGCGCTTATTGCGAGATCCGCCTTGGAGAGGGCACCGCCTACCTTGAGGTGGAGCATTTCTTCGCCAAACATCATCATCCGCACCGAGTCCTAGACTGGAGCAATCTTTTACCAGCTTGCCGTAGGTGCAACGGAAAGAAAAGCGACTGGGATGTCGCGCTGCCGGGGCAAATGATGGTAGATCCGGTATTAGTAGATCCGTCGGCTCATATCCGCTTAGATGAGGCGTATAGGCCGATAGGATTGACTAAAGAAGGTGAGAATGCCGTCATCGAAGTTAACTTGGATGACGTTATGCGTCTTGGCGTTATGCGTTACCGCCTAGGAGAGACATTTAAGCGTAAGCTAGAAGAATTGCATATCCTTTATGTGGATATTCCCCCAGCAGCCTCCACGAGGCAACGGCGTGCCGTCATCCGTAAAATCAAAGCCGCACTTGAGTTGTGCCGTAATGATCAGCCATTCAGTGCGGTGACTGCAACAGTTTTGACAAGAAGTGCTGATTACGTAGCACTGAAGGCAGCTATGATAGCAGCAGGAGATTGGGACGCCCAACTCATTGCTGACGATGCGGCAGCGATAGCTGCATCACTAGGATGATCGGGTTTTGTGCTATAGCCTCTCTGATCTTGCCTTGACGGCATCTCAGCGTACCCCTTACATTGGCGGAACTAGCCGAGATTAGGGGCTTCCGAGCCTAAGTACAAAGAATTTACATTCGAACTGCGCGAAAAATATTCGCGTGTACCTGAGAGGCGTCAGTGCAATTGCTGTTAAGATAGCTGATCTGTTAATCGATGAGGTGATCAAAAAGCAAATCGAGTAGGTGTTCTCTATCGAGGGTGGTTAGACCCAACAATTCGCGCTTTGGGTACGAGACGACTTTCGTTCGCAGCGACGGTTTGTCCCGCAGGCCGTACTGGTGAACGCTGGCGATCTGCGCAACCTTGCCGGTGAAGCCGACCCAGACGCCCTGATCGTCCACGCCGCTGCGCAGGAATCGCGCCGTGGCCAGTCGGCGGAACATCGCGCGGCGGCGGATGCGGGCAGGTCGCTTGCGCGCGGCGCTGCTGCCGCGATGCTCCTCGGGCACGGGAAGCCACTTCACGATCTTGTTGAATTCGAACGAGCGGATGGCACCGGCCTCGATGTCGAAGCCGGTGAGCATGTGGCCGCTGCCCCATGTGAAGCTCTTCATCAGGACACGGCGCGGTTCGCCGCCGCCGCCCGCCGGGTAGAGGAAGCAGGCGGGGCCGCGACCTGGCTGCGCGGGCGTCCGCTCCCGGCGCGCTTCGAAGGCGCTGCCGTCCGGCTGCTGCTGGGCGGCAATGCGGCGGCGCTGGCTGGCGGCGAGGTCGCGGCCCATGCGGCGCATCAGGCCGCGCTGCTCGGCGGCGGACAGGCTGCGCAGGAGCGCGCCTGCTACTCGTTCCAGTTCGGAGAGATCGTCGGTCATGCGGCGGGCGGGACGGCGGGCGTGAGCACGGCTTCAGGATCCTCGGTCTCGACCAGCAGTTCGGTGTTGCCGAAGCCTTGGAGGAACGAGGCTTGGACGCCCGCGAAGCTGTCTGGGAACTTAGGTTCGGGGATATGGTCGACGTCGTAGCCGCTGCCGTCTGGCCGGGGAATCACGAGCACCGGCTCGGTCAGGTCGATCGAAATCTCGATATCGAACTTTTCCGTGTCGAGCGGCTGTGCTTCGAAGCCGAAGGGCTGGCTGTCGGCGCGCTGCAGCAGCTGCGGCTGTTCCTTTTCGATCCATGCCAGGATCGGGACCATCAGCGTATCGGGATCGGCAGCGAAGTCGAAGATCGTGACCTTGAGCGCGTAGCTGTAGGAGAACGACAGCGTCTTCGACCGGCGGGCGTTGATCTGGCCCGCGTCGATGTAGATGCTGAGGTTCTCCGGGTTCTTCTTCAGGTCCGGCAGGTAGGCGGTGAGCCAGCGGCGCAGGTCATTTGCCTTGCGCATCGGTGCCTCCCGTGCCGGGCGCCTGCATGGCGCGAACCTGCCCCTGCAGTTCGACGAAGGCCGCGCGGATCTGCCCGGCGACGTCGTAGAGCGCGGTGAGGCTGGCATGTGCGTCGGCGCCGGTCATCTCGCCGGTGCTACCGCGCTGGACCTTCGGAAGCGCCGGGGGCGGCGCCAGCAGGGCCGGGGACACCCTCGCCGTTGGCGACGGACGCGGCGCGGTCGAGCAGGCCGACACCGTCAGCATCAATGCAGATATTGCGATACACCGGCCGCTCAATGACCTTCTGGCTTTCACGGTAGATTTCCCTGACGTTGGTCTGCCGGGCATATTCGGCGGCCTGGCTGCGCTCGGTGGAGGCGTCGATCTGGCCTTGCAGCCGGTCGCGTTCGGCGCGCGCGGCATCGTCGGCGCGCTTCTGGGCGGCCTGTTCCTGTGCGGCACCGACGCCGGTGCCGTAGAAGAAACCGCCAATGCCGGCAGCGCTCGCGGTGAGCGCCCCGGCGAGAATGACGTGGGAGAGGCCGAGGGTCACGCCCACCGACTCCTGATCAGCGCGGCCTGAATCTTCTCGGCAATGTCGGCGATGTCGTCGGCGCGATCGGTGCCGTTGATGATGCGGCGGGCCTGCACGAACTGGTCGCGGGTTCCGGTCTCGGAGACGTAGCGACTGAGGCTGCGCCCGGTGAACGCGCCGTCTTCCATGCCCTTGACGAGGATGCGCACCGACAGGTCGGGGTCGAGGGCGAGGTCGAAGTTCTTGAGCAGGGCACCCTTGAGGCCGAGCGCCTTGTCCGCCCACTCGTAATTGCGGTCCCACGTCAGCTGGACGAGGCCGCGACCGTACTGCGGATGACCGTACTTGCCGGGGGCGGCGTAGGGCCTGCCCTTGCCGAGGCCCCACTCGCGCTGCGGGGTGAAGCGGGCTTCATGCCAGGCGGTGGCGAGCGCATAGGCCAGCCAGCCCACCGGCCACGCGGCGGCGGATGCCATGATGGCATTGACGATGTTGACCTGTTTCTGATCGAGGCCGCCGGTGATCGAGCGGAGCGAAGCGAAGAAGGCGGCAGGGTTGGCGAGCGCGCAGCGCGACTTGGCGGTCATGGGGTCAGTCCTTCTTGGGGAGGAAGCGGTCGGCGAGGCGGGCCGGAAGGCTGGCGAGCGTGTCGATCGCGGCCTTGGCCAGCTTGGGTGTGGCGTCGTAGGCGAGCAGGGCGATGCCGAAGCCGATCGACTGCGCCACCAGGCCGCTCCATCCGGTCGAGAACACGATCGCGAGCGTGGCGTAGTAGCTGACCGTCGAGCCGACAGCCCACTGGACGAAGCGCTGGCGGTACGAGAGGCCGGGCTTCCATGCCTGGGCGACCGCCGAGCCGATCAGCGAGGGCGAAAGCGAGCCGAGAAATTCAGCCGCGGCTTCGAAAATGGGGCGCAGTTCCATGTGTCAGCTCCAAAGCTGGATGAGGGGGAGCACGCGGTTCGCGCTGGTGGAGGTGGTTGCAGTGGCGGGGATCAGGACGACGGTGCCGAGCGGCAGCACCTTCCCGCTGTCGGCAAGGCCGGGGTTGGCATCGAGCACACGCGTCAGTTCGCCCGGTCCCAGCCCGGCTTCGCGCCAGAGCAGCTGGTCGAGCGTGTCGCCCTGTTTGGACCGGAGGCGCTGCGCGGCGGCCATCAGATCAGGTCCACCGTGGTCCGCGATACGCCGAGAATGTCGCGCACGGCATGCAGGGCATCCCGGCGCAGTTCCCCGATCGAGGGCGTGAGATCGTCCGCCTGGTTGCCGCCTGCGCTGGTCGTATCGAAGTCGCGGTAGCGCTCGACCAGTTCGGCCTTGGCGTAGAGGCTGACGGCACGGTGGTAGCGGATCAGCTGCTGGCTCTGGCCGTCCAGCTGCGGCGAGGGGACATCGGCAAGCGTGGCGTGCCCGGCGGCGATTGACCGCGCGGCGTAGGCGCGCAGATCGTATTCCACCGACATGATGGCGCCAAGGATCGCGGCCCGCAGCCGGGGCACAGTGATACTGCTCGAAATGCGGGCATCTGCGCGCACAGCGGCGAGTGCGATGTCGGGGAAGAAGCCGTCGTTGGTGATGACGCCTTCGTCGGCGGGCGGAGCCTCGATCGCATCTCCAGGAGGGTTGGCGATGAAGGTCATACGGCCGTCAGGGCACGATAAGCCGCCAGACCCAACGTAGCGGCGAGCCGTCCAGTCGTATACGCGCAGAGAGCCCAGATAGCTGCCCAAGCGAGCGAATAGAGGCCGAAGACAATTAGGGCGCGCCTAGCTGGCAATATGCGGAAGATTGCCAGCTTTGAGGCCTGCAGCGCTGGGAGCATTGCAGTGTTCGGCGGCCGCAGCAGCAGTGCGACTCCTGCGACCAAGGCCAGTCTATGCACGAGATTGCGAACGGTGTCGGCAAAGGCCGCAGTGCAAAACAGCGTGGCAATCAGCAGGACGATCAGGACGAGGTTCATCGCGGGGTTCCATTTCGGCCGCCCGGCTAACAGGGGTGGGGATCGGGTCAGCTGGCGGCCCTACGGCCCGAAAGCCTCCCGCAGCGCGCGATCCGCCCCTGAGCGCCGGGGGCGAGCTTGTTACGCGGCAGGATTGCCGCCGGTGTCGGTGGTGGGCGCGGCAGCGCTGACAGCAGCCAGCAGCTTTTCCGCGCGCTTGACGCGATCCTTCACGCCGATGCGGTCAAACAGACGCTGGGCTTCGCGAAGGTTGATGAGGGCACTTTCGAGAGGGACCTGGCTGCTTTCGGCAGGCATTTCCTCGGCTTTGCGCAGCTGCTCGATGCCGATGGCCTTGAGCAGCTTGGCGCGAACCTGATCGTGGAGGTCGAGACCGATGGTCAGATTGTCGGCAGTGTCGAGCACGGACAGCGGGAAGGCCTTGCCGGTGTTCTGGACCTTCAAGGCGGCGTCGGCGATCTCTTCGACGAGGATCGTGGCGACATCGCGCTCGTAGCGCTTGGGCATCGCCACATGGTGGCGCAGCAGGAATTCGGCGATGTGGAGGGCGACCGTGTAGGCGCCGACGTCGATCGACCAGACCATGCAGGTGGGAACGACATCAGCGGCGATACCGGAGCCGACGCCTGCATCGGCGCTCAGCACGCCGACGATCCACGCGTTGTACTGCGGGAGCATCTGGCGCTTGGCTTCGATCTTGCGGTCGATCGACTTGATTTCCTTCAGGCGGCGCAGATCGTGCGTCAGGCGCAGGGCGATCTCGGCGGCGGCCCGGTCGGCGGGCGTTGCCTTGCCCCCCGCTGCCGAAGGGAGAGCGGCAGCGGGGGAGGCAACCGCCCCCGTGACAGGTGCGGTTGCTGCGGTGATGGTCTGGGCAGCGAGTACGCGATCACGCTTAAGACGAGCGAGGCTCATGGTGATATCCTGTGACGGGAGCGGCTACGGGTGGCGAAACCGGCCGGTCAGGCGGGCTTCTTGGCCATCTTGATGTTCTCGACGAGGGCGCAGCGACCGTAGTCTTCCACCACGTAGTCCTCGTTGACGGACTCGTAGTTCTCGATCTGGTCGAGTGCCGGCTCATCCTTGAGCTGGCGGCGGCGGGTCTCTTCCTGCCAGTAGATCGCAAGGTTATCGAGGCTGGTGATCAGCAGCGAATCCTCGGGGAAGAACGGCACGATGACGGCGCGCTTGCCTGCCAGCTGCTTGGGCAGCGTCAGGATGCGGTGCGCGGCTTCGCGTTCGGTCGCGGTGTCACCGGCGGCCTGCAGCAGGTTCAGATACTTGTCCTTCACCAGTGCCCAGCCTACGATGACGACAAGGTCGGTATCGCTGCGATTCCAGGGATCGAGCAGATCGAGCGCGTCGAAGGCGACCGCGTCGAGGTTGGCATAGTCGGCCTTGGCGGTGTCGGCGTTCGTGACCTCGCCGTCGATGACTTCGACGATGTCGACATCGGCAGCGACGTAGATCGCCTTGTCGGGGCCGTCTGTAAGCGCGCCGTCATCGAGTACGCGCTCGTCGGCATGGGTGCGGATCTTGTGCAGCCAGCCTTCGTTGACGTCCTGCAGCAGCGGATTGGCGGCGCGATTGGTGGTCGCGGCGGCCGAGGTGCCGTTGAAACCGATCATGATGCGGTCGCGGCCCTGCTGTTTCAGGATCACGTCGCGCAGCAGCGTCTGGAAATTCGGTTTGTGGCGCCACTGGTCGAGCTTGGCGTAGGGGATCGCGTGGTCATAGTTGGTCTGGCGGCAGAAGTAGCCGCCGTCGTCGGTGGTGTCGGTCGGATCGCTGGGGGTCCGGCGCTCACCGTTCTTGGTGTTGGTGCGCCCGGCCAGCGGGCGGGTTGCGCCGACGCCGACCTTGTCGCCGGACTGGGCCACGACCGGCACTACGCTGACCTGCTGCAGGAACTCGCTCGATTCCTGGATCTTCTCTTCCAGCGTCTGTTCGACAGACGGGGCCACGCTGAACTTGGCAACGGTATCGGCTTCGTCGATGCCGTTGAGTTCGGCAACGCGGGCGACGTACTTCTTGTAGGCTGCGCGGGTTTCTTTACGCATTTGGGTTGCTCCTGAGAGGCGCGAGGGGCTTGGGCAGGTGGGGGCGGGCCGATCAGCAGTCGGTCAGGAGCGCGGCATCGCCGCCGCCGCCGGTTGCAGGGTCGCGACGGAAATTCTGCGGCTGTTCGGTGGAGGCCAGCTGGGCTTCCAGCTTGTCGAAGCGAGCGCCGAGGGCGGCGACAGCATCATTCGAAGGCTTCACGGCAGCGGCCGCCTGCTCGCCCATGACGGCGGCGAAGCGTTCGATGTCGGGTGCGTTGTCGTTGGCGGGTGCCGGGGCAGGCGGCGGGGTGACCGGTTCCTTGGGCTTGTCCGACTTGAACAGCGTGGCGAACGCGGCGATGAAACCGGACTTGGTCGCTTCGGCGATGGTCGCACCGTCGAGCGACGGCTCGATCTCAAGCTCAGTCTCGTAAGCCGAGGTGAAGAAGTTGGGCCGGGACTGGACCGCAAACTTCAGCGGTTCGGTGCCGAGCGATGCCGGGGTGTCGGTGATGGCGAGACCGACGAGGTAGCCTTTGCCTTCCCCTGCGAAATTGGGGTGAAGTTCGCAGCTGGTGTAGAGCTTCTGACCGGCTTTGTTGAGCGCGACCAGCTGGTCGTTGGCTTCGATCTCTGCGACCAGGCTGAGCAGCTTCTTCGGCGCGCCGTTGATAGTGAGTTCGACCTCTTCGGTGCGCAGCGACAGCACGGTGCCGTAGGCATTGAAGGGCTTGTCCGGGCTGTACCCGGCGATGTGCTCGCAATTGATGCGCGCGGCATAGGTGGCAGGCGCGTAGCTGGCGGCAGCCTGTTCGAGCAGAGCGCGCTCGATGACGCGGCCATCGACAGTGGGGCCTTCGACGGCGACGCGGAAAAACTTGCTCTTGGCCATGATCGGTCCGGTTCCTTGAGGGTGCGGCGGGTTCGGCAGCGGTGTTGACCCGGCCAAAAGGACCGTTGGGGCGCATCTTCTCAAGGGCATCCATTTGGTCTGGCGCTGGACCAAATGGACAGCGGTGATTGAAGGCAAAAACGCGGCGCATGGTCGCCGCCATGAGCACGAACGCGACCCTTCCCGACCCGCTGGCCTCCACATGGAAGTTCGATCCGCGTCGCCATGCCCGCAGCCTGTACTGGCGCGGGTGGGGCGTGACGCAGATTGCCGACGAGTTCGCGCTGCACGGCGTGACCAACGATCAGGGCAAGCCGATCCCGCGGCCGACGATCGAATCGTGGCGCCAGCGCGACAAGTGGGACGAGGCGCCGTCGATCAAGAAAATGGAGGACGCGACCGAGATCCGCCTGCTGACCTTGATCGCAAAGGAAAAGAAGACCGGCGGCGATTATGTTGAGATCGACGCCCTGCGCAAAGTGGTCGAAAGCGCGGCCCGCGTCCGGCGCTTCGAGCAGCCGGGCGGCCATAGCGGGGACCTCAACGAGAAGGTCGGCAATCGCAACGCCGGGCCGCGCAAGGCGCCGAAAAAGAACCACTTCACCGAGGAGCAGGCCGAGGAACTCAAGCGCATCTTCCTCGACGGGTGCTTCGACTATCAGCTGCGCTGGTGGAAGGAGAAGGATCAGCGCACCCGCATGATCCTGAAGTCGCGCCAGATCGGCGCCACCTACTTCTTCGCTTTCGAAGCGCTGATGGACGCGATCGAGACCGGGCGTAACCAGATCTTCCTGTCAGCGTCGAAGGCGCAGGCCCACCAGTTCCGGTCCTACATCGTCAGCTTCGCCAAGCTGGTGGGCGTATCGCTGGCGGGCGACCCGATGGTCATCACTTCCGACCTGCGCCCGCCGGAGGAGGCCGGGGCCGAGCTGCACTTCCTCGGCACGAATTTCCGCACCGCGCAGGGGCGCAGCGGCAACTTCTACTTCGACGAATTCTTCTGGGTCCACTCGTTCGAGGAGTTGAACAAAGTCGCCTCTGGCATGGCGACGCACAAGAAGTGGCGGAAAACCTACTTTTCGACGCCATCGACCATCGCACATCCCGCTTACCCGTACTGGACCGGCGAGCGGCGCAACAAGCGCCGGAAGAAGGCCGACCGGATCGAGATCGACGTCAGCCACCAGGCGCTTGCCGCTGGTAGCGTCGGACCGGACCGGGTGTGGCGGCACATCGTCAACATCCGGGACGCGGATCTCGCGGGCTGCGACCTGTTCGATATCGAAGAGCTTGAGGACGAGTACGCGGCTGACGAGTTCGCGAACCTCTACATGTGCGAGTTCGTGGACGACAGCCTGTCCGCGTTCAAGTTCAACGACCTGATCGCCTGCGGCTGCGACAGCTTGGTCGAGTGGGAGGACTTCAACCCGGAAGCGGCGCGGCCCTATGGCAATCGCGCGGTTTGGGCGGGCTATGATCCGCAATCGAGCGAGACCGGCGACAACGCGGCGCTGGTAATCGCGGCGCCGCCGCGGTCGGAGGGTGGGACGTTCCGGATCCTCGAACGGCACCCGCTACGCGGTCAGGACTTCGAAGAGCAGGCCGGATTCATCAAGGCGATGCTGGGCCGGTACAACTGCACATACCTCGGCGTTGACGCGACCGGCGTTGGCGCCGGTGTCTATCAGCTGCTGGCCAAGCCGGGCGCGCTGCCGGGCTGTTCCGTCGCCAAGATCGAATACTCGCTGGAAGTGAAGGCGGGCATGATCATGAAGGCGCAGAACGTGATCCGGCGCGGGCGCCTGGCGTTCGAGAGCAGCTACCTCGACATCGTCTCGGCCTTCGTCTCGATCAAGAAGACGCTGACCACCAGCGGGCGCAACGTGACATTCAAGGCCGGACGCGGCGGTGACGACGGCCATGCCGACATCGCGTGGGCGACCATGCACATCCTCATGAACGAGCCGCTCGACGGCAAGGAAAAGCCCAAGGGCACGATGGAGATTATCGAATGAGCAAGCGTAACCGTGCCCGCCGCATGAGCCGTCAGGAAACGGCGGAGGCATCGCACGGCGCGATCGTCTCCGCGAACGACAACCGCGGCGAAGTGCAGGCCTTCACGTTCGGCGAACCCGAGCCGGTGCTCAGCCGGGCAACGATGCTCGACATGCTGGAATGCTATCATAACCAGCGCTGGTACGAGCCGCCGATCTCCCTGCATGGGCTTGCCCGCGCGTTCCGCGCCTCGCCGCACCATTCCAGTGCGATCATCCTCAAGCGAAACATGCTGGCCGCCAGCCTTGAGCCGACCCAGTGGCTGAGCCGTGCGGCGTTCAAGGGCATGGCGCAGGACTATCTGGTGATGGGCAACGCTTACGCGCAGGAGGTCCGCAATCGCCTGGGCGGACTGCTGCGGCTCGACCACGCGCTGGCCAAGTACACCAGGCGCGGCGTGGAGCCGGGGCACTTCTGGTGGGTGCCGGGGCATCAGCCCGAGGTCGAGTTCGCGCCGGGCACGGTTCACCAGCTGATCGCGCCGGACGTCAACCAGGAGATCTATGGTCTGCCGGAGTACCTATCGGCCTTGCAGTCGGCGCTGCTCAACGAGAACGCCACGCTGTTCCGCCGCCGCTACTATGAGAACGGCAGCCACGCGGGTTACATCATGTATGTGACCGGCACGTTTGCCGATGGCGACGTCGACAAGATGCGCGATGCCCTGAAGCGATCGAAGGGACCGGGGAATTTTCGGAACCTCTTCGTCCATGCGCCGGACGGCAAAGAGGCCGGGATCCAGATCAAGTCGATCGCGGAGGCGGGTGCAAAGGACGAGTTCCTCGGGATCAAGAACACGACGCGCGACGATGTGCTCGCCGCGCACCGGGTGCCGCCCCAGCTGCTGGGCATCGTGCCTGCCAACGCTGGCGGCTTCGGGGATGTGACCAAGGCGACCGACGCGTTTTTCGAGCTGGAGATCGAGCCGTTGCAGTCGGTGTTTCTCGAACTGAACGACATGTTGGGCGTCGAGGCGGTGCGTTTCAAAAGACGAGAAAAAGCAACGGTCTGAGAACAATCGCCTTGAGATCTGCCGGAGTTATAGAAAACAATTGGCTATAATGGTTGAAACACCGCTGGAGATTGCTGTTGAGCTTAAGGTCACTTTTCTTTGGGAAGCAAATTATTCCCTCGAAAGAGCGTACAGAGTATCAAGTCGAATTCGAATCGGCAGTAAATTGGAGTGTTGAGCATTCATTCAGGGTTGAAATGCCTAAGTGGCATAATCGTGTAAAATCAAATGCGGACGATATAATCGAAGCTTGTCTCAAGCGCATGGGCGTTGATCTTAGGGACAGCGCATTTCAATGTGTGAAATGGTCACATTATCTGACGCCTCATTTCGAAAAGGCGCTGCGGCAAAAGGCTTGGTTTACACTGGGGCAGCTCTGGAAAGGCAGCAAACCTGTGTTCTGCCCAACACGATTGGACGTCCAACGGTGGGGTATGGAAGGGATGGGTGTCCATGATTTAGAAAGTGGGGCTGGTCTAAGGCTTCATGCTTGGATTACCTTGGAGACAGGTGAAATCATTGAACCGACCCTCTTTTCCTCGTTGGCTGCGGCGTACGACTCCTTTGAGCGTTTCAATGGCGGTTTTACGGTAAGCAAGCCTGACAGTATCGGCGATCATCGTTACATTCCGTTGGCGGTAGGCTCAGACTACATCGAGCAAGTTGCCCGTCGCACGCCATTCCCGATTCTCGCTAGCGGCTTTGCGGATCTGCGCTGTATTGCCGCAATTTTAAGCTATTGAATGGAGGGGGCGAGATGCCTTGAACTTCAGCCGCGAAACCGATTGATCGCCCGCTTCCACTCCCGTTCGTCCGGCATCGGCAGGTGGATCGTCGGTTCTTCCCGGCAGGTCTCGAACTTTGCAGGCCGCAGCTTGCGGCATTTCGTTCGCCAGCAGTCGCGGCAGTAGAAACGGCCTCTCGCCTGGGCGAAGGTTTCGTCCCATCCTCTGCGCTCGAACAGATACCATAGCGCATGGGGATCGAAGACGGCCGACCGGCCGCACGCGCACGTCACCTTGATCGGGTAATGCCAGGCGGCGGCCTCGAACAGCCGCGTGGGTATCCTCAGGCCGTCCTGGTAACGCACGGCATCAGCCGGGCGTGGGCTGCTTGGTCAGCATGGCGGCACAGGCAAGGGCGCCGGTCATGTAAGGGCCATCGTCCTGCTCGCCGGAGCGGATTTGTCGCAGGAACTCTCGGTTATCTAGACCGCGCGTCTCCAGCGCCTTTGCGACCGCTCGGCGGATTTCCTTAATCTGTTCCATCTGTTGTCCTCCTGCACGCCTGAAAGCGTCGACTCATGATGCGAACATATAGAGAACATGATAGGCTTGTTCCACCGATTCGATAGCGAGGATTGCCATGGAACAGACGCCCACCACGCCGACGCTCGATGATTTACGTAGGGAAGTCAGCAGGATCACGGAGGGTGGAGGAGCCTTCCAAGATTTTACGAAAGGGCCGGATTTCCGCGCTTTCGTGCCTGCGCCGCCAGATTTGCGCCTGCGGCCCGCAGGTCGCACGGCCTCGGCTGCAGAGCGCGGAGCATTCGGCCGCTGGCTGCTCATGCAGGCCGGGCGCGGAGGGCTGGTCGGCGAACTGGCGAAGTGTGCCATGGCCGATCGCGGCTTTCCCAAGGATGGAGACCCGGAGGCTGTCCGCCAGCGCCTGCGCGTCGGCCAGGCTGAAGGCGATATGTTCGAGGCCGTGGACGAGGCTGAACTCGACTGGTTGAGCTACTGAGGCGCGTCCGGCGGTATGGTCCAGCGTGGATCTATCCGGCGTTGCCTACCGGCGGATCGCAGGGGATCACCGGACAATGCTGAAAGATGCCGAGATGATCATAGTAGCGTTGCTGATGGCGGTGGCGTTCGCGGCGCAGGTTGTGGGCTGGCTCTCTTGAACCAAGGCTCGTCCGTGCGATCGACCACCAGCGGGGCATCGTAGACGCGGCATAGCGCGAAGGCCTCGTCCGGTTCTCCGTTCGTCCAGCGCTCCCAATCCTCTTGGGCGAGAATCGTCGGCATGCGGTCATGCACGTCGGCCATCTGCTCGCACCCATCCACCATGACCATGGAATAAGCGTCGCCCCACTCGGCCGTCGGGCGCCAGACGCCCGCGACAGCAAACAGATCCTGATCGGGCAGCGAGTACCACGTCCGCGTCATCGCGCCTTTCGCGCCCTCGGCCTCTGCCCAGGCGGTGACGGGGATCAGGCAGCGCCGTTTGCGGAAGCTGTCGATCCAGAAGCCGGTGTGCAGCTTGTCCTCGCGGGTGTTGTTTACCGGCTTGGGCTTGAGCGGCGCGCCAGTCTTCTTGCTCTTGAGCACGAGGGGGAAGCCCCAGTTCATCGCGCGGATTGTGCCGTCAGCGACGACGAGGCCGGGATAGCCGGGGTAGACCTCGGCCGCGAAGTTCGGCGCGGCGCCGGTGGTCGCTCGAAACAATCCTGCGACCGCGCCCGCAGGGGCTGTCATCCGGTAGAGGTTGCACATGCGGTTATCGTGCGCCCGGCCGGGGCGACCGTCAATCGGCCTACCCTTGGTCGCCATTCCCTTTGAGTTGCGTAACAATATTGCGCTGCCGCGACATGGAGTCGTACCCCCTCAAAGCGCGCTTAATCCCCCGCCTCGCCCGCGCACTTTTCGTGTCGGTTTTGATGCATACCGGCGGCGCCGGGAAAATGGCTAGCTTCCTCGGCCGGGTGGCGATGGCGAGAGGCACGGCGCTGATGCACTTTGATGCAGCTGGCAGGCCCATCCGACGCCGGTCGAGGATCGGAAAAATGTTCGACTAGCCAAGCGATCTAAGGAGGGAGGGGGCGGAAAAGCGTAACATCCGTAACCGGCGCCCCATTTTCGGCCTGAAACCCACAGAAATCCGCCGTTTTCGAGATTACATCGCGGGTGTAATCGACCGCTACCTCTTTCGCCAGAAAACGTAACAACCGCAGAAATCCTAGGGTTTTCTGATCCTAAAAGTTACATTCTGAAAATGTAATCTCGTTACGTTGATATTACGCTTTCGGTTACGTAAAAAATGGCGGATTTCCGCCAAGGTTACGTATGTTACGTTTTTTCCGATAGGCCGCCTGTTTGCGGGCGATATGAATTGAAGCAGGGGGAATACGTGAGTTCAGAGTCTGTAGAGATAATAGAAGGTGCCCTGACCGAAGATGAGGTTAACTTTCGGAATGCTATCGCAGATATCGAGCGAAGAGCGAAAGATGCACAGATAAAATTCGACATCGAAGAATCAAGTGTGTCACTTAATAAGGTGCTTGTTCTAAAAGTACCTCAAGGAAGGGGCGAGCGAAGAGTATCAATATTCAATGCAGAAGGTGCAAGGCAGCTCCTTGCCATTGAGTTTGAGAAATTCAGGTTTGTTGCTGGTTACCGGGCAATTTACAATCGCGAAATCGATATAATTGAGGCTGCCATTCGGCCGCTGGCCCCGGCAAGTCTTATGGCTGCTAGGCGACGGCTTTTTGGTCAGGTCGATTACGCGCAGTCGTCAGGCAACGAAATTTGCCTCAGCCACGATGAATTTGATCGCAAGATCGTGCTTGGTGATGCTTCAAATGAAATTCTGGCGCTAGTCCAGCAGTCTAAGGTGTACAGTAAGCCACTTAGTATTAAATTGATAGGTTTTGGGGCTAAGAAGCACGATCAAGTATTGAGTGTTTTAGAGAAAATGAGCGATGCTCTATCTTTTCAAATAGATCTTCTTTCGGACGTCGCGATAGGATTGGTGAGAGATCGTGCTGGATTTATTGGTATAGGTGCAACGAAAAAAGCTTCGGACGCTCTGCGGGAAATGCCATTCCCTAAGCACGAGTACGACCACGCCCCAATCTCCCTTTACCAGTATGGGAGAAATGCGGCGGGTATGCCTCTTCTTCAATTCTTGGCATTTTATCAGGCGGTGGAATTCTACTTCCCGACCTATTCAGACACTGAAGCGCGGAAACGTGTTCGTAATCTTTTGAAGGATCCTGCATTCAAAGCGGATCGTGACGCTGATATTGGACGGTTACTCACGACATTACATGCTCGCTCTGGCGGGTTGGGAAGCGAGCGCGCCCAACTGAAGGCTACTATCAGGGAGTGTGTGGACGAGGGCAACTTCCGTGCATTTCTTTCAGAGAGTAACGCGCGTACCGAGTTCTATAAAGTCAGTGCAAAAAATTCTTCCCGAACAAAACTCAGTGTGGAGAGTGAGAAGTCTAACATACTGGATGAACTGGCGAACAGACTTTACGATATCCGCTGTGAGATCGTTCATACAAAGGATGGGAACGAAGCGGATGTGCAAAACCGGCTGCTTCCTTACTCAGCGGAAGCGGATTTGCTACGGCATGATATCTCTCTCATGCAGTATGTCGCGCAAAGGGTACTGATCGCATCTAGCAGGCCATTGCCTTAACTAGTTATCCCCCTTACCTTGCGGTTGCTTGCTTGATGCCTGTAAGCCGCAGGAAAGGGGGGCGGCAGACAAACGTAGGGATCACCAGTCGAGGCTGCTTGGCCGGTATCTGAAATAATACGAAAGCTATCGCATTCGAATGACACTCGCGAGGGGCAAGCTGCTCGATGACGGTCACCTGATTTCCATCTCGCATACTGCAATGGCCGATCTATAGGATTGCGATCTCCCATGCGTTACGAAAAATGGATGAGACGGTTGCCAAAGCGTCTCATTCACAATCGAATGCGGCGGAGGGTATCCTCCAAGCCAGAACGCTCCTCCGCTACCACACCCCCTTTTCAGAGACAGTTCAGCTTTGTCCGCAGACGTCTCGGGGCATCTTTTTTCAAAATAATTTCAAGCGTTTAAGGCGTCCGTCACGGCACACAAACGTCCGCTCACGTCCATGTGGGACCACCCACGTCGATTTGAATTGGGGGTGGAATTGGGGGTATTTTTTGCCGGCACCCCCAACAGGCGATACCCCCACATGGCCCTCAAGGAACTTGAAGTTAAATATGCGGCGATCCGGAGCCGCGCATACAAGCTGACGGACGGCGGTGGATTGCACCTGTTCGTCCAGCCGAACGGCTCGAAGCTGTGGCGGATGAAGTACCGATTCGGCGGCAAGGAAAAGCTGCTGAGCTTCGGGAAATATCCCGACGTTCCGCTCGCGGCTGCGCGGACCAAGCGCGACGAGGCCAGAGCCTGCCTTGCCGAGGGGCGAGACCCGGGTGTGGTGCAGGCGGAAGAACAGCAGGCAGCAGAGCGTACCTTTGAAAAGGTAGCACGCGATTGGCACGCGAATCGCGCTGGCGGATTGAATGCCGCTCACGCCCAGAGGGTAATCAGCCGGATGGAAAGGGATGTTTTTCCTGCGATCGGTCACCGTCCACTCACCGAGATAACCGTTCCCGAGATCCTGGACATGATCAGGAAGATCGAGGCGAGGGGGGCTCTCGATATCAGCAGGCGCGCGAACCAATGCGTGAGCCAGGTCTACCGGTTTGCGATCGCAAACGGCTGGGCGCGTGAAAATCCGACGGTGCATTTGATTGGTGCCCTGAAACCGCGGCCGCGAGTGAAGCACATGGCGCGTGTGCCACAACAGGAAGTTCCGGATCTTGTTCGTGCCATTGCTGGGTATGACGGCGAAGATGGGAGCCGGCGGCGTGATCGAACCAGGGACGCCATGATGTTCACGTTGCTCACGTGGGCCCGCACTGGTGAAGTGCGCGGTGCGGTCTGGAGTGAGATAGAGGATTTGGATGGTCGGCAGCCCGTGTGGAGAGTGCCGGCGGAGCGCATGAAGAAGAAGCGTGAGCACTTGGTCCCATTGTCGTCCCAGGCTGTTCTAATCCTCAAGCGGCGAAGGGAAATGACAGCGGTGACGGCAGGAGGGTTCGTTTTTCCCGGAGATCGGCAGGGATCCGAGATGTCGGAAAACACGATGCTCTACGGTTGCTATCGGATGGGATATAGAAGCCGCCAGACAATCCATGGCTTTCGGGCTCTGGCTTCGACTTGGGCAAATGAATCCCAGGACTATCGGTCGGATTGGATCGAGTTGGCCTTGGCTCACGTAGAGGATGATACCGTACGGGCTGCTTATAACAGCGCGCAGCATCTTGGTCCTCGGGCGCGTATGCTTCAGGAGTGGGGCGACTATGTCGATGCCTGCGGTCGGCCCGGGAAAGATGGTTCGGCCTCCTCCGGCGTGGACCGGAATGGCATTTCCGACGTCCAAGAACGACATTTGCGTGGCGTGGAGACACGAGGCAATTTGCGGCTCGTCCAGCAGAGCGTGGAAGCCGGGGACAACATCATCAAATTTCCGGGACGTTCTCGTTGCGGTGAGAATTGAGCTGTTCATGCGGAACGCTCATCGTTGAAAGGATCTTGAGCGTCCGCCTCAAATCGAAAAAATTAGTTGCTTGTCGAACAGCTTGAGCGCGGCAGTTTCGAGCAGACCCGGTCGCCCGATTAGCCACAGCGAACGTCTTTTCCTGCCATAGACCCGCCGTCCGGCGGACATCAACCTGCCGAGCTGCAGGGCGCCCATTTCCGTCATAGGGGGTGCGCAGTCGCGCGCCCGAAACCGGAATGGCAAGATTGCAAGATTTTAATCCGAAAGGTGCCTGACCGGACCCGCCGACATTGCGGACATAACTTTAGTTGCTAAAGTCGCACCATGTCTCTTGAGATTGCTGTCCCGATCGCTCTTTTCGGCGTGCCGATTTACGATCGGCTCCTCACCTCTCAGGGAGCGTCATTCATGCGCAGCTTCAAGTACAGCTATCGACCGTTCACTAGGCTTAGATGGTTAAGCTGCATCGTGCTTTTAATTGGTACTTTTATCACGTTCCTACTGGCCGAGCCTCCGGAGCAGAGAATATGGGTGGGAGTACCGTGGCTGGGTGCGATGCTTTTCCATTTTGTTGTGGTTATAGTCGACCTTTTTCGCCAACAGCGGAACGCAGCTACGACGCCACACGGCAGCTAACCACTCATCTCCGACTAAACGGCGCGCAGCCGCGCTCCCGTAACCGTAACGGCAGGATTTCACGACTTTAATCCGAAAGTTGCCTGACCGGACCCGCCGACTAAGCGGACGTCCGGCCTCGAGCTTGATCAGCCCACAAACTGCTTTTCCGAGCACCCGAACGTTTACGCCGTCAGCCGAGCAACGTATTCTGCCAAAGGAACAGTTCGGCACGGCTCAAGGTAATCATCAATAACGTTAGGTTCGGTTGATATTTTGAGAGTGCAGGGAAAATCATCGGTCGCAACTAGCAGCCGACTGTTCTGGTCGGAAGTAAACAAAAGGCCTGGTGCAACCCAACACGAATGCTCGGTTCCCAACGGCAATTCGCCGGGATGAAGATGAGACGGAATGTTGTAGCTGTCCGGCCACTCCTCTGGATTGGAAAGCCAATCTAGCCGCTCCAGCACACCAACCTGCCATTGTCGGAATGGCCACAATGTGAGGTTGCTGGGCACTTGGAAATTCTCGATCTTCGGTGCTGCGACTGGAATTGGCGAGAGAGGCGAATCACTTGCCAGTGCCTGATAGCCCTCTTGTGCAGCAATAAAAGCATCGGCAGGTGTCTGTACGGACAGAGGAAAGACTTCGAATTGCCAAGCTCGGTCGACACTGACCGAAGTTATCAGGAAAGCTTGGGAAACCGTGCAAATCCAAACCGCATCTATCGATTGTCCCGACTGCTCAATGCCGAATGAAACAATCCCCTCAGATAGTGCTAACAGGCTAGAAGCGCTGGACTGAAGCTCAACAGGTTGGTGGTGGACCATGCCATGTTGTAGCAAATGGGGAATGTCCGGAAAGGGGCTTAGCGATCCTTCCACATCATAATGAACGAAGATCCGCTATCTTGCGTGGCTAACCCAAAAGCCGCCTGTCCGGGCTCCACCCTTGCGCGCCAAAATCCCGCCGGATCTTAAGCGCCCCTTTGCGGTCATTATTGCTGCCCGGCATTGGCCGTGGCATGTCATCATGATGCTCGAGCGCTACGAACCTCCTTCGGAATTTCTGAAATCCGTCATAGCGGAGGAAGTGCCGCTGACCGATGGGCCATTTGCTGCTGCAAACCTTGAGAGACTCATAGAATTCACGCGCGACCCTGATCGCGCAAATCGCGATTGGGCCGTACTGCTTCTAAGCCAAGAGGGCGGGGACACATCCCCTGTGCGAGATGCCTTGTATCGTGCAGCATCAGACGGGGACGATTGCATCAGGGGCGAAGCGATATTGGGGCTTGCCGGTCTTGATCCCGTCTCCGCGCTTCCATTCGTGCAAGCGGAACTCAGCAGGGGATCAATTACGATCCCTGTACTGGAAGCCGCCAGCATTTCTGCCGACCCTTCATTGATTCCTGATTTGAAAGTATGGGCGGAGCCTTCCGATCAGCCTTACGCAGATAAGTTGGCTGCGGAAGCGTTGGCAGCCTGTGAGCGGGCAGTCCGCTAACCCGACTTATCGGACGTACAGCCAGAAATTGGCTTCGCTGAAAAGCTGCCGCCCGCTATCCGCGAAAACGATTGATCGCCTGTTTCCACTCTCGCTCGTCCGGCATCGGCAGGTGGATCGTCGGTTCTTCCCGGCAGGTCTCGAACTTTGCAGGCCGCAGCTTGCGGTACTTCATGCGCCAACACTCGCGGCAGTAGAAGCGCTCTCGAGCCTTCGCGAAGGTCGGGTCCCATCCTGCCCGCTCAAACCGGTACCATAGGGCATGGGGATCGAATACGGCTGATCTTCCGCATGCGCACGTCACCTTGATCGGGTAATGCCAGGCGGCGGCCTCGAACAGCCGCGTCGGTATCCTCAGGCCGTCCGCGTAGCGCACGGCCTCAGCCGGGCGTGGGCTGCTTGGCCAGCATGGCGGCACAGGCGAGGGCGCCGGTCATGTAGGGGCCATCGTCCTGCTCGCCGGAGCGGATTTGCCGCAGGAACTCCCGGTTATCGAGACCGCGCGTCTCCAGCGCCTTTGCGACCGCTCGGCGGATTTCCTTAATCTGTTCCATGTGTTGTCCTCCTACGCGCCCGAAAGCGTCGACTCATGATGCGAACATATAGAGAACATGATAGGCTTGCGCCACCGATTCGACAGCGAGGATTGCCATGGAACAAACGCCCACCACGCGTAAGCGTCCGCCCGGGAGCGTTGGCGGCAGAAAACGATCCGTTGCGGACATCTACAACTAAGCGGTTTGAGTGCCTTTTTCGCAGGCCAACAAGGCGTTCAGGACAAGCTGATCGAGCCACACATCATCCGATGGCTCAGTCCAAGGTCGGAGCACCTCCACCAGAACGGGATCAGCGATCAACTCGGCGGCCTCGAACACGGGCATGGTCGCCTGTTCGCCCGATAGTGCTTTCAGAACGAATGGCAGCGCCAGCTTCCGATCGCGCTTTGCAAGACCGAGTAGCGCCTCAGCTCTTACGACGTCATTTTCATCGTTGACGGCTGACAACAGTGCCTCCCGGATTTC
This sequence comes from Novosphingobium sp. BF6, assembly GCF_058273105.1. NCBI lineage: Bacteria > Pseudomonadati > Pseudomonadota > Alphaproteobacteria > Sphingomonadales > Sphingomonadaceae > Novosphingobium > Novosphingobium sp. BF6. Next base: position 1,360,795 of record NZ_CM177775.1, read on the forward strand.
GGGCGTATCGGCTTCTTCTGATGCCAAAAGCATCGTCGCCCAGTCACGGTTAGAGAGGTCACCGTCTTGCGTCATCGCGACTAGCTGCCGCATGTTCGCGTCGGCGAAGGCTGTGCCGGAAAGCGGCACCTCCTCAGCGATCACCGCCTTCAGAAAGTCAGAAGTGGGCTCGTAGCGGTCGTTCATCAGCCCAAGCTATCACCAACGCCGAACGACAGCTAGCCACCCAAAATGCGCGTTCACGCCTGCGGGGTGGCCCAGTTCCAAGGCAACAGTTCCTCGATCCGGTTGATGGGATGGCCCTTGCCGATGCGGTCAAGCACGTCGGCAAGCCATTCCTGCGGATTAACGCCGTTAAGCTTGGCCGTTTCGAGCAGTGAATACATGGCGGCGGCGCGCTCACCTCCACAGTCGGCGCCAGCGAACATCCAATTCTTGCGGCCAACGGCTATGCCTCTGAGAGCATTCTCTGCCGGATTGTTGTCGATCTCGAGCCTACCGTCATCGGTGTAGGTGAGCAGCTGCGGCTTCAGCTTCACGGCATAGCGCAGCGCCTCGGCCAGCGGTGACCGGGCCGATGCCCTGGACAGCACATCGTCAGCCCACGCGAAGAAATCCAGCGCCTTGAGCTTCGATAGCTTCCGAGCCTTGCGGCGGAAATCTGCGGGTTCGCGCACGATCTGCCGCTCGACGTCGTAAAGCTCGCCGATCATCTGCAGCCCATCGAGCGCAGCCGAGTTCGGGTCTGCTTTGTAGACATCGTTCAGCTTGCGCCGGGCATGGGCCCAGCACGCAACGGGCGTGATCGGCGCGGGCTGGCGGTCACTCGCATAGAGGCGCTCGAAACCAGCATAGGCATCGGCCTGCAGGAAGCCTGCAAAGGTCTTGAGATGCTCGCGCGGTCGCTCGCCCTTGCGATCGGGGCTGTAGCGGAACAACGCCGCTGGTTTATCAAGATGGCTCCATCGTCGGTTATCGCGAAGGTAGACCCATAGTCGCCCGGTTGCCGTCTTCCCGGTCCCCGGCGCCAGCACGGGAACGGGTGTATCGTCGGCGTGGAGCTTCACGCTGGCCATGACGTGATCGGTGATCCGATCGATCAGCGGTTGTAGCAGCCAGCTCGCCTGGCCCAGCCAGTCCGCCATCGTCGAGCGGCTGATCTCGACACCCTCTCGCGCATAGATTTGCGATTGGCGGTACAAGGGCAGGTGATCAGCGAACTTGGAGACGATGACGTGGGCCAGCAAGCCGGGACCAGCACGGCCGCGCGGCACGGGAAGCGCCGGGGCCGGTGCCTGGCTGATTGCATCGCAGCGGTTGCAGGACAGCTTCGGCCGGACATGACGGACGACGCGGAAGCGGCCGGGTACATATTCCAGCACTTCGGTCACGTCTTCGCCGAGCTTGCCCATCCTGCCTCCACAGGCGGAGCAGCCGCCGGCATCCGGCGCTGCGTGCATGACCTCGTCGCGAGGAAGATGATCGGGCAGCGGAGCACGGCGAGGCTTGCGAGGGGCAGGCTTGACCGGGAAATCTTCGGGCACATGCCCCTCGATCACACACTCGGCATGGGCATGCTCGGCCTCGAGATCCTCCAGCGTCAGTTCGAGTTGATCGGCTTGGAGGGCAAGGCGCTCCGAAGACTGACCGAACTTCATGCGCCTGAGGCGTGCCAGCTGGACCTTGAACTTCTCGATCTGCAGCGCCGTCAGCTTGATCGAGTTTTGAGCAGTCTGAAGCTTCTCGCGGGTCTCGTCATGGGCCGCCCGTTCGGCTTCCAGCGCCTGCTCCGAAACGGCCAGACGTGCGCGCATCGCCTCCGCAAAAGCGTGCAGTTCTGCGGGATCGGTAGGGAGTTCGAGATCGTCGGAAGACACGCTTCCCGTTAGCAGAATCCAGCCTTCCGCCCAAGCAGAAACCCCGGAAATGCGGCGATTATCGCGTCAAATCTGGAGCGGCGCGCGGGGTGGTTCAGGGGCGACGGTGCGCCGCCAGTCCATTGCTTCGATCAGCAACGCGAACTGCGCCGGCGTCAGTACGACACCACCCTCGATAAGCGGTGGCCAGACGAAACGGCTGCGTTCCAGGCGCTTGGCGAACAGGCAAAGCCCAGTGCCATCCCAATGCAGTGCCTTAAGGTAGTTGCCGCTCTTGCTGCGGAAAGGAAGACATGCCCGCCGTAAGGCTCGACCGCGAACAGTGGGCGGACCAATGCCGCCAGCCCATCGAAGCCGAGCCGCATGCTGACCGGCTTGCTTGCCAGATAAACCTTCGTTCCAGGCGCCAGCGAAATCACGATACGTCCCGGAATGCGCGCAGCACGCGGGCCAGCGCCTTCTCGTTGACGTAACTGTCCACCGACAGGCGAACGCCGCTGGGCAGGTCTATGTCTATCGCGCCGGGGCGGGCACCGGGATGTGGGCGGATCAGTTCCTCCGGCGCTGGCGGTATCGGCGACGGAACGGGTCGCGGCACCTTCTGGGGCTCGGGCACCGCCGGCGCGGCCGCAGCCTCCGTCGTTATGATTGCTCCGTAGGGAATGAACTCAAGCGCTTCACTTGCGATGGCCGCTGCTTGGCGGCGAGCCGAGCGCCAGTTATAGATCAGGCTCTCGGCAATCTCATGGCGCTCAGCAACCTGGCGGACCGATACGCCGTCTTCATCCGCCTCCGCGAGGATCGCCGCCTTCTCGACATCCGAAAACTTCCTGCGCCGTTCGGTGCGCGCGATGATCTCCACCCGATCCTTCACTTGGCCTCCTTCTGGAGTCCAGAAAGAGACTCCTTAGCGGAGGTCCATCAGCGCCAACGCCGAATGCGGCAACACACCGGAGGGCGGACGCTTACCACCACGCCGACTCTTGATGATTTACGCAGGGAAGTCAGCAGGATCGCGGAGGGTGGAGGGGCCTTCCAAGATTTTACGAAGGGCCCTGACTTCCGCGCTTTCGTGCCTGCGCCGCCAGACCCGCGCCTGCGGCCCGCAGGCCGCACGGCTTTGCCTGCAGAGCGCGGAGCATTCAGCCGCTGGCTGCTCATGCAGGCCGGGCGCGGAGGGCTGGTCGGCGAACTGGCGAAGTGCGCCATGGCCGATCGCGGCTTTCCCAAGGACGGAGACCCTGAGGCCGTCCGCCAGCGCCTGCGCGTCGGGCAAGCCGAAGGCGATATGTTCGAGGCCGTGGACGAGGCCGAACTCGATTGGCTGAGGTATTGAGGCGCGTCCGGCAGTCTGATCCAGCGCGGATCTATCCGGTGTTGCCTACCGGCGGATGGCAGGGGATCACCGGACGATGCTTAAAGATGCCGAGATGATCATAATAGCGTTGCTGATGGCGGTGGCGCTCGTGTCGCAGGTTGTGGGCTGGCTCTCTTGAACCAAGGCTCGTCCGTGCGATCGACCACCAGCGGGGCATCGTAGACGCGGCATAGCGCGAAGGCCTCGTCCGGATCGCCGTTCGTCCAGCGCTCCCAATTCTCGCGGGCGAGGATCGTCGGCATGCGGTCATGCACGTCGGCCATCTGCTCGCACCCATCCACCATGACCATGGAGTATGCGTCGCCCCACTCGGCAGTGGGGCGCCAGATGCCCGCGACGGCAAACAGATCCTGATCGGGCAGCGAGTACCATGTCCGCGTCATCGCTCCTCTCGCGCCCTCGGCCTCTGCCCAGGCGGTGACTGGAATCAGGCAGCGCCGTCTGCGAAAGCTGTCGATCCAGAAGCCGGTATGCAGCTTGTCCTCGCGGGTGTTGTTCACCGGCTTGGGCTTGAGCGGTGCGCCGGTCTTCTTGCTCTTGAGTACCAGGGGGAAGCCCCAGTTCATCGCGCGGACAGTGCCGTCAGCGACGACTAGGCCGGGGTAGACAGGGTAAACCTCGACTGCGAAGTTCGGCGCGGCACCAGTAGTCGCTCGGAACAATCCCGCGACCGCCTCAGGAGGCGCTGTCATCCGGTAAAGATTGCACATGCGGGTATCGTGCGCCCGGCCGGGGCGACCGTCAATCGCTCCACCCCACCCGACACCGCCCTCGGGCCGCGTAACAATATTGCGCTGCCGCGACCCGCAGCGGCACCCCCTCAAAGCGCGCTTTTCCCCCCGCCTCGCCCTCGCACTTTTCGTGGCGGTTTTGATGCACATCGGTGGCGTCGGGAAAATGGCTGACTTCCTAGGCCGGGTGGCGCCAACGACCGGCATAACGCTGATGCACTTTGATGCATATGGCAGGCCTATCCAAAGCCGGTCGAGGATCGAAAAGTGTTTGGCTAGCCAAGCCATCCACGGAGGGAGGAAGCGGAAAAGCGTAACATCCGTAACCCACCCCCTAGTCTTGGCCTGAAACCCGCAGAAATCAGCCGTTTTCGAATTTACATCGTGGGTGTAGTTAACGCGACGGACTTGCCGGTGATCTGGCCAAGGGCGCCATGGCTGATCGCGGCTTCCCGCGCGACGGCGATCCGGAAGCGGTGCGCAGGCGCCTGAGCATGCTCCAGGCGGACGGCGACATGTTTGAGGCCTTGGACGAGGCCGATCTCGATTGGGCCAGCTATTGAAGGTGGCGAAGCGTTACCGGGTCACCCCTTTCGGCCGCCCGCGCGCGCCGTGGCGCGATAGCATGAAAGAGGCGTCGAACGACGTGATCGCGCTGGGCATCGCCTCGTGAGACGCCAGCCGCCGGGAGTGGACCCTTGCCGTGCGGGTTGGGCTGGCGCGCAAGGCGGCCTGATCCGGAACGAGGTCCTAGGGCGCTTGATTCGAAAAGGCCCGAGGCATGTTGGTGCCTCGGGCTTTCAAGTTCGGGTTGCCTTGCGCTCTCGCGCAGATGGGTGGCCTTGAATGGTAACAGAGTTACTGGCTCAGGACCGACGACAAAGCGCCGCAAGTCTGGAAAGGTTCCAGCACCTTCTCTCTTTTTTGCACGTTCGGATGAGCGTGATAATGAGTCGATGCATGAGGATCGGTGAGGTGAAGTCCCATGTCGATTGATCATCTATATCTAGCGCTTTTCGCCGTCATTTCGGGCGTATCGTTGGCAGGCTTAGCCATCCTTGCAGACGGATCCCTTCCGTCCCGTCCCCGACAAGTAATGGCCGCGCTCGGTTGCTGCGTGATCTTGGTGGGGGTTCTGGTCTTCTGAAACGAAGAGGCCGCCCCTTGCGACACGGGCGGCCTCTAGTCCGGTGCATCTCGGGTAATCAGCACAGAACACTGTCCCTGTGACAGTGCGGGGTCAACATACTGAATGGGCGATTGTTCCCGGCCTCGATCATGTCACTTTCGACCTGGCTGCGGCGCTGGGCTGGACGGCTCCGGCCCGCAGCTACCTCTCCGACGCCGCTGCGCCACCGCGCGCTGCGGCGTCACCTCATTTTGCCGGAGGGCAGGCGATACCCGGCATCCCCATTCCCTCAAAGTGCCGACAGATGCGCCCGCTCGAATCGCTCACCGCCTTTCCCCACACCCGGTCCGCTGATTGATAGTTCGCCGCAGAAGTGGATTTTCCGGGCGAGCGCGGCGGGTGGGATCATCGCGTACGGCGAGGTAATGGTCGCGACGTGCTCTGCGACCACAAGGAATGATGCCAAAATGCCACTATGTTACGGAATCAAGTCAGCCTCGAAACTCGATTGGCTGAGCGCGGTTTTCTGAGCGTGCCGCCAAGTCGGCTATAACGTTCGGAGTTTGAAATGAAGAAGATTGTTTGCGCCGCTGCTCTTGCTCTTGCCCTTCCGACTGCAGCGTTCGCTCAGGACGGGACGGAGGCGACCGCGCCCGATGGCACCCCCGCGTTCGGTATCGAGCCTTATTTCGGTGTGCTTGGCGGCTACCACTCGTTCGACCGTGACAGCGAATTTGGTTCGCCGCGCGGCGGTAAGATGAACGGTGCGCTTATCAGCGGCGTGGCCGGCGTGAACGTGCCTCTGGGGCCGGTCTTTGTGGGCGCCGAAGGCAACGCCACAAAGGGCTTCGGTGACATCGACTGGGAGTACGGTGTCCGTGGTCGCGTTGGCGCCCGCGCCGGTGATAGCGGTATGGTCTTCGCTACGGCTGGTTACCAGTGGGTCAACGGTCGCCGCGCATACAGCGACCAGAAGGACTGGATTTACGGCGTCGGCGTCGAAGTCGGCCCGAAGGACATCGGTCTGGGCGGCATCACCGGCAACAGCGGTGTGCGCCTTCGCCTTCAGGCCGAGACCTACGACTTCGACAGCATCCGCCCGATGGCCGGTGTGATCATGCACTTCTAATAGTTTGGGGCGAGAAGGTCCGGCTCATTCCTGAACCGGTCTCCTCAAACCAATAGTGACGCGGGGTTTAAAACGCCACCGAGAACCGTCGTCATGGCATTAAGGCCCCGCTGCCGCTAGGCAGCGGGGCCTTAATATGTGCGGCGCCGAGAGAGATTATTTTCATCTTGCTGCGGCAGCGCGAAGGGGCGCGCCCTGGTGGCTGTACAGAGGGCCACGCGAGGTGGGCGTGGGCCAGCCGGTTTCGAACCCGGTCCGCAGCCTAAGGCGCCTCGCGAAAAGGGCTGCCGTAATGTGGATTCGGCAGCCCTTTTTTCGCTCAGCAGGTTCGGTGCAATGGGTGATCCAGCCGAACTTGACCCTGAAAGCAGGATCCGCTTGGAGAATGCATAAGTGGGATAAACGTTCCAGATTGCCATCGTGGCGGCGTCGTTGAGGCGACACGGCAAGCCAGAGCTGCGCCAATTCCATGTATGACACCGAGCCAAGGCCGAAAACCATAACGAGAAAAGCCCCGGTTCGCGCTTGAGGACGCGGACCGGGGCTAAGTTTGCGTCGCGTTGCGCCGAAGCGCATCATGGCCTGCCGCCAAGAATTGCCACCCTTGTGGCTGACCAATGATCTTCGAATACCACGGGTCCGTGACAAAGAATTGAAGTGTGGCGCCCTATTCTGTGACCAGGCTAGCACTCTGCTCGATGCGGACACCTTCAGAGAAAGGCCCCGGAGCATGCTTTCGGGGCTCCGGGGCTGAGGTTGTCGCAACGCGCCGAGGCACGCAAAGGGCTGCATCGGATGGGAGGGTCTACCCGATGAGGCGCAGATCCACATTGTGCGGCAAATTCAACGACGGAGCGAATTGCAATTCGTTAATCCCTGCGCCGGTTGGCAAGGGCCTAGGTCGTTTTCGCGAGTGTCGTAAAATGGCCCCGCCGGAGCGGGGCCGAGGTTTGGTAATGCCTGGCCGTTGTCGGGGCAGGAGGCGCGGCTGTTAGCAGGGAACGTGTCGCACCGATACCCGGCATCACTGCGACGCGCTGAGCGGCGCCTGCGAGCCGGTGGGGGCCTTAGCGTCGTGATCCCGGATCGCGTCCACCTTGGCGGCGCACTTCTCGAATCCCTCCATGTAGATGCCCCGCCTCGTGAGGATGTCGGCCGTCGTCGTCAGCGGCACGTCCTTGACGGTGCGTCGCGCCATCAGCCCAGCCGGAATGCCCACATAGGCGGGCGGGGGCGGGGCGAAGGCGCCGTCACTTCTTTTCGAGCAGCCTGCGCAAATCAGCCGGGATAGGGCGAGGCAGATACTCTTTGACCTCGGCATTGCTTACCTCCACATCCTTCAGTTGCGCGGCGGCGGCGATGTTCTGCTGTTCGATGAAGGCGAGCTTGTCCTGAATCAGGATCGTGTTCTGCTGCTCCAGTGCGCGAAGACCGAGAGCAGGCCAATGTCTGCGGCAAGAGCGGTGAGCCAGTCGGACAGCGATTAGTTTTCCATCAGGTCCTCAGTAAGCGCGCATTTCGTAGCACGCCGTTTCCGGAGGCAGTGCGTCCATCATAATTGACGCTGGACGGGACAGCCCACCGCAGCGACGTCGACGTGTCAGGCGTGTCTCTCGAAGTTGAATGGCAGCAGTCGTCGATATCGTCGTCGTGAGGTCGTTGGGGCGGTTCGGTGAGGACATGGCGTAGCCACGTGAGAGGATCGACGCTGCAGGCGCGGCAAGTCAGTATTAGGCTGTAGATGACGGCGCTGGCCCGTCCACCGTCTATGGTGTTGCAGAAAAGCCAGGTTTTTCGTCGTGTTACAAAGACCCTGGTGTCGCGTTCGAGAAGATTGTTGTCGATCAGCATCCTGGAAAGCTGACGGATCACACCTGAGAGCGTAGAATTGCCGGCTGAACGGCACAAAGGGGCCGGTTTCGCTTGAACCAACCGCTGGCTCCTGGGGCTTAGCGGCAGTTTCGTTTAGACATAGCGACTGACCGGTCCCGACAGGAGCCGACATTCGGCATTGCCAAAAAAGTTCAGGCTGGAACGCCAAGTAAACCGCAGCCGTCAACTCCAGGTCGCCGAGAAAGCTGGCGAAGCGAGGAAACTGGCCGGTTGCGGCGAGATAGGCGGCGGGTCGCACACGCCTTCCTCGATGTAGCGCATCGCGGCCATCAGCCCGTTGCGCGAGAAAGGCTTGGGGATGACCCCGTGCGCGCCAGCGAAATCCTCAGGAATTTTCGAGGGGTTGGCAGTCACGAAGACGATGAAGGTGCCGTGCCAGCGCTGCTGGATGAGTCTCGACACATCGAGGCCGCTGGTGCCGCGCGCGAGCTGGATATCGACGAAGGCGAGATCGAACCGGCAATCGTCGGGCAGATCGGCGACATCGTGTAGCGAGGCGGCTTCAGCGACGACGCGATGCCCGGCATCCTCGATCATGGTCTCGAGGTCCATAGCGAGCAGCGCTTCGTCCTCGACGATCAGGATGGAGAGCGGCGCGGAGGGACTGGTCATGCGCCCTCCGGATCGAACAGGATGTCGACCTGGGTGCCCCGGCCGCTGCTGGTCCAGGATACGGTCGCGCCTGCCTGTTTGGAGAGGCGGTTGATGAGCGTGGTGCCGAGACCGCCCCCGGGCGGCTTGTCACCGGCGAAGCCCGGCCCGTCATCTGCGATGGTCAGCCGCGCGGCCGTGCCGTCGCGGTGGGCCGCGACCCTCAGCGTGCCGCCGCGCCCATCAGAATAGGCGTGCTTGACCGCATTGGTCAGCACTTCGTTGAGCACGAGCCCCAACGCCGATGCCATGGCAGCCGGAACTTCGATCCGCTCGGCCGAGACATCGGTCTCGATGTCGCTGCGCCCACTCGAGCCGACGACGTCGGCAACAAGATTCTGGCAGAAGGCGCCGATGTCGAACTGCTGGACATCCTCGCTCTGGTAGAGCCGACGATGGACGGTCGCGAGTGCGTCGACGCGCTCGAGCATCGCCTCGAGTTTCGCGGTCACGGCGGGGTCGGCTATGGTGCGCGCCTGCAAACGCAGCAGCGAGCCGATCATGGTAAGATTGTTTTTCACGCGATGATCGACCTCGTGCAGCAGTAAGGTCTTCTCCTCGAGCGCGGCCGTCAGATCGGCTGTGCGCTTTTCGACCTCGCGCTCGACGATCGCCTTCTGCTCGGCGATCGCGCGCTGCGCCTCGATGCGGTCGGTCACATCGAGCTGCGAGGCGAAATAGAACTGGATGTCGCCGGCGGCGTTGCGGACCGGGCTCAGATAAAGCGCGTTCCAGAAGGTGCTGCCGTCCTTGCGATAGTTCAGAAGATCAACATCGATCGGCTTACCAGCCACGATGGCCTCATGGATGCGCCGCACCGCGTCGCGATCGGTGTCGGGCCCCTGGAGGAACCGGCAGTTGCGCCCAACGATCTCGTCACGGTCGTAGCCGGTGAGCTTCTGGAACGCCTCGTTGCAGAAGATGATCGGATTGTCGGGCTTGGCGGGGTCAGTGATGACCATCGGCATGCGCGTCGCGCGCACGGCGGCGGCAAAGGGATCGCCGGGTCCGCTCTCATGGGTCACATCGTCAGTCAGGTGCCAATTGTCGCGCTGGTCCACTTACCCTCCTGTGCGCAGGAGCGTAGGCCCTAGCGTCTCTACCATAACCACGGTCGGCAGGAGGCGTTCCCAATCTGCGGCGAGCCGCTCGCCTTCGGACCTGCCACTCGCTCAAGTGAGCTGCTCTTCCAGCCGGCCTGATGGTGAGCGCGATCGAACACTGCTCGCCAAGTGTTACCAGCGATCGCGCAGGTCGCTTTCCGCGCCCGAGGCGGTCACGCCCGCCGTGATCCAGGCCGAGGCCTCGCAGCATATCGACGCGTTCAAGTCCTGGCTCGGACGCTGATCGTCCGGGAGCAATCGGCGGGTGCCAGACACAAAGATGCAAACCGGTCCGTCGGCACTTCTCCCGGCCTAGCTTTCACGGGGAACAGAGTTGCGATCGATGCATTGTCTGAACGCTAACATTTGTTGGCGCCACGCGATGGGGCTCTCCCCCGATCCGGGGGACAATGAGCGCTTCGACGACATTGCTGGACCAGCTGAAGACTCTGGTGAACGCCGACCGGCGTTCCGGATTGCCAAGCTATGTCGTGGCGACGTTGTTCATCGCCGCGGTGGCCTTCACGCAGATCTCGCTGTTCGGCTCCTCGGCGCCCTGGTTCCTCTACACGCCAGCCGTCGTCGTCATCGCATTGCTGCTCGGTGGCGGGGCCGGGGTCTGGGCGACGATCCTGTCCGCGCTCGGCGCCGGCTATGCAGCCTCGCGATCCGACCTGCCCTTGTTCCTCACGCCCGTCCACTGGGGTGCTTCGATCTTCTTCATCGCGACGACGCTGGCGCTGGTGGGTCTGGTGGTCGCGTTGCGCACCGCACTGCTCCAGACCGAGGTCCTGCGGCGTCAGCGCGAGGAGGATTTCGTGGCGTCGGCAGAGCGCGAAGCCTTTCTTGCCGGCGTCCTCGCTAGTTCGACCGACTGCATCAAGGTGCTCGATCTCGACGGACAGCTGACCTTCATGAGCGAAGGCGGCCAGCGCGTAATGGAGGTGAGTGACTTCAACGCCATCGCCGGCTGCCCCTGGCCCGACTTCTGGCAAGAACAGGGTCACGTTGAGGCGCGCGCCGCGATCGAGGCGGCGAAACGAGGCGAAGCGCGCAGCTTTGTCGGCAAGGCCGACACCATGGCGGGCACGCCCAAATGGTGGCACGTCGCGGTAAGTCCAATTTTCGGAGCCGACCGCGAGCCCGACCGCATCCTCTCGGTTTCCCGCGACATCAGCGAGCTGCGCGCAAGCGAAGAGGAGCGCGACAATTTCTTGCGTCTGGCCGAGAACAGCACCGACTTCATCGGCATGGCGGGCACCGACAGGCAGATTTTCTATCTGAACGCTGCAGCGCGGCGCATGGTCGGTCTGGAGCGCACCGACGCGGCCTCGCTCACGATCGGCGACTTTTTCGCGCCGGACCAGGCGCAGTTCGTCGAAGAGACCGTGCTGCCGGCGGTCGCCGGAGACGGATCGTGGAGCGGAGAGCTCAACTTCCGGCATTTCGCTACCGGTGAGTCAGTCCCGGTGCTGTATTCGGTGTTCCCGATCCGCGACGCAGCAGGTGGGCTGATCGGCTATGGCACCGTGACCCGCGATTTCCGCGACCGCAAGCGCGCGGAAGACGACATGCGCCTGATGAACGGAGAGCTCGCGCATCGGCTCAAGAATGTCCTCGCTGTGGTCCAGTCTGTCGCCCAGCAGACCCTGCGCAACGCAACCGACATCGAGATCGCGAGCCACGATCTGTCCGCCCGACTGGTGGCGCTGGCGGCGGCAACGGATGTGCTGACGCAGGCTTCATGGCGCTCGGCGGACCTGCGCACGCTCGCTGAGCAGGCGCTCGCGCCGCATGGCCGGATCGGCGACACTATCCGGATCGGCGGCCCGTCGATGACCCTGAAGCCGGAAATCGCGGTAGCGTTCGCGCTTGCGCTGCACGAACTCGCCACCAACGCGGTCAAATATGGCGCGCTGTCGGTGCCGGGTGGCACGGTCACGCTGTGCTGGACGATCAACCGCGGAGTAGAGGATGTGGGCTTCGATCTCGTCTGGGAGGAGAGAGGCGGACCGCCCGTCACGCCGCCCGAGCACAAGGGCTTCGGATCGAAGTTGATCGAACGGTCGCTGCGATCCTATTTTCGCGGCAGGAGCGAAACCGACTACCGACCGGAAGGTTTGATTTTCCAACTCCATGCGCGGTTGAAGGATGCCGCGATCAACACCGGGAACTAAAGCGTGGGCGAGAGCCATCCGATCGGCACCAAAACGATCCTCATCGTCGATGACGAGGCACTGCTTCGCTTCGATCTCGTTGACTTTTTCGAAGCCGCCGGCTGGCGCGTGTTCGATGCAGAAGATGCCGACCAAGCGATCATAATCCTCGAGGAGCGCAAGGAGATCCGGGTGGTCCTGACCGACGTGCAAATGCCCGGCTCGCTGGATGGGTTGAAGCTGGCGCACTACATCCGCGACCGCTTCCCGCCGACTATCCTCTACATCGCCTCGGGTCATGTTCCGCTGCGCGAGGACGAACTGCCCGCGCACGCCACCTTCCTACCCAAGCCGTTTGATCCTAACCGGCTCCTTTGCCAGTTAGAGATGGTGATCGAATAACCGGAAGAATGTCTATTGCGGCGAAAGGCCGAAATTGCGGTGCTTTGTTGCTAGCGGCTTCGCGTCGGGCCAATGACTAGTTCTGTCGGCAACCGCCGTCTCAAGTCGATAGGAGAGTGACACGATCTGGTCGTGAGCCGCCAAAAAGGCGGAAGGTCCACACTTCGATCGCGAAATTCAGGCGCTGAGCGGCGACAAAGGCCCGAAATGCCTTCATGCATTCGGATATATTACTTTCAGACTCAATTATTCATCGCATGCACGCGGCAGTGATCGAGATAGCCTTTTTCATGCCGCCCGGTGAGGTCTACGACTGAACGCCAGAGCCATGACGGGGCATCCAGGGTTCTGGAGCGTCCCCTTTGCAAGGTTTGCGCCCAACTGCGACGGATCTCCGGCGCCATCTGCCGGCCATGCGCTTTGCCCACCACGAAGGCGAGATAGCGCGCTGCCTTGAGCGCTTCGCCCCGCGAGAATTGCTCGACCTCGATCTTGAGATCCTGGGGCATGAGTTCGCGCACGAACACCGAGTGTTCGTGCAGCCGCGCCGTCCCCATGCGTTCGCCGAGATGCGGCGACAAGGCACACGCTGCAGCCAGAACCCGTTCGGCCGGATCGATCGGCATGACGGCGCCAGGTGCGATGGGTGCGACAGGAGCGACGGCCTCCTTTATGTCGACAAGCGCATGGTCACTGCCGCGCGGGCCTTCGAGCGCGACGATTGCTGCATAGCGCATGAGGCCAAGCGAACTACAGCCCTTCATCCAGTAAGCGGCATCGACCATTTTCGGGGCTCGTTCCTCGTCCTTCGTGTCCAGCGACAGGATCATGCTGCTAACCGGCCGGTGCGTGACGATGTCGCGAAGGCCTGTGGTCTCAGTTTCGGTGAGGGGCCAGAAGCGGCGGCCAAGAGGAATTTTCGGCTCCACGTCCTCTAGCCGTTCCTTGGCCAAATGCCTCCACTTCCTGCCGAGCGCGCGGCGGCGCACCACGCGCACGATCTCCGGCTCCCAGCCTGCAGTCTTCTTTGTCTCATCCGGGTCGGCAAAGGCGTCTTCGTAGCCTTCGACCATCTCTTCCATCATCCGCGCGGTGACGACGCCCGGCAGGTCCGATCCGCGTGCCGCCGTGGCAAGCGAAAGGCCCAGGCGGATAAGATCGTGCGCAGGGTTGCCGATCACTGCCTGATCGAGATCACGGATCTGTATCTCGACTTGGCCGTCGCCGTTCGCGATGGGGCCGAGATTGCCGAGATGGCAGTCGCCGCAGATCCAGACCTCCGGTCCTTCGGGAACGATGCGTTCGCCTCCTTCTTCGGCAAGCCAGCGATAGAAGAGTTCGGTATTGCCTCGAACGTAGGCGTGGGCGGAACGCGCCATTTTGAAGTCTCGGCGAGCATGAAGGGTGGCAAGGCGATCTGCCGGGACGACGAATTTCATGCCGACACGAACGAGCAACACTATGCAAGTGTTCCAGATGCAGCCGAGGTTGTGAAAATGGCATCGAGCCATCGGAACAGGCCATGTCTTCGCGGATTTTGCTCCTGCCAAACATATACAAATGGGAAACAAACATGACGACAGTGGCGCAGGTGATCGTGGAGACCCTCCAGGCCGCAGGTGCGCGCCGCTGCTACGGCGTGCCGGGTGACACGCTCAATCATGTGACCGACGCGATCCGGACAAGCGACATTCGATGGGTTCATGTCCGGCATGAGGAGGCGGGCGGCTTTGCGGCCGGCGCTGAATCTCTTCTGACGGGCGAACTTGCACTTTGTGCCGGGTCGTGCGGCCCGGGCAGTCTTCACTTCATCAACGGACTGTTCGAATCCCACCGTAATCGTGCGCCGGTCGTCCTGATTGCCAGCCAGATCGTGCGGGACGAACTTGGCTTCGATTTTCCGCAGGAAGTCGACTTTAACGCCATTTACGAGAGTTGCAGCGTCTTCTGCGAGGAAATCCGTACGCCGGAGCAGGCGCGCCGCAAGACCGCGATGGCGGCTCAGGCGGCCCTGGCCAAGCGCGGCGTTGCGGTGCTGATCGTGCCGGCGGACATCTCCAGCGCCAAGGCACCGGACGAGCCTGCATTTACCGTCCATCGCGCAAGTCCGGTCGTCGTGCCCGCGGATCATGAATTGGAACGTATCGCGTGCTTGCTGGAGCAGGGCAAGAAAATCGCGATTTATGGCGGATCGGGGTGCGAGAACGCGCATGACGAGGTGGTTGCACTCGCGCGCAAATTGCAAGCACCCGTGGCGCACACCTCGCGCGCAAAGGACTTTCTGGAGTACGGCAATCCGTTCGATGTCGGGATGACGGGGATCTTCGGTGGAGAGGCCGGGTATCACGCACTTATGTCATGCGACACACTGCTTCTGCTAGGCTGCGATTTCGCGTGGCGCCAGTTCTATCCGCAGAAGGCGACGATCATCCAGATCGATCTCGACGGGACGCATCTTGGGCGACGCCATCCGGTCGATTTCGGTGTGGTGGGCGATGTTGCAGAGACTCTCAAGGCATTGCGCGGGCGGGTGGACGCGCGGTCCGATCGAGCCTTCCTCGACGATTGCCTGTCGAAGCGCGAGAAGATGGCGGAAAGGCAGGGCAGGCATGCGACGGTCGGCAAGGGCGGCGCGATCCATCCGCAGTACCTTGCCGAAGTCATATCCCGCGCGGCGCCTGCCGATGCGATCTATACGGCCGATGGAGGGTCGCCGATGGTCTGGTGCCTGCGCCACGTCGCAGCGACCGGGAGCAACCGCACGGTGATCAGCCTCAGTCACGGGACGATGGCCAATGCAATGCCGCAGGCGCTGGGCGCAAAGGCGGCATTCCCCGACCGGACGGTGATCTCGCTCTCGGGCGATGGCGGCCTGGCCATGATGCTGGGCGACCTGCTCACCGCCGTGCAGGAGGAATTGCCGATCAAGGTCGCGGTGTTCAACAACAGCGCGCTGGATTTCGTGGAGATCGAGCAGAAGGTCGAGGGGCTGCTCGATGCCTATACCAACATGCTCAATCCCGATTTCGGCCGCGTCGCGGAAGCCATGGGCCTGTGGGGACGCCGGGTCGAAAAGGCGCAGGATCTGGAGGCTGCGGTTCAGGCGTGGCTCGATGCCCCGGGGCCGGCATTGCTCGACGTCGTCACCGACAGATTTGAACTGGTCATGCCGCCGAAGATCGAGGCAGGACAAGTCGCCGGGATGGCGCTCTATTCCGCCAAGGCGGTGCTGGGCGGGCGCGGCAAGGACGTTGCGGGCATGATCCGTAACCTGCTGCCATGAACGGCGGTGCGAGCGGAGCGGTGGGACTCGTCGCGGGGCTGACCCGCGACCATGCTTTGTCACGCAACCTTCTCCTGATCGCCTCGTTTGCGGGGACCGTGTCATCAGTCGCTATCGGCATCCGTCATCCCGGCGGATTGTGGTTTCTGCTGATCAGCTTGCCGATCCTGGTGCTTTCACTCGTCGACCTGTTCCAGACGAAGCATTCACTCCGGCGCAATTACCCCGCCTCGGCGCGGTTCCGCTGGCTGTTCGAATGGCTGCGCCCTTTCCTGCGGGCCTACATCGTCGAAAGCGACCTGGATGGACGACCTTTCAGCCACGATGAGCGAGCGCTAATCTATGCGCGGGCCAAGGGCGATGTTTCGGCCCATCCGTTCGGCACCGAACTCGACGTCTATTCCGACGAGTACGAATGGCTCGCCCACAGCATCGCGCCATCGCGCCATGCGCCCAAGGATACTCGTGTGCATGTCGGCTCGGAGCAATGTTCGAGGCCTTATGAAGCCTCGCGCCTGAACATTTCGGCGATGAGCTTCGGAGCGCTGGGCGCCAATGCGATCGAGGCACTGAACCTAGGTGCGAAGATCGGCGGTTTCTATCACGATACCGGGGAGGGTGGCCTGTCGCCCTATCACCTCCGGCACGGCGGCGACATCGTCTGGGAGGTCGGCTCAGGGTATTTCGGCTGTCGGGATGGCAATGGTCGCTTCGACGGCGCGCGCTTTGCGGAACGGGCCGCGCATGAAGCGGTGAAGATGACCGAGATCAAGCTGAGCCAGGGCGCCAAGCCCGGTCACGGGGGCCTTCTTCCTGGTCCCAAGGTGACGCGCGAGATCGCGCAGACCCGCGATGTGCCTGAAGGCGAAGACTGCCTCTCGCCACCATGGCACAGCGCGTTCTCGACCCCGATCGAACTGGTGGAGTTCGCTGGCAGGATGCGGGATCTCTCCGGGGGCAAGCCGGTGGGGATCAAGCTGTGCGTGGGCTATCCGCACGAACTCTTCGCGGTAGTGAAGGCGATGCTGGAAACAGGCATCTTGCTGGACTTCATCGTCATCGACGGCGCCGAAGGTGGGACCGGAGCAGCACCGACGGAACTTTCTGACCGTGTCGGCATGCCGCTGCGGGAGGGGTTGATCTTGGCGCGCAACGCGCTGGTCGGAACCAACCTCAAAGGCAGGGTCAAGCTTGCAGCATCCGGCAAGGTAAACTCGGGCGCCGGTATCGCTATGAATGCGGCGCTTGGCGCGGACTGGTGCAACGCTGCGCGATCCTTCATGTTCTCGCTCGGCTGCGTCCAGTCGATGCGGTGCCACACGGACACCTGCCCGACCGGAGTTGCCACCCAGTCGCCCGCGCGCCAGCGTGCGCTCGTCATTCCCGAGAAAGCCGAGCGCGTCGCCCGCTTCCAGCGCAGTACGCTAGACGCGTTGCACGACATTGTGGTCGCCTGCGGGCTGGACACTCCGGATCAGTTCACACCGGATGGCCTGCGGCAGCGTATCAGCGCGGTAGAGATGCGATCGATGGATGAAATTTACGCTTTCATCGAACCGGGCGAATTGCTGGATGGTGCTCGGGATCGCCGAACGGCGCGATGGTGGACTCAGGCCGATCCTAATTCGTTCCGCAGAATGGTGCCATGACTACAGCAATGCCGGAACCTTCAGGCCTTATTTGCCAGCGCAGCATACATCCTAACCACCTCTAGCCCTACGTGCAGGTTTCCAGTTTCGCACAAGCGAACGATATGCCCTTGGTGAAGGGAGATTAGGTCCTGAGAGTCCGTGAAGGGTCGAGGCCGAAAGAGAAAGCCACCCGCTCTGGTCGGTCGTTCCATGCTCGTGGCGACGCGACAGAGCCGACCGTTCAGTTTTCCGGGGCGACCAGATCAGCCAGCAGCGGGTTGTTTCGAGACCGCCAGGTTTGAGGAGACGAGCGGTGGTAGCCGTCGCCAGCCGCACCCCTGTAGACAGCGGCCGATTGAACTACGGGATGGTCGATGGACAGGGGCCGCCCGTAATGTTTTGGATTAAGCGCGGCCCAGGTGAACGATGCTCCCGCCCGGCGCAGTCACGTATGACTCATGGTTGGATCCTTGTCCTCTTCGACAAGCTGTTTCGGCCTGGTGCTGGAATAGAATGTGTCATGATTATCAGGTGGCTCAGGCAGGTCGAAGTTGCCTGAGATAATGGCCGGAGCGTTTACTAAAGAGTCTGTAAAAACTACATGGAAGGATGGTATTGCATCGATACTATGAACAAGGATGGAGAGTTCTTTTGATGACTGCATCATTGCTGCGTAAGCAGAATAATAGTCTGATGCCCGCTTCGCGAGCAATGGAAGGGCCGGCACCCAATTCTTATTGAAAGTTCCGTCGAGTGGTTTTGAAACGGATGCAGGCTTTACGTCACCAAAAAACTTCAACGCCGTTGCGGCGCCTTCGGCCAGCCCCTGAACAACTTCAAGAAATCCATGATCATTTCGATTGATATCAATCGTCGCTACATTGTTCATGAGCATCGACGGAAACTGCTTGTCGCCTTCAGAAAGAGTTTCGGCCACGGTCCAGACTTTAGCGTCCGTTGAGTTATCGAGAAAAAGGTCCCGCCCCGAAAAAAACAGGTCACCATAAGACGCCACTTTTTCAACTAAGAGGGCAGATACATTTTGCGCCGTAAAATTAAGTGAAGCCTTGTCCGCTATCCCGCAATGCCTGGTGTATTTGCCAAAAAACGGATTGCCTGTTGCATACCAATAGTACTTCGAATCTTGCGTGTAAATGTTGAATTTTGATGAACTCAATACGCTTCCTTTATACTCTGCAACTATCTGGACAATGTTGTCCAGATAAAAGCACATTGAGGTAAATGCGTGGCTTGTCTCGACATTCTCGAAAACAACCCATTCTTTAGGGCCTGCCTTTATTTCGGAAGTTGTTGGAAGATACATGCATCGGCTGTTGATTAATTTAAAAACTATGTTTTTATCCGAATGATTGTATACTTTAATGTCAAGTTTCTCGCCCATGGTGTCAATTCCCGATTTATACTCAGTATAATTCCAGCGCGAAGTTGCGATGTTCTTTTTTTAAATAGCAATGTTTAAAAATTGTATAATCGCTCGACATCATTTACATTCGAACCAAATGCAATTAACTGATTTAAGTGCGGTGAAGTGTCCTACTCTGTGCAAGAACACTTAATTTGCCTGCCAAATAAATTAAAATTCTGCAATCGGGACGCGCTGCCGACATTCGGAACGGCCTGATCTCGGGCGTTTTCACCGTGGCGGAGAACTTCCCTCTCTCGTGCTCGATCTATCTAAGAAAACAGGCATCTGTCTGGGGTGGTCAGCTAGTCAGCCGACATTTTTGACGCAGCCTATTCCGGGATACCAAGAACGAGGAAACTGCCTGTCCGCACCTGGGAGCGTAAAATTGGTGCTGAACGGCTACAAAAGGGCCCAGCTTCCCATACTTACTAGGCCTCGCCGATGTGCTCGCGCAGCCAGAGGACTTCATCGCTCGGATTACGATGGAAATGACGCTTGAAGTCGCGGCTGAACTGCGCGGGGCTGGCGTAGCCGACCTGCATCGCGACGGTTGCTATGGTAGCTTCGCGCCGCGCGATTATCAGGCGCGCTTCGTGCAACCGCATGGCCTTGATGTACTGAATGGGCGAACTTCCGGTGAGAGCCTTGAATCCGGCGTGATACGAAGCAACGCTCATCCCCGCAGCCTGGGCCAGGGCGGGAACGGTGAGTTTCTCATGATAGCGTTTGCGAATCTCTGACAGGCTCTTCACGACCCTGTCCGCCGTCCCCTCGTGTTGAAGGGCGGCCCGGAGCGGCCGGGCTTGCGGACCCGTCATCACGCGAAAATGCAATTCGCGAATGAGGCCAGGTCCCAGGATAGTGCACTCCTGCGGGGATTGCAGAGCCACCAGCAACCGGCGCAGCACATCGCGAATGGAGGGCCCCATCGGGCTCGAGACCAGACTGCGTGCCTGCTCGCGCGCGTGCGGCGCGTCCGGCTTGGCTATCACCGCAGCGATCTCGGCCGCGAGATGAAGGTCAAAATCGAGATAGATGGCGAGCAAGGGGCAGCCGGCATCCGCCTGTGACGCCATGCGAAATGGCACAGAGACCGAGATGGCGAGGTAGTGATCGGCATCGTAGCGATACTCGTCGCCATCAAGAAAGCCCTGCTTCGATCCCTGTAAGACAAATACGGCTCCGGGCCGGTAAAGCACCGGCACGTCCTCGAGCATGGCTTCCGAACGCAGGATACGCAGGGCGGGGAGGCTGGTCGAATTGTACCCGTGCCGGGGCGCGAGCGCGGCCGCCAATTCGGCAAGATCAGTCATTTCCAAGGATTTTTTCATAGGATCGAGCAAGAAATTTAGAGAAATTGCCGTTTTTTGATCAGCATGATTGTACCATTTGGCAAAGCGTAAAGGCAACCCACAGGAACAACGCCATGTCGCGACGCACTTTCTTCATAACCGGAGCTAATTCCGGCTTCGGCTTTGCAATCGCCAACGCCGCACTGGAGGCTGGCCATCGGGTAATCGGCGCGGTCCGATCCGAGACGGCACGAGATCGTCTCGCTGAACGTCTGCCCGAGATCGTAACGGTCTTGTGCGATGTTACGCAGTTCGAGACGGTTGCCGGAATTGTCGATCGAGCCGACAGCGACCATGGTCCGATCGATATTCTCATCAACAACGCGGGCTATGGGCACGAAGGTGTCATCGAGGAATCCCCACTCGAAGAAATGCGCCGTCAGTTCGACGTCAATGTCTTTGGAGCGGTCGCGGTCGCCAAGGCGTTACTGCCGCGTTTTCGCGAACGTCGCCGCGGCTTCATCGTCAACGTGACCTCGATGGGCGGGATGATTACCATGCCGGGGATTGCCTACTATTGCGGCAGCAAGTTTGCCCTTCAGGGCATTTCCGAAGTGATGCGCGCCGAAATGGCACCTTTCGGCGTTTACGTCACGGCCCTGTGCCCGGGCTCCTTCCGGACCGATTGGGCAGGACGATCGATGGTCCGAAGCCCCCGCGCGATCGCTGACTACGACGCCCTGTTCGATCCGATCCGGACTGCGCGAAAGGAGAAGAGCGGCAAACAGGCAGGCGATCCCGCCAGACTCGCCCAGGCCGTCCTCGCCCTGATCGATGCCGATGCTCCGCCGCCCCAGTTGCTACTGGGTAGCGATGCCCTGCGACTGGTACGTCAACGTCAGATGCAAATGGTGAATGAAATCGAGGAATGGGAGAGTCTGACCGTATCGACGGATGGCTGAGCCAAACGTAGTGCGGGAATGCTCAGGCATGGTCGCTCCCCTCAACGCCCGTTCCCGTAATGCCCACACGTTGTAGGCAAATTCCACTGCCGGACAATCAATCTGGGCCTTACCCCGGGCCATTATTGAGGCAATGGAAGTATCTCGCACGCAGGTTTGCGCAGCTCTTGCATCATCGTTGATATCGATGCGTTGCTCATCCCTTTGGCGAGCTATGAAGGCCGCTATTACTGCTGTATCGAAAGCTATCAGCCAAGCGAAGCTCAGGACACTTGAGATGGCGTTGACCACTATGCAAAGGGCGGTATTTGGGCCTGACGCGCGGTTCTTTGCAATTACGGCGATTGTTATGGCGCTGATAAACGTTGGCGCTTTTTCGTTCTTTGCAGCCATGGGCATATCGTCGTTCCACGCGCCTGTCGCGGTACATATCCACGCGATATTGTTCATGGGGTGGGTCTTGGTGTTCGTGTCTCAGGTGTCGCTTGGAGCCGCCGGTTCGCTCGCCCTTCACCGCAAGTTGGGCTGGCTTGCGGTAGGCTGGGCCTTGGCGATGGTCATCGTCGGAACCACGACGACGATATGGAGCGCCCAGAAAGCTGCAGTGCCGTTCTTCTTCCTACCCGCGCAATTTGTAGTGATGAACCCGTTAAGCGTGATGCTGTTCGCGGCGCTCTTGATTGGGGCCGTGGCGAAGCGGCGTGATCGCGAATGGCATCCACGCCTGATAATATGTGGCATGGCAGCGATCATGGGGCCATCCTTCGGGCGGCTGCTACCCGCTCCCTTGCTCATGTACTCGACGCTGACTGCAGTCTTCATCGGGATGATCGCTTTTCCCGTTGCCGGCATCGTTCGGGACAGGCTGCGCTACGGCCGCGTGCATCCCGCATGGTGGCTTGGCTTGGTTTCGCTCTTGCTGTTGCAATTGGCGACTGAGACACTGGGCCGGAGCGCAATTGCCGGTGCAATCTACGCACGCGTGGTAGTGGGAACGCCGGGCGCGCGTGTGCCTGGGCTGATTTACCAGCGGCCGCCGTTTCCGACAGATTTGTAACTTTGGTCAAGCTACCGGCGAACCTCATCATCGAAAACGACCTTTTGCCGCCTTTCAGCCGGTGACTTTGCGCTGCCGGCTGCGGCCCTTCGGCCTTCACCTCTTCGATGCCCACCAACGTCCGATTGGCAGCTCTGTGCTGTTTACCGGCTACGTTGATCCGGGGCTGGCGCTTCGGATGGCGCCTCGTCAGGTTCATCGATGTTTGGCACCTCGGGCACGATTTCCGGAGGTTCCTGGAATGGGGTCTCCGCAGGTGGCATATCTGGCGGCATCTCAATCGGCGATTGCGGATTGATAGTGTCGGGCGGCGGCATCTCTGGATTCGAAGCCATGAAATTCTCCTCTCGCTGACATAGCGAGCAAGAATATTCGTGGTTCCTGACTTCCAGGCGAAGACGGAAGAAACACTGTCTTGGAGTGAACATCAAAATTGAAGACCGCCCAGATTGTTGGCTCTGCAGGCAGGCCAAATCGGGTGTTTGATGTGAACTTCCTTGTCTCGCACGGCATCAAGGCGGAACGTGGCCAAGCGCTGGACGTTTGATTGGAGCAAACCTTCTGTTGGAGGGGGCGAAGATCAACCGGCAACGGCAAAGGAATGAACAATGGCGGATCCAGCCACAGCAACTCCGACCCTCGTTGAAGCGGATACCTCCGGGCTGAAAGTGCGGTCTCGCGATGGCGACAATCTCGGCCACATCAAATCGTTCATGGTCGACAAGCGCTCTGGCCAATCGACCTATGCCGTATTGAGCCTTGGTGGTTTTCTGGGCTTCAACAAAAGCTTCTATCCCGTGCTTTTCAGTTTGCTGGCTTACGATGCACCGGCGGATGACTATGTGGTCACTATCGATAGGCGCGTGCTGGAAGGCGGCCCTAGCTGGGCGAACAATGCGCCTGAGTTCAATCAGGCGTATGCCGATCGCGTGTCGAGTTACTATGGTACGCCATCTGCGCAGATCGTTTGATGGCGGTTCGATAGTGCCTAGCGCGATCTCTCGTTGACCTATGGTTTGGACTTTCCGTTGCTGCCCGGTTTCGGGGGCTGCTTGTATCGGATATGGACGCCGCGACCCGGGGTGCGCCTGACTTCGAAGGCACCGGTCTTTTCCACCAGGTCGCCGAGCTTTGCATGGCCGAAAGTGCGGGGGTCGAAGTCGGAGGCAAGCGCGGTAAGGCGCTGGCCTACGCCGCCCAGCGCAACCCAGCCGTCGTCGTCTTCGAGTTGCTTCACCGCGCGACGGATCAGCGGGACCGCCATGGTGGGCGAGCGGGCGGCCGAGGCAGGGCGCTGATCCGGTCGTTCCGGTTCGTCGGAGGTCTGCGCTTCCGGAAGCAGGTTTTCCGTATAGATGAGGCCAGGGTGGGCGCCTTCCAGGGATCGCGGCGTTGTCGCCTTGCCGATAGCCTTGAGTTCAATTCGGCGAAGCTCTTCCAGATCTTCGGGAACCAGCGCGCTGGCGAATGGTCCTGCTGATGAAAGCGGCTGTGCCTGGGGCACGAAGTGTTCGAACCTGCGATCAACGAGAAGCCGGCCCGTGGTGCCCGGTTGGCGCGGCGGCGTCCTGGGTATCTCGGGCACCGGCTTTCCGGCGCGCAGCTTGTTCCAATAGCCCTGGGGCGGGGGGACGATGCCCATCGAGACGAACAGTTTCCTGAGACCCACGTCGGAGATGCCGACCTTGGTCGCAAGGTCGCGCATGGGTTCGGACCAGGCAAACTTGATGAGGTCTTCGGGCAGAAGCTGGATGCCGTTCCATGCAGGATAGTAGCGCGACATGGTCGTCCTTCGTGGGCAGGGGCCTGAATTTGTATTGAGTGGATAATGCAGATTGAAGTCCGGCTGCCCCGCGCGCTGCGCGGCCGGGCTCTATTTCGCTGCGCTCAACCGAGCCGCCTGACGGCGTCTCGTCCCTGACGGGTGACGATCCCTGACAGGGGCGGCCCGGTGGGCCGGATGTTGTCGCCGTGCCTGCGGCCCGGCGGCGTATGCCTCGGCTCCAGGGTGACGGGGGGCGTCACGGACCCATAGCCCCGCCATGGCGCGGCGCAACCTGGGCGTTGCCCAGGTCCTCCTCTTCGTTCCGGCCCTTCGGGTGCACCCCGCCATCCTGGCGAGGCTCCTGGTCCGCTCCTGCCGCCCCCCGCCACCCCGGCGCCGGGCCATGGCGGTTGAAGAAAGGAGTAGGGTAATGAGCCAGATTCAGCGTCTTGGCCTGTATGAAGAGGTCACGTCCCGCATCATCGCCGAGCTTGAAGAGGGGCGGCTTCCCTGGGTGCGGCCATGGGACAGCACCCGGTGTCCCTGCATGATGCCGCGCAATGCGGTTACCGGGCGTGTCTATTCCGGCATCAATGTCCTCATCCTGTGGTGCGAGGCGGTGGAGCGGGAGTTCGCTTCGCAGCGCTGGCTGACTTATCGGCAGGCACAGCAAGTTGGCGGAAATGTCCGGCGCGGTGAGAAGGGGACCGTCATCTGTTACGCCGATCGCTTCACGCCCAAGGACGAGGCCGAGAAGGCAGCGGGCGAGGATCGCGAGGCGCGCACGATTGCCTTTCTGAAGCGCTTCGTGGTGTTCAATCTTGATCAGATCGACGGCCTGCCCGAGCAGTTTGAAGAGATCGATACGGTGCCGGATCCGGTTCTTGCGATTGCCGAGGTGGACCGGCTGATTGCAGCTACTGGAGCCGATTTTCGGATCGGCGGGGATGAGGCCTATTACTCCCCCAAGCACGACTATGTGCAGGTTCCGCCGCAGGCCGCCTTCCATGAGCCGGTGAACTGGTTTCGCACGGCGCTGCATGAGCTGGGGCACTGGAGCGGGCACACCAGCCGTTTGAACCGGGATCATACCGGGCGGTTTGGATCGGCCTCGTACGCCAGGGAAGAACTGGTCGCGGAGATGACGGCGGCCTTTGCCTGTGCTTCGCTCGGCATCCATCCGACGGTGCGGCACAGCGACTATATCGGCTCCTGGCTCGAGGTACTGCGCGCCGATGAAAAGGCGATCTTTCGGGCGGCCAGTGCGGCCAGCAAGGCGGCCGATTTCCTCCTCGCATTCGGGGAGGACGCGGCATGAGGGGGCTGCGGTTTTCGCTATGGTGGCGCAGGCGCAGGGTCGAGCATCGCGCTCTGTCTGCCCGACCTGGCGTGCTGCCCGGCATCGATCTGGAAGCGTTGGGGGAGCCGCCACCCGGACTGGTGGAGCGGTTGGAAGCGGCGATGGCGGCACTGCCTGCCGTGGATCGTGAAGTGTTCCTCGCCGTGCGTTTCGACAACATGAGCTATGTGGAAATCGCCCGGCGCACCGGCCGTTCGGTGAAGGACATCGAGAAGCGGATGAGCAGCGCCATTGGCACCATCACGCGAATGCTCGAGGAGAGCGCCGGGGTTTAGCCCCGCTGTCTTTTCCTTGCACCGGCCGCCCCTTATGCCCACAGTCGAGCCAAGCCCATGAAGACCGATCTCGACCATCTCCCCGACCGCAAGCGCCACGATCTAGAACGCGTGGTGCAGATCATCTTTTCGGAATTCGAGGATGCACGCGCGCTTTCCACCCAGAAGTGGAAGCGGGAAGGGCGGATCGCCCAGATCATTCTCTATGGCTCCTACGCCCGGGGAAACTGGATCGAGGATCACGAGGGCGGGTACTATTCGGATTACGATGTCCTCGTGATCGTCAACGACGAGCGGCTGGCCGATCCAGAGTACTGGCACCGTGCGCAGGACCATCTGATGCGCGAATGGAGCATTGCCAAGCGCATCTCGGCGCCGGTGGGCATGGTAGTCCACAGCATGGCCGATGTGAACAGTCAGCTCTCGCGCAGCCGCCCATTTTTCATGGATGTTGTGCGCGAGGGCGTGGTCCTCTACTCGCTCGAAGAGCAGCACTTTGAGATGCCCAGGCCGCTGGATACGGCGGTGGCTTTCTTGGAGGCTGAGCAGAACTATAAGCAGTGGTTCGAGAGTGCTAGCGGGTTTCTTCGCGCGGCACATCACATGGTTGCCGACGATCTGAAAAACCATGCTGCCTTCATGCTCCATCAGGCAACTGAACATTGTTATCATGCCGTCCTGTTGACGCTGACGCTCTACAGCCCGAAATCGCACAACATCGAGTTTCTGCGGAACAAGAGCGAGGACATCGTCCGTGATCTGATCCCGGTATGGCCGCGAGACACAAAGTTCGCTCGGCGATGTTTCGAGCTGCTTCAGCAGGCCTACGTCAAGGCAAGATACTCGCCTTACTACACGATCCGGGACGTCGAACTGGAGTGGGTCGTCCAGCGCGTGGAAATGCTCCATGCGCTGACGAAAGAGGTCTGCGAGACCCATCTGAGGAAGAACGGCAGCCACATCTAGGCGCGCTGGTTCCTTCGAATCGAGCGCCATTTCAGGGCGTCGCCGTGACCGGCGACGCCCTTTTTCTGTCAGGTTCTCGTTGCGGAAAATCGGCTTGATGCGATCGGTTCGCTGCTTGATTTCGTCTCCTTTGCCGGCCTGGCTACTCCCGGAAAGGAGTATATGTCGGCACCTGCGAGCGACACCAAATCGGCGAGCTTTGACCCGATATCACCCAGCAGGCCCCGCCCGGCACGGCCGCTGAAAACCTTTGCAGACGTGTGGAAGTGGCAACAAGCAGGGTTCTTGATGCTGCCGTACGCGTGCAGTGCGAAGGCGGCCTGGCGCTTCCGGAGAATATGGCAGAGGAGAGGGCGTGAAGGGCAGGAGAGGGTAAGAAGGGGGAGGGCAAGTTAAAAGCCGTCGTCTCGCGCAGCGACCCAACTTGTTGTCTGCACATCGTTTTTTACGAGACTCGGAGTGTGGAATGGCCGAACCTTGCCTCCACCGATGGAGGTTTGGCCTCGGAAATGGTGGGTTCCCAACGGCTTGGGCTGGTACGGCGATGGAGGCCCTTGAAGCTACGTGCGCGCAATCCTTCATCGAGGTCTTTGCCAGTGAGGTACGCGCGATGGATGACGACTTCCAGGTATGGCTCGGCCATGTCGGCAAGGAACGGCCTCTTCGCCACGACCTGCGCCGTGCGGTCAATCAGGCCGGAGGAGCGCGGCGAACCTCGGGTGGCGGGAAGGGGCGTTTCACCGGCAGTCGGATTGGCCGAGGCGGGGCCACCGGTAGGTTGCTGGGAAGCGGCGATCGTTTTGGCGGGCCGCGCTCGCGCCGGGTCATCGTCAAGACCCGCTATGTGAAGCTGGCCGAAAAGGGTGCCAAGGCTGCCGCCGCGCACCTGCGTTACCTTCAGCGTGACGGCACCACCCGGGAGGGCGAGCGCGGCACGCTCTACGGTCCGGAAATCGATGTTGCGGACGGCAAGGCTTTTCTCGAGCGCGGTGCCGGCGATCGCCACCAGTTCCGTTTCATCGTCTCGCCCGAGGACGGCCAGCACTACGAGGACCTGAAGCCTTTGACGCGCCGGCTGATGCAGCAGGTCGAAAAGGACCTCGATACCCGCCTCGAATGGGTGGCAGTCGATCACTACAACACCGGCCATCCCCATACCCACATCGTCGTGCGCGGCGTCGACGAGCGCGGCCAGGACCTGATCATCGCCCGCGACTATATCAGCAGCGGCATTGCCGCCCGTGCTTCGGAAATCGTCAGCCTCGATCTCGGCCCGCGCACCGAACTGGAAATACAGGAAGCGCGGCGCTCCGAGATTACCTCCGAACGCTTCACCCGCCTCGATCGAACTTTGCTGACATCGCTCGACGAGCAAGGACTGGCGCCGGCCTGGCACCGTGATCCTGTCGAGCAGGGCCTGCGCGCAGCGCGCCTTGGCACGCTCGCCCGCATGGGGCTCGCACTCGAAGAGGAAAAGGGGCGCTACCGTCTCGATCCCGATATCGAAAATACCCTGCGGACGATGGGAAAGCGCGGCGACATCATTGCCACCATGCATGAGCGCCTGAAAGCACGTCCGGAGCTGGCGCCCCACGACTACGCCATCTTCGAGCCCGGCACGGACCGCGCCATCGTCGGGCGTATCAAGGCTCGCGGACTCTCCGACGAGCACCGGGATCGCCATTACATGATCGTCGAGGCCACCGATGGCCGCACCCATTACGTCGACCTTGGACACGAACTGGCGGACGGTGCCATGCAGGGGCGGTTGGTCAGGATCGAGCAGACGCGCTTCGGCACCCGTATTGCGGATCGCAATGTCGCCGAAATCGCTGCTGCCAATGGCGGAGCCTACAGCGCCGCGAAGCACCTTGCTCATGACCCTACGGCCAGCCACGAATATGCCCAGGCCCATGTGCGGCGTCTCGAAGCCATTCGGCGGGCGCAGGGCGGGGTGGAGCGCCATCTCGACGGCAGCTGGACAATTCCGGCAGATCATCTTGAGCGGGTTAAGCAGTACGAACAGCGCTTGAAGCAAAACCGTCCGGTCACAGTGGAAGTTCTGGCCGATCGGCCCCTGGAGCAGTTGGTCCAGCATGATGGGCCGACCTGGCTCGACCGGCAATGCGTTGCGAAAGATCCCGAGCAGCTTCAGGGCCGAATGGGGGGCGAGGTGCGCGGCGCACTTCAGCAGCGCCGGCAATGGCTGATCGAGCAGGATCTCGCCGAGCAGGACGGCAACACGATCCGCTTCAAGGCGAACCTCCTTGCCAACCTTCAGCAGCGCGAGCTTCGCCGCGTGGCTGGTCAGCTCGCGGAGGAACTGGGCGTTCCCTTCATGGAAAACAGGCATGCCCATATCGAAGGCACCTATCGCCGGGCCGTCGAGGTCGGCGGTGAGAAGTTTGCCCTGATCGAGAAGTCGCGGGAATTTACGCTGGTGCCTTGGCGCCCGGAACTGGAGAGGCACCTGAACCAGCAGGTGTCGGGGATCATGCGCGAAGCGGGAATCACCTGGCGGCGTGGGCTCGATCGCGGTGGGCCCGAAATCTCGTGATGGTCACGAGATGCCGCGGAAAGTACCCTGGGTGCACCAGAGAGTGTCTTTCTGGACGACTGGCCGGCTGGCAGTCTGGCGGGCATGCAGACGCGCAAGACCCGCCATCAGCTTTACCTTCCCGATCACCTCTCGGCGCGCCTCGACGCGCTGGCGGCGGCGCCGAACAATTCCAAGACCGCGATCATGACCGAGGCGCTTGGCATCTGGTTCGAGCGCCGTGAGGATGTCGAGGCGGAGAGACAGTTCGGGAAGAAGCTGGCGCAACAGGTGAGGGCGGTTGAGCGGATGGAGCGGAGGCTTGATTACCTCACCGAAGTGGTTGGGCTCTTTGTACGACATCAACTGACGCTGACGGCGCACCATCCGGGATTCGATGCAGCGACCCGAAAGCTGGGTCAGGCTCGATATGACGCCTTCGTCCGGCTGGTTGCGGAGCAGGCTGCACGAAGCGGAGGCGAAAAGGCGGGTGAAGGTCGGATCCCGAGCAAAGGAGCGAAATGATGGACGAAGAGCGGGCGAGGGCAATGAGCAGCAAGTACGTCCAGCAGTCGCCGACCGAGCCTTTGGCCGTTCGAATTCCCGAAGCTTGCCGATTGACCGGGATCGGCCGCTCGAAGCTCTACCAGATGATTTCCGACGGCTCTATCGAGAGGATTAAGGTTGGCGCGATCACTCTCGTGCCAATGCGAACCCTGCGGCGGCTGATCGAGCGTCCTTGAGTGGGACTTTGTGCTCGGTCCGGTTTGGAAAACCTAAGCCTAGATAGCCGACGTTGCCGACGGCTTAGACGTCGCTTTTTCGTCGGCATCGGTTGTGGGCTACTTTTTCCGATAGGCGCTTAGAAGCAAATTTGCCGGGCCGCGCGAACGTGATTGACCACAGCTATGCCCTCGACGATGTAGCAAAATCATGAAATTGATCACCGAACCCTTCGACCATGAAGAGCAAGACCGCGCACTTGTCGAGGCGCTGACGAAGACAGACAATACAAGGGTCTATCTCGATACTTCCGCGCTTGTCTGGCTCTACCGGATCAGACGGCAGGCACGCGGTGAGTTCGTCGATTTTCTCGAGGCGCCCGCCCTCAAGGAGCGCTCGCATATTCCGCTCTGGTCGCTGCACGAACTGAACAAGCATCGGCGCACCAAGACGGCGCTGTTTCCGCTTAGCGAACAGCATAACCTGCTGTCGAATGCGATGCAGAACGTAGTGACGAATGCGCACCTGTTCGTCGATGACAAGTTCGCCTCGGGCACGAAATGGAAGACGGGCGCGGACTTCATCGAAGCGTTAATGCAAAGCGTCGAGGCTCTGGGGGAGGTCCTGGTGCCGCTGCGCACACCCGGCAAAGTGGAAGAAATCGACACCGAACTGCAATCGTTCCTGCAATCGCACGCCCTAGAGCAACCTATGCCCGCGCTTGCCGGGCTGAAGGAGGAATTTCTCGCGCGGTGCGAGGGCAGGCTACCCCCCGGGTACGAGGATAGCGGCAAGGGCGGGCGCGACGGCGCCGCGAGCAATTATTCCGGAGCAAACCGTTTCGGCGACTACGTGTTCTGGCGCAGCGTTGTCGATCATGCGAAGTCTGACGCCGCTATCAGGACGGTCGTAATCATCAGTCACGATGCCAAACCCGACTGGGTCCATCGCCCCGATACAATCGTCGGCTACGGCGCGAGAAAGTCGCAAACGAAGAAGGAAAAGGGCGGGAGGAAAACCCGCGTAACCTGCCCGCAACCGGTGTTGTCCTTCGAGATCCGGGTCGAGGCAGGGGTGGAGCGGCTGTTCATCGTCTCGATCGAGCAGCTCGTGCTCGCGTTCAGCCTCACCGGCGCGGGCGCGGAACTTCGTGAACTTGCCCGCGCCATCCAGATCGAGTCCGACGATGCCAATGCGCCCGCCGCTGAAGGCAGTGACGATGCGGGCGGGGCGAACAGCGAGGCCGTGGATGCACCCGAAGCCGCTCCCGCGGGCGAACCGGTCGATCCCGCTCCGGAGCCCGAAGCCGTGAGGGGCGGCGAAGACGCAGCCGATGGCCCCGGGGGTGGCGAGATGCCCGGTCCGCTCGACGGTGCGCAGGGGCCCGCTGCCGAGCAGCCCCAGGCGCCTGCGGAACCCGATCCTGTGACGGCGCGGATCGAGGCGCTTGCGCCTGCGGCATTCGCCGATGGCGATTACGTTGCCGATGCGACGGGCGCACCGGAGGCGGATGCGATCATCGAGGCCCTCAAGAGCTACAACTGGTACACCCAGAACCCCGCGGTGCTGCAGCTTCGCAAACTGTTGAAGGATCCGCGTGTCAGCGACCTCCAGCTGTTCGTCCTGGGGCGCAACCTCTATCAGGCCGCCTGCGGCAGCGCCTGGCGTGCCTCCGACATGCTCACGAACCTCGACACTCTCGCCGCGAACGGCGACGCGGGCACGATCGGGATCCTGTTCGCGGGATGCCTGTTCGAGGCCTATTTCGACCATACCGGCGCATTGCGGCAGCGCCCCAAGTCCGACTTCATCGATACGCTGTTCGCCCATGCGCAAATCGCTGCGTTCGCTCCGGCAGTGGACTGGCTGCGCACGCGGCTGGCACCGGTGGCAAACCGCTATGTGCTGCTGCCCTGCGATGATGGAAGGATGGCCGTGTTTGCGCTGCATTCCGGCGATGAGAAGGTCGAGGAAATCCGCGTTCACGGGGTAAGGGTCACCGAGCCTGCCGAACCGGACGAGGACGGATGGGATCCAAGGGCGCTCGCCAGCAAGATCAGCCAGGACCAGCTGACGAGTGACCTTGCGAGCGACTTCGCGATTCCCCAAGACCGGGTGGTGATCGAACCTGCCATCGAGGGCAAGATCAGCCTTGCCCACCTGCGTCTGGTGGCGTGGGGACCTCACGGCGACATCGTGTTTCCCGCGCCGTGAGCCGCGTGCGGGAATGGGGCAAGAGCGCGCGTGCGTGGGTGAAGAGCGGCGCGAACGACGCCATGCGTTCGCGCCGGGTGCAGCGCTGGCTGAAACCCTACGGCTACCAGATGGCCGACGCGAACTCCCAGCAAACCGAGGCGTTCGATGAGGTCGATAAACCAGTCTTCCGCCTGACGTTTGACGCGGTCAAGGCGTGGATTAAGGCACACCGTCTCGGCCTCGCGACATCGCTTTTGGTCACGCTGTGCCTGATCGGCGAACTCTGGCTAGCAGGGAAATACGACGCGCTGGTCCTACATGTCGATCACCCGGAGCGCCTTCCGGCACTTCGCCTCGCCGGGGCCTGCGGCGTGGGGTTCGCAGCCTGCTGGGCCTGCATAGCCCTGTCGCGGCCCTTTCGCGAGCAGGCGGTGACGTCGTGGTGGGAGCCGAGCGACCGGTTCGACAAGTCGGGTCTTGAATGGGACGAGGTTTACCGGCTCGTCGCCTTCAATCCCGAGACGGATCCGGTCGGCTTCGTGAGGAAGGTTCGCTGGCACTGGTGGGGTGTATCGCTCGTGCGGCAGGTGCCGCTGTATCTGGTGGTCTGGGGCATCGCGCTCACCATCATCGACCTGCTGCGTAACGCGCGGCCGCGCACCTTCCTCACCGCGCCGGCAAAGGGAGCGCCCGCATCGCCGGGGCTCGATCATACTCTCGCGACTGTGCTCGGCAATCCGACCGCGTATCTCGCGCTTGTCGGCGCGCTCGCCACCATCTTCTTCACCTTCCGCCAGATACGCGCGAAAGTGCGTGCAGATTCGCGGCAGGCCTGGATCGTCAAGGCGCGCGAGTTGCTGGGCAAGCTCGTTTCGCAGATCGATGCGCACCGCGACCTGACCGAGAAAGGGAAAACCGCAAAGGCGGCTGAGCTGTGGGGCGAACTCAATCCCGGGCGGCTTGAATTCGAGCTCATGCTCAACCCTTCCGAGAAGGATCACCGGTTACTGCTGTACATGATCCAGAATTTCTCGGCCTGGCGCGAGCCCAAGAGCATCCCGCAGGATGGACGGATCGTCCGGGCGGACATCGCCGGGGGGCCCGATCGCGAGCTGCCGGAGAAATGGACGAAGATTCTCGACTCCGACGATCGCTCGACGCAAGTTTCGTACATCCTGCGGCTCTCGCATGTCGTGCTCAAGCGTGAGTGGGAACGGGTCAAGCATACGCGATGACGAGGCGTTGCTGGCTCATTGTCGCTGTGTCGGCGCGAATATCCTGCGCGGGGCACAAGCCATTTCCGTTCAGAGGTTTGGACAGAATTAACTTTCGTGGACACGATCCTCTTCGAAGGCGCCCACAAGATCAGGTTTTTTTGACTGCCTGGGCTTTCCTGGCAGCCAGTTCCTTGCGCAAATCGGCGGGAGCGGGATCCCAGTCATCGGCTTCGGTGTCAAATTGCAGGATGAACTCGTAGAACACCCGGGTCTTGCGGCGGTTGAAAGTGCGCAACGGATCCGCGCTTTCAAGATGGAGATTGATGAAAGCTTCAATTTCCTTCGTGTAGCGTGGCATCATCGCATTCAACAACGGCTGAACCAGATCGATCACCGATTGTCCAAAGGCGATAGCTTGATCCTCTGTCGGCAACAGACCCTGGTGGATTACCTTGTTGCGAAGTTCGACAGACTTCTTCGACAATTGCGGCGGGATCGTTCCATTTTCGTGCAGGTAAAGGCCAATGAACATACCAAGCTGACGTTCTGATTGGCTGGCAACCAGCTTCCAGGTGGCGTCGAAAGCCGTCCGGTCAGTTCCCCTGTTGTAGGATACGATCTCACAATAGAGTTGATAGACGCGTTCAAGCGCCGCAGCGAAAGATGCGACCGCATCCCGGTAATAGCCATCGACTAGGGCCTGCATTCCGGTCTCGGCAAGCACTTCGAAACGCAGCTGGGCCAACACGATCTCGTGGACATGACCATGCGCGCATTCAAAGCGATAAACACTGGTTTCGTTGAAAGGGGCGGTCACGCGCCGACCCGGCATCCCCTCCGCACACTTCCAGCATTGAAACTCCAACTTCACCGTTGCGCGCCCCTCATCGACCGACATGTACTGCTTGGCTGGCACCACAGCATCCGCGGGGTGCCCAGGAGCACATCGCTTCTGCCTCATCGAGCAATGGCTAGCTCAACTGCGCCTCGAAATCGTCAGGTGTGTCATTTTCAAGAGGAGCATCTGATTTTTGGGTGCATGTTCCGAGTCTGCCTCGTCGGACGGGTCGCTGTCACGAACGGCGTTGGCATTGGCAATCTCATGGAACCCGATGTCCGTGACGACATCGCAGCGGGGCGGCTTGTGCGCATTCTTGAAGACTGGACGCCGCCACTTGCGCCGCTGTGCCTGTACTATTCCAATCGGCGCAATTCCTCCGCGGCCTTCCGGGCCTTTATCGCGCTCGCGCGCGATTTCGCAGCGGGGCGGCTCGCACCGTCTTGACCGCCTTCGTCAGGGCCGCTCACTCGGCCGATCGAGGTGAATGCCGGCCTTAGTCGACACCTGCTAGATTGCGGATGAGGTGGATGGCTCCCGCTCACGGCATCAAAGTGCCAAGATGGGTTTGCTGTCATGCAACCCGAGCAGAGGAGCCACCCGCCATGGAGATTAGCACGATCGGCCTGGATTTGGCCAAGAACGTTTTTCAGGTTCACGGTATCAGCGCAACCGGTGAGGTTGTCATTCGCAAGGCGCTTCGGCGATCGCATATGCTGCCGTTCTTCGAGAAATTGGCGCCGTGCCTGGTAGGCGCTGAGGCCTGCGGGACGTCCCATCACTGGGCGCGCGAACTAACCAAGCTGGGGCATGAGGTGCGGCTGGTGCCGGCGGCTTACGTGAAGCCGTATGTGAAGCGCGGCAAGAACGATGCCGCCGATGCGGAAGCGATCTGCGAAGCGGTCACACGCCAGACGATGAGGTTCGTGCCGATCAAGTCGCGCGAACAGCAAGCGGCGCTGTCGCTGCACCGCGTGCGCAACCTTTTGATCAAACAGCGCACCCAGCTGGTAAACATGATGCGCAGCGTACTCGCCGAACTGGGGATCGCCATCCCGGTCGGGATCAGGAAGGCACTGCAGATCGCGCGAGAGATCGTCGACGGGGAATCTAAGCTCGACTTACCGGCCGAAGCCGCGAATGTCGTCGCTATGCTGGCAGGGCAACTGCTCCAGCTTCACGCCCAGTTGCACAAGCTTGACTTGCGGCTCGCCGCTCTGCAGCGGAGCGACGACAGGGCGCGGCGCCTAGCCACGATCCCCGGTATCGGACCGAGTGGTGCGACCGCGCTTGCCGCGTCAGTGACAGATCCAAGCCAGTTCTCGTCAGGACGCCAATTCGCCGCCTGGCTGGGGCTGCCCCCTCGACAAAGTTCGAGCGGCGGCAAGGAGCGTTTGGGGCGCATTACCAAGATGGGCGACCGGTATTTGCGCGCTCTCTTGGTTGTAGGCGCAACCGCGTTGGTCCGGTACGCCAAACAAAAACCTGACACGGTGGATCCGCGCTTTGTCGCTCTGCTTGGCAGAAAGCCCGCGCGCGTTGCCTCAATTGCCATCGCCAACAAGATGGCGCGGATTGCGTGGGCGGTCATGGCGCGCGGCGGTGTCTTCGAACGCGGACATGTGCCCATGCTGACAGCAGCATAGATCAAGAGCTTGACTGAGGAGATCAGCTCCACGAGGTTGTGAGCGCAAAGGATGTGATGGCAAAACCGGTCGGACCGGGAACAAGGACAACCCAAGGACGGTCCTTAGGCGTAATAGCCTGCTTAGCCGATCGGACCTTGTTCGTGGACCCCATCAGGGCCAGCAGTCTACACCGACTGCATAAACAGGCCGGACAGACGACTGCACCCGACGGAACAGTCAGATCATCACTTTAAGCTTGCAACGCGGGAGCCATCCACAGAGGACCGTCCGCACCTGGAGCGCTGCAAACCGGTGCTGAGCGTCTCATAAGGGTCGAATCCCGACGCCAAGTGCAAATTGTGGTCACGAAAAGCGATTGACAGGAAATCAAATTCTCAGGTCACCGCTCACCGGATGGTGAGCTTTTGCGAAACTCAGGCGGCGTGCCGGCGTTTTGGCTTGAACACTCTTGAGGAGATGGCAATGTCGACTGACACGCAAACGCTTAAGCAACACCTTTGGGAAAAGATCGAAAAGGGGCCCTTCCTCATGGTCGGCCTTGCCGATGGGAAGAGCCATTCGGAACCGTTGACGGCGCAGCTCGACAAGGATCAGGCCGACACCATCTGGTTCTTCATCGGTAAGGACAATCGACTTGGCACGGGTGGCGCCGCGATGGCGCAGTTCGTATCGAAGGGTCAGGATTTTTTCGCGTGCCTGTCGGGCCGCGTCGAATTGGACACCAACCCCGCCATGGTCGACAAGCTGTGGTCCAACGCTGTCGAAGCCTGGTTTCCCGGAGGCAAGACGGACCCCAACCTTGCGTTGCTGCGCTTAGATATTGACGAGGCTGAGCTTTGGGAAGCCGATGTGTCGCTGACCGGCAAGCTAAAGATGCTCTTCGGCGGTAAAATCAGAGGCGACGAAGCTGGTAGCCACGCCGTAGTATCGAACACTAAAATCTGAATTGCCGCTTCGAGGCAGGCCCAGCCTGAGAGCGAGCCTGCCTTGGTGCGCCTAGCATCATCCTCCATCGGGGCCTGTATGTCTGAGCCACCAACGCGCGTCGCCGTCCACCCTGTGACGCCGGATGGGCGCTATTTCGTCGTGCGCGGCCGTTTATGGCGCATGTCCGATCCCAACCTGCCGCAAGAGCGTCGCGAGGCGCTGGTCAGGATGCTTATGTCTGCCCGCCGGGCGGTTGGCGTTGCGAGGCGCCAGCGCGATCGCGACGCGCAGGAGCGGGCACATGCTGCGGTCGACGAAGCAAAGCGAGCGCTGGGTGAGCGCGGACCGGTGTGGTGGGACGATGGCGCCCCCGATCTTAATCGGCATCTGGCGAGGACTGGACCCTATGCGCAATGGTACGCACAATTACCGCAACCCTGATTTCACAGGCCGGTGCGCGCGCCCCGCTCACCGGTAACGGGATCGTAGCGGGGGTCAGGCAACGCCGCAATTTGGGCGCGTGTAGCATCGTCCGGAGCCTCGCGCCTAAAGCTCATCAATGGTGGTGGCCGGGCTGACGTCGAGGCAGCACATATCCGTCCCGTCGAAAAGGGTGGCCCTGATATTGTGAGCACTGGTCTCGCTTTGTCGGGGACTGTGCACTGGATGTTCGATCGGGGCCTTATAAGTCTCGCCGATGACCTTGAGGTTCTGGTCAGCCGCCAGGCGAATGATGGCGAGGCGATCCGCGGGCTGATAAATCGTACCGGCGTTGCGCTACCTCCGGCGCATACTGCGGATCGACCTCATCCGAGCTTCCTAAGCTGGCATCGCGAGCATTGATTCAAGCATTGAGAACGGGCTTTCTGGCCAGTTCAATCCGAAGTGTCATGTAACAAAGCCTCTGAAACGATGATTATAAGTCCGAGGATTTGTTACATGCCTGCCCCCCTCTGAACCGCAA
The DNA here is from genome assembly GCF_058273105.1 of Novosphingobium sp. BF6. Lineage (NCBI taxonomy): Bacteria > Pseudomonadati > Pseudomonadota > Alphaproteobacteria > Sphingomonadales > Sphingomonadaceae > Novosphingobium > Novosphingobium sp. BF6. Next base: position 1,398,311 of record NZ_CM177775.1, read on the forward strand.
AATGCCAGACCGTTCCGCCTCGTGGGGGCGGAGCGATGCTGCGGGCATCAGAGCGAAGCGCGGCAGGCATCAACCCCAAGACGATTGCCAAGGCGGTTGAAGCGGGAAAGATCGAAAGGATTGGGCGGGGCATTTATCAAAAGCCTGATGCCGAGATCAAAGAAAGAAGGTCAGATTTTGCTGAAGCCGCACGTCAGATGTATTCTTCTTTTCGAAAGTGGCTACCACAACTATTCGGTTTGGCTCAGCTATGCAACGCTTCGGCGATTCGTGTATTTGTTGGGGGTGGATTTGGGGGTGGTGACCACCTCAATTTTTCGAAATTGAAAATAGTTTCAGTAAGATAAAGGCGAGCGGTCGATCCCTCCTCCGCTACCAAAAATCAAACACTTAGCATCGACACAAAATGCGGTTTACAGTGCTGTGTAAACTTTCGCGTCTGGTGGCCCCCGTTTCCGGAGCTGCCTATCGCCGCTCGACATGGCTTTGGCGCGGCTGGGACCTGCGCACCATTCTGCATGAGCCCTTCGGGCCCGATCCGGCCGCCCGCTCAGCTTCCTGATGACTGCCGGGTAGATCAGCACTGCAACTCTGCTGAACGATCTGCTCAAGGCGAAATGGCTAATGGGGGACCGCAGCTATGACGCCGACTGGTTCAGGGAAGCGTTGCAAGCGAAGGGTATCTAGCCCTGCATTTCTAGCCGAAAATCCCGGCTTCAACCCGTCAAATACGGCTAGCGCCGGTATAGACGTCGCAACCGCATCTAGATCAAGTTCGGCCGTCTCAAGGACCGGCGCCGCGTTGCTACTCGCTACGATCGCAGTCCCTCCGTCTCCTTCTCCGCCGTCGCGCTCGCCGCAACCGTCATCTTCTGGCTGTGATCAACGAGTCCTGACGCTAGGATACGAAAATCACGGGCTCAATGTCCGACTAGGATCGTCGAAAGCCGTTCGTTCTTAAAATCGACGAGTGGTTCGGGCGCGCAGACCTGCTAGGCGACCACTATGACTAACAAAACAGCCGGTGTCGTCGAGGTGGATGGTCTCCACTACAAATGGGAGCTTCGGAGTGAGCCGCAGTGGGGGGATGCTGAAGGCTGGAGGGGCATGACTGTTGCATTGCTCCGCAAGCAAACCCAGCGAGAAGCTTTGCTGGAGTTCCCCGCGCCCAAGCGTTTGGTGAAAGGCCTGCCGCGAGGGCGGCTCCAGATCAGCGATGCGCTCGTGTCACGCGGCATCCGGGCTGCGTTGCAAGCAGGGTGGGAGCCGGCTTCTCGTGGCAAGCCGATGGTCTTTGCCGTCGATGCGGACGGCAACTGAAGAATGGCGATCTATCGGATTGGGAGAGATCGATGAGCGCTTCGTCAAAACCGTGGGACAACGAGTTGGTCTCGAGGTGGCTGGAAGCTCGCATCGAGGCGGCTGGCCGCGATCAAGCGACGGCCGATAGACGAGGCTACGGGGCCGAGGACGACTATGACAAGGCGGCCGCTGAAGAGTGGGTATGTCGAAGCTTGAGAGCCGTCGCGCGAGAGAGCGGACAGGCCGCGTTTGCGCTTCGGATCAAGCAATTGCTCGATCAGGAGGGCTATCAGATCACCGGCATCCACGATGATCGCCGCGTCGAGCGACATGTCCGCGCAACACTCAGAAAGATTGCCAAAATGGCCAAGGCAAATGAGGGTTTCGAGAACAGGCTGCGCTATCAGTGAATGCGACGGGCTGAAAATAGCGCGTTCGCGCAAAGGGAACTGTCCGTTCATCCCGTTGGGCGAGGGCGCGCATGTTGCCTCACGCCCCAGTTAGCCTATGGCGATGACGGCAAACCAACAGGCGGATAATATGACGGCATCTTCCACCCACGAGCAACGCGAGCACTTCGCTTATTGCGTCCAGCTTTTTGGCGGCACCACAGCATTCTCGCGGCGCATCGGCATAGACGAGCGGGCTATTCGCCGTTTCATAAATGGCGAGCGGCCGCTGGGCACAGGCCTTCTCGAAGACACGGCGAAGGAATTGCGTAAACTCATCGTCGAAGCGACCGCCGCCGAACAGGAAATTGTAGCTTCGCTGAATTCCGGACCAGGCGCTGCACCGTAAGAGCGCGGACGGTTCGAAACGTTGACGACCAATCTCGGCCTGTGTGCCTCGGCGTCCTACCTGCAGGCCATGCTGCACGTCGTCCACCATTCCGGTTACGTGGTCGAAACCGAACGTACGGGCACTTTCCCGCATGACAAGTATGCGCTGGTCATGCGGGCGCTGGGCGAAAGCGGCGTGCCAATGACGGTCCATGCACCCGAAGTCATGCCGCGAGAATGGCTCGAGGCGGTCCACGACCCGGCTTATGTCGACGAAGTCATCAGTTGCGCGGTGCCGGCGGCAAAGCAGCGCCGGATCGGCTTTGCGATCGACGAACGGATATCCCGGAGATCGCAGCTTTCCCCCGGTGGAACATGGCTAGCGGCGAAGCTGGCGCTGCGGCACGGATATGCCGCAAATTCCGCTGGCGGCAGCCATCATGCCCTGGCCGATACCGGCGCGGGCTATTGCGTGTTCAACGATCTGGCGCTTGCCGCCAACAGGCTGATCGAGGAGGGCGACGTCTCGCGCATCCTGATCCTCGACCTCGACGTACATCAGGGAGATGGCACCGCCGCCCTGACCGCGGGGCGCAGCGACATCTTCACGCTTTCCATTCATGCCGAGAAGAACTTCCCCACGCGCAAGGCACGCTCTTCGCGGGATGTCGGACTACCCGATGGAACAGGCGATTCGGACTATCTGGATGCTCTCGCCGGATCACTGCCCATGGTTCTCGATCACTTCGTGCCGGAACTGATCCTGTTGCAGGCAGGCGTCGATGCCCATCGGGACGACAAGCTTGGCCGGCTGTCCCTGACCGATGAGGGGCTCGCGGACCGGGATCGCTATGTGGCGACAGAGGCGAACCGGCGCGGCATTCCCTTGGCGAGCACCCTGGGCGGTGGTTACGGCGCGGACCGCGAAGCCGTGGCCCTGCGGCACGCGCGGACGATCCTTACCCTTTCAGCCATGATTAACGCGCGGGATGCCGCCTGATCGCACGCTCTTACGGGGCCGCGTTCCTCTCGGCATTGAGCCGCTCGACAAGCTTTTCGATCTCGTCGGGATTGAGAATCCAGGTGCGGGTCTTGCGGCCTTCGCGGAACACAGGGCGTGTCAGCAGGATGCGCGCCTGCTCCTTGGCGAAAGGCTTGAAGAGCGAGAAGTGCATCACGCATTCGAGCATCAATCCGATCACCGGCGTCTTGCCGTCCAGATCGATCAGCGTGGCGGGCTGGTCCCAGGGAATGTTCATCATGACGCCCGCCTATCGCGGGTCATGGCGAATGCAAAGGCTGAATGCCTGCATCCCGACTGATGCTGTCCCGGAAAATGCCTCCCGCGGGAATGGGAGTAATCTGGCAAAATCGAAGTTGATTGGTGCCGGAGATTTTGCCCGAAGAAGTCGAAGTTTACCGGCGAGCAGGACGATGGGCTGCGTCCTTCTACGCCCTTCATTCGTCTCTCTGTCTGGCGTCGCGCCTTGGGCCCGGCGCCGGGAGGACGGCCTCGTCATTATCGCCTGCGATAAGTCATTGACGCGAGGGGCGGTCAGCGCGACTCTGCCGATGACCGATTGTGAGAGGGGCGGGAATGCGAGGGGGCAGTTCTGTGAAGCATATGGCCGGGGCTGCCTTGTGGCTTGTCACCGCGGCGCTCGTGCCCGGTGGCGGGGCCTGGGCGAAGGATTTCGTGATCCATGCCGGGCGTTTCATAGACGGAACCGGGGCGGCGCCTCGGCAGAAGGTCTCCATCCTCGTTACCGATGACCGCATCACGGCGATCCAGCCCGGCTTCGTCACGCCTGCAGGGGCCGAAGTGGTGGACCTGGCCGACAAGACGGTGCTGCCCGGTCTTATCGATACCCACGATCACATCACCGCCGGTTGGCATGCCGGCGATCCGATCCGCAACACGGTGACGCGCAGCGATTTCGAGGATGCGATCGAGGCGACCCTGTTCACGCGCAACACCCTGCTGGCAGGATTCACTTCGGTGCGTGACTGCGGGGCCAATACCCAGGTCGTCGTCGCGCTGAAGAAGTCGATCGAGGGCGGCGTGGTGCCGGGGCCGCGCATGTGGGTGGCGGGCGCGGCGCTTGGCCCTACCGGCGGGCACGGCGATCCGGTCAATGGGTTGCGCGCCGAGTTCGCCGATATTCCGCATATCGCCGAGAATGTCGTCGATAGCCCCGAATCGGCGAGGCTGGCTGTCAGGCGGTTGAAGCGCGAAGGCGTGGACCTCATCAAGATCATGCCCTCGGGCGGGGTCATGTCGATCGGCGACGATCCCCGCCACCAGTTGATGACCGACGAGGAGATCAAGGCCGTCATCGATACCGCGCATGCGCTGGGGATGAAGGTCGCCGCCCATGCTCACGGCAAGGAGGCGATCGATCATACGATCGCGCTGGGTGTCGATTCCATCGAGCACGGTTCTTATGCCGACGCGGGCAGCTACAAGCTCTTCAGACAATATGGCGCCTATCTGGTGCCCACCATGCTGGTCGGGGAACGGGTCTATCAGCGCGCGAAGGAGCATCCCGAGCAGCTCAATCCGTCCACTGCCGAAAAGGCGCTTGAGATCGCCCCGTTGCTGCGCCGGAACCTGCATGATGCCTACACTGCGGGCGTGAAGATCGCTTTCGGGACGGACACTTTCGGTCTGTCGAAGCATGGCGAGAATGCGCAGGAATTCGCGTTACTGGTAGGCGCGGGGATGACACCGATGGATGCGATCCGCACCGCGACCGGCAATGCGGCGGACCTGCTGGGCAGCGCCGAAGTCGGTACTTTGCAGGCAGGGCGCTATGCGGACATCATCGCCGTGGACGGTGACCCTCTGGCCGACGTGAAGGTGCTGGAGAGCGTCGGTTTCGTGATGAAGGGCGGGGCAGTCGTCAAGTCCGGCGGCAAGCCGTTGATCTGAGGAGGCGGTTTCCGGTCGGCTCAGGCGGCCAGCCGGGCGCCGTTGGCGCGCAGCGTTTCCAGGACGCGCGCGGCGGCAAGTTCGGCAGGGTGCTCGACGCCCATCAGCGAGAACGTACCGCCGAGCAGGAAGGCGCAGTGGCCATGGACATTGGCGATCAGCGAACTGGCGAGTTCGGCGGTCTTCGCGGCATTCGCATCCGGGAGTACAGAGGCGACTTCGCGGGCGATCATGCCGGTCAGGCGCACGCGCTCGGCCACGAGGTCCTCGGCCATGGGCACGCCTTCCGGGACGCGGTGCTCGTAGATGGCGGACCACAGGTTGCGGTGGCTGGCCGCGAAATCGAAGTAGCCGCGTACCAGCACCAGAATGCGCTCCTGACCCTGCGTGCCTTCCAGCCGCTCGTCCAGCCACTGCGTCCAGAGCCGGAAGGTCCGCGCATTGATGGCCATGACAAGCGCGCCGACATTGCCGAAGACATGCATGACGGTGCCCACCGAATAGCCGATGCGCTTGGCCACCTCGCGGGCGGAAAAGCGGGCATAGCCGCTTTCCGCCATGACTTGCCGCCCGGTGTCGAGGATCAGCGCGTGCAGTTCCTCGCGGCCGTGGTCGGAGCGTCTGGCCACCTTCAGTGCGCTTTACGGACGAAAGGATAGCGCATCTGGGCGAGGTAGCCGCTCGGCACCGCCTCGGGTACGCCGTAGCCCTGCGGCCACTTGCCCTTGGGGAAGTAATGGGTGCCGAACAGGCGGTCGAGCCAGGGGAAGTGGATCGCGAAGTTCTTGTCGATTCCTTCGGCCTCCAGCGCGTGGTGCCAGTGGTGGAAGCGCGGCACGACGAGGAAGCGCCCCAGTCGGTCGAAGTCGCCCCGCACGTTCGCGTGGATCAGCGAGGAATAGACGTAGACCATGCCGATATAGGCCTGCATCACCGAGGGCAGGAAGCCGAAGGTCAGCAGCGGCAGCGAGGTTACGCCGCGCAGCAGCACGATCTCCATGAAATGCATCCGGCCACCGGCCAGCCAGTCCATCGAGCGCGCCGAGTGGTGCACCGCATGGAAGCCCCAAAGGAACGGTATGCGGTGGAACAGGCGGTGGAACCAGTACTGGGCAAGGTCGGTCAGGAACATCGCCAGCAGGAACTGCACGGCCCAGGGCAGGCCGCCGATCGCACCGCGGATGCCCGAAAGGCCGGTGCCGTGGGCGTTGAGGTAGCTCGACGGGGCCAGTGCCAGGAAGGTGATGAGCTGCACCAGCATCGAGCTGATGAGGAAGTAGAACAGGTCCTCCCGCCATTCGGCGCGGAACAGGCGCTGCTTGGCGCGGTGGGGGACGAGGCGTTCCAGCGGCGCGAACATCAGGCCGGTGGCGATCAGGTTCACCGCGAAGAAATCGACGCCGAAGAAAATGCCCCAGTCATGCATCTCGCGCGGCTGGACCGAGGCGCCGCCGAGAATCGTACCGGCCAGCGCGACGACCAGCGCGGTCAGGCCCAGCGCCTTGCGAGGGCGCAGCAGCAGGCTCAACAGCGCGAGGGCATAGGCGCCGAGCAGGGTGGCATGGACCACGATGCGGAAACCCGAGGAGGCCAGTACGCGCGCGAGTTCGGGCGTGGCCAGCCAGTCCGGCCAGCGCAGCGCCGCAACGAAGCAGAATCCGGCGGCGGCGAGAATGAGGGCGAAGAAGCCGGAGAACCACCCCGTACCGAAGCCGCGCGCCTCGATCGGAGCTTCCAGATCGCGCATCAGCTTTTTCAGAAATCCCGTCATGTCCGTTTCCCTGAAAGTCGTGCTGCCTTCATATCGCTGAAATAGAACGCTGTCTAATTTTTTATTGTACGGTGTTCGATTTCACGATACCTCCATGCAGGAAATGTGATCGAGAGGGTAACGGCGTGACCGAATTCCTGTTGCTGGCAACGATCTTTCTGGGCGGACTGCTGTTCGACACACGGCGCCGTCTGGGCCGGATGGAGCGACTGTTTCGCGAGGGCGGGCCTGCCGCAGCGCGAATCGCGCGGCCGGTCTCGATGCCCGAGCCTCCCTTCGAGCCGGAGCGCGTGCCGGAGCCGGTGAAGGCGCCGCCCCCGCTGCCCGTGGAGGATCTGCCGGTTGCCGAGCCCGCAGCGTGGGTCGAGCCGGAACCGGTGCCTTCCATCCCCGAAGCCGTTTCCGAACCAGTCATCACTGCGCCGCCGCCGCCATCGCCGCCGCGCCAGGCGGCCGGTCTTGGCTTCGAGGACCTGTTCGGCCGCAAGCTGCCGATCTGGGCGGGCGGCATCACCCTGATCGTCGCGGCAGTGCTGATGGTGAAATACTCGATCGACACCGGGCTGCTTTCGCCGCTGGTGCGCATTGTGTTGGGCTTCGCCTTCAGCGCGGCCCTGATCGGCGGCGGCGAACTGGCGCGGCGGCGGGCGGATTTCGTGCGCGACGAGCGGGTAGCTCAGGCTCTGGCCGGAGCGGGTGTGGGCGGTCTCTATGCGGCGACGCTGGCGGCAGCGAATCTCTATGGTCTCGTCGGGCCGGGGCTGGCCTTTTCCGGGCTTTTCGCGATTACCGTACTGGCGCTCGGTCTGGCGCTGCGGTTCGGGGCGCCTTGCGCGGTGCTGGGGCTTGTCGGCGGCCTTGCGACGCCTGCGGTTGTCCAGTCGGACAGCCCGAGCGTGCCGCTGCTGGCGGGCTATCTTGCCGTCCTGATCGGCGCGATCACGCTGCTTTCGCGCCGCCAGCGCTGGGTCTGGCTGGGCGTCGGCGCGCTGACCGGCGGTGCCGGGTGGAGCCTGCTGACGATCGCCATGGGCGGCCTCGACAGCGGTTCCACTCTTTCGATGGGACTGCTGGTGCTGCTGATCGGGCTTGGCCTTCCGGCCCTTGCGCTGGAAGGCCGCGCGGCCCCGATCTTGCGCGGCGCGGCAGCGGTCGTCGGCGCGTTCCAACTGGCCCTGCTGGTGGCGAACGGCCACTTCGCGCCGCTGACCTGGGGGCTTTACGGCTTGTTGTCGCTGGCCTTCTGCTGGCTTGCCGGAACCACGCCGATGCTGCGGAGGACGGTCCCCGTGCCGCTGCTGACGGCGCTCGGCCTCACCGCCTTCTGGCCCGCGCCTGAAGCCGGTCTGTTCACGGCGGTCATAGCCGGGATCGCGGCGATCTACGGCGGCTATGCGCTGCGGAACCTGTGGCGGGAAGGCGGCGGTTTTGTCGAAGTCAGCCTGCTCAGCGCCATTGCGCTCGGCGGCTATGCGGTCTGCTGCGCGAAGTTCTACGAGGCGACCGCAGGCCACGACACCGGCTTCGCGCTGCTGGCCTTGGCTTTCGCGGCGTTGCCTGCGCTGGGCGCCGCACTCGGCTGGCGGCGCGAGGCGCGTCACGACGATGCCCGTTTCGCCTTGCTCGCTTCCTGCGCGGGTGTGCTGCTGATCGTGGCCGGTATGATGGGCCTTCCCGAATGGCTCGTGCCCGTCGTTTTCCCGGCCGTCGCGGTGGGACTGTTGGGCGTCGCCGTGGCGGGACGGGACTATCGCCTGAAGCACGGTGCGCTCGCTTTCCTGGGGCTGGCGGTCGCCGTCGTGCTGGCGGTGTCGGCGGAGAACGGTGCCTTGGCTCGTCTGGTGCAGACGGCGAACGTGACGCATCCGGGCCGCGCCCTGCTGCATTGGGGGGCGCTGACTTTGGCCGCCGCCGCCTTCGCCTGGCGCAATGCGGGGTCGCGCCTGCGCTTCGGTTTGCAGCCGCTCACCGTGCTGCTTGGCTACGGCTTCGTGGCGCAACTGGTTCCGGCACCGTGGCTTTCCGTCGTCACGGCGGCTGGGCTGGTGCTGCTGGCCGAAGTGAACGGGCGCAAGCCTGTGCTGGCGATCGAGGCGGCGCAGGGCACGCTGGTCGTGCTCACGGCGCTATGGGCGCTGGAACCGATGGCCTACTGGCTGACGGCGAGCGCGAACTCGGTGATGACAGGCAAGCCGGTCCTCGTGACCGATCTGCCGACATGGGCGGAGGCGCTGCGCCGCCTCGTCGCACCGGCACTGGCGACGGCCTTTGCGCTCTGGCGCGTCCGTGCGCATCTGCCTCGCCCGGTGTTCCTTGCCGGAGCGACGATGGTCGGTCTGCTCGGTCTCGCCGGCAGCCACATCCTGTTCAAGCAGGTCTTCGCGCTCGACGATCCGGAATCCTTCGCCCGCCTCGGACTTGCCGAACGCTGCGTCTGGGAGGCGCTGCTGATCGGCGTGGGCGTGGCGGTCTGGCGCCGTTTTGCCGCGCGCGAGATCGCCCTTGGCTTCCTCGCGATGGGTTTGGCGCATGCGGTCTTCCATACCTGGATTTCGCTGAATCCGTTCTGGAGCCACCAGCAAGTGGGTCCCTGGCCGCTGGTCAACCTGCTGCTACCCGCTTTCCTCATCCCCTTCGTGGTGCCTTCGCTCGCCGCCCGGATCGCGCCGGACCTGGCGCCGCGTTTTCAGCTTCCGGCGGACCTGCTGCGGATGGCGCTGATCCTGCTTTTCGTTTTCGCGACGCTGCGCCAGCTTTTCGCAGGAAGCCTGCTCTACGTCGGCTCGGTGGGCCAAGGGGAGAACATCGGCCGCTCGGTACTGGCGATCGCGCTGGCGCTCGGCTTCCTCGGCTGGGGCATCCGCGAGCGGCTGCGCAGCTGGCGCTTCGCCTCGCTGGTGTTGATGCTAGCCGCCGTCGGCAAGGTTTTCCTCTTCGACGCTTCGGGGCTGGACGGGCTGCTGCGGATCTTGTCCTTCCTCGCCCTCGGCTTCAGCCTGATCGGGATCGGCTGGGTCTATAGCCGTTACCTGAAGCCGGAGGCGGCAGGGTGATGCGCTATCGCTTCCGCAGGACGAAGGCCAAAGTACTGGTGGAAGCGAGCGGGCCGATCCAGTCGACCCACTGATCGAGCTTGGGCCATACCCTGAGATCGAACGGTCCCCACCACGGCATGTTCGCACGCAGGCCGTGGCCATAGGCTTCGATCCAGCGGTACTCGGCCTGCGCCACTTCGCGCCCGAGGAAATAGGCCGAGGCCACGGCGGCGCCCGGCCACCAGCTGCCGGTGAGCAGGCGTAGCAGGGCCTGGACCGCGAGGGCTGCGAGCGTGTGCTCCAGCAGGTTCATGTCATGCTCCCGTTTGCGTGTGCGGGTCCTGTCCGGGATCGCCGGAAGATCGTCAACGCAATAAGGCTTCCCACAAGCCCGCCGAGCGCCTAGAGCGCCCCAATCCCCGGGGGGCCGCTCACGCGCGGCTGAGAGGTGGTCAGCAGACCACGACCCGCTGAACCTGATCCGGTTGACACCGGCGTAGGGAGGGCTGGCGGCAGAGCGTCCGTTGTCCCTCCGACTGGAGCGGACGAAAGACGATGACCCTTACCCCGAAGCCTATTCGCACCCTCACTTCCTTCGGCGGCGCCGCGCTGGCGCTGTTTGCGCCGCTGGCCATGGCTGAGACGGCGCCCGAAACGGGAGGCGAGGCGCCCGACGCTCGCACCGATATCCAGGTCATCGGCCATCCCGACCCCGAAGGCCTGCTGCCGGACCAGACCGCGCCCAAGGCGATCAGCGCGATCTCGGCGGACTTCATCACCAAGCAGGCACCGACCCTGAACGCCTTCCAGCTCGTCAACCTGCTGCCGGGCGCGAATGTTTCCTCCAGCGATCCTTACGGTCTTTCGACCAGTTCGGGCCTGACCATGCGCGGCCTCGGGCAGGACCAGATCGGCGTGCTGATGGAAGGCGCGCCGCAGAACGACATCGGCTATTTCTACGCCTATCCCTCGCAGTTCGCCGACGCCGAGAACGTGCGGCAGATCGCGCTTTCGCAAGGCGCTGCCGCGATCGACGCGCCGGTCGTCGCGGCGGCGGGCGGCACGCTGGCGCTCTCGCTGGACGATCCGAGGCCGGAGATGGGCGGGCTGGTCAATCTTTCGGCCGGGTCCTACGACGCGCGTCGCGCCTTCGTGCGCTTCGACACCGGCACGCTCGGGGCGAGCGGGATCAAGGCCTTCATCTCCTATTCGGACAACCGCGCGGACAACTGGCGCGGCGCGGGCTTCGACAAGCGCCAGCATGTCGATGCCAAGCTGCTGCGCGAATGGGGCGACGGCAACCGCGCCAGCATTTCCTTCTCGTACAACGATGCCAATACCTCGAGCTATGCCAGCCCGACCCTGGCCGACTGGAAAGCCTCGGGCCGCGACTTCAACTATGACAAGCGGTACAGCGAGGGGAACACCAATTACTGGCGCCTCTACCGCGCGCCGTTCCGCAATTTCTACGTCGCCGCGCCGGTTCATCTGAAGCTGTCCGATCGTCTGACCTTCGACAGTTCGGCCTATCTCCAGCTCGGCCACGGCAACGCGCCTTACGGCACCCAGCTCGCCACGACCGGCAACTTCCTAGGCACCGAGGAACTGACTCAGCCGATCGCGCTGCCCGGCGCGGTGGACGGCCTCGCGACGGTGATGGGAAACTGGACCGGCAGGCAATTCCGCGTGGGCGACGTCAGCAAGCTGACCCTCACGGCAGGAGCGCATACGATCATGGCGGGGGTCTGGTTGGATTACGGCACCGACCGCGTCACCCAGTCCTACACCTCGATCGACGCGAACGGCCGCCCGTTCGACATGTGGGGCTATCAGGACAAGGCCATCCGCACTGCGGACGGACGCCTGCTCGCCTACGAGAACGCGCGGACCGAAACGGTGACCAAGGGCTTCTTCCTGGCCGACAGCATCGCGGTGACGCCGCGCCTTGTCGTCGATCTGGGCTTCAAGGGCGTGGACGTGCTGCGCAATGGCCGCAACTACCTGCCCGGCCCACAGGACCGGATCCGCAAGAACAGCTTCGCCGCCCTGCCGCGCGCGGCGGTGCACTACAAGCTGGACGAGCGGCAGCAGCTTTTCGCCAACGTGACCACCAACTTCCGCACCCCGAATGAGTTCGCGCTCTACAACAGCTATTATGGCGGCGAACTGGTAAGTGCGGGCACGACGAGCCTGAAGAACGAGTACTCGGTCTCCGAGGAACTGGGCTATCGCTACATCGGCCCGAGCCTGTCCTTCTCGCTGACCGCCTTCCACTACCACTTCCGCAACCGGCAGGTGGCGACGGTGGTGAACAGCGGCGGCGCGCTGGTCAACTCGACGATCAACGGCGGCAGCCAGACCTCCTATGGCCTAGACGGCGAGATCGACTATCGCCCGGCCAAGGGCGTCAGCGTCTATCTCTCGGGCGAATACCTGCACACGCGGCTGGGCGACGATCTCGCGGTCGGCGGCGATCTCCTGCCGACCAGGGGCAAGCGCGCGGTCTCCAGCCCCGAGTTCCAGTTTGCGCTGGGCACGACGTACGACGACGGCCGCCTGTTCGGCAGCACCGCGCTCAAGTACGTCGGGCGCCAGTACGCGACGTTCATGAACGACGAGAGCATCAAGCCCTACGCCACGCTGGACCTCTCGGTCGGCGTCCATCTGGCGGGCCTGATCGACGCGCAGCGCATGGACCTGCGGCTCAATGCGATCAACGTGACCAACCCGCATGTGCTGTCGGGCGTGCAGGCGATCACCGCCAATGCGCTGGACACCATCGGGCGCGGCGGCACGACGATCACCGGTTCTTCGCCGACCTACTACGTGGGTAGCGGACGCGCTTTCGTGGCGACGCTCAGCCGCGCCTTCTGATCGTGAGCGGCACTTCGTTTCATCTCGTGCATGGCATGGGCATGGCGCTCGAAGTGCCGCGGTGGCCGACGATCACTTCCTTGGAGGCGGAAGCGATCCTCGCCCGTTTTTCCGATGTGGGCACACCGGGAGCGCTGCTCTGGCATTCGCCGCGCCCGTTCTCGGCGGCGTGTCTGGTGGAAACGGAGCGGGGCGCTTTCTTCCTCAAGCGCCATCATCGGCGGCTGCGCACGCCTGCCGCCTTGGCCGAGGAACATGCCTTCATGGCGCACCTGCGCGCGGCGGGCGTTGCCGTGCCGGATGTGGTGGCGGGAGCGGACGGCGTGGGCGCGATTGCCGAGGGCGAGTGGACTTACGAGGTCCTGCGCAAGGCGCCGGGGCTCGATCTCTATCGCGACCGCCAGTCGTGGACGCCGTTCCTGACGCTCGGCCATGCCCGCAATGCCGGTGCGGCACTGGCCCGGTTGCACCGGGCGGCGCGCGATTTTCCGGCCGGGCCGCGCGGGGACCATCCGCTTGTTAGCAGCTTCACGATCCTGCCCGCGCGCGATCCGCTTCCGGCGGCCGAGGCCTATGTCGCCGCCCGTCCGGCGCTTGCCGCCTATCTGGCCGACAAGCCGTGGCGGCAGGAACTGGCGCGCCTCTTTGCATCGTTGGGAGAGGGCCTGTCACAGCGGCTGGCGGACCAGCCCGTGCTCTGGACGCATAACGACTGGCATCCCTCGAACCTGCTCTGGTCCGCTGAGGGCGAGGTGAGCGGGGTGATCGACTTCGGACTGGCGACGCGGACTTGCGCGCTCCACGATCTCGCCACCGCCATCGAGCGCAGCGCCGTCTCCTGGCTCGATCCGGAGCCGCGCGCGGATGGGGAGGCCGCGCTGGCGCTTCTTGTCGGATATCGCTCGGTGCTGCCGCTGAGCCGCGCCGATATCGAGACGCTGATCCGCCTGCTGTCGCTGGTCCATATCGAGTTCGCCTTGTCGGAGGCCGACTACTTCGCGGGCATTCTGGAGGATCGCATGCAGGCCGATCTCGCGTGGCAGGGCTACTGCATCGATCACGCCGACTGGTTCCTCTCCCCGACGGGACAGGACTTTCTGCGGCATCTCGAAACCGGCGCGCTGTCCTGATGTCGGCACTGGAGATCGTCGCCGTCGCCGTGAGCTTCCTCGGCATCTGGCTGACGGCGAGACGGCGGATGCTGTGCTGGCCGGTCAACCTCACCGCTTGCGCGCTCTACTTCAAACTGTTCCTCGACGTGCGGCTCTATGCCGACATGGTGCTGCAGGCGCTGTTCGGTGCGGCGATCCTCTACGGCTGGACTGTCTGGGCGCGGGGCAGGGAGCAGGCGGGTGAGGTCGTCGTGGCACCGCTCTCGGCTGTGCAGGCGGGCAAGGGCCTCGCGATCGGCGCCGTGGCGGCAGTGGCGTTCGGGTGGCTGACCAGCCGCTATACCGACGCGGCGCTGCCGTGGATGGACTGCGCGCTGAGCAGCTTCAGCCTCGTCGCCCAGTACTGGACCGCAAGGCGCCACGCGGCGAGCTGGTTGCTTTGGATCGCCGTGGACGTGCTCTACGTCGGCATGTTCGCGTTCAAGGGGCTATGGCTGACCGGCGGGCTCTACGGCGCGATGATCGTCCTCGCGGTGCTCGGCTACCGCAACTGGCAGCGGGCACGGCGCGAAGACGCGTAGAGCATCAGCCGACGACGATCGCGCTGATCCGGTGGAAGAACGGGTGATGCGGCGTCGCGCCATGGGCGACGTGCGTGAACATGCCGTCGTTCAGATTGGGCAACCTCGATTCGACGCCGCAGACTTCCTCTCCGCCGCGCACGTCGATGTGGGCATGGAGCTTGCCGTCGAACTCCAGGCCGATGTCGACCGCCTGCGGGAACTCGGCGCGCAGCACCTCCAGCACCCGATGGAGACGATCGGTCAGCGTCTCGTCCGTGGCGGGATTCGAGAGCGGGGAACCGTCGATCGAGTACAGGGATGCATCCTTGCGCATGGGGCGCGCCTCCTTGGAAGAACGGGTAGGAAATGGCTGTTGCGAGAGCCAGCTTACCCGTTTTCCCGTAACAGGAAACACCCGAGTTTCGCGGATGCGGTGGCCCGATCAAGTGTCGGACCCGGCGGCATAATCGCATTCAAAGCGCGGCTCTGGCCGGTCCGCTCCGCCGCGAATCGCCTAGCGAGCCTTGCGTGAGGGGCTGGTCTTCCAGCATAGCCAGGCCACGTTGAGCCAGGCACCCATCGTCATTTGCCCGGCCCAGGCGATCAGGCCGTAGCCGAAACCGAAAGCACCCGCGTCGATCGCCAGGACCAGCGCCACGAGCGTCCAGCCGCCGATGCGGGCAAGGCGGCTTTCGCGCTCGGTGAGGGCGCGACCGGCGAGGTCGCGCTGGTGGCGTTTCATCGAGAGGGCGAGCGCGGCGAAGGCGGCGCTTCCCAGCAGCAGGCAGAGCAGGTGGATCATGCCGTCACGGCCTCCCGAGGCTTGCGTCTTGCGGTGCGCGGACCTTCCGCGCGCTTGCGGGCGGCCTTGCGCGCGCCCATGGCGAAACCGAGCGCCAGCAGCAGCATCACCAGATCGAACGAGACGAAGAGCCAGTCGCTCGCCAGCAGGCTCACCGGCAGCCCGCGCGATGTGGTGAAGGCATTGACCAGCGGCACGGCGGCGAAGAGCGCGGCGGCAAGCCCCAGCATTTCCGGCCAGGCGCGGGCGGAGGGGCGGGCCAGCGCGTAGACCAGAACCGCGAGCCAGGTCAGGAACAGGCTGTTGATCTCGTGATCGGCACGATCGGCCATTTCCAGCGGCAGCAGGCGGTTGGCCAGGAAGTATGTGGCGATACCCGCCGGGAAGCCCGCGATCGTCGCGATGTTGAGCTTTTCGACGAGGCGGAAGCCGAAGTGCGGGCGGCTGGGATCGGGCAGCTTGGTGCGGCGCTTGACCGTCCAGAGCACAAGGCCGCTGCCCACCATGATCGTGCCACCGAGGCCGGACAGGAAGTAGAGCCAGCGCAGGCCGTATTCCGCGTAGCGACCGGCATGGAGGCCGATCATCACGCTTTCGGTGGCGAGCGCCGCGCCTTTGGGCATGCTCCCGTCCACCGGCTGTCCGGTAACGCCGCTAAAGGTCACTTCCTCGCCGCGCGAGCCGATTGCGCCTTCGGGCGCGCGGGTCACGCCGATCAGGGCGGTGGCGTCACCGGGATTGGAGACGCGCACGTAGCCGACGCGCTTGCCGTCCCAGCGGGCCGAGGCCGACTGCATGATCGGTCCGATCGCGGCCAGCGGCGCGGGCCTGCCGCTGCGCGCGACTTCCTCGCTCTTGCCGAAGACGGCTTCGAAGAACGTGTTGCGGTCGGTATAGTTCGCGGCGATGCCCCAGGGCATGTACATGGTCGCCAGCGTGACCAGCCCGGTGAAGGTGATCATCAGGTGGAAAGGCAGGGCGACCACCGCCGTCACGTTGTGCGCGTCGAGCCAGGAGCGCTGGCCCTTGTTGAAGCGCAGCATGAAGAAGTCGGCGAAGATCTTCTTGTGGGTGATGATCCCGGAAAGGATCGCCACCAGCATGAACATCGCCGCCACGCCCACGAGATAGCGCGCCCAGAGCACCGGCATGTAGTGCAGGTCGAAATGGAAGCGGTAGAGGAAGAAGCCGCCGCTCGTCTCGCGGGTGGAGATTTCCCGGCCGCTCTGGTCGAGCATGGCGCTGGTCTCGCCGCGCTTCGTGGGCTTGTCGTCGGCCGGTTGCCAGTAGACCTGGGTGGTGGCGCTGCGGCTGTTGGGGGGCGAGATGTACCAGCTCTTCGCATCGGGCACGGTGCGCTGGAGGAAGCGGACGGCACCTTCCGCCGAAGCGACCGGATCGGCGTCCCCGGTGACTTCCGGTTGCATCCAGCGGGTGATCTCGTCCTGGAAATAAGCCGAAGTGCCGGTGGCGAACATCGCGAACAGCAGCCAGCCCAGCAGCAGTCCGGTCCAGGTGTGCAGCAACGCCATCGACTGGCGCAGACCTTCCTTCACAGCCGACCTCCCATGTCGAGCGAAAGCCAGAGCAGGCTGCCGCCGATCGCGCTTCCCACGGCGAGCCAGAGCCACAAACGCGCGATCGAGCGCAGGCCGAAAGCGAACAGCGCCACCGTGGCGAAGATGGCAAACGAGAGCAGCGTCGCGGCGACGCTGGCCTCGGCGGGATTGACCGTCAGGCCGTGCGCCAGCAGCCGGGCAAGGCAGGCCGTTGCAAGCGAGGTGAACAGGTAGTTCGCCGGTATGGCCGCAAGAATGCGCGACGCGACGTTCCAGCGGCCGATTCCGCGGTTCGTTCCCCTGGCAGTGGCGGCACTCTTGGCCATGCTCGATCATTCCTCGAAACAGGATATTGCAAATCAATCGCAAGAACATTGCCGGTAGTTTCGGGGCGCGTCGGAGTCAATGGTTCAGCAGCGCGACGGAAGGAATCCGGGCGCCGACAGCGCCTTTCGCGGCTTGTGCCCGGATGTTCGTCAAACCGTCATGGATCGTCCCTAGGGCGGCGCGCGCCGGACACGAGACGGCGGGGCGCAAGGCGGAAAAATCGTGCTTATCGAGGTCATGGATCGTCCTGCGGCGCCGTCGCAGGACTGGAATGCTGTAAGCGCTGCGCTTCTGCGCTATCTCCGGGCCAGAGGCGCGCGGCCGGATCTGGCGGACGATGTGGCGCAGGAAACGCTTGCGCGGCTGATCGCTCTCAGCCAGACCCGGCAGATCGGCAGTCTTTTTGCGCTGGCCTTCAGGATCGCGGACAACCTGATCGTCGATGCCGGGCGCCGCGAAAAGCGACAATTCGGGGAAGTAGACGAAGAATGGGAAAGCGATGACCCCTCGCTGGACAGGGTTCTCGATTCGCGCCGCGCGCTCGACGTGCTCTCGCGCTGTTTGCGCGCCATGCCGCCGCTGCGCCGGGAAGTTCTCATTCGCCGCCGTCTGAACCAGGAAAGCTGCCGTGCGATCGGCGAAGATCTCTCGATGAGTGCCAAGGCGGTGGAGAAGCACATCACCCGCGGGTTGCTGGACTTGCGCGCCGCGCTGGAGCGCGCGGGGGTGAGCGTGATGGGGATCGGCGAATGAACGCGCAGGGGCAGGAGTTCGACGCGATCGACCGGGAGGCGGCGGCCTGGGTGGACCGGATGAACCGCCCGCTTCACGATGCGGAAGTCGCGGCCGAATTCGATCGCTGGATCATGGCGGATCCGCGCCATGTCGAAAGCTATGCGCGGTTCCAGGCGCTCTGGCAGTCGGGGGGCCTCCGCCATGCGCTGGAGGCGGCCCAGGCCGATCCCGAAGGCTTCGCGCTTTCCGGCGAGGATGAAACGCCGGACTGGGAAGTTCCGAACCGGGCCAGGCAGGCCTGGAAGCAGTTTGCCGGTTTCGCCGCGGTGGCCTTGTGCCTCGTGGGACTGGCCTCGCTGGGGGCGCGCGCACTGGTGAGCGAGACGAGCTATGCGGCGGCGCGCGGCGCGGCGCGGGATGTCCGGCTGGCCGACGGATCGAAAGTCCGGATGAGCGGGGGCACTCAGATGAACGTGCGCATCACCCCGTGGTCGCGCGAGGTGGCGCTCCAGAACGGCGAGGCGTTCTTCGACGTGGCCCACGAGAACCTCCGCACCTTCACGGTGAATACCGGGACCTCGCGCGTCACCGTGCTCGGCACCGCGTTCGACATCGACATGGTGGACCGCGAGACCCGCGTGGTGCGCGTTTATCGCGGCCTTGTCAGCGTCGATGCCGGGGCCGGGCGGCAATGGCGCCTTCCGGCGGGGAACGGCATCGAAGTCGGCGGCGGTCGGGTGCGCAGTCTTGGCGAAGTGCGCGGCGATCATCCCGGCTGGATCGACGGCTGGTTCGATGCCGACGATACTTCGGTGCAGCAGCTGGTCCAGCGGCTCAATCGCGGATCGCGCCTGCCCGTGGTCCTCGACGATCCGGCGCTGGGGAGCCTGCCGGTGACGGGGCGTTTCCAGACCTCCGATCCGGAAATGGTGCTGGAGGCGCTGGCGGCGATTCATGACCTTCAGTGGCGCAAGGAGACGAGCCGTTACGTGCTCTCGCGGTGAAGGTGTCATCAGAATTACTTCATAACGACATGAAAATGTAAGAAAAAATGTTTGTCGGGATCGGCCGGGTGCGCGCGTCTTCCCCCCGAATGCCTAATCCAACGGGGGGTTTTATGTTTCGTTCGAGTAAAGCGCTGGCGTGGGTTTCCGCGCTGGCCATAGCGCTGGCAACGGTTGGGGGCAGCCTTGCCGTGCCAACGGCACAGGCGGCCGCCGCACAGTACAGTTTCACCATTCCGGCGCAGGACCTGGGCCGCGCGCTTCAGGAGTTCTCGCGCGTCACCGGGATGCAGGTGGCGGCGGCGCCCGACGCGGTACGGGGGCGTCGCAGCAGCGCCATTTCCGGCAAGATGAGCGCGCAGCAGGCACTCTCGCAGCTCGTGCGCGGCGCCGATGTCGATACGCAGATGCGCGGGGGCACGGTGATCCTGAAGGCGCGGGCCGCCGCCCGGCCGCGTCCCGTTTCGGTTACGCCGGCCCGCCGGGCGGCTCCCGTCGCTGCGGCGACCGTTGCCGAGGAGCCTGCCGGAGGCGGTGACAGCGAGATCGTCGTCACCGGCTATATCGAGGCGGTCCAGCGTTCGCTCGACATCAAGCGGGGCAACGACACCGTCTCCGACACGATCAGCGCCGACGACATGGGCAAGCTGCCCGCCAACAACGTTTCGGAAGCGCTCGCGCGCCTGCCGGGCGTGAATGCCGTGCGCAGCCCCACCACGGGCGAGGGCGACCGCATCACCGTGCGCGGCCTCTCCACCGAGTTGAACAATTACTCGATCAACGGCGTGCGCCTGGGCGGTGCCGGTTCGCGCGACAACAACTTCTATCGCGGCGTGCGCCTTTCGGTCCTGCCGCCCGACGGCATCAAGCAGATTACCGTCTACAAGACCCTGACTCCCGACCGTGACGGCGATGCGCTGGGCGGCTCGGTGGATATCTCCACCCCCACGGCCTTCGACCAGACCCCGACTTATGCGCGTCTCTCGGTCGAGGGCGGGATGCTCGACAAGTACGACCACCGCAAGTCCGGCCAGGTTTCCGGCGCTCTCGCGCGGCAGTTCAACGAGCATTTCGGCATCTACGTCTCGGGCAACTGGAGCCGCCGCAAGTCGCAGTTCGAGCAGAACGGCGTCGACGGCGACAACCAGCCGGACACCTGGTACGACAACAGCGAGACGCTGGGCTGGGATCCCAACCGCTTCGTCATGCGCGGCATGAACCTGGGCTTCGGCGAGACCGACGTGAAGCGCTGGGGCGCCAATACCAGCATCGACTACCGCTCGGACGACCACGATTTCCACTTTCGCGGGCAGTACAACAAGTACCGCAAGGACGAATTCCTCAACCGCCTGAACTTCCGCAACGACACGGCGAAGAACTCGACGCGCCTCGTTCAGGTCGATGCTGCCGATACCGCGCTGCTCCAGCCCGAGGACAACGTCACCGGGTACGATTCCAAGCTGGGCCGCATCTACGGCTATACCGTGGGCCAGATCGTCGACCAGGACCGCGACGGACGGATCACCGACAAGGATCGCAAGGGCAAGTCGTTCTACAGCCTCAACGGCGGCTCGGGCACCTGGGATCCGCAGGGCTTCCGCCTGCGCCGGTTCTGGGAAGGCTCGCGCGAGACCGGCAGCCTGGCTTCGGCGAACGTCGGCGGCGTTTCGCGGGTCGGCGAGCTGACGATCGACTACGATGTTTCCTATTCGCAGTCCGAGGACAATCTCGACGACGGCTACACGCTGGAATTCCGCAGCGACAAATACAACTGGCTGGGCAACAAGGGCGTTCTGTTCAGCAGCAGCGAGGATTCCCGCTTCCCCAAGTGGCTGCTCAATTCCGCCGGTCTCGACGCCGTGCAGGACCCCTCGCAATATGACTTCAGCAGCCTCGAAGGCGAAGTGGGCGGCAGCAGCGAGAAGCTCTGGCAGGCCCAGTTCAATCTCGAGTGGAAGCCGGTCGATTCCTGGCTGGAAGCGTTCAAGACCGGCGCCAAGTTCTACAACTCTCGCCGCCGCACCTATCAGGGCTCGTTCCTGAATCTGGAAGCGGACGGCACGCTGGCGGACTTTTCGGAATTCTACGGCAAGGAAGTGAACAGCCTGTTCGGCGGCGCCTATAGCGGACTCTACCGCCTCGGCACGACGATCGACAACCGCAAGATGCTGGCCGAACTCCAGCGGGCGCAGTCCGGCGACAGCGAGATTTTCGACGGCTTTGCGGTCGATCCGGGGCAGGCCGAACTCTCGAACGAGGACAGCTTCCGCTTCGAGGAGCGCGTGATCTCGGCCTATGCCATGGGCACGGCGCGCTTCGGTCGGGCGCAAGTGATCGCGGGCCTGCGCATGGAAGCGACACGCAACACGATCGACGCCTGGAATATGGACCTGATCCAGGGCCAGCGCTTCGTCTCGGACAAGTCCAGCTTCGTCAACGTGCTGCCCTCTGTCCATGTCAACTACGAACTGGATGATCGCACCAAGCTGCGCGGCGCGGTCTGGACCAGCTTCGCCCGCCCGGATATCGCCCGCATGAGTTCGGCGCGCGAGTACGGTTACGACACCGATCCCGATGGTGACGGCAAGGAAAACCCGATCTCGCAGTGGGTGCTGACCTCGATCGCGCAGGGCAACCCGAACCTCAAGCCGATGCGCTCGCTCAATCTCGACATGTCGCTGGAACATTACGCGGGTCGCACTGGGGCCTATTCGGTGGCGCTCTACTACAAGCACATCACCAACTTCCTGTTCCGCTCTTCCTCCAGCAACATCCGCAACGGAACGCTGGGCGAGAACGTCGATCCGGCGGGCGTGGCCATCTCGATGCCCAACAACGGCAAGACCGCCGAAGTCTACGGCATGGAGATCAGCGGGCAGCAATTGCTGCACTGGTTGCCGGGCGTGCTCGGTTCGCTGGGCGTCGGCGGGAACCTGACCTTGCAGCGCTCCACGGCGGTGACGGGCCTTTCGTGGCATCCGGACGGCTACGAGCTGCCGCTGATGGAAACGCCCGAGACCATCGCCAACCTGCAACTGTTCTGGGAGCGCAAGGGCTGGGAAGTCTACGGTGCATGGAACTACCAGTCGAAGTTCCTCGGCGGCATCCAGGACTTCGGCAACAACCCCTACGAGCAGGCCTATAGCTTCGTGGACCTGACGTTCCGCAAGACCTTCCTGAAGAAGTCGTCGGTGCAGCTCCAGATCCAGAACCTCTTCGACTCGCATACCTATTGGGAGACGGTCTCGTCGGGCACCGGTGCCAGCCGCGGTTACGTCAAGAATGGGCGCAGCGTCACGCTCGGTCTCAACCTGATCTTCTGAGGGGCACTGTGATGACAATGAAAACCCGCATTCTGCTGGGGGCGCTGGCGCTTTGCCTGCCGCTTCCGGCCATCGCCGCCGACGCGCCTGCCCAGCAGCAGGAGCCGCTGGCCCCTGCCACCGTCCGGCCCGAGCGCGTGATCCTGAACCTCACCGCCGATCCGGCGACCGAGATGGCCGTGACCTGGCGCTCGGCGCCGGGGCTGGCCGGGCAGGTCCAATATGCGAAGGCGACCAACAGCCCCGATTTCGTGAAAACGCCTCTGACGGTCGAGGCGAAGACAGACGACGCAACGCTGCCGGTTCGCGAGGACCCGGCGTTCCGCGCGGCCTATCACGCGGCGGTGTTGACGGGGCTCGAACCGGACACCGTCTATGCCTACCGCGTGGGTGACGGCGCGCACTGGTCCGAATGGTTCCAGTTCCGCACTGCCGCACGCGAGGCCAAGCCGTTCCGCTTCATCTACATGGGCGACATGCAGAACCAGATCCTGTCGGAAGCATCGCGCACCTTGCGCATGGCTTTCCGCCAGGCGGGCGACGCGGCCTTCACGATCCATGCCGGGGACCTCATCAACCGGCATGACAGCGATGCGGAATGGGGCGAATGGTTCGCCTCGGGCGGGTTCCTCTATGCCCAGACGCCGCAAATGCCGACGCCGGGCAACCATGAGTACGTGCGCGACGAGGCGGCGCGGGCAGGGTCCTCGATCAACGGCCAGTGGCGCCGCCAGTTCACTTTGCCCGAGAACGGCCCGGCCGAAGTTCCGGCAAGCCGGGACACGAGTTGGTATACCGACTATCAGGGCCTGCGCCTGATCTCGATCGACTCGATGCAGGTCGATCGCGACGAGACCGCGCGCAAGGCCATCGTGAAGTGGCTCGACGGGCTTCTGGCGAACAATCCGAACCGCTGGACGGTCCTGTTTCTGCACTTCCCGCTGTTCTCCAGCGAGCCGGAGCGGGACAATCCCAAGGTCCGCGCGGCGCTCAAGCCGCTGATCGACAAGTATCATGTCGATCTCGTGCTTCAGGGCCACGATCACGGCTATGCGCGGGGTGCCGTCGGCAAGGACGGTCCCTCGGCGGACGATGCCGGGACGACCTATGCCGTCTCTGTCGCGGGGCCGAAGATGTACGAGGTCGGCAACCTGCCCTGGGCGCGCAAGTCGGCTTCGCGCACGCAGGCCTATCAGGTGATCGACGTCAGCCCGTCCGCGCTGACCTATCGGGCCTATACCGCGACGGGCGAGCCGCTCGATGCGGTGACCTTGCAGAAGCCCTGACGAGAACGAGCCGGAAGCAAGCTGGGGGGCACTGCTCCGGCTCCTGGCGAGGTCGCGCTTCGAATTGCGACCCGAAGGGCGGCTTCGCCACGCCCGCCCGGCCGATCAGGCCGGGCGGGCACATTCCTGTTCAGTCCAGCATCGCCTCGCGCAGCTTGGCGATATCGTTGTCGGTCAGGCCGATCTTCTGCTTCAGATAGCCTTCGGTGCCGCCGTACTGCTTGTCGATGTAGGTGAAGAACTGCGCGAGGTGCGAGGCGCCGCTGGGGGTGTAGAGCGGCTCGGCCTTGGGTGGCTGGCCGTCGGCGCGGGCGGCGTAATACTTGAGGATCGGATTGCCCGGATAGTCGGCGGGATCGACCTTGGGCATTTCCCACTGCGGGCGGCGCAGTTCGGTGGAGCGGTGATAGTCCTTGAGGATCGTCTCGCGATCGACGCCGAGCACGTCGTAGATCAGGGCCGTGGCGATGCCGGTGCGGTCCTGCCCGGCCGAGCAATGGTAGACCACCGCGCCTTCGTTCGCGAGGAGCCGGTTGAACAGCGCGCGGAACTGCGGGACGAGCATGATCTCCATGCCCTCGTACAGGTTCTCGCCGCCGCTCTTGGCCATTTTCGCGAAGAGGGGCTTCAGCGAATAGTCGTTGGCAAGGAACAGCGCGCCGGTGCGGTCGTCGAGCATGTCGGGCGCGACTTCGCGCTCCTCGATCGCGCGCAAGTCGACGACGGCGCCGAGGTGGACCTGATCGAGCAGGGCGTAATCCGCTTCGGTCAGCAGCGGCATCGCACCGGAGCGGAAGGCCTTGTCCCACTTCACGGTGCGACCGTCCCTGGTGACATAGCCGCCGATGTCACGGAAATTGCTGCCCTGCTGGAGCGGCAGCACGCGCTCCGCGACGACGGTGGTCTTGCCGTCCTTGCCTTCGAGAATGACATAGCGCCGCTCGCTTGCCGGGATCGGCAGCTTGAGCGCGACCGCCTTGCTGGCGGCGGCGAAGCGCTGGTCGCCCTTGTCGAGCACGGGGTCGGTGCTGATCCAGACGGTTACGGGGGCGCTGTCGGTGCGGGCAAGTTCGACCGTCCGGTCATCGAGGCGGGTGAGCGTCGCCAGTTCGCGGGCCATGGCGGGCGAGGCGGTGAGCGCCGCAATAAGGGCGAGGGGGGCGATCTTGCGCATGAGCGGAATCCTTGATGTCGTTAGGGCTTCGGCCGTTAAGACGAATGTATGTATCCTTCGTGACAGGATTTTGTTCAATATTCTTATATATGATCGCGATGACGATGGCCCTGCGCAGAATTAATAGGAACAGATGTATGTCTTCTCGCCAAGCGGCGAATCAAAAAGGGGCCGCCTTTCGGCAGCCCCTTTCATCGGTTTTTTGCGTGATAGATCAGTCGCGGCCTTTGCCGAAAGCGACGATCTGGAAGAGGCCGCCGGCCATCGCGACGTTCTTGAAGAAGTGGATGAACTGGTTCTGGTCGGCGAACTGCGAGTGGAAGAACACCGCCGTGACCAGGCTGAACAGTGCTAGACCGGCCGCTACCGTACGCAGGCGGTAACCCGAGATCAGCAGGGCGCCGCCGATGACTTCGATCGCGACCGCACCGGCCATGGCGACGGCAGGGAGGGGCAGGCCGACCGAGGAGATGTAGGCCATCGTCCCGGCAGGATCGGACAGCTTGGAAAGGCCGCTCAAAATGAAGATGGCGGCGATCAGGATGCGGCCGACGAGCGGCAGGAACTTCACGATTCCGGCTTCGTTGGCGGCGGGAGCGATCTTGGCGGTTGCGGTATTCATGGCTTTTCCCCTTTGGGCTTCGTCTAGAGAGGGTCCGGCCGGGTCGGCTGCGGGGTGCCTCGATGAGCCATGAAATGCCGGAGAAAGACGGTTCCAGAAATCCGGATAAATTTGGTTGTGGTGTTCGAGTAATTGGAAATGGTAAGCGTCAGCCCGGAAGATTCAGCGGCTTCCAGCGGTTGCGCCAGACTTTCGGTGTCGTGCCGACCATGCGGCGGAACAGGCGGGTGAGGTGGGCCTGGTCGGTCAGGCCGCAGATACAGGCGATCTCCGACAAGGCGTCGTCCGTCTGGAGCATCAGCCGCTGCGCGCGTCGGATACGCTGGCGGATGACATAGGCGTGCGGCGGCTCGCCCATGCTGGTCTTGAAGGCGCGGCAGAAATGCCCGGTGCTCAGGCGTGCGGCGGCGGCGAGATCATGGCAGGACAGCGGCCCTGCAAGATTGTCCTCGATATGCTGGACAACCTTGCGGAGCTGCCATCCGGCGAGACCGCCCTTGGCCATCCCGTCGGGCAAGGCGGTTATCGGTCGGAAGGATTCGATGTGACGATGCTGTAAATCGTGCGGCCTGTTTGTCGTTGTCGTGCCCAAGGCTTCGTGAAGCATGACGAACTCTCCAGAGCCGCCGCTTGGTTTGCGTCGATAAAGGCAAACCATGTGCGGCGATATGGCAATCGATGGGCATAATTGTCGCATAGTCATTTATAACGACAAGCCCATTATTCGTCGAAAGGCCCTCGATCTTCGTGGATGTTCAAAATAGATCGTGATCGCGAGTCTTTTGGGTATTTTTTTGAGCTATCCGATCAAATGTCGGGAAGTTCGCCCATGTCGCTGTCGAGTTCGCACTGGGCGACGAAGCGGTCGAGCAGCCACGCTGCTGCCGGGCCGGGCGGGGTGTCGCGGCGCCAGATGCCGCCGAAGCGGTAGATGCCGCCCGGATGGTCGGGCATCGAGAGGCGGATGAGCGTGCCGGAAACGAGATCGGCCTCGATCATCGGCAGCGGCATGTTGCCCCAGCCGATCCCCTGCCGCAGCAGCGCGTGTTTGGCGCCGAGGTCGGCAAGGCGCCAGGTCTTGGAACTCATGACCGAGAAATCCTTGCCTTCGGTGAAGCGCGAGCGGTCGCTGAGCACGAGCTGGGTATATTCGCGGCCCGCGCCGGGCGGGATCGGGTTCATGCGGCCGAGCGGATGGTCGGGCGCGGCCACCGGAACCATCGCCACCGAGCCGACCGAGACGCTTTCGAGCCCCCCCACGCCTGCGAAGAGCGGCCCGGACAGGCCGATCACGGCAGTCCCGTCGAGCACCATCGAGGTGATCGCGCCGAGCGCCTCGACATGGAGGCGAAGTTGCACGGTCGGAAACTCGGCAGCGAAGGCGCGCAGGATCACCCCGAGGCTCTCGGCGGGGAACATGACATCCACGGCGAGATCGACTTCCGCTTCCAGACCGTCGAGCAGGCCCTTCACTTTGGCGCGCAACCCGTCGATGCCTTCCGCGACGCCGCGCGCTTCGGACAGGACCGCGCGGCCGGCAGTGGTGAGGACGGGCTTGCGGGTGCCCTCGCGCTCGAACAGCAGGACGCCGAGCTGGGCTTCGAGATTGGCGATGCCATAGCTGATGACGGAAACTGCACGGTTGAGCTTCCGCCCGGCGGCGGCGAAGCTGCCGGTATCGACAATGGCCAGGAAGATGCGAAGCTGGTCCAGGGTCGGCGTACCGGGGTTACTCACTTTTCAATCTCCTCGAACAGTCATGTCGATTTTATCCCTCTGAACTTGAAATGCGGTCAAGTCTATATGGGTTTCAACAGGACGGCACCTCACCCCGCCGCCCCCGGAGACAGGACATGATCGAACTTCGCCCCTTTGACAGCCTCGGCGGTGCCAACCACGGCTGGCTCGACGCCAAGCACCACTTCTCGTTCGCCGGCTACCACGACCCGGCCCGCGTCCACTGGGGCAACCTGCGCGTCTGGAACGACGACTCGATCGCCCCGCAGACCGGCTTCCCGCCGCACCCCCACCGCGACATGGAGATCATCACTTATGTCCGTGAAGGCGCGATTACCCACCAGGACAACCTGGGCAACAAGGGCCGCACCGAGGCCGGCGACGTCCAGGTAATGAGCGCGGGCACCGGCATCACCCACTCGGAATACAACCTCGAGGACGTGACGACGAAGATCTTCCAGATCTGGATCATCCCGACCCGCGACGGCGAAGAACCGAGCTGGGGCGCCAAGCCCTTCCCCAAGGGCGACCGTTCGGGCCAGTTCGTGACGCTCGCCTCGGGCTACGAGAACGACAACGACGCCCTGCCGATCCGCACCAATGCCCGCGTCGTGGGCGCCACGCTCAAGGCCGGCGAAACCGCCGAGTACCCGCTGGGCAAGGATCGCAAGGCCTACCTCGTTCCCGCCATCGGTGCGGTGCAGATCGAGGACGTGCGCGCCAATGCCCGTGACGGCGTGGCGATCAGCGACCTCGACGTGCTGCGGGTCACCGCGATCGAGGACAGCGAGATCGTCCTCGTCGACGCTGCCTGAGAAGAACGGGCCTGACGTAAGAACCGGGAGCGGGCGGAAATCGTCCGCTCCCTACTCTTCCCCGATTGCATTTTCCCAATTCGGCGCCGACTTTCTTCCCCGGCGCTCCATCGCACAAAAGAAGCGCAAGGAAGGATTGCCCCATGACCGTCCACTCGTCCGATATCGAAGGCGTTGACCTCGTCGTTCTCCCCCCCGTCCGCGATCTTGGCGACGGCTTCCAGGTCCGCCGCGCGCTGCCCACCGCGCAGCGCCGCATGGTCGGCCCCTTCATCTTCTTCGACCAGATGGGCGAGGCGGTGTTCCGCAGCGGCGAAGGCCTCGACGTGCGCCCGCATCCGCACATCGGCCTCTCCACGCTGACCTACCTCGTCGAAGGCGAGATCTTCCACCGCGACTCGCTCGGCTCTGCGCAGGCGATCCGCCCCGGTGAGGTCAACTGGATGACCGCAGGCAGCGGCATCGTCCATTCCGAGCGCACTTCACCCGAGGTCCGCGCCAGCGGCGGCAAGCTGTTCGGTCTCCAGACCTGGATCGCGCTGCCCAAGGAAGCCGAAGAGATCGCCCCGGCCTTCGCGCATCACAAGGCCGACGAAATTCCCGTGACCGAAGACGCCGGAACGCGGCTGACGCTGATCGCCGGCACCTCCGACGGCCTGACCTCGCCGCTCAAGACCTACTCCGACATGGTCTATGCCGATATCGTCATGCTCGACGGTGCGCGCTACCAGGTGAAGGCCGAGCACGTCGAACGCGCGATCTACGTCGTCGGCGGCGAAGTCGAGGTGGAAGGCCAGACCGGCAGCTTCAAGGAGACCGAACTCGTGGTCTTCAAGCCCGGCACCGAAGTGGTGCTCCGCGCCAAGGGCGGCACCCGCCTGATGCTGCTGGGCGGCGAACCGCTCCCGGAAAAGCGCCACATCTTCTGGAACTTCGTCTCCTCCTCGCTCGACCGTATCGAGCAGGCCAAGGAAGACTGGAAGGAACAGCGCTTCGCCCGCGTGCCGGACGAGCACGAATTCATCCCCCTCCCGGCCTGAGGAGCACCGGACCATGGCACATGGAACCGCCCATATCGGCGAAACCCCCTGGCGCACCGATATCGTCGTCGGCGGCCACGGGATCACCGCCGACGAACCGGAAGCGCTCGGCGGGCAGGGAGCAGGGCCAGCACCCTACGACCTGCTGCTCGCCAGCCTCGGCGCCTGCACCGCGATCACTTTGAAGATGTACGCGGCCCGCAAGGGCTGGCCGCTGGTCTCGGTGGATGTGGACCTGCGGCTCAAGGGCTCGAAGGAAGAGATGCATATCGAGCGCAAGCTCTCGATCGTCGGGCTGGATGAGGAGCAGAAAGCCCGGCTTGCCGATATTGCCGAGCGGACGCCGGTTACTTTGACTTTGAAGTCGGGGCTCGGGATCGAGACGGAACTGGTTTGAAGGTAAGAGGAAGTCCTGGGGGATGATCCCCCAGACCCTCGGAATGTCGACCTCGTGCGCCGCCTATCGGTATTGCGCTCCTTGCGGCGCAGCCAATATGTCTCCCGACGCAGCCATGAGCGCACAACGGATAGTGCAGGGCGCGACATCGACAGTAATGGGGGTGCAGGGGGGCTATGCTCCCCTGCTTTTCCTTTTCTTCACCCTGCCTCTTCACCCCTTCTGGCGCAAAGCCCCCAAATCGATCCCGTGCTTGTTCACCTTGTAGTAGAACGTCTTGCGCGGCAGATCGAGCGAGCGGATGGCGGCGCCGATCTCTCCGTTCGCGGCCAGCACGGCGGCGACGATTTCCTCCCGTTCGAAGGCGTCCACGCGCTCGGTCAGGCCCTTGGCTGCCGAGGGTGACGGCGTGGGCGTGGATTCGCCGAGGCCCAGCACGAACTGTTCCGCGAAATTGGCGAGTTCGCGCACGTTGCCCGGCCACTCGTGGCGTTCCAGCATCGTGCGCACCGCTGCGCTTACCGGCGGCAGGTCGCGTCCGGTGCGGCGGGCGGCGTCTCCGGCAAAGCGTGCGAAGAGCGGGGCAATGTCCTCGCGGCGTTCGCGCAGGGGCGGCACGGAGAGGCGCATGGCGGCGAGGCGGTAGAACAGCGGCGGCAGCAGTGCGGGGGGCGGGCCTTCGGCGGTGTTCTGGCTGGTGGAGATCACGCGCATGTCGATCGGCATGGTCTCGTCGCGGCGGCGCAGCACGCGCTGTTCGATGAAGGGGAGTAGGCGCTCCTGGAGGTGCGCGGGGGCGCGGTCGATGTCGTCGAGGTAGAGCGTGCCGCGCTGGGCGGCGGCGAGGCCGGGGTCGGCGTGGTTCGACGCGGTAAACAGCGGCTCTGCGAGGGTTTCCGGCATTCCTGCGCAGGCGAGGGGCAGGAAGCGGTGGCGCGCGCGCTTGCCGGTGCGGTGGATCAGGCGGGCGAGGAGGTCCTTGCCGGTGCCGGTCTCGCCTTCGATGAAAAGGTCGATATCGGCATTGGCGAGCACCGGGATCATCTCGCGCAGGCGGCGGATGGCGGGGCTTTCGCCGAGGAAGACGGGGGCGTCGTCGGCTTCGGCCAGCGCGCGCAGGCGGCGGTTATCGAGCGTCAGGGCGCGGGCGGTGGCGGCGCGGTTGACGGCGGCGATCAGGGTGTCGGGCGCGAAGGGCTTGGTCAGGAAGTCCCAGGCCCCGGCCTTGAGCATTTGCACCGCCATCTCGATGTCGCCGTGGCCAGTGACGAGGATTACCGGCAGTTCGGGGTCGCGCTCGTGGAGCTGGCGGAACAGGTCGATGCCGGAGATTTGCGGCATGCGCACGTCGGTGACGACGACGCCGGGAAAGTCGGCGGTGATGGCGGCGAGGGCCGGGGGAGCGGCGGGGAAGCTCTCCACTTCGAACCCGGCGAGGCGAAGAAGCTGCGCGGTCGAGCGGGCGAGGTCTTCGTCATCCTCGACGAGGGCAATGCGGCGGGTGGCTTCCATCAGGCGAGTCTCAATTGCAGTTCGAAAGTTGCGCCGGCTTCGCCTGGCGCGAGGCGCAGGGAGCCGCCGAATTCCTGGGCGATGTCCTGCGCGATCACCAGGCCGAGGCCGAGGCCTTCGGCGCGGCTGGTGGCGAAGGGGGTGAACAGGCGGTTGGCGATTTCGGGGGCGATGCCGGGGCCGTTGTCGGAGACGGTGAGGCGCAGGGTCTGGCCTTCGGTGGCGACGGCAAGGGTGATGCGCGCATCGGGCTGGTTTGCCAGCGCTTCGGTGGCGTTCTGGAGCAGGTTTACGAGAATCTGTTCGAGCCGGACTTTGTCTCCGCGCACTTTGAGATCGGCGGGAAGGGCGGGGGTCTCGAAGGTCAGCGCGGCGAGTCGCTCCTTCATGAGCAGCCGTGCGCCGTCGAGGACTTCGGCGAGCGAGACGGCGCTCTCGCCTGTCCCGGCCTTGCGGGCGAAGCCGCGTAGCTGGGCGGTGATCACGCCGATGCGTTCGGCAAGCCGATCGATGGCGGTGAGGTTCTCGCGCACTTCGGCGGAGGCGCCGAGGTCGAGCAACTGGCCTGCTGAATTCGCGTAGTTGCGGATCGCGGCGACGGGCTGGGCGGTCTCGTGCGCGACGCTGGCCGTGACTTGCCCGAGGGTGGCGAGACGGTTGGCGAGGCGCAGCTCCTCGCGCAGCAGCGCCGCGCGCTGTTCGAGGGCGGTGCGTTCCTCCATTTCCCGGCGCAGTTCGGCGGTGCGTTCGGTGACGGCGGTTTCGAGCAGCGCGGTGCGCTCACGGCGACGGCGGCTGCGTTGCGCCAGCCAGCGGAGTGCGCCGACGGCGATGAGCGCGAGGATCGCCGCCACCGCCTGCGCGCTGCGCATCGGCGTGGTGACGGCGACGCGGATCGGCAGGGCGAGATTGACCCGCCACTGGTCGCGGTTGGGCGGGCTGGTGGCGAGCAGGAGCCGCGCGGTCGCGCCGGACCGGTGCAGGAAACTGTCGCTATCGATCGCGTAGGGGAGCGGGGTCAGGCCGGGAATGCCGATGTCGCCCGCGATGGCCCGCTGCCGGGCGGGATCGATCGGTCGCGTCATCGCGAAGCGCCAGTCCGGGCGGCTGGCGACGAGTATCACACCGTCGCGGTTGGTCACGAACGTCTCGCCGCCTGCCGTGCGCCACTGCGCCTCGATCCGGTCGAAATCGAGTTTGATGACGATCACGCAGTCTCCCGCAGCCTTGCGCGCGAGATAGAGGCCGGGGCGGTGGCTGACGGTGCCGAGCGCGAATTGGGCGCCGTCGCCGTGGCGGCGCGCGTCACGATAGTAGCGGCGGAAGCGGTAGTCGCGGCCCACGAAGCTGTCCGGGCGGCGCCAGTTGCTGGCGGAAATCGCGAAGCCGTTCTCGCCCACGAGATAGATCGCGGAGGCGCCGATCTGCTGGGCGAAGGCTTCGAGTTTGGCGTCGAGGCGGCGGTCGGCGCCGGGCTTGCGGTCGGCGGCGGCGATCACGTCGCGGTCGTCGGCTAAGGTCTGGGGCAGCAGGCGGAAGCGGGCGATCTCGCTGTCGAGCAGGGCCTGACGCAGGCGGGCATCGGCGGCGACGGATGCGGCGAAGGCCGAGGCGGCGCGCTGGCGCACGATCTCTCCGGCAAGGCCCGCCGCGATCAGCGCGGCAATGCAGGCGGCGAGCAGCCAGGTCAGGTTGAGGCGGCGAGTCACCGTGCCTTTCTAGGATGCAGGAAAGCGATGTGCAAATTTCTGCACATCGCTGCGGTGCAATGTGCCGATTTCTGCGCTCGGAAAGTTGAAGCGATTCCTGTAAACCGCCGGAAATCAGCCGTTTAAAACGAATGCAAAAATGTCTTTGGCCGCAGCGTGAAATCGAACAGTCTTTGCCCAGCCCGCGATAAGCATAAGTCTTGAGCGGGCAGAGAGAGGAAGAAAGGCCTTACCCATGCACGCAACGTTGTCCGAAACGCACGAGCTGTCCGCGCCCAAGCGCTGGTACGCGCATCTCTATGTGCAGGTGCTGATCGCCATCGCGGCGGGCGTGACGGTAGGCCATTTCGCACCCGGTACGGGTGAGGCGCTGAAGCCGCTTGGCGATGCCTTCATCAAGCTGGTCAAGATGGTGATCGCTCCGGTCATTTTCCTGACCATCGTCACCGGCATCGCCTCGATGCGCGACCTTCGCTCGGTCGGCCGCGTCGCGGGCAAGGCGTTCGGCTATTTCTTCTTCTTCTCGACCCTGGCGCTGATCGTCGGGCTGATCGTCGCGAACGTGGTTCGCCCCGGTCACGGCCTGAACATCGATCCTGCCACGCTCGATGCCTCGAAGGTCGCAACTTTCTCCGAGAAGGCACACGAAACGTCGATCACCGGGTTCCTGATGGAAATGATCCCGGACACATTCCTCTCCTCCATGACCGAGGGTAATATCCTTCAGGTCCTGGTGGTCGCCATTCTCTTCGGCATTGCGCTGGCCATGCTCGGAGACCGCGGCGCGCGTCCGCTCTCGCTGCTCGAAGACGTCTCGCTGGTGTTCTTCAAGCTCGTCTCGATCGTCATGAAGGCCGCGCCCGTGGGTGCTTTCGGCGCCATGGCCTTCACCATCGGCAAGTACGGCGTCGGCAGCCTTGCCAACCTCGCCGGGCTGGTGGCGACGTTCTACGTGACTTCGGCGCTCTTCGTGGTCGTGGTGCTGGGCGTGGTCGCGCGGCTTGCGGGCTTCTCGATCTTCTCGCTGATCTCCTACCTCAAGGCCGAGCTGCTGCTGGTGCTGGGTACCTCCTCCTCGGAGAGCGCGCTGCCCTCGCTGATGGAGAAGATGGAGCGTGCGGGCTGCCCCAAGAGCATCGTCGGCCTCGTCGTGCCGACCGGCTACAGCTTCAACCTCGACGGCACCAATATCTACATGACGCTGGCGGCGCTGTTCATCGCGCAGGCCTGCAACGTGGAACTGACGCTGGGCCAGCAGGTTCTGCTGCTGGGCGTGGCCATGCTCTCGTCCAAGGGCGCGGCGGGCGTCACCGGCGCGGGCTTCATCACCTTGGCCGCCACGCTGTCGATCGTGCCTTCGGTGCCGGTCGCGGGCATGGCGCTGATCCTGGGTGTCGACCGCTTCATGTCGGAATGCCGCAGCCTGACGAACTTCATCGGCAATGCCGTGGCGACCGTGGTGGTCTCGCGCTGGGAAGGCAAGCTCGACACCGAGCGCTTCAAGGCAGTGCTCGCCAACCGCGAGCCTGCCGCCGAGCCGAGCGCCTTGCTCGTCTGACCTGACCCGACACGGGGCGAAAGCCCCGCACAGGAATCGCGGACATGAAGACAGTTTCCAAGCGGCTGCTGGCCGCCACCCTTTGCTGCGCCTCCTTTCCGGCCCATGCCGAAGAGGCGAAGACCCCGGTCTACCCGGTTTCCGCCAACGGCGACGGCGCCGTGACCAACGGCTACAGCATCTCCCGCTGGGCCGAAGACTGGCGGGTCATGGCGGACGAGAAAAAGCGCGACGATCCGCTCGACCGGCTCAAGTTCCTCCCGCTCGATGGAGACGGGGACATCTACCTGACGCTCTCGGGCGAGCTGCGCCTCCGCGTCAACCAGACCACCAATCCCAACTTGCGCGAGGCCGAGGCGCAGCGTCAGGACATCAGCCGCGTGGTCGCCGGAGCGGATCTTCATGTCGGGCCGCACCTTCGCTTCTACGGCGAACTGGCGCATGGGGGCCTGAGCGGTCGCAACCTCGGCA
This sequence comes from Novosphingobium sp. BF6, assembly GCF_058273105.1. NCBI lineage: Bacteria > Pseudomonadati > Pseudomonadota > Alphaproteobacteria > Sphingomonadales > Sphingomonadaceae > Novosphingobium > Novosphingobium sp. BF6. The sequence continues at coordinate 1,432,750 of NZ_CM177775.1, forward strand.
CGCCATCGAGTAACTTCCGCAACGGGCTGGCCGCCCAGCAGTATTTCGCCGAGGCGAACGGGCAGATAGCGGGCCTCGACGTGGGTATTCGCTACGGCCGCCAAGAGTTCGTCGATGGACCCAACCTGCTGACCTCGCAGCGCGACAACAATACCCTCCACTATACGCTGAACGGCGTGCGGGCCTGGGTGCGCGGGAAGGCAGTGCGCGCCGACGTCTTCGACTTGCGCCCGACTGCTTACGGCGAAGACGGCATCGGCGACGACAGGAGCGATCCCGAGCGCCGCTTCTCCGGCGTGACGCTGGGCTATGCCGTGCCGAAGACGTTTCTTGGCGATTCGAAGCTCTTCGTCGATCCCTTCCTCTGGCGGCGGCGCAACGGCGTCGGCACCTGGGGCGGGCGGATCGGCCCGGCGACGCGCTGGTATGGCGGGGTCCACGTCTATGGCGACGCCGGGCCGCTCCAGCTCGACTGGACGGTGAACCACCAGTGGGGCGAGTTCATGGACCAGAAGATCGATGCCTGGCAGGTGCTGCTCGCCCAGTCCTGGCGCCTCGGATCGGACAAGGCCGCGCCGCGCATCGGCCTCAGCGCCGACTATGCCAGCGGGGGCGGCGGCTACGGGGACGGCAAGCTGCGCGACGCCTATGCGCCTTTCGGCAACAATATCTATTTCAGCTACCAGCTCTACCTGACGCCCTCGAACATCCGCGCCATCGCCCCGACTTTCAGCTTCTCGCCGCTGAAGAACGTGAAAGTGAATGCCGAATACCGCTTCGCCTGGCGTGACAGCGTCACCGATGCGGTCTATCGGGCCAACGGCCAACCCTTTGCCAGCACCCAGAACGGCCGGGCGCGCAAGATCGCCGAACTCGCCCGCCTCCAGGCGGTCTGGCAGATCTCGCCGCGCGTCTCGTTCACCGGGCGCTACGAGCATCTCGAAGCCGGCCCCGCGCTGACCGATGCGGGTTACCGCAGCTCCGATTTTCTCGCGGGCTGGCTGAGCCTACGTTTCTGATGAAAGGTCATTGATGTCCCCGACCCGTCACGCCGCCGCCCGCGCGCTGCTTTCCGATCCCCTGACCAACAAGGGGACCGCCTTCACCGCCGAAGAGCGTGACGCATTCGGCCTCCACGGCCTGCTGCCCCCCCATGTCGGCACCCTCGACAGCCAGATCGAACGTCGCCGCAAGGCACTGGAAGAAAAGGAAAGCGATTTCCAGCGCTACGCCTTCCTGCGCGAACTTCAGGACTCGAACGAGGTGCTGTTCCATGCCCTCGTGCAGAGCGACCTGCCGCGCATGTTGCCATTGGTCTATACGCCGACCGTGGGCGAGGGCTGCGAGCGCTTCAGCGAGATCTGGCGCCGTCCGCGCGGGCTGTTTCTGAGCTATCCCAACAAGGACCGCATTTCCGACATTCTCGCCGATCCGGCCTACGACCGCGTGAAAGTGATCGTCGTCAGCGACGGCGAGCGTATCCTCGGCCTCGGCGACCAGGGCGCGGGCGGCATGGGCATCCCGATCGGCAAGCTGGCGCTCTACACCGCCTGCGCCGGTATCCACCCCTCCGAAGTCTTGCCGATCCTCCTCGATCTGGGCACGGACAACCATGCCCGCCGCGAGGACCCGCTCTATGTGGGGTGGCGCGCCCCGCGCGTGCGCGGTCAGGATTACGACGATTTCGTCGAGGCCTTCGTCAGCGTGGTGGACGATCGCTTCCCCGGCGTGCTGCTCCAGTGGGAGGATTTCGCGGGCAAGAACGCCTACGACCTGCTGGTTCGCTACCGTGACCGGCTGCTGAGCTTCAACGACGATATCCAGGGCACCGCCGCCACTGCGGTGGGCACGCTGCTGGCCGCGATCGGCAAGACCTGCGTGCCGCTCGCCGAGCAACGCGTCGTGCTGTTCGGTGCGGGCGCGGCGGGCAGCGGCGTGGCCGAGATGCTGGTTCAGGCGATGGTCGCCGATGGTCTCGACGAGAAGGCCGCGCGTGCGAACATCTGGGCGGTGGACCGCGACGGCCTGATCCTTTCCGACATTCCGCGCCTGCCGCATCAGCAGCTCAAACTCGCACGCGATCCGGCGGCGATCGAGGGCTGGAACGTCAGCGGCCAGAACATGATCTCGCTTCAGGAAGTGGTCGCCAATGTCCATCCGACGGTGCTGATCGGCACCTCGGGACAGAAGGCGGCCTTCGACGAGCGGACCATTCGCAAGATGGCCGAAAAGGTCGCGCGGCCCGTGGTCTTCCCGCTCTCCAACCCGATCTCGCGCGCCGAAGCGCACCCGGCGGACATTCTCGAATGGACCGACGGGAAGGCGATCGTCGGCACCGGCAGCCCCTTCGGCACGCCGGGCGTCACGCAGGTCAACAACGTCTACATCTTCCCCGGTGTTGGCCTCGGGGCGCTGGCCAGCGGGGCCACGGCGATCAGCGACGGCATGTTCATGGCCGCCGCGCGCCGCCTCGGCGAACTGGGCGGCGGCGAAGGTGAAAGCAAGGGCGGCCTGCTTCCGGCCGTCACCGAACTGCGCGACGTGGCGCTCGAAATCGCCGTCGCCGTCGCTGCGCAGGCGCAGGCGGAAGGGTTGGCGACCGCGGAACCGGAAGCCCTGACGCGCGAGAGCATTGCCGCGAGCATGTGGCAGGCGCTTTACGCCTGAGTGGAAGGAAGGGGAGGGGCGTCGCTCCCTTTTTTTCCATTGCCCATAAGAAAACGGGCCATCCTTCCGGACGGCCCGTTTCTTTTTTTCCGAAGCCGAAGCTCAGCCTGCGGGCAGCAGCCTGCGGTCGCTGGCGATGCGGGTCATCGCCTTCTGCAGCTTCTCGAAGGCGCGCACCTCGATCTGGCGGACGCGTTCGCGGCTGACGTGGTAGACCTGGCTCAGCTCTTCGAGCGTCTTCGGGTCCTCGGTCAGGCGGCGCTCCATCAGGATGTCGCGCTCGCGTTCGTTCAACCCGTCCATCGCCTCGACCAGCATGGCGTGGCGCACGGTCGCCTCTTCGGCATCCGCAACGGTCTCGTCCTGCAGTGGACGGTCGTCCGCAAGGACGTCCTGCCACTGACCTTCGCCTTCCTCGCGAAGCGAGACGTTCAGCGAGGCATCGCCGCCCATCATCATGCGCCGGTTCATGTTGACCACTTCCTGCTCGGAAACGCCGAGCGTGGTCGCGATCTTGGCGACGTCATCCGGATGCAGATCGGAATCCTCGTAGGCGTCGAGGTTCTTCTTCATCCGGCGCAAGTTGAAGAACAGCTTCTTCTGCGCGGCGGTGGTGCCCATCTTCACGAGCGACCACGAACGCAGGATGTACTCTTGAATCGAAGCCTTGATCCACCACATTGCATAAGTGGCGAGGCGGAAGCCCCGATCGGGTTCGAACTTCTTCACGCCCTGCATCAGGCCGATGTTGCCTTCGGAGATGAGTTCCGAGACCGGCAGGCCGTAGCCGCGATAACCCATGGCGATCTTCGCCACGAGGCGAAGATGGCTGGTTACCAGCTGGCCGGCCGCTGCCGGGTCCTCGTGCTCCTTGTAGCGCTTGGCGAGCATATATTCCTGCTCGGGCGCGAGAAGCGGGAACTTGCGGATCTCGGACAGGTAGCGGTTGAGGCTCTGCTCGCCGCCCAGTGCCGGCACCGCCGGGAGATTACGTTCCTTGCTCACAATATCCGTCCTTTCCGGTCGGCCCGCGGTCGAAGACCCTTGCGAGGCGTCTTAGCTTGGGGCCACCTTTTAAAGATAGCACATTAATCCGATTTCAGTGTCGCAGTTCATCGATCAGTGTCCGCATGTCGTCGGGTAGCGGACTGACGAAATGGACGTTCTCTCCTGTAACGGGATGGACGAAGCCAAGTTCCGCGGCATGAAGAGCTTGTCGGGTGAAACCGAGTCGCTGAAGAATCGGGCGAATCGCTGAAGGTGTACGACCATATACAGGGTCCCCTAATAGCGAATGGCCGATTGACGACATGTGAACGCGCACCTGATGGGTGCGTCCCGTTTCCAGGCGGCACTCCACGAGACTCGCGTTCTTCAGCGCTTCCAGCGTCTTGTAATGGGTTACGGCATGCTTGCCGCGCCCGTCCTCCACCAGCGCCATCTTCTTGCGGTTGAGGTTCGAGCGGGCGATCGCGCCGCGCACGGTTCCGGCGACCGGGATCGGCCTTCCGGAAACGACGGCCCGGTAGGCGCGTGCGATCGAATGGTCCGCGAACTGGACGGCCAGCCCCTCGTGCGCCTTATCGGTCTTGGCGACCACCAGCAGGCCCGAAGTGTCCTTGTCGATGCGGTGGACGATCCCCGGCCGCGCGACGCCGCCGATGCCGGAAAGCTGGCCCCGGCAGTGGTGGAGCAGGGCATTGACCAGCGTGCCGTCGAGATTGCCCGCCGCCGGATGGACGACGAGACCGGCAGGCTTGTCGACGATGATGAGGTATTGGTCCTCGAACACGACATTCAGCGGAATGTCCTGCGCGACCGCTTCGGCAGGGGCCGCTTCGGGCACGTCGATCGCGAAGGCGGTGCCGCCCGCGACCTTGAGCGAAGCCTGCGAGACCGGCTTTCCGGCCAGCGATATCCGGCCTTCGCCCATCAGAGCCTTGATGCGTTCGCGCGAAAGTCCGCTCGCCTCGGCCAGCGCCTTGTCGAGGCGGCCGCCGTCGCTGCCGATGAAACCCTGGATGATGTTTTCGTGAGCCCCCATTGCCTGTAGGATTTGGGGATGAATGTCGAAGTGACAAGTGACGTGATCGCAAGATTGCATGAAGAATCCTTAAGCGCCCATCCGGAGGAGTGCTGCGGCATCCTGACGGGAGAGGGCGAGCGGATAGAGGCCGCGATACCCGCTGCCAATGTCGCGGCGCAGCCCACCCACCATTTCGAGATTGATCCTGCCAGGCTGCTTGCCGCCCACCGTGCGGCGCGACAGGGTGGGCCGAAAGTGCTGGGTTATTATCATTCCCATCCGGTCGGTCATCCGGTGCCCTCCGCCACGGATTGCGAACATTCCACCGGGGATTCGCGCATTTGGGCGATCATCGCCGACGGGCAGGTTGCTTTCTGGCGCGATACCGGGAATGGATTTTCGCCGATGACGTACCATATCGTCGCACCAGTGGCCGCTAATGGCCTGAATTCGAATGCCTCACCCGAATGATTATTGAAAACGGAAGTCCTCGATCCATGACGACCAGTTCGCTCGAACTTGCCAGCCTGCTATGTTCGCGCCTGTGCCATGACATGCTCAGCCCTGTCGGCGCCCTGACCAACGGGCTGGAACTGCTCGCGGACGAGAAGGACCCCGACATGCGCCAGCGCTGCTTCGAGCTGCTGGACCAGAGCGCGCGGATCTCGGCCGACAAGCTGAAGTTCTTCCGCCTCGCCTTCGGTGCGGCGGGCGGCTTCGGAGACATGGTTCCGGTCAGCGAGGCGCGCGCCCTGATCGACGCGCTGGTGGCGAACAATGCCCGCATCGTGCTCAACTGGGCGCTGGCCAGCGAGATGCTGCCCAAGCCTGCGGTGAAGACGCTGCTCAACTTCGGCCTGATCGGCATCGAGGCGCTGCCGCGCGGCGGCACGCTGGAACTGGCGGCGGAATTCCGCGACGGCGTGACCGAGATCGTCGTGCGCGCGGCGGGACCCCGTATCGCCTTCGACCGGGATATCGGCCGTGCGCTCGAAGGGGCGCTGCCGGAAGGCGATCTTTCCAGTCGCACCGCGCCCGCCGCGATGATCCAGCAGCTGGCGCACGGGCAGGGCGGCAAGCTGCAATATGCCCTGGCGGAAGACGCGCTGGTCCTCGGCGCGGTCCTGCCAGGAGCCTGACGCTTCGACGGGCTCAGGATGACGTTTCGACAAGCTCAGCGGAGGTGATGCGATGTTCCCAGACCCGCTCAGGCTGAGCCTGTCGAAGCCCCCCCTGGAAGCCACAGGCCCTGGAGCCACAGGTCCCGGAGGCATTGGGACATGAACCGCTGGCTGGTCAATCGCACCGTCGCCTCGCCCAATTTCAACGAGCGCAAGCTGCCGATCTCGATGGTCGTGCTGCACTATACCGGTATGAAATCCGCCGCCGAGGCGCTGGAGCGGATGTGCGATCCCGAAGCGGAAGTCTCCGCGCACTACATGATCGACGAGGAGGGCATCGTCACCTCGCTGGTCCCGGAGGGCAAGCGTGCCTGGCATGCCGGGCGATCCTACTGGCGCGGGGTGACCGACGTGAACTCCGCCTCGATCGGGATCGAGCTGGTCAATCCGGGGCACGAATGGGGCTATCGCCCGTTCCCGGAGGCGCAGATGGAGGCATTGCTCCCGCTGCTCGCCGATATCGTCAGGCGCAACCACATTCCGCGTGGCAACGTGGTCGGCCATTCCGACATCGCGCCTGCCCGCAAGCAGGATCCCGGCGAGTATTTCGACTGGGCGCGGCTCGGCGAGCTGGGGCTGGCGTTGAAGATACCGGCGGCGAAGATGAACCTCTTCTACGACAATCCGGGCGCCTTCTATCTCGCGCTCGAACGCTTCGGCTACGACATTTCCGACGGACGGGCGGCGGTGACGGCGTTCCAGCGCCGCTGGCGGCCCGATCTGATCGACGGCGAGATCGACGGCGAAATCGGCGCAATTCTGTTGGAACTGCTGTTGGAGCGGGACAATGGCCGTGCTAGGTGACCGCTCGCACCGGGGAGCCGGGCAGCCGCGGGCGTCTTCGGACGCGCGAGGAAAGTCCGGGCTCCACGAAACAAGGATGGCGGGTAACGCCCGCCGGGCGAGTCGGGTTTTCAGGCCCGGCGAAGCTTAGGGAAAGTGCCACAGAGAGCAGACCGCCTCGCCAACAGGGTTCGTCCCTCGCGGCAGGTAAGGGTGAAAGGGTGCGGTAAGAGCGCACCGCGCTTCCGGTAACGGAAAGCGGCATGGCAAACCCCATCCGGAGCAAGACCGAATAGGGGCTGCGCGCCGTCTCGAACGGCGGGTCTGTTTCGGACCCAGGCAGCCCGGGTTGGTCGCTTGAGTGGCGCAGCAATGCGTCGCCTAGAGGAATGGCTGCCACCGCGGCGTAAGGTCCCCCCGTGGGGAGACCACGCCAGGTACAGAACCCGGCTTACAGGCTCCCCGGTGCGTTTGCCTTGTTTGTTCTTCACGAACTTGCGGTACCAGCCCCAAAGTCTCTCAGGCGCCCCCACCCGGCCTCCCATCTAGGATACACTGAATGGGAGGCCGGGCGTGGGCTGGTGCCGCTTCCGGGCGTTAGCCCGGCTAAATTCAGGCTTCGGCGGCGACCTTTATGGAAATCCCATTCTCGTCCTCGCAGGCCTGGATGAACCAGCGCTCGCTGCCCTCAAGCCCGATCGCGGTGAGGTGGCCGTGCATATAGGCGCCGGTATCGATGCCGATGCGGTTCGTGCGCACGGCCGGCTCCTCTGTGATCGTATGTCCGTGAACGACGAAGCCGCCGAATTCCCCGTTGTGGCTGAGAAACGGCTCGCGAATCCAGCGGCAGTCATGGCCGAGCTGGTTCTCCAGCGGCGTATTGGGACGCACGCCGGCATGAACGAAGACATAGTCGCCGAGCCGGATCATCTTGCGGAAACCGTCGATGAAATCGAAGTCCTGCTGCGGGATGGCGTCCATCGCCGCGCCGTGCAGGTCTTCGAGTTCGGCGTCCCGCACGAAGTCCGGATCGAGGCCGTAGGACAGGATCGTCTCGCGCCCGCCGAACTTCAGGAAGCTGCGGAAGGCATCCAGCTTGTCGCGCGAGACCAGCAGCATTTCCTCGTGATTGCCCTGGATGAACTCGACATCGCGCCGCCGGGCAAGCTCTCGGGCGGCGGCCAGGACACCGGCGCTGTCAGGTCCCCGGTCGATCAGGTCGCCCAGAAGAATGACAAGGCTGCGAGTGCTGTGTCGTTGGCTGTTGTCCCGTTCGATCGCCTCGATCAGGCGCTCGAACAGGTCCAGCCGTCCGTGGATGTCGCCTATCGCATAGACGCGCTGTCCGGCGGGCAGTTCGGGAAGGCGTGCGCTGGGAGCGCGGCCGAGCAGGTTTCTGATTTTCGCTAGCATGCGTCGGCGAGATTATAGATGGCCCCGATCCCGCCTACAAGCAGCCAGCATCGGCTTTCGCGCTTCCTGAGCCGAGCCGTTCCGGCACTACGATGGGACATTTTTGTCTTCTATTTCAGATAGAAGTCTACCGTCGTTACCACGCGGACTTTCTTGTAGGGCGTATCTGAGACGCCCCAGCCGCCGCCCGAATCACCGTCCCGCGCCTCGATCGTGAAATAGCCCTGGGTCGCGCTCTTGATGGCGCCGACTTCGGCGCCGCTGTCCTGCGCAAATTGCTCGGCGGCGGCGCGTGCGTCCCTGGTGGCGGCGGCGACCATTGGCGGCTTGATGGCGTTGAGTTTCGTAAAGGTGAAGGCCATGCCCGAGCCTTCCTCCAGGATGACGCCGCGTCGCACCAGTTCGAACTGGCGCTTCACGGCATCCTGCGCGCGCTTGACGTCCTGACTGCGCAAGGTCACGCGCTGGCGGACGGTGAAGCTGGTGGTACCGCTGTTGTCCTTGCTCTGCTGGACGTTTGCGCCGGTCGGTTGGAGGGCGTCGGCGGGAAAGCCCAGTTCGCGGAAGAACGTCTCGATCCGGCGGGTGTCGTTCTCGACTCCGGACTGCGCGGTGGCGAGATCGCCCGCGGTGGAGGAATAGGCGATCGTCCATGTCGCAAGGTCGGCGGTCACGTCCCGCTCGGCGAGGCCGCGCACGGTGACCGAGCGGTCGGCGCGGTGCGCGCGCCGCATGCCGTCGCCCAACAGATAGCCGCCGCCGACGAGGCCGATGGCGAGGATCGTGGAAGCCGCTAACCAGCGCCTGTTCGTGGAATCTCGCAAGAAGGCGGTGGAGTGGCGGGGGCTTTCCGGGCTATCGTCGGTCATCGCGGCTTCTCCCTGAAGTCTCCCGGATATTGCTGCCCTCCGGCTGTATGCGCGATGAACCGTTTAATAAGTGCGATGAATTGAAGGAATACCCCGTGACGAAGTACCTCCATACGATGATCCGCGTGACCGATCCGGACGCGACGATCCGCTTCTTCGAACTGATCGGCCTCAAGGAAACGCGCCGGTTTTCAAGCGAGCAGGGCCGTTTCACACTCATCTACCTCGCCGTGCCGGGTGAGGAATCCGAAGTGGAACTGACCCATAACTGGCCTGCCGAGGACGGTTCCTTCGAGGAATATACCGGGGGCCGCAATTTCGGCCACCTGGCTTTCCAGGTCGACGATATCTACGCGACCTGCCAGACGCTGGCCGATGCCGGGGTGACGATCAACCGTCCGCCGCGCGACGGCCACATGGCCTTCATCCGCACGCCGGACGGGATTTCGGTGGAATTGCTTCAGGACGGACGCCTCGATCCTGCCGAGCCCTGGGCCTCGATGCCGAACATCGGCAGCTGGTGACGCATCGCCGCCGATCTCTTTCAAGAGATCGGCGGCTTGCCATAATAACGGGCAAGTTAGTTAACTTTGTGAAATAGACGCATGTTCATTGGTGCGGCCGTACTGATGTCCATACTTCGCCTTTGACGATGAAACTCCCAAGAATCGGTAGCTCCGAAGGGCTCCGATAACTTCGGTGTGGAATCGATTCGGTCTAGGGCGAGGGCTAAGGATGGGTTGGGCGGAGCTAATTCAGCAGGCGTTCGGCGTCTTGCTCATGATCGAGCAGGAACTTCTGCTCTTTGCGGGGTTCTGGGTACTGGTCGGCACGGCGGACGAACTGGCTATCGACTGTTGCTGGTTGTGGTTCCGGCTCTCCGGGCGAGCCAGGACCACGCGCATCTCGCAAGAGGCCGTGCGGGCACCGCTACTGGGGAAAGCGGCGGTGTTCATCGCCGCCTGGCAGGAAGATCAGGTGATCGGCCATACGATCCGGCACGCTCTTGCGGCCTGGCGGCAGGACGATTTCACGCTCTATATCGGTTGCTACGGCAACGACGCACCAACCGTCTGCGCGGCGATGGAGGGCGCAGGCGCGGACCCCAGGGTGCGCGTCGTCATCCACGACCGGGCGGGGCCGACGACCAAGGCGGACTGTCTCAACCGCCTCTACCACGCGCTGTGTGAGGACGAACGCCGATCCGGCCGCCGCGTTCGCTGCGTGATCCTCCACGATTCCGAAGATATGGTGCACGCGGCCGAACTGGCGGTGATCGACGCCGCCTTGTCCTCTGCCGATTTCGTCCAGCTTCCGGTACGGCCCGAGCCGCAACCGGCCTCGCGCTGGGTAGGGGGCCACTATGTCGACGAATTTACCGAAGCCCATACCAAGTCGCTCGTCGTGCGGGATGCATTGGGAGCGGCGATCCCGGCGGCGGGTGTGGGCTGCGGCTTCGCCCGCAAGATGCTCGAACGGATCGCGGTAGGCCGCCGCCTGGAGGGCAGTCCGGGGCCATTCGCGGCGGAATGCCTTACGGAGGACTATGAGCTGGGCGTGCTTGTATCGCGTGAGGGAGGGCGTTCTCGGTTCCTCAGGGTGCGGGATGAGACCGGCGAACTCGTCGCCACGCGAGCCTATTTCCCGGCGCGCCTGAAGGATTCGGTGCGTCAGAAGACCAGGTGGATTCACGGTATCGCTTTTCAGGGCTGGGAGCGGCTCGGATGGGCGGGAAGCGCCGTCGATACCTGGATGGCGCTGCGCGACCGGCGTGGCCCGCTGACGGCCATCGTTCTGGCAAGCAGCTATGCGCTTGTCGTGGTGGAGGGGATGCTCGGCATTCCGCGCGTGCTGGGCTGGGATGTAGCGGCGATGCCGGGGCCGCCCTTGCTGCGGTGGATGATCGCGGCGGGGCTGTTCAGCCTGCTCTGGCGCAGTTTCCTGAGAGCGACGCTGACGACGCGTGAATACGGTTTTCCGGAAGGGATTTGGGCGGTCCTGCGGATTCCGGTGGCGAACTATATTGCGATCATGGCCGGACGCGATGCCCTGGCCTCCTACATCCGGACGTTGCGGGGCGGGCAGGTGACCTGGGACAAGACCCGTCACGACGCGCATCCGGCTTCTGCCAGCGGAACGGCCGCATGAGCGTGGTGAAGAGGCTTCGCGGGCAGCCGCTGGTGGCCTTGCTGGCCGTGCTCGCGGGCTGGATGGGCGGGCGGATTTCGGCCTGGGACAATCCCCTGCCGGTTGCAGCCAGGAGCGTTCAGGCGCTGCGCCTGTCTTCGGTGGAAGATGCGAAAACTGCCGGATCGGGGGAGACGAGCATGGCAGCGGGACCTCAGTCGCCGCCCGGTGCGGGCTTCTATCCGGCATCCGCTTATGGCCCTCCGCCGGTGGCGAATGTACCGTACCCTGTGTTCGTGAAAGTGCCGGTCTGGGCGGACGGCCCGCGGCGATGGTATTCCGGCCGAGGTCGGGCGTTGCCGCAAGTGCCCTCGGGACCGGCATATGGTGCGATCGGGGCGTTCGGCTCGGATATCGGTTCGTCCCGGTTCGTCTCGGAGGGCATGCAGGATACGCGGCTACCGGCGGGGCTTCCGCCGGTCTGGCAGTTCGCTGCGCAGCCCTATCCGTCTTCGAGCGCCTCTCCGGTGCCCGTGGCGCCCGCGCGGACCCGGCGGTGGTCGGTCGATAGCTGGGCGCTGCTGCGGCAGGACGGCGCCGGGCCGCTCGCCAACGGCGCGCTTCCCGCGACCTACGGGGCGAGTCAGGCGGGCGCCGTCCTGCGCTATCGGCTCTCGCCGGGCGATAGGCGGCAGTTGACCGGTTACATGCGCACCACCGCCACCTTGGGCACTGCCATGCGCGAGACGGCTGCGGCCCTTGGCGTATCGGCACGTCCGTTTCCGGGGGTGCCGGTCGTTGCCGCGCTGGAAGGACGCCTGACGGAGCAGGGGGGAGCGCGAAGATTCCAGCCAGTGGCGATGGCCGTGACCCAGCTTCCCTATTTCGCCTTGCCCGGTGGCCTGAGGGGCGAGGCCTATGCGCAGGCAGGCTATGTTGCGGGCCGATTCGCGACGCCGTTCGCGGACGGCCAGTTCCGGGCCGACCGGACGTTGTTCTCCCTCGGTAATCTCGAAACCCGCGTTGGCGGGGGCGTTTGGGGCGGGGTGCAGAAGGGGGCGGGGCGTCTCGATGCTGGGCCGTCTGCGAGCCTGGCCATGCCGCTCGGGAAAGGTCTGTTCGGGCGCGCAGCGGTCGACTGGCGGTTCCGGGTGGCGGGCGACGCCGATCCGGGCTCGGGACCGGCGCTCACTCTATCCGCAGGTTTCTGATTCGCCGCTTTCCTCGCTGCCGGTGCTGCGGTAGCGAGAGGGGTGGAATGGATGTCTATCTCCCCATAGCCAATCTCTCCGTCAACGGGATCATCATCGTTGGCCTGGGGGCGATCACCGGCCTGCTTTCGGGCATGTTCGGCGTGGGCGGCGGCTTCCTGACGACTCCGCTGATGATCTTCTATGGCATTCCGCCGACCGTGGCCGCAGCCTCGGCGGCAAGCCAGGTGACGGGCGCCAGCGTGTCCGGCGTCTTCGCCCATACCCGGCGTGGCGGGGTAGACTATCACATGGGCACGGTCATGGTGGTGGGGGGGATCATCGGCACCGGCATCGGCGCGGCGCTGTTCAGCCTGCTGCAACGGCTCGGCCAGATCGATACGGTCATCAACATCCTCTACGTCCTGATGCTCGGCGGTATCGGCGGGCTGATGGCCAAGGAGAGCATCCAGACCATCCGCGCCGAGCGTTCCGGCATTCCCATCGCCGCGCGCAAGCGGCGGCACCATCCTATGGTTGCCAGCCTGCCGTTACGCTGGCGCTTCTACCGCTCCGGCCTTTACATTTCTCCGCTGGCGCCGCTGCTGCTCGGCATCGGTACGGGCATCCTGACGATGCTGATGGGCGTGGGCGGGGGCTTCATCCTCGTGCCCGCCATGCTCTACATCCTCGGCATGAGCGCCAATGTCGTGGTCGGGACCTCGCTCTACCAGATCCTGTTCGTCACCATGGCGACGACGATGATGCATTCGATGACCACCCATGCCGTGGACATCGTGCTCGCCTCGCTGCTGCTGCTGGGCTCGGTCACCGGTGCGCAGCTCGGCGCGCAGTTCGCCCAGAAGGCCAGCCCGGTGAAGCTGCGCCTGGTGCTGGCGATCATCGTGCTGCTGGTGGCCGGGCGCATGGCGATCGGCCTCGGCTATCGGCCCGACGAGATTTACACGGTCTCTCCGCTGTGAGGCGCGTGCTGGCTCCGGCTTTCGCGCTGGTTGCGGCGGTTCTGCTTGGTGGCGCGCGCGATCCGATCCTGGTGCCGGAAATCTCGCAGCACGAAGTGGACCTGCGGCAGGGTTTCACCGGCACCGAACTTCTGCTGTTCGGCGCGATCCTGACGCCCGAGGGTTCCCGTGCCGCGCAGGATTATGACATCGTCGTCGTGCTGAAAGGACCGACCCAGTCCATCGTCCTGCGTGAAAAGCAGAAAGTGGCGGGCGTCTGGATCAACGCGGATAGCACGGAACTGCGTTCGGCGCCGTCCTATTATGGAATCGCCTCGACCCGGCCGATCAAGGATATCGTCGACGACAAGACCGCCGCGATCTACGAACTCGGCCTCAAGTGGCTGCAACTCTCGCCGATCGGCGCCATCGACCCTGCCGAGCAGACCCGCTTTTCCGACGGCCTCGTCGATCTCAACCGCCGCAGCGGTCTCTACCGCGAGGAAGAGGGCGGCGTGAAAGTGAGCGAGCAGGTGCTCTATCAGGCGCGAATCTGGCTCCCCTCGCAAGTGCCGACCGGCACTTATACTGCCGAGACTTACGCTGTTTCGCGCGGTCGGGTGGTGGCTTCGGCGAGCAGCCAGGTGGAAGTGCGCAAGCTCGGGTTCGAGCGGGCCATCGCCAATTTCTCCGAGAACTACGGCTTCGCTTACGGGCTGCTGGCGGTCATGGTCTCGGTCGGGATGGGGTGGCTGGCGGGACGTCTTTTCGCCATGCGCTAATCGCGGGTTTAGCCTGAAATTAACCGCGCGTGCTTAGCAGCTCCGGTGAAACGGCTTGCTGCGGGGGCGCTATGAACGAGATGCGAATGGTGGGCGGCGAGGTGGAAAGCGAGATGAGTCGCGAGCCGATCGGCGCCATTCTCGAAATTTCCGGCGCAGGCGCCCGCATCGCTTTCGATCTCGATCGCCTGAACCATTCCGCGCAGGACGGCGATCCTTCAGTTGCGATGTCGGGGCAGGTCGGCAGTCAGGTGAAAGTTCGCGTCGGCCGGGGTTGGCTGCTGGCCAGCATTCGCAACCAGAAGAGCGATGCCACGGTCCCCGGCGGCATTGTCGCGGAGGCGGACTTCCTCGGCGAAGGGCTGCAGGAGCGCCTGACCGGCCGTATCCACGGTTTCCGCCGCGGCGTGACGCGCTATCCGACCCCTGGCGCGCTGGTCTATCCCGCCAGCACCGACGACTTGCGGCAGGTCTATGCCAGCGATGGACGGCAGGCGATCCAGATCGGCACCGTCTATCCCACCAACGATATCCGCGCCGGGCTCTACATCGATGCCTTGCTCGGCAAGCACTTCGCGCTGCTCGGCTCGACCGGCACCGGCAAGTCGACCAGCGCCGCGCTGATCCTTCACAGGATTTGCGAGCAGGCGCCGGAAGGCCATGTCATCATGGTCGATCCGCACGGCGAATATGCCGCCGCCTTCCGCAATACCGGCGTGATCCTCGACGTCTCGAACCTGCAGATGCCTTATTGGCTGATGAACTTCGAGGAACACTGCGAGATCCTCGTTACCACCCAGGGCGACGAGCGGCAGCTCGATTGCGAGGTGCTCGGCAAGTGCCTGCTGGAGGCGCGTTCGCGCAACCGGCTGGCCGAGCAGATCGGCAAGATCACCGTGGATTCGCCGATCCCCTATCTGCTCTCCGACTTGTCGGTGATCCTGAACAATCACATGGGCAAGCTCGACAAGGGCCATTCCAGCGCGCCCTACATGCGGATCAAGAACAAGCTCGACGAACTCAAGGGCGATCCGCGCTACCAGTTCCTGTTCTCAGGCATGCTGGTGGGCGACACGATGGCGGAGTTCATCGCCAAGCTGTTCCGTCTGCCTTCTGGTGGGCGGCCGATCTCGATCATCGACGTGTCCGGCGTACCTTCCGACATCACCAGCACCGTTGTGGCCGTGTTGAGCCGCATGGTCTTCGACTTCGCGGTCTGGGCGCGGGAGGAGAAGACGCGGCCGGTCCTGCTCGTCTGCGAGGAGGCGCACCGCTACGTTCCCAGCGAGAAGAACGCGGACGGCTCCTCGGTAGGCCGCATTCTCTCGCGCATCGCCAAGGAAGGGCGCAAGTACGGCATCTCGCTCGGCCTCATCACCCAGCGCCCCTCGGACCTCGCCGAAGGCGTGCTCTCTCAGTGCGGGACGATCATCGCGATGCGTCTCAACAACGACCGCGATCAGGCTTTCGTGCGCGCTGCCATGCCGGAAGGCGCGCGCGGGTTCCTCGATTCCATCCCGGCGCTACGCAACCGCGAGTGCGTGATCTGCGGCGAGGGCGTGGCGATCCCGATCCGCGCCTCGTTCGACGATCTGGAGGAGTTCAAGCGACCTGCCTCCGCCGATCCCTCGTTCACCGAACTCTGGAGCAGCTCGGGCGGCGAGGAGGAGATGGTCCTGCGCACGGTCCAGCGTTGGCGCGCGCAGGGGCGGTGAAGGGTTACGGCTTGAACGCCGCGCGCCACTTGCCCCAGCGGTAATAGGCCAGCGTCAGGGCTACAGTCAGCGCCGAGCCGACCGGATAGGACCACCACAGCGCTTCGCTGCCGATCAGCGGATAGGCGAGGTAGTAGAAGCCGAGGCGCCCCGGATAGAGGCCGAGGAACATGATGACGAGCGGCATGACCACCGCGCCATAGGCGCGCAGCGTGCCGGTGAGAATCATGGTGATCGACATGATCACGAAGCTCGCGGTGCAGACGAACTGGATGTGCCGCGCGATCGGCATTGCCGGGCTGTCTCCGCCCAGGAACAGCGCCAGCAGCGGATGGTCGAACACCACGATCAGCGTGGCCATCAGCAGCGAGATCGCCAGGTTGGTGGCAAGGCCGATCTCGGTCACCTTGCCCACGCGGCTGTGATCGTGGGCGCCCAGTGACTGCGCGACCATGGCGCTTACCGCCGAGCCGATCGCCATCGCCGGCATCTGGAGGTAGTTCCACAGTTGCAGAGAAGCGCCGTAGGCTGCCGCCGAATCCAGCCCCTCCCGGTTGACGAGGCCGACCATGATGAGGCCCGCCGAAGAGACCAGCAACATCTGCGCGCCCATCGGCAGACCCTTGAGGGTTACGTACCTCAGTTCGCTGCCGCGCGGGATCAGATAGCCGAGTTCCGCGCCGCGCAGGCGCATCGGCAGGTCCTTGCGGTAGATCGTCCAGAGCTGGAACACGAGGCCCGCGAAGTTCGCGAAAGCCGTCGCCGCCGCGGACCCGGCGATGCCCAGCGTGGGCAGGGGGCCGGGGCCGATGATCAGCAGCGGGTTCAGGATCACGTCCAGCGCGACCGTCAGGATCATCGCATAGAGCGGCGTCTTGGAATCGCCCGCGCCGCGCATGCCCATCGAGACCATGAGCGAGAGCGAGCCCAGTGGCAGGGTCACGAAGATCACGCGCAAGTAGGCCAGCGCCTCGATCCGGCTCTGGCCCGGCGTGCCCAAGGCGTGGAGCAGCGCATCGGCGCCGAACCAGCCCGCAAGTCCGCAGAGCACCGAGAGCACGAGGCAGAAACCGACGCCCGAACCGAAGGTCTTGCGCGCCGCGTCGATGTCGCGCGCGCCGAAATGCTGGCCGACGCGCACCGTGGTCGCCATGCCGAAGCCGAAGACAAGCGCGATCAGCAGGAACATGATGATATTGGCATTGGCGGTCGCCGCCAGTGCGCTCTCGCCCAGCAGTCGCCCGACCCAGATCGCGTTGACCGATCCGTTGAGCGTCTGGAGGACGTTCGAGATCAGCATCGGGATCGAGAACACCAGCAGCGTCTGGAGGATCGGACCCTGCGTGAGGTCGCCCTTCATCCGCGCCATCTGTGCGGGAGGAGGTGCTTCCTCGGGTTCGGTTTCCCCATGTGGGATCGGCGATGCCTCGTTCATGTGCCCCTCAAGTTCCCCGCGTGTCGCCCCAGATATGTATGTGCAGGCGGTCGGTGAAGCGATAGCCTTCCTGCGTGCAGATGTCCGATAGCCATCCCGACCTCTGTCGGATGACATCGCTGGAGCGGCCCTCCGGCATCAGGAATATCCGTTCGGCGGGGATAGCGTGGCGTTCTTTCAACGCACGGACTTCGTCCACATCCGCAGGCTCGGCCACCACGAACTTGAAATAAGCGCGCGGATCGGCGGCCCAGGCATCGAGCCGCTCGGGCACCAGCGCCAGTTCCGCCGGATTGCCGCTGTGCGCCAGCTTGGGGCTGACATTGTACTGCTGCACCCGCGCATCGAGGCTGGCGTGCGGCGCGACCGAGCCGTTGGTCTCGATCTCGACATGCATTCCCGGCCGCGCCGCGTCGAGCGCCGCCAGCATCCGCGCCAGCTGCGGCCCCTGAAGCAACGGCTCGCCGCCGGTGATGACAAGGCGGTCGGGCGGCAGATCGGCCACCATGCGCGCCACCTCGGCTTCCTCGGCCATGACCTGATTGGCCTTGCGCTCGAACGCCAGATCGTCGCGGTGGAAGCGGTTATCGCCGGTGAAGCGCCACGTATAAGCGGTGTCACACCACTGGCAGGCAAGATTGCAGCGCGACAGCCGCACGAAAGTGCTCGGCCGCCCCATGCTGGCGCCTTCGCCCTGAAGCGAAGCGAACACTTCGGGTTCGCCGGGAGTGGTGGTGGCAAGCGCAAGCGTCACGGATGGTCTCGAATGCAAGGTTACGGTTTTGAAGGGCGAGGTTGACACAGTTTACACGGTCCAGAGGGAAAAGTGTCACCTTGCGTCGGAGGTGTCACCTTGTGGCTGGTGTCGTGGAGAGAAGACAGGGTGGTCACGCGCGTGAAGGTGTCAGATGCGTGCAAGGTAGGAAAACGAAAAAGAGAGAAGTCCTGGGGGATGATCCCCCAGGCCCTCGGAATGTCTGCGTCGTACCCGGCCTAGCCGTTTCGCGCCCACTGAATAGCCGGGAGACAAAATAGCCTGCGGCGGCAAGGAGTGCACTACGAGACTGCGCGCGCGACGAAGACAGTATTGGGGGTGCAGGGGGTCTAAGACCCCCTGCTTCAACCCTTACTTCTTCAACCCAGCCGCGCCAGCGCCGCAGCCAGACGCTCGGCTTCAGCCGAGTGATGGGCATGGTCGGCGCGGGCCTTTTCGATGGCCTCGGGCTTGGCCTTCTCGACGAACGCCGGGTTGCCCAAGCGCTTGTCGAGCGAGTCCCGTTCCTTGACCGAAGCGGCCATGGCCTTTTCCAGGCGGGCCTTTTCGGCGGCGATGTCGATCACGCCTTCCAGCGGGATTGCCAGCGTCGCATCGCCCGCGCCCACCTGCATGGCGGCACCGGCGGGAGCGGCCTCGAACACGATTGCATCGAGACGGGCCAGACGGTCGATCACCGTGCCGTTGCGGCCGATCACTGCGCGGGTCGCGTCCGAGGGATTGGCGACATAGGCGGTAAGACGCGCGCCCGGCGCGATGCCGAGTTCGGACTTGGCGCCGCGCAGGTTGCCGATCAGCGCGATCAGCCATTCGACTTCGGCCTTGGCTTCGGCGTCCACCGAGGCTTCCGGCGCGGGCCATGCGGCGACGATCAGGTCCTGTTCGCGCGTGCCCATCTTGCTCCACAGCTCTTCGGTGACGAAGGGCATGAAGGGGTGGAGCATGACGAGGATCTGGTCGAGCACCCAGCCGGCGACGGCCTTGGTCTCTTCGTCGAAGTTGCCCTTGATGAGTTCGATGTACCAGTCGCAGAACTGGTTCCACACGAAGTGGTAGATCGCGTTGGCGGCCGCGTCGAAGCGCAAGTCGGCCATGGCCTTGTCCAGCGTGGCGACGGTCTCGACGACTTCGCCGATGATCCACTTGTTGACGGCGGAGGTCGCTGCGGGCGCCTTGACCGACGTGCTGGCGACGATGCCGTTGGACTGGCAGAAACGCGCGGCGTTCCACAGCTTCGTGGCGAAGTTGCGGTAACCTTCGACGCGCTTTTCATCCATCTTCACGTCGCGGCCCTGGCTTTCCATGGCGGCCATGAAGAAGCGCAGCGCGTCGGCGCCGTACTTGTCGATCAGGCCCAGCGGATCGACCACGTTGCCCTTGGACTTCGACATCTTCTGGCCGTCGGCCGCGCGGACGAGGCCGTGAAGGTAGAGCCGCTTCCACGGCACTTCCTTCATGAAGTGGATGCCCTGCATCGCCATGCGCGCATCCCAGAAGAACAGGATGTCGAAGCCGGAAACCAGCAGGTCGTTCGGGTAGTGCTTCTTCAGCAGCGGGGCGTCTTCATCGGGCCAGCCGAGCGTGGCGAAGGGCCAGAGCGCGGAGGAGAACCAGGTGTCCAGCACGTCCTCGTCGCGGGTCAGCTTCTTGTTGCCGGCCTGCGCCTGTGCCTCTTCCTCGGTTTCGGCGACGAAGATCTCGCCGTCCTCGCTGAACCATGCGGGAATGCGGTGGCCCCACCAGAGCTGGCGCGAGACGCACCAGGGCTGGATGTTTTCCATCCAGTTGAAGAAGGTCTTTTCCCAGCTCTTCGGGACGATCTCGATCGCGCCGGAGCGGACGGCTTCCATCGGCGGACCGGCCAGCGTCTGCGCATCGACGTACCACTGGTCGGTCAGCCAGGGTTCGATCACCACGCCGCTACGGTCGCCGTAGGGGGTCTGGATCACGCGGTCCTCGACCTTTTCGAGCAGGCCGTCGTCTTCGAGGAACTGGACGATCGCCTTGCGCGCCTCGAAGCGGTCCATGCCGATGAACTGCGCAGGGACAAGGCCGTCCTGCGTCTGGCAGACATGGGCATCGGCATCGAGCATGTTGAGCATGTCGCCGGCCTTGAAGCCCGCGCGCTTGCCCACCTCGAAGTCGTTGAAGTCATGACCTGGGGTGATCTTCACCGCGCCCGAGCCCAGTTCGGGGTCGGCGTGCTCGTCGGCGACGATCGGAATCTCGCGACCGGTGAGGGGGAGGGTGACGGTGGCGCCGCGTGCCAGCAGGTCCTTGTAGCGCTCGTCCTCGGGATTAACCGCGACGGCCATGTCGGCCAGCATCGTTTCCGGGCGGGTGGTGGCGACGTGGATGTGGCCCGAACCGTCCGAAAGCGGATACTTGATGTGCCAGAAGTGGCCGTTGGTCTCGCGCGTTTCGACCTCAAGGTCGGAAATGGCGGTGCGGAACTTCGGGTCCCAGTTCACCAGACGCTTGTCGCGGTAGATCAGACCCTGCTTGTGCAGGTCCACGAAGACCTTGACCACGGCCTTGGTGAAGTGCGGATCCATCGTGAACTGCTCGCGGCTCCAGTCCATCGAGCAGCCGAGGCGGCGCAACTGGCCGGTGATGGTGCCGCCGGATTCGGCTTTCCACTCCCAGACCTTCTCGATGAACTGCTCGCGCGTGTAATTCGCGCGCTTGTCCTGCTTCGCTTCCATCTGGCGTTCGACCACCATCTGGGTGGCGATGCCGGCATGGTCGGTGCCGACCACCCAGAGTGCATCCTTGCCCTTCAGGCGTTCGTGACGGATCACGATGTCCTGCAGCGTGTTGTCCAGCGCGTGGCCGATGTGGAGCGAGCCGGTGACGTTCGGCGGCGGGTTCACGATGGTGAACGGCTGCGCGTCGGCACGCTCGGGGCGGAACAGCCCTTCGCTTTCCCAATGCTGGAACCACTTCGCCTCGATCTGGGCGGGGTCGAAGGTCTTGTCGAGAGCGGCTTCGGGGGCGGCTTCTGGAGTGTCGGTCATGGCGCGGCGCTTTGCCAGTAGAGGCACCCGCGCGCAAGTACGCGTAGGAGCGGTGGGGCGGCCTGCCATGAAATCGCCACGGTATGTTTCCAGACCGGCTCTTGCGAAATCAACAATCTGTCGCGGCAGGGGAACCCCTTGCCGGTACAGGCATTTTCCCCCAATACGAGCGCACATGCGGGAATGGGCTGAATTCACTCTGTCGGAAAGCGACCAGGACGGCGTCCAGACCGTGGCGCTGAAGGGGCCGTTGCGCGTCCATTCCTTGGGCAATCTGGGCGCCAAGCTGGCGGCGCTGCACGGCCCGTTCGCGCGGGTCGACATGTCCGGCGTCACCGATATCGACACGACCGGGGCCTGGCTCGTCTGCCGCTATGCCAGCGAGCACAAGCTCGAAGTCGTCGGCCAGAGCGAACAGGCCGAGCGCCTTTTCGCCGCCATCGGCAAGGTCCCCGAAGAAGCGTCCGAGATCGAACCGGAGCGCCCGCTGCTGCTGCGCACCGTGGGCGAGCTGGGCGATCTCGTGGTCGGCTGGGGGCATGGCCTCGTCCGCATGGTCGGGTTCCTCGGCGAACTCATCACTTCGCTCGGCACTGCCATCCGCCATCCCTCGCGGCTGCGCGGCACGGCGCTGGTGCACCACATGCAGCATGTGGGCATCAACTCGCTGTGGATCATCGGCTTGATGAGCTTCCTGATCGGCATCGTCATCGCCCAGCAGGGCGCGGTGCAGCTCGCGCAGTTCGGCGCGGAAATCTACACGATCAACCTGACCGGCCGCCTCGCCATGCGCGAACTGGGCATCCTGATGACCGCTATCATGGTCGCGGGCCGCTCGGGTTCGGCCTTCGCGGCGCAGATCGGAACGATGAAGCTGACCGAAGAGGTCGACGCCATGCGCACCATCGGCGTCTCGCCGATGCAGGCGCTGGTGGTGCCGCGCGTGCTGGCGGCGATGCTGATGATGCCGCTGCTGGGCTTTTATTCCACGGTGTTGGCGATCATCGGCGGTGCCTTCATCGCCAATTTCGCGCTCGACATTCCGTTCTGGACCTTCCTCCAGCGCACCCAGGAAGTGGTGCCGATCACCGACGTCTGGGTCGGCCTGCTCAAGGCGCCGGTCTTCGCGCTGATCGTGGCGCTGGCCGGTTGCTACCAGGGCATGCAGGTGACTTCGAACGCCGAGGAAGTCGGCGCGCGTACCACCCAGGCGGTGGTCACGGCGATCTTCACGGTGATCGTGCTCGACGCCTTCTTCGCGATCTTCTTCACCAAGATCGGCTGGCAATGACCGAAACCGCCCATCTCGAAACCGGCACCCTCGAATCGGAGCGTCCCTCGGACGAATTCCCCATCGTCGTCGACGGGCTGCGCAATGTCTTCGGCGAGCACGTCATTCACGACAACCTCTCGCTCAAGGTCCGCAAGGGCGAGATTCTCGGCGTCGTCGGCGGGTCCGGCACCGGCAAGTCGGTGCTGATGCGCTCGATCATCGGCCTTCAGCAACCTGCCGAGGGCGAGATCACCGTGCTCGGGCACCGCATGGGCGATTCCACCGACGAGGAAGACATCGACTTGCGTTCGCGCTGGGGCGTGCTGTTCCAGGGCGGCGCGCTGTTCTCGACCCTCACCGTGGGCGAGAACGTGGAAGTACCGCTCAAGCAGTTCTATCCCGAGATCGACGATACCCTCCGCAGCGAGATCGCCCGCTTCAAGGTGCGCCTTGCCGGACTGGCCGAAGAATCGGCCTTCAAGTACCCGAACGAGCTTTCGGGCGGCATGCGGAAGCGCGCCGGCCTCGCCCGCGCGCTGGCGCTCGATCCGGAACTGCTGTTCCTCGACGAGCCGACCGCAGGGCTTGACCCGATCGGCGCCGCCGCGTTCGACGATCTCACCCGAGAACTGGCCGATACGCTGGGCCTGACGGTGTTCCTGATCACCCACGATCTCGACACCCTCCACGCCATCTGCGACCGGGTGGCGGTGCTGGCCGACAAGCAGGTCATTGCCGTGGGCACGATCCCGGAACTGCTGGCGCTCGACCACCCGTGGATCCAGGAATATTTCAACGGCCCTCGCGGCCGTGCCGCGCTCTGCGCGAAGGAAGATATTGCGATGAAGCATGACGCGCCTGTCGCGCAGGACGGTTCCGCCCCCGGGGCATCGTCCATGAACACCACCACTGAAAGCGGGGCATAGGGCACACAGCATGGAAACACGGGCCAATCACGTATGGGTCGGAGCCGTTACGCTGGTGCTGCTGGCGACACTGGCGGCGTTCATCATCTGGATCGCGCGGATCAACGATACCGCGCGCAACGAGTATGACATCTTCTTCAAGCAGTCGGTGGACGGTCTCGCCAAGGGATCGGGCGTCGATTACGCGGGCGTGCCGGTCGGGCAGATCAAGGAGATCGAGCTGTGGCCGAAGGACCCCAGCTTCATCCGCGTGCGCATCAAGGTGGACAAGAAGGTGCCCGTCACCGTCGGCACCACCGCGACGATCCAGGGCAGCTTCACCGGCGTCGCCGACATCCAGCTCGAAGGCGCGGTGAAGGATGCTCCGCTGCTGACCGAACCCGGCCCCGAAGGCGTGCCGGTGATCCCGACCAAGCGTGGCGGTCTCGGTGAAATCCTGTCCAACGCGCCGCTGCTGCTGGAACGCCTGGCGACGCTGACCGAGAACCTCAACCTGCTGATGTCCGAAGAGAACCGCCGTTCGATCACCGGTATCCTCAAGAATACCGACAAGATGACGAAGGACCTCTCCGCCGCGACCCCGCAGATGAAGCAGACCTTGGCCGAACTCCAGGGCACGCTGAACCAGGCCACCAAGACGCTCGTCGCCTTCGAGGGCGTGGCGGGCAAGGCGGACAGCCTGCTGGGCGATCAGGGCAATTCGCTGGCCGCGCAGCTGCGCGAGACGCTGGGCGCCGCGCAGAAGTCGATGGAGACGCTCGACCAGACGCTCCAGCATGCCCAGCCTGCGTTCGATAAGGTCTCGAACCAGACCCTGCCTGCCGCCGAAGCCGCGATCCGCGATCTGCGCGCGACCAGCAAGGCGCTACGCAGCGTGACCGAGAAGATCGACGAACAGGGCGCCGGTGCGCTCATCAAGGGGCAGAAGCTGCCCACCTATAAGCCATGACCACGAGAACGACGATGGGAACCGCGATGAAGCTTCGGCACAAGACCCCGATCCTCGGCGGCGCGCTCGCGGCCATGGCGGCCCTCGCGCTGTCCGGCTGCATCAGCCTTGCGCCCAAGCCGCCCGAAGTGCTGTTCCGCCTCTCGCCGGAAGACCGCGCGCCGGTCGGCTCGCAGCGCAGCGGGGAAATTGCGCAGGCGATCGTCGTGCTCGATCCCGAAGCGGACCGCAGCCTCGATGCCCTGCGCATGCCGGTGCGGATCGATGCGGCGACGATGTCCTACCTCAAGGATGCGTTCTGGATCGAGAAGCCCAGCCGCCAGTTCCGCTCGCTGCTCGCCGAGACGCTGCGGGCCGATACCGGACGACTGGTGGTCGAAGGCGTGGAATTCGAAGTGACCGGCAAGACGCTGGTCGGCGGGCGACTGCTCGACATGGGCTACGATGTGCCGACGTCCTCGGTGGTCGTGCGCTTCGATGCCGTCCGCACCGAACGCGGCGGGCCGATCGTGACCAAACGGTTCGAAGCCGTGGTGCCGGGCGTGAAGCCGGAAGCGGCGACGGTCGGTCCGGCGGTGAACCAGGCAGCCAACAAGGTGGCGCAGGAAGTTGCGGCCTGGGTCAAGGGTGAAGGCTGAGCAGAAGTAAAAGGAAGACCCGGGGGATGATCCCCCGGACCCTCGGAATGTATACCTTGCGCGCGGCTTATCCGTAGTGCGCTCCTCGCGGCGCAGCCATTAAGTCTCCCGACGCCACCTTGGGCGCACGACGCTGTCGGTCCGCGTGACTCCGACAGTAACGGGGTGCAGGGGTAATAACCCCTGCATTATTCTTCCCTACTGTATTCCTTTCTACCTCAGGCCCGCGAAAGTTCCGCCAGCCGGATCGCCAGCTTGAACGCCTCGAACCGCGCCGCGCGGCGTTCGGCGGCTTCCCAGTCCTCGCCCCAGAGTTCGACCTGCCAGTCCTCTTCGAGATTGGCGGCGTTCCACAGCATGTCCGCGTCGCTATCGGGGCGGATCGCGGCGAGGGCGATCACCAGCGAGGCGGCGAGGCTGGAGAGCATCTTGAGCGCGGCCAGCGCGAAGTCGTTTTCGTCGGCGAGGGCGGTTTCGAGGCGGGCCAGGGTCTCGGCGGGCTGCGGCTTGTGGAGCACGCCCGAAATGCGCGCGAAGTGCACGTCGTACCGCGTTTCGGCTTCGGTCAGCAGCGGCTCCCAGACGGCGAGCTGGCGCTGGTAGAGCGCGTCCTCGGGATCGGCGCGATAGCAGAGCGTGTCGGTCTCGGCGTAGGGCAGGATATCGCGGACGGTCTGGGCGCGGTCTGCGGCGACGGCGTCGATCGCGAAGTCGGCAAGGTCGCGGAGGAGGAAAGACTGGGCGTCGATCTGCTCGCTCTGCGCCGCCCATTCCGCTGCCAGTGCTTCGGCGAGTGCTTGCGTGGGGACGACTTGCGGGCGGCCACCGGCGGTCTTGATAGGGCGGCCATCGAGCAGAACGCGCCAGCCGCCTTTGGTCTCGCCGAAGGAAGCTTCCTTGTAGAACCGCTTCACTTTGGGCTCCGCCACTTGCGGGCGAGGACCTTGGGCACGACGAAGACGTCGATCAGGCCGTTGATGATCAGCAGGTAGCCCAGCCACAGCGGCATGGCGAACTTGTTCGCGCCGATCGCCATGCCTGCGATCACGCAGGCGACGCCAAAGATGCGCACGAGCTGGATGATCGCGAAGCGGGTTCTTGCGGGATCGGGTTCGCTCACGTCAGCAGGTACTCCAGGAGTTCGTTAGGGACCTCGGCGACTTTTTCCGCGCCTGCCTCGATCAGTTCGCGCGGGTGGTGGTAGCCCCAGTCGACGCCGACGGCACGGGTGCCGGCGGCCTTGGCCATCTTCATGTCATAGACGGTGTCGCCGATCATGACCGCTTGCTCGGGCATTGCGCCCGCCTCGATCAGGGCCTCTTCCAGCATGGCCGGATGCGGCTTGGAGGGATGGCGGTCGGCGGTCTGGAGGGTGACGAAGAGGTCGGAAATGCCGTTCGCCTTGAGGCAATGGGTGAGGCCGCGATCGGACATGCCGGTGGCGACGCCCAGCGTCCAGCCGCGCGCGTGGAGGGTGCGCAGGCAGTGCTCGATGCCGGGGAACAGCGGCTGCGAGACGCGGCCTTCCTCGCGGGCCTGGCGGAAGGCGAGCTTGTAGGCCTCGGCCATGGCGTCCTGCTGGGCCTCGTCGCTTTCGGGCAGGAGCTGGCGGATCGCCTGGGGCAGCGAGAGCCCCACGGCGCGCCGGATCAGGCCGCGCGACGGCGCGGCGAGGCCGAAGGCGGCGAAGCTCGCCTCCATGGCCTCGCAGATCGGCGCCTGTCCGTCGACGAGGGTGCCGTCGCAGTCGAAGACGGCGAACTTCACCGCTTCCCTCGCGGCGCCGGGGGACGGCTGCCCGAGGGCTTGCCGGGAGCGGGACGCGCGCCACCAGGCTTGCGCGGGCCAGCCTTCACGCCCGCACGAACCGGCTTGGCACCGGGCTTGCCGGGACCCTTGCCCGAAGGCTTCCCGCGCGAGCCGGGACGCTCGGAAGCGCCGTCGCGGCGCGAGCGGCGTTCGCCGCGACGCTCCTTGCGGTACTGCTTGGCGTGGGCCTTGGCCGCGCGCTTTTCGTCGTCCTTGGTGAACTCCGGCGCGGATTCGGGCAGTTCGGCGCCGTCCGCCTCGTCGAAGCCGAGCGAGGCCATGGAGTTGGCGAAGTGCTCGGGCAGGGGCGCGGTCACGTCCAGCGGGGTGCCGTCCGGATGCTCGATGATGAGGCGGCGGGCGTGGAGGTGCATCTTGCGGCTGATCGTGCCGGAGAGGAAGGCTTCCTGCCCGCCGTACTTGCCGTCGCCAACGATCGGGTGGCCGATTGCCGCCATGTGGACGCGCAGCTGGTGGGTGCGGCCGGTCAGCGGGTGCAGTTCGACCCAGGCGGCGCGGTTGCCCGCACGGTCGAGCACGCGGTAGCGGGTGCGGGCCGACTGGCCGCCTTCCTCGTCGACATGCATCTTCTCGCCGCCGGTGCCCGGCTGCTTGGCGAGCGGCAGTTCGATCATGCCGTCGTTGATGCTCGGCACGCCGACCACCAGCGCCCAGTAGATCTTCTTGGCGGTACGTCCGGAGAAGCGCTTCGAGAAGAACGCGGCGCTGCCCGGCGTGCGGGCGATCAGCAGGACGCCGGAGGTGTCCTTGTCGAGCCGGTGGACGAGGCGGGGACGCGGGCCTTTCTCGGCATAGGCGTCGAGCAGGCCGTCGACGTGCTCCTTCATGCCCGAACCGCCCTGGGTGGCAAGGCCCGGCGGCTTGTTGAGCACGATCGCCGAGCGGTCCTGCGTCAGGACCATCGAATCGGCGAGTTCGATCTCGGCCTCGGTCAGTTCGCGGCGCGGGCGTGAGCCACCAAGGCCCGGCTTGGCCTCACCGCCCGGCGGCACGCGCAGGACTTGTCCGGCGGCGAGGCGGGTGTCGACATCGGCGCGCTTGCCGTCGACGCGGATCTGGCCGGTGCGCGCCCAGCGCGAGACCATCGCGAAGCCCACTTCGGGAAGGTGGCGCTTGAACCAGCGGTCGAGCCGGATATCGGCATCGTCGCGGCCGACGGTGAACTGGCGGACGGTATCTGAATTGTCGCGGCTCATGCGGCGACTCCCTTCGTGATGGAAAGGCCGGCAAACAGCGCGGCGAAGCCCGCGATCAGAGAGATCGCGACATAGAAAGCCGCAGTACCAGTTTGCCCGCGCGAGACGAGGGCAATGGTATCGAGGCTGAACGAGGAAAACGTAGTATAGCCGCCGAGCACGCCGACGCCGAGGAGCAGGCGGGCGCTCTCGCCCGCCGCGCCCTGGCGCAGCAGCCAGCCGGCGAGCAGGCCCATGAGCAGGCTGCCGACCACGTTGACGGTCAGCGTGCCATAGGGAAACGCACTGGCGCGGGTGGGGCCGAGCAGGGCGGTCCAGGCCACTCCGGTAAGATACCGAAGCCATGAGCCGAGACCGCCGCCGAACGCCACATAGAGCGAGGCAGCTAGAAAGGAAGGTTGGGACATCGCGTCGCCTTAGCCGCGAATGCACGGTTTTCCAATCGTTCCATCCGACCGGATCGCTGTGGGGGCTTCTATAAAGGTCCTTGGGTGCGACCCCACTCCGCAAGGAGACATAATGATGCAGATATCATCGTCGACGAGCGCGCTGAGCGCTCTCATCAACCCGCGTCAGGACATGGACGACAAGCTTTCGACCGCGATCGGCAACGGTTCGATCAGCGACAGCGATGCTTCTGTGCTCGAATCGGCGCTCGATTCGATCGACGACGCGCTGGAAACGGGCTCTTCGGGCAGCCGTCTCGATCCTTCGCAGATGAAGGACCGGATCGATTCGCTGATCTCCGAGCAGGTCGAGAACGGCACTCTGACCGAGGATCAGGCGAGCACTTTGCAGGCGCTCTTCGCGCAGGGCCCTTCGCAGGGCGGCGGCGAGGCTGGTGGAGGGGCCGGTGCCCCCGGCAGCGGTGTCGGCGGTCCGGGTGGTCCCGGCGGACCCAAGGGTGCGGGCGGCCCGCCTCCCGGCGGCGCCCCGGTCGAGGAAACCGATGAGGCTGAGGAAACGGACGGTACGGACGACACGGACGACACGGACGACACCGATTCGACCGCAGGGACCGATGAAACGGGAGAGTCCGACGAGGCCGATGCGGCGCTGGCGGCGATGCAGGCTTTCCTGGATAACCTGAAGGCCCAGCAGGCCGAGGGTGCGACCTATACGGCTTCGGCCGCGACTTCGGCCAGCGTTTCGGCAGCCGGCCTGATCGTCGATCAACTGGCCTGACGCGCAGGATCGGTGTATAAGGCCCCTCCACCGGGGCATTCCACACCCGGTGGAGGGCGCTTTTCGGCCAATCGATGGCCAAGATTGCTTGCCTTGCGGCGCTGACGGTGCTAGCGGCCCCCAACTTCGAGCCGAACCCCTCAGGGATTCGGCGTCTTTACGTTTTTCTTTCAAGGTGCCTTCCGCGTCGGAATGCGGAATTCGTACCTTCGATTTGTGAGGTGTGTCGGTTTATGCAGATTCTCGTTCGCGACAACAACGTCGATCAGGCTCTTCGGGCTCTCAAGAAGAAGCTGCAGCGTGAAGGCGTCTATCGCGAAATGAAGCTGCGTCGCCACTTCGAGAAGCCCTCGGAAAAGCGCGCCCGCGAAAAGGCTGCCGCTGTGCGCCGCGCCCGCAAGCTGGAGCGCAAGCGCATGGAGCGTGACGGCTCCAAGTAAGATTGGGGTCGGCCCCGCGCTCGTGAAGTGCGGGGTTGCGGTGAGGGCTTTCGTTCCTGGGTGAGCAAGGCCGCGCCGCATTCAATCGGATCGCTTTCCCGCGATTGCGATTGGCACATCTTAAATTGCTCGGCTTGCGGCTTGAATGCCGCACCGGCTTGAGCCATGAGGGCGCGGAAATTCCATCCGCGCCCTTTGTGCATCTGCCGTGCAGTTGCCGACGCCGGGCGAACCCGAACGAGGCCCTAGACCATGACTGAGATCACTCGCGTTCCGTTGCAGCCGATTGCCAAGGGCTCGCTGGGCAAGATCTGGCTCGGCGTTGCCGCCGTCGCGCTGGCCGCGGGCGGTGTCGCCTATGCCGCGCTGCCCCCGCAGGTTCACGTCAAGACGCTGACCGCCGGAACCGGCGAATCGCCGACGATCGCGGACGTGGTGCTGATCAACTACAAGGGCACCCTGCCCGACGGTAAGGTCTTCGACCAGGCGCAGCAGGTGCCGATGGCCCTGAACGAGGTGATCCCCGGCTTCACCAAGGCGCTCGTGAAGATGCAGCGCGGGGGCAAGTACGAAGTCGAGATTCCGGCCAAGCTCGCTTACGGCGACAAGGCCGTCGGCCAGATCCCCGCCAACACCGACCTGAACTTCCAGATCGAACTGCTCGACTTCAAGAGCCGCGCCGAGATCGAGCAGCAGCAGCGCCTGATGCAGCAGCTTCAGCAGATGCAGGGCGGCGCGCCCGGTGGTGTTCCGGGCGGCATTCCGGGCGGGGTTGCCCCCGGTGCTGGCGCTCCGGGCGGCGCGACGAACTGATCGCGGCGCTTCGGATGATCGTCACGCTTCGCTCCTCGCTTCTGGCGCTTGCCTTCGTCCTGCCCGTCGCCGCTCCGCTGGCGGCGCAGGACAAGGTCGCCGCTCCCGCACCCGGCGGTATCGCTCCGGCGCCTGCCCGCAAGGTGGCCGTCACCACGCTCACCGCGGGACAGGGCGCCAAGCCCACCCGCGAGGACTACGTGCTGGTGAGCTACAAGGGCATACTCAAGGACGGCACCGTGTTCGACCAGAACGAGCAGATGCCGATGGCCGTGGGCAGTGTGGTCCCCGGCTTTGCCGATGGCCTCGTGCAGATGCAGCGCGGCGGTTCCTATCGTCTCGAAATCCCCTCGGAGCTGGCCTACGGCGCCGAGGGCGGCGGGCCGATCCCGCCGAATTCGGACCTCGTCTTCGAAGTGACCCTGCTGGACTTCAAGACCCAGGCCGAAATCGATGCGATGGTCGCCGAGCAACAGGTGCAGCAAGACGCTGGGCAACAGGCGCAACCGGCCCGATCGGGCCAGTAAGGCGCCTGCCGGACGCTCCTCCCGTGGCGGCGTCCCTGCTTGAAGCATTTTCGGACGGGTGCTAGCTGCCCGGTCCTGACATTCCGGCGCGGTGCGCGCCCTGCCGGGCAAATCTGAAGGAAAGCCATGTCGGTCGATACCGCAACCGTTGCGAAGATCGCCAGCCTCGCCCGCATCAAGGTGAGCGAGGCTGAAATCGAGGCGATGGTCCCCGAACTCAACGGCATTCTCGCCTGGGTAGAGCAGCTTGGCGAGGTCGATACCTCGCAAGTCGAGCCGATGACCGCCGTCATCCCCAATACGCTGCGCCTGCGCGATGACGTGATCGATGCCGATCCGCTGACCGGCGGCGACAAGCGCGATGCCGTTCTGGCCAATGCTCCCGCCGCCGAACACGGCTTCTTCGGCGTGCCCAAGGTGATCGAATAATGACTGATCTTACCGAACTCGGCGTCGCGCAGATCCGCGACGGTGTTGCGGGCGGCGAATTCACCGCCGTCGAAGTGGCGCAGGCGTTCAACGCGAACGTCGCCGCCGCGCAGGAAGCGCTGAACGCTTTCATCATCGCCACGCCCGAAAAGGCGATCGAGGCCGCGCAGGCCACCGATGCCAAGCGTGCGCGCGGCGAGGCTCTCGGCAAGATGGGCGGCGTGCCGATCGGCATGAAGGACCTGTTCGCCACCTTCGACGTGCAGACCACCGCCGCCA
The DNA here is from genome assembly GCF_058273105.1 of Novosphingobium sp. BF6. Classification (NCBI taxonomy): domain Bacteria; kingdom Pseudomonadati; phylum Pseudomonadota; class Alphaproteobacteria; order Sphingomonadales; family Sphingomonadaceae; genus Novosphingobium; species Novosphingobium sp. BF6. The sequence continues at coordinate 1,464,177 of NZ_CM177775.1, forward strand.
GCCACATGCTGGAAGGCTTCAAGCCGCAGTACGAATCGACCGTCTCGCAGAAGCTGTGGGATGCCGGTGCGGGCATGCTGGGCAAGCTGAACCTCGACCAGTTCGCCATGGGCTCGTCGAACGAGACCAGCTACTTCGGCAACGTGATCTCGCCGTGGAAGCGGAACGACGGCGGCAATGCCGCGCTCGCGCCCGGCGGTTCCTCGGGCGGTTCGTCGTCGGCGCTCGCCGCGCGTCTCTGCCCGGCGGCTACGGGCACCGATACCGGCGGTTCGATCCGCCAGCCCGCCGCTTTCACCGGCACCACCGGCATCAAGCCGACCTATGGCCGCTGCTCACGCTGGGGCGTGGTGGCCTTTGCCAGCTCGCTCGACCAGGCAGGCCCGATGGCCCGCTCGGTGCAGGACTGCGCGATCATGCTCGAAGCCATGGCCGGTTTCGACGCCAAGGATTCGACCAGCCTCGACCTCCCCGTGCCGACCTGGGAAGCCGCTCTCTCGGGCGACATGAAGGGCAAGAAGGTCGGCATTCCCAAGGAATACCGCGTCGATGGCCTGGACGACGATGTCGCCAAGTCGTGGGATGACGGTATTGCCTGGCTGAAGGATGCGGGCGCGGAGATCGTCGAGATATCGCTGCCGCACACCAAGTACGCGCTGCCGACCTACTACATCATCGCCCCTGCCGAAGCCTCGTCGAACCTCGCCCGCTATGACGGCGTGCGTTACGGCCTGCGCGATCTGCCGGACGGTGCGAACCTTCAGGACATGTACGCCGCGACCCGCGCCGCCGGTTTCGGCCCCGAGGTGAAGCGCCGCATCCTGATCGGCACTTACGTGCTCTCGGCCGGTTTCTACGACGCCTACTACACGCAGGCCCAGAAGGTTCGCGCGCTGATCGCGCAGGACTTCGCGAAGGCTTTCGAGCAGTGCGACGTGATCCTCGCGCCGACCGCGCCGTCTGCCGCTTTCGGCCTTGGCGAGAACGTCGACGATCCGCTGAAGATGTACCTGAACGACGTCTTCGCGGTGCCCGCCTCGCTTGCGGGTCTCCCAGCGATGTCGGTCCCGGCGGGGCTGAACCGCGAGGGTCTGCCGCTGGGTCTTCAGGTCATCGGCAAGGCTTTCGACGAACAGGGCGTACTGAACGCCGGTCTCGCGCTCGAACAGCGTGCGCAGTTCTCGGCCAAGCCGGAGAAGTGGTGGTAACATGAGCTGGCTCGGCGAAGTGATCAGAACGGCAATTGAATGCGCCGCTGGTTTCTTCGTCGATGCTGCCCGCGAGCGGCGAGCGTCAACTCCCGCAGTCGATCGCGAAAGAGCTAAAGTACTGGCAAAGCGCGCTCAGAGCCGCGCAAACAGGCGAAAAAACCGATGAGCACTTATCGCATCCAGGGCGCTACCGGTGACTGGGAGGTCGTGATCGGCCTCGAAGTCCACGCGCAGGTCACCTCGAACTCCAAGCTGTTCTCCGGATCGGCGACGGCATTCGGCGCGGAGCCGAACAGCCAGGTCTCGCTGATCGACGCGGCGATGCCGGGCATGCTGCCGGTTCCGAACCGCGAATGCATCCGTCAGGCCGTGCGGACCGGCATGGCCATCGAGGCGCAGATCAACAAGTGGTCGCGCTTCGACCGCAAGAACTACTTCTACGCCGACCTTCCGCAGGGCTACCAGATCAGCCAGCTCTATCACCCGATCGTGGGCGAAGGCTCGCTGACCATCGAGGCGGACGAGAAGGCAGGCATCCCGGCCGACAAGGTGATCGGCATCGAGCGCATCCACGTCGAGCAGGACGCGGGCAAGCTGATGCACGACCAGCATCCGACGATGTCCTATGTCGATCTCAACCGCTCCGGCGTGGCGCTGATGGAAATCGTCAGCCGCCCGGACATGACCTCGCCCGCCGAGGCCGGTGCCTACCTGTCGAAGCTGCGCACGATCCTGCGCTATGTCGGCTCGTGCGACGGCAACATGGACCAGGGCTCGATGCGCGCCGACGTCAATGTCTCGGTGCGTCGCCCCGGCGAGGAACTCGGCACCCGTACCGAGACCAAGAACGTCAACTCCGTGCGCTTCGTCATGCAGGCGATCGAGCACGAGGCGAGCCGTCAGGTCGACGTGCTGGAAGCGGGCGGCAAGATCGTGCAGGAAACCCGCCTGTTCGATCCCACCAGCGGCTCCACGCGCTCGATGCGGTCGAAGGAAGACGCGCACGACTATCGCTACTTCCCCGATCCGGACCTGCTGCCGCTCGAACTCGACGATGCCTTCCTTGAGGCATGCCGCGCGAGCCTGCCCGAACTGCCGGACGCCAAGCGCGCCCGCTACGAAGGCGAGCTGGGCCTCTCGGCCTACAACGCCGCCGTGCTGACCGCCGATGTCGATACGTTTGCCTGGTTCGAGGCGCTGCTGGCCGAAACCGCTGCGGCGCAGGGCAAGCAGCCCGCCGAGGTGGCCAAGCAGGCGGCCAACTGGCTGATTTCCGAATTCTTCGGCGCGCTCAACAAGCTGGGCAAGTCGCTGGAAGATTCGCCGATCAGCCATGAGCAGGCGGCGGAACTGCTGGCGCTGGTGGGCAAGGGCACGATCTCCGGCTCGATCGCCAAGCAGGTTCTCGAAACGATGTTCGAGACCGGTGACAATGCCGGTGTCATCGTCGAGCGCGAAGGCCTGAAGCAGGAATCGGACACCGGCGCCATCGAGGCCAAGGTGGACGAGATCCTCGCCGCCAATGCCGACAAGGTCGCCCAGTACAAGGACGGCAAGGTCGCGCTGTTCGGCTTCTTCGTCGGCCAGACGATGAAGGCGATGGCGGGCAAGGGCAATCCGCAAGTGGTGAACGAGATACTCAAGGCCAAGCTGGGCTGATCCCGCCGCACGACTGAACAGAAAAGCCCCGGAAAGCAGCACGCTTTCCGGGGCTTTTCTTTGCGCCGAATGCTCAGGTCACGAAGTCTTGGTACCCGTCAGCGTCATCGAGCCGAAGAACCCGGCCTTGATCGTGCCGGTGAGGTCGGTGCCCTCCACCTCGGCCTTGCAGTCGAGGTCGATGGCCATCGGCGAGGTCATCTTCATCTTCCAGCTGAGCCGGTTGCCGTCGATCCGGCCCTCGCGCAGTTCCATGGTGCCGAGGTCGCCGGTGATCTGGCCGGTGAAGGTGTCACCTTCGGGCACGATGGTCAGCGTGCCCTTCTGGTGCCCCATCGGGGTCTTGGTCGAACATTCGTAGGTTCCGCCGAGCAGCGACATCGTTCTCTCCTTATTCTCGGACGTGTTATTCCTGGCCTTCCGGCGCCGCCGGAGCCGCGCGGACCTCGACCGGGATGCCGAGGCTCTTGAGCTGCGGTTCCACCACCTTGCGGTCGCCCACCACCACGAAAGTCAGGCCCTTGGGCTGAAGGTACTGCGCGGCGGCGCTGCCGATCGCTTTGGCGTCGATCGTGCGGTACTTGGCGGCGAGGGTGACATAGTAGTCTTCCGGGCGGCCGAGACGTTCGTTCTTGCGGATCGCGGCCTGCACGGCGGCGCCTGTCTCGAACTGATTGGGCAGCTGGCGGATCGCGCCTTCGGTCACGCGCTGGAGTTCCTCAGCCGTCACCGGCTTCGTCGCCGGGAAGGCGCCCATGTCGGCGATGATCGCCTGGATTGCCGCGCCGGTCTTGTCCGACTGGACCGGCGCCGCGACCTGCACCGAGCGCGGGCCGACCGGCTGCGCGACGCCGCTGCGCACGCCGTAGCTCCAGCCCTTTTCCTCACGCAGGTCCTTGTTGAGGCGCGAGAGGAAGCCGCCGCCGACGATGTCGCTGGCGAGTTGCAGCGCTTCGGTGTCGGGGGTCTTGCCGGTCATCGGCAGGACGCGCCCGGCCATGATGACCGATTGCGGCGAGTTCGGGCGGTCGATCAGGACGATGCGGTTGGCGCCGACGCTGGGCACGGCGGCGTCGAGTCGCTTGACGGGCCTGGGCGCGGCGGGGGCCCGCCACTGGCTGAAGGCACGCTCCAGCATGGGCTTCAGCTCGTCCATCGTTACGTCGCCGACGACGGTGATCCGCGCGAGGTCGGGGCGCAGCCACTTGTCGTGTGCCGCCTTAAGCTGGTCCGGCGTCAGCGCGGCGAGCGAGGCGGCATTGCCGAGGCCGTCGCCCGGCTGCGCGTAAGGATGCGTGCCGAAGAGTTCCGCGCCCAGCGAACGGGCGGCCAGTGCACTGGGGGTTGAGAGCGTCTGCGCCAGTTCGGCTTCGGCCTGTGCCTTGACGCGGGCCACTTCCGAAGGCGCGAAGGCGGGATCGCGGACGATCTGCGTCATGAGGTCGAGCGAAGGCGCGAGGTTGGCCGAGAGCGCCGACAGCGTCACGCTGCTGGTGTCGAGCGAACCGTCCACCGAAATGCTGGCGCCCAGGCGTTCCTGCGCCTCGGCGATCTGCGTGGCGTTGAGCTTCGAGGTGCCCTGGTCGAGCATGGCCAGCATCAGGCCCTGGGTGCCGGGGGTATCCAGCGCGTCGGCAGCGTAACCGGCGTCGAAGTCGAGCGAGAGCACCAGCTTCGGCACTGCGCTGCGGCGGGCGAGGGCGACCTCGATGCCGTTCGAGAGTGTCGCGTGTTCGATGGCCGGGAAGGTCAGCGCGCCGATCTGGCCGAGCGGCGGCATGTCGCGCTTGGCTCCGGCGGCGACGGCGGCGACTTTGGTCTTCGGGTCGGCCCTGTTCTGTTTGGTACCCGGTGCCGGTTTCTGGGCCTCGTCGCCCCAGCCACCGAGGGCATCGCCGCTTTCCTTGCGCGCGCCGGGTACGACGTCGAGCGCATAGACCGGGCGCGAGAGCCACTTGTTCAGTGCCGCCTTGATCTCGGCAGGCGTCAGCGCCGCCATGCGGGCGAGGTCCTGCTTGTACTTGGCCGGATCGTCCGAATAGACCTGACCTTCGGCCAGCGTCGCGCCCTTGCCGCTGAAGCCGCCGACGCGTTCAAGCCCGCCGATCTCGCCGGACAGGGTGCTGACGACGGCGCGGCGTACTTCGTCTTCGGTCGGGCCGTCGCGGAGGTAATCCGCCAGAACCTTGTCGAAGGCGGCGTCAGCCTTGGCGCGGTCCACGCCGGGCTTCACGTCCATCGCCATGGTCAGCAGGCTGAGCTGCTGGAAGACCTGCGCCGAAGCCGTCACCGCGACGGCAAGCTGCTGGCCGCGAACCAGTTCGTTGTCGAGCCGCGAACTGGCGAGGCCGCCGAGGATGTGCATGCCGATCTGGAGTGCGGGCGTATCGGCATCGTTGAGGCCCGGCGCGGTCCAGTTGCGGGTGAGGCGCAGCACCGGCACCTGATCGGCGATCTCGCGCTTGACCGGCGCGGCCAGCGTGACCGGATCGGCGGCCACCGGCTTGATATCCGGTCCGCGCGGGATATCGCCGAACCACTTTTCCACTTTGGGGCGGGCCGTGGCGGCGTCGATGTCGCCCGAGAGCACCAGCACCACGTTGTTGGGGCCGTAATGGTCGGTGAACCACTTGCGCACGTCGGTGAGGGTGGCAGCGTCGAGGTCGGCCATCGAGCCGATCGTCGAGTGGCGATAGGGATGGCCCACCGGCAGCAGGCCTTCGCTCTGGGCATATTCGAAGAGGCCGTACGGCTGGTTGTCGCCCTGGCGCTTCTCGTTCTGGACGACCCCCCGCTGCTTGTCGAGCTTGTCCTGGGTCACCGCGGGCAGCAGGTGGCCCATGCGGTCACTTTCCATGAACAGCGCCACGTCGAGCGCGCCGGTGGGCACGGTCTCGACATAGTTGGTGCGGTCGTACCAGGTGGAGCCGTTGGTGGGAGTGGAGCCTGCGGCTTCCAGCGGAATGTCGAAGTCCGGCACATTGGCCGAGCCGCCGAAGAACAGGTGCTCGTAGAGATGCGCGAAGCCGGTCTTGCCGCGCGGCTCGTTCTTGGAGCCGACTTTGTAGTAGGCGGTGACGCCGACGATCGGGGCCTTGCGGTCGGTGTGGACGATCGTGGTGAGGCCGTTGGCCAGCACGAACTTCTCGTAGGGGATGTCCACCTTGGCGACGAGGTCGGCGGGGGAGGCGGGGGCCGGGGCGTCCTTTCCGGCAGGCGCCGCTGGCGCCGAGGCCACGGTCGCGGTCGGCGCACTGGCGCAGGCGGAGAGGAGAAGAGCGGCGGCGAGCGCGATGGCGCTGGAACGAGGAGCAAGTCGCATGGCTGAAGGTCTAGCACGTTGTTCGGCAAGGGCCAGAGCTTCGATGGCTGGTAGGGACTTCGAAAACCGAAACCTTTTCGCAATGGCGAATGCCTGCCGGACTATCCCCGCTTGAAGATCTGCCCGGAATCGAACCGCGTGATCCGCCATTCACCGTCCCCGTCGCGGCGGCATTCCATCGTCACGTCGGCCACCGCCAGCGGATCGCAATACTTGTCGAAAGGACCGTCGCCCAGTGCGGCGAAGAACACCAGCAGGTACCCGACTTTCGCATGATCGGCGTCATCGAAGGAGACGCGAAGCGAAGTGATGATGTGGCGCATGGTCATGAGACCGGCGCCCGCGCGCATGGCATCGGCGCGGCCCTTGTAGAAGGCGTCCACTTCCGCCAGTCCCCGGCGCCAGGCCCCGCCGACATTGTAGGCCACGTCCTCGGCCAGAACGTCCGCCTGCCGCATCCGGAGGCCGTTGTGGATGTCCAGTTCGTCGCCCCATTCGTAGACGACCTGCTTGATCGCGAGCACGTCCGCCGCCTGCTGAGGAGTGAATTTCGCCACGTCGGATGCCCCTTTTCCATTTCTTCTCGGCCTTGTTCGTGAAAGGCTAGGCAAGGGTGTCCGTTGCGCCAAGCGAATGCGTGTCCCGCCACCTGTTCAACGCCCCGGCGACGTTTTCACGGCCCTAGCATTCGGCGCGGCGCATCCCATCTAAGGGCAAGCCGATTCCGGCTCTTGAGAATCCACGCTTTCTTCCCATTTGCACGCCAGTAACCCGCGGCGCCCGAAAAATATAACGGCGCGCCTTGTGTTGTAAATATGCAACACCATATGGTCGAGATCAGGAGGCAATTCAGACCATGAATCTCGAAAAATTCACCGACCGGGCCAAAGGGTTCCTTCAGGCGGCGCAGACCGTGGCGATCCGCATGAACCACCAGCGCATCAGCCCCGACCATATCCTCAAGGCTCTGCTTGAGGATAGCGAGGGCATGGCGTCCGGTCTGATCCAGCGCGCGGGCGGCAATCCGGCCTTCGCGCAGCAGGAAGTCGACAAGGCGCTGGCCAAGGTCCCGACCGTCTCGGGCAGCGGCGCGCAGGGCACGCCCGGTCTGGACAACGACGCCGTGCGCGTGCTCGATCAGGCCGAGCAGCTCGCCACCAAGTCGGGCGACAGCTTCGTCACGGTGGAGCGAATGCTGCTGGCGCTGGCCTTCGCCACCATGACCTCGGCCGGGCAGGCACTCAAGGCCGCCAACCTCACGCCGCAAGCGCTGGAAGCCGCGATCACGCAGCTGCGCGGCGGTCGCAGCGCCGACAGTGCAGGTGCGGAAAACGCCTATGACGCGATGAAGAAGTATGCCCGCGACCTTACCCAGGCCGCGCGCGACGGCAAGCTCGATCCGGTCATCGGCCGCGACGAGGAAATCCGCCGCACCGTGCAGATCCTCGCCCGCCGCACCAAGAACAACCCGGTGCTGATCGGCGATCCCGGCGTCGGCAAGACTGCCATAGCCGAAGGCCTCGCGCTGCGCATCGCCAACGGCGACGTGCCGGACAGCCTCAAGGACCGCCAGCTCATGGCGCTCGACATGGGTTCGCTGATCGCAGGCGCCAAGTATCGCGGCGAGTTCGAGGAACGCCTGAAGGCCGTGCTCGACGAAGTGAAGGGGGCGGACGGGCAGATCATCCTGTTCATCGACGAGATGCACACCCTGATCGGCGCGGGCGCTTCCGAAGGCTCGATGGACGCGGGTAACCTGCTCAAGCCTGCGCTGGCGCGCGGCGAACTGCACTGCATCGGCGCGACCACGCTCGATGAGTACCAGAAGTACGTCGAGAAGGACGCCGCCTTGCAGCGCCGCTTCCAGCCGGTCTTCGTGGGCGAGCCTACGGTCGAGGACACGATCTCGATCCTGCGCGGCCTCAAGGAGAAGTACGAGCTGCACCACGGCGTGCGCATCACCGACGGCGCCATCGTGGCGGCGGCTACGCTCTCCAACCGCTACATCACCAACCGCTTCCTGCCCGACAAGGCGATCGACCTCATGGACGAGGCCGCCAGCCGCATTCGCATGGAAGTGGAAAGCAAGCCCGAGGAGATCGAGAAGCTCGACCGCCGGATCATCCAGCTCAAGATCGAGGAAATGGCGCTCGCGAAGGAAACCGACGAGGCCTCCAGGGATCGTCTGGTCGCTCTTCGCGAGGAACTGGCCAATCTTGAACAGCAGTCGAGCGAACTGACCACCCGCTGGCAGAACGAGCGCGACAAGATCGCCGCCGAGGGCAAGCTCAAGGAGCAGCTCGACGCCGCGCGCGTCGAACTCGACCAGGCCCAGCGCCTCGGCGATCTCGCCAAGGCAGGCGAGTTGTCCTACGGCACGATCCCCTCGCTGGAGCGCAAGCTTTCCGAAGCCCAGGCCCAGGCCGATAACGCGCTCTTGCGTGAGGAAGTGACCGAGGACGACATCGCCGGTGTCGTCAGCCGCTGGACCGGCGTGCCGGTCGACAAGATGCTGGAAGGCGAGCGCGAGAAGCTTCTCAAGATGGAGGAAGTGATCGGCGCGCGCGTGATTGGCCAGAAGGATGCGGTCTCCGCCGTGTCCAAGGCGGTGCGGCGTGCCCGCGCGGGTCTTCAGGACCCGAACCGGCCGCTGGGTTCGTTCCTGTTCCTTGGCCCCACGGGCGTCGGCAAGACCGAGCTGACCAAGGCGCTGGCCGGCTTCCTGTTTGACGACGACAGCGCGATGGTCCGCATCGACATGTCGGAGTTCATGGAAAAGCACGCGGTCTCCCGCCTGATCGGCGCGCCTCCGGGCTATGTCGGCTACGACGAAGGCGGCGTGCTGACCGAGGCCGTGCGGCGCCGGCCCTATCAGGTCGTGCTGTTCGACGAAGTCGAGAAGGCCCATCCGGACGTGTTCAACGTGCTGCTGCAAGTGCTCGACGACGGCCGCCTGACCGACGGGCAGGGCAGGATGGTGGACTTCACCAACACCCTTATCATTCTGACCAGCAATCTCGGCAGCCAGTACCTGACCCAGCTTGACGAAGGGCAGGACGTGGACACGGTCGAACCGCAAGTAATGGAAGTGGTGCGCGGGCATTTCCGGCCCGAATTCCTCAACCGCCTCGACGAGATCGTGCTGTTCCACCGCCTCGGCCAGGAGCACATGGGTCCGATCGTCGATATTCAGGTGGCGCGGGTGCAGAAGCTGCTGAAGGACCGCAAGATCGTGCTCGACCTCACCGACGCCGCCAAGCGCTGGCTGGGCCGGGTGGGCTACGACCCGGTCTACGGCGCGCGTCCTCTGAAGCGCGCGGTCCAGCGATACCTGCAGGACCCGCTCGCCGAGAAGCTGCTGGCGGGGGAAGTGCCCGATGGCTCGCATCTGCACATCGACGACGGCGACGGCGCGCTGGCGATCGCGGTGGAATGATCCTTACGGATTCGAGCCTCCCTTGCTTGACCGCAGGGGGGGCTCGGTTACCGTGGTTTTACAACCTGGTGGCGAGTGTCATCTGTTCGGTCGGGGGTGCCAAATGAAAATGTCCGGTTTTATCAGTCGTTGCCTTGTTTCTGCGGCGTTTGTTTGCGTGGGTCCTAGTTTGGCAGTTGCACAGGAATTCTCGGAGGCATTCGTCCGTTGTGGCGATTTGGTCGAGGATGGCGCGCGCCTTCGGTGTTTTGACGCGCTTTTGCCCCAGGCGCGCAAGAGTGAAGCGGAACGCCATGCGGAGGCTGCTGCCGAAGCTAAGGCGGAGTTTGGCCTGACTCCGGTGCAGCGTAATGAAAGAGCATCGCGGGATGCCCCTGAAAAAGTGGCACGAAAGCAGGCTCTGAAGCAGGAAAGCGAGCGCGTCGAAGGTACTATTACGGCTCTGGATATGAATCCGTTAGGCGCTGTTTTCACCTTGGATAACGGTCAGGTATGGCAGACGACTTCCTTCGGAAGATTGTCGACGGTTCCCAGGATCGGTCAGAAGGTACTTGTCAGTTCCGGGCCGCTGGGCGGCTATCGTCTGAAGCTCGAGGGCAAGACCGCAGAAGTTGGCGTCAAGCGAATCAAGTAGCTTTCACAGGGGATAGGTGCGCTGAAAAGGGACTGGTTGCCGAACGTGCAGTCAGCCCCTTTTTCATATCAGCACGCCTGTCCCGCACAATGACTGTTGCGGTTGCGATTTTCCATCGCCTGGCGGGCTATTTCGGCCTCTTTCGCCCATTCGCCATTCGTCTTGCAGACGCGTTTAGGGATGCGCGACCCGACTTCCCGGACGGCACGGCATTGCACGGCATCGGGGTCTGGAGGCACTGGCACAGCATGTTCCGAGGCCGCGACGGGAACTGCGACGATGGCAAGTAACAGCGAAAGATAGCAACGCACTGGCGATCATCCTGAATTTATAAAAAAAGGGCAGCGATTTCTCGCTGCCCTCTCTTTTTAACCAATTCCGCTCGACTTAGAAGTGGAAACGGACACCGGCATAGAAACGGCGACCGAAGATGTCGTAGACGTCTGCAGCCGTATCCGAACCTGTGACGTTGAAGGTCGTTCCCGTGAGGATGTTCGGAGCCTTCTTGTCGAGCAGGTTGTCGATGCCGAAGTAGACATCGAACTTTTCGGTCGGCTTGAAGCTCATCTGGCTGTCCAGGTAGAACTGGGCCGGAACCGAAACGCACTTCGGTGCCAGATCGAATGCGGCGCACCAGCTGACGTCGTCTTCGTAGGACTTGCCGATGAAGGTGCCGGTGAACGACCAGTCGAACTTGTCGCTGGTGTAGCCGAGCGTCGCGGTGAAGCGATCGGCTGCCGTTCCGATTTCACCGTCCTGACGATCCAGTTCGCCGGGGAGGGCGTAGTAATCGTACTGGAACAGGTGCGTATACGCGATGTTGAAGTTCAGGCGGGCATCGTTGTTCAGGAAGTTGACCGGCGTGTACCAGCTTGCCGTGATGTCGAGACCCTGGGTCTTGAGCGTCGCGGCATTGACGGCGAAGTCGTTGACGAACTCCAGCGAGCCTGCGCTGTTCGTGGCCGTTGCCGTGGGACGACGGGTGATCAGGTTGCAGAGCGTTTCATTGCTGTTGTTGTAGCATTGGTCGAGGATGACGCCGCGACCGTACGTGGCAATGATGTTGTCGATCTTGATGTTGTAGTAGTCAGCCGTCAGCGTCAGCCTGCTGAGCGGGCCGCCCAGCGAACGCGGCGTCAGGACCGCACCGACCGTCCAGGAATTCGACTTTTCTTCCTTCAGGTTGACATTGCCGCCGTCGAAGCCGCTGACGCCCTGACGATCAAGCTGGGTGAGCGTGAATGCGCCATTGGCAGCGATGTTCGCAGCCACGCCGGGATTGGCGCGGCAGATATCGCCACGGGTGCCGCCACCGGTTGCAGTGATGCCTTCGCAAGGATCCTGCAGACCCGACGGGAAGGTCTGCGACAGACCGGAGTACAGTTCACCGATGTTCGGCGCACGCACCGCGCGGGCATAAGTGCCGCGGAAGCGGAGATCGTCGATCGGCTGCCACGTTCCCTGAACGTTGTAGCTGTAGATCGAACCGATCGTCGAGTAATCGGCTGCGCGGAAGGCACCGCCCAGTTCGAGCAGGCGGAAGAACGGCTGATCGCGGAGAATCGGAACCTTGACTTCCGCATAGCCTTCAATGACGTCGAAGCGGCCGTAAGTGTCGGGCAGCTTGTTCGAGCCGTTGAGACCCTGGTTGGTCAGGGCATCGTTGTCCTCGGAGCTTTCCTCCTTACGGTATTCAAAACCAACGGCGATGCCGAGCGGGCCGGCCGGCAGCTCGAACAGCGAGCCGCTGAGGTTACCCTGGACGACCTGCTGCTTGATGTTGGTTTGCAGCGACTGCTGGGCGGCGATGTATTCGATCGCTTCGGGGCTGATCGAACCCTTGCCAAAGATGTTGATCGGAACGCATCCGTTCGCCCGCGCTTCGGCGTTGATGCAGACCGTGTCGGTGGTCAGGCCATTGCCGTTGAGATCGTTGACGTCCGTCATCGCCGCCAAGGCGTTGCGGAAGTTGGTCACGTTGACCTGACCGTTCGAGATCTGGTTTTCGGTAACCTGACCATAGTTGTAGCTCAGGTCCCAATTGAACTTCTCGGCGAGCGTGCCCTCGAAGCCAACCACGAAGCGGAGGAAATCGCGCGTGGTCTTGCCGGTGCGGTTACCGAATTCGCTCAGGCGGCGAGCGAAGCCGATGTCGCGCAGGCCGTCGCCGTCGCCGTCAATTGCAGCGTTGACGATGGCGGTCGGGACCAGCGGGTTCAGGACCTTGCTGGTGGTGCCGTCGGCGCCGATCACATAGTTTTCGATCGGCATCAGGCCCGAAGACGGGAAGATACCCGTCGAACCGTCCGAGGAAAGCGCAAACGGTTCGATAATGCGCGAGGACTGCGTCTTGTTGTAGGTGCCTTCGAAGAACGCCGAGATGTTGTCGGTAAGGTCGTAGTGACCCACCGCTGCGATGGTGTAGCGCTGAACGGGCACGGCCAGGGTGCGGTAGTACTGGCGGTTGAACCCGGTCGGGCCGGTGCCGGTGCCGAGGGTGCTGGAGCAGCTGGTGCCGTTGGTCGTGGCGCAAGGCTGCAGAACGCCGTTGGGGCCGTAAGTGAACTGGTAGGGGTTGCCGGTTGCGGGATCGATGCCGACGGTGAAGCGACCCTGCTCGTTGAAGCCGGAATACTGCGGCTCAACCGGAGTGCCGTAGTCAGCCATGTCGCCGGTCAGCGCTGCCAGATCGTAATCGTCGATCCGGGTGTTCTTGCGCTGGCGCGAGAGTAGGCCCTTCTCGTTGGAATAGCCGAGGTGAACCATGATGTTGCCGCGACCGTCATCGAAGTTCGCGCCCATGGTCATGTTGGCCTGGTAGCGAATGTCGTCGCCGCGACCGGTCAGGCCGTACTGGGCATTGCCTTCGAGGCCCTGGAAGTCCTTCTTGTAAACGAAGTTGACGACACCTGCGACTGCGTCCGAACCGTAAAGCGACGAGGCGCCGCCGGTCAGCGTGTCGACACGTTCAAGGAACTGCGTGGGGATGACGTTAAGGTCGACCGTCGAGCTGCCTGGAAGGCTGGACACGACGCGGCGACCGTTGATCAGCACCAGCGTACGGGCGCTGCCGAGGTCGCGAAGGTCGATCGAGGCAACGCCGGTGCCCGAGGTCAGGAAGGCCGAATTCGTGCGGCTGAGCGTAGGGGTGCCGAAGATGGGACTCTTGAGCAGCACTTCCTGAACGTTCGTGACGCCGGACTGCTGGATACGGGCGCTGTCGACGATCTGCAGTGGCGCGTTCGAGCTGGTGATCGGGCTGGCGATGCGTGAGCCGGTGACGACGATGGCGGGACCTTCTGCGCCCGCTTCGTTAGCCGAGGCATCCTGCTGTGCATAAGCGGAAGTGGTGCACAATGCGGCGAATGCCGTCAGGCTCGTCGCGCCCTTCAAGGCCGACTTCATCAGGTTGTTTTTCAAGTTTCGTGTCCCTTGTTGCTTTCGTGCGCACGGCTGGAAGCGTGACCAGACCTACCGTGCACCCGGATGCGGTAATCTTCGTGCGCAGACGCACGGGATCACCATGGAGGGATTTCTCGCGCGGGGGGCGTCAGCTTTCAATCGTAAACACCCCAAGGGACGGAATTGCTCTGCGGGTTGTGGCTAAGATGCAACAGGCAAGCATCGCATTTCTAACGGGTTTTTTTAGGATTGCTAAGGTCAATCGTAACCATTTTGCCACAAACGGACTTCTGCAAGCGTTATCGGTTTTCCGATGTGTCTGCAGTGGGCTGTTGTCGGTTATTTTGTTGCTTGAAAGTTTTTGCTCTCGGCCGGGTCTGTTGAACCCTCTGGGCCTACTTGACGCGGCGCATCTTGATCGGGCGTTGACCGCGCACCGAAATGGTGAATGTCCCGAGTATGCCGCGGGTGATTTTAGCTTCGTTGCCAACCTTTGGGGAAAGCACGAAGTCGCGCGTGTCGTTCTGTTCCCAGGTGCTGCCGTCTTCGAAATCGAGCACCCAGCCCGACGCATTGCGGCGGGCGCCGCTGACTTGGGTAACGATTTCCTTCAGTTCGTCCGCTGAATCGGCGTTGCCGCCAAAGCCCATCAGTTTTGCGACCGGGGTGGCAAACCCGAATAGACCGCGCTTCGCGGTCTCGACGGCCTGTTTGTCGGCAATCACGATTTCGTGCTTGCTGGCGGCCTGCTCCAGTGCCGCGACCTGACGATCGAAGCAGGTCAAGCGGGCGGTCGAGTCCTGGATGTCGCGGCAGGCTATGAGTTCGCGATAAGCCTCGGGGCGATCCTGCCCGGATTCGGTCCCGGATTTGCCTTTGTCCCCGGCAAACGCGGCATGGGAAAGGAGCATCAGTGAAGTCGCCGCTGCCAGGTGTACCTTGCTCAACGCATTTCCCCTTGTTGCGATTCATCGCGATGTTGGCGGCTTGTCGTAGCAAGCGCTCCAGGGGCGCGGCAAGCCGGCTTGCAGAAGGTGCGACGACGTCGTGAGTGAGAGCGCTTTTGCAGCATTGCGATCTTCCGCCTTGCCGGCATTGAAATGATGTTGCGACAATGTCACGCATGCTGGAGAAATATTTCGGTAACCCTCTGTTGGAATCAGAGCGGAGCGAGAAGGTTTGATGCAGGTTTGTTGCGGATATGCCACAAGGCATCACCAATGTTGCGGGGCAACGATCAAAGCACTTTGAGCAAATCTGGCTTTGCGTAATGAAAGCGTATCTTCTGTCGCGCGAAATATCCTTACTGGGGCAACGTCCTTCGAAGGGCATGGCGCGTGCCGGGGAATTCAAGGCGTGGGAGTCACACCCTCGCCTTAGAAAAAAGGGACACACCAGTGAACAAGCAAACTCTTACCGCGCTGAAGGCCGGCGCAGCACCTCTGGTGCTCGGCTTCGCCTTGCTCAGCAGCGGCGCGCAGGCGCAGGACGCAGGCGCTGACGACAGCTCCAGCGGCGGCGCCATCGTCGTCACCGGCAGCCGCATCGTCGCCCCGAACCAGACGTCGATCGCACCGATCACCACCGTTTCCTCGCAGGACATCCAGCTTCAGGGCACGACCCGCACCGAAGACCTGCTGAACTCGCTGCCGCAGGTCGTCGCTTCGCAGAGCTCGAACCTCGCCAACGGCGCGACCGGTACGGCCAACGTCGACCTTCGCGGTCTCGGCCCGTCGCGCACCCTGGTGCTGATCAACGGCCGCCGTCTGATGACCGGCGATCCGAACACCACCACTTCGGCTGCCGACCTTAACTTCATCCCGGCCTCGCTGGTGAAGCGCGTCGATGTGCTGACCGGCGGCGCTTCGGCCACGTACGGTGCAGACGCTGTTGCGGGCGTCGTCAACTTCGTGATGGACACGGAGTTCGAGGGCTTCAAGATCGACGCCAACTACGGCGTCTACATGCACAACAACGACAACCAGTTCATCCGCTCGATTCTCGACAAGGAAGCGGGTAATCCGGACTACGCCTACCCGAAGGGCCAGACGGTCGGCGGCGGTCAATATGACATCACCGCGTCGTTCGGCACCAGCTTCGACGACGGTCGCGGCCATGCCACCGCCTATGTGGGCTATCGCCGTGCCAACCCGCTGCTTCAGGGCCGCCGTGACTACTCGTCTTGCGCGATCGGCGCGGACGATTTCGATACCTTCAGCTGCGGCGGCTCGGGCACCGCAGCTCCGGGCAATGCCAACTACTTCCTTCCGGGCGCTACCGGTGCGACCCTGAACGCGCTGGGCGCGGGCACGATCGCTCCAGGTGCCAACATCTACAACTTCGCACCGGTCAACTACTACCAGCGCCCCGACGAGCGTTACACGGCGGGCGTCTTCGCCGACTATGAAATCAACAAGGCCATCCATCCGTACATGGAATTCATGTTCATGGATGACCGCACCGTCGCGCAGATCGCGCCTTCGGGCGATTTCGGCAACACGCGGACGATCAACTGCGACAATCCGCTGCTTTCGGCGAGCCAGCAGGCGGCGATCTGTAATCCGTCCAATCTAGTGAACGGTTTCCTTGGCTCGTTCCCGCTTGCTGCGGGCGCGGCTTACAATCCGAATCCCGGCGCCGCTCCGATCGAATTCACGGATCCGGTCACCGGTGCAAAGTACAACCAGGCCTATTTCCAGTTGCTCCGCCGCAACGTCGAAGGTGGTGCACGCCAGAGCGATCTGCAGCATACTGCGTTCCGCACCATTATCGGTTCGCGCGGTGAACTGGGCAACGCTTGGTCCTACGATGCCTACTATCAGTATGGCCGCACCAATTACTCGCAGGTCTACACCAACGAGTTCTCGGCTTCGCGCCTCGCCAATGCACTCGATGTAGTTCAGACCGCAAACGGCCCTGCCTGCCGCGTCGCGGCGAGCGGGCAGGACAGGAGCTGCGTGCCGTATGACGTGTTCAGTGGGGCACCGATTTCACAGGGCGCGCTCGACTACCTTTCGGCAACCGGCTTCATGAAGGGCCAGACCTCGCAGCAGGTCGCCAGCGCCAGCTTCACCGGCCTGCTCGGTGAATACGGCATCAAGTCGCCGCTCGCTTCGGACGGCATCAACGTTGCTCTCGGCGCCGAATATCGCCGCGACGCGTTGGAGCTGAAAACTGACTACGCCTTCACCACCGGCGACCTTACCGGCCAGGGTGCTCCGACGCTCTCGACCTCGGGCAGCTACAAGGTCACCGAACTCTTCGGCGAAATCGACATTCCGCTGATCCAGGACAGCTTCGTCCAGAACCTGTCGTTCAATGGTGGCTACCGCTATTCGCACTACAGCATCTCGAATGGCCGCACCTTCAACACCAACACCTACAAGCTGGGTATCGACCTTGCCCCGGTTTCGGATATCCGTATCCGCGCCGGTTACAACCGCGCGGTTCGCGTGCCGAACATTCAGGAACTGTTCGCTCCGCAAATCGTCGCGCTTGACGGCAATACCGACCCCTGCGCCGGACAGACCACGATCTCGCCGGTTTGCGCCGCGCAAGGCGTCGTCGCGCAGACCCCACTCAACCCCGCAAGGCAGTACAACGGCCTGATCGGCGGCAATCCGAACCTCAACCCCGAGAAGTCGACCACCAAGACCATCGGCGTCGTCGTACAGCCGCGCTGGATTCCTGGATTGACTGCCAGTGTCGATTGGTTCGACATCAAGGTTAAGGATGCCATTCGCCAGTTCGGTGCAGACGCTATCCTTGCCGCTTGCCGTACCGGCGTTGCAAGCGCCTGTGATCTCGTCAATCGCGATCCGGGCGGTTCGCTGTGGTTGAGCCCCGATGGCTACGTTATCGACACCAACCAGAACGTTGGCGGTGTTCAGACGCGTGGTTTCGAGTTCAACGGCAACTATTCGACCGAAGTCGGCAATGCTGGACGCGTGTCGCTTAACTTCGTGGGTACGTTGCTTGACAAGTATAACGTCGACAACGGTTTGACCGAAGAATACGACTGCACCGGCTACTATGGTCCGACTTGCGGCGTTCCGCGTCCCAAGTGGCGTCACAAAGCCCGCGTGACCTATACCATGACCAATGGCGTAGGCATCTCGATGCAGTGGCGTCACCTTTCGCAGGCCAAGGTTGAGTTTCTCAACCCGTCGAGCTCGCTCGCCGGTGCGACCAACAGCCTGGATGACAAGATCAAGGCTCAGGACTACTTTGACCTGACCCTGACGGCTGATCTCGGCAAAAACCTGACCTGGCGCCTGGGTGCGACCAACCTGTTCGACAAGAATCCGCCGCTGGTCACGCAGGATGCGTGCGCCTCCACGTTCTGTAACGGCAACATCTATCCGGGCACCTACGATCCGCTGGGTCGTTATGTGTTCACCGGCATCACGATGAACTTCTAATCGTTTTCACGAACGTTTAGTCTCTGGCGGCGGTCTTCTCCTGGAAGGCCGCCGCCTTCTTATCAGCCGACTCGCCCGGTTTCATGTCGAGTCCGGTCTGAACGCGCTCGGGGGGGCAATGAATTCAGGGGTTTCGTCGTTCGTCGAAGTGGACCGGCTCACTGCGGCCGGTAATCTGCCTGCCGCTGCGCAGGCGCTGGAAAATCTGCTGGTCGCGGGGCTGGCTTCCGCTCGATCCGACCTCGACTTGCGCGCTCTGGTCGCCCAGTGGCTGAAGCTGGCGGGCTTGCGCCGGGCCTTGCGGCAACCGCGCAAGGCGCTGGAGGCGGTTTATCATGCTCTGGAACTGGCGCCGCTCGATTTCATGGCTCTGGTCATGCGGGCGGGACTGCTGGAGCGGTTGGAGGAGCCGCAGGCCGGGGCGGCCTGGGGCGAGGCGCTGGCGCAAGTGCCCGACGGTCCGCTGCCGCCGCCGCTCGCAGCGGCCGTGACGGCGGGTAGGGCTTTCCACGAGGCCTGGCTGGACACGCGCGCTCGGGAACTGGCAGCGGCGTCCCCGGCAGTGCCGAGCCACACTGACAACGAGGCCGATCTCGCCTGGCGGCTGGCGCGCTTCCGCGACAACATCCTGCACAAGACGCGTGTCTATCACAGCGAGCCGACCCACTTCCATTATCCCGGCCTGATCGAGCGCGAGTTCCATCCGCGCCATGCGACGCCCTGGCTGGCCGAAGTCGAAGCGGGCTTCGAGGATATCCGTGCCGAAATGCTGGCCCTGCTGAAGTCCGACCGGGCCGAACTGGAGCCGTACATCCAATACGAGGAGCGCGAAAATCTCGCGCAGTGGCGCTCGCTCAACCGGAACCGGAACTGGAGCGCGATCCATCTCCTGAAGCAAGGCGCGGAAGTGACGCACAATGCGCGCCAGGCGCCGCGCACGATGGAGATACTCTCCCGCCTGCCGCAGCCGCAGGTTCCCGGCGCCTCGCCGAATGCCATGTTCTCGCTGCTGGCGCCGCATACCGCGATCCCCGCGCATGTCGGCGTCGACAATACCCGGCTGGTCTGCCACCTGCCGCTCGTAGTGCCGCCGGGCTGCTGGTTCCGCGTCGGTGCCGAGACGCGCGAGTGGCGCGAGGGCGAGGCCTTTGCCTTCGACGACACGATCGAGCATGAAGCGATGAATCCCACCGACGTGCTGCGGATCGTGCTGATCTTCGACGTCTGGCATCCCGGACTGGCCGAGGCCGAACGCGCGGCCGTGGCCGCGACGATCGCCGCGGCCGGGTTCGGCGGGAGCGGTCATTGAGCGGAGCGACGATGTTGGACGAGCGGCAGCATCTGGCCGACCTGGCGGAAAAGGCCTTGGCCGAGGGCAACGAGGAGCAGGCCGAAGCGCGTCTGGGCAACTGGTTGTCGCGCCATGCGCCGGATGTCACCTTGCTGCATTGGACGGCGATGCTGCGCCGCGCGCTCGACCGGCGCGACGGCGCGGTTGTGGCGCTGGAGGCGGCGCGTCGGCTGGCGCCGGACAATGCCGGCGTGGTTCACGCGCTCGCGCATGTCTCGCTGGAAGCCGGGCTGCCTTCGGCGGCATTGTTCGAGCATGCCACCCGGCTTGCGCCTGCCAAAGGCGAAATCCGGCTCGGGCTCGCCTCGGCGCGCCTGGCGGAAGGAGAGGGCCTGCGCGGCCTCGGCGAACTCGAAGCGATGCTCGGCGCCAATCCGGGCTGGATGGAAGGGCATCGCCAGTTCGCCCAGCTTGCGGTTATGGTGGGGCAGGAAGGCCGAGCGCTGGCGAGCATCGAGACGGCCTTGCAGCGCTTTCCACAGAGCGAGTCGCTGCGGAATCTCGCCATCGACCTGCTGCTTTCCGGCGAGCGCCATGGCGAAGCGCTCGCCGTGGCCGACCGGGCGATCGCGACCCATGGCCCGGCCACGCCCTTCCTGTTGGCCCGCGCCGCTGCACTCGACGAACTGGGGCGGACCGAAGAAGCGGGGGTTGCCTTCGGACAGCTCGGGCCGGTGACCGAGGCGGGCCATGCGATCTGGCATTTGCGGCATCTGCTGCGCAAGGGAGACGTCGCCCGCGCGGCGGCCGACATCGAGCCCTGGCTCGCGCGGGGCGGCGCGGAAGCGTTCTGGCCTTACGCGGCGACCGCCTGGCGCCTTGCCGGCGATGCGCGGTCGGACTGGCTTGATGGTCAGGAGGGGCTGTTCCGGGTGATCGACCTCGATCCGGGAGAGATCGGTCTCGACGCACTCTTGCCGATGCTACGCAGCCTCCATGCCCGTTCCGGGCGTTTCCTCGACCAGTCGGTACGGGGCGGAACCCAGACCGACGGCGCCTTGCTGGGGCGGTGCGAGCCGGAACTGGTGCGCGTGCGCGAGGTTCTGCGCCGTGAGGTCGCGAGGTTCGAGGCCGACCTGCCACCCGCCGATCCGGCTCATCCGATGCTGGGACAGAAGCGCGCCGCCCGCCCACGGTTTGCCGGGAGCTGGTCGGTCAGGCTGGCGGGGGCGGGTTTTCATGCGCCGCATCACCATCCGCAAGGGTGGATCAGTTCGGCGCTCTATCTCTCTGTTCCGGAAGGGCTTCGCCCTGGCGAGGGCTGGCTCGATCTGGGCGGCGCGCCGGAAGGGCTGGGGGATCTGACGCCCCGCGCCTCGGTGGAGCCGAAGCCCGCGCGCCTCGTGCTGTTTCCTTCGTGGATGTGGCACGGAACCCGTCCTTTCACGGCGGGCGAGCGCATGACCATCGCCTTCGATATCGCCCGCACTTGATGTGCGGTACGTCCCGATTTACCTTCGTTTCATCCAGTCATTCGGCATGCGGCTCCAGAAGCCGATGCCACGGAGTTGCATCATGCATATGCTCACACGACTTGCTGCCGTTTCTCTCGCTTTCGCCGCCGCGCCGGTGTTGGCCGGGAATCCCGCGCCCCAAACCGCGCCTGCCGTTGCCGGGACGCCGGTGGCGCAGAACGACATCGACAAGAAGGACCCGATGATCTGCGAGCGCGTCACCGAAATCGGCTCGCGCCTTCGCGCCAAGAAGGTCTGCATGACCAAGAGCCAGTGGGAAGAGCAGCGCCGCGGCGATCGCTCCAATATCGAGCGCTCGCAGATCCAGCGCGGAATGGATCCGGTCGGCTGATCGCAGGCCTTCGGCGACCTGCTTCCCGCACCCGGTGACGACGCCGGGGCGGGTTTTGTCCTGTTCCACCGACCTGCCCGATTGACCTGCCGGTTCCGCCTGCTTAACCGGTTGATTAAATCATCGGGCCTGCGAGGTTCCGCCACGGGTCGGGATCTTGTGCGCGAGCAGGAAGGGGAAGCAGCATGAAACTGGACAGCAGCCTGGCCGCCGTCGTCACCGGCGCGGCATCGGGTCTCGGCGCGGCCACCGCGCGGGCGCTGGCGGCGCAGGGCGTGAAAGTGGCGGTGTTCGACCTCAATGCCGAGGCGGGCGAGGCCATCGCGGCCGAGATCGGCGGCGTCTTCTGCAAGGTCGACGTGACCGACGACGCCAGCGTCGATGCCGGTTTCGCCAAGGCCCGCGCCGCGCATGGGCAGGAACGCGTTCTGGTCAATTGCGCGGGCATCGCGCCTGCTTCCAGGACCGTCGGCCGCAACCGCGAGACCGGGGCGCCGCGTGCGCATGACATGGCGCTGTTCGAAAAGGCCATTCTCATCAACCTCGTCGGTACGTTCCGCTGCATCAGCAAGGCGGCGGCGGGGATGGTGACGCTCGATCCGCTGGACGATGCAGGCTCTCGGGGCGCCATCGTCAATACCGCCTCGGTCGCGGCGCAGGACGGGCAGATCGGGCAGGCAGCCTATGCGGCGTCCAAGGGCGGCGTGCTGGCGATGACCTTGCCGGTCGCCCGCGATCTCATGAGCGAGGGTATCCGCGTCAACACGATCCTGCCGGGCATCTTCGAGACGCCGATGATGGCCGGAATGCCGCAGCCGGTGCAGGATGCGCTCGCGGCCATGGTGCCGTTCCCCAAGCGCCTCGGCAAGCCCGAGGAATATGCGAAGCTGGCGCTCTTCATGCTGGAACACGACTATATGAACGGCGAGTCCGTCCGCCTCGACGGCGCGATCCGCATGGGCCCGAAGTAAGGGCTGCGGGACCGAGAGATGGCGCAGGGCACTTCCTCGACCGAGCACGGCGCGCCGCATCCCGGCGCGCGCGGGCAATTGCTGGACACGGCCAGCGCGATCATGCGCGAAGGCGACGTGATCGACATTTCGCTGTCGGAACTGTCGCTGCGCTCGGGTCTCAATTCGGCGCTGGTGAAGTATTACTTCGGCAACAAGGCTGGTTTGCTCAAGGCTTTGCTCGACCGGGACTGGCAGGCGATCGTCACCAGCGTCGATGCGCTTCTGGCCAAGGATGGCTGGTCGCCGGAGGCCAAGCTGCGGCGCCATCTCTGGAAGGTTGTCGATACCTTCTACGAAGTGCCCTATCTCAACCGCCTGACCATGCGCATGGTGCGCGAGAGCGACGATGCCGAGGCGCGTCGCATTGCCGATTGCTATCTTTCGCCGATCTACCGCGCCTACGAGCAGCTGATCGGCGATGGCGTGCAGGCGGGGGTGTTCCGTGAAATCGATCCGCAACTCTTCTACTTTACCGTGACCGGAGCGGTGGACCGTTTCTTTTCGGCGCGGCTGGTGCTCAAGCATTGCTTCGACCAGGATACGTTGACCGAGGAGCTGCGCGACCGCTACCGCGAACACACGATCGACATCATCATGGCAGGTATCCTTGCGCGCTGAGAAAAGCAGCTTCTGGCATCTGGGCATCATCGGCGGTTCGGGTCTGGCGGCCGGAATCGAACTGGAGGACGCGCAGGAGATTTCCGTCTCCAGCCCGTTCGGGGCGGCTTCCGGGCCGGTCACGACCGGATGGCTGGACGGGGTGCGCTTCACCTTCATCGCCCGCCACGGCGCGGGCCATGCGATCCCGCCCTCGGCGGTGAACTACCGCGCCAATATCGACGTGCTCAAGCGCTGCGGGGTAACGGACGTGCTGGCGCTGTCCGCGATCGGTTCGCTGCGCGAGGAGATGGCGCCGGGCCACATGGTCATGGTCGACCAGTTCATCGACCGGACCACGGGCCGGGTCGGCAGCTTCTTCGGCACCGGACTGGTCGCCCATGTCAGCCTGGCGGACCCGGTCTGTCCGCGTCTTTCGGGATTGGCTGGTGCAGCGGCGGAAGCGGCCGGAGCCAAAGTCCATGCCGCCGGATGTTACCTAGCGATGGAAGGTCCGCAGTTCTCGACTCGCGCCGAAAGCCGCATCTACCGGGGCTGGGGCGCGGACGTGATCGGCATGACCGGCATGCCCGAGGCCCGACTCGCCCGCGAGGCGGAACTGCCTTACGCGATGCTCGGCATGGTTACGGACTACGATTCCTGGCGCGAGGAAGAGGCGGGCGTCGAGGTCAGCCATGTCCTCGAAGTCATGCATGGCAATGCCCGCGTGGCGCGCGATTCGCTGCGCGCGCTGGCGGCAAGCCTGCCCGCCGAGCGCGCGCCCAGCCCGATCGACCGGGCGCTGGACCATGCCCTCATCACCGCGCCCGATGCGCGCGATCCGGCTGTGGTGGCGCGGCTTGATGCCGTGGCGTGCCGTCTGTTCGGCGAGCGGGGCTGACGCTCCGGTCTTATCCGCCCCGCGTTACCGGGATCAGCGCCCCGGTGATCGCGCGGGCAGCGTTCGAGGCGAGGAAGTCGATCACATCGGCGATCGCGTCCGGCTGCACCCAGGTCGAGAAATCGGCGTCGGGCATGTCGGCCCGGTTGGTCGGGGTGTCGATAATGCTGGGCAGGACCGCGTTGACGGTGACGGAGGTGCCCGCGAGTTCTTCGGCCAGGGCTTCGGTCAGGCGGTGGACGCCGGACTTGGAGGCGGCATAGGCGCCCATACCCGCACCGGCCTTGATCGCCGCGCCCGCGCCGATGTTGACCACGCGGCCCGCCGCCGAAGCCTTGAGCCGGGGCAGGGCAAGCTGGGTGATAGTCGCCGCCGTCGTCAGGTTCATCGCCTGCATCCGCGCCCAGTTCGCCAGCGAACCGCCTTCCAGCGTCTCCCAGGTGAAGCCGCCCGCGACGTTGACCAGCACGTCGATGCCGCCATGGGCCGCGACCACTTCGTCCAGCGCGGCCTGGGTGGCCTGCGCGTCGGTCAGGTCCACGCCGCCGATGTCCAGTGCGCCTGCCACTGCTTCCTTGGCTTCGGGCGCGAAGTCGATGCGGGTGACCTTGTCGCCCGCTGCGGCGAAGGCGGCGGCTACGGCCGCGCCGAGAATGCCGAAACCACCGGTGACGATAACCGAACGTGCCATGGGAACTCCTTGCTGTGATGCGACGCTAACCGCCTGTCGGGATCGCGGCAAGGCAGGCGGGAAAGCCAACGCCCCGTCGATGCCGCGGATACGAAAAAGGGCGGCCTCCCAAAGGAAGACCGCCCCGCTTGCGCTATCGCGCCCTGATCAGAGCTGGCCGAGCAGGTGGTCGGCGGAGCTGACCTCGAAGGCACCCGGCGCTTCGACGTTGAGCTGCTCGACCACGCCGTCGTTGACGACCATCGAGAAGCGCTTGCCGCGATGGCCCATGCCGAAGGCTGTGCCGTCCATCACCAGATCGATCGCCTTCACGAAGTCGCCGTTGCCGTCCGACAGCATGGTCACGTCGGCCGAGCCGTTGGCCTTGCCCCAGGCGCTCATGACGAAGGCGTCGTTGACGGCGGTGCAGGCGATCTCGTCGATGCCCTTGGCCTTCAGTTCGGCGGCCTTGTCGACGAAGCCGGGCAGGTGCCTGGCCGAGCAGGTCGGGGTGAAGGCACCGGGAACCGAGAACAGCGCGACCTTGCGGCCCGCGAAAAATTCCGCGCTCTGTACGGGTTCGGGGCCGCTTTCGCCGGCCTTGACGAGCTTCACGTCGGGCAGCGTGTCACCGATGGCGATGGTCATGGGGTAATCCTCCTCAAGCGTGGAAATATGCTGCGCAGATATAGAGGCGCACGAGGCTCGGGCAATGCGGGCGCGTGATTTAGATGGCGATTACACGGCTGGCCAGACGGTCCACTTCGGCGCGGTCGTGGCTGACGTAGAGGATCGGCAGGGCGAGTTCGTCGCGGATGCGCTCGATCACGGTGAGGATCTCCTCGCGCCTTTCCGCGTCCACCGAGGCGAGCGGCTCGTCCATCAGCAGGAAGCGCGGGCCGGAAAGCAGGGCGCGGCCGATCGCCACGCGTTGGGCCTCGCCGCCGGAGAGTGTGGCGGGGCGGCGATCCAGCAAGTGGCCGATGCCGAGGAAGCCCAGCGCGGTGTCGAGGTCCATCCAGCGCCGGCCGGGCGGCGCGAGGCGCCAGCCGTAGAGCAGGTTGTCACGCACGCTCTTGTGCGGAAACAGGCGCAGGTCCTGGAACACGTAGCCGCAGCGGCGCTGCTCGGGCTTGAGGTCGATGCGGCGGGCCTTGTCGAACAGCACCGTGTCATCGACGCGGATATGCCCCTCGCTCGGCCGGGCGAGACCGGCGATGGCATCGAGCAGCGAGGTCTTGCCTGCGCCCGAGGGGCCGAACAGGGCGGTCAGCCCGCCTTTCTCGGTGCGGAAGGCATAGTCGAGCCGCAGCTTGCCGCGCCGCAGGGCGATGGCGACGTCAAAGGGCATGGTGCGCCGATCCCTGTCCGCTGCGGCGGGCGAGCCATTCGGAAGCCACGAGGGCGACGACCGAGACGAGGATCGACAGCACTGCAAGGCGCGTCACCTGCCACTCGGAACCGGGCATCTGGAGCGCGCTGTAGATCGCCAGCGGCAGGGTCTGGGTCTCGCCGGGGATATTGGAGGCGAAAGTGATCGTCGCGCCGAATTCGCCGATCGAGCGGGCGAGGCCGAGGACGAGGCCCGCCAGCACGCCGGGCATGGCCAGCGGCAGGGTGACGCTGGCGAAAGTACGCCAGCGGCCCGCGCCGAGCGTGCGGGCGGCGCTTTCGAGGCGGCGGTCGACGGCCTCGATCGAGAGGCGCATGGCCCGCACCATCAGCGGCAGGGCCATGACCGCAGCGGCCAGCGCGGCGCCGGTCCAGCGAAAGATGAAGGTCAGCCCCAGCCACTCGGCGAAGAAACGGCCGAGCGGCCCGTTGGTGCCGAAGGCGATCAGCAGCAGCCAGCCGGTGACGACCGGCGGCAGCACCAGCGGCAGGTGCACCAGCGCGTCGAGCAGGACCTTGCCCGGAAAGCGCCAGCGCGCCAGCACCCAGGCCAGCGCGAAGGCCAGCGGCAGGGTAGCGGCCATGGCCACGCCGCTGACTTTCAGCGACAGGATCAGGACCTGCCATTCTTCCAGGGTAAGCGCCGTCATGACCTGCGCGGGATCAGCGCGTGCCGAAGCCGAAGCGGCGGAACACCGCCTTGCCCTCGGCAGAGATCAGGAAGCGGCGGAAGCCCTCGGCGTCCTTGTGGCGCGAGGCGGCGAGCAGGGCGACCGGGTAGCTGATCGGATCGTGCGATGCGGCGGGGAACGTATCGACCACGCGCACGCCCGGTTCGGCGCGGGCGTCGGTGGCGTAGACGATGCCGAGCGGCGCCGCGCCCCGGCTGACGAGGGCGAGGGCGGCGCGCACGTTCTCGGCCGGGGCCAGCTTGCCCTGCACCGAGGGCCAGACCTTGAGCCGCGTCAGTGCCTGCTTGGCATAGACCCCGGCGGGCACGGCATTGGGGTCGGCCACGGCCAGCCGGTTCGGCCCGAGCGCGGCAGCAAGGCGGAAACCGGGCGCGATCTTCAGGCGCACAGGCTTGTTCGCCGGGGCGATCAGCACGAGGTTGTTGGTGAGGAACGACACGCGGGTCTTCGGGCGCAGCAGGCCCTTGCCCTGCACGTCGTCCATCCACGGCTCGTCCGCCGAGACGAACAGGTCCGCCGGTGCCCCGGCCTCGATCTGGCGGGCGAGGGCGGAGGACCCGGCAAAGGAAATCTTCGGGCGCGGATGGCCTTTTGCCGCCCAGGCGTCGGCCACCGCGTTCATCGATTCCTGGAGGCTCGCAGCGGCCAGCACCAGTGGCCCCGTTTGCTGGGCAAAGGCGGGCGGCACCAGCGCGGCAAAAGTCATGAACAGCGAGAGGATGAAGGCAAGCGGCCTGCGCATTTCGGGAAGACTCCGGAGCGTTTGCCAAAGGACGTATGGCTGTATCCGGTCGTATATGGATGGACCGGGGCATTGCAAGGCGTTGATGCCTATCCGAAAGGCTTGTCGTGACGGTCTGGGCAAGGTCCCGTGAAGATGTTAGCATCCCGATTCTGCGGGAGGTTCGAGGCGTCACACCACAACGGTGGGCGGCATCGAACCGGCGGGAAAGGCCGCCACGCACAAGGGGATGTTGTGGATGAAC
Organism: Novosphingobium sp. BF6; assembly: GCF_058273105.1. Taxonomy (NCBI): domain Bacteria; kingdom Pseudomonadati; phylum Pseudomonadota; class Alphaproteobacteria; order Sphingomonadales; family Sphingomonadaceae; genus Novosphingobium; species Novosphingobium sp. BF6. Next base: position 1,491,670 of record NZ_CM177775.1, read on the forward strand.
GTCATTGACGAAGGTATGTTCGATCGCCGTTCGGAAGGGTTCGCCGGCGGAAATCTCGGATTAAGTTCAGGTCTCGTCTACGCCGAGCAAAGCGGCCGATTGAGCGATCAGGAACACGACGCGCGCGGCCTCATCATTGCGATCGCGCTCTGCGCGTGTTGCTGGCTCGGTCTGGGATATTTCCTGCTGACCTAACTGCCGAGAAACGCCTTCACATCGTCCATGAAGCGATCGAACTGGTCGTGATGCAGCCAGTGGCCGGCGTTTTCGTACTCGATCAGCGTGGCGGTCGGGAAATGGTCGATCCGGCGGTCTTTCGCGGGGCTCTGGGCGAAGCTCTTGCTGCCCCAGAGCATCAGCACCGGACAGGTGATCGCCTGCCATAGCGCGACCAGATCGTCGGTGGGCAGGTCGGAAGCGGACCAGACGTTGACGTAGTTGTCGAACTTCCAGCTCCAGGTGCCGTCCTCGTTGCGGCTGGCGCCGTGGATGGTGAGGTGACGGGCCTGTTCCTCGGTGAGGAAGGAATTCTCCTCCTTCATGCGCTGGTAGGCATCCTTGCGAGTCGCATACTTGCGCGGCGCCCTGCCGGAAGCGCGGCGCTTGTCCTCGATCCACTGCCTGAGCCGCTCGCCAACGCCGCGCTCTTCCATCTGGCGGCGGATTTGCGGCGGCGGGCCGAGGCCTTCGATATTGACCAGCTTCTCGACTTTCTCCGGAAACAGCCCGGTGAACCGCGTCGCGATGTTGCCGCCCAGCGAATGGGCGACGATCGTCACTCTTTCGTGCCCCAGCGTGTGGACCAGCTGCGCGAAGTCGTAGACGAAGGCGTCCATGCCGTAGTGCCCTTCGGGCGACCATTCGGAATCGCCGTGGCCGCGCAAGTCCGGGCAGATCACATGCCAGTCGTGCCGCAGCTCCTCGGCCACCCAGTCCCAGCTGCGGCAATGGTCGCGCCCGCCGTGCTGGAGGATCAGCGGCGGCGCTTCCGGGTTGCCCCAGTCGACATAGTTGAGGCGCAGGCGCTGCGAGATGAAGCGGTTCGAGGTCGGTCCGAGCTGGCTTTTCATGACAGAACCGTGATGCGCCGAAGCATCAACGTCAATGGGGCAGGTCAATGACAGGTTAGCCGGGATTTGCGGGGATCAAGATATTCCTTATGCCCCCTGACGCTTGGCAAACCGGGGTGCTTGCCCCTATCTCGCGCCTCAACGATATTCGCCCATTCACGCCGGAGACTTTCACATGGCGACGACGCACAAGACCCGCATGCTCATCATCGGCTCCGGCCCCGCAGGCCTTTCGGCCGCGATCTACGGCGCCCGCGCCGGCATGGAGCCGATCGTGGTGCAGGGTCTCCAGCCCGGCGGCCAGCTGACCATCACCACCGACGTCGAGAACTATCCGGGCTTCCGCGAGGTCATCCAGGGCCCCTGGCTGATGCAGGAAATGGAGGCCCAGGCCGTCCACGTCGGCACCCGCATGATGTACGACATCATCACCTCGGTCGACCTTTCCGGCCCGCTCTTTACCGCCATCGCCGATTCGGGCGACGTCTACGAAGCCGATACCCTCGTCATCGCCACCGGCGCGCAGGCGCAGTGGTTGGGCGTTCCCGGCGAGCAGGAACTCTCGGGCAAGGGCGTCTCGGCCTGCGCCACGTGCGACGGCTTCTTCTATCGCGGCAAGAAGGTCGTGGTGATCGGCGGCGGCAACACCGCTGTGGAAGAGGCGCTCTACCTCACCAACCACTCGGACGAAGTGACCCTGATCCACCGCCGCGACACCCTGCGCGCCGAGAAGATCCTTCAGGACCGCCTCTTCGCCAATCCCAAGATCAAGGTCGTGTGGGACAAGCGGGTCGAACGCTTCATGGAAGGCGAGAACGGCGAACTGCGCGCTCTCGCACTGATCGACACCAAGACCGGCGAGCAGAGCGAGATCCTCACCGACGGCGCCTTCGTCGCCATCGGCCACGCGCCCGCGACCGAGCTGTTCAAGGGCAAGCTCGCCATGGACGAGACCGGCTACCTCCTCGTCGAACCGGGCACGCCCAAGACCGCGATCCCCGGCGTCTTCGCCTGCGGCGACGTGATGGACCACGTCTACCGCCAGGCGATCACCGCGGCAGGCACCGGCTGCATGGCCGCACTCGACGCCGAGCGTTACCTCGCGCATCGGGAATTCGCCGAGGCGGCGAAGGTCGAGGCCTGATTTTACAGTAGGGAAGGGATTCCGGGGGCTGAGCCCCCGGACCCGCGAAATGTCTGCCTTTGCTTGCGCCTAACCCTTGGGGGCGCATTACAAGAGGTGTGTAATCCTGTTAACTGCGTTGCAGCACGTCCAGCACTTGGGCCAGCAACCAGTCCTGCGCCTCGGGTTCGACATAGCTGTGGGTAGCCCCGGCGCACAGCCGCAGGCGCGTGTCCGCCTTGTCCCAGTTCGCCAGAAACGCGAGACCCGTGCGGTCTCGCGCCGCGACCAGCAGCCGAACCTCGCCTGAAAAGTCCGACAACTCACGCGCAATCTCCTGCGCCAGACCGGCGGGAGCCGCCGGAGCCCGGCGCATTGCCGCAATGAGGCTCCGCACCAGTCCGCCGATCGCCACTTTGCCGGTGAGCAGGCGCCGGATCGCCGCCGGATCGGCCAGGCGGCGGCGATAATGGTCGCGCACCACTTCGGCAGGCGCTTCCGCCGTATCGTCCTCGATGGTCCAGGGGTTGGACAGCACCAGTGCGTCGAGACCGGCGCCCTGAGCCAGCATCAGCGCGCTGGCGGCGTCGCAGTTGCCGAAACCCACCACGCGGCGGACGTGCGGGCATTCGGTGCGCAGAGCAGCGAGCGCGGCGCGGATATCCGGCCCGTTCGAGCGAAAACCGTGGTTGTCGCCCTCGCTGTCGCCCACTCCGCGCCGGTCGAAGCGCAGTACGGGGAACCCTTGCGCGGCGATACTGGCGGCAAGACGGGCCTGTCCGTTCCACGCCCCGGCGCGCACTTCGTTGCCGCCGGAGACGATCAGCAGCGCGTTCTCGCCTGCCGCTTCGTCGAGCGTCCCGACAAGCTGCACGCCTTCGCAGGTGAAGGTGAAATGGCGCCGCGTCATGCTTGTACGGCCTCAACGAGAATCGCGGCGAGGGCGTCGGCCTGGGCGGCATCCTCGTCCGGCTCGGCGCGCAGCCAGAGGCCGCTGCCGCCGATCCGGTCCTGCGCGATGACCTGAGCAGGAGCGGATTCCAGCGTTTCGAGTTCGCGGAAAAGCGCAGCGCCGAACGGATATCCAGCCAGCATGATCCCTTCGCGCCGCGCCGTCTCGGTCAGCGAATCGCGATTTTCCTCAAGCCCGGCTTCCCGGCTGGCGAGCATTCGGGCGCGGAGCATGCCCCGCAAAATCTGCGCGCCCTTGACCGGCGCATAGTGAAAGGCGGGCAGGTCCGGGGTGAACAGGCAGCCGCCGCGCAGGCCCAGCACATGGGTCACGGCGAAATACCGCGCGGCCGCCTGCATCGCCTCTCGCCAGAGGCCCGCATCCTGCGTTTCGAGGCCGAGCAGGCTCTCGTTCATGCCGGGCAGGTCCGGCAGCATGGTGTCGATTCCGGCCCGGTCGAGCCGCCGCATGACTTCCACCGTGAAGCGGCGCAGGCGATTGCCTTCGTCGAACAGCGCGGGAACGATCAGCAGGCGCAATGGGCGCGCGCGATCACGAACGAGGGCCGTTTCCTCGCCTCCGTGGGCATCTGAGGACCATGTCGCGGGGATCATGTCACGCTCCCCGCCGACCGGATCATACCCCGAAGAGTCAGGCAGGCGCGCGCTTGGCTTTCGCGAATTCGAGCAGGCCGCCGAAGGTCTCCAGCATCTCGCCGTCGATCTCGTCGTCCTCTATGATGATGTCCAGCCGGTCTTCCAGCTCGGTCAGCAGGCCGGCGACCGCCATCGAATCCAGTTCGGGCAGGTGCCCGAACAGGCCGGTATCGGCATCGAACGTCTCGGCCTGACCCTGCTTGAGGCCCAGCACGTCCGTCAGGATGCGGCGCAGCAGCAGGTCGGTATCGTCTTGCATGGCCCCTCTCTTCGGGCATTGTTCGTAACCCCGCGCCTCTAGCCGCGCTTCGCAGTTGCGGCAAGGTATTGTGCACCGGCGCGCAGCAGGTCCCGTCCCAATGTCGGCCAGTTTCGCGGCGAGCCAGCGCGGAACATGTCCAGCCGATAGCGTGGGCGGACCACTTCCATCCAGTCGCGCTTGTAGGGATCGTCGCCGGTGCCGAAATCGACGAGATCGACCCGGTCCACGTCTATCACATGGCGAAACAGCGCCGCGCTCAGCACCGATCCGGGCGACAGCGGTTTTGCAACCTCGCGGTGGGCGAGCTTGTGGATCCACGCGGTGCCGTGCTCGACCGTCCACATCTGCGCCGCCACCGGCGCGCCCTCGGCAAGGGCGATTCCGAGCCGGAGCCTGCCCGCCTTGCCTTCCGCCTCGGCAAAGGCGCGCAGGAAGGCGGGGCTGCCTTCCTCGGGCTTCCAGCTTTCGGCGTAGATCGATTCGTAGGCGTTCCAGATCTCTGCGTCGAAACGGTCCAGCACCCGTGTCTCGACTTTGCCGGACTTGCGCTTGAGCGTCGTGCGCAGTTTTCCGGGGCGCGAGACGAGATATTGCTCGTAGCTGCGGCCATCGACGGGGAGGATGTGATTGCTGTCGCAGACCGTGCGGCGGACCAGCCATCCGGTCTTGCGAAAGGCCGCTTCGAGACGGGAGGCGCTGCGGTCTTCGTCGGGAAGCCCGGAAAGCGTCACGCGGCGGGCCTTTCCGGCAAGGTCTCGCGCGAGCGCTTCCAGCAAGCCTTCGGGCCGCGAGGCGAGGGGGCGATAGCGGAAGGTGTACCAGTTCGACAGTGCGTGAAGATGGCCGCCGTCACCCCGCAAAGGCAGGGCGGCGATATCGCCGCCTTCGCGCGCCACGGCGATCAGCGGATTCAGCCCGCAATGCTCGCTCAGCCCGGCGAACCACGCCAGCCGGTCGAAGGGCGCGCGCTGGTTGCTCTCGGAAAGCCATGCGGTTAGCTGGCCGTCCGATTGCACTTGCTTAAGATCGCGGTGATAATCGACCTGTACCAAACCCTTGTGGAGCCTTTCCCGCCATGATCCTGCCGCTCGACCATCTCGCACTGCGCGGAGAGGATTCGGCCGAGGCGCTCGTGCTGCGCGGAGACGTGCTGGACTACAAGGCCTTAAGAACACGTGTCTCCCGCCTTGCGGCATGGCTCGCGCAGGAAGTGCCGGAAAAGGGCGCGCGGGTGGCGTCCTGGGCGGCCAAGGGCGAACTGACGTGTCTGCTGCCGCTGGCCGCCGCGCGGGCGGGCCTTGTCCATGTGCCGATCAATCCGCTGCTCAAGCACGGCCAGGTCGCGCATATCCTGGCCGACAGCGGCGCCGTGCTGCTGATCGCCACGCCGTCGCGACTGGCCTCGCTGGAGGAGGGCGACGTTCCCGCCGCCTGCCGCCGGATCGAGGAAGGCGCGGCGCTGGCCGAAGCGCAGGCGCTCGGGGGCGACATGGCGCCCTCGCAGGCCGATCCCGAGGAACTCGCGGCGATTCTCTACACCAGCGGCTCCACCGGGCGGCCCAAGGGGGTGATGCTCAGCCATGCCAACTTGTGGCTGGGGGCGGAGAGCGTGGCCGACTATCTCGGCGTTACCCCGCAGGACCGGGTCCTGGCGGTCATGCCGCTCTCGTTCGACTATGGGCAGAACCAGTTGCTCTCGACCTGGCATGCGGGTGGCTGCGTGGTGCCGCTGGACTATCTGATGCCGCGCGACGTGATGAAGGCGGTGGACCGGCACGATATCACCAGCCTCGGCGCGGTGCCGCCGCTCTGGGTGCAGATCTGCGAGATCGACTGGCCTGCAGAGGTCGCCGCGAAGCTGCGGCGCCTGACCAATACCGGCGGCGCCCTCACCGTGGATCTCGTGCGCCGGATGCGCGCGCTGTTCCCCGAGGCGCGGCTTTTCGCGATGTACGGACTGACCGAGGCGTTCCGCTCGACCTATCTCGATCCGGCGCTGATCGACACCCATCCGACCTCGATGGGCAAGGAAATCCCCCATGCCGAAGTGCTCGTGGTGAACGAGGCCGGAGAGATCGCCGCCGACAATGAGGAAGGCGAACTGGTCCATTGCGGCCCGCTGGTCGCCCACGGCTACTGGCAGGACCCGGCGCGCACCGCCGAACGCTATCGGCCCGCGCCTTCCGGTTCGCGCTATGGCGGGATGGCGGTCTGGTCGGGCGACCGGGTGCGGCGCGATGCCGACGGGCTGCTCTATTTCGTCGGTCGCCGCGATGCGATGATCAAGAGCGCGGGCAACCGCATCAGTCCGCAGGAAGTGGAAGAAGCGGCGTTGGCGACGGGTCTTGTTGCCGAAGCGGTGGCGCTGGGCGTGGCCGATGCGCGGCTGGGGCAGGCGGTCCATCTGGTGGTTCGCCCACTCCCCGGAACTTCGCCCGGAACTTCCGACGCCGAGGCAGAATTACCGCGTAAACTTATGCAGGAACTACCGAATTTCATGCAGCCCAAAGTGATCCATTGGCGCGAGGCGATGCCGATCGGGCCGAACGGCAAGATCGACCGTAACGGGCTTGCATCCGAGTTGGCGGCGGAACTGGCACCATGAAGCCGCTTGGTCCTATCCCCGCCGGTTTTGCGGCGATAGACGGCGTTCTCGCGATCGGCGGCAGGCCGGTGACGGAATGGGTGGAAGTGGCGGGCGACACCCCTCTGTTCCTCTACGAAGCGGCGCGCATTCGCAGCCGCGTGGCGGATTTGCGGGCAGCCATGCCGGAGCGGCTGGCACTGCACTATGCGGTCAAGGCCAACCCGTTTTCGCCGCTGCTCGCGCTGATGAACGGACTGGTCGATGGCTTCGACATCGCCTCGGGCGGCGAACTGGCCATCGTGACCGGTGCGGGGATCGACCTGACAGCGGTCAGTTTCGCCGGACCCGGCAAGCGCGACCGCGAACTGGAAGCGGCGATCCGCGCCGGGGTGACGCTGAACCTCGAATCGGAAGCCGAGGCCCGGCGCGCTCTGGCCATTGGCGAGAAGCTCGGCCAGACGCCGCGCCTCGCAATTCGGGTCAATCCGGATTTCGACCTCAAGGGCTCGGGCATGAAGATGGGCGGCGGCGCCAAGCCCTTCGGCATCGATGCGGCGCGCGTCCCGGCCTTGGTGCGCGAGATCGCCGCCAGCGGTGCGGAGTGGCGCGGCTTCCACATCTTCGCCGGAAGCCAGGCCCTCGACGGCGAGGCGATTGCCGAGACCCAGGGGCAGGCGATCGACCTCGCGGCCCGTCTGGCGCAGGAAAGCGGCACGCCGCTACCGCATTGCAATCTCGGCGGCGGCCTCGGCATTCCCTATTTTCCGGGCGACACCCCGGTCGATCCGGCCCTTGTCGGCGAGCGGCTGGCCGCGCGTTTCGAGCGGCTTCCCGAGGTCTTGCAGGACACCGCATTCTGTATCGAACTAGGACGCTATCTCGTTGGCGAAGCGGGAATTTACCTCGCCCGCGTGATCGATCGCAAGGAGAGCCACGGCGAGGTCTTCCTCGTCACCGACGGCGGCCTGCATCACCAGCTTGCCGCCTCGGGCAACTTCGGCACGGTGGTCCGCCGCAACTATCCCTCGGCCATCGCCACGCGCTTCGAAGCGTCGGTCGAGGAAGAGGCCTCGATCGTCGGTTGCCTCTGCACCCCGCTCGACAAGCTGGCCGACAAGGGCGGCTTTCCGCGCGCCGACGTGGGCGATCTGATCGCGGTGTTCTGCGCCGGGGCCTATGGGGCCTCGGCCAGTCCGGCGCACTTTCTGGGGCAGGGGCCGGCGCTGGAAATGCTGGTGTGACGGCGCCGGACTGCGGTTAAAGCCCGACGCCGATGTTGTCCCATTACGGGACCGCGCGGGAATCGCTGGCTCACGACTAACGCAATGTTCACCCTTTTGAGCGATAGGCGAGACTGGAAATTTGCCCGGTCCGCCAGTCTCGTGCGGCGGAAGAGACGGGCGCCTGAAGGGATTGGTCTATGTCGCATCGCCGCTTCACCGGACTGCTGGCCGGCACTGTGCCTGTAGGTGTGCTTCTGGCCAATGTCGTCCTGTCCGGCTGCGCCCATGCCGCGCCGAAGCAGGAGCTTCCGCCCGCGCAGTTCGTGGCGATGCAGGAAGGGCCCAGCGAGGAATACGTGATCGGTCCGCTCGACCAGCTGACCGTGTTCGTCTGGCGCAATCCCGAACTCGGCGCCAAAGTGCAGGTGCGGCCCGACGGGCGCATCACCACGCCGCTGATCGCCGACATGCCCGCCGTGGGCAAGACCCCGGCGATGCTGGCCGAGGATATCCGCCTCCAGCTCTCTCAGTACATCCAGGACCCGCTGGTCTCGGTGATCGTTGACGGTTTTTCAGGCACTTACAGCCAGCAGATCCGCATCGTCGGCGCGACAGAGAAGCCTGCCTCGATCCCCTACCGCGCCAACATGACCGTGCTGGACGCGATGATCGCGGTGGGCGGCCTGTCCGAATATGCGGCGGGCAATCGCGCCCGCCTGATCCGCTTCGACAAGGCGAGCGGCAAGCAGACCGAATATGCCCTGCGCCTCAGCGACCTGCTGAAGAAGGGCAAGAGCAAGGCCAATGTCATGCTCAATCCGGGCGATGTCATCATCATCCCGGAAAGCATGTTCTGAGGATCTGAGGGGAGCGGCACGGCGCGATGAACGGCCTCTACGAAGAACTGCTGGCGGCGCTCCACAGCGTCTGGCACCGGCGCTGGATCGCGCTGGCGGCGGCCTGGGCGATCTGCCTCCTGGGCTGGCTGGCGATCGCGCTGATCCCGAACACTTACGAGTCGCGCGCGCGCATCTTCATTCAGCTCGACGACGCGCTGGCCGAGCAGGTCGGCATCGGCGTGGCCGACAAGAAGCGCGATATCGAACGTATCCGCCAGACCCTGACCAGCGCCGTGAACCTCGAGAAAGTCGTGCGCGGCACCCGTCTGGGCGACACCATCCAGTCGCCCAAGCAGATGGAAGCGGCCGTGGCCGGGTTGGGCAAGAACGTCTCGGTGGTCGCCCAGCAGGACAACCTCTTCGAGATCACGGCGACCGCCAACTACGCCTCGTTCTCCGATGCCGAGAATGCGCAGCTCGCCCGCGAAGTCGCGCAGAAGCTGATCGACATCTTCCGCGAGGAAAACCTTTCGGGCGATCGCGGCGACATGGTCGAGACGCTGACGTTCGTGAACCAGCAGCTGCGCGCCCGCGAGAAGGAACTGGAGACCGCCGAACAGCGCCGCACCGCCTTCGAGGCGCAGCATCCCGAAATGGCGCTCGGCGGCGCGGCGGTGGCGCAGCGGCTGGAAAGCTCGCGCACCCAGCTGCGCGATCTGGAGGCGGACCTCTCCGCCGCGCAAAGCTCGCTGGCGGCGATCGACGGCCAGCTTGCCGGAACCCCGCGCTCGATTGCGGGCGGTTCGGCGGGCGGGGCCGCGGGGGCACTCGCTGCCGCGCAGGCGGAATTGTCCAATCTCAAGGCGCGCGGCCTCACCGACAATCACCCCGACGTGATCGTCGCGCGCAATCAGGTCGCGGCCCTGCGCGGCGCGGCGGCGCAGGAAGCCGCCAGCGGTGGGGGCACGCCCAATCCGGCCTATAGCTCGCTCCAGTCGATCCGCGCGGAACGCCTCGCCAACGTCCAGGCGCTGACTTCGCGCAAGGCGGCCTTGCAGTCCGACGTGGCCTCGCTGACCGCCTCGGCGATCCAGGACCCGGAACTCGCCACCGAGGCCCAGCGCATCAACCGCGACTATGACGTGCTGCGCCAGCAATACGACAAGCTCCTGCAGGACCGCGAGGAACTGCGCCTGCGCGGCGAAGTGAAGACCGAGCGCGAGGCGGTGAAATTCCAGGTGGTCGATCCGCCGACGACGCCGCGCAAGCCGGTGGCGCCGAACCGTCCGCTGCTGCTGGTCGGCGTGCTGATGGCCGGGATCGTCGGCGGCTGCGCCGGGGCTTTCGCGCTCGGCAAGGTCCGTTCGGTCTTCGCCACGACGGCGGGGCTGGAGCGGGCGACCGGGCTGCCGGTGCTCGGCGCGATCTCGCAGAACGTGACCGATCAGGTCCGCCTGCTGCGCCGCCGCCGCCTCAAGTATTTCTTCGGCGCGGGCGCGGCGCTCTGCGTGCTTTGCGTGGTGCTGCTGGCGGTCGAATTCATCCAGCGCGGCATGGTGGCCTGAGGAACGGTGATGACCCAGCACAGCAAGATCCCGCTCAATGGTCAGGACGGCGCCGGTCAGGATGAAACCTCTCCGGAGATCCAGCCGACCAGGACCCGTGGCCCCGGCGAATCGCTGATCGAGCGTGCCGCCGGGCACTTCGATTTCAACGCGATGATCGCGCGTCCCGGTCCGCTGCCTGCCGAACCGGCGCGCAAGATGGCGCCCGCGCCGGCCGTAGCCGCACCGACGAGCCCGGCTCCCTTCGCCGCTCCGGCGGAGGCCGGTGGCGAGACCCGCATGGAAACCGCCCCTGTGGTCGAGCCGGTCTCCTTCCACGGCGAGCATCACCCGATCGACCGCGAGCATCTGCGCGAGCAGGGCCTGATCGTGCCCGAAGGCGCGGTCTCCACGCTGCTGGAGGAGTTTCGCATCGTGAAGCGCCAGTTGCTGGTCCAGGCGCGCGACTTGCGCCGTCAGGGCGCGGGCGCGGCGGCGCAGCGCATTCTCATCAGTTCGCCCCATCCGGGCGAGGGCAAGACCTACTGCGCGCTGAATCTCGCGCTGTCGATTGCGGCCGAGAAGGAAAGCGAAGTCCTGCTGGTCGATGCCGACTTCGCCAAGCCCTCGATCCTTTCCGCGCTCGGGCTTCCGGGCGGGCCGGGTCTGATGGACGCGCTGATGGACGAGACGATCGACCCGGCGGCCTGCGTGCTCGGCACGGATATTCCGGGGCTCTGGGTCATGCCCGCGGGCGACGCGACGATCAACGACAGCGAGTACCTGTCCTCCTCGCGCACCGCGAAAGTGCTGGAACGGCTGACCGAGAACGCGCCGCGCCGCATGGTGATCTTCGATTCGCCCCCGGCTCTGGCGGCCTCGCCCGCCGCCGAGCTAGCAAAGTACGTCGGTCAGACCGTCGTCATCGTGCGGGCCGACCGGACCGGGCAGGGCGCGCTGGAAGATGCGATCTCGCTGCTGAATGCCTGCCCCAACGTGCAGCTTCTGCTGAACGACGCGCAGTTCAGCCCGAGCGGTCGCCGCTTCGGCTCCTATTACGGGTACAAGGGATGACATCCCGTCAGATGAAACTGAGTACGATGAAATTGGGTACATTGAGTCTGGTCGCGCTGGCCGCTGCGGCTGCGCCGTCCGTGCAGGCGCAGACCATGGGCTACGATCAGGTCGGGAGCGGTTCCGACGAAGCGACGGCATCTTCAGCCGATGCGGGCGGGCACGGAAAGTCCGGTCGCGGCGAGCGGGGCCGCAAGCCGCGCCGTCTGGAAGTGACGCCCTATATCGAGATCGACCAGATCGTCGACGCGCAGCTCTCGCCCGGCAGCGACGTGCTGACCTATACCCAGCTTGCAGCAGGCGTGGACGCGGGCATTTCCGGGCGCAACAACGCGCTCTCGGCCTCGGTCCGCTACGAGCGCTATATCGGTTGGGGCCGGAAAGCGCGGGACGGCGACGCGATCAGCGGGCTGGTGCGCGGCTATACCACGATCGCACCGGGCCTGACGTTCGAAGCCGGTGCTCTCGCGACCCAGGCGCGCGTCGAGAACGGCGGCTCGGCGCTCTCCGGCGGGCTGGTGAACGACACTACCCGCACCAATATATACTCGGTTTACGGCGGCCCTTCGTTCAAGACCCGCGCCGGGGATATCGATCTTTCCGCGAACTACCGCGCCGGTTTCACCAAAGTTGAGCAGCCCGATGCCTATGTCGCCGTTCCCGGCGGCGCGGCGGCGGACCTGTTCGACAAGAGCGTGACCCAGATGGCCGATGTGCAGGCCGGTGTCGCGCCGCATGTGATCGCCCCTGTAGGGCTGGGCGTGGCCGGGAGCCTCTATCAGGAGGACGTCTCCAACCTCGACCAGCGCGTGCGCGACATGCAGGCGAGGGGGCTGGTGACGGTGCCGGTCAGCCGCACCGTGCAGGTGGTCGGCGCGCTCGGCTACGAGGATGTCGAAGTCTCCAGCCGCGATGCCTTGCGGGATGCCGACGACAATCCGGTGATCGGCCGCGACGGCCGCTATGTCACCGACAAGAGCGCCCCGCGCCAGCTATCCTACGATGTCAGCGGGCTGCTTTGGGACGTCGCCGTCATGTGGCGACCCAGCCGCCGCACCTCGCTTTCGGCCCATATCGGCCGCCGCTACGGCTCGACCAGCTTCGGCGGCACTCTGGCCTATGCGCCCGACGACCGCAGCCAGCTCAGTGTCGGCGTCTACGACAATGTCAGCGGTTTCGGCGGCCAGCTAAACCGCGCGCTCGACCAGCTGCCGAACGACTTCGTGGCCGTGCGCGACCCGGTGACCGGCGAACTGCGCGGCTGCGTGATCTCGCTCGACGGCAACAACTGCCTCTCGGGCGCGCTCGGTTCGGTGCGTTCGGCGGTCTATCGCGGGCGCGGGATCGCCGCGAGCTATTCGCGCGAGATCGGCCACATGACCGCGGGCATCGGCGCCGGTTACGACCGCCGCGACTTCATCGCCGGGCGCAATACCGTGCTTGCCGCCGCCGATGGGGTGGTCGACGAGAACTGGTGGATCGCCGCCTATCTCAACGGCCAGCTCGGCCGCGATGCGGGCTGGTCGGCCAATGTCTATGCCAACTGGCTGAACAGCAGCGACGCCCTGACCGGCAATGTCACGGGCTATGGCGCCACGCTCGGCTATTATCGCATGCTCGCCCGCCGCCTGCGCGCGAGCGTGGCCTTGGGGATCGACGGGGTGACCCGAAACGATCCGCTTTACGACGACTACTGGACCGCGTCGGCCCTGGCGGGCTTGCGCTACAGCTTCTGATTGCGAAGGAGAGCAGGGATGTTCGACCAATTCTACGGGTTCGAGGGCCGGCCTTTCCAGCTGACGCCCGATCCGGCCTTCTATTTCGAGAGCGCGACGCACCGCAAGGCGCTGTCCTATCTCGGCTACGGCCTGGCGCAGGGCGAGGGCTTCGTGGTCATCACCGGCGAAGTCGGCGCGGGCAAGTCCACGCTGGTCTCGCACCTGATGGCGACGATCGATCCGGCGCGGCTCACCGCCGCCTGCATCGTCACCAGCGCGCTTGACGGCGAGGCGATCGTCCATGTCGTCGCGCAGGCCTTCGGGCTGCCGGTGGCCGGGCATGACAAGGCCTCGGCGCTCGGCGCGATCGAGGGCTTCCTCCATGCCGAGGCCCGCGCGGGCCGCCGCTGCCTGCTGATCGTGGACGAGGCGCAGAACCTGGCGATCGATGCGGTCGAGGAACTGCGCATGCTGTCGAACTTCCAGCTCGGCTCGCATCCGCTGCTCCAGACGCTGTTGCTCGGCCAGCCCGAATTCCGCGCGACCTTGCTGGAAAGCCCGCAGCTCGAACAGCTTCGCCAGCGGGTGATCGCCACGCATCACCTGACGGCGATGGAGCCGCGCGAAGTGCAGGCCTATGTCGAGCACCGCCTGAACTGCGTGGGCTGGAAGGGCAATCCGGGCTTCGATCACCGCGTCTTCGCCGATGTGCACGAGGCCACGGGCGGCATTCCGCGCCGGATCAACCAGATCGTCAGCCGCCTGCTCCTGCTCGGCGCGGTGGAGAAGCGTTCGCTGATCGACCTCGACATGTTGCACGATGTGCTGGGTGAACTGGACGAGGACGGCACCCGCAACCTCGTCTGCCAGAGCGAGCCTGTCGCGGTCGCCGAGGTGCCCGTCGCGGCTGTTCCGCAGGGCGATGCGCTCGATGCCAAGGCCGCGATCGCCCTGATCGAGGCGGCGCTGGCGGGGCGCGATTCGCAGATCGACGAGCTTCAGCATGCGGTCCTCGAACTGGCGGCGAATGTCGAGCGCCAGAAGGATGCGGGCGCTGCGGGCGAGGACCCGCGCGTGGCGGCCTTGCAGGACCAGCTGGCCCAGGCGGCGGCGCAGAGCGCCGGGCTTGAGGCCCGTCTGGAAGAGCAGGAGCGCACCTTGCGCCACACGCTGACGATGCTGATCGAGTGGTTCGAAGGCGGCGACGGCCAGCGCCGCGCCGCCTGAGTTTCGGATACCGCACCCAGCCGACAAGGATGGACGCCATGAACGACACCCGACCCATCAACGGCCTCTCGGTCGATGTCGAGGACTGGTTCCAGGTCGGCGCCTTCGAGACGGTGATCGACCGAGCCGACTGGCCCGCGATCCGCACGCGGGTCGAGCGCAATTGCGACGATATCCTCGCGCTGTTCGACGCGGCGGGGGTCAAGGGCACGTTCTTCACGCTCGGCTGGGTCGCGGTGCGCCACCCCCGGCTGCTGCGCCGGATCGCCGAGGCCGGGCACGAGATGGCCAGCCACGGCTGGGACCACGAGCGCGTGTTCCGCATGGATGCCGCGACGTTCGCGCGCGATCTCGACATGAGCCGCAAGGCGATCGAGGATGCCGCCGGGGTCAAAGTGAGCGGCTACCGCGCGCCCAGCTTTTCCATCGATGCGCGCACGCCCTGGGCTTTCGAGGTGCTGGCCGAGCAGGGCTATGCCTATAGCTCCAGCGTCGCGCCGATCGCGCACGACCATTACGGCTGGCGCGAGGCGCCGCGCTTCGCGTTCAACCCGCTGGCGGACAGCCCGCTCGTCGAGATTCCGGTGACGACCGCAAGGTTCGCCGGACGACGGCTGGCGGCTGGCGGCGGCGGGTTCTTCCGGGTGCTGCCCTACGGCTTCTCGCGCTGGGCGATTCGGCAGGTGAATGGCGAGGGGCGCCCGGCGGTGTTCTATTTCCACCCCTGGGAGATCGACCCGAACCAGCCGCGCGTGCCTAACGCGCCGCTGCGCTCGCGGCTGCGGCACTACACCAATCTGGGCGTCATGGCGGGCAAGCTGCGCCAGCTCATCGGCGATTTCCGCTGGGGCCGCATGGACGAACTCGCCGTGCGCGAGGCCGAGCGCGCGGTGCCGCTGCGGGAAGCGCTGGCGGCATGAACGCGCCTTTCGCTCCGGTGGCGGGCGCGGTGCGGCTGGTCGATCTCTCCGATCCCGGTGAAGTGGCGCGGCTGGAACTGTTCACCGCGCGCCACCCACAAGCGACGCCGTTCCATCGCCCGGCCTGGTTCGTCTCGGTCGCACGGGCGACGGGCAACCGCGCGCTGGCGCTGATCGAGGAGCGACAGGGCGAAATCCTCGCCTTCCTGCCGCTCGACGTCATTCATTCGCCGATTTTCGGGAGGCTGCTGGCTTCGTCCGGCTTCGCGGTCGGTGGCGGGCTGCTCACGGCGGAGGGCGCGGACGTCGCGGCGCTGTTCGCGGCGCTGGAGGAACTGGCGCTGCGCCAGTCCTGCCCGGCCATCGAACTGCGGGGCGGGGTGCTGCCGGAAGCTGGAGAAAGCTGGGCGCTCAAAACCGAGAGCCATTGCAACTTCGCCCGCCCACTGGCGGCGGACGACGAGGCGCAATTGCTCGACATTCCGCGCAAGCAGCGCGCCGAGGTCCGCAAGGCGCTGGCGAACGATCTCGACGTGGAGATCGGCACGTCCGAGCGCGACCGCGCCGCGCACTATGCGGTCTTCGCGGAAAGCTATCGCAACCTCGGCACCCCCGTTTTCCCGCGTGGCCTGCTCGATAGCGTGCTCGATGCTTTCGGGGAGGACGCCGACGTGCTGACCGTGCGCCATCAGGGGCGCCCGGTCGCCAGCGTCATCACCCTCTACCATCGCGGCGCGGCCATGCCGTACTGGGGCGGCGGCACCCACGAAGCGCGCGTCCTGCGCGCCAACGACCGGATGTATTACGAGCTGATGCTTCATGCGCGGCGGCGCGGATGCACCATGTTCGACTTCGGCCGCTCCAAGACCGGCAGCGGCGCCTATCACTTCAAGCGCAACTGGGGCTTCGAGCCCGAACCGCTGACTTACGCGACCTGGACCGCGCCCGGCGCGGCCAAACGCGAGGCCGATCCGACCAGTTCCAAGCTCTCGCTCCAGATCAAACTCTGGCAGCGCCTGCCGCTATCCGTGGCCAACCGGCTCGGACCGCTGATCGCGCGCGGGATCGGTTGATGGGCGAGATTCTCTTCCTCGCGCACCGCATTCCGTTCCCGCCCGACCGGGGGGACAAGATCCGCTCGCACAATCTGCTCAAGGCGCTGGCGGCCTTGGCGCCGATCCATCTGGGCTGCTTCGCGGACGACGCGGCGGATCATGCCTGCGAGGGCGAGATGGCCGCGCTGACGGAGAGCCACCTGCTGCTCGCGCGCGGCAAGTCGCTGCCGGTGGCGGGGATCGAGGCGCTCGCCAAGGGCCTCCCGCTCAGCCTGACCGCCTTTCACGACCGCCGCATGGCGCAATGGGTCGGGGAGAGCCTGCGCAGCCGGCCCATCGAGACGATCTTCGTGTTCTCCGGCCAGATGGCGCAATATGTTCCCGAGGACTTTCGCGGGCGGGTGATCGTCGATCTGGTCGACGTCGATTCGGCCAAGTTCGAGGCCTATGGCGCCAAGGGACGCGGCTTCCGCAGCTGGATGGAGCGCCGGGAAGGGCGACTCCTGCGCGTTGAGGAAGCCCGGATCGCACGCCGCGCCGACCGCACTTTGCTCGTCAGCAAGGCCGAGGCGGCGCTGTTCGCCGCGCGGCTGGACGATCCGGCCTGCACGGTCGAGGCGATGGGCAACGGCATCGACAGCGCACTCTTCGATCCCGCAGGCGCAGCGCCGGAGCCGCGCATGCTGGCCCTGAAAGGGCCGCGTCTCGTCTTCACCGGCCAGATGGACTACGCGCCCAATATCGCGGCGGTCGAGCGGGCGATCACCCGTATCCTGCCGCTGGTCCGCGCCCGCTGCCCGGATGCCAGCCTGCATGTCGTCGGGCGCAATCCGCCGCCTGCGTTGCTCGCCCGCCATGGCCGCGAGGGCGTTCATGTCTGGGGCCGCGTCGAGGACATTCGCCCCTGGCTCGCGGCTGCGGATATGGCTCTGGTGCCGCTGGAGATCGCGCGGGGCGTGCAGAACAAGGTGCTGGAGGCGATGGCGATGGAATTGCCGGTCGTGCTCTCGCCGGGCGCCGCGACCGGCATTGAGGCCGAGGACGGACGGCACTTCCTTGTCGCGACAAGCGACGCGGCGCTGGGGAATGCCGTCATCGCACTCGCCGATGACCGGGACCGCAGCCGCGCCATGGGACAGGCGGCGCGCGCGTGGATTTGTGCCCATGCCAGTTGGGAGGCCGCGCTGGCCGTGCTGCCGCGCATGATCGGCATGGAGAAGGAAAGCCTGACCGATGCCGCCTGAGACTCTGGCTGCGAATGCCTCCTCGGGCTGGCACTGGCAGAACGTGCCCGCGCCGTGGCGCTCCGCATTGATCCGCTGGAGCCTTGCCGCGCTCGCTCTGCTGGCCGCCTTTTTCGGCGACTGGGCGGCGATGGCGCGGCAGTGGTGGGATATCTCGACCTACAATCACATCGTGCTGATCCCGCCGATCCTAGGCTGGCTGGTCTGGCAGCGGCGCGGCGAACTGGCGCAGCTGGAGCCGCTGTGCTGGTGGCCGGGGCTGATCCCGATGGCGGGCGCGGCGTTCCTCTGGCTGCTCGGCGCGCTGTCCGGTCTCGATCTCGCCCGTCAGGCAGGCGCGGTGGCGATGCTCGGCGCGACGGTGCCGCTGCTGCTTGGGCCGCGGGTGACGGCGGGGCTGTTCTTCCCGCTCTGCTACATGGCTTTTCTGGTGCCGGTGGGCGAGGAACTGGTCGAAGTGCTCCAGACCATCACCGCGAAGATCACCGTCGCGCTCACCCATGTCAGCGGCATTCCCGCGACCATCGACGGCGTGTTTATCGATACGCCCGCCGGGCTGTTCGAAGTGGCGGAAGCCTGCTCCGGCGTGAAGTTCCTGATCGCGATGATCGCCTTCGGAGCGCTCGCCGCCAATGTCTGCTTCACCAGTTGGCGCCGCCGGGCGGGGATGATGCTGGCCTGCCTCCTGGTGCCGATCCTTGCCAACGGCGTGCGCGCCTGGGGCACGATCTATGCGGCGCAGATCGTCGGCGTGGAGAAGGCGGCGGGCTTCGATCATATCGTCTACGGCTGGGTTTTCTTCGCTGTCGTACTCTCGTTGGTGATCGCGGGCGCATGGCGCTTTTTCGACCGACCGCTCGATGCGCCGATGTTCGACGCCGCCGTCATTGCGCAGTCGCCGATGCTGGGCCGTCTCGAACGCGCGCGCGTCCCGGCGGCGATCGTGCTGGCCGCGCTGGCGCTGATGCTGGTGGGCGCCAAGGCTTGGGCGCATCTCGGCGACACGCTGGCGGCGCCGCTGCCGCAGCGGATCGATCTGCCGCAAGTCCCCGGCTGGAAGCGCGTGGATTATACCCCGGCGATCTGGTGGGAACCGCGCGCGGAAGGCGCCGATCACCGCCTGCTCGGCCGCTATGCCGATGGCGAGGGGCGCAAGGTCGATGTCTTCGTTGCGCTCTATGCCGGGCAGGGCGAGGGCCGCGAGGCGGGCGGCTTCGGGCAGGGCGCCCTGACGCCCGGCACCGCCTGGTCGTGGCAGTCCCCCGGACCC
The DNA here is from genome assembly GCF_058273105.1 of Novosphingobium sp. BF6. Taxonomy (NCBI): domain Bacteria; kingdom Pseudomonadati; phylum Pseudomonadota; class Alphaproteobacteria; order Sphingomonadales; family Sphingomonadaceae; genus Novosphingobium; species Novosphingobium sp. BF6. The sequence continues at coordinate 1,510,434 of NZ_CM177775.1, forward strand.
GCGATCGGAGAAGGCCGCAGCGAACGCCTGCTGGGCGGCGGCAAGGTCGAGCGTCTCACTGTGACCTGGTATCGCACCGGAGACCTGCTGAGCGGCAGCAATGCGCGCCTCAAGCTTGCCGTGATCGGTGGAAACCTGCGCCTCCATGCACGGCCCACGGCGATGCTGATCCTCTCGTCGGAAGGCCGTGACGCGGCCGATGCGATTGCCCGTTTCCAGGCCGCTACAGGCCCAACCGGCGCGTGGATGGACCGCGTGACCGGGCTCCGCTAGACCAAGCACTTATGTGTGGAATCGCCGGTATCTATCATCTCGAAACGCCCAAGCCGGTGGACCCGGCGCGGGTGGAGGCCATGTGCGACGCGCTGGCGCATCGCGGGCCGGACGGCAGCGGCGTATGGACCGCACCCGGCGTGGCGCTCGGCCACCGGCGCCTCTCGATCATCGACGTGGCCGGTTCGCCCCAGCCAATGGTCTCGCCGGACGGGCGGGCGATGCTGGTCTTCAACGGCGAGATCTACAATTACCGCGAATTGCGGCGCGAACTGCGCGCCACGGGCGCTGAGTTCCGCACCGACGGCGACAGCGAGGTGATTCTCGCCGCCTGGCAGCGCTGGGGGCCGGACTGCGTCACCCACCTCCACGGCATGTTCGCCTTCGCGATCTACAACCTCGATGCGCGGACCCTGTTCCTCGCGCGCGACCGGCTGGGCGTGAAACCGCTGTTCCTGGCGCCGCTGAGCGACGGCAGCCTCGTCTTCGGCTCGGAACTCAAGGCGCTGCTCGCCCATCCCCTGCTGCGCCGCGAGATCGATCCGCTGGCGATCGAGGACTATCTCGCCTGGGGCTACGTGCCCGATACGCGCTCGATCCTGAAAGGCGTGACCAAGCTGCCTGCGGGCCATTCGCTGCTGCTGCGCCACGGCGCGCCGCTGCCCAGGCCGGTCCAGTGGTGGGACATTTCCTTCGCCGAGCGCCGCAAGGGCAAAGTGGAAGACCTCGAAGCGGAACTGCTCCACCTGCTGCGCGAAGCAGTCACCTCGCGCATGGTCGCCGACGTGCCGCTGGGCGCTTTCCTCTCGGGCGGAGTGGACAGTTCCAGCGTCGTCGCGCTCATGGCCGAGGCGAGCGGTGCGCCGGTCAGGACCTGCTCGATCGGCTTCGACGTCGCCGCGCTCGACGAGAGCGACTATGCCGCGCAGATCGCCCGCCAATTCGGCACCGACCACCGCGCCCGGCAGGTCTCGCCCGACGATTTCGAGGCCATCGACGGCCTTGCCGGGATGTTCGACGAGCCTTTCGCCGATGCCTCCGCGCTGCCGACCTGGCGGGTCTGCCAACTCGCGCGCGAATCGGTGACCGTGGCGCTGTCCGGCGACGGGGCTGACGAGGCCTTTGCGGGCTATCGTCGCCATATCTTCCAGCGCAGCGAGGACCGCGTGCGCGGGCTGATCCCGCAGGCAATTCGCGGGCCGGTGTTCGGCACGCTCGGAGCGGTCTATCCGAAGGCGGACTGGGCGCCGCGCCCGCTACGGGCCAAATCGACGCTGCTTTCGCTCGCGGCGGACAGCGCGGAGGGCTATGCCCGCGCTATCGGGTTCACCCCGCCGGAACTGCGTGATCGGCTCTATTCCGACGATTTCCGCCGCCTGCGCGGGGACTACCGCGCCGAGCAATCCGTGCTCGACCTGATGCGCGCGGCTCCGGCCCGTTCGGGCCTCGACCGCGCGCAATATGCCGATCTCAAGCACTGGCTTCCCGGCGATATCCTGACCAAAGTGGACCGCGCGAGCATGGCGGTCAGCCTTGAAGCGCGAGAACCGCTGCTCGACCACCGCCTGATCGAATTCGCTGCCCGGCTGCCCGAAAGCCTGCGCGTGCGCGGCGGGCAGGGGAAGTGGCTGATGAAGCGGACCATGCGGCGTTTCTTGCCAGAGCCGATTCTCTATCGGCCCAAGCAGGGATTCGTCACGCCGATCGCGCAGTGGTTCCGGGGACCTCTGGCACAGAACGCCCGCGAGATTGCCTCCAGCGCGACGCTGGCGCGGACCGGCTGGTTCGACGCGCCGCGCCTCGGTGCTCTGGTGGAGGACCATATTTCCGGTAAAGGCGATCATTCGCGCCTGCTCTGGCAGCTTCTGATGCTCGATCGATCGCTGACGCATCTGGGCATCTCCTGATTTGCCCTCTGTCCCGAGGCCCGGCTGCGTTAGCCAGGGATGTCGGAAATCTATCGTGAATCGGGATTAACCTAACTTCTTCTTAGGACCTTTGCTCTAGTCCGGGCAGCGACAACGCCATCGCAGGACGTCCATGAACAGAGCAGGTCGTCATTACACGATTGAAATGCGGACGCTTTCCGCCAAGGACAGCCATGTCCTGCGATTGGGCGCAGAGGGGAAGAATTTGCGAGGGCATGATGTCTGACCTCCGCGCGCGGATCGCAAAGATCTGGAAGAGCGCCCGGTTCCGGATCGTCTTCTGGGCGGTGCTGACCGGTGTCCTGCTGGGCGTGACCGGCGCGGCCCTGCCGCTTGAGGACGTGTTGGTGAACGGCCGCACCTGGCTGCGCATGCACCCTTCCAAGGGCGAGATCGTCATGGTCTTGCAGGACGGCAAGACACTTGAGGAACTTGAGGTTCTCGACGTTACCCGCGCGAACGATGCGCAGGTCATCCGCAACTTGCAGGGTGCGGGCGTCAAACGCGTGTTCGTGGATCGCTTCCTGACCGACAACGACAAGGAACCGGGTCGAGATCAGTTCCTGGAGGCGCTCAAGGCGTTTCCGAACCGCGTGTTCCTGGGCGCGATGCCTGCCAAGGATGGCCCGCGGGGCAATTACGCCGCTGCAATGCCTTCACGCGCATTTCTTGAAAATGCCGAGGCCGTATCGCTGCTGGCGCTCGAACACCCATTCAACCTGAGCACGAGTTTCCCGTTCGCTTCGAATAGCCGGATCGGTGTCATTCCCAGCATGGCAGCCAAGATCGCCGGAGTATCGAGATCTACCGACCGCGTTTTCCGGCCGGACTACGCCATCGATTACACGACTTTCCCGACGGTTAGCTATGTCGACATCCTCAAGGGGCGATTCGACAAGACGGCCATTCGCGGCAAGGACGTCATCATTGCACCCAGCGCGGAAGTCTATCACGACCTCCACACCTTGCCCGCGCAGGGATATGCACCCGGCGCGTTCTTCCATGCCATCGCAGCGGAAACCCTGAGGGAAGGCGTTCCGCTTGAACTGGGGTGGCTTCCCGCCTTCCTCGTGGTGCTGGGCGTTGTCCTGACAGGACTTGGCCGGGGTCGCGTTCTCGATGTCTATCGTTTCACGGGCCTGGTCGCCGTTCTGATCGTGGCGCCGTTGGCACTCGATCAGTTCCGTATCCAGGTGGACATCGTTCCCGCGATCGCCATGGCGGCGGTGGCCGTGTTCCGGATGCGCAATCTCGACCGTGTCGAGGTGGCCGGAGAGACCAATTCGGGTTCGGGCCTGCCGAGCATTCAGGTCCTGCGCAAGTACGATGCGGTATCGAGCCGCATTCTCGTGGCGCTTCAAATCCGCAACTACGGAGCGATCATCGGCAGTTTTGCCGAGCATGTCGAAGGGCAGGTCGCCAACGAGATCGTGCGACGCATCCGCATCAGCGACAGCGAAGTCACGGTTTATCACGAAGGCGGCATGTTCATGTGGCTCTCGACGATCCGCAGCACTTTCGATCTGTTCGAGAACCTCGAAGGCTTGCACCGGATCGTCCAGAACGGCATTCAGGTCGGCGGGCTCGACATCGACCTCTCGTTCAACTGCGGCATCGATTCGGAATTCGATCGCCCGGTTTCCAGCCGAGTCGCCAGCGCCATGCAATCGGCCGAGGAGGCCGTGCGCAACGACGAACTCGTCTACAAGTTCGACAGCCGCAAGCATGAGGCGCAGTGGGAAATCTCGCTGCTCACCCAGCTCGACCGCGCGATCGACAACGGCGAGGTCTGGGTCGCCTATCAGCCCAAGCTCGACGTCGCCAGCAACCGCGTGACCGGCGCCGAGGCCCTTGTCCGCTGGACCCATCCGGAGCGCGGCCCGATCAGCCCGGACAAGTTCATCCGCATTGCCGAGGAATTCCACCGGATCGAACGAATCACGCGGTTCGTAATCGACGATGCCGTGCGCTCGGCGGTGGAACTGCGCCGTCATGGTTTCGACATGACCATGTCGGTCAACATCTCCGCCCAGCTCCTGCGCAATCCGGGGCTGCCGGGCATGATCGCGGAAATCCTCGCGACTTATGGTCTGCCTGCGGACAAGCTGACCCTGGAGATCACCGAGACAGACCGTCTGGACCGCAGCTCGCGGACGTTCCAGATGCTCCAGAAGCTCGTCCAGTCCGGTATCCATCTCTCGATCGACGATTTCGGCACGGGCAACGCGACGATCGACTACTTGCGCTATCTCCCGGCCACCGAGGTCAAGATCGACAAGGTCTTCATCCAGGCGATGGAAGGGAACAAGGAAGATCTCCTGCTCGTGCAGTCCATCATCGAAATGGCCCACTCGCAGGACCGGGTCGTGGTGGCCGAGGGTGTCGAGACTCAGGCGGCGCTGGAAATCCTGCGCGCGATGCAGTGCGATGTGATCCAGGGCTACTATGTGAGCCGTCCCGTCCCGTTCCGGGATCTCCTCACGCAAATCGTGGGGAGAGAGCCGCGACGAACTGGTTAAAAAAGTCTTGATGACTTTTTAACCTATTGTTATCCATGTGCTCAGCCGCAAGATAGCGGCGGTTCACATGGGGTAATGTTATGTACAGCTGGAACTGGGGCAGCTACGGCCGCTAATAACCAAAATCGGGTGCGGCACTTCGCAAGAAGTGCCGCACTTTCTCGTTATGGAGTTGGAAAACGCAATAAATCAGGGCTTTAATGCGGATATAGCGTGTTCCAGAAACATGCTGACGTCCTCTCCGGCATAGGAGCAGGGCGTTTTTTATTGCCGCCGGTCTGTTAACGACTTGGAGCAGAGTCGCTTTGTTCGGGCAAGAATCGTTGCTCGCGAAAGCATTTGGCAGCTCTCGCGTTAACGATTGATTCGCAGACTGTTAACGATTTCAGTCTTCGCCGTGGCCCATGGCGAGGTAATCGGCGCTCTGCATCTCGTTGAGACGGCTGACCGTGCGCTCGAATTCGAAGCGGCCGTCGCCGGCCTCGTAGAGATCTTCCGGGGTGGCATCGGCCGCAGCGATCAGCTTGACCTTGTTCTCGTAGAGCGCGTCGATCAGCGTCACGAAGCGCGCGGCTTCGTTGCGGCGATCAGGGCCCATCTTCGGAATCCCCATGATGAGGACCGTGTGATAGGCGCGGGCGATCGCCAGATAGTCCGCCGCGCCGCGCGCTTCGCCGCAGAGGCGCTTGAAGCTGAACACGCCGACGCCCTTCAGGCTCTTGGGGACGTGCAGCATGCGCCCGCCGCCCACGTCGATGTCGGCAGAAGGTACGTGCTCGCTGTCTTCCGGCGGATAGTCGGTCAGGCGGTAGAAAACCTCGCGCGCCAGCTCCGTGGCTTCCTCGCCCAGCGGATGATACCAGGTCGCCATGCCGCCGAGGCGGTGAAGGCGGTAGTCGGTCGGGCCGTTGAGCGTCAGCACGTCCAGTTCCTTCTCGATCAGGTCGATGAAGGGCAGGAAATGCTCGCGGTTGAGGCCGTTCTTGTAGAGGTCCTTCGGCGCCCGGTTCGAAGTGGTGACGATCGTCACCCCTTCGTCGAGAATGAGGTGCGTGAAGAGCCGGCTCATGATCATGGCATCGGCCGAATTGTTCACCACCATCTCGTCGAAGGCGAGAACGCGCACGTTGCGGGCGATCGTCGCCGCGACCGGCGGAATCGGGTCACCGCTTTCCTTGCGGCGTTCCTCGCGCAGCAGCGCATGGACTTCCAGCATGAAGGCGTGAAAGTGGATGCGGCGCTTTTCCTCGATGTCGAGGGTCTGGTGGAACAGGTCCATCAGCATGGACTTGCCGCGCCCGACGCCGCCCCACATGTAGAGGCCGCGCGGGGAGGGGGCCTTCTTGCCCAGCAGCTTGCCGAACAGGCCGGTGGAAGTCCGCGCCTTGTAGATCTCGCGCTGAAGCTGATTCAGCCGCTCCGCGGCGGCGGCCTGTTCCGGATCGGAACGAAGCTCACCGGTCGCGACCAGCGTTTCGTAACGTTCGAGCATCGCGGTCATTGCAGGCCTGCCTTGAAGTGCGGACCTGCGACGGGAGATGGTTCGGACGACACGGGGTCAGCGCAGTTGAGGCAAGGTCTGGTCCGAAGACTCAGACCTGACGCTCGGCCTGCATCTTCTTGATTTCGGCGATCGCACGCGCGGGCGAGAGGCCCTTGGGGCAGACGTTCGCGCAGTTCATGATCGTGTGGCAGCGATAGAGGCGGAAGGGATCTTCCAGCTCGTCCAGGCGCTCGCCGGTCATTTCGTCGCGGCTGTCGGCCAGCCAGCGATAGGCCTGGAGCAGGATCGCCGGGCCGAGGAACTTGTCGGAATTCCACCAGTAGCTCGGGCACGAGGTCGAGCAGCAGGCGCAGAGGATGCACTCGTAGAGACCGTCCAGCTTCTCGCGCTGTTCGGGGCTTTGAAGGCGTTCCTTGCCCGAGGGCGTGGTCGAAACCGTTTGCAGCCAGGGGCGGATCGAGGCGTACTGCGCGTAGAAGTGCGTGAAATCGGGAACGAGGTCCTTGATCACTTCCATGTGCGGCAGCGGGGTGATGCGGATGTCGCCCTTGAGGTCCTCGATCGCGGTGGTGCAGGCGAGGCCGTTCGAGCCGTTCATGTTCATCGCACAGGAACCGCAGATGCCTTCGCGGCACGACCGGCGGAAGGTCAGCGTCGAATCCAGCTCGTTCTTGATCTTGATGATCGCGTCGAGAACCATCGGGCCGCAATTGTCGAGGTCGATCTCGAACGTGTCGTAGCGCGGATTCTCGCCCGAATCCGGGTCATAGCGGTAGACGGTGAACTTCTTGACGCGCGTGGCGCCCTCGGCCTTGTGAACCTTGCCCTGCTTCTTGATCTTGCTGTTGGCCGGGAGGGTGAAGCTCGCCATGAAGAAATCCCCGTGATCTTGCACTGCGGCACGAACCGCGACTGTGAATGTCCCCTTAGCGATTCAACCGCGTGGGGCAAGGGCCAGAGTGGGTGTGATAGCGGTTTCGTGGCCTCAGGGTGTTGCAAATCGGTCGTGCGGGATTGCGGCAGGCGAACGATTCCCGGCGCGGCGCGGGTTAAACGGGCGTATGACAGTCCGATCTGGCGGGCCGCGAGGACGGCATCCGGCGATCCGCGCGGTCCCGAAGACATGGGAGAGCGGCGATGATGAAGCGCTATGTGATCGAGCGCGACTTGCCCGGCGTGGGCGGCATGAACAGTGCGGAACTGGGCGGCGCGGCGCGCGCGTCCAATGCTGCGCTGGCGCGGATACCCGGCGTGCAGTGGGAGCACTCCTACGTCGCCGGGGACAAGACTTTCTGCATCTACCTGGCCGAAAGCGAGGAGCGGATTCGCGAACATGCGGAAATGTCGGGCTTTCCGGCTACGCGCATTACCGAGGTTGCGGCGATCATCGATCCGACGACCGAGCAAAGCTGCGTGATCTGACGGCAAAAGGCCCCGCACGTTGCCGTGCGGGGCCTTTTTCTGGAGGAGGGCGGCCTGAACCGCCCACACACCGTCAGTTTTCGGTCGTCAGTTGCCGAAAGTGCGCTGCCACCAGCCACGACGCGGACCCGAGGCGTCGTCCGAAGACTCGGCGGCAGCGGTCTCTTCGTTGGCGGACGTCACGGCGACCGGCTCTTCGGCTACCGGTTCGGCAGCGGCCTTGGCGGCAGTCTTCGGCTTCGCCCGGGTCGCGGTCTTGCGTGCGGGTTTGGCGGGGGCTTCCGCGGTCTCGGCAGTGTTGGCCTTGCGGGCGCGGGTGCGCTTCGGCTTGGCAGGCGCTTCCTCGGCGGCCGGAGCTTCCGCTGGCGCTTCGGCGGTTTCCTCGGCCTTCTTGCGGCGCGTGCGCTTCGGCTTGGCCGGAGCCTCTTCCTCGGCAGCCGGTACTTCGGCGGCCGGAGCTTCGGTTACGGCTTCGACCGTCTCGGCCTTCTTGCGACGGGTGCGCTTCGGCTTGGCCGGGGCCTCTTCCTCGGCGGCCGGTGCTTCGACGACCGGAGCTTCGGTTACGGCTTCGACCGTCTCGGCCTTCTTGCGACGGGTGCGCTTCGGCTTGGCAGGTGCTTCCTCGGCCTCGACGACCGGTTCGGCGGCGATCACCACTTCGGCGACGACTTCGACCGGTTCCTCCGCTTCGGTCACGGCCTCGGCCACTTCCTCGCCGCCTTCACCGTTCTCGGCGCCCTCACCGTTCTCGTCTCGACGACCGCGCCGACGACGGCCACCACGGCGGCGACGCTTGCGCGGTGCCTCCGAGTCGTCGCCTTCCGCGGCAGGTGCGAATTCGCCGTCGGTTTCGGCATCCGCTTCACCGTCTTCGACAGCGGTTTCAGCGTCAACTTCGCCTTCAGCCTCGAATTCGGCGCCTTCTTCCGAGCCGTTCTCGTCGCGGCGATCGCGACCACGACCCCGGCGACGCTTGCGACGCTTGCGACGCGAGCCGCCTTCATCGTCCTCGTCACGGGTTTCGCCGCGCGATTCGTTTCGGCCGCGCGCTTCCTCGCGCTCTTCCTCGGCGAACTCTTCTTCCTCGTCGATGAAGTCGTCCTCGACGTCTTCGGCGATCGGGTCGAAGCGCGGAACGAATTCGTTCCGCGGGCCGGAGGAGATGACGCGCATCTTCGCGCCTTCGTTCTCGCCTTCGGGGATCACTTCGACATTGACGCCGTAGCGGTCCTCGATGTCGGCGAGATCGGTGCGCTTGGCGTTGAGCAGGTAGATCGCCGCTTCGGTCGAGGCGAAGAGCGAAACCACGACGCCCTTGCCCTTGGCCGCTTCGTCCTCGATCAAGCGCAGCGCCGAGAGACCCGCCGAGCTGGCGGTGCGGACGAGGCCGGTGCCGTCGCAGTGCGGGCAGGAGCGAGTGGTCGCTTCCAGCACGCCGGTGCGCAGGCGCTGGCGGCTCATTTCCATCAGGCCGAAGCTGGAAATGCGGCCGACCTGGATGCGGGCGCGGTCGTTCTTGAGCGCTTCCTTGACCGCCTTCTCGACCTTGCGGACGTTCGAGCCGTACTCCATGTCGATGAAGTCGATGACGACCAGACCGGCCATGTCGCGCAGGCGAAGCTGGCGGGCGATTTCCTGCGCGGCTTCGAGGTTGGTGGCGACCGCCGTCTGCTCGATTCCGTGCTCCTTGGTGGCGCGGCCCGAGTTGATGTCGATCGAGACGAGCGCCTCGGTCGGGTTGATGACGATGTAGCCGCCCGAACGCAGTTGCACGACCGGATCGTACATCGCGGTCAGCTGGTCTTCGGCGCCGTAGCGCTGGAACAGCGGCACGGGATCGGAATAGGGCTTAACCTTGCGGCCGTGGCTCGGCATCAGGAGCTTCATGAAGTCCTTGGCCGCGCGGTAGCCTTCCTCGCCCTCGACGACGACTTCCTCGATATCGCGGTTATAGATGTCGCGGATCGCGCGCTTGATGAGGTCGCTGTCCGAATGGATCAGCGCCGGGGCGGCCGAGCGCATCGTCTGTTCGCGCAGCTCGTCCCAGAGGCGGGCGAGGTAGTCGAAGTCGCGCTTGATCTCGGTCTTGGTGCGCTGGAGGCCCGCCGTGCGGACGATGCAGCCCATCGAGCGCGGCAGGTCCATTTCGGCGATGATCGACTTCAGGCGCTTGCGGTCCGAAGCCGAGCTGATCTTGCGGCTGATGCCGCCGCCATGGCTCGAATTCGGCATGAGCACGCAGTAGCGGCCCGCGAGGCTGAGGTAGGTGGTGAGGGCGGCGCCCTTGTTGCCGCGTTCTTCCTTGACGACCTGCACCAGCAGCACCTGGCGGCGGTGGATCACGTCCTGGATCTTGTAGCGGCGGCGCAGCGCCATGCGTTTGGCGCGCAGTTCGTCGGCTTCCTTCGAGCGACCGCCGCTGCGGCCACCCTGGCGGCGACCACGGCCGCGGCGGCCACGGCCACCGTTTTCTTCCTCGGACGCTTCTTCCTCGGCGGTTTCGAAGCCGTTCTCGACGGCGCCGTCCTCGATCGTGGCGACCTGGTCCTTCTCGGACGTGTCGACTTCGGTCAGGCCGCCGTCGTCGTAGCCGTCGCCGCCGTCTTCGTCCTCGTCATCGCCTTCCGAAGCGCGCAGGGCGGCTTCTTCCTCGGCATGGGCGGCTTCTTCCGCCAGCAGGGCCTCGCGGTCCTCCTTGGGGATCTGGTAGTAGTCGGGGTGGATTTCGCTGAAGGCCAGGAAGCCGTGGCGATTGCCGCCGAAATCGACGAACGCCGCCTGAAGCGAAGGTTCCACGCGGGTAACCTTCGCCAGGTAGATGTTGCCCTTTATCTGCTTCTTGTCGGCCGATTCGAAATCGAACTCTTCAATGCGATTTCCCTTGAGTACCGCCACCCGCGTTTCTTCCGGGTGGCGCGCATCGATGAGCATGCGCGTTGCCATTGTATAATCTCCGTACGCGCTCTGCCCCGGCCGGATCAGCCAGGGTGGCGCGTGTCTGTGCGATGATGCCCGCCGTGAGGACATGAGGCCTGCCGGATGCGGCAAGGCCTGTCTCGAAACGGGCAGGGGTAAAGTGTGAAACGGGGCAATCCAGCGCCCCGAGTGCGACGGTTTTTCTGTCTGCCGCGCCGGAAGGCGCGGTGGTGCCTGCGGTCTTGCGGCGGAGTGCCGAGAGACGTGCGGGCGTGTCTGCGAGCGGAAGTGCGCGTGGCGATTTCGGACACGCGAAGAATTGCGCCCACACCGCCACCGCCCGTTCGGGCGTCGGCTGGCAAGGCGGCAATTGGCTTCTCATCTCTCGCGTCAACCTGTTCGATCCGGAACGAATTTTCCGGCTTTTGACGGCCGGGACTTGGCCTTGTCGGTCTTGCCCGGCGCCGTTCGAGGCGGCGTCTTTCCGGAGTGCAAGGGCCGAGGCTTTTTTGTCCCGGGTCGGAACGGCCTAGCATTCAAGACACTGTACGGCAAGTTCATTGCCGAACTGTGTGTCATATCGCGCTCCGGATTGCCGCCAGAGGCGTGAAATCGGGGGAAAAGCGCGTCATGGCGGGATTGCCGGGCGGGCAGGGCGATCCTAGTCAGAGGCCATGTCGCGCCCGATCCAGCTCGCCATGATCCTGTCGGCGCCTCTGGCGCTGGTGATCGCGTTGTGGGTGCTCTGGCCGCGTTTCGTGCTCTCGCCCCGCGATCTCGATTACGTCGTCCGCTTCGATCTGCCCGATGGCAACATGCCGGTGGACCTGCCGAGAGTGGACGGCCCGCCCGACGCCAGTCGTCCGCTGGTGGTGATCGACGCCGGGCACGGCGGTTTCGATCCCGGCGCGGGGCAGGGCGACCTCAAGGAAAAGACCGTGGCGCTGCGGATCGCCACTGCCTTGCGCAACCGCCTGCTCGAAAGTGGCGGCATTCGCGTGGCGCTGACCCGCGACGCCGACCGCTTCATTGCCTTGCCGGACCGGCCCGACATCGCGCGCCGTCTGGGCGCCGATCTCTTCGTATCCATCCATGCCGACAGTGCCGATGCCGATTCCGCGCGCGGCGCCAGCGTCTACGTCCTGTCCGAGAAGGGGTCGAGCGAGGCGGCCGAACGCTTCGCTGCGCGCGAGAACCAGGCTGGCCGCGTCAACGGCGTGGCGCTGGCGCAGACCAGCCAGACGGTGGGCGCGATCCTGCTCGACCTGTCGCAGCGCGGCACGCAGGCGGGATCGACGCAAGTGGGCGAACTGGTCCTGCGCGAGATGCGCGGCACCGGTCTTGGCCTGCACCGCGACGAAGTGCAGACCGCTGCGCTCGCCGTGCTCAAGGCGCCGGATATCCCGTCGATCCTGTTCGAGACCGGCTATATCAACAACCCGGCGGATGCCGAACTGCTCGGCTCGCGGGCCGGGCAGCAGGCGCTTGCGGATGCCGCCGCCCGCGCCATCCGCGCCTATTTCGCGCGCAAGGGCGGGGCGTGAAACGGAACTGCTGGCAGAGCCAGCGCTGCGACGAAAAGAGTGCTCGGCGTCTGGCCTTGCCGGAAAAGGGCGTGCTAGGGCGTGATGGGCTCGACCGGAGCGGCTCAGTCTCCGATTAATCTGTTGTTGCCGCATTTTCCGGACGCTCGGTGTTTCCACCTGACCCGAAAATGCTTCAGAGCAGTTTTTCGATTCTACGCATCGGAAAACCGCTCTGGATTTTTGTTTATCGCATTTCCGAGTCATCAGGTGATTCCACCTGATTAGAAAATGCTCTAGAGGGCAGTCGAAATGACCGACGAGATCATCGACAACGGCGCCGAGCAGCCGCCCGAGGACGCCCACTATCGCATCCATCGCGGCGCCGGTTCGCGCTTTACCCGGCCATTTGCCGCATTCGGCGGGGCCTGGCGCGAGCGCAAGTGGCTCCGGCGTTTCACGTATGCCGGAGGGGTCGGCCTCGTCGCGCTGGGCGGACTCTGGGTCGCTTTCACCCATGACCTGCCCGATGCCAGCAAGCTGCTCGAATATCAGCCGCCGCTGCCGACCATGGTGCGCGGCGTCGATGGCGCGATCGTCTACAGCTATGCCCGCGAACGCCGCGTGCAGCTGCGCTACGTCGATTTTCCGAAGCCGCTGATCGATGCCTTCCTCTCCGCCGAGGACAAGACCTTCTGGACCCATGGCGGCGTCGATGTCACCGGGCTTGGGGCCGCGGTAATCGACTATGCCTCGAAGCTGGGCACCGGCGACCGCGCCCGCGGCGGTTCGACGATCACCCAGCAGGTCGCCAAGAACATCCTGATCGGCGACGAGTATTCGGTCACCCGCAAGCTCAAGGAAATGGTGGTCGCCCGCCGGATCGAGAGCGTGCTGAACAAGCAGCAGATCCTCGAACTCTATCTCAACGAGATCCCGCTCGGCCGCCAGAGCTTCGGCGTGCAGGCGGCGGCCCGCGCCTATTTCGGCAAGGACGTCGACCAGCTGCAGCTTCACGAGGCGGCGTTCCTGGCGATCCTGCCCAAGGCGCCGGAACGCTACGGCCGCAAGCAGTACGAGGACATGGCGATCGAGCGTCGCAACTGGGTGCTCGACCAGATGGTCACGAACGGCTGGGCCAGCCGCGCCGACGCCGATGCCGCCAAGGCGCAGCCGCTCGGCCTGATCGCCCGCCGCGTGGAGACCTACCCCACCGGCAACGGCTACTTCATCGAGGAAGTGCGCCGCCGCCTGATCGACCAGTACGGCGAGAAGGCCGAGGACGGCCCGAACAGCGTCTATGCCGGCGGTCTCTGGGTGCGCACTTCGCTCGACTACCAGATGCAGGACGCGGTGCGCGATGCCTTGCGCGCGGGTCTGCTGCGCTATCAGGGTGCCCGCGCCTGGTCGCGCCCGATCGCCCATATCGACGACATGAGCACCTGGCAGTCCCAGCTGATCGTTTCCAACAAGACGATCGACTACAAGGACTGGCGCGTCGGCGTGATCCTCGAGCGGGGCGGCTCGACCGGGCGGATCGGCTTCGCCGACGGCAATATCTCGGCCCTGACCAATATTTCCGAGCTTGCGAAAGTGGGCGATCTCGTGGCCGCGGCGCCGGTGTCCTCGGGCACTTATGCGGTGCGGACGATTCCGGAAGTCTCGGGCGGCATGGTCATCGAGCAGCCCGGCACCGGCCGCATCATGGCGATGCAGGGCGGGTTCGATTCCGGCCTCGATTCCTTCAACCGCGCGGTCCAGGCCGAGCGTCAGCCCGGCTCGACGATCAAGCCCTTCGTCTATGCCACCGGCCTGCAATACGGCATGACCCCGGCGACGCAGGTGCTCGACGGCACCTTCTGCGTCTATCAGGGCGGCGCGCTGGGCAACAAGTGCTTCCGCAACTTCGGCGGCGAGGGCGGCTCGGGCAGCCATACGATGCGCTGGGGCCTCGAACAGTCGCGCAACCTGATGACCGTGCGCATCGCCAACGATACCGGAATGAACCGCGTGGTGAAGACCTTCAAGACGGTCGGCATCGGCGACTACAAGCCCTATCTCTCCTTCGCGCTCGGCGCCGGTGAGACGACGGTGTCGCGCATGGTCAACGCCTATTCGGCACTGGCGAACAACGGCGTGCAGTTCGCCTCCTCGCCGATCGACTACGTGCAGGACCGCAATGGCAAGGTGATCTGGAAGTCGGACAACCGCCGCTGCGATACCTGCAACATGCCCGAGTGGGACGGCAAGCCGATGCCGCGCATCCAGCGTCGGGGCAAGCAGGTCATCGATTCGGGCACCGCCTATCAGGTGGTGCACATGCTCGAAGGCGTGGTGACGCGCGGCACCGCCGTCGTCCTGCGCGATCTCGGCATTCCGATGTTCGGCAAGACCGGCACCACCAACGGCCCGACCGACGTCTGGTTCGTCGGCGGCACGCAGGACTATGTTGGCGGCGTCTATCTCGGCTACGATACGCCGCGCTCGCTGGGCGGCTATGCCCAGGGTGGCCGAATTTCCGCGCCGATCTTCAAGCAGGTGGTCCAGGCCACCAGGGAGCGCTGGGGTACGCAGCCCTTCGTCGCGCCTGCCGGTATCCGGATGGTCCGGATCGACCGCGTCAGTGGCAAGCAGGTCATGGGCGTGGAGCCGGGCAATGAAGCCAAGGCCGCGGTGATCTGGGAGGCCTTCAAGCCCGACACCGAACCGCGCCAATATTCGCCGGAGGACGAATTCGCCCGTCGCCGCGACGCGCTCGTCGCGCAGATTCGTGGCGTGCAGGAGGCGCGTCAGGCTGCCGCTGCGGCCAAGGCTGGAGACGTGCAGGACTTTGCCGAACAACAGGGGGGCGTTTATTGATCCGGGTGAAGGGCATTTCCCTGCCTTTCACTCGCAAAGCCCGAACTGCTTAAGTACAACGATCCTTCCAGACAGGGAGGATGGGATGCAGTTTGTGATCGATACGAAGAAGCGCGCTTCGACTTTCGCATATCTGGTGCCGGGGCTGGCTGCCTTGCTGGTGCTTGCCGCGCCGACAGGGCTTGCGGCCAAGGACGCCGCCCCGGTGGTCTCGACCGCAACGCAGGAAACCGCCGACACCCCTTACATTCGCCCGGACGTGGCCGCCTATCTCAAGGCCTCCAATGCCCAGCCGATGCCGGCGCTGACCGCAGAGGTCATTGCCCAGACCCGCAAGCTGCCGCCCTCCGCCATGCCTTCGCGAGACCTCCCGGTCGGCAATATCGCCGTGGTCAAGGATCTCACCATGCCGGGCGGCGAGGCCGGGCCGATCGCGCTGCGCCTGTTCGATAGCCGGACGGATCGTGGACCGGGGCCGGTCGTCGTCTATTACCACGGCGGTGGCTATGTGCTCGGCAGCATCGATACCCATGCCGCTCTGGCCGCCGAGATTTCCCGTCAGCTTGATCTCCCCGTGGTTTCGGTCGAGTACCGGCTTGCCCCGGAACATCCCTGGCCTGCGGCTCCCGACGATGGCGAGGCCGCCGCGCGCTGGGTCGCCGCCAACGGCAGAGTGCTGGGCCGCGACGTTACCGGCCTCGTGCTCAGCGGGGACAGTGCCGGTGGGAATCTCGCCCTGATCGCCGCGGCGGCCTTGCGCGACAAGCCGGCGGCGGTGCCGGTCATCATGCAGGTGCCGATCTATCCGGCGACGGACTTCACCCGCGAATATCCCTCCATGAAGCAGTTCGGCCATGGCTACGGTCTGGATGACAGCATGACCGCGCTGTTCCGCCAGCACTACAAGGCCGACCCGAAAAGCCTGAAGACCTCCCCGATCCTGGGCGATCTCACGGGCCTGCCGCCGACGGTACTGGTGACGGCGGGCCTCGATCCCTTGCGCGATCAGGGCCGGGCCTATGCGGCGAAGCTCGTGGAAGCGGGGGTGCCGACCACGTATTACGAGGGGCGCGGCCTGATCCACGGCTTTGCGACGTTCCGCCGGGCCGTGCCTTCGGCGCAGGCGGACACCGTGAATTTCCTCAAGCTCGCCAAGTCGATGCTGGACGAGATTCAGGCGAGCGCGAAGTGAGCCGAATCTGAATGATGGGCCCCGCGAGCGACGTCGCGAGGCCCGTCCCGTATCGGTGCGACCCGTTCAGGCCCGCATCAGGCAGCGTGCGGAAGTTGTTCGGGTTCCGGCATGACGACCGGATCGGGCAGGCACTTGCGCATGGCTTCGCTCAGCGACTGGAGCAGGGCCTCCGGATTGACCTTGTCGTCCTTGCCGTAGATCAGGCTGATGACCAGCGGATGGCCTTCGGGTTGCCGGGGGACGAGGCCGGAGAGCGCCTCGGCGCCGCTGCCGAACCCGGCCGGGCCGAATACGTAGCGCGGATCGCGACAGGCGTCGACGCGTGCCATCATGTCCGAGAACTGGAACTTTTCGAGTTCGCCAGCCTCGGCGTTGAGGCGGCGCACCATGCCTTCGCAGCGCTGGCGGGCAATCGTCGAGAGCATGAGCAGGCCGGCGCCGTTGCGGGCCAGCGGTTCCTTCACGCCCCCGGCAAGCTCACGGGTGGCGGCAAGGGCGCGGGGGCCGTGGCGCCAGTTCACGATCTGCACGTCGAGGCCGACCATCGAGGTGAGGGCGACCGACAGCCCGGTCTGCGCCACGAGCCGGTCCATCAGGCGAACGATGCGTCCGTCGCGGACCAGTTCGGGCTGGCCCGAGGTGCCGATCAGGGCCGCGCGCGGCGTCAGGCTATAGGCGCGCGAGTAGGGGTCCTTGTGCAGGAGGCCCAGCTCGACGAGGCTGGAAAGCAGTTCCGAGGTGCTCGACTGCGGGCGATTATAGCGCCGCACGATGTCCATGACGGTCGCTTCGCGATGGGAATCGTCGAAATATTCCAGCACTTCGATGACGCGGCGGGCGATCTTCGCCTTGTTCGATGAGGTCGTCTTTCCAGGCATGAGGTCTCTCCTCCCTTGGGGGTGGTTATGGTGAACTCACTTCTCTCCGCGAGTCGGTCCTTAAAAACTGAGGCAGACTCGTTTTTTGCTAAGCTTGGTTATCATCAAGGCGATCGCGCATCAATAGGCTTCGCACATGCGATGAAGTGCGGTGGGCTGGCCACGGCGGGCCGCCCGGTCCATGCTCCGCCGAACAAGCGACAGATCCGAGGGAATGCGGGGCTTGATGATGCCGGAACATGCAATCTTGCGACTGCGCGACCTGAGCGATCCGGGGTCATTTCCGCAGGTGCCGGTGGCGTTCGTGGACCTTTCCGATGACGACGGCGAAACGATCCCTCTTGCGCTGCCGCCGTTTCCGGTGATCGCTCTGGGACCTTGCGATCATCCGCTGTCCGCGCGCCTCGACGCCGTGCTCGAACCGCGATTTACGCCTGAGGCGGTGTTTCGCTCGGTCTCTGCCCAGCCGCTTGCCGCGCGTGTGGTCACGCAGTTGCTGCGCATGGTGCCGCAGCTTTCGGACGAGGATGCGCTGAATGCCGAGTCGCTGGCCTATGCCGCCTTGCAGGGAAGCGAGGCGCACCGCCGCTGGATCGCGGCGCGGCCCCGTAGCGGGGCTGCGGCGGAAGGCCGGGTCCGCCTGCTGCGCGAAGACGACGTGCTGACCGTGACGCTGGACCGGCCCGAGGCGGGCAATGCCATCGACCGCGCGATGCGCGACGCGCTGCACGAGGCATTCGCGCTGGCCAATGCCGACACGTCGATCGTGCGAGTGATCCTGCGGGGCGAGGGCAGGACTTTCAGCCTCGGCGCCGAGCTTTCCGAATTCGGCACGACGACCGACCCGGCGACGGCCCATGCCATCCGCTGCGCCACGCTTCCCGCGCGGGAGGCGGTGCGCTGCGCGGCGCGTCTGGAAGTGCATGTCGACGGCGCCTGCGTCGGCGCCGGACTCGAACTGGCTGCTTTTGCCCGGCGGATCACGGCGACGCGGCGTTCCTGGTTCCAGCTTCCCGAGCTGGCCATGGGCATTTTTCCCGGCGCCGGGGGCTGCGTCTCGCTGAGCCGCCGGATCGGGCGCCAGCGGACCTTGCTGATGGTCTTAGGCGGTCGCCGCCTCGGTGCGCGCGAGGCGCTCGACTGGGGGCTGGTCGACGCGCTGGTGGATGACCCGGCCTGAAGCCACGGCGATCCGCACATCCCCGCTGTCCAGCCGCTCGCGGGCCTCGCGCCAGGGGCGGTTCAGCAGGCACAAGTCGGCCGGTTCGCCCAAGTCCACGCGGCGCTGCCGGGACAAGTCCAGCGGGTCGGCGAGGTAGAGGGCGAGGGCCTGTTCGGGCGTCAGCGCTTCCTGCGGCGTGAAGGCGACTCCCGCGCAGGTTCGGCGCCCCACGGCTGCACGCATGGCGGCCCAGGGATCGGTGCTGCCGTAAGGCGCGTCGCTGCCGCCTGCCAGCGTCAATCCCGCGTCCAGCAAGCTGCGCAGGCGATAGAGATCGGCATGGTGGCGTGCTTCGACTTCGGCCAGATAACGGTCCCCGCGTTCCGCAACGAACTGCGGCTGTACGCAGGCCTTGAGGCCGAGATCGGCCATGCGGAGGGCAAGGTCGGGCGAGACGATCGAGGCATGTTCGATGCGGTCGCCCTCCCGCGTTCCCGCCGTTTCGAGAAGCGCCAGCGAGAAGACCAGTTCGACTTCGGTGACGCAGTGGATCGCGACGCCGCGCGTCTGTTCGTGCGCGCGGGCGATCCAGCGGCAGGTTTCGTCGAAATCGGGCAGGGCGCTTTCGTGAAGGTGGAGCTTGGCGGGACCGAGGCGCCAGCCCTCCGGCGGTGCTTCCGCCAGCGACAATGCGCCTGCCAGCACGAGCGACTGCCGGAGTGCGCCCTCGGCGATCTGGCGGGCGAAATGCCGGGCGATCTGCGGTTCGTTAGCGGGCGACATGTCGGTCACGCCGGTCACGCCGCAGGCCGCGAGGCGCGCACTGGTCGCGGCGAAATCCGGCGGGGTGGCGGCAAGTGCCTGCTGCAACCAGCGATCCTCGTCGAACAGCCTGCCGGTGTAGCGCCCGTGCTCGCGTTCGAGACCCGGCGGCGGCGCGGCGCGGCCTAGCAGTTCGGCGAGCGCCGCCGAGTTCAGGAACCACATGCGGCCGGTGCGGTGCTGCACCCGCAACGGCCGGTGGGAGACGATGGCGTCCAGCATCCGCGCATCCGGCAGAGTGCCGCCGAGCAGGCTTTCGCAAAGGCCGATACCGCGCAGCCAATCGCTGCCGGGGCGGGTGAGCGCGGCGGCGAGATCGTCGCGGCTCGTCACGTGCGGCGGCCCGCAGGCGATCGAGGCGTCGCGCACGGCCAGCGCGGCAAGATGCAGGTGGTGATCGTGCAGGCCGGGAAGCAGCGCGCCGCCATGGGCCTCGATGACGGGTTTCCCCGGATGCGGCTCCAGCCTGCCGATGGCGGTCACGGTCCCCTGCTCGATGCGCATGTCGGCATGGCCATGCCCGTAGATATCGGCGTCGCGGATCAGCACGGCACGCTCTCTCCGAAATAGCGCCGGGTATCGATGCCGAAGGGGCGGACCGGGGCCGAGAGCTGGCGCCGGTCGATCTCGGGAAAGGGGCGGCCTGTGGATCGGCCCCAGGCGCGAAGTTCTCGTCCCAGCATTGCGGGATCGAAGCTGCGCTCCTCGGCGAGGGCCATCGCGGCGATCGCGCTCATCGACAGGCCGATGCGTTTCGCGGTGCCTTGGCGCAGCGCCCGAAGCACTTCGCGCGCGCCGACGATTCCGGTGAGCGGGTCGGCGATGGCGTCCCCGACATAGCCGATCTCGCCGGTCGCCTCGGCGAGCGCGCGGGACAGGCCCCCGGCGACGCCGCAATCGTTGCCGATGCCGACCCAGTTTGCCGCGTCCCCACGCGCGCCGTGTCCGGTGACCGAGAGCCAGACGAGCCCCGGAACCTCGCGCACCAGTGCCTGCGCATCGATTCCGAACTGGCGCAGCGCGCGCGGCCGGGCGCTTTCGATCACCACGTCGGCGCGGCGGATCAGTGCGACGAGTTGCTGCCGGTCTTCGGCGTCGTTGAGATCGACGAGCAGGCTGGCCTTGCCCTGGTTGAGGATATCGAACGTCGCCGGATCGTCGCGGCGGATCAGGTCTGGCCGCGTGCGGCTCTCGACTTTCACCACGTCCATGCCCGCCTGCCAGAGCAGGTGCCCGGCCAGCGGTCCCGCCCAGATCGCGGAGAGGTCCACGACGAGGCCACCGCCTTCGCGGCGCGCGCGGTGTTCCCCGCGTTCGAGCAATTCGATGGGGGCGCAGACCGGCGTTTCGTGGGCGCCGGCGACCGGCAGGCCGAGCAGGCGGCCGCGTTCGACAAGCTCGGCGCAAGGGTGTCGGAGCACGGCGGCGGCGATGGCGCTATCGTCGTGGATCGCGAGGTCGGCGTCGCCGAACAGGGCCGGGAGCAGTTCGCGGTCGACCTCGCGGATCAGGGTCAGCGCGAACCAGCCGCCGTCACGGGTGGGGAGCAGGCGACTGGCGCCGAGGCCTGCGGAAGTCCGCCCGCCGATGCGGTAGCCGCCATGGGCGCCGCGCTCGCCCAGCAAGGTCGCGCCAGCAAGGCGCGGAAGGCCGTGTTCGCGGGCGAGCGCCTCCAGTTGCCGATCGGCCCAGCGCGCCAGCGGGATCGCGGGCGGGGTGGTTTCCGCTTCAGCTCGCAAGGAGATCCTTGACCTTCCGCCGCAACAGCTTGCCCATTTCGTTGTAGGGCAGTTCGGCAAGGAAGACGATCTTCTCGGGCACGCGCGAGGAACGCAGGCGCGCCCGCACGAGATCCTTGAGATCCGGTTCGGCCGGGGCGGCATGGCCTTCGCGCAGGACCAGGGCGATGCCCACGGTCTCGCCCCATTCCACCGAAGGGATCGCGCAGGCGCAGGCATCGGCGATGGCGGGGTGGGTCAGCAGCACGTCCTCGATCTCGCCCGGCGACATGTTTTCCCCGCCGCGCACGATCACGTCGTCGGCGCGGCCTGACAGGAACAGGTAGCCGTGCTCGTCCCTGTAACCGGCATCGCGGGTGGGGAACCAGCCCTCGGCATCGAGCGCGCTCTTTTCCCTGTACTCGCCCGAGACCTGCTCGCCGCGCACGTAGATCTCGCCGGGCACTCCGGCGGGCAGGACTTCGCCGTTCTCGCCCCGGATCTCGATCTCGACGGTCGGGATCGGCTTGCCCAGCGAGGTCAGGCGGGCGCGGACGGCGGGATCGTCGGAAGCCAGTGCCGCGCGGTGATCCTCGGGGCCGAGCAAGGCCACGGTCGAGCTGGTTTCGGTCAGCCCATAGGCATTGGTGAACCCTGCCTGCGGGAACAGGTCCAGCGCCTTGAGGATCACTTCGAGCGGCATCTTGCCGCCACCATAGGCGATGGCACGCAGGCTGGATATGTCGGGTGAACCGACCCGTTCCATGGCCTCGACGATGCGCGAGAGCATGGTCGGCACGACGAAGGCGTTGGAGACTCGCTCCGTGCGCACCAGTTCCAGCCATCCCTCCGGCGAGAAGGCCGGCAGCATGACGATCGTGCGCAGGGCATAGATCGAGGAGAGCAGGGCCGAGATACCGGCAATGTGATAAGGCGGCACGACCACGAGCGCAGCGTCGGTTTCCTCTGCAGAACCGAACTCGACGGTGCCGAGGATGTAGCCCAGCAGGTTGGCGTGGCGCAGGATCGCGGCCTTCGGAGCGGCGGTGGTGCCGCTGGTGAAGAGCTGGATCGCCACGCCTCCCCCGGATTCATCGGCGCCGGGATCGTATTCGCGGGCATCCCCGGCGGGGACGGTCTCCTGCGCCTTGAGCGCGAAGTCCTCGCGGGCGAGCACGGTGTGATCCTGTTCTCCGGCAATACGGGTGATGCGCTCCTCGTCGCCGATCACGAGGGCCGGGGCGATGCGGCCGAGCAGGGCCGCCAGATCGGCGTCGGGCAGGCGGTAGTTGAGCGGGCAATAGGGCACCCCCGCCAGCGCCGCGCCGAACACCGCGATCACCGCCGCCTCGCTGCTTTCGTCGAGCAGGGCGACGTATTGGGCATCGCTTTGCCGGATCAGCTCGAAAGCGCCGCGGGCGGCGGCCAGCAGGTCGCCGTAAGTCCACCGCTTGCCTTCGCAGACGAGGGCGATGCGGTCGGGCGCGGCTTCCGCCGCCATTTCGAGAAGGAGGGCGATGTTCATCGGGTGCCTGGATGCTGCTGGGCCGGATCAGTCGGAGGCGGGGAGCGGCTTGGCGTCCTTGACGACCAGTGCCACGCCGTCGACCGCCAGCGATCCCTTGCCCGGTTTCACGCAGAGCAGTTCGTACTTGCCGTCGGCATCGACGTAGCGCTTGCCCATCAGCGTACCGGCGGAGAAATCGGCGGCGAGCGGCGCGGCATCGGCGGGCTTGGCCTCGCCCATTGGCGCGCCGCCGCATTCGATTGTCCCCTCGCCGCTACGGATTACCATGACTTCGGTATCGCAAGCCGCGCTTTTCAGACGGGTTCCTGGCTTCATTTTCCCAACTTCCTGTTCACTGTCTTCGAAGGACGCTCAGGCGATCGCGCCCTTGGTCTTGAGGTCCTCGATCCTGTCCCATTCGACGCCCAGTTCCATCAGCACGATCTCGGTGTGCTCCGAGGCCTGCGGCGAGCGGGTGGTTTCCAGCGCCTCGCCGTTCCACTGCACCGGGCCGCGCACCAGCTTGAGCGGCTCGCCGCCGTCCGCCGCCTCGACTTCGACGAGCAGGTCGTTGGCGAGCGCCTGTTCGTCGCCTGTCAGTTCGAGCAGGTTGAGGATCGGCGCCCACTGGCCCTTGAGCGTCTTCAGGTGCTCGCGCCAGTAGGCGAAAGGCTTGGCGGCGAAGGCTTCGACCAGAATGGCGCTGGCCGCCTGCGCGTTCTCGATCAGGCTGAGCACGTCCTGGAAGCGCGGATCGCCGGCAGCATCGGCGCGGCCGACGTGCTCGAAAGTATCGCGGATCAGGCCGGTCGGGCTGACCATGCACAAGTTGATCGTGCGTCCGTCCGAGGTCCAGAAATTGCCCATGAAGGGGTTCTTCGCGCTGCCGCCCGAAGTGGGCATGGAATTGCGCGAGACCACGCCGGTTTCCACCACTTGCGCGATATTGGCACCGGAGGCCCAGGCCGCGGTGCTCATCAGCGAGACGTCGAGTTCGGTGCCTTCGCCGGTCTTCTCGCGGTGATAGAGCGCGGCGGAGATGCCGCCGGCGATGAACATGCCGCCGATCGAATCGCCGAAGGCGGGCATGCCCTGCGACAGCGGGCCGGGCAGTTCGGGCGGAGTCATGCAATCGGCGATGCCGCTGCGCGACCAGAAGGCGGTGCCGTCGAAGCCGCCTTTTTCGCGCTCGGGTCCCTTGTTGCCCCAGGCGCTGCCGCGGGCATAGATGATCTTGGGATTGGCGGCGCGGATGTGCTCGACGTCGAAGCGGTTCTTCTGGCGCACCTGCGGCAGGTAGTTGGTGAGGAAGACATCGCACTGCGCGGCCAGTTCGTAGAGCAGTTCCTGGCCTTCCGTGGTCGAGAGGTCGATGCCGACGCTGCGCTTGCCCCGGTTGGGATGCTCGAACAAGGTATGGCGCAGTGGATCGAGCTGGACGCCGCCCATGTTGAGGAAGCCGCGCTGGGTATCGCCGCGCACCGGGTGCTCGATCTTGATGACGTCCGCGCCCCAGTCGGCCAGGATCGCTCCGGCCGCCGGCGTAAAGGTGAACTGCGCCACTTCGAGGACGCGCACGCCCTGCATCACCTTTGTCGACATCGTCCGCCTGTCCCCGCCTGTTGTGTTGTCATCGGTCTTCGCACCGAGCCTTGCTTGGCAGGATTTCCGGGCCTGCCGAGGTCTCGTTGGATGTGAGCGCAAAGGGCAGGGCTGACAAGGCACGCGCCATCGCGGGCACGATCATGCCGGGTCCAAGCCGCGCGATACGCTCCCGCGATCTTCGCTGCTGCCATGCCGCCCGGTGCCGGAGACCCGGATTTCCGCAGAGGCGATGGTTGCGTAAACTGTCGCGACTGATGTTAAAAACGCAATTGACTATACGTTCAGCAAAACCTAACCTAGGTTAGTAAATCGAGAAGCCGCGACGGCTCTTTCGAAAAGCCAACAAGATCATTTGGAGATGCCTGGATGAAGAAATTCGTTGCGCTCGCTGCCGCTGCTTCGGTTGCCTCGTTCGCCCTGGTTCCCGCCGCTTTCGCCGAAACCAGCCAGTCGGTTCAGGCCGTCACCGAAGCGGCCGCGGCGCCACTCGACCTGACCGCCGGCAAGATGCTCTACATGGGCAACGGTAGCCGCCTCGCGCCGATCTACCGCGTTGCCGCCGACGGCAATCCGCAGGTCATCCTCAACGGCCGCCTCGTCACCGTTCCGGCCGCCAGCCTCGCTGCCGTGGACGGCAAGCTCACCACCTCGCTGTCGAAGAAGGACATCGCTTCGGCGAAGTGAACTTCTTGCCGAGAACGAAAAAGGGCGGCTCCACGGGCCGCCCTTTTTCTTGCGCGTGAACCGGGATCAGCCCCGGCTGACGTTGTCGTAGATCCGGTTCATGTAGTCGCGAAGCTGCTCGACCTCGCTGTCCGAGAAACCGTGAAACATCTTCTCTTCGCCTTCGTCGGCGATCTTGCCGAGCTGGTCGAGCAGGGGACGGGCCGCATCGGTGAGATAGACCGCGCGGGCGCGCCGGTCGTCGGCGCGATCAAGGCGTTCGAGCAGCCCTTCGGCGCAGAGCCGGTCGATCAACCGGCCTGCCGAGGCTTCCGACATCTCCAGATATTCGGCGATCGTGCGCTGGGTCGAACCCGGATAGCGCGAGACCACGGCGATCATCGCCCACTGCGAGCGGGTGACGTTGAGGACGGCGACCTTGCGGTCGAAATTGTTGCGCTGGAGGCGGGAAATCACCGTCATCCGCAGGCCGACCTGCCGCCGGGTGCTGATCTCGCCGTCGCTCAGGGCCTCGCCCAGCCTGCCGGTCAGCTTGTCTTCCGCCTCGGTTGCCAACTCGATACTCCTTGGACTGCGTTCATACGCGTTCGATGACGATGGCCGGTGCCATGCCCCCCGCCGCGCACATGGTGACGAGGGCATAGCGCCCGCCGCTGCGCTCCAGCTCGTCGAGCGCGGTGCCGATAAGGATGGCCCCGGTTCCCCCGACGGGATGGCCGAGCGCGATCGCGCCGCCGTTCGGATTGACCTTCGCGCGGTCGAGGTCAAGGTCGCGGATGAACTTCTCGACGACGACGGCGAAAGCCTCGTTCACTTCCCAGACGTCGATCTGGTCCCTGGTCAGCCCGGCCCTGGCGAGGACCTTCTTCGCTGCCGGAACCGGGCCGTTGAGCATCAGGGTGGGGCAGTCCCCGGTCTCGGCCATCGCGACGATGCGGGCGCGGGGTTTCAGCCCGTGCCTTTCGGCATAGTCCTTCGAGGCAAGCAGGATCGCCGAGGCGCCGTCGACGACGCCCGAGGAAATCCCGGCGTGGTGGATCGGCTTGACGTCGAGGTCCGGATAGACCTGGTGGACGAGTTCGAGATAGGTCTTGCCGCCGGGCGCCGAGGGCATGTCGAAAAGCATCTCGAAGGCGGGCTTGAGCTGGGCGAGGCCTTCCGCCGTCGTATCCGGGCGGGGATATTCCTCGTGGTCGAGGATCACGTTGCCCGCCTCGTCCTTCACGACGATCGTAGACCTGTCGAAGCGGCCTTCGGCGATGGCGCGGGCGGCGCGGCGCTGGCTCTCGACGCCGAGCGCTTCCAGTTCGGCGCGGGTGATGCCTTCCATCGCCGCGATCGCGTCGGCGGCGACGCCCTGGTTGGTCTGTGGATGCCTGGCCTGAAGACGCGGATTGCCCGCGCCCATGCCCGCGCTGCCGAGACCCGCTTCGCGCATCTTCATGCCATGGGCATTGGCATAGGAAAGCATGTCCATCCCGCCCGCGATCATCAGGTCGGACATGCCGGACAGGATCATCGCCGAGGCGAGGCTGGTTGCGGTCAGGCTGGAGCCGCAGAAGCGGTTGAGCGTGACGCCGCCTGCTTTCACGTCATAGCCCGCGTCCAGTGCGGCCATGCGGCCGATGTCGCCGCCTTGCAGGCCGATCGCGGCGGACACGCCCCAGATCACATCGTCGACATCGGCGGTGTCGAAGCGGTTGCGCTCCTTCAGCGCGGCGAGCACGGCGGCGGAGAGATGCTCCGGATGCAGGGCGGAGAGGGCACCCTTGCCCATCTTGCCGATGCCGCGCGGCGTGCGGACGGTGTCGATGATATAGGCCTCGGTCACGGTCAGCTCTCCTCCTGGTCCCGGCCGGAAAGCGCTTCGCGCGCGGCACCCGGCATTCTTTGTCCGGGGTCATGCTGGCGCACCTGGGCAAATGCAATCGGAGGTCCGTTTCCTATCGCCTTGGCGATTGCTTTCAGGTGAAAGCATATCGCGGGGGCGGGGCCTCGGTCAATCGCGGGCGGCGCGCTTGACGATCCCGGGACGGGCGCCATCATCCCTTGCGAAAAGGCAATGAGAGAGGGGATGGCGGAGTGAAACGCGGGGAGCCGTCCGGCGAAACGTTCGTACCCCGACCGCCGGAAGGCGGTGCCTTTGCACCGCTGCGCGAGCCGACGTTCCGACGGATCTGGACAGCCAGCCTGTTCTCGAACTTCGGACAGCTCTTCCTCGGTGTCGGTGCGGCTTGGGAGATGACCCGGCTCAGTTCTTCGCCCAGCATGGTCGCGCTGGTGCAGTCGGCGCTGATGCTGCCGCTGGTGCTGGTGACACTTCCCGCCGGGGCGATAGCCGACATGTTCGATCGCCGCCGCATCGCCATGACCGGCTTGACCTTCAGCGCGATCTGCGCGGCGGTGCTGGCGGGCATCGCCTTCCTGGGCCTCGTCACGCCTTGGCTGCTGTTGGCTTTCTGCGTACTGATCGGCGGCGGCGTCGCGCTCTATTCGCCTTCGTGGCAGGCCTCGATCCCGGAACAGGTCTCTCGCGAGCACCTTCCTGCCGCCGTGGCGTTGGGCACGATCAGCTACAATCTTGCGCGCAGCTTCGGTCCGGCACTGGGTGGGCTGATCGTGGTGATCTACGGGGCGAAGGCCGTGTTCGGCATGACTGCGCTGCTCTATCTGCCGCTGCTCTTCGCCTTCTTCTTCTGGCGGCGGCGCCATACCCCCTCGCGGCTGCCGCCCGAGCGCATGGACCGCGCGATCGTCGGCGGGGTTCGCTATGCACTCCACGCTCCGGCGATCCGCACGGCGCTGGTACGGGTGCTCGTCTTCGGACTGAGCACGGCGACCGCTTCCGCCCTGGCACCGCTGATCGCGCGCGACCTGCTGCACGGCGATGCCTCCACGTTCGGCGTGCTGCTAGGCGCGCAGGGTGTCGGCGCCGTGACCGGCGCGCTCTTCGTCAGCCGGATCCGCGAGGCGATCCCGACCGAGCTGGCCTTGCGGATATTCGCAGTCGGTACGGGCCTCGCGCTCGTCACGATCGGGATGAGCCACGCGATCGTCCTGACTTGCGGGGCCTTCCTGGTGGTCGGCGCCTGCAATATCCTGACCATCGCGATGTTCAACGTGACCGTGCAGCTTTCGGCGCCGCGCTGGGTGACGGCGCGGGCGCTTTCGCTGTTTTCCTCGGCGATCACCGCCGGGATCGGGCTGGGCGCCTGGGGCTGGGGGGAAGTGGCGGCGGGCCGGAGCGTGGCCTTCGCGCTCGTGGCCTCGGGTATCGCGGTTGGCGCGACGGCGCTGCTCGGCCTGCTCCTTCCGGTCGGGCGCGACGAGAGTGATACCGCCGAAGTTGCGCTCGGTCACGAACCGGCGGTCGGCATGGCACTGACCTTGCGTTCCGGACCGGTGGTGATCGAGGTGGATTACGAGGTCGATCCCGGAGAGGCGCGGGATTTCTACGCGGTGATGATGAAAATGCAGTCGATGCGCAAACGCAACGGCGGCTTCGAATGGTCGCTTGCGCGCGATATCGCCGATCCCGCGCTCTGGACCGAGCGTTACCATTGCCCGACCTGGGGCGACTACTTGCGCCTGCGCGACCGCTTCACCCAGGCCGATATCGAGATCCAGAAGGAGGCGGACAGGTTCAACCGCCTGCATCACGCCGGTCGTGTTCGCCGCCGCCTCGAACGGCCTTTCGGTTCGGTGCGGTGGAAGGCCGATTCGCTCGATCCACGGCAGGAGACCGTGAGCTGGATGACGCCCTGAGCGATCGTGAATGGACGAACCTGGGAGAAAGACGATGGCGGAAGACCGGACCTGGCGGGTGATCCAGTGGGCGACGGGCAATGTCGGCAGCCGCGCCTTGCGCACGGTGATCGAGCATCCGCGCATGGATCTCGTCGGACTCTGGGTGCGTTCGCCCGAAAAATTCGGCAAGGACGCGGGCGAACTTTGCGGCTTGCCGCCGACGGGGGTGACGGCAAGCGGGTCGCTGAAGGAGATGCTCGCGCTCGATGCCGACTGCGTGCTCTACATGCGGCAGGGCGCCGACTTCGACGAGATCTGTGCCTTGCTGGCGTCCGGCAAGAACGTCGTCACCACGCGGGGCGATTTCCACCATCCGGCGCGGATGGATCCCGCGCTCCGCGAACGGGTGGAGGCCGCCTGCCGGGCGGGGAATGCCTCGATCTACAGCACCGGCTCCAGTCCGGGCTTCGTGACCGAAGCACTGGTAATTCCGCTGCTGTCGCTCCAGCGCGCGCACGGGCTGCTCACCATCGACGAATATGCCGACGTCTCCAGCCGCAACTCACCGGAAATGCTGTTTCAGGTCATGGGCTTCGGCGCCCCGATGGCGCCCTTCGACCAGCGCCGGGCCGAGCACCTCAAGGGCGATTTCGGCAGTTCGCTCTCGCAGATCGCGGATGCCGTCGGGCTTGAAGTGGACGCGATCGAGGCGCTGGGCGAACTCTCGCCGACGCGGCGCGAAGTGACGATCGCCGCGGGCACGGTGGCGGCCGGGACGGTGGGGGCGATGCGCACCACGATCACCTGCAAGAGCGGCGGCCGTCCGGTCCTGCGCTTCCGGGCCAACTGGTACGTGACCCAGGATATCGAGCACGACTGGGACTTGCGGGAATCCGGCTGGCGGATCGTCACCGAGGGGGACACGCCGGTGAAGGTGGACGTGACTTTTCCGGTCTCGGAGGAGGACTACGCGGCCTATACGCCGGGCCTTACCGCGCACCGGCCGGTCAACGCCATTCCCGCCGTCTGCGCCGCGCCGCCGGGTATCCGCACGACGGTCGACCTGCCGCAGGTTCTGCCGATCTTCAGTTAAAGCGCTGAAAAGGCGTGGTTGCGAAACAGCGCGAGCGCGTCTTTCGCGGTCATCGGGCGGCCGTAGTAGTAGCCCTGGATCTTTCGGCAGCCGAGCTTGCGGACCATTTCGACTTCCTTCTCGGTCTCGGTGCCCTCGGCGGTCGTGGACATGCCGAGACTGTCGGCCATGGCCACGACGGCGCGGACGATCGCCAGGCTTTCCGCATTGCCGGTGGCCGCGCCCTGCACGAAGGAGCGGTCGATCTTGATGGTCGAGAAGCGCAGCTTGCGCAGATAGCCGAGCGAGGAATAGCCGGTGCCGAAATCGTCTAGCGCCACCTTGCAGCCCAGCGCCATGATCTTCTCCAGCGCCGAGCGGGCGAGGGTAGCGTCGCGCAGGAAGATGCTTTCGGTCACTTCCAGTTCGAGTCGCGCGGCGGGCAGCCCGCTCTCGGTGAGGGCGGAGACGACGCCGGTGACGAAGTTCGGATCGAGCAGTTGCTCGCCCGAGACATTGGCGGCGACCCGCACATGCTCGGGCCAGTTCATCGCTTCGCGGCAGGCCTCGCGCAGCACCCATTCGCCGATCGGGACGATCAGCCGGGTATCCTCGGCCAGCGGGATGAACTTCGCCGGGCTGACGGCGCCGTGCTCGGCGCTGTTCCAGCGCAGCAGTGCCTCGAAGCTGACAACGGTCTCGTTCCGGGCATCGACGACCGGCTGGAAATGCAGCGTGAATTCCTTGCGCTCCAGCGCGGTGCGCATCGCCGATTCCAGTTTGCGCTGCTCCTCGGCGTGGGCGTGGAGGGCGGGTTCATAAGAGAAGTGCGTGTTGCCGCCTTCGTCCTTGGAGCGGTAGAGCGCGAGGTCGGCGTTGCGCATCAGCGTTTCCACCGCCTCGCCGTCGCGCGGGCCGATGGCCGAGCCGATCGAGGCGCCGACGAAAAGCGTATGGTTGTCGATCTCGTAGGCCTGCGACAGGCTCTGGATCACCCGCTGGGCCACGCGTTCGACATAGCCGAGGTCGGAGGCATCGCGGATGACGATGGCGAATTCGTCGCCGCCGAGACGCCCGCAGACTTCGCGCTCGGTCATCTGCTCCTTGAGCCGCTCGGCCACGCGGGCGAGCAACTGGTCGCCGACATGGTGGCCGAGCGTGTCGTTGACAGCCTTGAAGCGGTCGAGATCGATCATCAGGAAGGCGCAGCGTAGGCGCCACTGCGCGGCATGGGACAGCGCTTCGCCCAGCGCCTCGCCCAGCATCAGCCGGTTGGGCATGCCGGTAAGCGGATCGTAACGGGCGAGCCAGGCGATCTTGTCGGAATTCTCCCGCGCCTCGGTGACGTCGGAGCCGACGCCGCGAAAGCCGTCGAACTGGCCGTTCTCGTCGATCTGCGGGGTGCCGGACAGTTCCCACCAGCGCGGCTTGCCGCCGATGGTGACGCGGACCAGCAGGTTGGAGAAGCTCTCGCGGCGCTTGAGGCGTTCGGCAAGGTCGTGGAGACTGGCGGGGAAATCGCCCGTTTCCCAGTCCGCGCCGGCGATGAGCCGGAGAAACGACATACCTTCGATCTCGGGTGCCTGCTTGCCGAGCGCGAAAGCGAAGCGGGGGGAGACGGCGCGGACGCGGCGGGCAGGGTCGATCTGCCAGAGCCAGTCGGCCTCGCCGTCCTCGAACTCACGCAGGAGCAGCGAGACCACTTCGTCCCGCTCGACCATGCCCGCTTCGGCGACTTTGCCGATCAGGAACTGCCGCGCGGACTGGATGGTCCCCGCCAAGACGACGGCGATGAAGGCCGAGGCGACGAGCGCCATGTCGAACAGGCCGAGAAGCAGGAAGCAGAGGATCGCCGAGCCGCCGACGAGAGCGGTGAAGACCAGCGTACCCATCGGCAAGCCGGGGATCAGCACGGCGAAAGCCGTCATCAGCATCGCGAGGACGGCCCAGAGTTTGATCTGGATTTGCGCATCGAGGAACGGCCCGAAGCCGCAGACCGGGATCGACCAGACCAGACCCTTCGCCAGAGTGGCGGCGAGGTAGGAGCGGGTCTCGCCGGGGTGCAGGATCCGGCCTTCGGTGCCGGAAATGGCGCGGTCAATGCGCGTGCCGTACCAGGTGGCTGCACAGACCAGCGCGGCCCAGCCCAGCACGAGCACCGGATCGAGGCGGGGAACCAGCAAGCCGCACGCAGCCAGCATTGCCGCCAGTTGCGTGACCGCGCGCGCGACGGGCGCCCGGCCGAGGGAGGAGTATTGGATGCCGCGCAGGCGCGCCCAGTCTCCTTCCGCCGGCTGGCTCAGCCCGAGGATCGCGGAGACCGGCAGCTCCTGCGGGAGCGGTTGAATGGCGTGCGGCCGCTTTCTCACATTTCAGGGCTTACCGAGCGAAGGGTTATCGCCCGGTAAACCATAGGGCATTTCCGCGATGGGAGGAAACACCCCTGCGACGGAAGAAAACCGCCGATACGGTGCT
Source organism: Novosphingobium sp. BF6 (assembly GCF_058273105.1). NCBI lineage: Bacteria > Pseudomonadati > Pseudomonadota > Alphaproteobacteria > Sphingomonadales > Sphingomonadaceae > Novosphingobium > Novosphingobium sp. BF6. The sequence continues at coordinate 1,542,246 of NZ_CM177775.1, forward strand.
ATTCGACCGTGACGCTCTTGGCGAGGTTGCGCGGCTGGTCCACGTCGGTGCCCTTCACGCAGGCGACGTGATAGGCAAGCAGTTGCACCGGCACGGCATAGACCAGCGGCGCGATCAGCGGATGGACACGCGGCATTTCGATGGTGGCGATGCAGCCTTCGCCCGCCTCGGCAATGCCTTCGGCGTCGGAGATCAGCACGACCTTGCCGCCGCGTGCGCGCACTTCCTGCATGTTGCTGACGGTCTTTTCGAACAGCGGGCCGGAAGGGGCAAGGACGATCACCGGCACCGCCTCGTCGATCAGCGCGATGGGGCCGTGCTTCATCTCGCCCGAGGCATAGCCTTCGGCATGGATGTAGCTGATTTCCTTCAGCTTCAGCGCGCCTTCGAGGGCCAGCGGATAGTCCGGGCCGCGGCCGAGGTAGAGCACGTCGCGGGCAGGGGCAATGAGGTGCGCCATCGCCGCGATCTCTTCGTCGAAAGCGAGCGCGGCGTTGAGGCTGGCAGGCGTCTGGAGCAGGTGCTGGACGATCTCGGTTTCCTCGGCCCGGTCCATGCGCCCGCGCTTGACCGCGAGATGCGCCGCGAGCGCTGCCAGCACGGCCAGCTGGCACGAGAAGGCCTTGGTGGAGGCGACGCCGATTTCCGGCCCGGCGTGGGTGGGCAGCAGCAGATCCGCCTCGCGCGCCATCGTGCTGGTGGGCACGTTGACTACGACGGCGATGGTTTGCCCGGCCGCCTTGCAGTGCTTGAGTGCGGCGAGCGTGTCCGCCGTCTCGCCCGACTGTGAGATGAACAGGGCCAGGCCGCCCGGCTCCAGCACCGGATCGCGGTAGCGGAACTCCGAAGCCACATCGATGTCGACCGGCAGGCGGGCGAAGGTCTCGATCCAGTACTTCGCAACCATGCCCGCGTAGAAGCTGGTGCCGCAGGCGACGATGGTGATGCGCTTGATCGCCGAAAGGTCGAAATCGATCTGCGGCAGGGCGACGGACTGGTCCACCTGGTGGATGTAGCTGCGCAGGGTCTGCGCCACCACGGTCGGCTGCTCGAAGATCTCCTTCTGCATGAAGTGGCGGTAATTGCCCTTCTCGATGGCGACCGCCGAGGCGCCGGAAGACACGATCTCGCGCTCCACCGGGTTGTTGTCCGCATCGAAGACCCGCGCGCCGTCGTGGGTGATGACCACCCAGTCGCCTTCCTCAAGGTAGGAAATGCGCTGCGTCAGCGGGGCGAGGGCGAGGGCGTCCGAGCCGAGGTAGGTCTCGCCCTCGCCATAGCCGACGACCAGCGGGGAGCCGAGGCGCGCGCCGATCAGGCGGTCAGGGTGCTGGCGGAAGGCGATGGCGAGCGCAAAGGCGCCGCGCAGCTGCGGGAGGACCACCTTCACCGCCTCTTCCGGCGAAAGCCCGGCCTCGACCTGCTCGGACACGAGGTGGGCGACCACTTCGGTATCGGTCTGGCTCTCGAAAGTGCGGCCGCGCGATTCGAGGGCTTCGCGCAGCGGCTTGAAGTTCTCGATGATACCGTTGTGGACCAACGCGAGTTGCTTGGTCGCGTGCGGGTGGGCATTGGCGGCGGTGGGGGCGCCGTGGGTAGCCCAGCGGGTGTGGGCGATGCCGATCAGGCCCGGCGCGGGATCGTGGGCGAGTTCGTTCACGAGGTTGACCAGCTTGCCCTGCGCGCGGCGGCGGATCAGCTGGCCGTTCTCGACCGTGCAGACGCCCGCGCTGTCATAGCCGCGATATTCCATGCGGCGGAGGCCGTCGACGAGCCGATCCGCGACCTGTTCCTTGCCGACGATGCCGATGATTCCACACATGCGCTTGAGATACCCTGGTTCGAGCCGAAACTGCCTTGCCGTTACACCGATAATGGTTGGCGTTTGGTGGCGCCACCATGAAGGCTTGGTAATGTGTGCAAAGTGGATGGGTTATCGGATGTAATCCGAACCGCTCAGTCGTCCCCGCTGAGCAGGGCACCGATACCCCCGACAGCGCCGAGGCCGAGCAATGTGCTCTCGCCGCGGTTCTGCCCGCCATAGGGCACGGCGGCGGCCATCATCCGTCCGGCGAGGCGCGAGAAGGGCAGGGACTGGATCCAGACTTTGCCCGGACCGCGCAGGCGCGCGAAGAACACGCCTTCGCCGCCGAAGATCATCGACTTGACCGAGCCCGCGCGCACCACGTCGAAGTCGATGCACGATGTGAAGGCGGCGACGCAGCCGGTGTCGATGTGGAGTTCCTCGCCCGGCGCCAGCGTCTTTTCGATCACGGTGCCGCCCATCTGCACGAAAACCCAGCCGTCGCCTTCGAGGCGCTGCATGATGAAGCCTTCGCCGCCGAACAGGCCGGTCATGATCTTCTGCTGGAAGTGCACGCCGATCGAGACACCGCGCGCGGCGCAGAGGAAGGCGTCCTTCTGGCAGATCAGGCGGCCGTCCACGTCATCGAGCTTGATCGGCACGATGGAGCCGGGGATCGGTGCGGCAAAGGCAACTCGCGCCTTACCGCGTCCTTCGTGCGTGAACACGGTGGTGAACAGGCTCTCGCCGGTGACGAGCCGCTTACCCGCGCCCAGCAGCTTGCCCATGAAGCCCCCGCCCTGCTGCTCGGAACCGTCGCCGAATACGGTGGACATGGCGATGGAGGAATCCTTCCAGACCATCGCGCCAGCTTCCGCCACCGCGCTTTCGCCCGGGTCCAGCTCGATCTCGACGAACTGGAGTTCCGCGCCCTTGATCTCGAAATCGACATCGTCGGCGATCGCGGAATTGCGGCTGTGGCTCCAGGGGTTGTTCGGCATGGATACTCCGGTGAACGAGAAAGATTCCGTGCCTGCTATCTGGGTTTCGTGAAAGTTCTTGTCAAACCGCGCTCGTCGGATAGTCTGGCCCCTTCGACGAACACTGTTCCGACGAAAATCGCCCGGCAAATACCCTATGGGGTCACGACTGGGGCGTGATCGGTGTTCCTGGAGAGGATAACACCGATGAACTTTATCAAGAGGTCGGTTTCATTTGCTTTTATCGGGTTGGCTGGAGTGGCTTGCTCCGGACCCGCTTTCGCGCGCGACATTGGCGGCGGTGCGGTTGTGAACACCGCGCTCCATGTCGAGAGCCGCAATGAGGCGAGCAAGGGCGACGTCAGCAAGGGCTTCGCGCTGATCCGCGCGGGCAAGCCCGCGCAGGCGGTCAAGATGTTCGATGCGGTGATACTTGCCAGCGAACAGGCGCTGGGCGGCGACGCCCGTCCGCGTCTCTGCCAGTCGGGCGGCGCCGAGGCACCGATCGCGGCCGGCAAGGCGGTGGCGGTCAGCAGTGACGTTTGTGATGCACATTTCGGCAAGGGCTATGCGCTCGTCGATCTCGGGCGGGGCGACCTTGCCGAGGCCGAACTGCGCCGCGCCACCGAACTCGCGCCGGACAATGCGCATTTCGCCAACGAATATGCCGAACTGTTCAAGTCGCGCCGGGAATGGCAGCGTTCCTACGATCTCTTCGCCCATGCCTGGGCGATCGTCGACAAGAACACTTCGGGCGAGGACGCCAAGGTCGCGGCGCGGGCGCTGCGCGGCATGGGCTATACCCGAATCGAGATGGGCCGGCTCGACGATGCGGCGAAGCTGTTCCGCGAGTCGCTCGACTACGATCCGAGCAACGTCGGCGCCAAGACCGAACTGGATTTCATCGCGCAGAAGCAGGCTATCGGCGCCTGATTTCGGTAAGTTCGTCAGGGAGGATGGGCGGTCCGTGAGGACCGCCCGTTTTCGTATCACTTGGCCGACTTCTCGGCCTTTTTCTTCTTCATCGCGTCGTGGAAGCGGTCGGCCCAGCCGGGCTTTACCAGTTGCTCGCCGCGCACGAGGCGAAGTTCGCCGTCTGCCACGTCGCGGGTGACGGTGCTGCCCGCCGCGACGATGGCGTCGGCGCCGATCTTCACCGGGGCGACGAGGGCACTGTTCGAGCCGATGAAGGCGCGCTCGCCGATCACCGTGCGGTGCTTGAAGTAGCCGTCGTAATTGCAGGTGATCGTGCCCGCGCCGAGGTTGGCCTTGGCGCCGACCGTCGCATCGCCGACGTAAGAGAGGTGATTGGCCTTGGCGCCTTCGCCCAGTTCCGCGTTCTTAACTTCGACGAAGTTGCCGACTTTCGAACCCTTGCGCAGCACCGCACCGGGGCGCAGGCGGGCATAGGGACCGATGGCCACGCCGCTTTCCAGCGTCGCGCCTTCAAGGTGCGAGAAAGCGTGGATGACGACGCCGTCCGCCACGGTCACGCCCGGCGCGAAGACGACGTTCGGCTCGATGGTGACATCTCGGCCCAGCTTCGTATCCCAGGCGAAGAACACGGTTTCGGGGGCGATCAGCGTCACGCCGTCGGCCATCGCCGTCACGCGGCGCTTCGCCTGCCAGCGCGCTTCGGCCTCGGCCAGTTCTCCGCGGCTGTTGATGCCGCCCACTTCGTCCGGATCGGGCGTGACGATCACCGCGCAGGGGCGCCCTTCGAGCGTCGCCACATTGACGATATCGACGAGGTAATATTCGCCTTGCGCATTGTCGTTGCCGACGCGGGCGAGCAGGTCGAACAGGTCGGCCGACTTCACAGCCATCAGACCGGAATTGCAGAGTCGGCAGGCGCGCTGTTCCTCGGTGGCGTCCTTGTATTCGACCATCATCGCGATGCGCCCGTCATCGTGGGCGAGCACGCGGCCGTACTGGAGCGGATCCTCCGGCTCGAACCCGAGCACGACCACCGCAGGCGAATCGTCGGCATGAAGTCGGTCGATCATCGCGCGCATCGTGTCGGTGCCGACGAACGGCACGTCGCCGTAGAGAATCAGCACGTCGCCCGCGAATCCGGAAAGCGCGCCTTCCGCCTGCTGCACCGCATGTCCGGTGCCCAGCTGCGGTTCCTGCACGGCGATCGCGGCGCGGCTGCCGAGGGCTTTCTCAAGCTGCTCGCGGCCATGTCCTGCCACCACGACCTGCCGCTCCGGCGCCAGCGCGGCTGCACTTTCCAGCAGGTGCTCCAGCATCGGGCGGCCGGCTATGGGGTGGAGAACCTTGTGCAGGTCACTCTTCATGCGGGTGCCCTTGCCTGCGGCGAGGACGACGATTGCGAGAGGCGTGGAATGTTCGACCATGTGCATCACTTGCCAGCAAATTGTTGCGGTTTCCACCGCGGGAAGCCACTGAGAAGAGGATGACAGATTTTCCCTTCGACATCGTCGGCTTCGACCTGGATGGAACCCTGCTGGATTCGCTCGGCGATCTGGGTGTGGCGCTCAACCACGCCCTCTCGCTGGAGGGACGCCCGCCGATCCCGAGAGACTCGGTGCGCGATCTTGTCGGCGGCGGCGCCAAGAAGATGCTGGCCAAGGGGCTGGACGTCACCGGCGGTCCGGTCTCGGACGAACGGCTGAACGAACTGCACTTGGCACTGATCGACTTCTACAGCGACCATATCGCCGTGGAGACGAAGCTCTATCCGGGCGGCGAGGCGATGCTTCAGGGCCTCGCGGCGCGCGGCGTGAAGATCGCCGTCGTTACCAACAAGCTGGAACGGCTCGCGGTAAAGATCTTCGCGGAAATGGGCCTTTCGCATCACTTCTTCACGGTGATCGGCGGCGATACGCTCGGACCGGGCCGGGCCAAGCCGAAGCCGGACCTGATCGAACTGATGCTGGAGCGGGCCGGTGGCGGACGGGCGGCCTTCGTCGGAGACACCACTTACGATACCGGAGCGGCAGCAGCGGCGGGGATTCCCTGCGTCGCGGTAAGCTTCGGTTTCAACGATCGCGCGCCGCACGAACTCGGCGCGACGGCGGTGATCGACCACTTCGACGAACTCATCCCCGCTCTCGAACGCATCGGCGCGGAAGCCGAGACGGCCTGATCGCAACGCCCCGCCGATAAGCGCAAGGCCCGCTTGTCCCACCTCGGCAATCGTGCGAGCCCCGCTGGGACAGGAGCGGGAGAAACGCGATGCCGACGCCGGGTGAGAAATTGCGCGCGCTGATCAAGAACGGCGAGCACTTTGTCGCCGCCGAAGCCTATTCGGCGCTGACCGGGCGGATCGTCGAGCATGTCGGCTTCAAGGCGGCCTATCTCGGCGGACACGCCTGCTCGGCCTTCCACTACGCGGTCCCGGACAATGGCGTGTTCAGTCAGGTCGAGATGATCGAGCAGTCCGCGCGGATTGCGCAAGCGATCGACATCCCGCTGATCGTCGACGCTGACACTCTGGGTGAGACCGTGGCCGACGCCTACCACTTCACCCGCCGCTACGTCGCTGCCGGGATCGCCGGATACCACGTCGAGGACGAGGTGAATCCCAAGCACTCCAAACACGTAAACGGCCTCTGCGCGATCGAGGACATGCAACTGCGCATCGAGGCGGGGGTGAAGGCCCGGGGCGATTCCGGCCTCGTCGTAATCGCGCGCTGCGACGAACTCTACACCAGCGCCAACGGCGGCGGTGGCACCGGCTCGGTCGAGGAAGCGATCCGGCGCGGCAAAGCCTATGCCGAGGCAGGCGCAGATGCGATCGTCTTCGCCAGCGCGCCGCCCGAGCAGCAGGCCGAAGTCATCCCGCACATGCCGATCCCGGTTTGTACCCTGGGCTTCAACCTGCCGGACACCGCCTTCACGCTCTCGACGGCATGGGGCTGGGTCTCCGCGGCGGTCGGCCACCTCGCCATGGCCCGCGAATTGATGGAAACCGGCGCGGTGAAAAGCGCGATGATGGCTTTCACCAACTTTCCCGAGAAGTACGATCTGATCGACCAGAAGCTCTACGACGATCTGATCGTGGAATGGGCGGAGCGGACGGGGAGGCCTGTGAGGGGCAATCATGCGAGATAGAAAGAAGAGAGAAGTCCTGGGGGATGATCCCCCAGACCCTCGGAATTGGCGACGTTGCGCGCCACTATCGGTCGCGCGCTCCCTGCGGCGCAGCCAATAAGTCTCCCAACGCAGCCATGGGCGCACGAGGCAGTTGGTCCGCGTGACCTCGACAGTTCCGGGGTGCAGGGGCGATGGCCCCTGCTTTTCCCTTACTTCTTCAAAACGTCCACCCCTTCCGGCAAAACCAGCACTTCCAGCCCCTTTGCCGGATCGAGATAGCGCTGCGCCATCGCCTGAACGTCGGCGGGGGTGAGTGTCATCAGCCGTTCGCGGGCCTTGCTGAAGCGTTCGATCCGGTCTGCCTGGGTCTGTGCGCGGTCGACCAGCGAGAGCCAGCCCGCATTGCCCTTGAGCGCGTTCTGGAAGGCTTCCACCAGCGGCGCGCGGGCGCGTTGCAGCACGTCATCGCTGACCGGCGCCGTGGCCAGTTCGCGCACGACTTTGGCGATGGCCTCGCGGCTGGCGGCCACGTCGGCCACGTCGACCGAGGCGTTGATCGAGAAGGTGCCGTAGCCTTTCCAGGTGTGGGAGAGCGCGCTTTCGGCGGAGGGCGAGTATGCCTTGCCGAGGGCTTCGCGCAGGCTGTCGGTCAGTTCGATGCGCACGACCCGTTCGAGCAGTTCCAGCCGGAGCGCGTCGATCGGGTCCGAATCGTCGCGGGTCGGCCAGGTGAGCCGCAGCAGTGCCTGGTCGGCGGCGCCGGTGTGGCGCAGGACGCGGGGGCTGCGGTCGGCGGTGAAGGTGCGCGGGGGCTGGTTGTCGTAGGGGCGGAAGGCGGTTTCGCGGGCGGGGAGGGCGCCCAGCGTCCGGGCGACCATGGCGATGGCCTTGTCCTCGTCGAAATCGCCGACGAGGCCCAGTTCCACGGCGCCGTGGGCGAGGCGGTCGGAGATGTCCTGCTTGAGCTTCGCGTAAGTCAGGTGGCGGTAGGCTTCCACTGGCTGGAGGCTGAAGCGGGGGTCGTTGTCCGAGACGATGCCGCCGAGATCGGCGCCGAGCGAGGAGGCAGGTGTCGCGCGCAGCTGGGCGAAGCTGTTGTTCACCTGCTGGCGGTACTGGACTTCGCCTTCCGAGCGATAGCCGGGGTCGGTCATGAGCGCGGTCATCAGCTGGAGTTGCAGTTCGAGGTCGCGCGGGGTCGTGGCGGTCTGGGCGTCGAAGCTTGAGGCTCCGTTGGAGAGGCCAAAACCGAGCGTGTGGCCGGACATGATGGTGTCGAGGTCGTCGCGGCTGTGCTTGCCGAGGCCGCCCTTGTCGAGCCAGTTCACCATGTCGGTGGCGAGCGGATTGTCGCGGGTGTCGAGGCGGTCGCCGCCGTCGATCGCGAGGCTGACGCGGATGCGGTCCTTTTCCAGCTCGGTCTGCTTGAGGTTCAGCATCACGCCGTTGGCGAAGCGGATCTCGCGGATGCCGAGGATCGGGTCGTGGGTGTCGCTGACGACAGTGCCGGGGGTGCCGAAATCGGTATAGGCGAAGGCGGCGAGCGCCTGTGTGTCCTCGCGCGGGACCGGGCCGCGGGTGGCGTGTTGCCAGGCGGTGCGGATCGCCTGCTCGCCGCCTTCGGGGACCTTGCGGCCTTCGAAGCGGATCAGCGGCTTGTCGAGCGCCAGCGCCTCGCGCTTGAGGGCGGCGAGAACGGCCTTTGGTGTGATCGCGGGGGCGAAAGCCTCGAAGCGTTCGAGCGTGGAAGCGGGTGTCGAGGGCACGACGCGGTCGTCCACGAGGGAGAGGGCGATGGCGGCCAGCGCCGCGTTGCTGCGGGTATTGGCCGAACCGGCGGCATTGACGAGCGAAGTGCGCAGCTGGGCGAGCTGTTCGGCGATCTCGGCGGCGGTGAAGCCGTGGGCGAGGGCGCGGCGATATTCGCGGGCGGTGGCGGCAAGGCCGTCCGCCCACTTGCCGTCCACGCTGTCGATGATGAGTCGGGTGGAGCGGGCGGTCTCGAAGACGTCGCCGGTGCCGAAGCCCGCGCCCCGGAACGGCGGCTCGGCATTGCGGGAGAGGCGTTGGAGGCGGCGGTTGATGATCGCATAGCCGACCGAGCGGAGTAGGCTTTCTCGGCGCTGGGCCACGCTGTCCGGCTCGTCCATCCAGGCGCCGTTGCGCTGGATGACGACGCGTTCCGATAGCGCCGGATCGATCCAGATGCCGGTGCGATTGCGGTCTTTCGCATCGACCGGGCCGGGATCGGGCTGGGGCTGGGCCGCACTGCCGGTCCAGTCGGAGAAGTGGCGCTTGATGTCCGCTTCGACTGCGGCGGCGTCGAAATCGCCAATGACGACCAGCGTGACATGGGCGGGTACATATTCGCGCTCGTAGAAGGCCCTGAGCTTCTGCGCGTCGGCGGCGTTGAGCGTGGCGACGGTGCCGATCGGGAAGCGGCTGCCATAAAGCGCCTGCGGATAGAAGAAGCGCGTCGAATCGATCGCATTGCGCAGGCCGAAGGTGTTGCGGTCGCGCATTTCCGAGAGGATCACGCCGCGCTCGCGGTCGATAGCGCCTTGGGAGATGGTCAGTTCGCTCGCGGTCTCGCGCATCAGCATGAGCGCGGTGTCGACCAGCTTGGCGTCGCTGCGCGGCAGGTCGAGCTTGTAGACGGTGCGCTCGAAACTGGTCGAGGCATTGGTGTCGGCGCCGAACGCGAGGCCGTCGCGTTCGAGCAGCGGGATCATCTGGCCTTCGGGCACGCGCTTGCTGCCGTTGAAGGCCATGTGCTCGACGAAGTGGGCATAACCCTGTTCGGCGTCGCTTTCGTCGAGCGAACCGGCGGCGACTTCCATGCGGACCACACCGGTTCCGGCAGGCGTCGCATTATGGCGGATCACGTAGCGCATGCCGTTCGGGAGACGGCCGAACCGGAAATCGGGATCGAGCGGGACGTCGCTCTTCTCGAAGGCCCAGCTGGTATCGACGGATTGGGCTGGGGGTTTGGGTGCGGCTTCGCGGGCGAGGACCGGCAGCGGCGCGGAAAGGAGGAGCGCGGTAACGAGAAGGGATCGCATGGAGTGCTGGTGCCCCAGTCGGTGCCCGATCACAAGAGGATGGGGGCTGTCGCTCCGGATTGCTTCGCTACGCTCGCAATGACGAAGAGGGGTGAGAATCGGCTGCGTTTCGCGTCCCGGATGCAAGAAGGCCCGGCACACCTCGCGGTGGCCGGGCCTTCTCTTGCATGCTTGCGGGGCTTACTTGCCGCGCAGCTTGCGGTGCTTCGACAGGTCGAGGACTTCGCTCGGGCCGTTGTCGTCCTGGAGCAGGCCGAGGCGGCGGGCGACTTCCTGGTAGGCCTCTTCCTCACCGCCGAGATCGCGGCGGAAGCGGTCCTTGTCCAGCTTTTCGCCGGTGTTCATGTCCCAGAGGCGGCAGCCGTCGGGGCTGATTTCGTCCGCCAGGATCACGCGGCTGTAGTCGCCGTCCCAGATACGGCCGAATTCGAGCTTGAAGTCGACGAGGCGGATGTTGATCGCGGCGAACATGCCCGCCATGAAATCGTTCACGCGGATCGCCATCGCCGAGATGTCCTGCATCTCCTCGTTGGTGGCCCAGCCGAAGGCGGCGATGTGCTCTTCGGCGATCATCGGATCGCCCAGCGCGTCGTCCTTGTAGTAGTATTCGATCAGCGTGTGCGGCAGCGGCTCACCCTCGGGAATGCCGAGGCGCTTGGAGATCGAACCGGCGGCCACGTTGCGCACCACGACCTCGATCGGGATGATCTCGACCTGGCGGACCAGCTGCTCGCGCATGTTGAGGCGGCGGATGAAGTGGTTGGGCACGCCGATGTGGTTGAGGCGCGTGAACACGTACTCGCTGATGCGGTTGTTGATCACGCCCTTGCCCTGGATCGTGCCCTTCTTCTGCGCGTTGAACGCAGTGGCGTCGTCCTTGAAGTACTGGATCAGGGTGCCGGGTTCAGGGCCTTCGTAGAGGATCTTGGCCTTGCCCTCGTAGATCTGGCGGCGACGGGACATGCGTGTTCGTCCTTCGAAACTGTAAAAGAGCAAGCCCCGGACCGTCTATAGTCGCATCCCGATAAATCAAAGGAGGCGACCGTGGGCCGGGGCGTTCGAGCGGGCATATAATGGAAGCAGGGGCAAAAGCAAACGGCGCTTGCGGCCTCCGGAAGGTCAGCCCCGCTTCGGCGCGAGTTGCGCCACTAAATTGCGGGCGGCGGCGCTGACTTGCGCCCACGTGGTCTCGAACCCTTCGGGGCCGCCGAAGTAGGGATCGTCGACATCCTGTCCTTCGAGACCGGGAACGTGGTCGAGCAGCAACGAAAGGCGGGCCTTGTGCCCGGCAGGGGCGATCCGCCGCAAGTTCGCGAGATTGCTGGCGTCGAGCGCGACGATGCGCTCGAATCGGTTGAAGTCCTTCGCCGTGACCTGACGGGCGCGATAGGCGGAGATGTCGATGCCGTGGCGCAGCGCTTCGGTGCAGGAACGCGGGTCGGGACCTTTGCCGATGTGCCAGGAGCCGGTGCCTGCCGAATCGACCTCGATGTTCAGCCCGGCTGCTTCCGCTTCGCGGCGCAGGGCGGCTTCGGCCAGCGGGGAGCGGCAGATATTGCCAAGGCAGACGAACAGGACGGAGGGCATGGAAGCGGTGCGGGACATGAACCCGACCTAGCGCCGGGCCGCAGTTAACTCCAAACGGATTTCGAACCTGTTCAGCGGTGGCCGAACAGGCGCTCGATCAGGGTGGGCTGGTCCATCGGCTGGATCGGGCCATGGAAGCGGCGGCGCAGGCCGGGGTCCTGCGGCGGGCGCGGGGTCCAGATGCGCTCGGTGCGATAGGTGCTGTCCTGGGTCAGGGCCATGGGCGGAAGGCTCCTCTTCCTCGATTTGTTCCTTAGGGAATAAACCGCTTTTCCGCCTGAAAGTTTCCTTAACCGATCTCCACCACGCCCGTCAGCCTGCCGGAGCCGCGACTTCTTCGGCAAGCTGCCGGACGATCGCACCGACGTCGCGGCCGAGGAACGGCTTGCCCAGCATCGGCCGTTGGTTGTGGCGATCCGGCAGGTGCCGGCGGTCGTAGCCGCTGACGAAAGCGAAGGGCGTGGCGCGGGAAGCCAGTTCGTCGGCCACGGCATCGATGCGCTCGCCATTGAGGTTGCCGTCGAGCAGGGCGAGGTCGGGCGCGGCCTCGCGGATCATGGCTATGGCCTGTTCGCAGGACGTGGCCGGGCCGATGGCAATCGCACCCGAATCCTCGATTTCCATCATCAGTTCCATGGCGACCAGCGGTTCGTCCTCGACGATCAGGACCTTGAGGGCCTTGGGCGTGGAATGGACGGGGGCAGGGACGGCAGGAGCTGCCGTCTCTACACCAGTGGTTTTTTGCGCTGGTTCAGGAGGAACATCGTCGCCCAGGGGCAGGTCAAGCTGCCAACGGACGCCCTCCGGGGCGTAGTCGGCGCCGATCTGCGCGCCGTCGGCTTTCATGCTGCTCTCGATCAGGGTCGAGCCGAAGCCGCGTCGTTCCGGCACCGCAACCGGCGGGCCGCCGCGCTCGGTCCAGGTCAGCGAGAGCACCTGCCGCGTCAGCGACCAGTCGAGCGCGACGGTGCCGGTCTCGTTCGAAAAGGCGCCGTACTTGTGGGCATTGGTCGCCAGTTCGTGGAGGATCAGCGAGAAGCGCAGCGCCAGTTCGGGCGGCAGATCGACGTCCGGTCCCGACAGCCGCAGCCGTTCCTCGCTGAGCGCGCCGAGCACGACCTGATCGGCGATCAGGCTGCGCAGGCCCGCCGGTTCCCAGGTCGTCGTGCTCAGCAGCGAATGGGCGCGGGCGAGCGACTGGAGGCGGCCGCTGAACGACTGCTGGAAATCCTCCGCCGAGCGGGCATGGCGGAAGCCCTGCGAGGCGATGGCCTGAACCGTCGCCAGCGTGTTCTTCACCCGGTGGTTGAGTTCGCCGATCAGCAGGCGCTGGGTTTCCTCGGCGCGGTGGCGTTCGGTGACGTCGAGCAGTTCGATCATCACGCTGGCCCCGCGCGAGCCGGTCCCGGCCAGCGAGGAGCAGTACCATTCGCCCTCGCGCAAGGCGCCGCCCGCGCGCAGGAAGCGGTGGACCTGGGTTTCCCGGCGATCCTCGCCGCCGAGCAGCGCGCGCATGCCCTCGACGAAGCCGGGCCGGTCGGCAGGGGCAAGGAACGGCGCGTCCTCGACCTTGAGGCCGAGCACGTCCTGCGCGGAAAAGCCGATCTCGCGCTCGGCGCTGCGATACCAGCTGACGATGCGGAGGTTGGCGTCGATCTCCAGCACCGCCAGCGGCGAATTGTCGCCGTGCGCGCGCAGGCGGCCCAGCGCCAGGCCGAGTTCGTCGCGCTGGCGGGCGATCTCGCGGCGCTGGCGGGCCAGCTCGACGAAGACCGCGACCTTGGAGTTCAGCTCTACCATGTCGAGCGGTTTGAGCAGATAGTCCACCGCGCCCGCCTCGTAGCCGCGGAAGCGGCGGCGCTCGTCGGTGGCAAGCGCGGTGAGGAAGATGATCGGCACGGCGCGGGTGCGCTCGGTGCCGCGCATCAGTTCGGCCAGTTCGAAGCCGTCCATCTCGGGCATCATCACGTCGAGCAGGGCCAGCGCGAAATCGTGGCGCAACATCGCTTCCAGCGCCTCGAACCCGGAGGAGACGGTGACGAGTTCGACGCCGGGCTGGTCGAGCGCGGCTTCGAGGACGAGCAGGTTCTCCCGGATATCGTCGACGGCCAGGATCTTGAGCGGCTCATTCAGCAAGGGCGTGCTCCTGGACGTCGTGAAGGGTGCGTCGCCAGATCTTTTCGAGAGGCGCGAATTCGGCGAAGCTGTCGCCCTCGGCGGAGAAATGCACGGTCTCCTTCGAGCCGAGGCCGAGGAAACCGCCCGGCGGCAGCGACTGGGCGAAAAGGCCGAGCGCGCGGTCCTGCAGGGCGCGGTCGAAATAGATCAGCACATTGCGGCTGGAGACCAGCTGGACCTCGGAAAACACCGCGTCGCTGGCAAGATTGTGGTCGGCGAAGACCGCGCGGCGGCGCAAAGACGGATCGAAGCGGGCAACGCCGTAGTTGGCGGTGTAGTAGTCCGCCAGCGAGGCCTTGCCGCCCGCCTCAAGGTAATTGCGCGAGAAACCGGCGATCCGCTCGATCTCGTAGACCCCCGCCTCGGCTTTCACCAAAGCGGCGGGGTTGATGTCGGTGCAGTAGAACAAGGTGCGCTCTTCCAGCCCTTCCTCGCGGAACAGGATGGCCAGCGAGTAGAATTCCTCGCCGTTGGCGCAGCCTGCCACCCAGACCTTGATCGAGGGCCAGGTGCGCAAGTGCGGGATCACCTGCTCGCGGATCGCACGGAAGTATTCGGGATCGCGGAACATCTCGCTGACCTGGATGGTCAGGAAACCGATCAGCACGTTCAGGCTCTCGGGATCGTGGAGGATGCGGTCGAGCAGGCTGGAGAGGTGCGGATAGCCGAAATGCGACTGCGCGCGCTGGAGCCGCCGCAGCAGCGAGGCGCGGGAGTAGTCGCGGAAATCGTATTGGTAGCGCCGCCAGATCGCCTCGACGAGAAGATCGACCTCGATATCCTCCACCGCCTCGGCGGCGCGCCTGATGATGGGTTTCATCGGGGCATCCAGACGCGCACGAGGCTGAGCAGCTTGTCGACGTCGAGCGGCTTCGACAGGTAGTCGTTGGCGCCGGCCTCCAGGCATTCGCGGTGGTCGCGCTCCATGGCCTTGGCGGTGAGGGCGATGATCGGCAGGTTCTGCCACTGCGCCTGCATGCGGATCTCGCGGGTGCAGGTGAGGCCGTCCATCTCGGGCATCATCACGTCCATCAGCACGAGGTCGATGGCGGAGCCGTCACTGTCGGCGGTGCGGGCCAGTTCGTTCAGCGCCTCGATCCCGTTGCGGGCGATGCGGACCTGGACGCCGTGGGGTTCGAGCACCGAAGTGAGGGCGTAGATGTTGCGGATGTCGTCCTCGACCACCAGGATCTGGCGGCCTTCCAGCGCGGCATCGCGGCCGAGTGCGCGGGCGAGGAGCTGCTGCTTCTCGTCCGGCAGTTCGGAAACGACCTGGTGGAGGAACAGCGTCACTTCGTCGAGCAGGCGCTCGGGGCTCTTGGCGCCCTTGACGATGATCGACTTCGAATAGCGCCGCAGCCGCATCTCTTCCTCTTCGGAAAGTTCGCGGCCCGTATAGACGATCACCGGCGGGAACCCGACGCTCTCGTCGTGCGAGAGGCGTTCGAGCAGGTCGAGGCCGGACATGTCGGGCAGGTTGAGGTCCAGCACCATGCAGTCGAAGGTCTCCTCGCCGAGGCGGGCGAGGCAGTCGGCGGCGCTCTGGACGTCCACCGTCTCGACATCGCGCGAGGCGAGCAGGAGGTGGATCGCCTCGGCCTGGCGGGGATCGTCCTCGACCACGAGCACCCGGCGCAGGCGCTGGTCCATCCGCGCCTCAAGGCCTTCGAGCATGTGGACGAGGGTGTCGCGGCTGACCGGCTTGAACAGGTAGCCCACCGCGCCGCTGGCCAGCGCGGCATTGTCGTCGTGGTCGGCGGAGACGATGTGGACCGGGATATGGCGGGTGCGGGTGTCGCGCTTGATGCGGTCGAGCACCGAAAGCCCGGTGTGGTCGGGCAGGTGCATGTCGAGAATCACCGCCTGCGGCAGGTATTGCCGGGCGAGCAGGGCGCCTTCGTCGGCGGTGCCAGCGATCAGGCACTCGAAGCCGACTTCGTGGGCGAGGTCGCAGAGGATACGGGCGAAGGCGGGGTCGTCCTCGACGATCAGGATCACGCGGGAATCGCCGGAGAGCGTCTCGCGGTCGTCCTGCGGGACCGGCACGCGGCGGTTCGTCGGGGCAGTGGTCTGGGTCGCCGCCGGGGTGGGTGTCGGAGTGGAGCGACCGGGGATCAGCGGAGTGCTGGCGGCGTCGCCCGGCTTGAAGGCCACCGGCAGTTCGAGCGTGAACGTGCTGCCCTGGCCCGGCGTGCTGGCGACGGTGATCGTGCCGCCCAGCAGATGCGCCAGTTCGCGCGAGATCGACAGGCCGAGGCCTGTGCCGCCGTACTTGCGGGCAATGCCGCCGTCGGCCTGGCGGAAGGCCTCGAAGATCGCGTCCTGCTGGTCGGCGGGAATGCCGGGGCCGGTATCCCGGACGGCGAAGGCGAGGCGGCCCGGCACCGTGGGGGCGACCGTCAGCGAGACTTCCCCGTGAGCGGTGAACTTGACCGCGTTCGAGAGGAAGTTCTTGAGTACCTGCTCCAGCCGCAGGGGATCGGTCTCGATCTCGCCGACGCCTTCGGCCGCGGTCATCGTCAGCGCCAGCCCCTTGCCGGAGGCGGCGGCGCCGAAGGTGTTCTCCAGCTTGCCCAGCAGCGCGGCCACCGGCACCCGGTGCGGCTCCAGTTCCAGACGGCCCGCCTCGATCTTGGAGATATCGAGCACGTCGTTGATCAGCGTCAGCAGGTCGTTGCCCGAGGACTCGATCGTCTCGGCATAGCGGACCTGTTCGCCGGAAAGATTGCCGTGGCGGTTGTCGGCCAGCAGGCGCGCCATGATGAGCAGCGAATTGAGCGGGGTGCGCAGTTCGTGGCTCATGTTGGCGAGGAATTCGGATTTGTAGCGGCTGGCCTGGGCGAGCTCGTCGGCCTGGCTGCGCAGCCGCGCCTGCGAACGCGTCAGTTCGTCGCGCTGGGCTTCGAGCGACTGGGCCTGCTCCTCCAGCTGGGAATTGCTGCGTTCCAGATCGGCCTGCTGTTCCTCGAGCTGGCCCTGCGAGTGCAGCAGCAGCTTGCTCTGGGCTTCCAGTTCATCGTTGGTGGCGCGCAGTTCCTCGCTCTGGTTCTGGAGTTCCTCGGCCTGCTGCTGAGTTTCCGACAGCAGGTGCTCCAGCCGGGCGCGGTACTTGGCCGAGCGCAGCGTCACGCCCAGCGAGCCGCCGACGATGTCGAGGAAAGCGGCGAGGTCTTCGGCCCGCGCATCCGGCGCATTCACGAAACCGAGCTCGAGCACGGCGTTGACGGTGCCGTCGACCTGGGTGGCGCCGAGCACCAGCCGGGCCGGACTGGCCTGTCCCAGCGCGGTGCCGAAGGCGAGATAGCCGGCGGGGACCTGCTCGATCGTGGAGGTACGGCCATGGCGGATCACTTCGCCGAGCAGGCTTTCGCCCGGCGCGATGGTTTCGGGCAGGGCGGCGCCTGCGGGCACGCCATACGTGGCGACTTTGCGGAAGGCGCTGTCGTCCTTCACGTAGATCGCCCCGGCGACGGCGCCGAAACGCTCGGCCAGGAAGGTGAGGGTGCGATTGCCCAGTTC
Organism: Novosphingobium sp. BF6; assembly: GCF_058273105.1. NCBI lineage: Bacteria > Pseudomonadati > Pseudomonadota > Alphaproteobacteria > Sphingomonadales > Sphingomonadaceae > Novosphingobium > Novosphingobium sp. BF6. The sequence continues at coordinate 1,559,438 of NZ_CM177775.1, forward strand.
GCCCAGCGAGAGACTGCCCGCCGTGGCGCGGGCGAGGTCGGTCTCGCTCTCGCGTAGCCATTGCTGGTGGCGATTGGCGTTGCGATAGCGGATCAGCACGAAGCCGATCGCCGCCAGCAGCAGGTTGGTCGTGCCCGAGAGCGCGCGATTGGCCATCGCCACTTCCACGCCCAGTCCCTGCGGCGCGATCAGATAGGCGCCCATCGCGCAGCCGATGCCGAGGATTGCGGTCAGCAGCGGCGTGATCGGGCGGCGCGCGACGAAGGCGATCACCGTCGGCAGCAGGTAGAGCACGCTGACACCGGTGCCGAGCGGGATGGTCGCGTCGATCAGGAGGCAGAGCCCCAGGACGATGATGATGACGAGCGCGAGCTGGACGTGAGGACCGAAGGCCTTGCTGGGCGACATTATGATTCTCAAGGAGAACGGCCGGTTGGAGGCGGGCCGCGTCTCCCCCAAACTTCGGCGCGGTCCCCGGATCGAGGTGGGCAACGCATTGGAACGCGATAAGGTTCCCGGAAGATTACGCAAAATTGCGTGACCTGCCGGGCACGAGGTGACTCCTGTGCGGGGCGCTTGAGGGTTTCATTAAGCAGTTCGCGTTAGAAAAGCCCGTTTCCACTGGGTTTCCTGCTGAAAGACGGCTCTCGCGATGCGTCACTTCCTGAAAGCTTCCTCGAAGATGGTCGCGGACCGCAGCGGCGCCGTCCTGCCGATGGCGGCGGTGGGCATGCTGGTGGCCGCGCTGATCGTCGGCGCAGCGGTCGATCTCAGCCGCCGCTACAAAGTGGAGAACCAGTTGCAGGCGGCCTGCGACTCCGCCGTTCTGGCCGGTCGCAGGACGGTGACGACTGCGGGGTTCGACCAGAAGTCGAAAGATGCGGCGGACGCCTACTTCGCGACCAATTTCGACGATGCCGCGCAGGAAGCCACCGCGACTGCCTTCAACGCGACTTCGGACGACGATGGGCAGACGGTAAAGGGTGCGGCCACCACGACCGTCAACACGCTTATCATGCGCCTGTTCGGCTACGACAGTTTTGCAGTGGCCGTGAGCTGCACTTCGTCGATGGGCATGGGCAATGCCGACGTGATGCTGGTGCTGGACACGACGGGTTCGATGGCGAGTTCGCTCGACAAGACCACGCGTATCGCCGCGCTGCGCTCGGCGGTGAAGAACTTCTACAAGACTGTGAACACCGCGACTAAGGAAACCAATGCACGGGTGCGCTACGGTTTCGTGCCCTATAGCTCGACCGTGAACGTCGGCAGGTTGCTGACCGGACTGGATCCGAATTACATCGTCGATAAGTGGAAGTATCAATCCCGTCAGGCGTTTTTCGTGGACTATTCCGCGGGAACCAAGTCCACCGGATCGACAAGCTATCAGAATGCATCCGTTTCAAATTTGAGGCAGTACAGCAGCACGAGATACAGTTCGAACAGCAACTGCACCAAGGCGCTGCCTTCGGCTGGCAGTTACAGTTCCAACGGGTCGGTTTCGCAGTCCTGGACAACTTCCGGCACGGCACCCAACCAGACGATAGTCGTTACGGATTCTCAACCGGTCAAGCGAACGATCTACCAGTGCCAAGGCTCGGGTTCGAGCTATTACATCTATTCCGGCACCGAAACCTCGGATGGCAAGACTTCGACGACTTACACGAAGTCGAAGTGGGTCAATGCCCCCACGAGCAAGTCCGATTTCATTTATTTGGAGTACACGCAGGTCGAGCGGCCCACGAACGTCTTCAAGACGTTCGCTTCGACAACCACTTATACCGGAGACAATGGAGCGGCGCAGACCTCGACCTGGGGCGGCTGCATCATCGAGCGCGATACGGTGAACAGCGGCACGTTCAGCTATTCCAGCGTGACGGGCATCTCCCCGTCGGGCGCCCTCGATGTCGATATCGATTCTGCTCCCACGTCCGATGAAAAGACGAAGTGGCGTCCGCTCTGGCCCGAGATTTCCTATCGCCGGGCGGGATCGAGTTCCTCTACCTACACCCAGGCGACCACGGCTACCGGTGCTCTGGCGGGAACCTATTGCCCGGTCGAGGCGCGCGCGCTCAACGAGATGAGCCAGAGCGATTTCAACGCTTATGCCGATTCGCTGACCGCCGTCGGTGGTACCTATCTTGACATAGGCATGATCTGGGGCGGCCGCATGCTTTCGCCGAACGGCATCTTCCAGAGTACCGTGAACGTGAAGCCGGGCAACGGCGGCGAAGTGTCCCGGCACATCATCTTCATGACCGACGGCGAGATGGATACTTCCAACTACGTGCCGCAGGCCTGGGGCATGGAATGGTGGGACCGCAAGGTGACCAGCGATGGTTCCAAGTCGCAGGAAGACGCTCGCCACACCCAGCGCTTCCGCGCCGTCTGCGAAGCGGTGAAGGCCAAGGGCATCCGCGTCTGGGTGATCGCCTTCACCTCGAAGCTGTCCGACGATCTCAAAGCCTGCGCTTCCGACGACAGTTCCTATCTGGCCGGCAATTCGAGCGAACTCGACAATGCCTTCCAGGAAATCGCCAAGCAGGTGGGCGAGCTGAGGATCACCCAGTGACGGTAAGGGCATTGTCCCTGCGCCGGGTCGCGGAGGACCGTTCGGGCGTGACCGTGGTGGAGTTCGCGCTGGTCGCGCCGGTGTTCCTGCTGCTGCTCATGGGAATCTTCGATATCGGCCACATGGCCTATGTCCGCTCCGTGCTACAGGGCGCGGTGCAGCAGGTGGCCCGCAACGCCACGTTGGAAACCGCCGACACCGCGACGGGCGACGACTATGTGCGCAAGGCGGTGGAAGGTGTCGCGCCGGGGGCTAAGATCGAAATCACCCGTTCCAGCTACTACGACTTCACCGATATCGCCCGGCCGGAAGTCTGGAGCGACAAGAACAACAATGGCCGCTGCGACAACGGCGAGGCCTATACGGACGAGAACGGCAACGGCCAGTGGGACGCCGATATCGGCAAGAGTGGCAACGGCGGGGCCAACGACATCGTCGTCTACAAGGTGAGCGTCACTTACAAGCCGCTCTTTCCCGTCCCCGGCCTGACCGATCGCAATGCCACGCGCACGCTCACGGCGACGGCAGTGAAGAAGAACCAGCCTTTCGCGCTCCAGACCGAATACGGCTCGGCGGCGGGGACCTGCAAGTGATCGCGCCGCTTTCGTGTATCCGCAGGGAAGCGCGGCGTCTGCGGGCCGATCGCAGCGGCGTGTCGATCCTGGAATTCGCGCTCGTCCTGCCGGTCCTGATGACACTGGGCATGTACGGCACCGAAGTGGCCTATATGGCGATGGTCAACATGCAGGTCGGCGAGATCGCCACCTCGGTGGCGGACAACGCCTCGCGCCTCGGCCAGACGGATAATACCGCCGTGGCGCCGACGGTGAAGGAGGCGGACGTCGATTCGGTCATGTGGGGGGCGCTGGCGGAAGGCGCGAGCTTCAACTTCGGCGATAACGGACGGATCATCCTCTCCAGCCTCGAAGTCGATCCCTCGACGAAGCGCGAGTACATCCACTGGCAGCGCTGCCGGGGCAGTCTTGCGCGAGCCTCGTCCTACGGCGTGGCCGATACCGGTAAGACCGGCAACCTGCTGAACGGCATGGGCAAGACCGGGAAGAAGATCCATCCGGTCGCCAATTCGGCGGTGATGTACGTGGAAGTCTATTACCGTTACCAGCCGCTGTTCGGCACGATGTTCGTGAAGGATGCCGAGTTCAAGCAGGAAGCGGCCTTCATCATCCGCGACAACCGCATGCTCAATCCCATGGACGCTCCGGGCGGCGTCACCGGCGGCAACGGCAAGTCGCTTTGCACCTGAACTACGGGCCGAGGTATCCGCACGCTGGCAGAGGAGCTATTCGAACAGTTCCTCAACGGCCTCATCCTTGTTCGATCGTTTGACGCCCTCCCAGAGCAGTCGAATGGGCACGGCTATGAGGAGGCTGTTCAAGATCATGTTGCCGACCAGCATGCCGAGCAGCTTTGGAACATTTTGAGATCCAGTGCCGCCGAGCCCGGCAATGCCGAACAGGACGAAAGCCAGGACGATGTGGACGCCGGTAGCCAACGCCACGGATATGGACGCCGCGAGGAAGCGGTTCCGGGCCAAGCGCTTGCTTCGTGGTCCGAATAGAAGCGCGATGGCCAGAATCAACGCGACATGAACTAGGCGTAGGATCATATGCTGACACTTTATTGTTTGATTTTACTAGGGATATAGTAGCCAGATTTGCCCCGTTTCCGGCCCCCAAGATCAACGCGTAACAGCCTTTTTCGTAATGTGTTGCCGGAACACATCACCTTCTGCCGTGCATCCTCGTTTGTCATTTGCCTGTTGATTGCCGCCTGGAAGTGACCCGGGTGCGTTGCTCCATGTGCTGCCGCCAGGCAGCGCCGCGTTCGCAAATCCCTTTCCGCCGCCTTCAAAAGTACGGCGAGGGGGCAAACGTGTGTGCAATCGTTCCGTCCGGGGAACTTTAGGGCTTGAAATCAGAAACTTGGAGGAAGTTGGTCGGGGAGACAGGATTCGAACCTGCGACATCTTGCTCCCAAAGCAAGCGCGCTACCGGGCTGCGCCACTCCCCGACCCTTCGGTCGTCGATGATCTATCCGAGGATTTCCTCGGTGGCCGTTGGTGGGCCCGGCAGGATTCGAACCCGCGACCTAGCCGTTATGAGCGGCCAGCTCTAACCGCTGAGCTACAGGCCCCAACTGCCGCGCTCGGCCTCATCGACGATGCCGGGCGGATTGCGCGTTAGCCCGGCAATTCGTTCTGTGCAAGGGCTACACTGGAGATGATGTCGGTAACATGGCTGGGTTTTACACCGCGGCGGTGCAAATGGGAAAAAAGTGTGCGCCACCAATCGTAAAGCGCGTCGAGATCGTGCAGCGCGCGGACGTAAGGGGTATAGCCGGGAACCAGCGAAGGGCTGTGGAACGAGAACACCAGCACCGGCAGCCCCTGATCGATCGCGACATCCACGCCGCGCAGCGCTTCCTCCACGGTCACGCCTTCGGGAGTGAGCGGAATGCGCTCCAGCAGCCCCGCGCGGGCGAGGGCGCCGCGCAACTGCGGCGCGCGCCAGAGTGCCGGATAGATCGTGTTGCCGAGCTGGCGTAGCGGTCCCCAGTAGACCGTTGTCAGTGGCAGTTCGAGCAGGTTGCCCGCCCAATAGGGCTGCAAGGGATGCTGGCGATAGTTCGGCCCGCCCGAGGCGCTGTAGTCGAACCGCGCGCGGACCGAGGTGTCGATGGCGATGCCGAATTCGGCGAGGATCTCGGCGGTGCGGGGGCTGAGGCCGTAGCGACCGGCGCGGTAGATCAGCGGCGTGGTGCCGAAGGCCTTTACGATTCGGGCGTGGAGTCTTGCGAACTTCTCGCGCTCCAGTTCGAAGGGGAGGTTGCCCGCGAAGGAGTTGAATTCGTTCACCGCCTCGTCGAACGGCGGGTTGACCCAGGGGTGGAGCTGGACGCCGATTTCGGCCCGTCCGGCCGAGACCGCCTCGCCGATGGCCTCCACCGCGATTTCGGAATCGGCGACCGGATAGTCCACGAGGTAGATTGGCACCACGCCGAAGCTCTCGCAGAATTCCTGGAACATGCGCAGGGCCGGGATCGTGCGGGTGCTGTGGCCGTCGCGGTTGAGCGGCGCGTTCCAGTCGAACTCCTCCTCGGTGTCTACGGTGACGATGAAGCGCTGGCCGAAGTCGCTGCCGAAGCGGGCAAGCTCATCCGGACTGGGCGGCAGGAGGAGATTTGGCCCCGGCAAGACTGACATTTCCTCGATCGGCCCCTTATCGTCTCGCGTCCGACAAGGTAGCGAGTTGGACGGATGATGTGAAAGGAACGATTTAGCCGTAAAGTGTTCCGCTTCGGTAAAGGCGATCCGTCAAAGAGCGCGCAGGTGCGCTTCCTGGACGGCGGGGAGCGAGAGCTTGAGTTCGTTATCCTCGCGGTCCAGCCCGCCCCCGGCAGCGCTCGCCTCGGCGGCGGCGAGGCGCAAGGTGAAGCCGATGCCGAACATGCCGGTGGAGAGCGACTGGCCGCGTTCGCTGACCGGCGTTTCGAACAGGCTCTGGGCATCGCGGGCGATCAGCAGCGAGGGCAGGGCGATCCGCATGGCGATGCGGCCATTCTCGACGACAAGCCGCACCGGCAGCAGTTCCTGCGGTGCGGTCATGCCCGCAAGGACCGCGAAGACGCGCCAGAGCATGCGCTCGATTTCGGTGCGGTCCACGGCGACGAGGACCGGGAGCGCTTCCACAGGCGGCAGCACGAAGCCGCTGCCGCGCGGTTCGGTCCAGGCCTTGAGGCGCGCGACCGTCTCGGTCAGCACCGAGGCGAGATCGCATTCACCGGGCTCGATGCCGAGCGCACCGCATTCGAGCTTCACCAGCCGGTCGAGTTCCTCGAACCCGGCGAGAATATGCGCGCAGTCCCCGGCGATCGCGGCGGCGAGGGCGCGATACTCGTGCGGGGCGGGGCCGTAGAGCTGCTGCTGGATGATCTCGGCGGCGACCTGGATGGCATTGGCCGGGGTGCGCAGTTCATGGAGGACCTGGCGCATGCGGTCCGCCTCGCTCGGCTCGGCTTCGGGTGCGGCATCGACGGCGGCAATCCTGCCGGGGCGGCGCAGGCGGCCCGCATAGCCGGTGAAGCGGCCGCTGGCGGGATCGAAGTGCGGCACCGCGTCAATCTGCCAGGCACCGCTGACGGCAGGTGCTCCGGTCACTTCGATTCGCGCGTCGCGCAGCGGCTGGCGATGGCGCATCGACAGCGCGAGGCCGGGGACATGCAGCGCGGCCGAGGCCAAAGGGCTGGAGATCGGCGGGCTGGGCGATAGCGGTGCAGCAGGATCGAGCGGTTCGCCCAGCGCCGGATCGAGAGCCGGGAGATTGAGGCCGATGAGGGCGCTGGCATGGACGCCGTCCGCCCAGCAGATGCGGCCTTCCGCGTCGGTCGCGAAATCGATGGCGGCAAGAGCGGGAGCGGGCGAATCGGCTGCCGGCAGCCGGGTGGTGCTGCCGCTTGTTGCCGTCTGGCTTTCGCGCGCCTTGCGGAATTCCTCGATGCGGCGGACGATCGCGCCGATCCCGGCTTCGCCTTCATTCGAGAGAGGCGCACTGGTCGCGCTTCGGGTGACGGCCTGTTCGAACGCGGCGAAGGGGGCGGGTGCGGCGGAGAGGACTTCTGCTTCCGGAAAAGCGTCCTCTTCGAGCAGGTCCAGCGGCTCCGCCGATTCGGTCGCGGTTTCGGCAGGCGGCAGGGCGCGGTCACGGATGCCGAGGCGAGCGAGCAGGGCTTCCACTTCCGCACCGAGATCGCGGCGATGGCGCAGGATGCCGCGCGCGCGCACCGGCAGCGCGGGGACGAGGTTCAGCCAGCCCGCCTCGTCGAGCCGGGCGGTGCCGATGGCAGCCATGGCGACTTCGGGTTCCGCTTCGGCGAAGAGGGCGAGCAGGCGCGGGTTTGTCAGCGGCTGGAGCGGTTGGCGCACCAGACGGGCACGGTCGGCGGCGGGAATCACGCCCGCCAGTTCCGTAACACGCGCAAATCCGGCTTCGATTGCGTCCGAGCGCGCGTCGCCGGGGAGGCGGCCGAGGATGTCGATCAGCTGCCGGTACTGGATGCGCGCCAGCGCGTCCCCGGAGGACGGCAGGCGCAGTACCGTGGCAAGGCGATCGTCGAAGTGCATTCCGGCTCCTTGGTGTCTGATCCGAAACTGTCGTTTCGGATCGTTCGGCACCGGCCCTCTCCCCCACCCGCCCCCAACGAATGTACCCTGTGGGAGGTCGGGTGGGGGAGAGGGCCGGTGCCGAACCGAAATTCGCGCTTCCGCGAATTTCGAATCAGACCGTTACGCGCCTCGCAAGTGCTTGCGAAGACGCCTTATCCCTATCTTGCCCGGTTTACGCCTGAGAGGTTAAGCCGAGGTCACCGGGGTTCTATCAAACTGTGCAGACGCTGTAAGTCGGTAGATTGTAGGCGTTGCAATGCGGGACGATTACGCTATGGGATAATATTATTACAGGGGTGTCGGCGTTTTCGAGTGGATATTGCATGCCGGATCACGCTGGGCGCCCCGCAAGGAAAGTTTCGCATGATTAATCTCGATGACATCGATCGCCGTCTGCTTGCAGAGTTGCAGGACGAGGGGCGGATCACCAATGTCGAACTCGCCCAGCGCGTCGGTCTCACCGCGCCGCCTTGCCTGCGCCGCGTGCGCAGCCTTGAGGAATCGGGCATCATCCAGGGCTACCACGCCGACCTCGACGCCTCGAAGCTGGGCTTCACGATCACCGTCTTCGCGCTGGTCAGCCTGAAGAGCCAGGCCGAGGAATCGCTCCGCGCCTTCGAAGACCACATGAAGGGTCTGCCCGAAGTCCGCGAATGCCACATGCTCAACGGCGAGATCGACTTCATCCTGAAGATCGTCAGCCGCGACCTCCAGAGCTTCCAGGAATTCCTGACCAGCAAGCTGACGCCAGCCCCGAACGTGGACAGCGTCAAGACCTCGCTGACGATCCGCACCGCCAAGAGCGTGCCCGGCGTGCCGCTGGAAGCCTGAGAGCGATACACCGCGTGGCAATGACGAAGAAAACGCGCCGCGTCCTCCTGTTGGGCGCGGCGTTGCTGTTGGTGGGTGGGAACCTCTGGTGGTTCACCCGTCCACCCGAACCGCGCCTGCCCGATTTCGAGCTGGGCGCGATTCCCTTGCAGGCGCAGTTCCCGGCCGGGGAACTGGCGCACCTTCCGATGTTCGACAGGGGGCAGGGGAAGTGGCTGGTCGAAGGGCGTCCAGTGGCATCGCTCGCCGCGCTGCGACGGCTTGTGACCGGCGCCGATATGAGCGGCACGGATGGCAATTATCTGCTGGTCCGGGTGCCGGAACCCGGTTCCGCGGACCTGGTTCGCGCCATGCTGCTGTCGCTGAGTGAGCAGGGCGAGTGCGTCGTGGCCCTGACCGATGGTTCCGCTACGCCTGATTCCAGCGGACGAATGGCGGCGCCTCTCCACCGGATCGTCACCGTGCGCGACGATTCCGGCGAGATGCATCGCTGCAATGCGATTCAGAGTTCGGCCGCGCCTTCCAGCGCCAGCAGGTAGCTTTTCGCGCCGAAGCCCGCGACGGTCGCCTTGGCGGCCATGCCGACCCACGACGTGTGGCGAAATTCCTCGCGCGCATGCGGGTTGGAGAGGTGGACCTCGATCACCGGCACCGTGATCGAACGGATCGCGTCATGCAGCGCGACCGAGGTATGCGTATAGGCGCCGGGATTGATGAGCACCGCGTGGGCGCCTTCGTCCTCGGCTTCGTGCAGCCAGTCCACGAGGTGGCCTTCGTGGTTGGACTGGCGCATGTCGATCGTGCAGCCGAGCGCTTCGCCGCGCTCCACCAGCATAACACCGATGTCGTCCAGCGTCTGCGAGCCGTAGATGCCGGGTTCGCGCTTGCCGAGGCGGTTGAGGTTGGGTCCGTTGAGGACGTAGACGAGCTTGCTGGCCATTTCGCGAATTCCCGGTGCGGTTGCTATCCGGGCGCGGCTCTAGAGCATTTTTCTGCCTGCTGGAAACACCTGGCGGCGCGGAACATGTGAAGAGGGCGGGTTACTGCGGTGCGGGCATCTCGTCGCCGACGGGGCGGCCATCGGCCTGATATCCTGCGGGTGCCGGGCCTGCGGCAGGCTGCGCGCTCTCGTCCGGACTGTCCTGAGGCGCATCGGCTTTTGGTTCGGCTGCGTCGCCGGAGTAGAATTTCGCGAGTTCGGCAGCGTTGGCCTGGCGCCGCGCGGCGGCGGCTTCGCGCTCGGCCTGCTGTCGGGCGTCGGCTTCCTGCTCGGCCGAGGCCTTGGCTTCCGCGAGTTGCCGTTCCAGTTCTTCCTCGCGGCTTGGCCCGCAGGCGGCCAGCGCCAGGACCGGGATCAGCACCGGGATCAGGATCGGCGCGATGCGCGCTATGCTGCGAAACACTCTTGGCTCCTTGCAGGGATGGCGAAAGACGCATCCCTGCAAGGATAGCTAGCGGCGAAGGCTTGGCTTTGTCTTAACGGTCGCTGCCCTTGGTCTTGCCCCATTGGCGCATCGCCGAGTAACCGAGATAGCCGGTGCCGAAGAGGGCGTAGAGCGGTTCCGGAATGCCGTTCAGATAGGCGGTCATGGCCTCGCCGATGGCACGGGCGGTTGCCGGGCTCAGCGCACCGATCAGGCCCATCGGCAAGGCCCAGAGAATCATCGCGTAGATGACGTAGAGAAAGCTCGGCCGGGCGCGGCTGGTCCAGGGATCGGGGGAAGAGGCTTCTGCGACGATGGGTGAGAGGCTCGCCTGAAGTAGCTGCAATTCCTGCGAATTTTCGAGTTTGAGCAGTTCCAGCTTGGCGCGATCGCGGGCTTCGGGGTCGGGAATCACCTTGTCGATGATCTTCGAGACCGGTGCGAGTATAGAATCGAACAGGGGCATTTGCGGGCACTCCCTTGGATGGTGGCCCGCAACCAGATAACCGAAGCCGTCGATGTAGGAAAATGCGCCCCCGTCAGCGTTTCCTGGCCGTCACCGTTTCTTGGCCGGTGCGCACATCTCGTCCGCGCGATCGGCTAGCGCGAAGTCGCCCGCTTTCAGTGCGGTCTTGCGGGCATCGGCGCAGCGCCCGTCCGCCACCAGCGCGCCGACTTCCTCGCGCAGGCCCTGCTGTCGCTGAGCCTCTTCGCGGTCCTCGTTCTCCTTGTGAAGCCGATCGACTTCCTGAAAGCCCGCGTGGCGCTGCTGGATCGGATTTTCGCCGCTGTTCGGCTGGACGGAGCAGGAGGCGATATTGCCGAGCCGGTAGCAGGTCGAAGTCTGCGCCATGGACGGCGAGGCGGCGACGGCGCCGAAAGCGAGGCCGATCGCGGCAAGCGTGAACTTCATCTGCACCCCCTGCTTCTTGACTCGAAGTATTGCTCCGAATGACCCTGCTGCATTGTTCAGTCAAGAACTTCCGGCGCTGGCTGGCGGCCGGGAAAGAGCGTCGATTCCATTCGCGTATCGCTGATGGATATTTGTGCGGCTTCAAGTAAACGACTTGAGGTCGGCGCTCGGAAAGCGTCAGACATCCCGTGGGATAGGGCGATCCAGGTAGCTGGTTTCCCCTCGCTTGCGCGCTTCCCAGGCATTCGTGCGTTCGCGGGCGTAGGCCTTCTGCACGCGGACCCTGCTGATGCCGTAGCGCAGAGCCAGTTCGCCAAAGGTCGCGCCGTCGATCACGGCAACGTAAATGGCGGCATTTCGCTCGTGGTTGGGGCTGGAATTTTCAGGGGTCATCGCATTCTCCCATTCTGGCGGCGCGATTCGCGCAGGCGATCCGATGGAGGCGCGGCCAACAGGTGTACGCCGATCGATACGGAGACCGCAGAAACGAAAATGCCGCTTCCTGCGCGAGGCAGGAAGCGGCATTTTTCATTGGTCGGGACGAGAGGATTCGAACCTCCGACCCCCACACCCCCAGTGTGATGCGCTACCAGGCTGCGCTACGTCCCGACCGGAGGGCGCCCTATAGGCAGCATATTTTGAGAGCGCAAGCGTCTCGATGAGACTTTCTTCATCGCGGTTGAAGCGCGCCTGTGGATACTTATCTGCGGGCATGTCGCGGGGGATGGGCGGGCAGGGCCGGAAGGCCGCGCGTTGCCAGTTCTTCGCTTTGTTGCTAACCGCGCCCATCCGGCAAAGTCCTTGAATGGATTTTCCCGGCGAGGCGTGTCGCAGATCGGATGCGGCGCGCGATTCGCGCCGGGGATGAAAAGACGAGAAGGCCCTTCAGTTCAATGCAAAGCTCGATTCTCAACCAGCTCGCCGCCGCCGCTCCTGCGGGCGCGCCTCCGGCATGGATTCAGTACCTGCCGTTCGTGGCGATGGCGGTGATCTTCTGGTTCCTCATCCTGCGTCCGCAGATGAAGCAGCAGAAGGAGCACAAGAACAAGCTCTCGGCGCTCAAGAAGGGCGACGAAGTGCTGACCGGAGGCGGCCTCGTCGGCAAGATCGTCAAGATCGACGACAACTATGCCGACGTCCAGCTGGCGCAGGGCGTGGTCGTGAAGGCCGTCAAGTCGACCATCGTCGACGTGATCCCGCCGGCCGGCTCCAAGCCCGCAAACGACTGATTTTCCGGCATCGCCGGGTCGTTCCGGCCATGCCAGACTGCATGGAGCGCCCCGGACCGGGCGCTCTTTCGGAGAGAAGCCACAGGCTATGCTCGAATTTCCCACCTGGAAGAAGCTCTGGTACTGGGGCCTGACGATCGTCATCGCCCTTTGCGCCGTGCCCTCGCTGGTCTCGCTGACCAATGCGCGCTGGCCCGCATTCCTGCCCGAGCCCAAGATCAATCTCGGCCTAGACCTTGCCGGCGGCAGCCGCCTCCTGCTGGAGGCCAACCGCCAGCAGGTCGTGCAGCAGCGCCTCGAAGGCATGGAAGAATCCGTGCGGACGCGCCTGCGGCAGGCCAGCCCGACCATCGCCATCGGCGATTTCTCCAGCACCGGCGGCCAGCTGGCCTTCACCGTGCGCGATCCTTCGCAAGTCGATGCCGCGCGTGAGGCGATCCTGCCGCTGACCTCGGGTGCGGGCCTCACCGGCCAGCGCGACTGGGACATCACGGTGCAGGACGGCACGCGCTTCATCCTCGTGCCGACCCAGGCGGGCATCGACCTGGCGATCAGCAATGCGATGGAGACCGCAGTCGAAGTCGTGCGCAAGCGCATCGACGCGCTCGGCACCAAGGAGCCGGACATCCGCCGCCTCGGCGGCACCCGCATCGACGTGCAGGTTCCCGGACTTCAGGACCCGCAGGCGTTGAAGAACCTGCTCGGCCAGACCGCCAAGCTCGAGTTCAAGCTGGTCGACGAGACCGCCGTGCCGAGCGACCTTGCCAAGGGCATCGTCCCGCCGGGCGACGAGATCGTGCCTTACGCCAATCCCAACGATCCTGCTGCGGGCGGCGTTCCGGTCCTTGCGGTCAAGCGTCTCGGCGGCATCAAGGGCGACGAACTGACCGATGCCAAGCAGGCCTTCGACCCGAAGACCAATGCCGCCGTCGTCTCGATCACCTTCAACCAGCAGGGCGGCGAGAAGTTTGCGCGGCTGACCAGCGAGAACGTCGGCAAGCGCTTTGCAATCATCCTCGATGGCAAGGTGCTTTCGGCGCCTGCCATGCACGAGGCGATTCTGGGCGGCAGCGCGCAGATCTCGGGCAGCTTCAACGTCCAGTCGGCCACCCAGCTTGCCATCGCGCTGCGTTCGGGCGCGCTGCCGGTCGATCTCACCGTCGTCGAGGAACGCACCGTTGGTCCCGACCTCGGCGCCGATTCGATCCAGAAGGGCGTCGTCGCCATGGGCGTCGGCACCGTGCTGCTGATGCTGTTCATCTTCTTCACTTATGGCCGCTTCGGCGTCTATGCGAACGTCGCGCTGTTCATCAACGTGCTGATGATCCTGGGGATCATGGCGGTGCTGGGCACGACCCTGACGCTGCCGGGCATCGCCGGTTTCGTGCTCACCATCGGTGCCGCGGTTGACGCCAACGTGCTCATCAACGAGCGCATCCGCGAGGAACGCCATCGCGGTCGCCGCGTCGTGCAGGCCGTGGAACTGGGCTACAAGGAGGCGAGCCGCGCCATCTTCGACGCCAACATCACCAACTCGATCGCCGCCGTGCTGATGTTCGCCTTCGGCTCGGGCCCGGTTCGCGGTTTCGCGGTCGTGCTGATGATCGGTATCGTCACGTCGGTGTTCACCGCCGTCACGATGAGCCGCATGTGGGTTGCGGGCTGGCTGCGTCGCGCCCGTCCCAGCGACCTGAACGTATAAAGGTACTGGCGCATGAAGCTCCTCAAGCTCATTCCCGATCACACGAACATCCATTTCCTGCGTTGGCAGTGGCCGTTCTTCATCACCAACCTGCTGGCGATGGCCGCCTCGATCGTGCTGCTGTTCACCCACGGGCTGAACCTCGGCGTCGACTTCGTCGGCGGCCAGATGATCCGCGTGACCTTCGAGCAGAGCGCCACCGCGCCTGCCGGCAAGCTGCGCGACAGCGTGGAGGCGCTCGGCTTCGGTGAGCCGGTGATCCAGACCTTCGGCAAGCCGAACGAAGTCTCGGTGCGCATGAAGCTGCCGGAAGGTTCGGAGGACAATCCGAAGCTGGCCGACGGCATGGCCCGCAAGATCACTGCCAAGGTCCGCCAGGACTTCGCCGACGCCCGCGTCGACGGCGTCGACTCGGTCTCGGGCAAGGTCTCGGGCGAGCTGTTCCACACGGGCATGCTCGCGCTCGGTCTGGCAATGATCTGCATCTCGATCTACATCTGGATCCGCTTCGAATGGCAGTTCGCGGTCGGCGCACTCTTCGCGCTGGTGCAGGATATCCTGCTGACCGTAGGCATGTTCTCGCTGACGCAGATGGAGTTCGACCTCAACATCGTCGCCGCGCTGCTGACGCTGCTGGGCTACTCGCTGAACGACAAGATCGTCGTCTACGACCGTATCCGCGAGAACATGAAGAAGCATCGCCGCATGCCGATGAACGAGCTGCTCGACCTCTCGGTGAACGAGACGCTGTCGCGCACGATCGCGACCTCGCTCTCGGTGCTCATCATGCTCGTGTCGCTGCTGTTCCTCGGCCCCGACGTGATCTTCGGCTTCACCGCCGCCATCACCCTGGGCATCTTCATCGGGACCTACAGCTCGATCTTCATGTCGGCGCCGATCCTGATCTGGCTGGGCGTGAAATCGGATACTTTCGTGAAGACGGAAACCGATATCGACCGTCAGGACCGTCTCGCCCGCGAAGGCGGCGCGCGGCCCTGAAGGTAGCGATAGTTCAAAACGAAAGGGCCGCTCCCGCAAGGAGCGGCCCTTTTTTGCTTCAGGCGGCAGCGGTGATCGCTTCGCCCGCCAGCACGTCGCGCCAGAAGCAGACGAGATTCTGCGCATTGACGCCCCAGGAGAAGCGGCTGACATGGGCGGACACTTCCGCCTGACTCGGCGGGTCGGCGAGGATGTCGCCGACGGCCTCGGCGATGGCTTCGGGGGTGCGCGCGGCGATGCGTCCGGCGGTATCA
This sequence comes from Novosphingobium sp. BF6, assembly GCF_058273105.1. Classification (NCBI taxonomy): domain Bacteria; kingdom Pseudomonadati; phylum Pseudomonadota; class Alphaproteobacteria; order Sphingomonadales; family Sphingomonadaceae; genus Novosphingobium; species Novosphingobium sp. BF6. The sequence continues at coordinate 1,574,544 of NZ_CM177775.1, forward strand.
TCCTGCACCACCTCGCGCGCGCCGCCGATATCGGGGATGACGATCGGGGTGCCGCAGGCCAGTCCCTCGATCCAGACATTGGCAAGACCCTCGCTGGCGGAAGGCAGCACCAGCACGTCGGCGGCGCAGAGCACATGCGGCAGGAGGTCGTGGCCGACGAGGCCGAGGAACTGCACCCGCTCGGCGACGCCCAGCCGCTCGGCGAGGGCCCGTAGGGGCTTTTCGTCCTCACCCGTGCCCGCCAGCGCGAGGTGGGCGCCCGGAAGCCGGGCGAGGGCCTCGATCACCAGCCTTTGCCCCTTGCGGGGGATCAGCGAGCCGGGAGTGACGATCAGCGGCCCCTCCGGCCAGATGCCGAGATTGGGCATGGCCGAGACGAGCGCGCGGGCGGCGCCGCGCTCGATGGGGTGGAAGCGCTCGCGGTCGAGGCCGGTGTAATGCACGCCGATGCGGTCACGCGGCATGCCGAGCGCGACCATGTCCTCGCGCAGGGCACGGCTGACGGCCAGCATTCCGGCAGCCTGATGCGCGGCCTGCTGCATCTGTTTCAGCGCGGCCTGACGCTGGCCCCAGTAATGGATATCGGCGCCGCGCGACTTGATGGTCAGCGGCAGGCCCAGTTCGCGCGCGACGATCGCGGCGGCGGGGCCGTCCGGAAAGAAGAACTGCGCGTCCACGAGGTCGAAGGGCTGCTCGGCGTGGAGGCTGCGCACCAGCGGCAGCACGGCGCGGGCGATGCGGGCGGGGTTGCTGTCGCCGCCGATCTTCGGGATCAGGGTGAACTTCGGATAGAGCACCGGCAGGCCCGAGACTTCGCTGCGCTCCGGGATAGCTGCCAGCTTGTCGTAGGGATGGCGGCGGGAGAGCGGCCAGGGCGGCACGCCGATCGGGCTGACCATGGTGAGGTCCACGTCGCCTGCTGCGACGATCGCCCGCATCTGGTTGCCGACGAAGATCCCGAAGGACGGCTTCACCGGATTGGGAAACAGCGTGGCGATGGAGAGGATGCGCATGAGTTGCCTTTAATGGCGGAAGGTTAGAGCTTTCTGACGAGCATTTCCGCAACGGCCAGCCATTGGGGATGTTCCACTCTGGCGACGGACTGGCCGCTGGTCGGGGGCAGCAGGGCGAGCCGCTCGCGGCTGCCGTCGATCAGGCGTCCGAATGCGAAGCGGCCGCCGGGCAGGGGGGCGAGAACGTCGCGGTTGAGCAGCTTCGGCGCATCCTGCGGCGGCGACTGGCGCAGCCAGACCTGATCCCCGGCGCGGTACTCGCCGCAGGACTGTTCGACTTCCATCACCATCCACGGCGTATCGGCGGCAAGATCGCTCGGCAGGATGGCTTCGCGCCGGCTGCGCGGACTGTCGGCACCGCTTTCGGAGAGCACCGCCATGACCATGGCGGGCACTTCGCTCTCGCTGCGCAGCAGGCGCTCCGGCTCGATATCCAGCGCCTTTGCGATTCTATTCATCCAGGCGAGCGAGAGGTTGCGCGTGCCGGTCTCCAGCCGCCCGATGGTCTGCGCAGTCGTCGGCGGCAGGCAGGCGGCGGCGACGTCGGCGAGGGTCAGGCCCTTCTGCAGGCGAATGTCGCGAATACGGTTTATCATCCTGAATGCGCTCGCATAACCGTTCTGGTTTTCCAAGTCCCGTCATGGTGCCATTCTGGAGGCTGTTCGCACAAGACTTCGGCTCCCTATGAATTAATCCGTTTCGGCACCGGAGTTTCGTTGCGGTCTCGCGAAAGGAGCGGCACCTTCGGTGTCACCACCGCATCCCGGGAGAACAGAATGTACCGTCGCGAATTCATGGCCACGGCAGGCGCCGGTCTGGCCTGGAGCCTGCTTGCTTCCCGCCATTCGATTGCCGCTGTCACGACGGGGACCGCCGCCGACACGGCGTTCTATGCGAAGCTCGACGGTCTGTTCTACGACGCGCTGGCGCAAAGCCCGGAAATGGCCAGCTCGCTCGGCCTCGACAAGGGCAAGTATGCGGGTCTGAAGTCCCGCCTGTCCGACGGCAGCACCAAGGGCCGCACTGCCGATCTGGCGCTTGGGCACAAGGCGATCGCCGAAGTCGAGAAAGTCGATCCCGCACCGCTCAGCGAGGCGGGGCGGCGCAACCGAGAACTGGCGCTCTATCAGCTGCGCCAGCGGGTGGTGGCGCAGGACAAGTTCGACCTCGAAAGCGCCCAGCGGCCCTATCTCATCACCCAGCAGGGCGGCGCTTATTTCTCGTTACCCGATTTCCTCGACAGCCGCCACACGATCGAGAACAAGGATGACGCCGAGGCTTATCTCGCGCGCCTTTCCGCCTTCAGGACCGCGCTCGACGACGAGACCCAACTCCAGAAGGAATACGGTGCGCGGGGCGTGGTGGCGCCGGGCTGGTCGCTCGATCTGGCGCTCGGGCAGATGGCGAAATTGCGCGACACGCCCGCAGTCGAGAGCGGCCTTGTAACCTCGCTGGCCAAACGGGCGGCGGCCAAGGGCATCGCCGGCGACTGGGCGGCGCGGGCTTCGGCCATTCTCGAAAATCAGGTCCATCCCGCGCTCGACCGGCAGATCGCACTGCTGAAGGCGCAGCGTCCGACCACGGCGGCGGGCGACGGCGCCTGGCGTCTCAAGCAGGGCGATGAAATCTATGCCGAAGCGCTGAAGCAGGCGACCACGACCGACTATTCGCCCGAGGACGTCCACAAGATCGGCCTCGAACAGGTCGCCGATCTCACCGCGCAGCTCGACACGATCCTGAAGTCCACCGGCCTCACCCAGGGCGCGGTCGGCGCCCGGCTCGATGCGCTGAACAAGCGGCCGGACCAGCTTTACGCGAACACCGATGCCGGGCGCAGCGAGCTTATAGCGGCGCTCAACGAGGGCATTCGCCAGATGTACGCGAAGCTGCCGCAGGTCTTCGACAATCCGCCGCAACAGCCGCTCGAAATCCGACGCGTGCCGCCGGAGATTCAGGACGGCGCCTCGAACGGCTATTACTACCGCGCGCCGCTCGATGGCTCACGCCCGGCGATCTACTGGATCAACCTCAAGGACGTGGGCGACTGGCCTAAGTACACCCTGCCGTCGCTGACTTATCACGAGGGCGTGCCCGGCCATCACCTCCAGGGCGGCTATTCCCAGACCGGGGGCGAATTGCCGATGCTGCTCAAGAACAGCTTCATCTCCGCTTATGGCGAGGGCTGGGCGCTCTATGCCGAGCAGCTTGCCGACGAACTGGGCGGCTACACGGGGCTGGAGCGCGCGGGCTATCTCCAGAGCTACCTGTTCCGCGCCGCGCGTCTGGTGATCGATACCGGCCTCCACCACTATCGCTGGAGCCGCGAGAAGGCAGCGGACTACATGGTCGAGACCGTCGGCTTCGCCCGCCCGCGCTCGCTGCGCGAGGTTGAGCGCTACTGCACGATGATCGGGCAGGCCTGTTCGTACAAGATGGGCCACACCGCCTGGGTCAAGGCGCGCCAGCGAGCGCAGGCGGCGCTGGGCGACGGCTTCACCCTGCCGTGGTTCCACGCCATTCTCGCCGAAGGGGTGATGCCGCTCTCGATGCTAGACAAGCGGGTGGACGAGCGCATCGCCGAGCGTCTCAAGGGGAAGTGAGGAAAAAGGCCGGGGTTCTCGCCCCGGCCTTTCATTACCCTTCGACCTGTTCGGCGAGTTCCAGCCAGCGCTCCTCGGCGGCATCCTTCTCGCCGCGCGCCTTTTCGACGGCGGCGGAGAGGCTGGCGAATTTCGCCGGATCGCGGGTGTAGAGCGCCGGGTCGGCCATGGCCGCCTCGTCGCGCACGATTGCGGCCTCCAGGTCCTCGATCTTCTTGGGCAGCAGTTCGTAGTCGCGCTGGTCCTTGTAGGAAAGCTTGCCCTTTTTGGGCGGCATCGGCGGAGGCGGCGGGGCGGTTTCGCCCTTGGCCTTCGCCTTGCCCGCGCTCGTGCGTTCGCGGCGCTTGGCTTCCCAATCGGCATAGCCGCCCGCGATCACGTCGATATGGCCCGAGCCGTCGAGGCCGAGCGTGACGTTGACGGTGCGATCGAGGAAGTCACGGTCGTGGCTGACGATCAGCACGGTGCCGTCGTAGTCCGCAATCACTTCCTGAAGCAGGTCGAGCGTTTCGAGGTCGAGGTCGTTGGTCGGCTCGTCGAGCACCAGCAGGTTCGAGGTGCGGGCGAACTCGCGGGCGAACAGCAGGCGCGAGCGTTCGCCGCCCGAGAGCGTGCCGACTTTCGCCTCGACCAGGCCGGGGTCGAACAGGAAGTCCTTCAGGTAACCCTGGATGTGCTTGCGCACGCCGACGACGTCGATCCAGTCGCCGCCTTCGGCCAGCACGTCGCGGATGCGCATTTCCGGGCTCATCCGGCTGCGCTGCTGGTCGATCACGGTGGCGTCGAGCGTGGCCGCGCGCGTCACCTTGCCCGCGTCGGGCTGAAGTTCGCCCATCAGGATCTTGAGCAGCGTCGTCTTGCCCGAGCCATTGGCGCCGACCACGCCGATGCGGTCGCCGCGCTGGATGCGCAAGTTGAAGTCCTTGATGACCGTGCGGTCTCCGAACTTCTTGGTCACATGTTCGGCGACGATGACCGACTTGGTCTTGCTGTCGTCGGCCACGACGGCCAGCTTGGCGGCACCCTGCGGCCCCATCATCGAGGCCCGCTGGGCGCGCATTTCCCAGAGCTTGGCAAGGCGGCCCTGGTTGCGCTTGCGCCGCGCGGTGACGCCGCGCTCCAGCCAGTGCGCCTCGATCTTGAGCTTGGCGTCGAGCTTCTGGGCCGCGCGCGCTTCCTCGGCGTAGACTTCCTCTTCCCAGGCTTCGTAGCCGCCGAAGCCGATATCGCGGCGGCGGAGGCCGCCGCGGTCGAGCCAGAGCGTGGCGTTGGTCAGGCGGGTCAGGAAAGTACGGTCGTGGCTGATGACCACGAAAGCGCCGTTGTAGCGCTGGAGCCAGGATTCCAGCCAGTCGATCGCGGCAAGGTCGAGGTGGTTCGTCGGCTCGTCGAGCAGCAGCAGGTCCGGCTCGGAAGCAAGCGCGCGGCAGAGCGCGGCGCGGCGGCGCTCACCGCCCGAGGCGCTCTTGGCCTCGCGCGAAAGGTCGATGCCGAGCTGGTCGGCGATGGCTTCCACTTCGTGCTGCTGCGGGGCGTCGTCGCCGTGGATGGCGAAATCGAGCAGGGTGTCGAAGCCGGTGAAGAACGGGTCCTGCTCCAGCGTCACCACGCGGGTGCCGGGCTGGACCGAGCGCGTGCCCTTGTCGGCATCGACCGTGCCGGCGATCAGCTTGAGCAGCGTCGTCTTGCCTGCGCCGTTGCGGCCGATCAGGGCCAGCCGGTCGCGCGGAGCGATGTTGATGTCGAGGTCCTGGAAGAGCCAGCCGGAGCCCTGGATCAGGCCGAGGTTTTCCCAGCTGAGAATTGGTGCAAGTGCCATGCCCGGCGCCCTACAGGGCAGAGCGGGGGGCTGGCAAGGCGGACTGAGGCATGTGGGATTCGTGCAACAGTCGAAAGCCGGTGCCACCTTCGCGCCACATTCAGGACTTGTTCAAGGCCAGAGGGTTAGGCAGCAAGTCGCTATGAACAAGTCCCTTTCCTCTCTGACGGTCGCAGCCTCGTTGGCATTTGCCGCGTTTGGCATGGTCGGACCGTCGCTTACCGCCCATGCCGCCGATCCCGGCGGCGAGCAGGGCGAAGTGCGCCGTGAACGCCGGGCGGGCAATGTTCTCTCCCTGCCCGATATCGAGCGGCAGGTGCTGCCGCGCATGTCGGGGATGCAGTATCTCGGCCCGGAATTCGATTCCGCCGCCATGGCTTACCGCCTGAAGTTCATCCGCAACGGCAAGGTCTTCTTCGTGGATGTCGACGCCCGGACGGGCCGTGTGATCGGCCAGTCGCGTTAGTTGGGCATATTGAGGTGGGGATGAACGGATCTTGTTCATCTTTACGTTCATATTTGAACGCCTAGTGCTAACAGCGAAGCGGAAGCACTGGAACCAAGCCGGTTCCCGTCGCTTGACGCTCCGGGACCCCGGTCCCATTTCGGAAGTTCCATGCAGCCCCCACTTTAGGGAGAGACCGAATTGCGCATCCTGATCGTCGAGGATGAACCCACGCTCGGCAACCAGCTCAAGACCACGCTGGAGCAGACCGGCTATGCCGTAGACTTGTCCGTCGACGGCGAGGACGGCCACTTCCTGGGTTCGACCGAAGACTACGACGCCGTCATCCTCGACCTCGGCCTGCCCGAGATCGACGGGCTGACCGTGCTCGGCATGTGGCGCAGGGAAGGGCGCAATTTCCCGGTCCTGGTGCTGACCGCGCGCGATTCCTGGTCGGACAAGGTGGCGGGCCTCGATGCCGGCGCCGACGACTATCTTGCCAAGCCGTTCCAGACCGAGGAACTGATCGCCCGCCTGCGCGCGCTTATCCGCCGTGCCTCGGGCAATACCTCCAGCGAACTGACTGCGGGAGAGGTCCGCCTCGACACCCGCTCTGGCCGCGTCACGCTCGACGGCGAGCCGGTGAAGCTCACCGCGCAGGAATACAAGCTGCTGTCCTACCTGATGCACCACAAAGGCAAGGTGGTCAGCCGCACCGAACTGATCGAGCACATCTACGATCAGGACTTCGACCGCGATTCGAACACGATCGAGGTCTTCGTCACCCGCATCCGCAAGAAGCTGGGTGCCGATGTCATCACGACGATTCGCGGCCTCGGCTACAGCCTCGACGACCCCGCAGAACCCGGTCGGGGTTAAGATTGGGGGCTGAAAACGCCGGGAGTGGTCAGGTGCAGGAAGGAGACGTGCGCGAAGAGGAGGCCCTGAATCAGGTCGGCCCGCGCATGAAGGCGTCCAACACCGGATCGCTGGCCCGGCGCATGATGCTGATCGCGGCAGGGTGGATCTTCATCCTGCTGCTGGTCGGCGGCCTCGCGTTGGACCGCACGCTGACCGGCCTCATTTCGCGCAATTTCGACGAGCAGCTCGGCTACATGCTGGCCGGCATGATCGGCTCGGCGGAGATCGGGCCGGACGGGGAAGTGTTCTTCATCCGCCCGCTCGGCGACCAGCGTTTTCTGGAGCCGAATTCCGGCCTCTACTGGCAGATCCGTGCCAAGGGGCACGAGGATTTCCCTTCGCGCTCGCTGTGGGACCGCACGCTGAACGTGCCCGCCGACCACTTCGACGCGCAGCCGCACGTCTACGACAGCGACCAGTTCGCCGGCGAGCCGCTGCGGGTCATGGAGCGCTCGATCATCCTGCCGGGCAGCGATTCGAAGTGGATGTTCACGGTGGCCGCCAGCCGCGCGGACCTCAACGAACAGCTCAAGATGGTGCGCGGCATCCTGGTCTACAGCTTCGTCGCGCTGGGCTTCGGCCTCTTGCTGATGGCGGGGATGCAGACATGGTACGGGTTGTTTCCGCTGCGCCATGTGCGCCGCGCGATCCAGAAGCTGCGCACGACCGGGGCCAGCCGCGTCACCCAACCGCTGCCGCAGGAAGTGCAGCCGCTGGTCGAGGAACTGAACGCATTGCTCGCCCATACCGAACGCCAGGCGGAGGAAGCACGCACCCATGCGGGCAACCTAGCCCATGCGCTCAAGACCCCGCTGACGGTGGTGATGAACGCCGCCACCGCCAAGGCGCCGGACCTTTCCGATACCGTCATCCGCGAGGCGGCGGTCATGCGGCGTCAGGTCGATCACCATCTGGCGCGCGCCCGCGCGGTCGGCCGCCGCGCGGTCGGCCAGTCACGCGCGGAACTCTGGCCGAGCCTCGAAGCCGTGCTGCGCGCGGTCGAGCGGCTCTACGATCAGGCGCGCCTCGATCTCGACGGCAACCGCGAGGCGGTGGTCGCGCTGGAGAAGCAGGACCTTGAGGAAATCCTCGGCAACCTGATCGAGAATGCGGCGAAGTACGGCGGCGGCAGCGTCTTCGTCACGGTAGATCCGGACCGCGCCGCGCCGCTCTGCGAAGTCTGGATCGAGGACGACGGCATGGGCATCCCCGAGGCCGAACGCATCCGCATCTTCGACCGCGGCGCCCGACTCGATACCGGCAAGCCCGGCACCGGGCTGGGCCTTGCCATCGTGCGCGATGTCGTGGAAATCTATGGCGGCACCGTGGAACTCGACGAAAGCGAGGATCTCGGCGGTCTGCTGGTAAAGCTCAAGCTGCCGCGGGTCGATGCATAGAACCAATTCTTGGGGGAAGCGGCGCGGAGGTGGTTGCGGCTCCGGTCATTCGTCCCCATTGGCGCGGTTTACCAGATCAAGGACACTCTCATGACCGATTCCATCAACCTTTCGCTGTCGTCCGACGAGATCGAAATCATCGTCGATGCGCTGGAAGCCGATCTCGAAGGCTATGTCGAGGCGGCCAAGGAAGCACGCGGCAACAACAACCGCGAGGACGTGACCACCTTCACCGAAGCGGCAACCCGCATCCAGACCCTGATGTCGAAGCTTCAGGATCTGGTCGAAGAGTAAGCTCGTTTCCGGCGTGGCCCTGGCCCTCGCGTGAAGGCGAAGGCTGGGGCTATCGCCCGAAGGGCTGGGGTAATCGCCCGAAGTTTCGTCTTTGCTTCGCTAGGCTCGCAATGACGACAGCGGCGGGAATTACGCCTCGTTCTTCGCCCGCTCGTGATGGCGGATCACTTCGTCGATGATGAAGCGGATGAACTTTTCGCCGAAGTCGGGATCGAGGTTCGCGTCTTCCGCCAGCTTGCGCAGGCGCACGATCTGGCGCTCTTCGCGCCCGGGATCGGAGGCGGGAAGGTCCTTCTCGGCCTTGTAGGCGCCGACGGCCTGGGTGATCCGGAAGCGTTCCGCCAGCATGTGGATGAGAGCGGCGTCGATATTGTCGATGCTCGCACGGAAGCTGGCGAGAACGGGGTCGGCTGCGGGAGTTTCCTGGGTCATCGCGAGGTCCGCTAGCACGGGTTCGCCGCCCGTTCCAGTCGGCGTGTTTGCTCCAGACATGGCATTCGCTCTTGCGTTACGGGCGCCGAACGCGCAATGCGCGGGGCGATGAGTGCCGACGTTCTCCCCCTGCGCGCACGCGGGTCGCAGCCAACCCTCGCTCCCATGCTGGCGGTTACCGCTGCCGGCATGAACAGCGTCAACGCCGTCATCCTTGACCGGATGCAGAGCGAGATTCCCCTCATTCCGGCCCTGGCCGGGCACCTGATCGCGGGCGGCGGCAAGCGCATGCGCCCGATGCTGATGGTCGCCGCGGCCGAGCTTTGCGGCTATCAGGGCACGCGCCACCACCGGCTGGCCGCCGCCGTGGAGTTCCTTCACACGGCCACGCTCCTGCACGACGATGTCGTCGACGGTTCCGACATGCGCCGCGGCAAGGCCGCCGCGAACATCGTGTTCGGCAATCCGGCGACGGTGCTGGTGGGCGATTTCCTGTTCACCCGCGCGTTCGAACTGATGGTCGAGGACGGCAGCCTCAAGGTCCTCAAGATCTTCTCGAAAGCCAGCTCGATCATCGCCGAGGGCGAGGTCGACCAGCTCACCGCCCAGCGCCGGATCGAGACGAGCGAGGAGCACTACCTCCAGATCATCGGTTCGAAGACCGCCGCACTCTTCGCCGCCGCCACCCGCATCTCGGCCGTGGTCGCGGAAAAGACCGAGGCGGAGGAGCTGGCGCTCGACGCTTATGGCCGCAACCTCGGCATCGCTTTCCAGCTGGTGGACGATGCGATCGACTACGATTCCGAAGCCGCCGAATCGGGCAAGGACAAGGGTGACGATTTCCGCGAGGGCAAGATGACCCTGCCGGTGATCCTCGCCTATGCGCGCGGCACTGCCGAGGAGCGCAAGTTCTGGGAGGAAGCCATCGCCGGTTTCCGCACCGAGGACGAAGACCTTGCCCACGCGGTCGAACTGATCAACCGCCACGGCTGCGTCGAGGCCACGCGCGAGCGGGCGCGGCTCTACGGCCAGCGTGCCATCGACGCGATCTCGATCTTCCCGGCGGGCGCCGCACGCGACGCCATGTGCGAGGCGGTCGAGTTCGCGATCGCGCGTCGCTACTGAGCCGATTTCGCGCTACCTCTTTACGGATCGAACGCCGGGCAGGTTCTGCCCGGCGTTTTCTTATGGCGCAGACAAGAAAGAGAAGATCGCGCAAGGGCGCGATCTTCTCTTGCCTTCGTCAATCCTGCTTTTCGAGCAAGCGCATGGACGAGTTGACGGATATTGCTGACGTGGATCAGGCCTCGCCTGGCCCGTTGGTTTACGGGGTAGTAATCATGAGAATTCCGACCTGATTTCGATTAATTACTGCTGTAATTGCCGAATATGATGAAATCTATTCGGTTGATGGCATGGGTAATGAGCTATAGGCTTCGATGAAACGAATTCCTGAATAAGGAGGTCGTCAATGTCGAGTGCATTCTCCGGGTCAGTCCTCTTTCCCAAGCCATGGCGGAGGAAGTTTTTTCCTCGCCCGAACAGGCAAATGTTGGCGGCTTCGGCGCCGGTTCCGACGTCAGCATCAATGCGCTCGCCATGCTGGGCTATCGCACGCATCTGCTGGGGCAGCGGATGATCCTGCGCGGCGGCTATCGTGTCATCTACGAGGATTACAGCCAGGACGATTTCACCGGGCGCGGCAGGTTCGTCTGGGACATGCGGCCGCGCGGCCCTGTGCTTGGCCTTTCCATGCTGCTTTGACCGCGCTTCTTTCCCGCGAAGAGGAGAATGACCATGCCAGTGATGACGAAACTCGGGCGGGCGCTGGGCCTGCTGGCGGCACCGGGACTGCTGGCCGCAGGCACTTCCGCCGATGCCTGCACGCGCGCGGTCTATCTCGGCCCGAACGGCAATGTCATCACCGCCCGCTCGATGGACTGGAAAAGCGACATCGTCTCCAACTTGTGGATACTGCCGCGCGGCATTGCCCGGAGCGGGGAGGCGGGACCGAACTCGATCAGGTGGACGGCCAAGTACGGCAGCCTCGTGGTCAGCGGCTATGACGTATCGAGCACCGACGGGGTGAACGAGAAGGGCCTCAACGCCAACATGCTCTGGCTGGTCGAATCGGAGTATCCGCATTTCGACGGCAAGGGCAAACCCGGCCTGACCATCGCGGCCTGGGCGCAATATGCCCTCGACAATTTCGCGACCGTGGCGGAGGCCGTGGCGGCGCTGGAGAAGGAGCCGTTCACTATCGTCACCGACAACGTGCCGGGCGAGAACCGCTTGACCACGGTGCATCTCTCGCTGTCCGACGCCAGCGGAGACAGCGCCATTTTCGAGTATATCGAGGGCAAGCTGGTGATCCACCACGGCCGCGAACACCAGGTCATGACCAACTCGCCCATGTACGACGAGCAACTCGCGCTCAATTCCTACTGGAAGGGCATCGGCGGCACGGTGATGCTGCCCGGCACGAACCGCGCGGCGGACCGCTTCGCGCGGGCATCTTTCTACATCAACGCCATTCCCAAGGACGAGGACCCGAACAAGGCGCTCGCCTCGGTCTTCAGCGTGATCCGCAATGCCTCGGTCCCCTACGGCATCAACACGCCCGAGCAGCCGAATATCTCCTCCACCCGCTGGCGCACGGTGTTCGATCACAAGCGCGGGCTCTACTTCTTCGAATCGGCGCTGACGCCGAACACCTTCTGGGTGAACCTCAAGAAGATCGATTTCTCGAAGGAGACGGGCAAGGTGAAATGGCTCGACCTTGGACCTAATCAGGATCACACCTTCTCCGGCGAGGTGAACGGCGATTTCGTAGAGCGTGCACCGCTTCGCTTCCTCGGCCTGAGCGGCTGAGTTTCCGCGCTTTACGGCACAGTCCGGCGGTTTTTTGGCACGGGACTCCGCCGTGCAATGATCCTGCAACATCCCTGCAATTGCAGTGGCATGGGAAGCGCCCTATTCAGGCGCCGCCATGCCCGCCGAATCCGAGATGGTGACATCGGGCTATCAGCCCGGTTCGCCGCGCCAACGCTTCGTTTCTTCGATCCTCTCTGGGGGGTTGATCCTCATTGCGCTGCTTCTGGCTATCTACCAGACCGGCCTCGTTCCCCAACTGGTTGAGAAGACGACGTCTCTGACGACCTTCGATGTCGTCGACCACGACCGCGACAAGGGCGGCGAGAAGCCGGAAAAGCCCAAGCAGCGCGAAGAAAAGAAGACTGAAAAGACCAGCCAGGCCAAGGTCGTCCAGGAAAAGGTGCCGCCGACTCCGCCGGTCGTGAAGCCGGTGGAGGAAAAGCCGGCCTTCACTTTCCTCAAGCTGTCGCGGCAGGAATTCGCCGCCGCCGATATCGGCAAGATGAAGGGACCGGAGCCGGCCCAGGGCTCCGCCGCGCCCAGCGGTGGCTCCGGCGGGACTTACGGTCCCGGCGAAGGTCCGGGCGGCGCCACGCTCTACAATGCCGACTGGTTCCGCCGCCCGACCGACGCACAGCTTGGCGGCTATCTGCCCGAAAACCGCCCACGCAGCGGCTGGGGCATGATCGCCTGCCAGACCATCGAGCACTACAAGGTCGAGAATTGCCAGATCCTCGGCGAATCGCCGCGGGGGTCCGGCTTCGGTCGCGCGGTGCTCAACGCCGCCTGGCAGTTCGAGGTGCTCCCGCCGCGCATCAACGGCAAGCAGCAACTCGGAACCTGGGTGCGCATTCGTATCGATTACGGCACCAAGGGCGATATCTGAAGGCCGAGCCTCGGCCTCTTCGAAACTTCAGGCGAATTGCCAGGCCTTGGACGAGGTTTCGACCCGGCTGAGCATGTCTTCCAGCGTCATGGGCCGGGCGATGTGGAAGCCCTGTGCCAGCGAGAACCCGGCGATGCGGGCGCTGAGCAACTGGTCTTCGGTCTCGATCCCCTCGATCACGCATTCCAGCGAAAGCGCGCGCGCGAGGTTGCGGATCGCCGAGATCAGGCGGCGGCCCACGGTCTCGTCGAGGCGGGGGGCGAAGCTGCGGTCGATCTTGACCATGTCGAGCGGCAACTGGTGCAGCGACGAGAGGCTGGAATAGCCGGTGCCGAAGTCGTCGAGCGCGATGCGGGCGCCGGTCGCGCGCAGGCGTTCGAGCACGGCGCGGGCGGTCTCGAACTCGGCGATCAGTGTCGTTTCGGTGATTTCGAACAGCAGGCGCCGCGCGTCGCAGCCGCTGCGTTCGATATGGTCGAGCAGGGTGGCGATCGTTTCCGCATCGGAAATGTCGTGCCCGGAAAGATTGAACGAGATCGAGATCGGGTGCGGCAGCAAGGCCAGAGTGCCCAGCGCGCGGTCGAATAGTGTCGCGGTCACTTCGCGGGCGCGGCCTACGCGCTCGGCGGCGGCGATCATCTGCTCCGGCGGCACCGCGCCGAGCGTCGGCGAAGTCCAGCGGGCGAGGCACTCGAAGCCGACCGGCTGATTGCTCTCGGTGGCGATGATCGGTTGATAGGCGACGGAAAGTTCCCGTGCGAGATCGGCGCTCTGCAGGGCCGAGTCGAGCGCCTGCTCGGAGCGGATCAGGGTTTCCAGCTGGTCCGAGAAGCGCACGCATTGTCCGCGACGGTGGTTCTTGGCGTGATAGAGCGCGAAGTCGGCCCGGTCGTAGAGCGAATGGGCGTTGCGGGCGCTTTCCGGGTAGATCGAGATCCCCGCCGATCCGCCCACCGCTACCGTCACTTCGCCGAGGCGTGCGGGCATACGGATGGCCGTGCAGAATTTCTGGGCGATGGCTTCCGCTTCGTCGGGGCCGCCGGGCACGATGAACCCGAATTCGTCGCCGCCGAGCCGGGCGATCGTCACGCTCGGGTCGCATTGCGCGATCAGGCGCGTGCCGATCACCTGAAGCAGGCGGTCGCCCTGGGCATGGCCATAGGTGTCGTTGACCGGCTTGAAGCGGTCGAGATCGATCAGCCCGACGCAGAAGACCTGATCCTGCGCACTTTCCAGCAGCCGTTCGAGCGCCGCGAAGAAGTAGCGCCGGTTCGGCAGGCCCGTGAGCGCGTCGGTCTGGGCCAGGCGGGCGTTCTCGTCGCCGAGCGCCTGCGCCTGCCTGCGTTCGACGCGAAGCTCGCGCTGGGCCATTTCCAGCTCGACGAAGGAATCGTAGGTGTCACGCAGGATCTTGAGGATCACGGCGGCGACGAGGGCGATATTGATCGCCACGGCGGTGAGCGTTTCCGACCCCGTCGTCATGCAATAGACGAGGAACATGCCCAGCGCCGTGACGCAGATCAGCAGCGCCGCCGTGGGCAGGAAGGTCAGGCAGAACACGCAGCCGAGCACGGTGACGGATACGAAGACGGCGACGTGACCATGTTCGTAGGGCCCGCCGTAACGGTCGAGGCAGAGCGACCAGACGGCGAAAGTCATGGCGAAGAGCAGCGAGAGCCAGATCGCCTGCTTCATGCGCCGGCGCGCGACATCGGCCTCCAGGTCGCGCTGGGAAACCGGACGCAACCAGACCAGCATGCGAATCAGGCAGCAGGCGATGAGGATCGCGGGGATCGTGAGCGTCAGATAACCCGGTGCCAGCGCGCGATGCGTATAGGCGAGAATGGCCGCGTTGATCGACAAAAGCCCGTAGAGCGGCGGGATTCGTTCGCGCAGGCGCAAGTACTGCGCGACGGGCAGCGGAAAGTGCCCGGCGCGATGCATCTTGCTCTGGATTGAACTGGCATCGGGCAAAACGTGAACTCCTGAGAGTTTTGCTTAAGTACAATTCCTTGATGAAGCGTAGACGTCTCGCTTTATCTCATCCGTTTCGGGTTCGGTTGATATCGGGACGAAGTCTTTCCCGTTGACGCCACCGGCCCTAAGGAGGCGGGCGTGAGCGAGCTTCCCATCCACACCGTATTGCCCGAAGTCTTGTCCGCATTGCGTGACGGCCCTCACGCCGTGCTGATCGCGCCGCCGGGGGCGGGCAAGACCACGGCGCTGGCCCCGGCCCTGCTGGCCGAACCCTGGTGCACCGGCACGGTGATCCTGCTGTCCCCCCGCCGTGTCGCCGCGCGCGCCGCTGCCGAACGCATGGCCGAACAGCTGGGCGAAAAGGCCGGCGAGACGATCGGTTACGTCACCCGCCTCGACGTGAAGCGATCGGCGCGCACGCGAGTCGTGGTCATGACCGAGGCGATCTTCGTCTCGACGATCGTCTCCGATCCGGAGCTTTCCGGCGTCTCCGCGGTGCTGTTCGACGAGGCGCACGAGCGCCATCTCGACAGCGACCTCGGCCTCGCGCTGGCGATCGAATCGAGCCAGGTCCTGCGCGAGGACCTGCGCATCGTCGTCATGTCCGCCACGATAGACGGCGCGCGTTTTGCGCGTCTGCTGGGCGGCGCGGTTCCGGTCATCGAAAGCGAGGGCAAGGCCTGGCCGCTGGCAATTCGCTGGCTCGGCGGATCGCCTGACCAGCGGATCGAGGATGCCATGGCCTCCGCCGTGCTGACCGCCTGGCGCGAGCAGGACGGCGACATCCTCGCCTTCCTGCCCGGTGTGCGCGAGATCGACCGCGTGGCCGAGCGACTCGCCGAAAAGCTGCCGGGGGCGCTGGTCCTGCCGCTGCACGGGCAATGCGAACCCGCTGCGCAGCGCGCGGCGATTCGCCGCGATCCGCAAGGGCGTCGCCGGATCGTGCTTTCAACCGCGATCGCGGAAACCTCGCTGACGCTGGAGGGTGTCTCGGTGGTGGTGGACAGCGGCCTCTCCCGCCGCGCCGAGTTCGACAAGGCGGCGGGTGTCACCCGCCTGGCGACACACCGGGCGAGCCGGGCTTCCGCCGCGCAGCGGGCCGGTCGCGCTGCGCGTCAGGGGCCGGGTACGGCCTATCGTCTCTGGGAAGAGGCGGCGCATCCGGGGCGCCCCGAATTCGATCCGCCCGAAATGCTGACCAGCGACCTTGCGCCGCTGACGCTATCGCTGGCGCAATGGGGCGCGGGCGATCCGGCGGCGATGGCCTGGATCGACCCGCCGCCGGTGCCCGCGCTCGACGCGGCGCGGCGCCAGCTCGAGGCGCTCGGCGCGCTGGACGGGGACGGGCGGATCACCGCGTTCGGTCGCAAGGTTGCGAGCCTGCCGATGGACCCGGCGCAGGCGGCGATGATCCTCCATGCCGCCGAGCGCGGCGCCGCCGGAACCGCCGCAAAGCTCGCCCTATTGCTACAGGAGCGCGGGCTGGGAGGGCGCAGCGAGGATCTGGCGCAGCGGCTCTCGCGCTGGGACGGCGACCGCTCGCCGCGCGCGGAAGCCTCGCGCAAGCTGGCGGCGGGCTGGGCACGGCGGGCGCGTTCGCTGATTTCCGGTGAGGATGATGGCGACGAAACTCCCGCAGGCGTGCTTCTGGCGCTTGGACGGCCCGACATGGTGGCGCGCCGCCGTGATGCGAGCGGCGAACATTGGCTCTCTGCCGGGGGCCGGGGCTATGTGCTCGATCCCGCCTCGCCGCTGGCGGCGCGCGAGTGGCTGGTGATCGGCGATGCGCAGGGGCAGGCCAAGGGCGCGCGTATCCTTTCGGGCGCTTCGCTGGAAATGTCGGAGGTCGAACAGGGCCTCGGCGCGCGAATCGAGCGTCGCTCGGTCCTGCGCTGGAACGAGGCGGAAGGGCGCGTCGAGGCGCGGCTGGAACGGCGGCTCGGGGCGATCACGCTGGCGAGCGGTCCCGATCCCGCGCCAGATCCGGCGGCGATCTCCGCCTTCCTGCTGGAGCGCGTGCGGGACAAGGGCCTCGACCTCGTGCCGTTCGGGAAGGGCAGTCTCTCGCTGCTGCGCCGCGCGCGCTATGCGGGGATCGCGGCGCTGTCCGAAGCGGCGCTGGTGGAGGATCTGGACGACTGGCTCGGTCCGCTGCTGGGGCGGAGGCTCGACGCGATCGACAAGGGCGGCTTGGCCGAAGCCTTGCGCAATCGCCTGAACTGGGACGACCAGCAAAGCCTCGAAAAGCTCGCGCCGCCGGAATTCCGCAGTCCGGCAGGCAGCACGCATGCCATCGACTATGAGGACGAGGGCGGTCCCAGCGTCGAGGTCCGGGTGCAGGCACTCTTCGGGCTGGACCGTCATCCGACCTTCGGGCAGCCCGCGCAGCCGCTCCTGCTGAAGCTGACATCTCCCGCCGGGCGGCCGATCCAGACCACCCGCGACCTGCCCGGATTCTGGCGCGGATCGTGGCGCGACGTGCAGCGCGACATGAAAGGCCGCTATCCCCGGCACCGCTGGCCGGACCAGCCCTGGACCGAAGATCCCAGCCTGAAGACTCGCAATGCGTTCGAAGCTTCGAGGAACAAGTGATTTGCGCTTGATTCTCTCCCTGATTCGGAGGCAAAGCGCTCAGCCATGAGTGCACGCATCTATCAGCGCCCGAAGAACGCCATGCAGTCCGGCAAGGCACTGCTGGACCAGTGGGTCCTCGAATTCGTTCCCGCCGAAGCGAAGAAGCCCGATCCCCTGATGGGTTGGGCCGGTTCGGGTGATACCCGGCAGCAGGTCGTGCTGAAGTTCCCCGATGTGGACGAAGCCAAGGCCTATGCCGCGCGCTACGGCATCGAGGCCGAAGTGCATGCCACACCGCCGCGCCGCCTGAAGATCCAGGCCTACGCCGACAACTTCCGCTGATTCGCCCCCCTTACCCCGCCAGCGCCGAGGCGCAGGTTTCTGAGCAATCGGCCCGCCTTCCCGCAAGGGAAGGGCGGGCCGCTGCCGTTTGGGCTGCCGAAAACTTCGCGGTGTTAAAAAGTCTGGCAGGCAGGCTGGACAAACCGGACGCGCGCCGCCATAGGCCCGCTCGGGAGTCGGGTGGACGTTTGCGTTCGCCAACCTGGTCAGGTCCGGAAGGAAGCAGCCACAACGGATAGCGGCGGGTCGCCCGGCTCCTTCAGCCCACATCATGACAAATTGATGCCGGACCCGCCGGAAGGCCGGTTTTTGGCCCTGTCCTGTCGATCTTGCCCAATGATCTGCGCTGTGGAGCAAATTGCTTTTCCCCTGACATTCCGGCCTCCAGTCCCTAGTTTGACAGGCGATGGACGATTCACGCGACATGTTCGGCGATACCCCCCCTTGGGATGACAAGGAGGAGGAAGAGGCCGCTCCCACCCAGGCCGAACTGGAAGAGGCCGGTCAGGCGTCGATGTTCGGCGAACCCGAGCCGCCTGCCTCGCCTGAACCCGCTGCCGAACCTGTCGCTGCGCAGGTCGAATCGGTTCCGGTCGAAGCGAAGCCCGCTCCTGAACCAAAGCCCGCTGCCGCCGCGCCTTCTTCGGCGGCTCCCGTCAGCGCCCCTGCGCAGCCCTATCGCGTGCTCGCGCGCAAATACCGTCCGCAGACTTTCGCCGAACTGATCGGTCAGGAAGCGATGGTGCAGACGCTGGCCAACGCCATCAAGCGCGACCGGCTGGCCCATGCCTTCCTGATGACCGGCGTGCGCGGGGTCGGCAAGACCTCGACCGCGCGCCTGATCGCCAAGGCGCTCAATTGCATCGGTCCGGACGGGCAGGGCGGTCCGACGATCGACCCTTGCGGCGTCTGCGAGCCGTGCCAGGCGATTGCCGAAGGCCGCCATATCGACGTGATCGAGATGGACGCCGCCTCGCATACCGGCGTCGACGACGTGCGCGAGATCATCGAGGCGGTGCGCTATGCCGCCGTCTCGGCGCGCTACAAGATCTACATCATCGACGAAGTCCACATGTTGTCGCGCAATGCTTTCAATGCCTTGCTGAAGACACTCGAGGAGCCGCCGGCCCATGTGAAGTTCCTCTTCGCGACCACCGAAGTGGACAAGCTGCCGGTCACGGTGCTGTCGCGCTGCCAGCGCTTCGACTTGCGCCGCATTCCCGCGCCGATGCTCGCGGAGCATTTTGCCAAGGTCTGCGGTCTCGAAGGCGTCGAGGCCGAGGACGAGGCGCTCGCCATGGTCGCCGCTGCTGCCGAAGGGTCGGTGCGCGACGGCCTGTCGATCCTCGATCAGGCGATCGCCCATGCCGATCTTGATGGAGAAGGCCAGGTCCGTGCCGAGAAGGTGCGTGACATGCTCGGTCTTTCCGACAAGAGCGTGCAGCGCAGTCTCATCACCGCCATTCTCGACGGCAAGGGCGGGGAACTGCTCGAACTCGTGGCGCGGCAGTTCGCGCTGGGTGTCGAGCCGATCGCGATCATGCGCGGGCTGATGACGCTGGTGCACCGCATCGCCGTGGCGCAAGTCGCGGGCGGCGCCCACGATGCCCATTCGGCGGAAGAGCGCGAGGCGATCGAGGGCTGGGCCAAGGCGCTCAAGGCCGGACAGGTCCATCGCATCTGGCAGCTGCTGCTCAAGGGGCACGAGGAAGTGAAGTCCGCGCCCGATCCGCTGGTGGCGGTGCAGATGGCGCTGCTGCGGATCATGCACGCCTCGGATATGCCGGACCCCGGATCGCTGGTGAAGAAGCTGGAAGAGCTTGCCGCCCGCGCTCCGGCGCCCGCTCCGGCAGGCGGCCCGCAAAACGGCGGCGAAAGCGGCGCTCCGGCTGCCGCGACTTCGCCCGCGATCACCGCCGCCATGGTTACGCGTCGCTGGGAAGAGCTGGTCGAGGACGTCGAGCACATGGGCGAGCTTTCGACCGCGAACACCATGCGCATGCAGGTCCGCGTCGTCGAATTGGGGGGCAGTCTGCTGCGCTACTCGCAGCCACCCGGTTTCAGCGAGGATATCACGGCCATCCTGCGCGCCTGCCTGACCAAGGCGACGGGCGAGCGCTGGGAAATCTACAAGGTCGAGGAGCAGGGCCAATCCACGGCTCTGCCCACGCTGGTCGAGCAGGCCGAAGCGAAGAAGGCCGAGGAAAGCGATGCCGTGAACCAGCACCCGCTGGTGCTGGCAACCAAGGCGGCTTTCCCGCAGGCCGAAGTTATCGAAGATGATCGTCCGCTTGCCGTCGGCGGCGGCGGACGCAACTGGAGACGTTGAGATGAAGTCGATGGAAGAGATGCTCCAGGCCGCACAGCAGGCGGCCGAGACCATCCAGAAGCAGATGAACGAGGCGCAGGCCAAGCTCGATGCCATGGAAGTCGAAGGACTTTCGGGCGGCGGTCTGGTGAAGATCCGTTGCTCGGCCAAGGGCCGCGTGATCGGCGTAGCGATCGACGACAGCCTGCTCCAGCCCGGAGAAAAGCAGATTCTCGAAGATCTGGTCGCGGCCGCCTACAACGACGCGCGCGTCAAGGCGGACTCGGTCGCCGGCGAGGAACTGGCCAAGGCCCAGCAGGGCATGGGCCTGCCGCCGGGCTTCAAGATGCCGTTCTGATCCTGCGGTCTCTCTCGTTCCGGACCGCCTGGAATCGCGATTTCCATGGGGTAATTTCCGTCAGGACTGGCGGAAGTTCCGGGAAATTGCGCTATATTGGATCAAACCTCCGGTATTTTCCGGAGTTGCGATCTAGGGGAAAGGGGGAAGTGGTGCGACTATCACTTCCACAGTCTTTCGGCGGCGGCGCCATTGCGCGGCGCGGGAGAGACCCCATATCGTTCCCGCGAAGGCCGGGGGGCTCTCAGCCGCCCCGCGTGTGTGTTGAAATGGAAATGACCTTGAACCTGCTTCCACTGCTTCCCCTGCGCGACATCGTCGTGTTTCCCGGCATGGTCGTGCCGCTTTTCGTTGGACGCGAGAAATCGGTGGCCGCGCTCGAAGCGGCGATGGCGGGTGAAAAGGACATCTTCCTGCTCGCGCAGCTCGATCCCGGCTGCGACGATCCCGACCGCGACGACCTTTACGACACCGGCGTCATCGCCAGTGTCCTCCAGCTGCTGAAGCTGCCGGACGGCACCGTGCGCGTGCTGGTCGAAGGGCAGGAACGGGCGAAGCTGGAGACCCTGCGTACCGAGCAGTCCGCCGAGGGCGAAATGCTGGTGGCCCAGGTCGAGCGCGTCGAGCCGGTCGAGGCGGACGGCACCGAGACCGAGGCGATGATGCGTTCGGTGGTCGAGCAGTTCGGCGAATATGCCAAGCTCAACAAGAAGCTCTCGCAGGACGCGGGCGACCAGCTCGGCGAGATCGAGGATGCGGCCAAGCTGGCCGACACCATCGCCGCGCAGCTTTCCGCCAAAGTGGGCGACAAGCAGGCCGTGCTTTCGGAAGCCGACCCGCTCAAGCGCCTGGAAATGGTCTATTCCTTCATGGAAGGCGAACTCGGCGTCCTGCAGGTCGAGCGCAAGATCCGTGGCCGCGTGAAGCGCCAGATGGAAAAGACCCAGCGCGAATATTACCTCAACGAGCAGCTCAAGGCGATCCAGTCGGAACTCGGCGGCGGCGACGGCGAGGAAGCGAACGAGCTTCAGGAGCTTCAGGAGCGCATCGAAGCAACGCGCCTGTCGAAGGAAGCCCGCGAAAAGGCCACGGCCGAGCTGAAGAAGCTCAAGTCGATGCAGCCGATGAGTGCCGAGGCGACCGTCATCCGCAATTATCTCGACGTGCTGCTGGGCCTGCCCTGGGGCAAGAAGAGCAAGCTCAAGCGCGACATTTCCTCGGCGCAGGAAATCCTCGATGCCGATCACTACGCGCTCGACAAGGTCAAGGACCGCATCGTCGAATATCTGGCCGTGCAGGCGCGCACCAACAAGCTGAAGGGGCCGATCCTGTGCCTCGTCGGCCCGCCGGGCGTCGGCAAGACCTCGCTGGGCAAGTCGATCGCCAAGGCGACGGGCCGCGAGTTCATCCGCCAGTCGCTGGGCGGCGTGCGCGACGAAGCCGAGATTCGCGGCCACCGCCGTACGTATATCGGCTCGCTGCCGGGCAAGATCGTCACCAACCTGAAGAAGGCCGGCAAGTCGAACCCGCTGTTCCTGCTCGACGAGATCGACAAGTTGGGCCAGGACTTCCGCGGCGATCCTGCCTCGGCGCTGCTGGAAGTGCTCGATCCGGAACAGAACGCCAAGTTCCAGGATCACTATCTGGAACTGGACATCGATCTGTCGGACGTGATGTTCGTCTGCACCGCGAACAGCCTGAACCTGCCGCAGCCGCTGCTCGACCGCATGGAGATCATTCGCCTCGAAGGGTACACCGAGGACGAGAAGGTCGAGATCGCCGAGCGGCACCTCGTGCGCAAGCAGGTCGAGGCGCATGGGCTGAAGAAGGGTGAATTCACCCTGACCCAGGAGGGCCTGCGCGACCTGATCCGCTATTACACCCGCGAGGCGGGCGTGCGTACGCTGGAGCGCGAGATCGCCAAGCTGGCGCGCAAGTCGCTGCGCCAGATCCTCGAAGGCAAGGCCACCGAGGTCACGATCACGCCGGAAAACCTCTCCGAGTTCGCGGGCGTGCGCAAGTTCCGCCACGGCGTGGGCGAGGAAGAGCATCAGGTGGGCGCCGTCACCGGCCTCGCCTGGACCGAAGTGGGCGGCGAACTGCTGACCATCGAAAGCGTGACCGTGCCCGGCAAGGGCCAGATCAAGGCGACCGGCAAGCTTGGCGACGTGATGAGCGAGTCGATCCAGGCCGCCTTCAGCTTCGTGAAGGCGCGCTCGCCCGCTTACGGTATCAAGCCGTCGACGATCCAGAAGAAGGACATCCACATCCACCTGCCTGAGGGCGCGGTGCCCAAGGATGGCCCTTCGGCGGGTATCGGCATGGTCACGTCGATCGTCTCGACCCTGAGCGGCGTGCCGGTGCGCAAGGACGTCGCCATGACCGGCGAAGTCACCCTGCGCGGCCGGGTGCTGCCGATTGGCGGTCTAAAGGAGAAGCTGCTGGCAGCTCTGCGCGGCGGCATCACCACCGTGCTGATCCCCGAAGAGAACCGCAAGGATCTCGCGGAGATTCCCGAGAACGTGAAACAGGGCCTTGATATCATTCCCGTTTCGCATGTCGACGAAGTGCTGGCCAAAGCCCTCACCGAGCCGCTCGAAGCGATCGAGTGGACTGAGGCGGACGAACTGGCGGCGGCGCCGTCGCAGACGCCGTCGCCTTCCGCCACCGCGCACTGAATATGTCGCAGGACGCTCTTTCCGTTTCTGGAAAGGGCGCCCTGACGGCAATTTTCGGTCGATATTGGCGGTCGGAAAGAAAGTCTTTTGCGTAGAGCGCTTGTCACAAGCAGGCGTACGCTGTAACGGCCCCCTTCCTGCCGCGCGCCTTGCCGCAGGATTTTGCTAGAAGGATCTTTAAATGGGTTACCGGGTTGCCGTCGTCGGCGCGACCGGAAATGTCGGCCGCGAAATGCTCAACATCCTCGCCGAACGCGAATTCCCCTGCGACGAAATCGCAGCGCTGGCTTCGTCGCGTTCGACCGGGACCGAGATTGAATTCGGCGAAACCGGCAAAATGCTCAAAGTAAAGAACATCGAGCATTTCGATTTCACCGGCTGGGATATTGCGTTGTTCGCCGCAGGTTCCGAGCCGACCAAGATTTACGCGCCGAAGGCCGCTGCCGCGGGCTGCGTGGTGATCGACAACTCGTCGCTCTACCGCATGGACCCCGACGTGCCGCTGATCGTGCCGGAAGTGAACCCGGAAGCGATCGACGGTTACAAGGCGCGCAACATCATCGCCAACCCCAACTGCTCGACCGCGCAGATGGTGGTGGCGCTGAAGCCGCTGCACGACAAGGCGAAGATCAAGCGCGTTGTCGTCTCGACCTACCAGTCGGTTTCCGGCGCCGGTAAGCCGGGTCTCGACGAGCTGTTCGAGCAGAGCCGCGCGATCTTCGTGGGCGATCCGGTCGAACCCAGGAAGTTCACCAAGCAGATCGCCTTCAACGTGATCCCGCACATCGACGTCTTCCTCGACGACGGTTCCACCAAGGAAGAGTGGAAGATGGTGGTCGAGACCAAGAAGATCCTCGATCCCAAGATCAAGCTGCAGGCCACCTGCGTGCGCGTGCCGGTCTTCGTCGGCCACTCGGAATCGCTGAACATCGAGTTCGAGAACGAGATTTCGGCCGAGGAAGCACAGGACATCCTGCGCGAGGCGCCGGGCATCATGCTCGTCGACAAGCGTGAGGACGGCGGATACGTCACCCCGATCGAAAGCGTGGGCGACAGCGCGACCTACGTGAGCCGCGTTCGCGAGGACCCGACCGTGGAGAACGGCCTGGCCCTGTGGTGCGTCTCGGACAACCTGCGCAAGGGCGCCGCGCTCAACGCGGTGCAGATCGCCGAACTGCTCGGCCGCCGTCACCTCAAGAAGGGCTGACGCGGCGGGTTTCGGTCCGAACCGATAGAAAAAGGCCTGCGGAGCGTTCGCTTCGCAGGCCTTTTCTTGTGCGGTTCAGCGAGTCTATCTGCCCTCATCCGCCGCGAATGCCTTCATCTGCGCATATGCGGCCTCGCGCGCGTCATCCGTCAGAGACAGGAGATAGCCCGAAGCTTCCTTGTACGTCAGGAACGGCTGGTCATCGGCAATGATGGGAACGGTTCGGCTGTTGTAGATTCGTTTCAGCAGGCGTCGTTGCGGCCGGCTCAGCGCCGGGTTTTCGGCGCTCGTGTTTTCTTCTGTCGTTTCCATGGGGCGCTTTATCACGGCTTCGTTCGCGGCAGCAATGGCGCGCACAGGGCGTTCCGGGTTACTCTCCGCGCATGAGCCAAACCCTGACCGGCGGCTGCCAGTGCGGCCGCATTCGCTACGAGGCCAAGGTCGAGAACGACGAGGCCTATCTCTGCCACTGCCGCTATTGCCAGAAGGCGACAGGCGGCTTCGCGGCCGCTTTCGTGCAGGTATCGAAGGCCGGTGTCCAATGGACGCACGAGCCGGACTGGTACCAAAGCTCGGCCATCGCGCACCGACCGTTCTGCTCGCATTGCGGCACCCCGCTCGGGTTCGACTTCATCGAGAGCAGCGGCAACATGGACCTGACGCTCGGCAGCTTCGACACGCCGGAATTCTTCCGCCCCGTCGCGCATTCCGGTGCTGAGAGCTTGCATCCCGCGTGGCTCGATACCAAGGACTTGCCCAGACATTACAGCGCGACGACCGAAAGCGTCGCCTCGCGCTGGAAGGCGGCAGGACTGGAGGTTCCCTAAGTGAGCGATCTGCGCAAGGAAGTCATCGAAGGTTACGCGGGCACCGATCTGGCAGTGCACGTCATGGGCGATACCGGCGCGCGGCCGCTGCTTCTGCTCCACGGCCTGTTCTCCAGCGCCGACGTGAACTGGATCAAGTACGGCAATGCGAAGATCCTCGCCGATGCCGGGTTCGAAGTGTTCATGCCCGACCTGCGTGCCCACGGCCAAAGCGGCGCGCCGCACGACCCCGAGGCCTATCCCGCCGACGTGCTGGTCGAGGACCTCAAGCTGGTGATCGCCGCGCTCGGCCTGACCGATTATGACCTTGGCGGCTTCTCGCTCGGCGCACGGACTTCGGTGCGCGGCGTGCTCGCGGGCCTCGCGCCGCGCAAGCTGATCCTCGGCGGCATGGGCCTTACCGGCCTCTCCGGCTGGGCACGGCGCAGCGCTCACTTCGTGGATGCCATCGACCGCTTCGGCACGATCGAACGCGGCGACAAGGCATTCGTTGCGCAGGCCTTCATGAAGTCGATGAAGATCGATCGCGTGGCCGCGCGGCTGCTGCTGGGCTCGGTGGACGATACTTCGGCGGATGCTATCGGGCAGATATCCATGCCCACGCTCTGCGTATGCGGAGCGGAAGATCACGACAACGGCTCCGCGCCGGAACTGGCCGAGGCGCTGCCGCAGGGGCACTATGTCGAGACGGCGGGTAATCACATGTCCTCGGTGACGTTCAAGGATATGGGCAGGGCTATGGCCGAGTTTCTGCTCGATTGAAGAATGAGGGAAGATTCCGGGGGATGATCCCCCGGACCCTCGGAATGTCAGCGTCGCGTGCTGCCTATCCGTTGTGCGCTTCTTGCGGCGCAGCCATTAAGTCTCCCTCTACGCGACCAGGGGCGCACAACGGATAAGTGGCACCTGACCTCGACAGTAATGGGGGTGCAGGGGGGCTTTGCTCCCCTGCTTATTCCTTCTTCTCCTCCCTCAACAGTTGATCTGACGCAGCGGGCGACTAGTCTCCCGCGCCATCAGAGAGACAAATGAGGACAACCCCATGAAATTCGCATCCACCGCGCTTGCCGCGCTCGCGGCCGGGCTTTCGTTCGGTGTGGCGGCTCCGGCCTTTGCCGCGGACGCGCCGTCCTATCCGGAGACCGCGCAAGGCGCCGCGCAGTTCGTGGCCGCCGCCGAGAAGGACCTGTTCGATTTCTCGGTCGACAATGCCCGCATCAACTGGGTGAACTACACTTATCTCACCGACGACACCGATGCGCTGGCGGCGCAGTCCAACGGGTTGCTGACCGAGAAGCAGGTCGATTATGCGGTTGAGGCGGCGAAGTTTGCGAAGCTGCCGGGGCTTGACCCCGACGTTTCGCGCAAGCTCGGCATCCTGCGCCAGAGCATCGTCCTGCCTGCGCCGACTACGCCGGGTGCGGCGGCGCAGCTCAGCGAGATCAGCACGCGTCTTGCCTCCACTTACGGCAAGGGCCGCGGCACGCTGGACGGCAAGGAAATCAACGGCTCGGACATCGAGTCGGAGATGGGCAACCTGACCCACACGCCCGCTGAGTTCGCCGAGATGTGGACGACCTGGCACGACAACGTCGGCAAGCCGATGAAGGCCGACTATGTGAAGATGGTCGGCATCGCCAACCAGGGTGCCAAGGAACTCGGCTATGCCGACGTCGGCGCCATGTGGCGTTCGGGCTACGACATGACGCCCGAGCAGTTCTCGGCCGAGACCCAGCGCCTTTGGGAGGAAGTGAAGCCGCTCTACCTCGCGCTTCACACCTATGTCCGTCACAAGCTGAACGAGAAGTACGGCGATGCCGTGCAGCCCAAGAATGGCCCGATCCGCGCCGACCTGCTCGGCAACATGTGGGCGCAGGAGTGGGGCACGATCTATCCGCTGGTCGCGCCGAAGGGCGCGGGCGATCTCGGCTACGATATCGGCGATCTGCTGAAGGCGCATGGCCGCACGCCGATCGACATGGTGAAGGCGGGTGAGGGCTTCTACTCGTCGCTCGGTTTCGCGCCGCTGCCGGAGACGTTCTGGAAGCGCTCGATGATCGTGAAGCCCGCCGACCGCGAGGTGATCTGCCATGCCTCGGCCTGGGACGTCGACAACAAGGACGACATTCGCATCAAGATGTGCACCAAGGTCGATTCCAACGATTTCGTGACGATCCATCACGAACTGGGCCACAACTACTACCAGCGCGCCTATAACAAGCAGCCGTTCCTTTACCTCAACGGCGCCAACGACGGTTTCCACGAGGCGATCGGCGACTTCATCGCGCTGTCGATCACCCCGCAGTATCTCGTGCAGATCGGCCTGCTCGACAAGGCGAAGGTGCCGAGCGCGGACAAGGACATCGGCCTGCTGCTGCGTCAGGCGATGGACAAGGTGGCGTTCCTGCCGTTCGGCCTGCTGATCGACCGCTATCGCTGGGGTATCTTCGACGGCTCGATCCAGCCCGCCGACTACAACAAGGCCTGGACGAAGATGCGCCTCGACTATCAGGGCATCACGCCGCCCGCCGCGCGCGGTGACGACGGCTTCGATGCCGGGGCGAAGTTCCACGTTCCGGGCAATACGCCTTACACGCGCTACTTCCTCGCCCGCATCCTCCAGTTCCAGTTCTATCAGGCGGCCTGCAAGCAGGCGGGCTGGAAGGGACCGCTGCACCGTTGCAGCTTCTACGGCGACAAGAAGGTCGGCGCGAACCTGAACAAGATGCTGGAGATGGGCATGTCGAAGCCCTGGCCGGAGGCGCTCAAGGCCTTCACCGGT
Source organism: Novosphingobium sp. BF6 (assembly GCF_058273105.1). Lineage (NCBI taxonomy): Bacteria > Pseudomonadati > Pseudomonadota > Alphaproteobacteria > Sphingomonadales > Sphingomonadaceae > Novosphingobium > Novosphingobium sp. BF6. Next base: position 1,602,278 of record NZ_CM177775.1, read on the forward strand.
ACCCCGCAGATGAGCGCCAAGCCGATGCTCGACTATTTCGCGCCGCTCAAGAAGTGGCTCGACGAGCAGAACAAGGGCGAGAAGCAGGGCTGGTAACGAGAACGGCCCCGGCGACGCAAGGTCGCCGGGGCCGTTTCGAACCGAAGGGGGAGCCGGTTCGCGCCGGCTCCCTTTTTTGTTGGCGCTTAGAAATCCACCGTAATGCCGGTGAAGAACGTACGGCCGTAAACGTCGTACGTGGTCGGGTAGGTGTTGGCCTGTTCCTGGTTGTCGCCGAGGATCGGCGGCTTGCGGTTGAACATGTTGTTCATGCCGATGTTCCAGGTGAAGCGCTTGGCCACGTCGATCTGCGCGGTGAGATCGAAGTAGTCGTAGGCCTTGATCTTTTCGACGCTGTAGGTCGTCGAGGCATCGTCATCCTTGACCGGCGAGAGGTGGCGCCAGGCAAGCGAGAGCGTCTTGCCCTCGGTCGACCAGCTCACGCGGCCGTTGAGGCGCCACTTGGCATAGACATTGCCGCAGAGCAGGCCGAACTTGCCGGCGCAATCGACGGTCAGATCGGAGAGGGCGGCGATCGGCTTGAACGTGAAGTTCATCAGGCGGGTGCCGCTGGCGCGCAAGGTCAGCTTGCTCGATCCGTGCTCGCCGAAGGCCAGCGGGATCGCGTACTGCATGTCGAAGTCGATGCCGTCGGTCTTCATGCCGCCCGAGTTGGACAGGTTGTCGATCGCGCCGGTGATCGTGTAGCTGTTGCCGTCACGCGGCAGCAGCGAGCAGTAGCCGGTGTTGTAAGGCGTCCACCCGTTGGCGGCGGTGCCGTAGCAGGCCGAGAGGATGTTCGAGGTGCCGGCGGCGGTGATGTAGTTGTCGATCTTGATGTGGTAGTAATCGACGGTGAGCGACAGGCCCGGAATGAAGCGGGGCTGGATCATCGTGCCGACGGTCCAGGTATTCGCCGTTTCCTCGCGCAGGGACGTGTTGCCGCCGTTGTAGCTCTCGATTTGCGAATCGCCGCCATTGTAACTGGTGCCGATCAGGTTCGCCGGGATGCCCGAAGCGGCGCAGCTGGCATTGAGATTGGCATTCGTCAGCGCGGTCGAAGTGGCGCAGGGGTCGGTCGCGGGCTCGAAGTTCTGGGCGTTGCCGCTGTAGAGGTTGTTGACCGTGGGCGCACGCACCGCGCGCGAGAACTGGCCGCGCAGGCTGACGTCCTTGATCGGCGCCCAGACGAGGCCCGCCGAGAAAGTGCCGACCGACTTGGCCGCCGTCGAATAGTACGAATAGCGCGCCGCGCCGTTGAATTCGAGCCGCTCGATGAAGGGCTTGTCGGCGATCAGGGGCACGTTGAACTCGGCGAAGAGTTCCTTGACGTTGTAGCCGCCTGCGATCGGTTCTGAGCCGTTGAAGCCGATCACGTCACCCGAGGCGAGCGCCGCGTCCGGGTTGAAGCTGCCGTGCTCGCTGCGGTACTCGCCGCCGAACGCAAGGCCGGCCGGACCAGCGCCCAGATCGAACAGGTTGTTGTTGGTGATCGCGCCGCTGACGACTTTTTCGGTGATGGTCGAGCGGTTGACCGTGTCGATCGAGATGAAGTCCGCTGCTTCCTGGCTGATGTTACCGGCGCCGAAGATGTTCAGCGGGACGCAGCCGTTGCTGGTGTCCGAGCAGACGAGGTTGCCGCTGGAATCGTAGCCGGTTAGCAGCGCCTGCTGGACCCGGCTGGCCGAGACGTTGCCGTACTGGCGCTCGACCTGCTTGGTGCGCGAATAGCTGAAGTAGGCGTCGTAGTTCCAGTCGCCGGTGATCTGGCCGCGTGCGCCGATCAGCCCGCGATAGGCCTTGCTGTCGAGGTTCGAGATGCGGTCGCCCACTTCCGAAAGACGGCGATAGACCGATGCCGAAGTGTAACCGTCGCCATCGGTGTCGTAGCCGCTCAGCAACGACTGCGTCGCCGAGGACAGGAACGAGGAATCGGTGTCGAGCGAGAACGTGCCGGTCAGCGGTGTCGGGGCCAGCTGGTTCTTCACGCGGTTGTGGATGTACTGGCCTTCGCCGTAGAGGGTCAGGTGATCGCTGACGTCGAAGTGGGCCTGTGCCGAGAGCAGCTGGCGCTTCTGCGGAACCTGAAGATAGTTCTCGGAGGCGTAGTTGTAGGCGTCGGCCGAAGTATAGGCCGAAGTGCTGCCGACCTGCCCGAACTTGTAGTTGTTGCCGCCGAGCGCGATGCGGCCCGCCGGGATCGAGCTGGAGCCGCCGCCCATCAGGCCGCCTTCGCCGTCGTCGGTCTGGGCCACCGAAGTATAGCTGCGCGCGGACTGGAGGATCGACTTGCGGCGCATGTAATCGCCGTAGATCGTGATGTTGCCGCGCCCGTCGGCGAAGTTCTTGCCGACCAGAAGGCCGCCGTTGTACTGCGCGCCGTCACCTGCGCCGGTCAGGCGGTAGTTGGCGTTGGCCTGGACGCCGTCGAAGTCCTGCTTGGTGATGAAGTTCACCACGCCGGTTACGGCGTCCGAACCGTAGACGGCGGACTTGCCGCCGGTCACTACGTCGACGCGCTCGATCAGCGCGGTCGGGATCGTGTTGAGGTCGACGATCTGGTTGGTGTCATAGGACACGTAGCGGTGGCCGTTGACCAGAACCAGCGTGCGTTCCGCACCGAGGCCGCGCAAGTCGGCGGTGGCGACGCCGCCGCCCGGATTGTTCGACGCGGCGGTCGAACCCGGCAGCACCTGCGGCAGGTCCTTGAGGATGTTCTCGACGTTGACCTGGCCGGTCAGCGCGATTTCCTTGGCGGAAACGGCCATGATCGGGGCGGCCTGTTCGAGGTTCGGATTGGACAGGCGCGAGCCGGTCACGACGATGGCGCCGCCGTCGGACTCGGCTGCATTCGCGGTCGCGCCGTCCTGCGCATGAGCCGTGGCGGGCAGACCCATCAGCAGGGTGGAAGCCAGCAGCAGGCGCTTCATTTCGGATGTCATTCGGTACTCCCTTTGCAGTTTCCGGCGCACGGTTTGCCGTAAGCCGGAACCAGATCGGGGGGTGTGCTCCCAAGGAGAACGTTCTGTCATCAGGTAATAATGGTCGATATTTATTGATGTTCGCGTAGTTGTAGATCGGCAACTATTATTTCATGCGATGATACATGAAAGTAATTTATGTGTGATTTTTTGAAATAAAAGCGTAACATGATATTACTTCATCTTATTATCAATGCATAGAGATTTGTTGTGCAAATTTCTATCACAAACTTATAAGGTTGCTGCATGACCCCTCCTCCGGACATATCCGTGCCGGGTTGCAAGAGGCGCGCCTGCCTCGCCAAAGATGCGGAAGGCGGATTGCTTGGGCTGGAATAGAAAAAGGGCGCCGCTCCTTTCGGAGCGACGCCCTTTCTTATGCAGCACAGGTCGCGGCGATCAGCGGAACGGCGGCTCGTTGAATGCGCGCAGCTTGCGGGAGTGCAGCTTCTCGCCTTCGGCGCGGAGCAGGTCGCAGGCCTGGAGGCCGATCTTGAGATGGCTGGCGATGGCCTCCTCGTAGAACCGGTTGGCCTGGCCCGGAAGCTTGAGTTCGCCGTGGATCGGCTTGTCGGAAACGCAGAGCAGGGTGCCGTAAGGGACACGGAAGCGATAGCCCTGGGCGCTGATCGTGGCGCTTTCCATGTCGATGCCGATGGCACGGCTCAGGCTGAAGCGGTGCGCGGATTCGGTATAGCGCAGTTCCCAGTTGCGGTCGTCGGTGGTGACGACGGTGCCGGTGCGCATGCGCTTCTTGAGGTTGGCACCGCCTTCGCCGCTGACCGTCTCGGCGGCCGAGGCGAGGGCCTGCTGCACTTCCGCGATCGCGGGCAGCGGGATCTCCGGCGGCAGCACCGGATCGAGCACGTGGTCGTCGCGCAGATAGGCATGGGCGAGCACGTAGTCGCCGATACGCTGGCCTTCGCGCAGGCCCCCGCAGTGGCCGATCATCAGCCAGACCTCGGGACGGATGACCGCGAGGTGATCGGTGATGGTCTTGGCGTTCGAGGGGCCGACGCCGATGTTGACGAGGGTGATGCCCGACTTGTCCGGCCGGATCAGGTGATAGGCCGGCATCTGGTGACGGCGCCATGCCGTGTCGGAAAGCCGTTCACGGGCATTGTCCACCGGGGTGTCGAGGTAAAGGCCGCCGGCGCCCGAAAGTGCGGTATAACCGTTCGAGCCGATCTGCTGCCCGGCCCAGTCCACGAACTCGTCGACATAGCGGTGGTAGTTGGTGAACAGGATATAGCGCTGGCAGTGCTCGACGCTGGTGCCGGTATAGTGCTGCAGGCGCGCGAGGCTGAAGTCGGTGCGGAGGCCATCGAACAGGGCCAGCGGCAGCGGTTCCTCGGCCGAATGGCGGAACACGCCGTCCGAGATCTCATCACCGATGAGCGCGAGTTCGGTGGTCGGGAAGTGCGCGGCCAGTTCCTGCGGGGTAACATCGCCCATGCCGACGCCGTCGAGGACGTAAGGGAAGGGGATTTCCTGTGCGGAAGGCGCGACCTCGATCTCCACCTCGTAGTCCTCGTGAAGCAGCGCGAGCTGTTCCTCGAGATAGTCCGCGAAGAGACGCGGCTTGGTGATCGTGGTTACGTAGACGCCGGATTCGTTCAGGCGGCCGAACGAGCGGCTATAGAAGCTTCCGCGCTCCACGCCTGCGTACGTGATGCGCAGTTCCGGATAGGACCAGGCGCGCGTTTCGCGGCGTTCGGGCGGGGGCGGGGTGCCGTTCTCGACGAAGGCGGCGATATCCGCGCGCAGGGTGCTGACGGCGGTTTCGTAAACGCGGACCAGTTCCGCGAGGGTGTTCTTGATCGTTTCCATCGCCCGTAATTACGCAATCTGTATTGCAGTGCAATAGCGGCGTGAAAAAGAGAAAGGCCCCCGCTCCGGTGGGAGCGAGGGCCTTCGATCTCGACGGTCGTTACCGCGAAGGGGAAGCTCAGGCTTCTTCTTCGGTCTCGGCAACTTCCTCTTCGACCGCGATTTCGCCGGGTTCGGCGTTCGGGTCGTAGGCTTCGGTGAAGCCCGAGACGTCCTGTTCGAACATCGCGGCCATCACGTCGACGCCCTGCGACTGCAGGTCGGCTTCGTCCGGCGAACGGGCGACGTTCACCTTGACGGTCACGGCGACTTCGGGGTGCAGGTTCACGCGAACGTCGAACACGCCGATGGTCTTGATCGGGCGTTCGAGCACGATCATCTGCTTCGCGACTTCGGCGCCCTGCTCGTTGAGAGCGTCGACGATGTCACGAACCGAGACCGAACCGTAGAGCTGGCCCGAGTTCGACGAGGCGCGGATCAGGACGACCTGCTTGCCTTCGACGTTGCCCGAGTGCGCTTCGGCCGACGAGCGACGCTCGGCGTTCTCAGCTTCGATCTTCGCGCGGTTGGCTTCGAAGACCTTCTTGTTCTTCTCGTTGGCGCGCAGGGCCTTCTTGTTGGGAAGAAGGTAGTTGCGGGCGTAACCGTCCTTGACGGAAACGACATCGCCGATGGCGCCGAGCTTCTCGACGCGTTCGAGGAGGATGATGTCCATGAGGCTAGTCCTCCTTACTTGACGATGTAGGGCAGGAGGCCGATGTGCCGGGCGCGCTTGATCGCCTGGCTCAGCTCACGCTGCTTCTTTGCGGAAACCGCGGTGATGCGGCTGGGAACGATCTTGCCACGCTCGGACATGAAGCCCTGAAGCAGACGCACGTCCTTGTAATCGATGGCCGGAGCGTTCTTGCCCGAGAACGGGCAGGACTTGCGGCGGCGGAAGAATGCACGTGCCATGGAAATCAGTTCCCTTCACGTTCGCGACGGCGCGTACGCTCGCGGTCGCTCTTGCGCATCATGACCGACGGACCAGCTTCGTGCTCGTCGACGCGGATGGTCAGGTAACGGATGACGTCTTCGTTGATCTGCGTCTGACGCTCGAGCTCGGCGATGGTGTCGCCGGGAGCTTCGATGTTCAGCATCACGAAGTGCGCCTTGCGGTTGCGCTTGATCTTGTACGCGAGATTCTTCAGGCCCCAGGTCTCGGTCTTGGTGACCTTGCCCTGGTTGGCTTCGACGATCTCGGTGGCGGTGGCGGCAAGTGCATCGACTTGCGCCTGGCTGAGGTCCTGGCGTGCCAGGAACACGTGCTCATACTGAGCCACGGCAGCTTCCTTTATCTTGATCTAACCGATCGCTGGCTTGTCCGCGGGATTGCGGGGCCCCTCCGGCTTTCTTCCTTCCCGTCCGGCATGCGGCATGGCGCACGAGACGGAAGGCGGGCCCTTAGCGGATTGGGCGAGGAACGCAAGCAAAAGCTGGGTTGGGGGTAGTTTGTTCGTTTCGCTTGATCGGTGCGATTTTCCCCCGCATGGCGGCAAAGTCTTTTGAACAGGGGGTTTGTTCCAGATGCCATCCGGCCTCGTTGCGCTTCTCGATGACGTTGCGGTGATTGCCCGTGCCGCCGCCGCCTCGCTGGACGACGTGGGGGTAGGGGTCGCCAAGGCCGGCAGCAAGGCTGCTGGCGTCGTGATCGACGATGCGGCAGTGACGCCCGGTTACGTCACCGACTTCACGCCCGAACGCGAACTGCCGATCATCTGGAAGATCACCAAGGGCAGCCTGTTCAACAAGCTGGTCGTGCTCCTGCCGATCGCCCTGCTGCTCAGCGCCTTCCTGCCCTGGCTGATCACGCCGATCCTGATGCTGGGCGGCAGCTATCTCGCGTTCGAGGGCGCGGAGAAGGTCATCGAGAAGCTGGGCGGGGCCAAGCACGGCGAAACGCTGGAAGACCCTGTTTCGGACGCCGCGAGCTTCGAGCAGGCCCGCGTTTCCGGTGCGATTCGCACCGATCTCATCCTCTCGGCGGAGATCATGGCGATCGCGCTTTCGGAAGTGGCCGATAGCTCGCTTGTGACGCGGGCAGTGGCGCTGGCGCTCGTGGGCATTCTTATCACGGCGGGCGTCTACGGCGCGGTGGCGCTGATCGTGAAGATGGACGACATCGGCCTCCACCTCGCAAAGAAGCAGGGCAAGGGTACGCAGGCTTTCGGCCGCATGCTCGTCAGCGCGATGCCCAAGGTGCTGACGGTGCTGGCCTCGGTCGGTACGCTGGCGATGCTCTGGGTCGGCGGCGGGATCGTCCTGCACGGACTGGAGGAACTGGGCGTTCCGGCGCCTGCGCATATCGCCCATGGGGTCCAGCACTGGCTGGAAGTGCTGGGTGGGCCGCTAGGCGGTGCGCTCGGCTGGTTGGGTTACGCCGTTGCTTCGGCGGTCGTGGGCCTGGTGTTGGGCGCGGTGATTGCGGTTCTGGTGCACCTTGTCGCGAAGGCTCGCGGCAAGGTGCACTGACCCCGCGCGTTACAGTCGCGCCAGCAGGTCCTTCGCGAAGACCGTCAGCGTATCGTCGCGCGCGCCCATCACGACCACGCGGTCGCCGGGCCGTGCGATCTGGGTGATGCGGGTGGCGCAGTCCTCGCGAGACGGCACATATTCGGCTTTTCCGCCGTCCGCTTCGATCAGGTGGACGATGCGCTCGCTGCCTTCGGAGCGGTCCACCGTGCCGCCGAAATAGACAGGATCGCACAGGATCGTAACATCGTCCGGCCCCAGCTTTGTCGCCAACACTTCGGCCAGTTCATGGCCCATCTGCTTGAGCGGGCCGTAACCATGCGGCTGGAAGAAGGCGATCACCCGGCCCGCATGCGCCTTGAGCGTGGCCAGCGTGGCCGAAACCTTGTCCGGATTGTGGCCGAAATCGTCGATCACCGTCACGCCGGAGGGCGAGGTGCCGACGATATCGAACCGCCGCGCCAGGCCCACGAAGCTGCCGAGCGCCTCGACCGCCTCGGCCACCGAAACCCCGGCGGCATTGGCGGCGGCGATGGCGGCGAGCGCGTTGTAGAGGTTGTGGCGACCCGGCACCTTCAGCGTTAGCGCATGCGAGGTCCCGTCGCGGCGATCCAGCACCTCGGCGGTCAGCGACGTTGGCCCTTCGACCACATCGATTGCACCGATCTGCGCGTCCGGCGATGTGATGCCGAACGTCACCAAGGCCTTGGCATGCGGGGCGAGAGCGGCGGTCTCCGCATCGTCGAGATTGATGGCGGATACCTCCGCGCGGGCAAGGAAATCGCCGAAAAGCTGGCGCAGTTCCTCAAGGCTCTTGTGGTCGAGGCTGACATTGCCCAGCACCGCCACTTTCGGGCGATAGAGCGCGATGGAGCCGTCGCTCTCGTCCACTTCCGACACGAAGACCTCGCCCTCACCCACGCGGGCGCTGGCGAAAGGGGCGTCGGGCGAGACGAAGTTCTTCATCACCGCGCCGTTCATGATCGTGGGATCGCGGCCAGCATGGGTCATGATCCAGCCGGTCATGCCAGTGACGGTCGACTTGCCGGAGGTGCCGCCGATCGCCACGCCGAAAGGCGCCGCGTTGAAGAGGGTGGCGAGAAGCTGCGCGCGGCTCATGCGCGGGCAGCCGAACTCCTTCGCGCGGACCACTTCCGGCACCGTGTCTTCCACCGCCGCCGAGGCGACCAAGGTCTGCTCAGCGCTGGTGATGCCGCTGCCGTCCTGCGGGTGCAGGTCGAAACCAAGGCTCTCCAGCCAGGCGAACTTTTCAGGCGTGCGGCCCTGATCGCGGCTGCGGTCCGACCCTGCGACTTTTGCGCCGTGACCCTTGAGGATCAGCGCGAGCGGCAACATGCCCGATCCGCCGATGCCGCAGAAGAACCAGGGATGAGAAGTGAGATCGTGATCGGAAGTCATGACGCTTCGGTATGCGGCCTTGTTCGTCCTGACAACCTCGATAGGAAGGAGCCATGACCCGTATCGCAGTTTGTGCACCGTCCACCCCGATCACCCGCGAGGATGCGGAGGCCGTCGTTGCTCTCGCGGCTGCCGAGTTCCCCGATGTCGAGCTTGCGATCCACGAGCAGTGCTTCGAAATGGAAGGCCATTTCGCCGGCAGTGACGCGCGGCGGATCGCGGCGTTGGTGGAGTGTGCCAACGATCCTTCGGTGGACGCCGTGTGGTTCGCGCGCGGCGGCTATGGCGCTTGCCGGGTGGCGGAAGCGGCTATCTCCAGGTTCACGCACGATGCCCAGGCCAAGACCTTCCTTGGCTATTCCGACGCGGGCTATCTGCTGGGCGGCCTCTATCGCGCCCGCATCGGCAAGCCGGTTCATGGGCCGATGCTGGCGGATATCCGTCGCGAGGGTGGTAACGAAGCCGTGCGGCGCGCGCTGCGCTGGCTGACCGGCGATGCCTCCGGCGTGGAGCCGACCGGCGACGAGCACCCGCGGGTAGCCTTCAACCTGATGACGCTGGCCATGCTCTGCGGCACCCCGCTGATGCCGGGGCTGGCCAACCATGTCGTGCTTGTCGAGGAGGTTTCGGAGTATCTCTACGCGGTCGACCGGCTGTTCTTCCACCTCACCGCGCACCTTGGCGGGGTGGCCGGTGTGCGCCTTGGTCGGATTAGCGACGTACCGGAAAACGACCGTCCGTTCGGCATCGAGGCCGAGGAAATCGTTCGTCACTGGTGCGCGCATCACTCTATTTCCTACCTCGGCAGCGCCGATATCGGGCATGACGCGATGAACCGCATCGTGCCGTTCGGGCTTGCGGAGCGACCCCAAGGTCAATAACGCGCCGCGCCACATATAAAAGATTCACAAACCGGCAGGGCGCAATCGCCTGCCCGCCGGACAGAAGGAGCCGCCAAGATGCGTGCATTCGTTTTTCCCGGACAGGGCAGCCAGAAGGTCGGCATGGGCGCCGAACTCGCCGAAGCCAGCGCCGTCGCGCGCGAGGTCTTCCAGGAAGTGGACGAGGCGCTCGGCCAGAACCTCTTCCGCGTGATGACGCAGGGTCCCGAAGAGGAACTGACCCTCACTGAGAACGCCCAGCCGGCGATCATGGCCAATGCCATCGCCGTCCTGCGCGTGCTGGAGAAGGAGGGCGGCGTGACGCTCGCCGACAAGGCGGACTTCGTTGCCGGCCACTCGCTGGGCGAATATACCGCGCTCTGCGCCGCCGGTGCCTTCAGCCTTGCCGATACCGCGCGGCTGCTGAAGCTGCGTGGCCAGTCGATGCAGGCGGCCGTTCCGGTCGGCCTTGGCGCCATGGCGGCACTGCTGGGTGCCGACATCGAAAAGGCGACCGCGCTGGCTGAAGCCGCTGCGGAAGGTCAGGTTTGCACCGTCGCCAACGACAACGACCCCACGCAAGTCGTGATCTCCGGCCACAAGGAGGCCATCGAGCGCGCCGTCGCTCTCGTTAAGGACCACGGCATCAAGCGCGGCGTGCTGTTGCCGGTTTCGGCGCCGTTCCACTGCCCGCTGATGCAGCCCGCTGCCGATGCCATGGCGGAGGCGCTGGCCAAGACTCTTCCGGGCAGCCTGCACGTTCCGCTGTTCGCCAATGTCACTGCTTCGGTCGTCACGGATTCCGCCGAAGTCCAGCGCCTGCTGGTCGAGCAGGTCACCGGTCGCGTCCGCTGGCGCGAAAGCGCGATCGCCATGCGCGAGGCAGGCGTCGAGACGTTCGTCGAACTCGGCGGCAAGGTGCTTGGTCCGATGATCAAGCGTTCGGCCGGTGAGGTGGAGGTGATCTCCGCCGTCACCATGGCCGAGATCGAGGAACTGGCGAAAAGCCTCTGATCGACGCGCCGGGGTTGACCCCGGCGCCTCGAAGGTTTGAAGAATGGCCCCGTTCAGCGGGCCGTCGCTGCCGTTTCGGCAGGCGATTCACGGAGATTTGAAAAGATGTTCAACCTCAACGGAATGACCGCCCTCGTCACCGGCGCCTCGGGCGGCATCGGTTCCGCCGTTGCCCGCGCGCTGGCCGCGCAGGGTGCCCGCCTCGCCATCTCGGGCTCGAACGCCGACAAGCTGCGCGCCTTCCGCGACGAGCTGGACGAGCACACCCCGCAGCATGTGCAGGACGTCGACCATGTCGCCATCGCCTGCAACCTCGGTGATCCCGAGCAGGTCGAGAAGCTGGTTCCCGCCGCGCTCGAATCGCTGGGCAAGATCGACATCCTGATCAACAATGCCGGTATCACCCGCGACAACCTTGCCATGCGCATGAAGGACGAGGAGTGGGATCAGGTCATCAAGATCAACCTCGAATCGACCTTCCGCCTGATGCGCGCCGTCACCAAGCCGATGATGAAGGCGCGCTTTGGCCGCATCATCAACGTCACCTCGGTCGTCGGCACCACCGGCAACCCCGGCCAGATGAACTACTGCGCGGCGAAGGGCGGCATCACCGCCATGTCGAAGAGCCTCGCGCAGGAACTCGCCAGCCGCAACGTCACCGTGAACTGCATCGCGCCGGGCTTCATCCGCACCGCGATGACCGACGTGCTGCCCGATGCGCAGAAGGACGCGCTGAACGGCCGCATCCCGATGGGCCGCATGGGCGAGGGCGACGACATCGCCTCTGCCGCCGTGTTCCTCGCCTCGAAGGAAGCAGGCTACGTCACCGGCCAGACGATCCACGTCAACGGCGGCATGGTGATGATCTGACCTTGAGACCGGCGCGGATTGCGAGGATGACGCCTCGCGATCCGCGCGGTTGCGCCTTATGTGCGCACGAGAGGTGGGAAGAATTTATTTGCGCGGGCCGGATGCGCGATGAAGCCTTTTACGGACATGATGTCAAAAACGCGTTCAGATGATCTGAAAAACGTCCAAAATCCCCCCATTTATCCCCAGAAACGCCAAAGGGCGGGCAATAGTCGCTTGCCGCCTGTTTCCCGTTCGCTAGAGATATTCGTCCTGAAATTCGGGATGTGCGCATCCCTAGCCCGACCAAGGGGGACTTGAGGCTGCCATGAAGGCCACAATCGAACGTTCCACGCTCCTGCGCTGTCTCTCGCACGTGCAGTCCGTTGTCGAGCGGCGCAATACCATTCCCATTCTTTCGAACGTGCTGATCGAGGCCTCGGGTTCCGGGAGCTTGCGCATCATGGCGACCGACCTTGATCTCCAGGTCGTCGAAAGCCTGGGTGCGGTCTCGGTCGAGCAGGCCGGTGCGATAACGGTTTCCGCGCACCTGCTGTTCGACATTGCCCGCAAGCTGCCGGACGGCAGCCAGGTCAGCCTTGACGCTTCGGACAACCGCATGGTCGTGAAGGCCGGTCGCAGCCGCTTCCAGCTGCCGACCCTGCCGCGCGACGATTTCCCGATGATCGCGGAAGGCGAACTGCCGACCAGCTTCGAAATTCCCGCTGCGACGCTGGGCCAGCTGATCGACCGCACCCGCTTCGCGATCTCGACCGAGGAAACGCGCTACTATCTCAACGGTATCTTCCTCCACGTCTCGGATGAGGAACTGAAGGCCGCCGCCACCGACGGCCACCGCCTCGCGCGCTTCACCCTGCCGCGTCCGGACGGCGCCGAGGGCATGCCCGACGTGATCGTGCCGCGTAAGTGCGTGGGCGAACTGCGCAAGCTGCTGGAAGAAGCGCTCGACACCAACGTGCTCGTCGATCTTTCGGCCAGCAAGATCCGCTTCACCCTGGGCGGCGAAAACGGTGTCGTGCTGACCAGCAAGCTGATCGACGGTACGTTCCCCGATTACACCCGCGTCATTCCGACCGGGAACGACAAGCTGCTCAAGATCGATCCCAAGAGCTTCTTCGAAGGCGTGGACCGCGTGGCGACCATCGCCACCGAAAAGACCCGCGCCGTGAAAATGGCGCTGGAGCAGGACCGCGTGACGCTTTCCGTGACCTCGCCGGATAACGGCACGGCGGCGGAAGAAGTCCCGGCGGACTATGCCTCGGAAGGTTTCGAGATCGGCTTCAACGCCAATTACCTCAAGGACATCCTTGGCCAGATCGACGGCGACACGGTGGAACTCCATCTGGCCGACGCCGGTGCGCCGACACTGATCCGCCAGAACGACCAGAGCCCGGCACTTTACGTGCTGATGCCGATGCGCGTCTGAGCTTACAGACTCGAAGCAAATGGAAGAGGCCGGGGTAGTTCCCCGGCCTTTTTCGTTGGTCAGCTCTCCTGCACCGAGGGGTGGGCCTTGGCGATCATGCGGTCGACCTCGACGAACTTCTCGCGCGGGGCGCCCTGGCGAGCGTTGGCGACTTCGGCTTCGTCGATCTTCTGCCACTCGGTGAACTTCACGAAGTCGATACCGCGCGTCGCGGCGAGAGCTTCGAAGCCGGGACGGCCCGGCTTGCCGGCGCCGCCGGCGGGACCCAGGTCCGCATCGATCTTCTCGACGATCGCGAAGCCATCCGGGCGGTTTGTGCCGATGGTGCCGGTCGGCCCGCGCCGCGCCCAGCCGACGCAGTAGAGACCGGGCATGATCCGGCCCTCGACATTGGCGAAGCGGCCGCCCTGTTCGTCATAGGGAACGTCCGGAATGCGCGAGGTCTGGTAGCCGATGCAGGCGACGACGATGCCTGCCGGGATGTGGTAGGTCTCGCCGGTTCCCACGGCCTTGCCGTCCACCAGCTTGGTGCGTTCGATCTCGATGCCCTCGACCCGGTCGGTGCCGAGGATCGCGCGCGGGGCGGCGAAGAAGTCGAACTCGATGGCGATATCGCGGTCGGGACAGATCACATCATTGCCGTTGTCGTTCGCGGTGCCGCCCGCCATCGCGAAGCTGCGCAAGTGACCCATGGTCTTGCGCATTCCGGGATCGAGCGCGGCATCCTCGGTCAGCGGCGGCAGGTCGGCAGGATCGACGCGGGGGCAGGCCCGCGCGAGCTTGGCGAGTTCGCCCAGTTCCTTGGGGGTCATCGTCACCTGATGCGGCCCGCGCCGCCCGAGCACGACGATGCGCCGGATTTGCGACCTTTCCAGCGACGAGAGCGCATGGGCGACGATATCGCTGCCTGCGAATTCCTCCCCCGACTTGGCGAGAATCCGCACGACATCGAGCGCGACATTGCCGTTGCCGATGATCACTGCGGTTTCATGGCTGAAATCGGGGTGCAGCTCGGCGAACTGGGGGTGACCGTTGTACCAGCCGACGAAACCCGCGCTGCCGAAGACATTGGGCAGGTCCTCGCCCGGCAGGCCGAGCTTGCGGTCGTTCGGCGCGCCGGTCGCCAGCACGACGGCGTCGTAGAGTCCGCGCAGTTCATCGATGGAAATGTCGCGGCCGACCATGACATTGCCGACAAAGTGGACGTTGTCGCTGAGGGCGGTCGTCTCGTATCGCCGCGCCACGCTCTTGATGCTCTGGTGATCGGGGGCGACGCCGGTGCGGATCAGTCCGAAGGGAACGGGCGAGGAATCGAAGATGTCGACCCGGACATCGTCCCTCCACTGCTTGAGCGCTGCCTCGGCAGTATAATACCCGGCCGGTCCCGATCCGACGATGGCGATATGTCGCATGGATGTTTTCTCCCAAGCGGACGGAAACTGGATCAGTGCGCCCGCCACTTGTGAAGCAAACATGCTTCCGGATCGGCGGCAAGTGAAATCCGGTGGGATGGGCCTCTCGTGCCATATCCGGCCGGGATCGGATTTGCCCGATTATCGACTTGGTTGCCGGAACTTAACACTTTCGCAATGGGGGCAGGGCAAAAGCCGTTGCAATGGTGTGGTTGGGGACCCGAGAGCCGAACGAACCCGCGCGCGAAAGTGCGACGAACTCGCGCGCGCCTGAAGATCGCACCGAACACGAGACCCGAAACCCCGTTCCGAATTTCGCCTTCCTCCGCCCGCGCGGGCCGAGCAGCGATCCGCTCCACTTCTTCATCGCGCGGCGCTGGGAACTCATGGCGCCGGGTATCGTCTGCAACATGGTGGCGATGGGGGTGCTCTCCCGCAGCGCGCCGCAGCCGCTGTCGCTTTCGCTGGCTTTCGCGGCCATTCTGCTCTGTCTCGGCGCGCCATGGCTGGCGACGCTGGAAGGGCGACTCCATCACGGGAGCTGGAAACGCTACCCGCTGATGCTGCTGGCCGTGGCGTTGCCAATGGTGCTGTTCGGCGTGGCGGCGTCGCAGTGGACGCACGATGTCGCCACGCTGGATGGGCGGGTTACCATCAAGGGCTACGGCCTGCTGGCCCTGCTTGCGACGGTCCTGCTCGAACGTCGGCTGACCTCGATCGTCGCCGCCACCGTCGGCCTGTGGGCGGGCGCCTCGATCCATTCGGCCTCGCTGGCCACTCTCGGTCTGCTGGCGGCAGGCACCGGCATCGGACTGGTGGTGGCGATGCGGCAGGCCCGGCTGGCCCGCGCGGAATCCACGCGCCGCGCCGAGCAGGAACGCGAACAGCACCGCGCCGAAGAATTCATGCGCGAATACGAGGAAACCGGGCAGGGCTGGTTCTGGGAAACCGACCGGCGCGGGTTGATCGCCTATGTCTCGCCGCGCATTGCCGACCTGGTAGGTAGCAAGCAGACCGAGCTTTACGGACGGCCCTTCCTCAGCCTGTTCCGCCTGCGCGCCGAAGACCATGACAGCGAGCGTACGCTGGCCTTCCATCTTTCGACCCGTTCCTCATTCCACGACATCGCCGTGCGCGCCGCAACCGACGAGAAGGACGAGCGCTGGTGGTCGATCAACGGCAGGCCGGTGCTCGACCAGTTCCACAATTTCCTCGGCTTTCGCGGCTCGGGCATCGACCTGACCGAAACGCGCAAGTCGCAGCAGCACGTCACCCAGCTCGCCCGTTTCGATTCGCTGACCAAGCTCGCCAACCGCTTCCAGATGTCGGAGTGGCTGGAGAAGGTCATCAACTCGCCGCGCATCGAGAACCGCGCCTGCGCGGTGTTCCTGCTCGATCTCGACCGCTTCAAGCAGGTCAACGACACGATGGGCCACCCGGCCGGCGACGCCCTGCTCAAGCAGGTGGCCGAGCGTCTGCGCGCGACGGTGGCGAACATGGGGCGGGTAGGACGCCTCGGCGGCGACGAGTTCCAGGTGATCCTGCCGGGCTATCACCAGCACGAGGGCCTCGGCCATCTCGCGCGCCGGGTGATCGAGACCCTCTCGCAACCCTATTCCATCGACGGTACGCGGGTGACGATCGGCGCCTCGGTGGGCATCGCCATGTGTCCGGAGGACGGAACCACCGTCGAGGCGCTGATCCGCAATGCCGATCTTGCGCTCTATGCCGCCAAGGGCGGTGGGCGAGGGCGCCATCACTTCTACGACGACGACCTCCATTCCGACGCCCGCGAGCGCCAGCAACTGGAGCAGGACTTGCGCGACGCGATCGATGCGGGCGCGCTGGAACTGCACTACCAGCCCCAGATTCATACCACGACCGAGCGGATCACCGGCTTCGAGGCACTGCTGCGCTGGAAGCACCCGAAGCACGGCTATCTCTCGCCCGCCAAGTTCGTGCCGGTGGCCGAGGAGACCGGTCTCGTCTCGGAGATCGGTGCATGGGCACTGCGCAAGGCCTGCCGCGACCTTGCGGCCTGGCCGCATGACGTGCGCGTAGCGGTGAACGTGTCGCCGCTGCAATTCGCCAACCCCGAACTGCCTGCCGTGGTTACCCGAGCCATTGCCGAATCGGGTATCGATCCCGCCCGGCTCGAACTGGAGATCACCGAAAGCGTTTTCCTTGGCGAGGACAAGTCCACCGAGGCGATGTTCGGCGCCCTCAAGAGGATCGGCGTGCGGCTGGCGCTCGACGATTTCGGCACCGGCTATTCCTCGCTCGGCTATCTGAAGAAGGCACCGTTCGACAAGATCAAGATCGACCAGAGCTTCGTACGCGGGGCCACCATCGAGGGCAGCCGCAACGGCGCGATCATCTCCTCGATCGTCGGCCTTGCCGAGGCGCTTGGCATGGAGACGACTGCGGAAGGGATCGAGACGCTGGACGAACTGGACCTCGTCCGCCTGCTCGGATGCAGCCACGTCCAGGGTTATATCTATGAAAAGTCGTTGACGGCGGCCGAAGTCATGGCGCGGCTCGACCGCGGCCTCGTCGCCCTTGCCACCGGCCCGCGCTCGGCCCGGGCACCGCGTCAGGCGATGCTGCGCAAGGTCGTGCTGGAGCATGGCGGCCACATCTACCATGCGACGATCCGCAATATTTCCAGCACCGGGGCGATGGTCGAAGGTCTCTGGAACGTGCCGACAGAGACCCGGTTCGGCCTTCATCTGGCCGACGACAATGTCGTTCTGGCCACCGCCCGCTGGTGCCGGGAAGACCGCATGGGCGTGGAATTCCTGCGCCCGCTCGAACTGGACGGTAGTGGATCGGTCGTATTCACGCCTGCACGCGTCGAAGCCTCTTCCGGGGGCGACGATGAAGGTTTGCTGCGCAGGGCCGGGTGACGGGCTGAAAATGCGCGCGCACCGCATTTTCAAATGGTCCAAGCGCTGCTAACGGCGCATCCATGACCGAACTCGCCCAGATCCGTAATTTCTCGATCATTGCCCATATCGACCATGGCAAGTCCACGCTTGCCGACCGCCTGATCCAGCGCACCGGAGGCCTCTCCGACCGCGAGATGAGCGCGCAGGTGCTCGATAACATGGATATCGAGAAGGAGCGCGGGATTACCATCAAGGCGCAGACCGTGCGCCTGAACTACACGGCCTCCGACGGGATCACTTACGAGCTGAACCTGATGGACACGCCGGGCCACGTCGACTTCGCCTACGAAGTGTCGCGCAGCCTTGCCGCCTGCGAAGGCGCGCTGCTGGTGGTGGACGCCGCGCAGGGCGTGGAAGCGCAGACGCTGGCCAACGTCTACCAGTCGATCGAGCACGACCACGAGATCGTGCCTGTCATCAACAAGATCGACCTGCCTGCCGCCGAACCCGAAAAGGTGCGCCACGAGATCGAGGAAGTGATCGGCATCGATGCTTCCGAAGCCGTCATGGCCTCGGCCAAGTCCGGCATCGGCATCGACGAGATCCTCGAAGCCGTCGTCGCCAAGATTCCGGCGCCGAAGGGCGACCGCGCCGCACCGCTCAAGGCGATGCTGGTCGATTCCTGGTACGACCCCTATCTCGGCGTCGTCATTCTGGTGCGCGTGATCGACGGCGTCATCAAGAAGGGCCTCAACGTCAAGTTCATGCAGGGCGGAACCGACCATCTGGTCGACCGCGTCGGCTGCTTCACCCCCAAGCGCATCGACCTGCCCGAACTCGGTCCGGGCGAAATCGGCTTCATCACCGCGCAGATCAAGGAGGTCGAGCAGGCCAAGGTCGGCGACACCATCACCACGGTGAAGGGCGGCGCGACGGAGGCTCTGCCGGGCTACAAGGAAGTGCAGTCGGTGGTGTTCTGCGGCCTCTTCCCGGTCGACGCCAACGACTTCGAGAAGCTGCGCGAATCGATCGGCAAGCTGCGCCTCAACGACGCTTCGTTCAGCTTCGAGATGGAATCGAGCGCGGCGCTGGGCTTCGGCTTCCGCTGCGGCTTCCTCGGTCTGCTGCACCTGGAGATCATCCAGGAGCGCCTGAGCCGCGAGTACGATCTCGACCTCATCACCACGGCGCCTTCGGTGGTCTATCGCCTGACGATGACCGACGGCACCGTGAAGGAACTGCACAACCCGGCCGACATGCCCGATCCGGTGAAGATCGACTTCATGGAAGAGCCGTGGATCAAGGCGGTGATCTACACGCCGGACGAATACCTTGGCTCGATCCTGAAGCTCTGTCAGGACCGTCGCGGTATCCAGAAGGACCTGACGTACGTCGGCGGCCGCGCGCAGGTGACCTACGAACTGCCGCTCAACGAAGTGGTGTTCGACTTCTACGACCGTTTGAAGTCGATCAGCCGCGGCTACGCCAGCTTCGACTACGAGCAGATCGGGCTTCAGGAGGGCGACCTCGTGATGATGAACATCCTCGTGAACAACGAGCCGGTCGATGCGCTGTCGATGGTGGTCCACCGCAGTCAGGCCGAACCGCGCGGCCGTGCGCTGGTGGAGCGCCTGAAGGAACTGATCCCGCGGCACATGTTCAAGATCCCGATCCAGGCGGCGATCGGCGCCAAGGTGATCGCCCGCGAGACGATCTCGGCCATGCGCAAGGACGTCACCGCCAAGTGCTACGGCGGCGACATCACCCGTAAGAAGAAGCTTCTGGAAAAGCAGAAGGAAGGCAAGAAGCGCATGCGCGAGTACGGCAACGTGCAGATTCCGCAGGAAGCCTTCATCGCCGCGCTGCGCATGGGCGAGGAATAAGACCGATCCCGGATGGGCGGCAGGATCTGTTTTGCCGCTCATCTTCCGATATCCGGCATATTGCGAAGCCATCCAGTACGGTTCGAGCCGTACTGGATGGCTTCGCTGCGTTGGGGCTGGACGCTTGATGCTTACGGCAGATATCCATCCGCCTTTGATCTAAATCTGCTTGAAAAATGCCGCTAGGCGGTGCGACTCGTTGCGTGAGCAAGATTGGTTAAGCTTGTTCGCCTAAGCCGTCGCTGTCTGAGGTGTCGATTCGGCACGTTTGACAATCGTTTCCAGCGCAATGCCTGAGGCTTTGCGGTGTCTTGTTACGTTCGATGTGGTTAAATTGACGCCTGTAGCGGGTTGATAGTGCGATTGCAGAAGACCTATAATTCGTACGATGCGCGGCGGCATGGCGGGGCACGACGGAACGAGGATGGTTCGGTAGCGTTATGGACCTTGGTCGAATGGACCCCGACGGCGACATGACGCAGTTTCAACGCATTCTGGCGGTGTTTCCGTCACTGACATCCAAGCAGCACGAAGTCCTGATGTTCGTGGCCGAAAACCGCACGAGCAAGGAAATCGCGTGGGAGCTGGGCATTTCCGAAAGTGCGGTCAATCAACGGATCGAGGGCGTGCGCAGCCGCACCGGCTCTCCGCCGCGCGCCGAACTGGCGCGCGCTTACAGGCAGTACCAACAGGATCAGAATCAATCGGAGCAGGACGAAGCCTGTAATCCGCTACCAGAGAAGAATCCTCAGGTTCCGACCATGGCCCTCTTCGATGAGGATCGGGGCAGGGACGAACTGGTCGAAAGGCTCACCCTGGCAGATGGCGCCACGTTCACAGTAACGGCGCCCTGGCAGGAAGAGAAATTCACCCGGGTCGTTCCGGAGGTGCTCGATGGAGCGAATGCGGGTCTCAGCCGCACGGCCGCCATGATCGCCATCGCCGGGGGACTGCTCCTCGTTGCGGTGTTCGGTCTGGACCTGGCCACCAAGCTGAGCAACCTGCTTTGATCCAGCCTCCAGCCACGACGTTTTCAGGCGCATCGACCGGGCCGATGCTGCTCGATGGGGGACTTTATGTCGATCACGATTTCCGCTGCCACCGCCCGGATCGCCCGCCAGCTTCCCGAGGCCGAACTCTCGCTCGATTCCGCCCTGCTCGCTTCGGCCCGCCTGATGGAATCGATGCTGCTCGCCCGTCAGGCGGATGGGGTGAAGACGTTCACTGGCCAGACGGCGCTGATGCGCCTTGCCAAGACGCAGCGCACGTTGCTCGAAAGCCAGAACGACATGATCCGCGTCCACCAGGAACTTCTGGGCATCGGCCGCGACGTCAACGCTATCTTCGACGAGCCGGAAGCCTGCCCAGACAACAAGATCGATCTGGCGGAAAATACCCAGCTTTTGCGATCCGCCTGAGCGACCCAGGCATGATCGCGGGTTCCGCGCGTTTCCGGCAGCATGGCCATGGGGGGCTTTCATGCTGACCTGGGACGCGCGGGCCTACCTGCAATATGGGCTTCTGCTTCTTCTCTTTCTCGTGGCCTGGCGACGCGGCGGGGTTCCCGAACGCGTCCTGGCCGGGATCATGCTGGGCATGGTCGTTGCCGATCGCATCTATCATCTGGGGCGCGGCACGGACCTGCTGGTCTATCACGGGATCGATGTCGTTCATTTGGCGATCGACACGTCGGGCCTGCTGGGCATCGGCTATGTCGCGCTTCAGGCCAACAGGTTCTACCCGTTATGGATAGGTGGGGCGCAGATCATCGCCTTTTCGAGCCACTTCTACAGGCTGGGGATCGTCGAGGTCCACAAGACGGCCTATCAGGTGATGGCGATCATACCCTCCTACGTCCAACTCCTGGCGATGGCCCTTGGGCTCGCCTTTCACATGTGGCGGCAGAGGAAACGGGGCAGTTATCCGTCCTGGCGCAGATACTCCGCCCCGTCGTCGGTGGACAGAGCGAGGTCGTTGCCCGCCGTCTGATCCAGCGCTTCGGTTCGCTGAGCACGATCCATACCGCATCGGCACAGGCGCTGGCCGAGGAAATCGACGAATCGGGCCTCAATCGCCATGCGATAGCGGCGCTGATCGTTGCCGCTCGCGATCTTGCGGCAGTTGCCGCGCATGAAATGCTGCTGGGCGAGCCTGTCGATACGACCAGCCCGGCGTTCCGTCAGTATCTCGCACGCAGGATGCTGGGACGCCGCGAGGAATGCGTGATGGTGCTTTTCTTCAATGGCACCGGGCTGTTCATCGCCGAGGACTTCCACGGCGGAACGCGCCAGTCGACTTGCGAACTGCCGCTCCGGCGAACCGTTCGCCGCGCTTTCGATCTTGATGCCCGCCGACTGATTCTGGTCCATAATCATCCGTCCGGCGATCCGACCCCCAGTGCCGACGACATCCAGTCGACCCGCACGTTTCGGCAGGTCATGGCCGCTCTGGAACTCAATCTGGACGACCATTTCGTCGTGGCGAAGGGTGGTATCTTCAGCATGAGTGACAACGGTCTGATTTAGATGGCGATTTGACTTAAGGGACGTGCAACCCGATTGTCGTAGAGGCTATCTATATGAGCGAGCGCATTCGCGCCCCTGCCGTACGTCCTCATGGAGATTGGTTTGACCGACATTGTTACCATACCGACCACGCCTTTCGAGGGACAGGCGCCGGGAACGTCCGGCCTGCGCAAGAAAGTGCGCGTGTTCCAGCAGCCAGGCTATGCCGAGAACTTCATCCAGTCGGTGTTCGACGTGGTGAAGCCGCAGTCAGGTTCGGTGCTGGTGATCGGCGGTGACGGTCGCTACCACAATCGCACGGTGATCCAGCAGGCGATCCGCATGGCCGCCGCCAACGGCTATGCCCGCGTGATCGTGGGGCAGGGTGGCATTCTCTCGACCCCGGCGGCCAGCCATGTGATCCGCAAGTACGGCGCCGGCGGCGGCCTGATCCTTTCCGCCAGCCACAATCCCGGCGGTCCGGACGAGGACTTCGGGATCAAGTACAACATCGCCAACGGCGGCCCGGCGCCGGAAAGCGTGACCGGCGCGATCCTTGCCCGCACTCGGGAGATCGGTCTCTGGCTGACCGTGGAAGCCGAGGACATCGACCTCGACGTGCTGGGCGAAGTTACGGTCGGCGAGATGGTCGTGCAGGTGCTCGACCCGGTTGCTGACTATGCCGATCTGATGGCGGAACTGTTCGACTTCGACGCCATCCGCAAGGCCGTTTCCAGCGGCTTCACCATGCGCTTCGACGCGATGAGTGCGGTGACCGGGCCTTACGCGGTCGAGATCCTCGAAAACCGGCTGGGCTTTGCTGCCGGCACTGTCGTCAATGGAACGCCGCTGGAGGACTTCGGCGGTCATCACCCCGATCCCAACCTGATCCATGCCAAGGATCTCTACGACGTGATGATGGGGCCGGACGCGCCCGATCTCGGCGCGGCATCGGACGGGGACGGGGATCGCAACCTCATCATCGGTCGTGGTCGCTTCGTCACCCCTTCGGATTCGCTGGCGATGCTGGCGGCCAATATCGAGATCGCCCCGGCCTATCGCGGCCGTCTGGCCGGGATCGCCCGCTCGATGCCGACCAGCGCCGCTGCCGACCGGGTGGCCGAGGCGCTCGGCATTCCCTGCTTCGAGACGCCGACCGGCTGGAAGTTCTTCGGCAACCTGCTCGATGCGGGAATGGTGACCA
Source organism: Novosphingobium sp. BF6 (assembly GCF_058273105.1). Taxonomy (NCBI): domain Bacteria; kingdom Pseudomonadati; phylum Pseudomonadota; class Alphaproteobacteria; order Sphingomonadales; family Sphingomonadaceae; genus Novosphingobium; species Novosphingobium sp. BF6. Next base: position 1,625,140 of record NZ_CM177775.1, read on the forward strand.
TCTGCGGCGAGGAAAGCGCGGGCACCGGTTCCGACCATGTGCGCGAGAAGGACGGTCTCTGGGCGGTGCTGCTCTGGCTGAACATCCTGGCAGTACGCGATATCAGCGTCGATCAGCTGGCCCGCACGCACTGGGCGCGGTTCGGGCGTAACTACTACGCCCGCCACGACTACGAAGCAGTTGATAGCGAAGCTGCCGCAACGCTGATGGCGCAGCTCAAGGCAGCGCTGCCGGCGCTGCCGGGCAAGGCTTTCGGACCGCTGACCGTCGCCCATGCCGACAACTTTGCCTATACCGATCCCGTCGACCATTCGATCAGCGAGAACCAGGGCGTCCGGGTGCTGTTCGAGGACGGCAGCCGCGTCGTTTTCCGCCTATCCGGCACCGGCACTCAGGGCGCGACCCTGCGGGTCTATCTGGAGCGCTACGAGCCTGCCAGCGGCGAGATCGACGCGGATACCGGAGCGATGCTGGAACCGCAGATCGCGGCGGCACAGGTGATCGCTGGTATCGAGCGGCATACCGGGCGCGATTTCCCCGACGTGGTGACCTGAAGGCCGGACGCCGATCGGATATTGTAGGATCCCCGCGCCGAGCAACTCCGGTCGGCGCGGGGATCCGATGCTCCGGTCGGGGTGTTCGTTCGCTCAAGTCGGCTGTTTTCGTCCCCCGGAGCGGGGCCGACGGTTGAGCGCCGGATTGTAGACATGCCTCAAGGCGCGAACGGCATCAGCGAGATCGACAGGGTCGTCTATATCTTTCTCCAGTCCGCAGGAGAGGATCGCTTCCACGGCAAGTCCGAGATTTTTCGCGTTTTCGCAATGGGTTGAGAAGCTGTCCTGGCCGAAAGAGAAAGGAAACCAGATACCTGTCGGCAATGGCAGCGATAGCGCATTGGTCCCGGTGCGATGACGGTCCGGTGCAATGCCGATGGTTTCGGGTCCCAGGTTAGCGAGGCGTTCGACGTCGGCCAGGGCAAGACAGGGCAGGTCTGCCGGAAGCACCAGAAGGCGCTCCGGACCCGCGGCAGTGATCGCCGCCATCGTACTTTCCAATGCGCCGTTGAGGTCCGGCCCCGGATCGTCGAAGCGCAGTACCTTGCTGCCCAGATTGGGGCGCGCCGGTCCCAGCACGCAGACGCGCTGGATCGCCCGGCAGCCGCTCACTGTATCGAGCACATGGCGCAACATGCCTGAAACCAGCGCTTCCCGCTCATCGGGATCGAGCGCGGAGGCCAGCCGGGTTTTTCCGAGCCCAGGCGCCTTGACCGGGATGAGTGCCCAGCAGCTCACGGCACTTGTGGAGCGGCGGTGAGGTTGGTGAAGCGTATTCCGGCCCCGTCTGCCTTGTAGGTCTTGTTCATGTAGATGAGAATCGAGGTCAGCGCCTCGGCTGCCGCCGAATTGGCCAAGGCGCCACCGGAAAGGCCGCGCAGGCCTATGCCGGGGCACAAGTCCACCACGGTCTGGCGCGCTTCCACGTCGTCCGAGAAGACCAGCACATCGCAGTCGATGGCGTGATCGCTGTCGAGGTGGTGGGCGGAGACGTTGTGGAACGCGGTGACGAGGCGGGTGTCCGGCCCCAGATGTTCGCGGGCCTGCATGGCCGCGCTGCCCTCTGCGGGAAGCTGCACGCGCATGACCTTGGGCGGCACCAGCGGCACGGTGGTGTCCACCACCACGGCGGAGCCGACCATGCTGGCGATCCGGCGCAGCGTATCGCCTTGCGAGGCATGGGGCACGGTAACGATCACGACATCCTTGCCCCGAGCGGCTTCGCCGTTCTCGGCATAGGCCGCCGCGCCCAGTTCCTCGGCCGTGGAACGGGCCTTGTCCGCCGTGCGGGAGCCAATGGTTACCTGATGCCCTGCCTTGACGAGCCTGCGCGCGATACCTTTGCCAAGCGCACCGGTTCCCCCGATCACCGCGATCGCTGCCATCAGATTATCTCCCCTGCGAATTCTTGGCCGTTGTCATTGTCGTTCCCGGTGCGGCGGCTTTAGACACGGTGGCTCGGGAGGGCCGATGAAGCGAAACCCAGAACTGACCGTGCGACCGCTGACCGGGCTGCCTATGTTCGCGACCGGAATGTCGATTGCGCAAGCGATATGCGCGAGCCTTGAGGGTGAAGACGACCGGTTACGCGATGGCGATATCTTGGTGGTGGCGCAGAAGATCGTCTCCAAGGTGGAGGGCCGCACACGCGATCTTGCGGAGTTCGTGCCTTCTGAGGAAGCGCATGAACTTGCCCGTGCAACGGCCCGCGATCCGGAGATGATGCAGGCGATACTTGAGGAGAGTTCTCACATCCTGCGCCGCACTCCGGCAGCGGTGATCGCGGCGCATCGCACCGGGCACGTGCTGGCCAATGCCGGGATCGACGCATCCAACGTGGAAGGCGGAGAGGCGGGGCGGGTGCTGCTCTGGCCGCTCGATCCCGATGCCTCGGCGCGGGCGCTGCGGGACGAACTTCAGAAAGCGTGTGAAGTTCGGATCGGCGTGGTGATCGCGGATTCGATGGGGCGGGCCTGGCGGATCGGTACTTTGGGCCATGCCATCGGCTGCGCGGGACTGACCGTGCTGGAGGACCGCCGTGGCCGCGCGCAGGATCTTTACGGTCGCACGCTTCAGGCCACGGTGATCGGCATTGCAGACTCGGTTGCCGCCATGGCGGCGCTGGCGATGGGTGAGGGCGCCGAAGGCACTCCGGTCGCGCTGGTGCGTGGCTGCGAGCGCTGGGTGACGGAGGAAGACGGGCCGGGCGCGGTGAGCGGGCTTCGGCCTATAGAGCTGGATATGTTCCAATGAGCCGCAAACACATACTCGCACTTTCGGGCGGTGTCGGCGGGGCGAAGCTGGCGGCGGGGCTCGCGGCGGTCATGGCGCCGGAAGACCTCACGATCGTCGTCAATACCGGCGATGATTTCGAGCATATCGGCCTAACTATCTGTCCTGACATAGATTCCGTGACTTATGCACTGGCCGGGCTCAACGACACCCAGCGCGGTTGGGGCGTGAAGGAGGAGACATGGCAGACCATGGCCATGCTCCGCACGCTGGGCGAGGAGGGATGGTTCAACCTCGGCGACCGCGACATGGCGATGCACATCGCGCGGTCGTGGCGGCTGCGCGCAGGTGAGACGCTTTCTGAAGTGACGGCGCGACTGACGGGCGAACTCGGCATCGCCCACCCGGTCGTGCCGATGAGCGACGATCCGGTGCGCACGCAGGTCCTCACCGAGGCAGGCTGGACTGATTTTCAGCGCTGGTTCGTGGGATATCAATGCATTCCGGCTGTTTCCGATGTGCGTTTCGAGGGTGTGCCGGGGACCAAACCCTCGCCCGGATTGGCTGACGCGCTGGCACGGGAAGACCTTGCCGCCATCGTCGTCTGCCCGTCCAACCCCTTCCTCAGCGTCGATCCGATCCTCGCTCTCGACGGCGTGCGGGCGGCCCTGGCGGCGCGGCGGGTGCCGCTGATCGCGGTCTCGCCGATCGTCGGCGGAACTTCGGTGAAGGGACCGCTGGCCAAGATGCTGGCCGAGCGGGGGCTGGCGGTGAGCAATGCGGCAATCGCTCATCACTACGGCGATCTTCTCGACCACCTCTTGATCGACCATGCAGATGAGGCCGATGTCTCTGGCTTGCAGGCGCGGGGCCTCGGGGTCACCGTGACGACGACAATGATGCGCGAAGCCGCCGACAGGGAAAGGCTCGCGAAGGAGGTGCTTGCCCTCGCAGGCATCTGAAGGGTGAGCAGATGCAGGATGAGACCCGCCAGTTGAAAGCCTGGTTGTTGGCCGCTCCGCTGGAGGAGGTCACCGACGGCGCGAGGGGCCGGCGTGACGCGCGAGGTCCGGCGCGGATGACCTATTCGCCCAAGGTCTTCATCCCGCTGACGCGGCTCTGCACCGACGTCTGCCATTACTGCACTTTCGCGACCACGCCCTCGCGGCTCGAAGCGCCTTACCTCACGCCTGAGGAAGTGCTGGATATTGCCCGCGCCGGGGCCACTGCGGGCTGCCGGGAGGCGCTGTTCACGCTGGGCGATGCTCCGGAGCGCCGTTATGCCGCCGCGCGTGACTGGCTGGCGGAGCGGGGCTTTGCGCGCACCGTGGATTACGTGTGCCACTGCGCCGAACTGGTGCTGAAGGAAACCGGCCTGCTGCCGCACGTCAACGCCGGGGTGCTGGAGGAGGAGGACTACCGCTTGCTGCGCCCGGTCGCGGCTTCGGCAGGTCTCATGCTGGAAAGCACGTCGGAGCGGCTGCTGGAAAAGGGCATGTGCCACCATGGCTCGCCCGACAAAGTGCCGGCGCTGCGGCTCGCCTCGCTGGCGGCGGCGGGTCGCGCGCGGGTGCCGATGACCAGCGGCGTGCTGATCGGCATCGGCGAGACGGCGGAAGAACGCATCAACGCGCTGATCGCTCTGCGTGATCTGCACCGCGAGCACGGCCACTTGCAGGAAGTGATCGTCCAGAACTTCTGCCCCAAGCCGGGCACGAAGATGGCCCGCGCGCCGGAAGCGAGCGAGGCGGATTTCCTGCGCGTGGTCGCCGCCGCGCGCATCCTGCTGCCGGATGAAGTCTCGGTACAGGCTCCGCCCAATCTGAATGATGAGCGGCTTGTCGAACTGATCGACGCCGGGATCGACGATTGGGGCGGCATTTCTCCGGTCACGCTCGATCATGTGAACCCGGAAGCGCCCTGGCCCGAAGTGGAGCGGCTACGCGCGATCTGCGCGGCAAAGGGCCTGCCGCTGGTCGAGCGCCTGACGATCTATCCGCGCTTCGTGATGAGCGAGGACCGCTCATGGCTCGATCCGGCGATCCGTCCCGCCGTGCTGCGCCATGCCGATGCCGAGGGGCTGGCGCGGGACAGCGTCTGGAGCCCCGGTCTGGCCGATCAGCATGCACCGGGCAGTGTTCGCGCTCCGCTGGGGCGGCACCATGCCGGGCCGGTCGCGGCGTCGCTCCATCGCATCCTTGACCGCGCGGCGAGCGGGGTGACGCTGAGCGAAGACGAGATCGTCGCGCTTTTCGCCACGCGCGGTGCGGCGGCGCAGGCGGTGGTCGCGGCGGCCGATGCGCTGCGCGCCGAAGTCAGCGGCGATACCGTGACTTACGTGGTCAATCGCAACATCAACTACACCAATATCTGCACCCACACCTGCTCGTTCTGCGCCTTCTCGAAGACCAGCAGCAAGGCGGGTTTCCGCGACAAGCCGTACAATCTCGACTTGTCCGAAGTCGCCGGTCGCGCCCGTGAAGCGGTGGAGCGGGGGGCGACCGAAGTCTGCCTGCAAGGCGGCATCCACCCGAGCTATACCGGCGAAACTTACCTTTCGATCCTGCGCGAGGTGAAGGCGGCGTGTCCGGACCTTCATGTCCACGCCTTCTCGCCATTGGAAGTGAGCCAGGGTGCGCGCACGCTGGGGATGCCGGTGCGGGATTATCTCATGATGCTGAAGGACGCGGGGCTGGGCTCGCTCCCCGGCACGGCGGCCGAGATCCTCTGCGACGACATTCGCGAGCAGATCTGCCCCGGCAAGCTGACGACGCAGGAATGGCTGGACGTGGTCGGCACCGCGCACCGTGTCGGCCTGCCGACGACCTCCACCGTGATGTTCGGGCATCTCGAAGGCATCGAGCACTGGGCGAGGCACTTGCTGGCGCTGCGCCATCTTCAACTCGATACAGGCGGCATCACCGAGTTCGTGCCGCTGCCGCTCGTCCATATGGAGGCACCGTTCTATCGGCGCGGGCAGTGCCGCAAGGGGCCGACCTGGCGCGAGGCCGTGATGATGCACGCGGTGGCGCGTCTGGCGCTCAACGGGGCGATCAACTCGATCCAGTGTTCGTGGGTGAAGCTGGGCATGGACGGCGCCGCCGCCGTGCTGGCGGCGGGGGCGAACGACCTCGGCGGCGTGCTGATGGATGAGAGCATCAGCCGCGCAGCAGGTGCGTCGCACGGGCAGGGCGTGACCATATCCGAACTGCGCACGGCGGCGGAAAGCGTCGGTCGCACGCTGAAGCAGCGCACCACGCTCTATGGCGAAGTGGTGTTGGAGCAGGTCTGAGGGCCTCTACATCGCCTTGATCTGCTGCCACATGGCATCGGGCATCCAGGTATACTCGATATAATGCCCGAAGACCTTGCGCGCATCGAGGTAGAGGAACTTCAGCGCGTTCGGATCGTCGCCTTCCGGACGCTCCATGGCGATCGGGAACTCCTGGCTGTCGACCCGTTTGCGGAAGTCCGCCCAGTCGTCGACACCGAAGCAGATATGGTGGAAGCGCAGAGGGCCGCCATTCGACAGGCAATTGGCGTAGATGCCCACTTCGTCGATCTCGTTCTCGATCAGCTCGATCTGGAGTTTGCCGATCCAGATGAAGCAGATCCGGCCCTTCTGGCGCTTCAGGCCCTGCGGGGTGAGCACCTGCTGATCCACCGGGATGACGATCGGTTCGCGGGCCAGCCCGCGCCCGCGGAACAGTTCGATCCCGGCTTCCAGATTGTCGCAGACGTAGGCGTTCTGGTAATGGCGGCCTTCGAGCATCGGTCTCTCCTCAGCCCTCGCGTGCGACGTCGTAGCGCGAGAGGTAGCGTTCGAAGAGCGGATCAAGCTCGGCCTTCTCGATGCCGTACTGGGCCAGCTTGTATTCGTGCTTGCCGAACTTGTCCTGCGGGTTGTCGTCCACCCATTGCTGGATGCCGGCCTCCGCCTCCGCGGTCCATTCGTCGCCAAGCTGCTGGTAGACTTTCTTCATGGTGCCGATCGGATCGGCGGTCATGTCGGCGTAATGGACGTCGATCACTTTGTCCTCGCCGTACTTGTCGCGGAAATCCATGATCCGGTTGGCGTGCTCGGCCGCCTGCCAGGTGTAGTTTTCCTTGAGCCATGCGGTGTCCGGCTTGCCCATGTGCGCCATGTGGCTGAGCGAGATGACCGAACAGAGCGAGCCGGTAGCCGCGAAGGGATCTCGGTGCGCCCAGAGCACGCGGGCATCAGGATAGACCTTGAAGATCGTCTCCAGCCACAGCGCGTGGCTGGGCTTCTTCACGTTCCACACGCCGCCGGCGTTCTGCTGGAGCACCTGCAGGAACTTCTTGTGGTATTCGTAGGCGCTGGTCATGTCGCAGGAGAAGATGAACTCCTTGTAGCCCGGCAGCTTGCCTTTGGAATCGATCATCAGCGTCTTGAAGTCGTGCGCCATGAAGAACACGCATTCGTTGGGATAGACGGCCGAGCCGCGATAGTATTTGCCCATGGCCGGATTGGCTTCGAGCATCGCCTTTTCCTGCGCCAGACGGGCCTGCGCGCGCGGGTCGGTGGTCAGCAGTTCCTTCGAGGCGACCGGCGGCACCGGATCGTCGATTTCCCAGGTCAGCGGCGAGCGGCGCGCCGGATCGGCAGCCAGCAGGTTGGAGAGCAGGGTGGTGCCGGTGCGCGGCACGCCCATCACGAAGACCGGCTTTTCGACCGGGCGGCTGAGCAGTTCGGGGTTCTGGCGCAGATAGTCGGAAATCTTCAGGCGGCCGCGCAGGTAATGCAGCGTATCGGCGGTGGCGCGGGCGATGCCGCCCTCGGTGTACTGGCCGCGCGCGATGCCGGCGTTGAAGTCGTCCACGAAGACGTCGAAGCCTTCGCGCCACGTGTCATTGTCGAAGTCCCGGATTCCGGTATCCTTCATCGCCTGTTCGACGAGAGCGTCGCCAACGAGCTTGTCCGCCGTGAGTTGCTCGGCCATTGCGTGATCCTCTTTCCCGTGTCTCGATGCGGGCCGCTGCGGCGACCTCATGAGCATGAGATAGCCTGTGGGAGAGGTCGATTGGCAATGCGGCTGACGCGCGAGGTCGGGTCGTTATGTCGAATTCAAGCCAAGACCCGACCGGGCCGCGACGGTGGCCATCGAGCCAAGCGCGCGTCCCTGCCGCTGGCGGAACGTGCTGGGGCTTGCACCCACCACGCGGCGGAACGCGAAGGTGAAGCTGGAGGGGGAGGCGAAGCCCATGGCGAAGGCGATGGTCTTCACGCTTTCGCCCTCCATCAGCAGGCGCTTGGCGGCTTCCATCCGGCGCTGTTCGATATAGTCGCCGATCGAGCAGGCGCGGCTGACGCGAAAGCCGCGCGTCAGCTGCCGCACCGACAGCCCGCACAGATCCGCAAGATCCTTGAGCGAAGGCGCGGTGATATCGTTTGCCAGTCGCTCCTCGATCAGTCGTAGCCGCCAGCCGGAGAGGCCGCCGGTCATCGGCCTTTCGGAAACTTCCAGGCCGTAGCGGCCCAGTTCGATGGCCAGTTCGCTGCCCAGCAGTTCCAGCATCCGCTGGGAGGCGAGGCCGGGGTGGCGCACTTCGGCGGTGATGCGGAACAGCAGCGCGCGCACTTGTGCGCTGCCGATGTCGAGCGCGGCGGCTAGATGGGCATCGTCCCACGGCAGGTCGCGGCCCAGCAGATCGTGCACGAGCGAAGCGTCGATGGAGCAGACCAGCGATGCCTGTCGGCCGCTGCCGCCGCGAATGTAGAGCGACTCATCCGGCGGAATCACGAATATGTCGCCCAGCCGCTCGAACCGATGCGGCCCCCAACGCTCGCGATAACCGCCGCGTGACTCCAGCGGGCGCGGCGTCAGGCACATGTTGACGTGGTAACCGGCGCCGACGGCATGGCGCGTATCGGTGGGTTCGGGGATGTCGAAACGGACGATCCGCGCGGTAATTCCGGCGGCGCAGAGCTCCGCATCGACGATCATCGTCGGCGTATGGGCGGAGCGGTTATCCGGCATTGCAGGCTCTCCCGGACGTGTCGGGTCCTTGGCCCGAAATCATGTCCCTGACGCTTGGATAGGGCCTGAATTCTATGGTTGCCAAGCTTGCGGGACAAGCCGCCCACGGGAAACATCGCGCCAACGAAAATGTCGGTGCAAAGGCCGGCCATGGGATCGAGGAGAGAATGATGGCCAAGGGCCTTTTCGACTGCACGGGCAAGGTGACGGTGGTGACCGGGGGCAACGGCGGCATCGGCTTCGGCTTTGCCATGGGCGTGGCCAGGATGGGCGGCGATCTGGCAATCTGGGCGCGCAACGTGGAAAAGAGCGCGAAGGCCAAGGCCGAACTGGAAGCGGCGGGCGCGGGTAAGGTGATCGCCTATCAGGTGGACGTTTCGGAAGAGGCGAACATCAAGGCCGGTTACGAGCAGGTGATCGCCGATTTTGGCCGGGTGGACTGCGTGTTCGCCAACTCGGGCGCGTCGCCGCGTTATAACTCCGCCTTCGAGATGCCGACCGAGCACTGGCACGAATTCCAGAAGACCGCGCTGCACGGAGCTTTCTTCACGCTGCGCGAAGGTGCGCGGCAGATGAAGGAGCGGATCGAGGCGGGCGACCAGAGCGGCGGCAGCCTTGTCGCCTGCGGTTCGCTCTCGCTGTTCCAGGGTCTTCCGGGCAAGATGGAATATGCCGCGTCCAAGGCCGCGATTGCTGCGGCGGTGCGCTGCCTGGCCATCGAACTGGCGCCGCTGGGCATTCGTGCCAACGTCGTCGCGCCGGGCCTGATCATGACGCCGATGATGGGAGAGGGTGCCCGCGCCGATGCCGTCGCCGCGCATTTCGCTCCGACGATCCCGATGAAGCGTACCGGTTATCCGGCGGACTTCGAGGGCATCGGTGCTTATCTTTGCTCGGACGCCAGCTCGTTCATGACCGGTGAGACGGTCACGATCGACGGCGGCTACATGGTTCGTCCGTAAGCGACGAAGGGAGAGAAGCGATGGAACTGCTCAAGATCCATGGGCAAGGCGATGTCCGCGTCGATGCTTACGAACGTCCGGCGGCGGGGCCGAAGGACGTGGTCGTCAGGATGAAGTCGGTCGGCATCTGCGGATCGGACCTGTCCTACATCAAGATGGGCGGCATTCCGCCGGGCGTGGAGACCGCGCTGGGCCATGAAGGCGCGGGCGAGGTGATGGAAGTCGGCGCCGAAGTCGCCGGCATTGCGGTGGGCGATGCGGTCATCGTCAATCCGATGATGACGCCCGGCAACATCGGTTCGGGCGGGCCGGAAGGCGCGTTCACGCAGGAACTGCTGGTGCGCGAGGCCCGGCTGGGCGATTCCATCCTGCCGATCCCCGAGGGCATCTCCTACGATATCGCCGCCATGTGCGAGCCGCTGGCCGTGGCCATGCACGGCGTCAACCGCGCCAATGTGAAGCCGGGCGACAAGGTTGTCGTGTTCGGCTGCGGGCCGATCGGCCTTGGCATGCTGCTCTGGCTGGTCGATCGCGGCGTGACCGATGTGGTGGCGCTTGATCTGTCCGATGAGCGTCTGGAGCGCGCGCGGGCGCTGGGCGTTCGGGCCGCGCTCGATCCCACCAAGATCGATCTGCGCGCCGAACTGGTGAAGCTGCACGGCGAAGTGCCGAGCTATGGTCGCGTGGGGGTGGGTACCGATGCCTTCATCGACGCGGCGGGCGCGCCCAACATCCTGACCGACGTGATCATGATGGCCAAGCTGCACGCCAAGCTGGTCATCACCGCGGCCTACATGCGGCCCATCGAGTTCCCGATTGGCCGCATGCTGACCAGCGAGATGACGATCACCACGGCGGTCGGTTACCCGACCGAAATGCCCGAAGTGGTGGCCGCCATGCCCCGCCTGAAGGACAGGATCGCGCCGATGATCAGCCACAAGCTGCCGTTCAGTGAGATCATGAAGGGGCTGGAAATCGCCGCCACGCCGCAATCCGCCAAAGTCATGATCGGTATCGAGGAGACTTGAAATGACTGATGTGAAGGACGCCGGGCCGAAGCTGGCAGGTCTTGTCCGCTCGGGAGACGAGCAGGCCGAACCCATCGCGATCACCGATTTCGTGTTTCAGGCGAACGATATCTCGAACGCCTACCTCGTGACGACCGCCGAGGGCGACGTCATGATCAACACCGGCTTCATGGACAATGCAGAGCGCACCAAGCGCCTGCTGACTCCGCGGCGCACCGGCCCGCTGGCCTTCATCATCCTTACCCAGAGCCATGCCGATCACTTCGGCGGCGTGCCGGAATTCCTGGAAGACGGCACGCAAGTCGTCGGCGGTCCGGGCTTCAACGAGGCGCTTTCGGACATGATGGGCCTCCAGCCCTTTTTCGGGCCGAGGAGCGGCAAGCTCTGGGGATCGACGCTCAAGCGCGACGGTTCGCCCAAGCCGGCGCCGAACGTGGTTCCGGATATCCTTGTCGACCGCCGCCTGACCATCGACCTTGGCGGGCGGACGTTCGAACTGATCTCCACGCCCGAGGGGGAGACCGTCGACTCGCTCACGGTCTGGATGCCCAAGGAGAAGATCGCCTTCACCGGCAATGTCTTCGGGCCGGTCTGGCTGTCGATGCCATTCCTGAACACCCTGCGCGGAGACAAGCCGCGTCTGGTGCGCAATTACCTGAAGTCGCTGGAGACGATCCGCGACCTTGGGGCCGAGATCATCGTTACCGGCCACGGCGAGGCCATTCGTGGTGCTGACCGCATCCGCGCCGATCTCGACAGGATGCATGCGGCGGTCAGCCATGTGCGCGACTACACGCTTGCCGGCATGAACGCGGGCAAGGACGTGCACAGGCTGATGCGCGAATTCGCCTGGCCCGAGGGGCTGGAGATCGGCGAATTCCATGGCAAGGCGAGTTGGGCGGTCAAGTCGATCTGGCGCGAGTATTCGGGCTGGCTGCACTATGAGGACGGCACCACCGCGCTCTACGGCGTGCCGCGTTCCAGCGTGGATGCCGATCTGGTCGAACTGGCTGGCGGCGCGGCCAGGCTGGCCGAACGGGCGCAGGCGAAGCTTGCTGCAGGCGCTCCGCTGGAGGCCGTGCACCTGACCGACATCGCCCTCAGTGCAGAGCCGGACAATGCGGCGGTGCTCACCGTGCGCAAGGCGGCGCATGAGGCGCTGCTGGCGGCTTCGGGCGGCAAGAACCTGTCCGAGACGATGTGGCTGCGCTCGGAGATCGGGGCGATGGAGGCCAAGCTAGCGGATTGATGAGGGCTGGGGCTATCAGTCCAAGCAGATTCTTTCAGTCCAATACTCCGTCGTCCCCGCGAAGGCGGGGACCCCGCTTGTTCTTCTGATCTTGCGCTAGGACGCAAAACGGAAGCAGGGGCCCAGCCTGCGCGGGGGCGACGAGGTTTTTGGATTTGAGCTCGGGTTTTGTAGCGCGGTGTCGGGGAAAGGCGTAGTTTTACGCCATCACCGCGCTGCTCTCGTAAACCAGCCGCACCAGTTCCGCCTGTCCGCGCACGCCCAACTTGGCGTACAGACGCTTGGAGTAGTTCCGCGCCGTTTCCAGCGTCAGGCCCATGCGCTCCGCCGCTTCGGCGATGGAGAGGCCGTCCGCCAGCGCCATCGCCAGTTCCGCTTCGCGTCGGGGGAGGTCGAAAACTTCCGCCAGTCGCGCAGCGCTGTCGCCCGCATGCGGACGGGGCAGGGGGCACAGCGCCAGAACCGCCGGTGCCGCGAGGGCCTCGGCATTTTCAGCGGGCATCAGCAGCGCCTCGATATGCGGATTGTCCCGCAGCAACAGCGGCCGCGCGGGCAGCGCGGGGTTTTGCGTCATTTCCGCTGCGACGGCCGCCAGCTTGCGCTCGGCCGCGAGGTCGAGGCCCAGCACGCGCTCGCCGGGGCGTAGCGCCGCGCCGCAGTGCGTCTGCCAGAATTCCGCCAGCGCCGGATCGGCCGCCACCACGCGCGCTTCGGCGTCGAGCAGCATCAAGCCCTTGCCAGTGCGTTCCAGCCCCATGGCGTTGATCCGCGCCGCAAGCCGGTCGCGGTCCATCGCAACGAGATTTTCGACGGCGATGGCCACGTAAGGCGCCAGGCTGGAGAGCAGGGCGCTGTCGGCGGCGGAGCATTCGCGGGCTCGGGCCATCAGCAGCCAGGCGCTGTAGCGTTCGCCGCCGGCGACCCGCACCACGCGCTCGTCACCGATGCCGAGCTTGGCCATGCTCCGGTTGCGATCGGCCCGGGCCACGGGGTCGTGATCGATCATCTCCCCGATCGAATAGACCCGCCCCGGCCGCAGGCTGTCGTAAAGATAGCGGTCGAGGTCGAACGGTCCCTGCTGTTCCGACTCGCGGGCGCGTTTGCGCAAGTCGATTCCGGCGTAGCTTTCGACGATTGCGGCATGCGGGCCATCGCCCATGCGAAGGATCAGGCTGACGTAATCGGCTTGGGTGCGGCGACGCAATCTTTCCAGAAATGTCGAAAAGCGAGGATTTTCGGCATTTCCCTGAAAGAGCGGGATCAGCAGATCGGTCTCGTCATTGCTCGTGAGGGCCATACCCTCCCATATGGGAGGTTCGCGCGAATGTCATCCCTGCGATTCGGAATCGGGAAAGTTTGAAACCCAGCCAACGGGCGCGTGCCCCGGCAGAGGAAGGCCTGATGAAAACACTCACGCATCTGGAGCGTCTCGAAGCCGAGAGCATCCACATCATCCGCGAAGTCGTCGCCGAGGCCGAAAAGCCGGTGATGCTCTATTCGGTGGGCAAGGACAGCGCCGTGATGCTGCACCTCGCCCGCAAGGCGTTCTATCCCTCGCCGCCGCCGTTCCCGCTGCTCCATGTCGATACGACGTGGAAGTTCAAGGCGATGTACGAACTGCGCGACAAGATGGCGCGTGAGAGCGGCATGGAACTGCTGGTCTACCAGAACCCCGAAGCCATCGAGAAGGGCATCAACCCCTTCGACCACGGCGCGCTCCACACCGACATGTGGAAGACCGAGGGCCTGAAGCAGGCGCTGGACAAGTACGGTTTCGACGCGGCCTTCGGCGGCGCCCGCCGCGACGAGGAAAAGAGCCGCGCCAAGGAGCGTATCTTCTCCTTCCGCACCTCCTCGCACGGTTGGGACCCGAAGAACCAGCGCCCGGAACTGTGGAACCTCTACAACGCCAAGAAGGCACGCGGCGAATCGATCCGCGTCTTCCCGATCTCCAACTGGACCGAGCTGGACATCTGGCAGTACATCCACCTGAACGACATCCCCATCGTGCCGCTCTACTTCGCCGAAAAGCGCCCGACCGTGGAGCGTGACGGCATGCTGCTGATGGTGGACGACGAACGCTTTCCGCTCCAGCCGGGCGAAGTTCCCGTCGAACGCTCGATCCGTTTCCGCACGCTCGGCTGCTACCCGCTGACCGGCGCGGTGGAGAGCGAGGCGAAGACGCTTCCCGAAGTGATCCAGGAAACGCTTCTCACCACCACATCCGAGCGGCAGGGCCGCGCCATCGACAAGGACGCCGGCGGTGCCGGCATGGAAGTCAAGAAGCAGCAGGGGTACTTCTGATGGCCGACGTTGAAACCAAAGAAGCGGTCTACGTCACCGACCAGCTGATCGCAGACGATATCGACGCATACCTCGTTCAGCACGAGCACAAGACGATGCTGCGCTTCATCACTTGCGGCAGCGTCGATGACGGCAAGTCCACGCTGATCGGGCGCCTGCTCTACGATTCGAAGATGATCTTCGAAGACCAACTGGACGCGCTCCAGTCGGACTCCAAGAAAGTCGGCACGCAGGGGCAGGAGATCGACTTCGCGCTGCTGGTTGACGGTCTTGCCGCAGAGCGTGAGCAGGGCATCACCATCGACGTGGCCTACCGTTTCTTCAACACCGAGAAGCGCAAGTTCATCGTCGCCGACTGCCCGGGCCACGAACAGTACACCCGCAACATGGTCACCGGTGCCTCCACCGCCGACCTTGCGGTGATCCTGATCGATGCACGCAAGGGCGTGCTGGTGCAGACGCGCCGTCACTCGTACTTGTGCCACCTGATCGGCATCAAGAACATCGTCCTTGCGGTCAACAAGATGGACCTCGTGGACTACAGCCAGGAGGTCTTCGACAAGATCCTGGCCGACTATACCGAGTTCGCCGCATCGATCGGGATCGAAAGCTTCACCGCGCTGCCGATCTCGGGCTTCAAGGGCGACAACATCACGACGCTCTCCGACAAGACCCCCTGGTACAAAGCGCCGCAATACGCCGGTGTCCCGCTGATCGAGCATCTGGAAACGGTGGAGGTTCTCTCCTCGGTCGATGCCGACAAGCCTTTCCGCCTGCCGGTGCAGTGGGTGAACCGTCCCAACCTCGACTTCCGCGGTTTCTCGGGCCTGATCGCCACCGGTTCGGTGAAGGCCGGCGACAAGATTCGCGTCCTGCCCTCGGGCAAGACCAGCACGATCACCCGCGTCGTTACTTATGACGGCGATCTGGACGAGGCGGTTGCCGGTCAGTCGGTCACCGTCTGCTTCGCGGACGAGATCGATTGCTCGCGCGGGTCGGTGATCTCGGTCGCCGACAATCCGCCGCAGACCGCCGACCAGTTCGAGGCGACCTTCGTGTGGATGGCGGACGAGGCCATGGTGCCCGGCCGTGCCTACTGGTTGAAGACTGCCACGCAGACGGTTTCGGCGACGGTTCAGGAGCCGAAGTACGAAGTCAACGTCAACACGATGGAGAAGCTGGCGGCCAAGACGCTGGAGCTGAACGCGATCGGCGTGGCGGAACTGACCACCGACAAGCAGATCGTCTTCGAGCCCTATGCGGATAACCGCACGCTGGGCGGCTTCATCCTGATCGACAAGATGACCAATGCCACGGTGGCGGCGGGCATGATCCACTTCTCGCTGCGCCGTTCGCAGAACGTGCACTGGCAGGCCGTGGACATCGACCGCAAGCAGCACGCGGGCCTGAAGAACCAACGCCCGGCGGTGCTGTGGTTCACCGGCCTGTCGGGCTCGGGCAAGTCGACCATCGCCAACCTCGTCGAGAAGAAGCTGCACCGGATGAACCGGCACACCTTCCTGCTCGATGGCGACAACGTGCGCCACGGGCTCAACAAGGACCTGGGCTTCACCGAGGCCGACCGCATCGAGAATATCCGCCGCGTGGGTGAAGTCTCGAAGCTGATGACCGATGCCGGCCTGATCGTGATCACCGCCTTCATCTCGCCGTTCCAGGCGGACCGCGAGATGGTGCGCTCGATGCTGCCGGAAGGCGAGTTCTTCGAGGTGTTCATCGACACGCCGCTGAAGGTGGCCGAGGCGCGCGACGTCAAGGGCCTCTACAAGAAGGCGCGTTCGGGCGAACTGAAGAACTTCACGGGTATCGACAGCCCCTATGAAGCACCGCGCAACCCCGAAATCCGCATCGACACCACGGCGATCTCGCCGGAAGAGGCCGCGAACCTCATCGTCGACACATTGCTGGGAGACGCCTGATGAGCCTCAATGATGGCGATCTTGCCGCCCATCTGGCCGAAGTGGCGGGCAAGATCCTGCTCGACGTGCGGGCTTCCGGCCTGTTCTCGGGCAAGGCGCTGGGCAAGGCGGGGGACCAGACCGCCAACCAGTTCCTCTGCCACGCCCTTCGCGAGCAGCGGCCCGAAGACGGGCTGCTCTCCGAAGAGGAGAAGGACAATGCCGAGCGTTTGACCAAGGAACGCGTGTGGATCGTCGATCCGGTCGACGGCACCCGCGAATATGGCGAGGAGCGAGCCGACTGGGCGGTCCATGTCGGCATGGCGGTGGACGGCGCGGCGGTGCTGGGCGCGGTGGCGCTGCCGGGCGCGGGCGTGGTCCTGCGCTCCGACCAGCCGGGTGAGGTTCCGCCCGCGCCTGAAAGGCTGCGCATGGTCGTCAGCCGCACGCGTCCCGCCAAGGAAGCGACCGGCGTGGCCGAAGAGATCGGCGCCGAACTGGTGCCGATGGGCTCGGCCGGGGCGAAGGCCATGGCGATCCTGCGGGGGGAGGCGGACATCTACCTCCATTCCGGCGGCCAGTACGAATGGGACAGCTGTGCCCCTGCCGCCGTCGCGCAGGGCTGGGGCCTGCACGTCTCGCGCATCGACGGCAGCCCGCTGGTCTACAATCGGGAGGACGTCTATATGCCGGACCTGCTGATCTGCCGGAAGGAACATGCCGAATTGGTCCTCGGAAAGGTCAAAGCCTTCCTGTGAGGATCTGTTGATCAACATTGTCGATTAGTAAGCATGCCGCTATGCTCGCCCTTTGATAGAGGAAAGGGGCGGGCATGGAGGCGAAAACACGGCGCAGGACGCGCGATCCGGTTGCGACGCGCGCCGTCATTCTGGACGCGGCGGCCAATCTCCTGGCCAAGGACGGGCCTGAAGGCGTCAGCCTCTCCGCCGTCGCCCATCTCGCCGCCGTCAATCGTGGCACGGCCTATCAGCACTTCGAAACGCGCGAAAAGCTGATCGAGGCGACCATCCAGTGGGTGTCCGACAAGCTGTTCCGGGCCGTTTTTGGCGACCCGGAGACCGTCGGCGAGCGCCGGGTCGAGGAAGTGGACGTCGTGTCGCTCACCGAGCGACTGGCCGATTTCGCAATGGAAAACCCGGATATCTGCCGCGTCTGGCTTCAGCAGGTGCTGGCCTCTCCGGACCCCTCGCAGGATCCGTTCTGGCGGGAATATTGCGGATCGCTGGGCCGCTTTGCGGGCACCGATCTGGCTGAGCCGGGCATCGATTTCGAGGTCTATTCGGTGATGAACCTGGCCGGGGTGTTCTTCTGGCCGATCCTTGCCCGCGCACACGCCGCCGATGAAGGCGAGCGGAAAGAACTGTCGCGCCGCTATTCGCGCGAGATTCTGCGGCTTTCCATGTACGGCACCATGCGCGCCAAGGCCTTTCCGAAGGTGGCGGACCTGCTGGCGGCGCATGGGGTATCACCCGGAGGATAAGGCGCGGACGAGCCGCAGCTGATACCCCGTCCGTGATGCCGCTTCGCCTGCGCGATGGCGTGGGGTGGCGGCATTGACGGAGCGGCGCATATTCCCTTTCAACCAGGACCTGCCCGGGACCCGCATCTTCGGGCCTTCCAAGCCCTTGAGGGAGTATGCCATGTTTTCCGCTATCGTGATCGACAAGACCGATGAGGGCCAGACGGTCACTCTCCAGCAGCTTGACGAAGGCGCGCTGCCCGAAGGCGATGTCGCCATCGACGTCGCGTTCTCGACGCTCAATTTCAAGGACGGCCTTGCCGTTACCGGCGCTTCGCCCGTCGTGCGCAAGTTCCCGATGGTGCCGGGAATCGACCTTGTCGGCACCATTACGCAAAGCAGCCATGCCGACTGGAAGGCGGGCGATACCGTCGTGCTCAACGGCTGGGGCGTGGGTGAGGGCCACTGGGGCGGCCTGTCGCAGAAGGCCAGGCTGAAGGGCGATTGGCTGGTGCCGTTGCCTTCGGCTTTCACGCCGAAGCAGGCCATGGCGATCGGTACGGCCGGTTATACCGCCGCGCTCTGCGTGGATGCGCTGGTGGATTGGGGCGTGACCCCGGATCAGGGCGAAGTGCTCGTGACCGGCGCCACCGGCGGCGTCGGCTCGGTGGCCATCGCTATTCTCAGGAAGCTGGGCTATTCGGTCGCCGCTCTCACCGGCAAGCCGGACGAGGCGGACTACCTGAAGTCGCTGGGCGCGGAAATGATCATCGACCGCACCGAACTCGCCGAAAAGGGCAAGCCGCTTCAGAAGGAGCGCTGGGCGGGCGTGATCGATACGGCGGGCAGCCACACGCTGGCCAATGCCATTGCCCAGACGAAGTACGGCGGCGCGGTGGCCGCTTGCGGTCTGGCGCAGGGCTTCGATCTGCCTTCTACCGTCATGCCCTTCATCCTGCGCGGCGTTTCGCTGCTGGGCATCGACAGCGTCATGGCCCCCAAGGCGAAGCGCCTGAAGGCCTGGGACCGTCTCGCCGGGGATCTCGATCCGGCGGCGCTGGAAACCATCGGCCAGACCATCGGCCTGGAAGGCGCCATCGAGGCTGCTCGCAAGTTCATGTCCGGTGAGGTCACCGGCCGTTACATCGTTGACGTGAACGCCTGAGCTTCGATGGGAGAGGAAGGCATGGTCGAGCCGAGCAAAGGCCTGTCCATCGCGCGGGGCATTCCGCTGGCGGAAGAGCAGGGCATCGGCCCGTTGACGCTGGGCGGTTTCGTCCGCGAGGTCACGCAGCGCCACGGCCCGGCAGAGGCTGCGGTGATCCATCTGGACGGCCGGGTGGAACGCTGGACTTACGACGACCTTTGGGCCCGCTCGATGGAAGTCGCCCGTGCGCTTCTCGCCTGCGGTGTCGGCAAGGGCACGCGCGTCGGCGTGCTGGCGACCAACCGTCTGGAATTCCTCTCCAGCGTCTTCGGCACCGCGCTTGCGGGCGGCGTCGCCATGACCGTGAGCACGTTCTTCACTCCCGCCGAACTCGAAACCGTGCTGCAGATGGGCGGCTGTTCGGTGCTGCTGCTCGAACGGCAGGTGCTGAAGAAGGACTTCGCGCAGATCCTCGTCGATCTGGAGCCGCAGATCGGCTCGGCCAAGCCCGGCGAAGTCGCGTCCACCAAGTTCCCCTTCCTGCGCCATCTCGCCGTGATCGACAGCGACGAGGGGCTGGGCGCGATCGAGGGCTGGAGCACGTTCCTTGCCCGAGGAGAGGGCGTCGATCCGGCGCTGGTCGAAGCGGCGGCAGCTTCCGTTAGCCCAAGCGATCCCGGCGTGCTGTTCTTCTCCTCCGGCTCGACCGGCAAGGCCAAGGGCATTCTTTCGGCGCATCGCGGTGTCTGCCTGCAACTCTGGCGCTGGCCGCAGTGGTATGACGTGACGGTGCCGCCACGCACCTGGTCCGCGAACGGCTTTTTCTGGTCGGGGAATTTTTCAATGGCGCTGGGGGGCACGCTGGGCTCGGGCGGCTCGCTGGTGCTCCAACGCTGGTTCGATGTCGAAGAAGCCCTGTCGTTGATGGAGGCCGAGAAGGCATCGATGATGCTCGCCTGGCCGCACCAGTGGGCGCAGCTCATGGCGGCATCGAATTACGAGAGCGTCGACCTTTCGGCGATGCATTACATCGACGCGCTGACCCCCTGCGCGCACCATCCCACGATCGAGACCGACTGGCGCGAACCGGCGCAGGCTTTCGGCAATACCGAGACGTTCACGCTGATCTCCGTCTTCCCCTCGGGCACGAACGAGGACGTGGCGGGCAAGTCGCACGGTATTCCAACCGCCGGTTCCACGATCAAGATCGTCGATCCGATGACCGGCGCGACGATGCCGCTGGGCGAGCGCGGCGAGATCGCCGTGAAGGGGCCGACGCTGATGCTCGGCTACCTCGGCGTGCCGCTCGACGAGAATCTCGACGGCGACGGTTTCCTGCGCACGGCGGATGGCGGCTATATCGACGGGCAGGGGCGCCTGTTCTGGGAAGGCCGGTTGAACGACATCATCAAGACCGGCGGCGCCAACGTCTCTCCGCTGGAGATCGACGAAGTGATCCGCGCCCATCCCGACGTGAAGATGGTGCAGACCGTGGGCGTGCCGGATGATCTGCTGGGCGAACTGGTGGTTTCCTGCATCGTTCCGGTCGAAGGTGCGCGCCCCGATGCCGGTTCGATCCGCGATTTCGCCAGGGAGAAGCTCGCCAGCTACAAGGTGCCGCGCAAGGTGCTGTTCGTTGCGGAGGGCGACCTCAAGACCACCGGCAGCGCCAAGATCAAGACGGCGGACCTCCGCAAGCTGGCCGCCGAGCGGCTGGAAACGGAGGCCGATGCGGGCTGAGAGGGTATCGCGGGGATGCTCCTGACGAACCATCGTGGCCGCGATAGGCAGTGTCCCGTTTAGGAGTTAGAGTTTGGGAAAGGGTGTCGGCATGACCGGCACGCGAAAGCCGTAAGAGCGGGAGGATGCGTGGGTAAGACGATCGTGATCACTGGTGCCGGTGCGGGCCTCGGCCGCGCGCTCGCAAGGCGTTTCGCCGGTGAGGGGGAGACGGTGATCCTGCTGGGGCGCACGCTGTCCAAAGTGCAGGATCTGGCCGACGAGATCGGCCCCGCGGCCATGGCGGTGGAATGCGACGTGGCCTCCGCCGATTCCGTGCGCAAGGCTTTCGCGGCGATTGCCGAGCGGCATCCGAAGATCGATGTGCTGATCAACAATGCCGCTATCTATGAGCCGTTCACGGTGGCCGAGGCTACCGACGCGCAGATCGACGGCATTATCGCCACCAATCTCAATGGCCCGATCTACTGCTGCCGTGCGGCCATCCCGATGCTGGAAAAGGGCGGGCAGATCATCAACGTGGGCAGCGAATCCATTGCCGTGCCGTTCGTGATGCTCTCGCTCTACCAGTGCACCAAGGCGGCGCTCGAACGCTTTACCGAGGCGTTGGTGGAGGAACTGGAGCCTGCGGGTATCCGCGTCACCACCGTGCGCGCCGGGCCGATGTACGAAGCGGGCAAGACCGCGCCGGGATGGAACCCCGATGCTGCCATGCGCTTCCACCAGGGGTGTGCCGCCAACGGCATCGACCTGCGTTCGCGGCCGATATCGCGGACCGACAATGTGACAGGCGTGTTCCGTTCGGTCATCGACCTGCCGCCCGACGTCCGGGTGCTCCACGTTTCGGTCGGAGCGCGTCACCCATGAGCGATGCCTCCATCCTGCAAGACCCCATTCCCGTCAAGGATCAGACGATGACCGTTCTTCCCGACGCCCTGCTCTATATCGACGGCCAGTTGCGCGGCGCCGGCAACGGCCGCACATTCGACGTGATCAGCCCCTGGACCGGCGAGGCGATCGGCAAGGCCGCCGATGCCACTGCCGATGACGTGAATGCCGCCATCGCCGCCGCCCGCCGCGCTTTCGACGAGACCGACTGGTCGACCAACACCGAAAAGCGCGTGGCACTGGTGAAGAAGTATCGCGAACTGTTCGAAGCCGCCCGTCCGCGCCTTGGCGAACTGGCCATTAACGAGGCCGGTGCCGCGCAGGGGGCGGTAAGCCGTGCCCATGTCGGCATGGCCCTCGACGGTTGGGACGATTACCTTGCCGTCTTCGACAAGCTGGAGTGGGAAAAGGACTACGGCGAGAAGCCGGCCTTCGGCATGATCCACAAGCGTGTAGGCCTGCGCGAGGCTATCGGCGTGGTCGGTGCGATCACCCCGTGGAACGTGCCGCTCTACGTCAACATCGGCAAGATCGTCGCCGCGCTGCTCGCGGGTTGCACCGTGATCCTGAAGCCCGCGCCGGATACGCCGGGTCTGGGCGCGATCTTCGGCGAACTGGCGAAGGAAGCCGGTTTCCCCGATGGTGTCATCAACGTGGTGTTCGGTGCCGATCCGGCGCTGGCGGGCGAGATGCTCGTTACCGATCCGCGCGTGGACCTGATCTCGTTCACCGGCTCCACCGGCGTCGGCAAGCGCATCATGGAGCAGGGCGCGCCTACGCTGAAACGCGTGTTTCTCGAACTCGGCGGCAAGTCGGCCAAGATCGTGCTCGACGATGCACCCAACTTCGCGATGGAAGTGGGCATGGCGATGCTGGTGTTCCATGCCGGGCAGGGCTGCGCCGTGCAGTCGCGCCTGCTGGTGCCCAGCAGCCGTTACGAGGAAGCCAAGGCCATCCTCAAGGGCGCCTACGGTAACTTCGGCGACAACTGGGGCGATATCGACAACCCCGCGCACATCATGGGTCCGGTGATCTCGAAGCGCCAGATGGAGCGCGTGAAGGGCTACATCGATCTCGGTCAGGAAGAGGGCGCCACGCTGCTTGCCGGTGGCCAGATCCGTCCCGACAAGGGCGGGGGCTATTTCGTGGAGCCGACCTGCTTCGTGGACGTTACCAACGACATGCGCATCGCCCAGGAGGAAATCTTCGGTCCCGTGCTGGTCGTCATCCCTTATGAGGACGACGAGGACGCCATACGCATTGCCAACCAGAGTTCCTATGGCCTATCCGGTGGTGTCAGCTCGGGCGATCTGAACCGGGCCATCACGATCGCCAAGCGTGTGCGAACCGGCTCGATGAGCGTCAACAACGGCATGTGCATTGCCGGCGACATTCCCTTCGGTGGCTACAAGGCCAGCGGCATGGGACGCGAATGGGGTGTCGAAGGCATTGAGGAGTTCACCGACGTCAAGATCCTCGCCTGGCCCGTCGGCCAGTCCCAGGCGGCCTGACGGCGAGCGGCCGGTTTCGGTGGGATCACCTTCGGCGGAGAGCGAGGGAGAGGCCGGTCAGGCACCGGACGGCGGCCTGTCCGCGCTGCCGCCGCAACTGGCGGCGGCGGTGACCGACGCCGGCGCAGGGGTCAGCCACAATCTTCACGGCCAGAAACTCGGTCGGAAGGGGCGGATCACCCGCGAGCGCATTCTCGCCGCCGCGATTGATCTGGTCGAGAAGACCGACGAGCCGGTAACGCTGGGTGCCGTCGCGCGCGCGGTCGGCCTCGGCATGACCTCGCTCTACAACTACTTCACGGACTTTACCGAATTGCTGCTCGCAGTTCTGGAGCCGGTCATGGGCACGGCGCAGGACGAATATGTCGCGCAAGTCCGTGAGCACTGGCCGGACGAGGAACTGCCGGATCGCGCGATGGCCTTCGTGCGATCCTACCACGAGTTCTGGGCACGCCACACCGGGCTGCTGCACTTGCGCAACTCCATGGCGGACCAGTTCGACGTGCGCATCATGCACCAGCGCGTGAATTCAACGCGGCCGCTGATCGGGCTGTTCGTGGCGCAGATGGACCCGCGCGGCGTGCTCGGCGATACGGCCGTGCTGATGGCGACGACGCTGATGACTGGCATCGAACGCTCGATCACCCTGGCGACCGACCGCAGGCTGCGCCGCATACTGGGCACTTTGCCCGGCCGCCGCGAGGAGAGCCTGCTTGAAGTCAACGCGCGGCTGATGGTCCTGGCGATCCGCGACACGCGCGAACGCGCGCTGGCGGAAAGCACCTGAAGGTCATCGTTCTCGCCGTTCCGAGGGCGTTTTACGGCGCCGGGGTAGCCTGATCGCCGCCCAGCACGCGATAGAGCGTGATGCGGTTGCTGGCGACGGCGAGGCGCACCGCGATTTCCTGCTGCCGGGCGCTGTAGAGGCTGCGCTGCGCGTCGAGGTTCTCCAGCGAACTGGTGATCCCCTGGCGGTAGCTGGCCTCGGTCAGACGCGCGGAATCGCTGGCGGCTGCGGTAAAGCCGGTGGCCGCGCGCAGGCGTTCGGATAACGTGCCCTGATCGGCGAGCGCGTCGGAGACTTCGCGGAAGGCGGTCTGGATCGCCTTTTCGTACGTGGCGAGGGCGGCGTCGCGCTGGGCCTTGGCCACTTCGACATTGGCGCTTCTGCCCCCGGCATTGAAGATCGACCAACTGGCGGCGGCCGTGCCGGTGGCGGCGAAGGCGCCCTTGTCGAACAGCGCCGAAAGCGCGTCGCTGGCGAAGCCGAGCAGGCCGGTCAGCGAGATCGAGGGGAACAGTTCCGCCCGCGCGGTGCCGATATCGGCATTGGCGGCGCGCAGCGAATACTCGGCCTCGACCACGTCCGGACGGCGCAGGAGGACCTGCGAACTGGTGCCTGCGGGCAGGACGGCCAGCGACTGGTTCACTTCGTCCACGCTGCCGGGAAGCAGGCTCTCGTCGAAATCGGCGCCGACGAGCAGGCGGATCGCATTGATGTCCTGCGCCAGTGCGGTGGTTTGCGAGGCGACGTCGCCGCGCGCGGTTTCCAGGACCTGCTCGGCCTGCCTCAGGTCCGTGCGGGGGGCGATGCCGCCCTTGAGGCGGGCGCCGGTGAGAGTGACGCTGCGCTCGGCATTGGCGGCGGTCGCCTCGGCGATCCGCAGCAGATCCTTGTCGGCTGCGTAAGTGGCCCAGGCCTGCGCGAGGTCGGCAACGAGGCCGAGCCGCACGGTGCGGGCCGCCGCTTCGGTGGAAAGCGCGGTGTTGCGCTGCGCCGCAGTGGCGCTGGCGTATTTGCCGAAGAAGTCGAGTTCGAAGCTCGAAATGCCGCCTTGCAGGGAATAGGACGAGCGGTCGCCGCTCGTGGCGCTACCGGTCGACCCGCCGTTCGTCTCGGTCCGGCTCGCCGAACCGCTCACGCCCACGGCGGGGAACTGGTTGGCGCGCACCACCCGCACTTGTGCCCGCGCGGCTGCGAGATTGGCGGCGGCGACGCGCAAGTCGCGGTTGTTGGCGAGCGCCTGCTCGACCAGCGACTGCAGCCGCCGGTCGCGGAAGATCTCGGTGTAGGACACCAGCGGCAGCGCGGCTTCGCTCTGGGCGAGATAGGCGTCGCCGACCGGCCAGGAGGCGGCGACCGGCGGGGTCGGCGCGACGTACTTGGGCGCCATCGAACAGGCGCCCAATGCCAGCGCGGGCAGGGTGAGCGCGGCGATACGAAAACGGATCATGCGGCGTCTCCCTTGCGCTGGCGGCGTTCCTGGATGTGACGGCGGACGGCGGCGAGACCGTCGCGCACGCCGCGCCGCACGAGCACGAAGAACAAGGGGATGAAGAAGATCGCGAGCAGCGTGGCCGTCAGCATGCCGCCGACGACGGCGGTGCCGATGGCGATGCGGCTGTTGGCGCCCGCGCCGCTGGCGATGGCGAGCGGGATCACGCCGAAGATGAACGCGAAGCTGGTCATCAGGATCGGGCGCAGACGGATGCGCGCGGCTTCCAGCGCGGCTTCGATCACGCGCTTGCCTTGGCGTTCGGCCTGTTCGGCGAACTCTATCATGAGGATCGCGTTCTTGGCGGCGAGGCCCATGGTCGTGAGCAGGCCGATCTGGAGATAGACGTCGTTTTCAAGGCCGCGCAGCGTCACCGCCATGATCGCGCCGAGCAGGCCGAGCGGAATGACGAGGATGACCGCGATCGGGATCGACCAGCTTTCGTAGAGCGCGGCGAGGCAGAGGAATACCACCAGCAGCGAGAGCGCATAGAGCAGCGGTGCCTGACCCGAGGAGAGGCGCTCCTGATAGGAGGATCCGGCCCAGGCGACGGCGGTGCCGGGGACCTGGCTCGCCAGTTCCGCCATCACGTCCATCGCCGTGCCCGAGCTGACGCCGGGGGCCGGGCTGCCCGAAAATTCGTAGGCCTGGAGGCCGTTGAAGCGCGAGGAGGAACTGGGCGCGGTCGACCAGTTCATCGTCGAGAACGCGGAGAACGGCACCATCTGGCCGCTCGTGCCGCGCACGAACCACTGAGCGAGGTCCTCCGGTCGCGAGCGGTACTGCGCGTCGCCCTGCACGAAGACGCGCTTGACGCGGCCCTTGTCGATGAAGTCGTTGACGTAAGTGCCGCCCCAGG
Source organism: Novosphingobium sp. BF6 (assembly GCF_058273105.1). NCBI lineage: Bacteria > Pseudomonadati > Pseudomonadota > Alphaproteobacteria > Sphingomonadales > Sphingomonadaceae > Novosphingobium > Novosphingobium sp. BF6. Next base: position 1,651,288 of record NZ_CM177775.1, read on the forward strand.
CGGTCTGCAGCGTGGAATTGGCGCTGGCGGCGGTGACGCCGTAAGTGGTCAGGGCGCGGGTGTTTGTGTTGATCTTCAGCGTCGAAACGTCGGGAAGATCGCTCAGGCGCACGTTGGTGAGGCGCTGGTCGGCGGCGGCTTTCGCGAGCAGTTCGTCGCGGGCCTTCTGGAAGTCCGCGCGGGCCATGCCGTTGCGGTTCTGCAGTTCCATGGTGAAGCCCGCGGACGAGCCGAGGCCGCGGATGGCGCCGGGCACCAGCGTGAAGACCTGCGCGTCGCGAAGGCCGCGGAAGGCGCCGTTGGCGCGCTGGACGATGGCGTCGGCGCTGTTCTTCCTGCCGGGGCGCTGCTCCCAGTCCACCAGGGTAATGAAAGCCTGGCCCGAGTTCTGGCCCGCCGCACCCATGCCGCCGCCCGAAAGCGTGAACATGCTGGCGACGTTGCCCTTTTCGTACTTGGCGAAATAGTCTTCGACCTGGCGCTGCACTTCCTCGGTACGGGTGCGCGGCGAACCGGCGGGCAGGCGCCACTGGACCATGATCGTGCCCTGGTCCTCGTTCGGCAGGAAGCCCGTCGGCAGGCGCTGGAACAGGCCGTAAGTGGCGACGCAGGCGATCGCGAAGAGCAGCAGCCAGCGCCACTTGTGCGCGATCACGCGCTCCACGCGGCGGCCGTAGGCCTCGGTCATGTTCTCGAAGCTGCGGTTGAACCAGGTGTGGAAGCGTTCCCAGGGGACTAGGAGCCATGGCATGTGGCGCTGGATGAAGCCGGGCTTCTCCTCGCCGTCCTTCGCCTTGGCCTTGAGCAGGGTGGCGGTGAGCGCCGGGCTGAGGATCAGCGCGACCAGCACCGAGAGCACCATGGCCACCACGATCGTCAGCGAGAACTGGCGGTAGATCACGCCGGTCGATCCGCCGAAGAAGGCCATCGGCAGGAACACCGCCGAAAGCACCAGCGCGATGGCGACCAGCGCGACCTGGATTTCCTCCATCGACTTGATGGTGGCCTCGCGGGCGGACATGCCCGGATTTTCCTCGAGCAGGCGCTCGACGTTCTCGACCACGACGATGGCATCGTCGACCAAGAGGCCGATGGCGAGGACGAGGCCGAACAGGGTCAGCGTGTTGATCGAGAAACCGGCGACGTAGAACACCGCGAAAGTGCCGAGCAAGACCACCGGCACCGCGATCGCCGGGATCAGCGTGGCGCGCCAGCTTTGCAGGAACACGAACATGACGATGACGACCAGCACGATCGCCTCGAACAGCGCCTTTTCGACTTCCGCGACCGAGAGCTTGATGAAGGCGGTGGAATCGTTGCCGTAGGTATATTCAAGGCCGTCGGGCATGCCCTCGGCCAGTTGCTTCATCTCGGCCTTGACCAGTTCGGCGGTTGCCAGCGCGTCGGCGCCGGGCGAGAGCGAGATGGAGATACCGGCGCCGGGGTGGCCATTGATGCGGCTGATCGTATTGTAGTTCTCGGCGCCGATTTCGACCCGGGCGACGTCGGCGATGGTGACGACCGAACCGTCGGTATTGGTCTTGAGGACGATGTTGCGGAACTGCTCGGCAGTCTGGAGGCGCGAACCGGCGGTGACGATGGCGTCGATCGCCTGGTCCTTGGGCGCGGGCAACCCGCCGATCTCGCCTGCGGCGATCTCGGTGTTCTGGGCGGTGATCGCCGAAGTCACGTCGCTGGGCATCAGCGACACGGCGGCCAGCTTGGTCGGGTCGAGCCAGATGCGCATCGCGTGGGGGGCGCCGAACACGTTGACGTCGCCCACGCCTTCGAGACGCGAGAGCGGGTCCTGGATGTTCGAGGCCAGATAGTCCGACACGTCCTGGTTCGAGCGGCTGTCGGTCGCGTCGTAGACGGCGACCAGCAGCAACTGGTCGGGGTTGGACTTGGTGACGGTGACGCCTTGATTTTGCACCGCCTGCGGCAGGCGGGAGAGCGCCGACTGGACCTTGTTCTGGACCTGGACCTGGGCGATGTCGGGATCGGTGCCCTTGGCGAAGACCGCGCTGATCGTCGCCTGGCCGCGGTTCGAGGACTGCGAGTTGAAGTAGAGCAGCCCGTCGATGCCGGTGAGCTGCTGCTCGATCACCTGGGTGACGCTGTTCTCGATCGTTTCTGCCGAGGCGCCGTTGTAGGTGGCGCGGATGTTCACCTGCGTCGGCGCGATGTCCGGATATTGCTCGTTCGGCAGGAAGGCCAGCGCGCCAAGGCCCGCCAGCATGACGATGATGGCGAGGACCCAGGCGAAGATCGGCCGGTCGATGAAGATGCGCGACATGAGAGGTTTAGCGCCCCTTACCGGCGGAAGCGTTGCCGGCCTTGCCGCTGGGCGGCGCGACAGTCTGCGCGGTCGATGCCGCAACCGGCTGGATCTCGGCGCCCTGCTTGAGGCCGTTCAGCCCCTGAACGATGACCTTGTCGCCCTTCCGGAGGCCCGAGGTGACGACGGTGTTGGTGCCCTGGGTGCGGTCGGCGGTGACCTTGCGGCGGGCCGCCTTGTTGTCGGCGCCGACGACCATGACATAGGCCGAACCGTCGAAATCGCGCTGGACCGCGTTCTGCGGCACCAGGTAGGCACCCGGATCGGTCGCCTGGTCGAACACCGAGGAGACGAACATGCCGGGCAGCAGGAAGCCGTCCGGATTGGGGAACTTGGCGCGCAGGGTGACGGTGCCGGTATCCTCGGCAACGGTGACTTCCGAGAATTCCACGGTGCCGGGCAGGGGGTACTGGGAGCCGTCGTCGAAGCGGAGGTGGACCTGGGTGCTGCCCGGCGTGACGCCGCCCGCGGCCAGCTTGCGGCGGAGCGCGGTGAGGTCGGTGGCGGACTGTTGCATGTCGACGAAGATCGGGTCCATGCGCTGGATAACCGCCAGCGGATCGGTCTGGCTGGCGCTGGCGAGGGCGCCCACGGTCGAGAGCGAGCGGCCGATGCGGCCGCTGATCGGCGCGGGCACGGTGGTGAAGCGCAAGTTGATCTTCGCGGTGTCGAGCGTCGCGGCGTTCTGGGCGATCGAGGCCTTGGCCGAGCGCGCCGTAGCGAGCGCGTCGATGTAATCCTGCTTCGCGACTGCTTCCATGTCCGCCAGCGGCTTGTAGCGCTGGGCCTTGGCACTGGCGGCCTCAGCCGTGGCGCGGGCGCTGGCCAAGTCGGCCGAGGCCTGGTTGACGGCGGCGCGGTAGAGGCTGGGGTCGATCTGGTAGAGCGGCTGTCCGGCGCGGACCAGGCTACCCTCGGTGAAGAGGCGCTTGACGATCACGCCCGTTACCTGCGGGCGGACCTCGCTGGTCTCGAAGGCGACGGTACGGCCGCTGAGCGTGACGGCGACCGGCACGGCGGCAGGCTGCACCACGATATAGCCGACTTGCGGGGCGGGGCGCTTGTCGTCCTTCTTCTCCCCGCCCGAGCAGGCGGCAAGGAGGGCAACCGAAACAAAGGCAAAGCCGGCATGACGCAAAAGGGGAAATGCCGCAGTCGAAGAAGACGTGATTTTCAAGTCGCGCACCGTCAGAAAGTCTTGTCGGCGCAGCTATTCAGCCAATTGTTGCTGCCCGCAAGCGGGGTTTTCGCAAGTGCGACAATTTGCGACCAAAAACCAAGATTCTGGGAACTTTTCGACTTTCCCAATACGTCAAATGCCCCCGCCTCCGGGAGGCGAGGGCACTGGCGCCGGAGTCACTGCCCGGAGTTACTGATAACGCGCCAGCATCTGGAGCGAGGCTGCGAAGTAGTCGTTGGTGAGCACGGAAGGCTGGGCGCTGCCCAGCAGCCGTCCCACGACCGCTGCACCGCCCGCCGAAAGCGCATAGTTCGCTTCCTCGCCCGTCACCACGTCGACCCAGGCGGGGATCGGCTTGTTGGCGGAGAGGCAGCCGCGCCAGTAGGCGGCGATGTCCGGCACCAGCGACTGGCGCCCGCCGAGCGCGGCGTAGAGCGGCACCCGGATGGCGTCGAAGCCGAAGCGCGGCGGCTTGTCGCGCGCCGGGGCGACCTGGTTCGGCGCATTGATGACCACCCAGTCGGTCGGCAGGCGATGGGGACCGAAGCGGGAGAGGCGGGTGATCGCCTCGCTGTCACTGATGACGCGGCCCCAGACCTGCTGGCCGTCCGCCTTGGCGAAGGCGTCCAACGCGGGCCAGGCAAAGTAGGAGGGATTCAGCGTCACTTCGTCGCCGTTGACGAAGCCCTGGATGCCGGGAAGCAGCAGTTGCCGGCCGTGCCGCTCGATCACGCAGTGGCTGCGCACCGCCGAGCGGATCTGCGCGGCGCGCGCGGTGTAGTCGGCGCGGTTCCAGCGCTGTCCGGCCATCGCGAGGGCCCAGGCGATGACGAGATCGCCGTCGGTCGCGTTGTTCTGGTCGGCCACCGGGTTGGGGGCGGAAGGATCGTAGCGCCAGGCGTGGAGCGCCATGTCCGGGCGCGAGAGGTGGCTCTGCGTCCAGCCCGCGATCTTCTCGAAAGCCTCGGCATCGCCCGCCTTGTAGGCGAAGAGCAGGCCGTAGCTCTGGCCTTCGCTGTGGCTGACGCCGTTGTTGCCGGTATCGACGACGCGGCCATCGGGCTTGAGGTACAAGTCGCGCCAGGTCCGCCAGAAGGCGTCGCGCACGGGGGCACGGCTCTGCGCGTCTGTGTTGCAGGCTGCGGTCATGGCCAGCATCGCCCCCAGGGTGAAGTTGCGGCGGGTCATGCCGGTATCGAAGAGGAAGCTCATGCCGATGATGTCTCGTTTATGGCCTTGAGGTTCAGCGCCCGTGGCGCAGTTCGACCATGTCGCCCTGCCACTGCGCGGCCGTGTGCAGGGCGGGGCCGCTGCCGAGCACGCGGAACCAGGCGTCGTAGGCGCCCTGGAGCAGGCCGAGCAGCATCGTGTTCCAGTTGTGCTGCTGGTCGGCGGTGAGGGCCTTGGGCAGGCTGCGATGATGGACGACGATCGCATCGTCTCCCACCGCCAGCTGGATTTCGCCCCAGCCGAGGTCCTGCCAGAAGCCGTTGATCCGGGCGGCGAGTACGGCGGCATCGCTGACGCCTTCCAGCGGCTCCAGCGCCGCCATGCGCCGTCCGATGGCCGAGAAGAAGGCCTGCGCCTGGGTGGAAGGCGCGCTTTCGCAGACTTCGGCGGCGGCCATCATCGCGAAGAGCGCCAGCCCTCCGGCGCCGCTCTGTTCGCCTTCCGAGCGAGGAGAGGGAAATGCGTGCAGTTTCATCGGCCGGTGCTCCCGAAATTCTGTCTCACGCCGAACATACTCCGGAACTCGTCATAAGATCCGAAGGTATTGTAGCTGGCCTCGCCGCCGATGCGGGTGGTCGGGCTCAGCTTGTAGTAGATAGACAGGTCGCTCGATACCGCAAAACCGGTCTTGCTGATGCTGTCGTAGTAGGAACGCACGTCGTTGTTCGCATCCTTGAGCGCATCGAGCACCGTCTGAAGCGGGGCATTGATGGGATAGAGGTCGGTCTGATCCTGCTTGTAGCTCTGGAAACCGGGCGTGAACGAGACGCGGACGTCGAAGAGTTCGTCTTCCATGGTGTAGTTCACCGGAAGGCCGACGCTGATGAAGTGCTGCGGGCTGAAGTAGCCGCCGTTGCCCCAGGTGAAGTAGTTCTGGCTCTTGTCGTAGCCCTGGTAGTTGACGTTGAGGCCCACGGTCAGGTTCGAGCGGGTGCCGTGGTAGGCGCGCAGATAGCCGCCGACATTGGCCTCGAAACCGCTGTTGCGGGCGACGTTGGTACCGCGGAAGCGGTAATAGCGGCCCTCGGCATAGACGCCGCTGCCGTCCTCGTCGTAGGACAGGCCCGCGCCGCCCGCCGTGCGCATGACCTGGCCCCAGCGCATGCCGGTGACCGGATCGCGGGTGCCGGCATAGGACAGCACGCTGTCGGTCACGGGCTGGCGCTCAGCGAAGACCTTGCCGCGCACTGTGGAGGAGAGCTTGGGCGAAGCCGCGGCGCGGAACGTGGCTTCGGTTTTGCCCATGCCGACCGGGGTGGTGCCCGCCTCCAGTTGCACGGTATCGCTTTCGTAGCCCGCCGAGAAGGCGACGCCCGAGGCGTTCTGGGTCTGGGCCGCGGGGAACACCGAAGGCTCCTGCGCGACGATCGCTGCCGCCTCGATCAACCCGTTGGTGCCGAAGCGGGCCTGTCCCGACCGGTTGGCGCGCCCGGCGTCGATCACCGATGCTTCCGCCTTGGCATAGACGCGGCCGCCCACAGCGTCAGTCGAGAAGCGGGCCGAGCCCTTGATCTCGTCGAGCTGGCTGAGGCCCGCCTCGCCCGAGCGGCGGCGGTAGCCGGTGTCGATATCGACGCGCGGGCCGGTGTCGTGGGAGATTTCGGCGATCTGCGACTGGATCTGCGCGATCACCGGGTCTGCGGAGTAGGCGGTGGCCGAACCTGCGTCCATGCCGGTGTCGCCATAGCTGCCATAACTGCCGCCAGTGGCTGGATAGGGTGCCGAGGCCATGGCAGGGGCGCCGTAGCTCTGGTTGCCGTAACGCGGCGCCGCACCGTAGCCGGAGGGCGCATTGTAAGAAGGCGATGGGGCATAGGCGGCGGGCATCGCGGCGCTGCCGTATCCCGTCGAGGGAGTGCTCGGAATGCGGGTGCCGCCGCCAAGCGCGAAAGGATTGACCTGCTGCGGTGCGGCCACCGGGCGGTCGCGGAACGGGTTGGACCCGCCTGCCGGAGTCATCGCGGCAAACGGATTGCCGCCCGCGAGGCCGTCGATCGAAGTGCCGCCCTGGCCACGCGCATAGAGGGTGCGGGCTTCCTTGAGCATGGCCATCGCCGCGCGGTCGTTGCCGCGGGCGCGCTCGACGTTGGCGAGCGAGAGGCGCACCTGATAGTCCTGCGGGAAGGCGCGGAGCACGTCGTTCTGGGCCCGGCGCGACAGGTCGTTGTCGCCTGCCGCCTGCGCCGTCTCGGCCAGACCGAGCAGGGCGTCCTTGTCGCCCGGCTTGCGCGCGAGCACCAGCTGCCAGGTCTGCGCGGCGCGGGCGGGCATCTGGCCGCCCTGGTAGAGGCGGGCAAGGCCGGCGAGAATGTCCATGTTCTCCGGCGCGGCGCCCCAGGCGCTCTGGAGAATGTCGAAGGATTCCGCGAAACGGCCGGCCTGCCGCGAGCGGTCGGCCTGGCTGACGAGCAGGGCGGCGTTCATCCGCGCATAGGCCTGCTGGCCCTCGGCCGAACTGCCTGCCATGGCGCCGGCGCGTTGCAGCGCCTGCTGGGCAAGGTCGTCGCGGCCGACGCGGGCGAGCACGCCGATCAGTCCTTCGTAGTCGGCCACGCTGGAAATGGGCGCCTGCGCGGCGTTCTCGGCCACGCTGGCGGCGCCTTGCGCGTCGCCGAGTTCATAAAGCGCGTTGGCGACGGCGGCCTGCTTGCCCGCCGGTATCGCCGACATCGCGCCAAGCTGGCGCAGCGAGGCGAGAGCCTGCGCCTGCTGGCCCTGCGCGGCCATCGACTTGGCGCGGGCGATCGCGGCATCGGTCTTCACGCCGATCGCGAAGCTGCGCATCGGCGCGGTGCGCTGCGCCTCGGGGATCATGTCGATCAGGCGTGCGGCCTCGGTCGCGCGGCCGAGGTCGTTGTTGAGCAGCGCGGCGGCATAGAGCGAGTCGGGCTGACCCATCGCGGTGAGCGAGCGCAGCAGCGATTCCGCCTCGGGCACACGGCCGCGCTTGATCTGGAACTCGGCGAATTCGTAGCGGATCCACGGGTCGGTGGGATCGAGCACCAGACCGTTCTGGAACTCGCGCATGGCGCCCATGTCGTCGTTGTTGGCGGCGGCGGCGAGCGCGCGGCCGCGGGCGGCGCGCATTTGCAGGCGCTTGTCGTCTGCGCTTCCGCTGCCATTGGCGCCGCCCTGGCTGGCCTGGCGGTAGAGATCGGCGGCGTCGGCGTAGCGGCCCTGCTTTTCGTAGATGTCGGCGAGGATTTCGAGCGCCGGGCCGGGTTCCTTGTAGCCCGAGCGGATCAGGCCTTCGGTGACCGACTGGGCATCGGCAAGGCGGCCCTGCGCCACGAAGTTGCGGGCGTCGGCAAGACCGGCGAAGAAGCGGGCGGAACCGAGGCCTTCGGCCCACTGGCTCGCCTTGCCGTAGCGCGAGGCCTGTTCGAGGTAGTTCGCTGCTTCCGCGAAATTGCTCTCGCGCAGACGCACGAGGCCGAGGCCGCCGAGCGCATCGGGATCGCGCGAATTGACTGAGAGCGCGCGCTGGAACTGGCTGGCGGCAGAGGCGAGGTTGCCGTCCTCCAGCGCGTCGAAGCCCGCGACGCGGGCCTGTCCGGCGCGATTGGCCGAAGTGGTCGGTGCGGGTGTGCTGCGCGCGGGCGTGGCGGCTTGTGTGGGGCGCTGAGCGGGCGGCGCGGCAGGTGTGCGCGTCGGTGCCGGACGAGCGGCGGCCTGCGCGGGTTTGGCGGCAGGCTTGGCGGCCGGTTGCGGCACGGGCTTGGGCGCGGCCGGTTTGGCGTTCAGCGCCTGATTGACCGAGGCATTGCCTGGATCGAGCGCCTTGGCGCGGCGCAGCGCCTGCTGCGCGAGGTCCTCGCGGCCCTTGGAGCGCCAGTACTTCGCCTGTTGCAGCAGGGCATCCACGCCTGCCGCCTGGGCATGGGCGACTCCGACATGGGCCACGGTCGTCGCGGTGGAGAGCAGCAGCGCCAGGCCGACGAGGCGCAGGCGGGTCATCGCGGCATTCATGCGTTATCGTCCTGCTGGCCGAGGCGGCGCTGGGCCTGGCGGCGGAAGTAGAGGTAGGCAGGCCCCGCGAGGATCGCGGCGAGCAGCAGCGAGAACAGGCCCATCAGCATCGGACGCTGGCTGAACCAGTAGGCAAGCTTCATCCAGATCGGCAGCGAGCCGACCCAGTAGCGGTCGCCGATGGCAAAGCTGGTCATGCCGTCGCCCTTGGTGACGGCAAGGTCGCCCTGGATTGCGGCGTTGATCTTCTTGTCGGCCATGCCGTCGACGAGGGCGGGCAGGGCGGCGGCATTGTCGGCCAGCAGTGCCACCACGGTCCGGTCGGACGAGTAGGGTGAACGGAAGCTGACGATGCCCGAGAAGCCGCGCGCGTTGTAGACGAGCGGAGCGGCGACCATCGGATCGTTCCGCTCGGTGCCGCCGAAGAACGAGGTGGCATATTGCAGCGGCGAGCGTTCGGTCACTTCGAGGTGGCCGTTGACATAGCGAACCGGCGCCTTGTCGAACAGCGTGCCCGCCGAGGCGAGTTCCACGCCGCCCACGACTAGCACGTCCTGGTCCTGGAGATCGGCGGCCGAGACCGAGGAAGTCACGGTGATGCCGGTGACGGGAACGCCGGTGGAGTCACCGAAGCGGCCCATCAGGTCGAGGAAGGCCTCGACAGAGGCGGGCGAGGGGTTGGCGGCCATGACCACGGTGGTTTCGGCCAGGTCGGGCGCTACCGTGAAGGGGAAGCCGGCGCCCGCGAAGGTCGCGAGGTCCGGCATCATGAGCGCGTGATAGGCCGAAGTCAGGTCGATCGTGCTCGTGGGATCGATCGAGGTCCTCACGTTTTCCGGCAGGGTGCCGGTGCACTTCTTCTTGTCGGCGATGATCAGGTTGTAGTCGAGCGCCAGCTCGTTCTGGCCGAACAGGTTGTAGCGCGGCAGCACCACCTTGGCGGTCGAATCCTGCCCACGCGCGCCGGAGCCGCCGAACAGGTTGCTCCACCAGGTCGAGCTGAGCGGCAGGGTCTTGAGGTACTGGCCGTTGAGCGAGACATCGAGGCGCGAGCCGCGCTGGTCGAGCCAGTCGGCCAGCGGATAGCGGTAAGTCACGTTCAGGTGGCCGCCTTCGCGGGGCCAGAAGAACAGGTCGGGCGCGACGCGGAAGCTGGCGGTCAGCGGGCCGGGGCGCAGGCCCATGCCCTGAAGCGCATAGGCGGGCATGATCTTGCCGAGTTGCACCGGCTTGTCGGTGGAGATCCAGCGCAGTGCGCCATAGCGCGGCCAGGCGGGGATGCGCACGCCGTCGAAGGCCATGCGCTGGCCTCCGAACACGCCGCGACCCAGCGCGACGGCGCCTGCCGCCACGCGCAAGTCGGAATCGCCCCGGCCCATCAGCACCAGCAGGGTGCCGGTGGGATCGGCCGGATTGCGCACGACGGCGGCGGTCGGGCCGGTGGCCGGTGCGAGGTCGAGACCGGGGATCGACTGCCCGGCCTTCAGGAAGACCACGGCATTGCCCTTGGGCAGCGAGCCGTAGACCGGCTTGAACGAGAAGCCGCGATAGGACGCGAGCGAGCCCAGCCACGAGGCGGTGGCGGCGGCGGCTTCCAGTTCGCCCTTGTGGGGCTGCCCCGCGAAGACGAAGGGCATGCGCAGCGGCACGTTCTGGCCCTTGTCGAAGAACGGCAGCGGCATGCGCGAGAGATCGGGCTGGAAGGTCAGCGCCTGATATTCGACGTCGAGGAACGAGCGGGTGTTGCTGATGTTCGTCCAGAGCGAGCTGTGGAAAGGATCCTCGCAGTCGCGGGCGTAGTGGCCCAGGAAGCGGATGTTGAGCTGGTTGTCGCCCGGCAGCAGCAGGGCGCCGTTGATCGGGATGCGCAGGGCGTGGCCGCCCGCCTCGGCGCGGGTCAGCGACACGGCCTGGACCACTTCGCCGTTCACGATGACGACGAGCTGGCTGATGTCGTCCAGCATCTGCGCCGACCACGAGATCTGGAGTGTCAGCACGGCGGACGTGACCACGCGGTCCTGCCGCATGCCGAAGGGAATGCCGATCTCTCCGGCGGTGCCCTGGAGGCGGATCGGGCTGGCGACGCGCATGTCCTTGAGCGTCAGGCGCTCGCTGAGGCCGCCGCGCGGCGGATCGGCATCGGGCGTTCCAACGGCTGCGGCTGCGGGCGTGGCGACTGGAACTGCTGCCCGAACCGGCGCGGCGTGAACCTCGCGGCTGCCGAGCACGACTGTCGCGACGCCCAGCGCCAGCGCGGTGGCGACACCGGCGGCCTTGGCCAGCGGCAGCAAGCCTCTGGCCTTCTTCTTCGCCTTCTTGTCGGCGGGGATCGCGGGCGTGCTGGGGGCCATGGCGGCCATGGCGCGGCGTTCGGCAAAATTGAGACGCAACATGCGTTTGATCGTCACCATGTCGACAAGGATGATGTCTGCCAGCGAGCGGAGGCCGCTGACTTGCGGATTGGGGCCGGTGGGCTGCCAGGCGTCGGCCCGGCCCATGACGGCGCGGACGAGGTGGCGGTTCGCCAGCATGTCCAGCTGTTCGAAGCGGACGAAGGCCTTGTTGCCGCTCATGCGCATCGTGCGGACCGGGATCGAGAGCACTTCGTCGCCCATGGCCATCGTCATATGCGTCACTTCGGCATCGCGCGCGGGTACTTCCACCGGCAGGGCGAGGGCGGCGCCGCCCATCGAGATGTCGATCGTCGTCGCGCCGAGGGTATGGCCGGAGGAGAGATAGGCGGTGACCGGCAGTGCCACGGGGATGCGGATGTCCTGGCGGGCCTGGCGCGTTTCGCGCGCGACCGAGACGGCGGCGAGCAGGATGATGAGGCTGAAGGTCGCCCAGGCGCAGTTCAGCACCAGCGTGTCGGTCTGGATGTTGAACATGTAGGGGAAGAACGCCCATTTTCCGACCGCGAGCGCGATGCCGCCGACCAAAAGGCCGATGCAGATCAGGTGCGGCTTCACCACGGCCCAGTCGAAATAGGTCTTGTCCAGCAGCGAGCCCTTGTCGGTCACGTTGAACTTGCCTTTGCGGGGCTGGAACCAGGTCATGACCGTCGGCTTGACGAGGTGGAAGGCGAGGATCGTTTCGTAGACTTCGCCCCAGAACGGGCGGCGGTCGCCGCCCTGGGTGCGCTCGTTGGCGACCGAGGAGCAGAACAGGTGCGGCAGGGCATAGGCGAAGATCAGCGAAGCCGAGGCCTGGATGATGTTCTGGCCGAAGATCAGGTAGGCGAGCGGGCTGGTCAGGAAGGCGATGCGCGGCAGCGGATACTGGAAGTGCAGCATCGCGTTCAGGTAACAGAGGCGCTGCTGCCAGGTCAGGCCCTTGCCGAAGAGCGGGCAGTCGATGCGCAGGATCTGCGTCATGCCGCGTGCCCAGCGGATGCGCTGGCCGACGTGGAGCACCAGGCGCTCGGTGGCGAGACCGGCGGAAAGGCGCGCGCTGATATAGGCGGTGTTCCAGCCGGTACGCTGGAGCTTGAGCGCGGTATGGGCGTCCTCGGTCACGGTCTCGCCCGCGAAGCCGTTGGTCTCCATCAGCGCCTCGCGGCGGATGATCGCGCAGGAACCGCAGAAGAAGGTAGCGTTCCAGAGGTCGTTGCCGCCCTGGACCGGGCCGTAGAACAAGTCACCTTCGCCCGGCATCTCGCCCATCGTCGAGGCGAGATTGCGCTGCACCGGATCGGGCGAATACATGTGGTGCGGCGTCTGGATCAGCGCGAGGCGCGGGTCGGTCTGGAACCAGCCCACGGTCAATTGCAGGAAGGCGCGGGTGGGAACGTGGTCGCAATCGAAGATCGCGATCAGTTCGCCGTCGGTCTTCTTCATGGCGGCGTTGAGATTGCCGGCCTTGGCGTGGAGGTTGTTATCGCGGGTCAGGTAGCCGCACCCGGCTTCCTTGGCGAAAGCGCGGAATTCGGGACGCTTGCCGTCATCGAGGATGAAGATGCGGTAGCGGTCGACCGGATAGTCGAGGTCCATCGCCGCGAAGACCGTGTTGCGCACGATCTCCAGGCTTTCGTTGTAGGTCGGGATGTAGATGTCGACCGTCGGCCAGGTCTCGGGATCGCCCTTCGGCTCGATCACCGGGCGGTCGAGCGGCCAGCTGGTCTGGATGAACCCCAGGATCAGGATGAGCCAGGCATAAGCCTCGGCCAGGTAGAGGCCGGTGCCGAACAGGAATTCGGGCAGGGTGCCGAAAGCCAGCGTCTGCGTCGTGCGCCAGAACATGTAGCGCGTGGACATCAGCACCGCGAGCAGGCCCAGTGCCAGCGAGCCCTTGCGGCCCGGCCAGCGCTTCATGATGAGCGTGCCGAAGATCGTCACGCCCGCGAACATCCACTGGGCATTGATGTCGAGGGGCACCCCGATCACCATGGCCGCGATCAGCGCGATCGGAACGATCGCCAGCAGTCGGACGGCGCGGTGCGAAACGAGCTTTCGGATCATGCGGCGCGGCTCACCGGAGCGATCCATGCAGCGCTCGTCGAATCGAGCGTGGGCGCAACGGCTTCCGCGATCTGCTGAACGTCGGAAAGGGCGACGCTGGCGGGTGCGTAGCGGCTCAGCATCTGGAGCGTGGCGATGGATTCGGGAACCGCTTCGTCCATGCGGATGCGGCCGATCAGGCGCGGGCCGGCCAGTTCGCGGATGAAGGCGGAGCCGTGGCGGCCGAGGCGGCGCGTCTCGTCCAGAGCATTGATGACGAAGGCGGTGCGGGCGAGTCCTTCGATACCGGCCTCGCCGAAGACCTGCGGCAGCAGGGCGAGCGTATCGGGCTGCGCATTGATCGTGCAGACATGGGCGCAGGCGTGATCGATCAGGCGGCGGGCGAGGCGGGTTTCGTTCGACGGCACGTCCACCACCAGCACGCGGTCCTTGCCGGGCTGGAAATAGCCGAGGTCGCCGAGCATCGGCACGAAGTCGAGATCTTCGGGCGCGCGGCGCCAGCTGCGCAAGTTGATTCCGCCGACCAGCACGGCTTCGTCGGCGGGTGCGGTGAGGGCGGGCAGCGCGATGGCCGGGGTCAGGCCGAAGTGCAGCGGCAGGGTGTCGCGGGCGGCAATGCTCACGACAGTCACGTCGGCGCCCTGGGCGGACAGGCCCATGGCCAGGTGAGCGGCCACGAAAGTGTTTCCGGTACCCCCCTTGGGACCGTGACAGACGATCATCGGCATCAGATTTCCCCCCGGGCGCCAAGGTCCGACAGATGGCGCAACATCGCTCGTACATCGCGAACCGGTTCTTCAACAACAGGTTTTGCAATCGATGGCGAAACAGATTGTTGCTCGTAGCGGCTGAACAGGTTTTTCAGCGGCTCGGCGGCCAGTTCCGGATCGACAGTTTCGGTCTCCGGCACGGCGCCGTCCGAAACCGTCTGGTCGAGCGTCTGGAGGCGAGGGTCGCGCAGCAGCGCCTCCAGGATCGGCCAGAGTTCCAGGTCGGAAAACCGGTCTTCGAATTCCTTGTAGGCAAATTCATTGCGGCCCAGTCGGTCCAGAAGGTTTCTGGCATCAATGCGCATGACAATCCCCGTTGTTGCCCGATCAGGACTGACAACTAATGGTTAACATCATCTTTATGGGTAAAATCGAGGTCCGAAAAACCCTGCTTTCGCAGCTTCCTTCTCGACTCGTCTTGCAAAATACCGCCGGTTCGGCCCGTTTTCGGAGCCATGTGCCCACATGTACCCTTATAGGAAGGGCGGAGCGGAATCGGCTTCGTATTAGTCTTGGGGACTAACGTCTGTTGCGATTCGTTAATCTGAAACGGCAAAGAAAAAGGCACCACTCTCAGAAGAGAGTGGTGCCCGGGGACGGGATCGAACCGCCGACACTATGATTTTCAGTCATATGCTCTACCAACTGAGCTACCCGGGCAAAACCAAGCTTTTCAGCGAATTTTCCGTTTTTCGAAACGGTCGTTCGCTGCTGGTGGCGGGCCTATGAAGAACCTGGACCGGCTTGGCAACCCTAAAATGACGATCTCGTTTCAATCGTCTTGTGGATAAATATCCTGGTCCGGATTTTGCGGTGCCGCCGGTCCGGGAATGGCATAGCCGTCGCCCAGCCATTGCAGCAGGTCGCGGTCGCGGCAGGCCTTGGAGCAGAAGGGGGCATGCTGCGCAGTGCGCGGCTTGCCGCAGATCGGGCACCTGGCATTGGCCCTTACGGTCGTGTTGTCGCTCATGACGTGATCGCCTGCGCGAATCCGCCGCCCAGCGCAAGGCCGGGGTCTTCCCGCCAGGCCAGCACGCGCCCGGTGCGGCGGGCGAGTTCGTCCTCCCATTCGCTGCGCACCCGCGCACGCACGCGCGGATGGGCGGTCAGCAACAGCGTGCCGGGTTCCTGAACCCGCTCCGCCTGTCGCAGCAGCAGCCGGGCGCAGGCCCCGGCAGGATCGTGGCGCAGGCGGTGGAGAATCGAGGGGCGCTCCAGCCGGGCGACGAGATGGACGAAGCCGAAGCCGTTCATCGCGGTGTGCTGGTGCGGCCAGTGGTCGAGCGCCTCGGCGAGCGCTTCATCCACGGCGCGGCGGTCCTCCTTGCCTTCCAGCGAGGGGAAATCGATGCCGATCGAGCCACCGAGATCGAACTGCCCGATGGCCTGCGCGATAGCCGGGATCGCCGTCAGCGCAAGCGCGCGCGGGGGGAGGGTGCCGTCGATGTCGATCAGCGTCATCGCCGGAGTCGGGATCACGAGAATCGCGCCGCCCTCGAAAGCAACCTCGCCGCCGAGCGCTTCGGCGAAGAGTTCGGGCCAGGGGTCCTCGGGGAAGGCGCGGAGCGTGCGAACCGGATGTCCGGTCTCCTGCAACGATTCGGCCAGCGATGGGGCGGGACGGGGCGGAAGTTTCGTCGGCCTGGCCTGGGCGCGTTTCAGGCGCCCGGTCTCGGCCATGGCGGCGCGGGTGATCTGGGCGCGCAGCGGGGCGCCTTCGCTGGCTTCCGGCGGCAACCCGCCGACGAGCGCTTCCTCGCCCGAGGGAAAGCGCAAGGTGCCGCGCCTTGCGCCTTTGGCGCGGGAGACGAGCACGGCATCGGCGACTTCACCAGGGGCGAGGGCGCCGTCCCATTGCAGGCGGGCAGCCAGCACTTCTCCGTTCTCGACCAGGATCGCGCGCGCTTCGCCGATCCCGTCCTCGACGAGCCATTCAGCCAATCGCGAATCCTGCCGCTTTCAGCAAGGCGCGGGTCTCGAACAGGGGGAGGCCGACGACGCCGGAATGGCTTCCGGCGATTTCCGCGATCAGGCCTTCGGCACTGCCCTGGATGGCATAGCCGCCCGCCTTGCCGTCCCACTCGCCGCCGGCGATGTAGGCCTCGATCTCTTCGGGAGAGAGCGACTTGAAGCGCACCACCGTCTCGGAAAGACGTTCGCGCAAAGTGCCGTCGGGGGAGCGGAGAGCGATGGCGGAGAGCACGCGGTGGCGGCGACCGGAGAGCAGTGCGAGGCAGGCGCGCGCGGTGGCTTCGTCCTCGGCCTTGGGCAGGATACGGCGGCCGCAGGCGACGACGGTATCTCCGGCAAGGACGTGTGCGGTGTCATCCGCAGCTGCCTGCGCCTTTTCGCGCGCCATGCGGCGGGCATAGGCGCGGGGAACTTCCCCGGCTGCCGGCGTCTCGTCGATATCGGCAGCGGTGACGGCATGGGGCGCTATGCCCAGTCGGCCGATCAACTCGCGTCGGCGCGGGCTGGCCGAGGCAAGAATTAGCCGCAGGTCCGAGATCAGCCGCAAGTCCGGCCGAGGGGCGGTCATGTCTCCCACGGGAGACGCGAGATCAGTACTGACCGGGGCCACCGCGACCAGGCATGAAGCGGTAGGTGATGCGACCCTTGGTGAGGTCGTAGGGGGTCAGTTCGACGAGAACTTCGTCGCCGACCAGCACGCGGATGCGGTTCTTGCGCATCTTGCCAGCGGTGTGACCGAGGATCTCGTGGCCGTTTTCCAGCTCTACGCGGAACATCGCGTTGGGCAGGAGTTCGACGACCCGGCCGCGCATTTCGAGGAGTTCTTCTTTCGCCATCGGCGATCAATACCCGTAAGCTTGCTGATGATTGCGGCGCGCCATAGCCACGACTCGCCGAAAATGGAAGCCTTGGCTGTCGAACTCTTCCCGGTGGAGTGGGGACGGGGCGTTTTTCTCCCGCGCCGTTTCAAAAATGCCGCATCGACAGTCCTTGCAGCACCCTTCGGCGCCTGCATGACAATTGCCTGCTACAATTCGCCGGGCAGGCGCGACAAAATGTTACCGCACAGCACCTTGCGGCGTCTTCGCAGACGCGGCATCAGCCTCGCCGGGATGGCGTGAATTCTTTTATTGGCGGAGTGTTGATTTGCGGTGCGCACATTTGGCCCCTCTGCTGGGGCCACTGGTCGCGGGCGTTTGCCTGCCGGCCCTGGCTCAGGCTGAGACTCTATCCCGGCAGCTTCCCGTTTCCGTTGCAGGTGCGGCGCTCGGCGGCGCGGCGGTGCCTGCCGATCCGGCCGAAGCCATGCCTCCCGAGGATGAGGACGAGAAGGACGATCCGCTGGAAGTGACGAGCGGCGACATCGTCGTCGTCGCGCCGCGCATCCGGGGCCAGCTGGAAGTCCCCAGCGCGCCGATCGCGACGTTCGACGAGGGCGACATCGCCGCTTATGGCGCGGATTCGATCGGCGACCTGATCGAGGCGATCTCGCCCCAGACCGGCAGCGGGCGGGGACGCGGCTCGGGCATGCCGGTGATCCTCGTCAACGGCCAGCGCATCACCAGCTTCCGCGAGATGCGCAACATTCCGCCCGAGGCGATCCGCAAGATGGAAGTCCTGCCCGAAGAAGTGGCGCTGCGCTTCGGCTATCCCGCCAACCAGCGGGTGGTGAACCTGATCCTCAAGGACCGCTTTTCCGCCACGACGCTGGCGGGTGAGTACAACCGTCCGACCCGCGGCGGCTACGACAATTACGAACTGGAAAGCGGGCTGGTGAAGATCGCCGGGCCGCGCCGCTACAATTTCAACGCCAAATATACCGACACCTCGATGCTCACCGAGAGCGAGCGCAATGTGCGTCAGGCGGACGGCTCGGTGCCAACGGTGGCGGGTGATCCGAACCCGGCGCGCTATCGCAGTCTGGCCGCCGCCGATGCCGAATTGGTGCTCAACGGCACGATGACGCAGAACCTCGGCGAGAGCGGCTTGGGCGGCGCGATCACCGCCAACGGGTCCTATACCCATTCGAAGATGACCACGCTGTCGGGGCTGGATACCGTCACGCTGAAATCGCCGTCCGGGGGCGAGGCAGTGCGGGCGCTGCCCGATCCGCTGCGCTCCCAGGTAGTGACGGACATCTTCGAGGCCGGTCTCGGCTACAATACGATGATCGGTTCGTGGATGTTCAACGTCACCGGCGACGGCAGCTATACCGACGCCGAGACGCATACCGACAGGCGCCGCGATCTCTCCGGCCTGCAGGCGGATGCCCTGGCGGGGACGCTTGCTATCGACGGTCCCCTGCCGCTGGTGCCGGGGGCCGGGCGCGACGTCGCGCGCAGCCGCACCATGGCGCTGTCCTCGCTGGCGACGCTGTCCGGCATGCCGTTCCGGATGCCTGCGGGGGATGCGAACCTCACGATCAAGGGCGGCTACGATTTCAGCCGGGTCCGCAGCACGGATACGGCATCGAGCGGCCCCGATGTCCGGCTCAATCGCGGCGATCTTTCGGGCGGCATCAACCTCGCTCTCCCGCTGACCAGTCGCGGCGATTTTCTGGGCGGGATCGGCGATCTTGCGCTCAATCTCAGCGCCGGACTCAACCATCTCTCCGACTTCGGCACGCTGGCCGACTGGAGCGCGGGCCTGACCTGGTCGCCCACCGGGAAGCTGACGATCCAGGCCAGCTACCTGTTCGAGGAAGCCGCGCCCAGTCTGGCGCTGCTCGGCGCCCCGAACGTGCTCAACTACAATGTCTCGATCTATGACTTCACCAACAACCGCACGGCGCTGGTGACGGTGCTGACGGGCGGCAACCAGGATCTCGTCAAGGAGACCCAGCGCGACATCAAGCTGTCGGCGACCTGGGAACTGCCGTTCATGGAACGCTCGAACCTGCTGGTGGAATATTTCCGCAACCGTTCCTCGAACGTCAGCGAGGCGTTTCCGATGCTGACGCCTGCCGTCGAAGCGGCGTTCCCCGGCCGCGTCGTGCGCGATGCCGAGGGCAACCTGACGTATATCGACCGGCGCGCCGTGACCTTCGACGAGGAAGTGAGTTCGCGCATCCGCTGGGGCCTCAATTTCCAGGGCAAGCTCGGCAGCGATCAGGCACCGAGCGGTCCGCCTCCCGGCGCAGGCAAGCCCGGCCAGAATGCCGCTCCCCGTCCGGCCGGACCGCCGATGATGGGACCGGGCGGCAAGGGCGGGCGCTGGAACTTCTCGATCTACCACACCTGGCGCTTCACCGACCGTGTGACCCTCGCGGACGGGGTTGCAACATTCGACCAGCTGAACGGCGAGGCTCTCACGGCGGGAGGCGTGCCGCGCCATGCCTTCGAGGCCGAGGGCGGCCTGTTCCGCAACGGCTATGGCTTGCGGCTCAAGGCCGAATGGGAGGCGCCCCGGCACGTCAACGGCAGCGGTGCGCCGTCGAGTTCCGACTTGCGCTTCGGCAGCACTTTCGACGTGAACCTGCGGCTTTTCGCCGACCTTGGCCGGAATGAGGCGCTCGTGGCGAAGATGCCGTTCCTCAAGGGCGCGCGGATTTCGCTCAAGGCGGACAACCTGCTCGATTCGCGGCAGAAGGTCACCGACGGCAACGGCCTGGTGCCGATCGCCTATCAGGCCGCCTATCGCGAGCCCCAGGGCAGGGTGCTCGGCATCGATCTGCGCAAGATGTTCTGACGATATGATTGCGGCCGGGTCTACCCGATCCGGCCGCGATGTCCTATCTGGCGCTCATGGCGCGAACACCTGCCGGAACTCCCGAACACCCCCAGGGCACCGAACGTTTCAACGAGGAGCGGGCGACTTTCGCCCTGCGTGGCTCCGACCAGCCCGACTTGCAGGCCGGGGTAGAGGCGATCCGCGAGGTCGTGCGCACCTTGCCCGCGAAGCCCGGCGTCTATCGGATGCAGGATGCGCGCGGCGACGTGCTCTATGTCGGCAAGGCCCGCGTGCTGCGCAACCGCGTGACCAACTATACGCAGTGGGAGCGCCTGCCCGGCCGCCTCCAGCGCATGGTCAGCCAGACGCGCAGCATGACCATCGTCACCACCAATTCCGAGGCCGAGGCACTGCTGCTGGAAGCGCAGCTCATCAAGCGCTTCCGCCCCGCCTACAATGTGCTGCTGCGCGACGACAAATCGTTCCCTTTCATCCTGCTGCGCGCGGAACATGACTTCCCGCGCATCATGAAGCATCGCGGCGCGCGCAAGATGAAGGGCAATTATTACGGCCCCTTCGCCAGCGCCGGTTCGGTGAACACCACGATCAACGCGTTGCAGAAGCTGTTCCTGCTGCGGTCCTGCACCGACAGTTTCTTTGCACGGCGCGACCGGCCCTGCCTGCTCTACCAGATCAAGCGCTGCTCGGCGCCCTGCGTCGGGCGGATCGACGAGGCGGGCTACGGCGAACTGGTGAAGGAAGCCAAGGACTTCCTCGGCGGCAAGTCCGGCGCGGTGCAGAAGAAGATCGAGAGCCAGATGGCCGAAGCCGCCGAAGCGTTGGACTTCGAGCGCGCGGCGATGCTGCGCGACCGTCTGCGCGCGGCGACTTTCATCCAGGGCAGCCAGGCGATCAACGCCGAGGGCATGGACAGCGCCGACATCTTCGCGATGGCTTGCAAGAACGGCCAGATTGGCGTGCAGGCCTTCTTCATTCGCGGCGGGCAGAACTGGGGCCACCGCGCCTTCTTCCCGACCCATACCGAGGGTCTGTCCGAGGAAGAGGTGTTCCAGAGCTTTCTTGCCCAGTTCTATGAGGAAGTGCCGCCTTCGCGCACGATCCTGGTCGACCGCGAACTGCCCGAGGCCGAACTCATGGCCGAGGCTTTCCGCGAACTGGCAGGCGGCAAAGTCGAGATTTCGGTGCCCCAGCGCGGCAGCCGTCGCCGCCTGATGGATCAGGCCGTGCGCAATGCCGTGGAGGCGCTCGACCGCCGTATGGCCGAGCGCGGATCGCAGGCCAAGATCTGGCGCGAGATGGCGGAATTCCTCGAACTGCCGGACCTGCCGCAGCGCGTGGAAGTCTACGACAACTCGCACATTCAGGGCAGCAAGGCGGTCGGCGCGATGGTGGTGGCGGGGCCGGAGGGTTTCCTCACCAGCCAGTACCGCAAGTTCAACATCCGCGAGGCGCAGAGCAACGACGACTTCGCGATGATGCGCGAAGTCATGACCCGCCGTTTCGGTCGGGTGCAGGAGGAAGACCCGGAACGCGAGGGCGGCACCTGGCCGGACTTGGTGCTGATCGACGGTGGCAAGGGCCAGATGAGCGCGGTGAAGGACGCGTTGGAAGAACTCGGCATCGAGGACGTGAACCTGATCGCCATCGCCAAGGGGCCGAACCACGGCCGCGAGGGGCGCGAGGTGTTCCACTTCCCCGATGGGCGCGAGAAGATGCTGCCGGTCAATTCACCGCTGCTGTTCCATCTCCAGCGGTTGCGCGACGAGGTTCACCGCTTCGTCATCGGCGCGCACCGGGCCAAGCGCAGCCGGGCGATTACCGCCAGCCCGCTCGACGAGATCCCCGGCATCGGCCCGGCCCGCAAGCGCGCGCTGCTGCTGCATTTCGGCACCGCGGGGAAAGTGCGTGCGGCGAGCCTTGCGGACCTCCAGCGCGCGCCCGGCGTGAGTGCGGCGGTGGCGCAGACGATTTACGACTTCTACCATCCGAACGGTTGACCGCTTCCATACGAACAGCCGACTCCCATCGACGAACGACATGGGCGATGCGTGACACTGCGTGACCCTTGGCGCTAGGAATCGCGCATCCGCTTGCGCGCGCGACAATCCTCGCGACCATCACGTGCATCAGCCACAAAGCCGATTTCCCGGAGCTTCTGCCTCTCATGCGATCTTCCCTGCGTAACCTTGCCACGGCCGGTGCCGTGATTGCCTTTGCCGTTTCCGCGGCCTTCTCCTCGCAAGCCTTCGCCGCATCCGTGCCGCCCGCCGCCTCGGGTGCGCCGGTGCCGCTGGCCGAGACCGTGCCGAGCGACCTGCCGCGAAACGCCCGTCCCACGCACTACCGCATCGAAGTCGCCCCCGATGCCGAGAAGCTGACCTTCACCGGCCAGGTCTCGATCGACCTCATGGTGTTCACCGCGAGCGACTCGCTGACCCTGAACGGCAACGGCCTCGCCGTCTCCGCCGCGAAGCTGGTCGCCGAGAACGGCACGCAGATTGTGCTTCAGACCAGTGCCGACGAAAAGGCGCAGACCCTGCGCTTCGCCGCCGGAAAGGCCATCGCACCGGGCAAGTACCGCCTCGACGTGACGTATGCGGGCAAGATCGGCACGCAGCCCTCGGGCCTCTTCGCACTCGACTATCCCGACCGTCGCACCGGCAAGGACGTGCGCGGCATCTTCACCCAGTTCGAGGCGCCCGACGCCCGCCGCTTCGTCCCCAGCTTCGACGAACCCAGCTACAAGGCGACCTTCGACCTCACCGCCGTCGTCCCGGCCGACCGCATGGCGGTGAGCAACATGCCGGTGAAGGGCCAGGAAGTGCTCCCCGGCGGCCTCAAGCGCGTGACGTTCGCGACGACGCCGAAGATGAGTTCCTATCTGCTGTTCTTCGGCATGGGCGACTTCGAGCGCAGCGCCATGAAGGCCGCGGACGGCGTGGAAGTGGGCATCGTCTCGCCCACCGGCAGCGGCGCGAAGGCGGACTATGCCCGCGACGGCCTCGCCCAGATCCTGCCGTGGTTCGATGACTACTTCGGCGTGAAGTTCCCGCTGCCCAAGCTCGACAACATGGCCGCCCCCGGCTCGTCGCAGTTCTTCGGCGCGATGGAGAACTGGGGCGCGATCATGACCTTCGAGCGTATCCTGCTGCTCGATCCCGCCGTGACCAGCCCCTCGGGCAAGCAGAGCATCTACAGCGTCCAGGCCCACGAAACCGCGCATCAGTGGTTCGGCGATCTGGTGACGATGGCCTGGTGGGACGACATCTGGCTGAACGAAGGTTTTGCCAGCTGGATGGCCGACAAGGTCACCGATCACTTCAATCCCGATTGGAACTGGAAGCTGAACGGCATCGACGGCCGCGAAGGCGCCATGGCGCTCGACGCGCTGCCGACCACGCATCCGGTGGTGCAGAAGGTCCGCACCGTTTCCGAGATGGAACAGGCCTTCGATTCGATCACCTACCAGAAGGGGCAGGCGGTCATCTCGATGCTGGAGGACTACGTGAGCGCCGATACCTGGCGCGCGGGCATGCAGACCTACATGCGCAACCACGCCTACTCCAACACCAGCAGCCGCGACCTTTGGGCGGCGATGGAATCGGCGGGCGGCAAGGACGTGGACCTCATCGCCGAGTCCTTCACCCATACACCGGGCGTGCCGCTGCTGCGCGTAAACGTCTCGGCCTGCGCGGGCGGCAAGACCCGCCTCGACCTGACGCAGGACGCCTTCTCGCTCGATCCCTCGGCGCGAGGCGGAGAGAAGCCGACCTGGCCGATGCCGCTGCTGATCCGCGCCGGTAACGGCGAGCCGACGCGCCACCTGATGACCGGCCGGACCGAGAGCCTGACCGTCGACAGCTGCGATGCCGTGCTCGTGAACGCGGGTCAGCTCGGCTATTACCGCACGCTCTACAACGGCAAGGCGCTCGATGCGCTGATCTCCACTTTCGGCTCGCTTGCGTCGATCGACCAGTACGGGTTGCTGCGCGACAATCTCTCGCTGTCGCTGGCCGGTTATCAGGACATGTCGGCGGGCCTGCGCCTGCTGGCCTCGGTCCCCGGTACGACCGACGCGACGCTGGCAGGCAAGGTCGTCGGCCAGTGGGAAGGCGTCTACGGCCTGCTCGACGACGCCAAGGTCAAGGACAAGCTCGCCGCACGCATCTCGAAGACCTGGACGCCGCGCCTCGACAAGCTCGGCTTCGATCCGGTGGCGGGCGAACCGCTGACCGACACCAAGCTGCGCGCGCAGCTGATCGACACCCTCGGTTCCATCGGCGACAAGCGCGTCGTAGCCGAAGCGCGCCGCCGCCTCCAGGGCCTCGCCGCCGATCCCAAGTCGCTCGACGGCCCGCTCAAGGCGACCTGGCTTGGCGTCGCCGCGACCAACGCCACCCGCGCCGACTGGGACCTGCTGCGCCAGCAGGCCGCCAAGGCAGGCAGCTTCGTCGAACGCCAGCTCTACTACACCGACCTCGGCATGGCGCGCGACGAGGCGATCGCCAAGGATGCCCTCGCGCTCGCCATTTCCGGCACGCCGGACGCGACGAGCGCGTCGCAGATCATCGCCACGGTGGGCCGCGCGCACCCGGAAATGACCTTCGATTTCGTCCGCGAACATCAGGCGGCGATCGACGGGCTGATCGAACACTCGGGCCGCGCGCGCTTCTTCGCCCGCATCGTCGCGTCGAGCACGAACCCGGAGATGGTCGGCAAGATCGAGGCCTATGCCGCGACGCTTCCGGCCGACGAGGCGAAGCCGGTCGTGCAGGCTTTGACCGGACTGAAGGAACGTCTGGCCAATCGTCCGCGGCAGCGGGTCGAGGTGGCGGCTTGGGTCAAGAAGGCCAAGTAATGGAAGAGGAAGATTCCGGGGGATGATCCCCCGGACCCTCGGAATGTCGTCGTTGCGCACAACCTATCCGGTGCGCGCTCCTTGCGGCGCAGCCAATAAGTCTCCCGACGCAGCCATGAGCGCACAACGGATTTGGTCCGCGTGACCTGGACGGTAATTGGGGTGCAGGGGGGCTATGCTCCCCTGCTTCTCTTTTTACTTCCTGAACCTGCGAAGCACCCGCCAGGCCAAAGCCTTGCCCCGGTTCCGCGCAGGCCATCGCCCGGTCCGGCGCGGCGTCAGTCCAAGCCCCCGAAGCCACCCGTTGAACGCCCGCGCGTCCGCCTCGGCGAAGCTCCATTCCGAGCGCCAGGTGATCGACAGCGAAACCGAGGGCGCGGTGCCGTTGCGCACGAAGTGCGGCGCCATGACCGGCACGTAGACGGCCTCCTCCGGCGAGAGCGCGAATTCGGTCCCGCCGGGGAGCATGTCGTCGCGCCACTTGAGTTCGCGGCCGCCGCCGGTGTGATAGGTTTCGTGCACCAGGTCCGGCGCGAAGCGGGGATCGCCGGCGGGGAACTGGGTCATGACCTTGGTGCCGCGCAGTTGCAGCAGGATATTGTGCTCGGGGTCGAAGTGGTAGGGCGTGACGCCGCCTGCGGATGTGACGAAGGCGAAGGCCTGAAGCTTCATCATCCGGCCGGTCTTTGCTTCGATGGCGGGGCGCAGTTCGGCGAGGAGTTCTTCGAGCAGGCGGGCGTAGTCCGGGTGCTGTTCGATGTTCTTGACGACGGCCCAGGAGTTGGTCGTCTCGATCTCGCGGATGGTGCGGCCGATGGGAATGCCGGTGGGCGCGGGCTTGCCGTCGACGCCGAGGGGCTGGTTGCCGAAATTGTACTCGACCGAGGCGGCGGGCAGCGATTCCGCGAGGGCGGCCAGCGCTTCCAGCGCCATCAGCGGGTGATCGCCGAGGGCGTGGGTCAGCTTGTGCGGCACTTCGGGGTAGTTTGCGGCGAAGCGGGCGCGGGTTTCCTCGGGGAAGACGACGGTGCTTGCCGTTTTAGAGAACAGGTTCACGGGCGCTCTCCTGCGGGGCTGCGCGCGATCTCGGCGCGGACGAAGTGGCGGAACAGGCGGCGGCGGACAGGGCCGCCGATGGCGATGGAGAGGCGCGCCATGGTGCGGCGTTCGCGCCAGAGGTGGTCGATCATCGGATGATCGGCGGCGGCGCAGCTGTCGGTCCAGTCGATGTCCGACCGTTCGAGAATGCGGAGGTTTTCGCGCTGGAGCAGGACGCCGGGGGAGAAGCGGGAATAGTCCTCGTCGAAGGCGGTCTTGAAGGAATAGGCGCCCGGCGGGGTGAGGAAGCTGGCGAGCATGGCGATCGGGCGGCCGTCCAGCATGAGGGCGAGGCGTTCGAGGCGGCCGCGCTCGGCCGCGCCTTGCAGGCTGTCGCGGAAGAGGCTGTCGGTGGCGGTGTGGTTTGCGAGCGCGGAACCGGCCTTGCCTTTCCAGCCGGAGGCTTCGAGCGCGAGAAAGGCGTCGCACCATGCGGCCAGATCGTCCGCGTCGGTGCGCCGCTCTACTGCGAGCGTTCCGATTTCTGCAAGGCGGCTGACCTGACGGCGCAGTTCCTTGCGCTTCTTGCCGGAAAGCGAGGCTTCTAGATAGGCATCCGGTGCGAGGTCCGAGGCGAGCAGGGCGCGGTCTTCACGCAGGACCACTTCGGCGTGGCGGTGCTCATCCGTCAGCACTTGCGAAAGCGCGGCATGGAGCGGGCCTTCGAGCGGGATGCCGCGCAAGTGCAGGAACAGCGCCCGGCCTGCCGTGTCGTCCGCCCAGTCCAGCACTGCGCGCCAGAACAGGTCCTCCGCGCCGCGCCGGACCAGCGGAGCGCCGCAGAAACAGTTGTTGTGGAGCCAGCTTGCGAGGTTCGGCACCGGCCAGCGATAGTAGCGCGGGCTGCGCAGGATCGGCAGCAGTCCGGCAAGCTGTCCGCCCATTTCGAAGCGCAGGATCATGACGGCTTTGGTCCGCGGCAGGTGGCGCAGCGACGGCAGGAGATACCAGCTCTCGAAGAAGGGATTGGGTTCGCTGGCTTCGAGGGCGAGGCGGTCCCAGGCTGGAACTTCGGTTTCCAGCGTTCGCCATGGCACGCAGCGCAGCGACGGGGCCGCCGAGGCGGTCTCTTCGCGAACCGAATGGGCCTCTGGGTCGAACATGGTCTCGCCTGCTTATCCTCGGGGCGGTCTAGCGCATCGCTCTCAAGGAAGTGCTAACGCGGGCATGGAAAAGCCCCTGCGGATCGCTCCACCGGGGCCTTCTCTCGATTAGTTATGCTCAACCCGCCGCCAGCGCCGCCAGCAGCAGCAGGGCGACGATATTGGTGATCTTGATCATCGGGTTTACCGCAGGCCCGGCGGTGTCCTTGTAGGGATCGCCGACCGTATCGCCGGTCACGGCGGCCTTGTGGGCTTCCGAACCCTTGCCGCCGTGGTGACCGTCCTCGATGTACTTCTTGGCATTGTCCCAGGCGCCGCCACCCGAGGTCATCGAGAGCGCCACGAACAGCCCGCCCACGATCACGCCCAGCAGCAGGGCGCCGAGCGCCGCGAAGCCGTTTTCCGTGCCCGCGACGGCAGAGATGGCGAAGTAGACCACGATCGGCGCCAGCACCGGCAGCAGCGAGGGGATGATCATTTCCTTGATCGCGGCCTTGGTCACGAGGTCCACGGTCCGCGCGTAGTCGGGCTTGGACTCGTAGGTCATGATGCCGGGATTGGCCTTGAACTGCTCGCGCACGTCCTTGACCACGTCGCCCGCCGCGCGGCCCACGGCGGTCATGCCCATGGCCCCGAACAGGTAGGGCAGTAGCGCGCCGAGCAGCAGGCCGACGATGACGTAGGGGTTCTCCAGACTGAAATTGACGTTTAGGTCAGGGAAGAACTCCTTGAGGTCGGTGGTATAGGCGGCAAAGAGGACCAGCGCGGCAAGTCCGGCCGAGCCGATGGCATAGCCCTTGGTCACGGCCTTTGTGGTGTTCCCCACGGCATCGAGCGCGTCGGTCTTTTCGCGCACGGCGTCGTCGAGACCGGCCATTTCGGCGATGCCGCCCGCGTTGTCGGTGACCGGGCCATAGGCGTCGAGTGCGACGACCATGCCCGCCAGCGCCAGCATCGCGGTGGCCGCATAGGCGATGCCGAGCAGTCCGGCGAGCTGGTAGGCCACGATGATGCCCGCCACGATCACCAGCGTCGGCAGCGCCGTGGCCTCGAGGCTGATCGCGAGGCCCTGAATCACATTGGTGCCGTGGCCGGTTTCCGAGGCCTTGGCAATCGAGCGCACCGGGCGATAGCCGGTGCCGGTGTAATACTCGGTAATCCAGATGATGAGGCCGGTGATGACGAGGCCGAGCAGCGCGCAGTAGAACAGCGTACGGCCGGTGAAGCCGGTTTCGCCGATCGCCGCGTTGATGCCGCCGAGGGCATAGTCGATCGCCCACCAGATCGCCGGGATCGACAGCACCGCCGTGACGAGGAAGCCCTTGTACATGGCCCCCATGATGTTCTGCGAACTGCCTAGCCGCACGAAATAGGTGCCGACGATCGAGGTGACGATGCAGACGCCGCCGATCAGCAGCGGCAGCGCCATCAGGCCGGAGAAATTGTCGATGCCCTTCATGAGCAGGGCGGTGAGCACCATCGTTGCGCCGACGGTGACGACATACGTCTCGAACAGGTCGGCGGCCATGCCGGCGCAGTCGCCCACGTTGTCGCCCACGTTGTCGGCGATGACGGCAGGGTTGCGCGGGTCGTCCTCGGGAATGCCCGCCTCGACCTTGCCGACGAGGTCGGCGCCGACGTCGGCCGCCTTGGTGAAGATGCCGCCGCCGAGGCGCGCGAAGATCGAGATCAGCGAGGCGCCGAAGGCGAGGGCGGTAAGGCCCTGAACCACCGTGCGGTCCTCTCCGCCGACGTCATGCCCGCCGGGGCCGGTCAGATACCAGTAGAACACCGCGATGGCGAGCAGCGCCAGCCCCGCCACCAGCATGCCGGTGATGGCGCCCGCGCGGAAAGCCAGTGTCAGGCCCTGTTGCAGGCCGGTCTGCGCGGCGGCGGCGGTGCGCACGTTCGAGCGGACCGAGATGTTCATGCCGATGAACCCGGCGACGCCCGACAGGATCGCGCCGATGACGAAGCCGATGGCCGAGACCGTCCCCAGCGTGACGACGATGATGAGCGCCACGACGATGCCGACTATGGCGATCGTGGAATACTGGCGCTTGAGGTAGGCCTGCGCGCCTTCCTGAATGGCGGCGGCGATTTCCTGCATCTTTTCGTTGCCGGCCGGAGAGCCGAGCACTTGGCGGCTGGTGACGAAGCCATAGAGAATGGCCAGAAGCCCCAGGACAATTGCGATCGTGACTGGATTCACAAAACGCCCCCTTTTTCCCAACGATGTATCGACGGGTTCTCCCGCTCTGAAGGTAAAGGGCTATAGACAAGCGCGATTACTGGCAAGCGACTTCGTTTGCGGGCGATTTTTCGGGATGAGGGAGGGGCGGTCGGTGTCGAGCAGTTCGATCACGCCCTTCCTCGTCATCCTGAACTTGTTTCAGGATCCATGGTGCCGGAAGCCCGGTTACTATGTTCACCAACCGAGGGCGCAGCTTGCTGTACTACGCTCTGGTTTCAGCGGCGCGATGGATCCTGAAACAAGTTCAGGATGACGGTAGGAGATGCAGGGTGCAACCGTTGCTTCGTATCGGTATCGCTTGTGGGCGTACGGGTGATCGGGCATCGACAATGCTATGATACTGGAAGACCGGCTTCATGAAACAATAGTTGCTGTTGGGTCAGTCATGGCCGACGCTCACGAGCCTTGGTGGATTATTTCCGGTGCCGCTGCGGCGATCTACGGTGCACATCCAATCACAGTTTCAGATGTGGATGTTCTGGTGAGCGCCGGTGACGCCCTGCGCATATTTCCTCGGCTCGGCATCGAACGGGCCGCACCTTCGGACCATCCGCGTTTCCGCTCCGAAATATTTGGTCAGTGGACCAAGTCTGCGTTGATTGTGGAGTTCATGGCAAACTTCAAATTATGCGAACCAGACGGTGTTTGGCGTCTCGTGAGGCCAACAACGCGCCGCCAGATGACGGTGGGGGACACGATGGTTTACGTTCCGGAGCTGTTGGAGCTTCGCGATATGTTTCGGAAGTTCGGTCGCGCCAAGGATCGGGTTCGCATCGAACTACTCAATCAGCTTCGGTAAGTATCTCGCATGGGTGTCGGATTTCATGCATGGCAACGCCCAGAACACCGCGCCCTCAGTGCTGATACCCCAGCCTCTCCGGCAGCGGGACCGGCGCGCCGTTCCATTCCAGCGCGATGCCGCTGCCGTCCGTCACCGTGCCGATGGCATGGACGCGGGTGCCGAGCGCCTTGGCGGCGGCGCGTATGTAGGCGCTGTTCACGGGCGGAGCGGTGAACAGCAGGACGTAGTCGTCACCCGCCGTCATGGCCGAGATCCGCTTGTCGAGATTGTCGCCCAGCGTGGCGACGAAAGCGCGGGAGAGCGGGACATCCTCGGCGTCAATGACGACCGCGACGCCGCTGGCCTCGGCCATGCGACGGGCATCAACGAGAAGGCCGTCGGACACGTCCATCATCGCCGTCGTCAGCGGGGCCAATGCAACGCCCAGCGCCGGTTCCGGCATCGGGCGGCGGTAGCGGTCGGTCAGCCAGGCGGCCTGTGGAGTCTGTACCTTGCTGCCCGAAGTGAGCAGTTCGAGGCCGAGGCCGGAATCGCCCAGAGTGCCGCTCACCCAGATGAGATCGCCGCTCTGGGCGCCGCTGCGCGAGGGCACCGGGCAGTCCTCGGGGCCGCGGCCCAGTGCCGTCAGCGAGAAGCTGCGCGCCGAGCCTTGCGGCATGCGCACGGTATCGCCGCCGAGCAGCGGCAGGTGGAAATGACGGCAGGCCAGTTCCGTTCCGGCGAGGAAGGCGCGGTCCCACTCATCGTCGCCGAGCGCGTGCGACTTGAGGCAGCCGAGCGGCTCGGCGCCCTTGGCAGCAAGGTCCGAGGCATTCACGGCGACGAGCTTCCAGGCGACGTCCTCGGCCGGATCGTCAGGCAGGAAGTGGACGCCCTCGACAAGGGTGTCCATCGTCAACACCAGCTTCTCGCCGCCAAGTTCGAGCACGGCGGCATCGTCCGCAAGACCCCGTGCGGCGGGGCTTACGGCAATGGCGCGCAAGGCGTCGATGAAGGCGAATTCGCGGGTCATGACGTGACAATGGGCCCCGCGGGGCCCATTGTCGAGATCACGCGTGCGCGGTCATGCCGCGCACAATAGGTGCAGCAATTCCGGGGGTGCAGCAATTCAGCGGACGTCTTTCGCCACGGCGTCGAGCACGCCATTGACGAACTTCGCCTCGCGCGCGTCGAAGAAGGCGTGGGCGACGTCGAGATATTCGCCGATCGCCGCGCCCGTCGGCACGTCGGCGCGGGCGAGCAGTTCGTAGACACCGGCGCGCAGGATCTGCAGCATGGTCTTGTCGAGACGGGCGAGCGACCAGCCCTCGGCCAGCTTGGCGGAGAGCAGTTCGTCGATCTCGTCGCGACGGGCGATCACGCCCTTCACCACGTCGTCGAAGAAGGCGACTTCGGCCTTGGCGTACTGGTCCTCGTCGATTTCCGCGCCGAGCCGATGGCGGTGGAATTCGTCGAGCAGGATGGCCTGCGCCGTGCCTTCCATCTCGAACTGGTAGAGGGCCTGAACGGCGGCGAGGCGCGCGGCGGAGCGGGCCTGCTTGGAATTGGGCTTGGAATTGCTCATCGGGAAAGTCTCACGGAAATGGAGCGCGCGTGCGCGGGAAGCCCTTCGGCATCGGCAAGGGCAACGGCGGCGGGGCCGATGGCCTCAAGCGCCGCCTGGTCGAGCTGGATGAAGCTGGTGCGCTTCATGAAATCGAGCACGGAAAGCCCCGAGGCGAACCGCGCGCGCCGCCCGGTGGGCAGCACGTGGTTGGGTCCGGCGACGTAATCGCCGACCGCTTCGGGGGTCATGCGGCCGAGGAACACCGATCCGGCGTGGCGGATCTGGCGGAACAGGCTTTCGGGATCGTCGGTGGCGATCTCGACGTGCTCGGCGGCGAGGGCATCGGCCAGCGCCGGGGCCTCGTCGAAGCTGTCGACGACGACGATCACGCCGTAGTCGTTCCACGACTGGCGCGCGGTCGCCTCGGTAGCGAGGGCGGAGAGTTCGATCTCCACCGCCTCGGCCACGGCCTCGGCATAGGCGGCATCGTCGGTGATGAGGATCGACTGCGAAGTGGGGTCATGCTCGGCCTGGCTGAGGAGGTCGGCGGCGATGTGGCGGGGATCGTTCTTCGCGTCGGCGATCACCAGGATTTCGCTGGGCCCTGCCACCATGTCGATGCCGACGACGCCGTAGAGCTGGCGCTTGGCTTCGGCCACCCAGGCATTGCCGGGGCCGGTCACGACATCGACGGCGGCGATCCGCTCGGTGCCATAGGCCAGCGCGCCCACGGCATGGGCGCCGCCCACGCGCCAGACTTCATCGACACCGGCAAGGTGCGCGGCGGCGAGGACGAGCGTATTGACTTCGCCCTTGGGGGTTGGCGTGACGACGACCAGTCGCTCGACGCCTGCGACCTTGGCGGGGATCGCGTTCATCAGCATCGACGAGGGATAGGCCGCGCGGCCGCCCGGCACATAGAGCCCGGCGGCATCGACCGCGCGCCACACCGCGCCGAGGCGCACGCCCGCTGCATCGGTATAGTCGCGGTTCTCGGGAAGCTGGGCGGCGTGATAGGCGCGGATGCGCTCCGCTGCGAGTTCTAGGGCGCTCCGGAGTTCGGGCGTCAGCGCCTCGAAGGCGGCGCGGCAGGTCTCGGCGTCGATGCGCCAGCCGGTCTGGTCGAGATCGTGGCCGTCGAAGCGGGCGGTGTAGTCGGCGAGGGCGGCGTCACCCCGCTCACGCACGGCGGCGAGGATATCGGCCACGTCGCGCGCAACATCCGTCGCGCTCTCGCGGCGGTCGGCGACGACACGCTGGAAGGCCTCGGCAAACCCGGCGTCCTTGCTGGAAAGGCGCTGCATCAGGCGGCGGCTTTCCGTTCGGCCACCAGGGCGCGGAAGGCATCGACCAGCGCGGCGACGCGATCGTCGGTCTTCAGCGCGGCGCGGTTGACGATCAGGCGCGCGGAGATGTCGAGAATGCGGCTCGTTTCGACGAGGCCATTTTCCTTGAGGGTGCGCCCCGTGGAGACGAGATCGACGATGCGGCTCGACAGGCCAAGCGAAGGCGCCAGTTCCATCGCCCCGTTCAGCTTCACCACTTCGGCCTGCACGCCCAGCTTCTCGTAGTGCTTGCGCGTGAGGTTCGGATACTTGCTGGCGACCCGCAAGTGCGAGGGCAGGGCGCCGCCCACTTCGCCTTCGCGCTCGGCGACCGACAGGCGGCAATGGCCGATATCGAGGTCGACCGGGGCGTAGAGGTCGGGATAGGCGAACTCTTCCACCACGTCCGAGCCGACGATGCCCACTTGCGCCGCGCCATGCGCCACGAACGTCGCCACATCGAATGCGCGCACGCGGATCAGGCGCATGTCGCTGTTCTCGCACGCAAAAGAGAGCGCGCGGGACTTCTTGTCGTGGAACTCCGCCTCGGGCACCACGCCTGCACGCGCCATCAGCGGCAGCGCTTCGTCGAGGATTCTGCCCTTGGGCACGGCGAATGTCAGGGTTGTCGGCATGGTGCGCGCATTTAGGCTGGCATTGCTGAAAGGGCAACCGGGATAAGAATCCCGGTCTCGATCACTCTCCGGGGGCGCGGGCCTTGATGGCGATGGCGTGGACGCGCTGGCCGGGAATATCGCCAAGCGCGGCATTGACGAGGCGCTGGCGCTGGAGGCGCGAAACGCCTGCGAAGGCAGCGCTTTCGATTTCGATGGTGAAGTGCGATTCGCCGGTGCCGTCATCGCCCATATGGCCCGCGTGACTGGCGGAATCGTTGATGACATCAAGGCGGGTGGGGGCGAAGGCGGCTTCGAGAAGCCGCTGCATTTCCTGTGCGATCGGTCCGGTCATGGCTTCCATTTAGGCGCTCGATCCCCCATCTGGAAGCCGGTGAGACATTCTAGATTTCATGGCAGGGTCGAATCCGGTGGTCGCGTGTGCAACTGGCCGGGGTGCGAGGAGGCGGGCGAGTTCCGCGCGCCGGGCGCGCGCCTGCCCGGTTTCGACGGCCCGGGCGACTACCGCTGGTTCTGCCTCGATCACATCCGCGAGTTCAATGCGGGATACGATTATTTCGACGGGATGAGCGCGGAGGAAATCTTCCGCGCACAGTCCCCGCTCCACGGCTGGGAGGCGCAGAGCCGCGCGTTCCGCCCCGATGCGGGCGTGGACGGCACTCCGCGCTGGGCCGATTTCGCCGACCCGCTGGAGGCGATCAGCGGCCGCGCGAAAGCGCATATGCGGCAGCGGCAGGCCGACATGAAGCCGGATAACGCTCGCTTCAATCCCGAGGAGCGCCGCGCGCTCGGCGTGCTGGGTCTCGATGACAACATCGACAGCAAGGCGCTGCGGCTGCGCTATACGCGGCTGCTGCGCCAGTATCACCCCGATCACAACGGCGGCGACCACAGCCGGGCCTCACGCCTGCAGGGTGTGGTGGAGGCCTATCAGCTTCTGCGTAAATCGTCTGCGCTAGCCTGAAAAGAAAAAGGAAAGTCGGTTTCGTCGTTAGCGACCTATCGGATGGATAGTTTTAAGATTCTGTTGCAAATTTTATTTTCGACACCATCTTATGCCGATCGGGAAATATTCGCGCTGTAGGCAGATTTCCGACAGAGAGTCATCGTGCTCCCGCTTACGCAGTGGAGCCATGCCATGACACTTGCACGCTTTTCCATCGTATCTTTCCGCATCGAAGGGGGCGCAGGACAATGAGCCGCGCCATCAACTTTACGCTTCCTCAGGACGAAGTGCTCGCCGCTTGCGAGAAATTTTCCGTGACGGTCAGTGCCATAGAAGCGCTGCCTTCCGGGGGGACGCACCTGGTATGCGTTCGGGAGGAAGGTGCGGATGAGATGCGTCTGCGGTTGAAGACGCATATCCTCGCTGGTGTCGTCCGCCGTTTCCCTTTCTACCGCGCGAGAGGCCCCTGGTAAGTCGCTGGAGCGAATTCGCGAGATGTAAGAGACTGGGTGGCCGGGTTCAGACTTTCTCGTTCTCGCAGATTTCCGCGAGTTGGTCGGCGCAGGCGCCCCAGCCGTCTGCGAAGCCCATCTCTTCGTGCATCTTGCGATCTTCCTCGCGCCAGTGGCGGGCGCTGGCGGTGTAGCGGGTGCCATCGCCTTCGGGAGCTATCTCCCAGATGCCGATCATGAAGGGACCCGCAGGCTGGAAGTCGCCGGTGACTGCATCCGTGGTCACGAAGCGGCGGCCTTCGTCGTAGGCCAAGTAAATGCCGTTCTGCGGCGCGACTTCGCCGTCGGGGCCGTACATCGTCATCCGGCAGACGCCGCCGGGGCGGCGGTCCTGTTCGTCGATCTCGACGCGCCAGGGGCGGGGGCACCACCAGTCTTCCTGCCGGTTGACCATGACGTCCCAGACTTGCTCGGCCGGGGCGGCGATGTAGCGGGTGATCGAGAGTTCGTTATCCGTATCGCTCATGCAGTCTCTCCTCAATCGCGGTCAGGTGCGCCGAGCGGGAAGTAGGAACGGAAGGGCCGGGCATCCTCGACGCAGCGCGCGACCGGCGGCAGGGCCAGCAGATGGGCTCGCCACGCGCGCAGGCGCGGGCGGTCCTCGGGGATCGGGTGGACCCAGTCGGCATAGAACAGCGAGGGCGCCGCCGCGCACTCGATCAGCGAGATCTGGTCCATCTGCGGATAGAACCGGAGCCAGCCTTCCAGCCAGGCATAGACCCGGTCGAGCTGAGTCCGTGCCTCCGCGCAGCGGGTCTGGTCGGGATCGGCGGCATCGCGGATATATTCGTTCACCACGATCTGCATCACGTTCATGACGTAGTTGTCGAAGACCCGGTCGAGCATGCGGACGGCCGTCGCCGCGTCTGGATCCTCAGGGATCAGCATGCCCGGCGAGACATGGTGCCGGTCGAGGTACTCGATGATCGAGGTCGCCTCGAACAGCAGGCTCTCGCCGTCGCGCATGACGGGGAACTTGCCGAGCGGCCCGGCCATCTGCACGACTTCGGCGTGGTCCGGATGGTCCTGGTCGAGGATCCGGAACGCGAAAGGCACATCATAGGCGTAGAGCGGGATCAGCGCCTTCCAGGTGTAGGATGAGAAAGGATGGCCGAAGAGTTCGAGGCTTGGCTCCGGGGTCATGCAGGGGTTCCGGCAACTGCGGCCTCGATCGCGGCGATGTCGATCTTGCGCATCGTCATCATCGCTTCCATGCCCCGCTTCGCCGCCGCGCGGTCGGGGTTGGTAAGGGAATCACTGAGCGCCTTGGGAGTGATCTGCCAGGAAAGGCCCCACTTGTCCTTGCACCAACCGCACATGCTTTCCGCGCCGCCGTTGCCGACGATAGCGTTCCAGTAGCGGTCGGTCTCTTCCTGGGTCATGGTCTCGACCTGGAAGGAGAAAGCCTCGGAATGGTGGAATGTCGGTCCGCCGTTGAGGCCGATGCATTCGATGCCCATGACCGTGAACTCCACGGTGATCACATCACCCGCCTTGCCGTCCGGGTAATCGGTGGGCGACTGGACGACGCGGGTGACACGAGTATCGGGAAAGACCGAAGCGTAGAAGTTCGCCGCTTCCTCGGCGGCGCCGTCGTACCAGAGGCAGACGCGGTTTTTCGCGCTCATTTCTTCATCTCCCCGATCAGGGTGTTGTCCACCGCCTTGGCGGCCTTGTAGGCCTCGCGTTCCTGAAGCCGTTCGGCATAGGCGACGAAGGCCGGGCGCGGGGGCATCGTGCCGAACGTCAGGCCCCAATCCACCGCACTGCCGACGTAGACGTCGGCCATCGTGAAGCGATCGCCGCAGACGTACTTCGCCTGCTCGAAATGGCTCTCCAGCGTGTTCATCGTGCGCTCGAAGCTGCCCCAGCCGGCCATCATCTCCTGCTCGGGCAGGGGTTCGCACTTGAAATGGCGCGAGGTGATCGCCTGTTCGACCGGACCGGAAGCGAAAAAGGTCCAGCGGTAATAGTCGGCCATCTCGTTGTCGCCCGGCAGCAGGCCCGCCTCGGGGTGCATTTCGGCAAGATAGAGGCAGATCGCCGCGGCCTCGGTGACGGTGCGGTCGCCACCCTCGGCGTGGTGGACGATCGTGGGCACTTTGCCCATGGGGTTCACGGCGAGGAACGTGGAGGGTTTGTCCTTCCAGTCGATCAGCACCTGCCGGTAGTCGGCCCCGACCTCGTGGAGCGCCCAGCGGGCGATCTGACCGCGCGACATCGGATTGGTGTAGAAGGTGTAGTCGGCCATGATCCCTGCTCCATCGTCCTGTCTTGTTGTAGAACAATCCTAGAACATTGCTCCGCCGTCAATGGCCCCTTTTATCCTGTCGCGTCTCAGTCGCCTTTGGCGCCGACGAGGCCGAAACCGGCGCCTTGGGGGTCGAGCGCGACGACGATCCAGTCGCCGCCGGGAACCTCGTGCGGACCCATCAGCACCTGGCCGCCGTTCGACTCGATGGCCGTCTTCGCCGCGGCGATGGAGGGCACGCCGAAGTAGAACATCCAGACCGAGGGCTGGCTTTCCTCCTGCCGCTGCATGATCGCGCCGAGGGTCTTCCCGTGATGGCCGATAAAGCAGTAGTCGCCCATTTCCCCCATCGACATCTTCTCGTCGAAGGTGAAGCCGAAGTGCTTGCCGTAGAAGGCCATGGATCCGGCCTGATCGGGGCTGGCCAGCTCGTTCCAGCGTACATGCTGGTTCTCGGACACGGAAAAGACGTCGCTGAAGGCATCCGGCTGGTCGGCGGGCGGGATCGGCTTCATCAGGTAGATCGGCACGCCTTGTGGGTCCGCGACCATGGCGATGCGGCCGACGGGGAGGTCCATCGTGGGCATCTGCACTTTGCCGCCCTCGGAGGTGATCGCCTCCACTTCGGCATCGACATCCTCGACGTAGAGATAAGGGAGCCAGATCGGCCGGGCGCCGCCGTCGGCCATCTCTTCTGTAATCTGCATCGCGCCTCCCGCCATGCCGCCATCGTCGCGGACGATCATGCGGTAGTCGAGACCGCCGGCGTCGGGATCGGCATGGGTGGCGATCGTCCAGCCAACGACCTCGCGGTAGAAGGCCGCCGCACCCGCGATGTCGCTGGTGAGAAGTTCGTACCAGATGAAGCTGCCGACAGGGTTACCCATGGTCACGCGCCTCCCAGTTCGACGACGGAATCGAAACCACCGTAGATCATGCGCTTGCCGTCGAAGGGCGGCGGGTTCGTCGCGGGATCGAAGCGCGGGTCGTTCTTCATGAGTTCCATGAGCAGACCCATCTGCCGGTCGCGGGTCTCCTTGTCCGGCCATTCGATCCAGCTGAAGCAGACCGTCTCGTCCTCGTTGGCCTCCACCGAGCGGAAGAAGTCGGTCTGCTTGCCGTGCTGGAGATCGTCGCCCCAGCATTCGACGACGCGGGTGGCGCCGTATTCGAGGAAGTATTCGTCCATCTCGCGCGCGTGGGCGATGAACTTGTCCTTGTTGGCAAGCGGTACGGCAAGCACGAAACCATCGACGTAGGGCATGGCTGTTCTCCTAGTTGGCGGGAGAGGCGTAGCTTTCGAGTTGTTCGGCAAGGGCGTGGCGGAAGGCCGGGCGGCTTTCCCCGCGCGCCTTGTAGGCGGCGAGCTTCGGATAGCTGTCGAGAATCTGCGTGTGATCGAGGATGCGCAGCACCGTGACCATCACGATATCGGCGATGGAGAACTGTCCGGCGAGCCAGTCCTTGTCGCCCAGCGCTGCCTCGGTACTGGCGAGGCGCAATTCCAGTAATCGCAGCGCGCTAGGCCGGGCCTGCGCCGCCCAGGGCTTGCCCGCATGGAAGAAGTCGAGAGCGCCGATCTGGGCGACGAACGGCTCCACACTGTTCAGCGCCGCGAAGAGCCAGGTAATCGCCTGCCAGCGGGCCTTGGGTTCCTGCGGCAGCAGCCGGCCATCCTGCTCGCCGAGATAGAGCAGGATGGCGCCGCTTTCGAACAGGCGCTGCTCGCCGTCGTCGAAGGCGGGGACTTGCCCGAAGGGCTGCCATTCCAGGTAGGCATCAGGGCGCGGGTGATAGACGTCGAGCTCCTCGACCCGGTAGTCGCGCCCCACTTCCTCATGCGCCCAGCGCAGGCGCAGATCGCGGACCTGGCCGCGCACGGGCGGGGGGACATCGGCATAGGCCGTGAAGACCGGTCGCGCTGTTTCGCTGCGGGGCATCGGCACTCTCCGGGGTTCAGGTTCGCTTCGAGGCGATTCGTTATTGCCGGAGGGTGCGCATTCAGGTTACAAAAAGCAACCATGAAGTTTAAAAGAGAAACTGCATCGTGGCGAAGCGGACGCCATCTGCGATGAATGCGCCTGCGGTGAATACCGGACCGGACGGAGCCGCTCATGGCCGCTGGTATCGCGACGCCTGCGGCGCGGCTTTCGCCATGGAACTGGTGGGCGAGCGCTGGACCTTGCCGATCCTGCGCGAGATGATGCTCGGCCCGCGCCGTTTCAACGGCCTTCGCGCCGCCCTGCCGGGCCTTAGCGCCAAAGTGCTGACGGAGCGGCTGGGGAGCCTCGAAGCCAGCGGCATCGTCCGCCGCGTTACCCTGCCGCCGCCCGCTTCGGTGCAGGCCTATGCCTTGACCGAATGGGGGCTGGCGCTGGAGCCGGTCATGCAGGAGCTTGGCCGCTGGGCGGTGCGCTCGCCGGGGCACGATCCGATGCTGCCGCTGACGCCGGTGGCTTTCATGCTCTCGCTGCGGACGATGCTCGTGCCGGAGCGGATCGGCGATCTGGCGCTGCGCGTGCTGTTCGAAGTGGGGCAGGCGCGGTTCGTGGGCGCGCTAGGGGAGGGGGATTTGCGGATCAAGCCTGCCGGGGAAGACGTGCCTCTACCGGATCTGCGCTTTTCGGCGGAGACGGCCACCGATTATCTGCCGGTGTTCTACGGCAAGCGTTCAGTGGAGGAGGCGGGAGGGAGGCTTACCGTTGCAGGAAACGAGGCGCTCGCTGCGAGGTTTATCGATCTGTTCGCCTTGCCGGGGAAGCTTGGTTGAGGAGTGGTGGCAAGCACACGGGGACGTTGACATATCTTTCGTACCGCAGGCTATTGTTCGCTCTTTATTTCGCGTGTTGGCATGGGGTGGATAGCTCTTGCGGGATTGCCGACCTGCAGCTTCGCAGCGAATTAGGAAGG
The DNA here is from genome assembly GCF_058273105.1 of Novosphingobium sp. BF6. NCBI lineage: Bacteria > Pseudomonadati > Pseudomonadota > Alphaproteobacteria > Sphingomonadales > Sphingomonadaceae > Novosphingobium > Novosphingobium sp. BF6. The sequence goes on from NZ_CM177775.1 coordinate 1,691,133, forward strand.
CCGTGACCGGAGTTATCGAATGTCCGATGTTCGCCTCGCTGTGCAGTCCGATCTGAGCGGTCTTTTGAATTTGTTCGAAGCTTCGGAGGTTAGCCAGTTCGCTCAACCTATGGAGCGAGCAAGGCAGGTTTGGGATCGTACGTTAGAGAGCGAGAGCAGCTTTATGTTCGTCGCGGAGGTCGGCGGAACTATTGCAGCTACGTGCATGCTCATCACTGCCCCAAACCTGTTAAGGCAGGGCCGTTCGCACGGCTTTCTCGAGAACGTCATGACGCATCCCAATTATCGGGGGCGGGGCCTTGGAAAAGCTGTCGTATCGAAGGCGATCAATCATGCGTGGGCGGTAGATTGCCATCATGTTCTCATGCAGAGCGGTCGCGCTGATCCCAAGGTACATAGATTCTATGAGCAGATCGGGTTTAAACCGGGTTTGCGGGTTGGGTATGTTGTCACGCGCGCGCCGGAGTAAATGGCCGTCTTGTCGGCGGTGCAGACTGTCAGCTTTCCTCCCGCCACATTCCCGATAAACCGCAAAGCCTGTTGCGGTGCAGCGCCCGCTTGTCTACGCGGGTGCAACGATGACTGAGACCGAGACCATGAAAGCCGAGAATCGTGACGCCACCGTGCTGGCTGCTCCCGACATCGAACTCGACGTGCGCGAGACCTTCGGAATCGATATCGACTGGAAGGTGCCTGCCTTCTCCGTCGCCGACGAGCGCGTTCCCGACCTCGACGAGACTTATGTGTTCGATCCGGACACCACGCTCGCGATCCTGGCGGGCTTTGCCTACAACCGCCGCGTCATGGTGCAGGGCTATCACGGCACCGGCAAGTCGACCCACATCGAACAGGTCGCCGCGCGCCTCAAGTGGCCGTGCATCCGTATCAACCTCGATGCGCACATCAGCCGTATCGACCTGATCGGCCGCGATGCCATCGTCCTGCGCGACGGTCTACAGGTCACCGAATTCCGCGAAGGCCTGCTGCCCTGGGCGCTCCAGCACCCTGTTGCGCTGGTGTTCGACGAATATGACGCAGGCCGTCCGGACGTGATGTTCGTGATCCAGCGCATCCTCGAAACCGAGGGCAAGCTGACCCTGCTCGACCAGAACCGCGTGATCCGCCCGGACCGCAATTTCCGCCTCTTTGCCACCGCCAATACGGTCGGCCTCGGCGACACTTCGGGTCTCTACCACGGCACCCAGCAGATCAACCAGGGCCAGATGGACCGCTGGAACCTGGTGGTCGGCCTCAACTACCTGCCCGAGCCGGTCGAGACCGACATCGTCTCGAAGAAGGTGCCGCAGGTGGACGCCGCGACGATCTCGCAGATGGTCAAGGTGGCGGACTTCACCCGCCAGGGCTTCATGAACGGCGATATCTCGACCGTGATGAGCCCGCGTACCGTCATCACCTGGGCGCAGAACTCCGCGATCTTCAAGGACGTGGGCTTCGCCTTCCGCCTTTCGTTCCTCAACAAGTGCGACGAGACCGAGCGGGTGATGGTCGCCGAATACTACCAACGCGTGTTCGGCAACGACCTGCCGGAAAGCGTCGTCGGCAAGGCCTGAGGTCTGCCGCGATAGAGAACAGGGAAGGGGAGGCCGCGGCCTCCCCTTTTTTGTGCCGAAGCGGGGGCGATTTTCCTACAGACAGGCGGTGCTGTAGGATGGCGCCATGCTCTCCACGGCCTTTCATTTCGCTATTGTCCGCTACAAGGTGACAGGTCCGGCCGGGAGCGACTTTTTCGCTCAGGACCGTGTCAACTGTGTCAACCAAAGTGTCGCCTTGTGCAGGCGCGGTCAGTCTCCGGGATAGGTCGCCTTCACGAAGTAAAGCCCGTCCGGCGGCGAATTGAGGCCCAGCGCCTGACGGTTGCGGGCTTCCAGCGCCTCGGCGACCTGCCGGACCTCCCAGCGTCCCATGCCGACGAGCGCAAGGCAGCCGACCATCGAGCGGACCTGATGGTGCAGGAAACTGCGGGCCTCGGCCTCGATCAGCACCATCTCGCCCTCGCGCCGGACGTCGAGGCGGTCGAGCGTCTTGAGCGGACTTTGCGACTGGCAATGGGCTGAGCGGAACGTGGTGAAGTCGTGCAGGCCCACGAGGATCTGCGCGGCGCGGTGCATGGCCGCCTCGTCGAGCGGCTTGGGCACCTGCCAAGCCTTGCCGCGCTCCAGCGTGAGCGGCGCGCGGCGGTTGGCGATGCGGTAGATGTAGGAGCGGCCGATGCACGAGAAGCGCGCATGCCAGTCGTCCGGCACCACCTCGCAGCCGACCACCGCGATCGGATGGGGGCGCAGGCGGGCGTTCAACCCTTCGGTGAACTGGAACGGTGTGAACGGCTTGGCGATGTCGATGTGCACTTTCATGCCGAGCGCGTGGACGCCCGCATCGGTGCGCCCGGCGGCGTGCATGCCCGTGGTCTCGCCGGTAAGGGCGAAGACGGCTTCCTCGACACTCTGCTGCACCGAAGGGCCGTGCGCCTGGCGCTGGAGACCCATGTAGGGCGCGCCGTCGAACTCGAGAGTGAGTGCGAAGCGGGTCAAGCGAGCCTCGTTCCGGCGGGAACGGCCCGGCCGCGCAGCAGGTCGGCCGTGTCCATGGCAGGCTTGCCCGCGCGCTGGATGCGGGTGACACGCAGCGCGCCTTCGCCGCAGGCCACGGTCAGCGAATCGTCGAGCGTGACGCCGGGTTCGCCGGCGCCCTCCACGACATCGGCGGCGAGGACCTTGTACCGCTCACCGTCCAGTTCGAAGAAGGCACCCGGCGCGGGCATGAAGGCGCGCACCTGCCGTTCGACCTGCTCGGCGGGGAGCGTGAAGTCGAGCCGGGCCTCGGCTTTGTCGATCTTCTTCGCATAAGTAACGCCGTCTTCCGGCTGGCCGACGGCGCGGTGCACGGCAAAGTCGCGCAAGGTGCCGACCATGAGCTGCGCGCCTCTTTCGGCGAGTTCCGAGGTCAGTTCACCGGCGGTCTTGCGCTCGATGGTGGTGCGCAGGGTGGCCAGCATCGGCCCGGTGTCGAGCCCTGCCTCCATCTGCATGATGGTCACGCCGGTGGTCGGATCGCCCGCGAGGATCGCCCGCTGGATCGGCGCGGCTCCGCGCCAGCGCGGCAGGATCGAGGCATGGATGTTGAGGCACCCGAGGCGCGGCGCGTCGAGCACCGCCTGCGGCAGCAGCAGGCCATAAGCCGCAACCACGGCGATATCGGCGCGGAGCGCGGCGAATTTCTCCTGTTCCTCCGCACCCCTGAGCGAAACCGGGTGGCGGACCTCGATCCCGCGCGCCTCGGCTTCCTTGTGGACGGGCGAGGGGGTCAGTTCCTTGCCGCGGCGTCCGCCGGGGCGCGGCGGCTGGCTGTAGACGGCGACGACCTCGTGCCCGGCCTCGACCAGCGCGACGAGGGCGGGCACCGCGAAATCGGGCGTACCCATGAAGACGATGCGCATGGTGTGGGGAATTCTCCGAAGGTCTTTCTCAAAAGCTCCGGAGGCCCTATCTCCGCCGCCATGGCATCGCAAGAGATCGAGACGCTTACCGCCGCGCTGTCGCGCCTTCCCGGCCTCGGCCCCCGTTCCGCGCGCCGGGCGGTGCTTTGGCTCATCAAGCGGCGGGAGACCTCGCTGGTGCAACTGGTCGATGCCCTTGCGGCGGTGCGCGAAACGCTCGTCGAGTGCCGGACCTGCGGCAATATCGATACCGCCGACCCTTGCGGCATCTGCACCGATGCGCGCCGCGACGCGCGATCGCTCTGCGTGGTAGAGGAAGTGGCGGACCTCTGGGCGCTCGACCGCGCGCGGCTGTTCAACGGTCGCTACCATGTTCTCGGCGGGCGTCTTTCCGCGCTCGACGGCGTGCGGCCGGAAGATCTGGCGATCGACAGTCTACTGCGCCGCGTGGAGGAAGGCGGCATCGACGAGGTGGTGCTCGCGATGAACGCCACGCTCGAAGGTCAGACCACGGCACACTATATTGCCGAGCGTCTCGAAGGACTTCCAGTGCGCATCACCCAGCTCGCCCACGGCCTCCCGGTAGGCGGCGAACTCGACTATCTGGACGAGGGAACGCTGGCCCAGGCCATCCGTGCGAGGCGGCCGGTGGCCTAGGAGCCCGTTTGGAAATCCGCCAAGGGCGGATTTTGCGGCACCGGCCCTCGCCCCCACCCGACCTCCCATCAGGATACACTCGTGGGAGGTCGGGTGGGGGCGAGGGCCGGTGCCGCTGACGAAAATGCCCTCCTCGGGCATTTTCCAAACCGACTCTCGATCACTGTCATCGAAGCGTCCATCTTGCGAGAATCGGCCATCGCGCTTATTTGCGAGGCATGGCTATCCGTGAAATCCTCGAAGTTCCCGATCCGCGTCTCAAGCAGGTTTCGGTCCCCGTCGAAAAGTTCGACGACGAGCTGAAGACGCTCGTCGAAGACATGTTCGAAACCATGTACAATGCGCCGGGCATTGGCCTCGCCGCGGTCCAGGTCGGCGTGCCGCTGCGCGTGCTGGTGATCGATCTCCAGCCGGACGACGAGGATGCCGAGCCGGAAGTGTGCACGTCGCACGGCGGGCACCATCACACCCATCAGCCGACGAAGCGGGAACCCCGGATCTTCATCAATCCGGAAATCCTCGATCCTTCCGAAGACCATACGGTCTATCAGGAAGGCTGCCTCTCGGTTCCCGAGATCTACGCCGACGTCGAGCGCCCCTCGCGCATCCGCGCGCGCTGGCAGGACCTCGACGGCACCGTGCATGAAGAGAACATGGAGGGCCTGATGGCCACCTGCCTCCAGCACGAGATGGACCATCTCGAAGGCATTCTCTTCATCGATCACCTTTCGCGCCTGAAGCGCCAGATGGCGCTCAAGAAGCTCGACAAGCTGCGCAAGGCGGCCTGATTTCGCTGAATGGGGAAAAGCCGGCCTGAGGACTGGCGTTCCCTGAATGTTCTGGCTATGCTGCCGGAATGGAAATCGCTGTCGTCGCCATTCTCGCGCTCGTTGTCGGTCTTGGGGCCGGCTGGTTCTTCGGTTCCAGACCGGCCGCCGACTGGCGAAACCGCCACGAAACCCGCGATCGCGAGGCGCGTGAACTCGACGAGAAGTTCCGCGCCGTGATTCGCGATCTCGCCTCGGCCAGCGAACGGGCCAGCCGGGCGGACGAACTTTCCGATGCTCTCGAACGCACTCGCGTGGAGCACAGCCAGGCAATGGATATCGCCCGGCGCAGCCATGGCGAAGCGGTCGAACGCTTGCGCGGCGAATATGACGCGGTGCTCGAACGCACACGCGGTGACCTCACCCAGACGCTTGAAACCACACGCGCCGAACACGCGGTTCTCGTCGATGCCTTGCGCCGCGAGCAGCGCGAACTCGCGTCCGAATTGGCGACTTTGCGCGAGAAATCGGCCAATTTCGACGAGCAGAAGCGTTTGCTGATCGAAGCGCAGGAAGCGCTGCGCAAGGAATTCGAGAATGCCGGGGCCAAGGTTCTGGCAGGCGCGCAGGAAGCCTTCCTGAGCCGCGCCGGTGCGCGTTTCGAAGAGAGCGAGAAGGCCAATGCCGAGCGTATCCGCACGCTTCTCGCTCCCGTCGGGGAGCGCCTCAAGAGCTATGAGGAGCAGGTCGCCACGCTCGAAAAGCAGCGTACCGATGCCTTTGCGACGCTGACCGGCCAGCTCGTCGAACTGAGCGCAGGGCAGGAGCGCGTGCGTACCGAAGCCGCGCGGCTCAGCAATTCGCTGCGCAATGCGCCCAAGGCACGCGGTCGCTGGGGTGAGCAGCAACTCAAGAACGTGCTCGAACAGTGCGGCCTCACCGAACATACAGATTTCGAGACCGAGCACTCGATCGAGACCGAGGACGGGCGCCTGCGCCCCGATGCGATCGTGCGCGTTCCCGGTAACAAGCAGCTGGTGATCGACGCCAAGGTCTCGCTCAACGCCTATCAGGATGCCTTCGAGGCCGATGACGAGACCGTGCGCAACGCCTTCCTCGACCAGCACGCAGCCTCGATGCGCAATCACATCCAGACCCTTGGCAACAAGTCCTACCAGAGCCAGTTCGAAAATGCGCCGGACTACGTGCTGATGTTTGTGCCCGGCGAGCACTTCATCGCCGCCGCGCTCGACCACGATTCCAGCCTGTGGGACTATGCCTTCGAGCGGCGAGTGTTGCTGGCCAGCCCGACCAACCTCGTCGCCATCTGCCGTACTATCGCGCAAGTCTGGCAGCAGGAGGGCCTTGCCAAGGAAGCGCGCGAGATCGGCAAGCTGGGCAGCGATCTCTATGACAGCCTTGCCAAGACGCAGGACGATCTCGGTAAAGTCGGCGTGCACCTCGGCCGCGCGGTCAATAGTTTCAACGACTTCGCTCGCACATACGAGGGTAACGTGATGAGCCGCGCGCGCCGTCTTACCGAAAAGCACATCAAGATCGGCAAGCGCGAGATTTCCGACGAAGTGGCGCAAGTCGAATCGGTGCCGCGCTTTGGCGCCGAGCCAGGTGCTGCCGCTTTGCCGGATGCGGGAGCGCTATCCGAAGTGGCGGAGTAGGCCTCAGCTACCGTCGGCGGTTCGCGTCGGGCGTTCCATCGGGCCGCCTTCGCGGACGAGTTCGGCGGTATGGCCGCTCGATTGCAGGATCATGTGGTTGCCGTCGATGGCGAAGCGCGGCGTAGCGACGAGCAGTGCGTTCACCGCCTTTTCCTGATCCCAGGCGGGAACCGTGCAGGTCATCTCGGTGAGGGCGAGGGGGCCTGCGATCAGGCGTTCGGCATCGATGCGCCAGGGACCATCCATGCGGTTGCAACCGACCTGGACGCCCACCTTACTGCCCTCGAACGTCAGGCGGGCATCGGCAGAGTCCGGCCTTTGACCGTCGATCAGGGCAAATCGCCAGGTCGTGCGGGCTAGCGGTGAATCCTCACCCTGAACGGAGCAGGCGGCGAGGGGCGGGAGAAGGCAAAGGGCAAGCAGAGAAGAACGCATGATCCGGGCACTCTACACGTCGCGGATGATGCCCGGATGAACGCGCTATTCAGTTTCGCCCTCAAGGTGGGCAAGTGCCTCGTAAGCAAGTACCGCACCCGCGACGGCGGCGTTCAGGCTGTCCGCCCGGCCGCGCATCGGGATGGTGACTCGCAAGTCGCAGGCTTCCTCGTAGGCCTGGGGCAGGCCCTGCGATTCGTTGCCGACCATCAGGAAGCACGGCGCCGCATAAGGCGCGCGGCGATAGTCGGTGGGATCGCGCAGCGAGGCGGCCACCAGCTGACCGTCTCCGGCGCGCAGCCAGTCCTGGAACTCGTCCCAGCGGGCGATGGCGATCTTCTGGGTGAAGATCGCCCCCATGCTGGCGCGAACGGCTTCGACTGAGAAGGGATCGGCGCAATCGTCGAGCAGAATCAGTCCGCCCGCACCGACCGCATCGCCGGTCCGCAGCATCGTGCCGAGATTGCCGGGATCGCGCAGCGCCTGCGCCACCAGCCAGATCGGCGCGGCGGAGCGGTCGAGATTGGCGATCCGCGTGTCGAATTCGGCGAAGACGCCCGCGACGGCTTGTGGGTTGTCCTTGCCGGTGACTTTGGCGAGGATTTCCTCGTCCATCTCGACGATCTCGCCGCCTGCGGCGGCGACCGCTTCCTCAAGAGCATCCAGCAGGGGATGCGGATCGCGGCCGATCGCCATGACCAGCATTTCCGGCACGATGCCGCATTCGCGGGCATCGGTCAGCAAACGCAGGCCCTCGGCGAGGAAGCGCTGTTCCCGCTTGCGGTGCTTCTTCTCACGCAAGGAGCGGAGGAACTTGACCAGCGGGTTCGAGAATCCGGTAATGGTGCGGCGATAGGCCGCGCGGTCGGCAAAAGTCATTCTTCGCCGAAACCGTCACGCACGAGCGTTGCCAGGACCGAGAGCGCGTCCTGCGCGCCTTCGCCCTTGCAGGCGATCTCGATGCTGTCGCCCTTGGCGGCGCCGAGCATCATCAGGCCGAGAATGGAATTGCCTGCCGCCTCGGTGCCGTCCTTGCCGACCGTGACGAGCACGGATTCCGGCAGTTCGGCGACATGGTTGACGAACTTGGCGCTGGCGCGGGCGTGGAGACCGCGCTTGTTCACGATGAGGACGGTTTCGCGGAAATCGCTCATGCGGCGTCCTGCCCCAGATATTCGCTGGCGATCGTGATGTAGTTGCGCCCGGCATCGCGCGCGGCGGCGGCGGCTTCGCGCACCGACATGCAGGCGCGTGCCTTGGCGAGGCGAATCAGCATCGGCAGGTTGATCCCTGCGATCACTTCCACGCGGCCTGCTTCCATCAGCGAGATCGCGAGGTTGGAGGGCGTGCCGCCGAACAGGTCGGTGAGAATGATGACGCCTTCGCCGCTGTCGACGGCGGTGATGGCCTCGGCGATCTCGCTGCGGCGACGCTCCATGTCGTCGTTGGGACCGATGCAGACGGTTGCGACCGCCGACTGGTCTCCGACGACGTGCTCCATCGCGTGTACGAATTCCTCGGCGAGATTGCCGTGAGTGACCAGGATCATGCCGATCATGCTGGGGTTTGGCTCCGAATTTCCTGCGAATGCGACCGGGTTATATAATCTTCTTTCACGCTACCGAACCCCTTCGAGAATTTCCCCCCTCGAGAAGATCAGCAGCCCGCGAGCCCAGGTTGCGATGCAACAATGTGGGCGAAAATCCCGCTTCGCGCAAGGCCGCTGCCATCTGCTCGGCGGTAAAAACGGAGCGGTGTCGCCCTCCGGTACAGCCGAAAGCGACATGAACATAGGCCTTGCCTTGCGCGCGATAACGCGGAAGTAGGAGCAGGAGCAGGTCGCGAATCCGCGCAAATGCTTCGTCGAAGGCCGGATCCTTGCGGATATAGTCGCCCACCGGGGCGTCTTGTCCGGTCATCGGGCGCAGCTCGGAATCCCAATGCGGGTTGTCCACGAAGCGCATGTCGAACACGAAATCCGCGAGCGGCGGCATCCCGCGCGAGAAGCCGAAGCTGGAGATCGTGATCGTCAGGTCTTCCGGCTCTTCCGTGGCAAAGCGTTCGCGAATCGCGCGTTGCAGGTCGTTAGACGTGAATTCGGTGGTTTCGACGAGAATGTCGGCCCAGCGGCGCAGCGGCGCCAGCAACTCGCGTTCGGCGCGGATGCCGCTGTCCACCGGCGCATCGGCGGCGAGGACGTGGCGGCGGCGGGTCTCGTTGAAGCGGCGTTCCAGTTCCTTGCTCGAACAGTCGAGGAACAGCGTCGTGACTTCGAGGTCCTCGCGCTCGCCCAGCGCCTTGACCTGGGCGATGACCCGTTCCGGATTGAACCCGCGCGTGCGGCAGTCGAAGCCGATCGCCAACGGCGACGGGTCGTCGGAGGGCTGGCCCTCGATCATGCGTTCCAGCAGGCGGACCGGGAAATTATCGATGATTTCCCAGCCGAGGTCCTCCAGCACTCGCAGCGCCGTGGTCTTGCCGGCGCCGAGCATGCCGGTCACCAGCAGCACTTTCTGTCGCTGGGCCGGGGCGGGCGCGGGTTGCGCGTCTTCGAGGGGGAGGTCGTCCTGCATCCGGGGCTGTTTGCGCCCGGTTGCCGGGAAAGAAAAGAGGCGTTCTTACAGGTTTGTCACCCGGTGAGGCCATAATGCAACAACGCTAACTCCACCTTCAGCGCCAGGGGTTCGGCGCGGGGTGTGAGGCGCAGGGCGGGCAGTGTCACGCCCCCGATCTCCACGCTGTCGGCGGTCTCGATGAAGCGCGGTGCTTCGCTGTCCAGCGTAACGACCAGCGAGACCGGGGCCTCCTCTCGCCACGGGAAGGGCAGGATACCAAGGTTGCGGACTTCGATCAGCCCGCGCGTGTTCGGATGGGGCTGTACCAGAAGCCGCCCTTCGGACGCGCGAAGCAGCACGCCGTCGTCCCCGACAAGCTCGGCGCCGCGATCGATCAGGGCGAGCGCCAGGCTGGATTTGCCCGTGCCCGAGGGTCCCTCGATCAGCACCGCCCGTCCCTTGATGGCAATGCAGGTGGCTTGCCGGGCGAAAGGCGCCACGACCGTCATTCCCCTTGCCACGCCGGGAGCGAGATCAGCAGCCGTGCGCCCGGAGCACCGTCGGTACGGTCGGTCGCGCGCAGCTTGCCGTAGTGGGCCTCGACGATGGTGCGGGCGATCGCGAGGCCGAGACCGGAGTGTTTGCCGAACTCTTCGCTGGCGGGCCGCAGCGAATGGAAGCGCTCGAAGATTCGTTCGCGCGCGGCTTCGGGAATGCCGGGGCCATGATCGGAAACGGAGAGGGTGATCCGCCCTTCGCTGCGCCCGACAGCGACTTCGATGGGCGTGCCTTCCGGTGAGAAGGAGATCGCGTTGTCGAGCAGGTTCTGGAGCACGCGCTCCAGTCGCGGTGCGTCGCCGGGGACGAAGAGGTCGCCGTCGGCCTCGCGGATGACCCGGATCGGGCAGGCGCCGTTGACACTGCGCTGCTCGCGTTCGGTGACGAGTGCGCGCACCAGCCGCAGCATGTCCACCGGCTCGAAGGTCGTGCGGCTGAGTTCGGCATCGATGCGGCTGGCGTCGGCGATCTCGGTCACGAGGAAGTCGATCCGCCGCACATCGTCCTTGGCGATGCCGAGAAGCTGGCGTCGCAAGCCAGGATCGTCGACGCGGTCGAGGTTTTCGAGAGCGCTGCGCAGGCTGGTCAGGGGATTTTTCAGCTCGTGGGCGACATCGGCGGCGAAGCTCTCCACCGCGTCGATGCGCTGGCGCAGGGCGCCGCTCATGTCCGAGATCGCGCGGGCGAGCAGGCCGATCTCGTCGCGCCGGTCGGGCAGGCGCGGCACCACGACACTGCGGTCGCGGCCGAGGCGCACGCGCACGGCAGCGCGGACCAGCTTGCGCAGCGGTTCGACGATGGTGCGGGCGAGGAACAGCGAAAGCAGGATCGAGACGGTCAGCGCGGCGCCGACGATGATGGCGAGCGTCTGGCGCGCCATGCGCACGTTCTCGGTGATGTCGCGGGCATTGCGGGTGACGAGCAAGGCCTCGCCGCGCTTGCCGACCGGGGTTGCGGCGATGATGACCGGCGTGCGGTCCGGCGCGGCCTTGTGGCTGACTTCGGTGCGGCCGCTGGCCAGCGCGGCGGCCACTTCAGGCCAGGCCGCGGCACCGGCGCCCGGAGCGTCGCGATAGTCGGCGACCGGCGGCGAGCCGAGCACCCAGTCCATGGCCTTGTCGAGCGCGCGGGCGGCGTCCTGAAGCCACGGTTCGGTGGCGGGGTCGATGAGCCGGTAGGACGGCTTCGCCAGCGCGAAACTGTCGGCGACGAGCTTGCCGCTGCGGTCGAACAGGCGCAGGCGCAGGGCCTGACCGGAGCCGATCCGGGCGATCAGGTCGCGGCGGTCCTCGCCATTCTCTTCGGCCAGGGTGATGGCGACGACTTCGGCTTCCGAGCGGGCGAGGCGGAAGCGTTCGCCCAGCAGTTCGCGTCGGTAGGAATCGATGTAGAACAGGCTTCCCGCCATCAGGGCCAGCGCGATCACGTTCACCGCGAGGATGCGCGCCGTCAGCGAGACGCGCCAGGACAGGCCGAGCCGGACGAGCAGCGAGGCCTTCCGGCGCTTGCGCGCGTGATTAGGAGCCATCGGTGTAGGAATAGCCGGCACCATAAAGCGTATCGATGGCGGAGAAGTCGGGATCGATCGCGCGGAACTTGCGGCGCAGGCGCTTGATGTGGCTGTCGATCGTGCGGTCGTCGACGTAGACGTCCTCGCTGTAGGCAGCGTCCATCAACTGGTTGCGGCTCTTCACCACGCCGGGGCGCAGGGCGAGTGCCTCAAGGATCAGGAATTCGGTGACCGTCAGCGAGACCGGCGCGCCGTCCCAGGCCACCTGATGACGCGCGGGGTCGAGGCTGAGGCGCCCGCGCACCACCGGGTCCGGCAGGTTTTCCTGCACGCTCTCCTCGCTGCTCGCCTTCGCCAGTTCGCTGCGGCGCAGGATGGCGCGGATGCGGGCAACGAGCAGGCGCTGGCTGAACGGCTTGGTGATGTAGTCGTCCGCGCCCATGGCAAGGCCGAGCGCCTCGTCCGGCTCTTCGTCCTTCGAGGTCAGGAAGATTACCGGCAGGCTCGACTGTTCGCGCAGCGCCTGGAGCAGGTGCAGCCCGTCCATGCGCGGCATCTTGATATCGAAGATGGCGAGGTCCGGCGGGTTCTCCATCAGGGCCTTCAGCGCGGTCTCGCCGTCGGTGTAGAGGCGGGTCGCAAAGCCTTCGGCCTGGAGACCGATGGAGACCGTGGTGAGGATGTTGCGGTCGTCGTCCACCAGCGCGATGGACTGCTGGCGGGCCGGGGCCGAGACAGGTGCGGGTGCGATCTCTTCGGAAGAGGCAGCCAAGGGTGCGGGGGCTGGCGTGGAAGATGCCGTGGGGTCTGCCATGGGACTGCGCTGCGTTCCTTGCGATGCAACCGGGCGACCGTGACTAGCCTTTGCCGTGGCGAGCGTCCACGCCTTTGCGGCTCGTCCTGAAATTGCCTCGGAATGGGCGAAGAGCATTCGTCCTACCTCGCTCGCTCCATTTCTTTTTGCGAAAATTTGACCGACAACGGCAGCGGGCGAACAATCGCCGACCGATTCTCGGGCAAAAATGTCGGGGCGTGCCCGGTTCCCGCCGGACCCGCCTTAAATGGAGGAGATGACATTGGCCGCTACCCTTAACTATCCGCTCGCCAGTCAAGGCATAGAAACCGGGGCGAAGATCCTGGCCAACCTGGGCACCGCGCCCCTGGTCGAGCAGGCCATCCGGAACGGCGAGGGCGTGCTGGCCGCGGACGGCCCGTTCGTCGTGGCCACCGGCAAGCACACCGGGCGTTCCGCCAAGGACAAGTTCATCGTCAAGGACGCCGAGACCGAGGATACGGTCTGGTGGGGCAAGACCAACGTGCCGATGACGCCGGAGCACTTCGCCGCGCTGAAGGAGGATTTCCTCGCCGCGCTCGGCGGAAAGGACCAGCTCTACGTGGCCGACCTGTTCGGCGGCTCGCAGCCGGAACACCGCGTCAACGTGCGCGTTATCAACGAGTTCGCCTGGCACAACCTGTTCATCCGCACCCTGCTGGTGCGTCCGAGCGAGGCCGAGCTGGCCGGGTTCGTGCCGGAATATACCATCATCGACCTGCCGAGCTTCCGTGCCGATCCCGAGCGCCACGGCTCGCGCACGGAGACGGTGATCGCGGTTAACTTCACCGAAAAGCTGATCCTGATCGGCGGCACCGCCTATGCGGGCGAGATGAAGAAGTCGGTCTTCGGCATCCTCAACTACCTGCTGCCGACCAAGGGCGTGATGCCGATGCACTGCTCGGCCAACATCGGTCCCGAGGGCGACACCGCCGTGTTCTTCGGGCTTTCCGGCACCGGCAAGACCACGCTTTCGGCCGATGCCTCGCGCACGCTGATCGGTGACGACGAGCATGGCTGGTCCGACACGGCCGTGTTCAACTTCGAAGGCGGTTGCTACGCCAAGATGATCCGCCTCTCGCCCGAGGCCGAGCCGGAAATCTTCGCCACGACCAAGCGCTTCGGCACCGTGCTCGAAAACGTGGTGATCGATCCCGAGACCCGCCAGATCGACCTCGACGACAACTCGCTGGCGGAAAACAGCCGCGGTTCCTACCCGATCGACTTCATTCCGAACTGCTCGGAGAAGAACCTCGGCCCGGTTCCGCAGAACATCATCTTCCTCACCGCCGACGCTTACGGGGTGCTGCCGCCGATCGCGCGTCTGACGCCCGATCAGGCGATGTATCACTTCCTCTCGGGCTACACCGCGCGCGTCGCGGGCACCGAGATCGGCGTGACCGAACCGGAAGCGACGTTCTCGACCTGCTTCGGCGCGCCGTTCATGCCGCGTCACCCCTCGGTCTACGGCAACCTGCTCAAGGAGCGGATCGCCAAGGGCGGCGTGAAGTGCTGGCTGGTCAACACCGGCTGGTCGGGCGGCATGGCGACGATGGAAGGCATCAAGCGGATGCCGATCAAGGCCACCCGCGCGCTGCTGAATGCCGCGCTCGACGGCAGCCTCAATGACGCCGAGTTCAAGGAAGATCCGAACTTCGGCTTCGAGGTTCCGGTGGCGGTTCCGGGCGTCGACGCCAAGCTGCTCAATCCGCGCGGTGCCTGGGCCGACGGCGCCGAGTACGACAAGACCGCGCAGACTCTGGTGAAGCAGTTCATCGACAACTTCACCCAGTTCGAAGCCCATGTCGACGAAGGCGTCCGCAAGGCGGCTCCTGTCGCGGCATGATCTCTCGCTGAACGGCGCGCAATAGCAACGGGGCCTCGGAACTTGCGTTTCGAGGCCCTTGTTTTGTCATCCAGACCGTGCATCTTCCTGTTTCCCTCTCTCCAGGAGAAAGACCATGGGACTTTTCGACGGTATCCTTGGACAAGTCAGCGAACACGCCGATGTAGCGAACCTCGCCTCGAAGCTCGGCATCGAGCCGGCGCAGGCGGAAAAGGCGATCGCCGCGCTGGGCCTCGCCCATCAGGAAGAGGGTGACACGGCGCTGCTGGCGGCGGAGAAGACCGGTCTCGGCGTCGGCACGATCCAGCAGATCATCTCGGCGATCGGCGGCGAAGGCTCGCTCGGCCAGTTTGCCAGCCTCGTGGGCAGCGATCCCTCGAAGTTCACCGCCTTTCTCGATAAGGACGGCGATGGCAGCGTGATCGACGACCTTACCGATATGGCCAAGGGCTTCTTCGGCAAGAAGTAAGCGGGAAAGCGCCGTCCCGAACGTGATCCGGCACGGCGCTTTTCATTCCGATCAGCCGGCCTTGCCGGTGGCGATGTAGCTGTCGATGTTCTTCGCCAGCACGTCGAGCGGCACGTTGCCGCCGTCGACCACGGCCTGATCGAAATCGCGCAAGTCATAGCGCGCTCCGAGGGCGGCCTGAGCGCGGCTGCGCTGGCGGTTGATCTCGGAGTGACCCATCTTGTAGCCGCAGGCCTGGCCCGGCCACGAGCAGTAGCGGTCCACTTCGTTGACGACTTCCTCGCGCTTGTTGCCGTTCTGCTCCATGAAGAAGCGCACGGCCTGCTCGCGGCTCCAGCCCTTGGAATGGAGGCCGGTATCGACGACCATGCGACAGGCGCGGAAGGCGATCGACTGGAGATAGCCGAGCTGGCCGACCGGATCCTCGGCATAGGCGCCGAGTTCGTCGGCCAGTTGCTCGCCGTAGAGCGCCCAGCCTTCCGAATAGGCGTTGAACGCCAGGATCGAGCGGATCAGCGGCAGGCGGTTGGCATATTCGCCCTGCCAGACGTGGCCGGGGATCGCCTCGTGATGGACCAGCGTGGGCAGGTCGTACTTGCGGTGCAGGTCGGTGGTGCGCAAGTTAATCCACATCTTGCCCGGGACCGAACCGTCGATCGAACCGGCGCCGCCGTAAGCGGTCGGCGCGCCGGGTTCCTCGGCCAGCGGCAGGCGGCGGACTTCGACATTGCCCTTCACCGGATCGCGGAAGGCGCGCGGCATCTGGGCGCGGATCCAGTCGACGCGCTGGCGGATGAAAGCCATGATCTCGGCGCGGCCGGGGTCGCCTTCGGGGAACATGAAGCGCTTGTCGGTGCCGAGCGCGGTCATGCGTTCGCCGACGGTGCCGGTGGTGTAGCCGAGCTTCTTGAGGATCGGATCCATGCGGGCATGGAGCGCCGCCAGTTCCTCAAGGCCGCGCTTGTGGATTTCCTCGGCGGGCACCGGGGTGGTGGTGCTGGCGCGCAAGGCCCAGGCGTAGAATTCGGCGCCGTGAGGACGCTCGCGCATGCCCGGATCGCCCTTGGCGAGGCCGCGCTGGCGCTTGAGTTCGGCGAGCTGGCGTTCCAGCGCGGGCACGACCTTGGCAGAAACGATGCCCTTGGCGCGGCCTTCCCAATCGCCGGGAATCGTCTTGGTGCGGCCGGTCAGCGAGGAGACGAGACCGCCGCCGTTGTTGCGCGCGTCCTCGATCGTGCTGGTCATCTGGGCGATGGCGCGGTCGAGCAGGAAGTCCGGCGGGACGAGTCCCTGGTCGGTGGCCTTGCGGATGCGCTCCAGCTCACCGTCGAGCTGCCCGCCGAACTGCGAGAGACGCGACACATAGGCCTCGGCATCCTCGGCGGTCTTCACCGGATGGTCGGCGTCGAGGAACTTGGGGGTGTCGAGATAGGCGCCGACGTTCTGGATCACCACGTAAGGCGTGTTGCGCCAGCCGCCCACGGCGACGTCGCCGTAAGGCTGGGCGAAGCCGTCGAGCGAGGTCTTGTAGGCGCTGCGCACGACGGCGAGGCTGGTCTGCGTCGCATGGTCGAGGCCGCTGGCCGGGAAAGCCTCGACGCGGGCGAGGTCCTCGCGCAGGGTTCTGGCGACTGCGGCGCGGCCTGCGAAGGAGCGGTCCTCCGACTTGGCACGCAGCGCGGCATGGGCACCGATATCGATGCCGAGGCTGGTCGCGTTCTCGGGGTTGTGGTCCAGCAGGCGCCATGCGATCGAATCGAGCAGGGTGGCGGCGTCCTGCTGGTTCGAAGCCGTAGCGGCGCGCGCCAAGCCGGGCAGGGCGATGCCTGCGGTCCCGGCGGCGAGAAGCTGGAGGGTGGTGCGCCGCGAGAGGGAAGCGGCCGTGATGTCAGGGTTCTTCATGGCGGCGAAATCTGGCGCCGCCGCCTGTCCCTGTCAAACCCGCTCGCGCCGGGCGAGGGCCTGCGTTAGGGGATAAGCCATGGATATTGCCCTCTCGCTCATGACCCTGACCATCGCCGCGCTCGTACTGGGGGCGATCGCGCTCTGGCGACGGGGCGGCAGTCGCAAGCAAGCGGGTCTGATGCTGGTCCTGGCGGCGGTGCTCATCGCCAATGTCGCGATCTGGACGATGCCGAACTCGGAAGGCGAGTCGCTGGTGAGGGCGGCGGATACGAAAAAGGCGCCGGAGTAGTCCTCCCGCGCCTTTTCGGTTCGACAGTGCTACCCGCTTACTTGATCGGGCAATCCGGCGCGAGGCGCATGTCGAGGTAATTGTCCACCGAGCGCATCAGGTCGTCCATCTCGTTCTCGAAGAAATGGTTCGCGCGCGGGATTTCGTCGTGGTGGATGGTGATGTGCTTCTGCGTGCGCAGCTTGTCGACGAGCTTCTGCGTGGCGACCGGGGTAGCGACCGTATCGCCCGCGCCCTGGATCAGGATGCCCGAGGCCGGGCAGGGCGCGAGGAACGAGAAGTCGTACATGTTGGCGGGCGGCGCCACCGAGATGAAGCCGCGGATCTCGGGGCGGCGCATCAGCAGCTGCATGCCGATCAGCGCGCCGAACGAGTAGCCGGCGATCCAGGTGGTCGAGGCCTCGGGGTGGATCGACTGCACCCAGTCGAGCGCGGCTGCCGCGTCGGACAGTTCGCCCACGCCGTTATCGAAGCTGCCCTGGCTGCGGCCGACGCCGCGGAAGTTGAAGCGCAGGGTGGCGAAGCCGCGCGCCACGAAGGTCTTGTAGAGATGCTGGGTGATGCGGTCGTTCATCGTCCCGCCGGCCTGTGGATGCGGGTGAAGGATCATCGCCACGGGCGCGCGCGGGCGCGGAGCGGGCTGGAAGCGGCCTTCGAGGCGGCCTTCGGGGCCGGGGAAGATGACTGCGGGCATGAGTTTCGCGAACCTGACCTGTTGAAACTCCCGCAAGAACGGCAGCGATTTGCTCGCCAGCCATCGCGGGAGTGGAAAAACGGAAGATCGCTATATAGAAACCTTCGCTCCGAAAACAACTTTTCAAGCGATGTCAGCCTCACAGATCTATCTCGACCACGCGGCGACCACGCCGCTCCTGCCTCAGGCGCGCGAGGCTTGGCTGGAAGGGGCTACGCTCTGGGCCAATCCCTCCAGTCCGCACAAGCAGGGCCGCGCCGCCCGCGCGGCGCTGGAAGACGCGCGCGAGCGGGTGAAGAAAGCGCTCGGCTGGCAGGGTGAAGTGATTTTTACCTCCGGGGCCAGCGAGGCTCTGGCGATAGGTCTCGGCCGTGCCAAGGCGGAGCGGCGGCTGGTCTCGGCCGTGGAGCACGATGCCGTGTTCCGCGCGGCACCAGATGCGCAGGAAATGCCGGTGCGGGAAGGAGAGGTCGATCCCGAAGCCTTGGCCGCTGCGCTGGCAGAAGGCGGGCGGGCCGTGGTCGCAGCCCAGTCGATCAATTCGGAAACCGGTACGGTCGTGCTGCCCTATGCGCATAACCCGTTGATCGAGCAGGTTCGCGCGGCGGGCGGGCTGGTCCTGGCGGACTGTTCGCAATCGGCGGATAAGTCGCCGCTTCCCGAGGCGGATATGGTGGTGCTCTCGGCGCACAAGCTGGGCGGCCCGATCGGCATCGGCGCACTGCTGGTGAAGGACTGGGCCATGCTGGAACCGAGCGGCGGGCAGGAACGCGGCTATCGCGCAGGAACCGAAAACCTGCCCGGTGCGCTCGGTTTTGCAGCGGCGCTGGAAGCGGGCGGCATCGAGAGCTGGGCGACGACGGCGGAGCAGCGCTACGACTTCAGGAACGCGCTGTCACGGCATGGCGAGGTGATCCAGCCGGGCGTGCAATGCTCGCATATCTTTGCGGTGGCTGCGCCGCGACTGGCGGCGACGGCGATGCTGATCCGCATGGACGCCGCCGGATTTGCGATTTCGGCGGGGAGCGCCTGTTCCTCCGGTACGCTCAAGCAGAGCCGGGTGCTCAAGGGCTTCGGCATCGACGAGGACCTGGCCCGCCGCACCGTCCGGGTCAGCATCGGTTGGGATACCACGCCGGAGCACTTGGACGCCTTCGCCGAAGCCTGGGCGCAAGTGAACGCATGATCTACCTCGACTATCAGGCGACGACTCCGCTGGCCCCCGAAGCGCGCGAGGCGATGCTGCCCTGGCTGGGTGGACCGGAAGCCATGGGTTTCGCTAACCCGCATAGCCGGCATCGTCCGGGCCGCGCGGCCGCCGCCATCGTCGAAGTCGCGCGCGAGCAGGTCGCCGCGCTTCTGCCGCCCGGCGGGCGGGTGATCTTCACCTCCGGCGCGACCGAAGCGATCAATCTCGCCCTGGCGGGCAGCGGCAGGAAGCGGCTTGCCGTTTCCGCCATCGAACATGCCGCAGTTCTGGATACTGCACGGGCGATCGATCCGGCGCTCTCCCTTCTGCCGGTGGACGACGAAGGGTTGGTCGATCCTGCCAAGCCGATTTCCGATAGAATCGGCCTCGTTGCGGTCATGCAGGTCAACAATGAGATCGGCACGATCCAGCCGGTCGAGTCTCTTGCGGAAAGTGCCCATGCGGCGGGCGCGCTGTTTCTCTGCGATGCCGTGCAGGGCGCAGGCAAGCTGGCGGCGCCTGCCGGAGCCGATCTGATCGCGGTTTCGGCGCACAAGCTCTACGGTCCGAAAGGCATCGGTGCGCTTTGGGTGCGCGACGGGCTGGAACTTACGCCGATGATCCATGGTGGCGGGCAGGAGCAGGGGCTGCGTTCGGGAACGCTCAGCCCTGCGCTTTGCGCCGGGTTCGGCGCTGCCGCTTCGCTTGCGATGTCGCGCATGGAGCAGGATTCCGCCCACGTCGAGGCGCTGTGGCGTGCCGCGCGGGAAGTGCTGTCGCGCTGGACGCTCAACGGTTCGGCCGAGCAGCGCTGGCACGGGAATCTCAATCTGCGGCTGCCGGGCCTCGACGTGGCGCGGCTCATGTCGGATCTCAGGAACATAGCCTTTTCCGCCGGTTCCGCCTGCGCCAGCGGGTCGGGACGACCGAGTCATGTGCTCAAGGCGATCGGACTTGCCGATTCCGATGCCAAAGCCTCTATCCGTCTGGGATTCGGGCGATATAGTGACCTCGGGGAGCTGAAGGATGCCTGCGAACACATAGAAGCCGCAGCGGCGGTGCAGGGAGTCTGAGTTGCTGAACGTGAGGTTTTTGACCGCGGAAGGAAAACTCGTCGTGGCAGAGGCCGAGACGGGAGATGTCCTTCTACGCGTGGCGCAGGGCGCCGGAATGCCGCTGGAAGGCACGTGCGAGGGCCAGATGGCCTGCTCGACCTGCCATGTGATCGTCTCGCCCGACTGGTTCGACCGGCTGGAACCCGCCTCGATGGACGAGGAGGACATGCTCGACCTCGCCGCCGGGGTGGCGCGGACCAGCCGCCTGTCCTGCCAGATCGAGCTGAGCGACGATCTCGATGGACTGGAAGTGCGCATCCCCGGCGTTTCGCGGGACATGCAGATCGGCTGAATCTCGTCCCGGATTGCGGCCGGGACGAGATCTGTGCCGCTCAGGCCTCAGGTCCCTGGGGCGGCTGTTCCTTGCGGCGGCGATAGAGTTTCACCGCCTGATGAATACCCATTCCGACCAGCCCCAGCGGGACGAGGACGGTGGCTACCATGATCAGGAAGCCGATGATGAAGCCCAGCACGCTTCCGACATTGCCCAGTGCGCTGCGGATCGGCCCGATGAAGCCGCCGCTCGACGGCGTTCCGGCTTCGTAGGAGAGGTTGATCCGGCTGTAATCGACGCGGCCCTGCATTTCCGCAAGCCAGCCTTTCGCCTCGTCGATCTCCTGATTGACCTGCGCGACGCCGCGTTCGGCCTCGACCAGTTCGGCGACGGTGCCCTTGCGGCTGGCGAGCACTTCCATCAGCCGGTCGCGCAGCA
Source organism: Novosphingobium sp. BF6 (assembly GCF_058273105.1). NCBI lineage: Bacteria > Pseudomonadati > Pseudomonadota > Alphaproteobacteria > Sphingomonadales > Sphingomonadaceae > Novosphingobium > Novosphingobium sp. BF6. Next base: position 1,711,796 of record NZ_CM177775.1, read on the forward strand.
CGGTGCGGGCGCGCAGGCGTGCCTCGGTATCGACGATCTGTTTCGAGAGGTCCTCGCCCGAGATCGAACTGGAGATTTCCTCGCCTTTCGCCGCGCCTGCGATCTGGCCGAGCTGGGTCCCGAAGGCGCGGGCGCGAGGCGCTGCGACGGCCAGCGACAGCGAGCCCGAGGCGTAGTCGCCTTCGCCGCCGCTCTGTTTCATGTCGAGAATCTGGCAGACTTGCGGCCCCTGCTTCTCGCAGAGATCGGCCTGCTTGCGTTGCACATCCGGAATGGCGGCGGCGCTCAGGCGATAGCCGTATTCGTACATATAGGCGATCTTCGGTGCATTGACCGCGCTCACGGCAATCGGATTGCCCTTGCCGTCCTGACCGTCTGCGGGCGCTTCTTCCTTGATATCGACTTCGGTCGTTTTGCCGCTGCCACCTTCGAGCGTGACTTGGGTCGGATTTTCGCTTCCGCAACCAGCCAGCGCCAGAATGGTGATGGCCATGAATGTCTTGCGCATCGTTTCCCCCTTGGATGGCACAGTGATTCGGGCGCTGACGCTATCCGAGCGGCAAGCTATGGAAAACGCTGAAAAGCGGCTTTGGCACAGCGAGGCGCGCTGCTAGGGTCCCGGCCATGGTGACCACGACCGACGAAGACTCAGATCCGTTCGACGCCATCGTCGATGCGCCTTTCGATGCCGCGCTGTCCGAGCGCTATCTCGTCTATGCGCTGTCCACGATCACGGCCCGCTCGCTGCCGGACTTGCGCGACGGGATGAAGCCGGTGCACCGCCGCCTGCTCTGGGCGATGCGGCAGCTCAAGCTGGATCCCGCCAGCGCCTACAAGAAGTCGGCCCGCGTCGTCGGCGACGTCATCGGTAAGTACCACCCGCATGGCGACGCCTCGGTCTACGATGCGATGGTGCGCCTCGCACAGGACTTCTCGCTGCGCTATCCGCTGGTTCAGGGGCAGGGCAACTTCGGCAATATCGACGGCGATAATGCGGCGGCCTATCGCTATACCGAAGCGCGCCTGACGCGCACCGCGATCCACCTCATGGCGGGGCTGGACGAAGGCACCGTCGATTTCGTTCCCACCTACAACGGCGAAGAGAGCGAGCCGGAAATCTTCCCCGGCATCTTCCCGAACCTGCTGGCGAACGGCTCCACCGGTATCGCCGTGGGCATGGCCACCTCGATCCCCAGCCACAACGTCGCCGAGATCATCGACGCGACGATGATGCTGATCGACAATCCCCATGCCGAGCACGACCAGCTCATGCAGGTCTTCCACGGCCCGGACTTTGCGACCGGCGGTCTCGTGGTCGACAGTCCCGAGGCGATCAGCCATGCCTATGCCACCGGCAAGGGCGCCTTCCGCGTGCGCGGGCGCTTCTCTACCGGCCGAATTGAAACGGGGGATGCGGCAGGTCTTTGGGAAGAAACCGGCGTCGAGAAGCTGGGCAGCGGCCAGTGGCAGCTCGTCATTTCCGAGATTCCCTACATGCTGGCCAAGGGCAAGCTGATCGAGCAGGTCGCCGCGCTTATTGCAGACCGCAAGCTGCCTATCCTCGAAGACATCCGCGACGAAAGCGACGAGCAGATCCGCATCGTCTTCGTACCCAAGAGCCGCAACGTCGATCCCGAGATGCTCAAGGAGAGCCTCTACAAGCTCACCGATCTGGAAAGCCGTTTCTCGCTCAACCTCAACGTGCTGGATTCACACCGCACGCCGGGGGTTCTGGGGCTGAAGCTGCTGCTGTCCGAATGGGTCTACAGCCAGATCGACATCCTGCTGCGCCGTACCCGGCACCGGCTGGAGAAGATCGCCTCGCGGCTGGAACTGGTCGCGGGCTACATCATCGCCTACCTCAACCTCGACCGGATCATCGAGATCATCCGCACCGAGGATGAGCCCAAGCCGGTGATGATGGCCGAGTTCGGACTGACCGACCGCCAGGCCGAAGCCATCCTCAACATGCGCCTGCGCAGCTTGCGCAAGCTGGAGGAAATGGAGCTTCGCAAGGAGCACGAGGAACTGCTGAAGGAGCAGGAGGAGCTCAACAAGCTGCTCGAAAGCCCGGCCCGCCAGCGCACCCGCCTCAAGCGCGATCTCACCAATCTGCGCAAGGACTATGCCGAGGACACCGAACTCGGCCGCCGCCGCACCACGATCGCGCAGGCGACGCCGACGGTCGAATTCTCGATGGACGCGATGATCGAGAAGGAGCCGGTGACGGTGATCCTCTCGGCACGCGGCTGGATTCGTGCGGCAAAGGGACATGTCGCTCTCGACGGCGACTTCAAGTTCAAGGAAGGCGACGGCCCGGCCTTCGCGTTCCATGCGCAGACCACCGACAAGATCCTGATCGCAGCGGACAACGGGCGTTTCTACACGCTCGGTGCCGACAAGCTGCCGGGCGCGCGCGGTTTCGGCGAGCCGATCCGCACCATGGTCGATATCGATGCCGAGGCGCATATCGTCGCGGCGCTGCCCTACCGGCCCAAGGCGCAACTGCTGCTCGCCTCGAACGTGGGGCGCGGCTTCGCGGCCGAAGCGGACGAACTGCTGGCGGAAACCCGCAAGGGCCGCGCGGTCATGTCCACCAAGCCGGGTGTGCAGCTTGCTTTCGTGCGCGAGATTCCCGCTGAGCACGATCACGTCGCGGTCGTCGGCGACAACCGCAAGCTGGTGATCTTCAGCCTTGAGGAACTGCCGGTCATGGCCAAGGGGCAGGGCGTCACGCTCCAGCGCTACCGTGACGGCGGGCTGTCGGACATCATCACGCTCAAGCTGGAGGACGGCCTCTCGTGGACCATGGGCGGCGATACCGGTCGCACGCGGACCGAGAAGGACATGGTCATGTGGAAGGTCGCGCGCGGCGCGGCAGGCCGTCTGCCGCCGGTCGGGTTCCCGCGGGATAACAAGTTTCAAGGGTAACGCGAAGCGTTACCCGCCGTCCCGGACTTGATCGTCTAGAGGTTCACGTTGCCGGTTGCGGATGATGCGGAACGAGGATCAGCGTCCGGCCTTCGACCCGCCAGCTCGCCAGCCTCGACAGCAGGTTCATGCCGATGACGTTCTGGTCTTCCAGTCCCGGCGCCACCACCACGTCGAGCTGACGGGCGACGACGCTACCGAAGCGCAATTCGTCCACCGTGCCGAGTTCTGCCGCGACGGTGCCGTTGGCGGTGCGCATGGCGATGTTCTGGCGCAGCGGCTGGGCGCGGACTTCGGCGGCATTGGCAAGGCGGGGCGAGATCGCGGTCAGCGTCGCGCCGGTGTCGACGAGGAAATCGCCCTCGACGCCGTTGATCGTGGCGTGGACCCAGAAATGGCCGTCCGGCTTCATCGGCACGCGGGTCTCGCCGCCGCTGACGCTCTGGCGCGAGAGGCCAAGTTCCGGGAGTTCAAGTCCGGGCAGGGCAAAGTCAGTGCCGCTGGTGAGGCGCGTCGCCTGCGCCACCGTCAGCAGCAGCGCGGCGACGAGGCCGAGATTGCCGAGGCCCCGAATGAAGCCGCCGAACAGCGGCAAGGGGCCACGCAGCAAGCCGCCCAGCACGGTGACGAAGATCGCTGCCAGTGCGAGCGTCAGCAGCGGTTGGCTCGCCAGGAAAGACAGGAGTTCGGGAAAGTCCATCAGCGGCCCATAACAGGAACACCCTGTCGGAATGCTGACCGGATCACGGTTTCGGTGCGGCGCGCGGTACGAGGATCAGGCGGTTGTTCTCGACCCGCCAGCTCGCCAGTTGCGAGAGCAGGTTCATGCCGATGACGTTGGTTTCGACTTCGCTGTCCGGGCCGATCGCTACCGGCAGGCCGCGGGCCTCGATCGAGCCGAAATCGAGCGTGCTCGCCGTGGCCATCCGCGCGACGATAGTGCCGTTCGCGGTATCCAGCATGACGCCCTGATCGTTCGGATCGGGCTGGAGACCGGCGCGGGCCGCGACCGACTTCGACACACCGGTATACGTCGCGCCGGTATCGACGAGGAAGTCTACCGCCTCGCCATTGAGGCTGGCCTGCACCCAATAGTGCCCGTCGGCGCGTAAAGGGATCACTGTCTCGCTGCCCTCGATCGAAGGCGGCCGCGTCTCGTCCAGCCAGAGCGCGGCTTCCGAGCGGGTATTGTGGAGCGCGATCTGCGTCACCGTCAGCAGCAGCGCGGCGACGAGGCCGAGGTTCGACAGGTTCCGCAGGGTCTGGCCAAGGCGTGGACGGCGCTGGGCCAGCATTCCCGCCGCCACGGCGACGAGAATGGCCAGGATGGTCAGCGCGAGCAGCGGCTTTTCGTAGAGAAGGCTGCCCAGTTCGCCGAGGTTCATGAGTTCTGGCCGGCCAGCTCGGCGTCGAGGAGCGCGGAGACGCGGGCTTCATCCGGGAAGCCTTCGGCGACCCAGCGGTCCTCGACCCGGCGCAGCAGGCGGGCGACTTCCGGTCCGGCGCCGACCCCGCGCGCGACGATCTGTCCGCCCTTGAGCGGGAAGGTCGGGGCCTGCCAATCGGAGAGGGGCGAGGCATCGGCTCCGGCGATCAGCACGCGGTCCAGCGCGCTCTCGGTGCCGAGGCGGTAAGCGAGGGCACGGGGTTCTCCGGCCTCGTCGGTGCGGGCCGCGGCGGCAGCCAGGCGCTTCTTCTGCGCGCCCGAAAGACGGAAACGCGAGGCGACCTGTTCGGCCAGCGGTACTTGCGCGGGTAGCAGCGCGGAGAGGCGGCGGATCGCATCTGGTGCGATTCCCTGCGCCTGTTCCGCCGCGACGAGGGCGGCGAGTGCTTCCGGGGCGGCCTCGGGCAGGATCACTGCCAGCACGCCGAGTTCGGCCATGCGGGCGACCGTCGGCGCCGGATCGGGCAGGCCGAGCAGGTTCATCATCTCCATGCCGACCCGCTCGCGCGACAGGCCCTTGAGCGTGGGGGCGAGTTCCGCGCAGGCGCTTTCGGCCTCCGCGTCGGCAGGGACCGTGCCGAAGCGGGCCTGGAAACGGAAGTAGCGCAGGATGCGCAAGTGATCCTCGCGGATGCGCTGCCGGGCGTCGCCGATGAAGCGTACATTCCGGGCGGCGAGGTCGGCGAGGCCGCCGAACCAGTCGAAGATCTCGCCCGTGACCGGATCGGCGTAGAGCGCGTTGATCGTGAAGTCGCGCCGCGCCGCATCCTCGCGCCACTCGGTGGCGAAGGCGACGGTGGCGCGGCGGCCGTCGGTGGAGACGTCATGGCGCAAGGTGGTAATCTCGACCGGCCCGCCGGGCAGTACCGCCGTGACCGTGCCGTGCTCGATGCCGGTGGGAACGTGGCGGATCTGTGCGGCCCAGAGGCGCTGCATGACTTCCTCGGGCAGTAGCGAGGTCGCCATGTCGATGTCCTTGACCGGCTGGCCGAGCAGGGTGTCGCGCACCGCACCGCCGACGTAGCGGGCCTTGTCATGGCCGAGCGCGGCGACCAGCGCGGCAAGGTCGTCGCGGGCCATCCAGTCGGCGGTCAGTTTCTCAGTCATTCCAGTTCAGCCTGCGGGCAAGGTTGTGAAGGATGGCGCCGGTGACGCCCCAGATGCGGTGGTCGTGCCAGTTGATCTCGACGAAGGCATGGCGCGCGCCTTCGGCCTCGATCCATTTCGTCTTCTGGTTGGCCGGGTCGAGCACGAATTCGACCGGGGCCTCGAACCACTGCGCCACTTCGGCGGGGTTCGGGACGATCGGCAGATCGGGCGGGATCACGCCGATCACCGGGGTAATCTCGTAGCCGCTGCCGGTGCGGTAGAGGTCGCCTGTGCCGATTACCTGCACGTCGCGGGGACGGATGCCGAGTTCCTCATGGGCTTCCCGCAAGGCGCCTTCGACGGCGGTCTCGCCAGGGTCGAGGCGGCCGCCGGGGAAGGCGATCTGGCCGGGATGGGCGCGCATCGTCGAGGGGCGGTGCAGCAGGAGCATGCCGGGACGCGGACGCTCGGTCAGGGTGATGAGCACGGCGGCGGGCTTGAAAGTCTCGATCCGGTGGATGCGCGGGTCAATCCAGAGTTCGCCGGGCGCGTCCTGCTGCCCAGCGGCAAAGCGGCGGGAGACATCCTCGAACAGGGTGCTCATACCGGGATCAGCCCGAAGCGCGCGCCCTGGCTGGAGACCGTGAGGTCGTCCCCGCCCGCGAGTGCGATCTCGACGAGCTGGCCGTAAGTGCTGCGGTTGAGGCGGGCCTCGGTGCCGTTACGGACGCCGAGATAGATCGCGGGCGTTTCCGGATCGCCCTCGCTGCGGATCGGGTGGTCCGGCCCGGCGATGACGAATTCGTCGGTGTTGAGCCGGAGCACCAGCGTATCGCCGTCCTGCCGCACGTCGACGGCAATGAACGGAGCGTCCTCGACCGCGATCGAGAGCTTTTCGACCGGGGTGACGAGCCAGTGCTGGCCGTCCTCGTCCCGCAGCAGCAGCGAAGCGAAAGCGCGGACCATCGCAGGGCGGCGAATCTCGCCGCCCTGATGGAACCATCGACCGTCGGCTCGTATCGTCATCTCGCTGTCGCCGACATGCTGCGGCGACCATTTGGAGACGGGCGGCAGCCTGCGGGCCGCGACCAGCTCGGCCACCTGGGCAAGCGAGAGAGCGTTCAGATCGGGCGGCGGTTCATAAGGCATGGTTTCCCGATGCCAGATAGGGCGCTGTGCGCCAAGGGCAACAACCGATCAGCGCAGCCAGGGACCTAGCATGCCTTTGCGCGGGAGCACGGCGGGGTTCTCGCAGCGGACGAGCAGGCGGTGCCGCTCGAACGGGCCGGGGAGGTTCCAGCCCTGCGTCCACTCGTTGCTATAGCCCCAGAAGCGGCCGTAATACTCGGGATCGCCGACCATGACCTGCGGCAACGGCGCGCGCGAGTCGATTCCCGCCATCGTCGCCGACATCAGCGCCTGACCATAGCCCTGGCCTTGATGACCGGGCATCACCGCGACCGGGCCGACCATGATCATCGGATGGGCGCGGCCTTCCGGATCGTTGAGGGCGACCGGCCAGCACTGGATCGTGCCGACCAGCATCTCGTCGGCATCGAGCGCGGCGAAGCTGAGACCGGGCAGCCAGTCCACGCCCTCGCGCACTTTGTAGGCGGTGCGCTTGTGTCGCTCGGGTTCGAACGCGCTGTCGAGCAGAGCCTCGACGAGAACGGGATCGACATTGTCGAGCGGAATGAGGGTGGCAGCTTCGGACATGGCGCGCGCCACTAGGTGTGGCGCGCGCATTTGTCGATTCAATTCGGATTCCGTCAATGACCGATCAGGACTTCGGCGTCAGTTTCAGCAGGTGTCCCGAAGCGTCTGCCGGACCGTCTTCCAGGAGCCAGATCGTGCCGTCGGCGCCTTGCTCGATCTCGCGGATGCGGTTTTCGAGCGGGTAGCGGGCTTCCTCCACCGCCTTCTCGCCGTCGATCCGGACGCGGACCACGCCGGGCACGGTGAAGGAGGCGATCAGCACCTGGCCTTTCCACTGCGGGAACAGGGCGCCCGAGTAGAAGATGAAGTCGCCCGGCGCGATCACCGGATTCCAGCTGATCGCCGGGGCGGCGAGGTCGGGGCGCGTGGAATTCCGGGGGATCGGCTTGCCGTCGTAGTGGTCGCCGTCCGAGACCAGCGGCCAGCCGTAGTTCTGCCCTGGCTTCACGAGGTTCAACTCGTCACCGCCCGCCGGGCCGTGTTCGAGGTCCCAGAGCCGCCCCTGCGCATCGAAGGCAAGACCGAGCACGTTGCGGTGGCCGTAGGACCATATCTGGCTGGTCGGTGCAGGCTTGTCGGCCCAGGGGTTGCCGGGTGCGGGCATGCCGTCGGGCAGGAGGCGCACGATCTTGCCGAGATTGGTGCCGAGGTCCTGCGCGGGCGTGAACTTCTGCCGCTCGCCGGAACTGACGTAGAGGTACTTGCCATCAGGCGAGAAGGCGAGGCGGTGCGAATAGTGGCCCTGTCCGGTGACTTTGGGCACCTGTCGCCAGATCACCGAGAGGCCCTGGATCGCACAGGTCGTCGGCTGCGGGCAGGAGAGGGTGCCCTTGCCGACCGCCGCGCCGCGCGTGTCACCCTGACCCGCTTCGGCCCAGCTCAGGTAGATTACCCGGCCGTCGAGCGTGGCACCGCTCTGGTCCGGCGAGAAGATCACGTCGCCAAGGCCGCCCTGGCCGCCGTAATCGACCTTGGGCGCGCCCGAGACGGTGCCTGGAGTGCCGTCTGCAAGGCGCAGCTTGATCGTGCCCTTCTTCTCGGTGACGATCATCGCGCCGGTCGTCTTGTCGATCGCCATGGCCCAGGGCTCGTCGAAGCTGGCGACCTGTTCCACCTTGAACGGCGTTTCGTCTGAGGATGCGGCGGAGGCCTTGTCCCCGGTGGCTGCGGCGCCGCAGCTTGCCAGCACGAGGGCGACGGGCGATACCGCCGCAAGGAACGATCTGGAGATAATCGGCTTCGTCATGTCGGTCGCACCCCTGAATGAATCTGGCTTCCCTCTCACGAACCGCCTCGTCATCGGTGTCGATGAGGCGGGGCGAGGGCCTCTGGCCGGTCCGGTTGTGGCGGGCGCGGTGGTGCTGTGCAAGCCCCGGCCGTCCGGGCTGGACGATTCCAAGAAGCTTTCGGGCAAGCGCCGTGCCGAACTGGAAGCCGCGATCAAGCGCCGCTGCCGCTGGGCCGTGGGCGTGGTGGATGTGGAGGAGATCGACCGCATCAACATCTTCGGCGCGACGATGCTGGCGATGACCCGCGCCGTCGCCGCACTCTGCGACCAGCTTGGACATGACCCGCACGAGGTCCTGATCGACGGCAACATGACGCCGATGAACCGCACCGCCGAGTGGCGCTGGCAGGCGCGTGCCATCGTCGGCGGCGACGCGATCGAGCCTTGCATCTCCGCCGCCTCGATCATCGCCAAGGAACACCGCGACCGCCTGATGCGCGAACTGGCCGAGGCCCATCCGCACTATGGGTGGGAGCGCAATGCCGGTTACGGCACCGCGCAACATCTGGCGGCGCTGCGCCTGCATGGACCCACCCCGCACCATCGCCGTAGTTTTGCACCGGTCGCGCAGCTGGAGATGGCGCTTTGACGGGCTTCACCGCGGCCTCGGTCGCCGGGCAGGCGGGGAAGTGCTTTCTCGTCACCGGTGCCAATACCGGGATCGGCTACGAGACGACCCGCGTGCTGGCGGCGCGCGGTGCGCGCGTGCTCATGGCCTGCCGTAGCGAGGACAAGGCGCGGCTTGCGATGGAGCACATCCGCATGGAGGTGCCCGGCGCCAATCTCGCCTTCGTGCCCCTCGACCAGGCCGATCTGTTCAGCGTCCGCGAATGTGCCGAGCAAGTCGCGCGGGACGAGCCGCGTCTCGACGTGCTGGTGAACAATGCGGGCGTCATGGTGCCGCCGCTCGAACGCACGGTGCAGGGGCATGAGTTGCAGTTCGGTGTGAACCACCTCGCGCCTTTCGCGTTGACCGGGCTGCTCCTGCCCAAACTGGCCGAGACGCCGGGTGCGCGCGTCGTCATCACCGCCAGCCTTGCGCATATGCGCGGACGGATCGATTGGGACGATCTCGATGCGCGGCGCAGCTACCGGGCGCGCCAACGCTACGGCGACAGCAAGCTGGCCAACCTGCTCCACCTGCTGGAACTGGATCGCCGCCTGCGCGCCGCCGGTTCGCCGGTGCGCGCCTTGGCCTGCCATCCCGGCATCGCCGCGACCGAACTCGGCCGTCATTCGCTGGGGTTCCGGCTGCTCTTCCCCCTGGCCGGCGTGGTGCTCAACAGCGCCGAGGACGGTGCCTGGCCGACGCTCCAGGCGGCTACCAACGCAGGTGCGCAGCCCGGCGAGTACTACGGCCCGCAGCGCTTCTTCGGCATGTCCGGTCCTTCCGGCATTGCCCGACGCAATGCTGCGGCCCGCGATACGGCGGCGGCGCGCAGGCTCTGGGAATTCAGCGTGCAGATGACGGGTATCGATTGCGGCCTTGCAGGGCTCTGAAGCGTGCTGCGAATACCGGTTTGAATCTTTCCGCGGTAACGTTTGGCAGAGAAGATTCAGTCGGTCCAGACTTGGCGTTTCAGGGGCTCCCGACAAGGCTCTGAAATGCCGACCATCGGGAAATTTTTTGCGGTGAGTCCCGGGAGTCACAACCCCCATATCTTGAGTCTCCCGAGTCGATACTGACTCGACATCTTGTGCCGGATTCGTTTTGTTCCGTTTGCTGAACACTTGAATCACTAGGGAATCCCACGAGTCGCGGGTTGACGCTGAGTCCGGAAAGACTCACTAGGGCGTCAATCCACAGTTCAATTTCCCGGAGCAAACATGGGCCAGATACTCGTCAAGCAGAAGATCCGCGCAGCCGCGCCGGCGCCTACGCCGAAGGAACTTCTGCCGCTTGGCCAGATCATTCCGGGCGACTGCATCGAAGCGATGCGCTCGATCCCCGATGCCAGCGTCGACATGGTCTTCGCCGATCCGCCCTACAACCTCCAGCTTGGCGGCGACCTCGCCCGTCCGGACGGCAGCCACGTCGATGCCGTCACCAACGACTGGGACAAGTTTTCCAGCTTCGCCGCCTACGACCAGTTCACCCGCGACTGGCTGACCGAAGCGCGCCGCGTGCTCAAGCCCGAGGGTTCGCTGTGGGTGATCGGTTCTTACCACAATGTCTTCCGTCTCGGCGCGATCATGCAGGACATGGGGTTCTGGATCCTCAACGACATCATCTGGCGCAAGGCCAACCCGATGCCGAACTTCAAGGGGACCCGTTTCACCAATGCGCATGAGACCCTGATCTGGGCCTCGATGGGCGAGAAGTCGAAGTACACCTTCAACTACCGCGCCATGAAGACGCTCAACGACGAACTGCAGATGCGTTCGGACTGGGTCCTGCCGATCTGCAACGGTTCGGAGCGCCTGAAGAAGGGCGGCCGCAAGGTCCACCCGACGCAGAAGCCGGAAGCGCTGCTCTACCGTGTGATGCTGGCCACCACCAATGCGGGCGACGTCGTGCTCGACCCGTTCTTCGGCACCGGCACCACCGGCGCCGTCGCCAAGCGCCTCGGCCGCGAGTGGATCGGCTGCGAGCGTGAGGGCGACTACCGCGAAGCCGCGCTGGAACGCATCGAGATGGCCCTGCCGCTTGACGAGCGCGCGCTCAAGACCATGCAGTCGAAGCGCAGTGCCCCCAAGGTCGCCTTCGGCACCCTGATCGAGACCGGCTGGATCAAGCCCGGTACGAAGCTGACGGACAAGAAGGGCCGCTTCGAGGCCGTCGTCCGCGCCGACGGTTCGCTCGCCTGCGGCAATGCCAACGGTTCGATCCACGGCCTCGGCAAGGAATTGCAGGACGCGCCCTCGTGCAACGGCTGGACCTTCTGGCACCTGGAGCACGAAGGCAAGATCAAGCCGATCGACGCGATCCGCCAGCTCTATATCCTTGCCACGGAGCCGTGAGGTAGGGGCGTAGCCTTCTCGGGCCATCGTGAGCGTAACGAAGAAACCCCGGAGCGGCTTTTGTCGCTCTGGGGTTTCTTCGTTGGTTTCGCCTCTTCGCGGATATCCGAGGGTTGAACACAGGGCTGAGTTTGAGAGGTGTGCCGGTTTGCGAGGCGCGCGTTTAGCCAGAGGTAATCGCGCGCCTCGCAAAACCTGTTCTGCATGGCCAGCGCCCACGCTATGGGGCCTGTCATGACCCGCACCGTTTACATCCGTCCGACCGCCTTTGCCGACAGCCCCCAGAGCGAGGATGGCGAAGCGATCCGCCTGGGCGGTTCGATGGCCTGGGCCAGCCGGTTCGCGCTGATCGTGCGGGAGAACGGCAAGGTTCTCTCCCGCCGCCGGTTCGGGGCCGGAGAGGCCGCGGAGGCCCTGGCGACGCTTCCTGCCGATCTTGGCGCCGAGGCAGAACTCCAGTGGTCCAACTTGCGCAAGGTCCATGCACCGCTCGTCTGCGGCGCGCGCACGATTCGGCTGGAGCAGCCGCAGATCGCCGGCATCCTCAACATCACGCCCGACAGTTTCTCCGACGGCGGCAAGTTCCTCGATGACGCGCAGATCGCCTCGGACCATGCCGCCGCGATGCTGGAGGCGGGTGCGGCGATGATCGACATCGGCGGCGAGTCCACCCGGCCCGGCGCAGCAGCGGTATGGGAAGGCGACGAGCTCGCCCGCGTGGTGCCGATGGTCGAGCGGCTGGCGGCCATGGGCGCGGCGATCAGCGTCGACACGCGCCGTCCGGCGGTGATGGAGGCCACGCTGAAGGCGGGCGCGCACATCATCAACGACGTTTCCGCCTTGCGCCACGATCCGCGCAGTCTGGAATTCGCGGCGGCCTCGGGCGCGCCGGTGGTGCTGATGCATGCGCCGGGTGACGGCGAGGACCTTCATTCGAACGGCGACTACGACGATGTCGTGCTCGACGTGTTCGACTGGCTGCGCGCATGTCGCGACACCGCCGTGGTCGCGGGGATCGCCCCGGAGAACATCCTGCTCGATCCCGGCGTCGGCTTCGGCAAGACGCTGACCGAGAACCTCCAGCTGATGAACGGGCTGGCGCTGTTCCATGCGCTTGGCCAACCGCTTTTCGTGGGTGCGAGCCGCAAGCGCATGATCGGCGCCCTGTCGAACGAGGCACCGGCGCACCAGCGGCTCGGCGGTTCGGTCACGCTGGCGCTCAAGGCGATGGAGGCGGGCTCGCACGTCATCCGTGTCCACGACGTGGTGGAGACGGTTCAGGCCGCCCGCGTCTGGCGGGGGCTGCGCGATGCGGCGCTCACCGACCTCGCGCAGCTTCCCTGAAAGTTCGGTCAGACTGCCAGGTAGCCGCCGTCGACCGGATAGTACGAGCCGGTCACGAAGGACGCGCGCTCGGATAGCAGGAAGGCCGTGACCGAGGCGATTTCCTCGGGGCTGGCCAGCCGGTTCAGCGCGTGCTTGGCGGCAAGTCCGGCCCGCTCCTCGGCCGTCATGGTCTTTTCCAGCGCAGGCGTGGAAACGAAGCCGGGGCCGACGGCATTCACGCGCACACCTGCATCCGCATAGTCGAGCGCGGCCACCTTGGTCATGCCGACCAGGGCATGCTTTGCCGTGACGTAAGCGGCGGAACCGGACCATCCCACGGCGCCGAGGATCGATGCCATGTTGACGATTGCGCCGCCGCCGCGCTCGACCATGGCGGGGATCTGGTATTTCATCGCATAGAACACGCTGTTGAGATCGACATCGAGCACGCGCGACCAGGAATCGAGCGGGATTTCCGCCAGCTTCATCGAAGGCGCGCCGATCCCGGCATTGTTCACGGCGAAGTCCAGCCGGTCGAACATGCCGAGCGTGAAGGCGACCAGCGCCTCGTTCGCAGCCGGATCGGCGACGTCGAGACGGAATACCGCCGTGCGCTCGGCGCCAAGTTCCTGCGACAGGGCACGAGCGGCTTCCTCTTCGAAATCGGCGATCACGACGCGCCCGCCGAGGTTCACCAGTTCGCGTGCTACCGCCGCGCCGATTCCCGAGGCCGCGCCTGTAACAATGCCTGCCTTGTCCTTGAAATCCATGATTTTCATCTCCTGCTGCGGGCTTAACGGCGAGGCTCGCAGGAGGTTCTCGATTGTCGGGTGACTTGTTTGCAAGGTCCGCCGCGCGAAACGGAAGCTTCACTTCGGTGCGCGATCAGGCGGCGTTGTCGATGCCGAGTTCGCTCAGCTTGCGATAGAGCGTCGAGCGGCCGATGCCGAGCCGTCGCGCCACTTCGGTCATGCGGCCGCGATAGAGGCCGATGGCGAGGCGGATGACGTCGGCCTCGATCTCGTCGAGTGGACGGAGGTTTCCGTCCGCCGTATAGAGCATGACGCCCGCGCTTTCCTGCATCGGATTGCCGGTGCTGACCGTCAGGCCGGAGCCGAGAATGTTGAGCAGCTGCGGGAAGTCTTCAGCCGTCAGCGCATCGCCGTCGCAGAATACCGCCGCACGGAACAGCACGGCCTGAAGCTGACGGACGTTGCCCGGCCAGTCGTAGGCGGAGAGCAGCGAGAGGGCGCCGTCGGTGATCCCCAGTTCGCGCAGGCCCGGCTGCTCGCCGATGCGGGCGAGGAAGAAGCGGGCGAGGGCGGGAATGTCGCCGATGCGTTCGCGCAGCGGCGGCAGGCTGACTTTGGTCGGCGACAGCGCTTCCAGCAGTTCGGGCAGGAAATGGCCTTCGCTGACGAGGTCCTGCAAGGGCAGGTTGCTGGCGGCGATCAGGCGGGCATCGATGCGGAACGAATGGCGCGCACCGATCGGCCGGACGTCGCTCTTGCGGATCGATTCCAGCAGGCGCTCCTGCACCGAGAGCGGCAGTCGGTCGATCTCGTCGAGCGCGAGCGTGGCGCCGTCGCAGTGCTGGAGCGCGCCGATCTGCCGGTCGAACGCGCCGGGGAAGGCGCCTTTTTCATGGCCGAACAGCGTGGATTCGATGGAGTTGGCGGGAAGGCCGCCGACATTGACGATCCGCAGCGGCGATTTCGAACGCGGGCTGGCCGCGTGCATCGCCCGGATCAGCATTTCCTTGCCCGAGCCGGTGTCGCCTTCGATCAGCACCGGACCGTGCCCGCGCGCCGCCTTGGCAGCGACGGCCAGCGCCTTGCGGAAGTTCGGTGCGGCCCCGATCATCGATTCGAAATCGGGGTTGGAGGGCATCTTCTCGGTCAGCGGTGCCAGTTCGTCGCGCGGGGCCTCGCGGGTGGTGGCGGAGCGCAGCGCGTGCATCAGCCGGTCCGGCGCGACCGGCTTGACCAGATAGTCGGTTGCGCCCGCGCGCATGGCTTCCACTGCGAGCAGCGGCGAGGTGCTCGCGGTCAACATGAGAATCGGCAGCGCCGGGCGGCGGGATTTCAGCTCCGCGATCAGCGCGCAGGCGTCGTCTCCGGGTACCCACTGGTCGAGGATGATCGCCGAAAGCTGCATGCCCTGCCGGGTGCCGAGGGTGGCGATCGCGGTCTCGGAATCGCGGGCGATGACCGTGCGCCAGCCTTCCCGCGCCGCCAGCGCGGAGATCAGGCGGCTCTGGGCCGGCTCGTCATCGATGAGCATGAGGAGGCGCTGTTCCTGGTCCGCCATAATTCGCCCGCCCGTATCGCCTCCTTGGTGTCGCCTAGCGCATCTAGAAGAAACCGGTAAAGACCAAATTAAGGCTCCGGTCGGTTCACCGCAAACATCGGAACTCTATTTGAAAATTCGCCTTTGGCAAATCCAGCGATGTTTGCGCCGGATTGCATCCGACCTGGATCAAGTGACAGGGCGCTTGGCTCTTGATGCGGAAGCCTTCCTGCGGTTAAGTATCCTCCACAATAGAAATAATGAGCAGGGGATACCGTTTTCATGGCTTCAGGCAACGATATCAAGACCGCTACCGAGACCTACAACGGCTTCGTCAAGGTTACGGCCTGGAGCACCGGGATCATCATTCTCATCGTCGCTTTCGTCGTCAGCCTGATCGCCGCGTAGGCCGTGGCAACAGGTGCGCGGATCGCCGTTCTTCGTGAGCGAGCATCCGGAGAGACGCGGGTTTCGGCCACGCCGGAAACCGTCCGCAAGCTGATCGGCCTCGGCGCGCAACTGGCGGTCGAGAGCGGGGCGGGGCTGAGTGCCAGCATCGCCGATGCGGACTATCTCGCAGCGGGCGCCGAAGTCGGTTCGGCGGAGCAGGTGCTGACCGGGGCCGATATCGTCTTCGGCATTCAGGGACCGGACCCTGCGCTGCTCGAATCGGTTCGGCCGGGGGCCTGGATCGTCGCGGGCCTCGATCCTTTCGGCCAGCGGGCGCGGATCGACGGATACGCGGCGGCGGGGCTGGAAGCCCTGGCGATGGAGTTCATGCCGCGCATCACCCGCGCGCAGTCGATGGACATCCTCTCCTCGCAATCCAATCTGGCCGGTTACAAGGCCGTGCTGGTCGCCGCCAATATCTATGGCCGCGCCTTTCCGATGATGATGACCGCCGCCGGCACCGTCAGCGCGGCCAAGGCTTTCGTCATGGGCGTGGGCGTCGCCGGATTGCAGGCGATCGCGACGGCTCGCCGCCTCGGCGCGCAAGTCTCGGCCACGGACGTGCGCTCGGCGACGAAGGAACAGATTCTTTCGCTCGGGGCCAAGCCGATCTTCGTCGAGAATGTCGCCGGGATCGAGGGCGAAGGCTCGGGCGGCTACGCCACGGAAATGAGCGAGGAATACCGCCGCGCGCAGGCTGAACTGGTCTCCAGCCATCTTGCCAGGCAGGATATCGTCATCACGACGGCGCTGATTCCAGGCCGGGCCGCACCGCGCCTGATCTCCGACGCCCAGATCGCGACGATGAAACCCGGTAGCGTGATCTTCGATCTCGCCGCGCCGCAAGGCGGCAATGTCGAGGGCTGCGTGGCGGACGAAGTGGTGGAGCGCCACGGCGTCAGGATCGTCGGCTACTCCAACACGCCCGCGCTCCTGCCTGCGGACGCTTCGGCGCTGTTCGCGCGCAACCTGTTCAATTTGCTCTCGGCATTCTGGGACAAGGAACAGGGCAGGCCCGTCCTCGACGAGGAAATCGGCAATGCCATCCGCCTGACTCAGGGCGGGAAAGTGGTTCACGAGCGGCTGCTCGCCTGAAGAGCGCATAGAAGGGAAGAGGGCTCATGGACTTCATCTCCATCCTGTCGATCTTCGTACTGGCCTGCTTCGTGGGCTACTACGTCGTCTGGTCGGTGACGCCGGCGCTGCACACGCCGCTGATGGCGGTCACCAATGCGATTTCCTCGGTCATCGTCGTCGGCGCGCTGGTCGCCAGCGCGGCTCAGGGATCGCCGCTGGCCAAGTGGCTGGGACTGGGCGCTGTGGTGCTCGCCAGCGTCAATATCTTCGGCGGCTTCGCCGTCACCGAGCGGATGCTGGCGATGTACAAGAAGAAGGAAAAGCCGGCGCCCAAGGCCGCCGATAACGGAGGCACGCGCTGATGGAGGTTCATGCCGTGAACCCATGGGTCGCCGGAGCCTATCTGGTGGCTGGTGTCTGCTTCATCCTAGCCTTGCGCGGATTGTCATCACCGGCCACGAGCCGACGCGGCAACCGCTACGGCATGATCGGGATGGGCATCGCCGTCGCGACGACGTTGGTGACGCACGAGATCGCCAGCCTGCCCGAAATCCTCTTGGCCATCGCGATCGGCGGCGGTTTCGGCTTCGTGATCGCCCGGCGCATCCAGATGACAGCGATGCCGCAGCTCGTTGCCGCGTTCCACTCGCTCGTGGGCCTGGCGGCAGTGCTGGTCGGGATTGCCGCCTATTACAACCCGGCGGCTTTCGGCATTCTCGACGCGAGCGGGCTGGATATCCTCAAGGGCAGCCGGATCGAGATGGGGCTGGGCGTCGCGATCGGCGCCGTGACGTTCTCCGGCTCGGTGATTGCCTTCGCCAAGCTCAACGGCAACATGAGCGGCGCGCCGATCCTGCTTCCCGCCCGCCATGTCATCAATCTCGGCGCGCTGCTGGCGATCATCGTGCTCGTCAGCCTGTTTCACTGGAACACGCCCGCGCTGTTCTGGGCGATCGTGCTCCTGAGTTTCGCCATCGGTTTCCTGCTGATCATCCCTATCGGCGGCGCGGACATGCCGGTGGTCGTCTCGATGCTTAATTCCTATTCGGGCTGGGCGGCGGCGGCGATGGGCTTCACGCTGCACAATACGGCGATGATCATTACCGGGGCGCTGGTCGGTTCCTCGGGCGCGATCCTGAGCTACATCATGTGCCGGGCGATGAACCGCAGCTTCCTGTCGGTGATCGCGGGCGGTTTCGGGGCTGAAGCGGGAGCGGGCGGCGCCGCTGCTGCAACCGACCGGCCGTGGAAGCGCGGTTCGGCCGAGGACGCGGCGTTCCTGATGAAGGAGGCGGAGAACGTCATCATCATCCCCGGCTACGGCATGGCCGTGGCCCAGGCCCAGCATGTCCTGCGCGAGATGGCGGACCAGCTCAAGGCCCACGGCGTCGGCGTCAAGTATGCGATCCACCCGGTTGCAGGCCGCATGCCGGGGCACATGAACGTGCTGCTGGCCGAAGCGAACGTGCCTTACGATGAAGTCTTCGAACTGGAGGACATCAACGGCGAATTCGCCCAGTGCGACGTCGCCTTCATCATCGGCGCCAACGACGTGGTGAACCCCGCGGCCAAGACCGACAAGAGTTCCCCGATCTACGGCATGCCGGTCTTCGACGTGGAGAAGGCCAAGACGATCTTCTTCATCAAGCGCTCGATGGGCGGGCAGGGCTATGCCGGGGTCGACAACGACGTGTTCTACATGGACCAGACGATGATGCTCCTCGCCGATGCAAAGAAGATGGTCGAGGATATCGTGAAAGCGCTAGCGGACTGACGTGGCGGCCTTATAGGGCCGCCCCATGTTGCGCATATTCAAGCGAATCCTGCTGCTCGTCGGTCTTATCGTCGTGCTCGTGCTGGGCGTCCATCTCTATGCCGGGTGGCGCTTGCGCACGGCGCTGGTGGAGGCGGGTATATCGGACCGGGTCGCCACCTGCATGACGAAGCGCATGGTCAAGCGGCTCAGCCTGCCGCAATTGATGAAGCTCCAGAATCTTGAAGGCGATAAGCCGACGCTCGGTGCCTGGGTGAGGGCGGTGAAGCAGGTCGACGACAGCAAGGTCATTCTCGTCACCACGTCGTCGGCGGCCTTGTGCAGGACGGGGCTTGCTCGCTAGTAGGGCGCCGAGAGCCATCCTTCTTTCGGGCCAGCCTGCTTTCGGGAAAGACACCAGCTTGACCCCTGAACCTACCCTTGCACCTTACGCTTCCGATCCGGCCCGTTCGCGCGGCCGCGAGTTCTCCGTGGACGCGGGCCTGCCGCGCGGCCAGCGCAGCCCCTATCAGCGCGACCGCGACCGGATCGTCCATTCGATCGCCTTCCGCCGCCTGCGTTACAAGACCCAGGTCTTCATCGCGCCGGACGGCGATCACTACCGCGTGCGCCTGACGCACAGCCTGGAAGTGGCGCAAGTCGCCCGCGTGATTGCCCGCATCCTCCGTCTCGACGAGGACCTGACCGAAGCGCTCGCCCTCGCGCACGATATCGGCCATCCGCCTTTCGGTCATGCTGGCGAGGACGCGCTCGATGCCGCGCTGCACAAGGCAGGCGGATTCGACCACAACGCCAATTGCCTGCGCACCCTGATGCGGATCGAAAGCCCCTATTGCGAGCATGACGGGCTGAACCTGACCTGGGAGACGCTGGAAGGTCTCGCCAAGCACAACGGCCCGGTCGGCGAGCCGAACTGGGCGCTGGCCGAACTCGACGCGGCCTATGGGCTGGAACTGGGCACTTACGCTTCGCTCGAAGCGCAAGTTGCGGCGCTGTCGGACGACATCGCCTACGACAACCACGACATCGACGACGGCCTGCGTGCGGGCTTCCTCGATCTCGATGAACTGCTGGCTCATCCTTTCATCGTCCCGCGCTGGGCCGAGGTCGAGCGTCGCTATCCCGGTGTGCCGCGCGATCGCCAGCTCGCGGAGCTGATCCGCAGCCAGATCGGCTTCATGGTCAACGACTTGCTGGACGAAACCAAGAAGCGTCTGATCGGCATCGAGAGCGTGGATCAGGTTCGCGCCGCCGGCCGCCAGCTCGTCGCCTTCTCGCCCGAAGTCGAGGAAGGCGAGCGCCAGTTCAAGCGCTTCATGTACGAGAAGCTCTATTACCACCCCGAACAGCTTGAGACCGCCCGCCGCGCCCGCGCGCTGCTGGCGGAACTCTATTCGGCCTACTCGCAGGAGCCGGTGCTGATGGAGGAGAGCTGGATCGACGGACTGCCGCGCCATGAACCCGCGCGCAGCCGCCATATCGCGGATTACATCGCGGGCATGACCGACCGCTACGCCATCTCGTGCCACGCCCAGATCTACGGCAGCACCCCTGAAGGGTTGCGGAATGTCTGACACCATTGCGGCGGGGAAGCGGATCTGCCTCGTCGGTGCCAGCGGTCTTGTCGGTTCGGCGGTGATCGAGGAAAGCATCGGCCGCACCGATCTGCGCATCATCGGCGTGGCGCGGCGCGAAGTGGCGTTGCCGAAAGGCGCGCGGCTGGAAATTCTCCTCGGCGATAGGGCGCAATGGCCGGTTCTGATCGAAGCCGCCCATGCCGACGTGCTTGTCAGCGCCCTCGGCACGACCCGCAAGGCGGCAGGCAGCGACGAGGCCTTTCGCGCGGTCGATCACGATCTCGTGTTGGAGACCGCCAGGGCGGCGCGTCTGGCCGGGATCGAACGCATGATCCTGGTTTCCTCGGTGGGTGCCGATCCCGAGAGCGGCAATCTCTACTTGCGTACCAAGGGCGAAGTGGAAAACGCGCTCGGCGACCTCGGTTTTGCCCGTCTCGATATCCTTCGGCCGGGTCTGCTCCGCGGAAAACGGGAGGAAGACCGGCCGCTTGAACGAGCGGGGCAGGTGGTTGCGCCGCTGGCGGACATTCTGGTGTTTCATGCAAGGTTGCGCCGGTTCCGCTCGATTGCCGCCGTCCGTCTGGCGCAAGTGATCCTGACGCTTTCGGGAGAGACAGCGCCTGGCCGGTTCGTCCATGAACACGATTCCATGGTGGAAATCCTGCGCGGCGCAAGATTCTGAGGCGATATTCCGGCCAGTCGTGGAAATTGTGATGCAGTGCAGCGTGATGGCGTTGACTTGCACGCGGCGCTCCAGCAATTGACTAAACATCGCTGACAGCGCGGGAGAGACCTGCTGATTCGCCTATGCGAAGATGCAGGCGCCGAAGGAGCAACCGCCCCGGAATCTCTCAGGCAAAAGGACCGCGCAGCGTCGATAGCGAGACTCTGGAAAGTGTCTTGTCCTTCGCGACAAGGCCGCCGACGGTGTAACTTCGGTTTGTCCCGCAAGGGCTGCTGAGGGAAGCTCTCAGGTTTCCGTGACAGAGGGGGCACCTGGAATGGTGTGCCGAACTGTGCGGAGTCATGTCTTGAGCGAATACCCGATTTCCGATTCCGATCAGGAACCCGAAGAACTGGCCCCGATGCTGCTGCCGCTGGATAGCTGGCACCGCGATCACGGCGGACGCATGGTCGAATTCGCCGGTTACATGATGCCCGTCCAGTACGAAGGCATCATGGCCGAGCACCTCTGGACGCGCGAAAGCGCTGGCCTGTTCGACGTCAGCCACATGGGCCAGCTGCTCGTGACCGGCGAAGAGGGCGCGCAGACCGATGTCGAGCCCGCGCTGGAAGCCGCGCTGCCGATCGACCTTTCGACCCTGAAGCTGGGCGCCGTGCGCTATTCGCTGCTGCTGGACGAGAACGGCGGCATTCTGGACGACCTGATGGTCTCGCGCTGGCCGGGCGGTTTCTACCTCGTCGTCAACGGCGCCACCAAGTGGGACGATATCGGCACACTGCGCGAATATCTGCCGGACGACATCACGCTGAACCACCTCGACGACCGTGCGCTGCTGGCGCTCCAGGGGCCCAAGGCGGTCGATGCATTGGAGCGCGTGGCACCGGGCGTCGCCGCGCTGACCTTCATGAAGGGCGGCCGCTTCACGCTGGGCAGCGTCGACGTCTGGATCAGCCGTTCGGGTTACACCGGCGAGGACGGTTTCGAAATCTCGATCCCCGGCGAGTCCGCTGCCGCAGTGGCGGACCTGCTGCTGGCCCAGCCCGAAGTGAAGCCGATCGGCCTTGGCGCGCGCGATTCGCTGCGCCTTGAAGCCGGCCTGCCGCTCTATGGCCACGACATGGACCCGGAACGCGGCCCGGTCGAAGCGGGCCTTGCTTTCGGCATCAACAAGCGCCGCCGTCTTGAAGGCGGCTTCCCCGGTGCCGAGCGTGTCCAGCGCGACTTTGCCGAGGGCACTGAACAGAAGCGTATCGGCCTGAAGCTCGATGGCCGTCAGGCCGCGCGCGAAGGTGCCAAGGTTTTCCATGGCGAACAGGAAGTTGGCGTGGTGACCTCGGGCGGTTTCTCGCCCTCGCTCCAGCACCCCATCGCCATGGCCTATGTCGACGCGACGTTTGGCCAAGACGGCACCGTTCTTTCCATCGAAATGCGGGGCAAGAAGCTCGACGCCACAGTCGCAGCCATGCCCTTCGTCCCCAACCGCTATCACCGCTGAGGAACTCTACCCATGACCCGTTATTTCTCGCAGGAACACGAGTGGATCGAAATCGAGGGTGACCTCGGCACCGTGGGCATCACCGATTACGCACAGGGCCAGCTGGGCGACATCACCTTCGTCGACCTGCCGGAAGCCGGTGCCGCGTTCGGCAAGGGTGACTCCGTCGCCGTGGTGGACTCGGTGAAGGCCGCTTCGGACGTCTATACCCCGGTTTCGGGCACCATCGCCGAAGCCAACGGCGCGCTGACCGATGAGCCCGAGCTGGTCAACACCCAGGCCGAAACCGGCGGCTGGCTGTTCCGCGTTACTCTGTCGGATGCTTCGGAGCTGGAAGCGCTGATGGATGAAGCGGCTTACAAGGAATATGTCGAAAGCCTCTGACGTCCAGTCCTCCCCGGAACGGGGAGGGGGACCGTCCGAAGGACGGTGGAGGGGACTTCCCCCCAGGCCCAGCACTTGTGCCAGGCCGAGAATCCCCTCCGTCAGCCTTTTCAGGCTGCCACCTCCCCCACGGGGGAGGATAATGAAGCAGGAAACCCCATGCGCTACCTTCCCCTGACTCCGGCCGACCGTGCCGAGATGCTCGGCGTCATCGGCGCCGCCAGCGTCGATGATCTCTTCGTCGATGTGCCCGTCGAAGCCCGCCTTTCCGGCCCGATCGCAGGCCTGCCTGCTCACGCCAGCGAAATGGCGGTGGAGCGGCACATGTCCGCGCTTGCGGCCAAGAACCTCTCGGCCGGGACGGCGCCCTTCTTCATCGGCGCGGGTGCCTATCGCCACCACGTTCCGGCTTCGGTCGATCACCTGATCCAGCGCGGCGAGTTCCTGACCGCCTATACGCCCTACCAGCCGGAAATCGCGCAGGGTACGCTGCAGGTGCTGTTCGAGTTCCAGACACAGGTCGCGCGCCTGTTCGGCACCGATATCGCCAACGCCTCCATGTACGACGGTTCGACCGCGTGCTGGGAAGCCATCCTGATGGCCAGCCGCATCACCCGCAAGGACCGCGCGGTGCTGTCCAGCGGCCTGCACCCGCACTACGCCGAAGTGGTGCGCACGATGGCCAAGTTCACCGAAGACGACATCGTCTCGCTGAAGGCCGAACTGGTGCCGCAGGCCGATGACGCCGCCGTGATCGCCGCGATCGACGACAAGACCTCCTGCGTCGTCGTCCAGTATCCCGACGTGATGGGCCGCATCCCCGATCTGGCCGCGATTGCCGATGCCGCGCATGCCAAGGGCGCGCTGCTGATTGCCGTCGTCACCGAGCCGGTTGCGCTGGGCATGATCGAGGCGCCGGGCGCGCTGGGTGCCGACATCGTCGTGGGCGAAGGCCAGTCGATCGGCGTGGGCCTGCAGTTCGGCGGCCCGTACCTGGGCCTGTTCGGCTGCCGCGAGAAGTTCGTGCGCCAGATGCCGGGCCGTCTCTGCGGCCAGACCGTGGACGCCGAAGGCAAGCGTGGCTTCGTGCTGACGCTCTCCACGCGTGAACAGCACATCCGCCGCGAGAAGGCGACCAGCAATATCTGCACGAATTCAGGGCTTTGCGCGCTGGCTTTCAGCATTCACCTGACCCTGCTGGGCGGTGAAGGCCTGGCCCAGCTTGCCGCCGTGAACCACGACAAGGCGCAGGCGCTGATCGAGCGTCTGGCCAAGGTGCCGGGCGTGAAGGTGCTGAACGACGCCTACTTCAACGAGGCGACCTTGGTGCTGCCGCGCGACGCCCGCGAAGTCGTGCGCGAACTGGCCGACCGAAAGGTGCTGGGCGGCGTCTCGCTCGGCCGCCTGTTCCCCGAGGACAGCGATCTGCATAACGGCCTGCTGGTGACGGCGACCGAGACCGTGACCGACGAGGATATCGAAACCTTTGCCCGTGAGCTTGAAGGAGTGCTGGTATGAACGCGGTAAACGCAAGCGGCTGGCGCCCGAGCATGGGTGAAACCGGTGAGGGCACGACCTTCAAGACCGCCTCGGGCGACTATGGCCTGATGCTGGAGGAAGCGCTCAGCTTCGAACTCGGCTCCTCGGCCAAGTGCGGCGTCGATCTCGATACGCCCAGCCGTCCGGCTGCTGCGGGTCTCTCGAAGTTCCTGCGCAAGGCGGCTCCTGCTCTGCCGGGCCTGACCGAGCCGGAAACCGTGCGCCACTACACCCGCCTGTCGCGCCAGAACTACGCGATCGACCTCGGGCCGTTCCCGCTCGGTTCGTGCACGATGAAGCACAACCCGCGCCTGAACGAGAAGATGGCCCGCCTGCCGGGCTTTGCCGACGTTCACCCGCTCCAGCCGCAGAAGACGGTCGAGGGCGCGCTGGAAGTGATCGAGCAGCTGGCCGACTGGCTGAT
This sequence comes from Novosphingobium sp. BF6, assembly GCF_058273105.1. Classification (NCBI taxonomy): domain Bacteria; kingdom Pseudomonadati; phylum Pseudomonadota; class Alphaproteobacteria; order Sphingomonadales; family Sphingomonadaceae; genus Novosphingobium; species Novosphingobium sp. BF6. The sequence goes on from NZ_CM177775.1 coordinate 1,736,248, forward strand.
CACGCTGACCGGCATGGCTTCGGTAGCGATGAGCCCGAAGGCCGGTGCGCATGGCGAGCTCTGCGGCCTGCTCTGCATCCGCGCCGCCCTCGATGCGCGCGGCGAGAAGCGCGACGTGGTGCTGGTGCCGGAAAGTGCCCACGGCACCAACCCGGCGACCGCCGCTTTCGCAGGCTTCAAGGTGCAGTCGATCCCGGCGACGCCGGAAGGCCGCGTCGATGTCGAGGCGCTCAAGGCCAAGCTCGGTCCGAACGTGGCTGGCGTGATGATCACCAATCCCAACACCTGCGGCCTGTTCGAGCCGGAGATGAAGGCGATCGGCGACGCGGTCCATGCGGCGGGCGGCTACGTCTACTGCGACGGCGCCAACTTCAACGCCATCGTCGGCAAGGTGCGCCCGGGTGACCTGGGCGTCGATGCCATGCACATCAACCTGCACAAGACCTTCTCCACCCCGCACGGCGGTGGCGGCCCCGGTGCCGGTCCGGTCGTGCTGTCCGAAGCGCTGGCGCCCTTCGCGCCGCTGCCCTTCGTCAGCCGCGGTGAAGATGGTCGCGTGCATCTCGTCGAAGAGGAAAACGCGGGCGAGGGCCATGCGCAGGCCTTCGGCCGCATGGTCGCCTTCCACGGCCAGATGGGCATGTTCACCCGCGCGCTGACCTACATCCTCAGCCACGGTGCGGACGGCCTGCGCCAGGTTGCCGAGGATGCGGTGCTCAACGCCAACTACGTCCTGCGTTCGTGCGAGGATCTGCTGCCCGCTCCCTTCGCCAAGAGCGGCCCGTGCATGCACGAGGCGCTGTTCAGCGATGCCGGTCTGGCCGAGGGCTTCTCCACGCTGGACATCGCCAAGGGCCTGATCGACGAGGGCTTCCACCCGATGACGGTCTATTTCCCGCTGGTGGTGAAGGGCGCGATGCTGGTCGAGCCGACCGAGACCGAAAGCAAGGCCGGGCTCGACCGCTTCATCGGTTCGCTGCGCAGCCTAGCCCAGCGCGCGAAGGACGGTGACCAGAGCCTGCACAGCGCGCCGCACTTCGCACCGCGTCGCCGGCTTGACGAAACGCTCGCGGCGCGTAAGCCAGTGCTCGTGTGGCAGGGCACTCCGGGTGAGCCGGGAACGCCCTCGCTGAGCGAATTCGGGGGTAGCTGAGCTTATGGGGGGAAACGGATACGCGGCCTGGCTGCCGTTGCTGATATTTGCCGGGATCATGGCCTGGCGCTTTCGCAGCCTTGAAAAGGCCCGGCCGCTCCGTCTCCCCCTGCTCTGGATCGCGCCGGTGATCGTTAGTGCGGCGGTCAGCCTCGCGCTTTACGGAATGCCGCCCAGTCTCTTGGGCTGGAGCGCGCTGGCGGCCGGTTTTGCCATCGGCGCTGGCATCGGCATGCAGCGCTCGCGTCTTATGCGGCTCCACGTCGAGGGCGAGGGGGCCGACGCGCGGGTAATGATGCGTCAGTCGCCTCTGGCGCTACTGCTGCTGCTCGCGGTCTTTGCCGCGCGGCGGATGATCCTGCCGGGCGGCATGGCCATGGGCGCCGCGCACCCGGCTGCGAACGCGCTCATCATGACCGATGCCATGCTGGGCTTCGTGCTGGGCATGGTCGTCGTGAGCCGCCTGATTCTCTGGCAGCGGGCGCGAGGGATGGTGGCCGCGCATATCACCGACAGCTGAAACCTCGGCAGCGACGTTTCTTGAAGAAAAAGCGGCGCGAAACGGAGTTCCGTTTCGCGCCGCTTTTGTCTTGAGCGGGCGCCGACGTTTCGTCAGGTCGCGCGATCGACTGCGTTCGCCGCCGATTCGATGTCCTGGCCAACGCCGCGAACGGTATTGCAGGCCGCTGCAGCGAGCATGAGGCCCGAGACTGCGAGCGCCAGAACCGCTTTCCTGATCATGTCTGCATTACCCTTCCAGAGACGCTCGAAACGAGCGCGTCCAGCCGTCGCTAATCCATTCGGAAATCGAGGGGAAGGGGGCTATGTTCACAACATGCCATGCCGATGCGCCATTACGTCGCATCGGCATGGCATGCGCTTTCTCGTTACTTGATGGCGTCTTCGCCAGCCTGACCGACCGACTGGACGTCCTTTCCGGCGCCCTTGACGGTATTGCAGGCCGATGCCGAAACGACGATGCTGCCAACCACGAGGGCGAGAACGAGTTTCTTGACCATTGTCGGACTCCTTATTCACGCGGGTTCCCGGCATTTCATGCGGGAGCGAAGGGAGCAACTCGCAGTCAGGCGCGCGGTTCCCGCATCATGTTCGGTGCGGCGGGAACGGTTTCTTCCGCAGCGCTTTCGTCGAGCGCTGAAGTGGGCGAAATCCGTTTCGACAAGTGGTGTTCGCGCCAGGTGATGATAAGTCCGGCGGCGATGATGAGCGGCGCGCCGAGCCATGTCGAGGCGGGCGGAAGGTGGCCGAAGATCGTGTAGCCATAGGCCGTCGCCCAGATCAGCGCGGTATAGTCCATGACCACGACGGTGGCGACCGCGCCGTAGCGCAGCGCGGCGGTGATGAGTAGCTGCGCGAGCGTCCCGGCCAGACCTACGGCAACGAGCAGCAGCCAGATATGAGGCTCATGCCGCAGGCCGTAAAACGGCAGGAGGACCGCGGCGAATAGCGAACCGAACAGCGCGAACCAGAACACACAGGCGATCGGTGCCTCGGTTCGGGCGAGGTCGCGAATCTGGAAACTGACCATGGCGATGATCACCCCCGCGCCCAGTCCGGCGGCAAGACCGGCGACGGGAAGCGCTCCGCTCTTACCGCCGATCAGGTCGACGGGCTGGGTGATGATGAGGACGCCGACGAAGCCCAGCACGACCGCCAGCCAGCGCCATGGTCCAACCCGGTCGCGCAGGACCAGAGCGGTGATCAGCACGGCGAAGAGCGGGGCGGTGAAGCCCAGCGTGGTCCCCACCGAAAGCGGCAGCAGCATTGCCGCCGTCACGTTGCAGACAAGACCCAGCGTGCCCGAAGTCGCGCGGAAGGCATGCGAGGAGAGGCGCCGCGTCCTGAGCAGTCCGATATGGCCCGTCGCCAGCAGCCAGCCGGCAATGAGCGGTACGGCCATGGCCTGCCGCCAGAACACCATCTCGGGCACGGAGACGCCGCGCTGGCCTGCCAGTTTGATGAGCATGAACATCGTCGAGAGCATGACCATCGCCGCCAGCCGCAAGGCGATGGCGAACAGGGGGCGATCTCGATGACTTGGGGCGGCGCTCACCGCTCGGGCTTTAACTTCGATGCGGAAGGAGGCAAGGGCGGTTCATGAACGATTCCGATAAGATCATGGCCGCTGTTGGCAGCCTGGCGGCACTCGTGGCTGTCGTGGCCTGGATCGGCGACCGCCGCCGCATGAAGCGCCGTGACCTCGACAGCGTGGGCTTCATGCCGTGGACGTCGGTGTTCTTCTTCGCGCTGATGGCGGCGGTATTGCTGCTCGGTGTCGTCGGCAAGGATCTCTTCAAGGGCTAGGAGGCCCTCAAAGGCAGGCTTCGAGATAGGCCTGGTCGAAACCGAACTGACGCGCCTTTTCCAGCGTGTAGGGGCGCAGGCCGGAACTGCGAAATTCGCCGATGATCTTGCCGTCGTCGGTCTCGTCCAGATACTCGAACTTGAACAGTTCCTGGGTGACGATCACGTCGCCTTCCATGCCGATCACTTCGGTGATGTTGGTGGTGCGGCGCGAACCGTCGCGCAGGCGCTTCACCTGTACGATGATGTCGACCGACTCGGCGATCTGGCGGCTGATGGCTTCCTTGGGGATCTTGATGTCGCCCATCAGGATCATGTTCTCCATACGGCCGAGGCACTCGCGCGGGCTGTTGGCGTGGAGCGTGCACATCGAACCGTCGTGGCCGGTGTTCATCGCGGCGAGCAGGTCGAAGCACTCCGCGCCGCGGATTTCGCCGAGGATGATGCGGTCGGGACGCATACGCAGCGCGTTCTTCACGAGATCGCCGATGGTGATCGCGCCCTGGCCTTCGAGGTTCGGCGGGCGCGTTTCGAGCGGCAGCCAGTGCGGCTGCTGGAGGCGGAGTTCGGCGGCGTCCTCGATGGTCAGCACGCGCTCGCCGGGATCGATCATCTTCGACATCGCATTGAGCATCGTCGTCTTGCCCGAGCCGGTACCGCCTGAGATGACGATGTTCATGCGGCAGGCCCCGGCGATCTTCAGCGCGGTGGCCATCTTCTCGCTCATCGAACCGAAGTCCTTGAGCATGTCGATGGTGATCGGCTTCTCGGAGAACTTGCGGATCGAGATGGCGGTGCCGCGCAGGCTGAGCGGCGGCACGATCACGTTGACGCGGCTGCCGTCCTTGAGGCGGGCGTCGGCCAGCGGCGTGGTTTGGTCGACGCGGCGGCCGACCTGGTTGACGATGCGCTGGGCGATCTGGAACAAGTGCTGCTCATCGCGGAACTTGGTGGGGGCGAGCTGGAGCTTGCCCTTCTTCTCGATGTAGGTCTGGTTCGGGCCGTTGACCATGATATCCGACACGTCGGGATCGTTCAGCAATTCCTCCAACGGACCGAAGCCGAGCAACTCGTCGATCAGCACTTTCTCCAGCGCGAACTGTTCGCGGCGGTTGAAGGTGATCTTCAGCTCGGCGAGGACTTCCATGATGATCGGGCGGAATTCCTCGGACAGTTCGTCCTTGGTCAGCGTCGCGGCGGCCTCGGGGTCGACGCGCTCCAGCAGGCGCGGCAGGACCTGTTCCTTGATCTTGTGGATCGAGGCTTCGAAGCCGCTCTGCTCGGACTGGTTTTCGTGCACGGCATTGGCACGGTCGGCGAGGCGCGACATGGCATCCTCGCGCGCGTTCTGCGGCCCGGTGCGCTCGGGGGGGGGAGGGAAGGGATCGGCCGAAAGTGGAGCGGCTGCTTCCGCGCCTACCTTCAGTGGCTTGGCCACGCCGAACGCGGGCCGGGCGCCTTGGCCCAGGCCGCCCATGCCGCCGCGTCGCCCGAATGCAGTCATCTCGTTATCAACCTTTTCAGCGCCGGGCTTTCAGCCCTTGGCGATGCACCCGTGATAGGCGCAGGATTAAGGTTGAAACTTTGATAACTTCCTAATGCTGAGGTGTGGCGGTGAGGAAGGAATGGTGTCGGTGACGAATGGCGAGGCTGGGCAATGCTGGCTTTGCGGGCGGCCGCTCGGCCGCAAGGTCGAGTGGCATCACCCCGTTCCGAAAAGCCGGGGCGGGCGCGAGGTCGTGCCGCTTCATCCGATCTGCCACCGCATGATCCATGCGACTTTCAGCAATGCCGAACTGGTGCGGATGCCTGCGGCGGCGGGGGCCTTGCTGGAGAAGAACGAAATCCGGCGTTTCGTGCACTGGGTGGCGAGCAAGCCGCCGGACTTTCATGCGCCGACAGCTCGAAGAAAGTGAAGGGCGCAAACGAAAAGGGCGCCGCCGGATGTTCCGGCGACGCCCTTTCGAACGCGATCTACGCGTGGGTCAGCCGACGTGCTCGGCGAGCACGGTCAGGCCCTTGTCACCCACTTCGGCAAAACCGCCGGTGATGCGGATCTCTTCCGGGGCGGCGCCTTCGGTCTTGTAGACCTTGAGCGCGCCGTCGGCGATCGTCGACATGAAGGGCGCATGGCCCTCCAGCACGCCGAACTCGCCTTCGGTGCCGGGGACGACCACCATGTGGACGTCCTCCGAGCGGACGAGCTTCGCCGGCGTGACGAGTTCGAAGTGCAGAGCCATAGTCGTTTCCTTCCGGTCGATCAGGCGTCGGCAGCCAGCTTCTTGGCCTTCTCGACCGCTTCGTCGATGCCGCCGACCATGTAGAAGGCTGCTTCGGGAAGGTGGTCGTACTCGCCTTCGACGACGGCCTTGAACGACTTCACGGTGTCTTCGAGCTGGACGAACTTGCCCGAGATGCCGGTAAAGACTTCCGCGACGTGGAACGGCTGCGACAGGAACTTCTGGATCTTGCGGGCGCGGGCGACGGTGAGCTTATCTTCTTCCGAAAGCTCGTCCATGCCCAGGATCGCGATGATGTCCTGAAGCGACTTGTACTTCTGCAGGGTTTCCTGAACCTTGCGAGCAGTCTCGTAGTGCTCGGCACCGACGACGCGGGGCTCGAGAACGCGCGAGGTCGAGTCAAGCGGGTCGACGGCCGGGTAAATGCCCAGTTCCGAGATGGCGCGGTTCAGCGTGGTCGTTGCGTCCAGGTGGGCGAACGAAGCGGCGGGTGCCGGGTCGGTAAGGTCGTCCGCGGGGACGTAGATCGCCTGGACCGAGGTGATCGAACCCTTGGTGGTCGAGGTGATGCGTTCCTGCAGCTGGCCCATGTCGGTGGCGAGGGTCGGCTGATAGCCCACGGCCGAAGGAATACGGCCGAGCAGAGCCGACACTTCCGCGCCCGCCTGGGTGAAGCGGAAGATGTTGTCGACGAAGAACAGGACGTCCTGACCTTCCTGGTCGCGGAAGTATTCGGCCATGGTCAGGCCCGAGAGAGCGACGCGAGCGCGGGCGCCCGGCGGTTCGTTCATCTGGCCGAACACGAGGGCAACCTTCGAACCGTCCGAGGTGGCGTTGCCTTCGGCGTCCTTGGCGATAACGCCGGCGTCGAGGAACTCGTGGTAGAGGTCGTTGCCTTCACGGGTACGTTCACCGACGCCCGCGAAGACCGAGACGCCGCCGTGGCCCTTGGCGATGTTGTTGATCAGTTCCTGGATGAGAACCGTCTTGCCCACGCCGGCGCCGCCGAACAGGCCGATCTTGCCGCCCTTGGCGTAAGGGGCGAGAAGGTCGATGACCTTGATGCCGGTGACCAGGATCGAGGCTTCGGTCGACTGGTCGATGAAGGCCGGGGCTTCGGCGTGGATCGGGGCGAACATGTCCGAACCGACGGGACCACGCTCGTCGATCGGATCGCCGACGACGTTCATGATGCGGCCGAGGGTCTTCGGGCCGACAGGGACCGAGATCTGCTTGCCGGTGTTGGCGACGGGCTGACCACGGGTCAGGCCATCGGTGCCGTCCATGGCGATGGTGCGGACGGTGTTCTCACCGAGGTGCTGCGCGACTTCGAGAACCAGCTTCTGGCCGTTGTTCTCGGTCTCGAGGGCGGTGAGGATCGCCGGCAGTTCACCTTCGAAGGTGACGTCGACGACGGCGCCGATGATCTGGCTGATCTTGCCAGTGGCGGTCAGGTTTAGCACGGGTGCGGTGGCCATTTTGGTTTCCTTGCCTGCGGTTACTTACAGCGCTTCCGCGCCAGCAATGATTTCAACGAGTTCAGTCGTAATCGCGGCCTGACGGCTGCGGTTGTACTGGATGGTCAGCTTCTTGATCAGGTCGCCCGCGTTGCGCGTCGCGTTGTCCATCGCGGTCATCGACGCACCCTGTTCGGAGGCGGCGTTTTCCAGGAGGGCACCGAAGAGCTGCGTCCGCAGATAGCGCGGCAGCAGAGCGGCGAGGATTTCTTCCTCTTCCGGCTCGTATTCGGTCACGGCGTCGGCACCCGCGGTGGCCGCGACGGCCTTCGGCGCGGGAACGGGGATGATCTGCTGGTCGGTCGGTTCCTGAAGCAGCGCCGAGCGGAACTTCGAGTAGAACAGATGCGCGACGTCGAACTTGCCGTCCTCGTAGAGGGCGACCAGTTCGTTGGCGACGCGTTCCGCTTCGTCGAAGCCGGGGTCACGCACGTCGGTGGTGTCGAACATGTGCGCGATCTGCTTCGGGAACTCGCGGCGCAGCGGCGCGCGGCCCTTGCGACCGACGAGGTAGAACAGGACGGTCTTGCCCTGTGCTTCCAGTTCCTTCGCCTTGAGGCGCGCGGCCTTGACGATGTTCGAGTTGAACGCGCCGCACAGACCCTTGTCCGAGTTGGCGACGACGAGCAGGTGCACCTTGTCGCTACCGGTGCCGGCGAGCAGCTTGGGGCTGTTTTCGCTGACGGTGATCTTGCTCGCGAGCGAGCCCATCACTTCGGCGAGGCGGGCAGCGTAGGGACGCGCGGATTCCGCGGCGGCCTGCGCCTTGCGCAGCTTGGCCGCAGCGACCATCTGCTTGGCCTTGGTGATCTTCTGGGTCGACTTGACCGAGTTGATGCGGCCTTTGAGTTCCTTGAGCGAAGCCACTCAATTTTCTCCATTGGTCATCCCAGCGAAAGCTGGGACCGTTGGCAACCAAGCAAAGCCTGGCCGAGAACTGCCCCGGCTTGCACCGGGGCGGCCCAGATCAGGCGAACTGCTTGGCGAAAGCGTCGAGCGCGGCCTTGGTCTTGCTCTTGGCTTCGTCGCCGAAGTCCTTGGTCGTGCGGATCAGCGCGAGGACGTCGGCATGCTGTTCGTGCATGAAGTCGAGCATTTCGGCTTCGTATTCGGTGACCTTAGCAACCGGCAGGTTGTCGAGGTAGCCGTTGGTGCCGGCGAAGATCGACACGGTCTGCTCTTCGAACTTCAGCGGCGAGAACTGCTTCTGCTTGAGCAGCTCGGTCAGGCGCGCACCGCGGTTGAGGAGCTTCTGGGTCGAGGCGTCGAGGTCCGAACCGAACTGGGCGAAGGCCGCCATTTCGCGGTACTGCGCCAGCTCCAGCTTGATCGAGCCGGCAACCTTCTTCATCGCCTTGGTCTGGGCCGAGCCGCCGACGCGCGACACCGAAAGACCGACGTTGATGGCCGGACGGATGCCCTGGTAGAACAGGCCGGTTTCAAGGAAGATCTGGCCGTCGGTGATCGAGATCACGTTGGTCGGAATGTAGGCCGACACGTCGCCCGCCTGGGTTTCGATGATCGGCAGCGCGGTGAGCGAGCCGTTACCGTTCTCGTCGTTCATCTTCGCAGCGCGCTCAAGCAGGCGGCTGTGGAGATAGAACACGTCGCCCGGATAGGCTTCGCGGCCCGGAGGACGACGCAGCAGCAGCGACATCTGACGGTAGGCGACGGCCTGCTTCGAAAGGTCGTCGTAGACGATCACGGCGTGCATCGCGTTGTCGCGGAAGAACTCGCCCATCGCGGCGCCGGTGTAGGGCGCGAGGTACTGCAGCGGAGCGGGCTCCGAAGCGGTGGCGGCGATGACGATGGAGTATTCCATCGCGCCGTTTTCTTCGAGCTGACGCACGATCTGCGCCACGGTCGAGCGCTTCTGGCCGACGGCGACGTAGATGCAGTAGAGCTTCTTGGACTCGTCGTCGCCTGCGTTCGCTTCCTTCTGGTTGATGAAGGTGTCGATGGCGACGGCGGTCTTGCCGGTCTGACGGTCACCGATGATCAGCTCGCGCTGGCCGCGGCCCACGGGAACGAGCGCGTCGATCGCCTTGAGGCCGGTCTGCACGGGTTCGTGCACCGACTTGCGCGGGATGATACCGGGAGCCTTGGCTTCGACGCGGGCGCGCTTTTCAGCGACGATCGGGCCCTTGCCGTCGATCGGGTTGCCGAGAGCGTCCACCACGCGGCCCAGCAGGCCCTTGCCGACGGGAACGTCGACGATGGTGTTGGTGCGCTTGACGCTGTCGCCTTCCTTGATCTCGGCGTCGGAGCCGAAGATCACGACGCCGACGTTGTCGGCTTCGAGGTTGAGCGCCATGCCCTGCACGCCGTTGGCGAACTCGACCATTTCGCCGGCCTGGACCTTGTCGAGGCCGTGGATGCGGGCGATGCCGTCACCGACCGACAGAACCGAGCCGACTTCGGAAACCTGGGCTTCGGTGCCGAAGCTGGCGATCTGGTCCTTGATGACCTTCGAGATTTCTGCTGCGCGGATATCCATTGTTCTGCCTTTCTTAGCCCTTCATGGCCTGGGCGAGCGAATTGAGACGAGTGCGGATCGAGCTGTCGATACGCTTGGACCCGATGGTCACGACGAGGCCGCCGAGCAGGTCGGGGTCGACGCTGGTCCTGACCTTGACCTTGCGGCCCTCGCGCAGTTCCAGCTTCTGGCGCAGTTCCTCGACCTGCTGGTCGGTCAGCGCGTGAGCGGACGTGACTTCGGCGGTCGATTCGCCGCGCTGGGCGGCAGCGATCGAAGCGAAGGCGCGAATGATCTCGGGCAGGGCGGCCAGACGGCGGTTGCCCGCCAGAACGCCCAGGAAGTTCTTGGTCAGCGGCGCGAGGCCGAGGACGTCGGAAACGGCGTCGATAGCCGCACCGGCAGCCTTGCGGCTGATTTCGGGGTTGCGAATCAGCTCGGCCAGATCGGCGCTTTCGCTGATGGCGAGGGCGATCTTGTCGAGGTCGGATTCGACCGTCGTTACGATGCCGTTCTCGCTGGCAAGATCAAACAGCGCCGAAGCGTAGCGTCCTTGCAAGCTGGCCTTGATGCCGCCGGAATTCTCCACGCGTGTCCTATCCTTACATCGGGTGGGCTGGGACACTTTGGGGCGCACGACAATGACGTGCCCCCCGGCCCGCAGACGGGGCGCGCATAGCGACGATAGTGTCATGATGCAAGCTGTGGGAGACGCTCCGGCGACAAGGCGAGGGAAAGCGCTTTAAAAGCAAGGGCCGGGAAGTATCGCCCACGCAGCCGTTGCAAGGTCATGACAAAGGATTGAACGGAGTTTGCCATGACGTATCGAATCAGCGACCGGGCCGTTTCTTCAGGGACCGTCCATGCGATATGTTTCGTCGAGAAACTGTCGGGCAGCCCGAGCGGCGGGCAATGGAGAAATATGGTGAGCGGTAACGGGAACGCGGTGAGCGACGAGCGCGCCTGGCAGGCGGTCGAGGCGCGCGATCGCACGTTCGACGGGCGCTTCGTCACCGGCGTGCTGACCACGGGGATCTATTGTCGCCCGTCTTGCGCGGCGCGGCACCCCCGGCGTGAAAACGTGCGCTTCTTTGCGGACGCGGGCGCGGCGGAGCGGTTCGGCCTGCGCGCCTGCCTGCGCTGCCGACCGAACGACGTTTCGCGCGACGAGGAAGCCGTGGGCACGGCGCTGCGGATGCTGGATGCCGGCGAGGAGAAGGCGCCGGGTCTGGCCGAGCTGGCCGAGGCGGTCGGCTACAGTCCCACCCATTTTCAACGTGTGTTCAAGCGCGCGGTCGGCCTTTCACCTTCGGAATACCTGCGGGCGCGGCGCGTCGAGCGGGCGGGGGACGCGATGAGCGGCGGTGCCAGCGTGACCGAGGCGATCTACGAGGCCGGGTTCGGCGCGAGTTCGCGGTTCTACGAGGCCAGCGAAGGCAGGCTGGGCATGACACCGTCCGCCTGGCGCGATGGCGGGCGCGGGGTGACGATCCACTGGACGGTCGTAGCGACGAGCCTCGGGCAGATGCTGGTCGCGGCGACGGAGAAGGGCGTCTGCCGCCTCTCTTTCGAGGAAGGACTCGAGGAACTGGCCGCGCGGTTTCCTCAAGCGGACCTGATAGAGGGCGGCGAGGCGTTCGAGCGCCTGCTGGAAAGCGTCGTGGCGGCGGTCGAGCAGCCGGGGCAGTCGCGGGCGATCCCGCTCGATGTACAGGGCACGGCCTTTCAGGAGGCCGTCTGGCGCGAGTTGCAGCGCATTCCTCCCGGCGAGACCCGCAGTTATGCCCAGATCGCGGCGGCAGTCGGCAAGCCGGGCGCGGTGCGCGCGGCGGGCTCGGCCAACGGCGCAAACAACGTGGCAGTGCTGATTCCCTGCCACCGGGTGGTCCGTTCAGACGGTACCATCGGCGGCTACGCCTATGGCGAGGCGATCAAGCGGGAACTGCTGAAGCGCGAGCAGGGATAGCTCACACGAACGAATAAGGGTCGATGTCTATGTGCACCCGCACCCCGCGTGGGAACCGCAGCGGTTCCAGCCACTCCCGCAGCATCTTCTGCAATTCCGCCGAGCGCCGCGCATTGATGAGCAGGCGGAACCGGTGGCGTCCGCGCAGCAGCGAGAGCGGGGCGGGAGCCGGGCCGAGCACCAGCATGTCCGGATGGTTGGGCGCGGTGCCGCCGATGGCGCGGGCGGCGGCCTTGGCTTCGGCCTGATCTTCCGAGGAGACGATGATCGCCGCCCAGCGCCCGAAAGGCGGGGCATTGGCATCGCGCCTGGCCTCGATTTCGGCGGCATAGAAGGCATCGCGGTCTCCGGCGGCGAGCGCCGAGATCACCGAGGCTTCCGGATGCCGCGTCTGGATCAGCACTTCGCCGGGCTTCTCGCCGCGTCCGGCACGACCTGCCACCTGCGCGACCTGCTGATAGGTCCGCTCCGCCGCGCGCAAATCCCCGCCCTCGAGACCGAGATCCGCATCGACCACGCCCACGAGCGTCAGGTCGGGGAAGTGATAGCCCTTGGTGACGAGTTGGGTGCCGACGATCACGTCGATCGCCTTGCCTTCGGCCTTGGCGACGAATTCGCCGACCGCCTCGGCGGTGTTCATGGTGTCCGACGTGACGAGGGCGACGCGGGCCTCGGGCAGGATTTCGGCCACTTCGTCGGCAATCCGCTCGACGCCGGGGCCGCAGGCGACGAGGCAATCGCCGGTGCCGCATTCGGGGCAGGCCTCGGGTACCGGCACTTCATGGCCGCAGTGATGGCAGGCGAGGCGCTGCGAGAAGCGGTGCTCGACCAGCCAGGCCGTGCAGTTCGGGCACTGGAAGCGGTAGCCGCAGTGGCGGCAGAGCGTCAGCGGCGCATAGCCCCGGCGGTTGAGGAACAGCAGCGACTGTTCGCCGCGCGCCAGCCGTGCCTTCATCTCCTCGACGAGGCGCGGGGCGAGCCACTTGCCGCGCTCGGGGGCTTCCTGACGCAAGTCGAGGATCTTGATGTCGGGCAATTGCGCGCCGCCGAAGCGGGAGGGCAGATCAATCTTTCGATAGACCCCGGCTTCGGCAAGCTGCATCGATTCCAGCGCCGGGGTGGCGCTCGCCAGCACGACCGGGATCGCTTCGAACTTGGCGCGCATCACTGCCACGTCGCGGGCATTGTAGCGCACGCCGTCGTCCTGCTTGAACGAGATTTCGTGGGCCTCGTCGACGACGATCAGGCCGAGGCTCGCGTAAGGCAGGAACAGCGCCGAGCGGGCGCCGACCACCACTTGCGCCTCGCCCGCCCCGATCGCGCGCCAGGCGCGGCGACGCTCGCTGGACTTGAGCGAGGAGTGCCAGAGAATCGGCGGCACGCCGAAACGATGCTCGAAACGGCGCAGGAAGTTTTCGGTGAGCGCGATCTCGGGCAGCAACACGAGGACCTGCCGTCCTAGCCTAAGGGCCTCGGCCACGGCTTCGAAATAGGTCTCGGTCTTGCCCGAGCCGGTCACGCCGTCGAGCAGGAAGGGCGCGAACTTGTGGGCTTTTACCGCCTCCACGAAGATGTCGGCAGCGGCCTGCTGGCCTTCCGAAAGCGTGGGCTGGGCGTGCTCGGGCCGGGCAGGGGGATAGCGGCGGTCGAGATCGACGACGACCGGCTCCAGCAATCCGGCGCCGACCATCCCGCGCAGCACGCCTTCCGAGACCGAGGCCAGCTCGGCCAATTCCTTGATCGAGGCCTGTTCGCCCTGGAGTGCGTCGAGCGCGGCCGCACGCTGCGGGGTGAGGCGAGCGGGTTCCTGTCCGGTCAGGCGATACTCGGTGGTCGTGCCGCCGCCGCGCAGCGCCGCCATGCTGCCGAGCGCCATGCGCGCCACCGAGGACAGCGAGGCGCAGTAGTAGTCGGCGGTCCATTCGATCAGGCGGCGCAGGCGCTCGGGCAAGGGCGGGACTGGCAGTGCTTCCAGCAGTGGGCGCAGCTTGGATTCCGGCACGTCCTGCGCGCTCAGGCGATCGGGTTCCCAAACGATGCCCAGCACTTGCCGGGGGCCGAGCGGCGCAATCACAACGGAGCCGAATTCTATCGCCATGCCCTCAGGGACGCGGTAGTCGAGGACGCCAAGTGCGGCGTTGAAGACGAGGATTCGGACGCGTTTCATGTGGGTTGCATATAGGCACTGCTGCCTGGGGGCGTGAAGGAGTTGATGATGGTGAACTGGGGAACAGGGGATAATTCGGCAGTGGCGGCTGAGAATATGGGTGCGGATTGGAGCCGTCGCGGCGTTCTCATGGGCCTGCTCGCCACCGGGGTAATGATGCTTCCTGGCTGCTCCACGCTCGCCGGTTCGGGTTCTTCGGCCAGTGCGGATCCTGTCCGCCGCCTCATGCGCACCTCCTCCGAACGCGCCTTTGCGTGGCTCGGTCAGCCGGAGGGCTTCTGGACCAGCCCGGTCGCGCGTATCCCTATGCCGGTGCTGTTCGGGCGTCCGGGCAAGACCACCACCGGCGTCCTCAAGTCGAAGGCCTTCCGCGACAAACTCCAGTACCAGCTCAACCTCTTCGCCACGCCCGGCGCGCGCGCGGCGGGGCCGCTGGTGCTCAAGACCGTCCAGAGCGTGGCGATTCCCGATCCGGCCGAAGTGCTGACCGGGGGCAATACCGCGGCGACCACGCTGCTGCGACGCGCGATGGGCCCGGCGCTCGTCAACGCCATGATCCCCGAGATCGAGCGCGCCATCAGCGAGGCGCAGGACACCACGCTCAATCAGGCGATCGCCGCGCTCAAGGGCGTGACGGTGCAGGACACCGCCCATGCCCTCGCGCTCGATGCCGACAACGGCATCTGGTACGAGATCGGCGCGGCCGAGGCGGCGATCCGTCAGGACCCGGCGGAAACCGGCGACACGGTGCTGATCGGCGCGCTCAGGAAGGCCTGATTCGGCAGGGTAGCGGGAACGGGCGTGCTTCCCTATAGGGAGCGCCAGAATCGGCGGGCACCGAATGCCCGTCGGCAGCCCCGCACCACAGGAACCGCGCCATGAAGTTCTTCGTCGACACCGCCGACACCAACGACATCGCCGATCTCGCCGCCACCGGCCTGCTCGACGGCGTCACCACCAACCCCTCGCTGATCGCCAAGTCCGGCCGCGACTTCCTCGAAGTCACCAAGGAAATCTGCGGCCTCGTCGATGGCCCGGTCAGCGCCGAAGTCGTCGCGCTCGATCATGAAGGCATGATGCGCGAGGCTGAAATCCTCCGCAAGATCGCCGACAACGTCTGCATCAAGGTGCCGCTCACCATCGACGGCCTCAAGACCTGCAAGAAGCTGACCTCGGACGGCACGCTCGTCAACGTCACGCTCTGCTTCTCGGCCAATCAGGCCCTGCTCGCCGCCAAGGCTGGTGCCAGCTTCGTCTCGCCCTTCGTCGGCCGTCACGACGACAACGGCTTTGACGGCATGGATCTGATCCGCGACATCCGCCTGATCTATGACAACTACGCCTTCGAGACCGAGATCCTCGCCGCCTCGATCCGCCACCCCGTCCACGTCCTCGAATGCGCACGCATCGGCGCCGACGTCGCGACGATGCCGCCAGCGGTCATCAAGAACCTCGTGAAGCATGTCCTGACCGACAAGGGCATCGAAGGCTTCATGGCCGACTGGGCCAAGACCGGCCAGTCGCTCTGATAGAGATTGAGCCTTGCTTTCGGGATGACACCGGAAGCGAGGCTCGCTCATCCCGGCTTGCACCGGGCGGGCTAAGCCGCCATTGAGCGTGCCATGTCCGAAGAAACTCCCGTCGATCGCTTCAAGCTGGCCCTGACCGGCGCCTCGCGCGCCATTGCGCAGGACGCCGAAGTCGAGGTCAACTGGACCGCCGACGCTCCCAGCTCCACGGGCCAGACCTTCCGCGTGCCGATGCCCGGCCGCTCGATTCCGCAAGCGGCGGCCATGCAGGCGCGCGGCTATGCGGACAGCTTCGCGCTCCGCCTGAAGCACCACAACGACAAGCTGCACATGCGCAACGCCCCGGCCGATCCTTCGGCGCGGGCCTGCTACGACGCGGTCGAGACGGTGCGCTACGAGGCGCTCGGCGCCAACAGCTACGACGGGATGCGCGCGAACCTCGACGCTTCGCTGGAGGCGCGCATTGCCAGCGATCCGATCACCCGCGCGGACAGCCCCGACGGCGTGCCGATCCCGACCGCTCTGGCACTCCTGCTGCGCGAGCGTCTGACCGGCCAGCCCGTTCCCGAAACCGCCCAGTTCGGCGTCGACATGGTGCGGCGCTGGATCGAATCGAAGGCGAGCGACGATTTCGAGGCGCTCGCCGGTTCCCTCGAAGACCAGAAGGCCTTCCAGAAGCTCTCGCTCGACATGCTCATGCACCTGGAGATGACCCAGGCCGAAAAGATCGAGCAGCCGCCTGAAGAGTCCGAGGACATGGACGGCGACGACGAGACCGAGGAAGACGAGACCGGCGACGAGAGCGGCAAGGAGGAGCAATCCACCGAAATGGCCGCGGAACCTTCCAGCGGTCAGGACGAAGGCGAAAGCGAGGCCGAGGGCGAGAACTCGGACGAGATGGAAGACGGCGAAGAGGGCCAGGAAGGCGAGGAGGGCATGATGCCCGTCCGCCCGAACCGCCCCTGGACCGACATTCCCGACAGTTTCGACTACAAGGTCTTCACCGAGGCCTATGACGAGACCGTGGTTGCGTCAGAGCTTTGCGACGACGAAGAGCTGACCCGCCTGCGCGCCTATCTGGATGCGCAGCTCAAGGGGCTTCAGGGCGTCGTCACGCGGCTTGCCAACCGGCTCCAGCGCCGTCTCATGGCGCAGCAGAACCGCTCGTGGGACTTCGATCAGGAAGAAGGGCTGCTCGATGCGGCGAGGCTCGCCCGCGTGGTCGTTTCTCCCGGCCAGTCGCTGTCCTACAAGGTCGAGCGCGACGTGGAGTTCAAGGACACCGTCGTCACCCTGCTGCTCGACAATTCCGGATCGATGCGCGGCCGCCCGATCTCGATCGCGGCGATCAGCGCCGACGTGCTCGCCCGCACGCTGGAGCGCTGCGGCGTGAAGGTCGAGATCCTCGGCTTCACCACCCGCGCGTGGAAGGGTGGGCAGAGCCGCGAGTCCTGGCTGGCCGGCGGACGCCCACAACATCCCGGCCGTCTCAATGACTTGCGCCACATTATTTACAAGAAGGCTGATGAGCCGTGGCGCCGGGCACGCAAGAACCTCGGCCTGATGATGCGCGAAGGTCTGCTCAAGGAAAACATCGACGGCGAGGCGCTGCTCTGGGCACACAACCGTATGCTTGCCCGCCCCGAGGACCGGCGGATCATGATGGTGATCTCCGACGGCGCGCCGGTGGACGATTCGACGCTCTCGGTGAATTCGGCGGGTTATCTGGAAGCGCATCTGCGCCGGGTGATCGAATGGATCGAGGCGAAGTCGCCTGTCCAGCTCGTGGCGATCGGCATCGGTCATGACGTGACCCGCTACTACCGCCGCGCCGTGACGATCATGGACGCCGAGCAACTCGGCGGCACGATGATCGAGCAGCTTGCAGGGCTTTTCGAGGAAGAGTGATCGCTTTCGAGGGCTGGTGAACCGCCGGGCGCGTCGCTGATGGCTTGACTGCGCCCGGCTCCTGCCTAATTGCCCTGCGTCATGACCGAGACGCAAAGCATCCCGACGAACTTGGCGCTGTTCAACAGCCTGACCCGCCAGCTGGAGCCGTTCCAGCCCGTTCACGCCGGTGAGGCGCGGGTCTACAGCTGCGGGCCGACGGTCTACAATTACCCCCACATCGGCAATATGCGCGCCTATGTCTTCGCGGACATTCTCGGCCGGACGCTGAGCCACAAGGGCTACAGGCTCACCCACGTCATCAACATCACCGACGTCGGGCACCTGACCGACGACGCCGACGCAGGCGAGGACAAGATGGAGAAGATGGCGCGGACCCAGTCCCAGTCCATCTGGGACATCGCCGAACATTACACCCAGGCCTATTGGGCCGACATCAAGGCACTGAATATCCGTCAGCCGGCCAAGTGGTCGATCGCGACAGACTATGTGCCGCAGATGATAGAATTTGCCGAGAAGATCGCTCCAAGCCATTGCTATGAATTGGAAAGTGGTCTCTACTTCGACGTTTCCACCGTCGCCGACTATGGCCGCCTCGCACGCGCCGTGACCGATGAGGGCGAGGGCCGGATCGAGGCCGTCGAAGGCAAGCGCAATGCCGCCGACTTTGCCATCTGGCGCAAGACGCCTGGAGGCGAGAAGCGTCAGATGGAATGGGATTCGCCTTGGGGGCGGGGTGCTCCGGGCTGGCATCTCGAATGCTCGGTCATGTCCGGCGACCTGCTCGGATTCCCGTTCGACATCCATACCGGCGGCATCGATCACCGCGAGATCCATCACCCCAACGAGATCGCCCAGAACCAGGCGTTCTGCTGCAAGCCCGAAGATTCCTGCGGCCTCGACGTGGCCGCAAATTCCGGGGCCAAAGTATGGATGCACAACAATTTTCTGGTCGAACGCTCCGGCAAGATGAGCAAGTCGTCAGGCGAGTTCCTGCGGCTGCAACTCTTGATCGACAAGGGCTATCACCCGCTCGGCTACCGCATGATGTGCCTTCAGGCGCATTACCGCTCGGAACTTGAGTTCTCGTGGGAAGGCCTTGCCGCCGCGCTGGTGCGCCTCAAGCGCATGATTATCGTGGTGGAACGGCTCGGTGATGTGGAGGCGGGCGATGCCGGTCATCCCAAGCTCGCGCCCATGCTCGAAACTTTCGAGAAGGCGATCGGGGACGACCTCAACACCGCCGTCGCGCTGACCGCGCTGGAAGAGGTGCTGGCGGCCAAGAAGGTCGATCCCGCCGCCAAGCGCGCGGTTATCGAACGCATGGATGCCGTGCTCGGCCTCGACCTGTTCGGCACGAGCCGCGCCGACTTGCGCCTCCGTCCCAAGAGTGCCGCGATAACCGAAGCAGAGATCGAGGACGTGCTCGCCCGCCGCAAGGCTGCGCGTGCCGAGAAGGACTTCGCTACATCGGATGCCTTGCGCGACGAACTTGCCGTCAAGGGCGTCGAGGCGATGGACGGCGATCCGCTCGGTTGGGAATGGAAGCTCGGCTGACGGTGTGAGCGGAGCGGAAGCGCTCTTGCATTAAGCGCAGCTTCGAGAGTCTTGCAAAGCCGATGGGCTGTCCCGATCACGGGCAAAAGCCCTGAAACGGGGCGGCTGTCGGAGTTCGCCATGACCATCGCCGTTATTAACGCCAAGTCGCGTACCCTGCTGGAAGGGCACCTGCCCGAGGGCATCGAGCCGCTCTGGTACGAGGGTGGCGAGCAGCTTCTCGAACTGGCGCCGCGCGCCGAGATCGCCTGGCTGGATCCAGTGGCACCGGCTCTGGCTGCCGAGTTCATCGCTGCGGCTGACAATCTGCGCTGGTATACGGCGCTCTCTTCGGGCGTTGATTGGCTTCCCCTCTCGCTCATCGCGGAGCGCGGCATTCAACTGACCAACGGTTCGGGCATTCATGCCCAGTCGGTGGCGGAATATGTCCTGATGGGGATGCTTGCGGTCGCGAAGGGCTGGCGCGAGGTTGTGCGGGCACAGGATCGGCATGAGTGGCTGGCGCAGCCTCCGGGCAAGCGCGAACTTCTCGGTTCGAAAGTGCTGGTCGTCGGCGCAGGGGAGATCGGCGGGCGGATCGCGGAAATCCTGCGGGCGTTCGGTGCCGAAGTGACCGGCGTACGCCGCCGTCCGGGGCCGGGCGATCTCGGTTCGGACGACTGGCGCGGTCAGCTCGGCCGCTTCGACTGGGTGATCGCGATCGTTCCGTCCACCCCCGAGACCCAGCGCATGTTCGGCGAGGCGGAGTTTGCGGCGATGAAGCCGGGGGCGATCTTCCTCAACTTCGCGCGGGGGACGGTGATCGAGCAGGATGCATTGCTGGCGGCCATCGATTCGGGCCATCTTGGCGGCGCCTTCCTCGATGTGACCGAGCCGGAACCGCTGCCTGCGGATCATCCGCTATGGTCTCGCGAGAATGTCCATATCTCGATGCATCTGGCGGGGCGTGCGCAGGACAGCCTGTTCGAGCGGGGGGCAGCGCGCTTTCTTGCCAATCTGGAGCATTTCGTGCGCGGCGAGCCGTTGGAGCACCGCGTCGATCTTTCGCAAGGCTATTGAACGAAAAGGCAGGGCTTTTGCCCTGCCTTTTCTACTTGCCGATCAGCACTCTTCCAGCAGCAGCAGTTCGAGTTCCAGCCTGAGGCAGGGCGGCGGTCCGGCCTGGTGATCGGCCTCGGAGACGGATGCATCCGCAACCAGTTGGCGGGGAATGGCGAACTCGTGCTCGGGCAGGGCTTCGATCAGGCGTTCGCCGTCGGCAATGGCATCCTTGTCGGTGAAGGCGAGGGCGATGCTATGGCGAGACCCGGAGAATGTCGCGCTGTTCCAGGGGCGTTCCGCATGGCGCAGGAATTCGGCGCGCGGACCGGCGAGTTTCAGGATTTCCGCCAGAAGCAGCAGCCAGGGTCCTCGTGAAAAAGTCCCCTGACAGGCGTCGCCCACGGCCTTTCGAGCCGACTGGAGCATCGAGCGGTCGTGGGCAAAGTTAACGTGCATGTAGGCTCTCCAGGTAAGTCGTCATGAAAAGTCGGATGCGGGAGGCGGTTGGCGCGCGGGGACTGCGTCCGCCGCGCAGATCGCCGACGAATCGCGGGTCCTGCGCGGCGAGGCGGCCGAACTTCGTCCACGGCATCCCGGTCAGGCGCAGGAAGCGCTCTATCTGGAGTAGAAGCATGGGACGCGTGGCTCCGGCGGCGAGGGAATCGCGATTTGTGTTCTTACTATGTTCTCATTGCGTAGGGCTTGTCTAGGAAATTTCCTACGAGTAAGGTTACAAGATGGAAAACGCCGAAATCCGTCGTCGCCTGCTGGAACTCGCCGAGGAACGCGGCGCGAGCCTTTCTTCACTTTCTAGAATGATTGGAAAGAATACAACGTATCTTCAGCAATTCATTAGAAAAGGTAGTCCGAAGAAGCTGGAAGAAGGCGATCGCGGAATGTTGGCGCGGTTTTTCGGAGTCGACGAATCGGAATTCGGGAAAGTGGCGGAATTCGGCGTGTCGAAGGAAAAATCCTATGATCTCGGTCGTAATTCCTACGCGGGCGACTGGGTGGACGTTCCGCGTCTGGCGGTGGGGGCCTCCGCGGGACCGGGAGCCTTGCCGGACGGTGAGGAAGTGTTCGGAACGATCCGGTTTTCGCCGCGATGGCTCCGTTCCATGGGACTGCGACCGGAAATGCTCTCGGCCATCGTTGTCAGCGGCGATTCGATGGAGCCGGTGTTGCGCGACGGCGACGAAATTCTGGTCGACCGGGACTGGCGTCCGCTGCGCGACGGTATCCATGTCGTCCGGCTCGACGATACGGTTCTCGTGAAGCGCCTGGAATCCGGGCGAGCAGGGCGGATTGCGCTGCTCAGCGACAATCCGGCCTATCGCCCGATCGAATGCGCGCTCGAAGAAATCGAGGTGATCGGGAGGGTCGTCTGGAAGGGCGGGCGAATCTGACCGACTAGGGGCAAGGTTGCATTCCTCCCGGCTTCCCGCCATTTCCGGAAGCATGAGCGAAAACCCAGAGCAGCAGCCGATGCGCGTCGGCATCATTCCCGTTACGCCGCTTCAGCAGAACTGCTCGCTGATATGGTGCACCAAGACCATGCGCGGCGCTTTCGTCGATCCGGGCGGGGACTTGCCGAAGCTGCGCCAGGCGCTGGAGAAGACCGGCGTGACGCTGGAGAAGATCCTCGTGACACACGGGCATCTCGATCACTGTGGAATGGCCGGCATCTTCGCGAAAGAGATGGGCGTTCCTATCGAAGGCCCGCAGGAAGAAGACCGTTTCTGGATCGCCCAGCTCAACGACGACGGCCCGCGCTGGAACATGGAGGCGCATACTTTCGAGCCGAACCGCTGGCTGGAGGATGGCGACAAGGTGACGGTGGGCGAACTGGAGCTCGATGTCGTCCATTGCCCGGGACACACGCCGGGCCATGTCGTATTCCACCACGCGCCCAGCAAGTTCGCGATGGTGGGGGACGTGCTGTTCCAGGGCGGCATCGGCCGCTGGGATTTTCCGCGCGGCAATCTGGAGGATCTCGTCGATTCGATCACCGGCAAGCTCTGGCCGCTGGGTGACGATGTGACGTTCGTGCCTGGACACGGGCCGATAAGCACGTTCGGGGACGAGCGGCGGACGAATCCCTATGTCGGCGATGCGGCGCTGGAACGGGGACTTCCTGCCTGAGTCGCTGCGCTGCAGTGCTATAAGGAAAGGGCGGTGCCGTCAGCGCCGCCCTTTTCGATTCTCAGAACCGTCCAAGCGCGATCAGCACGGCCACTGCGGCGAGACCGAGCAGGGTGAGTACGGTAAGGAGGACGCCGACGATCCGCAGCGGATTGGGCCTGTCGATGTCCATGCCGAAGGCATGGGCGACGCGACCGAGCATGAACAGCGAGCCGGCAATCGCCAGCCATGCGCCGCCTTTACCGGTCATCTCGATGGCTCCGGCCAGGATCAGCACGAAAGGCGTGCTTTCGACGAAATTGAGCTGGGCGCGCATACGGCGCGACAGCAGGTCGTGTCCGCCGTCCCCGAACAGCACTTTTTCTTTCATGCGGATCTGGGCGATCCGTACTATATGCCAAAAGGTGATTACGCCCGCCGCCGCCGCGAGGCACAAAGTTGTCTGTAGAATCATGGATCGATTTCCCCCTGGGTGAATTTCGCTTTCATGCGGCGCAGAGGAACGGGTTGCAACTCGTGCGAAATGGGTTATAGGCGCGCCTTCGCAAGCCGCCGGTCCGCGAATACGGTTTCCGGCGGCCTTTTTGACATTCAATTCCAGGAACAGGTGCCGAAATGGCTGTCCCTAAAAGAAAGACCACCCCCTCCCGCCGTGGCATGCGTCGTAGCCACGACGCGCTGAAGGTCGAGGCTTTCCACGAGTGCCCGAACTGCGGCGAGCTGAAGCGCCCCCACAACCTCTGCAACGCTTGCGGCCACTACAACGGTCGTGAGATCGTCGCGGTCGAAATCTAAGACCAAGACGATTTTCGGAGGTTGCCCATGAGTCTGCCGCGTATCGCTATCGATGCGATGGGCGGCGACGAGGGCGTGCGCGTCATGATTGAAGGCGCTGCTCTCGCGCGCCGTCGTCACGATCGCTTCAAGTTCCTGCTGGTCGGTGATGAGCCGCGGATCAAGGCCGCGCTCGAGAACCATCCGAATCTCAGGGCAAGTTCCGAGATCCTGCATACTGATGGCGTCATCAGTGGCGAGGACAAGCCCAGTCAGGCCTTGCGCCGGGCCAAGGGCACCTCGATGGGACGCGCTATCGAGGCGGTGAAGGCGGGTGACGCCGGAGCCGCCGTCAGTGCCGGCAATACCGGCGCGCTGATGGCGATTTCCAAGCTTGCGCTGCGCACGATGCCCGGCATCGATCGCCCGGCGCTGGCCGCTCTGCTGCCGACGCTGGAAGATCATGACCTCGTCATGCTCGACCTCGGTGCCAATGCCGAGTGCGATGCGCGCAATCTCGTGCAGTTCGCGATCATGGGCGCTGCCTATGCCCGCGTCGCTACGGGGCGCGATCAGCCGCGCGTCCGCTTGCTTAATATCGGTACCGAGGAAACCAAGGGCACCGAGGACCTGCGTGAAGCAGCGGCAATGCTCAAGGCATCGGCCGCCGATCTGTCGATCTCCTTCGACGGGTTCACGGAGGCTGACAAGCTCGGCCGCGGCGATATGGATGTCGTTGTCACCGACGGTTTTTCCGGCAACGTCGCGCTCAAGGCCGTGGAAGGCACTGCCCGTTTCGTGGCTGACCTGCTGCGGCGCGGTTTCAGCAGTTCCCTTCGCTCGAAGATCGGATTCCTGATCTCGAAACCGGCGACCGAGCTGCTCAAGTACCATCTCGATCCCAATAATCATAACGGCGCGGTTTTCCTGGGCCTCAACGGCATCGTGGTGAAGAGCCATGGCGGTGCGAATGCCGCCGGCGTCGCCAATGCCGTGGCGGTTACCGCCCGCCTCCTGGAGGAAAACGTGACCGAGCGGATCTCTGCCGACCTCGCCCGCCTAGGCGGGACGTCTCTGCGCAAGCCCCGCGTCCAGCAAGAGAGCGCCTGATGCTTCGTTCGGTTCTCGTCGGCACGGGCTCTGCCTTGCCGCGTCGTTCGGTCAGCAATGCCGAACTGGCCGAGAAAGTCGATACCAGCGACGAGTGGATCGTCGAGCGTACCGGCATCTCCAATCGTTATATCGCCGCGCCGGACGAGACGACGTCCAGCCTGGCGACCGATGCCGCGCGCAAGGCGATCGAGGCTGCCGGTTTCGAGGCTTCGTCGATCGACCTGATCGTGCTGGCGACTGCCACGCCGGACCAGACTTTCCCGGCCACGGCCACGATCGTCCAGAACAATCTCGGCTGCCGGGGTTGCATCGCTTTCGACGTGGCAGCGGTTTGCTCCGGCTTCCTCTATGCGGTCGGTGTTGCCGATTCGATGCTGCGTTCCGGCATGGCCAAGCGCGCACTGGTGATCGGTTCGGAAACGTTCAGCCGTATTCTCGACTGGGAAGATCGGACCACGTGCGTTCTGTTCGGCGACGGGGCCGGTGCGATCGTGCTCGAAGCGCAGGAACAGGGCGAGGAAGCGCCGCGCGGTGTGCTTGCCACGCGCCTCCATGCCGACGGCGCGCATAACCAGCTACTCTACGTCGACGGCGGCCCATCCACAACCGGGACGGTCGGCAAGCTGCGCATGAAGGGCCGCGAAGTCTTCCGCCACGCGGTCGTCAACCTGGCCGACGTTCTCAAGGAAGTGCTTGAGAAAACGGGACATTCGCCCGAGGATATCGACTGGCTGGTGCCCCATCAGGCCAATGCCCGCATCCTCGATGCGACCGCGCGCAAGCTCAATCTGCCTGCCGAAAAGGTTGTGATGACCGTTGGCCAGCATGCCAATACCTCAGCCGCCTCGGTGCCGCTGGCGCTCGATCAGGCCGTCCGGGATGGACGCATTCTCGAGGGCGACCTCGTGGTGCTGGAAGCGATGGGCGGCGGCTTTACCTGGGGTGCCAGCGTTATCCGCATCTGATTTTCGCCCCATTGCGGAACATCGGCGAAACACTTGCCGGGAACCATTGCTTTTCCCACATATTTTCATAATATTGTTGGAAGGGGGGTTGTCGCAGGAGGGGATGCGGGACTTATGCGCTCCACGGACACGTTGACCAGGGCGGAAATCGCTGAAGCCATCCACAGGAAGCTCGGTCTGTCCAGATCCGAGTCGCTTGCGATGGTGGAAACTATATTGCAGCATATGTCTGACGCCCTCGCAGAGGGGGAGAACGTCAAGATTTCGGGATTCGGAACTTTCCTTCTTCGCGACAAAGGCGAGCGGGTCGGCCGAAATCCGAAAACCGGCGTGGAAGTGCCTATCACTCCGCGCAGGGTCATGACGTTTCGGGCCAGCCAGATGCTGAAGGATCGCATTACCGGCTGATCCGGATTCGGCATCAAGTCGGTAATACGGAGAATTCAGGAATGACGGATTCCATCTTCAACGATGGGAAGGCGCCGGACGCGCTTCGCACGATTGGTGAAGTGACGAAGGCGCTCGGCATTCGCCAGCATGTGCTGCGTTATTGGGAAGAGCAGTTTCCTGCGCTTCAGCCAATCAAACGCAGCGGCAACCGTCGCTATTACCGGCCTGAAGATGTCGCGCTGATCGCGGGCATCGACAGGCTGGTCAATCGCGAGGGCTATACCTTGCGCGGTGCACGCATGGCGCTGGAAGGCAACGAGCCGACTGCGATCGTCGTCGCCAGTGTCGCTGAACCCGCGCCTGCGGTTCTGCCGGATTTCGTGGAACAGCAATTGCGGCGGATTCGCGGGCGACTGGCCGACGCGCTCGCGGAGGCCTGATTCGAAACCGGCGCGATTTCAGTCGAGAGGCGTAGGCCCCAGTTCGGGGTCGAGGTCGCGCGGGCGCTTCAGATGGACGAGGCGGCCGCCGTTCTCGGCGATCTGGTCCCAGGATTCGATGTCGAGTTCGATCACCGCATAAGCGGCGGTCGGGAACTTCTCCTCCACCATGTCGCGCATGGGGCTGCTGCCGTCGTCGGGCACGAGATCGAAGATCAGGTCTTCGAGGCCGGGATTGTGGCCCACCAGCATGATCGAGCGCGGATCGCCGGACTGTTCGCGCAGCAGATCGAGCAAGGTGGCCGAACTTGCGAGATAGATCCGCCGGTCCCAGGTGACGGGCGGCATTTCGCCCGCGGCCTCTCCGGCCAGTTCCAACGTCTGGGTGACGCGGACGGCGGGCGAGGCGAGCACGCGCTTCCAGCCCATTGCATGATCGCGGATATGCAGCCCCATCAAGGCCGCGCCCTTGCGTCCGCGCTTGTTGAGCGGGCGGTCGAAGTCCCGCAGGCGGGCATCGTGCCAGTCGGACTTGGCGTGGCGGAAGATTCCAAGCGTTTTCATGCAAGCCCTTAGAGCATTTTCTAATCGGGTGGAATCACCCGATGATTCGGAAAATGCGACAAATCAAAAGTCTAGAGCAGTTGATCCGATGCAATCGGATCGGAAACCGCTCTAAGTGGCGATACTCAGGCGTCCGGCGCGAGCGGCGAAGCCGATGACTGTGCTGTCGCGCCCGGTCTTTCACCTTCCCCTGAACCATTCCAGGCGACGCGATGCAAGGCCTCCTCCAGCGAAATGCGAAGAACCGGGGTTCCGGCGGGAAAGGCGCTGAGCAGGCGCGACGGGAATGCCGAGGACAGCACCACGAAATGGCCGCGATCGCCCTTGCTGCGGATCAGACGCCCGAAAGCCTGCGCCAGCTTGGCGCGGATCAGGCCGTCGTCATAGACCGAGCCGCCGCCGGCCACGCGCCGGGCGCGGTGGAGAATGGTCGGGCGCGGCCAGGGCACCTGCTCCATGACGACGAGGCGCAGCGATTCGCCGGGAACGTCCGCGCCGTCTCGAAGGGCGTCGGTGCCGAGAAGCGAGGCGGCGGGGTCGTCGCGGAAGATGTCGACCAGAGTGCCGGTGTCGATCGGATCGACGTGCTGGGCGTAGAGCGGCAAACCGCCGCGGGCGAGGCGGTCGGCAATGCGGCCGTAGACCGCGCGCAGGCGGCGAATGGCGGTGAACAGGCCGAGCACGCCGCCACCAGCGGCCTCGATCAGCCGTCCATAGGCGCCCGCGAGCGCCGGAATGTCGCCGCGTGGCACGTCGGTGACGATCAGCACTTCGGCCTGGTTGGCATAGTCGAAGGGGCTGAGGTGTTCGGAGAGCTTGGGCGCGACGTCGATATGGTTGACGCCGGAGCGGGCGATGGCCTTGTCCCAGCTTTCGCCGTCACGCAGCGTCGCCGAGGTCATGACAACGCCGTGGGCGGGTTCGAGCACGGTGCTGGCGAAAGGCTTCATCGGGTCCAGCCAGTGGCGATGGATGCCGACATCGTATTCGCGCGCTTCGGAGCGGTCGAGCGCCAGCCAGTCCACGAATTCCGGATCGGCGGGGCCGCCGAGGCGTCCCAGCATGGCCTCCCAGGCGAGCAGGATATCGACGCGCCAGCCCAGCGACTGGCGTGCGCCTTCGATGCGGGCACGGCCCGGCCCGTCGAGCCAGTCCGGCCCGTCCTCCAGCAGGGCTTCCAGCCTTAGTCCCAGTCGGACGAGGGGCTGGCGCAGTTCGCCCAAGGCCTCGCGGGCGGCCTCGGCCGCTTCGACGAAGGAGCCTTCGAGGCCTGCCGCTTCGGTCTCCAGTCCGTAGCCCGCTTCCTGACCGCCGCTTTCGTCGCGCGCGTAGACGGCGGCGCGCACGGCCGCGAGCAGCTCCTCGATCGGACCGGAAGGCTCGCCTTCGGTCAGGCGCTGCATCCAGCCGTCGCCGGGCAGGGCTTCGGCGGCGGCGCGGGCGGCATTGATTGCCTTGGCGCCAGCTTCGTCATAGCTGGCGACATCGGCGAGGCGAGCGGACAGGCCGCGTCGCCTGCCGCGCGAGTTCTTCTCCGGGCCGATCACCCAGCGGCGCAGTTCGATCGCCTCGGTGCCGGTGAGGGCGGCGGCGAATGTCGAATCGGCGGCATCGAAGACGTGGTGGCCTTCGTCGAAGACGATGCGGGTCGGCCGGGCGGCATGGTCGCGGCCGCGCGCGGCGTTGATCATCACCAGCGCATGGTTGCCGATCACCAGGTCTGCCCCGGCACTGGCGCGGGCGGCGCGCTCGATGAAGCATTTCCGATAGTGCGGGCAACCGGCATAGACGCATTCGCCGCGCCGGTCGGTAAGCGCCGTGATGCCGCGTTGCCGGAACAGGGTGCCGAGCCAGCCGGGCAGGTCGCCGCCTATCATGTCGCCGTCCTGCGAATAGGCGGCCCAGCGCGCTACGAGCTGTGCCATGATCGCCGGGCGTCCGGTGAACCCGCCTTGCAGGGCGTCTTCCAGATTGAGCAGGCAGAGGTAATTCTCGCGCCCCTTGCGCACGACGACGGGCGGGGTGCCGTCCGTGCGGCGTTCCGGCCAGGCGCGGCGGCTTTCCTTGCGAAGCTGGCGTTGCAGCGCCTTGGTATATGTCGAAACCCAGGTGGTGCCGCCCGAAAGTCCGCTCCAAAGCGAGGCGGGGGCGAGATAGCCCAATGTCTTGCCGATCCCGGTGCCCGCCTGCGCCAGCACGACATGCGGACGCCCTGATGACTTGCGCGGCGCGAATGCGGCGGCGGCCTCGGCGGCATAGGCCTGCTGCGAGGGGCGCTGTTCGGCGCTGCTGCCGGTCAGCTGTGCGAGGCGCTGGAGCACCTCGTCCTTTTCGAGGACGATCTGCCGGGGCTGCGGCAGTTCGGTGCTTTCCTCCCATTCCGGCAGCTTGCTGAACAGCCAGCGCTCGGCGCGCTCGGGCTTGGCGATGCGCGGGCCGAGCAGGCTGGCCCAGGGCCAGCGCATCCGCACGAGCGACTGCAGCGAGGTCCAGGCGCCTTCGCGCTCGGACCAGGTCGGGCTTTCGCAGATATCGAGCAGGGCACCCGCAGCCTCCTGGAGCAGGCGGGGCACATCGGCATCGTCTTGCGGCACGTCGAGGTCGAGCGCCTGGGCGAGGCCTTTCGGCGTCGGCACGACGAAGCGGGCCGGATGCACGAAAGCGTAGAGTTCGAGCAGATCGAGGCCGGACAGGTCCGGGTAGCCGAGGCGCGTCGCCACCAGCGGGGCGTTGAGGATCAGCAGCGGCGTATCGGCCGCCGTCGTGACCGATTCGCCCTTCGAAACCGGGCGCGTATTGCCCGATCCGTCGCGGAGCCAGGAACCGCCATGGCTGGCGTGGAGGGCAGGAATGGGCAGGGCAGCCATGGCCCCGGTCTTAGGCAAGGCGCGGACAAAAGGGAAACCCTGCAGGCTTAGCTTCCGTCGAAAACCGGTGCTTCGTTAAAAAAATACATCAAGATACATTTTAGACTCTTGTGATCGACAATTTAAGATATATCTTGATGCCATCATGAAAAGGATTGAAAACGACATGAGAGATTTCCATTCTCACCGGCGCGGTATGGACCGCGCAGAACGCGGCGCGTGTCTTCACGACCGTCGCCGTGACCATCATCGGGGCGGACATCATCGGGGCGAGCGCCGCGAGGACCACGTCCCCCACGGCATGCGCGGCCGAGGCGGATTCGGCATGGGCCGCAGTCCGTTCGCCCGCGACGATGACGGCTTCGGCGGCGGGTTTCCGGGTGGCCGGGGGCGTGGTCGCGGCGGTCGCGGCGAAGGTTTCGGCGGCGGCTCTGGTGGACCCATGGGGGGTGGACGCCGCAAGCGTCTGTTCGACCAGGCCGAACTTCAGACCCTGCTGCTCGCCCTGATCGCCGAGACTCCGCGCCATGGCTACGACCTGATCCGCGAGATCGAGAACCTGTCCGGCGGCGACTATGCGCCGAGCCCCGGCGTGGTCTATCCGGCGCTCACTTACATGGAAGAGTCCGGGCTGATCGCTCCGGCAGCCGATGCAGGCTCGCGCAAGTCCTACGAGGCGACCGAGGAAGGCCGCGCGCAGGCTCAGGCCGATGCCGACAAGGCCGAAGCGCTCAAGGCTCGTCTTTCCGCGCTTGCCGAGGCGCGCGAGAAGGTCGACCCGGCACCCGTGCGCCGCGCCATGCATGCGCTGAAGATCGCGATGTTCGACCGTCTGTCGAAGGACGGCGCCAATCGCGAGGTGATCCTCCAGATCGCCGATGCGCTCGACGAGGCGACCCGCAAGATCGAAAGGATCGAAGGATGAGCACCATCACGGCCCGCGTCGCCACGGAAAGCGGCGGCAAATACGTCCGCCAGCTCTGCAAGCACTGGAGTCACAAGCTCCAGACCGAAGTGGACGGCGATACCGGCACGGTGACGTTCCCGAACGCCGTTGCCACCATGGCGGCGGATGGCGAGGGCATCACCATCGCCATCACCGGCGAAAAGCGCGAAGATGTGGAGGGCCTGACCGACGTGGTCGCCCGCCACATCGACCGTTTCGCCTTCCGCGAGGCGCCGCTCGCTTATGATTGGCAGTGGCGGGAAGGCTGACCGGCAAGTACCTTCGGTATCCCGAAGGTCGGTCTTCCACCGGAAACGTCCGCATAGCTGTCCGCTGTCGTCTCCTTCGCGGGGACGACGGATTGGGGCGATAAGGGGGAGGATTTTCGGCGCCGGTACGATGGCCCGATCTTCATGTCCGAGCCGATCCGGTTGCGATTTCGCTACCGGCTCCATTCGGTTTCCTCGCTTCGCCCTTGCGAAATGCGCGCTTTTGGCCAAAGAGCGCTGCCATGACTGAACAAGCCCTGATCGAAGCCGCACGTGTGTCCAAGGCCTGGCCCTTCCAGGAGGCCCAGAAGCTGCTCAAGCGTTATCCGCAGGGCAAACCCGGCGGCGCGCCCGTGCTGTTCGAGACCGGCTACGGCCCCTCGGGCCTGCCGCATATCGGCACGTTCCAGGAAGTTCTGCGCACCACGCTCGTCCGCCGCGCCTATGAAGCGCTGACCGGCGGCGCGCCGACGCGCCTCGTCGCCTTCTCGGACGACATGGACGGGCTGCGCAAGGTACCTGACAATATCCCGAATTCGCAGGTGCTCGCTGCCAATCTCGGCAAGCCGCTCAGCCGTATTCCCGACCCGTTCGGCACGCATGAGAGCTTCGCGCATCATAACAATGCGATGCTGCGCGATTTCCTCGACCGTTTCGGCTTCGACTACGAGTTCGTCTCGGCCAGCGACCGCTACAATTCCGGCGAATTCGACGCAGCGCTGAAGCGCGTGCTGGAATGCAACCAGGGCATTCTCGACATCATGCTGCCGACCCTGCGCGAAGAGCGTCGCAAGACCTATTCGCCGGTGCTGCCGGTCTCGCCGACTACGGGCGTGGTGCTTCAGGTGCCGGTCGAAGTGCTCGATCCCGCCACCGGCCTCATCCGTTTCACCGACGAGGACGGTTCCGTCGTCGAGCAGTCGGCCTTCGGCGGCAAGGCCAAGCTCCAGTGGAAGGTCGACTGGGCCATGCGCTGGTATGCGCTCGGCGTCGACTACGAGATGTGCGGCAAGGACCTGACCGACTCAGTCACCCAATCGGGCAAGATCGTGCAGGTGCTGGGTGGTCGGAAGCCGGAGGGCCTGATCTACGAACTGTTCCTCGACGAGAACGGCGAGAAGATCTCCAAGTCCAAGGGCAACGGCCTGACCATCGAGCAATGGCTGACTTATGGCACGGAAGAGTCCTTGGGCTTCTACCTGTTCCGCGAGCCGAAGAGCGCCAAGCAGCTTCACGTCGGCGTGATCCCCAAGGCGGTCGATGAATACTGGCAGTTCCGCGGCAACCTTGCCGGGCAAGCGCTGGACAAGCAACTCGGCAATCCCGTGTGGCACCTGCTGCGCGCGAGCGGCGACGGTGAGGGCGCCGGCGACGCCGTGCCGGTGACATTCTCGCTGCTGCTCAACCTCGTGGGCGTGCTCGGCGCCGATGCGACTGCCGATCAGGTGTGGTCCTATCTCGGCAACTATGTAGCCGATGCCAATCCCGAGGCTCATCCGGAACTCGGCGAGATGGTCCGGGCCGCGCTGGCCACCAACCGCGACTTCATTGCGCCGACCCTCCAGCGCCGCGCGCCCAGTGCCACCGAAGCCGAAGCGCTAAAGGTGCTCGACGCCGAACTGGAGAAGGCCGGACCCGAGGCCAGTGCCGAGGAACTCCAGAACGTGGTCTACGAGATCGGCAAGAACGAGGCCTATCAGTTCGAGAGCCTGCGCGACTGGTTCAAGGCGCTCTACGAGACGCTGCTCGGCAGCCCGCAGGGGCCGCGCATGGGCAGCTTCATCGCCCTTTACGGCGTGCCCGAAACACGCAAACTGATCGCCGAGGCCCTTTCCCTGACAAATTGAGGGGCGCCCGCGAACAGAGGCTGCAGATGCACAAGAACCCCAGGACGCCCGAGGAACTTGCCGAAGAGCTGCTCGGGCGCCGGTTCGACGATCTCGACAAGGAGGACCGGGAGGTCCTCCGCCGCATCGCGACCGGAACCGTCGGCGGTCCCAATGCCGATGAACTGGCCGCGCTTCACGCCACGCGCGGGGATCGGCTGGCCGATCGGGTCGCCGCGGTAGGCGGAAGCTGGGGTTTCATCATCGCTTTCGGGCTGGTGCTGTTCGGCTGGATGCTGCTCAACAGCAGTGTCCTGCAGGCCCTGGGGATCAAGCCCTTCGATGCCTATCCCTATATCTTCCTGAACCTGATGCTCTCGATGCTGGCGGCGATCCAGGCGCCGGTCATCATGATGAGCCAGAACCGGCAGGCCGACAAGGACCGCATCACCGCGCGGCACGACTACGAGGTGAACCTGCGGACGCAGCTGGAAATCATCCGCCTGCACCGGCGGTTCGATCACCTGATGGAATATCTGGAAACACGGCGCTCTGCCGAAGACGGCGAGCAAGCCTGAAACTTCCCTAGGGCGCCTTACTTCCAGGGTCTGGCGCGGAACCACTTCGTCGCCACGTACTTGACGCCGCGCAGGACCGGACGGGCGGCATGCATCGTCAACGGGTTCGGCGAGCCGTCGGGCAGGGCGTTGTTCCAGATCAGCAGCGATCCGGCGGCGGGCACGACCTTGAGGTTGAGGTGGACGAAATCGGTGGTGCCGCCTTCCTCCACGCCGTTGAGATAGACCATCGCCGTCCAGCTGCGCTGCCCACCGTTTCGGCTTTCGCGACGCCAGTACGGGGCCTGGGTGTCGAACCAGTCCCAGTGCTCGTGATAGTATTCGCCTTGCTTGTAACGCTGGCCCTGCACGGATTCGCCGTGTCCGGCAGCGATGCCGGTCAGGGCAGTGAGCCGCTGGTCGAGCGCGCGGACGATGCCGTCGCGAGGGTCGACGTCGCCAGAAAAGCTGGTCCGGTATCCCTCCCAGTCCTGTTCCTCGACGAGGCGGGAGGGGAAGGCGACCTCGTCGATCAGGCCGATGAGATGGCGGCAATGCGCGTCGCTGAGAAAGTTGGGCGCGTTGTAGATTTCCGCGCCTTCCACCGCCAGCCGGGCCAGCGCGGGATTTTCCTTCAGGCGCTTGCGAACGCGGCTGCCCGTCCTTGCCAGAGCGTCGCAATCGGGATGGGCGGGTTTCATGGGGTCGAGACTAGCCGCCGTTCGATCGGGATCAATCTGGCCTGGCTACGAAACTGTGGGCGGTCGTTTCGCCGGATGCGAAAAGCCCCCCGGATCGGAGGATCCGGAGGGCTTTCGTACGAGCGATTACCAGAAGAAATCGTAGATCACGTCAACAACTTCACCGGAGTAGACGTCCACCAGCAGCACGTCATCGTAATAGCGGACCCAGCGATAGGGGCCGTAGACCGGGGGCAGACGGTACTGCCACGGGTCGTTGATCCAATAATTGCTGCCATAGAACATGGAACCCAGCGAGAAACCGATGCTCAGGCGGCGGTAGGAATAGTCACGATAGGGCGCGTAGTAGCCGCCGATGCGATAGATCGAGCGGTTGCGGTCGCGATAGCGCTGCCAGTCGTAGCGGTTGTCCCGGCGCCAGTCGTTGCGGTCCCAGCGACGGTTGTCGTTACCGGCCCAGCGGCGGTCGTCGTTGCGGCGATCCTTGCCCCAGGCGTTACGGTCGGGGCGGTTGTCGTTGTTGTTCCAGCGACGATCGTCGTTACGGCGGTCCCTGTTCCAGGCGCTGTCGTTTGGACGGTTGCCGTTGTTTTCCCAGCGACGATCGTCGTTCCGGCGGTCCTTGCCCCAGGCATTGCGATCGGGGCGATTGTCGTTGCCGTTCCAGCCGGGGCGGCCGTCCGGACGATTTTCGCCAGGACGGACATCGGGGCGATCCGGTCGGTCGGGGCGATTTCCCGCACTCCAGCGACGGTCGTCGTTACCGCGAGAGCCTTGCCAGCCGCCCGGAGCCCCGTTGCCCTGCCAGCGATTGCCGGCCTTCCAGCCCGGCTGGCCCTGGTTGGGGCCACGATCCGGTCGGGCCTGCTGCGCCTGTTGTGGCGGGCGGGCATTGTTCCATGAGCGGTCGGGCTGAGGCGCAGGCCGAGCCTGTTGGGCCTGTTGCCGGTCTCCGCTACTCCATGCCGACGGGCGCTGCGCGCGTTCCGCAGGCTGCGGGCGTTGGACCTCGGGACGAGCTTGAGGCGCCTGCTGTTGCGGGGCGGGGCGGTAGACGCCGCCGTTGCCGCCGCGACGTTCTCCGCCGCTGCGATCTTCACCACGCGAGCGTTCCTGACGGGGCTCGGCCATGGCAGTCGTGGGAACGGCAAGTCCGACAGCGGCAATCGCCATCGCGCCGAGAGCCGCAGCAGAAAGAAGCGACTTCGCCTTCAGTGTATGTTCCTTTTTCATTTTCCGGTCTCCAAACCGGATTTGCCGCCCGGCGATGACGGTTCATCCTGAGCCTATGTCTAGGCCAAAGGCGCTGTCGGAATGGTGAACCGAGATCGGGTCGATTGTTCAGGTTCGCTTCGCTCTGAATGAACAAAGCCGCCGTCCAGTAGCCCGGACGGCGGCTTCGCTCGTTTCATCCGATCGGAAGGATCAGCGCGTCAGCTTCTTGTAGGCCAGACGGGTCGGACGGTCGGCCGCATCGCCGAGGCGGCGGCGCTTGTCTTCTTCGTAAGCCTCGAAGTTGCCTTCGAACCATTCGACGTGGCTGTTGCCCTCGAAGGCGAGGATGTGAGTCGCCAGACGGTCGAGGAAGAAGCGGTCGTGGCTGATGACCACGGCGCAGCCCGCGAAGTTCTCGATGGCTTCTTCCAGCGCGCCCAGCGTTTCGACGTCGAGGTCGTTGGTCGGTTCGTCGAGCAGGAGGACGTTGCCACCCTCCTTGAGCATCTTGGCCATGTGCACGCGGTTGCGTTCACCGCCCGAGAGCTTGCCGACGTTCTTCTGCTGGTCGGCGCCCTTGAAGTTGAAAGCGCCGACATAGGCGCGGGTCGACATGTCGTGACCGTTGACCTTCATGTAGTCGAGTCCGTCGGAGATTTCCTCCCAGACGTTCTTCTTCGGATCGAGGTGATCGCGGCTCTGGTCCACGAAGCCGAGGTGCACGGTCGAACCGATGTCGATCGAACCTTCGTCCGGGGTTTCCTTGCCGGTGAGCATCTTGAACAGCGTGGACTTGCCGGCGCCGTTCGGGCCGATCACGCCGACGATGCCGCCCGGCGGCAGGATGAAGGACAGGTCCTCGAACAGCAGCTTGTCGCCGAACGCCTTCGAGATGCCCTTCACCTCGATGACCTTGCCGCCCAGGCGCTCGGGCACCTGGATGACGATCTGCGCCTTGCCGGGCTTGCGACCGGCCTGGGCTTCCTGAAGCTGTTCGAACTTGCGGATACGCGCCTTCGACTTGGTCTGGCGGGCGGCGGGGGTCTGCCGCATCCACTCCAGCTCGTCCTTGAGCGCCTTCTGGCGGCCGGATTCCTCGCGGTCCTCCTGCTCCATGCGCTTGGCCTTCTTCTCGAGGTAGGTCGAGTAGTTGCCTTCGTAGGGGAAGTACTTTCCGCGGTCGAGTTCGAGGATCCAGTCCACCACGTGGTCGAGGAAGTAGCGGTCGTGGGTGATCATCAGCACCGCGCCCGCGTATTCCTTCAGGTGGTTTTCCAGCCATTCGACGGATTCGGCGTCGAGGTGGTTGGTCGGTTCGTCGAGCAGCAGGATCGACGGCTTCTGGATCAGCAGGCGGGTGAGGGCCACGCGGCGCTTTTCACCGCCGGACAGGCTTTCCACCGGCCAGTCGCCCGGCGGGCAGCGCAGCGCTTCCATCGCGATTTCGAGCTGGTTGTCGAGCGTCCAACCGTCGACCGCGTCGATCTTGTCCTGCAATTCGCTCATTTCGGCGCCGAGCGCTTCGAAGTCGGCGTCTTCCTCGCCCATCTCCATGCCGATCGCATTGAAGCGCTCGACCATGTCGGCCGTCTCTCGCGCGCCGTCCTTGACGTTTTCGAGCACGGTCTTGGTCGGATCGAGTTCCGGTTCCTGCTCGAGGTAGCCGACGGTGATGTTCTCACCGGCCCAGGCTTCACCGGTGAAATCGGTGTCGATGCCGGCCATGATCTTGATCAGGGTCGACTTGCCAACGCCGTTCGGGCCGACGATGCCGATCTTGGCACCCTGATAGAACTGGAGGTTGATGTCGTTCAGCACCGGCTTCGGAGCGCCGGTGAAGGTCTTGGTCATGCCCTTCATGACGAAGGCGTATTGGGCAGCCATCGGTTTCCTCTGGAAATAGGATCTGGATCGAAAAAGTTGCCGCTCGCTCTACAGATGCCGGGGCCTGTTGCCAAGGGCAGGGGCCGGGACCGGCGAAAGTGCGGCGTTCCGGGCGCGATCGTCGCGACGTGCCGATGCGCAGGAGCCGTCCTTCAGGTGAAGCGGAATTTACAGGCTTTTCAATGCGCCTGAAGAGACTAGGTGTCGGCGCCGTCTCCCCGGTACGGACCGGGGGCAGCTCCGGCGGAAGTGATGACATGGAAATACGGCAGGACGATCCCACGGCACCTTACGTTGCGCAGTTGCTGGAGCATCACCTTCGTGAATTGCAGGACGTGATGGCGGGACATGCCTTCGCGCTTGACGCCAGCGGGCTTTCCGCGCCCGGCGTCACGTTCTGGACGGCCTGGAGCGGCGAGGCGCTGGCGGGCTTTGCGGCGCTAAAGGAACTGGATTCCCTTCATGGCGAAGTCAAATCGATGCGGGCCGCGCCTGCCGCGCGGGGAACAGGCGTAGGGCGCGCGCTGCTCGGCCATATCGTCGATGTCGCAAGGGCGAGGGGATATGCGCGCTTGAGCCTGGAAACCGGCACGGCGCCGCTCCATGTCCCGGCGATCTCGCTCTACCGCAGTAGCGGGTTCGTCTCCTGCGATGCTTTCGCCGACTACCAGCCGAGCCCGCACAACCAGTTTATGCAGCTCGATCTCACGGCCTGACCCGGCCCGCACAACAATCGGGATGGACCGGTTGGCAGGAGCGGCAGGGCGCGTTAGGCAGCTGCCATGCAACGCAGATTCTCCCGCGCGGCGCTTCTCGCCGCCTCTCCGCTCCTCGCTGCCGTTCCGTTTCTGGCGGCTCCCGCACAGGCCACGCCGACCGAAGGTTCGGGCGTCGCCTGGGAGATCGTCGAAGGCCTGACCACCGAGATCGGTGCGCGTCTCGCCGGATCGCCGGAAGAGGGTCAGGCCCGCCTTTGGGCCGAGGCCAAGCTCAATGCGCTGGGGTTCCAGAACGTCAAGATCGAGCCGTTCAAGACGCTCGTGTGGACGCGCGGCGAAGAGCGCGCGAAGCTGACCGCGCCTTATGCGCATGCCTTGGCAATCACCGCGCTCGGCATGTCGGCGCCGACGCCTGCCAAGGGCATCCAGGCCGAAATGGTCTATTTCCCGACGCTCGATGCCCTCAAGGCGGCACCGGAAGGGTCGCTAAAGGGCAAGGTCGCCTTCGTGGACCACGCCATGCGCGCGGCTCAGGACGGTTCGGGATACGGCCCTTACGGCGACGTGCGCCGCCGCGGCCCGTCGATCGCCGCGCAGAAGGGGGCTGCGGCCATAGTCATCCGCTCGGCGGGGACCGATAGCCACCGCAATCCGCATACCGGCGTCACCGTCTTCGCCAAGGACGTGGCCGCCATTCCGGCCGGTGCGGTTTCCAATCCGGATGCCGACCTGATCGCGCGCATCGCCAAGCGCGGCAAGCCGATGAAGATCGACCTGACCCTGCTCGGTAAGCCGTTCCCCGATGCGCCTTCGGGCAATGTGATCGCCGACCTGCCGGGCCGCGATCCCTCGCTGCCGAAGATCGTGCTCGCCTGCCATCTCGATTCCTGGGACCTGGCGACCGGCGCGATCGACGACGCTTCGGGCTGCGGCATCGTCACTGCTGCGGCACTGGCGGCGCAGAAGGACGGCAAGACCCTGCGCACGATCCGCGTGCTCTGGGCAGGCAACGAGGAAATGGGCGTTACCGGCGGCGGCAGCAAGGCCTATGCCGAGATGCACGGCAACGAACCCCACGCGGTGGCGATGGAAAGCGACTTCGGCGCCGACAAGGTCTGGCAATTCCGCCTGACCCTGGCCGACAGCAACAAGGCCGTGGGCGAGAAGATCAAG
The DNA here is from genome assembly GCF_058273105.1 of Novosphingobium sp. BF6. Classification (NCBI taxonomy): domain Bacteria; kingdom Pseudomonadati; phylum Pseudomonadota; class Alphaproteobacteria; order Sphingomonadales; family Sphingomonadaceae; genus Novosphingobium; species Novosphingobium sp. BF6. The sequence continues at coordinate 1,774,672 of NZ_CM177775.1, forward strand.
GCGGCGCTCTGGCCGATGGGCATCGTCCATCACGACGGCGCGGCTACCGGCGGGGCGGACGTCTCGGGTATCATCGCCAAACAGGAACTGGCGGTGGTCGACCTCGGGCAGGACGGCATGCACTACTTCGACCTGCACCACACGCCGGACGACACGCTCGACAAGGTCGATCCGGCGGCGCTCCAGCAGAACGTCGATGCCTGGACGGCGGTGCTGAAGGTCATCGCCAACGAACCCGGCGAGATTGCGCGGGTGCCCGGATCGAAGGGCGAAGGGTAAAGAAAGAGCAGGGGGCCATCGCCCCCTGCACCCCCCATACTGTCGAGGTAGCGCCCCGCACTATCCGCCGTGCGCTCATGGCGGCGCCGGGAGACATAACTGGCTGCGCCGCAGGGAGCGCACAACGAATAGCAGCGCGCAAGATAGCCATTCCGAGGGTCTGGGGGATCATCCCCCAGGACTTCCCTTTACTTCATCCCCTGAATAAGGCCGTGGACTTCGACCAGCCGCCGCGCCTGCTCCAGATGCAGCAGTTCGGTCATCTTGCCATCGACCCGGATCGCGCCCTTGCCCCGGTTCTCCGGGAGAGCGAACGCCTCGATCACCCCTTGCGCCCAGGCGAGGTCGGCCTCGCTCGGTGAGAACACGGTGTTGCAGGGTTCGATCTGTGCGGGGTGGATCAGGCTCTTGCCGTCGAAGCCGAACATCAGGCCCTGCCGCGCTTCGGCCTCGAAAACGGTGAGGTCGCGGAATTCGTTGCAGACGCCGTCGAGGATGGCGAGGCCATGGGCGCGGGCGGCGGCGACGGCCATCGCGAGGAAGGGCAGGAACGGCGTGCGGCAGGCCGTGAGCTGCGCGCGCATTTCCTTAGCGAGATCGTTGGTGCCCATGATCCAGAGCGACAGCCGCGAGGTGCGGGCCATGGCGGCGATGGCGGGCAGGTTGCCGACGCTCTCGCAAGTCTCGATCATCGTCCAGAGCTGCATCTGCGGTGCTGCATCGGAGAGCGCCGCATCGTAACGCGCGATATCCTCCGGCGAATTGACCTTGGGGACGAGCACCGCGTCGGCCCGTGAGGCGGCGATGGCGGCAAGGTCGGCGGCGCCCCATTCGGTGTCGAGACCATTGACGCGGATGGCGACCTGACGGTGGCCGAAGCCCCCCTCGGCGATGGCGGCGATGGCGGCGGTGCGGGCTTCTTCCTTGGCTTCGGGGGCGACGGCGTCTTCGAGGTCCAGCACGACCATGTCGCAGGGCAGGGTGCGCGCCTTGACGATGGCCTTGGCGTTGGAAGCGGGAAGGTAAAGCGCGCTGCGGCGGGGGCGGTTGTCATGCTCGGAGGCGGTCATGTTTGGGGTTCCTCTCGGTTGCGGGAGGCATTGCGGAGAGGAACCGGCAGGTCAAGGCTGCGGGAATGGCGGGAGGTTTTCGGCAAATAAATTGCATTACGTGTTGCGACAGCGCTGTTGGGTAGTGCAAACGTTTGAGAATTCTTGTAGCGACGCGCCGTCGTTATCGATCGTACCTCCTCCACGATCGATCGCGCGGGCCGGACATGGCCCACGTTGCGACAGCCCTTACGGGTCGCATGCCGTCCCGCGACCGCTTCACAAATAGAAGCGGCGTGGGACGGTTTTCCCGTCAGGCAGCGGGTTCGGGGCTTTTTTCCAGAATTCGCTCGCTTTCCAGAGCCTTTCTGCGCGGCTGGTCGGCGCGTTCGTCTGCTTGCGGCATCCTGTTGGTCTTTCCCGTTCGAATATGCGGTTCAGCGTGGTTCGGCGCCTTTGAGAAACAACCGCACCGCGTAGCGGACCCGGCGGTCGACATCTTGCGCAGGAAGCTCATTCCCCGAAATCAGGAAACGCACCGGGGCGCTGACGACCATGCTCATGAACACGTTTGCCGAAAGCATCGAATCGTCGATGGCGAGGCGTCCGGCGCGGGTTTCGTCTTCGAGGATTCCGGCGAGAAACCGTACCGTGGGGATTGCGGCAACCTCGTAGTAGGTCTGGAAAATATCCGGGAAGCGATAGGCCTCGGTATTGATGAGGCGTTGCAGTTTCACACCCTCCGGCGTGCCCGCGAGCCGGATGCGCAGCAGGGCTATGCGCACGAGGGTTTCTTCGAGGCTGTCCACGCGGGTCGCTTCGATCGCTGCCGGACCGGCGGCGCGGCGCTCGGTCCCCCGGCGGACGGCGGCGCGGAATAGCGAGGCCTTGTCGGGGTAACGGGCATAGACCGTACGCTTCGTCATGCTGACGTCCGCGGCGATGGCCTCGATCGTGGTGGGTTCAAAGCCCTTGTCGAGAAAATGGTCGAAGGCGCAGTCAAGCAGCTGTGCCTGGCGCGCCTGCGCCTGTTCGCGGGTCGGACGCCCGGCGCGGATGGAGGAAGTGGCGGCTGCGATCGCTGAGGCTTTCTCGGTCATGCGCCCATTCGACCCGATCGTGCTTGCGCTGCCAAGAGGATCGTGAATAATGAAACTTACAAGGTGCTATTATTCGAGTCGTCGGGATATGTCTATCCAAGTTCGGCGGAGCGAGGTTCATGGGAGAGAATCAATGGGAGATATGGCCGACAAGCTGTTGTCCTTGATAGATAGCCGGACGCGATTTGAATTCAGCGCCAATGACCTGCGCGACGCGCAGATCGCCGCGCTCGATGAGCGTTTTGAGGAGCGCAGGGACCGCATCAGGTTGCTGGGCCTGCGGGCTCGCGATGCGGGGATCGAGAAAATCGAATCCGTCTCCGACATTGTGCCGCTGCTGTTCCCGCACACGGCCTACAAGTCCTATCCCGAGAGCTTCCTGATGGAGGAGCGGTGGGACAAGCTGACCAAGTGGCTCGGCACGATCTCGGCTTATCCGATCGAAGGGCTGAATCTCGAAGGCATCGAGGATATCGATGACTGGATCGAGCGGCTGGCGGCGCTAGGCCGCTACATTTCCTGCTCCAGCGGTACCACCGGCAAGTCGGCCATGCTGATCGCTTCGCAGACGGATATGGACTGGTCTAAGATCGATACGGTCAATGTCTTTTCCTGGGGTTCGGGCGTGGTGCCGGCGCAGGATCGGGTGATCGTCGGCTGCGCGCCGGTCGCCACCGTGCCCAAGAATGCGACGATCGCGCAGGCGCAGTACGAGGCGTTTGCGGACCCGTCAGCGCCGCGCTGGCACTATCCGGTGCCGCCAATCACCGTGGGTTCGCTCACCTCGATGGTGGTCATGCGCAAGAAGATCGCCGAGGGCACTGCTCGTCCCGACGAAATCGCGGCTTTCGAGGAAACCTCCGCGGCGCGCGGCAAGGCGGTGGCCGATGCGATCCCGGCGACGGCGCAGTTCATTATCGAGAACCGCCATCGCAAGCTTCAGCTATCGGGCCTGTGGAGTGGGTTGTGGCAGGTCGCCAAGGCCGTGCGCGATGCCGGGTATGACCGTGCCGATTTCGATCCGGACAACTCGATCTATGTCGGCGGCGGACTGAAGAGAGCACAGCTTCCCGAGGATTATCAGGAGTATGTGTTCGATACTTTCAACATTCCGGAGGATCGCCACTTTCAGAATTATTCGATGCAGGAACTGAACTCGGGCATGCCCAAGTGCCGCGAGGGCGGGCGCTATCACGTGCCGCCGTGGATCGTACCGGTACTGCTCGACAAGTCGGGCGATAATGCCCTCGACCACACTTCAGGTGAAATGGAAGGTCGCGCCGCCTTCTTCGATCTCTCGCTCGACGGGCGCTGGGGCGGGGTGATTACCGGTGACAGGATTTCGCTCGACTACGGCCCCTGCAAGTGCGGAAACCACGGTCCTTCGATCCGCGACACTATCGTCCGTTACGCGGATCTGGAAGGTGACGACAAGATCGGCTGCGCCGGCACGGTCGATGCTTATGTGCGAGGTGTAGCATGAACTTTGTAACACAACGTTCTGAAACAGATGAGCTTGTGTCGGCTCCGTTCTTCCTGCGCGGCGAAGTGCTGCACGGCACCGAGGTGATCCAGAAGTCGCGCGACCTTGGCGTGACTTTCGCGACACCCAGGATACCCTTCGACCGCGCGGTGCCCCCGCGCACCGAAGTGCCGCCGCTGCTCAATGTGCCGCTGGCGGAGATTATCGACTTCCTTGTCGAGACCGGCCAGCGTCTCGTCGCGTCCGACAACGACCATATGCAGGAATGCATCGAGCGGATGTGCCGCACGCATATCCTGCCGCGCGCCGTCGTCGAGAACACCGCGCGCCATGCCGCCGCCTATCTCGACAAGCGCGTGCTCATGGCGGAAGTGGAACAGAACTTCCCCGATCCCCGCGCGCTCGATGAGTGGGTGCCGAAGCAGGACTTCACAGGCCGCAAGAGCTTCGTGCGCGCTTTTGCGCCGCGTCTTATCCATGTGCTGCCGGGCAATTCGCCGGGCGTGGCCGTGAAATCGGTGGCGCAGGGTTCGATGGTGAAGGGCATCAACCTGTTCAAGATGAGCAGTGCCGATCCCTTCACCATGGTCGCCATCCTGCGGACCATGGCGGATATCGATGCGAACCACCCGATCGTGCGTTCGATGTCGGCGGTCTACTGGCGTGGCGGCGACGAATCGACCGAACGCGTGCTCTATCGCCCGCAGTATTTCGACAAGATCGTCGCCTGGGGTGGAGGCGATGCGATAACCAATGTTATCAAATATCTGGGTCCGGGATTTCAGCTCGTTTCCTTCGATCCCAAGACCTCGATCTCGTTTGTCGGGCGCGAGGCGCTAGCGGACGCGGAGACCGTCGATCGCGTGGCGGACCTCTGTTCCACTGACGTCATGACACTGAACCAGGAAGCCTGCGTCGCCAGCCGCTTCCAGTTCGTGGAAGGCAGCGAGGCGGAAGTCGACCGCTTCTGCGAACGCCTCCACCACCACATCGCCCGCCGCGCCGCCGAAAGCGGGGACTACCGCCCGCTCGATCGCGATATGCGCGAGGCGGTCGATACGATGATGCTGATGGACGACGACTACGGCGTCTGGGGCCGGACAGACGGCAAGGGGCTGGTCATCCGCTCCGAAGAGCCGGTCGATTTCCATCCGATCAACAAGACCGCCAATGTCGTGCGCGTGGACAGCCTCGACGAAGCCGTGAGGTGGATCAATGTCGCCACCCAGACGGTCGGGTTCTACCCGTTCGACCGGATGCCCCAGTACCGCGACCGGCTGGCCGCAGGCGGGGCCCAGCGCGTGGTGCATCTGGGTGAGGCAGGGCCTGCGACGATCGGCAACCCGCACGATGCGATGTATCCGCTCCACCGCTTCGTCCACTGGATGGCCCATGAAGACGGAAAGGCCTCCTGACCCGTCATATCGCCTGCGCGGATAGCGGGGCGCGCTGCTTGCCTGCCCCGCGTCTTGCGTTAGTCAGAATGGCGATCACGGCGGCGAGGGGAATTCGCCAGGCCGACATTCTGGAGGACTGAAAGCACCATGGCCGTTGAAATCCTGCTCCCCAAGATCGGCTTCTCGATGCAAGAGGGCCAGGTGGCCGAATGGCTGATCGCGGACGGTGGGGCCGTCGCCGAAGGCGAGCCGCTGTTCTCGCTCGAAGCCGACAAGTCCACCAACGAGGTCGAGGCACCCGCTTCCGGCACCCTGCGGATCGTCGCTGCCGTTGGCGAAACTTACGAAGTGGGCACGGTGCTCGGCTACATCGACTGAACGGTAGAGGTGAGGCCCGGAAATCGGGGCGGGAAGGGGACTGGACAGTCCCTTTCCCGAGGTTCAGATTGCCGCCCATGCGCAAAATCCTGCCCGCCGCTGTAGCGGCACTCGTCCTCGCTGTTTCCGCCGGTGCCGCTCAGGCGGCCTTGCCGGTCGGCGCCAAGGCTCCCGCCTTTTCGACGCAGGGCGCCAAGGGCGGAAAGGTGATGTCCTTCGATCTCAAGGCGGCGTTGAAGAAGGGGCCGGTGGTGCTCTATTTCTACCCCAAGGCCTTCACCCAGGGGTGCACGCTGGAAGCCCACGCCTTCGCTGATGCGACCGACGATTTCGCGAAACTGGGCGCTACCGTGGTCGGCATGTCGAACGACGACCTGCCCACGCTCCAGAAGTTTTCGACCGAAGCCTGCCGCGACAAGTTCGCCGTTGCCGTGGCGACGCCTTCGGTTATCAAGGCCTACGATGTCGCCCTGAAGCGCGAAGGCGCTCCGGCGGGCATGACCGACCGCACCAGCTATGTGATCGCGCAGGACGGGCGGATCACGATGGTCCATTCCGATCTCGATTACCGCGATCATGTCAAGCTCACGCTGGAAGCGGTGAAGAAGCTCAAGCATTGAGGCTGATGGCAGGGCGGGCGGGGCGCGTTCACTTCCTGCCTTGAACAAGGCCCCCATTGGCGCGTAAGAGCGCCGTTTCCGCGCGCGGGTTTTCGCGTGTGCTTTACTTATGCCGTCGCTGCGCTATGCGCGCGCTGTCGCTTCTTGGGAGTTTCAAGTCATGCGTGCCGAAGGGCAGGCCCACATTGCGCGTATCGAGAAGGCCCTCGCGCTGGTCCGCAAGTTCCTCGACTGGGACCGCGCCCTGCGCCGGTTCGACGAGTTGAACGCACGCGTCGAAGATCCCACGCTGTGGGACAAGCCCAAGGAAGCCGAAGCGGTGATGAAGGAACGTCGCCGGTTGGAGGCTTCCATCGGTGCCGTGAACGAGATAAGCCGCGAGATGCAGGACGCCGTCGAGTTCGTCGAACTGGGCGAGATGGAAGGCGACGAGGATACCATCAACGAAGGTATCGCCGCGCTTGCCGCGCTGGCAGAGCGTGCCGACCATGACAAGGTTACGGCACTGCTCTCGGGCGAGGCAGATTCCAACGACACCTATCTTGAAGTCCACGCCGGTGCCGGCGGCACCGAGAGCCAGGACTGGGCCGAGATGCTTCAGCGCATGTACACGCGCTGGGCGGAGCGTCATGGCTACAAGGTCGAGCTGGTGGATTATCATGCCGGTGAGGCCGCGGGCATCAAGAGCTGCACCCTGCTGATCAAGGGCGAGAACGCCTATGGCTATGCCAAGACCGAGAGCGGCGTCCACCGCCTGGTCCGCATCAGCCCTTATGACAGCTCGGCGCGCCGCCACACGAGCTTCTCGTCGGTCTGGGTCTACCCGGTGATCGACGACAGCTTCGAGATCGAGATCAATCCGTCCGACCTGAAGATCGATACCTATCGCGCTTCGGGTGCAGGCGGTCAGCACGTCAACACCACGGATTCGGCAGTGCGTATCACGCACCAACCGTCCGGCATCGTCGTCGCGAGCCAGATCGACCGTTCGCAGCACAAGAACCGTGAAATCGCGATGGGCATGCTGAAGGCACGCATGTTCGAGGAAGAGATGCGCAAGCGCGAGGAAGCGGCGAGCGCGGAACACGCTTCGAAGAGCGATATCGGCTGGGGCCACCAGATCCGTTCCTACGTTCTCCAGCCCTATCAGCAGGTGAAGGACCTGCGCACCGGCGTGGTCTCCACCGCGCCGGGCGACGTGCTCGACGGCGCGCTCGATCCCTTCATGGCGGCCGCGCTTTCGCAGCGCGTGACCGGCGAGAAGGTCGAAGTGGAAGACGTCGACTGATAGTGCGAACGGCCCGACCTCGGCATGACTTTGCCAAGTGCGGGCCGAACCGCTAAAGGGCCGCATGGGCTTGTCCTTCCGCCTTTCCTGTCGCGCCGCGCTGATGGCTTCGACGCTCGTTTTCGGGCTGGCCCTTGGAGGCTGCGATCGCGAGCGGGCGGACGAATCGCGTCCCGAGAGCGTGCGGGCCTTTCCGGTGGCGGATCGTCCGGTTTCCAAGACTCCTGACGGGGCCGTGGGCACCGAAGTCCAGCGCGACAGCCTGAACGAAGCGCAAGTCGTGATGGATCTCGCCCGGATCGAGCCGGGCATGAGCGTGGCCGATCTCGGCGCTGGCGAGGGCTACTACACGGTGCGCCTGGCCCAGCGCGTCGGCACCAAGGGCCGCGTGCTGGCCGAGGATATCGACCGCGAGGCAAACGAGCGGCTGGGCAACCGCGTGATGCGCGAGGAACTGGAGAACGTCTCCATCAAGCTCGGCACGCCGGACGACCCCAAGCTGCCGGAAGCCAGCTTCGACCGTGTCTTCCTGGTCCATATGTACCACGAGGTCGCCGAGCCTTATGCCTTCCTGTGGCACTTGCGCCCTTCGCTGCGCGAGGGCGGTCGCGTGGTCGTTGTCGATGTAGACCGGGCCAGCGACAGCCACGGCATTCCGCCGCAACTGCTTTTCTGCGAATTTGCGTCCATGGGGTTTCGCCTGACGGAATTTGTCCGTAAGCCGGAGCTCCAGGGCTACTACGCACAGTTCGAGGTTGCCGGTCCAAGGCCGGAACCGGAAAACATCGTACCTTGCCGGATATCCGGCAACACCATGACGCAAAAGTAGTGCGTCAGTAGCACAGGGCGTATACAGGGCCGCTGAACCGGCGTGCCACGCGCCGGGGGAAAGACGAAAGAGAAGATGGGTTTCAAGGGTCTCAAGCCGATTGTCTATGGTGGACGCGAAGTCTGGCCGCTTGTCGAAGGCGGCAAGGGCGTTGCCGCGACCAATCACATGAGCTCGGGCGCCTGGGCGGCGGCCGGCGGCATCGGTACGGTCAGCGCCGTCAATGCCGACAGCTATGACGCCGAAGGCAAGATCGTCCCGCAAGTCTACAATGCCCTCACGCGCAAGGAGCGTCATCAGGAACTGATCGACTATGCCATCGACGGCGCGGTCGAGCAGGTCCGCCGTGCCTACGAGATTTCGAACGGCAAGGGCGCGATCAACATCAACGTCCTGTGGGAAATGGGCGGCGCCCAGACCATCCTCGAAGGCGTTCTGGACCAGACCCGCGGCATGGTCACGGGCGTGACCTGCGGCGCGGGCATGCCTTACAAGCTGTCCGAAATCGCGGCGCGGTTCAATGTGAACTACCTGCCGATCGTCAGCTCCGGCCGCGCCTTCCGCGCGCTGTGGAAGCGTGCCTATCACAAGGTTCCCGACCTGCTGGGCGCGGTGGTCTACGAGGACCCGTGGCTGGCGGGCGGTCATAACGGCCTCTCGAACGCCGAAGACCCGCTCAAGCCTGAAGATCCCTATCCCCGCGTCAAGGCGCTGCGCGACACCATGCGCGCAGAGGGCATTGCCGACAGCGTGCCGATCGTCATGGCCGGCGGCGTGTGGTTCCTGCGCGACTGGGAAAACTGGATCGACAATCCGGAACTGGGTTCGATAGCATTTCAGTACGGCACGCGCCCGCTGCTCACGCACGAAAGCCCGATTCCGCAGGCCTGGAAGGACCACTTGCGCACGCTCGAACCGGGCGACGTGCTGCTCCACCGCTTCTCGCCGACCGGCTTCTATTCCTCGGCCGTGCGCAATCCGTTCCTGCGCAACCTCGAAGCGCGTTCGGAGCGCCAGATTCCCTACTCGAAGGTCGAAGCGGGCGAGCATACCGTGCGCCTCGACGTCGGTGTGAAGGGCAAGAACTTCTGGGTTGCGCCCAAGGACCTCGACCGTGCGCGTGCATGGTCGGCGCAGGGCTTCACCGACGGCCTGCGCACGCCCGACGACACGATCATCTTCGTCAATCCGGACGAGCGTGACGAAATCCGCAAGGACCAGGCCGACTGCATGGGCTGCCTGTCGCACTGCGGCTTCTCCTCGTGGAAGGACCACGACGACTACACCACCGGCCGCCTCGCCGATCCGCGCAGCTTCTGCATCCAGAAGACGCTTCAGGACATCGCCCATGGCGGTCCGATCGACGAGAACCTGATGTTCGCGGGCCATGCCGCCTACAAGTTCAAGCAGGACCCGTTCTACTCGAACGGCTTCACCCCGACGGTGAAGGAACTGGTCGACCGCATCCTGACCGGCGATTGATCGTCTCGGTCTTGCAGGCAAACGAAAAAGGGCGGCTCTTGGGCCGCCCTTTTTCGTTCGTGAAGGAGCAAGGGCTATCGAGCCGCCTGCGGATTGTCGGCGGGAAGCACGCGACAGATGCGGTCGCGACCGGATCGCTTGGCCTTGTAGAGTGCCTCGTCCGCGAAGTGCAGGGCCGCTTCGATATCCCCGCCGCTCCAGCAGCAAAGCCCGGCGGAAAAGGTGATCGGACGCCCGTCGACCGTGCCGATCGGTTCCTCCCGCATGCGCGCGGCAATTCGGGCGAGCGTCCAGTCGGCCTCGTCCTCGATGCATTCGTGGAACAGGATCGCAAATTCCTCGCCGCCCCAGCGGGCGACCATGTCGGCGCGGCGGATTTGCGAGGAGAGGCGGTCGGCGAAAGCGCAAAGCACCCGGTCGCCTTCATCGTGGCCGAGCTTGTCGTTGACTTGCTTGAAGAAGTCGATGTCGACGATGGCGACGCAGCCGCGGCGTTGGTCGGCGGGGAGGGCGTTCAATTGCTCCAGGAAGCCGCGCCGGTTGGCGACGCCGGTCAGCGGGTCTTCCAGCGCGGCGATGCTGAGGTCTTCCATCTGTGCGCGGGTGGCGGTGGCGGCACGATGGACGCCGGCATAGAGCGTCTGGATCACGTCGCCCATTTCGGGAAGCGCGGTTCCGTCTTCGTCGCTGCGGTTGAGCGCATCGGCCAGGGCGTGGATGGGGTTGAGCAGGGCACCGATGCCGTAGAGCGCCAGCCCGGTGCCTATCACGGTCGCCAGCGTCAGCAGGACGAATTCGAACAGGGCTATCCGTCCGGTAGACAGGCCCCAGGCGCAGTAGCCCAGCAGGGGAAGGTGCGTGGCAACGAAGCAGAGGGCAAACAACCTCAGTCGCAGCGAACGCGGAAAGATGAACGACGTCGCGAGATAGAACTGCATAGGCATCCCGGTTGTTGTTGGATTTCCCGGGAAAATTGGCCGCGTCTCTAAACGGTTCCTAAATAAATACTGTTAATTTGCGTACGCAAGGTGAGCCGTGCGATGGTCATGATCGACTGTGTCACTGTGTGTTCAGTGAACATAACGAAAAAGGCGGGGATTCGAAAACCCCCGCCCCAATCGATTTAAGTTTGCCTCTCGCTTCAGGCGGCGCGCACCGTGTTGGCGGCGCTGAGCACGGCGCGGACGCTGGCCGTCGCCACGTCCTCGTCGATGCCGACACCCCAGACCACGCGGCCCTCCGGCGTTACGCATTCGACATAGGCGGCGGCGCGGGCGTCGGTGTGCTGGCCCATCGAGTGCTCGGCATAGTCGCGCACGTCGATGGTCACGCCGAAGCTCTCCGCCAGCGTGGCGGCGACCGAGGAGATCAATCCGTTGCCGCGTCCCGACACCGATTGCTCCTGGCCGTCCACGCCGATCTTGCCCGCGAAGACACGGGTGCCGTCGGCAGCCTTGGCTTCTTCCCAGTCGATCAGCTGGAAGTGCTGCGGATCGTCGATGCGATAGGCCTTGCGGAACACGTCCCAGATGTCGGCGGCCTGGAGTTCGCGGCCCAGTTCGTCGGCCAGTTCCTGGACGTGCTTTGAGAAGTGCGCCTGCATGCGCTTGGGCAGCTTGAGGCCCTGGTCCTGCTCGATGACCCAGGCGAAACCGCCCTTGCCGGACTGCGAATTGACGCGGATCACCGCCTCGTAGTCGCGGCCGAGATCGGCGGGGTCGATCGGCAGATAAGGCACGGCCCAGATCTGGTCGTTGCGCTTTTCCTGCGCGGCGAAGCCCTTCTTGATGGCGTCCTGGTGGCTGCCCGAGAAGGCGGTGAAGACCAGTTCACCGCCGTAGGGGTGACGTTCGGCGACCTTGAGCTGGTTGCAGTACTCGACCGTCTGGATCACTTCGTCGATGTCCGAGAAGTCCAGTTCCGGGTTCACGCCCTGCGTGTACATGTTCATCGCCACGGTGACGAGGCAGCAGTTGCCGGTGCGCTCGCCATTGCCGAACAGGCAGCCCTCGACGCGGTCGGCGCCCGCCATCAGGCCCAGCTCGGCGGCGGCGACGCCGGTGCCGCGGTCATTATGGGTGTGCAGCGAGATCACCGCCGATTCGCGGTTCGGCAGGTTGCGGCAGAAATACTCGATCTGGTCCGCATAGACGTTGGGCGTAGCCGCCTCGACCGTCGCGGGCAGGTTGAGGATGATCGGGTTTTCCGGCGTCGGCTGGAGAATGTCCATCACCGCCTCGCAGACCTCGATCGAGAAATCGAGTTCGGCGGTCGAGAAGGTTTCCGGCGAATATTCGAACTGCCATTTGGTGCCCGGATACCTGGCCGCCTGATCGCGCAGGATCTTGACGCCGCTGGTCGCGATGGCCTTGATCTCGTGCTTGTCCATGCCGAACACGACATTGCGCCACAGCGGCGAGACCGCGTTGTAGAGATGGACGATCGCGGCGTGAACGCCTTCCAGGCTCTCGAACGAGCGGGTGATCAGGTCTTCGCGCGACTGGGTCAGTACCTGCACCAGCACGTCTTCGGGAATGCGGTCGTTCCTGACCAGGCCGTTGATGAAATCGAACTCGGTTGCGCCCGCGCTGGGGAAGCCGACTTCGATTTCCTTGAGGCCGACCTTGACCAGCAGGTCGAAGAAGCGGTTCTTCTTTTCCGCGCCCATCGGGTCGATCAGCGCCTGGTTGCCGTCGCGCAAGTCGGTCGAGAGCCAGCGCGGCGCCTTGGTGATGACCTGCGAGGGCCACTGGCGGTTCGGCAGGTCGATCTGCGGGAAGGGGCGGTATTTGACCGAGGGGTCTTGCAGCATGGTCATGGGTAATCTCGCTCGGAAAAACTTCTTCGGTTAAAAGGCTTGCCGGTCCATATTCAGGCCGGTCTTTCCGGGTCCCCTTGAGCGCCGAGCGCGCCGCAGGACCGACGCGTCACCTCACGCCCAAGGGCGGGTAAGTCGCAGGGTAAGGCCTAGAAGAAGGTTCATTGCCGCAGCCTATGAGCATTCGCGCTATCGATGTAAAGTAAAAACGCCTCCTTCTTGCGCCGCGTGCGGCGAAGCGCGCAAGGAAATTGCCATCAGCTATCGGCGGGCGGAACCCTGTCGAGGAACAGGCGATCGAGCACGCTCCAGGGCAACATCCAGAACACCGCGACCAGTGCCGCGCAGGCGATGCCGAGCCAGGGCGACAGAAACGTCAGCGGAATGCCGAGGGAGTAGACCGCCGAAGCGGCGAGACCCTTTCGGTGCGAAGCCTTGTGATAGCGGCGGCTGGCGACGGTTCGCGTGCCGGTGGCGGCGACCCGGCCTTGCAGCAGGACATAGGCGAGGGCGGGGGTCAGCATCGTCGCCAGATAGAGCAGTGTTGCCGCACGGCTGAAGTGATGCTCGCCGAGGTAGGCGGTCGAGAACGGGATCAGCGAGAGCGTGAACAGCAGCAGCATGTTCGACCATAGCAGTCCGCTCGTCACGACCCGCGCATGGCCGAGCAGGCGGTGGTGATTGACCCAGTAGATCGCGACGTAGGCATAGCTCAGCACATAGGCGATGAAGATCGGCCAGAGCTGCCAGAGCGCCGTAAGCCCCTCGGTTACCGGGGTTTTCAGTTCCAGCACCATGATGGTGATGATGATGGCGAGCACGCCGTCGGAAAACGCCTCGACGCGGGCAAGGCCGTCCTCGCGCTCGATATCGTCAGCTTCGTTCATCCGGGGCTCCGTTACATTCCAGCAACGGTGCTTGGCGGAGCGGAGCGCCCGGATCAAGATGTCAGATGGTATGGATCAGGTGCAGGTGAAACCGGTGATCTTGCCGTCTTCGCCGACCTGGACGTTCAGGCGGTCCGGACGATAGTCCATGGTGACGGCGGTGCCGGGGCGGATCACCCGCATCGGCTTGTCACCACGCCAGGCGGTGATCTTCGCGATCACATCGTCGCTGGCGGGTTGGCCGACGTAGGACGCGAGTTGATCGGCGCCGCAGCTCGGCTCCATCGACGGTGGCGGCGGGGTTGCATCGGCCACTTTGTCACTCCCGGTGCTGGCGCAGGCCGAAAGGGCAAAGAGGGCCGTGGCCAGGGTGATAGTCGCGGTGATTCTGGTCTTCATGGCGATCTCCTTTCGGGCGGTCTCTGGACTGCGCTTATCGCGCAGTCGCCGTGAATGGTAGATTGCGCAGAGAGTTACTGCTTCTCGAAAGCGGCGTTGATGACCAAAACGGTTTCGTCCGAGACGAGCGGCACGTACTTGGACACGCCGAAGTCCGAGCGCTTGATGAGCGCGCGGCCGAGGAAGCCGATCGAATCCTTCTTGTTCATCGGGTTCTGCGCGGTGCCGAAGAAGCGGGCCATGATCGTGATCGGCTTGCTGACGCCGTGGAGGGTGAGCGTGCCGTCGATCGAAGCGGCGTCCGGCCCGCGCGGGGTGACCGAGGTGGCGACGAACGTGGCGGTCGGGAACTTGGCGGCGTCGAGCCAGTCGGCGCTGCGCAGTTCTTCGGTCAGCTTGTCGCTGGTGGTCTGGACCGAGGTGACCGGGATCGTGACGCTGAGCTTGGTGGCCGAGAGCTTGTTGGGGTCGAGTGTCAGCGAGCCGCTGGCGCCCGAGAAGGTCCCCGCGAAGGGCGAGATGCCCATGTGCGAGACGCTGAAGGTGACTTGCGTATGGGCCGGTTCGACGGCGTAAGTTCCGGCCTTGACGTCGGCGGGGGTGCCCGACCCGTGCAGCATTTCCATGCGGCCTCCGGGGCCACCCTGTCCGGGCTGGGCAGTGACGGGGGCGGCGAGAGCGGCGGCGGCTGCAAGGGCAAGAGAAATGCAGGAAGGGCGCATGATCTACTCCTGACGGCACAAGGAAAAGGCGGCGCATTTCTGCGCCGCCTTCGTTTTCCCGTCAAACGGGTATTTGGATGACCGAATTAAAATTCGGTCCGCCTCGAACTTTAGTTCTTGGCCTTGTCCACCAGCGCGTTGGCGCCGATCCAGGGCATCATGGCGCGCAGCTTGGCGCCGGTTTCCTCGATCGGGTGGCGCTTGGCGGCGATGCGCGAAGCCTTCAGTTCCGGCTGGCCGGCGCGGTTGTCGAGAACGAAGTCCTTCACGAAACGGCCCGACTGGATGTCTTCCAGAACGCGCTTCATTTCCTTCTTGGTCTCTTCGGTGATGATGCGCGGGCCGGTCTTGATGTCGCCGTATTCGGCGGTGTTCGAGATCGAGTAGCGCATGTTGGCGATGCCGCCTTCATACATCAGGTCGACGATAAGCTTCAGCTCGTGGAGGCATTCGAAGTAGGCCATTTCCGGTGCGTAACCGGCTTCCACCAGCGTTTCGAAACCGGCCTGGACCAGCGCGGTGGTGCCGCCGCAGAGCACGGCCTGCTCGCCGAACAGGTCGGTTTCGCATTCCTCGCGGAAGTTGGTTTCGATGATGCCCGAACGGCCGCCGCCAACGCCCGAGGCATAGGCCAGAGCCACGTCCTGCGCATTGCCGGTCACGTCCTGGTGGATCGCGATCAGGCAGGGCACGCCGCCGCCCTTGACGTATTCGCCGCGGACGGTGTGGCCCGGGCCCTTGGGGGCGATCAGGAACACGTCGATATCGGCGCGGGGTTCGATCAGGCCGAAGTGGACATTGAGGCCGTGGGCGAAGGCCAGCGCCGCGCCGGGCTTCAGGTTGTCATGGATGTCGGCGGCGTAGATCGCGGCCTGATGCTCGTCGGGTGCGAGGATCATGAGAACGTCGGCCCAGGCGGCGGCTTCGGCGTTGGCGAGCACCTTGAAGCCTGCGGCTTCCGCCTTCTTGGCCGAAGCCGAACCTTCGCGAAGGGCGATGGCGACGTTCTTGACGCCCGAATCGCGCAGGTTCTGCGCATGGGCGTGACCCTGGCTGCCGTAGCCGAGGATCGCGACCTTCTTCTCGGCGATCAGGTTGATGTCGCAATCGGCGTCGTAATAGACCTTCATTGTAGTACCCTTTCGACGGCCCGTTCCCTTGAGGCGGGGCCCATATTGATATGCGCCGTGCGGCGCGTTGGTCGGTTGTTTCCGGTTTCTGGCCGGAGGATGTGTCTAGGCTTCGTGCGGCCCGCGGATCATCGCGACGATGCCGGTGCGGCCCACTTCGACAAGGCCGAGGTCGCGCATCAGCTGCACGAACGTATCGATCTTGTCCGGCGCGCCGGTGAGTTCGAAGATGAAGCTACCGGTCGTCGTGTCCACCGCCTTGGCGCGGAAGATATCGGCCAGGCGCAGCGCCTCGACGCGCTTTTCGCCGAGACCGGCCACCTTGATGAGCGCCAGTTCGCGCGCCACGTGCGGGCCGACTTCGGTGAGATCCACCACCTTGTGCACCGGCACCAGGCGTTCGAGCTGGGCGTGAATCTGGTCGATCTGGCTCGGCGGTCCGTGGGTGACGATGGTGATCCGGCTCACCGCATGGTTCTCGGTGATGTCGGCCACGGTCAGGCTGTCGATGTTGTAGCCGCGTGCGGTGAACAGGCCGGCGATCTTGGCGAGAATGCCCGCCTCGTTATCGACCGTGATGGTGAGGACGTGGCGTTCCTCGGCCTCTTGCTTGATGTGCATCATGATATGTCTTTCGGATCCTGCGCGCGCGTTCTCAGACCAGAGCCTTGGCTTCGTCGTCCATCGTGCCGGCGACGGTATCGCCGTAGAGGATCATGTCCGTATGGGCCGCACCCGAGGGGATCATCGGGAAGCAGTTCGATTCCTTGGCGACGAGGCAATCGACGATGACGGGACCGTCGTAGTCGATCATCTCCTGAATGCCGGCATCGAGCTGGCTTTCGTTCTCGATGCGGATGCCCTTCCAGCCATAGGCCTCGGCCAGCTTCACGAAGTCCGGCAGGCTGTCCGAATAGGACTGCGAATAGCGGCTCTCGTAGGTCAGCTCCTGCCACTGCCGGACCATGCCCATCCACTCGTTGTTGAGGATGAAGATCTTGACCGGCAGGCGGTACTGCGTGGCGGTGCCCAGTTCCTGGATGTTCATCTGGATCGAGGCGTCGCCCGCGATGTCGATGACGAGGCTGTCCGGATTGCCGAGCTGCGCGCCGATCGCGGCGGGCAGGCCATAGCCCATCGTACCGAGACCGCCCGACGTCAGCCACTTGTTCGGGCCGAAGAAGTGGAAGTACTGCGCCGCCCACATCTGGTGCTGGCCGACCTCGGTGGAGATGACCGGGTCCTTGTCCTTCGTCAGCTCGAACAGGCGCTGCACCGCAAGCTGCGGCATGATCGCCTTGCCAGAGAGCGGGAAGTAGAGGCTGTTCTTGCCGCGCCATTCCTCGACACGGGCCTTCCACGGCGCGAGGTCCTGCGCCTTGCGGTCGCCCCAGAGCGTCAGGATCTGGTCGAGCACGGTGGCGCAGTCGCCGATGATCGGCAGGTCGACGCGGACCGTCTTGTTGATCGAGGCGCGGTCGATGTCGATGTGGATCTTGGTCGAATTCGGCGCGAAGGCGTCGAGGCGGCCGGTCACGCGGTCATCGAAACGGGCGCCGATGCAGACGATCAGGTCGGCCTGGTTCATCGCCAGGTTGGCCTCGTAGGTCCCGTGCATGCCCAGCATGCCCAGCCAGTCGGCATGGTCGGCCGGGAAGGCGCCGAGGCCCATCAGCGTCGAGGTGACGGGCGCGCCGGTCTTCGCCTGCAGCTCGCGCAGCAGCTCGGTAGCCCGCGGGCCGGAATTGATGACGCCGCCGCCGGTATAGAGCACCGGGGCCTTGGCCCTGGCGATCAGGTCGACGGCCTGCGCGATCTCGTCCGCCGTGCCTTCGGTGCGCGGGGCGTAGCGCTGGCGGCGCTGCGTCGGCGTGTCGTTCCAGACGGCGCTGGCGATCTGGACGTCCTTGGGGATGTCGATCAGCACCGGACCCGGACGGCCCGAGGTGGCGATCTGAAATGCCTCGTCGATGGTCGCGGCAAGGTCGGCCGGGTCCTTCACCAGGTAGTTATGCTTGGTGCAGTGGCGCGAAATGCCGACGGTGTCCGCTTCCTGGAACGCGTCCGAGCCGATCAGCGCGGTCGGGACCTGGCCGGTGATGATGACCAGCGGAATCGAATCCATGAAGGCGTCGGCAATGCCGGTGATGGCATTGGTTGCGCCGGGACCGGAGGTGACCAGAACGACGCCGGGCTTGCCGGTCGAACGCGCATATCCTTCGGCAGCGTGAGCCGCGCCGGCTTCGTGACGGACCAGGATGTGCCGAAGTCGCTCGTCGCCGAATAGAGCATCGTAGATCGGTAGCACGGCACCGCCGGGATAACCGAATACGAATTCGACCCCCTGCTTGACCAGGCTTTCGACCAGGATGTTCGCGCCGCTGCGCTCTTCAGTCACAACACTTTCCTTTTCCGACTCGTGGGCGTTTCCCGAGGGATGGGCTGCCCTTCGAATATTGCGCACCGATTGCGGTGCACATTACCAAAAAAACCACAGTTCGCTTCATGGCGAACTATAATGAAACCGACCCGACACGACGGGCGCCGTGCCGGGTCCTCCCTCTCCTACCCGCATACTTTCATCAGCAGGTGAGGGCGCTCTAAGGGGACGAAAATATTACGTCAACCCCATAACCTGAAATAATCTATCTCTGAGTGATTTTTCGTCGAAATATTCGAACTCAAGCCTTGTCCAATCTTGCGGCGGCTGATGGCGCAACCAGGTGAATTGACGCTTGGCGTAATTGCGGGTGGCCTGCGATCCGCGAGCGATCGCTTCCTCCAAAGTGGTTTCTCCGCGCAGCACGGCGGCAAGCTCGGGCACGCCGATCGCGCGCATCACCGACAGGTCGGGATCGAGATTGCGGGCGAGCAGCGTCTCCACTTCGGAAAGGGCGCCGCGTTCGATCATGCGTTGGAACCGCAAGTCGCAGCGGGCGTAGAGCGCCTGCCGTTCGGGCAGGAGGATGGCGGCGCGAACCGTGACATCACCGCCGATCCCGCCGCTGGTCTGCGCCTGCCAGTGGGCGATTGGAAGCCCTGTCGAGCGTACGACTTCGAGCGCACGGGCGATGCGGGTGGTGTCCGCCGGAGCGAGGCGCGCGGCGCGTTCGGGGTCCTCGATTTGCAGCGCTGCATAGGCTTCGGCGACGGGCAGGGCGCGCACCGTCTCGCGGACTGCGGGATCGATCGCCGGGACTGGAGCGATGCCGTCCAGAAGCGTACGTATATAGAGCCCGGTGCCGCCGACGAGAACGGGTACGGCGCCTTCCTCGTGGATCTGGGCAATGGTCTCGCGCGCGGCGCGGGCCCATTCAGCGGCGGAGCAGGTCTCGGTGCCGTCCCAGGCGCCGAACAGGCGGTGCTCGATCCCGCCCATGTCCTCGGGCGTGGGGCGGGCGCTGAGGACGGTCAGGTCGGCATAGACTTGCGAGCTGTCGGCATTGACCACGACCGCTCTCTGTCCCCGCCGTTCGAGTTCCTGCGCCAGCGCCACGGCACAATCGCTCTTGCCGCTGGCGGTCGGCCCTGCGATGAGCGCGAGCGGTGGCTTTTCGCGGCCGCCAGTGGAATTTTCATACGCAGCTTCAAGGGAATTCGCAGTGCTCATTGCGCGGCTGATAGCAGAACCGGACCACCTCTCGGCAAGAATCGATGCGGCGCGGGCCGAAATGCAGAAAAGCGGCGTAAGGCTGGCTTCGGCGGCGATGCTCGATTTCTGCGGCAAGACAATGCAGATCGCCTCTCCCGACGAGGATGCCGCGGCGCTGCGCAAGGCGCTGGACGACCATTTTTCGCCGACCGACGGCCTCGTCTGCGATCATGAGCCGACGATCCCCGGCCTGTTCATCTCCGACATGGATTCGACCATGATCGGGCAGGAGTGCATCGACGAACTGGGCGATTTCGCCGGTCTCAAGGACCGCATCGCCGAGATCACCGAGCGCGCCATGCAGGGCGAGCTGGACTTCGAACAGGCCCTGCGCGAGCGAGTCGGCTTGCTCAAGGGACTGTCGGTCGATGCCATCGAGGAATGCCTCGCCACCCGCATCAGGCCGATGCCGGGTGCGCTTACGCTGGTGGAGACGCTGAAGAAGTTTGGTTGTCGCACCGTGCTGGTGACGGGCGGCTTCCACCACTTCGCCGACCCTGTCGCGGCGCAGCTAGGCTTCGAGCATGTCGTCGGCAACCGGCTGGAAGTGGCGGATGGCAAGCTGACCGGCGGCCTCGCCGGGCCGATCGTCGACAGCGCGGTCAAGAAGGCGACGCTGCTCGCGGAAGTGGCGGCGCTGGGCGGCGATGTCGCCAGCCTTGCCACGGGCGACGGCGCCAACGACATTCCGATGCTGGAAGCGGCGACTTACGGTATCGCCTATCACGCCAAGCCCAAGGCCCGCGCCGCGGCCAACGGCTGGGTCGATCGGGGCGACCTTACCAGCGTGCTGCGCCTGCTCGGTATCGACGAGCAGGAATGGGTTCGCGCATAAAGGAGCGAGATGCGATGGCCGGGCGAGATTCCTTCCTGAACCGGCTGTCGCACCCGCGCTATCTTCTGTTTCTCGGGGTTCTGGCTGTCTCGCCTTGGCCGCTGCTGGCGATAATGCCAGTGGTCGAGACGGTCGTTACCGCCTTCGATCTTGCGGTCATCGTTTTCGTGCTGAGCTGCATTCCGCTGTGGCGGGACGGCAATCCCGATCTCATGCGGCGTCAGGCCAAGCGCGACGATGCGGGGCAGGTCATGCTGCTCCTGCTGACGGGGGTGATCTCCTCGATCATTCTCGCCGCTCTCGGTACGCTCGTGCTCGACAACAAGAGTCTCGTGCCGGGTGAGATCGCGCTGCTGGTGGTCACGTTGCTGGCCTGCTGGACCTTCGCCAACCTGATCTACGCCTTCCACTATGCGCGGCTATACTATTCCTCGCGCGGCGGATCGGACCATGAAGGTCTCGATTTTCCAGGCGATTGCGTGCCAGACTTCGCGGACTTCGTGAACTTCGCCTTCGTGATCGGCATGACCTGCCAGACCGCCGATATCGAGATCACCGATTCCGCCGTGCGCCGGGTTTCTACCTTCCACGGACTGTTCGCGTTTGCCTTCAACCTCGGCATTCTGGCGCTGACAGTTAACGTGCTGGCGTCGACTACCGGCGGTCACTGAATCCGAAACGAAAAAGGGCGCCCACTGGGGGCGCCCTTTAGATTTCGCTTCAGAGGGAGGAGGCGGTCAGGCCTCCATCCAGTCCTTGAAGAAAGCCTCGTTGGCTTCGCGAAGCGCGGTGACTTCGTTGCCCGCGACCTTGGTGCCCGCGACCGTGCCGATGCGGACGGCGCCGGGAAGCTCCGTTCCGGCAGGCGCGCTGACGACGTAGCGGCTCTGGTCTTCGCCGAATGCTTCCGCCGTGGTCAGTTCCACTTCGAGGTTGCAGCCAAGGCCGCTGGCAAGCGCCATCTCGGCGAGGGCGACGAGCAGGCCGCCGTCGCTGACGTCGTGGACAGCCGTCACTTTGCCGGTAGCGATCCAGTCGCGGATCGAGGCGCCGTTTTCGGCCTCGACCTTGAGGTCGACCTTGGGGGCGTCACCGGCTTCTTGCCCTGCGATCTCGCGCAGCCAGAGCGACTGACCGAGGTGGCTGCCCAGTTTGCCTTCGACTCCGCCGAGCACGAAGATTTCGTCTCCGGCGTTCTTGAAGGCCACGGTCGCCATCTTCTCGTGGTCGGCCAGCAGGCCGACGCCGCCGATCGCCGGGGTCGGCAGGATCGCCGAGCCGCCGCCGGTGGCCTTCGATTCGTTGTAGAGCGAGACGTTGCCCGAAACGATCGGATAATCGAGCGCGCGGCAGGCGTCGCCCATGCCGTTCAGGCAGCCGACGATCTGCGCCATGATCTCGGGGCGCTGCGGATTCGCGAAGTTCAGGCAGTTGGTAATGGCGAGCGGAAGGCCGCCGACCGCGCTGATGTTGCGATAGGTCTCGGCCACGGCCTGCTTGCCGCCCTCGTAGGGATCGGCATAGCAATAGCGGGGCGAGCAGTCGGTGCTGATCGCCAGCGCCTTGGGCGTATTGTGGATGCGCACCACCGCCGCGTCGCCGCCGGACTTCTGCATCGTGTCGCCGCCGACCTGGCTGTCGTACTGTTCCCAGATCCACTTGCGCGAGGCGAGGTCGACCGTGCCCATCAGCTTGAGCAGGTCGGCGCCGATGTCGGCGCTCTCTGCCACGTCGCCCATGGCGGGAACCTTGGCCCAGGCCTTGTATTCCTCAGGCGTGACGTAGGGGCGCTCGTATTCCGGCGCGTCGTCGGCGAGCGGGCCGAGCGGAATGTCGCAGACCACTTCGCCGTTGAATTCGAGGACCATATGGCCGGTGTCGGTCACTTCGCCGATCACGGCGAAGTCGAGTTCCCACTTCTTGAAGATCGCTTCGGCCATGGCTTCCTTGCCGGGCTGAAGCACCATGAGCATGCGCTCCTGGCTTTCCGAGAGCATCATCTCGTAAGGCGTCATCGCTTCTTCGCGGCAGGGCACGTTGTTCATGTTTAGGCGAATGCCGGCGCCGCCCTTGCTGGCCATTTCGACCGACGAGGAGGTGAGGCCGGCTGCGCCCATGTCCTGGATCGCGACGATGGCGTCGGTGGCCATGAGTTCGAGGCAGGCCTCGATCAGAAGCTTTTCGGTGAAGGGGTCGCCCACCTGCACGGTCGGGCGCTTTTCGTCCGAATGCTCGTCGAAATCGGCCGAGGCCATGGTGGCGCCGTGGATGCCGTCGCGGCCGGTCTTCGAGCCGACGTAGACGATGGGATTACCCAGGCCCGTGGCGGCCGAGTAGAAGATCTTGTCCGTATCGGCGACGCCCACGGTCATGGCGTTTACGAGGATGTTGCCGTCGTAGGCCTTGTGGAAGTTCGTCTCGCCGCCGACGGTGGGTACGCCCACGCAGTTGCCGTAGGAGCCGATGCCCTCGACCACGCCCTGCACAAGATGCTTCATCTTCGGATGCTCGGGGCGGCCGAAACGTAGCGCGTTCATGTTGGCGACCGGGCGGGCGCCCATGGTGAAGACGTCGCGCAGAATGCCGCCGACGCCGGTGGCCGCTCCCTGGAAAGGCTCGATGTAGCTGGGGTGGTTGTGGCTTTCCATCTTGAAGATGGCGGCTTGCCCATCGCCGATGTCGATCACGCCGGCGTTCTCGCCGGGGCCGCAGATGACCCAGGGGGCCTTCGTGGGCAGCTTCTTCAGGTGGAAGCGGCTCGACTTGTACGAGCAGTGCTCGGACCACATGACCGAGAAGATACCGAGCTCAACCAGGTTGGGCTCTCGGCCGAGCGCGTTCAGGACCCGCTCGTATTCCTCGGAATTGAGGCCGTGGGCCTCGACGACATCGGGGGTGATTTCGGACATGCGACGCGCCTTAGCGCCGAGTTGAACGCTTCGCTAGACGGAAAAGCGAGGCGATATCGAGCCGATCGTCGAGGTGGTTCGATGCGGCCCCCCGCATCCCGCCTTGACCGGCGAACGCGGGCGCTTCATTGCATGCCTCATGACTGAGAAGAGTGCCGAAATCGGCGAAATCGCCGGGATGAGTTTCGAGGATGCGCTGCGCGCTCTGGAAGACGTGGTGCGCCGTCTCGAAAGCGGCGACGTGCCGCTCGATGATTCGATCACGCTCTACGAACGCGGCGAAGTGCTGCGCCAGCACTGCCAGAAGCGGCTCGACGCCGCGCAGGCGCGGATCGAGCGCATCGTCGCCGGACCGGACGGGGTTCCGACCGGAACCCAGCCGTTCGACGCGGCGGATCGCTGATTCGTGGGTGAGGTCACCGTGACCGATCCGATCCTCTCCGAAGGCCTTGCCCGCATCGCCGAGGAGATCGACGGCGCTTTCGACGCGCTGCTGCCGGTGCCCGACGATGCCCGCGCGCGACTGGTCGAGGCGATGCGCTATGCGTCGATCGGCGGCGGCAAGCGGCTCCGGCCGCTGCTGCTGACGGCGGTAGCGGAGATGTATGGTGTCGTGCGCGAGGCGGCGATCCGCGCCGCCATCGCCATCGAATCGATTCACGTCTACTCGCTGATCCACGACGACCTGCCGTGCATGGACGACGACGCCGTGCGTCACGGCAAGCCGACCCTGCACCTCGCCTTCGACGAGGCGACGGCGGTTCTGGCGGGCGATTCGCTCCATGCCTTCGCCTTCGAGGTGCTGGGCGATCCGGCCATCAGCGCCGACCCCTTCACCCGCATCGAACTGGTTCAGGCGCTCGGCCATGCCAGCGGCGCGCAGGGCATGGCGGGCGGGCAGATGATGGACCTGGTGGCCGAGACCAGCGAGTTCGACCTCCAGACCGTCACGCGGCTCCAGCAGCTCAAGACCGGTGCGCTGCTCGGCGCGGCGGTGGAGATGGGGGCGATCCTGGGCCGCCTGCCGCCGGAAGGGCGCGCGCATCTTCGGGGCTATGCCCGCGACATCGGCCTCGCCTTCCAGATCGCCGACGATCTCATCGACCACGAAGGCGATGCTTCGGTAGCGGGCAAGGCCGTGGGCAAGGACGCCGAGGCGGGCAAGGAGACGTTCGTCTCGCTGCTCGGCCCGGACCGCGCCCGCGAACAGGCGCGCATGCTGGTGGAGCAGGCCGTCGGTCACCTCGCCCAGCACGGCAAGGAAGCCGACCTGCTGCGCGCGGTGGCGCGCTACATCATCGAGAGGGATCATTGATGAGCCTTGGGGAACGTGTTGGTGTCTATCCCGGCACTTTCGATCCGATCACGCTGGGCCACGCCGATATCATCCGGCGCGGGGCCAAGCTGGTCGATCGGCTCATCATCGGGGTGACGACGAACCCGTCGAAGAACCCGCTCTTCACCCCGGAGGAGCGCATGGCCATGGTCGAGCGCGAAGTGGCTCTGCTCGGGATCGAAAACGTGAGCGTGGTGGGTTTCAACGCGCTGCTCATGAAGTTCGCGCAGAAACAGGGTGCCAGCGTCATCATCAGGGGGCTGCGCGCCGTTGCGGACTTCGAGTACGAATACCAGATGGCGGGAATGAACCAGCAGCTCAACCCGAGCATCGAGACCGTGTTCCTGATGGCCGACGTCAGCCTCCAGCCGATCGCTTCCAAGCTGGTCAAGGAAATCGCCACGTTCGGCGGTGAGATCGCCAAGTTCGTCAGCCCCACGGTGCGCGCCGATGTCGTCGCCCGGATCGCCGAGACCGGGCTTCTCGGCGACTACTGAGAACGCCCGAGAAACGATTGCGACAAATTCATTCATTGTCACGTCAGCAGCGGGGCACTATCGCCCCTGGCCTGAGCGGCTTCCTTCCTGTGAGTATTCGATGACGTTTCGCCTGACCCTTACCGCGACGATGATCGGCCTGGCGCTGGCGGCTACGCCTGCTCTGGCCAAGAAGAAGGAAGACCCGACCCCGACCCCGCCGGTGGCGGCGCTGCCGACTTTCGTCGATCCCGACGTAACCCACCAGCCCGAGAACGTGCTGTTGCTCGATCTTTCCGACGGCGGCCGCGTGGCGATCCGTCTGATGCCGGAATGGGCGCCGCACCATGTCGAGCGGATCAAGACGCTCGCCTCGCAGGGCTTCTACAACGGCCAGATCTTCCACCGCGTGATCGACGGCTTCATGGCGCAGACCGGCGATCCGACCGGCACCGGGCAGGGCGGCTCGCAGCTTCCCGACCTGACGGCGGAATTCAACGCGATGCCGCACGTTCGCGGCACCGTGTCGATGGCGCGCACCAACGAGCCGAACAGCGCGAACAGCCAGTTCTTCATCGTGTTCTACCCGCGCTTCTCGCTGGACCGGAAGTACACCAACTTCGGCCGCGTGATCTCGGGCATGCAGTACGTCGACGCGATCCAGCGCGGCGAGCCGCCACAGAACCCGACCAAGATCGTGCAAGCCTCGCTGGCGTCCGAGAACAAGGCGCCGCCGCCGCCCGCGCCGGTCACGCCGCTTCCGACCAAGATCACCGCCGATCAGCTGACGAATTCGAAGTCGAACTGATCTTCGCGAAAAGGCGTGACGCGCAGGGAGCGCGCCTCTAGAGGGGCGCCCCATGCGCGTTGACCTTTTCGACTTCGACCTTCCGACCGAGAACATTGCCCTCCGCCCGGCGCGCCCGCGCGATTCGGCGCGGATGCTGGTGGTCCAGGGCCGCGACGAAGGCCCGCTGACCGAGCGCATTGTGCGCGATCTTCCCGGCGAACTGCGCGCCGGGGACGTCCTCGTCTTCAATGATACCCGTGTCATTCCCGCCCAGCTCGAAGGGCGGCGGGGCGAGGCCAGGATCGGCGCGACGCTCCACAAGCGCATCGACCTGCGACGCTGGCAGGCCTTCGTCCGCAATGCCAAGCGCCTGAAGGCCGGCGACCGCATCGAATTCCCCGCCGACGTCACAGCGCTCGCCGAAGAGCGCCACGAGGATGGCAGCTGGACGCTGCTGTTCGAAGGGGACGAGCCGGTCGAAGTCCTGCTGGAGCGGGCAGGGCGGATGCCGCTGCCGCCCTATATCGCGGGCAAGCGCGAGACGGACGAGCAGGACGCCAGCGATTACCAGACGATGTTCGCGCGCGAGAAGGGCGCCGTCGCCGCACCGACTGCCGCGCTGCACTTCACGCCCGAACTGATCGAGCGGCTCGACACCGCAGGCGTGAAGCGCGAGACGCTGACGCTCCATGTCGGCGCGGGCACGTTCCTGCCGGTCAAGGCGGACGAAACCGCGGACCACAAGATGCATGCCGAATGGGGCCGCATCGATGCCGAGACGGCGGACCGCCTCAACGCCGCGCGCGCGGCTGGAGGCCGGGTCATCGCGGTCGGCACCACCAGCCTGCGTCTGCTGGAAAGCGCGACCGGCGAGGACGATGTGATTCGTCCCTTCGAAGGCGATACCTCGATCTTCATCACCCCCGGCTACCGCTTCAAGGCGATCGACGGACTGATGACGAACTTCCATCTGCCCAAGTCCACGCTGTTCATGCTGGTTTCGGCCCTGATGGGGCTGGAGCGGATGCAGGAAGTCTATGCCCATGCCATAGCCGAGGGCTACCGCTTCTATTCCTACGGGGATTCCAGTCTTCTTTTGCCCTGAGGGGACTTGGAACTGTCACCGGTTTCGCGCATCACGCGGGGCATGGAACCCATTCTCGAAATCAGCGGTCTGACCAAGACTTACGCCGGGGGCTTTACGGCACTCCAGGGCGTGGACCTCACGATCAACAAGGGGGAGATCTTCGCGCTGCTCGGGCCGAACGGTGCGGGCAAGACCACGCTGATCGGCGCCGTCTGCGGGCTGGTGCGGCCGACCAGCGGCACCATGCGGGCTTTCGGCGAGGACATGACCCATAACTGGCGTGCCTTGCGTGCGCGGATCGGCCTGGTTCCGCAGGAACTGGCGACCGACATGTTCGAGACGGTCCTCCATTCCGTGAACTATTCGCGCGGCCTTTTCGGGCTTGCCCCGAACCCCGCGCGGATCGAGGAAATCCTTCGTGCGCTCAGCCTTTGGGACAAGCGCAAGGCGCAGATCCGCGCGCTCTCGGGCGGCATGAAGCGCCGCGTGCTGATCGCCAAGGCGCTCGCCCACGAACCGGACCTGCTGTTCCTCGACGAGCCCACCGCCGGCGTCGACGTCGAGCTTCGCCGTGACATGTGGGCGCAGATCGCCCAGCTTCGCGACCGCGGCACGACGATCATCCTCACCACGCACTATATCGAGGAAGCCGAGGAAATGGCCGACCGCGTCGGCATCATCCAGGCGGGCAGCATCCGTATGGTCGAGGAAACCCGCTCGCTGATGAAGCGACTGGGGCGCACCGAGGCGCATATCGGTCTCGCCACGCCGCTTGCCGTCGTTCCCGAGGTGCTGGCGGACTACAATCTCACGCTCGTCGATGGCGGGCAGGAACTGCTCTATCGCGGCGGTAACGGTGCGGGTGGCGGCAAGGCCGAGGTCGCCCGGCTGACCAAGGACCTCGCGGCGAACGGTATCGACTACACTTCGATCGACATCCGCGAATCGAGCCTCGAAGACATCTTCGTCGACCTTCTGGAAGGAGCGGCGGCATGATCGCCTTCAACGCACGCAGCGCCTGGACCATCTACAAGCGCGAAGTCCTGCGCGCCCTTCGCACCGCCATGCAGTCGATCCTGGCGCCGGTGCTGACGACGACGCTCTATTTCGTCGTGTTCGGCGCGGCGATCGGCAGCAAGATGGATTCGGGCATGGCCGGGGTGAACTATGGCGCCTTCATCGTGCCGGGCCTGCTTCTCCTTACCCTGCTCAGCGAAAGCACCTCGAACGGCAGCTTCGGCATCTACATGCCGCGCTTCACCGGCGCTATCTACGAACTGCTCTCCGCGCCTGTCGGCGTGGCCGAGACATTGATCGGTTTCGTGGGAGCTGCTGCCACCAAATCCCTGATTCTGGCCGCAATAATTCTCATAACCGCGACGTTCTTCGTGGACTACACGATCGCTCACCCATTCTATGCACTGGGGTTCATCCTGCTGGTTTCGGCGAGCTTCTCGCTCCTCGGCTTCATTCTCGGCATCTGGGCGGACAGCTTCGAAAAGCTCGGCATCGTTCCGGTGCTGTTCATCATTCCGCTCACATTCCTCGGCGGCACGTTCTACTCGATCGACCTGCTGCCCGAGCCCTGGCGCTCGGTGGCGATGGCCAATCCGGTGGTCTATCTGGTGAACGGGCTGCGCTGGTGCTTCTACGGCAGTTCCGATTTCCCGATCGGGCTGTCGCTCGGCATGACCCTGGGCTTCCTGGTCCTGTGTGTCGCGTTCATCGCCTGGATCTTCCGCACGGGCTGGCGCCTGCGCGCCTGAGTGGGTAATATCGTTTCATGACAATGCGTTTCGTTGGTTTGTTGGGTGCCTCTTCTCTGGTTGCGGCCCTTCCCGCACAGGCTCAGGTTCTCCCGTCGGACCAGTTCGACGCATTTCAGTTTCACCTCTTTCCCGGACTGGAAGTCGTGCCGGTGGATCCCGTCGAGGAACTGCCGGTGCGCCTGGTGCTGCCCGATTACGTCGCGCCGCCGCCGTTCATCGCCGCACCGGCGCCGCGCCTTCCCGACAATGTGAAGTCGATGATCGAGGCGGCGGTAAAGACCAAGGACTCGGCCGTCGTCGCCGCCGTCGTCAAGGCCGCGCTATCCACGCAGCCTTACGATAAAGATGAAATCCGCACGATGCAGCAGGCGTTCCTCGATGCGAACGCCCGCGAAATCGCGGAGAAGGCCAATGCCGAGCGCGAGCGTATCCGCCGCGCCGCACTGCTGGAGCTCTGGACCGGCAAAGTCGAACTGGGCGCTTTCCGCGCGACCGGCAACACCAGCAATTTCGGCTATACCGGCGCCGTCAAGCTCGACCGCAAGGGGCTCAACTGGCAGCATACGGTTCAGCTCAACGCGGATTACCAGAAGGATCGCGGCGTCGTTTCGCGGGAGCAATACGGCGCCAGCTACCAGCCGCGCTATACCCTGAACGACGGTCTCTTCACCTACGGCCGCATGCAATACGAGAAGGACCGCATCCAAGGGTTCCTCGACCGCTACTCGCTCTCGGGCGGTCTCGGTTACCGCGTCCTCAAGCGCGACAACGTGACGCTGTCGATGGAAATCGGCCCGGCGCTTCGTCGCACCCGCTATGTCACCGTGCCCAAGGAGACGACATGGTCGGCGCTGACTTCGATCGATTTCGACTGGCAGATGAGCCCGACGATCAAGCTGACGCAGGATGCCTCTTCCTATGTCGAGACCGGCAACAGTACCTTCACTTCGGCAACCGGCCTGGAAGCCGGCATGGCCAAGGGGCTGAAGGCGCGGATGTCCTATTCGATCGAGCACGAAACCTCGCCGCCGGACGGATCGCTGCGAACCGACACGATCTCGCGCTTCTCGCTGGTCTACGGCTTCTGAAGTCTGTAACGGGCGGGGCATGAACCCCCGTTTCGAATTCTCCATCCACGCCACCGACGGCAAGGCCCGCACCGGCACGATCAAGATGCGCCGCGGCGAGATCCGCACGCCCGCCTTCATGCCGGTCGGCACCGCCGCCACCGTGAAGGCGATGAAGCCGCAGGACGTGCGCGCCACCGGCGCCGACATCCTGCTCGGCAATACCTATCACCTGATGCTGCGTCCCGGCGCCGAGCGCGTCGCGCGGCTGGGCGGACTGCACAAGTTCATGAACTGGGACCGCCCGATCCTGACGGACAGCGGCGGCTATCAGGTCATGAGTCTGTCGGACCTTCGCAAGATCACCGAAAACGGCGTGACTTTCGCCAGCCACCTCGACGGATCGCGCCACCTGCTGACCCCTGAGCGCTCGATGGAAATCCAGCGTCTGCTCGGCTCCGATATCGTCATGTGCTTCGACGAGTGCCCGAAGATCGACCAGCCGCGCGACGTGATCGCGCGCTCGATGGAAATGTCGATGCGCTGGGCCAGGCGCAGCCGCGACGCCTTCGATGCGGGGGGCGAACATGCCGCCAACTCGGCACTGTTCGGTATCCAGCAGGGCGCGCTCGATGAAGGCCTGCGCAAAGCCTCGGCCGATGCGCTGATAGACATCGGCTTCGACGGCTACGCGATCGGCGGCCTGGCCGTGGGCGAAGGGCAGGAGGCGATGTTCTCCACGCTGGAATTCGCACCCGGCCAGCTTCCGGCGGATCGTCCGCGCTACCTCATGGGCGTCGGCAAGCCCGACGATCTCGTAGGTGCGGTGGAGCGCGGGGTGGACATGTTCGACTGTGTGCTGCCCAGCCGCTCGGGCCGCAACGGGCAGGCCTTCACCTGGAACGGCCCGCTGAACTTGCGAAATGCCCGTCATGCCGAGGACAACAACCCGCTCGACGAACGCTGCAAATGCCCGACTTGCGGCACCTACAGCCGGGCCTACCTGCATCACCTCGTGCGTTCCGGCGAAATTCTCGGAGCGATGCTGATGACCGAGCACAACATCTCGTTCTATCAGCAGCTCATGCAGGGCATGCGTGACGCGATCGCGGCAGGCACCTTCGTGCAATTCGCCGTCGATTTTCGGCGGGATTATTTCGGCGGACGAGACGGATAGGTTTCTCGTCTACCGGGAAGGTGAAATAGAAAACCCGAGAGGCGCACGTGCCCTCGGGTTTTTTCATGCCGCTACGTCAGGCCGGTTCCAGACCTTCCTGTAGGTCATCGTTAAGGGCGCCGATTTCCAGCTTGGTGCCGACGTAGGCGACGAAGCGGCCGGTTCGGGAATCCAGGAATCCTGCACCAATCTCTGCCGCGAACTGCTTCGCGGTTTCGAGGTCGGGATACCATTTGCCGGTGCGGTTTGGGGTAATGAATCGATATCGGGACATGGTGATGGTCCAATGCACAAGTTCCATGTCCGTTCCCTGACAGCTCGCACGATTTGCCGCGTTTTTCATCGCTTCGGCGCATAAATAAAAAAGGGCGGCTCCGCGTGGGAGCCGCCCTTCCTATTTCTGGTCCGAGGACCCGATACTTAGCGCGAGTAGAACTCGACGACCAGGTTCGGTTCCATCTTCACCGGGTAGGGCACTTCGTCGAGCGTCGGAACGCGAACGAAGGTCACCTTGTCGGTGCCGTCCTGAGCGACGTAGTCGGGGACTTCACGCTCGGGGAGGTTCTGGGCTTCGATGATCAGCGCCATTTCCTTGGCCTTGTTGCCCAGGCTGATGACGTCGCCGACGCGGATGCGACGCGAAGCAATGTTGCACTTCACGCCGTTCACGCGGATGTGGCCGTGCGAAACGATCTGGCGAGCCGCGAAGATGGTCGGAGCGAACTTCGAGCGGTACACGACCATGTCCAGGCGCTGTTCGAGCAGGCCGATCAGGTTCTGGCCGGTGTCGCCCTTCATGCGCGAGGCTTCCTGGTAGGTAGCCTTGAACTGCTTCTCGGTTACGTCGCCGTAGTAGCCCTTGAGCTTCTGCTTGGCGCGGAGCTGCAGACCGTAGTCAGACAGCTTGCCCTTGCGGCGCTGGCCGTGCTGGCCGGGGCCGTAGCTGCGGCGGTTGACCGAGCTCTTGGGGCGACCCCAGATGTTCTCGCCCATGCGGCGGTCGAGTTTATACTTGGCGCTTTTACGCTTCGACATAAGTCGTCTCCTTTTCTGCTGCCGCTTCCACTGTGGAGGCGGTCCATGTTGTCCCGGGGCGCACCATCCCGCCTAATATGCGGGATGCGGCCGCCGCTTCACCGGGGTGCGGGGCCGAATGGACGGACCTGTCAAGAAGGCAGGCGCCATGTGAAGGGGTGCCCCATACGGGCTCGGGGGTGAAAGTCAAGCGGATAAGCCGAAAACGGCTCAACTCCGTGGGCGACGCTCGTTTCCGAGGGCAGAGAGCACACCGCGAAGGGTGCGCACTTCGAGGTGATTCCAGCCCGGCTTCGTCAGCAGGTTGCGCAAGGTCAGCCGGTTGGCTGCCGCACGCGTTTCGGGCCAGAAATAGTTTTTTGGTTCGAGCAATTGCTCGAAGTGGCCGATAAGGCCTTCCAATTCTTCCTGCGGGGCAGGGGGGAGCAGCTCCTCGACGGTGGGCTGCGCCAGTTCGCCCGAGGCGACCACGCCCTTCGACCATTCGTAGGAACAGAGGATCACCGCCTGCGCCAGATTGAGCGAGGCGAACTCCGGATTGATCGGCACCGTCAGGATCGCGCGGGCAAGCGCGACGTCCTCGGTTTCCAGACCCGAACGCTCGGGGCCGAACACGTAAGCCGAGCGACCTTGCGCCTCATGCACTTCACGGGCCGCCTCCTCGGGCGTGACGACCGGCTTGGTGACGCCGCGCTTGCGGACGGTGGTGGCGTAGACATTGCCGCAATCGGCGACCGCCTCGGCCAGCGTCTCGAACACTTCCGCGTGCTCCAGCACCGCGTCGGCACCGGCAGCGGCGGGACCGGCCGAGGGATTGGGCCAGCCGTCGCGGGGGGCGACGAGGCGCATCTCGGTCAGGCCGAAGTTGAGCATGGCACGCGCGGCCTTGCCGATATTCTCGCCCAGCTGCGGGCGGACCAGCACGATGACCGGCTTCTTTACGTCAGTCATCGCTGCGACCTTCCATGGCGCCCGGACCCGCGACATCGCGCACCGTCCCGGCAAATTCCTCGAAATCGCGCGCTTCGTTGAAGGCGCGGTAGACCGAGGCAAAACGAATATAGGCGACCGAATCGAGCTGGCGCAGGCCTTCCATCACCATCTCGCCGATCTCGCGCGAGGAGACTTCGGATTCGCCGAGGGTTTCGACCTGCCGCTGCACGCCGGAGACGAGCTGGTCGATCTTTTCCCGCTCGATCCCGCGCTTGCGGCAGGCGAGCGTGGCCGATTTCTCGATCTTGGCGCGATCGAACGGCTCGCGGGTGTCGTCGCTCTTGACGACGGTGATCTCGCGAAGCTGGACGCGTTCGAAGGTCGTGAACCGTGCGCCGCAGCTGGAACACTGACGGCGACGACGGATCGCGGTGTTGTCCTCGGTCGGGCGGCTGTCCTTGACCTGGGAATCATCATGGGCGCAAAAAGGACAGCGCATTCAGTCGGTTACTTTCAAGACTTCAAAAACTTTCAGGGACGTACGCGCTTGTAGAACTGGTATCCCGCACCGACCGCGAGGCCGAGCGGGATCGAGACGAACGGCAGCACGAGGCCCGCGACCGCCCCGGCCGCGCCCCAGGCGAGCACCGGCTTGGTCGACGGATGGTCGAGACCATCCTGAAGCATTCCGGCCAGCTCGTGGCGGGCGTCGGAAATGAAGTCACCGGAGTCGTGGGGGCGGTTCGGGTCGGTCATGGCACTAGGGCTCCTGAATCAGTCCTCGTAGATCGGGAAACGATCGCACAGAGCCTCAACGCGCGCACGCACGTTCTGCTCCACCTGAGCGTCGCCCGCTTCGCCGCACTTGGCAAGGCCGTCGAGCACGTCGGCAACCATGTTGCCGATTTCGCGGAATTCTTCCGGGCCGAAGCCGCGGGTGGTGCCGGCGGGCGAGCCCACGCGGATGCCGCTGGTCTTCATCGGCGGCAGCGGATCGAAGGGGATGCCGTTCTTGTTGCAGGTGATGCCCGCACGCTCCAGCGCTTCGTCCGCATCCTTGCCGGTCACGCCGAGCGGCGAGAGGTCGATCAGCGCGAGGTGGGTGTCGGTGCCGCCCGAAACGATCGCGGCGCCGCGCTCCTTCAGGGTCGCAGCGAGGACCTGCGCATTCTCGATCACGCGCGCGGCGTAGTCCTTGAACTCGGGGCGCAGCGCTTCACCGAAAGCCACGGCCTTGGCGGCGACGACGTGCATCAGCGGGCCGCCCTGAAGGCCGGGGAACACCGCCGAGTTGATCTTCTTGGCCAGCGCCTCGTCATTGGTGAGGATCATGCCGCCACGCGGGCCGCGCAGCGTCTTGTGCGTGGTGGTGGTTGCGATGTGCGCGTGCGGGAAGGGCGAGGGGTGCAGACCTGCGGCCACAAGGCCGGCGAAGTGCGCCATGTCGACCTGGAACAGCGCACCCACGCTGTCGGCGATCTCGCGCATGCGCTTGAAGTCGATCACGCGCGGATAGGCCGAACCGCCGGCGATGATCAGCTTGGGCTGGTGTTCCTTGGCCAGAGCCTCGACCTCATCGTAGTCGATCAGGTGGGTGTCCTTGGTCACGCCGTACTGCACGGCCTTGAACCACTTGCCCGAAAGCGCGGCGCGGGCGCCGTGCGTGAGGTGGCCGCCGGCATCGAGGCTCATGCCCATGATGGTGTCGCCGGGCTTCACGGTCGCCAGCAGGACGGCGCCGTTGGCCTGCGCGCCCGAGTGGGGCTGCACATTGGCGAACTGGCAGTCGAACAGCTGCTTGGCGCGTTCGATGGCAAGCGTTTCGACTTCGTCCGAAGGTTCGCAGCCCTGGTAGTAGCGCTTGCCGGGGTAGCCTTCGGCGTACTTGTTGGTCAGCACCGAGCCCTGGGCTTCGAGCACGGCCTTGGAGACGATGTTTTCCGAAGCGATCAGCTCGATCTGCTTGCGCTCGCGGCCGAGTTCGTGGCCGATGGCCTTGGCGACGGCGGGGTCGCTCTGGGCAACGCCGTCAGTGAAGAAACCGGCGGAACGGATGGCGGTGTCTACAGTCATGTTCGGGTTTCTCCGTTTCAGAAGACGGGGTTGGAAAGCTTTTCGACGCGGCCCGCGTGGCGTCCGCCACCGAACTCGGCCGAAAGGAAGGCATCAAGGCAGGCCTTGGCCATGTCCTCGCCGGTCAGGCGGGCGCCCATGGCGATGACGTTGGCGTCGTTGTGCTCCCGCGCGAGCGCAGCCGAGAGCGGCTCCGAAACGAGCGCGCAGCGGCAGGCCGGATCGCGGTTCACGGCAATCGAGATGCCGATGCCCGAGCCGCAGAGCGCGACGCCGAACTGCACGGTGCCGTCGGCAACGACCGAGGCGAGCTTGTAGCCGTAGTCGGGATAATCGACGCGGTCGGCGGTCTCTGGGCCGAGATCGGCTACTTCGTGGCCGAGTTCGATGAGATATTCGCGCAGAGTCGCCTTGAGGTCGACGGCGGCGTGGTCTGAAGCAATCGCAATGCGCATGGGATCGGGCTGCCTGTCCTGATGCGGAGATTCGTTGCGCCTCCCCTTAGTCGTGAGTTCGTCTTATTGCCACCATTGTTGGCAATCGGTGGCTGCAATTGCCGGAAGTGGTCAAATTCGAAGCCTTTTTCACAGGAATGCGGGGAATTCGGCAAAGGCTCGGGCGAATGGCGCCGCATTTCCAACCGTTCCGGCAAAAGGCTGCGGGTAATTGACAGCCGGTGCTTCAAGGCGGGTGTTTCGGCATTCTATCAAGGGGTTGGCGGTGAAATCTTCGAGACACCTCATTGTTGCGCTGTTGCTGGCACTCGTTCTGGCGGTTCTCGGCACGACTCCGCCGCGCCCGGCTCCGGTCGATGCGCCGCCGGAAGCGTTCTCTGCCGCGCGGGCGATGAAGGATATCGAGCGTATCGCCCGCGCGCCGCACCCCAGTGGTTCGGCCGAGCACGCGGCCTTGCGCGGATACCTGATGCAGCGCCTCGGCGAGTTGGGCCTTACCGTACGCACGCAGGAAGGGCAGTTTCCTGCCGATGCCCGCGCGGAGCTGGACCGGCGGGGAGGCAAGGCAGCGCCGCGCGTTCCCCTGACAAATGTGCTGGGCCTGCTGCGAGGAAGTGATCCGAACCTGCCCGCCCTGGCGCTGATGGCGCATTACGACAGCGTGCCGGGTTCGCCCGCTGCCGCCGACGACGGGGCCGGGGTGGCTTCCATCCTGGAGACCCTGCGCGCGCTTTCGCTCGACCGGCAACGCAAGCGCGACGTGCTGGTGATCCTGACGGACGGCGAGGAATCGGGGCTGCTCGGTGCGCGGATGTTCTTCGCGCAGGCGCAGGAGGCAAGGCGGATCGGGGCGATCGTCAATCTCGAAACGCGTGGAGGAGGGGGCAAGGCCAACCTGTTCCAGACTTCCGCCCGCAACGGCGACGTGGCCCGCCTCTGGGCGCAGACCGCGCCGCATCCGGCGGGGACTTCGCTGGCGACCTTCATCTATAGCGTCCTGCCCAACGATACCGACCTGACGGTGGCGCTGCCACACGGCTATTCGGCATGGAACTTCGCCTTCATCGGCAGGCCGGGCCTCTATCACTCGCCTTTGGCGACGGCGGCAAACCTCGATCGCGGCTCGCTGCAGCAGATGGGCGAGCAGACGCTCGGATTGGCGCAGGCTCTGACGAAGGCGAACGACCTGCCGCGCCGTGCCCCGGATCTGGTGTTCTTCGATGTCTTCGGCCTTTTCGCGGTCCATTACGCGCCGTCGTGGGGATGGGCGATGCTGGCCGTGGCGCTTGTCGGTTATGGCCTGCTCGTGTTGCGGCGGCCGGAACCTGCTGAAATGCTGCGCGGTGCGGGGAGGATGCTGGCGCTCGTCGTCCTGACCGGAGCGCTGCTCTGGGCGCTGAACATGGCGTCCGGAGCGGATGGGCCGGTTAACTATTATGACCGTCTGGCGGCGATACCCCGGCTTCAGGTCGTTGCTCTCTGCGCCTCGCTGGCGATGACGGTGTTCCTGCTGGGGCGACGACCTCACTCGGTGTCGGGCGAAGCGGGGTTGGTCCTGCCGGTCTGGCTGGGCGCTGCCGTGTTCCAGGCTTTCGCGCCGTCGGCGGCTTATGTGCTGACGGTGCCGCTGCTGCTTGGCGGTGCAATGGCCTTGATGCGCGGGCTTGCACCAGGGCGTGAGCCGCGCGTGCTGCTCGTGATCGTCGCGGCGCTGGTGACGGGATATGCACTGCTGCTCGGCTATTCGCTGCTTCAGGCCGTGGGACCGGCGCTGCCGATGGTCTGCGTGCTTTCGTTGCTGATGGCCGTGCCGGTTCTCGTACCGCTGCGTGCACCATTACCGGTCGGCAGGGTGCGCGGTGCGGCTGGACTGCTGCTGGTTGCGGCTCTCGGCGTGGCCCTATGGGTGAGATGGGACGCGCCGGCGGCGAGCATTGCGACTTACGACCAAGTCCGGAACCTCGGCGAGAAGGGCTAGGTCCTTTTCAGGACCGGAAAATGCACCATGGGCTTGCGATAATTGCAGCTCTGGGTCAGTCTCGCCTGATCGGCGTAGACCGGTAAACGGGAGATCGGCCATGAAGCGTATCTTGCTGTCATCGTTCGCTATTGCAGGTGTGCTGGTGCTGACGGGGTGCATGGAGACGATGCCGGGACCGGATCGTCCGCACCGACCGCGCCCGGAGAAACCCGCCATGTGCACCCGCGAATATGCGCCGGTCTGCGGTGTGAAGCGGGGCAAGCGCCAGACTTTCAGCAATGCCTGCATGGCGCGGGCAAAGGGCTATGCGATAGTCGATCAGCGTCCCTGCGGACGATAGGCCAAAAAAAGCCCCGCCGAGGCGGGGCTTTTTCTTATCGGTTGGGATTCCTCACTGGTCGAGGAACGAGCGCATCTTGCGGCTGCGGCTAGGGTGCTTGAGCTTGCGCAGCGCCTTGGCCTCGATCTGGCGGATACGTTCACGCGTCACCGAGAACTGCTGGCCGACTTCTTCAAGCGTGTGGTCGGTGTTCATGCCGATGCCGAAGCGCATGCGCAGCACGCGTTCCTCACGCGGGGTGAGGCTGGCAAGGACGCGAGTGACCGTTTCCTTGAGGTTCGCCTGGATCGCCGCGTCGACCGGGATGATGGCGTTCTTGTCCTCAATGAAGTCTCCGAGGTGCGAATCTTCCTCGTCGCCGATCGGCGTTTCGAGCGAGATCGGCTCCTTGGCGATCTTCATCACCTTGCGGACCTTTTCGAGCGGCATGGACAGACGCTCGGCCATTTCCTCGGGCGTGGGCTCGCGGCCCTGCTCGTGGAGGAACTGGCGGCTGGTGCGGACCAGCTTGTTGATCGTCTCGATCATGTGGACCGGGATACGGATCGTGCGGGCCTGATCCGCGATCGAGCGCGTAATCGCCTGACGAATCCACCAGGTGGCATAAGTCGAGAACTTGTAGCCGCGACGGTACTCGAACTTGTCGACCGCCTTCATCAGGCCGATGTTGCCTTCCTGAATGAGGTCCAGGAACTGCAGGCCGCGGTTGGTGTACTTCTTGGCGATCGAGATCACCAGGCGCAGGTTCGCCTCGACCATTTCCTTCTTGGCGATGCGCGCTTCGCGCTCGCCCTTCTGGACCATGTTGACGATGCGGCGAAACTCGGGAAGCGCCATGCCGGTGGCGGCGGCGATGTCCGCGACTTCCGAACGAATGCGCTCGACCGGATCGGCTTCTGCTTCGGCGAAGGCAGCCCACTTCTTGTCCTTCCTGGACATTTCGGTGAGCCAGGTGTCGTCCAGTTCGCGGCCGACGTAAGTTTCCAGGAAGTCGGCGCGCTTGACCTTGTGACGCTCCGCCAAGCGCAGCATCTGGCCGCCCAGCGTGGTGAGGCGGCGGTTGAAGGCGTAGAGATTGTCGACGAGGTATTCGATCTTCGTTGCGTGGAACTTCACCGATTCCACTTGCGCGGTAAGGTCTTCGCGAAGCTGCTGGTACTGGTCTTCCTTGGCGGCCGGGAAATCGATGCCGAGCGCCAGCGCTTCGAGGCGTTCCGACTGGAGACGTTCGAACGCCTGGAACAGCTCGGTGATGAGCATGAATTTTTCAAGCGCTTCGGGCTTGAGGGCCGCTTCCATCTGGGCGAGGCTGAGGGTGTTGTCCTCCTCCTCTTCCTCGGTTTCGCGCTTGGGGATCGGGTTGCCGTCCTCGTCCAGTTCCTCGGAACTGTCCTCATCGGAGTCGTCCTCGTCCTTGAACGAGGGACCGGCGGTCTTTTCGCTGATCTCGCCGTCGTCGTCGCCTTCACCGTCTTCGGACAGGCTTTCGGGCGCGGGTTCCTTCGAGAGCATGGCGTCAAGATCGAGGATCTCGCGCAGTTGCATCTCGCCGTTGTTGAGCGCTTCGGACCACTGGATGATGGCGTGGAAGGTGATCGGGCTCTCGCAAAGGCCCAGGATCATCATGTCGCGGCCGGCTTCGATCCGCTTGGCGATGGCGATTTCGCCCTCGCGGCTGAGCAGTTCGACCGCGCCCATTTCGCGCAGATACATGCGCACGGGGTCGTCGGTGCGCTCGACCGTTTCCTTCTTCTTGGTCTCGACGACCATGCGCGGACCGGCATCGTCACCGTCGACTTCGTCGGTATCGGCATCTCGGTCCGAATCGCCGTCTTCCTGACCATCGGCATCTTCGTCGCTTTCGACGATGTTGACGCCCATCTCATTGAGAGCGGACGTGATGTCCTCGATCTGGTCGGACGACATGTCCTGGGGCAGCGCTTCGTTCAGCTCGTCGTAAGTAATCACGCCGCGGCGTTTGGCGCGGGCGATCAGCTTCTTGATGGAAGCCTCGTTGAGATCGATCAGCGGCGCGTCGTCGTTCTGGTCGCCGGAGTTGTCGTTCTTGCTCATTCTTCGCCGTTATCCCCGTGCATTCAACCCGATTATAACATCAGGACGAAGCCGCCTGTCTTGTCGCCATTTGCCTGAGGCGACTGTCAAATTCCAGCTTTCTCTTGAGGAGGCGTTGTTGTTCGGCAAAGGCATCTTCCGACAGTTCGCTTTCGAACCGTGCCGTCGCGCGTGCCAAAGCGGCATCCAGAACCGGACGCTCAACCAAGAGATCGACTGCCTGGGCCAAATCCTCTGCCGCCTGGTCAGCGCCTGTTTCGGTGTTCAGGAACCCGAAGCGCAATCCTGAGTATTCTGCGGTGCCGGGGATCTCCAGGCCATTGTCGACCAATATGGTGGCAAGACGATCGCTTTCAAGCGGTTCGCTTGCCTGGGAGACATCGAGCAGCAATCCAAAGCGGGGGTCGAGGTCCGGGGTTCGGGCCAGTGCTTCGGCATGGCGCCGGATCAGGGTGGGCCAGCGGATCAGCCCGGCGAGCACGGCGGCCGAGAGCGCGTCGCGAGCGCCGCCGCCGGTGGCGCGGCGCAGGCGTTCGAGCGATTCGGGCGTGGATTCGGGCTGGGGTTGCCAGCGACCGTTCTGGAACGTGCCCCGGCCACCGCGCTGTTGGCCGGAACGGAATTGTCCGCCTCCGCCCTGCTGCCAGCGGCTTTCGCGCTTGGGGAAGGCGAATTCGGAATAGCGGTCCTGCAACTCGCGGCGGTAGAGGCTGGCGATGTCCGGGTGCTGGATCGCATCGACATGGGCCATCAGCCGGGCCTTGAGACCGGCCTTGTCCTCGGGCGTGTGGAGCGGCTGGGCGTCGCGTTCGACTTCCCAGAGCACTTCGATCAGGCTCTTGGCGGCGTTCAGGACCTCTTCCATGGTCCGTGCACCGCGCTGGCTGATGAGGTCGTCGGGGTCCAGGCCCTCGGGCAGGCGGACGATCCGCAGCGAGTGGGCAGGGCGCAGCAAGGGCAGGGCGCGGGTGACGGCGCGCATGGCGGCGCGCTGGCCCGCCGCATCGCCGTCGAAGCAGAGGATCGGCATT
Organism: Novosphingobium sp. BF6; assembly: GCF_058273105.1. Lineage (NCBI taxonomy): Bacteria > Pseudomonadati > Pseudomonadota > Alphaproteobacteria > Sphingomonadales > Sphingomonadaceae > Novosphingobium > Novosphingobium sp. BF6. Next base: position 1,815,552 of record NZ_CM177775.1, read on the forward strand.
TCGACGTGGCGCCACAGCATTTCGATCTGCTGCTCGGTCAGCGCGGTGCCGAGCGGAGCGACGCATTCGCCGATGCCTGCCGCTGCCATCGCGACCACGTCCATGTAGCCCTCGACCACCACCATCCGGCCCGACTGCCGCGCGGCGGGTGCGGCGCGGTGCAGGTTGTAGAGCGTGCGGCCCTTGTCGAAGAGGGGCGTGTCGGGAGAGTTCAGATACTTCGGCGCATCCGTCTTCTCCTTGGTGAGAATGCGTCCGCCGAAGGCGATGACCCGGCCGCGCGCATCCTCGATCGGCAGCATCAGGCGGCCACGAAAGCGGTCGTAGGGATCGCGGTTCTCGACTTCGATCCGGAGGCCCGCTTCGATCAGCTTGGCTTCGGGGTACTTGCCGAGCGCCTCCTTCATCGCCTGCCGTCCCTCCGGCGCATAGCCGAAGCCGAAGCGCTGGAGCGTGTGGGCGTCGAACCCGCGCGTCGCCAGATAGGCGCGCGCCGATTCGCCGCCGGGCGAGGAGAGGTTCTGCACGAACCAGCCTTGCGCGGCGGCCATCACGTCGTGAAGCGTATCGCGCTTTTCCGCTGCCTTGGCCGCGCGCGGATCGGGGGCGGGCACGTCCATCCCCGCTTCGGCCGCCAGTTCCTTGACTGCGTCCATGAAGGACAGGCCCTGGTGGTCGGTCATCCAGCGGATCGCATCTCCATGTGCGCCGCAGCCAAAGCAGTGATAGAAGCCCTTCTCATCGTTGACGGTGAAGCTGGGAGACTTCTCGTTGTGGAACGGGCAGCAGGCCTTGAACTCGCGCCCCGCCTTTTGCAGGCGGGTCGAGCGACCGATCAGCGCGGACAGGGTTATCCGCGTGCGAAGCTGGTCGAGCCATTGAGGGGTAAGCACGGTCCTGCCGCCCGATCGCGTGTCAGGTCAGGCCAGCGCCGCCTTTACCCAGCCCGAAGCCTTGCCCATGTCGAGTTCGGCCCCGTGGCGCGCCTTGAGCGCGGCGACGACCTTGCCCATGTCCTTCATGCTCTCGGCGCCGACTTCGGCCTTGATGGCCTCGATGATCGCCTTGGTCTCTTCCTCGGAGAGCTGCGCGGGCAGGAAGGTTTCGATCACTTCCAGCTCCGCTTTCTCTTCAGCGGCCTTCTCGGGACGGCCACCTTCCTCGAAGAGCTGGATCGATTCGCGACGCTGCTTCACCATCTTCTGGAGCACGTCGATCACCATGGCATCGTCGTCCGGAAGAGAATCGGCAGTGCGCAGTTCGATGTCGCGGTCCTTGATCTTGGCAAGGATGAGGCGAACCGCGGCGAGGCGCGGCTTGTCGCCCGCCTTCATCGCAGTGATCTGGGCGGCCTTGATCGAATCACGAAGCATTGTTTTCCTGCTGTTCTGATAGGTTTGGGAAAGTGTCGTGGCGCAAAACTAGCAAGCTGCGCGCCAAATTGCACCTGTCGCGCCTTGACGCGGTGCACAACCCTGTCTAGCGGGCGGGCCTTAGCACACATAGTCAGAAACGCCGTAAACGGAGCGACCCACCATGGCCGACGCCGCATATACGCTTGCGCCCAAACCTGAAGGGGCGACAGGCGTTCTCGTCCTGAGCGATGGACACGTGGTCTGGGGCCGCGGCTTTGGAGCCGTCGCCGAAGCAGTCGGCGAAGTCTGCTTCAACACCGCGATGACCGGATATCAGGAAGTGATGACCGATCCGTCCTATGCCGGCCAGATCGTCACTTTCACGTTCCCCCACATCGGCAACGTCGGTGTCAACGACGAGGATCTCGAATCCAAGGTCGACGGCGCTGTCGGCTGCGTCGTCCGCGAGGACGTGACGCTGCCTTCGAACTTCCGCTCTGCCGGTGAGTTCGGCGATTGGCTTGCCGCCAAGGGCAAGGTCGGTCTCGCCGGGGTCGATACCCGCGCGCTGACCCGCCGCATTCGCCTTCAGGGCGCTCCCAACGCGGTGATCGCCCATAACCCGTCGGGTGAGTTCGACATTCCGGCCCTCATCAAGAAGGCGCAGGAATGGCCGGGCCTCGAAGGCATGGACCTTGCCAAGATCGTCAGCCGCGAGATCCAGGAGGGCTGGGAAGGCTCGACCTGGGAACTCGGCCAGGGCTTCGGTGCTGCCGAGGGTGAAACGCTCCCGCACGTCGTCGCTATCGACTACGGCGCCAAGGACAACATCTTCCGCAATCTGGTGAAGGCCGGTGCGCGCGTGACGGTGGTTCCCGCCGAAACCTCGCTCGACGCCATCCTCGCGCTGGAGCCCAAGGGCGTGTTCCTCTCGAACGGCCCGGGCGATCCGGCGGCGACCGGCGCCTATGCCGTGCCCGTCATCAAGTCGCTGCTCGACCGTGACGTTCCCGTGTTCGGCATCTGCCTCGGTCACCAGATGCTCGGCCTTGCGGCCGGCGCGAAGACCTCGAAGATGCATCAGGGCCATCGCGGCGCCAACCATCCGGTGAAGCGCCTTGAAGATGGCGTCGTCGAGATCACCTCGATGAACCACGGTTTCGCGGTCGACAACCAGTCGCTGCCCGAAAACGTCGAGGAGACGCATGTCTCGCTGTTCGACGGTTCGAACTGCGGTATCGCGATCAAGGGCAAGAAGGCCTTCGGCGTGCAGTATCACCCCGAAGCCAGCCCCGGACCGCAGGACAGCTTCTACCTCTTCGAAAAATTCGTGGGCATGCTGGCCTGATGGGCGTCACGGGTCGGTTTCTTGCTGCGGCGGTAACGCCGCACCCCGCATCGGCGATCATTGCCGGTGCGGACCAGCGAGATTTCGACCCGGCATGTCGCTTTGCCTATGCTCTGGAGTTCCCGGCCTTCGTGCCGGAAACCCGTGCAAAGCAAGGTGCCATGCAATGACCGCTCTTATCGACCACATGCTCGCTTACTATATTGCCGGACTGGCTGCCGAACTCACGGTTGCGCCGCGGTTCTACCCTCACGGTGAATTGCAGCTCATCTTCGAGGACAAGGTCTCGGTGGCCGTTCGCAAGTTCGGCCCCAAGGTGCGCAAGCACGCCAAGGAAGCCGGCAAGGCCTTCATCGACCGGATGCTCGAAGCGGGCGCCTGGTCGACTTCGGAGGGCGAGTACGGCGGTTCGATGCACCAGTTTCAGGCTGACCGATACCGCGCGGTGATCCGCGAGGAGCAGGACAGCAACCCGATCATTCGCCAAGCCAAAGCCGAAGGCCCGGATTACTGGGACAAGGCGTTTGGCGAGCTGGTGGCCTAGGCCGCCAGTCCGACATACAAGACACACAGGACACCCCAGGACAGCCCATGCCCAAGCGCACAGACATCTCCTCGATCCTCGTCATCGGTGCCGGCCCGATCATCATCGGCCAGGCCTGCGAATTCGACTATTCGGGGACGCAGGCGATCAAGGCGCTCAAGGAAGAGGGCTACCGGGTCATCCTGGTGAACTCGAACCCGGCCACGATCATGACCGATCCGGACATGGCCGATGCCACCTATGTCGAGCCGATCACCCCGGAAGTGGTCGCCAAGATCATCGAGAAGGAGCGCCCGGATGCGGTGCTCCCGACGATGGGCGGCCAGACTGCGCTGAACTGCGCGCTGGCGCTGTTCAACGACGGCACGCTGGAGAAGTTCGGCGTGCAGATGATCGGCGCCGATGCCGACGCCATCGACAAGGCCGAGGATCGCCAGCGCTTCCGCGACGCGATGGACAAGATCGGCCTCAATTCGGCGCGCTCGGGCGTGGCCCACACCATGGACGAAGCGTTCGCGGTGCTGGAGCGCACCGGCCTGCCCTCGATCATCCGCCCGAGCTTCACCATGGGCGGCACCGGCGGCGGCATCGCCTACAACAAGGCCGAGTTCGAGACGATCGTCCGCTCGGGCCTCGATGCCTCTCCCACCACCGAAGTGCTGATCGAGGAATCGCTGCTCGGCTGGAAGGAGTATGAGATGGAGGTCGTGCGCGACAAGCACGACAACTGCATCATCATCTGCTCGATCGAGAACGTCGATCCGATGGGCGTCCATACGGGCGACTCCATCACTGTCGCCCCGGCGCTGACGCTGACCGACAAGGAATACCAGATCATGCGCAACGCCTCGATCGAGGTGCTGCGCGAGATCGGCGTCGAAACCGGCGGTTCCAATGTGCAGTTCGCGGTCAACCCGAAGGACGGTCGCCTGATCGTCATCGAAATGAACCCGCGCGTCTCGCGTTCGTCGGCACTGGCCTCGAAGGCCACCGGCTTCCCGATCGCGCGCGTCGCGGCGAAGCTGGCCGTGGGCTACACGCTCGACGAGATCATGAACGAGATCACCGGCGCCACCCCGGCGGCGTTCGAGCCGACCATCGACTACGTCGTCACCAAGATTCCGCGCTTCGCCTTCGAGAAGTTCAAGGGCGCCAAGAACGACCTCACCACCGCGATGAAGTCGGTCGGCGAAGTTATGGCGATCGGCCGTAACATCAAGGAATCGATGCAGAAGGCCCTGCGCGGCCTCGAAACCGGCCTTGACGGTTTCAACCGCGTGGTCGAGCTGGAAGGTGCGGGCCGCGACGTGATCACCGCCGCGCTGTCGAAGGCGACGCCGGAGCGTCTGTTGCACGTCGCGCAGGCCTTCCGCGAAGGTTTCACGGTCGACGAGATCCACGCGATCGCCCACTACGACAAGTGGTTCCTGCGCCACATCGAAGAGATCATCGCCGAAGAAGCGAACATCATGAAGCACGGCCTGCCGGTCGACGCGCAGGGTCTGCGCCGCCTTAAGGCCATGGGCTTCTCGGACAAGCGCCTTGCCACGCTCGCCGTGCGCTCGGTCGGCGTCGCGGGCGGCATGGGCGAGACCCAGGCCAAGCGCTCGGGCCTGCTGCACGATGCGCTGCTCGCCATGGCCGGTGCCACCAGCGAGGACGAAGTGCGCAAGCTGCGCACCAAGCTTGGCGTCCATCCGGTGTTCAAGCGCATCGACTCCTGCGCGGCCGAGTTCGAGGCGGTGACGCCTTACATGTACTCGACCTACGAAGCCCCGATCTTCGGTGAGCCCGAGAACGAGGCCAATCCGTCCGACCGCAAGAAGATCGTGATCCTCGGTGGCGGTCCCAACCGCATCGGCCAGGGCATCGAGTTCGACTATTGCTGCGTCCACGCCTGCTTCGCGCTCTCCGAAGCCGGCTACGAGACCATCATGGTCAACTGCAACCCCGAGACCGTCTCGACCGACTACGACACCTCGGACCGCCTCTACTTCGAGCCGCTCACCGGCGAGGACGTGCTGGAAATCCTGCGCGTCGAACAGTCGAAGGGCGAACTCGTCGGCGTCATCGTGCAGTTCGGCGGCCAGACCCCGCTGAAGCTGGCGCAGACGCTGGAAGACGCCGGTATTCCGATCCTCGGCACGTCGCCCGACGCGATCGACCTTGCCGAAGACCGCGAGCGTTTCTCGGCGCTGGTCGAGAAGCTGGGCCTCAGGCAGCCTGCCAACGGCATCGCCCGCAGCCGTGACGAAGCCGTCGCCGTCGCCAACCGCATCGGCTACCCGGTTCTCATGCGGCCCAGCTACGTGCTGGGCGGCCGCGCGATGGAAATCGTCGACAGCGAACAGCAGCTTGACGACTACATCACCACGGCCGTGCAGGTCTCCGGCGACAGCCCCGTGCTGATCGACCAGTATCTGCGCGATGCCATCGAATGCGACGTCGATGCCCTTTGCGACGGCGAACAGGTCGTCGTGGCCGGTGTCATGCAGCACATTGAGGAAGCGGGCATTCACTCGGGCGACAGCGCCTGCACCCTGCCGCCCTACAGCCTTCCGGCCGAGATCATCGCCGAAATGGAGCGTCAGGCCGAAGCATTGGCCTTCGGTCTCAGCGTGCGCGGCCTGATGAACATCCAGTTCGCGGTGAAGGACGGCGAGGTCTACCTCATCGAGGTCAACCCGCGCGCTTCGCGTACCGTGCCTTTCGTCGCCAAGGCGCTCGGCCAGCCGGTCGCCAAGATCGCCAGCCGCGTGATGGCGGGCGAAAAGCTGTCCGACTTCCCGCCGTTCAAGCGCGACCTGCCGTACATGGCGGTCAAGGAAGCGGTATTCCCGTTTGCGCGCTTCCCGGGCGTCGATCCGGTGCTGAGCCCGGAAATGAAGTCGACCGGCGAAGTCATGGGCCTCGATGCCGACTTCCCGCGCGCCTTCCTCAAGGCCCAGCTCGGCGCCAGCATGCGCCTGCCGGACAGTGGCACGGTGTTCGTCTCGGTGAAGGACAGCGACAAGGCCGTGATCCTGCCCGGCGTCCAGACGCTCGTGAAGGAAGGCTTCCGGATCGTAGCGACGGCAGGCACCCACAAGTACCTGACCGAAGCCGGGGTTCCGGTCGAACTGGTCAACAAGGTGGCGGAAGGCCGCCCGCACATCGTCGACAAGATCGTCGACGGCGAAATCGCGCTGATCTTCAACACCACCGAAGGTTGGCAGAGCCTCAAGGATTCGCAATCGATCCGCGCTTCGGCGCTGACCGGCAAGATTCCCTACTTCACCACTGCAACCGCCAGCGTGGCTGCTGCACAGGCAATTTCTGCCTTGCGCGGGACCCAACTTGAAGTGCGTTCGTTGCAGGATTATTATAGCTGAAATCGATCTAGCCTCCCCACATCGCTGCGGATCGGCCCAGTCCCCGGAAATGAACCGAGGGACGGGACAGGAAACTAGTCTCCTCCGACTGGTTTCGCGTGCGGGGAGGCAGCAGGAAGGAAGTAATTGATGGCCAGTATCGAAAAGCTCCCCATGCTCGCCGAGGGGTATGAGAAGCTGACCGCCGAGATCAAGGCGCTGCGCGAAGAGCGCCCCCGGATCGTCGATGCGATCGAGGAAGCGCGTGCGCATGGCGATCTTTCGGAAAATGCCGAGTATCACGCGGCCAAGGAACGTCAGGGCCAGGTCGAGGCGACGATCGCCGACCTCGAAGACAAGATCACGCGCGCCCAGATCGTCGATCCGGCCACGCTGTCGAGCGACAAGATCATCTTCGGCGCGACGGTGACGCTGCTCGACGAGGACGACAAGCCGGTGAAGTACCAGATCGTCGGTCCTTACGAGGCGGATGCCCGTGTCGGCCGGATCAGCTACAATTCGCCGCTCGGCAAGGCGCTGATCGGTCGCAAGATCGAGGAAGAGGTCGAAGTCACCGTTCCGGCGGGCGACAAGTTTTACCTCGTCCAGAAGATCGAGTTCATCTGAGCCGATCTTTCCGTTTCAAGGCAAAAGAAAAGGCCGGCATATCTGCCGGCCTTTTTCGTTTCCGCCGTTTTTCGGCGAAAGAAGCTCAGGCTTCCGACTGGTCGGGCTGAAGCAGGCGGTGCAGGTGCACGATCACGTACTTCATCTCGGCATCGTCGACGGTGCGCTGAGCGGACGAGCGCCATGCATCTTCAGCCGAAGCGTAATCGGGGTAGACGCCGACGAGATCGAGTTCGTTGAGATCGGCGAATTCAAGGCTGCGGGGGTCAGTGACCCGGCCGCCCATCACAAGGTGAAGCTTCTGCATGGGACCGCTTTCGTGGTGGGAAGAAAGATGCCGGTCCCATACGTTTTGACAGGTTGCAGGGCAAGAGCGGATCGCGCAGGCGATCCGCTCTCATTTATGATATTGCCTCTCAATTGCGATAGATGAAGTTCAGTGCGGCAACCGCTGGGCCAGTCCACTGACGATTCCGGCGATGCGATGCGAGCCGGAACTGCCTGTTTCGCGGGCATTCTTGCCAATTTTCTGGGCTTGATGGGCCGCTATTTCACTGACCTCGCTGGCACGCTTGGCCGATGCTCGGCCCAGGGCACTTGCAGCAGCCAGCGCTGCCATTCCGTATTTTTCAAGTCGCTCGGCAGCCAGTTCACCGCTTTTCTCGGCACGGTCAGCGATGGTGCTTGCCTGCTTTCGCGCGCCCAGGCCAAGATCGTGGACCTTCTCCGCTGCGTCCTTACCGAACAAGGCGGTTGCTGCGCCCGCAGCTTCGGCGAGATGGGCGCCCTTGGAAAGGCCCCGCGACAGAAAGCCGCGGGTCAGGCGGCGCGGCAGCAACGCGCTGACCAGCACACCTGCGGCCACTCCGCCTGCCACCACCAGCACGGGATGGCTTTTCACGAAGGCGACGACCTTTTCCGAAGGGCGCGGCTCTGCCTTCGCCGCATTGAGAGCCACCACTTGCCCGGTGTTCGCACCGCTGGCGGAAGTTTCGGGGATCTTGGGGGTGGTCGGTTTAGTCTTGCTCACCGTCGGACTCCTTCGGATGTCGGCCTGAACCGAACAGGCGTTCGATCCCGGCAATGATCGGGTTACGCAGAAGCCAAAGCACCAACGCGCTGAAGGTTCCGCCGATCGCGACGGGATGTTCCTCCACGACGGCGACCGCTTCGTCGAGCATGTCCGCGGCCTGCTCCACGGCTTCGTCGAGAATGCGCCCTGTCAGGCCGCGCACTTCGAAATCGGCCTTGAGCGCGCCGTAACGGGCGTCGAACACGGCCTTCGCGGCATCGCGGGCAACGCGATCCGCGGCGAGTTGCCGGGCAAGGGCGCTCATTCCGAATTATCCTTGCCTGAGAGCAAAGCCACCATTCGTTTCAAACGCGCCCGCGCCGAAATCGCCATGATCGCCGCGACAGCGAGCACTGCGACCGGCACGATGATCATCGCCAGCCATGGGCCGATCAGCGTGCCGAGCGCGATGACCAGTCCGAGGACCAGCGCCACCACCGCGAGCAGCAAGAGGACCACGGCGCCGATACCGAGTACCGCGATCGAGCGGGTCTCCGCTCCGACGAAAGCGGCGCGGGTCTTCTGGTAGGTCAGTTCAGCCTGCGCGAAGGTACGTGCCTCGCCTAAGAGCAGGCGCATGTCTTCCATGAGCGAAAGGTCCTCCCCCTCCGCCATGGGAGGGGGGAGGGGGGCTTGGGTGTCGAGCATCTCGATGCGAACGCTAGGCTATCAGCTGCTCTTCTTGAAAAGACGCGCGATCAGGAAGCCTGCCGCCGCCGCAAGGCCGACTGCGGCCACCGGACTGCGGCGCACGAATTCCTTCGCTTCCTCACCGAGTTCGTCGAGCGATTTCTCGTCGAGCCTGGTGGCGGTATCGGCGAGCGACTTCGAGGCCGTGCGCGCATAATCGCCGTACTTTTCGCCGGCCTTTTCGTCGATCAGTCCGGCATTGTCGTCGATCAGCTTGGAAAGGCCGACGATAGCCTGGCTGGCTTTGGCCTTGCCCTGGTTGGCGAGATCGGTGGCCTTGACCTTGGCGTCGTCGGCAAAAGCGCTGGCCTTGGCCTTGGCATCCTCGGAGCGGACTTTCGCCTCGTCCGACCATTCGCCCTTGGTCTGGCTGAACTTTTCGTGGCAGCTGTCGGCCATGGCCAGAACGCCTGCCTTCGCTTCGTCCACGGCCTTGCCGAAGTGGCTCTTCGCGTTTTCGGTGCCGTTTCCGGTGCTAGTCGTCTCGGACATTGCAGATTCCTTCCTTGCTTACCGCTGCGCCACATTCGCCGCGCCTTATTGACGCGGTGCCTAGGCGATTAGCGCCAAGAGTAACACAACTTGTCGTCGAAATGGCAACGCAACTTGTCAGGCGTAGTTCCCCTGCTAAGACGCCAGCGAGAGTGCGCTGAGGCGCCTCATGGTTCGCCTTGCAGGAGGAATAGCCTTTTATGACCGCGATTATCGATATCCACGGCCGCGAAATTCTCGACAGCCGCGGCAATCCCACTGTCGAAGTCGACGTTCTTCTCGAAGACGGCAGCTTCGGGCGTGCAGCGGTTCCCTCGGGCGCTTCGACCGGTGCGCATGAAGCCGTGGAACTGCGTGACGGCGACAAGTCGCGCTATCTCGGCAAGGGCGTGCTCAAGGCTGTCGATTCCGTCAATGGCGACATCGCCGAAGCTCTCGTCGGCCTGGATGCTGAAGACCAGCGCGACCTCGACCTCGCGATGATCGAACTCGACGGCACCGAGAACAAGAGCCGTCTGGGCGCCAACGCCATCCTCGGCGTCAGCATGGCGGCGGCCAAGGCAGCTGCGAATGCACGTGGTTTGCCGCTCTATTCCTATGTCGGCGGCGTTTCGGCGCATGTCCTGCCGGTGCCGATGATGAACATCATCAACGGCGGTGAACATGCCGACAACCCGATCGACTTCCAGGAATTCATGATCATGCCGGTCGGCGCCGATTCGATCGCCGAAGCGGTGCGCTGGGGGTCGGAAATCTTCCATACCCTGAAGAAGGGCCTGCACGAAAAGGGCCTCGCCACCGCCGTGGGTGACGAGGGCGGTTTCGCACCGAACCTCGCCAGCACCCGTGATGCGCTGGACTTCATCATGGCCTCGATCGAAAAGGCCGGTTTCAAGGCGGGTTCGGAAATCCAGCTCGCGCTCGACTGCGCATCGACCGAGTTCTTCAAGAACGGCAAGTACGAGATCAGCGGCGAGGGCCTGAGCCTCTCTCCGATCGCCTTCGCTGACTACCTGGCCGACCTGACCGACGCCTATCCGATCGTCTCGATCGAGGACGGCATGGGCGAAGACGACTTCGAGGGCTGGAAGGCGCTGACCGACAAGATCGGCCACAAGGTCCAGCTCGTCGGCGACGATCTCTTCGTGACCAATCCGAAGCGCCTGACCATGGGCATCGAGAAGGGCCTGGCCAACTCGCTGCTGGTGAAGGTCAACCAGATCGGCACTCTGACCGAGACGCTGGAAGCCGTCTCGATCGCCCAGCGCAGCGGCTATACCGCCGTGATGTCGCACCGTTCGGGTGAGACAGAGGACGCGACGATCGCGGACCTTGCCGTCGCCACCAACTGCGGCCAGATCAAGACCGGCTCGCTCGCGCGTTCGGACCGGCTCGCCAAGTACAACCAGCTCATCCGCATCGAGGAAGAACTGGGCAAGGCGGCGCGCTACGCCGGTGCTTCGGCTTTCGGCCGCCTGTCGCGCTGACATAATCGATTACAACATCAAGACCCGGTCTCCATTAGGAGGCCGGGTCTTTTGCTGTCCGGAAGAGAAGCCGGGTGGCCGGTTCCTGCCAGTAAGAACCGGCCACCCCATCGGTCCGGCATTTTTTTGCCTGATTGCCCCTTCAGGCTGTGCTTATCGAGCTGCGAGAACTTCTGGGCGGGGTTCGTCGAGCAGCACCACGGATCGGGATGCGGAGGCGAAGTATTCGAGCATCGCGGCGTAGCCTCGCGCGCTCAGTTTGACGTAGACGCGCCGGGCATCGCCGGGGTCGGCCTCACGTACGAGAAGGCTCTGCTTTTCGAGGATGGTGATCCAGCGCAAGGCGGTGGTGGACGGCACGGCAGAGCCGATACAGGCGCTCGTCACCGAAACGCGCCGCCGTTCCTTTGCGGCGATGAACAGGTCCAGCAGGATGTCCCAGGCCGGTTCGCCGAAGAGGTCTTCCGACTGGAAGATCTTGGTGCGGCGACGGCGGTCCTCGTAAGTCTGATGAGCCAGTTCCACCCAGATCGGGTGGTCCTGGCTGGCGGGAGGCCTGCCGCTTTCGCGTGTCTCCATCGGAATACCGATATCCGCGAGATTCGTGGCGACGCTTGGTCCGATTTCGAGTTCGCGGGCCATCGCGAGAAGTTCGTTGGCAATACCGATCAGGCGAATGGCCTTCGCCCGATTGCGCATCAACTGATCGCTTTTCTCCATAAACCAGTGCCGCCAGTGTTTGCCTGCAAAGCAGATCGCGGCGTCGTAACGTGACGAGGCGCAATATTGTTCGCAGGTGTTACTCCCCTTGTTCATGAACTCGAGGCTAAAACATTGCCGCTGGAGCAATTGTGCGAAACGCTAAAGAGTTCGTGAACGGAGTATTGATAATCACAGTAGGGCGGCGTCGTCTCGCGCAGGTTAATCCGGTTTGGAGCAAGTTTGCTCGATTTTGCAATGAGAGCGCAAGGACTCGATGGCGGCCTGAAGGTGAGCCGCGGCGACATAAGCGCCGATTTCCTCAAGTTCTTCCAGCTTCGTGTCGAGTTCGCCGATCAGTTGCATCATGTTTGCGTCCCTATTCACTTTATTGTTCTCCGGCAGGCGAACAAGGATTTCGCCTGGGTACGATTTGCCCTACCCCGAAAAATCCGGCCTTCGGCAATGGCGAAGCGGCGATTTGGCCTATGAATGCTCCGATTTCGAGCAATATCGGAGATGTTTGCATGATGTTAAAGGATTTTCATCGCCTCGTTTACAAGTATATTTTTATTACCCTGCTTATGGATGGCCTGTGAAATCCCCTTATCGTTCGATGCGATTTCGATAATTGGTATTTTTACTTATATTTGAATCTTTGAGAGGCTGCTCCGAACGGAAAGCGGATCATGTGTCCCCCTTCAGAGTGGGCGCACGAGCATCCTAGCCTCGGGGCCGTAACCCTTGGCCGGATCGAGCCGTCCGTCGCCGAGCAGTTCGAAGCCCTGCTTTTCCCAGAAGCCGTGCGCGTCCCCAACGGCGACCAGAACCATGCGGGACAGCCCGCGCGCCTTGGCCTCGTTCACCGCGATCCGCACAGCCTCGCCTGCGAAACCCAGCCCGCGCGTGGAAGGGCCAAGAGCGAGGTCGTGCAGGAAATAGCAGTCGAATGGTTCGGCAAGGCCGGTCATCGGCTGGTTTATCACCGGCGGGTAGTTCTGCCGACCGGGATGCGAGATGAGGTAGCCGGCGACCTTGCCGTCATCCTCTTCCAACACATGGCAGCCGGAAGGGTAATGCCGGAAGCAGGCGGCAAAGACTTCAGGGTTCTCGGGGTAGTCGAGGTGGACGAGGTCTGCCACGTGCGCCACATGAGCCGCGTCGGCTTCCCTCATTTCCCGCCAGTGCATCGTCTTGCCGTTCCTCTGGTTCGCGCCGGAGGGCGCCATCTGCTGCGCGGTTTCCCGGCCTCCATCGGCGCCCGTTCGCGCGGGCGGAGGTCGAGGTCGTCTTGCCGACCCACGGATAGCCAGAACATCACGACGAGGGCAACGACCGTGAGGTCAGCGCCATCTTTGCGGACCCGGCATCACCCAGCGGATAAGGGGTGATGCCGAAGGCTATCGAAATATTGATCAAAATTGCTTTTCGTTGAAGGGGAAACATGTAATCCGTTGCGGACCCTATCTGTGGTGAGCCATGATTGCCGGCAGCGATTTTCGGAATAGAGCTGTAATAGGCTGGGCCGGTATCATTGCGATGCTGATCGCTTGTCCGAACTCTGCTTTCACGCAGGAGCTTGGTAAAGAGGCTGTCCAGGACGAGAACACGCCTGCTGCGCTGTCTTTCGATGCCGCCCGGCAGCGGCTGGACCGCGTATCTTCCGCACTGGGCGCCGCTTCGGACGAATTGAGCGCCGCGGAATCGACCGCCCATGCGCTAAAGGCGCTGAACCGTCCGGTGGTGTCCACTTCGGTCTCGGTGATTGCCTACCAGAAGTCGCTTTCGGTCGACCTGACAGGACAGAAGGACAGCTTCAGCAATGCCGCGGGCCAATTCCTCGAAGGCCTGCCCGGAGAGTTCCCACCAGAGTTTTCCGGCATCGTGCAGCAGGTGACCGGGCGCGTGGGCGAGGCGCTTCCGGGATTGCTCTCGCAGATCCCCGACGAACTCGATTTCCGCGCGCGGCAGACGGTGATCCGGCCCAATGTCACGGCCGTCATGCCGCTCTATTCGGGCGGCGCGATCCCGGCGATCCAGCATGGGGCCGAGGCGGGCGCGGAACTGGCGCGGGCGAAGCAGGCGGGGGCGCAGGATCTGTCGCAAGTGCGGCTGGTGCAGAGCTATTTTGGCCAGCAACTGGCCGCCGCGCTGCTCGTTTCCGCCACCGGCACGCGCGATGCCTTCGACAAGCATCTCGCCAATGCCCAGGCGCTGTTCCGGGAAGGCGTGATCCCGCGTTCGCGCGTGCTGGAAATGCAGGTGGCCCGCGATGCTGCGCAGCGCGCGCTCGAACGGGCGCGCATGGAAGAGCGCAATGCTTCGGACTCATTGGCCCGCCTGCTCGATGCGAGTGGCGGCGTGACGCCGACCACGCCGCTCTTCGTGAACGGTAGCGGCCTTGAACCGCTGGACGGTTTCCTTGCCAGTGCGACTTCGCCGGGGCAGCCGCAGATGCGCGCGGCGGCAGCGGCGCGCGATCTCGCCGGTTCCGGTGTTGATCTCGCCAAGTCGCGCATGAGGCCGCAGGCCTTCGCGTTCGGGTCGTACAATTTCAACCGCGGCGATGCGATCCCGGTCGATCCGGACTGGATCGTCGGCCTCGGCCTGCGTTTCACCCTGCTGTCCAACATCGACCGTCGAGATACGCTCGATGCGGCGCGCTCGCGGCAGAGCGCGGCGGAAAATGCTGCGCGGGATATGCAGAAGACCATCGAGATCGAGACGAGCCGCGCCTACAACCTTGTCGACACCGCGCGGCGGTCCTTTCTGCTGCTGGACAGCAACATGAAAGCCGCCGAGGAGAACCTGCGCGTCCACGAAATCGGTTTTCGCGAGGGCGAGGATACCGCCAGCCAGCTTATCGATGCGCGCAACACGCTCTCGCTCGCCCAGACGCAGCGGATCGCTTCCGCCTATGAATATGTCGTCGCCCTTTCCGCCCTGCTGGCCGCCAGCAACCGGGGCGACAGCTTCCGCGACTATCTCCTCCGTCCCGACAGGATCACCGCACCATGAACGAAGTCGAGCAGGCGCCCACGGCAGCGCGCGGCAGGTTTCGTCTGCTGGTGGCGGGACTGATACTGCTGGCGATCCTGCTCCTTGTCGGCCTGTGGATCGCTGCTCGGCCTGCGCCGGACCAGTTGCAGGGCATGGTCGATGCCGACGAGGTCAATGTTGCCACCAAGGTCCTGGCACGCGTCGAGCGCCTGCTGGCCGAGGAAGGCGCGACGGTGACGGCGGGAACGGTGCTGGCGGTCCTGTCCAGCCCCGAAGTCGACGGCGGACGCCAGCAGGCACAAGGCGTGCTCGCGGGTGCCGAGGCCATGCGCAATCTTGCCGACAGCGGCGCCCGCAAGGAGGACGTGGAATCGCTGCGCGCGGTGTGGCAGGCCGCGCAGGCAGGCGCGGACCTTGCCGCTGTTACCGCGCGGCGAGCGGACAATCTCTATGCGGAAGGCGTGATCGCCGCGCAGCGCCGTGACGAGGCTCATGCCGCACGCGACGCCAGCGCCCGTCAGGCCGAGGCTGCAAAACTGCAATATCTGAAGGCGCAGTCCGGCGCGCGCGCGGAGGAAAAGGCCGCCGCACAGGCACAAGTCCAAGTCGCGAAGGGCGGCCTTTCGATTGCAGATGCGCTCGGTGCCGAGAAGACGCTGGTGGCGCCGATCGGCGGCGAAGTGGTGCGGCGGCTGGCGGAGCCGGGCGAGATCGTCGCTCCGGCGGTTCCGGTGTTCCAGATTGTCGATACGGCGCATCCCTGGGTCTCGCTGAACCTTCGTGAAGACCAGTTCAATTCTCTCCGAAAAGGTCAGGAACTCGTCGGTACCGTCCCGGCTCTGGGCAAGCGCAAGGTCCGCTTCCGCGTGACCTATATCAGCCCGCAAGGCGACTTCGCGACATGGCGGGCGACGCGGCAGTCCTCGGGCTTCGATGTGCGCAGTTTCGAGGTGAGGCTCCATCCCGCCGAACCGGTCAAGGAGCTGCGCCCCGGCATGAGCGTGCTGTTCGACTGGCCGCAATGACGCCCGCCCGCTTCGGTTTCGGACGAGCCCTGCGCCGCGAAATCGGCCATTTGCGGCGGGATCGCTGGGACTTGGCGATGCTCACGCTGTTTCCGGGGCTGGCGATCCTGATCGTCGCGGCCATGCTGATCGCGGGTGTGCCGCGCGCCTTGCCGATCGCGGTGCTGGACGAGGATAACGGCGCGCTCAGCCGCGCCATTATCCGCGCGGTGGCGGCCAGCCCGGCAGTCTCGATCGCCGAACGCCCGGAAACGATGGTCGAGGCCGAAAGGCTGGCGCGGGCCGGGCGGGTCTGGGCGATCCTGCGCCTCCCGCGCGGCGTGGGCGAAGGGCTTGAACGTGCGAGCGCCCCAGCGATCCAGATTTTCTACAATGC
Organism: Novosphingobium sp. BF6; assembly: GCF_058273105.1. NCBI lineage: Bacteria > Pseudomonadati > Pseudomonadota > Alphaproteobacteria > Sphingomonadales > Sphingomonadaceae > Novosphingobium > Novosphingobium sp. BF6. Next base: position 1,831,617 of record NZ_CM177775.1, read on the forward strand.
CTCGTTCCTGACGATCGGCGGCAGTGCGGAATCCGGCATCAGGGCAGCGGTGGACGCGGTGCTGGTCGAGCGCGGGCTGGACGCGGCGCGGGGAAGGGGGCTTCCGGCGATCCGCATCCGCCCGCCGGTCGTTCAGGCCACCGTGCTGTTCAATCCGCAGGCCAGCTTCGAGTGGTACTTGCAGGCGCTGATCCAGCCGGCCGTGCTGCACCTGCTGACCGGCTGCGTCGCGGTGATGGCCCTGGGGCGCGAGTTGCAGGGACGCTCGCTGGCGCACTGGAAGGCCGAGACCGGCGGGGGCCTTGCGGCGCTGACGGGCAAGCTCACGCCTTATGTCGCGGCGATCTCGATCTGGGGCATGGTCTGGATGATCTGGCTCGTCGGCTTTCGCGGCTGGACAATGAACGGCAGTCTTCTCCTGACCCTTGCCGCGCAGAGCCTGCTCTTCGCCGGAACCGCGGCAGTCTCAGCCCTGCTGGTAATCGCCGCGCGCAAGCCGAGCTTCGCCTTTTCGGCCACGGCGCTCTATGCGGGATCGGCGCTGGCCTATTCCGGCGGGACCTTGCCGCTGAACGGCGGTTCCGCCTTCGCGCGCGGCTGGAGCGAGGCCTTGCCTTTCACCCATTACCTGCGCTTGCAGATGGACCAGTTCCTCGGCGCGCCGGTTTCCGTTGCACTGCCGCAACTGGCAATGCTGTCGCTCTATCTGGTGGTATCGCTAGGCCTCTGCCTGCTCCTGCTGCGCCGGAAGGAGCAAGCAGCATGACGTTCGCGCAAGGCTTCGCTTCGGTCTTCAGGGCTGTGCTTTCGACGTTCGCCGTGGCCTCGATCGTCATTCTGGCGGTGGTGCTCTACGGTTTCTACTACCCGGCGCCTTACGCGCAGCAGACGGTTCGCCAGCTTCCGGTCGTGGTGGTGGACGAGGAGCACAGCGATCTGACGCGCGCGCTGGTGCGCAAGCTATCGGATCTGCGGGAAGTGCGGATCGTGGCGGAAACTGACTCGATCCACGAGGCCGAACGGCAGGTCCGCAACCGCGAGGCGGACGGCATCCTGCTGCTGCCGCGCGGCTTCACCCGCAGCCTGCTTACCGGCGCGCCGGGCGGCGGGATCGGCATCTGGGTCAACGGCACCTATCTGATCCGTGCGCGGGACATCGGCGGTGCCATCCAGTCCGCAGCGCTGGCCGTCGCGGCCGAGCGGCTGGGGCCGCTGGCGCCGCTGGCGCAGGGCCTGCATGTGCGCCCGCCTGTCGAAGTGGTTGAACGGCCGCTGTTCAATACGCGCGAAGGCTATGCCGACTACGTCTTCCCGGCCGTCTCGGCGATCATCCTGCAACAGACTTTGCTGTTCGGCACCGCCATGCTGGCGGCGGCGCAGAGGGCGAGGGTTCGCGAAGGCAAGGCCGAGCCACTCTCGCTGCCGGGCTTTCTCGGCGTATGGAGTGCGCTGGCATCGATCGGCTGTTTTGCCGCCATGTTCTATTTCGGCTGGGTATTCTGGTATCAGGACGTGCCCCGTGCCGAAAACGTGGGAGGGCTGTTCGTCGCCGTTCCGCTCTTCGCCGCTGCCGTTTCCGCGCTGGGCTTGTTGCTCGGCAGCCTTTTCGACAACGCCGAGCGCGCCTTGCAGGTGCTGATACCCACCTCGATCGTTCTATTCTTTCTGGCTGGAGCGGCATGGCCGCTGTCCTCCATGCCCGACTGGGTATCGGGCCTTGCCCATCTCTCGCCCGCGACATTCGGCGCGCAGGTCTTCGTGCGTCTCAACGAGATGGGGGCCAGTCTCGGCGAAGTCGCGTCGCAACTGGCGGGACTTGTCGGCCTGGGGCTGGTCTACGGCACCGCAGCGGCCTTGCGCCTTACGAAGTGAGCTACATAAAACCGTCACGGTAACGCCATCCAACCTTCATTTGCCGGGCGTACCCCGCCGAGCCGTAACGAACTGCTCAGGGGAAACGGCAATGAAATTCGGTACTTGCATCGCAGCTCTTCTTGCGGGAACGACTTTGGCAGGGCTTCCCGCGATAGCCCATGCCGCCGAGAAGGAAGCGGCCGAAAGCGCCGATCCGAATGCCATCATCGTCACCTCGCAGAAGATCGAACAGCGGGCGGTGGACGTTCCCATCACGCTCTCGGTCCAGACCGGCGAACGCATGCGCGAACTGGGCGTGACCGACATCGGCGAACTGTCGAACTACGTTCCGGGTCTCAATGTCCAGGTACAGAGCGCCAACAACCCCGGCTTCGTCATCCGCGGCATCACGTCCGACAGCGGCTCGGCGCAGCAGGGGCCGCGCGTGACGCTCTACTACAACGGCATCGACATCTCGCGCTCGCGCGGGGCTTATCAGGGCATCTACGATCTCGACCGGGTGGAAGTGGTCAAGGGGCCGCAGGCGACCCTGTTCGGCACGGCCGCTACGATCGGCGCGATCAGCTTCGTTTCGGCCAAGCCCGAGGCAGGCACGTCTGCTTCGCTGACGGGCGCCTACGGCAACCTTGATGCCACCCGCGTCGAAGGCTTCGTCAATGCCGGCAACGACGTGATCGCCGCCCGCATCGCCGGGCAGTGGAAGAAGCGCGATGGTTATATCGAGAACCTCGCACCGGGTCAGGAAGATCTTTACGCGCAGGACCAGCTCGGCCTGCGCGGATCGCTGCGCTACACGCCGAGCAGCGATTTCACCGCCGACCTCGTGTTCACGTACGATCGCCAGCGCAATTCCGGCACGCCGTTCCTCTCGAAGAACCTCGGCTCGACCTCGGTTGAAGGTCTTTACGACAGAGCCTATCTGGGCGGTTCGCCCGTTTCGGCCGAAGTGCTCGGTTCCGACAAGCTGGGCCTCGATCGCGATGTCTATGACGGCAACCTGACGCTGAGCTGGGACTTCGCGGACGGCTGGAACTTCACCACCGTCAACGGCTATCGTCATTTCGATGCGCTGGAAGTCTTCGACGCCGACGGCTCCGCCGCCTGGTATCTCGAATTCGCCGAGCGCGCCAAGGGCTGGCAGGCGAGCCACGAAGGCCGCTTCACGTATAGCGACGACCAGTGGCGCGCCTCGTTCGGCTGGAACTACTTCATCGAGGACTCGTACCAGTACGTCCCGATGTCGTCGGAGCTGGGCACCTACCTCCAGTGCAGCGCCAACCTGATCCCCGGCCTCGGCTGCGTTGCGGCCAACAATACCGTAACCGCAGGGCGTGCGACTTCGCTGCTGACCGGCGGGGCTTATACCGCCGTACCCTATTCGAGCTGGTACAAGAACGAAGGCCGCAACCAGTCATGGTCGATGTTCGGCGACGTGACGTGGAAGCCTGCGCCAGCGCTGGAACTGACTGCCGGTGCCCGTATCCTGATCGAGAAGCGCCGTTCCGGCTACTCGGCCTATCAGCCCGACGCTCCGGTCTACGGCCAGCCGCTGCTGCCGCTGGTCGATACCGACGGACAGACCTTCCACGCGCGCAAGTCCTACGCCGCCGTGCTGCCGCGCTTCAATGCGCTCTATCATCTGACGCCGAACCTCAACCTCTACGCGACGATCTCGGAAGGACGCCGCTCGCCGGTGGTCCAGCTCTCCGCAGCCGCCGGGCCGGTGGCCGATCTCGACCTCATCAAGTCCGAGACCGTGTGGAACTACGAGGCAGGGATCAAGGGCTCGGTCGGCATGTTCTCCGGCTCGCTGGGCGTCTATTACGACAAGTACAGAAACTTCCAGGTCTCGGTCATCGAAAACGGCCGGGCCGTTACCCGCAGTGCCGGTTCGGCCTCCAACCTCGGTGTCGAGGCGGAACTGGAAGCGCGCTTCACCGAATGGTTGAGCGCGTTCGGTAATGTCGGCTTCATTAGCGGCGGCATCGACGACAAGGCCTCCAACGGCGCCTATGCCGGAGACCAGTTCCGCCTCCAGCCCAAGTGGCAATGGGCGGCCGGGTTCAACCTCAATGTCCCTGTCAATCAGAACACCAGTGTGTTCCTGACCCCCAGCGTCACCTACCGCAGCAAGATCTACTTCGAGATCCCGAACAGCGAAGCGATCAGCCAGGTACCGGTCACGCAGGTCAATCTGCGCGGCGGCGTTTCGCTGATGGACGGCAAGTTCCAGGTCGCTGGCTATGCCCGCAACCTGACGGACAAGAAGTACCTGCTCGACGCGGGCAATACCGGCGGTTCGTTCGGCTATCCGACCTTCATCCCGGCCGAGCCGCGCACGTACGGCATCGAGATCACCGCGCGCTACTGACCCGTCATTCCGAGGAACGATACCATGACCCTGCAAATCGACCGACGCCTGCTGCTTCAGGCAGGCGCCTTCGGTCTCGCCGCGCTCTCGACGCCGGGCATCGCCCAGATTCTGACCGCGCGCGGCTTTACCCACGGCGTGGCGAGCGGCGAGCCTGCCGCCCATTCGGTGCTGCTCTGGACGCGCTATGTCGGCAGCGGCGATACGAAGCTGCGCTGCGAACTCTCGGCCGACGATAGTTTCCGCAAGGTGGCGGGCGGCGGCGAGGTCATCGCTTCGCCTGCGCACGACAATTGCGCCAAGCTGGTGGTGTCCGGGCTCGCGCCGGGCAAGTGGTACTTCTATCGTTTCATCGCGCCGGACGGCACGAAGAGCGAAGTCGGCCGCACTCGCACGCTGCCGGTGGGTGAGGTCGACCGTTTCGGCATCGGCCTGTTCTCCTGCTCGAACATGCCGTTCGGCTGGTTCAACGCCTATGCCCACGGCGCCGCGCGCGACGATCTCGACCTGATCGTCCATGTTGGCGACTACTTCTACGAGTACGAATACGGGCACTATCCGGACAATCCGATGGCCGGGCGTCCGATCGAGCCGCAGAACGAAACGGTATCGCTGGCCGATTACCGCCTGCGCTTCGCCAGCTACAGGCTCGATCCGGACCTGCGCCGCATCCACCAGCGCTTTCCGATGATCGCCCAGTGGGACGACCACGAATTCGCCAACGATAGCTGGAAAGGCGGCGCCGAGAACCATCAGCCCGAGAAGGAAGGCGAGTGGTCGGTGCGGCGTGCGGCGGCGGAGAAGGCCTATCGCGAATGGATGCCGGTGTCCGACGCGCTCTACGACAGCTTCCAGATCGGCTCGCTGGCCACGCTGTTCCGCCCCGAGACCCGCGTGAGCGAGCGCATGGAGCAGCTCGATTTCGGCGCGGTCATAGCGGGGGCGGCAAAAGGCGGTCAGGCGGAGATCGCCAAGGCCCTCGTGCAGTTCCGCGACGGGCCGTGGATGGCGGCGGACCGCACGCTGATGGGGGCGAAGCAGGAGGCCTGGCTCACCAAAGGATTGGCGGATTCCGCGAAGTCCGGCACGCGCTGGCAGGTTCTGGCGCAGCAGGTCGTCATGGGCTCGCTCAAGGCGCCGCCGCAGATGGCGGACCTCGTTCCGGCGGGCGGCGATCCCAAAGTGCGGCAGGCGCTCATGGCCATCGCCGCCGCTTCGCAAGTGGGGCTGCCGTTCAACATGGACTCGTGGGACGGCTATCCCGCCGCGCGCGAACGCCTGCTGCGCGCGGCTCGTCAGGCGGACTGCAACCTCGTGGTGCTGGCGGGCGATAGCCACAATGCCTGGGGCAGCGAGCTTTCGGTGGATGGGACGCCTGCCGGTGTCGAATATGCCGGGCATTCGGTCACTTCGCCGGGTTACGAGGAATATCTTCCCTCGGTTCTGCCCGCCGATCTGGCCAAGGCGCTGCGCGGTGCCAACCCCGGCCTCGCTTTCGCCGATACCAGCCGCCGGGGCTATGTCTCGCTGCAACTCACGCCGGAGCAGGTCCGCGGCGAGTGGCACTTTGTGGGCACGATCGCGCAGCGCACCACGGCGGGAACGACGAGCGAAGGTCTGTCGGTGAAGTGGAACGAGCGGCGCTTCGCCAAGGCCTGAAAGTTGCGGCAATGACAAAATGGGCGTCCCGGCCTTGTCGGGGCGCCCATTTTTCGTCCGGAGCGCGGGGAAGCTTTCTGGGGCATGATACAGGATATCCTAAATGGTTGACGTGCTTCCGTCGGGACAGCAAACAGCCGGAAATATATCTCCCCAAGGAAATTCCATGACCGACTCCGATCTCCCCGAACCGCAGGCCGAAAACCCGGTGGTGCGTCCGGACCGCCGCGACTTCCTCGGCGGTCTTGCCGCCGCGATCGGTGCCGCTGCCGTTGCCGGTGGTACGGTGGAGAGCGCCGAGGCGCGCCCGGCCAAGGGTTCGTCGTCGCGCCCGGTCAGCGATGCCAGGCTGCGGGAGGCGATCGATACGGTCGTGGTGATCTTCGCGGAGAACCGCAGCTTCAACAATCTCTTCGCCGATTTCCCCGGTCTCCAGCAGCCGCTGGCCGAGGTCCCGGCCGAACGCACCCGCCAGCGCGACCGCGACGGCAAGGTCATGGAGCGCCTGCCGAAGATCTGGGAAGGCCTCGTGCCTTCCAAGCAGGTTGTCGAGCATGCCGAATACCAGATCGGCCCGGACGATCTCGCGCCGATCCCGAACGGTCCCTTCGCGCTGAAGACGCCCGAGGGCGATCCGCTGCCGCACGGTCTCGTCACCCGCGATCTGGTCCATGCGTTCTATCACAACCAGATGCAGATCAACGGCGGCGCCAACGACCAGTTCGTCGCCTGGGGCGACAGCGGCGCGCTGGTCATGGGTCACTACGGCGACATGCGCGCGCAGCTTCGCATGTGGCAGATCGCGCGTGAGTTCACGCTTTGCGACAACTTCTTCATGGGCGCGTTCGGCGGTTCCTTCCTCAACCACCAGTACCTGATCGCCGCGCAGCCGCCGTTCTATCCGGATGCCGACAAGAGCCCGGCCGCCAAGCGCATCGCCAGGCTCGAAGGGAACGATCCCAAGGGCACGCGCCTGAAGGTCGATCCCAAGACCCCTGCCAGCGCGCTCGACGGCCCGGCGGTATTCGGCCCGAACACGCTCTCGCCCGACTTCTGGGCAGTCAACACGATGCTGCCGCCCTATGCGCCGACTTACGAACTCGATGCGACGAAGCCGGGCTACGCCAATGCGGAAAGCTCCCACACGCTGGTGCCGCAGCAGCACAAGACGATCGGCGATATGCTCTCGGCCAAGGGTGTGGACTGGGCCTGGTACGCGGGCGGCTGGGATGCGGCGCTGGCAGGAAACATGAACGACGCCTCGTTCCCCTCGCGGCCGAACTTCCAGCCGCACCACCAGCCGTTCAACTACTACGACCGCTTCGCCCCCGGCACCGCCGACCGCGCGAAATTCCTGCGCGACGGCGGCGAGGGCAGCACTGCGCGCACCAACAAGTTCCTGGCCGATGCCGAGGCGGGCAAGCTCCCGGCGGTCAGCTATTACAAGCCGCAGGGTAATCTCAACATGCATGCCGGTTATTCGGACATCGATGCGGGCGATCGCCATATCGCCGCCGTCATCGACGGCCTGCGCGCCAGTCCGCAGTGGGAGAAGATGCTGGTCGTCATCACCTTCGACGAGAACGGCGGCTGGTGGGATCACGTTGCGCCGCCGAAGGGTGACCGCTGGGGACCGGGTACGCGCATTCCCGCCGTCATCGTCTCGCCCCATGCGAAGAAGGGCGCGGTCGATCACACGATCTACGACACCGGCTCGATCGCCCGCTTCCTCACCCGTCGTTTCGGTCTGGAGAAGCTGGAAGGTCTGAAGATGCGTGAGGATGCCATGATCGCGGCAGGCGGCGTGGCACCGGGCGACCTGACCGGCGCGCTCGATCTGGGCTGATCCGCGCAAAACAGGTGCGCCTGCCCTGTGAATGCGACAATGTGCCGAGGCCGGAACCGATTCTTCATCGGTTCCGGCCAGTCACAAACTTCGGATCGCATTTCAGGGGGCAGAATATCCATGCGGGTCATCGCATCCACCGTCTTCACGCTCGGCGCCATTCTCGCGGCTTCGACCAGCGCTCAAGCCGCGCCCAAGGCCTATCCCGAGGCTGAAAAGAAGGTGCTGGAAGTGTCGAAGCAGGCCATCGCGCTGCGCTCGGTCGAAGGTGAAGGCAACCAGACGCAGCAGGTCGCGGAACTCTTCCGCAAGGAGCTGCTGGCGAACGGCTGGGATGCCAAGGACATCGAGATCGTTCCCCACAAGGACACCGCCTACCTCATCGCCACCTGGCCGGGCAGCGATCCCTCTCTGAAGCCGCTGGTGGTTTCCGCGCATATGGACGTGGTCGAGGCCAAGCCCGCCGACTGGGAGCGCGATCCCTTCACCCCGGCCGTCGAGAACGGCTACCTCTACGGACGCGGCGCCAGCGACACCAAATTCGAAGCGGTGCTGGCGATGGAATCGATGATCGAACTGCGCAAGCAGGGCTTCAAGCCCAAGCGCACGCTCGTCATCGCCTATTCCGGCGACGAGGAAACCTCGATGGCGACCTCGAAGCTGATCGCCGAGCGGCTGAAGAATGCCGAACTCGTGCTCAATGTCGACGGCTCGTCGGGAACCCTTTCGGAAAAGACCGGCAAGCCCGCGTTCTGGTCCTGGGGCGGGGCGGAGAAGACTTACGTCGATTACCAGATCGAAGTGACTAACCCCGGCGGCCACAGCTCCGCGCCGCGCACGGAGAATGCGATCGTTCAGCTTTCCGAGGTGCTGGAGCGGATCGGCCACTATCACTTCAAGCCAGAACTCAACGATATCACCCGCGCCTACTGGGTGGAGGCGGCGAAGCTCGAACCCGATGCCGCGCTGGCAGGCGCAATGCGCGCTTTCGCAGCCAATCCGAACGACGAGGCGGCGCTCAAGGTGCTGCGCGCCAATCCCTCGATGGTGGGCCGCACCGGCACGACTTGCGTTCCGACGATGATCTCCGGCGGCCATGCCCAGAACGCCCTGCCGCAGCGCGCCACGGCCAATATCAACTGCCGCGTCTTCCCCGGCCACACCCGCGAGGAGATCATGGCGGAACTGGAGAAAGTCGCGCAGATGCCTGCCGCGAAGTTCTCCGACGTGACCGGCGATGCCTCGACGATGTCGCCTGCCTCGCCGATGCGGCCGGACTTCGTGGCGGCGACGCGCAAGGCGGTGACGGCGGCCTGGGGGCCGATCCCGATCATCCCCTCGCAGGCCTCGGGCGCTTCGGATTCGATGTGGTATCGCGCCCTCGGCGTGCCGAGCTACAGCGCCAGCGCCTCGATGATGAAGGATTCCGACGAGTTCGCCCACGGCCTCAACGAGCGGCTGCCGCTGCTCAACGTGCGGCCAGGGATCACCTACTACCTCAGCCTCTACAAGGATCTCGCCGGTAAGTGAGGCCTTGAGACAGGAGCTGGCGGCTCAGGCGGCTGCCAGCTTCTGTCCTTTCAACCGACCGCCGCTCAGGATGCGCGCCGGTCCCGGCGCGGCGCGGCGGAGCAGGGTCGCCAGCAGGACAACCACCAGCAGCACGATCAGCGGCTGGGCGACCAGATAGACCGGATAGAGCGGCGAGCCGAGGGTGCCGAACAGCCTGCCCAGCAGCGGTCCACCCAGCCAGATCAGGATGAGGTGCGAGCAGAACAGGAAGAACGCGAAAGGCTCGATCTTGAGCAGCGGGCGTCGCACTGCGGTTCCGGCAATGCCCCAGGAAATGCGCCAGTAGGCAAGCGCTGCGGAAATGCGCACGGCGAGGTCGAGCGTCGCGGCGGGGAGGCTGATCGGGGATGCATCCACCACCAGCGTGAAGTAGAGCTGCACGGCGGTCAGCACCGCGAACGGCGCCAGTGCGACAGCCAGCGGCCAGTCGGCGATGCGGTCCGACAGGTTCTCGCGCCGGGCGATGATGCCGAGAGTGAAGAAGAACGGGATCGAGGCGCGCATGAACACCGGCGGTCCGAAGCCCGCGATCTGGCAGACCCCGGCCACCAACGCCACGGCGAGAAGCGTGCGCTTGCCGCAGCGCACGAGCAGCGGCGCCAGTAGCATGCAGAGGAACAGGTCGCGCAGGAACGGCATCTGGACGTTGATGTCCGGATTGCGGCTGGCGATGAACACTTCCTGGAAGATCCAGTCGAGCGATTGCGGGGTCGGTGCAGCGAGCCGCGTCGCGACGGCGGCGCCGGAGACCAGCAGGATGGCCAGCGCGTTCCACAGCACCATCGGCAACAGGATCGTCTTGGCCTTGCGGCCGACATGGCTCGCCCAGTCGAAGGTGCGGCTCGATCCGGCTACCAGCCAGCCGGAGATCAGGCCGAGCAGGGGCACTGCGCTGCGCCCGAAGACGTCCATCAGCACCCAGCGCAAGTTCTCCTGCGGCGTCCCGTGAGCAAGTTGCAGGTCGTAGCCGGTCAGCCCGGTCCAGGCGTGGACATAAACGACGCCGAGGATGCAGATGACCCGCGCGACCGAAATGGCATCGGACCTGCGCCGCGTGTCCATATTGAGTATTTCAGGCAAACCGTCTTCCCGTTTTTGTCGCAACCCATCGAACTGATTGTGTTTTCCGGCCGCTAAGCCGGGAACTGGGTCCGTTCGTCTACCCGTCTCAAACCAACAGGATCGGAACAGGTCTGTCTCTATTCGGCAGGACGACCCGGGGGAGGGATGAAATGGCGCGCCGGTTCGAAACCGCTAGGAAATGAACCGGCCGTAACGATTACCCCAGCGCTTGTTGTCCGCGATCACCTCATGCGCGCAGTTGTGGCCGGGCGCACCGGTCACGCCGCCGCCGGGGTGCGCGCCGGAGCCGCACATGTAGAGCCCCTTGATCGGCCCGCGATAGGCGCCGTGGCCCAGTACCGGCCGCGCCGACCACATCTGGTCGAGTGTCAGGTTGCCGTGCATGATGTCGCCGCCGACGAGGCCGAACTTGCGCTCCAGTCCCTTGGGGCTGAGCACTTGCCGACCGAGGATCGAGGCGCGGAAGCCCGGCGCATACTCTTCCACCGTATCGATCACGGTGTCCGCCGCCTTGTCTTCCTCGGCATCCCAGTCGCGGCCATCGGGAAGCTCCGGCGCGAATTGCTGGCAGAACAGGCTGGCGACATGCTGGCCCTCGGGCGCGAGGCTGTCGTCCACGGTCGAGGGGATCAGCATCTCGACGATCGGCTTCCTCGACCAGCCATGGGTCTTCGCGTCGAGGAAGGCGCGGTCCATGTAGTCGAGCGTCGGTGCGATGATGATGCCGGACTGGTGATGCTCTCCCGGTTCGGGAAGGCAGGTGAACTTCGGCAGCTCGGAAAGCGCCACGTTCATGCGGAAAGTGCCGCTGCCGGTCTTGAAGCCTTTCATGCGGCGCTGGAAATCGGGGTTCAGGTCGCCTTCCGCGATCATCTTGCCGTAAAGCAGCTTGGGGCCGACATTGGCGATCACGCGGGTGGCGGCAATTTCCTCGCCGTTTTCAAGCCGCACGCCCGCAACCTTGTCGCCATCGACGAGCACCTGATCCACCGGGCTTTCCAGGCTGATCTCCACGCCCAGCTTGCGGCAGACTTCGCCCATGATGCGGGTGATATTGCCCATGCCGCCGACCGAGTGACCCCAGGCGCCCTTCTTGCCGTTCACTTCGCCGAAGACGTGGTGCAGCAGGACGTAGGCACTGCCCGGCGTATCGGGCGAGGCATAGTTGCCAACCACCGCGTCAAAACCGAAGGCGGCCTTCACCGCCTCGCTCTCGAACCAGCCGTCCAGCAGCGACCGGGCGGACTTGGTGAAAAGGTCCAGCACATCGCGCTGCGCTTCAAGGGAAAGACCTGAAAGCTTGCGGCCCTGAAGCGCCGCGTCGATCAGCCCGCGCCAGCCGTCACCGGCGTTGGGCGGCGATTTCAGGGCGAGGTCGCGCAGCACTTCGGCCACGGTTTCCAGTGCATCGTAATAAGCGGGTAGCACTTCGGCATCGTGCGCGGAGAAGCGGCGAAACTCGGCCTGTGTGCGCTCCAGCCCGCCGCCGAGCTTGAGGTAGCCGCCATCTTCCTGCGGCAGCAGGTTGGAGATCGGCCGCTCGATCACGCGGTAGCCATGGTCGGCCAGCCGCATGTCGGCGATCACCTTGGGCTGGAGCAGACTGACGGTGTAGCTGGCCACCGAGTTGCGGAAGCCGGGGTGGAATTCCTCGGTTACCGCCGCGCCGCCGACCACATCCCGGCGCTCCAGAATGCGAACCTTCAACCCCGCGCGGGCAAGGTAGAACGCGCAGACAAGGCCGTTGTGGCCGCCGCCGATGATGACGGCATCGTATGGTTTCGTCATGGCAGGTCGTTCTCCACGCGATCAATCGACTTCGCTGCGCTTCAGCCAGAGCCAGATCGGCAGGCCCAGCACCATGAGCACGAAGCTCAGTCCGCTGGCACCGATTCCGGCGCCCCACAAGGTCCAGAGCGCATAGAGCGCGCCGATCAGCGCCGGAATGCGGGCGACGCCCAGCTTCAGCGCCGCCAGCGCGCAGGCGAGATAGAGCCAGAGCGTCGCGGAAGTGGAGAGCAGCAGCAGGTATTCGAACAGGGCCTGCATCGTCCGGCTGGCGTTCATCGCCGCGAAGAAGCTGGCGACGACGGCGGAAGTCAGCAGGGCGCGGCGGGCGGTGCCCTGCGCATCGATCTCGGCGAACCACTGCGGCAGCAGGCGGCGGGCTGCCATGTCGCGCATCATCTCGGCCTGGAGCAGGGTCCAGCCGTTGAGCGCGCCGATGCAGCTGATGACTGCGAAGACTGCGACGAGAGTGGCGACGTCCCCGTCGAGGAAGCGGGCGACGAAGGTGGCGAAAGGTGCGGCCGAGTGCGCGGCCATGTCGCTTGGCAGCAGCAGGGCGATGGCCGAGCAGACCATGAGATAGAGCACGCCGGTCAGGGCCGTGCCCCAGAGCGTGGCGCGGGCGACGTTGACTTCGGGATTGCGCACCCGTGCGGCGGCCACGCTGGCGGATTCGAAGCCGAGCAAGGCCCAGAGCGTCAGGGTCGCGGCGCCGTTGATCGCGCCGGTATGCACGAGCGAGGCGTCGAAGTCCGGAAGCTGGGCCTTGCCGCTCGACAGGACATAGACGGCCAGCACGATCACCACCAGCAGCGGGATCACCTTGAGGCCGAGGGTGACGATCTGGAATTGCCCGGCCGCGCGGGTGCCGCGCAAGTTCACCAGCGTCATCAGCCAGAGCAGCGCGATGGCGGCAAGGGCAGGGACATGCTCGCCGCGCCCGAGGAACGGCACCATGCTGGACAGATAGGAGACGGTGGCCACGGCAATCGTCACCACCGAAGTCCAGAGCGAGACGAGGTAGATCCAGCTGATGAAGAACCCGGTCCTTTGCCCGAAGGCATCGGTGACGAAACCGGTAGGCCCGCCTGCTTCCGGTCGGGCGCGGGTCAGGCGGCTCAGGACATAGGCGAGGATCAGCGCGCCGGTGATCGTGGCGAACCAGCCGATCACCCCGTTCCAGCCGAACGGGGCGAGGCTGGCGGGCAGCAGGAACACCCCGGACCCGATCATGTTGCCCATGACCAGCGCGATCGCCGCCATGAGGCCGAGGCTACCCGTGGAGGAGCGGATGCCCGTAGCCCCGGATTGTTCCCCGATCTTTACGTCGTGATCGCCCGGCATGTCTTTTCCCTGGTTGAAAGGCAGCGGCCCCTAAGGGAACTCTATGCCATTTTCAACGCAGGGAAAGATTGGAAGAGGGTATCGGGGCCGGGGTCAGAACCCGCGAGCGACGCCCTCGCGCCGGGGATCGGCACCGCCGACATACCCCTTCGGCGTGGCGATGATCGCCTGAAGACCGGATTCTTCGCCCTTGGCGGTCGAAAGCGGCATATTGCGCGCGGCAAGGCCGTCCATGATCGGCTGGGGGAATTTGTCGGCGCTATAGCTGCCGCCCTTGGCCACGAGGTTGGGCAGCGAAACCGCCTCCTGCGGCGTCATCTTCCAGTCGAGCAGGGCGACCAGAACCTTGAGGTTGTAGGCCTGGATCGCCGAACCGCCGGGCGATCCCGCCGCCGCCACGAACTTGTGCTGCGGCGTGAGGACGATCGCAGGTGCCATGCTGGAGCGAGGGCGCTTGCCGGGGCCGACGGCATTGGCAGCCTTGGCGCCGTCTTCGTCTGTAGGACTGAACGAGAAGTCGGTAAGCTGGTTGTTGAGGAAGAACCCGCCGACCATGCGGCCCGAGCCGAAGATGCTCTCGACCGTGGTGGTCATCGAGACGACATTGCCCTGAGCGTCGATGATGACGATGTGGCTGGTGCCGCCCGGCTCGTTGGTTGAGTCCGGACCGACATCGGGGGCGCCCTTTGGCATGCCGAAAGTCACCGGTCCGGCTTTTTCGCCGATTTCGGCGGCGCGGCCCTTCAGGTATTCGGGATCGAGCAGGCCTTCGAGCGGCACTTTCACGAAAGCCGGGTCGCCGACATAGCGGTCGCGGTCGGCATAGGCGAGGCGGCTGGCCTGCGCGAATTCGAACCAGGCCTTCTCGTCGGAGGCATCGCGCTTGTCGATATCGGTATGTGCGAGCACGCCAAGGGCGATTTGCAGACCGGGGCCGCCCGATGGCGCCTGCGGAGTGCAGACGAGGTAGAGGCGGTAGGGCTGGCAGAGCGCGGCACTCGAATGCGGGCGGTAGCTGGCCAGATCGGCCAGCGAGAGCGTGCTCGGGCGCGGCCCTTCGTGCACGCGGTCGACAATTTGCTGTGCGAGGGGGCCGGTCAGCAGGCCTGAGGCACCGTATTTCGCGATCCGGTCCAACGAGCGCGCATAGTCCGCGTTCTTCAGGCGGTCTCCGGCGACATAAGCCGTACCGTCGGCCTTGGTGAAGTAACGCTTCGCATCCGGTGCGGAAGCTTGCGGCGCCTTGCTTGCGATCATGCCGGCCAGGCGCGGGCTGACGATGAAGCCGTCTTCTGCCAGGAGGTGCGCTTCGCCGAAGAGTTTCGCCCAGGGCAGTTTGCCGTGATCGCGGTGGGCCATGTCGAGCATGGCGATCGCGCCGGGAACGCCGGTGGAGATGCCGCCCAGCACCGCCTCCGCGAAGGACAGGCGCTTGCCGTTTTCGTCGAGGAACAGGCGGTTCGTCGCGCCAGCCGGGGCCGTCTCGCGCCCGTCGTAGGCCGTCGTCTTCCGGGTCTTCGCGTCGTAATAGACCATGAAGGCGCCGCCGCCGAGGCCGGAGCTCTGCGGCTCGACCAGACCGAGAACCGCCTGGATCGCAACAGCGGCATCGATGGCTGAACCGCCCGTTTCGAGCACGTCCATACCGGCTTTCACCGCCAGCGGATTGGCCGCCGCGACCATGGCGTGCCGGGAGGTTGCCGATTGCTCGACGCGAGGTGGGTTCGCAACTGCGGTCCGTTCCGCAAGCGCAGTCGTTTGCGCGGCCACCGGCTGGATCGAAGCGAAGGCGGCAGCCAGCACGGAAACGGACAGGCCGAGGGCGAAGATCGGTCGGCGCAAGGATATTCTCCGGGAGACGATAGGCATTTGCAGGGACTTAGCGCCGTCGACCAGGGGGCGCCACCCGCTCGTGTCAGCCTTGTGTCTAAATCCCGGTCGTCATCCGGCGGTCGTCATAACGACATGGGAATGCATTCGCTGGTCTCGGCGCCCGATCTGATGGATACTCTTCCGGGAGGGCAGGTCAACGAAGGCGACGCCTTCGGATTCGACGGCAGCGGGCGCGATCGCGGTACAGTCGAACTCGACCCGGGCGGATAACGACTACCTGGGCGAGGGCGACGGCAAGTTCTTCAACGCCGGCGGCATCAATTCGCAGGGCTTCGAACGGCTAGCCAGCCTGCCTCCGGTGGCGGGTCTGCGTTGCAATAAACTCAACGCAAGTGTCATAATATCCAAGCTGCACCATCTTGCGCGGATTAGTTAGCACTCTAATTACCCTTGCATGCAAGATCGACAATCGAGCGAGAAGGCTCTGGCTGCAAGGCTGGGGCCGGTTTCGCGTTCATGGCAGCAACTCGCCGATTCGGCGCTTTCCTCGCTGGGGGTCTCCAACTCTTCCGGCTGGGCGCTGGTGCATCTGCTGCGCCTTGGCGACGAGGTGCGGCAGGGCGATCTCGCGCGGGTCATCAACGTGACCGAACCCTCGCTCGTCCGGACCCTCCACCTGCTGGAGGATGCCGGTCTTGTCGAGCGCCGCGCCGATGACAGTGACCGGCGCGCCAAGAACCTCTGCCTGACCGAGGAAGGCGCCGCCGCCGCGCGGCGCATCGACAAGCGATTGATCGAGTTGCGTGCAAGCCTTCTCGATGGCATTCCAACGGAAGATGTCGAGACTGTCGTGCGGGTGCTTGATGGCATCGCCGCACGCATTGCGGAAAGCGCCGCCCGGCAATGACGAAGCGTTTCGGACTGGACGCCGCGCTGTTCTCCCTGAAGGCCTATCTGGCCTCGATGCTGGCCATCTATATCGCGCTGTCGATCGGGCTGGAGCGTCCCTATTGGGCGTTTCTCACGTCCTATATCGTCGCGCAGCCGCTGGCCGGTGCGGTGGTGTCCAAGGCGATGTTCCGCGTGGTCGGTACTTTCATCGGCGCAGGCATGGCGGTGATCATCGTGCCGAACCTCGTGCAGAAGCCGGAACTGCTGGTCCTCGGCATAGGCGCCTGGCTGGCGCTCTGTGTCTTCGTCTCGTTGCTGGACCGGACGCCGCGTTCCTATGCCTTCGTGCTGGCGGGCTATACCGCCGTGCTCATCGTTCTGCCCAGCGTCGATGTGCCCGATACGATCTTCACCGTGGCGACCTTGCGCGTACAGGAGATCACTATCGGAATCCTCTGCGGCAGTTTCGTCCATGCACTGGTCCTGCCGCAGTCGGTCTCGGCATTCATGCTGCAACGCGTCTCCAATATCCTGGCGGATGCCGAGCGCTGGTCGAGCGATTCTCTGCTGCTGGAAACCGATCCGGCGATCGACAAGGAGCGCCAGCGCCTTGCGCTTGACGTGACCGAATTGCACCAGCTTTCGATCCACCTCCCATACGAGAGCACCCGGATCGCCCCGCGTATCCGCACCGTGCGCGCTTTACAGGACCAGCTTTCGCTCATCATGCCGCTCGGCGCCGCGGTTACGGATCGGATCGCGCAGCTTCGTGCTGCCGATGCCGTTTCCGAAAACGTCACCATACTGCTTGCGGATACCCGCGACTGGTTCGGGCGCCTCGATACCCTGCCGCTGGCGGAGCGCGAGGAAGCCGCCGTCGCCTTGCAGCAGCGCAGCCGCGCGCTGGAGCCGCAGGTCGGTCCGGACGCTTCCTGGAATGAACTGATCCTGCTGAGCCTGCTTTCCCGCCTGGCCGCTCTGATTGGCGCGCATCGCGATTGCCGTATTCTCGCCGAGCAACTCGGCACGCCGAGCACCCGTCCGGTCAGCCCGCGCGCGGCCGAACTGGTCGAAGGTCGGCGCGGGCGCGAACTGCACGTCGATGTCGGCGGCGCCACGCGCGGTGCCATCGGAGCCTTCCTGACCATCGTTCTCGGCTGTGCACTGTGGATCGGCTCCGGCTGGCACGAAGGCGCCACGGCGATCATGCTGGCAGGGGTCTTCACCGCGCTCTTCGCGGCGGCGCCGGACCCGCTTGCTCCCCTGCGGGCTTTCTTCATCGGCACGCTCATGGCGACGCTGATCGGGTTGCTTTACGGTTTCGTGCTCATGCCCCGGCTTGACGGGTTCGGAGAGTATGCTGCGGCCATGGCCCCGATGCTGTTCATGCTGGGAGCGCTGATCCAGTCGCCGCGCTGGGGCGGGATCGCCTTGCCGATGCTGCTCGGGCTGGGGTCGCCGGTGCTCGTTTCCGACCGTTACGTCGGCGGTTTCGCCGGTTTCGTGAACGGCGCTTTCGCCCAGCTCGTGGGGATTCTCTTTGCGATCACGGTGATCCGCCTGCTCAATTCGACCGGCACCCACGCCGCGATCCGCCGCACGGTCCGGGCGGGTTGGGCCGATATCGCCGAACGCGCCAATGCGATGCGCCCGCCCGACGTGCGCGCCTGGATCAACCGCATGCTCGACCGTATCGCAGTGCTGGCCCCGCGCCTCGCCATGGCGGGACGCTCGCCGGGCGCACCGCTCTACGACGCGCTGCGCGATCTGCGCACCGGCGTGGCGATCGGCGAACTGCGCGAACTGCGCCTCGCCATGCCGCCCGCCAAACGCGGGCCGCTGACCGAAGTTCTCCAGAAAGTGGGCGAGTATTACCGGGGCCTCGATCCCGACCGCCCCGCGCCCGCCGACCCCATCCTGCTTGAGGATATCGACATTGCGATGACCGCCGTCCTGAACGACGAAGACCCGCAGCTAAGCCGTGCGGGGGCGCTGGGGCTGGTCAGCCTGCGCCGCAATCTCTTCCCGGCCTCCACGCCCAGGCGGGACGCGCATCCGGTCGAGGTGCCGGCATGAGGGGCGAAATATCCTTCGACGGGGTCTTCCTCCCCACGCTGCTGGTCCTTGCGATCATCGCCTCGGTCATCACCCTGGTGCTGATGCGCATTGCCAATGTCATCGGTTTCTACCGCCTCTTCGCCTATCGGGCGATGGTGGACCTGTGCCTCTACATTCTCGTGCTCGGGCTTCTCGTCTGGGCCTCCCCCATGATCGGTTTCCGCCAATGAAGCGCTTTCTTGCCCGCATCGCCCCGAGCCTTGCCACCACCGTGCTCGTCGTCATCGCCGCCGTCATCGCGATCTGGCTCTGGCGCCATTACGAGGACAGCCCCTGGACCCGCGACGGACGCATCCGCGCCGATGTCGTGCGCGTCACGCCGGACATCGGCGGTCTCGTTACCTCGGTCGAGGTGAAGGACAACCAGGTGGTGAAGGCCGGAGACCTGCTCTTCGTGATCGACCGCCCGCGCTATTCGCTGGCGGTGGAACAGGCGCAGGCCGCCGTGGCCAGCGCGCAGGCGCGGCTGGGGCAGGCCCAGCGCGAGGCCAAGCGCGACCTGGCGCTGGGCGACCTCGTGGCCACCGAGACCCACGAGCAGAACGTTGCCGCCGTCGCTACCGCGCGCGCCGCGCTGGACCAGTCGCTGAGCGCGCTCGACAAGGCCAAGCTCGACCTTGCCCGCACGAACGTCCATGCCTCGGTCAACGGCACCGTCACCAACCTCGACCTGCATCCGGGCGACTACGTGGCGCCGGGCAATCAGGCGATGGCGCTGATCGACCGCGATTCCATCCGCGTCGAGGGCTATTTCGAGGAAACCAAGCTCGCAAACATCCATGTCGGCTCGCCGGTCACGGTCGTGCTGATGGGCGAGGATCGCCCGCTCAAGGGCGTGGTCGAAAGCATCGCGGCGGGCATCAACGACACTACCCGCAGCGATTCCCGCAACCTGCTGCCGAGCGTGGATGCCACCTTCACCTGGGTTCGCCTTGCCCAGCGCATCCCGGTGCGCGTGCGCCTTACCGAAGTGCCCAAGGACGTGAGCCTGATCTCCGGCCGCACCGCGACCGTGACCATCGAGCAGCCGGGTGATCGCAAGGCCGCGAAACAGCAGCAGGCGCCTGCCGTGGAGGCGACGCAGTGATCCGCCACGGAGCTTCCCTTGTCGCTCTGGCGCTGCTCGCCGGTTGCGCCACGGCCGGGCCGGACTATGCGCCGCCCGAGCACTCTGCCGCGACGACACCTGCCGCCAATGGCGCTTTCGTGTCGGGACAGGGGGCGGAATTCTCGCAGGCGGAACTGCCCGACCGCTGGTGGCGCCTCTACGACGACCCGCAACTCGACGGTCTCGTCGAGCAGGCGCTGGCGGCGAATGCGAACATTCGCGCCGCCGACGCCAACTTGCGCAAGGCCGATGCCGTCGTGCGCGAGACTGCCGGACAGAAGGCGCTGAACACCGCGCTCGGCGCCAAGGGCGATCTTGAACGCGACTATTCGACGCCGTCCGCCGGAACTACCATGCCCGGCGTACTGACCTACAACCTCGGTCTGACGCTGTCCTACCCACTCGATCTCAACGGCAAGATCAGGCGCGCGATCGAGAGCAGCCTGGCCGACCGCGAGGCCGTGGAAGCGGCGCGCGATGCCGTGCGCATCAGCGTCGCGGCGGCGACGACCAAGGCCTATGCCGACGTCTGCGCCGCGAACTATCAGATCGCGACGGTGCAGAAGGTCATCACGCTGCAACGCCAGACGCTCGATGCTACCGGCCGGCTGCAGCGCGGCGGGCGCGGGACTGCTTTCGATGTCAGCCGCGCACGCACCGCGGTCGAGAGCAGCGAGGCCAGCCTTCCGGCGTTCTACGCCAAGCGGCAGTCGGCGCTCTACCTGCTTGCGACCCTGCTGGGCAAGGCACCGGCGGAATACCCCAAGGAGGTGGAGAGCTGCACGACGCTACCCCGCCTGACGCAGCCGATGCCGATCGGCGACGGTGCCGCGCTGATCCGTCGGCGTCCCGACATCCGCCAGGCCGAACGGACGATCGCCGGGGATACCGCGCGCATCGGCGTCGCCACGGCGGACCTCTACCCGACGGTCAGCATCGGCGGCGGCCTTATCAATTCCGGCAGGCTGGAAAACTTCGGCAAGACCCATAGCTTCGGCTTCAGTCTGGGGCCGCTGCTCAGTTGGTCGTTCCCCAACCGCCCGATCGTGAAGGCGCGGATCGAGGCGGCCAATGCCCAGGTCGAGGCCGATCTGGCCCGGTTCGACCAGTCCGTGCTCGATGCCTTGCGCGGCACCGAAACGGCGCTGGAGACGTATGCGCGCGATACCGACCGGGCGGCGGCGCTCGGCAGGGCGAGTGACAGCGCGGGCCTCTCGGCGCAGCAGGCGGGCAAGCTTTTCCGCTTCGGTCGCAGCGATTTCCTGAACCTGCTGAGTGCGCAAGGCGCGCTGGCGACCGCGCAAGTCAACCACGCAGCGGCGGAAACGGCGCTGGTGGACGATCAGATCGCGGTGTTCCTCGCGCTCGGCGGCGGGTGGCAGAAAGCGGAGTAGAACAGAGAGCCCTGTCAGGCCGCCTTGCGCCGGCTGTCGAGGCAAGCGGCGTAGGCGGCGAAGAGGTCGCGGAAGTGCTCGTCCATCGTGCGGGCGCTTGCCGTTGGGCGAGGGCGTTCGCGCACCACGTCCAGGATCGCCGCCGCCGCCGCGTTGCTGTCGGCGGCGGCGTAAGTCTTTCCGGCACCGCCCGCCGCATGGTCCGCCGCACCGCCCGCGTCCGGAACGACCACGGGAATGCCGCTCGCCCGCGCCTCGGCGGCGGTCATGCAGAAAGTCTCCGCCTCGCAGCCGTGAACCAGGGCATCGGCGCTTGCCATGATCCGCGCGAAGGCCGTGCGATTGCGCTCGGGCGCGAAGAGGCGGACGTGCGGGTTTCCGGCGATATGGCGCAGGATCGCGCGTTGCTCCCGCCCTTCGCCCAGCATGACGAGGCCGATCGGCGTCTGCTGGCTGGCCAGGCCCACCGCGTCGATCACCAGCGGCCAGCGCTTCTCGGGGGCAAGCCGCCCGACGCCGAGCAGCAATGCGGCGCTTTCGGGCAGGCCGCAATCCGCGAGCAGGCGCGCCCGCAATGCCGGATCGCGATGCTTGGGCGAAAAGCAGCCCTGCTCCACGCCCATCGGGATCGTGATCGTATGCGCCACGCCGCCTGTGTCGAGGCGGCGGGCCAGATCGCTGTTCGCGCAGACGACATGGTCGAACTTGCGGCTGTGGCGGCGCAGATGCTCCCAGAACAGCGAGAACTGCCGGTCGATCGTCCGGCGCGAGAAGATGTTGCCGAGCCAGCGATAGGCATAGGCCGAAAGCGGATCGGCATGCATTACCAGACTGCGCGGTGCCGCGCCGGGCCAGTCCGCTACCAGACCCGCGCTTCGCCAAGGCGAGGTGGCTTCGACGAAATCGGGCGCTTCGGCATCGAGCGCGGCATGAAGCTGTCCAGTCTCCGCGAAATAGCCGTATTTGCGGTCGAGAGGAAAGCGGGGACTTTTGATCGTGACGATCCTGGCGCCGGGGCCGCGCTCGATCACCGCGTTCTCGTCTCCGGGGGCGAGGATGACGATCTCGTGCCCAAGCGCCGGGCCGATGCGCAGCTTCTGCTCCACATAAGTGCGCACGCCGCCGCCTTGCGGCGAGTAGAAGGCGCAGACGTCGACGATCTTCATGCGGAAGGCTCCGGCGCGGTCAGGTCCCTGATCGCGAGAAGTCCGCCGAGCAGCAGGTGCGCCGCCAGGATCAGCCCGGCCATCAGCGTCATCAGCGCGCCGATATCCCTTTCATGTCCGAGCGCCAGCACTGCGATTCCCGCGAAGAGCAGGTCCTTGTTCGGGATCAACGGCAGGCGCGACACGAGCAGACGCAGCGTCGCCAGATACAACCACCAGGATAGCGGCACTTCGGGCAGAACCAGATGCCAGAGTACGGCATTGAACAGAGTTGTCAGCGCGATGCGTCCGAGGTGGACCCGGGTGATCATCGACAGGTCGGCATGGGGGAGGGTGAAGACCCGGCGGCGGAATACCATGGCGACGGCGGAAAGCAGGACCAGCACGCCCAGCGAGAGTGCGACCATCCGCGTGTCCAGCCCGAGCCTTGTGGTGCCCATGAAAGGTGCCATGACGGCGAGCAGGGCGATGGTAACACCGTTGCCGGTCATCGCCGAGAGGATCGCCACGTCCTTGACGGCGCCGAACGGAGCAGCTTCGAGCGACACGCGGCGGCGCGCCCAGGTGTAGAAATAAGCCTCGCCCAGATAGCCGAGCAGCAATTCGTTGTAGACCTTCTTGCGCAGCAGGGCGAGCATGCCCGCGCCGGGAATGCCCCAGAGGCGACGGAAGATCAGCCATTCGCTGGCCGGGGTGACGAGGTAGCTTGCGGTGAAGGCCAGCCAGAACGCGGGATTTGCGGGAACCATGGCGGAAAGCAGCCGGACGTCCAGCCCGCCCATCTCGTGAAACACGGCGGCGATGACCGCGAGGGAGAGGGCGATCGAAAACAGGGCATTGCGACCGGGGCGCGGACCGCGATCCTGCGGGGTAAGCCGGATGGTCTGGGCATCGGGCGCAAGGGCGGCAGCGGTTTCTGTCACGAAGGTCTCCGCTCGGGGATTCGGGGTCAAAGCGATCGCTGCCAGGGGGCGTGCCGCGCCCATGCACTCAGACCCAGCCGTCGCCGCCGCTGGGCGTCGCGTTCGCGGCGGACTTGTGCCATCATCTCTAGATAGCGCTGCGAAGCGTCTTCCACTTCGTAGCGGGAAGCGATGGTGCGGGCGCGTTCGGGGTCACCGGCAAGGTTGCGGATGCGGGCGAGGCCATCGGCAAAGGCGCGCTCGTCGCCTCGCGGTACGAGCAGACCGGTGCGACCGTCTTCCACCAGGCAGTCCATGCTGACGCAGCAATCGGTCGAGAGCACGGGAAGCCCGGCGGCAAGCGCTTCGACGACGACACCCGGAAGGCCTTCGTAATCGGAACTCAACACGAAGGCATCGGCTTCGGCCATGAGCGGGTCGATGCTGGCGAGGTGCCCTGCAAGATGCACGCGATCGCCGATCCCGAGTTCTCCCGCAAGCCGCGCGATAGCGGCGCGCTCGGGGCCGTCTCCGGCGATCGTCAACCTATCGGAGGGGCGCGCCGCGCGGGCGAAGGCGCGCAGCATCATCGCATGGTTCTTCTGGGTGACGAGGCGCCCCGCCGTCAGGTAGCGGGTGCCCCAGACCGAGGCCGGGCGGCGTTCGCGCTTCGCCAGTGCCCGCAAGCGGGCGCGGAGCAGGACCGGATTGGCGATCACGTCGACCTGCTCGGCCGCAGCGCCGGTGGTCTCGCGAATTTCGCGCGCCATGGCTTCGGAAAGGCCGATCAGACGCTCGAACAGACGTCCCTGGACGCTTAGCCAGATACCGTAGCCGCTTCTCAACGGCGCGGGCATGTCGGGGCGGTTCAGGGCATTGCTCACCTTGAGCGCCATCGGCGGCGCATGGTCGCCCAGCAGCAGTTTCATCGCAGCACCCACCACGGCATAGGTGTTTCCGGGAAGGAACAGCACATCGGCCTCGTGCGCGATCAGATAGCTATAGAGGCAGTAGACCATCCACGGCGTTTCCCAGGAAGCCGTGGTGACGCGGGAGGGGATTTGCCAGTAATCCAGCGCGGGTGCACTCACGAGATGAGGGCCGCCGGAGCGTCCGAGCACGATCGTCACTTCGTGACCGGCCTGTCGCCACTGCGCTGCAAGGCCGAGCGCGACGCGCTCGACGCCGCCTGGATCGAGGCTATGGATCGGAATGACGATCCTGAGCTTGTCGTTCATGCGAACCCCCTGCGGCTCCGGTGAGAATGTCGACACGGAAAGCGCTCCTATGGGGGGCACATGTCGAGTTCGTGACTCCGGCGGGGGCGGTCATGGGCGAGACGTGAAAGTGCTTTGAAAACGTCACCGTCATGCCATGAAGTCGTACAAGTCTCGGTATTTCGACGGCCTGTGCGTGGCGGCGAAGCGCGTCAACGTGGTGTCGATGCTGGCGAGGAGCGAGGCCTTGGCGACGTCTCCGGGATGAGCGGCGATTCGTACGGTTCGCGTCACGGGCAGGACGGCCCGTGCCATCGCGGCGAAAGCCAGCGACGATGCAGTGCGCACCGCCGAGCGGCTCGCCCAGGTGATGACGGGACCGCGCGCCAGCACTCTGTCATTTCCCGCCGTCCAGACCCGCCAGTGATCTTCGGCAAGAAGCATTCCCGCGCGGCGCAGCGCCGAGCGGGCCCCTTCGCCGTAGAGCCAGGCGGGCGCCACGAAACCCGCGGTGGGAAGGCCGATCACGTCCTCGATCAGCGACTTGCCGTCCCGCATACGGGAGAAGGCGGTCCCTTCGTCGAGGCCGAGAAATTCGCCTTCTCCGGCCGTCATGTGCCGGGCCTTGAACCGGGCGGCACCCCGGTGCCGCGCTTCGTCCTTGTGATACCAGCCATGCACGAACATCTCGATGCCGGACTCCGCCCATCGACGCAGGCGCCTCTGAAATGCCCTGTCTTCCGAAAGCGGATGGCGCCCCCAATGGTTGGGCACGACCAGCATTGCGAAGCGCGGGCCGCCCAGGCGGCGTTCGAACAGGTCGGCAAGTTGGACGACCGCTCGTTCCGAGCCGGGTCCGACATCATGGATCGATGCAAGCAGGCGCTTACCGCGCATATCTTCGGTCATGGCTGGCTCCCGCGCACCTTGGCAGCGCGGGTAGGCGCGCTCCATGAAAGCCGCATGACGGTGCGGCTTTTTCGCGGCCAAGCGGCCGGGAAACGGCATCATCTTGCGACGATGCGAGCGAAAATTCGCACGCTGCGCAAGGCCATTGTTGCCTTTTGTGAAATTGGTGCGCGCCAAAGCCGAGTTTTTTGTCTATGGAGCGCGGCAAGAAGGGCCCGTTGGGTCGCATACTCCACGCCAGGCTCACCCATTACAGACCGCTTCAGCGGCACAGGACAGATTCAGAACGCATGACTTTTACCCAGCTCCCCCAACCTCTCGCCGATGCGCTGACCGCGCAGGGCTACGAGAATTTGACCCCGGTTCAGGCCGCCGTCGCCGAAGCCGAGGCGCGTGGGCGCGACCTGGTGGTTTCCGCACAGACCGGCTCCGGCAAGACCGTCGCCTTCGGCATCGCCATGAGCGACGAACTGCTGGCCGACGGTTCCATTCCTTATGCCGAGGCGCCGCTGGCCCTCGCCATTGCTCCCACGCGCGAACTGGCGCAGCAGGTCAGCCGCGAGCTTGAATGGCTCTACGGAAAGACCGGCGCGCGCATCGTCACTTGCGTCGGCGGCATGGACCCTGTGCGCGAGCGCAAGGCACTCGAACGCGGTGCGACGATCGTCGTCGGCACGCCGGGCCGCCTGCGCGACCATCTGGAGCGCGGTAAGCTCGACCTCTCGGCGCTGCGCGTGGTCGTGCTGGACGAGGCCGACGAGATGCTCGACATGGGCTTCCGCGAAGACCTTGAGGAACTGCTCGACGCCAGCCCCGAGGGCCGCCGCACGCTGCTGTTCTCGGCCACCATGCCGCGCCCGATCGAGGCGCTGGCCCGCCGTTACCAGACCGACGCGCTGCGTATCTCGACCGTGAGCGAGAATCGCGGCCACGGCGACATCACCTATCAAGCCGTAACCGTGGCTCCTGCCGACGTCGAGAACGCGGTGGTGAACCTGCTGCGCCTTCACGACGCGGAAACGGCGATCCTGTTCTGCGCCACCCGCGACAATGTGAAGCACCTGCACTCGACCCTGACCGAGCGCGGTTTCTCCGCCGTGGCGCTTTCGGGCGAGCACTCGCAGAACGAGCGCAACAATGCGCTTCAGGCGCTGCGCGACAAGCGCGCCCGCGTCTGCGTCGCCACCGACGTCGCTGCGCGCGGCATCGACCTTCCCTCGCTCACGCTCGTCGTTCACGTGGAAATCCCGCGCGATGCCGAGACGCTCCAGCACCGTTCGGGCCGCACCGGCCGCGCCGGCAAGAAGGGCACGGCCGTGCTCATCGTGCCGTTCCCGCGCCGCCGCCGCGTCGAAGGCATGCTGCGCGGTGCGCGCATCGAGGCCGAATGGATCGCCGCGCCGACCCCGGAAGTCATCCGCGCCGCCGACCGTGGCCGCCTGATGGAAAAGCTGCTCGCCCCGGTCGAGGCTGACGAGGAAGATCGCGAGATCGCTCGTGAAATCCTCGAAAAGGTGAGTGCCGAGGATCTCGCCGCCGCGCTGGTCCGCGCCCATCGTGCCGCCATGCCGCAGCCGGAAGAACTGATCGGCAACAGCCCCGAGGCCCGCGAGGCGCGCCAGCGTCCCGGCTTCGACGATGTCGTGTGGTTCACCATGGACGTTGGCCGTCAGCAGAATGCCGATCCGCGCTGGATCCTGCCGCTGTTGTGCCGCCGTGGTCACGTCACCCGCAATGCGGTCGGCCAGATCCGCATCATGGCCAACGAGACCTACTTCCAGATCCCGCGCGCGCAGGCCGAACAGTTCGTCCGTGCCGTCGAGCGCACGGCGAATGACGATAGCGGCGACGTGGAGAACACCATCCGCATCGTGCAGGCGCAGGACACGCCGCGCGAAGTGGCTCGAGAGCGTCGCCGCGAAGGCCCGCAGGGTCGCGGTCGCAAGCCGCATGGCGGCCGTGAGGAAGGCCGTGGCGGTTACGAAAGCCAGCGCTATCAGCCGCGCCCGACCGGCGGCGCGCGTCCCGAGCGCAGCGGTGGCGGCGGCAAGCCGTTCCACAAGAAGCCGAAGAAGGGCAACTGGTAAGCTCTTCAAGGCGCAAGATTAGGAGAAGGCGGGGCTTGGTTTCCCGCCTTTTTTCTTTGGGGCAGGGGGACTGCGCCGCAATCCAGGCCGCCGGTTTATTTCAAACCCATATCCGTCATCCCCGCGCAGGCGGGGATCCCGCTTCTCTTGCGGTTGACGGATAGCGGGCAGAAAGAAAGCGGGGCCCCTGCCTGCGCGGGGGCGACGATGTTTTGAGTGAGGTCAACGTGTGTTTGAGTGGCAGAGACCCCTTAAACTCTCAGGCCGAGCACCTCGATAGCCTCTTCCTGCCCGTTGAAATCGACGAAATCGCCGACTTCGGCGCCGAGCAACGCACGGGCAAGCGGCGCGGTGAAGGCGAGGGCGCCCTTGGCCGGATCGGCCTCGTCATGGCCGACGATATGCACTTCGCGCTCCTTGCCGTTCAAGGCGAAGCGCACCCGGTGCCCGAACATCGCCCGGTCACCGGAGGGGTCGGGCTGCAATTCCGCCGTCGCGAGGCGCCTCTGCCAGTAGCGCAAGTCGCGCTTGGCGGCATTGAGAGCGGTCTCGTCGGTGAGGGCGGGAATTTCAGCTTCCAACGCCGCGATGCGCGTGTCGATCAGGGCGCGGCCTGCGGCGGTGACGAGATTCGGGCCTGGCGGGATCGGCACTTCGAACTTGGGCTCGAGATGTTCCTCGTCGCCGTCGCGTCGGAAAGCGACGCTCACGCGCCGCCGCCCATATATTCGTCCATGGCCTCGCTCGCCGCGAACCATCCCAGTTCGGCCGCTTCCAGTTCCTCGGCGGCCTGCGTGCGGCGCTTGCCGATTTCGCCGATACCCAGCTTGGCGAGATCGCCCTTGACCGAGGAGGGATCGGCCAGCGCGGCGTCGAGCGCTTCGATCTGCTGCTGGATGCGCTTCATCCGCGTCTCGGTCTCGGAGACCTTCTTGCGCAGGGCCTTGAGTTCCTCGCGCGCGACGGCGCCGTTCTTGCGCGCCGGCTTGGCATCGGCCTGGGCCTTGCCGTCGGCCTTGGGCTGGTTCCGGCCGAGCACGAAGTCGATGTAGTCCTCCATCGAGCCGTCGTAGTTCTCCGCCGTGCCCTGATCGACCAGGACCAGGCGATCCGCCGCCAGTTCGACCATGTGGCGGTCGTGGCTGACGAGGATCACCGCGCCGGCAAAGTCGTTCAGCGCCTGCACCAGCGCCTCGCGCGCGTCGACGTCGAGGTGGTTCGTCGGTTCGTCGAGGATCAGCATGTGCGGCGCGTCGCGGGTCACCAGCGCAAGGGCGAGACGCGCCCGCTCGCCGCCGGAAAGCGTGCCGATCCCGGCCGTCGCGCGCGGGCCGGAGAAGCCGAAGCGGCCAAGCTGTCCGCGCACCGCGACCGGCGGCTTGTCGGCCATGGCGCGGGTCATCAGTTCGAGCGGGGTTGAATCGGCGGGTAGTTCCTCGACCTGATACTGGGTGAAGTAGCCGATGCGGATCTTGGGCGAGAAGGTGAGCGAGCCTTCCATCGGTTCAAGCTGGCGGGCAAGCAGGCGCGCCAGCGTGGTCTTGCCGTTGCCGTTGCGGCCCAGCAGGGCGATCCGGTCCTCGGGGTCGATGCGCAAGTTGAGGCGGCGCAGGATCGGCTTGTCCGCCTCGTAGCCGACGGAAGCGAGGTCGAGCGTGACCAGCGGCGGGCGCAGCTCGTCGGGGCTCGGGAAATCGAAGCTGAGCGACGAATCCTCGGCCATGGCCGCGATCGGCTGCATCCGCGCGAGCATCTTGGCGCGGGACTGAGCCTGCTTCGCCGTCGAGGCGCGGGCGGAATTTCGGGCAACATAGTCGGCCAGCTTCTTGCGCTGCGCATCCTGATTCGCGCGCGCGGCGGCAGCCTGCGCGGCACGTTCGGCGCGGATGCGCTCGAAGCTGTCGTAAGTGCCGGGGTAGAGCGTCAGCTTGCCCTGCTGGAGGTGCAGGATGTGATCGACGACATTGTTGAGCAGGTCGCGTTCGTGGCTGATGACGATCAGCGTCTTGGGATAGGTCTGGAGGAAGTTCTCAAGCCAGAGCGTGGCTTCGAGGTCGAGGTGGTTCGACGGTTCGTCGAGCAGCAGCACGTCGGGCTGCGAGAACAGCAGGCCCGCCAGCGCTACGCGCATCTTCCAGCCGCCGGAGAAGCTGTCGAGCGGGCTTGCCTGCATCGCCTCGTCGAAGCCGAGGCCGACGAGAATGCGCGCGGCGCGCGCTTCGCCGGTATAGGCGTCGATGGCGATCAGCCGGTCGTGCAGGTCGCCCAGGCGGTTCGGATCGGTGCAGGTTTCGGCCTCGGCAAGCAGGGACATCCGCTCGGCATCGGCATCGAGAACCGCCTGAAGCGCGGTCTTGTGTCCCGCAGGTGCTTCCTGCGCGATATAGCCGAGCCGGGCGCGGCGCGGCATCTCCACCGAGCCTTCGTCAGGCTCCAGTTCGCCGATGATCGCCTTTACCAGCGTGGACTTGCCCGCGCCGTTGCGGCCGATGAGGCCGACCTTGCCGTCCTTGGGAATGGTGGCGGCGGCCTGGTCGAGGATGGTGCGCCCGCCAAGGCGAACGGTAATGTCACGGATCGTCAGCATCGGGAGCGCCTAGAGGATTTTTCTCCAGGTTGGAAACATCTTCCGGGCCGCTCGTTATAGTGCACTATGTGCACCCGTGGACGCGCCGGAATGCTATCACCGAGTTATCAACATCAATATGCGTCGGATTGCGATGACAGGTTCCGTTACGGCCTGTTCCCCAGCTGGACGAATCGGTTATCGATTCCACTTGCAACGCGGAATCACTTGTGATTCTATCGATTTTCATGAGGTCTAACTCTCCCGTCATGCGTCAGGACGCCAGCCTTGCCAAGGAACGCCTGGTCCAGGGCATCGCGCTTGCGCTGCTCCTGCTGATGGGTGCCTTCGTGATTGCCGGGCCGAGCGGGTTGATCGCCTGGACCGAGAACCAGCACATGCTGGAAGAGCGTCGCACCAAGCTGGCCCAACTTCGGGTTACCCGGGACCACCTGAAGAACCGCGTGGGCCTGCTCGACCAGAATCACGTCGACCCCGATCTGGCCGGTGAATTGCTGCGCAGCAATCTCAACGTCGTGCGGCCCGACGAAATGGTGATGATGCTCGATAAGTGAGCGTGGTTCAGGCCGCATTAGTAGCCCGCCGATTCACCCCGGACGACCTCCGATTTCGATGAATTGTGGCCATTGCGTTGCGGGTTGCCATAATTTTTGTGCCTCTTACGGCAAATTTCCTTCATCGCGCTTTCGATTTCCGCTGGGCGTCCTATAAGCAGCCCGAAATCAATCGCACCAACGATGGGGAGCCCCGTTGCCCAAAGCAAAGATTGACGCCGGGTCCGGCGCCGAGCCAGCCGTAACACCGGCACAGGACGAAGACTTCGCGCTGCACAGCCTCCAGGAGGCCCTCGCGGCCGATCGGCGCTACACGCCGAACAAGGAAGAGCTTCTCAACCTCTATGAGCAGATGGTTCTCATTCGCCGCTTCGAGGAACGCGCGGGCCAGCTTTACGGCCTGGGCCTGATCGGCGGTTTCTGCCACCTCTACATCGGTCAGGAAGCCGTTGCCGTGGGCCTTCAGTCCGCGCTCGATTCCAACCGCGACTCGGTCATCACCGGCTATCGCGACCACGGCCACATGCTTGCCTACGGTATCGATCCGAAGGTGATCATGGCCGAACTGACCGGCCGCGAAGCGGGTATCTCGCGCGGCAAGGGAGGCTCGATGCACATGTTCAGCGTGGAGCATAAGTTCTACGGCGGACACGGCATCGTCGGCGCGCAGGTCTCGCTCGGCGCCGGTCTCGCCTTCGCGCACAAGTACCGCGAAGACGGCGGCGTCGCGATGGCCTACTTCGGCGACGGCGCGGCCAACCAGGGCCAGGTCTACGAGAGCTTCAACATGGCGGCTCTCTGGAAGCTGCCGATCATCTTCGTGATCGAGAACAACGGCTACGCCATGGGCACCGCCGTGAAGCGGGGTTCGGCCGAGACGCACTTCTACCGCCGCGGCACCGCGTTCCGGATCCCCGGCATGCAGGTGGACGGCATGGACGTGCTCGAAGTCCGCAAGGCTGCCGAAGTGGCGCTGGAATATGTTCGCGCAGGCAACGGTCCGGTTCTCATGGAACTGAACACCTACCGCTATCGCGGCCACTCGATGTCCGACCCTGCGAAGTATCGCAGCCGCGAGGAAGTGCAGGATGTGCGCGAGAAGCGCGATCCGATCGAGCATGTGAAGCAGGACCTCGCCGCTCTCGGCGTCGACGAAGCCGCGCTGAAGGAAATCGACAAGCGCGTTCGCGCGCAAGTCGCCGAATCGGCCGACTTCGCGGAAAACTCGCCCGAGCCGGAACCCTCTGAACTCTATACTGACGTCCTGGTGGAGCGCTACTGATGGCGATCGAACTGAAGATGCCGGCGCTCTCTCCGACGATGGAAGAGGGCAAGCTCGCCCGCTGGCTTGTGAAGGAAGGTGACGAAGTCTCGTCCGGCGATATCCTGGCCGAAATCGAGACCGACAAGGCGACGATGGAATTCGAAGCCGTCGACGAAGGCACTGTCGGCAAGATCCTCGTGGCCGAAGGCACCGAGGGCGTGAAGGTCGGCACGGTCATCGCCGTGCTCGCCGGTGAAGGCGAGGACGCTTCGGCGGTCTCGGCTTCGGCGCCGAAGGCAGAGGCTGCTCCCGCCGCCGATGCCGCTCCGGCTGCCGCTCGCCCCGAAGCGCCTGCTCCGGTGGCCAAGAAGGACCCCGAAGTTCCCTACGGCACCAACATGAAGACCTCGACCGTCCGCGAAGCCCTGCGCGACGCCATGGCCGAGGAAATGCGCCGCGACGACCGCGTCTTCGTGATGGGCGAGGAAGTGGCCGAGTATCAGGGCGCCTACAAGGTGACCCAGGGCCTGCTGGAAGAGTTCGGTGCGCAGCGCGTGATCGACACGCCGATCACCGAATACGGCTTTGCCGGTATCGGCACCGGCGCCGCCATGGGCGGCCTGCGTCCGGTGATCGAGTTCATGACGTTCAACTTCGCCATGCAGGCGATCGACCACATCATCAACTCGGCCGCCAAGACCAACTACATGTCGGGCGGCCAGATGCGCTGCCCGATCGTGTTCCGCGGCCCGAACGGCGCTGCGGCCCGCGTCGGCGCGCAGCACTCGCAGAACTACGGTCCGTGGTACGCCAACGTACCCGGCCTGGTCGTGATCGCGCCCTATGACGCTTCGGACGCCAAGGGCCTGCTCAAGGCCGCGATCCGCAGCGACGATCCGGTGGTGTTCCTCGAAAACGAACTGGTCTACGGCCGCTCGTTCGAACTGCCCGAACTCGACGATCACGTCCTGCCGATCGGCAAGGCGCGCATCATCCGGGAAGGCAAGGACGTGACCATCGTGTCCTACTCGATCGGCGTCGGCCTCGCGCTCGAAGCCGCCGAGCAGCTCGCTGGTGAAGGCATCGATGCCGAAGTCATCGACCTGCGCACGCTGCGTCCGCTTGACAAGGAAACGGTGCTGGCCAGCCTCGCCAAGACCAACCGCATGGTCGTGGCTGAGGAAGGTTTCCCGGTCTGCTCGATCGCTTCCGAGATCATCGCGATCTGCATGGAAGACGGCTTCGACAACCTCGATGCTCCGGTCGTCCGCGTCTGCAACGAGGACGTGCCGCTGCCTTACGCGGCCAACCTCGAAAAGCTCGCGCTGATCGATACGCCGCGCATCGTCGAAGCGGTCCGCAAGGTCTGCTATCGTTAAGGTGCCGGCGCTGATCTGGCGTCAGCGCTGACAAATAAGACGGCGGCGGAGCGAAAGCTTCGCCGCCGTTTTGCGTTACGCACTTGCGCAAGGGACCGCGCGGGCTAGAGAGACCTCGTGTCCGAGCCAACCGCCCCCATAAGTCGTCCCGAAGACCTGTTGCTGCCCGCGCTGCCGCAGACCATGCAGCTTGCGCTGGCCTATGCGCCTTCGCGTGCGAAACTGCCGACGCTGGCCTTGCTGGCCTTGGACCAGCGCCTTGCCGGGCTGCTCCGCCACTCGCGCGAGCCGATGATGGCGCAGATCCGTCTGGCTTGGTGGCGTGAGACGCTGGGTCGCGAGGCTGCGGAATGGCCGGAAGGTGAGCCGCTCCTAGCGGCATTGCGAAGCTGGAACGGCGGCCATTGCGCTCTGGTCGCGCTGGTCGATGGCTGGGAAGCGCTGACTGGGGAAGCGCCGCTGGCGCCGGAATCTCTGGAAGGGATGGTCGATGGCCGTGCCGCTGCTTTCGCCGGCCTCGCCGAAGCGCTGGATCGCCGGAACGAGGCCGATGCGGCGCGTGCGCTCGGTCGCCGCTGGGCACTGGCGGACCTCGCCACGAAGCTCAATCATCCCGGTGAAAGCGTTGTCGTAAAGCGGCTCGCGCAGGCCGAGCGAGGACACGCGCCGCGTGTCTCGCGGACGCTGCGACCGCTGGCGGTTCTGGAAGGGCTTGCTCGCGACAATCTGGCCAGCGGCGGGCAGGGCTCGGCGCGGACGGTGCTCAAGGCCATGCGCATCGGCCTGCTCGGGCGCTGAGTTAGCCTCGATAACAGACATGTAATTTCCCTGTTGCGCCTGCCCGAGGGGATAAGCCGCGCGAATTCAGGGAGATTGGCGATGCAGCGCTTCATTCTCGGCGGGGTTACGGCATTTGTGATGCTGACCGTCGGGCTGTTCTGGTGGCAAGGACGGGCGGAAGTGGAAAAGGCAGCGCCTTTACCGCAGGCCGTCGCTGCCGCACCCGACCCACAGGAGATGCCGAGCGCGGATCTAGGCGATTTCGAAGGTCCGGAATTGCCCGAGGCAACCGAGCAGACGCGCGAACAGCGCCGTTTCGACCGCTACGATCGGAATCGCGACGGGCGGATCACGCGCAACGAGATGTTATCCACGCGCGTCGATGCCTTTCGCAAGCTCGACAAGGACGGCAACAATCTGCTGACTTTCGAGGAATGGGCAGTGGCGACCGTCACGAAGTTTGACAACGCCGATACGAACCACGACCAGTGGCTCTCGCCCGAGGAATTCCGCAAGACCGCACCGCCTCCTGCCAAGGCGAAGCCCCGGCCGAAGTGCAGTTGCTGATGTCAGAGTATCATGCCGCGGGCGTCAGGCTTTCGAGCCAGGGTACGATTTCCTGCTTGGCGCGCTCGGTGTAGGCTTCCTTGCGCTGCTTCTTCTTCACGTCGTGGAGCGGCGGGAAGAGGCCGAAGTTGACGTTCATCGGCTGATAGCTTTCCGCCTCGGCGTCGCCGGTGATGTGCGAGAGCAGGGCGCCCAGCGCGGTGGTGCGCGGCGGGGCCTGCCAGTCGTGGCCAGCAAGCTGGGTGGCCGTCATCAGGCCCGCCATCATGCCGACCGCCGCGCTTTCGACATAGCCCTCGCAGCCGGTGATCTGCCCGGCGAAGCGCACGTGGGGCGCGGTCTTGAGGCGCAGCTGGCGGTCCAGCAAGACCGGCGAATTGATGAAGGTATTGCGGTGGAGACCGCCGAGGCGCGCGAACTCGGCATTTTCGAGGCCGGGGATCGTGCGGAACAGGCGCACCTGCTCGGCATGTTTGAGCTTGGTCTGGAAGCCGACCATGTTCCAGATCGTGCCGAGCTTGTTGTCCTGCCGCAATTGCACGACCGCATAGGCCCAGCGGCCTTTGGGGTGTTCCTCGGTCGCCCAGTGCGGATTGTCGAGCCCGACCGGCTTCATCGGACCGAAGCGCAGGGTTTCGACGCCGCGCTCGGCCATGACTTCGATCGGCATGCAGCCGTCGAAATAGGGGGTGTTCTCTTCCCAGTCCTTGAAGGCGGTCTTCTCGCCGTCGAGGAGAGCCTGATGGAAAGCGAGGTACTGCTCCTTGTCCATCGGGCAGTTGATATAGTCCTTGGTCTCGCCCTTGTCCCAGCGCGAGGCCATCCAGCACACGTCCATGTCGATGCTCTCGCGGTAGACGATGGGGGCGATGGCGTCGAAGAAGGCGAGGCTGTCGGCGCCGGTGGCGCTACCGATGCTGCCCGCCAGCGATTCCGCTGTCAGCGGGCCGGTTGCGATGATGGTGGTGCCGGTCTCGGGCAGGGTGTCGATGCGCTCGCGGACGATCTCGACATTGGGGAGCGCGGAAAGGCGGGCCTCGACTTCGGCGGAGAATACGTCGCGGTCGACGGCGAGCGCCGAGCCTGCGGGGACTTGCGCCTTGGCGGCCGCCGACATGATCAGCGAATCGCAGCGGCGCATTTCCTCATGAAGCAGGCCGACGGCGTTCTTTTCATGGTCGTCGGAACGGAAGGAGTTGGAGCAGACCAGTTCGGCGAGCCCGTCGCCCTGGTGGGCAGGGCTACGCTCGCCGGTTCCGCGCATTTCCGAAAGGCGCACGCGGAAACCGCGCCGCCCGAGCTGCCAGGCCGCTTCGCTGCCGGCGAGGCCGCCGCCGATGATATGGACGTCTTGAGTCATGGCGCCAGCGCCTAGACCTTTGCGCGCCGTCAGGGAAGGGTGCGCGGGATTTCAGGCCCCGGGGAGGACCAGCTTTCCGCCTTCATCGCGTTCGATCGGGCCATGGGCGATCACGGCGGAGAGCGGCAGGTCGGCGTAGATATGCGGGAAAAGCGCGCCGCCGCGCGAGACTTCCCACTTCACGCTGTCGCCCAGCTCGGTGAGATCGACGGCGGCGATGCCGAGACCGGTCTGTCCGGCGAAGTGCTTGTCCAGCGTCTCCTGCGCCTGCGCGGCGGTCGACATGTGGATGTAGCCGTCGGTGAGGTCGATCGGCGCGCCGGTGAACACCCCGTCGGAGAGCAGCGTTTGTAGCTGCTCTCCGGTCAGGATCTTGTAGGCGACGGCATCGGTGGTCACGCTTCGGTGTCCGGCGCTTCGCCTTCCGGCGAGCCTGCCTCCGGGGCCTGATCGGTGGCGATGGCCTCGCCCTCGGCAATCGTTTCGATCACGTCTTCCTCGGCCGGTTCGTCGAGACGCACGGCGCTGACGACGTGTTCGTTGTTCGAGACGTTAAACAGGCGCACGCCTGCCGAACCGCGACCGATCACACGCAGCGATTCGAGCGGCAGACGGATCAGCTTGGCCTGGTCGGTCACGAGCATCAGCTGGTCGGCGCGGGTGGCCGGGAAGCTGGCGACGACCGGGCCGTTACGGCCGATATTGTCGATATTGGTGATGCCCTGGCCGCCACGGCCGGTGCGGCGGTACTCGTAGGCCGAGGACAGCTTGCCGTAACCGTTGGCGCAGACCGTGAGGATGAACTGCTCCTTCTCGACGAGATAGGCCAGACGCTCGGGATCGAGCGTGCTCTCGCCGTCGCGTTCGCCCTTCCACGGGGCGAAGCGGAGGTAGGCCTCACGCTCGTCCTGGTCCTGCACGCCGACGCGGTGGAGGATCGAGAGCGAGATCACCTCGTCGTCGTCCTTGAGCGTCATGGCCTTGACGCCGGTCGAGGTGCGGCTCGCGAATTCGCGGACGAGGTCGCCCGCGAAGCGGATGGCCTTGCCCTGGCGGCTTGCCAGCAGCACGTCGTCCGACTGGTCGAGCAGGGCAACGCCGATCAGGCGATCCGTGCTGTCCTCGTCGAACTTCATCGCGAACTTGCCGTTCGAGGGGATGTTCGCGAAGGCGTCCATGGCGTTGCGGCGGACGTTGCCCTTGGCCGTCGCGAAGACGACCGAGAGCTTGCTCCATTCCTTCTCGTCCTCCGGCAGCGGCAGGACGGTCTGGATCGTCTCGTCCTTGTCCAGCGAGGGCAGGAGGTTGACGATCGGGCGGCCGCGCGTGGTCGGGCCGCCTTCGGGCAGCTTGTAGACCTTGAGGCGATAGACCTTGCCCGCGGTGGAGAAGAACAGCACCGGATTGTGCGTCGAGGTGACGAACATCGTGGTGACGACGTCCTCGTCCTTCGTCGCCATGCCCGCACGGCCCTTGCCGCCGCGCGCCTGGGCGCGGAAGGTCGAGAGCGGGGTGCGCTTGATGTAACCGTCCATGGTGACGGTGACGACCATTTCCTCACGCTCGATGAGGTCTTCGTCTTCGATGCCGTCGGCGGCGCCGGTCAGCTGCGAGACGCGCGGGGTGGCGTAGAGTTCGCGCACCGCCACCAGTTCCTCGCGCATGACGCCGTAGAGCTTCACACGGTCGGCGAGGATCGAGAGGTATTCCTCGATCGCGGCGGCCAGTTCCTTGAGCTCATCGCCGATCTCGTCGCGGCCGAGCGCCGTCAGGCGGTGCAGGCGGAGATCGAGGATGGCCTTCACCTGGATCTCGGACAGGCGATAGGTGCCGCCGTCCTGCTCGGCGCTGGGCTCGATCGCCTCGACGAGGCGGATATAGGGCGCGATGTCGCCGATCGGCCATTCCTTGGCCATCAGGCGTTGGCGGGCCGTTGCCGGGTTCGGAGCGCTGCGGATCATGACCACGACTTCGTCGAGGTTCGAGACCGCGACCACGAGGCCCAGCAAGATGTGTGCCCGGTCGCGCGCCTTGTTCAGCTCGAACTTGGTGCGGCGGGTGATGACCTCTTCGCGGAACTGGATGAAGGCCTGGAGGAAGTCCCGCAGGTTCATCACTTCGGGGCGGCCGCCCTTGATCGCCAGCATGTTGGCGGCAAAGTTCGACTGCGCCGGGGTGTTGCGCCAGATCTGGTTGAGCACGACTTCGGGCGTGGCATCGCGCTTGAGATCGACGACGACGCGAACGCCTTCGCGGTTCGATTCGTCGCGGATGTCCGAGATGCCCTCGATCCGCTTTTCCTTGGCGGCTTCGGCGATCTTCTCGACGAGGTTCGACTTGCCGACCTGATAGGGAATCGAGGTGAGCACGATCGAGCGGCGATCGCCGCGGCCTTCCTCGATCTCGTGGCGGCAGCGCATGATGATCGAGCCGCGGCCCGTCATATAGGCATTGCGGGCGCCGCCCTGGCCGAGAATCAGCGGGCCGGTCGGGAAGTCGGGCCCCGGAATGATCTGGATCAGGTCCTCGATCGTCGTGGCCGGATTGTCGATCATGGCCAGGCAGCCGTCGATCACTTCGCCGAGGTTATGCGGCGGAATGTTCGTGGCCATGCCGACCGCGATGCCGCCCGCGCCGTTGACCAGCAGGTTCGGGAAGCGCGCGGGAAGCACGGTCGGCTCGCTTTCGGAGCCGTCGTAGTTGTCAGCGAAATCGACGGTGTTCTTGTCGATATCGGCGAGAAGCTCGTTCGCGACCTTGTCGAGACGGGCTTCCGTGTAACGCATGGCGGCCGGCGGATCGGGGTCCATCGAACCAAAGTTGCCCTGACCGTCGATCAGGGGCAGTCGCATGGACCACGGCTGCGTCAGGCGGGCCAGCGCGTCGTAGATCGCGCTGTCGCCATGGGGGTGATACTTACCCATGACGTCACCGACGATGCGGCTCGATTTGCGGTATGGACGACCGGCGACGTAGCCCGCTTCCTGGCAGGCATAGAGAATGCGGCGGTGGACCGGCTTGAGGCCGTCGCGCACGTCGGGCAGGGCGCGGCTCACGATCACGCTCATCGCGTAATCGAGATAGCTCGTCTTCATCTCATCGACGATGTCGATGCGGGTGTATTCGCCTTCGGGACCGATGTGTTCGGGGCCGTTGATGTCGGTGTCGTCGCTCACGCGCTGGATCGTTCGTTGCTGCGGGACAAAGGGTGATGGATCGCCCTAGGACATGCGCGGGGGGAAAGCCACCTGAACAGGAGGGGGCGGACGAGCCTCCGTGCTTTTTTCCACACTTATGGGCCGAAGAGAGTGCATCTGCCGATATGGCGGGCTCGGGAACCCTTCAGGCTGCGGCGAATTGCATTCAATCAGCGTTAAGTGGCGTGATCCTAATTGCGCCTCTAGGTTGCCAAGCGGCCAAATCGCCGCCACACCGGCAACACCAGTTTCAGGAGGTCCACGCTTTCGGGCGGTTCTTCCCATGTCTTGATGAGGAGTTGGCCGGAATGGCTCGCAAGTTCCTGATTTCCCGTATTGCCCTGGCCGTTGCCATGACTGGCGGAATGGCAGCAGCCGTAGTGCCGACAATGGCGGTCGCCAAGGAAAAGGCGCCCGCAAAGGCGACATTCTCGAAGGAATATGCGGCGGTGGCCGCGCCGGTCGACAAGGCTATCGCCGATTCCAAGGCGAATGCGGCTGTCCAGGCCGCTTCGCAGAAGGCCCAGGCTGCAAAGACCGATGCCGAGAAGGCGGCTGCCAAGGCGGAAGTCGATGCAGCCATGGGCGGCGTTCTGGCCCAGCTCCAGACCGCCGAGGCGCAGGCTACCCAGCCTTTCGACAAGTTGAAGCAGGGTGAGATGACCCGCAACGTCGGCGTGCTGATGAACGACACGGCGATGCAGCACAAGGGCCTCGTCATGATGCTCGACAGCGGCCAGACCAGCCCGGAATCGCTCGGTCAGGTCCAGTATCTCGCCGGCGTCACCGCTTACCAGAGCGGCCAGTACGACGTCGCAGCGCGTTACCTCCAGCAGTCTTTCGACGGCGGCTATCGCGATCAGCAGAACATGATCCAGCCGCTGCTGGCCGATTCCTACAAGCGCTCGAACAATCCGCAGGCAGCGCTTGCCATGGTCCAGAAGGAGCTTGAGGCCGCGAAGGCCAACGGCACCAAGCCGAGCGAGACCTCGATCCGCAGCGCTCTTCAGGCATCCTACGACGCCAAGCAGCTCGCACCCTCTGCCGAATATGCGGCGATGCTCGCGCAGTATTATCCGAGCCCGGATTCGTGGAACATCTCGACTTCCATCGTGCGCCAGCTGGCCTCGCTTCAGAACGCGGAAAACCTCGACCTGATGCGCCTGATGTTCGCGACCGGGGCGATGAAGACCAAGGGCGACTACTTCGAATATCTCCAGAACGTCGATCCCCGCGCGTTTCCGGGCGAGGCCGTCAAGGTCATCGACCAGGGTCTCTCCAAGGGCCTGCTGACTCAGGCCGAAGTCGGTCAGGATCGCACCAATAGCGCGGGACGCGTTGCCGCGGACAAGGCGTCGCTGCCGGCTACCGAGCGTGACGCGATGAAGCCCGCCGCGACTGCGGCTTCCGTCACCGGTTCGGCCGACGTGTTCCTCAGCTACGAGCTGTATCCGCAGGCGGAAGCACTCTACAAGGTCGCGCTCGGCAAGCCGGGTGTCGATGCCAACAAGGCAAACCTGCGCCTCGGCATGGCCCAGGCCATGCAGGGTAAGGCAGCCGATGCGCAGGCGACGCTGGCCAAGGTCACCGGCACCCGTGCGCCGGTCGCCAAGCTCTGGGCGGCGTACGCGGCGACCAAGGGTACGCCGGCTTCCTGAGGCGGTTTCCCGGCGAATGAAAGAAAGGGCGGCGGGATTATCCCGCCGCCCTTTTCGTTTGCCCTTGAGGTCCGGGTTCAGCTCACCGACGCGAATTCGCCGCTTGTCTCATTCATGAGATGAAGCTGGCCGTCGGAAATCGCGAAGAAGGCGCCGCGCAGCCTGAGTTCGCCGTTCTTGACCTTGCTGCGGACGCAAGGGAAGGTCATCAGGTTGTCCAGGCTGACGCGTACCGCCGCCTGTTCCATCTGGCGCTCCGCGGGGCGGCCGGTGGTGCCGAATTCCGCCGCGACCGGGCCGCGGGCTTCGTCCAGCATCGAAATCCAGTCGGCGATGAAGCCGCCTTGGCCGGGCTCGGTGCCGCGCAGCTCCTGGGTCAGCGCGGCCTTGCAGCCGCCGCACATGCCGTGGCCCATGACCACGATTTCCTTCACCTTGAGCACCTGCACCGCAAATTCGAGCGCGGCCGAGACGCCGTGGTGGCCGGGGGTGGTCTCGAAGGGCGGGACGAGCGCGGCGACGTTGCGGACCACGAAAATCTCGCCGGGATCGACATCGAAGATCTGCGCAGGATCGACGCGGCTGTCCGAGCAGGCGACGATCATCACTTCCGGCTGCTGGCCTTCACTGAGGCGCTGCCAGCGCTCGCGATGGGGACTCCAGCCACTGCTGCGAAAGCGGCGATATCCGTCGAGAAGGGTATCGAGGACGCGTTGTTCGGGTTGCGGGGCGCGGGATTCGGTCATGGTTTGCCTCCGTTGAAACGCACGCAACCCATAGAGCGGATATTCGCACTGGCAAGCGGGCAAGCTTGCGACTATCTGGACGCCATGAACGATCTTTCCTCCGTGCCGAGCCCAGAGCAGAAGCCCGAACGTCAGCGCAAGCCCGACTGGATCCGCGTGAAGGCGCCGACCAGCAAGGGTTACGGCGAAACGCGCCAGTTGATGCGGGATCTCAAGCTCAATACGGTCTGCGAGGAAGCGGCCTGCCCGAACATCGGCGAGTGCTGGACCAAGAAGCACGCCACGGTGATGATTCTCGGCGACACCTGCACCCGCGCCTGCGCCTTCTGCAACGTGAAGACCGGGATGCCCGGCCGTGTCGATCCTTCCGAGCCGGAACATGTCGCCGAACTGGCGCTCAAGACCGGCCTCGAACATATCGTCATCACCTCGGTCGACCGCGACGATCTGCCGGACGGTGGTGCGAACCAGTTCGTGAAGGTGATCCAGGCCCTGCGCGCCGCGACACCGAACACTACGATCGAGATTCTCACGCCCGACTTCCGCGGCAAGATGCGCCGCGCCGTCGAGGCGATCGTCGAGGCGGGACCGGACGTTTACAACCACAACCTGGAGACGGTTCCCCGGCTCTATCCGACCATCCGCCCCGGCGCGCGCTACTATGCCTCGCTGCGCCTGCTGGAAGAGGTCAAGGCGCATAATCCGCTGATCTTCACCAAGTCGGGCGTCATGCTCGGCCTTGGCGAAGAGCGCCTCGAAGTGCACCAGGTCATGGACGACATGCGCTGTGCGGACATAGACTTCCTGACCATGGGTCAGTACCTGCGCCCGACCCCCAAGCACGCCGAGGTCAAGGAATTCGTCACGCCCAAGGCTTTCGACGCCTATGGTGCCATCGCCCGTGCGAAGGGTTTCCTTCAGGTCGCATCGTCGCCGCTCACGCGCTCAAGCTATCATGCGGGCAAGGACTTCGCCGAAATGCGCGCCGCGCGTGAGGCGAAGCTGGCCAAGGCTGCGCCGAAAGCCTGACGCATGCCCGGAATTCACGAGACCCAGCGGCTGCCTTACAGCGCCGAGCAGATGTTCGACCTTGTCGCGGATGTGGGCCGCTATCAGGAATTTCTTCCATGGGTGGTCGCCACCCGCGTGAAGTCGGACACCGGGACCGAAATGGTTGCGGACATGCTGGTCGGCTTCAAGGCCCTGCGCGAGAAGTTTACGTCCCGCGTCGAGAAGGTTCGTCCGCGCGAGATCAAGGTTCACTACGTAGATGGTCCGATGAAGGATCTGCACAACCATTGGACCTTCCATCCGGTGGACGCGCATAGCTGCGATATCGAATTCGACGTGCGCTTCAGCTTCCGCAATGCCCTGTTCGAGAAGCTGGCCGGGCAATATTTCGACAAGGCCTTCCGCAAGATGGTTGCAGCCTTCGAGACCCGCGCGCACGAGCTTTACGGCGAGCCGGTCTGATCGAGGATCGTCGTCCCGGATCAGGTCCGGGACGACCGCTTTCGCTTAGTTCGCGTAAGCCGGCAATTCCGTTCCCGGCAGCAGCAGCTCCAGCGCGACGACCGCCGCATGATGGCGGATTTCCGCTCGGTTGGCGCCTTCGATCAGCTTCTGTTCGGCATGGACTTCCTCCTCGCCGCGATGGGCGCGGGCGAAGACCACGGTGCCGACCGGCTTGAGATCGCTACCGCCGTCCGGACCGGCGATCCCGCTGATCGCCACGGCCACATCGGCATGGCTATGCGCGATCGCGCCTTGCGCCATGGCCCAGGCGGTCGCGGGTGAGACCGCGCCCAGCGTGTCGATGATGTCCGATGGAACGCCCAGCAGTTCCTTTTTCGATTCGTTCGAATAGGTCACGAAACCGCGATCGAGCACGGCGGAAGAGCCCGCCACTTCGGTCAGAGCGGCGCAGACGAGGCCGCCGGTGCAGCTCTCGGCCAGCGCGACCTTGCGGCCGATCGCCTTGTTCTCGGCAATCACGCGCGCGGCGAGGTCGTAAAGGTCCTGCGGGAAGAGGATGTCGGCCATGTCAGTCCTTGCAGAGCGAGAAGCCGCCGAGCTTCGTCTTTCCGGGCGCCACATCGTCGGCTTTGGAGGTGGCTTCGATCAGTAGTGCGATCAGGCTGGCGGTGTTCTCGGGCGGCAGCGGGGAAAGCAGGTCGAGCGCAAGGTCGACCTTGTCGCAGGATTTCAACGGAAGTTCCTGGGAAACAAGGCCCTCCACGGTGATATCGACGAGTGGTTGCAGCGATTCGTCGGGCAGATTGCGTGCAAACTGGCCGACCTGGGCGTCCTTGCTCTGACCCAGCTTGAGGAAGGCGGCCTTGGCCTCGGGCCAGTAGCGGGCTTTCTGCGCGGAATAGCGCGTGACCAGTTCGGCGCCGTGGCTGCGCAGGAAGGAATCGCTCGGCAGGACC
Source organism: Novosphingobium sp. BF6 (assembly GCF_058273105.1). Lineage (NCBI taxonomy): Bacteria > Pseudomonadati > Pseudomonadota > Alphaproteobacteria > Sphingomonadales > Sphingomonadaceae > Novosphingobium > Novosphingobium sp. BF6. The sequence continues at coordinate 1,875,304 of NZ_CM177775.1, forward strand.
TGGGCGCAGCGCTTGCTGGTGCCGGAAATGACCTGAGGCAGGGCATAGCCGAACAGCGAGCGGGCTTCGGCCTTGGTCAGGCACGACTGCTGGGCGCTGGCCACGCCGGGCACGATCGCCAGCGCGGAGGCCAGGGCCAGGGTAATAGTCTTGCGCATCGTCATCTCCTTAAAATCGTATCAGGCTGACGGCGGCCTGGCAGGCGATTCCTTCCGACCTGCCGGTGAAACCCAGCTTCTCGGTGGTGGTTGCTTTCACGCTGATGAGCGACGGGTCCACCGCGAGAATTTCCGCCAGACGCGCGCGCATGGCCTCACGGTGGGGGCCGATCTTGGGCGCCTCGCAGATGATTGTCACGTCGGCATTGCCCAGCGCGTAACCGGCTTCGGCCACCAGTTTTCCGGCATGGGCGAGAAAGCGGTCGGAGGCGGCGCCCTTCCATTGCGGATCGCTGGGAGGGAAATGCTGGCCGATATCGCCCCGGCCGACCGCGCCGAGCAAGGCATCGACGAGGGCGTGGATGGCGACGTCGGCATCGCTGTGGCCGGACAGGCCGTGGGTATGCGCGAGATGCACGCCGCAAAGCCAGAGTTCCTCGCCCTCTTCAAGCCGGTGGACATCGTAGCCGGTGCCGACCCGGATCGGCGGGGCGCCGACTGCGAAATCGGAGGCGTAAGTCAGCTTGTGCAAGGCTTCGTCTCCTTCGACGAGGGCAATCCGCAGGCCCGAGGCCTGCGCCACCTGGGCGTCGTCTCCGGCGGTGGTCGGGCCGTCCCAGGCGCGGTGGGCAGCGAGGATTTCGGGGAAGCGGAAGGCCTGCGGGGTCTGGACCCGGCGCAAGTCCTCACGGCGGGCGGGGGCGCCCATCATTTCGGCGTCATCCTCGCGCTCGGCATGGGCAAGGCTGTCCGCGACCGGCAGGACGGGGATCGCGCCGGGCTGTGCTGACAGCGCACCGAGCAAGCGGTCGATCACGGCCGAGGGGAGAACGGGGCGCGCGGCATCGTGGATCAGCACAAGATCGGGTTTGCTGCCGACCAGCACTTCCAGCCCGAGACGAACCGATTCCTGCCGTGTCGCGCCGCCGATGGTGAAGCGGACACCGGCGATGCCGGAAAGGGCCGCGTTGGCCAGATCCTCTGCGCCTTGCGGAATTACCACGAGGATCGGCGCGATTCCGGCGCGGGCGAGGGCTTCCACCGAATGGCGGATCACCGGCTTGCCGCGCCAGAGGGCGAACTGCTTGGGAAGGGGCTGTCCGGCGCGCAATCCCTTGCCCGCGGCCACCACGATGGCTGCTGTGGAGGGATGCGTGAGGGGACGCCGGGGCGTTTCTGACAGGTCTTGCGACATTGTCGTTGCCGGTAATCGCTTGCCGAGGCGAGGGCAATCCACTATGCGCTGCCTGTTTTTTAGGCACATCCTGTTTTCCAGGCATTTAACGGCACGCGCAATGAACACACTGCCCACTCCTCCGGCTTTGAAGCCGATCCAGGTCGGCCCGGTCACGATCGACTGCCCGGTCGTGCTCGCGCCGATGACCGGCGTATCGGACTTGCCGTTCCGCCGCATGGTGCGCGGATTTGGCTCGGGCCTCAACGTCACCGAGATGATCGCCAGCCCGGCGGCCATCCGCGAGACGCGCGTGTCGCTGCAGAAGGCCATGTGGGACCAGATCGAGGACCCGGTCTCGATGCAGCTCGTGGGCTGCGAGCCGGAGCAGATGGCCGAAGCCGCGAGGCTGGTGGAGGATCGCGGCGCGGCGATCATCGACATCAACATGGGTTGCCCGGTCCGCAAGGTCGTCAATGGCGACGCCGGTTCCGCGCTGATGCGAGATGTGCCGCTCGCCACCCGCCTGATCGAGGCGACGGTGAAGGCCGTGAAAGTGCCCGTCACCGTGAAGATGCGCATGGGCTGGTGCCATGACAGCCTCAACGCCCCCGAACTCGCACGCATTGCCCAGGACCTGGGCGCGCAGATGATCACCGTCCACGGCCGCACCCGCAACCAGATGTACAAGGGCTCGGCCGACTGGGCCTTCGTGCGCGGCGTGAAGGAAGCGGTCTCGATCCCGGTGATCGTCAACGGCGATATCCTCGATATCGAGGATGCCGCCACCGCGCTGGAACAGTCGGGCGCCGACGGCCTGATGATCGGGCGCGGCTCCTATGGCAGACCCTGGGCGCTCGCCAAGGTGATGCAGTGGTGGCGCGGCAACGGGCTGATGGAAGAGCCCGGTTTCGGCCAGCAGTACGAGATCATCCGCGAGCACTACGAGGACATGCTCTCGCACTACGGCCGCGATACCGGCGTGAAGATGGCGCGCAAGCACTTGGGCTGGTACATCAAGGGCATCAAGGGTTCGGCCGAATTCCGCAACCGCATCAACTTCGTCAGCGATCCCGACGAAGTGCTGCGCCTGCTCGCGGAGTTCTATGCACCCTATCGCGACCAAGGCGACGCATCGGCAGACCGTCAGGCTGCATGAGCCTCGCGCCGCACACGGCCTTGCCTGCAGCATCCCGGCTTCTCGCAAGCCTGCCGCAGGCCGTCGTGCTGCTTGAGCCGGGGCTGCGGATCGCCTCGTTGAACCCGGCGGCCGAGCAATTCTTCGGCCAGTCGCTGCGGCTGCTGGTGGGAACGTCACTTCAGGAGATCCTGACGTTTTCCGACCAGTTGCTGTTGGAGCGGCTCGACGATTACGAGACGCCGGTTTCCGCGCGCGAAGTTGTCGTCGCGCTCAAGGGCAAGGGCGCACGCCGGATCGACATCAACGTCGCGCCGGTGGCCGATACGCCGGGCTGGCAGGTCCTGACGATCCACGACAACACCGCCACCGAGGCATTGGGCGACGATTCCGGCGGTCCCGACAATGCCGTGCTGCGCGGGCCGGAAATCATGGCCCACGAGATCAAGAACCCGTTGGCGGGCATTCGCGGCGCTGCCCAGCTTCTCGCCCGCAAGGTCGAGGACAAGGACAGGGCGCTCACCGATCTTATCACACTTGAAGTCGACCGGATCGCGGGACTGATCGACCAGATGCAGACACTCAGCCGCCGCACCGCGCCGCCGGTCGAACCCTGCAACCTCCACGAGGCCGCGCGCCGGGCGCTCGACGTGATGTCTGCCGCCAATGGCGCGGCGCCCGAGCGGGTGAGGCTGGTCGAGGAATTCGACCCCTCGCTTCCCGCAGTGCTTGGCAGTCCCGATGCTCTGGTGCAGGTCATCATCAACTTGCTCGCCAATGCCTCGGAAGCCTGTGCTCGCGAGGAACAGCCGCGGGTGACGATCCGCACTCGCTTCGCCAGCGGCCTCCAGCTTCACACGACCGATTCGGGCGAGCCCGTGCGCCTGCCGGTGGAACTGCGCGTCACCGACAACGGCCCCGGCGTCGATCCGGCGATGCGCGATCACATCTTCGAGCCGTTCGTCACCACCAAGAAGTCCGGGCAGGGCCTCGGCCTGCCGCTCGTGCGCAAGCTGGTGCGGGACATGAACGGACGTATCACCCACGAACGCGACGAGGAGGGCGGCTTTACCCACTTCCGCGTCCACCTGCCGCTGGCGCGCGAGACGCGCAGCCGCCCCATCAGAAGGAGACCGGCAGCGTGAGTGTGCTGCTCGTCGAGGACGACCTCTCGATCGCCATCGTCATCACCGCCGCTCTGGAGGCCGAAGGTTTCGGCGTCATCCACTGCCAGTCGATTGCCGAGCGCGACCGGTTGCTCGAAGACGGGCCCTATCAAGCGCTCGTCACCGACGTGATGCTGCCCGACGGCGACGGGATCGAGACGATCGACCGGGTGCGGAACCTGCATCCGACCTTGCCGATCGTGATCCTCTCGGCGCAGAACACGCTCGATACGGCTGTCCGCGCTACCGATACCGGTGCCTTCGAATATTTTCCCAAGCCCTTCGACATCGACGAACTCGCCCGCACCGTCCGTCAGGCGGCGGGAGCCGGGCAGGGCGCTGCCGTCGAGGGCGAGGAACCGCTTGGCGACGGACTGCCGCTGGTTGGGCGCAGCACCGCGATGCAGACCGTGTTCCGCATGATCACGCGCGTCCTGCGCAACGACCTGACCGTGCTGATCCTCGGCGAATCGGGGACCGGCAAGGAGCTGGTGGCCGAGGCGGTGCACAATCTTGGCCATCGCCGTTCCGGGCCGTTCATTGCGGTTAACGCCGCCGCGATTCCTGCCGAACTGATCGAAAGCGAGCTGTTCGGCCACGAGAAGGGCGCCTTCACCGGCGCGGTTGCCCGCCATGTCGGCAAGTTCGAGCAGGCGGCGGGCGGCACCCTGTTCCTCGACGAGATCGGCGACATGCCGATGCAGGCCCAGACCCGGCTGCTGCGCGCGCTCCAGTCCGGCACCGTGCGCCGCGTCGGCGGGCGCGACGAGATCCGGCTCGACGTGCGCATCGTCGCGGCCACCAACAAGGACCTCGAACCCGAGATCGCCGCCGGGCGGTTCCGCGAGGATCTCTATTACCGCCTCAACGTGGTGCCGATCCACATGCCGCCGCTGCGTGACCGTCGCGACGATATCGAGGTGCTGGCCCGCCACTTCCTCCAGCATGCCGCGAACGAAGGCCTGCCGCGTCGCCAACTGACGCCGGAAGCGGCGGAACTGCTTAGCCGCCAGCCCTGGCGCGGCAATGTGCGCGAACTCAAGAATTTCATCTATCGCCTGGCCTTGCTGGCGCGCGAGGATGCGATCGATCCCGAGAGCATCCAGTCGCTGCTGGTCGCGGAAGCCCCTGTGGCGAGCGACGACGAGAGCGGGGATATCGCGCAGGCCATCGTGCGCTGGCTTGCCTTGGAGCGCCCTGCCAACGGCACGATCTATCAGGCCGCCGCTGCTGCATTCGAGCGACCGCTTTTTGCCGAGGTGCTTCGGGAGACTGGCGGCAATCAGCTCCGCGCGGCGCAGGCACTCGGGATAAATCGCAACACCTTGCGCAAGCGTCTTAGCGAACTGGCGCTCGACCCCGAGGAATTCGCCCGTCGCATATGATACGTCCTTGATGGATTTGCCCTTGCAAAGCAGCAACACTGGCGTTGTAACGGTGCAACGATGAGCGAGACACTGGTTCACAAACGCGCATGGCCGCGCTGGTGGCGGCGGATGCAGGTAGCTGCCCGCCGCGCGAACTTCTTCGCAATCATCACCGTGGTCTCGATCGTCCTGTTCCTGGCGATGACGGCGATCACCTGGATCGCCCTTAATTCACGGGACAAGGGCCAACTGCTGCCCTCGAACCTGACTGCGACGCTGCTGGTGGGCACGCTGGTCCCGGCCATGGCGATCCTCGTCCTGCTGGGCCGCCATCTCGCACTGCGGCGCGCGGCGGAGAGCATCGGCGGCACCGGGCAGATGCACGTCCGTCTGGTGTTCATCTTCTCGCTGATCGCCGCGGTGCCGACCTTGCTGGTCGTCATTTTCGCGTCCTGGCAGTTCCAGTCCGGCGTCGAATTCTGGTTCTCCGATTCGTCGCGCGGGCTTCTGGAAAACGCCAACAAGCTAGCGCGCGGATACTACGAGCAGACCCAGCGCGAAGTGGGATACGAGACGGCGGCCATGGCCAATGATACAGGCGACATGCTTGCCGAATCTCCGGTGGCCAGCAAGCGTTTCCAGCAGTTTTTCGGGGGCCAGGTCTACAGGCGCAATCTTTCCGTCGCAGCCATCATCCAGGTGGCTCAGGACGGCAGCCAGCGCATCCCGATCATCGTCGACCCGGAAGGCAAAACGGAAGACAAGCGCATAACGCCTGAAGCGCTGGAGCGCTTGACTAACGGAGAAAAGCTGGCCGTCAGTTCCACCAACGACCGCATCGTGGCGATTGCGCCGATCGACCAGGCAGCAGGCGTCTATCTCTACGCCGCGCGCAGTTCCGAACTTCTCGCGCTCAGCCAGGGCCAGCGCGCCGAGAACGCCGAAAACATCGTGCGGGCCTATGAAGTTCTGACCAATCGCGCGCGCGTGCTGCAATTGCGCTTCAACGTCGCGCTCTTCGTGGTCTCGCTGGCGCTCGTCGGCCTTGCGGTGTGGTTCGCGCTGCGCTTCGCCGACCGACAGGTCAAGCCGCTCTACGAACTGGTCGATGCCGCTCGCCGGGTCGGCAGCGGCAACTTCGCGCTGCGGATCGAGGGGCGCACCGGTGCCGACGAGATCGGCCTGCTCAACCGCGCCTTCAACCGCATGACCGCGCAGATCGAGAAGCAGACCCAAGCCCTGCTCGGTGCCAACCGGCAGCTTCACGAACGCCGCGTCTTTATCGAGGCGGTGCTGGAATCGGTGACTTCGGGTATCGTCTCGCTCGATCCCGCAGGCCGCATCCTGCTGATGAACAGCACCGCACAGAAGCTGCTGACCGACCGGGCCGAACTGCCCGAGGACATGCCGCTTGCCGATCTCGCACCGCAGCTGGCGGCGCTGATCGAGCAGGGCAGTTCGGGCGGCCTCGTCCAGTACAACCGCAATGGCGACCTGCTGACATTCGCCGTGAAGGTCACGCGCGACGTCACCGGCTTCGTCATCACTTTCGAGGATATCACCCGGCAACTGCTCGATCAGCGCACCGCCGCCTGGTCCGACGTAGCCCGCCGTATCGCGCACGAGATCAAGAACCCGCTCACGCCGATCCAGCTAGCCACCGAGCGCCTCAGCCGCCGTTATCGCAAGCAGATCGTCGACAATCCGGAACTGTTCGAGGACCTGACCCGCACGATCATTCGCCAGGTCGGAGAACTGCGCAAGATGGTGGACGAGTTCTCCTCCTTCGCACGCCTGCCCAAGCCGGTGTTCCGCCCGGAAGACCCCGTGGCGCTGACCCGGCAGGCGCTGTTCCTTCAGGAAGTGGCACGGCCGGATATCGGCTTCCGCTTCGAGAGCGACCCGGTGATCGGCGCGATCGATTGCGACCGCCACCAGTTCGGCCAGGCCATGACCAATGTGCTCAAGAACGCGGTCGAGGCAATCGAGGCCAAGGCCAAGGATGCCGAGCCGGACTATCGCGGGGCAATCGGCGTATCGGTGGAAGCGCTGGAAAGCGCCATCGTGGTGCGTATTGCCGACAACGGTATCGGCCTTTCGCAGGACCGCGAGCGCATCATCGAGCCTTACGTGACCACGCGCGAGAAAGGCACCGGCCTCGGCCTCGCCATCGTCAACAAGATCATCGAGGAACATGGCGGCGAAATGCTGTTTCTGCCCACGCCGGGCGGCGGCACCACCGTCACCATGCGCTTCGCCGCCGATCCCGTAGCCCATGCCCGCAAGCAGGAGGCCGCCGAATGACGTCGGCCCGTCGCAACCTGCTTTCCCCCTCCATCTCCCTCACCAAGAAGACAATCCCATGGCTCTCGAAATCCTGATCGTCGACGACGAGCGCGACATCCGTGAACTGGTCGCAGGCGTCCTGAGCGACGAAGGCTACGAATGCCGCACCGCCGGAGACAGCGAGGCGGCCCTCGCTGCGATCGACGCACGCCGCCCCTCGCTGGTGCTGCTGGATGTCTGGCTCCACGGCAGCCCGATGGACGGCCTGGAAGTGCTCGACGCGATCAAGGCCCGCGAGCCGGAGCTGCCGGTCATCATCTTCTCCGGCCACGGCAATATCGACACGGCTGTCGCGGCGATCAGCCGTGGCGCGGTGGATTTCATCGAGAAGCCGTTCGAGGCCGAAAAGCTGCTGCATCTCGTCGGCCGCGCGACCGAAACCGAGCGCCTGCGCCGCGAGAACGCGCAGCTTCGCCATGATTTCTCGACTGGCGAGGAATTCACCGGATCGAGCGGCGCCATCAACCAGGTGCGCGCGACACTGAAGCGCGTGGCCAATACCGGCAGTCGCCTGCTCATCACCGGCCCGGCGGGCTCGGGCAAGGAAGTCGCGGCCAGGCTGCTACACGCCTGGAGCCCGCGCGCCGGGAATGCCTTCGTCAGCGTCAATTCGGCGCGCATCACGCCCGAGCGCTTCGAGCAGGAACTGTTCGGCGAGGAAGCCGACGGCGCCCTGATCCGCCCCGGCCTGCTGGAAACGGCGGACAGCGGAACGCTCTACTTCGACGAAGTGGCGGACATGCCGCTTTCGACGCAGGCCCGTATCCTGCGGGTTCTTACCGACCAGGCCTTCGTGCGCGTGGGAGGGACCCGGCAGATCCGCGTGGACGTGCGCGTGGTTTCCTCAACCTCGCGCGACCTCGAAAAGGAAATTGCCGAACGCCGCTTCCGCGAGGATCTGTTCTATCGCCTCAACGTGGTGCCGGTGACGATCCCTGCGCTGCGCGAGCGGCGGGACGACATTCCCGCGCTGATTGACCATTTCTTCGCGCGTTATGCCAACGAGCAGGGCGTCGCGCCGCCGCAGGTCAGCACCGAGGCGATGACTGCGCTCCAGGCCTACGAATGGCCGGGCAATGTTCGCCAGCTTCGTAACGTCGTGGAGCGCACGGTCATCATGGCCCCGCGCGAGAAGCTCGCCCGGATCGAGGCCGACATGCTGCCGCCGGAAATCTTTAACAGTCGCGGCAACGGCGATGCCGGAGTCTCGGTAATGATGAGCGCGCCCTTGCGCGAAGCCCGCGAGAGCTTCGAGCGCGAGTACCTGCGGGTTCAGATCCGGCGGTTCTCCGGCAATATCTCGAAGACGGCGTCTTTCATCGGGATGGAGCGCTCGGCGCTGCACCGCAAGCTCAAGCTGCTAGGCATGGCCGACCGGCGCGAGGGGGAAATGGACGGCGAGGATCAAGTCTGAAAAGGACTGAAAATCCATATTTTTCAGATGAATGGTAATCGCTCGAGAATCCTCCTGGCGACGCTTTTCAGAGAACCTGTCACAAGAAAGCTACATTTTTAACGTTTACTGCATTGCAGCAACTGGGTAGATTCCGATTCGAGAACGGTCTCGGGAAGTTCCGATGGCCAGATCGCGGACCGCAAAGCGGCCGCCAAAAAGAAGGAGAAATGATATGGCCGGCCGTACGCTGACCGCTCGTCCGCGAACCACGACCCCCGAGGTCGAAACCGAAGCCGCACCGTCCACGCCTGCCGTGGCACCGCCGCCGATTTCCGCCGGTACTTCTTCTCCCAGCGTGTCCGCAGGGAAGGGGCAGAATCTCCAGGACCAGTTCCTGAACCTCCTGCGCAAGAACAAGACCCCCGTGACCATGTTCCTGGTCAAGGGCGTGAAGTTGCAGGGTATCGTTACCTGGTTCGATAATTTCTCGATCCTGCTGCGCCGCGACGGCCAGTCGCAGCTCGTCTACAAGCACGCGATCTCGACGATCATGCCCTCGACCCCGGTCGATGCGCGCCAGTTTTCGAGCGGTGCCGACAACGGCAAGAAGACGCGCGTCCTTCAGGACGTGTTCCTTTCCAGCATCCGCAATGCCGGCGTTCAGGTCACGATGTTCCTGATCAACGGCGTCATGCTGCAGGGCCGCGTTGCCGCCTATGACCTGTTCTGCATGCTGCTGGAACGCGAAGGCTACGTCCAGCTCGCGTACAAGCATGCCGTTTCGACAATTCAGCCCGTGACTCCGGTCGATCTTCAGGCGCATGAAGAAGCCGAAGATTGAAACACCGGAAGCTGAACTGATTTGAACGACGAACTCAAGGGCGAGGTCACGCGCGGTGCGCGTGCCCTCGTCGTCTATCCGCAAATGCGCGGCAGAGGCGACCTCGATACCGGGGCACGCCTCGAAGAGGCGAAGGGCCTCGCACTGGCGATCGGACTTGTCGTGGCGGAAGCCATGGCCATTCCCATCCGCGAACCCCGAGCCGGTACGCTTTTCGGCGAAGGCCAGATCCAGAACATCTCGGTCGCCTGCACGCTGAACGAGGCGGAGTTGATCATTGTCGACGGTTCGCTGTCGGCGATCCAGCAGCGCAATCTCGAAGAAAAGCTTAAGCGCAAGGTAATCGATCGCACCGGCCTGATCCTCGAAATCTTCGGCGAGCGCGCGGCGACCGCCGAAGGCCGTCTTCAGGTCGAACTCGCCCACCTGGACTATCAAGCCGGTCGTCTGGTGCGCAGTTGGACCCACCTCGAACGTCAGCGCGGCGGCTTCGGCTTCCTGGGCGGTCCCGGTGAAACGCAGATCGAGGCGGACCGCCGCATGATCCGCGATCGCATGGGCAAGATCCGGCGCGAGTTGGAACAAGTCCGCCGCACGCGGGGCCTCCACCGGGACCGCCGCGAGAAGGCGCCTTGGCCGATCGTGGCCCTGGTTGGCTATACCAACGCCGGAAAATCTACGCTTTTCAATTATCTGACCGGCGCAGAAGTCATGGCAGAGGATTTGCTGTTCGCAACCCTCGACCCGACCATGCGGGCGATCCGTCTACCGGCGGTTGAAAAGGCGATCCTGTCCGATACCGTAGGTTTCATTTCCGATCTTCCGACCCAGCTCGTCGCCGCTTTCCGCGCGACGCTGGAAGAAGTGAACGCTGCGGATGTGATCCTCCACGTTCGTGACATCCACAATCCTGACACGGAATCGCAGAAACGTCAGGTTCTGGAAGTTCTGGCTGACCTTGGGGTGATCGCTGGCGAAGGGGATCACGATGATGGGGAGGGCGCTGTGCCTTCGATCCCGATCATCGAGGTCTGGAACAAGTGGGATCTGCTGACCCCGACGCAGGCCGCCGACTTGCGCGACGTCATGGCGCAGCGTCCCGATGAAGTGATCGTGCCGGTTTCCGCACGGACCGGGATGGGCTGCGATTTCCTGCTCGAAACGGTCGGCGCCACGCTGACCTCCGATGCGAAAGTCTATACTTTCGTCATTCCCGCTGCCGATGGACAGCGCATCGCGTTCCTGCATGCGCGCGGCGAAGTTCTGTCGGAAGAAGATGCGGGCGAGGGGGATGAAGGCCCGCTGCTGCGTCTTCAGGTCCGACTGGCCGAGCGCGAATTAGGCCGTTTCAGCGCGCTCTGACGCTTTCACTTCCTGCCAATAGGCCTCCTGCTCGTCGAGCGGGAGGCCGTCGAACGGTTTGCCGTCCCGGTGCGCGGAGGCTTCCATGGCGCGGAATCGGCGTTCGAACTTGGCATTGGCGGCGCGCAGGGCATCCTCGGGCGCGATGCCGTTAAGGCGCACGAGGTTCACCGCCGCGAACAGCAGGTCTCCGGCCTCTTCCAGCTTTTCGGCATCGGACGCTTCGGCGAGTTCGTCCATTTCCTCGCGCACCTTGTCGGCGGCACCGCTGGGATCGGGCCAGTCGAAGCCGACGCGAGCGGCGCGTTTCTGGAGCTTTTCGGCACGCATCAGGGCGGGCAGAGAGATCGCGACTCCATCAATGGCGCTGGTTTCGCCCTTGGCGCTGCGTTCGCTGGCTTTGATTTTTTCCCAGCGCTCGGCCTGGGGGCTTCCGGTTGTGTCGTCGCCGAAGATGTGGGGGTGGCGGGTTTCCAGCTTGTTCGAAATGGCATCGGCGACATCACCGAATGCGAAGTGGCCGTCTTCCTCGGCCATGCGGGCATGGAAGACGACCTGGAGCAGCAGGTCGCCGAGTTCGTCACGCAGCGCCGCAAGATCCTCGCGCGCGATGGCATCGGCGACTTCGTAGGCTTCCTCGATCGTGTAAGGCGCGATCGTCGCGAAGTTTTGCGCAAGATCCCATTCGCAGCCCGAAACCGGGTCACGAAGACGTGCCATGATGGACAGGAGGCGGTCGAGTTGCTGGTGACAAGGTTCGTTCATATGGGTTGATAATGTATCTTATGTTAAATCATGGATGGCGAGAGGGGGCGATCATTGCCGGATCTGGAAGCCGCTAACCTGGATAACCAGCACCAGACCGACGATGATCGCGGCCCAGATCAGCGCCAGTTTGAGCTTGGTGCCCATCGGTGTGGATCGGAACCGAGAACCGCTGGTGACGAGAATGAGCGAACCGATCACGGAGATGACGGCGACGATCATTCCTGTCTGGCTCATGGTTCGATTACCATCCCGTCGAATGCGACCCGGACGTTCTCGGGCACTTCGCCGCTGAGTGTCGCATAATCCATGCTCTTGTCGAGATGCGTCAGCACGGCCTGGCCGACGCGGCAGACCTCGGTGATCTCCAGCGCCATGCCGAGGTGCGCGTGTGTCGGATGCGGTTCGCGGCGCAGGCAGTCCACTACCAGCAGATCGGCGCCGTAGCACAAGTCGATCATGCCTCGAGTAATCTCACTGAAGTCCGTCATGTAACAGACTGATTTACCGTCACAATCGAATCGGAATGCGGTTGATTCCGTCGGTCCGTGCGGCATCTGCACATGGTCGACCCGGAAGCCTTCGCAGAGCCGTAAGGTGTCGAGATTGTCGAGCGAGATCAACGTCGGATAGCCGAATTGCCCGGCGAAGACGTAGCCGAAGCGCTGGCGAAGGCGCCGCACCGTTTCCGAATTCGCAAAGCCGGGTATCGGCCCGGCGCGACCGTAGCGTAGCGGCCGAAGATCGTCGATGCCGTGGCAATGGTCGGCGTGATCGTGGGTCCAGAACACCGCGTCGATCCGGTGGATGTCGTTCGCCAGAAGCTGGGCGCGCAAGTCGGTCGAGGTATCGACGAGAATGCGGCTGCCGGCATTGCTTTCCAGCATGATCGAAACGCGGGAGCGGCGGTTTTTCGGCTCGCCCGGATCGCAAAGGCCCCAGTCCGCTCCGAATTCGCCGCCCAGGCGCGGCACGCCGGTGGAAGTGCCGCTACCGAGAATGGTGACCTTCACGCGGCGGCTTTCTTGAAAAGATTGAAGAAGTTGCGGGTTGTCGTCTCACCGAGTTGCTCGATGGAAACGCCGCGCAACTGGGCTACGAACTTTGCCGTATCGGCGGTGTAGGCGGGTTCGCAGCGCTTGCCGCGATGCGGCACCGGGGCAAGGAACGGCGAATCCGTTTCCACCAGGATGCGATCTTCCGGAATTGTCGGAACTACGTCCTGCAAGTCCTTGGCGTTCTTGAAAGTCACAATGCCGGAAATCGAGATCGAGAGGCCGAGATCGAGAACTTTCCGGCCGAAATCGGCGCTGGCGGTGAAGCAATGGATCAGCGCCGGGAAGGCGCCCTTCCCCGTCTCGTTCTCAAGGATACGGAACGTATCGTCCTCGGCATCGCGCGTGTGGATGATGAGCGGCAGGCCGGTTTCGCGCGCGACGGTGATGTGCGTGCGGAACAGGGCCTGCTGAACCTCCCGGTCCGACTTGTCGTAATAGTAGTCGAGTCCGGTTTCGCCGATGCCGATGACTTTGGGATGGCGGGTCGCTTCGAGCAGCGCCGCTTCGCCGAGATCGGCGTGCTGGTCTGCCTCATGAGGGTGAATGCCGACCGAGGCCCAGACGTCGGGATGACGGGCGGCCGTGCCGACCACCCTCTCCCACTCGCTGCGCCGCGTCGAGATGTTCAGGAATCCGCGAATGCCTGCCGCGCGGGCGCGGTCGAGGACGCCGTTCTGGTCCTCAACAAGCCCTTCGTATTCGAGGTGGCAATGCGAATCGATGAACATCAGGCGCCAGCCTCTTGCGGGAGTTCGAGGCGGGGGAACACGCCCACGGGCTTGTCCACCTTGAAGCCGGTGGCGACGAGCGCTGCGAACCAGTCCTTGTCCGCCAGCGCGGCATAGTCGCGCGCCTCGGCAGCAAGGCCCATCTGGTCGAGCAGTTTGTCGATCGAGGTCGGCACGACCGGGCGTACGGCAATGGCCAGATCGCGCACGACGCGGAACAGCATCATCAGCACGGCTTCCATGCGTTCCGGATCGGACTTGCGCAGCGCCCAGGGGGCCTGCTCGTCGACGTATTGGTTGCAGGCGAAGACAGCGCGCATCCAGGCCTCCAGGCCTTCGCTGAACGAGAGTTCGTCGAAGCTCTTGCGCAGGCCCGCGATGCCATCGGCGACGGCGGCAAGCAGAGCGGCGTCGGCTTCGGTCTCCGGAAGTACCGCCTTAACAAGGCCGTCCATGTTCTTGAAAATCATGGAAAGGCTTCGCTGCGCAAGATTGCCGAAGCTGTTCGCCAGTTCTGCGTTGGCGCGGGTGACGATTGCTTCGGCGGACCACGAGCCGTCCTGTCCGAAGGCCACTTCGCGCAGGAAGAAATAGCGCAGGGTATCGACGCCGAAGGTCTCGGCGAGGCCGATCGGGTCGGTCACGTTGCCGAGCGACTTCGATTCCTTCTGTCCGCGATTGAGCAGGAAGCCGTGGCCGAAGACCTGCTTGGGTACTGCGAGACCGGCGCTCATCAGGAAGGCGGGCCAATAGACGGTGTGGAAGCGAACGATATCCTTGCCGATCAGGTGGACGTCGGCAGGCCAGAACTTCGCGAAATCGCCGGTTTCTTCGGGGAAGCCGAGGCCGGTGATGTAGTTCGTCAGGGCGTCGACCCAGACGTACATCACGTGGTTTTCGCTACCCGGGACCTTGATCCCCCAGTCGAAGCTGGTGCGCGAGACCGAGAGGTCGCGCAGCCCGCCTTCGACGAAGCGCAGGATTTCGTTCTTGCGGGTCTCGGGACGGATGAAGTCGGCCCGATTATAGAGTTCGATCAGCTTGTCCTGATACTTGGACAGGCGGAAGAACCACGATTCCTCGACGGTCCATTCGACCGGGGTGCCCTGCGGAGACAGCTTTTCGCCATTCTCTCCGGCAACGAGTTCACCCTCGTCGTAATAGGCCTCGTCGCGGACCGAGTACCAGCCCTCGTAGCGGTCGAGATAGAGGTCGCCATTGGCTTCCATCCGGCGCCAGAGTTCCTGCGTCGCGGCATGGTGGCGCGGCTCGGTGGTGCGGATGAAAACATCGTAACCGATGTTCAGAGCGTCGCACATGTCCTTGAAGTGAGCGGACATTTCTGTGGCAAGCTGCGCGGGCGTGATACCGAGGTCGCGCGCTTTCTGGGCCATCTTCAGCCCGTGTTCGTCGGTTCCGGTCTGAAAGCGGACATCGAAGCCTTCCGCCTTCTTGAAGCGGGCAATGACGTCGGCGGCGATCGCTTCGTAAGCATGGCCGATGTGCGGCTTGCCGTTGGGGTAGCTGATCGCGGTGGTGATGTAATAGGGCTCGCCCATGCGGCGTCGCGCTTTCTTTTCAAGAGTGTTAGCGAACCGCCTCTCTAGGCATCGCCGTCGATGCCAGCAACCCGCCAATTTCCATAATCAGGAGCCCGGCGTCGAAATTGTAGGTCGGCGCTTGGGTGGACAGCTTCGTCAGCGTGCCGTGTGCTTCGATCAGCCGGATCTGGCGCGCGGGAGACGCGTGCGGCAGTTCGTTGGCGAGCGCGGTGCGGGCCAGTTCCAGCGTGGCCAGTTGCCGGTCTCTCGCCGGGCGAGCACCCATTTCCTCGGCCAGACTGCCGCGCAAGTGGTATTCGGCGTCGCCCTCGCGCAGGATCTGCATCATCAGTCGGTGGATTGCGCCGAGGTCGTGTTCCACGAAGTTCAGCGCCACGCCGGGTGAGCCGTGCGCGGCGGCAATGGCGGCCCGGCGCGTCTCGGCATCGGATTGCGGCAGGTCGCGGCGGATGACTTCGTCGAGTTCGTGTTCGTCCAATGCGGCGAAACGAAGGATGCGGCAGCGCGAGCGGATGGTCGGCAGCAGGCGTCCGGGCTGGTGGGCGAGCAGCAGGAAGTAGGTTCCCGCAGGTGGTTCCTCCAGCGCCTTGAGCAAGGCGTTGACCGCACTCTTCTCCATGTCGTCGGCCGGATCGATAATGATCGCGCGGCGATCGCCCATGGTAGGCTTGGTCACGAGGCGGCGGATCATCTCGCGGACCTGGTCGACCGAGATGTTGCGCTTGGTCTGATAGGGCTTGCCCTCGGCCTTCTTCTTCGCCTCGTCGTCGTTGGCGGGAAGATGTTCGAGGATGTGGATGTCCGGGTGCATTTCCGGATCGGGGCGCGAATCTCCCGGTGTTCGCACGAGCTGCGCGGCGGCCGTGCGCGCGAAAGCCGCCTTGCCGAGGCCCTTGCTTCCGGCCAGCAGCCACGCATGATGCATGCGTTCGGAATCGATCGCCGACAGCCATTCGTTCCAGGCGGCGCGCTGGCCGATGAACGGCAGGTCTTCGCTCATCGGATGTCGTCCAGCGCCATCAGAATTCGCGAGCAGGTTTCTTCCGGGGTGCCGTCCCCGTCGATGCGGACGAAACGCTCGGGTTCGGCATCCGCGAAGCGGGCAAAGGCCTGCGCGACGCGGTCGTGATAGGCGGCCTCGCGCCCGCCGATCAGGTCGGTGCCGTCGACGTCGCGCAAAGCGAGGCGCCTCGCCGCGACTTCGGGGGAGACTTCGATCAGCACTGTCACGTCCGGAAGCATGCCGAGACTGCCGATCCCGTGGAGCGTGCGGATGTCTTCATCCGAAAGCCCGCCGCCGCCGCCCTGATAGGCGCGGCTCGAATCGAGGAAGCGGTCGCAGATCACCCAGGCGCCGCGTTCCAGCGCGGGCCGGATCAGTCTTTCGACATGGTCCGAGCGGGCAGCGGCGAACAGCAGCGCTTCGGCGCGGGCCCCCCAGCCTTCTCCGCCGACACCATCCAGCACGAGCGCGCGGATCGCCTCGGCCCCGGCAGTGCCGCCCGGCTCGCGCGTGGTCACAACTTCGATGCCCTGCGCGCGCAAGGCTTCTGCGAGCAGGCGCAACTGGGTGGACTTGCCAGCCCCTTCCCCGCCTTCCAGCGCAATGAATCGTCCCCGGATCATGAGAAGAAGCTGATAAGCCCGTTCATCATTCTGTCCAGCGGTCCAGCGATGCCGACGTCCTTGCCAGCGTAAAGCGGGATATGGCCGGGGGCGAGGCCCTCGACCTTGATCTCCAGCTCGCCGACCTGATCGCCCTTGCGGATCGGCGCGACCAGCGGTCCCTTGTAGTGGACCGCCAGCGAGACTTTCTCGTGCCCGCCCTTGGGCAATGTGGCATGGACTTCGCGGTCGGCCACGAGCGGCACTTCGCGGGCATCGCCGCCCTGTACTTTCGCCTGGGCGACGGGCTGTCCCTGATCGAAGAGATGGCGCGCTTCCCAGGCCGAGAAGCCCCATTCGAGGAGTGCCTTGGCGGCATCGTCGCGGACCTTGGGCAGCGGCGATGCCGCCAGCATCATGACCAGACGGCGCCCTCCGCGTTCGGCGGTGCCGAGGAAGTTGTAGCCCGCCTCGCGGGTATAGCCCGTCTTGATGCCGTCCGCTCCGGGGATCACACCGACCGTGGGATCGTGGCTGCGCATGGCGACATCGCGCCACATGTAGTGCTTCACGCCCGAGAATTCATGGTAGAGCTGCGGGTGGCGGGTGATCATGGCATCGGCCAGCCTGACCATGTCGCTGGCGGTGATATAGGTGTGGCCGTCATCCATCCAGCCATTGGGCGTGTTGTAGTGGCTGCCGGTCATGCCGATCCGGTGCGCGGCGGCATTCATCATTGCAGTCCAGGCGGGGACGCTCCCTGCATAGCCCTCGGCAAGGACTACGGCCCCGTCGTTGGACGAGGCGGTCATGACGCCGTGAAGGAGGTCGCGGACGGTAGGATGATCCTTTTCCGTCAGATACATGGACGTACCTTTTGCGAACCATTCCCGTGCCGTTTCCGGGCGGACGGACATGCGGCGGTCGAGGCTGAGGCGGCCCGCGTCGATCTCCTCGAAGGCGACGAAGGCGGTCATGACCTTGGTAACAGAGGCAGGCAGGAATGGCACGTCCGGGCGGCGCTGTACGAGCACCTGTCCGGAGCCGATATCGACCAGGATGCTGACCGGCACCGGCGCGAGTTGCGGCGGCGGCGCGGGAATCGCGGCACTGGCGGCGCTGGACAGGCTGGTGGCGACGACACTCGCCGGAGCGGCGAGCAGGAGGGCAAACTTCACTAGGGATTTCAAGACGCGACTTCTCCCCGCGCGTCCAGATTGGACGCGGTGGCCTGCGCGAAACGACCCGACATCAATCCGCGCGCTGGATTCGTGCGTCGCTATACCCTGCCGCCCTGGCCTTCTCCAGCGCTGCGGCGGCTTGTGCACGGTTTGCGAAAGGACCCATCTGGACGCGCCAGAACTTGCCTGCCCGGGTTACATCTGCGCTGACCTGCTTTGCCGCCCTGCGAGCATTGGTCTCGACGGAAAAAGTGCCCACCTGCACGACTTCGCCGCTTTTCGTCACTGGTGCGCGCGTGGGAGGCTTAGGCTTTGCGATCTCGGCCGCTTCAGGCCTTGCCGAAGTTTTTGCTGCGGCAACCTGAGGCGCGGCCGCGGTCGGTTTCCGGGGCGCCGATCTCGTTGCGGGAACGAGGGGCGCCGCCGCCGGAACGGGTGCGGCTTGCGCGAGCGGCCCTTTCGGCATCGTCGGCGGTGTGGAAGGCGGCGGCAGAAGCGGCGATTGCTCGGCAAGCTTGCGGCGCAGGACCTTGAGCAGGCCTTCCGGCGTCTCCATCCGCTCGGGGGCCTTGCCGCCGGAACGGAGCTCGGCTCGTTCGACTTCGGGAGGATTGACGCGGCGAACGCGCACGGGAGCATGGCTGCCCGGCGCCAGACCAAGCTGCGTGGCGGCATCTGCCGAGAGCTCTACCAGCGCGTCATTGACCATCGGCCCGCGCCGTTCGACCCGGATGAGGATCGTGCGGCCGCTGTCGAGCGCGGTTACTTCGACGTAGCTGGGCAGAGGCAGGGTCTTGTGCCCGCCGCTGGTTCCGGCCCCCTCCCCGACGACGGCATGCCCTACCGCGTCGTAGCTGAGCTGGTCCGTCGGCGTCCAGATGACGCTGCCGATAGTGAACGGCTCTCCCACTACCACGGGATAGTCTGCTGCCGATCCCGTCGCTGTTGCTGCCTGCGCCGTCGCAACCTGAGCGACAAGGAACAGTGCTGCCAGAGGCAGGCAATGGTTAACGGGCAATCTCATCTGCAAGCAATCCCACGGACAATGCGTAGTAGTTCGAGCAGTTGTACTGGAGGATCACCCGATAATTACCGGTTAACAGATAGGCGGGAGTCCCCGGCCCGTCGGGCTGGAACAGCGAGGCCAGCACGTCGCCGCCGATGGCACTCTGCGGCGTCACGCCCAGCGCGCGCCATTCGGATACGGACTTCCACTGGCCGTGGCGGGCATGGACCCGGTCGCATGTCGGTGCGGCCAGCTTGGATGCATAGGTATTGGCGTCGAAGCCCGCAGGCAGCGAGACGCGCACCCCCCAGGGCTGGCCCGGACGCCAACCGGAATCGCGGAAGTAGTTGGCGATCGAGGCAATGGTATCCGCCGGGCTGGTGAAGATATCGCGCGTGCCGTTGCCGTCGCCGTCCACCGCGAGGCGCAGATAGACGCTCGGCAGGAACTGTGGGTAACCGAAGGCCCCTGCCCAGCTTCCTTTCAACCGGGAGGTCGGCACGCCTTGGTCCACCATCTTGAGCAGCGCGATCAATTCGCCTTCGAACAGGCCGCGGCGGCGCCCTTCCCAGGCAAGCGTCGCGAGCGAGCGGGCGAGATCGAAATCGCCGACATAGCTGCCGTAGTTCGTCTCGTGCCCCCAGATCGCGAAGAGCACCGGTGCAGGAACGCCATAGCGCCGCTCGATCGCGGGAATGATGCCGGAAAGCTCGGCATAGCGCGAGCGGCCCCGCGCGATGATGCTCGGGCCGACGTGCTGCGCGATATAGGGACCGACCGGGGGAGGTGTTGTCGCGCGGCTCGGCTGGGCCGAATCTAGTTCGACAACCCTTTGATTCGGCGTCAGTCCCGTCAGCACCCGCGAGATCGTCGCCTCGCTGACACCTTCCCGGCGCGCGCGTGCACCAACCGTTTGCAGATAGCTCTCGAAGCTCTGCGCGGGAACGGCCTGACTGCCGATATTCTGCACGACCGGCTGCGCATCCGATGAGACCATCGGCACGGCGGCAAGGGCGGTGGCAAATAGCGGAAAGCGCAAGGAACGAAGCTTCGAAGCAAAAGTCATCACTTGCAAATCTGGCACAATGCCGCGCTCTTGAAAATGGTCGCCGTGCATCGTCCGTGGACAGTCACCGCAAGCGGGCGGCCGTCTGTCCCAATCAGACTTTGCAGGCGGGGCTTGCAAGCGGCTGCGATTTCTCTATTCGCAGGGGCCAACGGACAGGTGGCCGAGTGGTTTAAGGCAGCGGTCTTGAAAACCGCCGTGGGTGTAAGCTCACCGTGGGTTCGAATCCCACCCTGTCCGCCAAGTGCTTTTCCCAGGATATCCCGAAGAGTCTTGGAAGTGTCTGATTTTAGACGATTTTTATGCTATCACTGGTCTCACTTAGACCTGCTTTGTTCCACTCTCGCCCACGGTAGAGTGGGGTACAAAGCGGGGTATCGTACTTACGGACAAGCAGTGCAGAACGCCAAGCCGCGAGAGAAGGCTTAGAAGCTTTGGGATTCGGGCGGGCTGTTCCTTCATGTTACGAAAGCCGGCCTCAAATCCTGACGCATGAAGTTCAAGTTCGAGGGCAAGGAGAAGCTCCTGACTTTTGGAGTCTACCCGGACGTGAGCTCATTCAGGCCCGGGATAAGCGAATAAGGACCGAGGGAAAGCTTGGTGCATACACATTTTCCTTGGCTAAATCGTGAGGGTTCAGGAATCCAGCAAGACCGTCACTGTCTTGCTCTCCGTATAGTGAAGAACGCCCTCTTCACCGACCTCTCGGCCCCATCCTGACTCCTTCACGCCACCAAACGGCGCGGAAGGGTCGTTCATGCCGTGCGTATTGACCCAAACGACGCCTGCCTGGAGCCTGCGGGCCGTCAGATGGGCGCGGGAAATGTCGCGCGTCCAGATATTGGCGGCAAGGCCGTAACGCGTGTCGTTCGCGGCCCGCACCACTTCCTCGACATCGTCGAACGGCGTGGCGACGAGCACCGGGCCGAAGATTTCCTCGCGCACGATGCTGGCATCCGGGTCGGGATTGGCAAAGATCGTCGGTTCCACGAAATAGCCTTCCCGGCCACCCGTGTTGCCGCCGAAAACCAGCTCCGCACCGGCCCGTTTCCCCTGTTCGATGTAGTCCAGAACCCGGCTCTGCTGCCCGCGCGAGACGAGCGGACCGATCCGCCATGGCGAACCCGGCCACGAGGTGGATCTGCCGGACACGCGGATGCTGATCGGCGGCGCGCGCTGCGAAGCGGAAAGCGGTGAGCGGATCGATGTGGAAGACCCTGCCACCGGCAAGGTCTTCGCCAGCGTACCGGCGGGCAGCGCGGCCGATGTGGACCGTGCTGTCGCGCGGGCGCGCAAGGCATTCGAAAGCGCCGAATGGTCGCGCATGCGCCCGCTCGATCGGGGCCGCATCATCGAGGCGATCGCCCGCAAGGTGGAGGAGCACGCCCACGAACTGGCGCTACTGGAAAGCTACGACAACGGCAAGACCTACCATCACGCGCTGGCGGTGGACGTACCTTCGGCTGTCGACATCTTCCGCTACATGGCCGGCTGGGCCTCGAAGATCGGGGGACAGGTCAATCCGTTTTCGGGCGACGGACGGCAGTACCATTCCTATACCGTTCGCGAGCCGATCGGCGTCGTCGGCCAGATCGTGCCGTGGAACTATCCGCTGGCGATGGCGGCATGGAAGATCGCGCCTGCGCTTGCCGCCGGCTGTACGATCGTCCTGAAGCCGTCCGAAGTGACTCCGTTGACGGCGCTGCGACTTGCCGAACTGGCGCTGGAAGCGGGTCTGCCGGACGGTGTGCTCAATGTCGTGACCGGCTACGGCCACGAAGCGGGGCAGGCGCTGGTCGAGCATCCCGGTATCGACAAAGATCGCCTTCACCGGATCGACGCGCGTGGGCAAGCAGATCGTCCAGACCGCCGCTCGGGACCTGAAGCGCGTCACGCTGGAACTGGGCGGCAAGTCGCCCTCGCTGGTCTTTGCCGATGCCGACCTCGACGCGGCGGCCGTGGGGGCTGCGCTGGCGGTGTTCTTCAATTCCGGACAGGTCTGCCTCGCAGCCTCGCGCCTCTATGTCGAGCGCTCGGTGTTCGACCGCGTGGTCGAAGGGGTGGCCAAGGCGGCGGCGGGCTTCAAGCTGGGCCATGGCCGCGATCCGGATGCCATGCTCCCCGTCCATGTAGGTCAGCGAGGAGATGATCTTCGTCGATCCGCCGTTGATCGAACGGGTGAACTCGTCCGAGGCGCGGTCGTTCAGCACCGGGTTGAAATCGGAATTTCGGAACAGCTTCGCATTGCGTTCCGCCTCGCGAATATCCGCGTGCTTGGTCACGATCCAGATCGGATCGAAGCCCGGAACATGCGCCTTGGCCAGCGGCATGTTCTCGCGCAGCCAGCGAAATGTGCCGTAGATCAATTCGTCGTCGGTATAGGATTTCGGCGAGATCACAATGCGTGCGATATCGTCAGGAATGACGGGGCAGCTCTCGGTATCGAGCGAAACGGTCATGGGCTCTCCCTTGGGCGGTTGGCTCCGCCGCAAATTGCGTGTTACAGACACGTAACTATGGACAGGCTCCGAGGTCAATCGTAGATATAGGTCCGACCATTCGAGGGATAAAATGGCAGGAATGGCCGTTTTCCGGTGCTCACGAGACCGATCGGACAAAGGACCATCCCGCTAATCGAATGGCGAGGCAAAGATCGAATAGGAGAGAGATGCGCCATGGAAATACGTGCAGCAGTGGTTCGCCGCCCGGGCGAGGCCTTCGCCGTGGAGACGCTGACGCTTTCGGGCCTGCGGCCCGACGAAGTGCGCGTGAAGATCGTCGCGACGGGCCTGTGCCACACCGACCTCGTCGTGCGCGACCAGATCCTGCCGGTGCCGCTACCCGCCGTTCTGGGGCATGAGGGTGCCGGTATCGTGGAGGCGGTCGGGGCGGACGTGACGACGCTGCAAGTGGGCGACAGCGTGATCCTCGGCTTCGCCGCCTGTCGGGGATGTCCGCAGTGCGACGCCGGGGAACCCGCCTATTGCAGAGACTTCGCCGCGCTGAACTTCGGCGGGCGCCGGATGGATGGCAGCACCTGCATTCACGACGGCGACCACGATGTCAGCAGCCATTTCTTCGGGCAATCCTCGTTCGCCACCCATGCCATCGCTGCCGCACGCAATCTGGTGAAAGTGCCAAAGGAAGCGCCGCTGGCGCTGCTCGGCCCGCTCGGCTGCGGGATCATGACCGGGGCCGGTGCGGTGCTCAACGCCCTCGAGGTCAAGGCGGGAGAAAGCCTGCTGGTGACGGGCGCGGGTCCGGTGGGCCTGAGCGGGGTCATGGCTGCCGCCTCGGCCGGGGCGCGCGTGATCATCGTCTCCGACCCGCTGGCTTCACGGCGCGAAATGGCGCTCGACCTTGGCGCGACCCATGCCCTCGATCCCGCCGGGGAACCGCTGGCCGAACAGGTCCGCGCCATCCTGCCGCCGGGGGCAGACGCCATGCTCGACACCTCGGGCGTGCCGGGGGTGATCGAGGATGGTCTCGGCGCCATGGCCGTGCTGGGGCGCCTTGCCATGGTCGGCGTGCCGCGCAGCGCGGACGCGGCAATCTCGCTCAACCTCCTGCACATGCTCTCGCTCGGCCTGAAGGTCTGCGGTGTCACCGAAGGCAATGCGGACCCGCAGGAATTCCTGCCCCGCCTGATCGAACTCCATGCCGCCGGGCACTTCCCGTTCGACCGGATGATCCGCACTTATCCGCTCGACCGGATCAACGAGGCCGTTGCGGACCAGCACGCGGGTCGCTGCGTCAAGGCGGTCCTGACGATGTAAACCCATGGGCCGGACAACCTCGGGGGCTGTCCGGCCTCAGCCCTCTGTGTGGCCCCTGATCGCGTCAAAGTGGCGGAAGAACGCGCGCTGGCGCAGGACGCCGAAGAAATCGAGCATCAACGGCAGCGCCTGCTCGACGAGATCGGCCGCCTCGCCCACTTCCACCCGCCCGGTCACGCGTTCGAGGAAAGTCGTGGCTTCCCACTTGCCGACGAAGTCCGCCGCCTCGACGTAGAAGCCCAGCACTTCGGGGGTATAGTCCAGATGCGCGTCGAACCCGGCCTTGCGCATGTCCCCCCAGATGCGAACCATCTGCGCATCGGAAATGGTCAGCGCATCGCCGTCCGGCGTCTCGATGATCGTGAGCACCCCGATCCCGGCAAGTATGCGTGCGTCCTCGGCGGCAGAGGGATAGCTTTCGAGCAGCGAGGCGACCGGAACCGGCCCCTGGTCCTCGCCCGCGCGGTGCGCCACGAGTTGCTCCAACTGGTCCAGCGCGCTGGTGTCGACACGGGGCTGCTGGCCGCCGCCCTCCATCAGCGCCTTGATCTGCGGCAGGGTCAGGCGGCTTTCGTGCTGGAGCTTGCGGACCGTGGCTATCGCCTGGACGTGATCCTCGCGGTAGATCGCAACCGTGCGCTTGGGCCGATCGGGCTCGGGGATGACGCCGCTGCGCAAGTAGAGGCGGATGACCTCCCGGTGCACGCCGGTGCGTTGTTCTAGCTCACGCATCTTCATGGGCACGTCTAGAGCACGGCACGGGAGCCTTCGCAATGCGGCGCGCCCGGCCTGCGAAAAGGCACAGCGCGGCGATCTCGCAGCCGATCAGGATCGCGATGGCCGTCATCGCCCCGTCGCCGCCGACGCTTGCCCCTGCCGCCGCCAGCGCGCCGACGGCCATCTGGATCGCGCCATAGAGCCCCGAAGCCGAGCCGAAGGCGGCGGGATCGACGGACGTCGCCAACGCCAGCGCCGCCGGTCCGGCAAGACCGACGCCGCAGGTGAAGAGGAACATCAGGCCCGTCACGAGGATCGGGCTGGCAAGGCCCGAAAGAAATGCCGCCAGCAGCCCGAAGGCCACGCCCAGCGACAGCCGGCATCCCAAAGCCAGCATTCGGGCCGCCGCCCAGTGGTGGCTCAGCCGCGAGGCCATAAAGCTGCCGACCCAGGCTCCGGCCACCACCACGCCGAGATGCACGCCGCTGGCATCGGGCGTTAGTCCGAAGCGCTGCTGGTAGATGAGCGGCGCGGCGCTGAGAAAGGCGTACCAGCCGGTGGTGACGCAGCCACCGCCGATCGCATAGGCCGCGAAATGGCCCGATGTTACCAGCCGCGCATAGTTCCCCAGCACGCCCCGCGTCGTTGCCGCACGCGGCGTGCCGGTTTCCGGCAGGAGCGAGACGATCGCGGCGGTGTTGAGCGCGCCCGATAGCGCCAACAGGATCAGGATCGACTGCCATCCTGCATGCGTGACCAGAAAGCCGCCGATCATCGGCCCCAGCCCCGGCCCGACCAGAATCATCAGATTGAGCCTGGCGAGGCCGCCGGTCGAGCCCTGTTCCGTGCTCACGTCGCGCACGATGGTCCGGGCGATCACCATCCCCGCGCTGCCGCCCAGCGCCTGCGCGAACCGGCACACGTTGAAGAAGCTCGCCGAAAACGCCGTCGCCGCGATGAGGCTCGCCAGGGTGAAGACGGCGCTGCCGCCGATCAGGACCGGCCGCCGCCCGAAGCGGTCGGACAGTGGGCCATGCACCAGCTGCCCGAAGGCGAGGCCCCAGATGTAGAGGCTGATGCCGAGTTGCAGTTCGGCGTTGCGGGCTCCGAAAGCCTGTGCGGCAACCACGAGCGCGGGGGCGAAGATGTGAATGCCGAGCGTGCCGCTCAGCGTCATCGATCCGAGCAGCCAGATCGGCACCCTTGCACGGGTGCCGATCCCGGCCTCGCTCACGCTGGCCTCACCCAAACTGGCAGGCATTACTCGGCGGCGGCGAGTTCGCCCTGCTCCGCCTCGAACAGGTTGCTCAGGACGCGGCGGGCCTGGTTGACCGCGCCGTCGCTGGCGATGCCCACGAAGCCGCGATGCGGCTGGTCGTCGATGCGAAGCTGCTGCGCCTGAAGCGTTTCCTCGTCCTCGGTGATGGTATCGAAGAACTGGTCGAACAGCACCTCCGGCACGCCGCTTTCCTTCGAGGCGGTCGTGCAGATGGTCCAGAGATAGTGGCTGCTCTTGTCCGTCTCCGGTGTGATGAAGTGGTTGTTGGCAAGCATGAAACCGTTGTCGCGCTTGCCTTCGTAGGCCCCTGTCCCGACATCGCAGCCGCCGGCATTGACGCGGCAGGTCATGCCCACGCGCGGTTCGAAGCGCACTTCCTGCCAGCGGTCCACCCTTCCCTTGAAGCCGCCGGCGTCGATGTAGGAGCGCGGCGGGACGGAGTTGGGCATCTTGCGCAGCAGCGTGACCTTGTTGCCGTCGAACTCCACCTTGGTGTCGGCGCCGTAATGCTGTTCCGGATTGCCGCCGATGGTGCGCGCATGGATGTACGGGACGTGCGTCAGGTCCATGATGTTGTCGATGATGAGCTGCCAGTCGGCCTTCACATGGAAGTTGTAGGGACGCCAGGTCCAGGCCGGATCGTTGTGCTCGGGACTGTCGATCACGGTGGAGGGATCGGCCAGCGCCTCGTCGCCCATCCAGATCCAGATCAGGTGGTCCTTTTCGAGAACCGGGTAATGGCGCACATTGGCCGAGGGCGGGATGCGGGTCTGGTTGGGGATGCGCGTGCAGGCGCCCAGCCGGTTGAATTCGACGCCGTGGTAGCAGCAGCGGATCACGTCCCCTTCGACATGGCCCGCGCTCAGCGGCATGGCGCGGTGACTGCACCGGTCCTCCAGCGCCGCGATCTGGCCGTCCGACGTGCGGAAGAGGACGACCGGTTCATTCAGAAACCGCCGCGCCAGGGTCTTGCCGGGCTCGATCTCGGCGGCGAAGGCGGCGACGTACCAAGTGTTGCGAATGAACATGTAACTCTCCTTGTCCGGATCGGTCTTGCCGCCGTCCGGCTTGCTTTATGGATAGAGGCTATCCTCGCAGAAATCCCGCCTCCAATCGCAATTGAATAAAGCCATTGGAAAAGCGGGACGAGCACCGGCATGCCATGCGCTTACCGGAGGTAGAGTCCGCCGTTCATATCGAGCGTTGCCCCCACGAAGAACCCGCCGCGATCCGAGGCGACCAGCGCGACGGCGGCAGCGATTTCGCCCACTTCCATGAACCGGCCGACCGGCACTTCCGCCTCCACGCGCGCGATCTGTTCTTCCGAAAGGCGGCCCTTGGCAGTGTCGATCGGGCCGGGCGCAATGGCGTTCACGGTCACGCCGGTTCCGGCGAGATAACGCGCGAAATACTTCGAGAGCATGATCGCTCCGGCCTTCGAGGCGGCATAGTGCGGCGAGGCGACGGTGCCGCCGTTCTGGCCCGCCAGCGAGGTGACGTTGACGATACGGCCATAGCCGCTGGCTTTCATATGCTCGGAGAAGATCTGGCAGCTGAGGAACACGCTGCGCATATTGATGGCGACGATCTCGTCGAATTCTTCGGGGCTGATGTCCTGCGTCGGCGTGCGGCGCGCAAGGCCGGCATTGTTGACGACGATATCGACCCGCTCCCATGCCGCGACGATCCGGTCGCGCGCGGCGAGGAAGTCGTCCTTGCTGCGAACGTCGAGCGCGAGGGCCATGGCCGTCTCGCCCGAGGGATCGAGCGAGCGCGCCACCGCCTCGGCAGCGGCAAGGTCGATGTCGCTCACCGCCACCTTGCCCCCGCCAGCATGGATTTCCCGCGCGACCGCCTCTCCCACGCCGCGCGCCCCGCCGGTGACGAGCGCGGTACGCCCCGAAAAGGAGAAGCTGCCGTTGGCGGGAAGCTGGGTAGGCATAGTCATCTCGGATTCCTTGGTTCTTGAATTTCCATCGAAAAAGGCGGAGGAACGGCGTGCCGGTCCCCCGCCAGGCCGTCAGCGCCGAATGGAGAGAGTCACGCCGTAAGTGCGCGGCGTGTTGGTGAAGATCTTCCAATACGTCGTGCCGTTGCCCGGCCTCGCGAGGAACGCCGTGATGTCGTCGGCATTGACGATCTGGTAGTTGTTGGTGAGGTTCTTGCCCCAGATGCCCAGGGTCCAGCGGCCATCGGCGGACTCGTAGTTCAGGCGCGCGTTGAGCGTGCGGCCCCGCGTATCGTTGTAAAGGTTCTGGTAGAGACGCAGCGTGTTCGCATCGTCGGTCGAGATGCGCGCGGAGTAGTTGAAGTCCATCTGCGGCGTCAGGCTTGCCCCGTTGCCGAGCACCGCCTGATAGCTCGCACCGATGGTGAAGGCGTCGCGCGGCGCGAACTTCGCCGGATTGCCCGAATAATCGAGGCCGACCAGCGGATCTTCCAGCGAGGTATATGTGCCGATCAGGTGGGTATAGTTCCCGGTCAAGCGCAGTCCGTCCATCGGCCGCAGCACGGATTCGATTTCCCAGCCCTTCATCTTGAGCGTGCCGTTGTAGGTATGGGCGATGCCACCCGCGCCGGAGAAGTTCTGGAGGTCCTTGGTCTTCTGGCGGAACAGCGCGACATTGAAGTCCAGCATGTCGCCGAACAGGCGGGTCTTGGCGCCGATCTCGTAGTTTTCGGCATGTTCGGGCGCGAGCGGGATGGTGGGATCGCGATAGGCATTGTCCACGAAGCCGCCCGACTTGAAGCCCTTGGCGTACGTCGCGTAGAGGTTGACCTTGTCGAAGGGCTCGTACTTGATCGTGAAGCGCGGGGTGAAGGCGTTCCAGGTCTTGCCGCCCGAGGCGATCACTTCTCCGGGGAAGCCGAAGCCCGGAATGGCGCCGGCATCGGTGGTCGAGAACGCGTGATAGTCGATCTTCTTGCGATCGGACGTATAGCGCCCGCCCGCAACAAGAGAGAGCTGGTCGGTGACTTTGAGCGTCGCCTCGCCGAACACCGCGAGGCTGCGCACGTCGCCCTGCTGCACGCGGGTGATGTTGTTCACGTCGGGATTGCGGCGCACGCTGGCGGGAACGGCCGAGCCGGGCAGCGGGCTGTAGTTGAAGATGTTCGTGGTCGAGACGTCTGCCGAGAGGTAATAGGCGCCGACCACGTAGGACAGCACGCCCGGCGCCGAGGCGTAGCGCACTTCCTGCGTGAAGCTGCGGTTGCGCACCACCTGACGGCGGTCGAACACGGGCACTTCGGTGCCGACCGGCACGTCGTCGTTGGTCGCGCGGCTGTCGTTCATGCGGTAGCCGGTGATCGAGGTCAGCGTGCCGCCCAGCAGGTCGAGGTCGCCGCGCAGATAGCCGCCGCGCAGACGCTGGCGATAGGGCGAGGCCGCGTAGTCGTTGTTCACCCACTTGTCGTTGGTAAAGTCCCCGAAGGTATCCGGAACCACCTGATTGCCGCCGATCCCCAGCCCGATCGCGCCGCCATTGCCCTTGGTGTAGCTGTAGTCGCCCGAGAGCACGACCTTCAGCGTGTCGGTGGGCTGGAACAGCAACTTGCCGCGCATCGCATAGCCGTCCGTCTTGCCGTAGCTGCCCGACTGGTTGGGCGTGTCGATCTGGCCGTCCGAAGTCTCGGTGCTGAACGAGAAGCGCGCGGCGATCTTGTCTTCGACGAGCGTGGTGTTGACCATGCCTTCGCTGCGGAAGTAGCCCGCATTGCCGCCGGTGCCCTGGAGGAAATAGTCGTCCTTGAACTCTGGGTTCTTGCTGATCACGGCAATGGCGCCGCCCACGACGTTACGGCCGAACAACGTACCCTGCGGGCCGCGCAGCACTTCGACGCGCTCCACGTCGAAGAAGTTGGCGTTCAGGTCGTTGTTGAACACATAGTAGATGTCATCCATGAAATAGGCGACCGGAGTATCCAGCGTCGCCGTGCGGAACGTCGAGACGTTGCCGCGAATGGCGACGATCGACAGCGACTTGTCCGACGTGTTGACGGTGATTCCCGGCATCTGCTGCGTCAGCGCGGTGGGGCTGAAGACCTGATCGGTGCGAAGCTGTTCGCCGCCGAACGCAGCAATGGAGAAGGGAACCTCGCGCACGGTGGAAGCACGGCGCTGGGCGGTGACGATGATGTCCTGCGAATCGACGCTGGGGCGCGATGCGGCAGCAGGGCTGTCGTCCGCTTCGGCCGTTTCCGGCGCGGCGGTCTGCGCAAAAGCCGGTGCAATCGATATAGTCGACAAGGCGCAAACGGCCGCGGAAGTCATATACTTGAATGTCATGGATGGCATCTCCCCAAGGGCTTTATCGCGGCTTCCCTGCCGCCTTGAGACGGTGAGAAGCGGCAAACGCGATGCCTTGCAATAGTTTCATCCCGGTTTTCGAATGGTAAGACCATATTCCGATTGGGGTTGACGGAAATCTGCGGGTAGCTCGAATGGGCAAACGAGAACCGCCACCGCCTCACCGGAACCACAGGCTTCAGGAGGAGGGTCGAGGCGATCGAAGACGACCAAGGAAGAGCCTGAACCATGCAGCCACAAGACAGCACCGACCTCACCCGCGTTGGCCCCGGAACCGTCATGGGTTCCTTCATGCGGCAGTACTGGATGCCTGCCTGCCTCTCCTCCGAGGTGAAGGCGGACGGCGATCCGGTGCGCCTGATGATCCTGTGCGAAAAGCTGATCGCCTTCCGCGACAGCTCCGGCCGGGTGGGAATCATGGACCACCGCTGCCCGCACCGCTGCGCCTCGCTGTTCGTGGGCCGCAACGAGCAGAACGGCATCCGCTGCGTCTATCATGGCTGGAAGTTCGACGTGGACGGCAAGTGCGTGGACATGCCCTCTGTGCCCGCCCGCATGGACTTCAAGGAAAAGGTCCACGCCAAGGCCTACAAGACCCATGAGGCGAACGGCCTGATCTGGGTCTACATGGGCGAGAACCAGGCGAGCCCGCCGCCGCTTCCCGAGATCGAGGCGACCATGCACGCCGATGCCGAGATCTGGTGCCTCCAGCGCGACTGCAACTGGCTTCAGGCGCTGGAAGGCGACATCGACACCAGCCACGTCGGCTTCCTTCACGTCGGCTCCATCGAGGCCGAGGATCTCGAAGAAGACCACCCGATGCGTCCGACCGTGCTCAACCGCGCGCCGGAATATGAAGTGCTCCAGTCCGACTGGGGCGTGATGTACGGCGGCTATCGTCCCAATGACGACGGGCAGATGTCGTGGCGCGTGGCGCACTACATGTTCCCGTTCTGGACGCAGACGCCCAACAACCGCTTCGCCACCCGCGCCATCGCCCGCGCCTGGGTGCCGATGGACGACGAGCATTCCATGCTGTTCGACATCACTTGCGGCGTCGATGCCGGCAATCCGGCCTATACGTCCACGCTCAAGGACGGCACCCCGCTGTTCGGCCCACTGGAATATGCACCGACCACCACCGACTGGTTCGGCCGCTGGCGCTCGCCCGATAGCGAAGCGAACGACTGGGCGATCGACCGCGAATCCCAGCGTAACGGCACCCAGTTCACCGGCATCGCCAACATCACGATGCAGGACCAGGCCGTTACCGAGAGCATGGGCCCCATCACCGACCACAGCTTCGAGAACCTGGCCCCGACCGACCAGATGATCGCCCGCGTACGCCGCCGCGCTCTGATCGCCGCCCGCGCCTTCGCCAACAAGGGCGTGGTGCCGCCGGGTGTCGAGGACCCGTCGATCTTCTACCGCGCCCGCGCCGGATCCTTCCTGCACGATCCGCAGGACAGCCTGCAGAACGCCTATGAGTCCGCGCTTGCAAGGGCGGTGCGCTGGCCCGAAACGGTTGAAGCGGCAGAGTAATGAAAACCGGCGGGATGGTGCGATCCATGCACCGTCCCGCCCGATAAAAAGGACAGAGGGTGACGAGACGCATGAGGGTCTCCATCGGGCGCCGATCCATCGCGCACCGGGGCGACCACCGGACGCATCGTGCCTCAAGGAGAGTGTGATGCAGGCATTCATTCGGACCATTCGCTGGGAAGCGGAAGGCATCAATTCCTACGTGCTCGAACCCGTCGGCGGCGGCCTGCTGCCCGCCTTCGAACCGGGCGCGCATATCGACGTCCAGCTCAAGCCGGGCCTCGCCCGCAGCTACTCGCTGGTCAACGATCCCGCCATTCGCGGCTATTACGAGATCGCCGTCCACCATGCGATCGACAGCCGCGGCGGCTCGAAGCACATCCATCAGGAATGGCGCGTGGGCGAGCGGGTCGAGATCTCGGAGCCTAAGAACAACTTCCCGATGGTCGAGGATGCGGCGCACACCGTGCTGGTCGCAGGCGGCATTGGCATCACCCCGATGCTGCCGATGATCGCCCGCCTCGAAAAGCTGGGTCGCTCCTGGGAACTCCATTACGTTGCCGCCACCCCCGAGCGCGCCGCCTATGTCGACCGGATCGAGGACCATGACCGCGTCAACGTCGTCTATGACGGACTGCCCGGCGCGCAGCGGCTCGACCTTGCCGCGATCTGCGCCGCCGCGCCCGCTGACGCCCATCTCTATTGCTGCGGCCCGAACGGCATGCTCGACGCGTTCGTCGCCACCAATGCCGGGCGCCCCAAAGACCACGCCCATATCGAATATTTCTCGGCCGAGACCGAACTGGCAACCGAAGGCGGCTATACGCTGGAACTGGCGCGCAGCGGCAAGACGCTGACCGTGAGCGAAGGCGAAACGATGCTCGACGCGCTGCTCGGGGCCGGCGTCGACGTCGGCTTCGCCTGCTCCGAAGGCGTCTGCGGCACTTGCGAGGTCAAGGTGCTGGGCGGCGTTCCCGATCACCGTGACCATTTCCTGAGCGAGGACGAAAAGGCGGCCAACCGCTCGATCATGGTCTGTTGCTCGGGCGCGAAGACGGCCAGCCTGGTGCTCGACATCTGACGGCCATGATCAAACGGGATCGGCCATCCCGGCGATAACAAGAAGGGGCAAAGCCCCATGAAGAGGAGAAGCTGTGGCGATCATCGCGACAGACCGGGACGCGAAGGGCTTGCTGGACGACGCACCGATGTCGTCCTTCCAGGTATGGACGGTTCTGATGATAGCGGCGACCGTCGTCCTTGACGGTCTCGATAACCAGATGCTGGGCCTCGCCGCCCCGTCGCTGCTGAAAGAGTGGGCGATCGGGCGCGAGGCACTGGGCGGCGTCTTTGCGCTGGGCTTCGTCGGCATGGCGGTAGGCACGCTGGCGGCAGGCTACATCGGCGACCGCTTCGGACGGCGCGGTGCCCTGCTGGCAGGCGTCGCCCTGTTCGGCGTGGCGACCCTGCTGACCGGCACCAGCACCAGCCTCTGGCACATTGCCGCGCTCAAGACCCTTGCCGGGGTCGGCCTTGGCGGTGTGCCCGGAACGGCCAGCGCCATGATCGCCGAATTCACGCCGACCCGCTGGCGCAGCGTGGCGGTGACGTTCGGGGTCGTCTGCGTCTCGATCGGCGGCATTCTCGGCGGGATCGCGGCAGCTGCGGTACTGCCCGTGCTGGGCTGGCGCTGGCTGTTCTATCTTGCCGGCGTCGTCACCATCGCTTTCACCGTGCTGCTCCACTTCATCCTGCCGGAATCGCCGCGTTTCCTCGAAAGCCGTCCCGAACGGCGCGGCCAGTACGAGCGACTGATGCGCAGGATCGGCCACGCGCCTCTGCGGAGCGGCCCGGCCACCGTGGAGACCACCGACCACGTGCCGTCCGGCGCGCTTCTGCAAGGACGGCTGCTGCGCGACAGCCTCGCGCTTTCGCTGGCGATGTTTTCCGGCATGTTCATGATCTACCTCATGTTCAACTGGTCGCCGACGTTGCTGTTCTCTTCCGGTTTCAGCCTCGCCTCGGCCAGTCTTGGGCTGACCAGCTTTAACCTTGGCGGCACGCTGGGCGCGGTCGGCGCTTCGGTGGCGATCATGCGCTTCGGCTCGCGCCCGACCCTGATCCTGATGGCGCTGGTCGGCGCGGCGGTCTGCCTGTTCCTCGCATTCCTGCGCACTGGCGGGGGCGACGCCGAGACTTCCATGCTGATCGGCCTCGGCGCGCTGGGTCTGTTCGCCAGCGCCGCGCAGTCGGCCATGTTCGCAGTCGGCGCCCACGCCTTCCCCACTGCAGTGCGGGCGCGCGGCCTCGGCCTCATGGGCGCCGCCGGACGGGCCGGGGCCATCGTCAGTTCGGTAGCCGGTGCGGGCTTGATCGGCGGGGGCAATTTCCTGTTCTTCGGCGTTCTGGCGGCGCTCATGCTGGTCAATGCCATCGGTTTCATCGCCGTGCGCGGGCATGTCCCGCCGCTCGGCCGCCCCTCATTCGGCCGCAAGGAAATGACCGCGTGAACGACAGCTTCGACTATATCGTGATCGGCTCCGGTTCGGCCGGAAGCCTGATGGCCAACCGCCTCTCGGCCGATCCCGCCAACCGCGTCGCCCTGATCGAGGCGGGACCGTCCGACCGGAAATGGCCGGTAAACCTCAAGACCGTCATGCCGGTGGGCAACATCTTCCTGCTGCCGAGCGACCGGACCAATTGGAAGCAGGCGCTGCAAGGCAATGATGCCGTCGGGAACCGAACGATCAACTTCCCGCGCGGCAAGCTGCTGGGCGGATGCAGCGCCATCAACGGCGGTGTCTATATTCGCGGCCAGAAGGAAGATTACGAGGCCTGGGAAGCCGCCGGCAACGCGGGCTGGTCCTACGATGATGTGCTTCCGGCGTTCAAGGCGGTCGAAAACTATGCCGGCGCCGACAAGCCTTGGCACGGCAAGGGCGGCGAACTCGATGTGCAGAAGCCGCGCTCCTTCAATCCGGTGACAGGCGCCATTCTTGATGCCGCCGAACAGGCCGGGCATTACCGCAACGACGACTTCGCCGGGGAGCGCAAGGACGGCTTCGGCCGCTACGACCTCAACCAGCGCAAGGGCACCCGCCTGTCGAGCGCGCGGGCGTTCCTGCACCCTGCCCTCAAGCGCCTCAATTTGACCGTACTCGACGAAACTCTCGTCCGCCGCATCGTCTTCGACCGTGGCCGCGCGACCGGGATAGAGATCGAACGGGATGGCGTGCGCAGCGTGCTGAATGCCCGGCGCGAGATCGTGCTCTGCGCCGGCGCGACCAACTCCCCGCAATTGCTGATGCTCTCCGGTATCGGCCCGGCGGATCACTTGCGCGAAGTGGGCATCGAGCCGCTCCACGATCTTCCGGGCGTGGGTGCCCATCTCCAGGATCATCCCACGGTCCATGTCGCGATGGAGAACCCGAGCGGGGAATCCTACGCCGTCTCGCCCAAGTCGCTGCCGCGCATCCTCGCCAGCCCGCTGCAATATCTCGTCAATCGTACCGGCATGCTTGCCTCGAACGTCGCGGAATGCGGCGGATTCCTCTGCACCGACGGCAGCGGACGGCCGGATATCCAGATCACTTTCCTGGTCGGCCTCAAGCTCGACGCCCGCGCCATTCCGCGCCGCCACGGCTATATGGGTCTGGTCCAGTTGCTGCGCCCGCGCAGCGCCGGATCGGTGCGCCTCGCCAGCAACCGGCCCGAGGACAAGCCGGTGATCGATCCCAACTTCTTCGCCGATCCCTACGACATGAAGACCCTGATCGCCGGTTTCCGCGAGACCCGGCGCATCTTTGCACAGCCCGCACTGGCGCCGCTGACTGGCGAGGAAATCGAACCGGGCGCACAGCACCGGACCGATGCCGAGATCGATGCAGCACTGCGCAAGATCGTGAACACCGCCTACCATCCCACCGGCACCTGCAAGATGGGGCCGGATTCCGATCCGATGGCCGTGGTGGACGGCCGCCTGCGCGTACGCGGAGTCTCCGGCCTGCGCGTGGTCGATGCCTCGGTCATGCCCGAGATCGTCAGCGGCAACACCAGCGCCCCCACGATGATGATCGCCGAGCGCGCCGCACGCTTCATCCTCGAGGATGCCGCCCGTTCCAACATCGCCGCCTGACCGGCACGCCCTTTTCCAAGGAAACCGACATGGAACTGACCTCTATCGCCCGCCCCCGCCTGCTCGATATGCCGGAGCAGGACATGCTGATCGGCGGCCGCCGCGTCCCCGCTGCCTCGGGCAAGCGGTTCGAGACCCACAATCCGGCAACCGGCGAACTGCTCGCCATGGTCGCGCAGGGCGATGCCGAGGACGTCGACCGCGCCGTCAAGGCCGCGCGCACGGCGCTGGAAGGGCCATGGCGGCGCATGAAGCCCGCCGAACGCCAGCGGATCATGCTGCGCCTCGCCGATCTCGTGGAAGAGCATTACGAAGAACTGGCGATGCTCGACACGCTCGACCTCGGCGCGCCGCTGTCCCGCACCGTCCTGGGCAAGACCCGCGCCGCCGCGCTGCTGCGCTACTATGCGGGCCAGGCGACGCTGATCGCGGGCGATACGCTGAACAACTCCGCGCCGGGCGATGTGCTGTCGCACACGCTGAAGGAGCCGGTCGGAGTGGTCGCCGCGATCAATCCGTGGAACGGCCCTGTCGGCATGGCCGTGTGGAAGACCGGCCCGGTCCTGGCGAGCGGCTGCACTTTGGTGATGAAACCCGCCGAGCAGACGCCGCTTTCGGCGCTGCGCTTTGCCGAACTGTGCCTGGAAGCCGGCGTGCCGGAAGGCGTCGTCAACGTCGTGACCGGCCTCGGCGATGCCGGGGCGGCGCTCTCGGCCCACCCCGGTGTCGACAAGATCGCTTTCACCGGATCGACCGGAGTAGGCGAGAAAATCATCAAGGCCGCGGCGCCGACGATGAAGCGCGTAACCGTCGAACTCGGCGGCAAGTCGCCCAACATCGTCTTCGCCGATGCCGATCTGGACAAGGCGATCCCGGCTGCCGCTATGGCGGTCTTCGCGAACTCCGGACAAATCTGCAGCGCCGGCACGCGGCTCTTCGTCCAGTCCTCGATCCGCGAGGAATTCATGGAGCGCCTTGCCGCCTTCACCCGCACGATCCGGGTCGGCGATCCGCTCGATCCCCGGACGCAGATCGGCCCTGTGGTTTCGGCACCGCAGATGGACAAGATTCTCGGCTATATCGAGGGCGCCCGCAGCGAAGGCGCGCAGGCGCTGGTCGGCGGCGCGCGGCTTGCCGGCCCCGGCTATGACGATGGCTTCTTCGTGGCGCCGACGATCTTCACCGACGTGCAGGATGACATGACCATCGCACAGGAGGAAGTGTTCGGTCCGGTGCTCTCGGCCTTCTCCTTCGACACCATCGACGAAGTGCTGGAACGCGCCAATGCCACGCCTTTCGGCCTCGGCAGCGGCGTGTGGACGCGCGATCTCTCGACGGCGCATCGCATGGCGCGCGGCATCCGCGCCGGTTCGGTATGGGTGAACTGCTACCAGATGCTAGACCCCGGCGTGCCCTTCGGCGGCTTCGGGGTCAGCGGGTTTGGACGCGAATCCGGCCCGCATCACATCGAGGAATATCTCGAAACCAAGGCCGTCTGGATCAACCTCGACTGATCGGGGCTATACCCAGCCCGACGCGCGCAGATCGGGCTGGGTGAAGTCCGAGCGGATCTGCCCGGCGCTTTCCTTGAGCAGATCGAGGAAGCGCCGCTGGATCGCGGTAGGCCGCCAACTGCGCCGCGTGGTGATGCCGACGACACGGCGACTGTGTTCGAGCGGCGCACCGATCTGGGTGAGGAGCCCACTGCGGATCTGCAGCGCGACCTGGTCGGGCGACAGCAGGGTCAGGAAATCGCCGTCGGTCAGCAGGCGGCCGATGATCATGACCGAACCGCATTCGATGGGAGTAGGCGGCAGCGCACGCCCTTCGAACAATTCCTGCCATTGTTCGCGCAAGGGCGAATTGGCCGGTGCAACGATCCAGGGAAAGGCCGAAAGCTGCTCCATCGTCGGTCGCTCCACGCCCGCGAGCGGATGCTGGCTTCCGGCCGCGATCACCAGACGGTCCTCCACCAGCGGCATCTGGTAAAGGTCGGCGATCTCATAAGGCCGCAGTGCCCCCACGACCATATCGATCACCCCGTCGCGCAACGGCTCCACCAGTTCGCGCCAGCTGCCCTCCAGCACCTTGAAGGCAGCGCGCGGCTCTTCACGGGCGAGCCCGGCCATGGCGGCAGGCGCGAGATAGGGCCGCGCCAGAGGCAGCGCGCCGAACGCGATCAACTCGCTGCCGCTGCGGCTATCCAGGCCGAGGTCCGCGATGGCGGCGGCGATCTCGGCGCTGGCAAGGCGGGCCCCGCGCGCTAGCTTCTTGCCCGCCGGATTGAGCCAGACCACCCGCCCCCGGCGTTCGAGCAGCTTGCCGCCGATCATGTGCTCCAGATCGCCGACCGCGCGGTGCACGGCGGTCTGCGACAGGCCGGTGGACTGGGCAGCCGCGGAAAAGCTCCCGGCCTCGGCCAGTGCCATGAAGGCGCGAAGCTGCGTCATCGTCATCAGCCGTTCGGGATGGGCGAAGACCGCCGAAAGCCCCTTCGCCGCCGTGGAGAGATGTTCGAGCGCCAGGGTCGCACGCTCGATGACGATTGCCCCCATCGGGGTCATCACCATCCCGCCCGAGCGCCGTTCGAACAGCGTATAGCCGAACTGCTGCTCCAGCTTGGCAAGCCCTTGCGTCAGTGCCGGTTGCGAGAGGCTGACGACATCGGCGGCGGCCGTAATGCTGCCATGCTCACGGATCGCGAGAAGCGCGCGCAGATGCCGCAGGTTCAGGTCGAACGGATCGGTCGTCATGGACTTCCTTGCTCTACGTCATGGGGACCCCGGCACCAAGCCCGGAAAAATCGCATGGACGACCTATATATTGAATGGTACGACCATTAGGTCAATGACTCGTGACGGCTATTGCCGTTCATGCCAAGAGGAGAGGCTTCCCGTGGATTTCGAACTTCCCGAAGACGTCCGGAACATCTGTGACGTTACCCGCGACATCGTTCGCGACCTGTTGCCGCTGGAACAGCAGTTCGTGGAAACCGGAGAGGTTCCGCCTATCGTGCGCCAGACGCTGGTGGAGAACGGCTACTTCGGCATGGCCCTGCCCGAAGAATACGGCGGCCTCGGCCTCGGCGCCCTGGCGCAGGCGGCGGTGCAGATCGAACTGGCCCACCTGCCGCCCCAGTTCTGGACCGAGCTGCGCCCGCTCATGGGGCCGGGTGCCAAGAACATCATCTACCACGCCAGCCAGGCCCAGCGCGAACAGCTCCTGCCCGGCATGGCCACCGGCGAAATCGGCATCGCCTTCGCCCTGACCGAGCCCAACTCCGGCTCCGACCCCGGCTCGATGCGCACGACCGCCGTTCGCAATGCCGACGGTTGGGTTATCAACGGCAGCAAGACTTTCATTTCCAACGGGAAGAAGGCCAAGTACGTCATTGTCTATGCCTATACGGACAAGTCCGCGGGCACGCGCGGCGGCATCTCCGCCTTCCTCATGCCAACGGATACCCCCGGCTTCTCGGTGACCGGCACGATCGAACTGATGGGCACGGCCACGCCCGGTGTGTTCGAACTCAGCTTCGACAATTGCCAGGTTTCCGCCGACGCCCTGCTCGGCGAAGAAGGCCAAGGCTTCCGCTATGCGCTGGAAGGACTCAATGAGGGCCGCATGAACGTCGGCGCGACCGCCGTAGGCATGGGCGAATTCGCGCTCCAGCTCGCTATCGAGGAATCGAAACAGCGCCCCGCTTTCGGCGGCGTCATCTCGGACTTCCAGGCGATCCGCCATTACATCGCGACGATGGCGACCGACATGCGCGCGGCGCGGCTGATCCTGCTCGACGCAGCCTGGCGCTACGATCAGGGCGACAAGCGCCGCGAGCTTGCCTCGATGGCGAAGCTCTT
Organism: Novosphingobium sp. BF6; assembly: GCF_058273105.1. NCBI lineage: Bacteria > Pseudomonadati > Pseudomonadota > Alphaproteobacteria > Sphingomonadales > Sphingomonadaceae > Novosphingobium > Novosphingobium sp. BF6. The sequence continues at coordinate 1,914,841 of NZ_CM177775.1, forward strand.
CGCGACCGAGGCGGGCAGCCGCACCGTCGACACCGCCGTGCAGATCTTCGGCGGTACGGGCTACTGCCGTGGTTTCGCGGTGGAGCGCCTCTATCGCGACATCCGCATCACCCGGATCTACGAGGGTTCCTCGGAAATCCAACGCAACACGATTGCGAAGGAACTCCTTCGCTGACGACCGAAGGGGGCGGGCGCCCTGCCCTGCCCCCTGACACCGGCGCCTAAAGCAGTTGGCGTGCCTCCTTCAGAGCCATCACGGCTTCCTCGCCCAGGCCCAGTTCCTCCTGCAAGACCCCCGCGCCATGTTCTCCGAGTTCGGATACGAACGGGCGCACCTGTACCCGGCTTCCGCTCATCGTGAACGGCGGGTTCGGCACGAGATAGCTTCCGGCCGCATCGCCGACAGACGACATCGCCCCGCGCGCCGCGAGTTGCGGATCGGCCAGCACTTCGTCCATCTCGCGGTAGCGCCCGCAAGGCACGCCGTGACGGGAAAGAACGTCCTCCGCTTCCGCCGAGGACCGCTGGCTGGTCCATTCCTCCACGAGCGAAAGCATGGTCGCCCAGTTCGCATTGCGATCGGCATTGGTCAGGAAGCGGGGATCCTCGCGCCATTCCGGATGCCCCACCGCTTCGGTAAGCTGTTCGAAGTTCTTGGGGCTGGTCGGCGCCACCATGACGAAGCCGTCCTGCGTCCTCAGCGGAGTATAGAGCGGCCGACGCGGGCCGCCCGGAAATTGCGCTTCCTGCGTCTCGAACACCAGCATGCCGACCATCGCCTCCAGCATGGACAGATCGATGTACTGCCCCTTGCCGGTCCGTTCGCGTTGGAAAAGCGCGGCCTGGATCGCGCCGAAGGCATGGGTGCCGCCCAGCACGTCGGCCACGAAGATGCCCGAAGTCGCGGGCCGGCTCGCGTCGTCCTGATAGTGCAGGTTGACCATGTCGAAGCCGCTGGCGGCATGGATCACCGGGGCATAGGCGGGGAAGTGCGCCTTCGGCCCCTGCTGACCATAGCCTGAAATCGAGCAATAGATCAGGCGCGGATTGATCGCTGCAAGCGTCTCGTAATCGAGCCCGAAGCGCTTCATCACGCCGGGACGGAAATTCTCGACCACCACGTCGTAGCTTTCCGTCAGCCGCTGGATGAGGTCGCGCATTTCAGGTGACTTGAGGTTGCAGGCCAGGCTGCGCTTGCCCGCATTGAGATGGCCGAAATAGGCCGAATGCCCTTCTCGAACCGGCGGACGAGCGCGGACCTGATCGCCTTCCAGCGACTCGATCTTGAGCACATCCGCGCCCAAATCCGCCAGCATTCGCGTGGCGAACGGCCCTGCCATGACCGATGTGAAATCCAGCACCCGTACGCCCGCCAGAGCGTCTCCCGGTTCCCGTCCCGCCTGTTCGTCCATCCTCGCCGCTCCAATAGGTCGATTTATCTAATGGTCCTACCTATTGCACTGCCGAGGGATGCGGTCAATGACCGCTCCGGATCAGGCCTTGCGCGCCTTTCCCGGCCCGGCCTGCGCCTTGATGTTCTTGCGGACATGGCGATAGACGCGCTCCAGATGCTTGCGCATTTCCTCGGCGGCGGCCTCGGCATCGCGGGCGCGCAGGAAGCGGATCAGCTTGAAGCGGGATTCGATCAGCGTTTCCTGCAAGGTCTCGTAACCCGGCCCGCGCACGAATTCGTGGAGGACGCCAGAAAGGGAATCGACGAAGATCCCGAACATGCGGTTTCCCGTCGCGCGGGCGAGCACATCGTAATAGGCCGCCGCGCATTCGTAGCGCGCTTCCACCGACGTTTCCTCGCGCGTGCGCTCGGCGATCTGTTCGAGTTCGGCGAAATGCGCCTCGGTCCCCCGCTCGCAGGCAAGGCGCACGACGATGTCCTGGATCGCGATGCGCGCTTCGGTCAGTTCGTCGAGGGTGACGTCGCCCAGATGGACATAGTCCTGCATGGCCTGGACGATGCGGTCAGGCTCGGCCGACTGGATCACCGCCCCGCCCTTCACGCCCTTCAGGTTGCGAATGATGCCCGCGACTTCCAGACTGCGCAGTGCCTCACGCAAGGCGCTGCGGCTGACCTGAAACTGTGCGGCCAATTCGCGCTCGGCGGGCAGCTTGTCCCCCGCCTTCAGCGTACCGGCGGCGAGCTGGGCGCGGATCTGCTCGCAGATGACTTCGAACGCCCGCTGAGTCTTGATCGGCGCGAAAGCGGGTTTTTCGGTACTTGCTGTGGCCACTGGTGTTCTCTCTTCGACGATGGGCCAAGGGTACTCCTATCCCGGCCGGTTGAGCAATGCCCGGACCACTGAGTTGACAGACAGATACAAAACTATAATGGTCGGACCATTAATAGAGGAGTGGAGAGATGAAGATCCTCGTGCCCGTGAAGCGGGTGATCGACTACAACGTAAAGCCGCGCGTGAAGGCGGATGGCACGGGTGTTGACCTGGCCAACGTCAAGATGAGCATGAACCCGTTCGACGAGATCGCGGTGGAAGAAGCCATCCGCATCAAGGAAGCGGGCAAGGCGGAAGAGATCGTCGCGGTCTCGGTCGGCCCGGCCAAGGCGCAGGACACGCTGCGTACCGCACTCGCCATGGGCGCCGACCGCGCGATCCTGATCGAGACCGATACGGAAGTCGAGCCTCTGGCCGTTGCCAAGATCCTCAAGGCGATCGTCGCCGAAGAGAATCCCGGCCTGGTGATCCTCGGCAAGCAGGCGATTGACGACGATTCGAACCAGACCGGCCAGATGCTTGCCGCGCTGCTCGGCCGTCCGCAGGGCACGTTCGCCAGCAAGGTCGAGTTGGGTGGTGATTTGGGGGGCGACCACGTCGCCGTGACCCGCGAAGTCGATGGCGGTCTGGAGACCGTGAAGCTGGCGCTGCCCGCGATCGTCACCACCGACCTGCGCCTCAACGAGCCACGCTACGCTTCGCTGCCGAACATCATGAAGGCGAAGAAGAAGCCGCTCGATGTGAAGACCGCCGCCGACTACGGCGTCGATATCGCCCCGCGCCTCAAGACTCTCAAGGTCTCGGAGCCGCCGGTGCGTGTCGCCGGCGTCAAGGTTGCGGATGTCGATGCGCTGGTAGCAAAGCTCAAGGAACTGGGAGTCGCCTGATGAAGACGCTCGTTTGGGTCGAACACGACAACGCGTCGGTCAAGGACGCGACGCTCCACACCGTCACCGCTGCTGCCAAGCTGGGTGAAGTCCACCTGCTGGTCGCCGGCTCGGGCTGCCGCGCCGCCGCCGAAGCCGCCGCGAAGATCGCCGGCGTTGCCAAGGTCCACTTGGCCGACAATGCCGCCTACGAACACGCACTGGCCGAGAACGTCGCGCCGCTGATCGTGGACCTCATGGGCCACCACGACGCGTTCCTGGCGCCCGCCACCACCACCGGCAAGAACGTCGCCCCGCGCGTCGCTGCGCTGCTCGACGTGATGCAGCTGTCGGACATCCTCTCGGTGGAGGGCGAGAAGACCTTCACCCGTCCGATCTATGCGGGCAACGCCATCGCCACCGTCGAATCGAGCGATGCCAAGCTGGTGATCACCGTGCGCGGCACCGCCTTCGAGAAGGCCGCTGCCGAGGGCGGTTCGGCCGTGATCGAAGACGTCGCCGGAGCCGGTGACGCGGGCCTCTCCAGCTTCGTGGGCGCCGAAATCGCGAAGTCCGAGCGTCCGGAACTGACGAGCGCCAAGGTGATCGTCTCCGGCGGCCGCGCGCTGAAGGATTCGGAGACGTTCGAGCAGGTGATCCTCCCGCTCGCCGACAAGCTCGGCGCTGCCGTAGGTGCCTCGCGCGCGGCGGTGGACGCGGGCTATGTGCCCAACGACTACCAGGTTGGTCAGACCGGCAAGATCGTCGCTCCCGAAGTCTACATCGCGGTCGGCATCTCGGGCGCAATCCAGCACCTTGCCGGCATGAAGGACTCCAAGACCATCATCGCCATCAACAAGGACGAGGACGCTCCGATCTTCCAGGTCGCCGATGTCGGCCTGGTGGCGGATCTCTTCACCGCCGTGCCGGAGCTTACCGGCAAGCTCTGAGCTACATTCACCGTACCCTTTTTGAGACGCGGAAACGAACATGATAGAACGCGAAGAGATGCCGTACGACGTCGTCATCGTGGGCGGAGGCCCGGCGGGACTGGCGACGGCGATCCGGCTGAAGCAGGTCGATCCGGAGCTTTCGGTCTGCGTGCTCGAAAAGGGTTCGGAGATCGGCGCGCACATCCTTTCGGGTGCGACGATCGATCCCAAGGCGCTCGACGAACTGCTGCCGACATGGCGCGAGGACGGCTGTCCGCTGGCCGAGACCCCGGTGACCGACAACTGGCACTGGCACCTCACGAAGAAGAAGAAGTTCTCCCTGCCGCATCTGGTGATGCCGCCGTTCATGTCCAATGACGGCAACTACACCGGATCGCTGGGCAATCTCTGCCGCTGGCTGGCGGAGCAGGCCGAGGCGCTGGAGATCGAGATTTTCCCCGGCTTCCCGGCTGCCGAGATTCTCTACGACGCGGCGGGCGCCGTGATCGGCGTACAGACCGGCGACATGGGCGTCGACCGAGAGGGCAACCCCAAGGGCGACTTCCAGCCGGGCATGAACCTGCTCGGCAAGTACACCGTGTTCTGCGAAGGCGCGCGCGGCCACCTCACCAAGCGGCTCAAGGCGAAGTACGATCTGGAGGCGGATTGCCAGCCGCAGATCTACGGCCTCGGCATCAAGGAACTCTGGGACATCCCGGCGGACAAGCATGTCCCCGGCCGGGTGATCCACACCCAGGGCTGGCCGATGAGCGAGACCGACTCCTGGGGCGGCGGCTTCCTCTACCATCAGGCGAACAACCAGGTGGCGCTGGGCTTCGTCACCGCGCTCGATTACAAGAATCCCTACGTCTATCCCTTCGAGGAATTCCAGCGCTGGAAGCAGCATCCGGAGATTCGCGCGATCCTGGAAGGCGGCAAGCGTGTCGCCTACGGTGCGCGCGCGATCAACGAGGGCGGCTGGCAGTCGGTGCCGATGCTGGCCTTCCCCGGCGGCGTGCTGGCGGGCTGCTCGGCAGGTTTCGTCAACGTGCCGCGTATCAAGGGCACCCATACCGCGATGAAGAGCGGTATGCTGGCCGCCGAGGCGATTGCCGCGGCGATCAAGGCGGGCCGCGAGCAGGACACGCTCGGCGAATACGATACCGCCGTGCGCGAAAGCTGGATCGCGACGGAACTGAAGCTCGTCCAGAACGCCGAGCCGCTGGTCGCCAAGTGGGGCGGCGAGATCGGCACGGTGCTGGCGGGCGCCGACATGTGGCTGCGCACGCTGTTCGGTTTTGGTCTCGCGAAGCCGATGAAGCATCACACCGATGCCTCGACCTTGCAGCGCGCCGATCTCTACCAGCCGATCGCCTATCCCAAGCCCGACGGCGTCATCAGCTTCGACCGTCTGACCAGCGTGTCCTACTCGTTCACCAACCACGAGGAAGACCAGCCGGTTCACCTGCGTCTGAAGGATCCCGCGGTGCCGACCGCGATCAACCTGCCGCTCTATGCCGGACCCGAGGCGCGCTATTGCCCGGCGGGGGTCTACGAGTTCGTCGATCCGGACGGTTCGGGCATGAAGCTCCAGATCAACGCGCAGAACTGCGTCCACTGCAAGACCTGCGACATCAAGGACCCGACCCAGAACATCGAATGGGTCACGCCGGAAGGCGGCGGCGGACCGAACTATCCGAATATGTAGGCATTACCGTTACCTGTCGATCGTCAATGTCAGCACGCCGGCGCCTTGAGATAATCGCGGAGCCGGTACCCGGCTCAAATTTCGGTATGCGCCGATAAAGTGAGAGCATCGTCGTTATCTACGCCGAGGTAACCCACGGTGTTCTCGATGCTGGAGTGGCCCAGCAAGATCTGCACCGCTCTTAGGCCTCTTTTCTGCCTTGCGGGAGGCAGCAAGGCAGAGCCTTCACTGATGTGATCTGTAAGCGGAAGCTTTCCTTCTGATTCAGAAGCTCTGCCGTCGGGAGATAGCTGCAATGTAGGCCGGCGGCAGGGCTCGAGCCTGTTACCTTGCAGGAATAGGCCGTATCTGGATGTTGGCGGGAATCCACGCGGGCTGGAATCTGGTGCCTGGCGGATCATTCGGTGCGCGTGTCTCAGGCATGAGTGGCCAAGGAAGTCTGTTTGTCAGCTTGGCGAACCTCGGATCCTCTGATCTGCTAACAGGCGGCGCGTTTGACCCAGCAGCTTCCATTCCCGCCATAATTTTGGGTTCCACTGCGTTCATTCCAACCATACGGCTGGTGCCAAGGAGCATTGCCAGCGCACAAACGCAATCGTGATACCAGAGGCCGATGCAAGCCCCCTACGCGCTTTCCAGCCTCTCCCGCCGACAGGGCGGTCGTTGATCGGGGCAAGCGCCCTCCCCGGATCCTGCCCTTAGTTCATGGGGCGTTCTGGCCGTTTGCGGACCGACACGTCGTATCAGAAGTTGCGAGCGCCTTGCCAAGCGCACTTACGAACAGCCGAACCTTGGGCGGTACCATGTGGGAGCTTGGATAGACGGCCCAGATTCCCAAGGCCTCGGGCTCGGCATCTTCCAGAATGATCTGTTCGATTTCGCGTCGTGCGAGAGCAGAATGGACGTACCATCTCGACAGATTGGAAATGCCAAGGCCGCCTCGGCAGGCCTGATAGACCGCCTCGACCGAACTCGCAGAAAAGCGACCCGAAAGTTTCTGCTTCACCACCTTCCCCTCACGAACGAACGCCCAGTGAGACCCTCCCGTGGCAAGCAGGCATTCGCGTGCGGCAAGATCCGCAAGCGTTCGCGGGCGGCCATGGGCTTCCAGATAGGCCGATGATGCGCACAGGACCCTGGGATTGTCGGCCAGTCGCTTTGCCACAAGCCGATTGTCCTTGAGCGGGGCAATGCGGATGGCGACATCGATGCCTTGCCCCACGATGTCGACCTGATCGTCCGTCGTCAGCAGATCGACCTGAAGCGCCGGGTGCTCCAACATGAAGGACGGCAGCATCGGTGCAACGATCTTGCGCCCGAAGGCTGCCGACGCCGTAATGCGGAGATGGCCCGTCAACCCTCTGCCGTCTGGCCGCAAATCCGTCAAAGCGTTCGCACGGCCTTCGAGCAAGGCTCTGGCATGTGGGAGCAGAATCTCACCGTCACTGGTCGGCGACAGGGAGCGCGTCGTCCGATGGATCAGCCTGGCTCCAAGCTCCGTCTCGAGATTACTCAGACTGCGGGATGCGGCCATGGCACTCAAGCCCAGACGACGTGCAGCACCGGCCAGACTTCCCACCCGAACTGCCTCCACGAAGACCTCAAGGTCATCAAAATTCATTATCACGGATTCCGTTATACAGACCTAACAAATTGAGGGTCTACAGCAAATCAGGATAGGGTTCCATATTCGCCTCGTAATCACAGCCCACCCTGCGGATCGCCATTCGGGTTCAGTAGCCGGGCATTGTCGTCGAGGTCGATCATGAGCAACCCATCCGTGCTTCCAGCAGACGCGAACATGCCGTCGCGGATCGGCACAAGCCTGACTTTCGCCATGGCGGTGTCCTCCGGACTTGCCGTGGCGAACATCTACTATAACCAGCCAATGCTCGGTATTCTGGAGCATGACCTTCCCGGCGGCCTCACCGGACTGGTGCCCACCGCCACCCAGTTCGGCTACGCCATCGGCCTGTTTGCACTCGTTCCGCTTGGCGATATTATCGAGCGGAAGCGCCTGATACTCTCTCAGTTCGTTATCCTCGCCATCGCCTTGATCGGTGCCGCGCTCGCGCCGTCGGGTGCACTGCTACTGTTTGCATCGTTCGTGCTTGGCGTTGCCTCGACCGTCGCTCAGCAGATCGTTCCACTCGCAGCGCATCTGGCGCCGCCTGAACGACGCGGGGCTGTAGTCGGCACCGTCATGTCCGGCGTGCTCTGCGGCATCCTGCTCAGCCGGACCCTTTCTGGTGTCGTCGCGGCACACGAAGGCTGGAGGGCGATGTTCTGGCTTGGCGTGCCGCTTGCCCTCGGTGCCGGCGGCCTGATGGCGCTCACCCTGCCTCGCAGCGTTCCCGAGGGCCGCAGCACCTACTTCGGTCTCATAGGATCACTGATCCATATCTGGCGTGAATTTCGCGAACTGCGCACGGCCGCGATCACGCAAGCTCTGTTGTTCGGTGCTTTCACTGCCTTCTGGACGATCCTGGCGTTGCACCTGCAGGAACCGAAGTTCGGGTTGGGTTCCGAAGTCGCGGGACTGTTCGGAATTGTCGGCGCCGTGGGGATCCTCGCGGCTCCCGTCGCCGGAAGAATCGCCGACCGGCGCGGGCCACACTTGGTGATCCTTGCTGGCACGGTTCTGACGGTTGTGTCCTGGGTGATCTTTGGCCTGTGGGCTTCGATCGCGGGACTGGTGGTTGGGTGCATCCTACTCGACTTCGCCGTCCAGAGTGCCCTCGTTTCCAATCAGCACATTGTCTACACGCTGCGCCCGGAAGCCCGCGCCCGGCTCAACACCATCTTCATGGGCTCGATGTTTCTGGGCGGTGCAGCCGGCGCAGCTGCAGCGACTGCAACCTGGAAAGCAGGCGGCTGGAGCGCGGTTGCCACTCTCGGTATCGCCCTCGCCGGGATCGCCATGCTTGCACAGATGATCGCCCTGCTTCGGCGGCGCTGATCCAGCCTGCTCACCACTTTTCCCTCCCACGCCAGAACAAGGACTCTGATGATGATTTCGATCGTCAACCATACCCTGCGCGCCAACGGCATCCGCCAGAACTATATCGATGCCGGACAAGGCGCGCCCGTCGTGCTGCTCCATGGCTTTCCCGAGACCAATTACGCCTGGCGCCACCAGATCCCCGTGCTCGGCGAACGCTACCGCCTGATCGCCCCCGACCTGCGCGGCTATGGCGAAACAGACAAGCCCGCGAGCGGCTACGACAAGCGCACCATGGCGAAGGACCTCGCCGCGCTGCTCGACGAACTGGGCATGGGCAGGATCGCGCTGGTCGGCCACGATCGCGGGGCGCGTGTCGCCACCCGCTTCGCCAAGGACTATCCAGAACGTGTCGACCGGCTGGTGGTGATGGACAATGTTCCCACCCGCATCGTCGCCCGCGAGATCAATGCCGAGATCGCCAAGGCCTACTGGTTCTTCCTGTTCCATCTCGTGCCCGACCTTCCCGAAACGCTGATCGCGGGCAAGGAAGAGCAATGGCTGCGCTGGTTCTTTTCGGACTGGTCCTACGATCCTGCTGCGATTTCCGGCGAGGCGTTCGACACGTACGTTCGCGCCTATCGCGCGCCTGGTGCCGTACGCGGGGCGATGGCCGACTACCGCGCCAATGCCGAGGATGTCGCACAGGACCGGGAAGACGCCCATATCAAGATAGCCTGCCCCACACTGGCGCTGTGGGGCGCCGACTTCGGCGCGGTCGGCAAGATGTTCGATATGCCAAAGGTCTGGGCCGAAATGGCCGACGACTTGCGCGCCGTTGCCATTGAGCGCTGCGGGCACCTGCCGCATGAAGAGCGGCCGGAGGTCGTCAGCGCCCTGCTGCTGGATTTCCTCGAAGGCTGGAAAGGCTGAGCATGAGCCCGCTTTTCTCCGAATTCGGCACCATCGTCGGCAAACGCGGCCTGCTGGTCGGGGAAAGCCGGACGCGGCGCTATCGTACGGGCTTCCGCTTCGGATCGGGCAAGGCCCTCGCGGTGGTTCGCCGCGGCAGTCTTGGTCGAACTCTGGCGGGCAGTGAATGCCTGCGCGCAGGCGGGCGTCATCGTCATCATGCAGGCGGCCAATACCGGCCTGACCGGCGGCTCCACGACCGATGGCGACGACTACGACTACGACCGCGATGTGGTGATCGTCAGCACCACCCGGCTCGACGGCATCCACCTCGTGCGCGGCGGCAAGCAGGTGATTTGCCTGCCCGGATGCCGCCTGTTCGAGCTGGAGGACAAAGTGGCCGAAGTGGGCCGCGAGCCGCATTCGCGGATCGGCTCGTCCTGCATCGGCGCTTCGATCGTGGGCTGGGAAGACCCGCGCTGACGCTGCCCAAGGCTATGCTGGGCGGCATCCACTGGTTCACCGACAATGCAAGCGGCGACTTCACCGGGTCCCGACAAGGGCGAACCCGTGATGATGCGCATCGCACGTCACCTTCCAGGCTTCGACAATTCCAGGAAAACCGGTCCCCTTCACCCGATTACCATGGAGCATAGAATGAAACTGAAATCCGCACTCGCGGCAGCCCTGTTACCGGCAATGGCGATCATGCTGGCCCCGGCAGCCTCATCGGCATCGGCACCGATGGCTGCCCAGCGTCAGGCCCCGGGCTTTTACCGCATGCACGTTGGTCGGTTCGAAGTGACCGCACTGCTCGATGGAACCCACATGTTCCCCGTCGATCAGCTCGTCGTAGGCGCCAAGCCGGGTGAGACCGACAAACTGCTTGCCCAGCGCTATCTGGCATCTCCTGTAGAAGGCATGATCAATGCCTTCCTCGTGAACACCGGCGATCGCTTGATCCTTATCGATACCGGAGCGGGCGATCTTTACGGCAAGGAAGCCGGCGGCCTCTCTGAAGCACTGCGCGCATCCGGATATTCGCCGGAGCAGGTCGACGATATTTTCGTCACCCACTTGCACGAGGATCACGTCGGCGGGCTGGTAAAGGATGGCCGGATGGTCTTCCCGAATGCGATCGTCCACGTATCGAAGCGCGACTATGATTTCTGGACGGACGACAAGAACATCGCCGGTATGAGCGCATTGCTCAAGCCCTTCTTCCCCGCCGTCCAGAGCGTCTTGCGGCCGTACAGCGCAATCGGTCACGTCGTTCCGTTCGATGCTACCGAGGCGGACCTCATTCCCGGTCTCCGTCCGGTGGCGGCGCCGGGGCATACGCCCGGACACACCACCTATCTGCTGCATGATGGCAAGGAGGCGATGCTGTTCTGGGGCGATACCGTCCACGTCGCAGATGTGCAGTTCGACGATCCGCATGTGGCCATCGAGTACGACTGGAAGGTCCACGCTGCCATTGAGAGCCGAAACACGCTTTACGCTGAAGCGGTGAAGAATGGCTGGTGGATCGCGGCCGCCCACATCTCGTTCCCGGGCATAGGTCATATCGCGGCCAAGGGAGCGAACGCATACACCTGGGTTCCGGCAAACTATACGCTCAACCGCTGACCCGCTCACGTTCCGAGGGCTGAATTCCGCCCAATAGTAGCGGAAGCGCAACAAGCCTCCGCGATCACATCGAACTTTGAACTGCTCGGCGAGGGATGCGGATCGTGCGTCCTCTCGATCGCAGAAACACGTCTGGAATGGAGAACTGAGATGACCAATTTCGTTGCTGCCAAGGATGGCACCCAGATCTACTACCGCGACTTCGGCAAAGGCCGCCCCATCGTCTTTTCGCACGGTTGGCCGCTCAACGCCGATGCCTGGGACGGGCAGATGCAGTTCCTGGCAAACGCCGGCTTTCGCGTGATTGCCCATGACCGACGCGGCCACGGCCGCTCGGATCAACCCGCCACCGGCTACGACATGGATACTTTCGCCGACGACCTTGCCGCGGTGATCGATAGTCTTGAACTCGAAGATGCCATCCTCGTTGGGCATTCCATGGGCGGCGGCGAAATCGTACGCTATGTGACCCGCCACGGAACCGCTCGTGTGGCCAAGCTCGTGCTGCTTGGCGCAGTTACCCCGCTGATGGGGGCCACCGCCGGTAACGTAGACTGCGTACCGATCGAAGTGGCTGACGGCGTGCGCAAGGCCGTGATGGACAATCGCTCGCAACTGTTCCTCGATCTTCCCGATGCCTTCTTCGGCATGGATCAGGACGGTGCCGCAAAGAGCGAGGGGTGGCGCATGGCCTTCTGGCAGCAGGGCATGTCGGGTAGCCTCCAGGCTCAATATGCATGCATCGAGCAGTTCTGGGCCACGGATTTCCGTGAAGAGATGAAGTCGATTTCGTTGCCTTCGCTGATCATCCACGGCAGCGGCGACTACATCGTTCCGCTAGAGACAACCGCCAAGCGCGCCGCCGAGATCCTTCCGAACGCTACTCTCAAGGTATATGAAGGAGCCGCGCATGGCTTTCCTGTAACCCATCGGGGCCAGCTCAACGCCGATCTTGTGGATTTTGCTGGCCGCTGACGCTCCGAAATCGGTAGCTCAGGCCAAATCAAGAAGCGAACCAACCGAAATGGCCCGGACTTTGCGGGGATCAGATCCAAGACATTCACTATAGACATTCAAGGTTCTTTGTGAAGTACTTGGCGCTAACCTGACCCACGTCATACCCGGTTCTCCAGGTAAGCTCTGGGGGAGACGCCCATGGTGCGCCGGAACATGGCCGTGAACGCGCTGGGGCTGTCATAGCCATGCTCCAGCGCGACGGCGAGCACGGAGACGCCCGCCGCCAGTCTGGGAAGGCTGAGCAGCAGACGCATGCGCCGCAGCCAGTCGCCGAAGCTCATGCCGAGTTCGCGATCGAACATCCGCGCGAGAGTCCGACTGCTTACGTGGATTTCCTGGGACAGCCCCTCCAGTGTCACCGGGCGGGCGGGATCGGCGATCAGTCTCTGGCATAACCGGACAAGGCGGGGATCACGCGGCATCGGGACATGCAGGTGCAGGCGCGGCGCGGCGGCAATCTCGTCCAGGATCAGTTCCATGACCCGCTCGTCCCGGCCGCCCGTGGCATAGTCCAGAGGAATGCGCGTGGCGGCGACGATCGCCTCGCGCAGGAATGGCGAGACTTCGATCACCTCGCAGGCCTGCGGCAGATCGGGCCGCGCATCCTCCCGAACGAAGACGGTGCGCATGGGCACGTTGCCCGCGATGCGGATGGCGTGATCCTGCGCGGGCGGCATCCAGACGGCGCGGCCCGGCGGAACGATCCAGCTCCCCTCGGGCGAGGTCACGGTCATGACCCCGCCCAGCGTGTGGATCAGCTGCGCCCGGCCATGCCGGTGCGGCGCGATATGCTCCCCATCCGGATGATCGCTTGCAAACGCCGCCACCGGCCTTGGTGAGCTTTCACAATCTTCGAGCCTGCGCAGTTTGTCCATTTCGCGATGATGATTGTCATTCCCAAGAGAGAATGACAACCGCGAACTCTCTAGCAGGCGGGCCTCGTCACCGACTGGATCCGTCATGCCCTATTTCCTGCGAGGCCCGAGCGCCTTCATCCTCGCCCCTTTGTTGCTCGGCAGCTGCGCGCATGCGCCTTCGGCACCGCCGCAAGCGACTGTCGCGCTACCCCCGTCCGATGGAGCTGTTGACGGAACGCTGCCCGCCGAATGGTGGCGGCTCTACCGCGAACCGGCTCTGGATGCGCTGGTGTCCGAAGCGCTGACCAATAACCGCGATCTGCGGGTGGCGGCGGCGAATCTGCTGAAGGCCCGCGCGGAACTGGGCGAGACACAGGCGAAGCGCGGCCCCTCGACCGGGCTTTCCGTCGGTGCCGGCTATGGCAGCACTTTGCAGGACCAGATTGCCGCCGCAGCCGATGGCGGCGATTCCATCCGCACCGGCTCACGCTTCGATGCTGGTGCCGAACTGTCCTGGGAGCTTGATCTGTTCGGTCGCCTGAAGTCCGGCGTCAAAACCGCCACGGCAGAGTTCGCCGCAACCGCCGCCGATGCCGACGGCATTCGCGTGTTGATCGCTGCCCGTGTGACCGGCGCATGGCTCCAGGCCTGCGGCATCGCGCATCAGACCGCCCTCGCCCAAGAAATGCTGACACTGGCCGAACGTAACCGCGATGTCGCGCAGGCCTTAGCGGCAGCAGGGGCAAGTTCCCCGGCAGACCGGTTGCGGGCGGAGGCACAGGTTGCCGAGGCGGCGGCCGAAATTCCGGCGCTCGAAGCCGGTCGTCGCGCGGCCCTGACGGAGTTGGCGATTCTGACCGGCCGTCCGCCGTCCCAGATACCGGGATCGGCAGCGGCCTGTACGCGCCTGCCTGTCCTGAACGGTGGGCTTCCGAACGGAGACGCCGCATCCCTGCTGCGCCGCCGCCCGGACGTGAGAGCCGCGGAGCAGCGCCTTGCCGCCGCGACGGCGCGGATCGGGATTGCGGTGGGCGATCTCTATCCGCATGTCTCGCTGGGCGGCGGGCTCGGCCTGTCATCGCCTTCCGCCAGCGGGCTGACGTCCCGCGAGAATGCCGTCTGGCGCCTCGGTCCCTTGCTGAGCTGGAGCTTTCCTAACCTCGGCGCTGCGCGCGCCCGCATCGCCGGTGCCCGCGCCGGAGAGGCCGCTGCGCTGGCTCGCTTCGATGCCGCGATCCTGACGGCACTCGGCGAGGCCGACCGGGCCGCGCAAGGCTATCGCGCCGCACTGGATCGTCAGGCGCAATGGTGCATCGCACAGGATCGCAGCGGAAGGCTTGCGGCCATGACCCGCGCCCGACGCGCGGCGGGTGCCGCGACCGCGCCGGACATGTTGGACAGCGACCGCGCCGACCTTTCGGCAAGGCGTGCACTGGCCCAGGCCGATCTCGATCTCGCCGCCGCTCAAGTGCGCTTCTTCACCGCGCTCGGCAGCGGCTGGGAAGACGCCCCGGCGGTCCCGCTGCCTGTACCCGACAGGTCGCCCCCCACCACCAGGAACACCACCAAGAACAGGGTCCTCGCAAAGTGAACAAGTTGATCCCGCACATTCCTCGTCGCCATCTGATGATCTGTGGCGGCACCGTGCTCCTGCTCGCGGGCGGAGCCTATGCTTTGCACTGGTGGACGAGCGGACGGTTTCACGTCGTCACCGACAACGCCTATGTCCGCGCCGATGTCGTGACGATCGCGCCGCGCATCGGCGGCGAAGTCGTGGCCGTTGCGGTCACGGACGACCAGTGGGTCAGCGGAGGCGCCATCCTGGCGCGCATCGATGACCGCGATTACCGCGCGAAAGTCGAACAGGCCGTGGGGCTGCTGGAAGCGGCCAGAGCCGAAGTGGCCGCGCAGCAGGCCCGCATTGCCAACCTCGACGCGCGTACTGCCCGGCAACGGGGGACGATCGCGCAGGCTGCGGCCAGCCTTTCCGCTCACCAGGCCGACGCCGTGCTGGCCCAGCGCGAATACCGGCGCCAGGTCCTGCTGGCGAGCCAGGAGGTGACGAGCGAGCAGATCCGGCAATCCGCCGAAAGTGCCGCGCGTCGCACCGGCGCGCAGCGGGACGGCAGCCGCGAGGGGCTGGCCGTCGCCCGCGCCGAACTGCCCGTACTCGCCACCGAAAGAGCCGCCGCCGTCGCGGATCTCGACAAGGCGCACGGAGCCTTGCGCCAGGCCCGGGCCGGATTGGCCGCCGCCCGTCTCGACCTGTCGCGCACGGTCATCCGTGCGCCTGCGTCCGGCCGGATCGGCCAGCGCAGTGTGCGCGCCGGACACTATGTCGAAGCCGGAACGCCGCTTATGGCAATCGTTCCCGCCGAAACGTACGTCATCGCCAATTACAAGGAAACGCAGACCCGCCGCATCCGCGCTGGGCAAAGCGTCCGGATCAGCGTCGATGCCTTCGGCGGCACCGAACTGCACGGCCATGTCGAGAGCCTCGCCCCGGCTTCGGGCGCGCAGTTCGCCCTGCTTCCCCCGGACAATGCGACCGGCAACTTCACCAAGATCGTGCAGCGCATGCCGCTGCGCATCCGGATCGATCCCGGCCAGCGCGAGGCTGCCGACCTAAGACCCGGCATGTCGGTGGAAACCAGCGTCGATACGGCGGACCTCGATCGATGAGCGCGGCGGCAAGGGACGCGGCCTCCGGACATGTCTCGCTGCGCGCCTGGGTGGCCGTGCTGGGTGGGGTGGTCGGCTGCTTCATGGCCGGCATGAACGTCCATGTCACCAATGCCTCGCTGCCGCAGGTGCGTGGCTCGCTCGGCGCCTCCTTCGAGGAAGGCTCGTGGATCACGACCGCCTACCTGGTGGCGGAGATCATCGTCATACCGATGGCGGGCTGGCTGGTTTCGGTCTTCTCGATGCGCCGGGTGCTGATGGTGGGAACGGGCGGCTTCATCCTGTTCTCCATCGCCTGCTCGCTGGCGCAGGACATCGACACGATGATCGTCGCCAGAGCCTTGCAGGGGGCATTCGGCGGCGTGCTCATTCCGCTCTCATTCCAGATCATCGCGACGGAGCTGCCGCCCGCCCGCCTGCCCTTCGGCATGGCGCTGTTCGCGGTGGCCAACAATGTCGCACAGGCGGCCGGACCGTCGCTGGGCGGCTGGCTGACCGAGGCCTACGACTGGCGCTGGATCTTCTATCTGCAGGTGCCGCCCGGCCTGCTGCTGCTCGCCGCGATCGGCTGGGCGACACCCCGCTCTCCGGCAGCGCTCGACCGGTTGCGCAAAGGCGACTGGGCGGGGATCGCGACGATGGCGGTCGGGCTGGCCGCGCTCCAGATCATGCTGGAGGAAGGCGGACGGAAGGACTGGTTTGCCTCCACCTTCATCGTCGGCGCCGCCATGATCGCCGCGCTGGGCTTGATCGCCTTCGTCGCCATCGAGCTGCGCCGCCGCGATCCCTTCATCGACCTGGGTCTGCTCGCCCGCTACAATTTCGGCATCGCCAGCCTGATGCAGTTCACTTTCGGTGCGGTGGTATTCGGCGTGGTGTTCCTGGTGCCCAACTACTTCGCAGAGACGCAGGGCTATAACGCGCAGGACATCGGCCTGACGATGATCCCCTATGGCCTCGTCCAGCTCGTCATGTCCTTCGCCACACCGCCGCTGATGCGGCTGACGAGCGCGCGGACGATCATCATGCTGGGCTTCGCGATCATGGCGGCGGGCTGCCTGATGAACATCCATCTGGACGGTGATGCCGCCGCCAATGTCATCGTTCCTTCGCTGGTGGTGCGCGGGATCGGCCAGTCCTTCATCGTCGTTGCGCTGGGGGTCATGGCGGTGAACGGTCTGGAGAAATCGGAAATGGGTTCGGCTTCGGGTCTCTTCTCCACCGTGCGCAACGTCGGCGGCGCGATCGGTATCGCGCTGGCCGGCCAGTTCGTGGTGGAGCGTGAGAAACTGCACGCCGCACGCATCGGTGACGCGGTGACGCCTTTCTCCGCCATATTCAGGAATCGAACGGTCGAATGGGTGCAGGCGCTCGCCCACCACCACCTGGACCGGCACGCCGCGCTCCACGCCAAGGCGGCGGAACCGCTGCGCCGGCAGGCACTGGCAGTGATGGATCAGGCTCTGCACCACCAGGCGCTGCTGCAGTCTTATAGCGATGCCTTTCTCGTGGCGGGCATCTGCATGCTGTTTTGCGCGGGCGGAAGTTTCCTTCTCCGAACGAAGCAATAGTCCCCGCTTAGACGTTCTTTCAGGTTTCAACCTGAAAGGCATCTGGCGGCTGTTGGCCCCTTGGATGTCCGGTTCCCGCGTCAGCGGGCATTCCAGCGATTGGAAGCACGGTATGTACATAAAGAAGAGGCGGCCGAATGGCCGCCTCTGTTTCATTCAGTACTTGAAACCGAAGTTCAGGAAAAAGCTGCGACCCGGTTCCGGAAAACCATCGGTGAGCACATAGTAATCGTCGAACAGGTTGCGCACGCCCGCACCAATCTCCACGCCTTCGCGCAGCGCGTAGTTCACCGTGAGGTTAGCCTGCACATAGCTGCCGGTGCGGTAATAGCGCGTGCCTGCCGTATTCACCGTCCAGCGGTCCGAGGCGATGTCGGCGCTGGGCAGCACGTGCAGCCCCTCGACGGGCGACCAGTCGGCCCAGACGAAGGCCTTGTGCGTGGGCACGCCGGTCGGCTGGAAAGCGTTATTGGTCGGATCGTCGAGATCGCGGTGGGTGTAGGTGTAATTGCCGCCGAGGCTGAGTGTGGAGGACAACTTTGCCGTGAGCGCGATTTCGCCGCCGTAGTAATTGCCGCTGCCGAGATTGCGGCTCTGCGTGACCGGCTGCCCCTGGAACACGGTAGGGAAAGCGACGATCACATTGTCGAGATGCGAATAGAACGCCGCAGCTTCGGCATGGAGCGGGCCGATGTCGCGCGCGCCGCCGATCTCGTAATTGGTCGCGCGCTCGGCCTTCAGGTCGGGACTGGACGTTGCCCCGCCGAACCGCGAGCTGAAACGCTCGAAGATCGTCGGGAACCGCGCACGCGAGGAGATGCCGGCGTGAAGGCTCGTCTGCGCATCAACGCTCCAGACGAGCTGTGCCTGTCCGTTCAGCGCCTGTCCGTTGTGCAGCGGATATTCGATCAGCGTATTGTTGGCGTAGTCCTCCGCCCGCGACAGGTTGCGCCAGTCGAAGCTCACGCCTGCGGTGAAGGCCAATGCCGAAGTCAAGTCGAGCTTGTTCTCGGCGGCGATGCTGTAGGTTTCCTCGACGCTGGTCTGCTTCGGCTCGGTTGCGCCCGAAGGGAATGCCTGTTGCCACTCGACGTGCTTGTCGCGCCGATAATGCGCGGCAATGCTCAGGCGGTCGATATCGCTGACCTCGACGTCCAACTGTGCCGAGCCGCCCCAGGCTCTGTCTGCATAGTAGCTGTTGAACGCCCGTCCCTTGCTTTGCGTGGTCTGGCTGGCATCGTCGAAGGCGCGAAGCAGGTTGTCGAAGCTGTTGTGGTAGACGCGGGTCTTCAGCGTCGCCCGATCGCCTAACGCGGTGGTGGAAAGGAAGTAGATGCTCTCGATGTTCCAGTACGGCCACGACCAGTTACGCTGAGAGGCGGCCGTGTCGGTAATGTGCAGCGGCGCGTTCTTGGAGCCCTCCTGCCGGGTATAGCTGATCGAATATTCGTCGGTAGCGTTCGGCGTGAAGCCCAGCTTGGCATTGACCCGCCAGTCCTCAGTGCGGGAGAAGCCGCGTCGGCCGCCGTCCTCGGCTGATCCGGTGATCGGCTCATAGCCGCCGGGAAGATCCCAGTGGTCGGTGAAATTGCGGGTGTAGCTGGCCTGCGCGTACCATTTGTCCTGCTTCGTGCCGAGCAGGGCGAAGACATTGTAGCCGGCATATTCCGCTTCGCGCCCAAGGTTCAGGGTGCCGCGCGCCTCGGCCTCGATCGACTTGGTGGGTTTGCGGGTGACGAGGTTGATCGCGCCGCCCATCGCGCCTGGCCCGTCGAGCACCGAGGCATAGCCCTTGGCCACCTGCACTTGCGCGATATCGGACGTTAGGAAGCGGCCATAGTCGAGCCGTCCGTCGGCAGGCAGGTAGACCCGGATACCGTCGATGGAGAGCGGTACCTGATAACGATCGAAACCGCGCACGTTGATCAGCCGCTCGTTGCGCGAGCCGCCGGTGTTTGACGACGAAACACCCGGCATCAGGTTTACTGCATCGTCCAGGCTGTTGCGCTGGAACAGCGAGATCGCCTCGGCATCGAGCGTGGAGGATGTGATCGAGGGCCCGCCGGGCGCCGGCGCGGTAACGACGATTTGTCCAAGGGTGAAGGCATTGCCACGCTGCGCGTCTTGTTCGGGCGCTGCTGACTGCGCAAGCGCGGGACTGGCAATAATACAGGAAAGGGTAAAGGCAGACGCAGTTGCGAAACGCATGAAAAGAAGCCCCTGTGTTTTGTGCTGTCGTCGTCGTGACGAATCGCTATATCCGGCCGTATATAGTTTTTGTGCGATGCAAAAGTGAGCGAATAGGAAGTCATGGTGGTTGGATGCAAAGTTGCGCGTGCCAAAGGCGGAGCGGTTCTGACCGCATTGGTGATACTGGCCTCTATCGGCGGCGCCATGGCCCAGGATATGTCGACGATGGTGGCGGGCCATGCCTCTACGGCGCTCGTCCCGCAACGTGCCTGCGAAGCTAACCCCGCCGCGCTGTCCGGAGAACTCTCCGGTTGGAACAATCGGGCACCCTTGGTCTCAGCGCAGGCAGCGGGGGCAGTGGCGCGGCTGACGCTCGGGAGGGCCGTGAACGGCATGCTCAGCCCAACCCCTGAGGTCAGCTATGTCCTGCGACCCGAAAAGCCGGGCGGTTCGGTAAGTTTCGGCGGTATCTATACTTTCACCGTCCCCAAGGCGGGTCATTACCGCGTGGCGCTCGGCTCGGCAGCGTGGATCGACGTGATCAATGCCGGGAACCCCACCAAAGGCCTGACCTCGATCGCGCACGGCCACGGGCCAGATTGTTCGGGAATCCGCAAGATGGTTGATTTCGCGCTCGAACCGGGGGACTACATCCTGCAGATTTCGGCCAACGCCCAAGCGGAGCTGCCGCTGCTCGTCACTCGCCTTCCCTGAGGCTGATGTGCGTTATGCCCTCATTGGACTGCTCCTGATCGTCACTGGATTTTCCGGTCCGATGGCGCTCTCTCGCGCGGCCCAGCAACTCTCTCAGGACACAAAAGCAGCTCGTATCGAACTGGGCAGGCGACTCTTCTACGACGCCGATCTCTCGATCAACGGCACGATGTCCTGCGCGACCTGCCACGAGCAGCACCATGGTTTTGCCGATGGCAACCGCTCTCATCCCGGCGCACTCGACGATCCGGGGCGGCGCAATGTACCCACGCTCGCCAACGTCGGGGACTTTCCTCGCCTCACATGGGCCGATCCGCGGCTAACCAGTCTGGAAGAACAAGTGGCGGTTCCAATGTTCGGTGACCACCCCGTGGAAATGGCGATGAAAGGGCACGAGGTCGAGATTGCCCGGCGCCTCGGCCGCGATCGCTGCTATCGTGCACAGTTCTTGCAGGCGTTTCCCGAGAGCGATGGCGCTATCGACTATCCCAAAGTAGCCAGCGCTCTCGCCACCTTCGAACGCGCACTCGTTTCGCGGGGAAGTGATTGGGACAAGTCTATCCTGAGCCATCAGGCCCGGGAGGGCGCGGAAATCTTCAAGCGGAGCTGTGCGAGTTGCCACAGCGGCGTGAACTTCACAGACTCGCGCTATCATCGCATCGGTGCCCTACCGGCCTTGGAAGCCGCCGATACCGGACTTGCCGAGGTCACTGGTCGCCCCGGCGACCGTGGCCGCTTTCGCACGCCCAGCTTACGCAACGTAACCGTTAGTGCGCCTTACCTGCATGACGGTTCAGCCGTGTCCTTGGATGCTGCGATCGCCGCTCACACCCGGAATGCGACAATATCGAAAGCGGGTCGCCGTAAAGTAATCGCTTACCTTGCCAGCCTCACCGATCATGCCTTCCTGACAAATCCGGCATACTCGTTGCCGACGGTGGCTTGCGGTAAAGCGCTGTAAGTTCTGCGGATTGATCTCGTTCGTTTCATTGAAACTGTCATAGGCCCGATGCGTCGCCTGCCACCCCCTTATGCAGCGCGGTCGGATAGCATGGATTAGCCGCCAAACCGGCTCGTATCGGCAGCACTTGACGATCTGCGGAGTCATGTCTGGACGGATCGCCGCGCGATCGGTTTTCTCGCAGCCACCACCACGCAGAAAGATCTATGGCCCGAACCTTTCCAGTGACGTTCACCATCGCGGCTAGCCGATCGCAAGAGAAGCCGACACGACGATATTGATAACGATAACCAAGACGGACACGCCGGAGTTCAATGCCATTGACTGGCCTATCGATTCATGCCTAATTTGCCCTACTAATAATATGACCGGGTGAGGAAAATGACCAAGAGATACTCTTGTGCATCTGTCAAATGCGCCAAAATGATAGCGCTATCATATTTTGGATCCCATCTGGAGAAATCCCGTCCGGCAGGCGGCCGTCATGATGGTGAGCAGTAATGGACCGCAGGATAGCCCTCGCGTCCATCATGGGCATGCTGGGAGCGAACATCTTCGCCCCGCTTGCACGGGCCCTCGCCTACCAGCCGAACCCGGCCATCAATACTGGCGCGCCTGAGATCGTATTCACGCCTGCACAAAGAGCGCTGGTCACGGCACTGAGCGAACGCATCCTGCCGACGTCCGATACGCCCGGTGCAATTGCCGCGGGCGTGCCCGAATATATCGAGCATATGCTGGGCGACTGGGCGATCACCGATGAACGGGCGACGATCTTCGACGGCTTGACCGCCATCGATACGCGCAGCATCGCCGATTATAAAAAGCCGGCCATAAAGGCCTCTGCCGCGCAGCAGGACGCGTTGCTGACTCTTGCGATGAACGGCGAACTGTCGGGTGGCGCTCCCTTTTTCGAAGCGTTCCGCCAGCTTGTCATCACCGGCTATTACACATCTGAAATCGGCATCACGCAAGAACGTGAATATCTGCCCGTACCTGGCGAGTATGATGGGGCCTACCCCTATGCGAAGGTCAAGCGGATCTTCTCCTCATAAGTCGAGCGATCGCCTTCGACCCTCGATTCCATTCATTTCCGACACTCTCATCGGACGGGCAAAATCATGGCTGCAACAGATCGTTTCGACGCTATCGTCATTGGTTCGGGCGTCAGCGGCGGCTGGGCCGCAAAAGAACTTACGGAAAAGGGGCTGCGCGTCCTTATGGTCGACCGCGGTCGCATGGTCGAACATGGGGAAGATTATCCCTTCGATGGCAAATCGGCCTATGACATTCCGGCGCGTGGCAAGATGCCGGCCGCCCTTGCCAAGAGCGATTATTTCGCACTCAACGGCTGGGTTTCGCCCGCCACCCAGCCCTTCTTCATCAACGACCGGCTCAATCCCTACGACTATGACGCGCCCAACAAGTTCAACTGGGTCCGTCCTTCAGTGGTCGGTGGCAAGTCGCTGACCTGGGGGCGTTGGAGCTTCCGCTGGAGCCAAGCCGATTTCGAGGCCAACAAGCGCGAGGGCGTGGGGACCGACTGGCCCATCCGCTATGACGATGTCGCGCCCTGGTACAGCTACGTCGAAAATTATATCGGCGTTTCGGGTGGCCGGGAAAATCTGCCTTACCTTCCCGACAGTGAATTCATGCCGCCCTTCCCGATGAACGTCGCCGAAAAATGGCTGAAGGAACGGCTGGAAAGCGAATTTCCCGGACGCAAGCTGATCAACGCGCGCCTCAGCAACATCACGGAAGACAAGCCAGAGCAGAATCGCACCCGCTGTCAGAAGCGTGCGCAATGCGACCGCGGCTGCAGTTTCGGCGCCTATTTCTCGACCCAGGCCGTCACGCTGCCCGCCGCCCGCGCTACGGGTCGGCTGACGCTGCGTTCGGACAGCTGGGTTACCAACCTGGAATATGACCCGACAAAAAAGCGCGTGACCGGCGTCCGGATGGTCGACGCCAACACTGGCCAGGTGGAAGTCGTCCAGGCCCGCATGGTCTTTCTGTGCGCATCGGCAATGAGTTCGCTCCATATCCTGCTCAACTCCCGCCCTGCAGGCAGCGAACGCAGCTATTTCCATTCCAACGGTGCGCTTGGCAGCGCGGTGATGGATCATATCTTCCGCGTCGGCGTATCCGGCGACATTCCGGGCATGAGCGAATTTGTGGAATATGGCCGACGGCCCGGCGGCGTCTACGTGCCGCGTTTCCGCAATCTGGAAGCGGAGGATCTGCCCTTCAAGCGCGGCTACGGCTTCCAGGGCGCCGCCGGCCGTCAGGCGTCCGCGCCTAAAGGCTTCGGCCTGTCCATGAAGCACGGGATGCGCGAATATGGCCCGTGGCGCTTTTCAATGAGCGCCTTTGGGGAATGCCTGCCCTATGACGACAATCGCGTCATGCTGAACCATAGCAAGACCGATCGCTTCGGTACGCCGCTGTTGCGCTTCGACGTCCGCTTCCGCGACAATGAAATCAGGATGATGGACGATGCGCTGGAACAGGGCCTGCTGATGCTGCGCAAGGCGGGCCTCACGAACGTGACCGGCGGTCGCGGCAAGCATGTACCAGGTGAGGCGATTCATGAAATGGGCGGCGCCCGAATGGGGCATGATCCCGCCACGTCGGTTCTGAACAAATGGAATCAGGCGCATGACGCCGCCAATCTGTTCATCACCGACGGTGCGCAGATGGCCTCTGTGTCCTGCGTCAATCCATCGCTTACTTTCATGGCGATGACCGCCCGAGCCGCCGATCAGGCGGTCAAGCAGATGCGCGCCGGGGTGATCTGACCCGGCAAGCAGGGTTCAGTTCGTTTTAGCTGCCGCATTTTGCCCCTTCCACCCTGTGGCAAAAGGACCAGTCCAGCCACAGGTGATGGTTTCAAGCGTGCGGCAACCAGCCTCATGAGCCAGCGCGCAAAAGGAGAGATGATGTACAGGATATTCGCGACCATCGCGCTATTGACCACTGCACAGACGGCGCCCAATCCTCATCTGCCTACCCCCACCTACGACACTACAGCCCCAACCCTTCCGAAAGACCTGAAGCAAGCGGTTCTCATTCTATCCAAGACCAACGGCTGGCGGCATATCGAGCATATACCTCATTCCAACATGGTCCTCGCTGACATCGCCGCCAATCTGGGACATGCCAGCTACACCACCGAAAACGCGGCAATCTTCAACGACGAACAACTGCGACATTTTTCCGTAATCATTCTCAACAGTGCGAGCGGCGATTTCCTGACCGAGGCGCAGCGATTAGCCTTCGCGCGCTTCGTCGCGCGCGGCGGTGGCGTGGTCGCGCTGCACGCTGCAGGAGACAACAGCCACAAGGCGCCCTGGTATACCGGAACTATCATCGGCACCAAATTCATCGGGCATCCGGGAGGCAAGGATCAGTTTCAATCCGCGCAAGTCATCGTCGACCAACCACGGCATCCCGTCATGGCTGGAGTGACCATGCCTTGGGCGCCCGTCGATGAATGGTATTCCTTCGACGCAAACCCGAAAATCCAGGGCATGTCGATACTCGCTCGGATCGACGAGGCGAGCTACCGCCCTGGCGCCAAGCTGACGATGGGATCGCATCCGGTGATTTGGACCAATCCCGCGGCAAAAGGGCGTATCGTTTATTCAGCGCTCGGCCACTTGCCGGAAAGCTACGACGATCCAAACTATCGCCGCATCCTTACGAACGCGATCCGCTGGGCAGGAAAATTCGGTCGGTGAAACGAGAATATCGAAGTGACGTGCATTGAAGATGCCGGCCTCGCGGCGACGGGATTTGTAGTGATAGGTTGAGTCCATTACCGGAAACGGAATTGCGCACACGTCTGCGCAAGCTTGCCAACGAGCGCTGCCGGTTCGGCGATCGCCGGCTTTACATCCTGTTGCGACGGGAAAGTGAGCCGTCGGGCACCAACCGGGTCTACCGGCTCTATCGGTAAGAAGGGTTGAGTGTTCGCAAGCGACGGGCGCGGCGCAGGGCGGCCGGCACACGGGCTCCTGACCGACATCATCGCATGGCGGGGCAAGCCGGAGCAGCGATTCAATGTCGGATCCAAGGCGCAGAGATCACCAGACGTTCCGAGCCACGACAACGGATTTTACCTTGCGAACACGGAACGATATCACATCGCCAAGGCAATTGCCTTTGTAATGTTGACGAAGGCAATTTCATCGCATTAGTTAGGTGGATGGCTTACTGTTCTAAGCTTCTTGATTCCGCGTTCCACGCCCTTAGCGATCCTACTCGCCGCGCCGTTATTTCGCGGCTCGCTGAAGGTGAAGCGCCGGTCAGTATTCTGGCTGAGCCCTTCGACATGGCGCTGCCATCTTTCGCTCAACATCTCAAAGTGCTGGAGGCTTCAGGCCTGATCACGAGCGAGAAGCGCGGTCGAAGCCGCTGGTGCCGGCTCGAGCGAGCATGGTTCGAGGAAGCAACCGACTGGATGTCCGCCGAGCGGCGGCGCTGGGCCGAACGCCTCGACCGTTTGGAGATCTATCTGGACAAGCCGCAGAAGGATGACATGTGATATGGAAAATCCTACCGAAACTTGGTCGCTTGATCGAGAAGTGGTCGTGGTGAAAGTGCTCAAGTCCCCGCGCGACCGCGTCTTCGCTGCCTGGATGGATGCGGATTCGCTGGCGCAATGGTACGGTCCTTCCGGCCTCAAAATCGAAAATCATGAAGCGGATATTCGCGAAGGTGGGATCTGGCGCTTCGATATGGTCGGCGTTTTTGAAGATAATATGCAACGATTTGCGAACCAGATACGATTTCTCGAGATCGTGCCGAATGAGAGAATCGTTGCAGAATATGGCACGCCCGATCCAGCGGATCCCGACCGATTTCGTTTGACGGTGACCTTTGATGAGCAAGCCGACGGTAAGACGATCCTGACGCTGCGCCAGCTTCACCCCAGTTCGCAGCGGCGCGAGGAAGTTATCGGATTTGGTGCGGTCGAATACGGACTGCAAACACTGGATGGTCTTGCAGAGTGGCTGGACGCCTAGCTTTGAGCTGTGAAGGCATCGCTGGCACAGACAGCGTGGGATTGGGGTGAACGACTATTATTGAACAGCACGGCTTCGCGCCGTCTTAGGGATAGTCCGTAACAGTATCCGCGCAGCCAACAGAACGCCGAACTTGGAAAAATTTCTGTGCGGGCGGTTACCTTACCGGTCCGAGATGGTTATCCGTCTTCGTTATGCATCAGCAAGCCCTTGTCTTCGCGCTGATCGGTATTCTCGGTATCGGCGCCCAGTGGATCGCGTGGCGTACAGGCTGGCCAGCCATCGCCCTCATGCTCGCAGCCGGTGTCCTTGCAGGCCCTGTCACCGGTCTCGTGGTCCCCGAACAGACCTTCGGAGATCTGCTGGAGCCGATGATCTCGGTGGCCGTCGCGCTCATCCTTTTCGAAGGAGGGCTCAGCCTCAACTTCCGCGAACTCAGGAAGACAGAAGGCGCGGTAACACGCCTGATGCTCGTGGGGATTCCGGTAGGCTGGGTGCTGGGCACACTGGCCTGCTACTATGTCGCCGGCCTCGTATGGCCGGTTGCCATCCTTTTCGCAGGTATCCTCGTCGTGACGGGGCCCACCGTCGTCATACCTCTCCTGCGCCAGAGCAATATCGCGCCTCGCCCGCGGGCGATCCTGAAGTGGGAAGCCATCGTCAACGATCCGTTCGGTGCCCTCTGCGCCGTCATTACTTACGAATACCTGCGTCGCTCCGGCGAAGGCGGTACCCTGATCTCAGTGGCCACGTCGCTCGTCGCCGCTGCGGTCGTGGCCGGTCTGATCGGTTACGGAGCTGCGCGCGCGATCGCCTGGGCCTTCCCCCGGGGCCACGTCCCCGAGTACCTCAAGGCCCCCGTCCTTCTCGTCGCCGTCATCAGCACGTTCGTGCTTTCAAACCTGATCCAGCAGGAAACCGGCCTTCTCGCCGTAACCGTGATGGGCGTCGCCATCGCCAACATGCGGCTCGATTCCCTGCGCGACATTCACCCCTTCAAAGAGAACGTCACGGTTCTCCTCATCTCCGGCGTCTTTGTTCTGCTGTCAGCCTCGCTCGATTTCGGCGTCCTGCGCCAGTTCGAGTGGCGGTTCATTGCCTATCTTCTCGCGCTGCTGTTTCTGGTGCGTCCGGCGACGGTGCTGCTCAGCCTGGCCTTCAGCAAGATCCCCTGGAACGAGCGCCTGCTGGTCGCCTGGATCGCACCGCGCGGCGTCGTCGCGGTGGCCATGTCGGGGCTTTTTGCCCTGAGGCTCGATCAGCTCGGCTACGGTGATGGCAGCATTCTGGTCACACTGTCCTTCTCTGTCGTCGTCGCCACGATTGTCGCGCACGGGTTCAGCATCCGCTACGTCGCACGCTGGCTAAAGGTCATGGGCGCTCGCAAGAAAGGCCTCTTGATCGTCGGCAGCACCTCGTGGAGCCTGTCCCTGGCCAATCAGTTGCGGCAACTGGATGTCCCGGTCATGATCGCCGACACCAGCTGGCAGCGCCTTTCGGTGGCGCGGCAGGCCGGTATCGCGACCTATCACGGTGAAATTCTGGCGGAATCGACCGAGGACCGCCTCGATCTGGCGCAGTTCCAGGTCCTCGTCGCCACGACCGACAACGAGGCTTACAATGCGCTCGTCTGCAGCGAATTTGCACCGGATATCGGCAGGGATGCCGTCTATCAGCTTGGCGGCATGGGAGATGACGAGGATCATCGCAGCCTTCCCGAAGCTCTTCGCGGACGCGCGATGTTCGCCTCAGGCATCGGCGTAGAGGAAATAGCCGAGCACGAAAGCGCCGGCTGGACCTTCCGCAAGACGCGGATCAGCGAACAGTTCGATTTCGCCGATGCACAGGCCGCACTACCGGATGAGGCCGACATGCTTTTCGTGTTGCGAAAAGAGGGCAAGATCCTGTTCTTTACCCACGCTTCGCGCCCAACGCCTCAGCCGGGCGACACGATCATCTCCTACGGCCCGCCTCGCCGTGCAGAGCCGGAGCCCACTCGTAACATTCCCGAAACCAAGGAGGCGACAGCATGAATAACGCGCGGATAACCGCATCCTTACTTCTGCTGGCATCCCTTGGCGCTTGTCAGCAGCGGAGTGAGGGACAAGCAAACGATGTGCCTGCAAGCGATGCCGCCATACCTGACGCGCTTGCCAGCGCGGCACCGGACGAGCCAACGCAGGAGCCGAAGAAGTCCATCATCCGTGAAGATGTCGATATCGGCCCGAGCGAGGCTCCCTCTCTGGAGCCGGTTCATTTGGTAGTTCCCTACCCGGCAACAGGTGCAAAACCCGATGACACCGGGCGCGGGTTAATTGATGGCCTGCTCGCCAATCCGACGCTCAAGGCCGGCGGACAGATCACGATCTGGGGGCACAGCGATTCTCGCGGATCCGACACGGAGAACCTTGCCGCCTCCCGCCGCCGGGCCGAGGCGGCGCGCGACTACCTTGTCAGCAAGGGCATTGATGTGAAGCGTATGACCGTCATTGCTCTTGGCGAGGCGCGTCCGATAGCGCCCAATCGGAACCTCGATGGCAGCGACGATGCCGAGGGTCGCGCGAAGAACCGCCGGGTAGAGATTGAAGTCGCGGCACCGATCTCAGGCACTGCGGATCGAGCGCCTGAAAAGAAAGGACTTTAAGTCTCCAAGTAGTCTTCCTCGCGAGTCATCATCGCCCAGATTGTCCGCGCCATTTGTTCGCCAGTGCTACGGCGACCGCCATCCTGGGCCTGCGAGCCATCATGCGGCCCAGCCAGTTGTCGGGGAGAACGCCTTTGCTCACGACCCACCGTATTCTGCTCACCGGACCTGCGACGAGAAGTTTGCGTATATCGCTTTGGCCTATTTTGAGACAGTGTAGCTCGATCGACTCACGTTTTTACCTGGCGATGGGTCCTATTTTATTCCGCTCATATCGATGACGCGCTTTGCCTCTGCCGGCCAGGCAGTTCCGTTAACTTTCATATTACCGCTCGCGCGATTGTTGAGATAATCCGTCCATTCGCCGTTCAACCTGCCGCTATTGTACCAGTTGAACATCGCAACATTGTCCAGCGCGGTCCGTCTCGGTGCAATATGAGACTGGGTGTTCAGGTTCAGCCATACTCCACCGACATTATCTATGACATTGTTGCGCACAGTCACGAAGCGAGATCCTTCGTCGAGATAGATGGCAATGCCCCCTGCCCCCTTCACATCGTAGATGTAATTCTCGGCGATCAGCGCGCCGGGGTCGGCCGAGAGATGATAGATCGCGCCGCCATCGGGGAACCACTGCTTGACCCGGCCCACCCGGTTGCCCATCACCACCGTGTCGCGCAACGTCGTGGGGGTGTCGTAGACCAGGTTTCCCGGTTGGTCGTAGTAACCGCGTTGTTTCCGCCAATACTCGGCGCTGCCACCGGGATCGTTCGCCCCCCAGCCCCATCCAACGTCGATCCCGTCATAGGGGGTGTCGGAAATGTCGTTGTTCATAATGACCGTGCCGGAGGCGTAAGTCACGAGAATTGCCGACTGTTCCTTGTAATCCCGAGACACGCCCTTGATGCGGTTACCGCGAATGACGATGTCGCGCAGGCCCATCTCGGGGCGCGAAGGGTGGTGCGCGTCCGGCTGTACGCCACCTGCCATGATGGCGCCCCCGGCCAGATCGGTGAATTCGCTGTTCGTCACCTCGATCGCCGATGTGCCGAGGCCGATACCGCTATCGTTGGCATCCGGGTTGTTGCCGATTCCCAGCGCGATCTGGCCCAGTTGCGAAAACCGGTCTTCGTCGAAGACGACGCGCCGCGCGGCTGCAACCTGCACGGCTGCCGGTTGCTGGTTCCAGCGATTGCGCATCCGCTCGAACGACCAGCACCCCCAACTGCAATCGCGGATGGGATCGGCCGGGTAATCGACAAGCTCGCCGGTGAGATATGCGCCGCTCTGCTGGCTGGGATAGCCCTCCGGCCCGGATGGACGCAGCCAGCTCGTATGGCTGAAATGAAGGCGGCGGAACTCGAGATCGTGGACGGGGTCGTCATAAGTGCCCGCGATGGAGACCAGACGTTCCAATCGCGGCACTACCACCGCGATACGGTTCATGTCCTCGTTCGGCAGTGGCTTGTAATACAGCCGCCCGGCCTTGGGATCGATGAACCACTGCCCCGGATCGCGCAGGAACGCCAAGGCGTTCACCAGGAACATCCGCGCGACTTCCGCCGATACCGGCTTCGCGACGGTGTCATACCCCACCAGATTGTTCCGCCAGCCGGGTTGCTGCATCACGATCCTGTCGCCCTCGATGCGATCGACCATCGCGTGCCGGTGGGTGAACCAGCTTATGCCTTCGACTTCCAACCGGCTCTGGTCGGGTAAATTCGCGAGGAAACGCCAGGCTGGGTCCTTGATCTCGATTCCCCAGGGATGAAAGGCTACCGAGCTACGTGGCATTTCGACCGATGCGCGCTGCGCCAGGCGTCCGCCCACGCTCAACTGCCGCGGGTCCATGCTGGCCGGAACGCGCGCGGACCAGATGTTGCGCTGGCTGTCGACCAGCCCCCAGCCCGTGACCGGTGTTCCTCCCGACAGCAACGTGTCCATGCCCGGCGCGCCTTCCCAACGCACCGTATAGCCGTTCTGCCCTCCGTCCCTTGCCGTGAACCGCAACGGCGCTTCGAGGCGATAGACACCGGCAGCCAGCGAGACGGTTACGTCATGGTCGCGGTTGAGCGTGCGCACCGCCTGCTGCGCGCGGGTGAGCGAAGCGAAGGGGCTGGCCGCGGAACCGTCGCCCTCGTCAGAACCCGTCGGCGATACATACAGAACGACGGGCACGGGATCCGGGCGGTTAGGGATGACGACCTTGTAGTGTCCATCGGTTGGCGGAACAGGAGGCGCCGCGCGCGGAATGTCCGGCATCGGCGGCAATTGCGCCGCGACCGGGCACGCCCACACGATTGCCACCGCCCACAGACCTGACCTCTGCAACCGCATCACGCGCATCTCCCTATATTTGCCGCCGTCCTGTCCCTCGGGACGGTGCCGATCGTTTCAGGCGAAGAAGGGGGAGAGGACGTCAACACGGCAGCGAAGGGGAATGGAGCCGCTCGTGCTTCATCGACGCGATTTCCTCACGAGGCCCTCTCCCCAGTCCAGAGCGTGACCTGCCAGCAGCAGGTCACGCTCCATTCTTCTTTATCGCCTCATTTTCCGGGCGGATTTCAGAAACGGAAGCGCACGCCCGCGCGGTACATCCGCCCAACCACGTCATAGAGCGCCGGATTGACGAAGAACGGCGACTTCGCGGGATCGCGGTCGAAGAGATTGTCGACCTTGAAGTAAGCGGTCACTTGCGGAGTGATGTTGTAGGTGCCGCCGATGTCCATGTAGAATGCGCCGGGCATGAAGTTCTGGTCGATCGTCGGCGCATTGTTGGTGGACGCCGGGCAGCTTCCCGGCTGGCAGACCACATATTGATGACCGAGCACGCCATCGCTGAACCAGCGCTCCTGGACCATGAACGAGAACTGGTCGTTCTCGTAGCTCTGGATCGCCAGCCACTTCCAGTCCGGCGTGTTGCCCGTGTTGACGCCCGCCGTGTCGTTGGGAAGCGTACCGATGAGGCCGGAGTCCGTGACGAACTTGCTCACATGGGTCGCCAGCCCGCGGAAGGTGAGGCTGCCCGGCAGGCCCAGCGGCTGTTCCCAACGATAGCTTGCCTCGATGTCGAAGCCGCTGGTGTCGATCGACGCCAGATTGAAGGCCTGGACGTTGATGAAGTTCGGCCCCTGCTGGTTGTTGAGGTTGAACGCGCTGCAGGTTTCGGGCCGGACGTTCTGGAAGCACAAGTTGACGATGTCGGTGGCGCCCAGGCTGGAGATCACGTCCTTGATCTTGATCTTGTAGTAGTCGAACGAAACGCTCAGCCCCGGCAGCCAGGATGCGCCGGACAAGGCGATGCCCACGGTGGTGTTGCGCGCGGTTTCCGGCCGCAGGTTCGGATTGCCGATGCTGTTCTGGATCGCGAGGACATTCACGCCGCGGAACGGGTCGAAAAAGTTCGGCAGCGTGGTGGTAACCGGTGCGGCGAACAGTTCCGACAGGTTGGGCGCGCGCACGTCCTTGGAGGTAACGCCGCGAATGCGCAGGCCGTCGATCGGCAGGTTCCAGGTGCCGCCGACCTTCCAGGCCCAGATCGTGCCCGAGGTGCTGTAGTCGGTGACGCGTACCGCGCCGTTGATATTGGCCCGGCCCAGCGCGTCGCTGTTGATGATGGGAAGATCAGCCTCGAAGAAGGCTTCCTTCACGCTATAGGCGCCGCCGCCGCTCTTGTAGTTGCCCGCATACCAGTTGTTGCCGCCGGGCAGCAGGGTCGGGTCGGCCGGATAGTCGGGCGTGTTTGGCGCGAAGTTGGAACCCATGCCATAGGCATCGGCGCGCACCTTGTAGAATTCATGGCGATACTCGCCGCCGAACGCGATCGAGAGCGGTCCTGCCCAGAGATCCACCGGCGAACCGGAGACGTTGATGCTGACCACGTCCTGGGTCTGCCGGGTCCGCTGGAACGGCCCGTTTTCCGGCATGATATAGGCCAGGGCTCCTGCCGAGGGATTGCCGCCGAACAAGTTGAGCGGCTGGCATCCGTTTGCCCGTGCGGCGGCGCTGGCACAGACGATCGCGCCGTTCAGCGTCGTTGCATTGATCGCATCGTTGAAGCGGTTGGTCAGCAGGATGTTCGACACGTCGATATCGGTGTAATTCGTGCCGTGCTCGTAGTAATTGTCGTAGGACCAGTCGGTGCCCAGGAAATCGAATTGTCCCTTGGCGCCGAGTACCGCGCGGTACTGCCGGCGATCGGTATGGACTTGCGTATTGCCCAGCGCCGCGTTGCTGGTGCCGTAGCCGAAGCTGGTAATGCCCGCCGTCGCGCAGGCGGCCTTGATCGAATCCGGTACGAAGGGATTGGCGCACTGGATCGTCAGGCCGGGCTTGTTCATGCCGCCGACCGGCTGGTTCTGCGTCTTCACCTGACCGTAGTTGAAAGTGAAATAGACTTCGTTATCGGCGGCGAAATCGAAGCCGAGGCGGCCATAAGTATTGATACGTTCGATCGACGACTGGAGCGTTCGGCCTGCATCGACGTTGCCGGAAAGGTCACCGCCGAGGCAGAAGCCCGGATAGCAATTGCGCACCGTCGTCGTACCGTCGCGCGCCGGGATGCCGTTGGAGCCATAGTTGAACTGGAACGGCACCCCGTTCTGGTCGAACGCCGTACCCTGGAGCGGGCCGGAGGTGATGAGGCCATATTTGGTATAGTTATAGGCCTGCGCGAAATCGCGCAGGACGTAACGCGGCGATCCGTCGTTCACGACGCCGCGATCGATCAGGCTGGTCTGCTTGAACCAGTCGCGACCGCCGGCCAGCCCGATGCCGAAATCGCCGCCGCCGACGCCGTCTTCGTTGGCATATTCGCCGCTGACCACCAGATGCAGGCGGTCATCCATGAAGCTCGTGCCGGCCGCGAGCTGGACCAGCACCTGCTTGTTGTCGTCGTAGCGGCTGATGCCGCCCTGGACATTGCCCTTGATGCCCTTGAAGCGGGTGTCGGTGATGAAGTTCACCACGCCGCCGACCGCGTCCGAACCGTAGGAAGCCGAAGCGCCGCCGTTCACCACATCGACGCGCTGGACGAGAAGCTGCGGGAACAGGCTGATGTCGGGAACGCCGGTCACGTTGGCGCCGACGACGCGCTGGCCGTCGAGCAGCGTCAAGGTCCGGATAGCGCCGACACCGCGAAGCGAGAAGGAACTGAGTCCCTGCTGGCCGCTGGATGTGCTGAACGTGTTGACGGACGTACCGCTCGAACCCTGAAGCGACGGGAGCTGGGCGATCGTCGTGAAGATGTTCGGTTGCGCGTTGGACTCGATCGCGCCCGAATCGATCACCGTGGTGGGCGTCGGAGCGGTATAGCCGCTGGTCTTGATGCGCGACCCCGTAACCACGATGTCGGCGGCCTGGACGCGTTGCTCGTCGCCCTGAGATGTCGCCGCATCGGCTGAGTCCTGCGCAGAGGCCGGAACCGCCATCATGCAGGCCGCCATGGCAGCTACACTGACCATGGTGAAACGCGAACAAGACGTATCGATACGAGAATTGGACCGTGACATACTGCTCTCCCCAAGATTTATTATTTGCCCGTCGCAGGCTTTGCTGCGGGGGCGCACCGCCTCCGATGAGTGTGTCACAGACTCGACAGAAAGTTAGGTAGCGCTAACAACGGGTATTGATATCTTCTCGATTCGTTGTCAATACTCAGACAAGAGAGAAAATGAGCGGATCTTGGGAGTTGAGACGAATTATGCCGACCGATGTGTTCCAGGCGTTACAGGCTTTTCTGCGGCATCTGTCGGCCGAAAGGCCGCTCGATCTCCAAAATTGTGTTAACGTTATCAAGAATCAATCATGATGGCCGTTAGGATCGGCAAGGTAAGGTGGACCATCATCGGCCTGTTCGTGGGCGCGATGGTGATCAACTACCTCTCGCGTTCCGTCCTGGGCGTCGCGGCCCCTGTAATCCTGGATGAGCAGTCGATCGACAGCGTCGAATACGGCTGGATCACCAGCGCATTCCAGCTGGGCGTCATGCTGCAACCGGCTGCCGGATATTTCCTGGACAGCGTGGGTCTTCGGATGGGCTTCGGCATCTGTGTCGCCGCCTGGTCGCTGATCACGATGGCACATGGCTTCGTTAACGGCTGGCTCGGATTTGCCGCCCTGCGCGGCCTTCTGGGACTGGCCGAAGGGGCCGCGCAGCCCGCCGGCCAGAAGCTGGTGGCGGAGTGGTTCCCCTCCAGAGAGCGAGGCGTGGCCGGCGGAATCTACAATATCGGCGCGTCGTTCGGTGCGGTTTTCGCGCCGCCGCTCGTGGCCTGGGCGGTGATGATGCACAGTTGGCGGCTGGCATTCGTCATCGCGGGAGGAATTGGCCTCATCTGGGCATTACTCTGGCTATTGTATTACAACAGCCCGGCGCATCACAAACGGCTGAAGCCCGCCGAGCGAGAATATATCGCCAGCGGTCAGGAAGCACGGCTCGCCCCGCAAGCGAAGCGCTCCTCCATATTGACGCTGGTGCGCAGGCGCGACCTTTGGGGGATAGCCCTCCCCCGGATGCTCGCAGACCCGGTATGGGGCATGCTCTCCTTCTGGATGCCGCTCTATCTGGCCCGCGTGCGCGGTTTCGATCTGACACAGATCGCGCTGTTCGCCTGGCTGCCGTTTCTGGCCGCAGATATGGGATGCCTGTTCGGTCCCGCTGTCGTAGCTTTCCTGCAACGCCGCAATATAGACCTGATCGACGCCCGCCGCTGGACCTTCACGCTTGGCGCACTGATGATGACCGGCATGGCTTTCGTGGGAATGGCGACCAATCCCTACGCAGCGATTGCGCTGCTGTGCCTCGGCGGTTTTGCGCATCAGACCTTGTCGGTCACCGTCATCACCATGGCGTCCGACCTGTTCCCCCGCAACACGGTGGCGACGGCAGCAGGCCTGGCCGGTCTGGCCGGAAACCTTGGGGTTCTCGTTTTCACCGTCCTGCTCGGCCAGATGGTCGATCAAGTCGGTTACGGCCCTTTCTTCGTCATTCTTGGCGTCCTCGACCTGTTGGGCGCCGTCCTGCTTTGGACATTGGTACGCAAACCTTCATGAGCACGATCTCAAACCCGATCCTCCCGGGATTCAACCCCGATCCGTCGATCCTGCGGGTCGGCGACGACTTCTACATCGCGACATCGACCTTCGAGTGGTATCCCGGCGTCCAGATCCACCACAGCCGCGATCTCAAGCACTGGCGGCTGGTCGCCCGTCCCCTGGCGCAGGCATCGCAACTGGACATGCGCGGCGCCCCGGATTCCTGCGGAGTCTGGGCGCCGGACCTCAGCCATGCCGACGGCCGGTTCTGGCTCATCTACACCGACGTCAAGCGTTACGGCATGACGACGGTGAACGGCGCCAAGGGCGCGTCCCTCCGGGACTTCCCGAACTACGTCGTGAGCTGCGACCGGATCGACGGGACCTGGTCCAGCGCCGCCCATCTCAACAGCAGCGGCTTCGACCCCGCCCTGTTCCACGACGAGGACGGGCGGAGCTGGATGCTCAACATGCTCTGGGACCATCGCCCCGATCGCGGCCGCTTCGCCGGCATCCAGATCCAGGAATTCGACCGCGCTGCCTTGAAGCTCGTCGGCGAACCCCATCTGATTTTCAGGGGAACCGAGTTGGGCTTCACCGAAGGCCCGCACATCTACAAGCGCGGCGGATGGTATCATCTCCTGGTGGCCGAGGGCGGGACGGGCTGGAACCATGCGGTGGTCATGGCCCGTTCGCGCAGCCTGCTGGGGCCTTATGAAGTTCACCCCGATGGCGCCGTCCTCACGGCATCGGGCCGCCGCGACGGACCGCTGACGCGGGCGGGACATGGCGATCTCGTCGAACTGGCGGATGGAACGCCGTGGCTTGCCTACTTGTGCGGCCGACCGGTTCCGGGCCGTGAACGCTGCATTCTCGGACGCGAAACTGCGATCCAGCCGATGCGATGGGACGACGACGGCTGGCTGCGTACCCTGGATGGCGATGCAAAGCCGATGGCGACCCCGACCGCTCCCGACCTGCCTGCCGCGCCTTGGCCGGTGGAACCGTGGAATGGCCGGTTCGATCGCGTTACCCTCCCCCGGGAATTCCAGTGGCTGCGCACTCCGCTGCCGGAACGGCTTTTCAGCTTGTCCGATCGTCCGGGTTTCCTGCGGCTGTACGGTCGGGAAACGGTGGGCAGCCATTTCGAGCAGGCGCTCGTCGCGCGGCGGCTGGAGCATAGACGCTTCACCGCCAGCACATGCCTCGATTTCTCGCCCCGATCGTTCCAGCAGGCAGCGGGCCTGATCCTCTATTACAATACTACGAAGTATTACTACCTCAACATCAGTATCGAAGATGGCCTGCGTATACTCCAACTGATGGTCGCCTCGCCGGAACGGGAAGAGGGCGTAACGATGGAAGTCGTCGCCTCCCTGCCCGACGGACCGATCGAACTGCAGGCGACTGTCGACGGCGACGCCCTGCTCTTCGGCTGGCGAGTGCAAGGCGCATCCGAGTGGGAGAGAATTGCCCGGCCGCTCGACATAACCATCCTCTCGGACGAAGTGACCTGTCCCGGCCTTCCCAACTTTACCGGCACTTTCGTCGGCATGGCCTGCCAGGACCTGTCCGGCATGGCCGCGCCTGCGGATTTTGCCTGGTTCGTCTATGCGGGCGAGGAAGGTGACGGCACTCCGGTCGATTGACGTTTCACGATCTCGTGATCGAGAATGCTCTCGCGCGGCACGCGCGACTTGCCTGGTTGCGCGCCGATCTCGGCAATCAACAGCCCCAGCGCTTCGGCAGCAAGTTGACGAACCGGCTGATGGACCGTGGTGAGCGGCGGCCAGAGCGTGCTCGCCGCGGTCGTATCGTCGAAACCGACCACGGTCAGTTCGCTGGGAACGTCGAAATGCTGCCGATGCGCCACAGAAACGACGGCGGCGGCCATGTCGTCATTACTGGCGAAAATGGCCGTGGGTCGCTTCGGCAGCGTGAGCAGGTGCTCGGCGGCCGCAAGCCCTGAGACATAAGTGAAATCGCCCTGGACGACCTGAACTTCCACCCCCTCGCTTTCCCGGACCGCAGCGTAGAAACCCGCCATTCTCTCCACGCTAGCCGCCTGGTCGGGATTGCCAAGGATGAACCCGATCCTCCTGTGCCCCAGATCGAGCAGCAAGCGGGTCATCTGATAGGATGCCGCCCGATCGTCGATCCGCACGCAGATCTTGTCCGGCGACTGATAGGCGCCCACGGCGGCCATCGGGCAGCCCGCCTCCCGTAGCACGCGCAGGACTTCCGGCGCTTCACCGAGTGGCGGCGCGAGCAATACGCCGCTCAGCCCCGAGGCCAGCAGTTCCTTCAGCGCTGTCACGTTCGGCGCCCGCCCGTTTTCGCCCTTGAGCAGGATCAGGCGTGCGCCGCGCGACGACGCTTCCTCGAAGACGCCGGTCAGGAATTCGCTCATGAAGGCGGCGCTGACGCTGGAGTAGATTACGCCGATGCGCAGTTCCGTGGAGGTGACGAGATTCCGCGCCGCCACATTGGGTGTATAAGCCAGGGCCTTGATCGCGTCCTCGACCAGAGCACGGGTTTCCTCGCTGACACCGGGTCGACAGTTGATCACGCGCGACACGGTCATAGAGGACACGCCAGCGCGTTTTGCAACATCAACGACTGTCGCACCGCGCGTCGGCTGCCTCGATTTCGCCATGACTTTCCTCATTCTTCGACGGTCTACCGACCGGCCTAAGCCATCGACCGAGATAGGCAAAGCGAGAATGTGTCATATTTCAGCGCATGTTTCGCGTCTCGATCGTCAGCCTGGGGTCCTGGCAAAAACCGCAATCCGGGCCTTTGAAGCGGGCTGCGGCAGAGCCGCGTCCCTTCAATTGCCAATCCAGCCAGGACGTGACGACTTCTGCTCCCAGTCCGCCATGTGGCTGCATGTAGGTGCCGCCATGACCGACGGGAATATCGACCAGCGCTGCCGCTACCTGATGAATGCGGTCGAAATCGTCCCGCCCGTTCGTCCAGGCGATGTCCTCCTTACCACCCAGGACGTAAAGCACCGGTCCGTGTAATCCATCGAGCATTCTTTTGTCGGAAACGACGCCGGATATCGGGCTTACGCCATCGTTGAAGAAGCCGCTGTTCATGATGATGGCAGTTTTCACGCGCGGCTCCTGCGCCACCAAGAGGGCCTGCAGTCCGCCGCAGCTCCATCCCGACACGGCAATCTGATCGGCGGCAATTCGGCCCCGGAAAGGACTGCCCGCCCTTCCCGCCTCGCGCTGCGCCCAGTCGATCGCTTCGCTGAGTTGGCGCGTCCGGGTTTTCGCAACAAGCTTTTCCGTGGTCCGAGTTGCGCCGTTCGCCTTGGTCGAGGAACCTGGAATATGGCCGGGCACGACGACAAGGTAGCCGTGGGAAGCGATTTCAAGCAAATGGTTGCGCGATCCCGTTGCATCGTCGCTGCATCCGCCGTTGCCGAAGACATAGATGCCCAGCTTTTCATTGCCCAACCGCGCGAGATATTTCGGCCGATAGATCACTTGCCCTGGTAAATCGGGCCGGGCTTCGAACATCGCAGGATAAGGACCGCTTCCTTCCTCCCGCCCCATGGCCGCATCTGCCGATACACTCGATAACGTGAACGCTAACGCAACCATGGCAGTACGCATTTCATTCTCCCAATTGTATGAGTCGTTCGCCGAGCTTGACGCCTCGATCTAGACGAGATTTCCGTCGGGAAGTATAAAAACGCGTGGAAACGCCATCATCAAGTTAAAATATCAGAATTTTATTTGTGGGAGTTATTGACCCCTTCGCGTTATCGGGTACGACTGTCGAAGCCTATGCCAAGCCTGTCGGGCGGGAAAGCAAGGCATGAAAAGGGAGAAGGGGCAGCCGTCAGGGCCGAGTTTTCGATCAGTTATCGGCCGAGGATCATTGTCGCATGGTCGGCTGAACCA
This sequence comes from Novosphingobium sp. BF6, assembly GCF_058273105.1. NCBI lineage: Bacteria > Pseudomonadati > Pseudomonadota > Alphaproteobacteria > Sphingomonadales > Sphingomonadaceae > Novosphingobium > Novosphingobium sp. BF6. The sequence goes on from NZ_CM177775.1 coordinate 1,954,690, forward strand.
GGCCCGATCGGCACTGCGCCTCCTTTCCCCAAGCTGCGCGATACAAGGATTTTCCATGAGCCGGTCGTTTGCAACCTTCCTGTTCCTTTCAGCTCTGGCGACGCCGTCCCTGGCGCAGGAGGCTCCCGGCTCCAATCCCATCATCCGCGACAAGTTCACCGCCGATCCCGCGCCGATGGTGGATGGCGACCGCCTCTATCTCTACGTCGGCCATGACGAAGCGCAACGCGACGAGATGTTCAACATGCGCGAATGGCTCGTCTATTCGACGACCGACATGAAGCATTGGACCGACCATGGTCCGATCATGCACGTTTCCGACTTCAAATGGGCGAAGAAGGATGCCTGGGCTTCCCAGACGATCAAGAAGAACGGAAAGTACTGGTTCTACGCCGCCGTCGAGCACGACAACACCCATCCGGGCAAGGCGATCGCGGTTGCCGTATCCGACAAGCCCACCGGCCCTTTCATCGATGCCAAGGGTTCGGCGCTCATCACCAACCAGATGACGCCCAAGGGCACGCATAGCTGGGAAGATATCGACCCGACCGTCTTTACCGACGGCGATGGCACGACCTGGATCGCCTGGGGCAATCGCCAATGCTATATCGCGAGACTGAAGCCGAACATGATCGAAATCGACGGGCCGATCCGCGAGATCACCCCGCCGCATTTCGAGGAAGGCCCCTGGCTGCACAAGCGCGGCAAGCTCTATTACCTGACTTACGCCTCGCTTGACCGCGCATCTCACCGTGACGAGCGCATCTCCTATGCCACGGCGCCGTCGCTGAACGGACCCTGGACGTATCGCGGCGAACTCACCGGCTCGGGCAAGTACAGCTTCACCATCCACGCCGGCATCGCGGAGTTCGGGAACCAATGGTATATTTTCCTGCACAATGCCGCGCTTGCCATCGGTGACCTCAACGGCGCGATCGGTCGCCGTGCGGTTACGGTTGAGCACCTGGAATATAACGCCGACGGTACGATGAAGCCCGTGGTGCAGACCGACGCAGGCATCTCCGCTCCCTCTTCCGGAAAGTAGCCTCCACCTTCGGATCCCTACTCGACAGTCGCTTTTGTTAACGCTACCAATAATTCAGCCGTGCACTCAAGCCATGGCAGCTCAAGGAGAGATAGATCGTGACACGCCGGACCTCGCGCTTTTCGAGCTTTTCCTCCGCGCTGCTGTCTCTGCCTCTTTTCGCGCTGGCCGCTCATGCGGAACCCGCCCGCTTCGAACGCTTCACCTACAAGGGCGAAGCGAGTGAGAAGGTCGCGATCAAGCCGGGCGAATATCTCAACCCGATCCTGACCGGCTATTACCCGGACCCCTCGGTCTTGCGGGTGGGCGAGGACTATTATCTCGTCAACAGTTCCTTCGCGAATTACCCCGGACTGCCGATCTTCAAATCGAAGGACCTGGTGAACTGGACCCAGATCGGCAACGCGATCGATCGGCCCGAACAGCTCGACTTCAAGGGCCGCCGTCTGTCGCAGGCGGTGTTCGCACCGGACATCAGCTGGCATGACGGCACGTTCTACATCGTCAATACCTGCGTCGAGTGTAAGGGCAATTTCGTCATCACCGCCAAGGACCCGGCCGGCCCCTGGTCCAACCCGATCTGGCTCCCCTTCGAAGGGATCGACCCTTCGATCTACTGGGAGGGTGACAAGGCCTATATCGTCAACAACCGCGCGCCCGACGAGCCGTCCCGCTACGACGGACACCGTGCGATCTGGATCCAGGAATACGACTGGCGCGCCGGCAAGATGGTGGGGGAAAGCGCCCAGCTCATCAATGGCGGCGTCGACATCGCCAGGAAGCCGGTCTGGATCGAAGGGCCGCATATCTTCCGCAAGGACGGCGCCTATTATCTGACCGCCGCGGAAGGTGGAACGAGCGTCAACCATTCGCAGGTCGTCTTCCGCTCCAAGGATCTGCGCGGCCCCTATGTGCCGTTCGCTGGCAACCCCATTCTGACCCAGCGCGATCTCGATCCGGCAAGGCCCGACCTCATCGGATCCGCCGGCCATGCCGAGCTGGTCCAGACCCAGAACGGCGACTGGTGGGCGACTTTTCTGGCCGTGCGGCCCTACGCCGACGATTACTACAATATCGGCCGCGAGACATTTCTGCTGCCGGTAGAATGGAGGGACGGCTGGCCGATCATCCTGCCGCGCGGTCAGGCAATCCCTCATGCCTTGAAGGCGCCGAACCTGCCCGCCCAGCCCAAGCCGCCGATCCCGACAAGCGGTGATTTCGGCTATGTCGAGGAGTTCGACGGCAAGACGCTGCCGATGCAGTGGATCGGCATCCGGACGCCGCAAAAGCCGTTCTACCGGCTCCAAGGCGGCGCGCTGGAACTGGACAGCGGCAGCCCGATCGGCGACCTCGACGGTGTTCCCGCCTTCATCGGACGGCGGCAGCAGCATGCCAATGCCACCGTCTCCACGACGCTCCGCTACACGCCTGTGAGCGATGGCGACCGCGCCGGTCTCGCTGCCGTGCAAAGCGACCGCAGCAACCTGTTCTTCGGCCTGACCCGGATTGCGGGAAAGACGGTGGTCGCGCTCTATACCCGCGATGCGGCCGATGCCGACAGTTTGGTCGCTTCCGCACCAGTCCCGACGACCGGGCCGGTCACCCTGACCATCCGCACTACCGGCGGGACGATGGCCTTCGACTATGCGGTGGGCGGCAGGACGCGGACAATGAAAGAGAGCGTCGACGCCACTCTGCTCAGCACCAAAAAGGCGGGCGGTTTCGTCGGCACGGTCTTCGGCCTCTATCACTACACCCCGGCATCGTGAGCATGCCCGTCATGACCCGGAAGCACGGCATCGGCGCGGCACTGGCCCTCGCCGCCGTGCTGATCGCCGCCGCCGCCCCCGCGCAAGTCTGGCGCTCCGACCAGGGCGACGGCACTTACCGCAATCCCGTACTCTTCGCCGACTACCCAGACCCCGATGTCATCCGCGTCGGCGAGGATTTCTACTTCGTCTCGACCACCTTCGCCAATGCACCGGGCGTGACGATCCTGCATTCCAAGGACCTGGTGAACTGGACGATCGCTTCCCATGTGGTCGATCGGCTGGACGGAGATCCGCGCTACGACCTGAAAGGCGGGGGCGACTATCGCCACGGTTTCTATGCCGCGAGCCTGCGCCGTCACAACGGCATGTTCTACCTTGCAGTGACCCCGGTCGGCCACAAGACGCGCATCTATCGCTCGGCGAAGATCGACGGTCCATGGACCTACAGGGAACTGGACCGTGAAGCCTTCGACCCGGCGCTGTTCATCGACGCGGATGGCACCGCCTATCTCGGCACTTCGGTCGGAACCGACGGCACGCTGACCTTGCTTACCCTCAACGGCGATCTCTCCGCCGTTACCGCCGCCAAAGTCGCCTATTACAACAAAGGCGCGGAAGGTTCGAAGATCATCCGCCACGATGGCTGGTACTATCTCTTCAACGCCATCCCCTCCAAGCTGGCGATGACCGTTTCCCGTTCCCGCAGCCTTTGGGGTCCGTGGGAGACAAAGTCCTCCATCGACGACAAGACCGGCGGCCATCAAGGCGCGATCGTCGATCTGCCGGACGGCGGCTGGTACGGTTTCGTCATGGTAGATGCCGGCGCCATCGGCCGCATGACCAATATCAGCCCGGTCTACTGGAAAGACGGCTGGCCCTTCTGGGGCACGCCCGAAAACCCCGACCATGTGCCGGATCGCTCGCCCAAGCCGATCCTGGGGCATCCTTTCGCAGAGCCGCCATCTTCCGACGATTTCTCGGCGCCGAAACTCGGTCTGCAATGGCAATGGAACCATAACCCCGACGACGGCAAATGGTCGCTGACGCAGCGCCCCGGCTTCCTCCGCCTCCATGCTACCGAGGCCGACGGCATCTGGACCGCACGCAATACGCTCACGCAAAAGGCGCAAGGTCCGCGCATGCGCGCCGTCGCGAAAATCGACGCAGGTGGGATCAAGGCCGGAGACATCTGCGGCCTCGGCAGCTTCGGGAAATACAATGCCCAGCTTTCCGTCGTCGGCGGGGCAAAGGGCGCGCGATCCTTGCGGATGCAGCTCACCGAAAGCACTGTCCAAGGCCCCCGCACCGAAGTTCGCGTCCCAGCCTTGCCCCTGAGCGCACGCGTCCTCTGGCTGCGCGTGGACATGGATTTCGAGACCAAGCAAGGCCAGCTCGCCTACAGTTCCGACAATAAGTCGTGGAACGAGGCAGGAGGCGCCTTCCCGCTCGCGTTCGACTGGCGCACCGGGACTTTCCAGGGACAGCAGATCGCGCTCTCCTGCTACAATCCCGCGCCAAGCGGCGGTTATCTCGATATCGACAGCTTCACGCTCTCGCCCCTGCCGGAGGGAACCCAGCCATGAGCCTGAGCCGCCGAGAAACGATGGCGGCCATGGCGGCGGGCGCGGCCTCGCTCGGCCTCGGACAGCCTGCCAGGGCCGCACCGACAGCACCCCATCTGCTCAAACTCTGGTATCGCCAGCCGGCGGCGAAATGGACAGAGGCATTGCCCATCGGCAATGGCCGCCTCGGCGCCATGGTGTTCGGCGGCACGGCTCAGGAGAAGCTGCAACTCAACGAAAGCACGCTCTGGGCGGGCCAGCCTTATGATCCTGTCGATCCGCAGGCGAAGGCGATGCTACCCCAGGTGCGCGAACTGATCTTCGCCGGTCGGATCGAGGAAGCCGAAGCGCTCGCCAACCGGACGCTGATGGCAAAGCCGCTGACGCAGATGCCCTATCAGACGCTGGGCGATCTGATCCTCGATTTTCCGGACCTGGGTGAGACTGCCACCTATCACCGGGAACTCGATCTCGACACGGCCATGGCCACCACCCGCTTCGAGGCGAACGGCATCCCCCATGTCCGTAAGGTCGTCGCTTCGCCGGCCGACCAGCTCATCGCCGTCCGCCTGACCGCCGGAGGCGAAGGCAAGCTCGACTGCGACATATCGCTTCGCTCGCCCCAGCGCGATGTCCGGGCTACCAGCGACGGGCCTTCCGGCCTGCTTCTCACCGGCCGCAACGGCGCTTCGAAAGGGATCGAGGGCGGTCTTCGCTTTGCCGCCCGCCTGACGGCGCAATTGGAAGGCGGCAGCGTCAGCCACGGCGCCGATGGGCGCCTCGCCATTCGCGGCGCCAGGGCCGTTACCCTGCTGCTGGCCATGGCGACCTGCTACAAGCGCTTCGACGACGTCAGCGGCGATCCCCTCGCCGCCACGGCGGACACGCTTGCCAGAGCCAGGGGCCGCACGTTCGCCGGTATCGCTGCCGACACCGCGATCGCCCACCGGCGCCTGTTCCGCCGCGTGGGCCTCGATCTCGGCACCTCGCCGGCGGCGTTGCTGCCCACCGACCAGCGGATCGCCGCTTCGCAGACCAGCGATGATCCCGCGCTTGCGACACTCTACTTCCAATACGCCCGCTATCTCCTGATCGCCTCCTCCCGGCCGGGCGGGCAACCCGCCAATCTGCAAGGGCTATGGAACGACAGCCTCAACCCGCCCTGGGGCTCCAAGTACACGATCAACATCAATACCCAGATGAACTACTGGCCCGCCGAACCTACCGCACTCGGCGAATGCGTCGCCCCGCTGGTGGAGATGGTGCGCCAGCTCGCGATCACCGGCGAGCGCACGGCTCGGACGATGTACGGCGCGCGCGGATGGGTCGCTCACCACAATACCGATCTCTGGCGCGCGACCGCGCCGATCGACGGAGCGCAGTTCGGCCTCTGGCCTACCGGCGGCGCGTGGCTCTGCGTCCACCTCTGGGACCACTACGACTATAGCCGCGACCCTGCCTATCTCGCCTCGATCTTCCCGATCATGGCCGGTTCCGCGCGTTTCTTCCTCGATACCTTGCAGCGCGATCCGAGCACCGGCTTTCTCGTCACCAACCCGTCGATGAGCCCGGAAAACCCGCATGGCCATGGCGGCACGCTCTGCGCCGGTCCGACCATGGACATGGCTCTGCTCCGCGACCTGTTCGCCCGGACGACCGAGGCCGCGCAGATCCTCGGCATGGAGGCGTCGCTCATCGCCGAAATGCACGCCGCGCGCGAAAGGCTGGCGCCCTACAAGGTCGGTAGGCAGGGGCAGCTCCAGGAATGGCAGCAGGACTGGGATGCGGACGCGCCGGAGCAGGAGCACCGCCACGTCTCCCACCTCTACGGCCTGCACCCCTCGCACCAGATCACCCCCGACGGCGAGCCCGCGCTGGCCGCCGCAGCCCGCCGCACCCTGGAGATACGCGGCGACCGCGCCACCGGCTGGGCGACGGCCTGGCGCATCAATCTCTGGGCGCGGCTGCGGCAAGGGGATCATGCCCACGACATCCTGCGCTTCCTGCTGGGCCCGGAGCGCACTTATCCCAACATGCTCGACGCGCACCCGCCGTTCCAGATCGACGGCAATTTCGGCGGCGCGGCGGGGATCGTGGAGATGCTGATGGACAGCCATGGCGATCGTATCGACCTTCTTCCCGCGCTCCCCAAGGCCTGGCCGACCGGCAATGTCACCGGCCTGCGTGCCCGTGGCCGCTGCACCGTCGACCTCCATTGGCGCGACGGCCGCCTGGAGCACGCGATATTGCGTCCGGAACTCGGGGGCGCGCGCAAGATCCGCCTCGGCAGCGCCGAACGCAACCTTACGCTTCAGGCCGGAAAGCCGGTCAGGCTCACCTTCATGGATTTCACATGACCTTGCGCCGCGCGCTCCTGTCCCTCGCGGTCCTCTGCGCCGGCACCGGTCTCTCTGCCCAGACCATCGATCCGCTCGCGCCCACCGGCGCGTGGAGCGCCTATCAAGTCGGCAGCGCGCAGCTTCCGCCGATGGGCTGGAACAGCTGGAACGCCTTCTTCACCGAGATCGACGAGGAAAAGCTGCTCGGCTCGACCCAACGCATTCTCGACACCGGCCTTGCGAAGAAGGGCTATCGCTTCATCAACATCGATGACGGCTGGTGGCTCAAGCGCCGCACCGGCGACGGGAAGCTCATCATTCGCGCGGACAAGTTTCCCTCGGCCCGGATGAAGCGCGGCGATCCGTCCTTCCGCCCCCTGACCGACAAGCTGCACGCGATGGGTTTCAAGGCCGGCATCTATTCCGACCTCGGCCGCAACAGTTGCTCGCAGGCCTATTCCGACGGTCCCGCGCAGCTTCCGGAAGGCACGATGGCCGAACGCGAGGTCGGCCTCTACGGCCATAGCGACCAGGACATCCGCCTCTTCTTCGCGGACTGGGGCTTCGATGCGATCAAGGTCGACGGCTGCGGCATCCGCGCCTTCACCGCCGAGGCCGAGCGCGTGCGCAGCGGCCAGTATCGTGCACTCGCCCCGCTGATCGACCAGCACAGCGTGACGCGGTCGAACATCCCGGCGGTCAAGGCGCTCTTTGCCGACATCAACCGCTCGCTCGCCAGATACAATCCCGATGGCGACTACATGCTCTCGCTTTGCATCTGGGGCAGCGCCAATGTCCGCTCCTGGGGTAAGGACGTCGGCAGCATCTCGCGCACCAGCGATGACATTTCGCCCGACTGGGGGCGGATGCTCACCAATTACGACAGCGCCGTGCGCCGCGCGTTCTATGCCCATCCGGGCAGTTGGAACGATCCCGACATGCTCTTCATCGGCAAAGGCGATTTCGATGCGAACCATCTGACCGAGGCGCGTTCCCATTTCGCGCTCTGGGCCATGATGAATGCGCCGCTGCTGATCGGCGCCGACTTGCGCACGACGCCCCAGCCCCTGCTCGACATTTTCGGCAATGCCGCGCTCATCGCGGTCAATCAGGATCCAGCCGGAAATCAGGCGACTGTCGCCTTCGACAGCGACGGGCTTCAGATCCTGGTCAAGACGCTGGCAAACGGAGACAAGGCCGTCGCCCTGTTCAACCGCGGCCTCGCTCCCGTCGACGCGGTGCTGACGGCCGATCATCTGAAATTCCGCGCCGATCGCGCCGTCACCCTGTCGAACCTCTGGACGGGCGCAAAGAGCGACTTCACCAAGGAGACCAAATTCCACATCGCGCCGCGCGAAACGGTGGTGTTCCGCGCCAGCGGAACGCGCATGCTGGCGGACGGCCTCTACCTCTCGGAACAGCCCGGCGCGGTGAATCCGGCGGCGGACGGTGTCGTCCAGCCCGAGCCCGATCCCACCATCTATCGGTCGATTCCGGGCTGGCGCGGCACGCGCGGCATCGGCGAGCGGCCCATGTATGCCGGCTGGGGCGGCGCGATGGCGGATGCGACGCCTTACAACCAGGCACTGACCGTGGCCGGACGCACTTACGGGGCGGGCATCGGGGTTCTGGCCAACAGTCGGCTCGAAGTGCGCAATGCCGGGTTCGTCCGCTTCAGTGCCCAAGTCGGCGTGGACGACAGCGCACTGGACGGCGAACAGACCGTACGCTTCTACCTCTACGGCGACGGCAAGCCGCTCGCCAGCTCCGCTCCGCTGCGACGCGGTGCGGCGGCCCAATCGCTCGAAGCCGATGTGAAGGGGATAGCCGTCCTCGAACTGGTCGCGCGCGCCGATGGTGCCAGAGGCAATGCGGTGCCGGTAACCTGGGGCGACGCCGCGCTGCGCCGGTGAGAAGGCGCGCCGGTCCGGCGCGCCCTCCCCCATCATCTCAGAGCGGGGCGCCGCCGTCGTCCAACGGGTATTCGAAGACCGACGTCGAAAGCGGTGGCACGCTCAGGCTTCCGTTCATCGCCGGAGCCTTGCCTTCGGTAATGACGACACCCGGCTTGGCGCCCACCTTGTTGGCCGCGTTCAACGAGCTCGCGGTGAGGCGCCAGACCTTGCCCGGCCCGCGCGTGCGCTTTCCGGGCAAGTCGATCGCCACGCTTTGCGGCTTGAACGTCGCATTGACGATGCCGATGCGCAGTGCCTTGCCGTCGGGGCTCAATGCCGCGACCATGTCGAGCGGCCAGGTCGCACTTCCCGCCTTCACCTGCGGATGGGCAGACCCCACGACGTGCCTGGGATCGGGCTGAGCCACGTTACCGTTCAGCGCGAGCGGCACCGTACCCGCGCCGAAATGTTCTCCGTAGAGTTTGAAGACGAGGCCCGTCGTGTTCATCGTCGCACCCGTAGGCGTGATATCCATGGTGGATGCGCCCGAGGTGAATGCCGCCATCCGCAGGAAGTCGGTATGCCGCAGCATTTCCTGAATCACCATCGAGTAGGCGAGCGCCGACTTCAGCGTGGCGCCGTCCTTGGCCATGTAGGCATATTCGTCCATGGACAGGAAAATGCCCTTCCCCCCGTTGGCTTTCGCAATCTCGGGATAGCGCTGACGATAGATGTTCCACTGTTCAGCCTTCATGCGGACATGGTTCGAGGGTGAGCGCACAAATTCGATCAGTTCCTCGTCGGCAGGCGCGTCGGGGCGCTCCTCGCCCCGGTCGTACCAATGTTCGGTAATCCCGTCGAAAGTACCCATGGCCTTGGCGAAGAAACCGCCGGTCCAGTCTTCCTCGGTGCCGAACTTCCGCTGAATGCTCTCCAGCGACGGATTTTCCTTCACGTCGCGTGGATGCAACTGGTCCGGCATCGCGCCGGAGGCGATCAGGGTTATGCCCGGCTCCTTGGCCCGCATCGCCTCGGCAAAATCCCGATGCTTCATCAGGTAGTAGTCGAGGCTGGTCTTGCCGATCTGCCACCAGCCGTAAGGCTCGTTGCCGATGTTCCACCACTTGACGGCGTAAGGCGCGGGATGCCCGTTGGCCGCACGCTTCGCGCCCCATTCGCTGGTCGCCGCACCGTTCAGATACTCGACTTCCTCGGCCGCCGAATTGGCGTCGCCCAGGCCGGCATTGACGGTAACGTAAGGCTCTACCCCCAGGATGCGCGTCAATTCCATCCATTCGTCCATGCCGATATCGTTGGTCTGCATGGCGCTCCAGGCATGGTCGAACATCGGCACGCGCTTGTCGCGCGGACCCAAAGCCTGATGCCAGTCCCAATTGGACAGGAAGTTGCCCCCGGGTAGTCGCCACATGCCCGAGTTCAAGGACCGCGCGATCGCAGTCGTATCGGCGCGCCAACCGTTGATGTTGTCGGCAGGCATCAGCGATACGGCGCCGACGCGAAAGCCGCCGCTACCCGTGCCGGTAATTTGCAGCCGGGCATCGGACGATGCCTTGCCGGCCGTGAAGCGGAACGGCACTTCCGCCCAGCCTGCGCCCAGCGTGGGCAAGGTCATGACCTGCCGGTCGCGCGGCCCCGGCCCCCAAATCAGCGCGACCTCCACTTTGGCTCCGGCATCCCCGCTTATTTGAATGCGGCCGACATAGGTCTTGCCCGCCACGAGGCTCATGCCGCCTTGGATCAACCCGCGCGGCGTGGTCCCGGCAAGTGTGACGGCGGCGCTCTGTTTGCCCACGAAAGGTTCCACTTGATCCATGACGACAGCGTCTTCGCCGCCGACGGGGCGCCACTTGCGGAACACCGGCGCCGGACGCCCCTCCACCGTATCCGGGACTTTCTCGTCTTTCCCCTCGACCCGCACCGGATAATAGAATTTGCGGTCGTCGAGCATTTCCGCCCAGAGCGTCTGGTTGACCAGACCCGCGATCGGTTCGATGAACATGCCATATTCATAGGCGGTTACCGGTGCGCTCACCCGGCCGGTGTCGATCGTCGCGCGGATCGCCTGCGCCTGCACCGCGCCGATATCCGCCCCGAAACTCGCAAACGCCAGTGCGACCAAGCCGCCCATGCGCAAGAAGTGCGCTTTTCCCATCGTTCAGTCCTCTCCTGTTGCAAGCATGCAGCGACACCACGCCGCCGCATGCCTTGTTCGTTCTGCAATGAAGTGTCTCGCCGATTGGCTATCCGGCCGCTTGTTCGCGCGGCCTTGGTTGTCAGCGCGTCTTTACGACCGGCAATTCGAAGGAGCCGATCGGCAGGGCCGCATCGTCATAGAGATTGATGACGGGCGATCCCGCCCAGGCATAACGCACCCGCGTCGCGGCGGCGCCATCTCCGGCCAGCAGGACGCGGGTGCCCTCCACTTTGCCAGGCACGAAGCGGCAAGTGCCCAGGGCTTCGCCGCAGAGTTCGAAACCGATCGCCTGCGCGGAACTGCGCGTGCGGAGTCCGCCTGTCAGTCCGGTAAATTCGACGACCACCCCGCCATCGCTACCGGCAACGGCCCGCACCGCCTGGGGACCGGTTCGCGGGTGCTGTTCGCCATAGGCCGCCGCGCGCATTGCCCGGGCTAGTCGGCGCCCGACTTCCTGCTTTTCACCCGGATGGATGTCGAAAGGATCGCCGATATCGATCGCAGTTGCCAGCCCGCCGTGATCGTCCTGTGCCATCGCCCGATACTGGATCTGTCGCATCGCCGCCCAGCCGCTTTCCGCTGGCGCGGTGACCGGCGCGCCATAGGCCGCAAGCTGCACCGCGGCAAAGGCTAGGTCCGGCAATCCGAACTGACGCCGCCAATCGGCCATCATCGCCTTCATGCGCTCGGCATAACCGGGCAGATCGACATCGGATTCACCCTGATACCAGGCCACGCCCTTCAGCCCGATCGCTCCGAGCGGCGCGATCATGCCGTTGTAGAGCGTACCGGTTCCGGTGACATCACCCCAGGGCACGCGCGGCGCACCTTCAGGCGAGCGCTGCGGCACCGAATAGCGCCATTGCGCGCCAAGCGGGACTTCGCTGCCATCGCCCAGAGACAATTTCAGGACTTCGGCCGGTCCGGAAAGCCCCCCGTTGCCGTAATTGTCCTGGACGTTGACGATCATGACATTGCGTCCGGCCCTGAGCACACCGGGCGGCACGTCGAAACTGCTCGGCTGCCAGGCGCGCGCGCTCATGCCCACGGGCTTGCCATTGATCCATACACGCCCGACATCGTCGAGCAGTCCGAGCGAAAGCTGGCCCGACCCTTTGGCTTGCGCTGCCGTCAATTCGAATTCTCGGCGATACCAGACCATGCCGTTGTAATCGGCCAGCGAAGGTACGCCCCATTCCTCCCATGGACCGATGCGCGGCACGTCCACCCAGGCCAAGGCGCTATCGGCCTGCCACGGCTCGCTGCCCGGCTTGTCGCCCGTCTGCCCACGCCACCACTTTTCCCATTGCGCGCTGGCGGCCTTTTCCGCGGCGAAAGGATCTCGGCCGTGAAGCGCTACCAAGGCAGCGGCCGCCTGTTGTCCGACCTCCGCCTGCGCCCGGGCGCCCATCCACGGACTGATGCGCGAACCGCCCCAACTGCTGGCGATCGCGCCGATCGGCACCTTCGTTCCTTTCCGCAGTTCACGCGCCATGTAGAAGCAGGCCGCCGAAAAATCGCTGACGCTGTCCGGCCCTGCCACTTTCCAATTGGGAGCATCGCGAAAATCGCGCAGGGGCTCGTCCGCCACCGCCCGGGGAACCAGCAGCAGCCGAAGCTGATCGTCGGCCGAACTCCGGATTTGCCCGACCGCGTCCTGTGCATTGCGGACTTCCAGTTCCATGTTGGATTGGCCCGAGCACAGGAACACGTCGCCGATCGCCACGTCCTGCACCACCACCATGCCGGACGCCGCTTGCGCTTCCAGCCTTATTGCGCCCGCCTCCGTCACCGGATCGAACTTTGCCGTGAACCTGCCGTCCTTGTCGGCCAGCACGTCCTTGCTCGTCGATCCGAGCAGAACCGTGACGTTTTCCCGCGGAGCAGCGCGCCCGGTTATGGTTACCGGCATTTCCCGCTGGATGACGGCATGATCGCCAAACATCGGATCGAGCCGCGGCGCGGCCCAGGCTGGAGACGCGGCGGCGCAATAGGGTAGCGCCATAAGCCAATGAATACGATTACCTTGCCGGATCACGCCCTGCCCTCCCCTGGAATCGGTCCGGTCCCCGGTTCCGATTTCGTTTCAGCCTAAAGATGTTCGAAGAGCTGGCAACGGTTTTTGTTAACGCTAACTAGCCCTTCGTCTGCCATTTGCGGTGCCTTTGCTATTGGAAAACGAGATTCTGCGAGAAAAACGGCATCAGTTGATCCTGAAAACGCCACGCCACGCGATTGGTGTGGTCCCCCTCATAGATTTCGAAGCGGTTGGTAATGCCATAGCGATGCAGTGTTTCGTGCAGTGTCCGCGCATCATCCTTCAGTCCATCTTTGTCACCGACATCGATGGCGATCGCGCGATAACGCTTGAGATTGCCTATATACTGATCGACGAAGGACAGCGGCGCATTGGCTGCCCATTTTGCAAGCACATCGTTGCGAACCGTCCCATCCTTGACGGGCAGGTCCAGGTAAAGAGGCGGATTATCCGGATTGGGCGACCATGCCGCCGCAACCGCCAGTTGCGCACGAAGCAGGAAAGGAAGCCCCGCAGAATCACCAGGCGTCCGCACCGCATCAAGTTGCTTCAGCGCCGACGGATCCATAGGTCCCGCATCCCTCGCCGAGAGACAGCAGGGGCTCATCATGTAAAGCGCGCCGAACATATCGGAATGCTTCATGCCGATGCGGCTGGTGCCGTAGCCGCCCATGCTATGGCCGGACAGCCCGCGACTTTCTCGCTTCGCTATCGTTCGATAATGGCTGTCGATGTATGCGATCAGATCCCTGGATATGAATGTCTCGAAATCCCCGGTCGTGGCCGAACTGGAATACATGGACCCGTTATGGACCGTTTTTGAATCGGGCAGCACCAGGATCATCTCCCGTGCGCCGTTGGCGAAGGCGTTCTGCGCAGTAACGGTCAGATGAATTTCTCTGGCCCATTGCTCGGCGCCGATCGAGTAGCCATGGAGCGCATAGACCACTGGATAGCGCCGGTTACGTTCCTTTCCATAACTGGGAGGCAGCACGACCAGCACGTCGCGGTCGGCGGTCTCGCCTTCCAGATTGCCCTCGATGGTTGGCGCATGGACCTTGATGCGCTCGATCCTGATCGATTTTGCACCGACGACCGCTGCCGGTCCTTCGGTCGCTACCTGAGCCTGCGCCGGCGCTGCGATAAACGATGCAGCGGCACCCAGATATACGGCAATATGCTTCAACTGTCCCATATTTACCCTCTCTCCAGTTGTTATCACGTCCCGATGGGCGCCTCATGCACCCCGCAGCATACGCATCACCAAGGTCCTGATGCGGCCGTAGTGGCCCTCCGCCAGCGGTCCGAGAACGCCATGCTGCGTTTCCGGCAGATGCGCCAAGGGGTGCCCATCCGGCCGAAATACATAGTGATCGAAATAGGCGCGCCATGCGGCACGCTCGGGAGCAGGACGTTCGGCTATGGCGATCATGGCCAGCAGCAGCGCCGCATAAGGCGAGTCCGGTCCAGCGGAAAAGCCGTCCCACCAGTAGTTCACGAGTATGTTCACCGGATCGAGCGCGTCTACCTGATGCCACCACAACTTGGGCAGATAAAGCGCTTCTCCCGGGTTCAGTTCGACGACACATGCCTTGGCCCGCGCTTCAGCAAAGCGCGGATAGCGGCCATCCACGTCATCCAACCCCGCCGCCATCGAAACTGGTTGACCGGATAGAGTGTGATCGATCGGTCCGACATATAGATCACCGATCGCTTCGGGCGGATAGAGCGTGAAGCGCCGTCGGCCGGCAACCACACACGCTAGATTGTCGTAGGAGTCGTAGTGGCAGGCCGTCGTCGATCGGTTACCGAGCCACAGGCGCGGTCGGATTCCCTCGGCCATCAACGTGCACGGATTCTGCCCCGCAAAATCGGGAAAGTAGGAATCGGCTGGAAGTGAGCCCACATAACCGGTTTCTACGGGGACGGACGCATTGCGACGAATGCGTTCCAGCGCCTCGCTGACTTCCATCACCTTGCGCGAGAAATTGAAGCTCCCCGGCTCCTCTCCATAGTGATACCGGCCATTCAGCGCGATCGGCGCCGAAAAATACTCCGCAGTCAGCCCGGCATCCCGTTCGGAGAGATAGGCAAGCGCCTCATCGGCGCCCGCTTGCGCCGCAGCGTAGAGCGGCCAGTCGTCACCGACGCCCCGTACCACGACCGGACGGCATTCGCGGGTCAATGCAGCCAGGCCAGCCGCGCCTCCGATCTCCGCGATATCGATTTGCGCTATCCCGCCGGTCATCGCTGGCAAGCCTCAAACCGAAACCAATTGCTCGTTACGTCGCCGTGACATCAGTGCGATGTGCTGGAGCGATGCCGTCATGGCATAGGCGATCTGCAAATGGCCGGCCCGCAGGAGTCGGAGCGAGGACATGTCATCCAGGTCCGCAATTGCATCGAGGCTGACCGTATAAAGCCCATCCAGTCGCAAACGCTCGCCGTCGTCGAAACTCAGCGAAATATCGATCGGCTCGATCAGGCGATGGGCGACCAGTTCCGCGATGAAAAGGTCCGTGCCTGCATTTGCGGATATCAGTCGTCCAAGCGCCCTTTGCGCCGCTGTCAGCGACGGCGTCGGCTGGCCATTCTGGTCGAACAGCAATTCTCCCTGATCTTCGGCAAAGCGACGACAGTCACGGTCGAGAGCAATATGTTCGTCAACTGCAAAAAAACCTTCCCGATCCCACTCCATCGGTATGAACGACGGCTTCCCATCCGGTCGCTCGATCAAAAGTTCGCGTTCTTTGAAGCCCATCAACGCGCCTATATAAAAGGCACCTGTTTCCGCATGTTTGGAAAGCAGTAACGGACAGGAAGCGGCGGCCATGACGATCTCGTCGAGTACCACTCTGACGAAGGACCCTATCGTTCGTTCCGCCGCCAATGCCCGGACTGTGGCATGTTTATCACTGCTGAGCAGTTCCATTTTGGACACGTGCTTCTCCCATCCCTTTTGCCGCGATCGGTCTCATGGATTAACGGCTCTTTTCTTACCTTTTTCGCCGCTTTTCCAGTTTGCGGCACAGCCTCACAATTTCTCTTGATCGGCCGTTTCGATAGCGCTACCATTTGATACAGAAAAAGAGAAGACAGGGAAGAGGATGAAAATTTCGCCTTAAGGCCGAAATCTTTGCATCCGAATTTGAATTCAGATTGTCACCGATGCGCAAAAGCTTCGGGGCAAGGGCGGAGCATAGTCTGAATTGGGGAGGGTAATGGCATTTCAATATTTTCACGCAGTAACTATTGCGCATCGAGGCGGTTTTGCGGCAACGCATCGATAAGCGTAGAGACTTCGTAATACTGCTGTAGAAGATGGCTGCGACCGATGCTCATGACGCTCGTTTCGCGATCGTGATCGTAAAGCTGCATGGCTACTAAGATTTAACATCAATTTGTACAGTAATGAATTTTTCCGCGCTATTTTTTTGATAGCGCTACCATTATGAAAATGACTTGATGTTTTTACGAAGATGCCTGCTTTGGCAAAATATATATGATCATTGATATAATATTATAATACATGATCGCCGGTTTATAAATGATAGCCGGCTGTCGGGCGAGACATTGTCTGAACAAGGGGAGGATCATGATGTCCAAAATCAATTGCGCACCTGCGACAAGGAAGCGCGTAATACTTGCTACTGCCGCAAGCCTGCTGGCTTTATCGATAGCCGGAACGGCCCCTGCGCAAACCGCCGATCAGACGGGCAGCGAGAAAGGCAACGAGACGGAACCCAGCACGAGCGATATTATCGTCACTGGTATCCGCGGTTCCCTTCAGCGCAATCTTGACATCAAGCGCGAATCCTCGGGAGTCGTCGATGTCATTTCGGCGGAAGATATCGGCAAGTTCCCGGATTCGAACGTGGCGGCGTCGCTTCAGCGCCTGCCGGGCGTTTCCATCCAGCGGTCTGGCTCCAGAGGCGAGCCGCAGGGCATTTCGGTCCGCGGTTTCGCCGGAGATTTCAACGAGACTCTGATCGATGGTCGGCGTATCTCGACTGCCGCCGGTGGGCGTTCGGTCGATTTCACGACTGTCGGTGCAGACTTCGTGGGGCAGCTCGCCGTCTACAAGACGCCCGATGTGTCGCTTTCCAGCAGCTCGATCGGTGCGACGCTCGACATCGCCTATCCCAAGCCGTTCGACAAGCCGGGCACGCGCGTGGCGCTGAGTGCCTCCGGTTCCGTTCAGGACGAGGCCGGCAAGATCGTACCCACCGTGGGCGGGCTCTTCAGCACGACTTTCGCGGACGATACGATGGGTCTCCTCGTCGACGCCATCTACACCCGGCGCGACACCCAGACCAACCGCGTTTTCGTATCAGGCTGGCAGGGCGGCAAGTTCGCACCATGCCAACTTGCCGGTAGCACGGCCGCCAGTTGCAGCCCGGCCGATGCCGGTAGCGATCCGAGTCAGGTAAAAAGCGTCAACGGCTGGTATGCCCAGCAGTATGGCGCCGACCAGCGCTATACCAAGGATGAGCGCATCGACGGCCGTATCGCTTTCCAATGGCATCCGTCCGACGATGTCATGCTGACCATCGACGACAATTATTCGCGTCAGAAGGTCGTCACCGACATTGCCGGCTTCGGCATCTGGTTCAACCAGGGCGACATGCGGAACGTCGAACTGGACGGCAATGGCACTGCGATCAACTTCCTCCAGGCAGGCTCGCCCACCGACTTCACGGCAGGCACCGACACCGCGGTCCTCGAGACCAACCAGATCGGCGCAAACCTTAAATGGAACGCGACCGAAAACCTGACCTTCGATGCCGACGCCAGCTATTCCAAGAGCCGGCTCAATCCCGATGGCCAGATCAGCAGCGAAAACGGTGACATCGGCTACGGTGGGCTGCTGGGAACGACGCTCGGCGTCAGGGTGAACGGCAAAAGCAGCAACGCTTTCCCCGAACTCACGACTTACGGACCGAACGGGAACCAGGCCCTCTGGACAGACCAGTCGATCATCGGATCGCACGTTACCGTTCGCCAGCAGCAGCTGAACAGCGATGAGATCAAGCAGTTCCGCCTCGGCGCGACCTGGAAGCAGGACGATCTCACCATCAAGATCGGCGCGCGGTACATGGAGGACGAGTTCTCGCTGGAGAACCGGAACACGTTCGCCAACAATTACTGGCAGGCCTATGCTGGCTATGGAGCGCCCTCGGGCCGCACCACCGGCGTTCCCATTCCCGCAAGCCTCATCCAGGGCACGATCGGCACCGGCAAATGGATACCGGGCTATTCCGGTAATCTCCCGCCGGTCCTGCTCAAATATGACGCGCGCGCCTATCAGCAGTATCTGGAAAGCCTGTGGAAGGGTGCGGGTGCCACGCCGGGCTACAATGACGGCTGTTGCGACGGTTTCAATGGAACGCTCGATCTGGCTTTGGATCCCGGCAGCGTCCAGCGCATCGTCGAAAAGAGCTGGTCGGCCTGGATCGGTGTGAACTTCAAGACCGAGATTGCGGGCATGCCATTCCGCGTCAATGCCGGTGGCCGCGAGGAAATCACCAAGGTGATTTCGGCAGGCATCGGGCGCCTCCCCACCTCGATCGTCGGCAGTTCGGCGGACCCGACTTTGCTCACCGTGGAGTTTACCGACTCCCAGCCGGTCTCGACGAGCAGCAGCTATTCCTACTTCCTGCCCGCCCTGGACGTGAAGCTGGAACTGACTGACAGTTTCCACTTGCGCTTCGATGCCTCGCGGACGTTGACACGGCCAGCGCTCAATACCTTGACGCCCGTTCTCAATGTCGGCAGCGGGCAGCGCGTGGGCGCGCTTACCGCCACGGGGGGCAATCCTTCCCTCAAGCCCTATCTGGCCGACAACTTCGACTTCGCCGCGGAATGGTACTACCAGCCGAATTCCTATGCCGCGGTGAACGTCTTCATCAAGGACGTGTCGAACTTCATCGTCGCGGGAACGCAGCGCCAGTCGATCAACGGCGTCATCGATCCCACTACGGGCCAGCCTGCGGTCTTCACCGTTTCGCAGCGCGTGAACGGTCCATCGGCGACGGTCAAGGGCGTCGAACTGGCATGGCAGCATGTCTTTGGAGACAGCGGCTTCGGTTTCAACGCCAACGCGACATTCGTCGAAACCAACAAGCCCTATGATCGCGACGACTTGTCCACCAGCGGCTTTGCCGTGACGGGGCTCGCCAATTCCGCCAACCTCGTCGCGTTCTACGACAAGAACGGCTTCGAATTCCGCACGGCGGTCAACTGGCGCGACAAGTATCTGCTCCAGTTCGGTCAGGCCCAGAACAACTCGGCCTTCGGCGCAGAGCCGACGTTCGTGAACTCCAGCCTCCAGATCGATCTCAGCACGAATATCAGACTGACCGATCAATTCAGCGTCTTCGGAGAGGCGCTGAACATCACGAACGAAACGCTGAGCACTTATGGCCGCTTCAGTAACCAGTTGCTGGACGTCTATGGATATGGCCGGCGCTTCACGGCGGGCGTTCGCTACCGCTTCTAACCCTGTCTCGCCCTGGAAGGGATGCCGACCGGCATCCCTTCCCTTTAACAAGGTGGCATCAGCATGGTTCATCCCATCCGCAACATCGTCATCGTGGGCGGCGGCACTGCGGGATGGTTGACGGCCGGCGTCATTGCCGCACGGCACCGGACGCGCATCGGCAAGGACCTGACCGTCACTTTGGTCGAATCCCCCAATATTCCCATAATCGGCGTCGGCGAAGGTACCTGGCCTACCTTGCGCACGACCCTGTCGCGCATGGGCGTATCGGAAACCGACTTCGTCCGCGAATGCGACGCGGCCTTCAAGCAAGGCGCCCGTTTCGCCCGCTGGACCACCGGCAGGGCCGATGACGGTTATTATCACCCGCTCATGCTCCCGCAGAATTTCGGCCAGGTGAACCTCGCCCCGCACTGGCTGGCGGACGAGACCAACGAGAGTTTCTGCGACAACGTCTGTGCCCAAGGCCGCATCTGCGACGACGGACTGGCACCCAAGACGATCGCGACGGCCGAATACGACGGTCTGGCCAATTACGCCTATCACCTGGATTCCGGGAAATTCGCGCCTTTCCTGCAAAAACACTGCTGCGAGAAGCTCGGCGTTCGTCATGTCCTTGCCGATGTCGAGCACGTGAAAATGAAGGACGATGGCGACATTCGCGCGGTGGGTACCGCACAGGCCGGCGAGATCGAGGGCGATCTCTTCGTCGATTGCACCGGCTTCAAGGCGCTGCTGATCAGTGGCGCGATGAACGTGCCTTTCAGGGACTGCGGCGACGTCCTGTTCTGCGACACTGCGCTTGCCATGCAGATCCCCTACGATCTGCCGGACGATCCGATCGCATCGCACACCGTTTCCACCGCCCAGAGTGCCGGATGGATCTGGGACATCGGCATCCAGACACGGCGCGGGATCGGCCATGTCTTTTCCAGCAGCCACATCACCGACGAACAGGCGGAACGGGAATTGCGCGCCTATATCGGCCCGGCGGCAGACCGCCTCGATGCCCGCAAGATCAAGATCCGCTCGGGGCATCGCGAGACCTTCTGGAAAGGCAATTGCGTTGCGGTGGGGCTGGCCGCCGGTTTTCTGGAGCCGCTCGAGGCCTCTGCCATCGTCCTTGTCGAACTCTCCGCCAAGATCATCGCTGAACAGATGCCCGCCTGCCGCGAAGTGATGGATATCGTCGCATCGCGCTTCAATGCGACGACCCAGTATCGCTGGGGGCGCATCATCGATTTCCTGAAACTCCACTATGCGCTGACGCAGCGCACCGACAGCGATTTCTGGCGCGACAATCGGCGCAAGGAGAGCATTCCCGAGCGGCTGCAGGAATTGCTTCTGCTCTGGCAGTACCAGTCGCCCTGGTTCCATGACGAGTTCGACCGCGTGGAGGAAGTCTTCCCCGCCGCAAGCTACCAATACGTACTTTACGGAATGGGCTTCCGCACCCACGTCGATTCCGCCGGACTGATGCGCGACGCGGCACTTGCCGGCCGCGCTCGCCGCGAAAATGCCGCCGCGACCGCCCGCTTGCGGTCCGCCCTTCCCCGCCATCGCGACCTCATCGACAAGATCGTCTCCTACGGATTG
The DNA here is from genome assembly GCF_058273105.1 of Novosphingobium sp. BF6. NCBI lineage: Bacteria > Pseudomonadati > Pseudomonadota > Alphaproteobacteria > Sphingomonadales > Sphingomonadaceae > Novosphingobium > Novosphingobium sp. BF6. The sequence goes on from NZ_CM177775.1 coordinate 1,975,651, forward strand.
CAGCCGGTCTGACCGGCGGCAGTCCATGCCGTTTACGCAGCGGCTTTCCCTCTGTCGGCCATATCCGTCGGTTCACCACCGAAGCTTCGGGATCAAACATTCATTTTTCCTTCGCCGGGCGCGGCAAGGAATCCTTGGGAAAACAGACATGAAGACCGCTTTTGTCCTGCGCGCGGCCGCCGCAATGCTGTGCCTGACGACCTCCCCTCTCGCCCATGCCCAGGCGGCCGATCCCTGGGCCGAAGCCGATGCCAAGGCGCGCGCCATCGTCGGCAAGTTGACCCTCGATGAGAAAGTCGCGCAACTGCTGAACACCGCACCCGCCATCCCGCGCCTCGGCATTCCGGCCTACAACTGGTGGACGGAATCGTTGCACGGCGCGATCGGCGCCGTGCCTACGACCAACTTCCCCGAGCCCATCGGCCTTGCCGCCACGTTCGACGCGCCGCTCATCCAGAACGTCGCTTCGGCCATCAGTACCGAAGTCCAGGCGCTGCACACGCTGGGCCGCCAGACCGGACATCTCGGCCGCATCGGCACGGGGCTCGATACCTGGTCGCCCAACATCAACATTTTCCGCGATCCGCGCTGGGGGCGGGGCCAGGAGACGTATGGCGAGGATCCTTTCCTCACCGCCCATATCGGCGTCGCCTTCATTCGGGGCATCCAGGGCGACAATCCCGACCTCCCCAATGTCGTCGCCACCCCAAAACACTATGCCGTCCACTCGGGCCCCGAACCGAGCCGCCACACCGACAATATCTTCGCGACCAAGCGCGACCTGGAGGATACCTATCTTCCCGCCTTCCGCGCGGCGATCGTGGAGGGCAAGGCTGGCTCGATCATGTGCGCCTATAACCGCGTCGACGGCGAGCCGGCCTGCGGCAGCCCCATGCTGCTGACCGACTACCTGCGCGGCGCCTGGGGTTTCAAGGGCTATGTCGTGTCGGACTGCGATGCCGTGGTCGATATCTACGACCATCACAAATACGCCCCGGACGCAGCCACCGGCGTTGCCGTCGCCCTGCGCCGCGGCGTCGACAGCGAATGCAACAACGCGACGCTCGGCGGCAAGGCCGACCTCGGCGAGCGCTACAAGGAGTCGCTGGCGAAAGGCCATATCAGCACCGAGGACATAGACACTGCCCTTGTCCGCCTCTTCTCCGCACGCCTTCGCAACGGCGACCTGCCGGGTCTCTCGGCCCGCAAGCCCAATGCGACGCCGGTCAAGGCGATCGGCACGCCCGAGCACCAGGCGCTCGCTCTTGAAACCGCGGAAAAGAGCCTTGTCCTGCTCAAGAACGACGGCGTGTTGCCGCTGAAGCCCGGAACCAGGATCGCCCTCGCCGGGCCACTGGCGGATGCGACCCGCGTGCTGCGCGGCAACTACAGCTCGGCCCGAAGCGCGCCGCCGGTCTCGGTCGCGGATGGCCTGCGGCAGGCCATGCCGGGCGCCGCCGTCACGCTGATCCCCTTTTCCCCCTCCATCACCGACGGCGATCTCGTCCCCGGCACCGCCCTGCTCACGCCCGACGGCAAGCCCGGCATCAAGGCGGAATACTTCAACGCCGCCGGCAAGGATCGGTATGACGCGAAGCCCGTGCTGACCCGCACCGAAGACAGCATCGTGTCCCGCGCCGCCGAGTTCAGGCAAGTGGCAAACGAGCACAAGGTTGTCTGGACCGGCTATCTCGTCGCCCCCGAAACCGGACTTTATCGCCTTGCGCTGACAGGGGTGAAGGGCGAGGTCTCCCTGAACGGCAAGCCGGTGGTGTCCGCCACCGACTATTCGGGCTGGGCAGAGCCTCTCAAACTCACCGAAATACGCATGACCAAGGGCGAGCGCTACGCCGTGCGTCTTCAGGCGCAGAGCGGCATTCCCGCCGCACCGGCCATCTTCTGGAAGCGCGTCACTGACAATCTCGATCGCGATCTTCTGGCGGGCGCCCGGGATGCGGACGTCATCGTCGCCGTGGTGGGGCTGACCTCCGATCTGGAAGGCGAGGAAATGCCGGTCAAGGTCGTAGGATTCGAAGGCGGAGACAAGACCACGCTCGACCTGCCGGCCGACCAGCGCGCGTTCCTGGAAAAGGCGAAGGCAACCGGCAAGCCGCTGGTCGTCGTCGCGATGAACGGCAGCGCCATCGACTTGTCCTGGGCGAAGGACAATGCTTCCGCGATCCTGGAGGCCTGGTATCCCGGCCAGTCGGGCGGCCGCGCGGTCGGCAACGTTCTTTCCGGCAAGACCGATCCTGGGGGACGCCTTCCGCTCACCTTCTACAAGAGCGTGAACGATCTTCCGCCCTTTGCCGACTATGGCATGGATGGCCGCACTTATCGCTATTTCAAGGGCGCGCCGGTCTATCCCTTCGGACACGGCCTCAGCTACACGCGCTTCACCTACACACGGCCGGCGATCGAGCCGGTCGGCGGTGCCGTGGAGAACGGGATCAAGGTCGTCACGCAGATCACCAATAGCGGCGGGCGGGCGGGCGAGGACGTCGCCCAGCTCTACATCACCCCTCCGGCCTTCGAAGGGGCACCGCGACTGGCGCTGCGCGGCTTCCAGCGCGTCTCGCTGAAGCCTGGCGAAACCCGGTCGATCGAATTCACCCTGTCTCCTCGCGACCTGAGCTTCGTCACGATGGCAGGCGAGCGTGCACTCATCCCCGGCGATTACCGCCTCAGCATCGGCAGCGGGCAGCCGGGCACCGAAAGCCCGGTCCAGACCGCCACCTACAACATTTCCCGCTCGGTGCCGCTGCCCAAATAAGCGGTTTGCCTCAGATTTTTCGAGAGGACGTTCGATGATCAAGACCTTGCGCCGCACGACCGCCGCGCTTCTCCTGTGCGCCAGCGCGCTCGCCGGCGGCACTGCCCTCGCCGATACGGACGGCCAGCCGACCATGGCCACCGTCCATGCCGACCGTCCCGGTCCGGTCTATGACAAGCGGATATTCACCCAGTTCGCCGAGCATCTCGGCACCGGCATCTACGGCGGTCTGTGGGTCGGCAACGACAGGTCGATCCCCAATACCAACGGCTTCCGCAACGACGTGATCGCCGCGCTGCGCAACCTGGCCGTACCCATGATCCGTTGGCCGGGCGGCTGTTTCGCCGACGAATATCACTGGCGGGAAGGGATCGGTCCGAAAGCCAGGCGCCCTGTAAAGGTCAACACCAACTGGGGCGGCGTAACCGAATCCAATGCGGTTGGTACGCACGAATTCTTCGAGTTGCTGCGGCAGGTCGGGGCGGAGGCCTATATCTCCGGTAATGTCGGCAATGGCAGCCCGCAGGCCATGGCGGAATGGGTCGAATACATGACCGCGCCCGCCGGCAGCCTGGCCGAGGAGCGCGGCCGCAACGGACGCAAGGAGCCCTGGGCGCTCCCGGCCTTCGGCATCGGCAACGAACTGTGGGGCTGCGGCGGCAACATGCGCGCCGAATATGCCGCGGATGTCACGAAACGCTACGCCACGTTCCTGAAAGTGCCGGCGGGCAAAACGATCGTGAAGATCGCGTCCGGAGCCAATGGCGACGATTATAACTGGACCGAAGTGATGATGCGGGAGGCGGGCAAGCATCTCGACGCGCTTTCGCTTCATTACTACACCATTCCCCAGGGCGGATGGCCGCCGAAGGCCGATCCGGTCAATTTCGACGAAACCGCCTGGGCCGATACGCTCGCTGCGACCTGGCGCATGGACGAACTCATTTCCGGCCATGCAAAAGTAATGGACAAATACGACCCGCAGAAACGCGTGTTCCTGGCGGTCGACGAATGGGGCACCTGGTACGCCCCCGATCCCGGCACCAACCCGGGTTTCCTGCGGCAGCAGAACACGTTGCGCGACGCGCTGGTCGCCTCGGTCAATCTCGACATTTTCGCCAGGCATGCCGACCGTGTGCGGATGAGCGCCATCGCACAGATGGTCGACGTCTTGCAGGCGATGATCCTGACCGACGGGCGCAAGATGGTTCTCACGCCCACTTATCACGTCTTCGAAATGTACAAGCCCTGGCAGGACGCCACCGTCCTCCCGATCGACCTGGCGACACCCTGGTACAACAAGGGCAAGTTCGTGATGCCGGCCGTCAGCGGATCGGCGGTGCGGGGCAAGGACGGCAAGGTTCATGTCGGCCTGTCCAACCTCGATCCCGCTCAGCCCAATACCGTCACGGTGAAGCTGGAAGGCCTTGCCCCCGCGAGCGTCTCCGGCCGCGTCCTGACCGCCGATGCGATCAACGCCCACAACAGCTTCGATGCGCCCGAAGCCGTGAAGCCCACGGCTTTCAACGGTGCGCAGCTCGGCGGCGATACGCTGACCGTCACTCTTCCGCCGAAGTCGGTGGTGGTGCTGGATCTGCAATAAGGACGACGCGCAAGCCGTCGTCCACACGAGAGGAGAGGGATCATGAAACAGGCAATGAAGCACCCGTCACGCCGGCAGTGGGTCCACCGGCTGTGCCTGGGACATCTGGCAGCGATCGCCGTAGCCGCCGCCATCGCCCCGAGCCTTGCCCAGGCACAGGAAGACAAGATGACCCCGATCGCTACGCCGGCACAAACCGGCGCGATCGAACTCGGCACTGGTCCTCTGCCAGGCGCCACAGCCCGGGAAAGCTGGCACCGTCAATATGGCAGCGAGTTCGCCCGTAATGTCACCGTCGCAACGCTGACCCCTTTCCTGCCCGATCCCGCCAAGGCATCGGGCGCCGCAATCATCGTTGCACCGGGTGGTGGTTTCCGCACCCTCTCGATGGACAATGAGGGCTACGATGTCGCGCGCGCCCTCGCCGCCAAGGGCATCGCGGCCTTTGTCATCAAGTATCGCCTGCGCCAGACGCCTGCCGACATGGCCGGGTTCGAAAAGTCGATGCAGGACATGTTTACCGGCGCCGCCCGCGCACCGCTTCCCGCGGCCAACAACGCTGCGATGGACCTCGCGCCCCAATTGGCCGATTCCACCGCCGCCTTCCGGCTGATCCGCAACCGCGCGGGACAATGGCACATCGATCCCGATCGCATCGGCATGATCGGGTTTTCCGCCGGAGCCATGCTGACGATGGCCACCACCTTGGCCACGAAAGACGCCAGGCCCGCCTTCATCGGTAATATCTACGGCCCGCTTGGCAGCATGGCGGTGCCGAAAGACGCTCCGCCGATGTTCGCAGCCATCGCTGCGGACGACCCTCTGTTCGGTAACCGCGACTTCAAACTGATCGACGATTGGCGCGCGGCCAGGCGACCGGTGGAATTCCACCTTTACGAGCGCGGTGGGCATGGGTTCGGCATGTACCCGAAGGCCACGACCAGCACTGGCTGGTTCGACGCCTTCGTCCGGTGGCTCGACATGCAAGGCATGTTGAAACCCCGCGGCACGGCCCGAGACTAATTCCAAAATAAGGGCTCGGGCCGATTTGATGACTGTACCGCAGAAAAAACCAAGCAAGCCGCCAACCATCCGGGATGTAGCCGCACGTGCGGGCGTTTCACCGATGACGGTCTCACGTGTTCTCAACGCATGCATCAGGGTCAGCCCAAAAACCAAATCCGCCGTCGAACGGGCGATCAAGGAATTGCATTACATTCCAAATGCCTCCGCCAAAGCGCTCTCGGGAACCGACTTTCGCAGGATCGCCCTGCTGCACAGCGAGTCCATGACGTCCGCATACGTGGGCGAACTGCTCCTGGGGGCGCTTCAGGAGGCATCGGACCAGCACGTCTACCTCGTGATGGAGCATTATGTTCCAGGAGATACGCCTCAGGCAGTTGTTTCCCAGATCGCTGCAGCGCATGTTGGTGGTGTTGTCCTGCCTCCACCGCTTTGCGATTGGGAAGAACTGATAGAAGCACTGCTCGCCGAAGGGCTGGCAGTGGTAGCTATTGCTCCGGATCGAGAGCGGGACAACGTTCCGCGGGTCTATGTAGATGACAGACGCGCTGCATATGAAATGACATCACATCTATTCGCCTTGGGGCATGAACGGATTGCATTCGTCAATGGCCACCCGGCGCATCGAGGCAGCCAAAGGCGCTTGGAAGGATTTAGGGAAGCTCACGCCGATCATTTGATAGCGTTGGATGATGAACTTATAGTTCCAGGGGATTTTTCCTTTAAATCCGGTCTCGAAGCGGGCGAAAAATTACTCGGTTCAGGTTCGCGGCCAACGGCAATTTTCGCATGTAACGACGATATGGCAGCGGCTGTCCTTACTGTTGCGCATCAGCAGATGATTAGTGTCCCTGCCCAACTGACGATTTGCGGTTTCGACGATACGCCTCTTGCCAGCTCGATTTGGCCAAACCTTACGACGGTACGGCAGCCGATTCAGCAGATGAGCCGAGCGGCCGTAAAAATCCTAGCTCTGGCAATGTGGAGCGGGCCCCAGACAACGCAGCAGGACGGGAGAGGCAGCGTGCAGTTGGGCTTTCAAATCATACGACGCCAAACGGATGCAATTCCGGCATATCATTGAAGGGCTGTGGCCCGGGAGGTGCTATGCGTGGAGAGCGGCCTCCACGCCGAGCACTGAAGGCGCGGGATAACAGGTCTCCGACGGTGTCGAAGGCGGCCTCGATGATTGTCTCATTGGCTTACCGGCTGCACGAAGCGAGCCGCACCGTTGACGGCGGGTTCTTGTTCGCATGGATCATCTCCGCTCTCCACGCGTTGAAGTGGCTGGAGAAGGAGCCTGAAAAATGTTGCCCGTCGTTGCTGCTGCCACCACTGTCCGCCGTGAGGTCCTGACGCGCCCGGTCCTTTCGATGGTACAATCCGCCCTGCCCGCGCTGTCCGCCACCGAGAACGAGGCAATCGATGCCGGAAACACCTGGTGGGACGCCGCGCTGTTCACCGGCAATCCCGACTGGAAAGCTTTGCTCGCCGTACCTCCCGCGAAGCTGACGGTCGAAGAGGAGGCGTTCATGGCTGGCCCTGTCGACCGCCTCTGCGCGATGATCGACGACTGGCGCATGACCTGGGAAACCCACGACCTGCCGCCAGAGGCCTGGGACTACCTGAAGCGCGAGAAATTCTTCGGCATCATCATTCCGAAAGAGCACGCAGGCCTCGGGTTTTCCAATTTCGCCCATAGCGAGATCGTCCGAAAGATCGCCACCCGCTCGGTTTCCGCAGCCGTGACGGCCATGGTTCCCAATTCGCTTGGGCCGGGCGAGTTGATCCTGCGTTTCGGCACACCAGAGCAGCAAGAATATTGGCTACCGCGCCTGGCCGAAGGGCGCGAGATTCCCGCTTTCGGCCTCACCAGCCCTGAGGCCGGATCGGACGCGGCGGCGATGATCGACGAAGGCGTGATCTGTCGAGGAGACTGGCAAGGTGAAGAGGTGCTCGGCATCCGCCTCAACTGGCACAAGCGCTACATCACGCTTGGCCCCGTCGCGACGATCCTCGGCCTTGCCTTCAAGCTGCGCGACCCCGACCATTTGCTGGGCGGAGAGGACGAGATCGGCATTACCGTCGCGCTGGTCCCTACCGACCTGCCGGGCGTGACGATCGGGCGCCGCCATATCCCCTCGATGCAGACGTTCCAGAACGGCCCTAACGCGGGCAAGGACGTGTTCATCCCGCTCAGCAACGTGATCGGCGGACCGGAGCGTGTGGGCCAGGGCTGGAAGATGCTGATGAGCGCGCTGGCCGCCGGGCGCGGCATCTCGCTGCCCTCGCTCTCGGCGGCGGCGGGCGCTTTCGCCGCGCACACGACCGGCGCCTACGCGCGAATTCGCTCGCAGTTCAACCTGCCGATCGGCAAGTTCGAAGGTATCCAGGAACGCCTCGCGCGGATCGCCGGCAATGCCTACCTGCTCGACGGTGCGCGGCGGCTGACCTGCGCGGGGCTGGACCAGGGCAATCACCCGGCGGTGATATCCTCCATCCTCAAGCTGCACGCGACCGAGCGGATGCGGGTGGTGATCAACGATGCGATGGACGTCCACGGCGGCAAGGCGATCATCGAGGGGCCGCGCAACTACATGGGCAGCCAGTACCGCGCCATTCCGGTCGGCATCACTGTCGAGGGCGCAAATATCCTGACCCGCAGCCTGATGGTCTTCGGTCAGGGCGCGATCCGCGCGCACCCCTATCTGCTCGAAGAGATCCGCGCGGTGGGCGATGCCGACCGCGGACGGGCACTGGCGCAGTTCGACCAGGTGCTGTGGAAGCATGTCGGTCACTCGCTCAAGACCGCGATCCGCGCTTTCGTGCGCAGCTGGAGCGGCGGCGTCTTCGCCCCCGCGCCCCGGGCCGGCAAGGCGACGCGCCATTACCGCCAGATGAGCCGCTATGCCGCCGCCTTCGCCTTCTGCTCGGACATCGCCTTCCTGACACTGGGCGGCGAACTCAAGCGGCGCGAACTGCTCTCGGCGCGGCTGGGAGACGTGCTTTCGGAACTCTACATGCTCTCGGGTGCACTCAAGCGCTGGGAAGACGAAGGGCGACAGGACGACGACCTGCCGCTGCTCGACTGGTGCATGCAGAGCGGTTTCGCGAGCATCGAGCAAAGCTTCGCGCAGATCATCGAGAACTTCCCGGCCCGTCCGGTCGGCTGGATGCTGCGGCTTTTCGTGATGCCCTGGGGACGTCGCCGCCATGGCCCCTCCGACCGCACCGTGCGCCGCTGCGCCGAAATCCTGCTGGAACCCTGCGCCGCGCGCGACCGGCTGATCGAGAACGTCTATATCGGCGGTGAGGACGAAGCTGTCGCCCGCCTGACCGAGGCTTTCCGCAAGACCGTCGCCACCCAGCCGATTCACGACCGCATGAAGCAGGCCCGTATCCGCGAGGCCGACAAGGCGCTGGCGGAGGGACTGATTTCCGCCAGCGAGCGCGAAAGGCTCCGCGAGGCCGACGCCGCGGTTGCCGACGTCATCGCCGTCGACGACTTCGCGCCCGAGGAGCTGGTCCGCCCTTCCCCCGGCCAGTCTGACAAGCTGCTGCACGAGGCCGCCGAATGAGCCGGCCCGTCTATATCGTGGACGGCACGCGCACGCCTTTTCTCAAGGCGCGCGGAGGCCCCGGCCCGTTTACGCCGGTCGACCTGGCGGTGCAGTGCGGACGGCCTCTGCTGCTGCGCCAGCCTTTTGCAGCGGGCGATATCGACCAGGTAATCCTCGGCTGCGTCAATGTCATCGCCGACGAGGCCAACCCGGCGCGCGTCGCCGCGCTGCGGCTCGGCTGCGGGGCAGGGACGACTGCCTTCACCGTGCAGATCAACTGCGGATCCGGCATGCAGGCGATGGACACGGCCTATCGCTACATTGCCGACGGCGGCAGCGACCTGATCCTTGCAGGCGGGGCCGAGGCACTGAGCCACGCGCCGCTGGTGCTGCGGCAGGATGCGGTGGAATGGCTTGCGGCGATGCAGGGCGGCAAGGACGGCCCGCTCGGCAAGCTGAAAGCGGCTGCGCGGTTTCGGCCCGAGTTCCTGAAGCCCATTGTCGGGCTCGAACGCGGGCTGACCGATCCGATCACCGATCTTGGCACGGGCCAGACCGCCGAAGTGCTCGCCCATCTTTTCGATATCTCGCGCGAGCAGGCCGACGCTTACGCGGCGGAAAGCCACAGGCGGCTCGCGCGGGCACAGGCCGAGGGCTGGCTCAAGGGCGAACTCGTACCTGCCTTCGCGCGCGACGGCACGGTCTACGACCACGACGACGGCGTTCGGCCCGACAGCGCGCCGGACAAGCTGGCCAAGCTGCGTCCCGTCTTCGAGCCGCCCTACGGCAAAGTAACGGCAGGCAACAGTTCGCAGATCACCGACGGCGCCTGCTGGACGATCCTGGCATCCGAGGACGCTCTCGGGAAATATGGGCTGACGCCTCGTGCCCGGATCCTCGACAGTCAATGGTCGGCGCTCGACCCTGCGATCATGGGCCTCGGCCCGGTACTGGCATCGACGGAGCTGCTGAAGCGCGGCGGACTGGAACTGGGGGATATCGACCTCTGGGAACTCAACGAGGCCTTTGCCGCGCAAGTTCTCGCCTGCCTGGCCGCCTGGGAGGATGAAGGTTTTTGCCGCAATGTCCTCGGCCTCGACGGCGCGGCGGGCAGCATCGCCCGCGAGCGCATCAATGTCGATGGCGGGGCGATTTCGCTCGGCCATCCGGTCGGCGCCAGCGGTGCGCGCATCGCGCTTCATCTGGTGCAGGCGATGGAGCGCCTCGGCAGCGTGCGCGGCATTGCCACCGAATGTATCGGTGGCGGCCAGGGCGGCGCCATGCTGATCGAACGTATGGGAGCAGGCGCATGACCATGCAGGACCCGGTATGGGCCTATCTGAAGGACCGCGATCTCACCCTCGGCTCTCAGCCGCACAAGTCGGATGCGCTGCGCCACTGGACGCTGACCCGCGACGCCAAAGGCGTCGCCTGGGCCGTGCTCGATAAGCAGGGCGCCAGCGCGAACACCCTGTCGCAGGAGGTGCTGGAGGAATTCGCGCTGATCCTCGACCGCATCGACGAACGCGCGCCCAAGGCGCTCGTCATCCGCTCCGCCAAGCGCGAAGGCTTCCTGGCCGGTGCGGACATTGCCGAGTTTCGCGGCGTGACCGACGAAGCCGCGATCCGCAGCCGCATCGAGGCGGCCCATGCCGTGGTCGACCGGCTCGCGGCACTGGCCCTTCCCACCGTGGCGGTGATGCACGGCTATGCCATGGGCGGCGGGCTGGAGGTCGCGCTCGCTTGCACCCAGCGGATAGCGGTGGAAGACACGCGTTTCGGCTTTCCCGAGGTGCAGATCGGCCTTCATCCGGGCCTCGGCGGCACGGCCCGCTTCACCCATACCTGCGATCCGATCAAGGCGATGGGTTTCATGCTCACCGGCAAGACGATCCACGACCGGCAGGCCAAGGCGATGGGGCTGGTCGATGTCGTGGTGCCCGAGCGCCATGTCCAGGCGACCGTGGATGCGGCCGTGGCAGGCACGCTCCCGCAGGCGCACCAAAGTCTGGTAGACCGGGCCAAGGACAGCGCACCCGCCCGTCGTATCGCCGCCCGCCAGATGCGCGCCGAAGCCGAGCAGCAGGCGCCCTCCGCGCATTACCCCGCGCCTTACGCCCTGATCGACTTGTGGGAGGAACACGGCGGCGACCTCGACGCGATGAAGCGCGCGGAAATCGCCTCCTTCGCGCGGCTGATGTTGACGAACACCGCCCAGAACCTCATTCGCGTGTTCGTCCTGCGCCAGAAGCTCAAGGACCTGGCGGGAGAGGCGGCGCAGCCGATCCGGCACGTCCCACTCCACGTTCACGTCATTGGCGCGGGCGCGATGGGCGGCGATATCGCTGCCTGGTGCGCATGGAAGGGCCTGCGAACCAGCCTTTCCGACGTCAAGCCGGAGCCGATCGGCGGCGCCCTCGCTCGCGCCGCCAAGCTCTACGAAAAGATCGCCCATGGCGACCGCCTGAAGCTGCGCGACGCGCTCGACCGGCTGATCCCGGATCCGGACGGGCTTGGCATCGCGCAGGCCGATCTCGTAATCGAGGCGGCGCCGGAAAAGGCCGATCTCAAGCGCAAGCTCTACGCCGAAATCGAGCCGCGCATGAAGCCGGACGCGATCCTGGCGACGAACACCTCGTCTATCCCGCTGCCCGAACTGCGCGAAGGACTGGCGCGGCCGGAGCGGCTTGTCGGCATCCATTTCTTCAACCCGGTTTCGCGTCTCGATCTGGTCGAAGTGATCGCGCACGACGAACTCGCGCCCGAAGTGGAAGCGGCGGCGCGTGCTTTCGTCGGCCGGATCGGCAAGCTGCCCGCCCCGGCCCGCAGCGCGCCGGGCTTTATCGTCAACCGCATCCTGACGCCTTATCTGGCCGAAGCGCTGATCCTGATGGACGAAGGCCTCGCTCCCGAAACCATCGACCGCGCCGCCACCGATTTCGGCATGCCGATGGGACCGCTGGAACTGGCCGACCAGGTCGGGCTCGACGTGGCGCTGGACGTGGCCGCGATGCTGAAGCGCGAACTGGGCTGGCCGCTGCCGGACGCGCCGCAGTGGCTTTCCGACAAAGTCGCGGCAGGCGACAAGGGGCGCAAGACCGGCAGGGGCATCTACGTCTGGCGCGATGGCAAGCCGGTCAAAGCCAAGGCCGAGCCGCCAGATCCGGAACTGGCCGATCGGCTCATTCTGCCGATGGTCAATACTGCCGTCGCGGTGATGCGTGAAAAGGTCAGCGACGATCCCGACGTGATCGATGCGGCAATGATCTTCGGCACCGGCTTCGCGCCTTTCAGAGGCGGGCCGATCCATTACGCGAGGGAACGCGGGGTCGAGGAAGTCGTTACCACGCTCCGCGCGCTGGAAGATCGGCACGGCGCCCGCTTCGCTCCCGACACAGGATGGGACGTCCTGCGGTGAGCCTTTTCCTGTCCGACCCGCAAGAGGTCGCGCGGCGCATCGTCGAGCATACCGGCGGACGGGTGGTCCTCGGCCTGCCGCTGGGGCTGGGCAAGGCGCCCCATATCGCCAACGCCCTGTTCGAGATGGCCCGCGCCGATCCCGCCATCAGCCTCTCGATCTTCACCGCGCTGACGCTGGAGCCACCACCGCTCGGCAGCGAACTGGAGCGCCGTTTCCTCAAGCCCGTGTTCGAGCGGACCATGGGCGGCTATCCCGAATTCGCCTATGCCGCGGCCCAGCGTACCGGAGACATGCCGTCCAACATCGAAGTCAACGAATTCTTCTTCCAGGCCGGGAGCCGCCTCGACACCGAAGCGGCGCAGCGCAGCTACATCTCGGTCAATTATACCCATGCGATGCGCTGTCTGATCGATCAGGGCGTCAATGTCATTGCCCAGATCGTCGCATGCCGGGGCGACCGCTTCAGCCTGAGCTGCAACACCGACATGACGCTCGATCTGCTGGCGGCGCGCGATGCCGGCAAGGCCGATTTCCTGCTGGTCGGCCAGGTCAACGACGAACTTCCGTTCATGACCGGCCCCGCCGAACTCCCTGCCGACCGTTTCGCCATGATCCTCGACAGCGAGGACACCCGCTTCCCGCTGTTCGGCCCGCCCAAGCAGCCGATCGGCATGGCGCAACATGCGATCGGCATGCACGTCGCCTCGCTGGTCCCCGACGGCGGCTCGTTGCAGATCGGCATCGGCGAGATCGGGGATGCCGTGGCCGATGCCCTTATCCGAAGACATCGCGGCCCGGAGCGCTTTGCTTCCATTCTGGAAGACCTCACGACCGGAACGCGCCTGCCCGCCGAAACGACGCCCTTCGAGCAGGGCCTTTACGCGCCGACAGAGATGCTGGTCGACGGCTTCCTCGAACTGCTGCGCGCGGGAATCCTCAAGCGCGAGGTCGAAGGGGCCTTACTGCACGGCGGTTTCTTCGTCGGCCCGCGCAGTTTCTACGCCGCCCTGCGCGAGATGGACGAGGACACCCGCAGCCGCATTCACATGCGCGGGATTTCCTGGATCAACGCGCTCTACGGAGACGAGCAGGCCAAACGCACCGCCCGCGTGGACGCCCGCTTCGTCAACAGCGCGATGATGGTGTCGCTGCTGGGCGCGACGGTCTCGGACGGGCTGGAGGACGGGCGCGTGGTCAGCGGTGTCGGCGGGCAGTACAATTTCGTCGCCCAGGCGCTGGAACTGGAAGGCGCTCGCTCGATCATCACGCTTCCCGCCACCCGCCTACACAAAGGCGAACTTCGTTCCAACATCGTGTGGTCCTATGGCCACGAGACGATCCCGCGCCATCTGCGCGATATCGTGGTGACCGAATACGGGATCGCGGATTTGCGCGGCATGAGCGACGAACGGGTGATCCAACGCCTCGTCGCCATCGCCGACAGCCGCTTCCAGGACGAACTGATGGATGCCGCGCGCGAGGCAGGCAAGCTCGCGGCGGACTGGATGCCCGACGAGATCCATCGCAACAATTTACCCGATCGGTTGCAATCGACCCTCCCCGGCACCGAATTCACGCCCTATCCGTTCGGCACCGACTTTACTGCCGTGGAGCAGCGCCTTTTGCCTGCACTTCGGTTTTTGTCGGACGTCGCACATCGCCCCACCGCTCTGGCAGGGGTGATGGCGCGCGGAATTGCCGTCACCGATCTTCACGCGGAGGAAACCGAAGCGCTCGAACGCATGAGACTGGCCGAACCCCGCGGCGTCCGCGAACGCAGTTACCGCGTTTTGGTACTGGGGGCGCTGAGAGCGAAAGATTGAATTGGCCGTGTCAGGATCGGAGCATGCGCTCGCGCGTTGGTCTTGCGTGACAAGGAGCATTGTGATGCCGGATAACAAGGCCGGAGCCGTACCGCTGGATTGTTCCAGAATATCGCTTCATGACGAGCGCGAGGTGGCTTACTGGACTGCCCGCCTGCAGCTTGATCGGACCCAGCTCGAAAGTGCGATCCGGGTCGTCGGCCCGGACATCGCAGCGGTCAAGGCATTGCTACGACAATGACCTTTCACTCGAAGACGCTGATCTGCCACTCGTCCGGCGAAGTTCCGTGTGGCAGAGGCATTTCCACCACGACCACCTTGCTTCCGATCGTCCGAACGATGCGCCAGCAATCGGGTTCCTCGATCAGGGCATAATCGCCCCGTGTGAAGAGGTCCGCATAGCCCCGGCGCAGATGAAGGAGCCTACGGGTAAGGTTCCGTTTACGTGCTGAAAGCGAGGAAGGGCTTTCGTCCTGTGTGAGCCTGGCGAAATCGACCGCGCGGCGATTGTCAGGGTCGGTGAGATTCGAGGCCAGCAGTTCGCAGCCCTGATAGATGTCGGGAATTCCTGGTGCCGTCAGTTGGAGCACGACGTGCGCGAGCACGATCTGTTCGCGGAGTCGTTCGAACAGACTCCATTCATCGGCCTCCCCGCCCTCCCCCTTTGCGACAGCGTCCAGCAGTTCGCGGCCGAGATCGGCAAGTCGGCTTTCGGCTTCCTCGTCTGGAGCCTCGTGCTGCGACAAGTCCTTTGCCTCGCGCATCGCTTTCGACAGGTGTGCCGACAGGCGCTCGGAAGCAGCCGGTTCGCCGCGCAGCATCAGCGCCGATTGCAGGGCATAGAGCCCCCAGCGTGGCGGGAGGTCATGGCTCTTTGCGCGTTCCCCGGCCGCGCTCAGCAATCGTGCGGCCAAGCCCGGAAAATGGCTCAGCGCGACGACCGCCGCGCGCGCATCGGCGGAGCGCTTGGTGTCGTGTGTCGAAAGTGTATTCAGGCCAAGCGGCCATTGCGATGACCGTTCCTGCATGACCCTTGAAAATTGCCCGACCGTCATCGTCGTCAAATCCGGCTCCGCACCCACCTCGCAGAAAGGAAGATAGGCGATCATCCGGAAGAACACGGTGTCTTCCTCAGACTTGGCTGTCAGGGCGCCGGTCAATTGTTCGAACCGACCTGCAAAGTCGCGAGCTGTCCCACCCTTTTCAGTGTCGTTTTCGGCACCATGCAGCAAGTCGATCAAGGTGCCCGGCAAACCGGGAGCGCGCAGCGCCTCGAACCGGGGGGCGAGCGGACAGCCGTCCGCTGCATAGGAACGATAGACCGGCCAGTTCACCGCCAGATCTGCGACGGCTTCGGCAACCCCGATAGGTGTTTGGGCCGGAGCTGACATCGCCGCGGAGGCAGCGGCTTCCACGCGCCGCAGTTCGGGGGCAAGCGCGTCGCCGAGCAATTGCCTGCGGACCGCTCGCACTTCCGCCTGCATGTCCGCGGGGACGGCTCCGGCGGCTGCGTCCCGCATAACGGCAAGGCCTGTGCCATTCGTCAGCAGGCGGGTTACCGGGGTCATGAACTCGTAGCCGGTCATCCCTTCGATCGGCCAGGCCTCGGGGATATCCTCGCCCGGCTTGACGATCTTCTCTGCCCAGACCGGCACCGTTCCCACCGCTTCGCGCAGCCGCTGCAGATAGTCGCCGGGGCGTTCCAGCCCATCTATATGGTCCACCCTGAGGCCTTGGACACGCCCGGCGCGGACTTGATCCACGATCCAGCGGTGCGTCAGTTCGAAGACGCGAGGGCCTTCCTGCAGCACGCCGATCAGGCCGGTGATGTTGAAGAAGCGGCGATGGATGATCGCATCCGCCGTCTCGCGCCAATCCCCCACCGACCACCACTGTTCGGAAAGCAGCGCTGTCAGGTTCGACGCGTCGAGCACGCCTTCTTCCACCAGTTGCCGAGCCAGCGGCGTCGGGCGCAGCGGATAGGCCTCGGCATAGATCGCCAGAGCGGGGTCCTGCGCGGTCCCGACCAGGGCGATCTGCCCGCTTTCGAGTACGTCCTCGACCATGCCGTCCAGCACCGGGAAATGCAGTGGCCCCTTTTCCCAGTCGATGTCGAAGACGCGGGCGAACCGGCTGTCCCGGCCATGGCGCAGGATATCGGCGACAAAGGGATTTTCCGGAGTGAACGCCATGTGATTGGGCACGATGTCGAGCACCAGGCCGATCCCCGCCGTCCGCGCCGCATCGCTGAGGGCGATGAAGGCCGCCTCTCCGCCGAGCACGGGATCGACGGCATTGGGATCGATGACGTCGTATCCGTGGGTCGAACCCGAGGCGGCATGGAAGAGCGGCGAAAGATAGAGGTGGCTTGCTCCCAGCTCGCTCAGCCAGGGCAGCAAGTCTCGCGCCTGACCGAGGTCCACACCGTTGCGGAGTTGCAGACGGTAGGTGGCGACGAAAGGAGGGGAACCGGTCATGCGCGGATCTCGGCAAGGAGAGCTATGGAAAAGGCGAAAGGACTTGCCCTTTCGGTGATGACGAGAAGCGGATCGTCGTGGGGTTCGAATTTTCCTTCGCCAAGCCTGGCGCGCAGGGCCAGCCGTGCCTCTCCAAAATCCCAGACAGCATCGATCGCGGCGCCCTCCCGTTCCACCGTGACTTGCGGCGAGGCATTCGCGGCCAGCAGTGGCATGATCTGGGCGCGGCGCAGGGTAAGAAGTTCGCCGATGAAGCGCATGTGCTCCAGTTGCTCCTTGTGCAGCGGACGGCCTATCTTCGAGGCTGCGAACGTCTCGGGCGAGATCGGATCGGGCACTTCGCCGCCGAAGGCTTCGAACTGCGCGAATTCCTCGGCACGGCCCTTGCGCACAGCCTGGGCGAGATCTCCGGTAAAGTCCGCGAAGAACAGGAATGGCGCCTCGGTGAGGAACTCGTCCCCCATGAACAGCATCGGCACGAACGGCGCGAGCAGGGTCAGCGCGGTGACGACACGAAGCGCCGTGCGGTCGGCGACGAGCTGGTGCAAGCGCTCCCCCCGTGCTCGGTTGCCGACCTGGTCGTGGTTGCCGAGGAAGTTCACGAAGACGGTGCGCGCCAAGGCGCCGGAAGGCTCCCCGCGGGGATGCCCCGAGGTCGGGCGGGCCTGCCCCTGCTCGACATAACCGTCGCGCAGGGCCGTCTCGATATCGGCCAGCGGATCGACGGCGAACGGTGCATAGTAGGCCTCGTCCTCGCCGGTGAGCAGGCAGTGCACTGCGTGATGCCAGTCGTCGTTCCAGGTCGCGTCGAACGGCGCGTCGGGGACAAAATAGCGCGCGAGGTTGCGTTCGTCCTCGGTGACGAGGTGGATCGGGCGATCCCATTCCCCGGCTCGCACGCGCGCGCCCAACTCGTCGAGGAAATGGACGGCGGAATGATCCTCGATGGCATGGACCGCATCGAGCCGCAGCCCGTCGAGTCGATACTCGGTCAGCCAGTAAAGCGCGTTCTCGATGAAGTAGTCGCGCACGGCGGGGATTTCGTAGGCGATCCCCTGCCCCCAGGGCGAGCGGCGCCCGGCATGGAAAAACGGGGGACACCAGGCTGCAAGGTAGTTCCCCGAAGCACCGAGGTGGTTGTAGACGACGTCCAGCAGCACGCCCATGCCCAGCGCATGGGCTCTGTCGACGAAACGCCGAAAATCGTCCGGCGCGCCATAGGCGTTATGCGGTGCATAGGGCAGCACGCCGTCGTATCCCCAGCCTCGCCGCCCGTCGAACTGGGCGACCGGCATGAGTTCCACCAGAGTGATACCAGCGTCGCGAAGGCGGGGTAGTTCTTCTTCGGCAGCGGCAAACGTGCCTGCCTCGGTGAAAGTACCGAGATGCAGTTCGTAGACGATCGCTTCGCTCCACGGCAGGCCGCTCCACGCGCTCTGCCATGCGAAGCCGCCGGGGTCGACCAGCAGCGAAGGCCCGTGGACATCGCCCTGCTGCGCGCGAGACGCGGGATCGGGATAAGCGTTTCCATCGAGCAGGAAGCTATAGGCTTCACCCGGCGAGGCCGCGGCTTCGACGCGCCACCAGCCGCCCGGCTCACCTGTCAGCGCGGTGGGGCCGCCGGCGAGCACTACCGAAACTGCCTTCGCCTCTGGCGCCCAGAGGCTGAAGCGCCAGCGCCCGCCATGCAGCGGCTCAGCACCCCACGACTTGGCAAAATGGGACAGGCCGCTCATTCCGGCGCAAAGACGCTGACGCTGGCGGCAGGAACGATCGCCGTGCCGTTCTCCACCGCCTCGGGCGCAAAGGCGTCCCCGCGCGCGGTATCAAGCACCCGATGCCACTGCGCGATACCTTTATGCTCCGGCAGGGTGAAGGTGACTTCGTCTCCGGCATTGAGCACGATGAACAACGGCCGCTCGCCCTCGACGAAAGCCTCCTGCGCGGAATAACCGAGAAAGAAGCCCAGGACGCGCAGTTCGGCCTGACCCCATAGCTCAGCGTCCATCACGCGGCCGTCCGGCTGATGCCAGGCGATCTCGATGCGGCCGTCCTCGCGCGGCTCACCGCTCAGGAAATTGTCCTGCGAGAGCACCGGATGGTCGCGTCGGAATCCGATCATGCGTGTGCAGAAGTCCAGCAGATCGTCGTCCTTGGCCGCCCAGTCGATCCAGGCAGTCTCGTTGTCCTGGCAATAGACGTTGTTGTTGCCCTTCTGGCTGTTGCCCAGTTCGTCGCCGGCCAGGATCATCGGTACGCCCTGGCTGAGCAGCAGTGTTGCCAGCATTGCGCGGCGACGGCGCGCGCGAGCCTCGACGATACCCGGATCCTCGGTCGGGCCTTCGGCTCCCATGTCGTCGGAGAGATTGTTGTCGTGCCCGTCGCTCCCCCCCTCGCCGTTCGCCTCGTTGTGGCGGTCGTTGTAGGAGACCGTGTCGAGCAAGGTGAAACCGTCATGTGCGGCAAGGAAATTGACCGAGGACGTCGCCCCGCGATCGGAATGGTTGAATTGTTCCGGCGAGCCGATCAGGTGGTTGGCCATATCGCCGACCAGCGCCGGATCGCCGCGCCAGAAGCCGCGTGCGGTGTCGCGGAACTTGTCGTTCCATTCCCGGAACGGATAGGGAAAACCGCCAACCTGATAGCCGCCGCTGCCCACGTCCCACGGCTCGGCGATCAGCTTTACGCCGGAGAGGATCGGGTCCTGTCGGATCGCATCGAAGAACCCGCCCTCCCGGTCGAAGCCCATGGCCTCACGGCCTAGCGTCGAGGCCAGATCGAAGCGAAACCCGTCGACATGCATGGCCTGCACCCAGTAGCGCAAGGAATCGAGGACCATGCGAATGACCATCGGGTGCGCAACGCTGAGCGTATTGCCGGTGCCGGTCTGGTCGAAACTGTAGCGCGGGTTTTCGGGCGAGAGGGCATAGTAGCTGGCGTTGTCGAGGCCTCTGAAGCACAGCGTCGGCCCACGTTCGGAGCCTTCGGCTGTGTGGTTGTAGACCACGTCCATGATGACCTCGATGCCCGCCAGGTGGAAGCGCTTCACCATGTCCTTGAACTGGCGAATAGCGGGCGCTTTCCCACGGATCGGACCGAGATAGCGCGGCTCGGGCGCGAAATAGCCGAGCGTCTGGTAGCCCCAGTAATTGGACAGGCCCTTGTCCAGCAACATGCGATCGTCGAGGAAGAACTGGCAGGGGAGCAGTTCGATCGCGGAAACGCCCAACTTCAGCAGATGATCGAGGATCGGCGGGCTGACCATGCCCGCGTAAGTTCCGCGCAGTTCCTCGGGAACGTCCGGGTGGCTCATCGTCAGCCCGCGCACATGGGCTTCGTAGACCAGAGTCTCCCCCCAGGGGCGACGGATGGAATTGTCTCCCTCCCAGTCGAAAGCCGGGTCCTGCACCACACCCTTGACCATGAACGACGCGGAATCGCGCCCGTCGAAAGTGAGGTCGTCCCCGGTCGAAAGATCGTACCCCCAGAGCGCATCGTCCCATTGCAGGGCGCCGGCGATTTCGCGGGCGTAAGGGTCGAGCAGCAGCTTGTTGGGATTGAAGCGGTGGCCCTGCTCCGGCTCGTAGCGACCGTGGGCGCGATAGCCGTAGAGCTGGCCGGGCTTCGCACCCGGCACGTACCCCGAAAAGATCGATCCTTCACGGCTCGGCATTTCCAGCCGCGCCAGTTCTTCCGTACCGTCGGGCGAGAACAGGCACAGTTCCATGGCTTCGGCATTTTCGGAAAAGATCGCGAAATGGGTTCCGTCCCCGGTAAACTCGGCGCCCAGTTCATGCTGCTGCCGCTCTGGCTTGGCAAAGGCGAAAGTCATGGATTTACCCCGCGATCGCTGTGCAAGAAAAACTTCCGGAACGGCGCGGCGCGTGTCGAAGATTTCATAAGCCCCCTGCGTCGGTGATGGGTCCGGCGAAACAATTCGCGATGCCCCTCCCGGTTCCTTCGCCGCGTGCAACTTCGATCGTTTCGCCACCTTTCCGTAGAGCGGAGTTCAACGGGAACAGCGTTGGACAAAGTCGATTTCCGGAGTGGAGCTTTGCGAATTTCAAGGCTGCATGGCGTGAATGCCAAAATCTCCAATGGCGGATCGTTCTCGGGAGATGATCGAAGTGAGAGACATCCTGCAATACTACGGCGCAGGTGCCGCCGTTCTGGCCTCGCTGCTGGTCTCGCTGAACCTCGGCAGGATTTGGACCGGGACGGCAATGGCGATCTTCGTCTCCAGTTCGCTCGCCCTGATCGCCTGGGGGTTTCTGAATCCGGACAGTGAGGGGATCGGCTGGCAAAACGTGATCTTGCTGATCATCAATGCCATCGGCGTATGGCGGTATCTCATCGTCGGTCGGAAAAAGCCGAACATTTCCCCAATAGGCAAAGGCTGATGACCCGGAACATGCCGCCCGTTCACGGGTTCAGGGGCTACCATGGAACGTTCCCGCCCAAGACAGCCCGACCGGCCGTTCGGCATCGAGGCGAAGCATGGTAATCCCGGCCGCCTGGCAATGTGGCGGACCCCCTTGGCCATATTCGTAATTGCGGGACTGATCGCGGCGGCTTTCGCAGGATGGCTGGGCGGCGGGCCAGATGCGGAGCGCAGGATCGTCACCCCCCGCGCAACGATCGAGCTGCGCCATGCCGCGATATTACGCAGCGGCAACTGGTTCGAAACACAAGTTCGCTTTGTACCCGTGACAGACGTCGAGGATCTCGTGATCGCGATCGACACGCCGCTCTGGCGCGCCATGAGTATCGATACCCTGGTGCCGGATGCCGAGAGCGCCAAATCGCTCGATGACCGGTTCGCCTACCATTTCGGCAAAGTGCGCGCCGGACATCCCTTCACCCTCAAGTTCGATGGACAGATACAGCCGCGCGCCTTTCGGCAATTGCGCGGCGCAATGCGGATCGCCGACGGCGAAAATGAAATTGCCACGATCCCCATGACACTGACGGTCCTGCCCTGATGGAAATCGTCATCCGTGCCTCGGTCATGTTCGGTGTGATGTACGTCCTGCTGCGGCTCATGGGAAAGCGGGAACTCGGGCAAATGGCCCCGTTCGAACTGGTGTCGCTGATTGTCATGGGGGACCTGATCCAGCAGGGCGTCACCCATCAGGATTTCTCTCTTACCGGCGCAACGCTTGCCATCGTGACGTTCGCGGGCTGGAGCTTGCTGCTGGGGCTGGTCGGCCATCACTCGATCCGCGCGCGGCGTCTGCTGCAGAGCGCTCCGGTCGTCCTTGTCAGGCACGGCCAGTTGCTCGATCGTAATCTGGAATCGGAGCGGATCGACCGCGACGAACTGGCGACCGAAATGCGGCTGGCGGGCATTTCCCGTCTCGATCAGGTTGCCTGGGCGATCCTGGAGCCGGAAGGCAAGATCAGTTTTATCCGTGCCGATGAGGCGGGTCTCGATCCCCGTGCCGGAGAACCCGAAAACGGCGCTTGATCGAAGCGAGGCCAGTATCGGCTACCGGGTTCCCGGCTCAGCCCAAACCGCTTTCGTCCGGGCGCAGGGCCGATCGCTGGCGTTGGGATGCAGGAACCCTAGCTCGCCAAGCCGGTTGAAAACGGCAAGCAAGACTTCCCCGAGGAGCTTCCATGGCAACCCGCGACACGTCCCCAAATCCCGCCGCATCCCCTGCCACGTCCCAGACGCTCGGCAATCATCAACCCGGCTCGGGAAAACCGCAGCATGACGATCACGTCGGCAATGGCGGAGAAACCCATCAGGACCTGAAACCCGCGCGTGCCGCGCCGGAGGATTATCTCACCGATAATTTCGGCCACCGCATTTCGGATAACCAGAACAGCCTCAAAGCTGGCGAGCGTGGGCCAACGCTTCTGGAAGACTTCGTCCTGCGCGAAAAGATTTTCCACTTCGATCACGAGCGCATTCCCGAACGCATCGTTCATGCGCGCGGCTCGGGCGCTCACGGCGTCTTCGAATGCACCAAGGCCATTCCGGAACTGACCAAGGCATCGATATTTCAGAAGAAAGGGGAGAACTGCCCGGTCTTCGTGCGCTTCTCGACGGTCGCAGGGGGCGCCGGATCCGTCGATACGCCGCGCGACGTGCGCGGATTTGCGGTCAAGTTCTATACCGATGCAGGCAACTGGGACCTGGTTGGAAACAACATCCCGGTCTTCTTCATCCAGGACGCGATGAAATTCCCCGACCTCGTCCATTCGGTGAAGATGGAGGCCGATCGCGGCTATCCCCAGGCGGCCTCGGCACACGATACGTTCTGGGACTTCGTGTCCCTGATGCCCGAGACGATGCACATGATCATGTGGGCCATGTCGGACCGGGCCATTCCCCGTTCCCTTCGCATGATGCAGGGGTTCGGCGTCCATACCTTCCGCTTCGTCAACGCATCCGGCGAGGGTAAGTTCGTCAAGTTCCACTGGAAGCCGGTTCTCGGACTGGAATCGCTGGTCTGGGACGAAGCCGTGAAGATCGCGGGTGCCGATCCGGACTTCCACCGCCGCGACTTGTTCGAGGCGATCGCCTCGGGCAATTTCCCGGCCTGGGATCTCGGCGTGCAGGTTTTCGACGAGGAATGGGCCGCGCAGCAGCCGTACGATGTGCTCGACGCTACCAAGCTCATCCCGGAAGAGGACATTCCGGTCGAGATCGTCGGCCGTTTGACGCTCAACCGCAACGTCGATAATTTCTTCGCCGAGACCGAGCAGGTCGCTTTCCTGCCCAGCAACATCATACCGGGAATCGACTTCACCAACGACCCGCTCATGCAGGGCCGGCTGTTCTCCTATCTCGATACCCAGAAGTCGCGGCTTGGCACGACGAACTTCCACCAGATCCCGATCAATGCGCCCAAATGTCCGTTCCACAACTTCCAGCGGGACGGCATGATGCAGACTTTGGTCCCCACCGGCCGCGCCAATTACGAACCGAACAGCCTTGCCGAGGCAGGCGAGAACGGCGGCCCACGCGCCGATCCGCAGAGCGGCTTTTCGACGTTTACGGAAAATGCCGAGCGCAATGAGCCCGAGAACAAGCTGCGCATCCGCGCGGAGCTGTTCGCCGACCATTACAGTCAGGCGAGGCTCTTTTACTGCTCGCAGACCGAAAGCGAACAGGCGCATATCGCCTCCGCCATCGTGTTCGAACTTTCGAAAGTCGCTCTTGCTCACGTTCGCGAGCGGGTGATCTCCCGCCTGCGCAACGTCGACGAGACGCTGGCGGAGAGGGTTGCGGATGGGCTGGCTCTCACATTGCCGAAGAAGGCCCCCGCCGCGCGGGAGCCGGTCGAGATGGCGCCTTCCGACGCCCTGTCGATCCAGAAGAATGCTCTCGATACGCTGGACGGAAGAAAGATCGCCATTCTCTTCGACGAGGGATCGGACAAGGCTGCCATCGACAAGCTCAAGAGTGAAATCGAAACGGCTGGCGGTACTGCCTTCCTGGTGGCTCCGAAAGTCGGCGGAATGAAGCTGAAGGGCGGCACGCTGGAGGCGGACGGGCAACTCGCGGGTTCGCCGTCCGTCCTTTTCGACGCGATCGCTTCGATCCTCATGCCTGAGGCGGCGGAGAAACTGGCCATGCAAGGGGCTGCGGTTCAATGGTTCATGGATGCCTATGGTCACTGCAAGACCATCGCACACTGTCGCGGCACCCAGGTCATTCTCGATAAGGCGGGTGTAGAGAAGGACGAGGGCATCGTGCCGATCGACGCGTTCCAGAAGGTCGGAGCCAGCCGACACTGGGCGCGTGAACCCAAGATCCGAGATCTGGCCTGAACCGTGCGATCCGAGGGCCTTGTCGAGGCATTTTCCCCTCAGCGTTCGCGCATCGAATACACGCGTCGTGCGTTGTCTGAAGTATAACCGGAAGAGGATAATCCCGATGACATGGTCCCTTGCAGAGCTTTCCGGCAAGATGAAAGACATCGACTTCGCAATGCTCGCGACCCATACGCAAGGCGGAGCAATCGCAGCGCGGCCGATGAGCAACAACCGCGAAGTCGATTATGACGGCACCGCCTGGTTCTTCACCGAAGAAAGCGCGCTGATGGTCGCCGACATCGCGGCCGACCCCCAGGTCACTTTGTCCTATCAGGGCAAGTCCGGGCTACTCGGTCAGAGACCCTTCTTCCTCGCCGTCGAAGGCCATGCCAGGCTTGTTCGCGACAAATCTGCGTTTGCCCGGCACTGGACAGACGGCCTCGATCGCTGGTGGCCGGAAGGTCCTGAGACGCCGGGCATCGTGCTGATCGAAGTCGCGGGCGAACGGGCGCACTATTGGGACGGAGAGGAAGAAGGCGAACTCGTTCTGGGTCGTAGTTCATCATGACCACGCTCATCGCGACTACCGCCCACTGCCTGCTCGCTCAGCCGTGAAGCGCCGTGGCCCGGCTGATCGCCATGGATTTCAACTGCCAGACCTGCCTACGGACGCCACCTCGGACTAAGGCCTCCGGATCATCGAAGCTCATCATCACGCTTTCCGTCAGGCCGACATAACCGATCGTATATCTACGCCTGAACCTGATGCTTCCCCATACTTGCCGTTCAATCACGCCCCGCCCCGGAACGCATTAAGGACCGGCATCAGGGCATTGTCGCAGAGGCAAGACCATGAGCAAGGTATCCGCACTCCCATCCGAGGCGCCCGCTTCGACACAAATCGGTTCAGGACTGATGTTTGCCATGGCGGTCTCGTCCGGACTGGCCGTGGCGAACATCTATTACAATCAGCCCATGCTCGGCGTAATCGAGCGCGAGCTTCCTGGCGGGCTGACAGGACTGGTGCCCACTGCAACCCAGCTCGGCTATGCCGTCGGCCTGTTCGCCCTGGTGCCGTTGGGCGATCTGGTCGAGCGACGCCGCCTGATCGTCGCGCAATTCGCCGTTCTGGCGATAGCCCTCGTCGGTGCCGCGTTGGCGCCATCGGCTGTCATGTTGCTGATTGCCTCGTTGATCCTCGGCGTCGCATCGACGGTCGCCCAACAGATCGTGCCTTTCGCTGCCCACCTAGCCGCGCCCGAGCGGCGCGGTGCCGTGGTCGGCACCGTCATGTCGGGTGTACTCTGCGGTATCCTGCTGAGCCGTACCCTGTCCGGTTTCGTCGCAGCGCATGAAGGCTGGCGCGCGATGTTCTGGCTCGGCGTACCGCTGGCTTTGGGAGCGGGCGGGCTGATGGCCGTGGCCCTGCCCCGCAGCGTTCCCGAAGGACGCAGTACCTATGCGTGCCTGCTCGTTTCGCTCGTTCACCTTTGGCGGGAGTTCCGCGAGCTGCGCCTCGCGGCCTATACGCAGGCTCTGCTGTTCGGTGCCTTCACTGCCTTCTGGACGATTCTTGCCCTGCGCCTGGAACAGCCCCCCTTCGGCCTCGGTTCCGAAGTGGCCGGTCTGTTCGGTGTAGTCGGCGCGGTCGGTATCCTTGCCGCCCCGATCGCTGGCAGGATCGCCGACCGTCGCGGCCCGCACATGGCGATCCTGGGCGGCACCATGCTGACGGTCCTTTCCTGGGCGATCTTCGGATTTTGGGGATCGATCGCGGGACTGGTGATCGGCTGTATCCTGCTCGACTTCGCGGTTCAGAGCGTGCTCGTCTCCAATCAGCATATCGTCTACGCGCTACGCCCCGAGGCCCGCGCCCGACTCAACACGATCTTCATGGGGGCGATGTTCCTGGGCGGCGGCGCCGGAGCGGCCGCAGCGACCGTCGCCTGGAACTCCGGTGGCTGGACCGCGGTTGCGACTCTGGGCATTTCCCTTGCCGCCATCGCCACGCTCGTTCAGCTGCGCGCGGTCCTGCATCGACGCTGAGATCACCAGCCTTGCCCTGCGCGGCATGAACCGCCCTGCTCCGTCCGCTGTTGCAGTCTGCCGAGGTGGTGGATCGATCGGCCGATGTAACCGGTCAGGCAGCGGCTATGTCGCCGGTCAGAGGTCGATCATTCCCCGCCGGAGAGCGATCGTCACGGCATGGGTGCGGTCCACGGCATCCAGCTTGCTCAGAATAATCTTCATGTAGCCTTTCACCGTTTCCTCGGAGATTTCGAGGCTGGAGGCGATCCGCTTGTTGGAATTTCCGGCAGCGGCAAGCGTCAGGACGCTGCGTTCCCGGTCGGTCAGTTGCTGGTTGCCCTGGTGCCGGGCGATCTGGGAGATGATTTCCGCGCTGAGAAATTCCCGGCCCCCGTGAACCGACTGGATCGCCTCGATCAGTTCGTCATGCAGATTGCTCTTGAGAATGTAGCCCAGCGCCCCGGCCCGCAACGCGCGCAAGGCCTGGGCGTCGCCCGAGTAAGTCGTGAGCACCAGGATCTTGGCCTGCGGAAACTCCTGCCTGATCTGCTCGATCGCTTCGATGCCGTCCACGTTGGGCATTTGCAGATCGAGCAGAATGAGGTCCGGCAGGAGCGTGCGATAGAGCTCGACGGCCTGGGCGCCATCTTCGGCCTCGCCGACGACAAGCACATCAGCGACCATCGAGAGCACCGCCCGCACACCGCGCCGGATGAGGGGATGATCGTCCGCAACGACAATGCGGATCTTGTCCTCTCGCATCAAATCCCGTTCGCCTCCTTGCATTCACTTTCGGATACCGCTGGACTTGTGCGGAGACAATCCACACGGCTCCCCCCAATATTGGGGGGAGGACGCGGGTATTCTGCTCATGGATAATTTAGGGCATATCCGCGCCGTCTCGTCGCAACGCCAAGGACTCCGGATCGACCATGGACAGGCAAACCGATACAGGCAGCAATCGTTCGCAGACGTTCCTGCGCGTGAAGGATGCCTCCAGCATCAGTTTCAAGGGACCGGGAGGCTTTCCGATCGGTGTCGCACGCTTGCGTTCCGGATGCGGGGTAGGAATGAGCGATCCCCATCTCACTGAAGACGCCTTCATGATCAATGTTCAGATGGCCGATTATGAAGGGGAAATCTTTCTGAACGGCCATAAGTTGGCGTTTCGGCGGCAACCGTCCGGGCATAGCGCTTTCTTCGATTATCGTAAGACCTGGCAAGCGAATCTACGGTCGGCATTCGCTTGCGTGAACTTCCACGTAGATCGCCGGGCTTTCGGCATCGCGCTCATGAACGAGCGGCCGATCGAGGTCGGCAACCTCGATGGGATCCCCGGTGAACCCATAGAAGATCGACAGCTCCACCGACTGGCGCACGCGATCTGGCCGATCTTCGACAATCCGAACGAGCCCAATCGCCTGTTCCTGGAACATCTCGGCTGGGCGCTCTGCTCTCATGTCGCGCAGCGCTATGGAATAAAGGAGCGAACCTCGCGGCAGTCACGCAGCGGTCTTGCCGTCTGGCAGGAGCGTAGAGCGAGGGAACTTATCGAGGCATCGCTCGACGGGGATGTCTCGGTTGAAGTCCTGGCGGAAGAATGCGGCCTTTCCCTTGCCCATTTCGCCCGTTCCTTCAAGAAATCCGTGGGAATGCCCCCGCATCAGTGGCTGCTCAGCCGCAGGGTTGCGAAAGCGAAGGACATGCTTCGGGACGACAGCATTTCCGTCTCGCATATTGCCGTCGGATGCGGATTTGCGGACCAGAGTCATATGAGCCGGGTTTTCCGGAAGTTTACCGGCATGCCGCCCAAGGCCTGGCGTCAACTTTACATCGGAGACACGAAGAGCGACGAGATGCCGACGATCCACGAGTTGCATCCTCCGGAACTTTGACGCCGGGCTTATGAGCAGGCATGTAGCAAGAAAGAGGCCCTGATATCGGGATCGGGCGCGGCCGCAGGGTCTAGTGGGATTTCGTGTGTGAACCTTGCGGCAGGCTCCCGCTTGCAGGCGGTCATTGCCTGTCTTGCCCTCGGCACTTTTGTGGGAGGGACTACCCTTGCCCAAAACCCTGCCGAGGGTCCAGCCAAACATGCCGGTCTCCGCGATGAAGTCACTCTGGGGCGTTTCCATCAGGACTTCTGGAGTACGGAAGAAGGCGCGCCCTCGCTCATCAATGCCATAACGCAGACGCCGGACGGCCTTCTGTGGCTGGGGGCGGAAGATGGCCTCTGGCGGTTCGACGGCATGTCCTTCGAGCATCTGACTGGTCCCGACATCAAGGGGACCAGTCCTTTCGGGGTTTCTTCGCTGTTCGTCAGCCGCAAAGGAGAGTTGTGGATCGGCTTTGCGCAGAGCGCAGGCGTTTCCCGCTATGTCGGCGGCCGTGTAGAGGATATGAAGCTATCCCGGCCGCCGCTGATCGTAACCAACATCCTGGAGGGCCCGGACGGCGCGATCTACGCGGAATGGGGCGGACTATCGGGGCGCCTATGGCGTTGGAAGGATCGCAAATGGCAGCAGGTCGAGGATCTGCTCGGCCTGCCGCCCGGTTTCACGCTCGGCCTGGTCGCGACGCGCGACGGTTCGATCCTCGCACCGGTTCTGGATTTCGAGCAACGCAAGTCGCGAATAGCCCGCCTGGCGCCCGGCAGTAGCAGGTTCAGGGTTCTCGAAGGCTCTTACCAGTTCGCGCGGCTCAACGTCGATCGCAGCGGCCAGCTCTGGGTCTCCGACCGCGATTGGCTACGAAGCTACGGCATTGCCGGATCAGGCCTCAAGCCGCTTGGACCGGTATACCCTCTCCCAAAGAGCATCGGAATGCGCTTCTTGTCGTTCGACGATCACGGAGGAGTATGGAACGGCTCCTGGAGTTCGTCCGTTTCGAGCCGTCTGAATCTCGCTCAGGCACGGTCCGGCGGCGCGATCGAAACATACCGCTGGCCCGGCACGGCAGAGACGGACGGCGTGAGAGCCAATTACACCGATGCACAGGGCACGGTATGGTTTGCCGAAAGTCGGGGCCTGCTTCGGTTCCGATTGGCCGACATTTCGATGGAGCCGACAGTGGCCGGCGACAATGTCGGCGGCGTTCAACTTGTCAGCTCGAAGGATGGAAGCGTCTACGCGGCTTCGCACGGTAAACTTTACCGGTTGCAGCACGGAGCGCCGGCCCGGCATGTGCTCGATCTTGCCGAGGATCCGATCTTCTGTTCGGGCAAGGCAGGCGAGATCGTGCTTGCCCAGCGTCGCAAGGTCTATTCGCTCTCCGCGAAGGGCCGCCTCAGATACCTTATGCCGGCTCCCATGGCGCCAAGCGCCTGCGCGCTCGATGCTGCCGGAAATATCTGGCTCAGAGGCTACGATGGAAGCACCTGGCGATACGCAGGGGGGAAGCTGCGCGAACTTCCCGATCTGGAAGCCCGAAACAAAGGCGGCTTGCTTGGGATTTCGGCGAATGCCCGCGGCGAAGTGGCCGTTCCACTCGATGACGAGACGGTCGTCGTGTTCTCTGGAAACCGCAAGCTGATCTACCGCCTTCCCTCGCTCGAAGGCGCGCAGATCAACGGCGTTTCTCCGGGACTTGGCGGCTTCGTGGCCTTTACGGCGGCCGGTCTGATCCGGCTTGCACAGGGCCATGCAGTGCGGCTCGATCCTCTTTCCGCGCCCTGGACGCGGCGGGTGACGACGCTGGTCGAGACACCCGAAGGGGAAGTGTGGTTCAGCAGTTTCGACGGCTTGTCCAGAGTGCGCTCGTCCGACCTGCAAGCAGCGTTCGGGAATTCCGACAGACTGCTGCCGCGTCGTCTCTTCGATGGGCGCGACGGTCTTGCCGGAACTTCGCAGCGTCTCGGGCCGGTCGGGCAGAAGAGCGCGCTGGACGGCGACGGCCGGATCTGGGTCGTGCGCACGGCCGGTCTGGCGAGCGTAGACCCTCGCTCGATCGCCGGGAATCGTGCCCCGCCGAATGTGGTTTTCCGCCTTCTGACCACGGACGGCGAGACTTTCCGGGACCCGCGATCGGTCACGCTCGCAGCCGGTACGCGCTCGGTCCGTCTTGCTTTTTCGGCGACGGGAACCCTGCGCCCGGACCTTGTCCGCATCCGTTATCGCCTGGAGAATGTGGATACCGATTGGATCGATGCGGGCCAGCGAAGGACGGCTGGATACGCGAATCTCGGACCCGGCAAATACCGTTTCGTCGTTACCGCGACCGGCGATGGCGGCGGTACCGCCACCCGCTCGCTTTCCTTCGAGATCCGGCCGACTTTCCTGGAAAGCTGGTATTTCAAGCTGCTGTGTGGGGCGGCATTCTTCGCACTGCTGTATCTGGGATACCGGTTGCGCATCGCCGCCGTCAGCAAAAGCATCGGTTCCCGCCTGGCCGAACGTCACGACGAGCGTGAACGGATCGCCCGCGAACTCCATGACACGCTTCTCCAGTCGGTACAGGCCCTGCTTCTGGACTTCCGTCTCGCAGCGGCATCGCTCCGTTCCGGCGGCGCCGGTTCCGATCGCCTCGACGGTGTGATCGAACATGCCGAAGCTGTCATCGCCGAAGGACGCGACCGCGTGTACAACTTGCGCGCGCATAGGGAAACCGACACGCTCGAAGGGTGCTTGCGGATCATTGCCGGCCAAACCGGCCTGACCGGCAACGTCGAGTTGAACATCGTCAGCTATGGCGTGGCTAGGTCCCTGAGCCCTGCCGTTTCCGAGGAAATCGCGAGGATCGCCACGGAAGCCCTTTTCAACATTTCGCGTCATGCCAAAGCCAGCCGCGTCGATATCCTCGTCAACTATCTCCAGACCACGCTCACGATCTCGTTCATCGACAATGGCGTGGGGATCGACCATGCGGTGATCCAGGCGGGTCGCAAGCCCGGCCACTTCGGCCTGATCGGCATGCAGGAGCGCGCGAAAAAGCTCAAAGGCCAGATGCTTCTCGATCGCGGCCCGTATGGCGGCACGGAAGTCACCCTCGTCATTCCCGCAGCTTCCGCGTTTCAGGACGCGACCGGACCGCTATCGCGTCTTTGGCAGACCGTCAGGAGCCTGCTGCGATCCTGACGGTCAGAAAACTTGCGCGAAGACCATGTAGAGCGCGCCCGCCATCACGATCGAGACCGGCAGGGTCAGGACCCAGGCCATCAGCAGGTTGCGGATCGTGCTCATCTGCAGGCCCGACCGGTTCGCCGCCATCGTGCCTGCAACGCCAGACGAAAGGACATGGGTGGTGGAGACCGGCAGGCCGAGGTGGTCGGCGCCGAGAATCGTCCCCATCGCCACGAGTTCGGCCGCAGCGCCCTGCGCATAAGTCAGG
The DNA here is from genome assembly GCF_058273105.1 of Novosphingobium sp. BF6. Lineage (NCBI taxonomy): Bacteria > Pseudomonadati > Pseudomonadota > Alphaproteobacteria > Sphingomonadales > Sphingomonadaceae > Novosphingobium > Novosphingobium sp. BF6. The sequence goes on from NZ_CM177775.1 coordinate 2,007,451, forward strand.
TGGGTCTTGCCGATCTTCTCACCCACCGTCACGACGATACGGCGCCATCCGACCATCGTGCCGAGGCCGAGCGCGAAGGCCACGGCGATCTTCACCCAGGTCGGGATGAAGCGTGTGCCCGCATCGAGCGAGGTCTTGTAAGTGGCGAGGCGATCCTGCGCGGTTTCCGAGAGCGCTGCCGGCTTCTGCTTGCCCAATCCCTTGATCGCCTCGGAGGCGAGGTACATGTCATTACGGATATTGCTGACGGCGGCTGCGGGCACTTTTGCCAGCGAGCCATAGGCCATGACCTGCTGGTCGACGTCATGAACCAGGACCGCCAGAGCCGGGAGCGTTTCCGGGACGAAGCTTTTGTCGGCGATATAGGCGGTCACCTTCCGGCGTGCTTCCACCGCACTCATGTCGCTTCGCCCGGTGCCGCTTTCCAGCGCCGCTTCCGCCGCGATGGAGCGGCTGTGGAACTCGGCCATATAGCGCTCGGGAACCGCGCGGTTGAGTGCATAGGCTGTGGGGACGGTGCCGATCAGGATCAGCATGATGAGGCCCATGCCCTTCTGACCGTCGTTCGAGCCGTGGGCGAAGCTGACGCCGGTGCAGGTAAAGATCAGCAGGGCGCGAATCCACAGCGGCGGCGGAGCACCGTCCTTGGGTTCCTCGTAGAGTTCCTTCTTGCGGACCAGTACGCGCATGGCAAGAAACAGCAGTGCGGCGACGCCGAAGCCGATCAGTGGCGAAAATAGCAGGGCCTGTCCGATCTCGGCCGCCTTGCTCCAGTCCACCCCCGCCGTGCCGCCCTTCCCGTGCATCAGCGCATTGGCCACGCCGACGCCGATGATCGATCCGATCAGCGTGTGCGAACTGGAGGAGGGAATGCCCAGCCACCAGGTGGCGAGGTTCCAGAGGATCGCCGCCAGCAGGAGCGCGAAGACCATCGCATAGCCTGAATTCGATCCCACTTGCAGGATCAGTTCTACCGGCAGCAGCGAGACGATTCCGAAAGCCACCGCACCGGTGGAGACGAGAACGCCCAGGAAGTTGAAGAACCCGGACCAGACAACTGCCACGTTGGCGGGCATGGCATTGGTGTAGATCACCGTTGCCACGGCATTGGCGGTATCGTGGAAGCCGTTCACGAACTCGAAGCCGAGCGCGATCAGCAAGGCGACGAACAGCAGCAGGAACGGCAGGTAAGTGGTGGGCTCGACCCCGACCGCCGCCGCGTCCGAATAGACGCTGTAACCGACATAGAACAGCGCGGCGGCGATCGCCGCGCCGAAGCCGATCCGGCCTGCGGCGCCCAGCCCCTTGTCGAGTTCCGGTCGGGTACTGGCCCTGCCATCCGGGGCCGCAAGCGTTGCATTCATGGTTTCGCCTCAGTTTACGAGACGGAAACCTTACGGTCGTTCGATGACATAAATGCTGCGACGACAGGCGCAAACGCGCGCTGTCGCCGCAGGATGGGCGTCAGGCGGCCGCGGGTTGCGGACGGCCTGCAATCAGATTGTCGACCACCGAGGGATCGGCAAGCGTCGAGATATCGCCGAGATTCGAAAAGTCGTTCTCGCCGATCTTGCGCAGGATGCGGCGCATGATCTTGCCCGAGCGGGTCTTCGGCAGGCTGGGTGCGAACTGGATCACATCGGGCGTGGCGATCGGGCCAATCTCGTGGCGGACCCACTTGATGAGTTCGCGGCGGAGATCCTCGTCCGGCTCGACTTCGGCATTGCAAGTGACGAAGGCGTAGATGCCCTGCCCCTTGATCTCATGCGGCATGCCCACGACCGCCGCTTCGGCCACGGCGGGATGGGCCACGAGCGCGGATTCGACTTCCGCCGTGCCCATGCGGTGGCCCGAGACGTTGATGACGTCGTCGATGCGGCCGGTGATCCAGAAGTAACCGTCCTCGTCGCGGCGGCAACCGTCGCCGGTGAAGTAGGTGCCGGGGAAAGTCGTGAAATACGTCTGGAAGAAGCGCTCGTGATCGCCCCAGACGGTGCGCATCTGGCCGGGCCAGCTATCGGCAATGACGAGACAGCCGTCGGCGGCTCCCTCCAGCACCTTACCGTCGTTGTCGAGCAGCATCGGCTTCACCCCGAACAGCGGCTTGCTGGCAGAACCAGGTTTGAGCGCGGTGGCGCCGGGCAGCGGAGTGATCATGGCGCCGCCGGTCTCGGTCTGCCACCAGGTGTCGACGATCGGGCAGCGCCCCTCGCCCACGACTTCGTGATACCACGACCAGGCCTCTGGATTGATCGGCTCGCCCACCGAGCCGAGCAGGCGCAGGCTCTGGCGCGAAGTCTTCTTCACCCAGTCGTCGCCCTCGCGCATCAGCGCGCGCAGCGCGGTCGGCGCACCGTAGAAGATCTCGATCTGGAACTTGTCGACCACCTGCCAGAAGCGGCTCGGATCGGGGAAGTTGGGCACGCCCTCGAACATCACCGTGGTCGCGCCGTTCATCAGCGGACCGTAGACGACGTAGGAGTGGCCGGTGACCCAACCGATGTCCGCCGCGCACCAGTAGACCTGGCCGGGGCGATAATCGAAGACGTATTCGTGGGTCATCGAGGCCCAGACTGAATAGCCCCCGGTCGTGTGAAGCACGCCCTTGGGCTTGCCGGTCGAACCTGAGGTGTAGAGAATGAACAGTGGGTCCTCCGCGTTCATTTCCTCGGGCGGGCAATCGGCGGACTGCCCGGCCACGGCCAAGGCCCAGTCGATGTCGCGGCCCTCGACCATCGGCACATCGGCGCCGGTATGGCTCAGCACGATGACGGTATCGACGCCCGGACAGGCCTTGAGCGCCTCATCGACATTGGCCTTGAGCGCGATCTTCTTACCGCCGCGCAGGCCTTCGTCCGAGGTGAGGACGATGCGGCTGTCGCAATCCTGGATGCGGCCGCCGAGCGCGTCGGGAGAGAAGCCGGCGAAGACGATCGAGTGGATTGCGCCGATCCGGGCGCAGGCGAGCATGGCGACGGCGGCTTCGGGCACCATCGGCAGGTAGATCGTCACCCGCTCGCCGCGCTTAACGCCCCTGGCCTTGAGCAGGTTGGCGAAGCGGCAGACGGATTCGTGGAGTTCGCGGTAAGTGATCCGGCGCTCCGGGTTCTTCGGATCGTCCGGTTCCCAGAGAATCGCAACGGCATCGCCGCGCTCGGCAAGATGACGGTCGAGGCAGTTCGCCGAGAGATTGAGCGTGCCGTCGGTGAACCACGAGATGCCGAAGTCGGCTTCGTGGAAGCTGGTCTGCTTGACCACGCTGAACGGTTTGATCCAGTCGATCCGCTGCGCTTCCTCGCTCCAGAACCCATCGGGGTCTTCCAAGGAACGGGCGTACATGTCCTGGTAACGCGCCTCGTCGATCAGGGCGTTTTTAGCCCACTCGGTGGGCACGGGATAGATGGCCTCGGCCATGATGTCCTTCTCCTCTTGCCGGTATCCTCTCCGGCAGACTTCGTTCCCGGCGGGCTTGGGAGCCGCCGTTTCTCCGCCACATTAACCGATGAATCGCCAAGCGCCACTGTCTTCCGGCGACTTGTCTCGGCAGCGGGACATAAGCTGTGGGCTGTGTTAGCCTCAGCGCCTCCAGCGGGCGGTGTCGATGATCTCGATCAAGGCTTTGCTGCTGGAAAGGCTTATGAATCCGACACCTAAGAATCAGCGGAGTCTCGATCCATGTCCCTGAATGACGCCATCACGCTGCCCACCCGCTCGGGCATCGCGCTCGACGTTCGCCCGGCCCGGGAAAGCGACGCTGCGGCTCTCACGCAGTTCTTCGAACAGGTGACCGACGACGACCGCCGCTTCCGCTTTTTCGCGGCGGCAGACCGGGTGAGTGCGCAGCAGATCGCGCCGATCGTCAAGGCCGACCACTACCAGACCGAATCGTGGCTGGGCTTTTCGGATCGCGGAGAGATCATCGCTTCCGGCGTGCTGGCCTACGACGATGAGGGCGATACCGGGGAAGTGGCGATCTCAGTGCGCGCAGACCACAAGGGTCAGGGCGTCGGCTGGGCCATGCTCGACTTCCTCGGCAAGCAGGCGAAGCAGCGGGGCTGCAAGCGGGTGATCGCGATCGAGAGCCGAGAGAACAGCGCTGCCATCGAAGTGGAGCGCGACAAGGGCTTCATCCCCGAACCATTCTTCGGCGACCCCACGCTGGTTCTGCTGGCGAAATCCTACGACTGACGGTTTCGACACGCGCACACAAAAAAGGGCGGGCCCGCAAGGACCCGCCCTTCTCTTTCGTACGCCTGATCGCGGCTCAGATGTGGATCGCGCGTCCGTAAGCGGCCAGTACCGATTCGTGCATCGCTTCCGAGATCGTCGGATGCGGGAACACGGTCTGCATCAGTTCCGCCTCGGTGGTCTCCAGCGTCTTGCCGACGACGTAGCCCTGGATCATCTCGGTCACTTCCGCGCCGATCATGTGGGCACCGAGCAGCTCGCCCGTCTTGGCGTCGAACACGGTCTTCACGAAGCCTTCCGGCTCGCCCAGAGCGATCGCCTTGCCGTTGCCGATGAACGGGAAGGTCCCGGCCTTGACGGTATAGCCCGCTTCCTTGGCCTTCTCCTCGGTCATGCCGACCGAAGCGATCTGCGGATGGCAGTAGGTGCAGCCCGGAATGTTGTTCCGGTCGAGGCCGTGCGGGTGCACGTCCTTGTTGCCGAGCTCCTTGGCGATCGATTCGGCGGCGGTGACGCCTTCGTGGCTGGCCTTGTGGGCGAGCCAGGGTCCGGGCGTGCAGTCGCCGATGGCCCAGATGCCAGCGGCATTGGTGCGGCCGTAGTCGTCGATCTGGATGAAACCGCGGTCGGCCTTGATGCCGAGCGCTTCCAGACCGATTTCCTCGGTGTTGGGCACGATGCCCACGGCCGAGATGACATGGCTGAAGTCGTGCTCGACGACCTTGCCGTCCTTGCCCTTGATCTTGGCCTTCACGCCCTTGTCGGTGGCGGTGATCGCCTCGACGCCGGCGCCGGTCAGGATCTTCATGCCCTGCTTGGTGAGGGCCTTTTCGAGGAAGGCCGAGACGTCCTTGTCCTCGACGGGAACGATCCGGTCGAGCATCTCGACGACGGTGACGTCAACGCCCATGTCGTTGTAGAAGCTGGCGAACTCGATGCCGATGGCGCCCGAGCCCATGACCAGCAGTTTCGTCGGCATCTCGGACGGGGTCATCGCGTGGCGATAGGTCCAGATGCGCTTGCCGTCCGCCTTGGCGAAGGGAAGCTCGCGGGCACGCGCGCCGGTGGCGACGATGATGTGCTTCGCGGAAAGTTCGGTGGTCTTGCCGTCCTTGTCGGTCAGCGCCAGCTTGCCCTTGGCCACCAGCTTGCCGGTGCCCATGTGGACGGTGATCTTGTTCTTCTTCATCAGGTGCGTGACACCTGCGTTGAGCTGGGCTGCAACGCCGCGCGAACGCTTGACGATGGCGGCAAGGTCGGCGGTGATGTTGTCCGCGGCCAGGCCGTAATTCTTGGCATGCTGCATCTGGTGGAACACCTCGGCCGAGCGCAGCAGCGCCTTGGTCGGGATGCAACCCCAGTTGAGGCAGATGCCGCCGAGCAGCTCGCGCTCGACGATGGCGGTCTTCAGGCCCAGCTGGGCGGCACGGATGGCCGCGACATAGCCGCCGGGGCCCGAACCGAGGACGATGACGTCGTAGGTATCAGCCACTGTCTTACTTCTCCTGATCGATGGCGCGCGGTTGACCGAATTCGTTCACCGCGACGAAGGTGAACACGGCCTGTGTCACCTTCACTTCTTCCTCTTCGTGCCGGTGGCGGCGCCAGGCTTCGATGGCGATGGTCAGCGACGTGCGGCCCACGCGCTGGATCTCGCCGTAGACCGAGACCTCGTCACCTACCTTTACGGGCAGGTGGAACTGCATGCCGTCCATCGCCACCGTCACCGCGCGACCGCGCGAGCGACGGGCGGCGATCAGGCCGGCACCCATGTCCATCTGGCTCATCAGCCAGCCGCCGAAGATGTCTCCGTAGGCATTGGCGTCGGCCGGCATGGCCGTGACCCGGATCACCGGGTCACGTCGTGCTTCGGTCACTTCAGGCGACCATGCTGAGCGGCGTTTCCACGTATTCGCGGAAAGCGGCCATCAGGCGCGCGCCGTCGGCGCCGTCCACCGCGCGGTGGTCGAAGCTGCCGGTTGCGGTCATGACGGTCGCCACGCCGAGCGTGCCGTCGGGCAGCACCCAGGGACGCTTGTCGCCCGCACCGATCGCCATGATGGTCGACTGCGGCGGGTTGATGACGGCCGAGAACTGCTTGATGCCCATCATGCCCATGTTCGAGATCGAGGCGGTGCCGCCCTGATACTCGGTGGGCTGGAGTTTGCCTTCACGCGCCCGCTTGCCGAGGTCCTTCATGTCCTTGGCGATCTGCGAGAACGACTTGCCGCTGGCGTCGGTGACGATCGGGGTGATCAGGCCGCCCGGGATCGAGACAGCAACCGAAACGTCGGCGCGGGCGTACTTGATCAGTTCGTTGCCGGCGAAAGTCACGTTGCACTCCGGCACGTCCACCAGGGCACGGCCGAGGGCCTTCACGAGCATGTCGTTGACCGAGACCTTGACGCCCTGCTTTTCGAGCATGGAGTTGATCTCGCCGCGCAGGGCGAGCAGCTTGTCGAGGTTCACATCGACCGAGAGGTAGATGTGCGGCGCTTCCTGCTTGGACTGGGTGAGGCGCTTGGCGATCGTCTTGCGCATGCCCGAGAGCTTCTCGACCGAATGCGGGACGCGGTCGTCGAGCAGCGCGCGGGTTTCCGGCGCCATGTCGACGGCCGGAGCCTTGGCTTCGGTCGCGACGGGGGCGGCTGCCGGAGCAGCAGCGGGCTTGGCAGCACCGCCTTGCGCGCCTTCGACGTCGGCCTTGACGATGCGGCCGTTGGGGCCGGAACCCTTCACGGTGGCAAGGTCGACGCCCTTGTCGGCGGCGATGCGCTTGGCGAGCGGTGATGCGGCAACGCGGCCTTCCTTGGAAGCGGAGGCAGTAGCGGCAGGCGCAGGCGCTGCTGCGGGAGCCGGAGCGGCTTCGGCAGCCTTGGGTGCTTCGGTCTTGGCGGGTGCGGCGGCAGGCGCGGCGGAAACGGCGCTGGCGTCTTCGCCTTCACCGGCGAGGACGGCGATCACTGTGCCGACCTTCACGCCATCGGTGCCCTCGGCCACGAGGATCTTGCCGATGACGCCTTCGTCGACGGCTTCGAACTCCATGGTGGCCTTGTCGGTCTCGATTTCGGCCATGATGTCGCCGGAGCTGACGGTGTCGCCTTCCTTAACCAGCCATTTTGCCAGTTTTCCCTCTTCCATTGTGGGGGACAGGGCGGGCATCTTGATGTCGATGGGCATGGAAGCTTGTGTGTCCCTTGTTTTCCTTGGGGAGGTATGCGGGGTCCGCCTTTCCTTGGACAAGTTGTCGCGCGCACACAAGCGCCTTCGCGATCCTTTTTTCGCATTCGTGATGGCTTGCACCCCGTCCTGAATAGCCCGATAAGCCGCTTCGAGAGGAAACCCATGCGCATTTACCTGGTCATCGTCGACGAAACGGAAGAAGCGCTGGTCGCGCTGCAGTTCGCCGCGCGTCGCGCCGCGAAGACCGATGGTGCGCTGCATCTTCTCGCCGTGGTTCCGCCCCAGCCTTTCAACGCTTTCGGAGGGGTCCAGGCGACCATCGAGGAAGAGGCCCGCGCCCGCGCCGAGACGCTGGTGACGGCAGCGGCCGGAAACCTTTTATCACAAGGCGCTAAGATGCCGGTCATCTCCGTTCGCATGGGAGAGGACATCAAGATCGTACGCGAGTATCTGAAGGAGCACGGCGAGGTTTCCGCACTCGTGCTCGGCGCGGCGAAGGAAGGTGGGCCGGGACCGCTGGTCACGCACTTCACGGGGGCAGGACTGGGTCAGATGCCCTGCCCGGTCTTCGTGATTCCGGGGACGCTCGATGCCGAGGCGATCGAGCGACTGAGCTAAAAAACGTCATCCTGGATCGGGTCCGGGATGACCCGGAATCTTACTTCTTCTTGCGCCCCTGATGCCGGATATTCCCCGGACGTCCGCGCGGCGAGACGAAGTGCTTGCCCTTCTTCTTGAGGGGAACGGGCTTGCCGCGCTGCTCGATGCGGCCGCCACCTTCTTCCAGCTCGAACTTCAGCGCGCCGGTAAGCGGATTGGCCTCGGCCAGACGCAAGCACAGGATCTGGCCCATCGCGAAGGTGGTGCCGGTGCTCTCGCCTTCGAGGACTTGTGCCTTCTCGTCATAGGCGAAACGCTCGTCACCCAGGGTCGAGACCGGGACGAGCCCGTCACCGCCCAGACCGATGATCGTGGCGAAGAAGCCGAACTTCTGCACTCCGGTGATGCGGGTGTCGAAGACTTGGCCCACGCGGCCCGAGAGCCAGGCGGCGACATAGCGGTCGATGGTCTCGCGCTCGGCCTCCATGGCGCGGCGCTCGGCATTGCTGATCGCTTCGCTGACGCGGCCGAGATCGTCTCGGTCGCGTTCGGAAAGGCCCGAAGACGCAGGGATATCGCCCTCCGGCTTCGGCTGCTCCAGCCCATAGGCATCGACCAGGGCACGGTGGACCAGAAGGTCGGCATAACGGCGGATCGGCGAGGTGAAGTGGGCGTAGGAACCCAGCGCGAGGCCGAAGTGGCCTTCGTTGCGCGGCCCGTAATAGGCCTGGGTCTGGCTGCGCAGTACCGCTTCCATGATGAGCGCCTTCTCGCTCTCGTCGGCGATGTCCTTGAGCATGCGGTTGAACAGGCCCGGCGTGATGACCTGCCCCAGCGCCAGCTTGCGCCCGAAGGTGGCGAGATAGTCCTTGAGCGCGGTCAGCTTCTCGCGGCTCGGGGTCTCGTGGACGCGGTAGACCACCGGCGCGACTTTGGCTTCGAGGGCCTTGGCGGCAGCGACATTGGCGGCGATCATGAAGTCTTCGACCACGCGGTGCGCGTCGAACCGTTCGCGGATGGCGATTTCGGTGATGCGCCCCTGCTCGTCGAGCTTTACCCGGCGTTCCGGCAGCTCCAGCTCCAGCGGATCGCGCGCCGCGCGGGCAGCGGCCAGCAGCTTCCAGCAGGCCCAGAGGTCCTGGAGATGCTGCGGTGCCCGCTCCTCGTCGATGCGGGCCTGCGCTTCTTCGTAGGCGATGACTTCGTCGATCCGGACGAGGGCGCGGGTGAAGCGCCATTCGGTGACTTTGCCCTGCCCGTCGATCTTCATGTGGCAGGCCATCGCCGCGCGGTCCTCGCCGGAACGCAGCGAACAGACGTCGGCGCTGAGCACTTCCGGCAGCATCGGCACGACGCGGTCGGGGAAGTAGACCGAGTTGCCGCGCTTGCGGGCCTCGCGGTCGATATGGCCGCCGGGGCGGACGTAGAACGAGACGTCGGCAATCGCGACGAGGGCGTCGAAACCGCCCTGCTCGTTCGGCGTGGCCCAGATGGCGTCGTCATGGTCGCGCGCGTCGGAAGGGTCGATCGCGACGATGGGAAGATGACGCAGGTCCTCGCGCTTCTCGCGGCTGAGCGGCATCTTCGCCGAAGCCTCGGCCTCGGCGATGGTCTCGCCGTCGAAGTGGTTGGGAATGCCGTGCTTGTGGATCGCGATCAGGCTGAAGGCCTTGGGCGCCAGCGGCTCACCGAGCACTTCGGTGACCTTGACCGAGGGGCGCGCGGAGCGGCCGATCGGCTCGGCCAGCACCAGTTCGCCCTTCTCGGCACCGCCGAGATCGGAAATCGGCGAGGAATTGCGGATGCGCTTGTCAACCGGCGCCAGCCACGGCTTGCCCGCACCGTCGATCTCGACGACGCCGAGCATCTGTTCGGACCGCAGCATCAGCTTCTTCATCGGATAGGCGCGCCATCCGGTGGCGGTTTCCTCGGTACGCGCCAGCACGCGGTCGCCCTTGCGCAGCGCCGAACGGCCTTTCTCGATCAGGCGGATGCGCGGCGGCGGGGTGGCGTCGTCCGGTGTCCAGGTATCGGGGATGGCGACCGGCTCGCCCTCGTCCACTTCGACCACGCGCAGCACGGTGACCTTGGGCAGGCCGCCCATGCGGTGGAAGGCGGTGCGCTTGCCGTCGATCAGGCCTTCCTCGGCCATGTCCTTGAGCAGCGCTTTCAGCTGGATCTTCTCATGCCCCTTCAGGGCGAATTCGCGCGCGATCTCGCGCTTGCCGATGGGGTCGGCCGAGTTCTGGATGAGGTCGAGGATCTGCTTGCGCGACGGCAGGCCAGGTGCGGGCCGGTTCTTGGGAGGCATGGTTCCCGCCATGCGCCGGAATGGCCGTCAATGCAATGGTGCCGCGAGAGGCGGCACCATTCCCGGTCGACGTCAGGGCTGTTTTGCCGCCGCTTCACCGGCAATCGATACCGACTGCGCGGTGGTCGGCGCAGGCGCATGCTTCTCCCCGGCATTGGCCTTGAGGAAGAGTTGCCAGGACGACACCGCCAGCACGCAGGCCAGCAGAGGCTGAAGAATGCGGTCGGAAGCGTGCGACGACAGATAGCTACCGATCACCACCCCCGGAATCGAGCCGATCAGCAAGACGGCCAGAAGCGCGAAATCGACATCGCCGATGATCCAGTGGCCGAACCCGGCAATCAGGGCCAGCGGTACGGCATGGGCGATGTCGGAGCCGACAACACGGGCGACGGGGAGCTTGGGATAGAGCACCAGCAGCACGGTCATGCCGATGGCCCCTGCCCCCACCGAGGAGATCGAGACCGCGACGCCGATTGCCGCGCCCAATAGCACCGTTCCTGCCAGCACCCGCGAACGCGGGCGGGCCGGATCGATGTCATGCGCAAGCCTTAGCAGCCATTTGCGGCAGATCACCGCGATAGCCGTGACGCCCAGCAGTACGGCGAGCGAAGTCATGATAAGGTGCTCGGTGGAATTGCCGATCTTGCCGAACCACGACAGGAACCCGAGCGTCAGGATCGCCGCCGGAACGCTGCCGCAGGCCATCCGGCGCACGATCCGCCAGTCCACCGTCTCGCGCTTGCCGTGAACCGCCGAACCGGCGATTTTGGTCATCGCGGCGAACAGCAGGTCGGTTCCGACCGCTGTCTGCGGACTAACGCCGAAAAGCAGCACCAGCAGCGGCGTCATCAGCGAACCGCCGCCCACGCCAGTAAGCCCCACGAGCACGCCGACGAGCATGCCCGCAATCACGTGCAGGAAATCGAAATGCTGCGTCAGTGCCATGATTGCCCACCATTACTCGAAATCGCGCTTCTCCTGTCGCAGCGGGGCCTGTCACGACGGGCGCCGGTCCGACAACAAACATTTACTTGGCCCCGTGCCAGCAAGTCTCGCGCAGGGCAGGCCTTCGACCGGTAGAACTCGATCATCTGCGGGATTAGGGCAACTGGGCAAGCGGAGTAAACCCTCCGCCCGGTACGGCAGCGGCGATGGGGGAAACGCTGCCGTCCGCAGCGATCGAGCGGACGCCGAGAATCCAGTCGTCTCCGCGCAGACCGTCGAGCTTGACGCTCGTCTCGGTGGTGCGCGCGATCATCGGCTGCGCTTCCCATTCGGGGGCATCGGTGCGGCGGCGCCAGACCGAATAGGCCGCCGCCCCTGCGATGGGCTTCCAGGTCACGTCGGTCCAGGTCTTCACCGCAGCATCGGCCGTGGCGGTCGGCGGCATCGGCGCGGCAGCGAGAGCGGCCAGCGCGGCGATGTTGAGGCGTGTCACCTTGGCAAGATAGGGGAAGTCCATCTCGTCGATGGTGTCACCGTATCTGATGCCGTTTTCGGTGCGCAGGTCCTGGTGCTGGTGCTCGTAGTCCTCGATCGCGACCGAGAAGCGCACGGCGGGGTTGCCTTGTTCGAGGAACGGCAGCTGGTCGCCGCCGCGCCCCATGCGATCGGCGCGCCAGACCTGCCGGACCGCGAGGTCGCCCCGCACGCCGCCTGCGAGTTCGGCGATGAAGCGCGAGATGTTGCGCCCAGGACTGTCGTTCTCGCCGCCGAAACGGCGGGCGTCGGCGCGGGTCTTGTCGGTGGCGTCGGCGCGCGGGCCTTCCGAGAAGAGGCGGACATTCTTGTCATCGACGAGGCCGTCGGAACCGTGGGTGCCGCCGACGATGTCGTTGTTGAGCACGGCCTTCACCGTCCAGCCCTGCTGCTTCGCGTAGTCGGCCAGGAGCTTGCCACCGTAGAGGCCCTGCTCCTCGCCGGAAAGCGCGGCATAGACGATGGTCGTGGCGAATTTCCGCTTGGACAGGACACGAGCCGCTTCGAGGACCAGCGCGGTGCCCGAACCGTCGTCATTGGCGCCCGGAGCGTCGCTCTTCACGTCCATGACGTCGGTGACGCGGCTGTCGATATGGGCTTCCACGATCACGACTTCGTTGGGCCGTTCGGTGCCGCGCTGGATGGCGACGACATCGACCATCTTCACCGGCACCGGGATGCGCGTGCCGCTGACCATGGCCTCGGGCATGACCACTTCGAGGCAGTTTCCGCAGGCCTTGGCGGTCTTGCGGAATTCGTCGGCAGCCCAGCGACGGGCCGCACCGATCCCGCGCTTGGGATCCGTGTCGGAAGAGAGCGTGTGGCGAGTGCCGAACGAGACCAGCTTGGCCACATCCGCGCGCATGCGGGCTTCGGACACCTCGTCGGGAACTGGCTTTTGAGGCGAGTCAGCCGCATCGGCCGGAAGACTGGAGAGGATCGTGGCGGAAAGCGCAGTCGCGACCAGAAGCTTGTTCATAGAGGCGCTTGTCACGCCGGAGTGCCCGCTTGGCAAGGCCTCAGAAGCGGACGGGCGCCTCTCCGTAGCGGTTCGAACCCGGATTGGATGGCCAGACGCCGAAGATGATGACGATCAGAATCGCCGCGTAACCGAGCAGGCTGGCGGTCACCATTCTGGATTGCATGGCGAAAGCCGTCTCAAGATTGTCCGCCGAGACACGCTGCATGGTCGAGACGATCTCGTCCATTCTGGACCAGACGATCGCCTTGGAGGTGAGCGACAGCAGGAATGTCAGCAGCGAAATCCAGCCGGGCTTGCCGGAATCGTGCAGCCGCCGCGCGAAGGAGGCCAGCAGCAGCAGCCCTGCCGTGAGCGACACGATGGTCGAGAGCGTCATCGACGTGCGCATGTACCCGGCCATCTGTGCCATGACGCGGGCGTTCATGTCTCCTCCGGAGACGCCCTGCTGCGCGGCCACGAAGGCGCCTTTCATGATCCTGCCCATCATCGGCATGGCGATCGCCATGCCCACGGCGTACTGGATCACGATGAGGAAGAGGACGTAGAACCAGAAAGTCTGCCGCGCATCGCGGCCCTTGAAGTTCAGCAGGTTCGTCAGATTGTACTTGATCGATCCCAGCACGCCCTCTTCCTCCTTTCAGATCAGTAGGATCTCGCGACGTAGATACGTTCCACTGCCGCATCGCCGGTGAACACACAGTTACCGGAGACCGGCTGTGCGGTGAGCGGTGTGTTGCGGATGGTCAGCTTGAGCGCCTTCAGCTTCTGGACGACGGCTTCGAGCGCCGCTCCGGTCGGGCGCGACCATTCGACTTCGACCCAGCCCGGATAGCGCTTGTCGTCCGCGAAGGCGGCAGCCAGTTCGTCGAAACTGCCGGCGCGGGAGATGTTCGCCTCCAGCTTGCCCTTGGCTTCGGCGAAGAGCGAGGTCTGGATGTCCTCGATCTCGGTCACGGCGCGCGCGACGAAGTCTTCCTTGGCCAGCCCCACGAAGTTGGCCTTGGCCGCCTCGTTCCAGAGCCTGTCGCGGCGCAGCATCGAGACCTGCCCGCCCGCAGCATCGCGGCCGCCGATTTCGAGGATCAGCGGAACGCCCTTCTTGACCCAGGCCCAGCGCTTCTGCGTAGCCTTGCCCGGACGCTTGTCGAGCAGGACGCGTAGCGGTTCGTTCAGCGCGAACTGGGTGACGAGCGCCTTGCGCAGTTCCTCACAGTACGCGAGCAGCGCTTCGTCCTCGTCGTTGTCGCGCAGCATCGGCAGGATCACGATCTGGTGCGGCGCGATCATCGGCGGCACGCGCAGACCGTCGTCATCGCCGTGAGTCATGATGACACCGCCGACCATGCGGGTCGAGGTGCCCCAGCTGGTCGTATGGGCGTACTGCTGGGTACCTTCCTTGTCCTGGTACTGGATGCCCGCCGCTTCGGCGAAGCCGGTGCCGAGGTAGTGCGAGGTGCCCGCCTGGAGCGCCTTGCCGTCCTGCATCATCGCTTCGATCGAATAGGTCGCGACGGCGCCGGGGAAGCGTTCGTTCTCGGGCTTTTCACCGGCGATCACCGGCATGGCCAGCTCGGTCTCGGCAAAGTCGCGGTACATTTCGAGCGCGCGCAGCGTCTCGGTCATGGCGTCGTCGCGATCGGCGTGGGCGGTGTGGCCCTCCTGCCAGAGAAACTCGCTGGTGCGCAGGAACATGCGGGTGCGCATTTCCCAGCGCACGACGTTGGCCCACTGGTTGACCATGAGCGGCAGGTCGCGCCAGGACTGCAACCAGCGCGCCATGGCGGCACCGATCACCGTTTCCGAAGTCGGGCGGACGATCAGCGGCTCTTCCAGCTTCGCTTCGGGATCGGGGACGAGGCCGCCCTTGCCGTCGCCGACGAGACGGTGATGGGTGACGACCGCCATTTCCTTGGCGAAGCCTTCGACGTGCTCGGCCTCCTTGGCGAAATAGGACAGCGGAATGAACAGCGGGAAGTAGCAGTTGGTGACGCCCGCGGCCTTGATGCGGTCATCCATCAGGCGCTGGATGCGTTCCCAGATGCCGTAGCCCCACGGCTTGATGACCATGCAGCCGCGAACACCCGATTCTTCGGCCATTTCGGCTTCGGAAATGACTTCCTGATACCACTGGGCGAAGTCGTCCTCGCGCTTGGTGGAGAGGGCGTGACGAATGGCGGGCACGGGTGCTTCTTCCTGAACTGAGCGATGCGACGGACCATCCGTTGCATTCCGAGCAAGTCGCGGCGTGTGTTACGCGCCGCGAAAGCACCTCGCGCAGACCCTTATTTGCCCAGCGCGTCAAGCCTCTTCTGGATTTCCGCCATCTGATCGCGCAGCGCGGCAAGATCTCCGGCGTTCTCGGCGGCAGGAGGCGCCTTGGTTTCGGGCTTTTCGGCACCGGGCATGAAGGCAGAGGCGGCGGCCTTGAACATGGCCATGTTCTGTTCGGCCAGCTTCGCCAGCGGATTGTTGCCCAGACTGTCCTCGAAAGCCTTGTGCAGTTTCGTCTGGTTGGCCCGGAAGTTGTCCATCGAGGCTTCCAGATAGTGCGGCACCAGCGACTGCATCGAATTGCCGTACATGCTGATGAGTTCGCGCAGGAAGTTCACCGGGAGCATCTGCTCTCCGTTCGATTCTTCCTCCATGATGATCTGCGTGAGGATGGTATGCGTGATATCGGTGCCGGTCTTGGCATCGAGCACTTTGTAATCGACCCCTTCGCGGGTCATCTTCGCGAGATGATCGAGCGTGATGTAGCTCGACGAGCGCGTATTGTAGAGGCGACGGTTCGCGTATTTTTTTATGATTACCGTGTTGTCGTCCTGCGACGCCGTTTCAGCCATTGCCAATCCCCAATCTGCCTAATTTCCGGCCTGTACCGCACAAGTTACCACCCCGGGTTGTCGCAACGCAACACAAATTGCTGCGCAGCAAAACTCTGGAGGATTACCCCTCGCGGCCGAACCGTCTTCCCAGCAGGGTAAGCAGTTCGTATTGGGAAAGCCCGGAAGTGGCGGCAGCCTCGGAAAGAGCATAGTCCGCAGCGATCCAGTCGCCCTCGCCCACGTCCGGCGCATGGGTCAGGTCGACGACCGTGAGGTCCATGCTCACGCGGCCGAGCACCGGCAGTTCGTGCCCCTTGGCACGGAACAGGCCCTTGCCCGACCAGCAGCGCAAGTAGCCGTCCGCATAACCCAGCGCGATCGCACCGACCCGCATCGGCACCGGCGCGATGAAAGTAGCGTTATAACCGATTGTCTCGCCTGCGGGCACATCGCGGACCTGGAGGATCGCCGCTTCGGGACGGACCACCTGCCGCAAGTGCTCTTCCATGCCCGCGCGGGGAATACCGCCGTAGAGCGCAATACCGGGGCGGGTCAGGTCACCATGATAATCGCTGCCGAGCGCGATCCCGGCGCTGTTGGCGAGGCTGGCGCGCGCATGGCGCACTTGTCCACGCGCCTCCTGCCAGCGCGCGCACTGCGCGGCGTTGAGGTCGGTCTCTTCCTCGGCGGAGGCGAGGTGCGAGAGCAGCACGTCGATATCGAGCGCGGCAATCGCCTCGTCGCCCAGTTCCTCCAGGCGGACGCCCAGCCGGTTCATGCCGGTATCGACCATGAGGTGGCAGCGTCCACCGCCAGCATCGGTCCAGCGCCGGGCCTGCGCGAGCGAGTTGATCACGGGTGTCACGCCGGTTTCGCGGGCGAACGCGGCATCCTGCGCGGTCAGCGGGCCGTGCAGCACCGAAAGCGCAGCCGGGCTGACGCAATCGAGCAGGTCCTGCGCTTCCCCCCAGTGCGCGACGAAGAACTCGTGGCATCCGGCGGCGTGGAGCACCGGAACCACCTGCCGCGCACCGAGGCCATAGCCGTTGGCCTTTACCGCCGCCCCGGCGCGCGCGCTTCCCGACAGGCGGTCGAGCGCCAGCCAGTTGGAACGCAGCGCGTCGCGGTCGAAAGCGAGACGGAGGGCGGAAGCAGGAAATTCAGGAGACATCTTCACCATAATCGCGCGGAGGGCCGCCCCGCAGCCCCCAGAGCGAGACGGCAAGGGCAACCGCGACAACGCCCCAGGTATACCAAAGGCCCTGAAAAGGATTGCCGCTGTTTGCGACCATGTAGCTGGAAATCAGCGGAAGGAAACCGCCAAAGTACCCGGTGCCGATATGATAGGGGATCGACATCGAGCTGTAGCGGATGCGCGGCGGGAACATCTCCGAAAGCAGCGCGGCCACCGGACCGTAAGTCGCACCGGACAATGCCATCAGCAGTAACAATGTCGCACCGATCGCCAATGCGTCGCCAATGGCGGGGCGCACTTTAGTGAAATCGTAGCCTGCTTCGCCAAGCCATTGCTGCAACTGGGCACCCCGCGCCTTGCGGTCGTTCCACGGATAGTTTTCCAGCGGCAGACCGCGCCCACCCACCTGAAGCACCAGTTCGGGCGCCTGCGAAAGCCGATAGGAAACGCCGGCCCCGGCAAGGTCGCTCAGAAGCCCGCCGCAGCGGGTCGCCTGCTCGGCACGGAACGGGTTATAGTCGCAGTCCGGACCGACCACGAAGACCGGCGCCCGTTCGGCGGCGCGGGACAAGGCCGGATTGGCATGGCCTCCAATCGTCCAGAATGCCGGGAACAAGAGCGCGAGCGTCAGCGCATAGCCCCAGACGATCGGCTTCTTGCGTCCAATCCGGTCGGAGAGGCTGCCGAAGATCACGAAGAACACCATGCCGAGCGCCGCCGCGCCGCCGACGATCAGTTCCGCCGCCGTGTCCTCCATGCGCATTGCTCCCTTGAGGAAGCTGAGGGCCGAGAACATCGCGGTGTACCAGATCACCGTCAGCCCCGCCGCGATTCCGAAAAGCGCGATGAAGATGCGCCTGCGATTACCCGGATAGGTGAAGCTCTCAAGGAAGGGATTTCCGGAGACCTCCCCCTCCTCCCGCATGGCCCTGAACACCGGGCTTTCGGATAGCTTGAGGCGCATCCACAGCGATATCGCGAGCAGTGCGATGCTGAGCAGGAAGGGAACGCGCCAGCCCCAGGCCTGCCACAAGGCGTCGCTCATCGCCGCCTTGCAGCCCAGCACGACGATCAGGCTGAGCACGAAGCCGCCGACGACGCTCGCCTGGATGAAGCCGGTGTGGAAGCCGCGCCGTCCCGGCGGCGAGTGTTCGGAGACGTAGATTGCCGCGCCGCCGTATTCCCCGCCAAGCGCCAGTCCCTGAAGCACCCGCAGGAGCAGGATGACGGCCGGAGCGGCGAGGCCGATCGTACCGGCCGAAGGGACCAGGCCGACCCCCGCCGTCGCCACGCCCATCAGGGTTACGGTTACGAGGAAGGTGTACTTGCGCCCGAGTCGGTCCCCCAGATAGCCGAACAGCACCGCGCCGAGCGGGCGGAAGCCGAAGCCTACCGCGAAGCCCGCCCAGACCAGCAACGTCTCCAGCGTGGCATTGCCGGACGGAAAGAAGGTCTTGCCGATGATCCCGGCCAACGTGCCGTAGATGAAGAAGTCGTACCACTCGAACACCGTCCCCATCGAGGACGCGGCGATCACCAGCCGGATGTCGGATGCGCTCGGCCCTGCCGGACGCTCCGGAGCTTCCCCTGCCATTCAAAATTCCCCCTCCGGCCCCTGTTTCGAGGTCCGTCGGCGAGAAATCTAGCTTCGGTCTCAGCTGCTGGAAAGCGCCCGTTTGGCGGCATGCCAAGGGAGTAGGACCGCGCCGTGCCGGGCGGGATAGTCGCGCGCGCTGGCGATCGTTCCGAGACCGGGCCAATCGGGCAGCGTCCCCTCGCCCGAGAGCCAGAGCGCGATCGCCCCGCCCGCTTCGTGCAAGGCCTGGGGGCTGCGTCCTGCCGCAGCATCGGCGAAGATCGCGGCGGCGGCCTGGCCGATGGCGCAGGCCTGGCTGCGGATGCCGATGCGCTCCACGGTGCCGTCCTCGGCCAGCGCCAAGCCAAGGGCAATCGTCGACCCGCAGCTTTGCGAGCGTGCTTCGCCCTTGAGCGGCAGCGCCTCGTCCCAGGGATAGACCGCAAGCCGGATCGTCAGGCCCAGGACATCGGGGGTATAGAGCACGGCGGCGGACATCAGCCCGCTTTCGCCGATTCGGCTTCGCGCGCTTCGCGGCGGCGCTCGGAAATCATTTTCACCAGCGCCTCACTGCTGGCATTGACGAACGGATAAGTCCGCGCCTCCTTCATCCATTCGGGCCGCCCGCCCGGTCCCCATACGGTGTCGTAGCCGAGCACCAGGACCGAGAAGCCGAGGATCACGATGATAACGCCCTTCACCGCGCCGAAACCGAAGCCGAGCACGCGGTCGATCGGCCCGAGCACCGAGGCGCGGCTCTGCTTTCCGGCCCACTTGGCGACGAGCTTCACGACGATGAAGGGCACCAGCAGCAGCAGCGCGAAGGCTAGCACCGGCGTCGCCGTGCCCGAGCCACTGTAAGGCTCAAGCCAGGCGGACAGCGGGGTATGCAGCGTCCGGATCGCGAACACCGCGAAGATCCACGCGCCCAGCGCCAGGATCTCCTGCACGAAACCTCTCATAAATCCGGTGGCGGCACCCACGCCGACGAACACCAGAACAGCAATATCGAAACCGGTCATAGGGCCTCGAACTAGGCATCCGTCAGGATACGGTCAACGAGATTGGGCAGCATCGTCAGACCGGTGAACTGAATGCCCTTTGCCGTCTGTTCGGCATTGGTCCCGCCCGCCGGTCCGATCGCGCGCCCGAAACCGAGTTTGGCCGATTCGCGCTGACGGATCGATGAATGCGACACCGGACGGATCTCGCCCGCCAGCGAGACCTCGCCGAACCAGACCGCATTCTTGGGCAGCGGCTTGTCGCCCAGCGCCGAGATCAGCGCCGCCGCCACTGCGAGATCGGCTGCAGGGTCGGCGAGGCGATAGCCGCCGGCTACGTTCAGATAGACTTCTGCGCTGGAGAAATTGAGACCGCAGCGTGCCTCCAGAACCGCCAGCAGCATGGCCATGCGGCCCGAATCCCAACCGACCACGGCGCGGCGCGGCGTCGCCCCGCTCTGGAGCCGGACGATCAGCGCCTGAATTTCCACGAGTACCGGACGCGTGCCTTCCATGGCGGCGAAGACCGCGCTTCCCGCCATTTCCTCGTCGCGGCCCGAGAGGAACAGCATGGAGGGATTGCCGACCTCCGCCAGTCCCGCCCCTTCCATCGCGAAGACACCGATCTCATCCACGGGGCCGAAGCGGTTCTTCAGGCTGCGCAGGATGCGGTACTGGTGGCTGCGCTCACCCTCGAAGGCCATGACCACGTCCACCATGTGCTCCAGCACGCGCGGACCGGCGATCGTGCCGTCCTTGGTGACATGGCCGACCAGCACCAGGGTGACGTCGTTCTCCTTGGCATAACGGATCAGTTCGAAGGCGCAGCCGCGCACCTGGCTGACCGTGCCGGGGGCGCCCTCGATGGTATCCGAATGCATGGTCTGGATCGAATCGATCACCAGCAGGGTCGGCGCTTCCATCATGCCGAGCGTAGTCAGGATATCCCGCACGGACGTTGCCGAGGCGAGCTGGATCGGCGCTTTCGACAGCCCGAGTCGCTCCGCCCGCAGACGCACCTGTCCCGCCGCTTCCTCGCCGCTGACATAGACGACACTGCCCCCAGCCATGGCGATATGGGCGGAGGCCTGAAGCAGCAGGGTCGACTTGCCGATGCCGGGATCGCCGCCCATGAGGATTGCCGAACCGGGCACGAGGCCGCCGCCGAGCGCACGGTCGAACTCCGCAAAACCACTGGCGCGGCGCTTGGGCAGTTCGCCCGGCGCATCGAGCGGCGTGAACAGGATCGGCCGCCCGCCCGAGGACAAGTCGTGCTTGGAGGAGAAGACCGTCTGCGGCGTATCTTCCGCCAGCGTGTTCCACTCCCCGCAATCGGGGCATTGGCCTTGCCAGCGGGAGGAAACGCCCCCGCAGGACTGGCAGACATATCGACGCTTGGGCTTTGCCATGCCGTCTCGATTATCCGGAACGGAATGAGAACGCAATTGCCTTTCCCCAGCAATCGCGGCAACATGCCGGGATGCGGCAAAAGGAACTGCGGATCGCGCTGGTCTGCTACGGCGGCATCAGCCTTGCCGTCTACATGCACGGGGTCACCAAGGAACTCTGGAAGGCACTTCAGGCCAGCCAGTCGTTCTGGAGCGGAGGGGAAGCGCCAAAAGGTACGGCAAGCGTCTATCGCAAGCTTCTGCAAAGACTCGAATCGGGCAGCAATCTGCGGCTGCGCATCCTGACCGACATCGTTGCGGGCGCCAGCGCGGGCGGGATCAACAGCGTGTTCCTGTCACAGGCGATCCATTCCGGTCATTCGCTGGAGCCGCTGACTGAACTCTGGCTGGAAAACGCCGATGTCGACGTGCTGCTCGATCCAGAGGCGCGGGCGCGCAGCCAGGTCACGAAGTTCTGGGCGCGACCGCTGGTTTCCTATCTGCTCCACCGGCCCGGCAATGCCGTCAGCAGCAGCGTAGCGCCGGAAACGCGCGAGGAAGTGCGCGAGAAGCTGTCCCGCCTGATCCGTTCGCGGTGGTTCGAACCGCCGTTCAGCGGCATCGGCCTCTCGCGCCTGCTGGCCGGGGCCTTCACCGCCATGGCCGAAACGAAAGCCGGGCCACCGCTGCTACCGCACGGCCATCCGATCAACCTTTTCGTCACCGCAACCGATTTCAAGGGCCACCTCGAAACCCTGCGTCTGCACTCGCCGGAACTGGTGCTGGAAAGCGAGCATCGCCTTAGCATCGGCTTCGAGGCGCGGGCGGGATCCCCTGCCCTTGCGGCGATGCCGGAACTCCTGCTTGCAGCCCGCTCCACGGCGAGCTTCCCCGGCGCCTTTCCTCCGCTCCAGATCGCGGAAATCGACGGGCTGATTGCCGAACTCGGCGTGACTTGGCCAGAGCGCGAGGCGTTCTTCCGCCGCGTCATGCCCGAGCACAGCCAGCGCGGCGATCTGGAAAACGTCGCCCTCATCGACGGCTCCGTGCTCAACAACGCACCTTTCGCCGATGCCATGGGCGTGCTGCGCGACCGTCCGGCAACCCGCGAGGTGGACCGCCGCTTCGTCTATATCGACCCCACGCCCGACCGGACCGGCGCATCGATGCGGCAGGAGCGCAAGGCGCCGGGGTTCTTCTCGACGATCTTCGGCTCGCTGTCGTCGATCCCGCGAGAGCAGCCGATTCGCGACAATCTGGAAGCGCTCGAACGCGATTCGCAGGAAGTCGCTACCTTGCGCGCCATCGTCCTCGCCATGCGGCCCGAGATCGAGGAGACGGTGGACCGCCTGTTCGGCAACACCTTCTTCCTCGACCGGCCGACGCCCAAGCGCCTCGCCGCATGGCGCAACAAGGCGCAGCGGGCCGCGCTGGAGCAGGCGGGTTTCGCCTATCACGGCTATGTCCAGGTGAAGTTCTCCGGAATCGTCGGCAAGCTGGCGCGGTTGATCCAGGATGCGGCGCCGGAACTGGGTCTTTCCTCCAGCGAGCCGATCGCGCGGCGGCTGCACGATCACTTCGCCAGTATGGGACTGGATCGCATCGAGGGACTCAAGGGCGACGGCTCGCCGGGCATGATCGACTTCTTCCGTCGTCACGACCTCGCCTTCCGCATCCGCCGCCTGCGACTTCTGGCGCGGCGCGTCACCCAGGAATGGCAGCAGGAAGCGAACGTCAGCGAGGCCCAGCGGGACAAGGCGCGCGAAGCGATCTACGCAGCGCTGGCGCTCTATCTCGACCGCGAACCTGCGTCGGCGATGGGGGAAGCGTTTCCGGCGCTGGCGGCGGCCGCCTTCACCGATCCTTCCGCAGCCATCGATCACATCGAAGAGGTCCGCAGCCTTGCCGAAATCGACGGGCAAGTGGACGTGATGCTGACCGAGGCGCTTGAGGAAATGCCGCAGGTCCTGCGCCGACGGGTCCTGCTCGCCTATCTCGGGTTCCCGTTCTACGACACCGTCACCCTGCCCCTGCTGCGCGGCGAGGGACTGACCGAATTCGACCCGATCCGCGTCGACCGCATCTCGCCGGAAGACTGCCACATGATCCGCAAGGGGCCGGTGCTGCGCGGCACCGAGTTCTTCAACTTCGGCGCCTTCTTCAGCCGCGCCTATCGCGAGAACGACTACCTCTGGGGGCGTCTTCACGGCGCGGAGCGGATGATCGACCTGATTTCCTCGACGGCTGAAGGCGAGCACACCCTTCTCGAAGGCGAACTCTGGGCTTTCAAGCGCGAGGCATTCCTGGCGGTTCTGGAGGAAGAACAGGAACGCCTGACCGCCGATCCCGCGCTGGTACAGAGCGTACGGAACGAAGTGCTGCGCGGTGGTTGATCGGGAACTGAAAAAACGCCGCCCCGCATAATCCGGGACGGCGTTTTTCGTTCACATCGAAGATCGGACGGAGCTTATTCCGTCAGATCGCTCCAGGCTTCCTTGATCCGGTCGAAGAAGCCCTTCGACTGCGGGCATTCGTCACCGGTCTCGGTGGCCTGAAGCTCGCGGATCAGTTCCTTCTGGCGCGCGGACAGCTTTGTCGGCGTTTCCACGCTGATCTCGATGACGAGATCACCGCGGCCCCGGCCCTGCAGCACCGGCATGCCCGCACCGCGCTTGCGCAGCTGCTTGCCGGACTGGATGCCCGCCGGAATGTCGATCGAGAGATTCTCGCCGTCCATGCCGGGAATTTCGATCGAACCGCCCAGCGCCGCCGTGGTGAACGTGATCGGAACGCGCGTGATCAGCGTCGTGCCGTCCCGTTCGAACACCTTGTGGCGCTTGACGTGCAGGAAGATATAGAGGTCGCCCGGAGGCGCGCCGAACGGCCCGGCCTCGCCCTTGCCGGAAAGGCGGATGCGCGTACCCGAATCCACGCCCGGCGGGATTTCCACCTGCAAGGCCTGGGGTTTGTCGACCCGGCCCTCACCGCCGCAGGAGCGGCACGGCTTCTCGATCACTTCTCCCCGACCGTGGCAGGTCGGGCAGGTGCGTTCCACCACGAAGAAGCCTTGCTGAGCACGGACCTTGCCATGGCCGCCGCACATGTTGCAGCCGCGCTTGCCGGTGCCCGGCTCGGCGCCGGAACCGCTGCACGGTTCGCAGCTTTGCGAGACCTCGATGGTGATTTCAGTCTGCTTGCCGTGGAAGGCCTCGTCGAGGGTGACTTCCATGTCGTAGCGCAAATCGGCACCGCGACGGGCCTGCTGGCGGCCGCCGCCACCGAAAGCACTGCCGAAGATGGATTCGAAGATATCGCCGATATCGCCGAACTCGGCGCCGCCGGGATGACCGCCGCCACCGCCCATGCCCTGCTGGAAGGCAGCATGACCGTAGCGATCGTAGGCCGCCCGCTTCTGCGGGTCCTTGAGGCAGTCGTAAGCCTCGCTGATCTGCTTGAAGCGCGCTTCGCTGTCGCCGCAGCCCGGGTTCTTGTCCGGGTGGTAGCGCATCGCGAGGCGGCGATAGGACGATTTGATCGTCTTGTCGTCCGCAGTACGCTCTACTTCGAGCAGTTCGTAATAGTCGATTTCGGTAGCTGACACGTCTCGTTATTCCCCGCGTGCGACCTGGCCGCCACCGTCACTAAAAGTAACGATGGCGGCCACGCTTGTCATGAGGACCGATCAGCCCTTGTTTTCGTCGACTTCCGAGAACTCGGCATCGACGACGTCGTCGTCACCGCCAGCCGGAGCGGCTTCGGGCGAAGCGCCGGCAGCCTGTTCCTTCTCGTAGATGGCCTGACCCATCTTCATCGCGACTTCGGTCAGCGCCTGCGACTTGGCAGTGATCTCGGCGGGTTCGCCGCCTTCGATCGCCGTTTTGGTCGCGGCGATGGCCGCTTCGACTTCCGCCTTCAGACCGGCATCGATCTTGTCACCATGCTCGGCGATCTGCTGCTCGGTCGCATGGACGAGGCTGTCGGCGTTGTTCTTGGCCTCGGCGGCCTCACGACGCTTCTTGTCCTCTTCGGCGAACTTCTCGGCATCCTTGACCATCTGGTCGATGTCGGTGTCGGACAGACCGCCCGAAGCCTGGATGCGGATCTGCTGTTCCTTGCCGGTGCCCTTGTCCTTGGCGGACACGTTGACGAGACCGTTGGCGTCGATGTCGAAAGTGACTTCGATCTGCGGCACGCCGCGACGGGCAGCCGGGATGCCGACGAGGTCGAACTGGCCGAGCAGCTTGTTGTCCTGCGCCATCTCGCGCTCGCCCTGGAACACGCGGATGGTCACCGCCTGCTGGTTGTCCTCGGCGGTCGAGTAGACCTGGCTCTTCTTGGTCGGGATCGTCGTGTTGCGATCGATCATCTTGGTCATGATGCCGCCCAGCGTCTCGATGCCCAGCGACAGCGGGGTCACGTCGAGCAGCAGCACGTCCTTGACGTCGCCCTGAAGCACGCCGGCCTGGATCGCGGCGCCCATGGCCACCACTTCGTCCGGGTTCACGCCGGTGTGCGGTTCCTTGCCGAAGAAGTCCTTCACGACGTCACGAACCTTGGGCATGCGGGTCATGCCGCCGACCAGGACGACGTCGTCGATTTCCTTGGCCGAAATGCCCGCATCGGCGAGCGCCTTGCGGCAGGGTTCGAGCGTGCGCTGAATCAGGTCCGCGACCATCTTTTCAAGGTCGGCGCGGGTGACGGTCTCGACGAGGTGCAGCGGAGTGGTGGCGCCGCCTTCCATGCGTGCGGTGATAAAGGGCAGGTTGACCTCGGTCGTCGCCGTGGACGACAGTTCGATCTTCGCCTTTTCGGCCGCTTCCTTCAGACGCTGCAGGGCGAGCTTGTCGCTGCGCAGGTCCAGGCCTTCCTTGGCCTTGAACTTGTCGGCCAACCATTCGACCAGCTTGGTGTCGAAGTCTTCACCGCCGAGGAAGGTGTCGCCGTTGGTCGACTTCACTTCGAACACGCCGTCGCCGATTTCGAGGATCGAAACGTCGAAGGTGCCGCCGCCGAGGTCGTAGACGGCGATGGTCTTGCCGTCCTGCTTGTCGAGGCCATAGGCCAGCGCCGCGGCAGTCGGCTCGTTGATGATGCGCAGCACTTCAAGACCGGCGATCTGGCCTGCGTCCTTGGTCGCCTGGCGCTGTGCGTCGTTGAAGTAGGCGGGCACGGTGATGACGGCCTGCGTCACGGTCTCGCCGAGGTACGATTCGGCGGTTTCCTTCATCTTCTGCAGAGTGAAGGCCGAGATCTGCGACGGGCTGTAGTCTTCGCCGCCAGCCTGGACCCAGGCGTCGCCGTTCTTGCCCTTGACGATGTGGTACGGAACCAGCTCGGTGTCCTTCTTGGTCACCGGGTCGTCGAAGCGGCGGCCGATCAGGCGCTTCACCGCGAAAATCGTGTTGTCGCCGTTGGTCACGGCCTGGCGCTTCGCGGGCTGCCCGATCAGACGCTCACCATCCTTGGTGAAAGCGACGATCGAGGGCGTCGTGCGGGCGCCTTCGGAATTTTCAATAACCTTGGGCTTGCCGCCGTCCATGACGGCGACGCAGCTGTTGGTGGTGCCAAGGTCGATACCAATTACTTTTGCCATTATCCCCATTCCTCACGTCAGTGGATGACACCATGCGGATCGCCTCCCTTCCATAAGGCAAGGCGGCTTGCACGGCTCGATGACGTTCAAAGTCGTCGGAGCGGCATATAGGTGCGGTTTCGCTTGGAACAAGTCTGTCGCAATGGCATTACGCCGTGGAAATTTTCAGCGCCGCGAACTCCTTGGTATCGCCCGCCCGTCCGAGAGGATCGATCTGCCGTGAAGCCTGCCCGTTTTCCCGCCTCCCTGCCTATGCTCGCCGCCACCGGCGCCGCCGCCCTGCTCGTGTCCCTGAGCGGCTGCAAGCAGGCGGAAAACCCGGCACCGCAGGAAAGCGCGGCGGCCGATGCCGGGCCAACCGCGAAGCCGGGCATCAGTGCGAGCGACGGCCATCTGTTCCTGCCGATCGTGGCCGGTCGGCCCGGCGCGGTCTACTTCACGGTGCGCAACGACGGCGCCGCGCCGGTCAAGCTGGTGGGCGTGCACGTCAGCGGCACGGGCAGCGCGCAGATGCACAAGACCGACGGCGGCAGCATGGCGGCCGTCGATTCGCTGGAGATCGCACCGGGCGCCGACGTCGAATTCAAGCAGGGCGGCATGCACGTCATGGTCTTCGATATCGACGATACCGTGAAGGCCAGCGGCACGGCGGAACTGACCCTGACCTTCTCCGACGGCGACAAGCTCTCGATGCCGCTGCGGGTGGAAAGCATGGGCGGCAACCAGATGGGCGACATGCCGGGGATGGATCACTGACGGCCGCCTGCCCTCCCGGCGCGGAAAGAGCGCTGACATCGGGTGAAATCGCGCTGGTTCGGGCAGTCTTCGGCAATGCCGTCGATCCTGCTCCGGTGCGTGTCCGGCGGCGCAAGTGGTTTCCGCTCCAGCCTGCTCACGTTGTGATGGCGCCTTGCGGGCATCTGCACTTCCACAAGGCTTCCGAGCTCTATCGCGACGATTTTTCATCGGCGCAGATCGGTCTGCAAGGGCTGTTCATTCACGAAATGACGCATGTCTGGCAGAGCCAGCGCAAGGGCCGCTGGTATCTGCCGCTGATGCGCCATCCGTTCTGCCGCTATGACTATGCACTGAGGCCGGGGTGGACGCTCGGTCGCTACGGCATCGAACAGCAGGCGGAGATCGTCCGTCATGCTTTCCTGCTCGACCGGGGCTGGCGAGTACCCGGCGCGCCGCCGCTCGCCAGTTATCGCGGCGTACTGCCGTTCGGCCCTTTATCCTTCGTCTAAAAAAACAAAAAGGGCGCGGGTTCTTCCGCGCCCTTTTCGCAAGCATTGCGAACCGCGATCAGCAGTCGCGGTCCCAATAGCGATCGCCGCGCCGGTCGTAGCGATAGCAGCCCTTGTGCTTTTCCTTGGTCGATCCGGCCACGGCACCTGCCGCCGCGCCGACTGCCGCACCGGCACCGACGTCGCCCGCAAGCGCGCCGACGCCTGCGCCGAGCGCACCACCGGCAAGGGCGCCCTCACCGGCATAGTTGCTCGCGCAGCCGGCAACACCAAGCGCTCCGGCGGCGAGGATGGGAAGAATGAGCATTCGCATGGGGTCTCTCCGCTGAATATCAGGTCTCTACCTGGATCAACGGTCCCGATGCGGGCAGGTTCCATGAACAACCGCAGCCCATCGCCGCCGCGCGCCCGCTCGTCCCGCAAGGCCTTGACGAGCCTCGAAGTTCACGGCGTTCGCGCGGTGGGCAGATGGATCAGTCCGGCTTCTTGGCCACGGCCACCATGGCCGGACGCAGCAGGCGGTCCTTGATCATGTAACCGGCCTGAAGCTCCTGCACCACCGTACCGGCTTCGGCATCGGCCGAGGGAACCTCGATCATCGCCTGGTGCTGGTTGGGATCGAGCGGAAGGCCCATGGCGGCGATCCGGGTGATGCCGTGGTTGGTGAAGACCTTGTCGATCTCGCGGCCGGTCGCCTCGATGCCCGCAACGATACCCTTGAGCTTCTCGTCCTCGCGCAGGTCCGCCGGGATCGCCGAAAGCGCGCGGGTCAGGTTGTCGGCCACGGAAAGAATGTCGCGAGCGAAGCCGGTCGCGGCATAGGCGCGGGTGTCGGCAACGTCCTTTTCTAGGCGGCGGCGCACGTTCTGAGTTTCCGCGCGGGCGTAGAGCACGTCCTGCTTGGCCGTTTCGAGTTCTTCGCGCAGCTTGGCGAGTTCAGGCCGGGCTTGTTCGGGGTTGTCGATCATATCCTCGGGCACGCCCTTCAGTTCTTCGGCGATGGCCGCTTCTTCTGTCGACTGCGTCTTCTGTTCGGTCATTATCGTAAAGTTCCAGCTATCCGATGAGCTTGCCCAGGCTCTGGGCAGTGAAGTCCACCATGGGGACGACGCGAGCATAATTCAACCGGGTCGGCCCGATTACCCCCACCACGCCGACCACCCTGCCGTCGCGATCGCGATAGGGCGAGGCGATCACCGAAGAGCCGGAAAGTGCGAAAAGCCGGTTCTCCGAGCCGATAAAGATACGCGTCGATTGCGCCTCGCGCGCAAGATCGAGCAATTCGGCGACCGACTGCTTGTTCTCCAGGTCGTCCAGCAGCGAGCGCACCCGTTCGAGGTCCGAAAGCGCGGTTTCGTCGAGCAGGTTGGCCTGCCCGCGCACGATCAGCACCGGGCGGGCCATCGCATCCTCGCTCCAGACCGCCAGCCCGCGCTCGACCAGATCGCGGCTCGCAGCATCGAGCGCCGACTTGCCGGTGGCGATATCCCCGCGCATCACCCGCGCCGCCTCGCCGAGCGTCCGGCCCGCAAGGTGGGCGGTGATGTAGTTGGAGGCTTCCTCCAGCGCGCCCGGCGGCAGGGAGGCGGGAAATTCGACGATGCGATTCTCCACCGCGCCGTCCTCGCCAACAAGCACGGCGAGCGCCCGGCCCGGCCCCAGCGGCACGAGCTGGAGATGCATCAGCCGCGGCTCGCGGCGCGGCACCATGACGACGCCCGCCCCGGACGTGAGATTGGAGAGCAGCGCGCTGGTCGCCTCCAGCGCCGCCTCGATCGGACCGGGAGAGGAAATCCGGCTCTCGATCGCGAGGCGCTCCTCCACGGTCGGCTCGGCCACCTGCATGATGCCGTCGACGAAAAGGCGAAGGCCTGCCTCGGTCGGCAGCCGCCCCGCGCTGGTATGCGGCGCGGCCAGCAGTCCGAATGATTCGAGGTCCGCCAGCACCGAACGGATCGAGGCCGAAGACAGCCTGACGCCGCCGGGTCCCGCGAGGGCCTTTGAGCCGACCGGGGTTCCGGTCGCCAGATAGCCCTCCACCACGAGGCGGAATATCTCGCGGGCGCGGTCGGAAAGTTCGTTGATCGGCGGTGTCGGCATTTGCGCTTAATCTAGGGACTGGCGCGGACGTCTCAAGCCAAATGCGCGAGAGCCATTCGATTGCGTGCATTTTCCGGTCATCAGGTGTTTCCACCCGACCGGAAAATGCTCTAGGGGCGCGCGGGTAATCGACGATCAGAACT
Source organism: Novosphingobium sp. BF6 (assembly GCF_058273105.1). Classification (NCBI taxonomy): domain Bacteria; kingdom Pseudomonadati; phylum Pseudomonadota; class Alphaproteobacteria; order Sphingomonadales; family Sphingomonadaceae; genus Novosphingobium; species Novosphingobium sp. BF6. Next base: position 2,037,265 of record NZ_CM177775.1, read on the forward strand.
TGAGCAAAGGACATCCCATGCGACCTTCCGGCCGTACCCCCGACGAGATGCGCGCTATCGACATCCAGACCGGTTTCACCAAGCACGCCGAAGGTTCGGTGCTGATTTCCTTCGGCGATACCCGCGTCCTCGTCACCGCCTCGGTCGAGGAAAAGGTTCCGCCGTTCCTGCGCGGCAAGGGTGAAGGCTGGGTGACGGCCGAATATTCGATGCTTCCCCGCGCCACCCACACGCGCGGCAGCCGTGAAGCCGCCAAGGGCAAGCAGTCCGGCCGCACGCAGGAAATCCAGCGCCTGATCGGCCGCTCGCTACGCGCCGTGGTGGACATGAAGAAGCTCGGCGAACGCCAGATCGTGCTCGACTGCGACGTGCTCCAGGCCGACGGCGGCACCCGCACCGCCTCGATCTCGGGCGCCTGGGTGGCGCTGCGCCTTGCCGTCGACAAGCTGATGGCGGACGGCAAGATCAAGGAAGACCCGATCACCGGCCGCGTCGCCGCGATCTCCTGCGGCATCTGCGAGGGCACCCCGGTGCTCGACCTCGACTACATCGAAGACAGCTCGGCCGATGCCGATGCCAACTTCGTGCTGATCGAGGGCGGCAAGATCGCCGAAGCCCAGGCCACCGCCGAAGGCGCAACCTATGACGAGGAAGGCCTGCTGCGCCTGCTGCGCCTCGCCCGCATCGGTTGCGACCGGATCTTCGCCGAGCAGGCCAAGGCCGTCGGCCGCTAAGCAAGTCCAACCCTTGATCGCCGCCCTCGCGCAAGCGCGGGCGGCGAAAACGGAACCTTTCACATGACCCGCAAGCTTGGAAACACCCGCCTCGTCATCGCCACGCACAATGCGGGCAAGCTGCGGGAAATCGGCGCACTGCTCGCACCGTTCGGCATCGAGTGTGTTTCCGCAGGCGAACTCGGCCTGCCCGAACCGGAGGAGACCGGCACGACGTTCGTTGAGAACGCGCTCCTCAAGGCCCATGCCGCCGCCAAGGCCGCGCAGCTTCCCGCGCTGGCCGACGACAGCGGCATGTCGGTGACGGCGCTGGGCGGACGCCCCGGCGTCTACACCGCCGACTGGGCCGAACGGCAGTGGTTCGAGGGCGATGCGGGCCGGGACTGGTTCATGGCGATGGGCAAAGTCGAAGGCCTGCTTTGCGAACAGGGCGCGGATGTGGACCGCTCCTGCTGGTTCTCCTGCGTGCTGGCGATCGCCTGGCCGGACGGCGAGGAAGCGGTCTACGAAGGACGCTCGAACGGCAGCTTCACCTGGCCGCCGCGCGGCAAGCTGGGCTTCGGCTACGACCCCTGCTTCGTGCCGGACGGCCTCGACCAGACTTTCGCCGAAATCGCGCCTGAAAAGAAGCACGAGATCAGCCACCGCGCCGACGCTTTCGCCAAGCTGGTCGCGGAGCAGTTCCCGGGTTAATCTGTCACGATGGCGCGTGCGCTCTATATCCATTGGCCGTTCTGCCTCGCAAAGTGCCCCTATTGCGACTTCAACAGCCATGTCCGCGAACGGGTCGAAGTGGCGCGCTGGGAGGCGGGTCTGCTCGCCGACATGCGTCATGAGCACGAAGTCGCGGGCGGGGAGAAGCTCGATTCGATCTTCTTCGGCGGCGGCACCCCTTCGCTGATGCCCCCTGCCCTCGTTGCGAGGCTACTCGACGAGGCGGAGAAGCTCTGGGGCTTTTCGGACGGGATCGAGATCACGCTGGAGGGCAATCCCTCCTCCGTCGAGGCAGGCAATTACGAGGCGCTGGCCGCAGCAGGCGTCAACCGCGTTTCGCTCGGGCTACAGGCGCTCGATAACGAGACCTTGCGGTTTCTCGGTCGGCTGCACGACGCGCAGGAGGGGCTGAAGGCACTGGAAGTGGCCCAGAAGCGCTTCTCCCGCGTCAGCTTCGACCTGATCTACGCCCGCCCCGGCCAGAGCCTCAAGCAGTGGCAGGCGGAACTGGCGCAGGCGCTATCCTACGGCACCGGACACCTCTCGCTCTACCAGCTCACCATCGAGCCGGGCACCAAGTTCGCGACGATGGTGCGCCAGAACCAGTTCGAGCCGCTGGACGAGGACGCCTGCGCCGACATGTTCGCGCTCACCCGCGAAATGACTGCGGCTGCGGGGCTGCCCGCCTACGAGATCAGCAACCACGCCCGCCCCGGCGAGGAAAGCCGCCACAACCTTACGTACTGGCGCTATCAGGACTACTGCGGGATCGGCCCCGGCGCCCACGGGCGACGCGGCGGCGTCGCCACCACGCGCCACCGTAAACCGGAGAACTGGCTCGAAGCCATCGATCTCCAGGCGCAGGGCATCAACGAGCACCGCGATCTCGGCCGCCGCGAGCAGGCCAGCGAGGCCATGCTCATGGGCCTGCGCCTGCGCGAAGGCGTGGACCTCGATGCGATGTCGGCGCGCTTCGGCCTCGATATCGTGGAACTCTGCGATCCCGCCAAGGCCGCCTTTTACGAGAAGCAAGGCCTTGTACGGCGCGAGGGCGCGCGGCTGCATGTGACCGAACAGGGCATGCCGCTGCTCGACGGGTTGCTCGGCGAAATCGTGCCGGTCGATCTGGTCGAGCCTTGAGCGGCATGACGAAAGCCGACCTGCTCGAAGCCTGGGGCAATCACCTCAGGAACGGGCGGCGGCGCAGTCCCCATACCGTTCGCGCCTATATCGCCACCGCTGGGCGCCTGATCGACGGCGCACAGCCCGCCGACTGGCAGGCACTCGCCCGGCTCGAAGCCGCCGACCTGCGGCTACACCTTGCCGGGCGGCGTGAGGACGGGATCGGCAATACTTCCGCCGCGCGCGAGCTTTCAGCGCTCAAGAGCTTCCTCGCCTTTGCCCGCGAACAGGCGGGGGTGGCCCATGCCAATGCACCGCGCCTGCGCGGGCCGCGCGTGAAGAAAGGCCTGCCCCGCCCGGTGACGCCGGATGAAGCGGTCAATCTCGCCGCGACGGTGGAGGAAGATGCTCGCGAACCGTGGATCGGCGCGCGCGACCGGGCGGTCCTGTTGTTGCTCTACGGCGCAGGCCTGCGCATCGCCGAGGCGCTGTCGATTACCGGCGGAGCGCTGCCGTTAGGGGAGACGCTGATCGTCACCGGCAAGGGCGGCAAGCAGCGCATGGTGCCGCTGCTGCCGATCGTGCGCGAGGGCGTGGCCGACTATCTGGACAAATGCCCCTGGCCGATGGCGGCGGATGCGCCGATCTTCCGGGGCGCCAAGGGCGGGCCGCTGGCGCAGGGCATGGTGCAGAAAGCCGTCGCCCGCGCCCGCATCGTGCTGGGACTGCCCGCGAGCGCGACGCCCCATGCCTTGCGCCACAGCTTCGCCACGCATTTGCTCGGCGCCGGGGCGGACCTCCGCAGCCTTCAGGAACTGCTCGGCCACGCCAGCCTCGGCTCGACGCAGATCTACACCAAAGTCGATGCGGCGACCCTGCTCGACGTCTATCGCAGCGCCCATCCGCGCGAGCAGGGCTGAAGGTTCAGAGCGCGCCTTCGTCGGGGGCCAGCAAGCCCCGCCAGATCAGCGCCCCGATCGCGGCCCCGACCAGCGGTGCTACCCAGAACGCCCAGAGCTGGCCCAGCGCCGCCGTCTCCGCGAAGAGCGCCACGCCGGTCGAGCGCGCGGGATTGACCGAAGTATTCGTCACCGGGATCGCCACGAGGTGGATCAGCGTCAGGCAAAGACCGATCGCGAGCGGCCCGAACCCGGACGGGGCGATCTTCGAAGTGGAGCCGAGGATCACGATGATGAAGCCCGCGGTCAGGATCGTCTCGATCAGCAGCGCGGAAGACAGGGCATAGCCGCCGGGCGAGAGTTCGCCGTAGCCGTTGGTCGCGAAGCCGCCGGGGGTCCATCCCGCCTTGCCCGAGGCGATGGCATAGAGCGCCGCCGCCGCCACGATGGCGCCGAGCACTTGCGCCACCCAGTAGGGAACGAGGTCTTTCCAGTCGAGCCGTCCGCCGACCGCCATGCCCAGCGAAACCGCCGGATTGAAGTGTCCGCCGGAAATGCTGCCCACCGCATAGGCCATGGTCACGACCGTCAGGCCGAAGGCCAGCGCCACGCCTGCGAAGCCGATCCCGAGGTCGGGAAAGGCCGCCGCAAGGACCGCCGCGCCGCAGCCTCCCAAGACGAGCCAGAATGTACCGAAGAATTCCGCTGCCAATCGCTTGGACATAACCCCTGCTCCCAAATGGTTGCGAGCAAAGACTACGGTATCGTATTGAGATGCGATACTCCGGGATTTGTAAAAAACTGACAAATACTACGTGCGGGGATTTCATGAATTGTCTTCGGAAGACTTCCAGAAGATCACTCGCCAGCAATACCATAGGGCCGTCAGCACCGCGAGGATGACGGTCGCCCAGCCCACCCAGGTCTCGGCTTCGGCAAAGCGGCGGCCCATCCAGCTTCCGGCCAGAATAAGCAGCGTGTTCCAGATCGCCGCCCCAGCCGCAGTGTAGATCAGGAACGGCCAGTGCCTCATATGCGCAAGGCCCGCCGGGACCGACACCAAGGTCCGGAACATCGGCATGAAGCGCATGACGAAGACCACCCAGCGGCCATGCCTGCGAAAGAACTTGCCCGCCTGCTCGACCTGCCGCCAGTCCAGGGTCAGCCAGCGCCCCCAGCGATCGATGAACGGCCGGAGCCGCTCATAGCCGAGGCGATCCGCGACGAGGAACAGCACGTAGTTGCCGAGCGTCGATCCCACCGTTCCGGCGACCAGCACCGGCGCAAAATCCATGCGTCCATGCGCCATGGCGATCCCGGCCACGCCCATGATGAGTTCCGAGGGAATCGGCGGCACGATGTTCTCGACCATCATCAGCAGGAGGATACCCCAATATCCTCCTCCCTCGATCAGCCAGATGACCCACTCGTTCATGGACCTACACCTTTCGGGCGAGCGTTACATCGCGGCGTGGCGGGCCTCGATCGCGTCCCAGATCTTTGCGCCGGTGTCGGTGCCGTTGAAGCGATCGATGGCGACGATGCCGGTCGGCGATGTCACGTTGATCTCGGTCAGCCATTTGCCGCCGATCACGTCGATGCCCACGAAGACGAGGCCGCGGGCCTTTAGTTGCGGTGCCAGCGCCGCGCAGATTTCCTCTTCCGCCACCGTAAGGCCAGTGGCCTCGGCCGAGCCGCCGACGGCAAGGTTGGAGCGGAATTCACCCGCGCCCGGCTTGCGGTTGATCGCGCCCGCGAACTCGCCGTCAACGAGGACGATGCGCTTGTCTCCCTCGGCCACGTCGGGAAGGAAGGGCTGGACCATAAACGGCTCGACCCAGGCGTTTTCGAACATCTCGATCAGGGCGCCAAGGTTGCTGCCGTCCGCGGGAACGCGGAACACCGCCTTGCCGCCGTTGCCGTGGAGCGGCTTGATGACGAGATCGCCGCCGAAACCGGCTTCGACATTGCGCTGCTGGAACAAGCGCACGTCCTCGATGCGGCGGGCGATGAAGGTCGGCGGCATGAAGCGCGCATAGTCGAGCACGAAGACCTTCTCAGGCGCATTGCGGACCGAGACCGGATCGTTGACCACCAGCGTCTGCCCGGCAAGGCGCTCCAGCAGGTGCGTGGCGGTGATATAGCCGAGGTCGAAGGGCGGGTCCTGTCGCATCAGCACCACGTCGATATCGGCCACAAGGTCGATCAGACGGTACTCGCCGCGCGTGAAGTGGGCGCCTTCCACGCGCTGCACCGTCACCGGCGCGCCCCAGCAGGTCAGCCGTCCGGCCGCGCCCGAGGAGGCGTCATAGGCGAGCGTCCGCACGTCATAGTGGAACAGCTCATGCCCGCGCGCCTGCGCCGAGAGCATGAGCGCAAACGAGGAATCGCCCGCGATCTTGATCGATTCCAGCGGGTCCATCTGAACGGCGATGCGTAAGGTCATGAAAAGTCTGGTCCTCGCGGGATATGTACCGAGCGGTATCTTTCGGAAAGGCGGCTTAATCAAATTCGGCGGCGGGTGCGAATGGTTTTGGGTCAGTCCTGAAACTTTGCGCGCCGGATCGAGCTTCAGGTGTCCGGTTGTCAGGCCCCCGGTTGCCAGGCATTGACGATGCGGCGGGGCCAGCAGCCCGGCGCCAGCAGAAGCACGTCGATCCTCAGGTCGTCACCGGGCTTTTGATAGCGGTGCCCGATAGCCTCGGCAGCAGCGGCCACGCGGCGCAGGCGGTAGTGATCGATCGCATGGTCGAGATCGGCCCGGCGCGCGCGCCACTTCACTTCGACGAAGCACAAGGTTCGCCCGCGCCGGGCGACGATATCGACTTCCCCGCGCGCGGTCTTCACCCGCATGGCGCGAATGCTCCAGCCGGTCAGCCGCAAGTACCACGCGGCGAGCGTCTCCGCTCGCCGCCCCTGGCGCTCCGCTTCGGCTCGCCGCCGGCTCACTTCAGCTCCATCGCCCTGGCATAAAGAATCTTGCGATCCAGGCCGGTCGCCTTGGCGACGCTGGCCGCTGCCTGCGAGGGCTTGGCCAGCGCCAGTTCAGCGCGCAACAGCGCATCCACGTCGACTTCGCCGATCGGCTCCTCGCCCGGCGGCGCGATGAGGAGGACGATCTCGCCCTTGGGCGGATGGGCCGCGTAGTGGGCGATGAGCTCTTCCGGAGTTCCGCTGCGACATTCCTCGAACTTCTTGGTGAGTTCGCGCGCAACCGCCACTCCGCGGCCCGGAAGGACCGCCGCGATCGCCTCCAGCGAATCCTCCAGACGCGGCGCGGTCTCATAAAATATCAAGGTCGCGGGGACCTTGGCGAGATCGCCGAGCACCGTCTCGCGCGCCTTGGCCTTGTTGGGCAGGAACCCGGCGAACAGGAAACGGTCGTTGGGCAGGCCCGACAGCGTCATCGCCATCACCGCCGCATTGGCGCCCGGCAGGCTGGTGACGGGAATGCCCCGCTCCCGCGCGATCTTCACGAGGCGATAGCCGGGATCGGAGATCAGCGGGGTCCCCGCATCGCTGACGAGAGCCACCGGCTCGCTTTCCATCAGCGCCAGCAGACGTTCGCGGTCGCCCTCTCCCGCATGGTCGTCATAGCGGATCATCTTCTGCTTGATGCCGAGGTGATGCAGGAGTTTGCCGGTGATTCGGGTATCCTCGCAGGCGACCGCGCTGACCCCCTTGAGGATCTCCACGGCGCGAAAGGTAATGTCCCCGAGGTTGCCAATCGGGGTTGCCACTATGTAGAGGCCTGAGGTGAGAGTGTGTTCCATCGCGGGAACTCATGGCCCAAGCACTATGGGAGCGGCAAGCAATGTTCTATAATCGCCTGAACCGGCGCAATCTTCTCGCGGCGGCAGCTATGGCGGCCCTGGCGGGGTGCGCGGTCGTTCCCAAGGCGCCTGCCCCGGCTCCTGCCCCTACGCCGACGGCCCCGGAAAGCGAGATTCCCACCGATACCGAGCGTCACCGCGTGGCCCTGCTGGTGCCGACCACCGGCCCCAATGCAGGCGTCGGCCAGTCGCTGGCCAATGCGGCGAACATGGCGCTGCTCGATACCGGTGCGAAGAACCTGCGCATCACCACGTACGACACCGGCACCAATCCCGGCGAAGCCGCACGCCGCGCCGTGGCCGACGGCAACAAGCTGATTCTCGGCCCGCTGCTCTCCGACGACATCGCCTCGGTGGCAGCGGTCGCCAAGCCGGCGCACGTGCCGCTGATCTCGTTCTCCAACGACGAGAAAGCCGCTGGCAAGGACGTCTTCATCATCGGCAATCTGCCCGGCCAGTCGATCGCCCGCACCGTCAAATATGCGCGCGGCAAGGGCGTGACCACGTTCGCCGCGCTCGTGCCCAAGGGCGATTATGGGGAGCGCGCCAGCAGCTCGCTACTCGCCTCGGTGCGCGATGCCGGCGGTTCGGTAGTGGCGATGGAGACATACGACCGCTCCGCCGCCTCGATCGCCGCTGCGGCGAGCCGGATCAAGACCAAGAGCGGCTACGGCGCGCTGCTTATTGCCGACAGCGGCAGCCTTTCGGCCAAGGCGGCGGTGTCCTACCGCGCGGCAGGCGGCGGCGCGGGCGTGCGCCTGCTCGGCACCGAACTCTGGGGCGGCGAGCGCGAACTGGCGACCAGCCCGGCGCTCAACGGCGCGTGGTTCTCCACCGTTTCCGATGTGCGTTTCGCCCAGTTCGCCAAGAGCTACCGCACCCGCTTCGGCACGGCCCCCTTCCGCATTGCCACACTGGGTTACGATTCCGTGCTGCTGACCTTGCGCGTCGCGCGTGACTGGGCGCCCGGCAAGGTCTTCCCGGCCACGGCGATGCTCGATCCCGGCGGTTTCCTGGGCGTGGATGGGCCGTTCCGTTTCGGCCGCAACGGATTGATCGAGCGCGCGCTCGAAGTCCGAGCGGTGGAAGGTGGTTCGGTGAAGGTTGTCAGCGCGGCACCGAGCGGCTTCCCCAAGTAAGTCCTCTCCGCGCTGTCGAGCGGAAGAAAAAGTGAACATCTCTTTGCGGATAAGCCCAAACCCGCGCTTGATCGCGGGTCTGGGCGCCTTATAGTCCAGCCCATGTCCGATGACCTGTTCGACAAGCTCCCGTCCTCGGGCGGGGAATCCTACGATGGTTCCGCGATCGAAGTGCTGGAGGGGCTGGAGCCTGTCCGGCGCCGTCCCGGCATGTACATCGGCGGCACCGACGAGCGCGCGCTCCACCACCTCGCCGCCGAAGTGCTCGACAACGCGATGGACGAGGCCGTCGCCGGCCATGCCAACCGCATCGAGGTCACGCTCGATGAAGGCAACAGGCTGACCATCACCGACAACGGCCGCGGCATTCCGGTTGACGAGCACCCCAAGTTTCCCGGCAAATCGGCGCTCGAAGTCATCCTTTCGACGCTTCACTCGGGTGGCAAGTTCTCCGGCAAGGCCTATGCCACTTCGGGCGGCCTGCACGGCGTCGGCATTTCCGTGGTCAATGCGCTGTCCAGCCTCACCCGGGTGGAAGTGGCCCGCAACAAGGAACTGTTCGCGCAGGAATTTTCGCGTGGGCAAACGCTCGGCCCGCTCCAGAAGGTCGGTGCGGCGCCGAACCGGCGCGGCACCGCGGTCAGCTTCACGCCCGACACCGAGATCTTCGGAGACCAGCAGTTCAAGCCCGCGCGCCTGTTCAAGCTGGTGCGCTCGAAGGCCTATCTCTTCGCGGGCGTCGAAATCCGCTGGAAATGCGCGCCCTCGCTGGCGTCCGAAGACGTTCCGGCAGAAGCGACGTTCCAGTTCCCCGGCGGCCTTGCCGACCACCTTGCCGAACAAATCGGCGCCCGCGAATGCGTAACCACGCAGTCCTTCTCCGGCACGCAGGACTTCCCGCGCGGCGATGACGGCTCCGAACAGGGCCGCGTGGAATGGGCGATCGCCTGGCCGCTCTATTCCGACGGCTCGTTTTCCTGGTACTGCAACACCATCCCGACACCAGACGGTGGCACCCATGAACAGGGCCTGCGCGCGGCACTGACCAAGGGTATCCGCGCCTTCGCCGATCTCGTGGGCCAGGCCAAGAAGGCCAAGGACATTACGCCGGACGACATGATCACCGGCAGCGAGGTCATGCTCTCGGTTTTCATCCGCGATCCCCAGTTCCAGAGCCAGACCAAGGACCGCCTGACCAGCCCCGAGGCCGCTCGCCTCGTGGAAGCGGCGGTGCGCGACCATTTCGACCATTTCCTCACCGACAATCTCGAACGCGGCAAGGCCCTGCTCGGCGCGGTGATGGAGCGCATGGACGAGCGCCTGCGCCGCAAGGCGGAGCGCGAGGTCAAGCGCAAGACCGCCACCAACGCCCGCAAGCTGCGCCTTCCCGGCAAGCTGACCGACTGTTCGGGCGAAGGCGACGGCGAAACCGAACTCTTCATCGTCGAGGGCGACTCGGCAGGCGGTTCGGCCAAGCAGGCGCGCAACCGCAAGACCCAGGCGATCCTGCCGATCCGCGGCAAGATCCTCAACGTCGCTTCGGCCACGGCGGACAAGATCCGCGCCAACCAGGAAATCGCCGACCTCGGCCTCGCGCTCGGCTGCGGCACCCGCAAGGACTGCAACCCGGACAACTTGCGCTACGACCGTATCGTCATCATGACCGACGCCGATGTCGACGGCGCGCATATCGCCACCCTGTTGATGACCTTCTTCTTCCAGGAGATGCCGGACATCGTGCGGCGCGGGCACCTCTATCTCGCCCAGCCGCCGCTCTATCGCCTGACCGCAGGCTCGACATCGGCTTATGCGCGCGACGACGCCCACCGCGCCGAGCTTGAAGCCACGGTGTTCAAGAACAAGAAGGTGGAAGTCGGCCGGTTCAAGGGCCTCGGCGAAATGAACCCCGGCCAGCTTCGCGAGACGACGATGGCGCCGGAAAGTCGTTCGTTGATCCGCATCACCCTGCCGCCGGAGTACGAGGGCCGTGCAGCGGTAAAGGACCTTGTCGACCGCCTGATGGGCCGCAACCCGGAACACCGCTTCCAGTTCATCCAGAACCGCGCGGGCGAGATCGACCCCGAACTGATCGACGCCTGACCTCCGATCAATCCGGAGATCAATTCGGCGCCGCTACCACGCGGCGCCGGACGATCTCGAAGAGCAGCAGCATCGCCAGTGGCATGATCGGCACGTAAAGGTAAAGCGCCAGCGGCCGGGCCAGCGCCGGTGCGGCAAAGGCGACGAACAGCGCGGCCCGCTCTCCATTGCGAAAGCCGTTTTTCAGCCCCTCCCCCGCCAGCCAGAGCAACGGGAAGGCGAGGATCACCATGTCGTAATCGAGTACATAGGGAGTCGCCAGCGGTGCGCCCGCCAGTGTCAGCGCAGCCAGCCCCGGTGTCCACGCCTTGCGCCACGAGGCTTTCAGGACCAGCGCAGCCACCGCCAGCGTCACCGCGCCCTGCGCGGCATAGCTCACCGTCATCGATCCCCCAAGGAGACGCAGTGCGGCAAAGGGGCTCATCATCTTGCCATAGCCGATCTGGCCATAGGCCATGGCCGTCTGCGCCCGTGCGCTCGCGCCAAGCCAGTCCGTCCAGGCATCCAGGCCAAACGCCCCGACGGAAACGGCTGCCAAAGCAAGCGCCGTAAACGCGGCAGCGGCGATCACCCGCCACTCGCCGGTCGCCAGCAGCACCAGCGGCAGCAGCAGACCGAACTGTGGCTTTATCGTCGCCAAGCCGAACAGCACGCCTGCAAGTAAAGGCCGCGTCGGCACCAGCCAGGCCCCAAGGCCGAGCAGTCCGGCAACGAGGAACGCCGTCTGCCCATGGGTGACGACGATAGGAACGGCGGGAAAGGCCGCGAACAGCAGCCAGAGCGGCTTGCCTAACTCTGCATCGGCCCACCACCGGTTTACGGCCGCGAAACAGAACGCCCCCGTCGTCGCCACCCAGAACCCGAGCGCCGGGAAATAGGCCAACCACCCAAGCGGCCAGCAGAACAGCAGGAACGAAGGCGGATAGTAGAAGGCGGTATAGGCGCCCTCGGTCGAATAATAGGTCCGCTGGGCCAGGATATGCGCGGCGCCGTCATAAGGATTGGCATGATCGACCAGCATGTGGCCGGTCGTCCAGAAGCTGATGAAGTCGCTGCCCAGCAGATAGCCGTTGATATCGACGCCGCCATGCGAAGTCGCCACCAGCCACACGATCGTCGCAACGTTGAGCATCGCGAACACGCGCAGATATCCACCAACGCGCCGCGCGTTCAACCAATCCATGCGTTTCAGGAAATCTGCCCCCATTGCCCTTGTCTGCAACGCCTCGGCGGTGAAGTCCATCGCTCCAGCAGAGATAGCGAGTTCCCTTCTCACCTCGCTGCGCTGAAGAACATAAACTTCAGCGATCAGTTAGAAGGGACAGGGCGTGCAGCGGCTTCGAAGGCTCAATAAAATAAAATTTGTTTATGAAAATTACGCTGAATAACTCGCGTCCCCACAGCAAAGGCAACTTCCGGCCGTTCAAGTGAGGCTCCGGCTCCGACAAGAAGCCCAGGTGTAGCGTGGCTGGTACGCGCCCGCATGAAGGCGGGCGGCGAGCACACAGCCCGCCGATCCCGCACCTACTATCACACAGTCGAATTCTTCCGGATCGCTCATGCGATCTTGAACAGCTTTTCGGCATTGGTCTGGAAGAATTTCTTCTTTGTCGCGAGCGGCATGTCCATATTGTCGAGCATGATCACCTCCTCGACGGGACACTGATAGGGAAAGTCCATAGCATAGAGCACACGGTCTTCGCCGATCACGCTCTGCGCGAACTTGATGGCCGGCTCCCATGCCACGCCGCTGTTGGTGATGTGGAAATTCTCCTTGAGATAATTGGAGACCTTTTCCTTCCTGAGCGGCTTCATGCATTCGTAGCGCCCCGTGCTGACGCCCGCACGGTGCATGAAATCCAGCCTGTACATCCAGTAGGGCAAGGCTTCGCCCATATGGCCGATGATGATCTGCAGCTTGGGATAGCGATCCAGCACACCGGAAGTGATGATGCGCAGCGCGTGCATGCCGGTTTCCACGCCGAAGCCGAAGATCGCGCCGTCCAGCCCCGCCTCCAGCATCGGTCCGATCATAGCGGGCGGCGGCGTGTTGGGGTGGATATAGATCGGCGCATCCATTGCTTCGGCCGCTTCCAGCACTTCGGAAAACTTCGGGTTGTCGAGATATTCTCCGAGAATATGACTGTTGATGATCACTGCGTTGAGACCCAGTTTCGTAACCGCGCGCTCAATCTCCTTCGCCGCGCGCTTGGGGTCCTGCGGTGCACAGGCCGCCATGCCGCTCAACCGGTCGGGATATTTCCCGATGGCATCGTGGAGGCGGTCGTTGGCGGTTTCCGCAACCATGGTAGCCCGGTCTGGATCGCGCAAGGCATTGGTGGCTGGCGCGGTAAGCGCCAGGACCTGGCGATCGATGCCCCGTGCATCCATTTCCGCGATCCGTTCACTGCCCAGTTCCAGCAACTTGCGCGCAATGAACTGCGGGCGCGGCGCCGGATGATCGAGATAGAAGCCGATCAGGCTTTGAAAGCCGGGATCGACCTGCGACCCGTTCAGTTCATCGCGGAAAGCGGCAGTCAGTTCGGGGGTGGAAAAGGCCTCCTCGGTCGCGATGCGAAGGTATCCCTGCGCGCCGCCGGTCTGGGGTGCTGCCGTGATGTCGGTCATGATATCGCTTTCATGCTTGATGGATGGCTTTTGTGACAAGGCAGGCGGCGACGCCTTCCGGACCGTCTTCGGACCCGTGACCGCTTTCCTTGACACCCTGGAAGGGGCTGTCGGGCGCGGCGATCATCGTCGTATTGATACCGACCATGCCGCTTTCCAGCGCATCGGCGATCATGTTCGCCTGCCTGCCGTTCTCTGTGAAGGCGAAGGCGGCAAGGCCGAACGGCAGGCGGTTAGCCTGTTCGACGACTTCATCGAACGTCGCAAATCGGGCCGTGACGATAACGGGTCCGAAAGGCTCCTCGTTCATGATCCGGGCTTCCACGGGAACATCGGAAAGAACCGTTGGCTGGAAGAAGAAACCGGGTCGATCCAGCCTTTCCCCGCCCGCGACAGCCCTGGCCCCATGGCGCAGTGCATCGGCCACCATCGCTTCGATCGCGTCCGGGCGGCGCGGATTGGCCATCGGCCCCATGACATTGCCTGCCTGCAGTCCATTGCCGACGCCAATCCCGGCGGCCCGTTCGGAGATCGCCGCCACGAAGCGATCGTGGACGGCGTCCTGCACATAAAAGCGAGTGGGCGACACGCACACCTGTCCCGCGTTGCGGAACTTGGCGGTCGCGAGAATCTCGACCGCCTTATCGACATCGGCATCGTCGAAGACGATCACGGGAGCATGGCCGCCCAGTTCCATCGTCGTGAGCTTCATCGTATCGGCTGCAAGACGCATCAAATGCTTGCCCACGGCCGTCGATCCGGTGAAACTCACCTTGCGTGGAATCGGACTGGCCAGCAGATGGCGGGACACTTCGTCGGGAACACCGAACAGGAGTTGTGCGACCCCCGTCGGCAGTCCGGCATCGAGAAGCGCTTGCAGGATCGCCATGGCCGATGCGGGGGTCTCTTCGGCAGGCTTCAAGATCACCGAACAGCCGGCGGCGATCGGCGCGCCGAGTTTTCGCCCCGGGTTGCCAATCGGGAAGTTCCACGGCGCGAATGCCGCGACAGGCCCAACCGGCACCTTCATCACCATCGATCGCTGACCGGTCGGTCGGACCAACAGGCGCCCATACAGGCGCTGGGCCTCTCCAGCATAGAAATCGAAAAGCCCGGCGACCACCTGCACCTCGACGCGCGCCTCGAGAAGGGTCTTGCCCTCCTCGCGCGTGGCGTTGACGGCGATCTGTTCAGCCCGTTCACGCAGCAGCCGTGCGGCGCCGCCCAGCACTTCGGCGCGTTCCCCTCCGGTGGAGTTCTTCCAGCGGCGAAAGCCCCCTTCGGAGGCAGCCAATGCGCGGTCCAGATCCTCCCCATCGGCCAGCGGCAATTCGCCCAGCGTTTCTCCGGTAGCCGGATTGACGACGCGATGGACGCGCCGCGCGCCCGCATCCAGCCACTGTCCGTCAATGTGCATTTTCAGCGCGGGATAGGCAATGTCTTGGCCAGCCAGATCGGTCATTGAAAATCCTTGAGTAAAGAAGGTCATGCGGAAGGCGCGGCAGGATACTGGTTGCCATGCAGGCCGCTGCGCAGTCGGATCGGCATTTCGATCGTCGTTATGGCCCCGGCAGACAGTTCCTTCGCCCTGAACAGCAGCAGTCGCGAATGCATGTGGGCCAGGGGATTTTCCGCAGCGACCAGATAACCTCCTCGCCCTCGGGCGGCTCAAAGAACCCTGTTAAATTAATTGCTTGCCGAAATTTCATGGCCTCAATCCGGCCGATAACATTTCTACGGAAGCGGCGGATAAGTCCGGATCAGACGATCTTCCCGCACCAACGGCTCGACAGGATGACGGCATGATCCCCCTTTTCTCGCAAGCAACGGTCGCGCAAGAACGTTGATAGATCAACAATACCCATTGTACAAGTTCATTGATTAATCACTGATGGTGTTTCCGCCTTCGGTGGTACCCGGCGGCGCGCTTGCCGACCCGTTTGACCACCGCCTATTTGCGTGTAGATCACCAGCGAGAGCATGCAGGTCCCTGCCAGACGAAGGCGGCGTCCCTTATGGGGACGTGATGAAATGGAGAACAGCGTGAGCGCGGATGACAAGGAACCCGCCATGGATCAGGAACGGCTTGACGGCTGGAAACTGGACGGGCTGGATTTTCCATCCTTTCGCATGTCGCTGGTCGCCAAAGTCATGGACAGGCTGACGATCCGTGAACTGGCCTCCGTAACCGATCTGCCGATCGCGGAATGGCGGGTGCTCAGCCGCCTGGCACTGGCACTCGATGGGCTGACCGTCCGGCAGATCGCAATGAAGGCTTGGGTAGACCGGGCGGAAGTAAGCCGTGCGGCCACTTCGCTCGAGAAGCAGGGGCTGGTCGGAAGGCGGGACAACCCTGCCGATCGCCGCGCCCCGGTCATGTTCATCACCCCCTCAGGCCTCGATGCCTACACTCCGCTGATGGCGCATCGAACCGCCTTCCACGCACGCGTCATGCAATCGCTCACAGCACAAGAAAGCGAAGTGCTCGACGGGTTGCTGCGCAAGATGGCCGCCAACCTCCTGACGATGACCGAAGAAGCGATAGGCTGACCGGCTGCGACGGTAGTCAGGGTTCAGCAGGTCATCCCGGGTCGCTCTGCTCGCGCGCCAGAAATGGAAGGCGCTCCAGACGTAGAGTAACGCCATGCTGGCCAGCGCAAGCCGCAGTCCCTGGGTTTAAGCAGCGCGACAGCGCTACAGGACGACCGTCGCCGCTGCATTCTCGATGCACAGCATCATGTAGTTCGCGCCGAATGTACTGACGGCATAAAGGTCGCTGAGCCGACCCGCACCGGTCAGCCCCAGTCCTGTGCCTACTATGCCGAACACAATGGAAGGCCTGGCCACGGGCGTCGCGGGCGGCCTTGATCGCAGCCGCAACCGACAATGTACCTTCCAAAATTTCGTCATCGGCCGGTCCTAGCCTTGCTTGCCTGTAGCCCACGCTGACACGCCCACGAACCAACCAAACGCCCCCGCGCTTCCCGCGCCGGCATCCTAAATGCACTTGCGTAACTACGTCCCGCCAGTGCACACCTTCGGTAATTTGGTACGTGCAGCGCGGGTTGTAAGCGGGACTTCTTTGAGCGTTTTTGCCATATCGTTCACGGCAAGTCGTCAAATTTACGCGCGTGCACGAGCGCAGAAAAAACTGGATGAAACTGGCGGCAAAGCAGGTTTTTTGCGAATAAGGACGGTTAACTGTGGGCGATAATTCCGGCATTTTACAGCGCTTCGAAGGCACCAGCAGCTATGTCGCCACCGACGACCTGAAAGTCGCGGTCAATGCCGCCGTCCTGCTGCGCCGTCCGCTCCTGGTGAAGGGCGAGCCCGGTACCGGCAAGACCGTGCTGGCCGAGCAGATCGCCGCTTCGCTGGATGCCCCGCTCATCACCTGGAACGTCAAGTCCACCACCAAGGCGCATCAGGGCCTCTATGAGTACGATGCGGTCGGCCGCCTGCGCGACGGCCAGCTCGGCGATGCGCGGGTCCACGACATCAACAACTACATCCGCAAGGGTAAGCTGTGGGAAGCCTTCACCTCGCCCCGCCTGCCCGTGCTGCTGATCGACGAGATCGACAAGGCCGACATCGAATTTCCCAACGACCTCCTGGCCGAACTCGACCGCATGGCCTTCGACGTCTACGAAACCGGCGAGCATGTCGCGGCCGCGGAACGTCCGATCGTCGTCATCACCTCCAACAACGAGAAAGACCTGCCGGACGCCTTTCTGCGCCGCTGTTTCTTCCACTACATCAAGTTCCCTGACCGTGAGACGATGCAGGCCATCGTCGACGTCCACTTCCCCGGCATCCAGAAGACGCTCGTCACTCGCGCGATGGAGATATTCTACGAGTTGCGCGAAGTGCCCGGCCTCAAGAAAAAGCCGTCCACCAGCGAACTGCTCGACTGGCTCAAGCTGCTGCTGAGCGAGGACATGCCCCTCGACGTGCTCCAGAACCAGGACCCGACCAAGGCGATCCCGCCGCTCCACGGCGCCTTGCTCAAGAACGAGCAGGACGTCATGCTATTCGAACGGCTCGCCTTCATGGCGCGGCGCCAAAGTTGAATGCTGGGGACCTGACGACCATGACCGCACCTTATTCCGGCGGCTGCACCTGCCGCGCCGTTTCGCTGACCATCTCGGGCGAGCCCATCGCCACGCGCCAGTGCTGGTGCCGCCAATGCCAGCAACTCGCCGCGGGCGGACCGACCAACAACGCGATCTTCAAGATCGAGGACGTGTCGATCGAGGGCGACCTCCGTGCCTCGACCTGGACGGCGGCCAGTGGCAATATCCTCACCTTCCATTTCTGTCCGCAGTGCGGCACGCAGATATACGCCCAAAGCTCGGCGCGGTCGCATCTGATGACCGTGCGCCTTGGCGCTCTCAATGCCGATCACGGACTGAAGCCCGAAGCGGTGATCTGGACCGAAGACGCACCGGAATGGGCGATTTTCGATGCGGCTCTCGAAAGCTGGCCGCGCCAGCCGCCGCCACCGCCGTCCCCTGCATGAACGATTTGTCGGAACCGGTTCCTGCCGAGCATACCCGTTTCGCAGCGGTTCGTACTCGTCTGGAGGCTTTCGAACCGCGCCCCGGCCCGGCCTCGTGGATCTATGAGTTCCTGCTGTTCGGCTTCAAGCAGGCCTGGGCCTGCCTGTTCGGCGCGCTGTTGCTTGCCCTGCTCGTCGCCACCCACCTGTTCTACCCGGCCGATGCCGCATTCGCGCGCTACGACTTTCTGACTTGTTCGGCGCTGGCGATTCAGGTCGGCATGCTGGCGTTGCGGCTCGAAACGCTGGACGAAGCGAAGGTGATCCTGGCCTTCCACCTCGTCGGCACGGTGATGGAGCTGTTCAAGACCGCCCATGGATCCTGGGAATATCCGGAAGCGAGCTTCCTGCGGATCGGCGCGGTGCCGCTGTTCTCCGGTTTCATGTATGCCGCCGTCGGCAGCTACATCGCCCGCATCTGGCGCATTTTCGACTTCCGTTTCACCGGCTATCCGGCCGAGGCTCTGGCGGTCGTTCTGGCCATTGCGATCTACGTCAACTTCTTCGCGCATCACTGGCTGCCGGATATCCGCATCGCCCTCTTCGCCGCGCTCGGCGTGCTGTTCCTGCGCACCCGCATCTGGTTCCGGGTCTGGCGGGAGGATCGCTGGATGCCGCTCCTGCTGGGCTGGTTCCTCGTCGCACTGTTCATCTGGTTCGCCGAGAACCTCGCGACGTTTTCTCGAGCCTGGATATATCCGAGCCAGCGCCAGGGCTGGGCGATGGTGCATTGGGGGAAGCTCGGCGCCTGGTATCTTCTGATGTATATCTCGTTCGTTCTGGTGGCGCTGCTCCATCGCCCACGGGAACGGTTGGATCGGAACGTCACATGCTGCTGAACTTCGTGGACGAACTGCGCGCCGCCGGGATTCCGGCCTCGCTCAAGGAGCATCTGGTGCTTCTGGAAGCACTGGAACGCGAGGTGATCGAGCGCACGCCGGAGGCCTTCTACTACCTCAGCCGTGCAACTTTCGTGAAGGACGAAGGCCTGCTCGACCGTTTCGACCAGGTGTTCCAGCGCGTCTTCAAGGGTGTGTTCAGCGACTACGGCCAGCAGCCGGTCGATGTTCCCGAGGACTGGCTCCGCAAGGTCGCCGAGCGCTACTTCTCTGCGGAGGAGATGGAGCAGGTCAAGGCGCTCGGCTCCTGGGACGAGATCATGGAGACGCTGAAGAAACGGCTGGAAGAGCAGGAAAAACGCCACTCGGGCGGCAACAAGTGGATCGGCACTGGCGGGACGTCACCGTTCGGCCATTCTGGCTACAATCCCGAAGGCATCCGCATCGGCGGCGAAGGACGACACGGTCGCGCGATCAAGGTCTGGGAAAAGCGCGAGTTCGCCAATCTCGACAACACCCGCGAACTCGGCACTCGCAACATCAAGGTCGCGCTGCGCCGCTTGCGCCGTTTTGCCCGCGAAGGCGCGGCAGAGGAACTCGATCTCGACGAAACGATCCGCGGCACCGCGAAACAGGGTTGGCTGGACATCCGCATGCGGCCCGAGCGCCACAATGCCGTGAAGGTTTTGCTCTTCCTCGACGTCGGCGGTTCGATGGACCCGTATATCGAACTCATGGAAGAGCTGTTCAGCGCTGCCAGCTCCGAGTTCAAGAACATGGAGTTCTTCTACTTCCACAACTGCCTTTACGAAGGCGTATGGAAGGACAACCGCCGCCGCTGGTCGCAGCGCACGCCGACCTGGGACCTGCTGCACAAGTTCGGGCACGACTACAAGGTGATCTTCGTCGGCGACGCGGCCATGAGCCCATACGAGATCAGCCACCCCGGCGGCTCGGTGGAACACATGAACGACGAGGCCGGCGCAGTCTGGCTCTCCCGCGTGGCGCAGACCTATCCGGCCACGGTCTGGCTCAACCCCACCCCGGAGCGGCAATGGGGCTACTCGTCCTCGACCCGCATGATCCGCGACCTGATGGGCGGGGCGATGTTCCCGCTGACGCTGGACGGTCTCGATGCCGCCATGCGCGAACTCAGCCGCAAGAAGAGCTGACGGCTTGCCTCAGCGCCCGAGATGCAGAACTATGTCTTTGCAAAAAAGGGAGTGCGACAATGAAGAAAGTTGTGCTGGTCGCGGCGCTGGGCGCGCTGACCACGGCTGCGGCCCCTGCTCAGGACCCGATAAGGCTCCATCCAGGGCGCAGTGCGGCCACACGATCCAGCTGGCCAACGCCGCCGCCGGTCACGCCGCGCCGCGTTCCAAAACGGCGGGAAAGCCGGAGATTATCCGGGCGGTCGACAAATCGGTCGCCGGTTGCCCGGTGCTGGTCAGCATGAGCGGACGGATGACGGCGCCGCGCGCCTATGCCGATGGACCGGCGACTGTCTCGCCGGCCCGTTGATCCCGCTCAGCGGTAGAGCAGCAGGTCCGCGACTTCGGCCTGCCACGCAGCTTCGTCACGCCCGGCGATCAGGTCGAGATCGCCGGGAAGCGCCACAGGATCGTCTACCCATTCGCGCAAGGCCGGACCGCCATTGATGACGTCGATAGCGAGGCGCTCGAACTCGTATTCGTAAGGGAAGTCGCGCCAGATCGGATAGTCAGGATAGAGCTGGCGGATCGCCTTGAACGCCAGCGCCTGAAGACGCCATGGGCGGAAGGCGTGGTGATCGTAGAACTTGCCCTCGACATGGATCATCAGCCCGCTGCACAGCGTAGCGGCGTGCTTGTGGAAGGTCGGCTCGAACCAGCATTCGCGCACGGCACAGCCCGCCAGCCATTCCGGCGCGATCCGCTCCATCGCCGCGAGCACGGCCTTGGCATCGATATCGGGAGCGCCGAACAGGACTTCCAGCGGACGGGTGGTGCCGCGCCCTTCCGAAAGCGTCGCGCCCTCGATCATCACCGTCCCGGCGTAAGCGCGGGCCATGTTGAGATTGGCGGCGTTCGGGCTGGGGTTGATCCAGATGCGATCCTGCGGCCATCCGAAACCGGGGCCTTCCGGCTCCCAGCCTTCCATCTCGACCACGCGGTAATCGACGTCGAGTTCGAACCGGCGCAGGAACCAATGGCCCATCTCGCCAAGGGTCAGGCCATGACGCATCGGCATCGGACCTGCCCCGACGAAGCTCTCCTGTCCGGGCAGCAGGATCGTCCCTTCGACCGGGCGACCGGCCGGGTTCGGGCGATCCAGCACCCAGACCGACTTCCCCTGCTCCGCCGCCGCTTCGAGCAGGTAGAGCAGCGTCGTCACGAACGTATAGATGCGGCAGCCGAGGTCCTGGAGGTCGAACAGGAACACGTCCGCGCTCGCCATCATCTCCGCGCTCGGGCGGCGCACTTCGCCGTAGAGGCTGTAGACCGGGATGCCGTAAGTCGGATCGAGTTCGTTCTCGGTCTCGACCATGTTGTCCTGCTTGTCGCCCTTGAGCCCATGCTGCGGGCCGAAGGCGCTCGTCACATTGACTCCGGCCGCGATCAGCGCGTCGAGCGAATGGACGAGGTCCTCGGTGACCGAGGCAGGGTGAGCGACGAGTGCGACGCGCCTGCCTTCAAGTGGCGCGCGCAGTTCAGGGTCCGCCAGCAGGCGATCGATGCCGAATTTCATGCGCCGGTGGGTGCCGCAAGCGCGAGCGCGAAGCAAGCCGGATCGTGGAAGTCGGGCGCATCGGCGTTGTGGGCAAGCGACCAGTAGCTCTTCACCCCGCCCTCTTCCTCGATCACCGCGGTAAACCCATGATGAAGCGCCGCCTTCGGAAGCCCGGACGCCGGGATCGCGGCATCGAACACGGCGATATCCGAACCCTTGCGCAAGCCGCATTCCGGCTCGCGCGGCATCGGCCGCTCGGTCATGCCTTCGCGGCGGCCGGTGAAGTCGTAGACGTTCCACCGCTCGGAGGGCGAGAGGTTGAATTCGATATAGCCTGTGCCGCCCGGTTCCTGGAGAAACAGTTCGAAACAGGTCGTCTGCCAGAGGTCGTTCGCGCGGCCCTTGCCCGCGAAAGCCGGGACCACGAGCTTGCCCGCGCCGAGAATGCGCCAGCGCACGCGTAGCCAGTCGCGATCGTGGCCGATCACGCGGGTCTCGATGGAACGAACGAGGACGGAAGGATGCGCCGGGTGGCAGGTCAGGTCGGCCATGCCGCCTGCCTAGAGCGCGGGCATGGCTTCTGGCAATCCGGTTTCGCCTCCGAATGCGGCGGGGCGGATTCGATCGGAGCCGCTTCATCTTGCGCGCCGTGCGTGCTAGGCGCGCGACTTCCGATCCATCATAGCCATAAAGCACTGGGCCATCATGACCTACAATTCCTCCCTGCTCCGCCTGCTCGACGAGCGCGGCTACATCCACCAGATGACGGACGCCGAGGGCCTCGACGCTCTCGCCGCCAAGCAGGTCGTGCCCGGCTATATCGGCTTCGATGCGACGGCGCCGTCGCTTCACATCGGCAGTCTCGTGCAGATCATGATGCTGCGCCGTCTCCAGCAGACCGGACACAAGCCGATCGTGCTGATGGGCGGCGGCACCACCCGGATCGGCGATCCCACCGGCCGCGACGAGAGCCGCAAGATGCTCACGGACGAGACGATCGAGACCAATATCAAGGGCATCTTCTCGATCTTCTCGCGCCTGCTGAAGTTCGGCGACGGCCCAACCGACGCGGTCATGGTCAACAACCAGGACTGGCTCGGCCAGCTCGGCTACATCCAGCTGCTCCAGGAAGTCGGCACCCACTTCACGGTGAACCGCATGATGTCGTTCGATTCGGTGCGCCTGCGCCTCGAACGCGAGCAGCCGATGACCTTCCTCGAATTCAACTACATGATCCTTCAGGGCTACGACTTCCGTCACCTCAACAAGGACAGGCAGGTCCGGCTCCAGATGGGCGGCTCCGACCAGTGGGGCAATATCGTCAACGGCATCGAACTGACCCGCCGCATGGACGGCAAGGAAGTCTTCGGCCTGACGACGCCGCTGCTCACCACGGCGGACGGCGCCAAGATGGGCAAGTCGGCCGCAGGCGCGGTATGGCTCAACGAGGACATGCTGCCTTCCTACGACTTCTGGCAATACTGGCGTAACTGCGACGACCGCGACGTCGGCAAATTCCTGCGCCTGTTCACCGACCTGCCGCTGGACGAGATCGCCCGCCTCGAAGCGCTGGAAGGTGCCGCGATCAACGATGCCAAGGTCGTGCTCGCCAACGAAGTGACCAGGCTCTGCCGCGGCGATGACGCCGCCGTCGCCGCCGAAGCAACCGCCAAGGCGACGTTCGCGGGCGGCGGCCTCGGCGAGGATCTGCCGACCCTTGAAGTGGGCGGCGAAGGCGTGCGCCTCGGCGCGGCGCTGACCGAACTCGGCTTCACCGCCTCCAACGGCGAGGCCAAGCGCAAGATCGGCGAAGGTGCGGTCAAGCTGGACGACGAAGTGATGAGCGATCCGGCCTTCCTGATCGACGTCGCCTCCGGAGAAACTCGCAAGCTCAGCCTCGGCAAGAAGAAGCACGCGATCCTCAAGGGGCTTTAACAGTCACCCCGTGGGCAACCCTTAAAGATTTGCCCACAGGCATGATGCAAAAAGCGCCCCGGTTTCGAAAACCGGGGCGCTTTAACGCACGGTAGGCACATTTTGCCGCCCCACTATGCTCAATAGTGCACGGGTTTACCGTTTCTTTGCCATTTCGGTGCACCGTTTCGCCTCACGGTCACAACAGAGGCAATTGAGATGACTGCAGGAGCGCAGCTCACTGTAACCGACAAGCGTCGAGCGACGCGCCACCCCGTCGATTACCCCGTGATTGCGGAACATCGTCAGCTCGGCGACCTGCATCTGCACATCGTCAACCTCTCTGCACAGGGCTTCATGTCGCAAGGCGAACTGCCGCTGGAGCGCGGTGAGCGTCTCGTCATGCGCCTGCCGGTGATCGGCCGGATCGAGGCCCACATGATCTGGGCACACGAAGGCCGCGCGGGCTTCCAGTTCGAGCGGATCATCCGCGTCGATGACTTCCTCAAGCTGGTCGATACCATTCAACCCAACCCGCGTTTGCGCCCGCGCCGCTGACGGACCTGCGGGAAACGCTGGGCCGATTTCCCGCAAATTCAAAGACAAACTCCATTGGCCGCATGCAAGCCTCGCTTTAGCGCACCGAAACACTTCAGCATTGATATGTTATATCCTCGCAATTAGCCGTTCGGGCATGACGCTCCCAACCGCCCGAATCGCCCTGCTGGTCACTGCCAGCGCCTTCTCCACGACGCTCGCGCTGCTGCCGACCATGGCCAGTGCCCAGACAGCGACTGCAATCGCGCCTGCGGACACTGACGGGCACCCGCAGGAGAGCGGCGCCGACATCATCGTCACCGGCCGCCTCATTTCCGGCAATGCCGATCCGATCTCGGCACCTGTCGTGCTTTCGGGCGAAGCGCTGACCCGCGATCTCAAGCCGCAGATCGGCGAGATGCTGGCGAGCCTGCCCGGCGTTTCCAGCACCGGCTTCGCGCCCGGCGTCTCGCGTCCGGTCCTGCGCGGCTTCGACGGACCGCGCGTGCAGGTGTTGCTCGACGGCATCGGCTCGCTCGACGCCTCCTCGGTCTCGGCCGACCATGCGGTCTCGCTGGACACCCTTAATGTCGAGCGCATCGAAGTGCTCCACGGCCCGCGCGTCCTGCTCTATACCAGCGATCCGGCAGGCGGCGCGGTCAACGCCGTGGACAAGCGCATTCCCCGCAAGGTTCCCGACAAGGCCTTCACCGTCGATGCGCTCGGATCGTTCGGGACGGCGGCCAACATGGTCAACGGCGGCGTGGCAACCGACGTGCGCCTCGCCAGCCGTCTGGTCGCCCATTTCGATGCCTCCTATTACCATAGCGACGACCTCCATGTCGGCGGCTACGTCCTCTCGCCCGAACTGCGCGCGCAGACGTTGACGCAGGCCAGCGATCTCGCCGATGCGGGCGACCTCACCGGCGCGGCCACCCTGACCCAGCAAGCCAACAGGCGCGGCAAGATCGCCAACAGCGGCACCGAAGGCTGGACTTACGGCGGCGGCCTCGCCTTCATCGACGAGGGCGGCGACATCGGCGTTTCCGTCCAGCGCCTCGCGACCGACTACGGCATTCCGCCGCGCCCCTCGGCCGATCCGGAAGCCACCAGCATCTCGCTGCGCCAGACCCGCGTGGACTTGCGCGCCGGGCTCAATCTCGAAGGCTTCCTCAAGCGCGTCGAAGTGCGCGGCGCTTATGGCGACTACGAACATGCCGAAATCGAGGACGGCGATATCGGCACCCAGTTCCACAACCAGGCGCTCGAAGTCCGCCTTCAGGCCGACCAGGCCCGGCGCGGCATCTGGAGCGGCTCCAGCGGCGTCCAGTACTCTTCCTCGCAGCTTCGCATCACCGGTGACGAGAAGCTGCTGCCGAACAACAACACCGATCGTTTCACGGTCTTCACCCTCCAGCATCTCGAACTGGGCCGGTTCGACCTCGAGGGCGCGCTGCGTTATGAGAACACGCAGATCCGCACGATCCCCTCGGACGAGCATCGCAATTTCAACCAGTACGCCGCCGTCGCGGGCGCGGCCTGGCATCCGATCGATACCGTCACGCTTTCGGTCAACTATTCGCACGGCGAGCGCGCACCTTCGGCGGAAGAACTCTTCGTGGACGGCATGCACGATGCCACCCAGTCCTACGAACGCGGCAATCCGAACTTCAAGGTCGAGCGCAGCGACAGCATCGAGGCCGGGGCACGCTACAACGGCGGCGACGTGGTCGGCTCGGTGACGGTGTTCGGCACCAACTTCGCCAACTTCATCACTGCCGTCCCCACCGGCGAAGTGATCGAGGATTTCCCGGTGTACCAGTACCTCCAGGCCCCTGCCCGCTTCCGCGGCATCGAGGCGGAAGGCGGCGTCACTTTCGCGCATTGGGGCGACAAGTCGCTGAAGGCCGATGGCGGTGTGGACTATACCCACGCCAAGCTGGTCAACATGGGTCCGGTTCCCCGGATTCCGCCGTTGCGTGCACGCGGCGGGCTGGAGTTCGACGCCTCCTCCTTCACCCTGCGCGGCGAAGTCGAGTGGAACGCGAAGCAAAGCCGCGTGACCGAGAACGAAAACCCGACGAACGCCTTCACCCTCGTCAACGCCAGCGCCACCTGGCGTCCGTTCGGCACGCAAGGCCCGCTCTCGCTGATTTTGGCGGCGGACAACCTGCTCGACGTGACCGGCCGCCTTGCAGCTTCGGAAACGCGCGACTTTGTGCCCATCGCCGGACGCGATGTGCGCCTGACCGCGCGTTTCACCTATTGAGCCGAAAAAACATAGGCTGCGAAAAAATCTCATAAGCAGCATGTCTTGGCAATGCTTTGACATGCTGCCATGCAGCCACCCGTGAACACGACAGAGACACCAAGCCCTTCCGCAGCGGCAGAGCCTAGTTCGCCGCTGCGTATTGCCGATTACCGCAAGTTCTGGCTCGCCCGCTTCGCAGTAGTCTTCGCCTCGACCGGCATGGTCGTCATCATCGGCTACCAGCTCTACGACGTCGCCCGCAGCGTCTACGGCATGTCGATCACGCAGGCTTCGTTCCAGCTCGGTCTGCTCGGTCTTGCCCAGTTCCTGCCGATCTTCCTGCTGACCCCGGTAGCAGGTGTCATCGCCGACCGCTTCGATCGGCGCAAGGTCGCGGGGTTGGCCATGGCCGCCGACGTGCTGGTCGCGGTCGGCCTGGCCCTCGTAACCGAACTCGACTTGCGCAGCCTGCCGGTGCTCTACGTCTTCGCGGCGCTCCACGGGATCGCCCGCGTCTTCGTCAGCCCGTCGATGACCGCGATTGCGCCCAACATCGTGCCGGTCTCGCTGATCCCCCGCGCCATCGCCTTCAACTCGATCGCGATCGAGGCCGGAACGATCATCGGCCCGGCCGCCTTCGGCTTCCTGTTCGCCCGGCATCACGCGACGCCCTACTGGGTCGCCGCCGTGCTCATGGCAATCGCCGCCTTCAGCATCACCAGCATCCGCAACCTGCCGCCGGTTCCGAAGGACGCGCGCCGCGACCATCCGATCCGCCAGATCGTCGACGGGTTCCACTTCATCTGGCGCGAGCGCTTCCTGCTCGGCTGCATCACGCTCGACCTCTTCGCCGTGCTGCTGGGCGGCGCCACCGCGCTGATGCCGGTCTTCGCGCGTGACATCCTCCATGTCGGCCCCGAGGGCCTGGGACAGATGCGCGCCGCGACCGCCTGCGGTGCCGCCACCGTCGCGGTCTGGCTCTCGTTCAAGCCGCTGGCGAAGAACGTCGGCGTGAAGATGCTGCTTTCCGTCGCCGCCTATGGCGCGATGACGGTCGGCTTCGGCCTGTCGCGCAGCTTCGTGATTTCGCTCGGCTTCCTCGCCCTGCTCGGCGCGGCGGACATGATCTCGGTGTTCATCCGCAGTTCGCTCGTCCAACTGCGCACGCCGGACGACAAGCGCGGGCGGGTTTCCGCCATTTCCGGCCTCGCCATTTCGGCTTCGAACGAGCTTGGCGAGATGCAGTCGGGCGTGGCAGCAGCCCTGCTGGGGGCAACCGGCGCTGTTGTTTTCGGCGGCAGCGCTGCCATAGTCATTACCGCAATCTGGGCCTGGAGCTTTCCCGAGATCCGCCGCGCCCGTACCTTCGCACCACGATGGGAGCATGAGACATGAAGGCCGACAGCATCCTCGCCACGATCGGCAATACCCCGCATATCCGCCTTTCGCGCCTGTTCCCCGACCATGAGGTCTGGGTAAAGGCGGAGCGGACCAACCCCGGCGGCTCGATCAAGGACCGTATTGCCCTCGCCATGATCGAGGCGGCCGAGGCAGACGGCACCCTCAAGCCCGGAGGCACGATCATCGAGCCGACCTCGGGCAATACCGGCATCGGCCTCGCCATGGTGGCGGCGGTGAAGGGCTACAAGCTCGTTCTCGTCATGCCCGAATCGATGTCGATCGAGCGCCGCCGCCTCATGCTGGCCTATGGCGCGACGTTCGACCTCACCCCGCGCGAAAAGGGCATGAAAGGCTCGATCGAGCGCGCCAAGGAACTGCTGGAAACCATTCCCGGCTCGTGGATGCCGCAGCAGTTCGAGAACCCGGCCAATATCGCCGTCCACGTGAAGACCACGGCGCAGGAAATCCTCGCCGACTTCGCCGAAACCCCGATCGACGTGCTGGTCACCGGCGTCGGCACCGGCGGCCATCTCACCGGCTGCGCCGAGACGCTCAAGCAGACCTGGCCCGCGCTCAAGGCCTACGCGGTCGAGCCGACGCTTTCGCCGGTGATTTCGGGCGGCCAGCCCGGCCCGCACCCGATCCAGGGTATCGGCGCCGGCTTCGTCCCCGCCAACCTCCACACCCAGTCGATCGACGGCGCCCTTCAGGTCGATCCCGCCGACGCCAAGGAATGGGCACGTCGCTGCGCGACCGAGGAAGGCATGCTCGTCGGCATCAGCTCGGGCGCGACGCTTGCCGCCATTGCCCAGAAGCTGAAGGAACTGCCCGAGGGCAGCCGCGTGCTCGGCTTCAACTACGACACCGGCGAGCGCTATCTCTCGGTGCCGGACTTCCTGCCGGAATGACCATGCTCGAAACGATTGCCTACAGCCACGCCGGTCAGGACCTGACCGGCCACCTCGCCCGTCCCGAAGGATCGCCGCGCGCCGCGGTGATCCTGTTCCCGACGATCGCCAACTTCAACGCGCCGATGGAGCGCCGCGCCAGGATGCTGGCCGATCTCGGCTATCTGGTCCTGGTCGCGGATTTCTATGGCGAGCCGGTCGCCAGCTTCGAAGCCTCGTTCCCGATGGCCGAGAAGCTGCGCTCCGACAACGACCATTACCGCGCCCGCATCGCTGCCGCCATCGCGACCCTGCGCGCGCTTCCGGAAGCAGCCGGTCTGCCGATGCTCGGGATCGGCTATTGCATGGGCGGTCAGGCCGTTCTCGAAGCCGCGCGCAGCGGTGAAAAGCTTGCCGCCGCCGTCAGCTTCCACGGTACGCTGTCGACCGTCGCTCCGGCCGAGCCGGGCATGGTCAAGCCGCGTATACTGGTCTGTCACGGCGATGCCGACCCGCTGGTCCCCCGCGAGCAGGTGATCGGTTTCTGGGAGGAAATGGACCACGCCGGTGCGAACTGGCATTTCCATGCCTATTCGGGAGTGCGCCACGGCTTCACCGATCCGGGCAGCGATGAGCGCGGAATGGCTGCGATCGGCTATGATGCCAGCGCCGACCGCCAGAGCTGGGCCGCCATGATCGCGTTCTTCGATGAGATCCTGAACGCCTGAATTTCCAAGCCGTGGCCGTCCCGCAAAGGACGGCCACGGTGGTCAAGCCGTCAGCTTAGCAGCCGTCCGACTTGCCGTCGTCCGGATCCCAACCGCCGGGGATATTGCCCCAGCTGATGTTGCCCCAGCTGATGTTACCCCAGCTGGCGCCACCGGGACCGGTGCTGCCCCAGCTGATGTTACCCCAGCTGATATTGCCCCAGCTGGCATTCCCCAGACCCGCAAGCGCCGAAAGAATCGACGACGGGATGTTGCTGGAGAAGTTGCTGGAGGACGGCGTTATTGCCATGGCCCCCGTTGGAACTGCGGACAGTCCCAACGCCACGGCCGCTATCAACGCTTTGTGCTTCATTGATGCTTCCCTTCCATTCTGTGCCCCAGGCACCCGGCAGGGCACCCATCTCCTCACCACCGGGCCGCCCCGAAAACGCGGCAGCCCGAAAGCAGACAGAGCCGCCAATCGGTACGTGGGGCACGAAGCACCGACCAAAGCCTCCGCCGTTCAACGATTTTTTTCGTAGGACGGGCACGGCCAAGGAAAGCCCTTGCACCCTGTCGAGCCGGATAGTTCCTTCGTCGAACAGCTCTTGCGAGCCGATTGCGACGATCCGTCCGCTCCGTCCGCTCAATGGTGCTCAAAGGAACATGCTGATTCCTTGGTTAATTTTGAAATCAGCACAATAAGTCCATGTTCTGCGGGCAAAGAACCGGGTTCCGTTACTTCGGTTATTGGACCGCCTGCTAACGGCCTATTCCGAGATGCGAATCAGGGAATCGCCGGATAACTTCCTGTAAAAACAGCTTCTCGCGCCAGTATGGCAGGCCGGACCTTCGGGACGCACGCGCAGTTCTATCGCGTCCTGATCGCAGTCGACCAGCACGTCCTCGACGCGCAGGAAATGCCCGGAAGTCTCGCCCTTCAGCCAGAGCCTGCCGCGTGAGCGCGAGTGGAAATGAGCCAGCCCGGTTTCGCGCGTCTTTTCGAGCGCCTCGGCGTTCATATAGGCCACCATCAGGATATCCCGCGTCTGCGAATCGACGGCGATCGCAATCAGCAGACCCTGGGCATCGAATCGCGGAAGGAAGGACGTTCCCAGTTCGCGTTCAGCTTTGCTTACTTCGGACATGCCGGAAATTTCTCCGAATTGAATTCATTGGACGCCGTTGTTGCACGATAACCACAGCCGTTGACCAAAATCCTCGTAGCCACGCAGTCCCTCTTTTCAACCCCGCGGTTTCGTAGGATTGTCGCCTTGCAGCTGGGGGTTGCTGCTGATCCATAGGTCGCTGATACAAGCGCCACGGTTCAGGGAACAAGGCCGGAATACTTTCGAGTGGTCTGGTTTCAGGTAATGAGGGATCGGGCCAGGCGGCCGACAGGGGGACCGCCGAACTGCTATGCAGGGCTCAACAGTTTCGTCACGAGGACGCCCGGAACCACAGGTTCCGGGCGTTTTTGTATGTTTCTCAAGCGCCCTTTCCACGCACGTCATCAAGAGCTTCGTCGAGCACCCGCGCAAAACACCCGATGACGACCTTTCGCGCTCCGGCCCGCTTGAGGCTGGAGACGCAGGCATCGCTCGTGGCCCCGCTCGTCAGCACATCGTCCACCAACAAAACCTGCGCCGCCTTCAGCAAGGGCTTTCGCGAAGCTCGAACAGCGATAGCACCGGAAAGCACGCGTTTTCGCGCCGCCTTGCCCAGTCCGCCCAGCGATGGTGTGGCCTTGCGGCGTTCCAGCAGGTCGACAGCCAGGACCCCTCCGGTGGAGCGCGCGATTTCGCGCGCCAGTTCCGCCGCCTGGTTGTAGCCGCGCCGCCAGATGCGCCAGCGATGCAGCGGGACAGGAACGATCAGCCATGTCTCGTCCACGAGAGACAGCTTGGCGACGATCAGCCTGGCCATAAGCCGGGCATGCGAAATGCGGTTGCCGTGTTTCAGCGCCAGGACCAGCTTGCGCGAGGCCGGGTTGTAGAGCGTGGCGGCGGCAATGCCGTCGTGACGTGGCGGATCGCCCAGACAGGGCGCACAGAGCGCGCCATTCGGCTCGCCTTCTCCGAACGGGCGCGAGCAGGCCGCGCAGCAGGGTTCGCCGGGGATCGCCAGTTCGCTCCAGCAGCCCGCGCAAAGGCCGCCATGGCTGCTCAGTCCTGCGCCGCATAGCGGACAACGCGGCGGAAAGATCAGATCCACGAGCGGATCGAGGGCACGGGCAAGGGTCATCGCCGCCAAGGCTAACCGTCGATTTCCCAGCGGCAAGCTACAAGACGTTAACCCGCTTGCAGGAAGAGCGATTGCGCGACGGCGCGCAAAGCGGCAGGGGGCGGTCATGGCCAGCAAAGTTCCCCCCCGCATCTTCTCGCCCGCCCGCCGCCTCGCCGCCCGCCGCCGCGCCCTCGCCGCCCAGCAGCTTGCCGATGCGCCGCACTACCTGCACGACGACATGGTGGAGGACGTACTCGACCGTCTCGCCTTCCTGCGCTTCGAGCCGAAACGCGCGCTGGTCGTAGGAGATTGGACCGGGGCCCTTGCAGGCGCGCTCGCGGCTCAGGGCGTCGAAGTCACCCAAGTGGAACCTGCCGAAGGCTTCGACGAGGAATCGCCCTATCCCTTCGAGGGCTTCGACCTGATCGCCAGCCTCGGCACGCTCGACACCGTCAACGACCTGCCGGGGGCGCTCGTCCATATCCGCAAGGCTCTGGCACCGGGCGGGATGATGATCGCCAGCTTCGTTTCGGCGGGAAGCCTGCCCGTCCTGCGCGACGTCATGCTGGCCGCCGACGGCGACCGCCCGGCGGCACGGGTCCATCCGATGGTCGACGTACGCGCGGGCGGACAATTGCTCCAGCGCACGCTCTTCGCCGATCCCGTGATCGACCAGCGCACCCTGCAAGTCGGCTTCCGCAGCCTCGAACGGCTTGTCGGCGACATTCGTGCGCAGGCCATCGGTGGCGTGCTGGCCGATGCCCCGCCGGTGCTGGGCAAAACCGCCCTGTCGCGAGCACGAGAGGCCTTTGCTGCCGCCGGGGACAATGGCCGAACCGTCGAAAAGTTCGAGATCCTGACCCTATCCGGTTGGAAGAAGTAAGAAAAGGCCGGAAGCGTTCTTCCGGCCTTTTTGTTTTTATCCCAGAGCCGCCTGCGCCGCCGCCAGCCTCGCTATCGGCACGCGGAAAGGCGATGCCGAAACGTAGTCCAGCCCCACCTGCTCGCAGAAGACGATAGAGGCCGGGTCGCCGCCATGCTCGCCGCAAATGCCGAGCTTGAGCGCGGGGTCCGTCGCCCGCCCGCGCTCGGCACCCATCTGCACGAGCTGGCCGACACCCTCGATATCGAGGGTGACGAAAGGATCGCGCGGATAAATCCCCTTCTCGACGTAAGGGCTGAGGAACCGCGCGGCATCGTCGCGGGAGACGCCGAGCGTGGTCTGCGTCAGGTCGTTGGTGCCAAACGAGAAGAATCGGGCCTCTTCGGCGATCTCGCCCGCCATCAGAGCGGCCCGGGGCAGTTCGATCATCGTGCCGACCAAGTAGTCGAGTGTCCGACCCTTTTCGGTAAAGACCCGCGCGGCGGTCTCGTCGACCACCTTCCTGAGGATCTGCAACTCGCGCCGGGTAGCGATGAGGGGGATCATCACTTCGGGCACGATGACCTCGCCCGAGGCTGTCGCGACGTCGCAGGCCGCCTCGAAGATCGCACGGGCCTGCATCTCGTAGATCTCGGGGAACGTGATGCCGAGCCGACATCCGCGATGCCCCAGCATCGGGTTGAATTCGTGGAGTTCCTCCGCCCGGCGCCGCAGCGTATCGACGCCGATGCCGATGCTTTCCGAAAGCTCCGCGAACTCGGTATCGCCATGCGGCAGGAATTCGTGGAGCGGCGGATCGAGCAGTCGGATCGTGACCGGCAGCCCCGCCATGACCTCGAAGATCGCGATGAAGTCCGCCCGCTGCTCCGGCAGCAGCTTGTCCAGCGCCGTGCGGCGCGCCGCCTCATCCTCGGCCAGGATCATCTGACGGACCGCCGAAATGCGGCCCGCATCGAAGAACATGTGCTCGGTGCGGCACAGGCCGATGCCCTCGGCGCCGAACTGACGGGCCATGCGGCAATCCGCCGGGGTCTCGGCATTGGTGCGTACTTTCATGCGACGGTGCCGGTCCGCCCAGACCATGAGCGTGCCGAAGTCGCCGGCCAGTTCCGGCTCGATGGTCGGCACTTCACCGGCCATGATCTCACCGGTCGAGCCGTCGAGCGTGATCACGTCACCTTCGCGAAACTCGCGGCGTCCCATGCGCAAGCTGCGGGTCTTCATGTCGATCGACAGGCCCGAGGCACCCGAAACGCAAGGCCGCCCCATACCGCGCGCCACAACCGCCGCATGGCTGGTCATGCCGCCGCGCGCTGTCAGGATGCCGCGCGCCGCATGCATGCCGTGAATGTCCTCCGGGCTGGTCTCGACACGCACGAGGATCACCGCATCGCCGCGCTCCGCCCGCTTCTCCGCCGTATCAGCATCGAGCACGATCGCTCCCGAAGCCGCGCCCGGCGAGGCGGGCAGCCCCTTGCCGAGAATGTCGCGCGGCGCCTTGGGATCGAGCGTCGGATGCAGCAACTGGTCGAGCGCCATCGGATCGACGCGGCGGATCGCGGTGGCCTCGTCGATCAGACCTTCCTCGACCATGTCCACCGCCATCTTCAGCGCCGCCTTGGCCGTGCGCTTGCCCGAGCGGGTCTGGAGCATCCAGAGCTTGCCGCGCTCGACGGTGAACTCGATATCCTGCATGTCGCGGTAGTGCTTTTCGAGCAGTTCGAACACTTCGGCCAATTCGCCGTAAGCCTCGGGCATCGCCTCTTCCATCGACAGCGGCCTGGCCCCGGCGCGCTCGCGGGCGGCTCTGGTCAGGTACTGCGGCGTGCGGATACCGGCGACGACATCCTCGCCCTGGGCATTGACCAGCCACTCACCGTAATAGGCTCGCTCACCCGTCGCCGGATCGCGGGTAAAAGCGACGCCGGTGGCCGAAGTGTCGCCCCTATTTCCGAAGACCATGGCCTGGACATTGACCGCCGTACCCCAGTCGCCGGGAATGTCGTTGAGGCGGCGATAGACCTTTGCCCGGTCGGAATCCCAGGAATCGAACACCGCGCGGATCGCGCCCCAGAGCTGTTCCTGCACGTCCTGCGGGAACGGGCGGCCGAGTTCCTGCTCGACGATGTCCTTGTATTCCCGGACGATGGCCTGCCAGTCGGACGCCGCCAGTTCGACGTCGTTCATGTAGCCGTTGTCTTCCTTGACGATCTCCAGCGCTTCCTCAAAGCGCCCGTGATCGAGACCAAGAACGACGTCGGAATACATCTGGATGAAGCGGCGATAGCTGTCCCAGGCGAAGCGCGCGTCGCCTGATACTGTGCTCAGCCCCTCGACCGTCGCATCGTTGAGGCCGAGATTGAGCACGGTGTCCATCATGCCCGGCATCGAGACCCGCGCGCCGGAGCGCACCGAGACCAGCAGCGGATCGGCCGGATCGCCGAAGCGCTTGCCGACGGTCTGCTCGATATGGGTCAGCGCCTGCGCCACGTCGGCACGCAGATCGTCCGAAAAGTCCCCGCCTTCGGCGAGGTACTTCACGCATTCCTCGGTGGTGATCGTGAAGCCCGGCGGTACCGGCAGGCCAATGCCCGCCATTTCCGCAAGGTTGGCGCCCTTGCCGCCGACGATGACTTTATCGCGGGCGCGCGCGTCCTCATCGTGCCCGGCATTGCCGCCGAACGTGTAGACCTGCCTGTTCATCGATCCCCGGCTTCCCTTTCTGTCTTTTCGACATTCCGCGAAGCCGGGGTCAGATACCTAGCCCTCGATCCGCGAGAAGTCCGCGACCTTGTGGACTGCCGCGCGGAAGCGATCAAGCAGGGCCAGGCGGGCCTGACGCTTGAGCGGGTCGGCATCGTTGACGGTTACATGCTCGAAGAACGCGTCGATCGGCGCGCGGAGCGAGGCCAGCGCGGTCATGGCGGCGGCGAAGTCTTCCGCCGAGACGGCGTGCGCCACTTCGGTCTCCGCCGATGTGACGGCCTCGATCAGCGCCAGTTCGGCAGGCTCGGCCTGATAGGCGGGGGCCTGCTCACTGGCGTGACGGTGTGCCATCTTGGCGGCGATCACTTCGGCGAGGTCGGGGTCCTCGACACCGGCCAGCGGATCTTCCTCGCCGGTACGCGAAATCTCGCCCTCGACGCCGTGCCAGTCTTCCTTCTTGAGGATATTGGCCGCGCGCTTGTAGCCCGCCAGCAGGTTCACGCCGTCGTCGGTCGCGACGAAAGCCTGAAGCGCATGGACACAGGCAAGCAAGCGCACGAGATCCTCACCGCCGAGCGCGAAGACCGCGTCGATCAGGTCGTGACGGACACCGGCTTCCTTCTGCTGGACCTTGAGGCGGTCCGCGAAGAAGTCGAGCAAGTCGCCCTCTGCCACACCGAAGCGCAAACCGTTGTCGGTGATAAGACGAATAATGCCAAGCGCCGCACGGCGCAGGGCAAACGGGTCCTTCGAGCCGGTCGGTTTTTCATCGATCGCGAAGAAGCTGCGGAGCGTGTCCAGCTTGTCCGCGAGCGCCAACGCGACCGTCACCGGCGCGGTGGGCACTTCGTCGCCCTGCCCGACCGGCTTGTAGTGATCGCGGATAGCGTCCGCGACGGAATCCGGAAGGCCTTCGGCACGGGCGTAATAACCGCCCATAAGGCCCTGAAGTTCAGGGAACTCTCCGACCATCTCGGTGACGAGATCAGCCTTGCAGAGTTCTGCCGCCTGCCGCGCGAGCGCAGGGTCGCAGTTCGGCACCACGCCTTCGCTCGCCAGCCATTCAGCCAGCTTGGCCACGCGCTCGACCTTGTCGGCGACCGTGCCCAGCTTCTCATGGAAAGTGATACGCGCGAGCTTTTCGGCGTGAGCCGAGAGCGGCGTCTTGCGGTCCTGCTGCCAGAAGAAGCGGGCGTCCGAAAGACGCGCGGCCAGCACCTTGCGGTTGCCGTCGACGATCGCCGCGCCGCCATCGGTTGCAACGATATTTGCCGTACAAATGAAGGCGTTGGCAAGCGAACCTGCCGCATCTTCGCAGACGAAATACTTCTGGTTCACCCGCGCGGTAAGCTGGATCGTCTCGGGCGGAACTTCCAGGAAGTCCTCCTCGAAGCGGCCCAGCAGCGGCACGGGCCATTCGGTGAGGCCCGCGTTCTCGATCACAAGGCCCTCGTCCTCGACCAGCACGAGACCTGCGGCAGCAGCGGCTTCGCGTGCCTTGCTGCGCACGATGTCCTGGCGCTCCTCGTGGTTCACGAGAACATGAGCGAGGTGCAGCTTGTCGGCATAGTCGTGCGCGCCGCCGATAGTGATCTCGCCGGGCGCGTGGAAGCGGTGGCCGAGCGTCACGTAGGAGGAGCGGATGCCGCCCACTTCGCATTCGACCAGATCCTCGCCGAGAATCGCGACGATGCCGGAGAGCGGACGCACCCAGCGCAGCGACTCGGTCGAGATCGAGGCCACGCCCCAGCGCTGCGACTTGGGCCAGGGGAAGTTGCGGATGATCGCGGGGATCACTTCGGCGAGCACTTCGGCCACGGCGCGGCCGGGCTTCTCCACGACGGCGAAGTAGGTGTCCTTGCCCTTGAGGTCGCGGACTTCGAGCTGGTCCTTCGTCAGGCCGGTCTTGCGCAGGAAACCTTCGAGCGCCTGTTCCGGCGCGCTGGTGGCAGGCCCTTTGGTTTCCTCATGCACAGCCTCGGTGGCGAGCGGCAGGCCGCGCGCGATCAGCGCCAGACGGCGCGGGGTCGACCATACGGTGACGTCGCCCACGGCGACACCGGCAGCGGCCATGTCCTTGCGGAAC
The DNA here is from genome assembly GCF_058273105.1 of Novosphingobium sp. BF6. Taxonomy (NCBI): domain Bacteria; kingdom Pseudomonadati; phylum Pseudomonadota; class Alphaproteobacteria; order Sphingomonadales; family Sphingomonadaceae; genus Novosphingobium; species Novosphingobium sp. BF6. Next base: position 2,074,138 of record NZ_CM177775.1, read on the forward strand.
AGCTTTTCAAGGTCGGCGCGGGCACCGGCCTGCATGCGGGCCGGAATTTCCTGCGAGCGCAGTTCGAGAAGGAAGTCGGTCATACGGTCCACCCCGGGAACTTGGCTTCCCATTCGCTCTTGTTCTTCTCGATCCAGGCCTCGCACGATCCCTTGGCGAGATCGCGGACGCGGCCGATGTAGCTGGCGCGTTCCTGCACGGAGATCACGCCCCGCGCCTGAAGCAGGTTGAAGAGATGGCTGGCCTCGATCGCCTGATCATAGGCGGCGAGCGGAATTTCCGCCTCGATGCAGCGCATGCATTCGGCCTCGGCGGCCTTGAAACCGGCGAAGAGCGCCTCTGTATCGGCGATCTCGAAGTTGTACTTCGACATCTGCTGCTCATTGGCGAGGAACACGTCGCCGTAGCTCACGCCTTCGTTGTTGAAGCGCAAGTCATAGACCCGGTCGACGCCCTGGATGTACATCGCAAGGCGTTCGAGGCCGTAAGTCAGCTCGCCTGCAACCGGCTTGCAGTCGAACCCGCCGACCTGCTGGAAGTAGGTGAACTGCGTCACTTCCATGCCGTCGCACCAGACTTCCCAGCCCAGCCCCCAGGCGCCGAGCGTCGGGCTTTCCCAGTCATCCTCCACGAAACGGATATCGTGCGCCAACGGGTCCACGCCGATCGCGGCGAGGCTCGCGAGGTAGAGTTCCTGAAGGTTGTCCGGGTTCGGCTTCAGGATCACCTGATACTGGTAATAGTGCTGAAGGCGGTTCGGGTTCTCACCGTAGCGGCCGTCGGTGGGACGGCGCGAAGGCTGGACATAGGCCGCCTTCCACGGCTCCGGGCCGAGCGCGCGCAGCGTCGTCGCCGGATGGAAGGTCCCTGCCCCCATGCGCATGTCATAGGGCTGAAGAATGAGGCAGCCCTGCGCGCTCCAGAAATTGTGGAGCGTCAGGATCATGTCCTGGAAACTGAGCGGCTTCTGCGCTGCGGTCGGCATCGAAATCCCGTCAAAACTCTTGGCTTCGCGGCCTTTGGCGGATCGAACCCGGCAAATCAACCGCGCAGGCGCCAGTTAAATCCGAGGCGACGCTACCGCAAACCCGCTCCTGCGGCTATCTCCCGCCGGAATGACGCTGTTAAGCTTGCGTTTGCTTCTTTCCTTTCAAGGAAACCCGATGATCTTTTCCCGCCCCCTCCGGACACACAGGCGGCTGCGTCTCGCCGCCCTCGCCCCCCTACTTCTGTTCGCGCCGCCGGTGCAGGCGCAGGTTGCTCCGGTCGCAGCAGCCGAACCGCGCGCCGAGGCCGTCGTTCCAGCCCGCCCGGCGCTCTGGAAGATCGCCGACAAGGACACGACGATCTACCTCTTCGGCACGATCCACATCCTGCCGGAAAATGCCGACTGGTTCCACGGACCGGTGCAGCAGGCTTTCGACTCCGCGAACCTGTTGGTGACGGAGACCATGCTCGATTCGCCGGAGACACTTCAGAAAGTGTTCCTGGACAAAGGCATGCGCCATGACGGCAAGACCTTGCGCGAGAGCCTGAGCACGCCGGAACGGGAAAATCTCGAAAAAGCGCTTTTAAATCTGAAGATTCCGGTAGAAACCTTCGATCAATTCCAGCCCTGGTACGCCGGTCTGGTGCTGTCGCTACTGCCGCTCAGGGCCGCCGGATACGAGCAGGCCAACGGGATCGAAACGCAGATCGAGACCAAGGCTGACATGAGCAAGGTCGCGCGCCATCCGCTCGAAACGGCGGACTATCAAATCGGCCTCTTCGCAGGCCTGCCCGAGAAGAGCCAGCGTAGCTACCTCAATGAGGTAGTCGAACAACTTCCGACATTGCGCGAGGATATCGCCAAGCTGGTGACAGCCTGGAAGGCGGGTCAGGCAGAGGAACTGGCCAAGCTGCTCAACGAGGACGAATCCGACGAAGTGATGCGCAAAGTCCTCATCACCGACCGCAACAAGGCCTGGGCCAAGTGGCTCAAGGCGCGGCTTGCCGAACCGGGTGTCGTTTTCGTGGCAGTGGGCGCGGGCCATCTCGCCGGGCGCGGCAGCGTGCAGGACGAATTGGCCAAGGCCGGAGTCCGCTCGGTCCGGGTGCAATAGGCCGATGCGCAAGCTTTTCCCGCGACTGGCGCTGCTGGGCGCTTCTCTTGTCCTCTTCGCATGCAGTCCAAGCCCGGAAGCGGCGAGACCGGCGCTCTGGCATGTCGAGAGCCCGGACGGCGAAACGGCATGGCTGTTCGGCACGATCCACAGCGCCAAGGCGCCGCTGCTTTGGCAGACCGGAAAGGTCCGGCAGGCTCTCGATGATTCCAACGAAATCTTGGTAGAAGTCGGAAATCTTGCGAATGAAAGTGAAGTTGCCGCCACTTTCGCCCGCCTCGCTCGTAATGAGGGACAGCCGCCGCTCTCGCAGCGGATCGTCGCGAAGGAGCGCCCTGCACTTGAAGCCTTGCTCAAGAAAGGCGGCTACGGCGATGGCGATTTTGCGGCGATGGACACCTGGGCCGCCGCACTCACCGTCGCGCAGGCCGGAGCCAACAAGGAAGAGGCTCGCAACGGTGTGGACCGGGGGGTGATCGCCGCCGCCGGAAAGCGCCCCGTCGTCGAACTGGAGGGCGCCGCTAAGCAACTCGGCCTGTTCGACAGCCTGCCCGAACGCGAACAGCGCGATCTGCTGACGGCGGTCGTGGCGGAGGCGGATCGTTCCGATACCGATCTCGCCGCCAGCTGGCGCAAGGGCGACATGGCCACGATCGAGCAGGAAACCCGCAAGGGCCTGCTGGCCGACCCGGACCTGCGCGCCGTGCTGTTCGTGGGCCGCAATCGCGACTGGACGGCGCAGATCGCCCGGGCCATCGACGGCGGCAAGCGACCTTTCGTAGCGGTCGGCGCCGCGCACATGGCGGGACCGGAAGGTATTCCGGCGATGCTCGCACAAAAAGGCTATACGGTCACACGGATACAGTAGTCGCCGGATGCTTGCCTTTTCGGCGATTTCGCATTAAGGGCGCGCGCTTCCCGTCATGGTCATCCCTGGAGGCGTGACGGGACGGTGCGGATCGATACGCGGTTCGTATCCGACATCTATCCAGATTTCGAAAGGCAAGTCCACATGAGCGATACGCTTAACCTGCCGGCCGAGACGCGTGATCGGGCTGGCAAGGGAGCCTCCCGTGCTCTGCGTCGCGATGGCCGCGTCCCCGCCGTTGTCTATGGTGGCAACGAAGAACCCCTCGCGATCCACGTCGAGGAAAAGGAGCTGGCCCGCCAGCTTGGAACCGGTCACTTCTTCAACTCGATCATCGAAGTCGAAGTCGGCGGCAAGAAGTTCCGGACGCAGCCGAAGGACGTTGCCTTCCACCCCGTCACCGATCGTCCGCTCCACGCTGACTTCCTGCGCGTCGCCAAGGGTGCGACCGTGCACGTCAACGTGCCGGTCATCTTCGCCAACGAAGACGCCTCGCCGGGCCTGAAGCGCGGCGGCGTGCTCAACATCGTTCGCCACGACCTCGAACTGGTCTGCGACGCCGAGAAGATCCCGCACGAGATCGTCATCGACGTGACCGGCTTCGACGTGGGCGAATCGATCCACGCCAGCCACGTGAAGCTTCCGGCCGGTGTCGAGAACGCGATCACCGACCGTGACTTCACGATCGCAACGATCGCCGCCCCCTCGGCTCTGAAGAGCTCGGAAGGCGACACGGCCAAGGAAGGCGAAGGCGAGTAATTTCGCCCGAAGCCATCTTCGGATAAAGGAACGGCCCTTCCCGCCCCGGCCAGACCGGCGAGCAGGAAGGGCCGTTTCGCGTTCAAGTTACAGGATCTATCAAGATGCAGCTGTGGGTCGGCCTCGGCAATCCCGGTACTCAATATGCGCTGAACCGCCACAACGTCGGCTTCATGGCGATCGATGCGATCGCGGAAGTCCATGGTTTCGGCCCGACGCAGAAGAAGTTCCAGGGCTGGCTTCAGGAAGGCCGTATCGGCACGCAGAAAATCCTGCTGCTGAAGCCCGCGACGTTCATGAACGAGAGCGGCCGCGCCGTCGGCGAAGCCATGCGCTTCTACAAGCTGGCGCTCTCCGACCTTACGGTCTTCCACGACGAGCTCGATCTGGCGCCGTTCAAGGTCAAGGTGAAACAGGGCGGCGGCCATGCCGGACACAACGGATTGCGCTCGATCGACCAGCACCTCGGCGCCGAGTTTCGCCGCATAAGGCTGGGCATCGGCCATCCCGGCCACAAGGACCGCGTCCACGGCTATGTGCTGGGTAACTACGCCAAGGCCGACATGGACCCGCTGACCGACATGCTGGGCGCCGTCGCCGGGGAAGCGGATCGCCTTGCCGCCGGCGACGACGTTCGTTTCATGAACGACGTGGCGCTTCGCCAGCAGGATTGATCAATCAAATTAGCTACCATTTGACATAAATTAGTGTCGGGTTAGCTTACAAACCAACCCCTTTCGCCATTCCCATGAGGAGCCGGAGTCCCGGATTTCCGATGTTGGCACGGCTATTGCTTAGCTGGTTGCGATCCATTCGGAAGATGCCCATCCGGCAAACAGGGGAATAGATATGATCCGCAAGTCCACGCTCGCACTGGCCCTCGCCGCCGGCACCACGCTCGCCTTCGCCACGCCTGCCCAGGCCACCTGGGGCTGGGGCGGCGGCAATAATGGTTGCGGCTGGGGCAAGAAGAACTGCGGTTCCAGCAGCAGCTCGGGCGGCAACACCTCCACCTCCGGCGGCACCACGACGACCTCGGGCGGCACGACTTCGGGCGGGAATACCAGCACTTCGGGCGGTACCACGACTTCTGGCGGAACTTCGGGTGGCTCCACTTCGGGTGGCTCCACTTCGGGTGGCAGCACCGCCGTGCCGGAGCCCGGCATGCTGGGCATGATGGGCATTGGCCTGCTCGGCCTGGCTTACGCGCGCCGCCGCAAGACGCGGGACTGATCGAGAACAGTTTGCGAAGGCTCTGAGTTCAGGGCCTGTTTTCAGAGCCGCTGCCGGTACGTCAACCGGCGGCGGCTTTCGCTTTCTGAAGATCGCGGGCAATGTCGGCATTGCGAGGTTCCGCTTTAATCGCCGCTTCGAGCAGTTTCCGGGCCGCCGCCAGATCGACACCAAGCTCGAGCCTCACCAAAGCTGCCGAATGCATGTAGGCGGGATTGTCGGCGTCCTGCGCCAATGCGCGATCGGCATAGGCGATCGCGTCCCGACGAAGCCCCAGACCGGCCGATGCCCAAGCAAGGCGTCCCAGCACTTCGCCGTCCTCCCCTCGGGCAAGCAAATGGATATAGACCGAGCGGGCCTCGCTCCAGTCCTGTCGGTCGAGAGCGGCCTGCCCCTTCTCGATCAGTTCCATGGTTACCTTGATGCGCCGAGGATCGAGGCGGGCCTGCAAGGCATCGGCTCGCCGGTCGCCGGAGGCGCGCGCCGCCTTTTCTGCGAGCACAAGCACGGCGGCAGACGCAAGCTGGCTGGCGCTGAGCGGTTCCAGCGTTTTCCATGCCCCTCTTGAATCACCCGTCGCCAGCAGCGCTTCGCCCAGCATCATCCGACAATAGGGGTTCGCCGGGTCCAGCAGAACCGCACGGCTGAACAGCACGCGCGCCTGCTCGGCCTGACCGAGCCTCAGCAGGGCCTCTCCATATGCAAGACCCAACTGGGATGACGGATCGAGCCCTGCTTCCCGGCCTTGCAGAGCGAACCGGATCGTCTCCCATTCGCCTTTCGCGGCCAGCAGGCGGATGCGCAGCCCTTCCAGCGCCGGCTCGCCGGGAGCGACTTTCCGCGCCTTCTCCAGCACTGCCATCGCCTCATCGACCTTCCCCTGCTCAGCGTAGGTATTCGCCAATGCGAGCATGGGCGGGACCTTGTCCGGATAGGCGGCGATCGTCCGGCGGTAGGCGGCAATCGCCCGATCGGTCTCACCGCGCGCGCTTGCGAGGTCTCCGGCAAGTACGAACGTGTTGTATGAGTTCGACGCAAACTCTTGCATTTTCGATAAAATCATATCGCCACGAGCCAGGTCTCCTGCCGCGAGCGCGAAACGTGCATAGGCGACGGCCAGCGGCAGATCGTCCCCGGCCTGCATGCCCCGCGCAAAGGCCTCCGCCGCGGCGTTGTTATCGCCCAAAGCGAGATAGGCCTCCGCCCGGAGACGCCAGGCTTCGGTGTCGAAATCGTTTACAGTGAGCGCAATCGCCTCGGATGCTCGACCGCGCAGAAGCGCCAGCCCCGCTTTCAGGCGCATCAGCCCGGCGCCCTTCTCTCCCGCCGTTTCGAGACGCACGATCGCGCGCTCGGCGGCCTCGGCATCGCCCAGCGCGATCTGCGTGAGCGCCAGCAGTACCAGCGCCTCGCGATTGCCCGGTTCCTGCTCCAGCGCCGCGAACAGGCTCGTCCGCGCCGCCTGATAGTCCTGCGCGGCAAAATCGGCACGCGCCTTGTCGAACGGAGCCGGTTCGCCATCCCCGCATCCACCCAACAAAGCGAAGGCAAGAGCGGCAAGCGACAGGCGAACGACGGCTTTCATGACGCGGGTCTAGGGCCAAGCCCTGAAGTTTCCGTGAAGCCCCGTTGCACAAAGACTCGCCGCGCAACTGGTAATGCGGGCGGAGTGACGCTAAGGCCCGGCCAAACATTTCTTCCGGAGTTACACATGGGTTTCCGTTGCGGAATCGTGGGCCTGCCCAATGTCGGCAAGTCGACCTTGTTCAATGCGCTCACCGAAACGCAGGCAGCGCAGGCGGCCAACTATCCTTTCTGCACGATCGAGCCCAACGTCGGTCAGGTCGGCGTGCCCGATCCGCGCCTCGACAAGCTGGCCGAGATCGCCGGTTCGGCCAAGATCATCCCGACGCAGCTGTCCTTCGTGGACATCGCCGGTCTCGTGCGCGGCGCCTCGAAGGGTGAAGGGCTAGGCAACCAGTTCCTCGGCAACATCCGCGAGGTGGACGCGATCGTCCATGTCCTGCGCTGTTTCGAGAACGACGACATCCAGCACGTCGACGAGCGGGTCGATCCGATCGCCGATGCCGAGACGGTCGAGACCGAGCTGCTGCTTTCCGACCTCGAAAGCCTGGAAAAGCGCGTTCCCGCCGCCCAGAAGAAGGCCGCGCAGGGCGACAAGGAGTCGAAGATCATCGCCTCGGTCCTCGGCCAGACGCTGGAACTGCTGCGCGACGGCAAGCCCGCCCGCCTGACCCAGCCCAAGGACGACGACGAAGCCCGCGTCTTCGCGCAGGCCCAGCTGCTCACCGCCAAGCCGGTGCTCTACGTCTGCAACGTCGAGGAAGAATCCGCCGCCGAAGGCAATGAATTCTCGGCCCGTGTGTTCGAAAAGGCCAAAGCCGAAGGCGCCACTGCCGTCATCGTCTCCGCCGCAATCGAGGCCGATCTGGTCGGCATGGACAACGAGGAGCGCATGGTCTTCCTCGAAGAGATGGGCCTCCACGAAACCGGCCTCGCCCGCATCATCCGCGCCGGTTACGACCTGCTCGGCCTGCTGACCTTCTTCACCGTCGGCCCCAAGGAAGCCCGCGCCTGGACCGTGCACAAGGGCGCCAAGGCCCCCGACGCGGCAGGCGAGATCCACTCGGACATGCAGCGCGGCTTCATCCGCGCCGAGACCATCGCCTATGACGACTATGTCGCGCTGAACGGCGAATCCGGCGCCAAGGAAGCCGGCAAGCTGCGTCAGGAAGGCAAGGAATACGTGGTGCACGACGGCGACGTCATGCACTTCAAGTTCAACGTCTAATCCTGTTCAGGCGGCGCCGGTTTTCGAACCTGCGCCGCCACATAAAGCCGTTTCCTCGAAAGATTCGAGGATAGGGCATGGCCCCTCGTCAGACCCCGCGCATTCCTGCGCAAGCCGCCGCAGCGGTTGGCGCGCCGCTTCCAACCCGGCAATTTCGACGTCCAGCGCCGCCAGTCGCACTTGCGCCATTTCCCGCGCCCTTGGCCGGTCTCCGGTGTGATCGAGGCTGATGAGTTCCGCGATCTCATCCAGAATGAAGCCCGCCGCCTTGGCCGAGCGGATGAAGCGCAGCCGTCGCACGTCCTCCTCGCCGTAATGCCGCTGGCCTTTCGCCCCGCCGGTCGCTGTGGGACGCGGATCGAACAGCAATCCCTTGCGCTGGTAGAACCGCACCGTCTCCACGCCGACACCGCTCGAACGCGCCAGCTCCGAAATCGTCAGGGCCATGCTTGACTCCGTACCATGGTACGGAAGCTATAAGCCGAGTCATGATACAGACGCCAGCCCGTACCGCCGTCCTCCATCGCATGGTCATGGAGAGGCATTCCTGCCCTTGGGGGATCAAGTCCAAGTATCTACTGGAAAAGCTGGGATACGAGGTCGAGGATCACTGGCTGACCACCCGCGACCAGGTCGATGCCTTCAAGGCTGAGCAAGGCGTGGCGACGACGCCCCAAACCTTCATCGAGGGCAAGCGGATCGGCGGCTACACGGACTTGCAGGCGCATTTCGGCCTTAAGGTTCACGATCCGAAAGCGAAGACCTATCGCCCCGTCCTCGCGGTCTTCGCGACCGGCCTCGGCCTTGCACTAGCGGCCAGCTGGGCCGCGTTCGGCACGCCTTTCACTTTGCGCAGCGCAGAATGGTTCGTCTCGATCACGATGATGCTGCTGGCCATGCTCAAGTTGCAGGACGTCGAACAGTTCTCGACGATGTTCCTCGGCTACGACCTCCTCGCCAAGCGCTTCGTGCCTTATGCCTATGCCTATCCGGTGTTGGAATGGACGGCGGGCGCGTTGATGACGGCTCATGCCCTGCCCTGGCTCTCGATCCCTATCGGCCTTGCGATCGGCGGCATCGGCGCGGTCTCGGTGTTCTACGCGGTCTATATCCAGAAGCGCGAACTCAAGTGCGCCTGCGTCGGCGGCTCGGGCGCAGTGCCACTGGGCTTCGTCTCGCTCACCGAGAACCTGTTCATGGTCGCGATGGCGCTCTGGATGCTGGCAAGAATGATATAACAGGACATCGACCTGTCATGATCGCAGGTCTAGGGGGGTGGCGATATGAAGAGACTCGCCCCCCTGTTCGGCGCGCTTGCCCTGCTCGCCTCTCCCGCACTTGCCAAATCCACTTCGAAGCCTTCCGACGATCGCCGCGATCCGGTGGTGATTCTCGTTTCGATCGACGGCTTCCGCGCCGACTATCTCGATCGCGGGATCACCCCCAACCTCTCGGCCATTGCCGCCAGCGGCATCAGCGCGGCAATGCGGCCTTCGTTCCCCAGCAAGACTTTCCCCAACCACTGGGCGCTGGTGACCGGCAAGGTCCCCGACCGCAACGGCGTGATCGCCAACGCATTCGAGGACCCCGCCCATCCCGGCGAAAAGTTCACGATGTCGAGCGACGAGCCCTATTGGTGGGGCGAGGCCGAGCCGATCTGGGTCACGGCCGAAAAGGCGGGAATCCGCACGGCGACGATGTTCTGGCCCGGCTCCAACGTCGCCTGGGGCGGTACGCTGGTGAAGGAGCCGTGGAAGACCGTGACCGGCGGCATTCGCCCGCGAGACTGGCAGCAGTTCAACGGCGCGGTATCCCCCATGCAGCGGGTCGATGCCGTGCTCGACTGGCTGCGCCGCCCCGTATCGAACCGGCCGAAGCTGGTGACCCTCTACTTCGATCAGGTCGATACGGCAGGCCATCACTACGGCCCGGACGACGCCCATACCAATGCCGCGATCACCGACGTGGACGGCGATATCGGCAAACTGGTAGCAGGGCTGCGCGAACTGGGCCAACCTGCCAATCTCATCGTGGTCGCCGATCACGGCATGGCGGCGATTTCCAGCGAGCGTGTCGTGGCGCTCGACACCGTGGCGGACCCTGCGCTCTACACGCTGGGCGACACCGGCCCCTTTGCAGCCCTGACACCGACCCAAGGCCATGACGACCAGCTTGCCGCCGCGCTCGTCAAGCCGCACGATCACATGCAGTGCTGGCGCAAGCAGGACATTCCCGCCCGCCTGCACTACGGCAGCAATCCGCGCATCGCCCCGTTCTTTTGCCTGGCCGAGACGGGCTGGCAGATCACCGCGAGCAGGTCGGGGAAAATCTCGACCGGCGGCACCCATGGCTACGACAATGCCGCTCCGGAAATGGCAGCGCTTTTCGTCGCCGCCGGTCCGGCCTTCGCTCCGCGCGGCAAGCTTGCATCTTTCGACAATGTCGACATCGCCTCGCTCCTGCGCGATCTTCTGGACCTTCCGCAGGCGGCCGACGGGGATGGCAACGATTCACCTTTTCGCGGCGCGCTGACACAGCCGCGCAGGAGGTGAGCCTCTTTCTCAGGAACGGCAGGTAACCTCGCCCTCCGACATGAAAGCCACCCGCTCCTGGGCATCGTGGAGCACGAGTTTCGCAGGCCAGTGCATCGTATCGGACCCGCCGGCCTTGTCCGGCAGGCTCACCATATCGACCCAGCTCGCCAGACCGACATAAGTGGAGCGCGCATTGCCGGGCAACTGCGCGCTTTCCTTCTTGGCGGCATAGCGCTTGAGATCGCCGCCGATCCGCATGAAACCCTCGTCGGCATTGGCGATGAAGATCGGGTCCTTCTCGCCCGGCGTGCGGAACGCACAGCCGGGCTTGTCGAGGCCGTAACGGGCTACGTCGATCTCGGTGATGCCGCGGGGAATGATCGGCTTGAACGGCTCTTTGCTCATCCGCTCGACCATGGCCACGTCCTGCGCGTCTTCCGCCGCCTCCCTGCCCGGATCCTCCCGGCCGCAAGCTGACAGCAGGACCAAAGGAACCAGAGCAAGGATCGGTTTTCGCATCATTTTCGCCCGAACAGTTTCTCGATATCGTGGTGCGCGAGTTTAACCCACGTCGGGCGCCCATGGTTGCATTGGCCGGAACGCGGGGTGCGCTCCATTTCGCGCAGCAGCGCATTCATCTCCGTGACCGAAAGCGAGCGACCGGCCCGGACCGAGCCATGGCAGGCCATCGTCGCCAGCACGAGTTCGAGTTTCTCGCCCAGCAACAGGGCATCACCGTTGCGCGCCAGATCGTCGGCTATATCGCGAACCAGAGCATGGACATCCGACTTGCCGAGCACCGAGGGCACTGCGCGAACCAGCATCGCGCCAGGCCCGAAACGCTCCAGCACCAGCCCGAACTGCGCAAGGTCAGTCGTCTTGTCCTCCAGCGCATCGCAGGCAGCTTCCTCCAGTTCGACGACCTCGGGCAGCAGCAGCGCCTGGGAGCGGGCCATCGCGTCTTCCGCCCCGACAGCCTTGAGACGCTCCAGCACGAGCCGCTCATGCGCCGCGTGCTGGTCGACGATCACCAGACCATCCTCCGCCTCGGCGACGATGTAAGTCCCCGCGACCTGCCCCCGCGCGACGCCCAGCGGATATTGCAGCGCTTCCTCCGGCTCGTCGGGCGCCGGTTCGGCCCGGCCCGAGGGCTGGGCCATCACCTCTTCCTCGTAGGAGCGCCAGGCGGCCCCCGCTTCCGAGACGCGGTTCGGCGCGGGCCGATAATCGGTGCGTGAGGACTGAGAGGAATATTCGCGCGCGAACAGCGAGCCGAGCGCAGGTGCCGGGGCGGGTGCAACCGGCTCGACCTGCCACATGTTCATCGCGGCGGCGGCGGCAGGCTGGGCGCTCCGCTGCCCCGAAGATTCGAGCGCATGGCGCAAGGCCCCGACGAGGAAGCCGCGAATGAAGGTGGGATCGCGGAAGCGCACTTCGGTCTTCGCGGGATGGACGTTGACATCCACTTCCTCCGGCGGAATTTCGAGGAACAGTGCCAGCACCGCATGGCGATCGCGCGCGAGCATGTCCGAATAGGCGCCGCGCACAGCGCCGACGAGCAGACGGTCCTTCACCGGACGCCCGTTGACGAAGAGATACTGGTGATCCGCGACGCCGCGATTGTAGGTCGGCAGTCCCGCCACGCCGGTGAGGCGCGCGGTTCCCCTCTCCGCGTCGATCAGCACGCCGTCTTCGGCCAGTTCGCGCGCCACGAGCCGCGCCACGCGCGACGCCAGTTCCTCGCGCGGCTGCACGGCGATCACCCGACGCCCGTCGTGCTCCATCGTGAAGCCGATATCGGGCCGCGCCATCGCGAGACGGCGCACGACATCCTGACAGGCCGCATATTCCGAGCGCGCCGAGCGCAGGAACTTCCGCCGCGCGGGAACTTTCCCGAAAAGGTCCTCGACCCGGATCCGCGTGCCCGGCGGCAGCGCGGCCGGGCTGTCCACCGCAACCACGCCGTGATCGACGACGCGCTTCCAGCCTTCTTCCGAATCGTGGGGACGGCTCTCGATAGTAAGCCGCGCAACCGACCCGATCGACGGCAGCGCCTCACCGCGAAAGCCGAGTGTAGCAACCAGTTCGATATGTTCGTCCGGCAGCTTCGAAGTCGCATGGCGCTCCAGCGCCAGGGCGATCTGGTCCGGCACCATGCCACAACCGTCGTCGGTCACTTCGATCAGGTCGAGACCGCCCGAGGCGAGGCGCACGGTGATCTGGGTCGATCCGGCATCGATAGCATTCTCCACCAGTTCCTTCAGCGCGGAGGCGGGGCGCTCCACTACTTCGCCCGCCGCGATGCGGTTGACGAGATGTTCGGGAAGACGGCGGATAATCGGCATTACTGGTCTTTCGCTAGTCGCGGTGATCGGCGTCCATGACACCGCGATCTCGAAGTGTTCCAAACACTAGCGGTGAACCGCATGGAATTCGAGACGGGCTTCCAACGATTCCCCCATGAAAAAGACACAAATTTTTGGCGTTTCGCGAATCGATGGGCTAAGGGGTCCCCTTCCATGCCAACCTGCCAGTCGCCCCATGGGGATTCCCTGTGGCGAGCGCCCGGAAAGACAACGGATTACTGATGGCCTCGCTCGTCTCGCGATTCTTCAAACTCGGCTCACAGAACATGGCGATCGACCTTGGGACCGCCAATACGCTCGTTTACGTTCAGGACCGCGGAATCGTGCTGAACGAGCCTTCGGTCGTTGCCATCGAGACGCTGAACGGCGTCAAGAAGGTCAAGGCCGTGGGCGACGACGCCAAGATGATGATGGGCAAGACGCCCGACAACATCGAAGCCATCCGCCCGCTGCGTGACGGCGTGATCGCCGACATCGAGATCGCGGAAGAGATGATCAAGCACTTCATCCGCAAGGTGCACGGCAAGAAGAACCTGTTCCGCTATCCGGAAATCGTGATCTGCGTGCCTTCGGGCTCGACTTCGGTCGAACGCCGCGCGATCCGCGACGCCGCCTCGAACGCCGGCGCCAGCCAGGTCTACCTGATCCTCGAACCGATGGCCGCGGCGATCGGCGCCGACATGCCCGTCACCGAGCCGGTCGGCTCGATGGTGGTCGACATCGGCGGCGGCACCACCGAAGTCGCGGTGCTTTCGCTGCGCGGCCTCGCCTACACCACCTCGGTCCGCGTCGGCGGTGACAAGATGGACGAATCGATCGTCTCCTACGTCCGCCGCCACCACAACCTGCTGATCGGGGATGCCACCGCCGAGCGCATCAAGAAGGACTACGGCATCGCCGTCATGCCGGCCGACGGCATCGGCGAAACGATCCACATCAAGGGCCGCGACCTCGTCAACGGCGTGCCGAAGGAGATCACGATCTCGCAGGCCAACGTCGCCGAAGCGCTGGCCGAGCCGATCGGCGCCATCGTCGAAGGCGTGCGCATCGCGCTCGAGAACACCGCACCGGAACTCGCCGCCGACATCGTCGACCAGGGCATCGTCCTCACCGGCGGCGGCGCACTGATCCAGGGCCTCGACGACTATCTGCGCGAGGAAACCGGCCTGCCGGTCAGCGTCGCCGAAGACCCGCTGTCCTGCGTCGCGCTCGGCACAGGCCGCGCGATGGAAGATCCCGTCTATCGCGGCGTGCTGATGTCCGCCTGATTTCGCGCGGAGCGGCCGGTGCTCCGGAAGCCCGGCCGCTCCCCCTTTCCCGGCACCCTTATTGCCGGTCGTTTGACGTTAGAGCGGCAGTCCGACCAGAAGGCCGCCACTACGAAGGAGTGCATGGCGCATGGCACCGCCAGCAAACAGGCGCTCCAGCTATTCGCGCCGGGCGCAGTACACCACGTTCCTCAGTTATGCCGCAGGCGTGCTTGGCGCCGCGGTCGGACTGGCGCTCGTGGTGATCTCACTTGTAAACCCCGGATTTTTCTCCGCCCTTCGCGGACTGGCCGACGATGCGAGCGAACCGGCTGCGCAGATGTCCGCCAGCGGCCGCGATCTCGGACGCGATACCTGGGCCGAACTCACCGGATTCTTCCATTCGGGAGCAGAACACGCGCGGCTCAAGCGTGAGCTTGCCGAGGCGAAAGTGCGCCTTGCCGAAGCGAAAGCGACGTCGGCCGAAAACAAGCGCCTCAAGGACCTGATGGCGCTGTCCGAGCCGAACGGCGGCGCGGTCGCCTATGCCCGTCTGACTTCCTCGACCAGCGCCAGCACCCGCCGCTATGCGACGCTGGGCGCCGGAACCGACCGCAACGTCACCCCCGGCATGCCGGTCCGCTCGCAGTTGGGTCTCGTCGGGCGTGTGCTCGAAGTCGGCTCGTCCAGCGCGCGGGTCCTGTTGGTTACCGACAGCGAAAGCGTCGTGCCGGTCCGCCGCGCGACCGACGGCGTCCCCGCCTTCGCGCAGGGCAACGGCGACGGCACCCTGCGTATCCGCCTCATCAACCTCGGCATCAATCCGCTCCGCAAGGGCGACGTGCTGGTGACGTCCGGATCCGGCGGCCTCTACCGCCCCGGCACGCCGATGGCCGTCGTGACCGAGCTCATCCGCGACGGCGCCATTGCCCGCGTTCTCAGCAACCCTTCCGATACCGACTATGTAATGGTCGAAAAGAGCTGGGCGCCGCCACCACCGCCGCCGCCCGTCAACGACGGCACGGTCAAGAAACGCTGATGTTCCAGCGCAGCGCCTCCCGCTCCACCACCCGGCAGCGCATCAACCACGCGCCCTCGCGGTTCCTCGCCAGAGGCTTCCCCTGGCTGACGGTGATGCTCGGCTCGCTGGTGCCGGGCTGGTTCATGATCGCCTCGGCGCCGGTCATGCCGCCGCTGGGCTTCCTGATCTATCTCGGCTGGCGGCAGCTGCGTCCCGGCCTCTTGCCGATCTGGGCGGGCCTGCCGCTGGGCCTGTTCGACGACCTGTTCTCCGGCCAGCCCTTCGGCTGCGCGGTGCTGCTCTGGTCGCTCACCGCGATCGCGCTGGAAATCGTTGAAGTCCGCCTGCCCTGGCGAAACTTCGTGACGGAATGGCTCATGGCAATGGGTCTCATCGTCGCCTATATTGTCCTCTGCCTCGCACTCGCGAACCTCGCGGGTGCAGCATCCCCATTTCACGTCATCGTGCCGCAGGTCGTTATCTCCGTGCTTTCCTACCCGCTCGTCGGTCGAGTCGTTGCTCTATTCGATCGGATTCGCCTCGCGCCGATCGTACTGCTGCGATGAAGATCAATTTCAAACGGTTCTTTCCGCAGCGCCATGTCAGCGCGGGCACCCTTCGCAACAGCTTCGACCGACGCAGCCTCGTCGTCGGCTCGATCCAGGGCGGTATCGGCGTCCTGCTCGCCGCGCGGCTCGGCTATCTCTCGATCGCCCAGAACGCCAAGTACGAGCTTCAGGCGGAGAGCAACCGCGTCAACCTCTCGCTGATCCCGCCGCGCCGCGGCTGGATCATGGACCGCAACGGCACCCCGCTCGCCTCGAACCGCGCGGATTTCCGCGTCGATCTCATCCCCGAGCGCGTTCAGGACGTGCCGCATACGATCCAGACGCTGGGCAAGCTGCTCAGCCTCTCGCCGATCGCGATGCAGGACCTGGAAGACAAGCTGGAGCGCGCCCGCCGTTTCGCGCCGGTGGAAGTCGCCAGCGGTCTCGACTGGGACACCTTCGCCGCCGTCAGCGTGCGCCTGCCGGACCTGCCGGGCGTCGTCACCCAGCGCGGTTTTTCGCGGTTCTATCCGCTGGGGCCTTCGGTGGGCCACCTGATCGGCTATGTCGGTCCGGCCTCGGCGGAAGAATACGAGAAGGACCGCGATCCGGTGCTCATCACGCCGGGCTACAAGGTCGGCAAGGACGCGCTCGAAAAGTTCTACGAAAAGGACCTGCGCGGCAAGCCCGGCGCCCGCCGCGTCGAAGTGACCGCGTCGGGCCGAATCGTCCGCGATCTCGACACCCGCGAGGACGTGCCCGGCAAGACCCTGAAGCTGACCATCGACGCCGGCATCCAGGAATATGCCGCGCGGCGCATCGGCCCCGAATCGGCGGCGGTCGTGGTGATGGACTGCCAGACTGGCGACATCCTGGCGATGTGCTCGATGCCCAGCTTCGACCCCAACAGCTTTTCAGACGGCATCGGCCGCCTCGAATGGAAGATGCTGTCGGACGACGACCATGTGCCGCTGCGCAACAAGGTGCTGCGCGGGCTCTATCCGCCGGGATCGACGGTCAAGCCGATGGTGGCGCTGTCCTTCATGGAAGCCGGGCTGGACCCGAACGAATCGGTGTTCTGCGGCGGCGGCCTGCGGGTCGGCAACCGCGTGTTCCACTGCTGGAACCGGCGTGGTCACGGTTCGGTCAACATGGCCAAGGGCATCTACCAGAGCTGCGACGTCTATTTCTACCACTTCGCCCAGCGCATCGGCATGGACCCGATCGCGGCGATGGCGAGTCGCCTCGGCCTCGGCCACGACTTCCCCCTGCCGGTTTCCGGCCAGTCCTACGGCACTGTGCCCAATCCGGCCTGGAAGCTGAAGAAATACGGCAAGGAATGGCAGACCTTCGACACCGTCAACGCGACGATCGGTCAAGGCTACTTCCTGGTGAACCCGTTGCAGCAGGCGGTTCAGGCCTCGCGCATCGCCAGCGGCCGGATCATCATGCCGCGCCTCGTCCATGGCCACGAACAGGAGACCGCACCCTCGCTGGGCATTCCCGCTGACCATCTCGCCTATATTCATCAGGCGATGTCGGACGTGGCTAACGGGCCGGGTTCGGCACGCCATGCGGCGCTGCCCTTCCCGGACATCAAGCTTGCTGGGAAGACTGGTACGGCCCAAGTGGTCGGCCTGAATGTCGGTAATGGCAAAGGAGGCCTGTGGAAGCATCGCGACCATGGCCACTTCATCTGCTTCGCGCCCGTCGAAAACCCGCGCTATGCGGTCTCGGTCGTCTGTGAGCATGGCGGCGGCTCTCCATCGGCCTATCCGATCGCCCGCGATGTGCTGACCTACGTCTTCGACAAGCAGAAGGGCATGGATATCCTGACCGAGCTTGAGCAGAAGTGGGGCGGCACTCCCAAGGAGCGGCTCGACGCCCGTTATCGCACCTATTCGGCGCAGTACGGCGTCGGTGCCCCGGCGGTTTCCGCGGAAGAGGAAAACCGCAAGATTCAGGGTGCGGATGCCGCTCCGGACCCGGCGCAGCCCATCGTCCGCGAGGCCGCCTCGCCCGCGCCCGAACCCGATGCCGCCGAGCGCCAGCCCTCGGCATTGCAAACGCCAGGCCCCACGGCGACGCCCGCCGCGCCAACTCCCAGTACCGGAGGCAATCCGCAATGATGGGCCGTTCGATCGTTCCCGAGGCCATCGCCCGCCAGCCCTGGCACATGCTGGTGCCGCTGACCGGTCTCGTCTCGCTCGGCGCCGCGGTGCTCTATTCGGCGGCGGGCGGAAGCCTCCAGCCTTATGCGCTCAGCCATGTCGTGCGCTTCTTCATCTTCCTGGTCATGGCGATCGTCATCTCCCGGATCAGCCGCGATTTCTTCCGCATGGCCGCCTATCCCGTCTACGGCGCGATCGTCGTGCTGCTGGTGCTGGTGGAAGCGATCGGCGCGGTCGGCGGCGGCAGCCAGCGCTGGCTCAACCTCGGCTTCATGACTCTTCAGCCATCCGAACTGATGAAACCCGCGATCGTGCTCGTGCTGGCGCGATTCTACGAGACCCTGCCCCATGCCATGACCGCCAGCTGGCGCGGACTGGTGCCTGCAGGCGTGCTGATCGGAATTCCCGCGCTGTTCGTCATGATCCAGCCCGACCTCGGAACCGCACTGGCGATCTGCTTCGGCGGCGTCGTGACGATGTTCCTGGCGGGCCTGCCGCTCTCCTGGTTCATCGGCGCAGGCTTGACCGCCGCGATCGCCGCACCGATCGCCTTCTTCACCCTGCTCCACGACTACCAGCGCAACCGCGTGCTGGTTTTCCTCGATCCGGAAAGCGATCCGCTCGGCACCGGCTATCACATCACCCAGTCCAAGATCGCGATCGGCTCGGGCGGTTTCCTCGGCAAAGGCTTCGGCAACGGTTCGCAGAGCCACCTGCAATACTTGCCTGAATCGCATACCGACTTCGTCTTCGCGACGATGGCGGAGGAATGGGGCATGCTCGGCGGTCTCTTCGTGCTCTGCGTCTTCACCATCGTGCTGTCGTGGGGCCTCAGGGTCGCCCGCAAGGCCCCGGACCGCTTCTCCAGCCTGCTGGCCGCAGGCATGGCGGCGACGGTGTTCTTCTATGTCGCGATCAACCTGATGATGGTCATGGGCCTTGCGCCTGTCGTCGGCATCCCCTTGCCCTTCATGAGCCACGGCGGCACCTCGATGCTGACCAACATGATCTGCCTGGGCACCCTCATGGCCGTAAACCGTTGGAATCGCCGTCCCGGATCGCTCGCTTAATTTTTTTGAAATTTCCTCTTCCCATCCTGAAATCAGCCGTTATAGGGGCCTCTCCGCCGCCGGGGAGGTCCACCAAGACTTCCGCAAAACGGCAGCCCAGGTCAGGGCAGTGTGGACGCATAGCTCAGTTGGTAGAGCAGCTGACTCTTAATCAGCGGGTCCTTGGTTCGAGCCCAAGTGCGTCCACCATTCCTGTCCTTACGCGGAAACGCGTGGACGCATAGCTCAGTTGGTAGAGCAGCTGACTCTTAATCAGCGGGTCCTTGGTTCGAGCCCAAGTGCGTCCACCATTTCCGTACCTTACGCGGCAACGCGTGTGGACGCATAGCTCAGTTGGTAGAGCAGCTGACTCTTAATCAGCGGGTCCTTGGTTCGAGCCCAAGTGCGTCCACCACCGCCTCTCCTCACATTCGCTTCCGACCGACATTGAGCGTCCCATTGCTCTGTCTGTTCTCGCCCGATCAGATTTCGGCTGCCGAGAGGTTCCGCCGCATGACGGGAATGCCGTAGCGCTCCGCCAGATCCTCGATCACCGCTTTCGGCAGGGCTTTGAGAAAGGCCATGCCGACCCGCCCGTCGCGTATCCAGCGCACTTCCGCCTCCACGGCCTTGAGGTTCGCCATGCGCAGCGCGATGCGCTGGCCGGAGGCAAAATCCTCGCTGCCACCGACCACGCAGCATCCGCCTTCCGATATGTCCGCGAGTTCGACGCCGAAGACGTGCCAGCTCGACTTGCGACAGCGCGCTTCCAGCAGGACGGCATGGCGCGATGTCAGCCTGCCGCAATCGTCCCGTACCTGCATTCCAGCCCCTACTCGCTACCATCGTTCATCAACGAGACGCGACCTCTAGCAACGATAGGTAAACCGCAGGTTGCGCCTTAGTCCTTCGAGGTGTCTTGCGCAGGCGGTGTGCCTGTGCCTGCGATCTGGGCATCGATATCGCGGGCACGCTTGGCGATCTTCTCGTTCGCCGCGTCGTAGCGCTCCTCGAAGCTCGGCTCCTTGTGGCACCCGGAGAGCGCCACAAGACCCGCGAGCAGGATGAGTACCCTGCCCATCAGTAGTCCTTCTTGATGCGGATATTGAGGCTGTTGACGCCCGAACCGCCTGCCTGGCTCAGCACCGAAAGCCACTTGGTCACGCTCACTTCGAGCTGCGTTGCGGTGAAGCCGCGCGCGTCGGTGATCAGTTCCACGTAGATATCGTCGGTCAGGTACTGGCCGGCCGCCAGCGCCGTGCCGCGGCCGCTCGCCTCGTCGGGGCTGAGGATGCGCAGACGATCGATCCCCGCCGCCGAACGCAGCTTGCCCAGCGGATTGACCCCGCCGCCCGTGGCCCGCAGCGAATTGAGCGACGTGGCCAGTTGCACCGCCTGGATCGCCGAGAGATTCTCGATCGAACTGCCGAACAGGATGCGAGACAATATTTCGTCCTGCGGCAGACTGGGATTGGAGCTGAACTCGATCTGCGGATTGTAGGCGCGACCGCTCACGGTAACGGTCACGGCCACATCGTTGATCGTCTCGGTAGCAGTGATCGCCACCGTCGGGTCGATGGTCTGGCCGCCGTTGAACGAAATCAGGCCATCGGTCAGTTCGAACTGCTTGCCCGCAAATCCGAGCGTACCGCGCACCAGCTTCACTTCACCGGCCATGCTCGGCGCCGAACTGGTGCCGCTCAGGCGGAAGTCGGCGCTCCATTCGGATTCGAGTCCCATACCGGAAACGTAAAGCTTTTCCGGAGCCTTCAGGTGCAAGTCGAGCCGGACCGACGAGAAGGCGCTGGTGATCTGCGGTGCCGGTTCGTCGCCCGTCACGCGCATCGGGCCGGAGCGCTGCTTGAAGCGCACGCCGGTAAGGTGCGGCACGTCCACGGCGCCTTGGCGGACGATCTCGTAGCGGGTTTCCGGCAGGCGCAGGTCACCCGAGAGCAGCGGGGTCTCACCGGCGCGCTTGGTCAGGTTGAGCGTGCCGGTGGCGCTTGCCGAAAGCGAATCGCTGCGCGCCAGCCGTGCCTTGTCGAGCTTGACGTTGAGGTCCATCGGATAGCCCGCGTCGGCAGCAAGGCTCAGGCGTCCATTCGCGCTGACCGTGCCGCTGCCCGCATTGGCATTGAGCGAGGTCAGTTCGAAGGAGTTGCCGCTGAACTTGCCTTCCAGCGTCATGTTGGTCAGCCGGGTGCCGTAGGCCTGGTACTCGTATGTCAGGTCCTTGCCCTTTACGAGACCGGTGATGCACGGGTCGGAAACGCGGCAGGAGAAGTCCGCTGCCAGACCGATCGATCCGGTCAGCGTCTGGCCGGGCTGGCCCGCGAAGGAGAATAGCGTATCGGCCGGGCCGTTGTAGCGGATGCCGCCGCCCAGCGGTGCCTGAAGCAGGCGCGTGGTCCACGCGCCCTCACCCGGAGGCAGCGGGCTGAGCGTGGCGGCCAGGCGACCGATCACGCTGCCCTGCTTGCGGAATACCGCGTGGGCCTCGCCGCCGTCGGGATGGAGCTTGCCGACGAAGTTGATGTCGACCGGCTGGCTCACCGTGCTGGAACTGGTGCGGGTAAAGTTCACCAGGCTCATGCGGGCATCGGCGCGCGGGAAGGCGGCGGCGCTTTCCTGCTCGAAGTCGAGGCTGCCGCTGGCCTTGCCGCCGAGGCCGTAGCCGGGAACGAAGGCATTCACGAGCGCAACGTCGATGTTCTCCAGCCGGCTCTGGAACTTCATCCCGGCGCCGTACTGGCCAGAGACTTTCGCCGTGCCCGAGCCGAAAGCGATGGTGGTCGGCAGCAGTTCGTAGCCGCCATCCTTGGGCACGATCCGCGCCGGAGACTCGGTCTTGAGACCCAGCCCGCGCACGCGCCCTTGCAAGGCGACGCGCCAGAGTTCGGGGGTGAGATCGGCGTTGAGACCGACGCGGAACGGCACGCCGCTCACGCCCTCGATCAGGCCCTTGGCCTTGCCGCGTCCGTCACGGTAGTCGACGATCACACGCGCGGCGGCGATGTCGAGAGCGCCGAACGAGGTTCCGGCCAGCTGGGCGTCAGCGACGACGCTGGGCTTGTCGTAGAGCACCGCGCGCCCGTCGATGATGGCCGAGCCGATCGTCAGCTTGGCGGCACCGGGGAACACGGCATCCTTGGCACGCAGGTTGAAGTCGACGGCCTGGTACTTGCCCTCGGCATCGAGCTTCAGGGCGCCGCCGATGCCATTGCCCTTGGCGGTGAGTTCACCGGCGAAAGGCCCGGCCTTGGTCTGAACCATGCGGCCCGCGAAATCGACGCCGGACAGGTTGGCGCTGTTGATGTCCACCGACATCTGCTGGCCCAATCCCAGCGAAACATCGGCCTTGAGCGGGCCATAGTCGGTGTCGCCGGTCATGTCGAAGCGATAGCCGCCGCGAGCGCCGGTGATTCGTGCGTCGAGATTGGCAAGGCCGATGCCGAAGCCCGGCCGCTCGGCGGTGACATGGGCATCGGGATTGGCGATCGTGCCGTCCACCCGTACCCCGATCGCGCCATAACGGTTCGAACTGCCGCGCGCGGCGAGGGAAATCCGGCCATTTGGAGACCAGCTCCCCTGCCCGCCCGTCACCTTCAGGTCCGGCGCGTTCAACTGCAGCGAGGAGAAGCGCACGACACCGTCCGGCCCGTAATGAACGCGCGAGGATGCCGCGAAATTGCCACCGAGGTAAGTCTGGAGGCTCTCATTCAACAGCTTCGTCGAACGCGCGCGCACGGTGCCATCAAGCGCAAAGCCGCTGCCCTCAGTCTTGAGGTCCATGTTCGTGCGGATGCTGAAGATGCCGACGCTGTCGAGCCGGTAGTTGTCGATCTTGCCGTCAATCGCGCCGGTGTAGAAGCCCTTGGCCAGATCGGCGACGAGGATCAGCCCGGCGTCGATACGGTCGGAGCGCAGGCGCATGTTGTCGGAAAGGACGCGGGTGCCGTCGATGGCGAGGTCGCCGTCGAGCCGGACATTGGCCAGCGAACCGCCCGCTATTGTGTCGAGCCCGGTGATGCGCTGCACGCGCGCGGAAACGGGGATCAGGATCTTGTCCGCATCTACCCGCGCGGCGCCTGTTGCGGTCAGGCGCTCCAGCCCCATGTCGTTCATCACCACGCGTGCGGCGTTGATGCGATAGGCGACCTTGGGCGTGGTGAACGCACCGTCCAGCGCGAGCGAAGCGGTCAGCCCGGCTCCGCTGAGCTTCGGCGCGATGGCGGCGGGCTTGAGCAGGGCGAAGTCGAGCTTGAGATCGTCGAAACTGTTGTTCGACAGGTCCACCACGCCGTTCGGCGTCAGGTTGAAGGCATCGCTCCAGATCCGGCCCGTCACTTTGGCGCGGCGCTGGTCGAGCGCGGCGGTCACGTCGAGGTTGGTGATCGGACCCAGCAGGTTCGCGGTTGGCCCGGTGACGAGCCGTGCCACTTGCGTCGGCCCCTTGATCGTGAAAGTGCCGTCGCGCGCGACGAGGTCCAGTTTGGCAAGCTCGCCGCCGCCGAGACCGGCATCGAGCTTGCCGTTCCAGGCCTTCCAGTCGCCCTTGCCGCCGAGCTTCACTGTAAGCGGCTGCTTGAGACCGCCCAGCGCGGCGATCACGCCGCCGGCCGGGGCATTGAGATCGAGGTCGATGGCGAGCCGGTTCTTCGCAGGCACCGCGTCGAGCAGGAGGTTGAAGCGGTCTCCGCCTTCCTTGCCTTCGATCGCGATCGTGCCGCCCTTGGCCGAAACCAGCGCGCGGCCGTCGGAGATATGGGCCTTGCCGTCGATCGTGACGATGCGGCGATTGCCGGAAACCGGCGGCTCGGAAATGAAGCGGTCGATCCGCAGCTCGCCGACGTCGACGTCGATATCGGGCAGCAGCGGCGCATCGCTGGGCGGGGTCGGCTTGAACTTGGGCACGCGCCGAAGGATCATGCGTTGCGCCGTAGCGCTGCGCACGTCGACATGGTTGCTGAGATAGGCGAAAGGCCGCCAGTCGACATGGATCTCCGGCGAGAACAGGAACTCGCCCCTGGGATCGCTGACCGACAGATTGCGCAAGGTCATGCGCCGGTAGAGCGATCCTTCGATGCGCCCGACCTTGATCCTCATGCCGTTCTCGAAACGCAGGCCCGCGATCTGCTCGGCCACGAAACGGTGCCCCGGTCCGGTGTCGATGCCGAAGATGACGGCGGCAGCCAGCACGACGACGCCCAGCACGAGACCGACGACCGTCTTGAGGATGCGGATCTGCACGCGGCGCCAGACCGTGGGCTTAGGCTTCACGCCATCGCTGGAAGTTTCAGGCTCGTCGGCCGGGATCATGGTGTCATCGTCCGACATCAGAAGGCCTGTCCGATCGAAACGTAGAGATTGAAGCGGGATTCGCCCGGCTGGCGATTGACCGGCGTTGCGATGTCGAGACGGACCGGGCCGAAATTGGTGTAGAAGCGGCCGCCGATGCCCACGCCGTAGCGCAAGTTGTTGAACTGCGGCATCGTCTCGCGATAGGCCTGCCCGGCATCGACGAATGCGACGACGCCGTAGTTGCCGAAGCGATAACGTGCCTCGACCGAGCCTTCGTTAAGGCTGCGTCCACCCACGGCCGTACCGTCGGGAGCCTGCTCGCCCAGCGCCTGATAGGCGTAGCCGCGCACCGAACCGCCGCCGCCCGCATAGAGGCGCCGCGACGGTGCAATGTCGAACAGACCCGCGCCCTGGATCGTCCCGAGCCGCACGCGCCCGGCCAGCACCAGGCCGTCGGTAACGGGGTAATAGGCCGAAGCGTCGACGCGCGCTCGCACGTAAGGATCGAAGCCCTTGCGAACCGTCGCTTCCGGCTGGATCAGCGTGGTCAGGCGGTAGCCCCTGGTGGGATCGAGCAGGCTGTCGGTCTGGTCGAAGCCGACCTGGCCATTCACGCCCGCCACGTAATAGAGCTTGCGGTCGCGATTACCGGTAGTGCGGTTGTAGTCGGTTTCCGCCGTTCCCAGCATCTCGACGCCGAAGGCATAGGTATACTTCTTTTGCCAGATCGGCGTGGAGTCGCGGGCGATACGGGCGGCGATGCGGCCGGTATAGGCGCTGTAGGCGTCGTAGTCGTTGTGGAACGCCTCGGCCACGAGTTCGAAAGTACGGTCACGCTTGCCCGCGTTGGAGCGGCGGAAGGTCACGCCAGCGCCCTGCTGGCGCGTACCGGCGATGGCTTTCGCGATCAGCGCGCCTTCCGGCGGGAACATGTTGCGATTGGTCCATGTCGCAGCCGCGGTAATGCCTTCGCCTGCGGCAAAACCCAGCGAACCGGCGATCGTGCGCGGCGGCCCGGCGTCCTGCTGGACGTGAAGCTCGACATATTCGGTGTCGTCCGGGGCTGCATCACCGGTCTTGCGCGGCTCGACGGTAACCGTAGAGAACAGGCTCGTGGCGACCAGCGCCTTGCGCAAGTCGTCCACCTTGCGGCTGTCGTAGAGTTCGCCGCGCTTGAAACGGGCGAGAACGCCGACATGCTCGGCATCGAAGGCGAGGTCGCCGGAAGTCGTGAAACCGCCGAAACGACCTCTCGTCCCCACGTCGACCGGCAGCGTATAGACGCCCTCGCCGGTATCCTGATCGAGCAGGATGTCGCGATCGCCCACTTTGGCGAAGGCATAGCCGTTCTCGGGCAGTGCCACCGCCACTTGCGCCTCGGCCCCCTGAACACGCTCGGCGACGATCGGCTCGCCGACCTTGAGCGCCAGGTTCTTCGCGATGAGGTCGGAAGGAACGGTGGGATCGGCCTTCACCACGATTTCCGAGAACTTGTAGCGCTGACCGGGGCTCACCCTGATGACGGCGACCAGCGGTGCGCCTTTGGTGCCGTCAGCAGTCCGCTCGACGCGGGTGGTCACGACCGGCGAATACCAGCCTTCGGAGGACAGCACCGTCTGCATCAGCGTGGCGTCTTCGTTCAGGCGGGCATTGACCATCGCCACGTTCGCCGCCTTGCCGTCTCCCTTCTTCAGCGCCGAATGAGAGCGGAACTCGCTGCGCAAGTCGGTGCCTGTCTCGTCGTCGGCGGATTCCAGCCCCTCGATCCGGGTCTCGTAGGCGACCTCGACGTCCTTGTTCTCTTCCTTCTTCTCGGCGAACTGGACCGGGGTCACCTCGAACTGGTCGATCGGCGGCAGCGGCGCGGTAAGTTCGGCGTCGCGCACCGGGGCATCGCCGATCGGGATATCGGCCGAAGCATTGGAAACATCACCTGTCGGCACGGGGCTCGTCAGAACAGGCGCTGCCACAGGCGCCGCCTTGGCATCCTTTGCTTTCTCAACGCCAGCCTGCTGGGCCGCTTCCTGCTCGCTCGCCATGCGGCGCTCGAATTCGTCGATCGATTCGAGCGGCTTGTCGAGTTCGGGATCGTCCTGCGGATCGAGCCGGGGAATGGACCTGTTGAACTCGTCGTCGGGAATGATCGGCTTCACTTCAGGCAGCACAACATCTGGCGGAGGAGCGGGTACGGCGAGCTTGCCCGCCTGCACTTGGTCGTCCTGCACCGGATCGCTCTGTTCGGGCGTTTCCTGCGCACTCTGGACAGCCCCTGAACCCTGGACAGGTGGCCGCGTGCTCGTCCCTTGCGCGAAGGCAGGGCTCGCCGACAGGGCAAGGAGCAGTGAAATCGTGGCCAGTCCCGCACCGTCGCGCAGCGAGAGGGAACAAGCCGGCTTCTGATTGATTAGCCAAGGCATGAGCAGCGCGATGTAACACCCCCTGTCGAGAATGGGCAACAGGCCCCCTCGTGGAATACCCTATCGCATTGCAACAGCGAAAGTTCCCTGCCGCAAGTGGGTAAGCGATGAAATCCGACGAAGCCTCCCCGGCGTCAACAGCCAAGGAAAAGATGTCTACACCGTCTACGTCAATTCAGCCCGGAACCGACGCAAATGCGCCCTGGCAAATTCCGGGCAAGGCCTGGTGGAAGATCCTCAAGCGCGTCTACGTGATGAGCGGTTTCCATGAACTCGGCCTGCTGGCGGGCGGTCTGGCGTTCTACTGCTTCCTCGCCCTCACCCCGCTGATCGGCGCGACGGTGATGATCTACGGGCTGTTCGGCAATGTGGAGAGCGTCCATTCGCAGATGCAGAGCATCGTCGAAGTCGTCCCCCCGGAAGTCGCGAAAATGCTGGAGCAGCAACTCGTGCAAATCGTCACGACCAGTCGCGGCGTCACCGGATTCGCCCTGCTGATCGCCCTCTTCTTTGCGATATTCGGCGGCATGCGCGCGGCGAACGGCATGATGAGCGCGCTCAACATCATAAACGAGGAACGCGAGACGCGCGGCACCATCGCGCTCACTTTTCGCGCTGTCGGCCTGACCGTATCCGCCGTGTGCATCGCCCTGACCGGCGTCCTTTCCGGCGGCGTCTTCGCCTGGCTCCAGACCCAGACCAGCGTGTTCCTAGGCGATTCCACCGAGGTCCTGTTCAAGTGGCTGACCTGGATCGCCGCCGTCGCCCTTGGCAGCGCCGGTTTCGCGCTCATCATGCGCTACGGCCCCGACCGGCGTCCGGCGAAATGGCGCTGGCTGGCGCCCGGCTCGCTGCTGGCGACGCTGCTGTGGATCGCCGTCTCGTTCGGCTTCTCGCTCTATGTCGCCTACATCAGCGACTACAATGCCACTTATGGCTCGCTGTCGGCCATCGTGGTGTTCCTCATGTGGCTCTATCTCTCGGCCTACGGCGTGCTGCTGGGTGCTCTCGTCAATGCCGAGATCGAGCGGCAGACGTTCTGCGACACCACCACCGGGCCGACGCAGCCCGCCGGAGAACGCGGCGCGGTGCTGGCCGACCTGATGGACAACCGCGTGCCCTCCGCCTCCGAACTGGAACGCAACAAGCGCCGCCGGGCCGAGCAGGTGCGCCGCGAGGCCGAGTCCTAACCGATCGCCACGGAACCTCGCCGCGCGTCGAGGCGGATCAGCAGATCGGCGCGCGGCGGCATTTCCGCCAGGATCCAGCGGGTCAGGCGCTCGTAATGGGCAATGAAGCGGGCGATCCCGGCCTCGTCCATGACCCGCGCGCCGCCCCCGGCCGCGAGTTCGCGCTCCTGCTCCAGCCTCCATTCGTGGACGACCTCGAAGCCCGGCGCCGCGAGCAGGACCAGACGGTCGATCCGCGCGAACAGCCGCTGATAGGCATCGCCGAGCATGTCGTTGACATAGCGACGCCACCGACCGTCTGAATCTTCCTCGGCTTCCAGCGCGTTGACCGGACGCACGAGCTCATCCGCAGGCTGCGGGAAGGCGCCAAGGCACCAGCCTTCGAAAATCAGGACCTGAAGATCGGGACCGACGATCGGCCATTCCCGTTCCGGCAGGCGATCATCGGCGCCCTTGTCGAAACGTGGCAGCGCCACGGGCATCCCGCTTTCGAGCATGTCCAGCGTATCCAGCCCAAGCGCAATGTCATGCGTGCCCGGCACGCCGCGCGTCGACAGCAGGGGATGAACCGTGCGTGCAAGCTCCTGCCGCTCATCACGAGCAAGATAAAGGTCATCGAGCGACAGGGCAGCAGATTGCAGCCCCTCGCGCGCGCAGGCAGCGAGCACGGCCCTTGCCAGCGTCGTCTTGCCGGAGCCTTGCGATCCGCATAGCCCGATCACGACGGGACGATGGCGAGCGCCCGCCAGCGCTGAACGGACTTGCGCCATCACGGCCGCAACCACCTCCATTGCCGGACCTGCCTTTGCGGTATTCTGCTCGCTCGCCATCGTCCTTCCTCGAAATCCACGGATCGCGCGTAGCAAGCCCTCGCAGCCATGGCGAGGATCGTGACGGGCGATACCGTGCGCGGCATCGCGCCCGCGATCAGCCCCCGCGACAGTTGAAGCGATGGTCTGTCTCGGACTAGCTAAGGCACGACAATATCCGCTTGGCGGGAGGAGGACACGAAAGATGACCGACGTTCTGGGATATAGGGGCAAGCGCGTGATCGTCAGCGGATGCTTCTCCGGCATGGGCGAGGCGACGGCGCGCATGCTGGTCGATCTCGGCGCCGAGGTGCATGGCTTCGATTTCCGCGAAAGCGCCGTTCCGATGGCCTCCTTCATGCAAATCGACTTGCGCGATCCCGCCACGATCGAAGCGGCGGTGGCCGGTGTCGGCGGCAGGATCGATGCCCTGTTCAACTGCGCGGGATTGCCGGGTGGCGGCGGCTTCCCGCCGCTCGACGTCATCAAGGTCAACTTCCTCGGCACGCGTCACCTGACCGACCAGGTCGTGCCGCTGATGGGCGAAGGCGGCGCCGTGGTCTCGATCGCCTCCACCGGCGGCCTGGGCTGGAACCGCCGCATCCCGGTGCACATGCAGCTCCTCGCCACGCAGGGCTTCGACGCCGGTCTCGCCTGGTGCGAGGCCAACCCCGATCAGGTGGCGGAAGGCTATGCCTTCTCGAAGGAGGCGGTGATCGTCTGGACGCAGTTCATGGGCGCGCGGCTCATCAAGAAGGGCATCCGCATCAACTGCTCGCTGCCCTCGCCCACCCAGACGCCGATGATGGCGACCTTCCATGCGACTTCGGGCAAGGATGTGGTGGACGCCGCCGCCGAGCCGCTCGGCCGCTACACCACGCCGGAAGAACAGGCCGGGCCGCTGGTGCTCATCAATTCCCGGCTCGCGGGCGTCGTCAACGGCATCGTCATGCCGGTGGACGGCGGCTTCATGGGCGGCCTCGCTACCGGACAAGTCGATATTTCCCGGATGATGAGCAAGCAACCCGCCTGATCCTCCATTCCCTCACAAGGGTGGATGTCGCGATATCCACCCTTTTACCTATGCGTCAACCTGCTAAGCCCTCCGGCAAACGGAGAAGGATCGAAGCGCATGGACGAAGCGGTACTCTATGAAATCGACGCAGAAGGTATCGTCACCCTCACGTTGAACCGCCCGGACATGCGCAATCCGATCTCCGACCCCGAAGTGATCGAAGGCCTGCTCGGCGCGCTCGAACGGCTCGACAGCGATCCGGCGGCGCGCGTGGCGATCCTGACCGGCGCGGGCAAGGGCTTCTCCTCGGGCGGCAACATCAACGAGATGAAGCCCGGCGGCAACGTCAATGGCGGCGTGCCGACCCGCACGCGGCTCAACTACAAGCGCGGCATCCAGCGCCTGCCGCTCGCCTTCGCGGCGCTCGAAGTGCCGGTGATCGCCGCCGTCAACGGCGCCGCGGCGGGCGCGGGCTGCGACCTCACCTGCATGTGCGACTTGCGCATCGCCGGCGAGAGCGCGCGCTTCGCCGAGAGCTTCGTGAAGATCGGCCTGATCGCGGGCGACGGCGGTTCCTGGCTGCTGCCACGCGTCGTCGGCTGGTCGAAGGCGGCGGAAATGGCACTTACCGGCGATATGATCGATGCCGCCGAAGCTCTCGCCTGCGGCCTCGTCTCGAAAGTCGTGCCGGACCACCTGCTGATGGACGAAGCCCGCGCCCTCGCCCGCCGCATCGCCGCCAATCCGCCCCACGCCGTGCGCATGACCAAGCGCCTGCTCTGGGAGGGACGGCGCAGCGACCTCGCCACCGTTCTGGAAATGGCCGCCGCCATGCAGTCCGCCGCCCATGCGACCGACGACCACGCCGAAGCGGTCGAGGCCTTCCTCGAAAAGCGCAAGCCGGTCTTCAAGGGGACTTGAATTTCGATGTGATCGGTTCATATGGCGATCACATCGAAATGTGAAATTGGATTCTTGCAATGGCTGCTAATGTGATCGAACAGGTCCGCAAGCTCGTGACCGAAGGCGGCATGAGCAAGGCGGGCCTGGCCCGCGCCGCCGGACTTCACGCCAACACCCTGCGCGACTGCGCCGAACCCGAGTGGAACCCCACGGCGGAAACGCTGACCAAGCTCGAACGCTTCCTCAATGCCAACGACGACCGTCAGGTCCTCGTGCCGATCGAGGAAATCATCGACGAGGCGCGCAACGGCCGCATGTTCATCCTCGTCGACGACGAGGACCGCGAGAACGAAGGCGACCTCGTGATCCCGGCGCAGATGGCGACCCCGCAGGCGATCAACTTCATGGCCACCCACGGCCGCGGTCTGATCTGCCTGACGCTCACCAGCCAGCGCGTCGAGGAACTCGGCCTCGACCTGATGAGCCGCCACAACGGCACCCGTCACGAGACCGCCTTCACGATCTCGATCGAGGCGCGCGAAGGCGTAACCACCGGCATTTCGGCAGGCGACCGCGCGCGCACCATCTCGGTGGCGATCGACGGCACCAAGACCAAGGCCGACATCGTCACCCCCGGTCATGTATTCCCGCTGCGCGCCCGCGACGGCGGCGTGCTGGTCCGTACCGGCCACACCGAAGCAGCGGTCGACATCTCGCGCCTCGCCGGTCTCAACCCTTCCGGCGTGATCTGCGAGATCATGAAGGACGACGGCACCATGGCCCGCATGGACGACCTGATCGCCTTCGCCCGCATCCACGACCTCAAGATCGGCACGATCCGCGACCTCATCGCCTATCGCCGCAAGCACGATCGCATGGTCGAGAAGAAGAACGAGATCACCTTCCAGAGCCGCTACGGCGGCCAGTGGCTGGCCCGCAGCTACTTCAACAAGGCGACCGGCGAAGAGACGCTGACCCTCATCAAGGGCCGCATCGATCCCGAAAAGCCCACGCTGGTCCGCATGCACACCCTGTCCGTCTTTGCCGACGTGCTGGGCGAGGAAGCGACCGATCGCGGCGATCTGCTGCACCGCTCGATGGAAATGATCGCCGAAGAAGGCACCGGCGTGATCGTCGTCATCAACCGTCAGATGAACGGCGCCATCTCACGGGTCATGGACATCAAGCACCAGGTTCGTGCAGGGGAAACACCCGATATGGAGGAACTGCGCGACTACGGCGTCGGTGCCCAGATCCTGGCGGAGCTTGGCATCCACGACATGATCCTGCTCTCCAACACCCATTACTCGCTCGTCGCGCTGGAAGGCTACGGCCTCAACATCGTCGGCGAACGCCCCATCCCCGCCCCTGAAGGAGCGCATTGAAATGGCCCGTTTTCTCATCGTCGAAGCCCGCTTCTACGACCATCTCAACGACAAGCTGATCGCCGGTGCCAAGGCCGCACTGAAGGCTGCCGGTCATCAGGCCGAGGTAATCACCGTACCCGGCGCGCTGGAAATCCCGGCCGCGATCTCGCTGGCCGACGCGACCGGCGACTATGACGGCTATGTCGCCATCGGCGTCGTCATCCGCGGCGAAACCTACCACTTCGAGATCGTTGCGGGTGAATCCGCGCGCGGCATCATGGCGCTGACGATGGACGGCATTCCGATCGGCAACGGTATCCTGACCGTCGAGAACGAGGAACAGGCCCTCGTCCGCGCCGAGCCTGCGCAGAAGGACAAGGGCGGCGAAGCGGCCAAGGCGGCCATCGCGCTCTACGACCTCAAGGAAAAGTTCGCCTGATAGGGCATGCAGGGGGGCGGCTCATCCCTGCCCCTGCACTTTCTTTCGCGAAATCAATCCCCTCGCGACGAGATCCGATTGTCGTCAAGCTGTCACCCGAAGTGAATAGCCGCCGATTTTCCGTTTCTTCGAGGGCTTCAGCATGATCCAATCGCCACTCTCCCGCCGCTCGCTTATCCGCACCGGCGCCGGAGTTGCCGCAGGCACACTTGCCGCCTCGGTCATGCCCCCTGCAATGGCAGCGACTGGGTCAGCTCCCATTTCCGCCGCTCGCCAACGCCCGGCCAAGCCGCTGGTCATCGGCCATCGCGGCGCCAGCGCCCTGCGCCCAGAGCACACGCTGGCCTCCTATGCCAAAGCCATTGCGGACGGCGCTGACTTCATCGAACCCGATCTGGTCGCCACCAAAGACGGCGTGCTGATCGCCCGGCATGAAAACAACATCGCCGAAACCACCGACGTCGCCGATCATCCCGAGTTCGCTACCCGCAAGACCAGCAAGTCCATCGACGGCGAGCAAGTGACCGGCTGGTTCACCGAAGACTTCACCCTTGCCGAGATAAAGACGCTGCGCGCAAAGGAACGCCTAGGCCCGCTGCGCCCGGAGAGCCACGGTTACGACGGCCGGTTTCAGGTGGTGACGTTCGAGGAGATCGCCGATTTCGTCGCCGCCGAAGCCGCCGCCCGCGGACGCACGATCGGTGTGATCCCCGAAATCAAGCACTCCACCTATTTCGCCTCGATCGGCCTGCCGTTGGAGCAGCACTTCCTCGACCGCGTCCGTGCCAGCGCCTATCTCCGCACCGCGCCGCTGATAGTCCAGAGCTTCGAAGTTTCGAACCTCAAGTGGCTGCGCCCGCGCATCGGCGATCTCGGCAATGTCCAGCTCATGCAATTGACGGTGCCCGGCAAAGTGCGCCCTGCCGATCTCGCCGCCAAAGGCTCCGGCCCGACCTTCGACGATCTCCACACACCCGCAGGCCTCGTGGAAATGGCAACTTACGCGGACTGGATCTCGCCCTACAATCTCGCCCTGATCGCGCGCGACAAGGACAACCGCCTTGCCGCGAAGCCGAGCGATCTGATCGCCAATGCCCACAAGGCAGGACTGCTGGTTTCGACCTGGACCTTCCGTCCGGAGAACCACTTCCTTCCGGCGGACATGCGCAGCAGCGGCGGCGACGGCGCCCGCAATCCCGAGGGCAGCATCGCCGAAATCCGGCGTTATCTGGCACTTGGACTGGACGCGTTCTTCACCGACGATCCCGCAATCGGCCGCAAGGCGGTCGACGAACGCGCCTAAACTCTCCGACGCAATAAAAAAGCCCGCGAATTTCGCGGGCTTTTTTATTGGTGCGCCCGACGGGATTCGAACCCATGGCCCCCAGATTAGGAATCTGGTGCTCTATCCGGCTGAGCTACGGGCGCACTCGAGGGGCGTCCTAGCTTGCGCGGAAAGTCTTGGCAATCCGTTTACATTCACCCGTTCCAGGGGCCGTTCAGTTTGCCTGTTCGGGCGGCGTGACCGGGAACGGCAGCGGCGTAAGCGCAATGCCTTCCTCGATAAGTTCCTTGGCCTGCTCCACGCTCGCACGGCCGTGGATGGTTTCCACCTCGCGCTCACCGTAATGCATCGCGCGGGCGTCTTCGGCGAAGCTGTCGCCCACGAAGCGGCTCGACTTGAGCGCCTCGGCCTGCATCACTGCCAGCTTCTGGAGCACCTCGATCGCCTGAGGCGGCAAGGGTGCAGCCGGCACGGCAGGCGCTGGCGCCGGCAGAGACGGCGTCGCTCTTGCCGGAACTTCGGCGCGCTGGTTGCCCTTGCGCGCGAGGCGCGGCGCCTGCACCGCCTTGCCGACATCGGCCGATCCGCAGTGCGGGCAGGCGACCAGCCCCCGCTCCTGCTGGCGCGCGTAATCGTCCGAGGACTTGAACCAGCCCTCGAAGCGGTGCTGCGCGGAACGGCATTCGAGATCAAAAACGATAGGCATCGCGGCCTATTTGGCGATCTCGCGGCGGTTGGCAAGACTGGGAAGCTGCGCGCGCACTTCTGTAATTCGCGCCGGATCGAGATCGACGAAGCCCAGACCCGCCCGCTCGCCGCCCATGTCGAGCAGGATGTCACCCCAGGGATCGATCGCCAGCGAATGGCCGTAAGTCTCGCGACCGTCCTCGTGACGGCCGACTTGCGCGGCGCTGAGCACAAAGGCGCTCGCCTCGACCGCACGGGCGCGCTGCATCAGGTGCCAGTGCGCCTTGCCGGTGGGCACCGTGAAAGCGGCGGGCGTTGCGATCACGTCGCATTTGGCCCGGCCAAGCGCCTCGAACAGCGCGGGGAAGCGCACGTCGTAGCAGATCGCCAGCCCCAGCCTGCCGAGCGGGGTCTCCACCGTCACGACATCGTTACCGGGCGCATAGGCATTCGATTCGCGCCAGGATTCGCCGGTGGCGAGATCGACGTCGAACATGTGCATCTTGTCGTAGCGGGCACGGATTTCGCCGTCAGGACCGATGACGAAGGCGCGGTTGGCATAGCGCCCGTCCCCGCCCTCATCGCGGCGCACCGCCAGCGAGCCGATATGTACCCATAGCCCCTCGCGCGCCGCCGCGTCGCGTGCCGCCGCGAGAACCCGGTCCTCGGCTTCCCGCACGATATGGCCCGCTGCCCGTTCCCGGTTGCGATCGAGCAAGCCCGACATTTCGGGCGTGAACAGCATGGCCGCACCGTCTGCCCCGGCCTCGCGGATCGCGGCGACGATCGCGGCGGCATTGGCCTCGGGATCGACGCCCGAGGTCATCTGGAACAGCGCGGCGCGGCCCATCGCCGTCAGAGACCCAGCACCGGATCGAGCTTGCCAGCCCGATCGAGCGCGCTGATGTCGTCGAACCCGCCATAGGGCTTGTCGTCGACCAGCACTTGCGGAACCGTCATCGCGCCGGGAACGCGCTCGACCATCTCGGCACGCTTCTCGCCGCCCATGGTCACGTCGTATTCCTCGTAAGTCACGCCTTTGCCGTCCAGCAGCGCCTTCGCCATGACGCAGTAAGGGCAGCCCCACTTGGTGTAGATCTCGACTTTCGGCTGGCTCATCGAACTTCTTCCTTCAATCTTTTTGCGACCCTTGAAAGGGCGATCCGCTACCATATCTAGGAGTGCAAGTCATGGCCCGCCAAGGGGATGGCTTGAGAGCGAGGCGCCGCAAGTCGGGCCTCATCACACGAAGATTGCTCGAACGAGGATTTTTGTCATGAACCGTATCGATTTTTCGCCCTACCGCCGTACCATGGTCGGCTTCGACCGCCTGTTCGACATGATCGAGAACCAGGGCCGCGTGAATCCGGGCGACAAGTACCCCCCCTTCAACATCGAACGTCGCGGTGCCGATGCCTATCGCATCACGCTGGCGGTCGCAGGCTTCAAGCCCGCCGATATCGACATCACCGCGCAGGCCAACCTGCTGGTCGTCAAGGGCCACAAGCCCGAAGAACCGGCCGAGGGTGAAATGCTGCACGTCGGCATTGCCCAGCGCGGGTTCGAGCGTCGCTTCGAACTGGCCGATTATGTTCGCGTCGACGGCGCCGATCTGGCCGACGGCCTGCTGGTGATCGACCTCGTGCGCGAAGTGCCCGAGGCGATGAAGCCGAAGAAGATTTCGATCGGCGGAAACACCCTTTCCGTCGTCGAAGGCGGCGATTCCGCCGCTGCCTGAACGTTTCGATGAACTGACATGATCTGGGGGCGGTCCGGAATTTCCGGGCCGCCCTTTTTGCAGCGCGATAGCAAGGAGGCGTGACAGCCGCGCATTCCGCGCCCTAAGCTCACCGCCATCACTTCCAGCGGGCCGCTTTTCTCCATGCTTTCGATCCTGTCGGTCGTCCTGCCGATCTTTGCGCTGACCTTCGCGGGCTGGCTGACTCGGCGCCTCGGCGTGTTCGGGCCGCAATCGACCACCGAACTCAACCGCTTCGTCGTCTATCTTGCGCTTCCCGCCCTGCTCTTCGACATCGTCGCAGGTGCCCGGCCCGCAGACCTGTGGCAACCGGGCTTCGTCGCCGTCTTCGCCCTGACCACGTTCTGCTTCTTCGCGCTCACCGTGACGGTGAGCCGCGTGAAGGGCGTCGCGCTCGGCAATGCGACGATCCACGGCCTCAATGCCGCCTATTCGAATGTCGCCTTCCTCGGCTTTCCCCTCCTGCTGGCAACGCTGGGACCGGCCTCGCGAACGCTGACGCTGATCGCCACGATCAATACCGTCTGCGCCCTCTTCGCGACTTCCATCGTCCTGCTCGAATTCGGCAACCAATCCGGCGGACGGCCCTCGCTCGTATTCCTCCGGGTGCTTCAGGCGCTGTTCCGCAACCCGCTGGTGCTGGCGCCGTCGCTAGGCGCGCTGGTCATGACGAGCGGGATCGGCATCGCCCCGCCGCTGGACACGTTCCTGAAGCTGCTCGGCTCCGCTGCCAGCCCCTGCGCCCTCGTCTGCCTCGGCATGTTCCTGGCCGAGCCGCGCAAGGTCGAGCCCGGCGACACCGGCCGGACCGCCCTGCTCGTCGCGCTGAAACTCTTCGCCTATCCGGCGCTCATGCTGGTGATGGCCCGCTGGTTGATCCCGCTCGAAAAGCCGCTGCGCGATGCCGCCGTGCTGCTGGCCGCGCTACCTACGGGAACCGGACCGTTCATGCTGGCGGAACTCCACCGCCGCGAAGGCGCGCTCACCGCCCGCGTTATCCTCGTCTCGACGGTTCTGTCCGTTGCGACGGTGACGCTGCTGCTCGCCGCCCTGCGCTGAATCGAAAAGGGCGGACCATCCGGCCCGCCCTTCCCTAATTCAATTTCCCCGCGATCAGACCAGTCGGGCCTGACGCAACGCCGCCGCGATGAACCCGGCGAACAGCGGGTGCGGTTCGAAGGGGCGCGACTTGTATTCGGGGTGGAACTGTACGCCGACGAAGAACGGATGGTCCGGACGCTCGACGATCTCGGGCAGCAGGCCGTCGGGCGACATGCCGGAGAAGATCAGGCCGTCTCCTTCCAGAGTCTCGCGGTAGGAGGCGTTCACTTCGTAGCGGTGGCGGTGACGTTCCGAGATTTCGGTCGAGCCGTAGATCGAGGCGACATGGCTGTTCGGCGAAAGCTCGGCCTTGTAGGCGCCGAGGCGCATGGTGCCGCCCAGATCGCCGCCCTCGGCGCGCTTTTCGAGGCCGTCCTTGCCCATCCATTCGGTGATGATGCCGACGACGGGTTCCTCGGTCGGGCCGAACTCGGTGGAATTGGCCTTCTCGACACCCGCCGAACGGGCACCCTCGATGCAGGCCATCTGCATGCCGAGGCAGATGCCGAAGAACGGCACTTCGCGCTCGCGGGCGAAGCGGACCGAGGCGATCTTGCCTTCGGTGCCGCGCTCGCCGAAGCCGCCGGGAACCAGAATGCCGTGCATCGGTTCGAGCGCGGCGGCGATTTCCGAATCTTCCTTCTCGAAGATCTCGGCATCGATCCAGTTGACGTTGACCTTCACGCGATTGGCCATGCCGCCGTGAACGAGCGCCTCGTTCAGCGACTTGTAGGCATCCTGCAGGCCGACGTACTTGCCGACGACGCCGATGGTCACTTCCCCCTCGGGGTGCTCGAAGCGGTCGGTGATGTCGTTCCAGCGCGACAGGTCAGGCGCCTGCGACTCCATGCCGAAGTGGTGAAGCACTTCGGCGTCGAGGCCTTCCTGATGGTACTGGAGCGGCACGGCGTAGATATTCGGCGCATCGAGCGCGGGAATCACCGCCTGCGGACGCACGTTGCAGAACAGCGCGATCTTGCGGCGCTCGCTCTCGGGCAGTTCGCGGTCGGCGCGGCAGAGCAGGATGTCGGGCTGGATGCCGAGGCCGGTCAGTTCGCGCACCGAGTGCTGCGTCGGCTTGGTCTTCAGCTCACCGGCAGCCGCGATGTAGGGCACCAGGGTGACGTGGACGAAGCAGGTCTGCTCGCGGCCGAGTTCGTTGCGCAGCTGGCGCAGCGCCTCGACGAAAGGCAGGCCCTCGATGTCGCCGACGGTGCCGCCGATCTCGCAGAGCACGAAGTCGAGATCCTCGGTCTCCGTCATCGCGAAGTCCTTGATCGCATCGGTGACGTGCGGGATCACCTGGACGGTGGCGCCCAGATAGTCGCCGCGGCGCTCCTTGGCGATGATGTCCTGGTAGATGCGGCCCGAGGTGATGTTGTCCGCCTGACGGGCCGAAACGCCGGTGTAGCGCTCGTAGTGACCGAGATCGAGGTCGGTCTCGGCGCCGTCGTCGGTCACGTAGACCTCGCCGTGCTGATAGGGGCTCATCGTGCCCGGATCGACGTTCAGATAGGGATCGAACTTGCGGATCCGGACGCGATAACCGCGTGCCTGAAGCAGAGCCGCGAGGCTCGCCGCCATGAGACCTTTGCCAAGCGAGGAAACCACGCCGCCGGTAATGAAAATATGCCGCGCCATGGGAGTCGGCCCTTAAATTGCATGGGGGCACGAGCGCAAGAGCGCTGTGCCGCAATCCACAGTTCAACACAAATGAAATGCCGCCTGCCAGAGCCAGACGGCATTCCTGTTACGATGATGCGCCGGGGTGAACCCTGCCGAAAGCCAGATTACTGGCCGGCAGCACCCGAAAGCGGATCGTTGGCCGGAGCGGTTCCAGCCGGAGCCGGGCTCGCGCCACCCGCCGGAGCCGCGGCCGGTGCGGCCGCGCCGGCGAGCGGATCGGCCGGCTGTACGGGAGCGGCCGGAGCCGTCTCGCGCTGAAGGGAAGTGTCGATGTCGCGGCCGCTGGTCGTATTGACCGCCAGGGCTGCGAGCACGATCGAGAGAATCACGAAGACCGCGGCGAGGATGCCCGTCGCACGGGTCATGAAGTTGGCCGCACCGCGCGCCGACATCAGGCCCGAGGGGCTGCCGCCACCGACACCGAGACCACCGCCTTCCGACTTCTGCATCAGAATGATAACGACGAGCAGAAGCGCGACAATCGCCTGGACAACGGTCAGGAAGGTGAACAGCATCTTGCGTTTTTCTCAGTCTTTCGGGGCCGAAACCCACATCTCAAGCCGCGCAGATAGGCGCTCGTCGCCTTCTGCGCAAGTCATCAGCCGAACCCTTCCCGCGAAAGGCAGTATCCGGCGGAAATCCGTGCCTCAGTCGTTGCCCAGCAAGGCTGCGGCGCCGACGATCGCCAGGAAGCTCTCGGCGCTCAGGCTGGCACCACCGACCAGCGCTCCGCCCACTTCGGGCACGGAGAGCAGTTCGCCGGCGTTCTCCGCCTTGACCGAGCCGCCGTAGAGAATGCGCACGTCCGCGCCGCCCTCGCCGTAGATGGCAACGAGCTTCGCGCGGATCGCCGCGTGCATGGCCGCCACGTCCTCGATCGAGGGGACGCGGCCGGTGCCGATCGCCCAGACCGGTTCGTAGGCGACCGAAATCTTCTCGGGCGTGCCGTCGATCGACGGGCACGAGCCATCGAGCTGCGCGGCGACCACGGCCTCGGCGTCGCCCGCATCACGCTGCGCCTCGGTTTCGCCGACGCAGAGAATCACCGCGAGGCCCGCCGACAGCGCGGCCTCGGCCTTGGCCTTCACGTCGCCGTCGCTCTCGCCGTGGAGCGTTCGGCGCTCGGAGTGGCCGACGATGGTGAAGTCCGCACCGGCATCCTTGAGCATGGGCGCGGAAATGTCGCCGGTGAAGGCGCCGCTGTCTTCCGCACGGCAGTCCTGACCGCCGACGCCGATCAGTTCCACGGCATCGCGAATACGGTAGATCAGCGTCGCCGGCGGCGCGACCGCCACCTGCACCTTCGGGAAGCGTGCGGCAGCCCGGTCGATCGCGCGCGCCTCATTGAGCATCGCACGCGTGCCGTTCATTTTCCAATTACCGACGATGTAAGGCAGACCAGCCATGATATTGAGAAACCTTGATTTCAGAGCACGCAGATTGCTCGTCAGTCCCGCTAGGAGCGGGAATCACGAGCCGCGCTTTCCGGGCGCTGCTAGGGCACGGAGGGCTCTCTTGTCAAAATCCGTGCATTCCCGGTTCAGGCATAACTGCGGATTGAGGGCAGGAATTCGCGAGTCGCGAGGTGCTTAGCGAACCTCGGCCCGAAAGTCGGCCCAAAACTCGGCATTGCAGGATGCCCCAAGCCACCCTAAAGCCAGCCCGTTTCGCGCGTTGGCTGTCCTTATGGCGGCTCAGCCATCACTGCGACCTGAACCTGAAATTTCCACGCTGATCGGCACGGTACATGCTCTCATTCTTCCGCAACGTCCTGAAGTCCAAGATCGGCGCCGGCATTGGCCTGGCGGTGCTGGTACTCATCACGCTGGCCTTCGTCGGCGGCGATCTTACCGGCATGAACGATTCCGGCGGCATCAGCCCCGGCAAGTCGGTCGCTACGGTCGGCAAGGATAACGTGGACGAGAATGGCCTGGCCCTCGCCGCCAAGTCGGCGCTCACCCGTGTCCAGCAGCAGGACCCGACGATGACGATGAAGTCGCTCATCGCACAGGGCGGGCTGGAGCAGGTGCTCGATGAGCTGATCGACCGCACCGCCACCGCATTCTTCGGGAAGAAGATCGGCGTCGTCGCCGGAGATCGCCTGATCGACAGCGAGATTGCCCGCATTCCGGCGTTCCAGGGCGTGGACGGCAAGTTCGACCAGAGCACCTTCCGCCAGTTGCTCGCCCAGCAGGGTCTTTCGGAAAAGTCGCTGCGAGAGGACATCGCCCAGGGCCTGATCGCCCAGCAGCTGATGCTGCCCGCGCAGTTCGGCACCACGATGTCGACCTTCGCCGCCAAGCGCTACGCCGCCCTGCTCGACGAGAACCGCGCCGGTTCGGTCGTCGCCCTGCCTTCGCAGCTGTTCTTCCCTGCGGGTCAACCGAGCGATGCCGATCTCCAGGCATTCTACAAGAGCCATACCGGCGCCTTCGTCCGCCCCGAGCGCCGCGTGATCCGTTACGCCGCCTTCGGCGAAGCGGCCGTCAAGGAGGTTGCCGCCCCCACCGATGCCGAGATCGCCAAGCAGTATCAGGCGG
Organism: Novosphingobium sp. BF6; assembly: GCF_058273105.1. Taxonomy (NCBI): domain Bacteria; kingdom Pseudomonadati; phylum Pseudomonadota; class Alphaproteobacteria; order Sphingomonadales; family Sphingomonadaceae; genus Novosphingobium; species Novosphingobium sp. BF6. The sequence goes on from NZ_CM177775.1 coordinate 2,115,347, forward strand.
ACAAGGCGCTCTACGCCGCGCAGGACAACCGCAAGATCACCCAGCTGATCGTTCCGACCGAAGCCGCGGCCAAGGCCGTCGCCGCCGAAGTCGCAGGCGGCAAGACGCTGGAAGCGGCCGCCCAGGCCAAGGGCCTCTCGGCTGCCAAGCTTGAATTCTTCAGCAAGGACCAGCTTTCGGGCCAGTTCTCGCCCGCCGTCGCCGATGCCGTCTTCGCCACGCCTGTCGGCAAGCTTGCCACGCCGCAGAAGAGCGCGCTGGGCTGGCACCTGATCCGCGTCGAGGAAGAGCAGAAGAAGCCCGAGCGCGCCCTCGCCTCGGTCAAGGACGAGATCGCCGCCAAGCTCACCGAAGCCAAGAAGCGCGCCGCCTTCACCGATCTCCTCGCCAAGATCGAGGATGAGTTCAGCAACGGCGCCAGCCTCGTCGAAGTCGCCAAGTCGCTTGGCGCGACGGTCGAGACGACTGCGCCGATCGTCGCCGACGGCCAGGTCTACGGCAAGCCCGGCGAAACCGCTCCGGCCCTGCTGCAGCCGGTGCTGAAGACCGCTTTCGGCATGGACCAGGAAAAGCCGCAGAGCGCACAGGTCGGCGGCCAGCCCGCCACGCAGGGCGCTCCCGCCACCCCGCCGAGCTACATCGTCTACGACGTCACCCAGATCACCGCCTCGGCGCCCGCGCCGTTCAAGGAGATCGTCAACGACGTGAAGGCCGCCTGGGCGCTCGACAAGGGCGACGCCGCCGCCAAGGCCGCCGCGATCCAGATCCAGGCCCAGCTCCGTCAGGGCAAGACCGTGGAACAGGCCGTCGCCGCCGCCGGCAAGAAGCTGCCGGTCGAGCAGGTCTCGATGTCGCGCGCCACGCTGACCGCCGCACTGCGTTCGGGCCGTCAGGTTCCACCGCCGGTCTCGTTGATGTTCCACATGGCCAAGGGCACCGTGAAGGTGCAGTCGGCCGGACAGGATCGCGGCTGGTTCGTTGTGCTCCTGAAGGACGTGGTGCCGGGCAAGGTCGAAGCGCCGCAGCTCGTCGAGGGCACCCAGCGTGAACTCGGCGGCCAGCTCGGCCAAGCCTATACCGACGCGCTCGGCAAGGCGATCCGCAAGGAAGTGGGCGTGACCAAGCACGACAAGGCGATCGCCGCCGTGCGCGACCAGCTCGCCGGCTCCGCCAGCGCTGAATAAGACAACTTGAAATGAAGACCGGGGTTATGGAACGCGAATCGGATCGCCTTGCGGCATTGGCACAGCTCTCCCAGGGCAAGCCCGGCGTGCTCTGGCGCAAGCTCGTTGCCGATACCGAGACCCCGGTCGCCGTCGCGCTCAAGCTCTTCGAGGAAGGGCGCGGCGATTTCCTGCTCGAATCGGTCGAAGGCGGCGAAACGCGCGGGCGCTACAGCCTGATCGGCCTCGATCCGGACCTCGTCTTCCGCGCCGAGGGCCATTCCTGCGCCATCAACCGCGATTGGCGCCATGACCGCGAGGCCTTCTCGCCGCTTCCGGGCGATACTCTCGCGGAACTGCGCGCGCTGGTCGAAAGCTGCCGCTTCGACGTTCCTGCCGAGCTTCCTCCTGCCCTTGCCTGCCTCGTCGGCTATTTCGGCTACGAGACCATCGGCCTTGTCGAGAAGCTGCCGCGCGCGCCGCAAAGCGCGCTCGAAGTGCCGGACATGCTGTTCGTGCGGCCCTCGCTGATCCTCGTCTTCGATCGCCTCAGCGACGAACTGTTCTGCGTCGCGCCGCTCTGGCCGGAAGCGGGCGCACCGGAATCGCTGGTCGAACGCGCCTCGGAGCGCATCGACGAGGCCCTGCGCAAGCTCTCCGGTCCTGCACCTGCGGCGCCGACCGCTGCCGACCTGCCCGAACCCGTCCAGACCCCGGTCATGGCCGCCGCCGACTACGAGGCAATGGTCCTGAAGGCGAAGGACTACATCGAGGCGGGTGACATCTTCCAGGTCGTGCTGGCCCAGCGCTTCACCTGCGATTTCCCGCTGCCGCCGCTGGCGCTCTATCGCTCGCTGCGCCGTGTGAACCCCTCGCCGTTCCTCTACTTCCTCGACATGCCCGGCTTCGCGCTGATCGGTTCGAGCCCGGAAATCCTCGTACGCGTGCGCGAAGGCGAAGTGACGATCCGTCCGATCGCGGGCACCCGCCCGCGCGGCAAGACCGCCTCCGAGGACAAGGCCAACGAAGTCAGCCTGCTCGCCGATCCCAAGGAACGCGCCGAGCACCTCATGCTGCTCGATCTCGGCCGCAACGACGTGGGCCGCGTGGCCGCCGCCGGAACCGTCGAAGTGACCGACAGCTACACGATCGAGCGCTACAGCCACGTCATGCACATCGTCTCGAACGTGGTCGGTAAGCTCGACGGCGCCCGGCACGACGCCATCGATGCCGTCTTCGCGGGCTTCCCGGCAGGCACCGTCTCCGGCGCCCCGAAAGTGCGCGCCTGCGAGATCATCGCCGAACTCGAACCCGAGACGCGCGGCGCCTATGCCGGCGGCGTCGGTTATTTCGCCCCCGACGGCTCGGTGGATTCGTGCATCGTCCTGCGCACCGGCGTGCTCAAGGACGGCGTGCTCCACGTCCAGGCTGGGGCAGGCATCGTCGCCGACAGCGTTCCCGCCTACGAACAGCGCGAATGCGAGGCCAAGTCCGGCGCACTCTTCGCCGCCGCCCGCGAGGCCGTGCGCGTCGCCGGGGAGCCGGGCTTCGGCCAGTGACGCGGGCCGCCGCCGCGGCCGTACTGCTTCTCGCCGCCTGCTCGTCGGGTGACGCCAAGCAGGAGGCCGCCGCGCCGCCCCCGCCCGCCTGCGTGGGTGCAACCTTCGAAGGCGTGTCCTTCACCCATTGCACCGCCGATCCCGCGCGCCACACGATCCACATGGTGTTGGGGCCGAAAGGCGGCGCGCCCTATCGCAGCCTCTCCGAACTCGCAGCGAGCCGCCCCTCGGGCCATCACGCCGTCGCCTTCGCGATGAACGGCGGCATGTTCGACGACAAGGGACAGCCGATCGGCTATTACATCGAGGAAGGGCAGCGCGGCCACAAGCTCAACACCAACGAAGGCTGGGGCAATTTCCACCTCCAGCCCAACGGCGTGTTTTACGGCGATGCGCAAGGCCGATGGGCCGTGCGCACGACGCAGGACTTTGCGAAGAACGTCGCCAACCGCCCGGACTTCGGCACCCAGTCCGGCCCGATGCTGGTGATCGGCGGCAAGCTTCACCCGAAGATCGATGCGGACGGCGATTCGAAAAAACTGCGCAACGCCGTCGGCGTCGACCGCAAAGGCCGTGCCCACTTCGTGATTTCGGACGAGCCGGTCTCGTTCGGCAAGCTGGCCCGCTTGTTCAGGGACAAGCTCGATTGCCCCGATGCGCTGTTCCTCGACGGCAGCGTATCCTCGCTCTGGGACCCGGAGCACGGCCGCGTGGACGGCGGACCGCCGCTCGGCCCCTTGATCGTCGTCGAGAAAGCGACGAAAGGCAGACCATGATCCTCGTCATCGACAATTACGACAGCTTCACCTGGAACCTGGTCCATTACGTGATGGAACTGGGCGCCGAAGTCGAAGTGGTGCGCAACGACGCCCTCACCGCCGTCCAGGCCATCGAAAGCGGCGCGCAGGGCTTCCTGCTCTCGCCCGGCCCCTGCACCCCCAACGAGGCGGGCATCAGCCTCGATCTCGTGGGCGCGGCGGCGGACAGCGGCAAGCCGCTGCTCGGCGTCTGCCTCGGCCACCAGTCGATCGGCCAGTACTTCGGCGGCAAGGTCGTGCGCGGCGGGCTGATGCACGGCAAGACCTCCCCGGTCACGCACGACGATACCGGCGTGTTCCAGGGCATCCCCTCGCCGTTCACCGCCACCCGCTATCACTCGCTGATCGTCGAGGACATTCCGGCGGCGCTGAAGGTCAACGCCCGCTCGGACGACGGCCATGTCATGGGCTTCCGCCACGCCACGCTGCCGATCCACGGCGTACAGTTCCACCCGGAAAGCATCGCCACCGAGCACGGCCACGCGATGCTGGCCAATTACCTCAGGCTCTGCGGCATCAACGCCAAGCTTCCGGCGCGTCTCGCCGCATGACCGTGACCAGCCTTCCCGATCCGCTGCATCCCATCGGTGAAACGGAAGCCGAAGAAGCCTTCGGCGCGATCCTCGACGGCAAAGTCGATGACGATGCCATCGTCCGCTTCCTGATCGCCCTCACCGAACGCGGCGAGACGGCCAGCGAAATCGCCGGAGCGGCCCGCGCCATGCGCAACCGCATGATCCCGATCCACGCCCCCGCGAACGCCATCGACGTCTGCGGCACCGGCGGAGACGGCCATCATACCCTCAACGTCTCGACCGCTGTGTCGCTGGTCGTCGCAGCCTGCGGCGTACCTGTCGCCAAACACGGCAACCGCGCCGCCAGCTCGAAAGCCGGTGCCGCCGACACGCTCGAAGCGCTCGGCCTGAACCTCGACCGCGCCGCGGAAACTGCCGAGGAGACGCTGAACGACCTCGGCATCTGCTTCCTCTTCGCCGCGCGCCATCACCCGGCGATGGGCCGGATCATGCCGATCCGCAAGGCGATCGGGCGCCGCACGATCTTCAACCTGATGGGACCGCTGGCCAATCCCGCCAACGTGCGCCGCCAGCTCGTCGGCATTGCCCGCCCCGCCTATGTGCCGATCTATGCCGAAGCGCTGATGCACCTCGGAAGCGAGCACTCCTTCGTCATCTCCGGAGACGAGGGCCTCGACGAACTGAGCCTCGCGGGCGGCAACGAAGTGGCCGAGATCAAGGACGGAGAACTGGCCATGCGCCGGGTCTCGCCCGAGGACGTCGGCCTGCCGGTCTCCGAGGTCGGCGCCATTCGCGGCGGCGATGCGGCCTACAATGCCGAGGCGCTGCGCCGTCTCCTCCTCGGCGAGGAAGGGGCCTATCGCGACGCGGTGCTGCTCAATGCCGCCGGGGCCCTGATCGTGGCGGGCGAAGTCGAAACCTGGCGCGAAGGCGTCGAGGAGGCCGCCGAGGCCATCGACAAGGGCCTCGCCAATGCCCTGTTGAACTGCTGGATTTCCGCGCTCAAGGCCTGAGCCGCGTTTTCGAGGTTACCGATGTCCGACAAGCTTACCGAAATCTGCCAGACCAAGCGCGCGGAAGTCCAAACCCGCAAGGGCTTCGCGACGATCAGCGAACTCGACGCCCGCGCCGCCGGGCAGACCGCACCCCGCGGCTTCGAGGCCGCCCTGCGCGCCAAGGCGGAAACCGGCTTCGCGCTGATCGCCGAAATCAAGAAGGCCTCGCCCTCCAAAGGCCTGATCCGCCCCGATTTTCGTCCTGCCGAACACGCCGTCGCCTACGAGCGCGGCGGCGCCGCCTGCCTGTCGATCCTGACCGACGCGCCTTATTTCCAGGGACATGAGGATTTCCTCGTCGAAGCACGCGCCGCCGTGTCGCTGCCGGTCATCCGCAAGGACTTCATGGTCGATCCCTGGCAAGTCGCCGAAGCCCGCGCGATCGGCGCCGACGCGATCCTCATTATCGTCGCCGCGCTCGATGACGGTTTGATGGTGGAACTCGAAGCCGCCGCCCACGAACGCGGCATGGATTGTCTCGTCGAAGTTCACAACGAAACCGAGATGGAGCGCGCAAGCCGCTTGAAATCAAGGCTTATCGGCGTGAACAATCGTGACCTGAAGCGCTTCGTCACCGATATCGGCATCACCGAACGCCTCGCCCCGCTGGCTCCCGAAGGCACGCTGCTGGTCAGCGAGAGCGGGATCAACGGCCATGCCGACCTCCAGCGCCTCTCCGCCTGCGGTGCCCGCACGTTCCTCGTGGGAGAAAGCCTGATGCGCGAAGCCGATGTCGAGGCCGCTACCCGCGCCCTTCTGTTGGGATGAGCAAGTCCCTCACCCACATCGACGATCAGGGCAATGCCCGCATGGTGGACGTCGGCGCAAAAGCAGAAACCCGCCGCGTCGCCGTCGCCTCGGGCCGTATTACTATGACGGCGGCAGCGCTTGAAGCGATCCGTGCCGGCAATGCCCCAAAGGGCGACGTGCTCGGAACCGCGAAGATCGCAGGCATCATGGCGGCGAAGAAAACCGCCGACCTCATCCCCATGTGCCACCCGCTGGTGCTCGATGCCGTGAATGTCGATTTCGCTTTCGAGGACGAGGCCGTCACGGCTACCGCAACCGTCTCGCTCACCGGCAAAACCGGGGTGGAAATGGAAGCCATTACAGCCGTTTCCGTAGCGCTCGTGACAATCTACGACATGGCTAAGGCGCTCGACAAGGGCATGGTCATTGGGGATATCCGCCTCATCGAGAAACTCGGCGGCAAGTCCGGCCACTGGAAGGCCCAATGACCCCGCCGATCCCGCTTGAGGAAGCGCAGGCCCGCCTGCTGGCCCTCGTCGAGCCGTTGCCTGTCGAGCATGTCGACGTGGAAGGCACACTCGGTCGATACCTTGCCGGGCCCATGTCTGCCCGCCGCAGTCAGCCCGTTGCGGACGTCTCGGCCATGGACGGTTATGCCGTCACCCCCGGTGATCTGGTCGGGCCATGGCAGATCATCGGCGAAAGCGCGGCCGGGCACCCTTTTGACGGAACCCTTGTCCCCGGCAAAGCGGTCCGCATCTCCACCGGCGCCCTGCTTCCCGTTGAAGCCGGTGCCGTGATCCTGCAAGAAGACCTGACCCGTGAGGGCAGCGCCCTCGTGCTGACCGGCACGGCGCCGCATCCCGGCCACAAGCATATCCGCAGACGCGGCATGGACTTCGCTGACGGCAGCCCTCTGTTGGCGCAGGGAGCGCCGATCGGTCCAGCCCAGATCGGTCTCGCTGTCGCGGCAGGCCATAAGCATCTTCCCGTCCATCGCATTCCGCGAATCACGGTGATCGACAGCGGCGACGAACTGGCCGCCGAACCCGATTGCTGCGCAGACCATCAGATCCCCGCAAGCAACGGCGCGATGCTGACGGCACTGATGCGCAGCCTACCCGTCGATGCAAAGCGAAATGGACCTGTTCCGGACGATCTCGATGCACTCGTCAACGCTTTCGAGGCCGCGTCCGACGCCGATGTGATCGTGACCAGCGGCGGCGCTTCAGTCGGCGATCACGATCTCCTGCGTCCGGCGCTGGAGGCCTGGGGTGCCGAAATCGATTTCTGGCGGGTCGCGATCAAGCCGGGCAAACCGCTGCTGGTAGCGACTCGCCCCCACGGCGAACGCAGGCAACTCGTGATCGGGCTGCCGGGAAATCCCGTATCCAGCCTGGTTACGGCTTATCTTTTCGTTCTGCCGGTCCTCCGCGCGCTCCTTGGTGCCACCGAGCCTTTGCCGCGCAGCATTATGGCGAAGCTTTCCGCCCCTCTGAAGGCTGCTGGAGCACGGCGGGAATTCCTGCGGGGGGTGTGGAACGGGGAAACCGCGCAGGCCCTATCGCTACAGGACAGCGGCGCGCTTTCTTCACTGGCCGCCAGCAACGTACTGATCGACCGTCCCGCTCAAGCCGAAGCGGCCAATGCGGGAGAGATGGTTCGAATGTTCTTGCTCCAAAATGGCGGTATTGCTTGACTATACCCTGTTCGTTGCATAATTGTTCCCTCATTGTTCGCAGGAAAGTTTTCTAAGGCGGCAGATCGTTTCGGATCTGTTCCTTGGAATCATCCGGCGAGGCAGCACTATCCGGTCGGGCCAAGGGCCGCAGAACATATGAGGCAAAGCAGATGTTGACGCGCAAGCAGCATGAATTGCTCCGGTTCATCCAGGTCCGGCTCGAAGAAAGCGGCATCTCGCCCAGCTTCGAGGAAATGAAGGAAGCGCTCGACCTCAAGTCGAAGTCGGGCGTTCATCGCCTGATCTCGGCCCTGGAAGAACGCGGCTTCATTCGCCGCCTGCCCAACCGCGCCCGCGCACTCGAAGTCCTGCGCCAGCCCGAGGATTCGACGACCAAGCCTGTCCGCAGCGCTCCGGCAGCGGAAGAGGCGCCGGTTCGTGCTCCGAAGGTTCCGACACCGGCCAACGACGTGATCGAAATTCCGCTCCATGGCCGGATCGCGGCAGGTGTACCGATCGAGGCGCTGGAAGGCCATTCGATGCTTCCGGTGCCGGCCGCTCTGCTCGGCTCCGGTGAACATTACGCGCTGGAGGTTTCCGGCGACTCCATGATCGACGCAGGCATTCTCGACGGCGACTTCGCACTCGTGAAGCGCACCAATACCGCACGCGACGGCGAAATCGTCGTCGCGTTGATCCGGGGCGAGGAAGCGACGCTCAAGTATCTCCGCCGCGAGGGCAGCATGCTTCGGCTCGATCCCGCCAATGCCGCATACGAGCCGCAGATCTACGGTCCGGACGAGGTGGAAGTTCAAGGCAAGCTCGCAGGACTTCTGCGCCGTTATCACTAAGCCTGAAGGGGGGAGAAAGCCCCCTTCAAATAATCGACCGAGATCTACCTCCAGGCACGCCACCAGCCATGATCGCCCTGCGTGTCCGCAACGGTTGTTAGCGTTTGCCGGTCCAGATCAATGGCCACGCCTCCACTGCGATCCAGCATGGCGCGATCGGCCTTCAGCCACTTCGGTCGGCAACTGTCCGGAAGCCGGCGATCAGCAATGACGACGTCGGATTGCCTGCAAGCCTTGGTGAGTTGATCTTCCGGCACGATCAAATGTCCCTTGGCGATGAGGACATGGTTCAGCGTCTGGCCGGTTCGCAGCGCAACGGCGCAGAAATCGCTGTTGCATCTGGCGCCCCGAACTGCCGAAACGACCTTGGGCCATTCGCGCCTTCCTACCGCTTCCATCATGTTGTCCAATGCATAATCGCTCGAACCGTCACGGAGCATCACGAGGCGCCGACTGTCCGGATCGATCCATCCGACATGGCGACCATCGCCTGAAATCACCAGATCCGGCGCCTGGACCATCATCAGGCCCAGGAATCCGATGACGATCGGCACCACTCCCCACAAGCGCACTCGTCCTTCCCAAAGCCCGAGCCATAACCCTCCCGCTACGAACAACAGGAAATGCCACCCGTTCAACGTTGGCAGGACACGGACGGAACCAGGACTATCCGCAATGAAATGGGCTATCGCCAGCAAGCCCTCGATCGCATGATCCGCCAGCCACCAGATCGGCCCGCCTGCTCCCACGACATCCAGAACCAGCGCCAGCGCGACCAGGGGCATGATAACCAGGGTTGTCAGCGGGATAGCCAGTACGTTGGCGAACGATCCGTAAATGCCCGCACGATGAAAATGGTAAAGACCGATCGGTAGGAGCGCCATTTCGATCGCGATGCCCATGACCAGCAGCAGCATGACATGACGCAGGCCCTTCACAGGCAGTGCCTCTTCGCGCGGAGCAAGCCATCGCTTTAGCGGTTCAGCATTGCCGAGCGCGATGAGAACCATCACCGCCGCGAAACTCATCTGGAAGCTGGGGCCGACGATCGACTCGGGCCAGACCAGCAGCACGATGAAAGCCGCCACTGCCAGCAAGCGCATCGACAGGGCCTCTCGCCCCATCGCCAGCGCCGCCAGCACGAGCAGGGCACCCAGGCAAGAACGCACCGTCGGCACCTGGGAACCGCTGAGCAAGGTATAGCCGATCCCGGCCAAAGCCCCGCAACCGGCAGCAAGGATCGGCAACCGGACCCGCAAGGCCAAGGCTGGCGACAATGCCAGCAGTCGGAGCGCGAGAAGATAGACCCCGCCAATCACCGCGCTCACGTGAAGCCCGCTGATCGACAGCAGATGCGCCAGCCCCGCATCCCGCATCGCCTGCGCATCGTCTCCGGAAATCGCCCCCATATCGCCCGTGGTCAGCGCTGCGGCGATTCCCCCGACCGATCCGGCCAGTCGCCCGGTTATATGACGTGACAAGCCATTACGCCGTTCCGCCAGCCAGTCCCCGCCACCGGCCGCCGAAATGATCTCGATAGGCGCAGTCACCTGCCCCGTCGCCGCAATCCCGGAAAACCACGCCGACCGCGCGAAATCGTACCCCCCCGGGAACATCGGCGACGCCGGTGGAGCAAGCCGCCCGCGAAAGCGGACCACCATTCCCGTCTCCAGCACATGGTCGCGAAACCGCACCGGCAAGTTCACGCGCACCTTGATCGCTCGCCCGGTTCCCGGCTCGCGCAGCGCCAGCGTCAGCCGGTCGCGCTCCAGCGCGGGCCGTTCTTCCAATCCGATCACAGCCCCGGTGAACGTTCCCGAAAGCGGGCGCTGGATCGCCTCTGCGCCGACCATTTCAGAGCGCAGCCAAACGCCAAGGCATCCCGCCATCGTCAACAACGCTAGCGACAATATCGCCTGCCGAAGATACGGATAGCGAAGGACGCCGGATCGCCAGTAAAGTGCGAATAGCGCAATCGAGACGCATACTACGCAAAGGCCTGCCCAATCCTCTCTTGAGGGCAGCGAAAACCACGCAGCTGCGCCGCTTCCGAAGGCTACGGCGAGCCACGGTCCCCTAGCGAAACCGCAGTTCGAAAGAAAACACTCGACACCAGCCAAACTGCTCGACAAGTGGCTCTGGCTGATCCATGGGCGATGCTGCATTGCAGCGGCTCCGGCGACATCCGGATGCTCTAGATCAACCGTCGTGGCGGCTTGGCTGGCCATGGCGCGCATAGGACAGGAAGGTTATAATAATGGCAAGCGGCAGCGCATCGAGCGGATCGACGGCAGGCAAGACCGTCGTCACGCGCTTTGCCCCCTCGCCCACGGGTTATCTTCACATCGGCGGCGCCCGTACTGCTCTCTTCAACTGGCTGTTCGCCCGTCATCACGGCGGCAAGTACCTCCTCCGTATCGAGGACACCGATCGCGCCCGCTCGACCGAACCGGCGATCGAGGCGATCTTCGACGGCCTGACCTGGCTCGGCCTCGAGGGCGACAAGCCCGCCGTGTTCCAGTTCGCCCGCTCGGAGCGCCATGCCGAAGTGGCCGCCGAGCTGTTGGCTAACGGCCATGCCTATCGCTGCTACCTTACGCCCGAGGAACTGGCCGAGCGCCGCCAGAAGGCCCAGGAAGAGCGCCGCCCGTTCCGCATCGACAGCGAATGGCGCGATGCCGATCCCGCGACCTGGCCGGCCGACCGCTCCTACGTCGTGCGCGTCAAGGCGCCGCGCGACGGCGAGACCACGATCACCGACCTCGTCCAGGGCGAAGTGACCGTCAGGAACGAGGAAATCGACGACTTCGTCATCCTTCGCTCGGACGGCACGCCGACCTACATGCTGGCCGTGGTGGTCGACGACAACGACATGGGTGTGACCCACGTCCTGCGCGGCGACGATCATCTCAACAACGCCTTCCGCCAACTCGTGGTCATCCACGGCATGGGCTGGGACGTGCCGACTTACGGCCACGTGCCGCTGATCCACGGTTCGGACGGCGCCAAGCTGTCCAAGCGCCACGGCGCGCTGGGCGTTGATGCCTATCGCGACGAGATGGGTGTACTGCCGGAAGCGCTGTTCAACTATCTGCTGCGCCTCGGCTGGGGCCACGGCGACGAGGAATTCATCAGCCGCGACAAGGCGATCGCGTGGTTCGACATGGCCGACGTCGGCAAGTCGCCCTCGCGCTTCGATCTCGCGAAGCTGCAAAATATCAACGGCCACTACCTGCGCGAGGCGGAAGACGCCCGCCTGGCGGAACTGGTCGCACCGCGCCTGGTCCAGGCCGGATACGATAATCCCGACTTCGCCCTGCTGACGCAGGCGATGCCGGTACTGAAGGTCCGTGCGAAGGACCTCAACGAACTTGCAGAAGGCGCGGCCTTCCTGTTTGCCAAGCGTCCGCTCGCGTTCAGCGAGAAGGCGCAGGCGCTGCTGACGGACGAGGCGCGGGGGCGCCTCGCCGCCATCCATGAGCGTCTTTCCGGCGAGCCCGACTGGGCGCTGGAGGCACTGGAAGCCAACCTGAAGGCAATGGCCGAGGACTTGGGATTGGGCCTCGGCAAGCTCGCGCAACCCTTGCGGGCGGCCCTGACTGGTCAGACGACCTCTCCGGGTATTTTCGACGTATTGGTTCTGCTCGGCCGGGACGAAAGCCTCGCACGCATTGGCGCGCAGGCGGACGCCGCTGCCGGGACACACATATAAGGAGTAAGAACTGGTGGGTGATCAGGTCAAACTGAATGCCGGTGGCACGGAATTCGACTATCCCGTGCTCAAGGGCAGTGTCGGCCCGGATGTCATCGATATCCGCAAGCTCTATGCCCAGACGGGCAAGTTCACGTACGATCCCGGCTTCACGTCGACGGCGAGCTGCGAATCCGCGCTGACCTACATCGACGGCGACGAAGGCGTACTGCTCCACCGCGGCTACCCGATCGGCCAGCTGGCCGAGAACTCGTCGTTCATGGAAACCAGCTACCTGCTGCTCAACGGCGAGCTGCCGAACGCGGACGAGCTGGCCACTTTCGAGAACACCATCACGCGCCACACCATGCTCCACGAGCAGCTGGCGAACTTCTACCGCGGTTTCCGCCGTGACGCCCACCCGATGGCGATCATGTGCGGCGTGGTCGGCGCGCTTTCGGCGTTCTACCACGACTCGACCGACATCTCGGATCCCGAGCACCGCAAGATCAGCTCGCATCGCCTCATCGCCAAGATGCCGACGATCGCCGCTGCCGCTTACAAGTACTCGGTCGGCCAGCCTTTCCTCTACCCGGACAACAAGCTGAGCTACACCGGCAACTTCCTGCGCATGACCTTCGGCGTCCCGGCGGAAGAATATGAAGTGATCCCCGCCGTCGAAAAGGCGATGGACCGCATCTTCATCCTCCATGCCGACCACGAGCAGAACGCCTCGACCTCGACCGTGCGTCTTGCAGGGTCCTCGGGCGCCAATCCGTTCGCATGCATCGCCGCCGGCATCGCCTGCCTCTGGGGCCCGGCCCACGGCGGCGCGAACGAAGCCGCGCTCAACATGCTCAAGGAAATCGGTACGCCGGACAAGATCCAGCACTACATCGATCGTGCGAAGGACAAGAACGATCCGTTCCGCCTGATGGGCTTCGGTCACCGCGTCTACAAGAACTACGATCCGCGCGCCACGGTCATGCAGAAGACCGTCCGCGAAGTGTTCGATGCGCTCAAGGTTACCGATCCGCTCTTCGAGACCGCCCTGCGCCTCGAAGAAATCGCCCTCAGCGATCCGTACTTCGCCGAGAAGAAGCTGTTCCCGAACGTCGACTTCTACTCGGGCATCATCCTCTCGGCCATCGGCTTCCCGACCACGATGTTCACCGCGCTCTTCGCCCTTGCCCGCACCGTGGGCTGGGTCGCGCAGTGGAACGAAATGATCTCGGATCCCGGCCAGAAGATCGGCCGCCCGCGTCAGCTCTACACCGGCCCGACGCAGCGCGACTACGTGCCGGTCGGCCAGCGCTGATCGATCGGTTCGCCGAAACCGGTTCGGTAAAGGAGGCCCTCGCGAAAGCGGGGGCCTTTCTTTTTGGCCCCGTCCGTGCGCAAAATTGCCGCTTACCCATTCCCGACGGGAAGGTGTATTGTGGAGGCGGGTCAGGCCGATTGCCGACGAGACCGCGCCGTCGCCACAATCTCGCCGCAAGCACTTTCTATCCTGACCTTGTTTCGCAAGGGGGAAGGTTTGATGCTGTTTCTCAGACTTCTTGCCATTTTCGTGGGCGTGCTGGGAATTGCCGTAGGTCTGCTATGGATCGCCCAGGGCACCGGTATCCTGTCCTGGCCAAGCGGCAGCCTGATGCTCGACGATCGGGGATGGGCGATCCGCGGCGCGGTGATGGCAGCGGTCGGCGGTATTCTGCTCTGGCTTGCACGGCGCTGGAACGAGACCAACAACAATCACCTGTAAGTCAGGCCTCAAGGTCGGCCGGAACTTCCAGAATGAAACGCGCGCCCTGCCCCGGCGCGCTGTCGACGAGCAGTTCTCCGCCCATCGCGCGAGCAAGGCTGCGCGAGATATAGAGCCCCAGCCCCGAGCCGCCATCGCCGCTGCGGCCGAGCCGCTCGAACTTGTCGAATATCTTGCCTTGCTGATCCCCGGAAAGACCCGGCCCCTGGTCCGCTACGATCACCCGCGCTCGGTCCTCAAGCGCTTCGAGCCTGATCCAGATCTGCGAATGCTCTGGCGAATAGCGGATGGCATTGCCGATGAGATTGAGCAGTACCTGAAGCACGCGTCGGTATTCGGCCACGGCAGGAAGCGTTTCCGCGACATGCGGCGCCTCGATGACGATGCCCTTTTCCTGCGCGCGCACGTTCAGGATACCGGCCGCCTGGCGCGCCAGTTCCGACAGGTCCACCTTGTCCGGCGCGGTGCTGAACCCCTCGGTCTCGACGACTTCGAGATCGGCCAGATCCTCCAGCAGCCCCAGCAACAACTTGCCCGCACCCGCGATCTCGCCCGCATATTCGGCATAGGCATCGGGGAGCGGCCCGGCAAGCCGGGTGCGGATGGTTTCGGCATTGGCGATGATCCGCGCGATCGGCTGACGCAGGACCGGCGCGAGATCGTGGCCGACGAGGCTGCGCCGCAGCAGCGGCTCCATCGGCTCCCGAACTGCCGAGGCAGGGGTCGCAGGCGTGTCCGAGACCAACAGCAGTTCGAAACCCGCAGGATCAAAGCCGGGGCGCATATGTGGAATGAGCGAAACCCGCCAGGACCGCCGCGATCCCGGCACAGCAACCGGCGCGCCGTCGAGCAGGCGCCAATGCAAGGGCTGCTGATGCGCCACATTCTCAGGCGGCAGAAACTCGGTCCAGAGCCGGCCAAAGCCGCCTTGCATGGCTGCTGCCACCTCGGAGAGTTCCGCACTGTCGGTCAGCACCGCCAGTACCCGCTGATCGGCATCGAGCTGCGCACTCAGTTCGGCAAGGTGGCGATCGATCATCGTCCGGCGGCGCTCCACCGAAGCCGCATCCTCGACCGGCGCTGGCGCGGTCTGCCAGTTGCGGACCACTATCTGGCAGCCCTCATTCAAGCCCTGCGGCTCCACCTCGACCCATGCAGTGATGACGTCGCCGCCGTCGTGCGCCGTGACCGCGCGGGCCAGTCGGAAGCCGTAGCGCCGCGCCTTGCGGACGAGTTCGAGCAGCTCGGGTATCGCGATCGTGCCGGGAAGCTCGCCGCCGCAGCGCTCCTGAAGCCCGGCAAGCGGCTCATCCGCTTCCAGCAGGCGGTCCTGCGCATCGCTGACGGCACGGGCCAGAATGGTACCTTCCATCAGCATCAGCCGCCCTGCCGTCCACTGGCCAGAATCGAGGCGGCGAGATCGACGCCCAGCCTCTCGAACCCTTGGGGCAGCATCGCCTCCGGGTGAATGGCGAGGAATTGCTTCTCGATATCGGCGGCCTTGAGGCCTGCCGCCCGCAGGGCCAGCGCCAGACGCGCAAGCTGCGCCTCATGCGTGGCCAGCACGGCGGCCTCGCGGCGCAGCCCCGACCCCGTCGCCAGCGCCGTGAAGAACAGCGCCGCTCCGGCATGGGCCACCGACAGCGCAACATGGAAAGCCCCGCCGAGCGCGGTCAGCAACCGGGCTGAAAGCCCGAGCCGGGTCGCCCCTTCGTCGTAACTGCGGCGAATGTCCGCTTCGAACAGCGCAAGACGTTCGGCGAAATCCGCCCGCCCGGTCAGAAACGCCTTAACCGCCAGCAGGACCCGGTGCAGCAGATCACCGGGAAGCTCGGTTAGAGGCAAGCTCATCCGGCGCTGGGCCTGGCACCAGCGGGCCTGCGCGGCCAGCCAGTTCACGGCGAGGCCATGCATCTGCCCCTCGGCCGAGGCCAGCATGGCCTGGATCAGCGGCGACACTACCGGATCGAGCGCGAGGCGCACCTGCAACCGCTCGGTCATCTGCCATTCCAGCGCCATCGCGTGGACATGCGAAAGTAGCAGAGTATCGGCCATGAAAGTGCGGGCAAGGTCTTCCACGTCTTCGGCGAACTGCACCGAACCCGCATCTTCGTCATGGAGCCTTTCCACGATTCCCCGGGCCAGATCGCCCAGCATTCCGCGCACCCGCGCCAGAATCTCGTCGCTGAAGAGCGCGCTGTCCTCGGCCGCCAGCAGGTACTGCAGGATCGGCAGCACCGAACCGGCCATGGCATCGCCGCGCGCCAGATCCGCTCGGAGCAGCGCTTCCGCAGTCTGGTCGTCGGCCGGATGAACAGCGTTGTCGATCATCCGTCCCGTTTACCCTGTATCTGGTTAAGCCCCGGTTAGTCCTTCCGACGTAGCGGAAGAACCATGCCGACCACAACGAGCGTGATCGCCAGAACCTCCACCAGCGGCTCAATTTGCCCGAATCCTGCGGCAAAAGCCAGCAGAAGTCCCAATGTGGCACGGTCCGCGACGAGCGAGGCCGCCGTTCCCGTCACGAAGCGCGGGATCATCGCCAGCAGCAGCATCAGCATGACCGGCGCGAACAGCCAGGAGATCACCGATTCGCCGCCGAGCCGGGGGATTCCGGCGAGCAGCGAAAGCCCGAACACGGCATCGACGAGCCACCCCAGCGCGTCGGCACGCGGGATCGCCGGCGGCATCTGCCCCAGCGCCTGACGCTCCGCCAGACGCAGCAACCGGCTGGCCTCGACCAGTACGGCGGCCACGAACAGCGAAAGGAAGGCGACGGTCAGGAACCCGAACCAGGCGAAACTGCCCGCGATCGCCAGCGCCGCCAGAACGCCGAGGCTCAGGATATTGCTGGCGTTACCGGCATGCAGCAGCGAGGAACCGAAAGTCAGCACGCCATAGCGCGCGATCGTCCGCCCCGGCGAAACCCGTTTGCCGTCACCGAACCGCTCGCGCAGCCATTCGAGTTCGACGCCGTGCGCCTCGCTCTCGTCGCGAATCAGCCGCCAGTCGGCACCGCTGCGCAAGTCCGCCGGGACTTCGCGCATCGCGACACCCGATTGCAGGGCGATCCGGGTCAGCGCCGAAGGCACGTCGCAATCTCCGGGAAGTTCCTGGAGATTCTCCACCAGATTGCCGGGAATCCGCATGATCCCGGCACTGGCGCGATTGATGTCGATCCGCTCGAACCCCGCTGCCAGCCCGCCTTCCACCGGCTGGACCAGCACCGCAGGCGCCTTGCCGTCGAACAGCCCCGCAACCCCGGCCGGTTCGACGAAGAGCCCCTCGCCGATCACCACGAGTTCGTCGTTCGCGGTTACAAGGCCCGAAAGCGGGCGCGCGCCGGTGGCGATGTAGAATTGCAGCCCGGCGTCCTCGGCCATGTGCTGGAGCGCGATCATCTCCGGTGAGGTCCCACGCGCGAGGCAGATGACCCGCTGGCAATCGAGCGCGAGCGCCAGCCCCAGTTGATGCTGCGCCAGCGTCGCCCCGCCGATGCGCAGGAAGCCGCGCGGCAGGGTCTGGCCCGCCACGGCAGGCTCCATCATGGCAAGCAAGGCAATGCGCAGTTTAATGACCTCCAGCAAGGCTCTACCGTTTAGGGAAAGGCCCGCCCGGTGCCAAGCTCGGCAGGTAAATCAGCCGACGGAAAACTCTGCCAGATAAGCCTGAAGACGGCGGATCACGGTCGGCTCGCCCGGTGCGCTATCCAATGCGCGTTCGGCCAGTGCCAGCAGCTGCGCCGAATGGAAACTGGCCGCCAGCCCCTTGAGCCGCATAGCCGCGACATGCCAGTTGCCGTCGCAGCGCGCTCGCGCCAGCAGATCGACCTGCCGCGTCACGCTTTCCAGATAGGACGCGCGCAATTCCGCGAAAAGCACGGGATCGCCGCCCGCTGCCGCGGCGAGGGTCGCTTCGAGGGCACCTGCTTCATACGCCATTTCCCCAGTTTAATCCGGAAAGGGTTAAACCGGGGTTTATCGACGCCTCCCGCGTGGTATCCTGGATCGCATGTCTGGGGAAAACAGGATCATCGCGTTCGGCGCGAACGGCAGCGAACCCGTTTCGAGCGGAAATTCGGAAGAACCCATGGAAAAACCGGCTGCTCCGGCCCCGGAAATCGAGGATGACACGTCCGACGACGCATGGCGCAATGCCTGGGTCGCGACCGAGCAAGCCGTGGCGCCGGATTATGACCGCGCGTCGCACTCGCTCGACTGGCTTGCGCCCGCCCTCGCCGGGACAGTCGCACTGGGCTGGAGCGCGTTCTTCCTCTATGCGCGCTGGCCGGATTTCGGCCAAGGCCTCGGACTCGTGGCGGTTCCAGCAATGATCGTTCAGTGGGCAGTGCCGCTGCTGCTGGTCGGCATGATCTGGCTGCTGGCACTGCGCCACAGCAGTCGCGAGAGCCGCCGCTTCGGCAACGTGGCCCGTGCCCTTTCCCACGAATCCGCACAGCTTGAAACGCGCTTGACCACAGTCAACCGCGAACTCAGCCTCGCCCGCGAATTCATCGCCGCCCAGTCGCGCGACCTCGAATCTCTCGGCCGTATCGCCGCCGAGCGCCTGTCCTCCAACGCCGAGCGCCTGCAGGACCTGATCCGCGACAACGGCGCCCGTGTCGAATCCATCGGCGGCGTCAGCCAGGCCGCGCTCGACAACATGGAGAAACTGCGCGGGCAGCTTCCCGTCATCGCCAGTTCCGCCAAGGACGTCACCAACAATATCGGCAATGCCGGCCGCGCTGCGCATGTCCAGCTTGAGGACATGGTCAACGGCTTCAAGCGCCTCAACGAATTCGCCACGGGCAGCGAGCAGCAGGTCTCGCGCCTCGGCAATGTCGTGGAAAGCACCCTGACCGCGATCAATGCCCGCAGCGAACAGATCGGCGTCCTTGCCGACCAGCGCTTCGCCCTGCTTTCGGAACAGGGCGAGGCGTTTCGCAGCCAGCTGGACGGCCATGAAGCCGCCGCCCTCGCCGCGATCCACGCCCGTGCCGCCGCCCTGAATGGGGAAATCACCGAAACACGCGGCCAGCTCGACCGCCACGAGGCAGAAAGCCTTACCTCGCTGCGCGCGCGCCTCGTCGCCCTGCGCGAGGAAAGCGATGTCGTCTCGCGTGCCTTGCGCGACGGCGAAGGCCGTGCAGCCGAAGCCTGGCGCCAGGCCCTCGACGATCTGCACGAAGAACAGGCCGAAGTCGCGCGCGGTATCGCCCGCGCGCAGGATTCCGCCGTCTCTGCCCTGCGCGGATCGCTGGGCACCATCGCCAACGATGCCGACGCGCTCGACCGCGAAATTTCCGCGCGGCGCGACAGGCTCAATGGCGAAACCAGCGAACGCCTCGCCCGTCAGGCCGAGCAGGAGCGCCACGCCATCGCCCGCATCGAACAGATGCTCGGCGACCTCGATCACGCCATTTCCGAACGTCTGGAGCGCCATCGCCTCCAGGCCGCCGCGCTTGGCGAACATGCTGCGGCCGTCACCGGCCAGCTCGGCGAATACGAAGCCCGTTTCGGCGCCATTGCCGGCAACAGCGAACTGCTCGAAACCCGCCTCCGCGGCAGCCTCGCCGCGCTGGGCGAGCGCCTCACCGCCGCGCGCGCCACGCTTTCGGCCACCGATGCCGATGCCGAAAAGCTGACCGAGACGAGCGTGCGCCTGCTCGAACTCATCCAGGGCAGCGCCCGCTATGCCCATCATGACCTGCCCGAGGCGCTCACGGTTTCGGAGGATCGTCTGGTCCGCCTGCAATCCGGTATCGCCACCGTTCTCGAAGCCCTGGGCCAGTCGGCCCGCAGCGGCGCCGAACTGGCGGGCGGGGTTGAGCAGTCCGGCAATAATCTCAAGGACTTCGCCGACGAACTTTCCGCCATGCATTCGGATCTGTCCGAGCACGGCGCGGCCCATGCGCAGCTTCTGAAGGTTCTGCACACCTCGCTGACCGAGATCGACGCTGCGACCCATACCGCCGCCGCGCGCGCGCAGGGCGAACTCAGTGAAGCGATTGCCGCGCTCGGCACCACCATCGATCAGTCCGTCACCGCCATCGAGACCCAGAGCGCCGCGCGCATCGCCAAAGTCGCCGAAGACCTCGGGACCGAGAGCGCCCAGGCCATCGACCGATCGATGCGCACCCGCGTCGCCGAAGTCACCGGTCAGTTGGATCAGGCCGTCGCCCACGCCTCGGGCGCGACCCGCGAGGCGACGATCCAGCTGCGCGAGCAACTGGCGAAAGTCGAGGAACTGGTCGGCAATCTCGAAAACCGCGTGACCGAAGCCCGCGAAAAGGCCGAGGAACAGGTCGATAACGACTTCGCCCGCCGCGTCGCGCTGATCACCGAAGCGCTCAATTCCAACGCCATCGACATCGCCTCGGCCCTGTCGAGCGAGGTCTCAGACACCGCCTGGGCCTCCTATCTGCGCGGCGATCGCGGCATCTTCACGCGCCGCGCGGTCTCGCTGCTCGATGCCGGGGAGATCAAGTCGATCCAGCAACTGTTCGAGCGCGACGAGGCCTTCCGCGAACACGTCAGCCGCTACATCCACGACTTCGAGTCGATCCTGCGGCAAGTGCTTTCCACCCGCGACGGCAATGCCCTGGGCGTCACCCTGCTCTCGTCCGACATGGGCAAGCTCTATGTGGCGCTGGCACAGGGGATCGAGAGGCTGCGAAGCTGACCCAAGCGCCTTCCCCCACAACAAAAAAGCCCGCTCTATCGAGCGGGCTTTTTTAGGGCAGTTGATCCGATTGCATCGGATCAACTGCCCTACGTTTTTGGTTTGCCACATTTTCCGAGTCATCAGGTGATTCCACCTGATTAGAAAATGCTTTAATATCCGAGGTCCTGAACCGGCGGCTTTCCGAAGAAATTGAGATCAGCCACCGTGATCCACTGCTCGGCGTAGTTCACATAATAGAGACCGAACAGCACCACCGCGAGAACGGTGGCCCGCTTGGCGATCAGGCGCGGCCGGAAGTTGACCGGGGCGCTATCCGCATGACCTTTCTCCACGCGAAAGCCCGTAACCTCGTTAGGCGTGCGTAGGCCGAAGGGCATGACCAGAAAGGCGCTGAGGACCCAGAACAGGCCGTAGATCGCCACCATCGAGGTCCATTGCATCGCCATCCACTCAATCCTCCAGCAGCATTACCTGTACTTGCGGCTTCTTGCCCGACCAGCGCGTGGCGGCACGGCGCGCGGCCAGACGAGCGGCCTCGACCCGCACTTCGCGGTCCGA
Organism: Novosphingobium sp. BF6; assembly: GCF_058273105.1. Taxonomy (NCBI): domain Bacteria; kingdom Pseudomonadati; phylum Pseudomonadota; class Alphaproteobacteria; order Sphingomonadales; family Sphingomonadaceae; genus Novosphingobium; species Novosphingobium sp. BF6. The sequence continues at coordinate 2,136,455 of NZ_CM177775.1, forward strand.
CTTCTTCGCACGGCCCAGCGCATCGGCGACGTCGCGCTGGGCTTCCTCGACGAACTTCGGGTAGTCCTCGTCGAGCGGCAGGCCGATCGCCGCCACCTGGACATGACCCTTGCGGTCCGCCGCCACCGAAACCACGCCGTTGAAGGCGATGCGGCGACGCATGACCATGGCATCGCCGTCGGCAGGCGCGATGATGTCGCCGTCGAGGATCAGGCGGCCGGAATGAACCTCTCCGAACTTGCCCGGCTTGCCGGGCGCCAGGCGGACGAGATCGCCGTTCTTCTGGAACACCGCATGGGGAATGCCGCTCTCCAGCCCCAGGCGGGCCTGTTCGCGCATGTGGCGGATCTCGCCGTGAACTGGCAGCAGGATTTCGGGCCGCAGCCAGCCATAGAGCGCAACGAGTTCCGGGCGTCCCGGATGACCGGAAACGTGGATCATGCTCTGCCGATCGGTGACGATGACGATCCCGGCGTCGGAAAGACGGTTCTGGATACGGCCGATCGGGATTTCGTTGCCGGGGATCTGGCGGCTGGAGAACAGGACGACATCGCCCTTCTCCAGCTTGATCGGGTGATTGCCCTCGGAAATACGCGAGAGCGCCGCGCGCGGCTCGCCCTGCCCGCCGGTGGCGACGATCAGCACTTCGCCGCGCGGCAGGTCCATCGCCGTCTCGACATCGACCAGTTCCGGCAGCTTCTTGAGATAGCCGCTAGCCTGTCCCGTCTCGATGATGCGGTCCAGAGAGCGCCCGGCCACGCAGAGCTTGCGGTTGGTCTTGCGCGCCACTTCACCCAGCGTCTGGAGACGGGCGACGTTCGAGGCGAACGTCGTGACCAGCACGCGACGGCCGCGATGCTTCTTCACTTCCTCCAGCAGCCCGCGATAGACTTCGCCTTCGCTGCCCGAAGCCTCGGGATTGAACACGTTGGTGGAATCGCAGACCAGCGCCAGCACGCCCTCATCGCCGATCGCGGTCAGTTCCGCCTTGGTCGCCGGGGTGCCGACTTGCGGCTCGTCGTCGAGCTTCCAGTCGCCGGTGTGGAAGATCTTGCCGAAAGGCGTATCGATCAGCAGCGCATTACCTTCTGCAATCGAGTGCGCGAGCGGCACGTAGCGAATGCCGAAAGGCCCGAGTTCGAAGCGGTCGAGGTGATCGATGACGATCAGTTCGACCTCGTTCAGAATGCCCGCCTCTTCCAGCTTCGCCGCGACAAGGCGCGCGGTGAAGGGCGTCGCGTAGATGGGAACGTCCAGTTCCTGCGCAAAGTATGGCACCGCGCCGATGTGATCTTCGTGCGCGTGGGTGAGCACGATGCCCAGCAGGTTCTCGCGCTCGCCCTCGATGAAGTCGAGATCGGCGAAGACCAGATCGACGCCGGGATATTCGTTCATGCCGAAGGTCATACCCAGGTCAACCATCAGCCATTTGCCCTGGCAGCCATAGAGATTGACGTTCATGCCAATCTCGCCCGACCCGCCGAGCGCACAAAACAGCAGTTCTTTACCTGGAATCACGTCTTCGATGCCCTTTCGGCAAGAATGGCGAGGCCTTCGAGCGTCAGGTCGGGATCGACCGCGTCGAATATGTCTGAGGCCTCGTCGAACAGTACGGCGAGCCCGCCGGTCGCGATGACCTTGGCGGGACGCCCGATTTCGGCGCGCATGCGGGCGATCAGGCCCTCCATCATCGCCACATAGCCCCAGAAAACCCCGATCAACATCTGATCTTCGGTGTTCCGGCCGATCACGCTCTTGCTGGCGGGCACCGCTACGGCGATGCGCGGAAGCTTCGCAGTGTTGCCCACCAGCGCATCCAGCGAGAGATTGATGCCCGGCGCGATGATGCCGCCCTTATAGGCGCCGTTGTAGTCTACCACGTCGAACGTCGTCGCGGTGCCGAAATCGACAACGATCAGGTCGCCGCCGTGGCGTTCATGCGCGGCGATGGCATTGACGGCGCGGTCGGCCCCCAGCGACTTGGGCTGGTCGACGTCGATGTCGATCGCATAGTCCGCCTTGCCGACGCCTGCCACCAGCGGCTCGACGTCGAAGTAATGGCGGGCGAGAATTTCGAGATTGTGCAGCGCGCGGGGCACGACCGTGGAAATGATGATCTGCTCGACCTCCTGCGGCGCGACGCCGCGGATCGAGAGCAACTGCATCAACCAGACCGCATATTCGTCACCCGTGCGGCGCGGATCGGTGGCGATGCGCCAGCGGCCGCGCAAGGTGCGGCCCTCGAACAGCGCGAATACGACATTGGTGTTGCCGGCATCGATGGCAAGCAGCATGGAACTTCCTTCAGGCGAGCGAAACGTCACCGGCGTGAACGACACGTAGGGACCCGTCTGCCAGACGCAAGCGCAATGCTCCGTCCGGGTCAAGCCCGGCAAAGGCGCCCGGCAGCAGCCCTTCCTCGTCGAGCGTCACCAGCAGCGGGGTTCCCTGCGGGTGGGCACGCCGGGTCCAGTCGGCCAGCGTCGCCGCCAGCCCATCCCGGCGCCACTGCGCGAGACGTTCGGCCAGACAGCCGGCCAGCGCTTCCAGAACGGTCTGCGCGTCGTTGTCGTTATCGGGATTGGCGGCGTGGATCGAGACGGTCGCGCGGTCGGGAAGATCGGGCGCGCTGACGACGTTCACCCCGATGCCGATGATGACATGATCGCCTGCGCGTTCGAGCAGGATGCCGCAAATCTTGGCGCCGCCGACGAGCACGTCGTTGGGCCACTTGAGCTGGCAATCCGCATCCGGCGGCAATTGCGAGAGCATCAGGTCGTAAACGGCCAGTGCCGCCACGAACGCCAGGGTATGGACCGAAGGATCGTCCGCTCTCAGCGCAACGATGGTGCTGGCGTAAAGATTGCCCTCCGGAGAGGACCATTGGCGACCGCGGCGACCGCGTCCGGCACTCTGCCTGACCGCACGCAACCAGAAACCTTCCGCGAGGCCCTCCCCGGCGCCGAGGCGCCGGGAAAGGTCCGCGTTGGTCGAAGCGGTCTCTTCGACGACCTCTATCAAAGGCCGGAGTAGAGTGCGGCCGCAGCCGTTTCGGTCAGGTGGCCGAGCCACTTGGTCAGCAGGAAGCCGAGCGGCGAAATGACCACGCACGATCCCACGAGGATCAGCTTGTGCCAGACGTCGCTCTCACCCTTCACCACGTCGGCGGGTTCGTCGAAGTAAACGACCTTGACGACCTTGAGGTAGTAGAAGGCGCCGATCACCGAGGCCGCGAAGCCGATTGCCGCGAGGGCAATCATGCCACCATCGACAGCCGCCTTGAAGACCAGGAACTTGCCCCAGAAGCCGAACATCGGCGGGATACCGGCAAGGCTGAACATGACCATCGCCAGTGCCAGGGCCAGACCCGGACGCGTGCGCGACAGGCCTGCCATCTTGGCGAGATCCTCGACCGGGTTGCCGTCGGCGTCCTTCATCATCAGGATCACGGCGAAACCGCCTGCCGACATCGCGACGTAGATCGCGAGGTAGAACAGCATGGCCGAAACGCCCTGCGGCGTTGCCACCGCGAGACCGACGAGCATGAAGCCGACGTTGTTGATCGACGAATAGGCCATCAGGCGCTTGATGTTCGACTGGCCGATGGCGCCGAGGGCACCGACGACGATCGAGGCAAGTGCGGCGAAGACCACGATCTGCTGCCAGGCCGCAGCCTGATCGCCGAAGGCCTCGATGGCGACGCGCATGGTCAGGGCCATGGCGGCAACCTTGGGGGCGGTGGCGAAGAGAGTGGTCACCGGGGTCGGCGCGCCCTCGTAGACGTCCGGAGTCCACATGTGGAACGGCACGGCGCTGATCTTGAAGGCAAGACCGGCGAAGACGAAGACGATGCCGAACAGCGCGCCGTTCGAGAGACCCTGCGCCATCGAAGCGCTGATTCCGGCGAACGAGGTGGTTCCGGCGAAGCCATAGGTCAGACTCATGCCGAAGAGCAGGATGCCCGAAGCCAGCGCGCCCAGCACGAAGTACTTGAGGCCCGCTTCGGCCGAACGACCGTCGGTCCGCAGGAACGCCGCCAGGACGTAAGCCGCCAGCGAGTTCATTTCGAGGCCGATGTAGAGCGTCAGCAGGTCGGTGGCCGAGACCATCATGCCCATGCCGATCGACGCCAGCAGCACCAGAACCGGATATTCCGCCCGCATCGCCTTGAAGCGGTCGAAGTAGGCAGGCGCCACCACCAGCGACACGGCGGCCGAGATGTAGATCAGGATCTTGGCGTAGGACGCAAAGGCGTCGGCACGGTACTGGCCGAAGAAGGCCGAGGTTTCGGCGCCCATGGCGCCGCCGCACAGAGCGGGAGCGACCAGGACACCGGCGGCGACGAGCGCCGCCACGGCGAGAACGGAGATCAGCTTGGCGGCCTTGTCACCGCCCCAGGCGGCCATCAGGAGCAAGACGAGGCTTGCGATGCTCAGCGTTTCTTCCGGCGCGATCAGGCGCAGCGACTGTGACCAGTCCATCAGTGTGCCCCCTCATGCGCGGTTGCTTCTTCGTGCGCAGGCTTTTCCTTGCCGATTGCCAACTTGGCGTCTCCTTCCGGCTTTGCGCGAGCGAGCCGGGCGTCGAGCGCGGCAATATCTGCGCGCATCGGAGCGATGAAGCTCTCGGGGTAAACGCCCATCCACAGCACCGCGAGGCCGAGCGGGATCACCATAAGGTATTCGCGCAGGTCGAGGTCGGCCATGGCGGCGGCATCGGCATTCTTCTGGTCGCCAAAGACGACACGGCGATAGAGGTAGAGCATGTAGGCAGCGCCCAGGATGATGCCGGTGGTGCAGATCAGCGCCGTCCAGCTCGATGCCTGGTAGATACCGCCGAGGCTCAGGAATTCGCCGACGAAACCGCTGGTGCCCGGAAGGCCGATCGAGGCCATCGTGAAGAGCAGGAAGAACAGCGCGTAACGCGGCATGTTGATGGCGAGGCCGCCGTAGCGGGCGATCTCACGGGTGTGCAGGCGGTCGTAGATGATGCCGACGCAGAGGAACAGCGCGCCCGAGACGAGGCCGTGGCTGAGCATGACCAGCATCGAGCCTTCGAGGCCCTGCGGATTGAAGGCGAAGAGACCGATGGTCACGACGGCCATGTGGGCGACCGACGAGTAGGCGATCAGCTTCTTCATGTCGTCCTGCACCAGCGCGATGAGCGAGGTGATGACGACCGCAGCCATCGACAGGCCCCACACCAGCGGCGCGAAGTAGGCCGAGGCTTCGGGGAACATCGGCAGCGAGAAGCGGATGAAGCCGTAGCCACCCATCTTCAGCAGTACGCCGGCCAGGATGACCGAGCCTGCGGTCGGCGCCTGAACGTGCGCCGCCGGAAGCCAGGTGTGGACCGGCCACATCGGCATCTTCACCGCGAAGCTGGCGAAGAAGGCGAGCCACAGCCAGGTCTGGACCTGCGGGTCGAAGTCGTAGTTCATCAGCGTCGGGATGAAGGTCGTGCCGGCGGTGTGGACCATCCACAGCATCGCCACGAGCATCAGCACCGAGCCGAGCAGCGTGTAGAGGAAGAACTTGTAAGAGGCGTAGATGCGATCCGCGCCGCCCCAGATGCCGATGATCAGGTACATCGGGATGAGGCCGGCTTCGAAGAACATGTAGAACAGGAAGATATCCTGGGCCGTGAAGACGCCGATCATCAGCGTTTCGACGAGCAGGAAGGCCGCCATGTATTCGCCAACGCGCTTCTCGATCGAGTTCCAGCTCGCGCCGATGCAGATCGGCATGAGGAAGACGGAAAGCTCGATCAGGAGCAGCGCGATACCGTCGATGCCGAGGGCGTAGGAGAAGCCCGAGAACAGCTCGTGCCGTTCCTGGAACTGCCACTGCGCGCCGCCGATATCGAAGTTCAGCCAGAGGACGACGCCAAGGGCAAGGTTCGCAAGGGTGGCGAGAAGCGCCACCATGCGGGCCGATTTGGCATCAAGGTAGAGACATGCCAGTGCCGCCGCGAGCGGCACCAGCAACATCAGACTGAGGATCGGAAAACCACTCATCATCTTATCCCGCGATCACCCAGCTGATGGCGCCGACAAGGCCCAGCAGCATGACAAGAGCGTAGCTGTACAGATAGCCCGACTGGACCTTCTGCGCGTAAGTCGAACCCCTGGCGACGACCCAGGCCGCACCGTCGGGACCGAACTTGTCGATCACGCCGATATCCAGGACCTTCCAGAACACCTTGCCGAGCCAGAAGGCCGGGCGAACGAAGATGTTGTGGTAGAGTTCGTCGAACATCCACTTGCGGAACACGAAAGTGTAGACCGGTCCGAGCTGTTCGGCGACTGCCTTGGGGAACGAAAGGTTCTTGATGTAGCCGTACCAGGCGATCAGCAGGCCCAGCGACATCACCGTGAACGGAGCCCACTTCACCCAGGTCGGTACGCCGTGCATGGCGTGGATCAGGTGTTCGTGGAAGACCAGTGCACCCTTCCAGAATTCGCCGGTCCCTTCCGAGACGAAGGCGTGGTTGAAGATGAAGCCCGCAGCCACGGCGCCGATTGCAAGGATGACCAGCGGCAGCAACATGACCAGAGGGCTTTCGTGCGGCTGATAGCCACCCGTACCATCACCGTGCGTCGTATAGGCGGGGCCGACCGCTCCGAGCGCGGGTGCCGCATGGGCATGGTCGTCGTGCGCATGGTCATCATGACCGTGTGCGTGCTCGTCGTGCCCGTGATCGTCATGACCGTGGCCGTGCGCGTCATGGACGGCGTGCTGGATGTGCTCCGACTGTATCCAGCGCGGCTTGCCGAAGAAGGTCAGGAAGACCAGGCGCCAGGAGTAGAAGCTGGTCATCAGCGCAGCGGCGATGCCCATCCAGAAGGCGAAACCGCCGACTGCCGTGCCCGAACCGAAGGCCGCTTCGAGGATCGCGTCCTTCGAGTAGAAGCCTGCGAAGCCAACGAAGCCCGCGATGCCGACGCCGGTGATGGCCAGCGTACCCGCCGTCATCGTCCAGAAAGTGATCGGGATCTTCTTACGCAGGCCGCCGTAGAAGCGCATGTCCTGTTCATGGTGCATCGCGTGGATGACCGAACCGGCGCCGAGGAACAGCAGTGCCTTGAAGAAGGCGTGCGTGAACAGGTGGAACATGGCCGCGCCATAGGCACCGACGCCTGCTGCAAAGAACATGTAGCCGAGCTGCGAGCAGGTCGAATAGGCGATGACGCGCTTGATGTCCCACTGCGTGCAGCCGATTGTGGCGGCGAAGAAGCAGGTGCAGGCGCCCACGAAGGCGACGATGTGCATCGCCGTCTCGCTGGTTTCGAACAGCGGCGACAGGCGGCAGACCATGAAGACGCCGGCGGTGACCATGGTGGCCGCGTGGATCAGCGCCGACACCGGGGTCGGGCCTTCCATCGCGTCCGGAAGCCAGGTGTGCAGGCCGAGCTGCGCCGACTTGCCCATCGCACCGATGAACAGGAGGATGCAGATCACCGTCATGGTGTCGAAACGGGCACCGAGGAAGCCGATCGTCGAACCGGCCATGCTGGGCGCGGCGTGCAGGATCTCGGGGATCGAGACGGTGCCGAACACCAGGAAGCAGCCGAAGATGCCGAGCATGAAGCCAAGGTCACCGACGCGGTTGACCACGAAGGCCTTGATCGCGGCGGCACCGGCCGAGGGCTTGCGGAACCAGAAGCCGATCAGGAGGTACGAGGCAAGGCCCACGCCTTCCCAACCGAAGAACATCTGCACCAGGTTGTCCGCGGTCACCAGCATGAGCATGGCGAAAGTGAACAGCGAGAGGTACGCGAAGAAGCGCGGCTGATCCGGCTCCTCGCTCATGTAGCCCCACGAATAGAGGTGCACGAGCGCGGAGACCGAGGTGACGACCACCAGCATGACCGCGGTCAGCGAGTCCACCCGCAGCGACCAGTCCCAGGTCATGGCGCCCGACTGGACCCACTTGAGGACCGGCACGACGCTGGCTTCGGCGTGGCCGCCGAGGAACTGGATGAAGATCGGCCAGCTCAAGCCGCAGGCAATGAACAGCGCGCCGGTCGTCAGGACCTTTGCGGGAACATTACCCAGCTGCTTGTTGCCGAGCCCGGCGATGATCGCTGCCAGTAACGGCAGGAAGACGATGAACAGGATCGGGTGCAAGGCCTTATCCCTTCATCCGGTTGACGTCGTCGACAGCAATGCTGCCGCGTCCGCGGAAATAGATCACGAGGATTGCGAGCCCCACTGCGGCCTCGCCGGCAGCGACCGTCAGCACGAACATCGCGAAGATCTGGCCCGTGAGGTCGTGCAGGAACGCGCTGAACGCGACGAGGTTGATGTTGACCGCAAGCAGGATCAGTTCGATCGCCATGAGCAGAACGATGACGTTCTTGCGGTTCAGGAAAATGCCGAGGACGCCGAGCACGAAGAGGATCGAGCTCACGACCACGTAATGTTCGACGCCGATCACAGCGAAACCCCCTTGCCCACTTCGGGCTTGACGTTGACGGTCGCCTCGTCGGGACGACGTGCGATCTGCTTGCTGACCTTCTGGCCGCGCGTGTCGCCACGCTGGCGGTGAGTCAGGACGATGGCACCGACCATCGCGACGAGCAGGATCAGGCCGGCCGCTTCGAACAGGAACAGGTAGCGGCTGTACATCAGTCCGCCGATCGCCTCGATGTTCGAGGCACCGACCGGGGTTGCCGCCGTGCCGTCAGGCTTGCCGAGGTTCAGGGCACCGGCCTTGTAGGCACCGATGCCGAGCACCATCTCGGCAAGCAGCACCAGGGCCACCAGCATGCCAAGCGGGAAGTTCTTGATGAAACCTGCCCGCAGTTCGGCGAAATCGATGTCGAGCATCATGACGACGAAGAGGAACAGCACCGCGACCGCGCCCACATAGACGATGATCAGCAGCATGGCGATGAACTCGGCACCGGTGAGCATCATGAGCCCGGCGGCGTTGAAGAACGCCAGGATCAGGAACAGCACCGAGTGGACCGGGTTGCGCGAGAGGATGGTGGCGGCCGCCGAAGCGATCGTCAGCACCGCGAAAAGGTAGAAGGCGAAAGTCTGGATCATGTCCGCGGCCCCCTATCGGTACGGTGCGTCGGCTTCAAGGTTCGCGGCGATAGCCCGCTCCCACTTGTCCCCGTTCGCCAGTAGCTTGGCTTTGTCATAGAGCAGTTCTTCGCGCGTTTCGGTCGCGTATTCGAAGTTCGGCCCCTCGACGATGGCGTCCACCGGGCAGGCTTCCTGGCAGAAGCCGCAGTAGATGCACTTCGTCATGTCGATGTCGTAGCGCGTGGTGCGGCGCGAACCGTCGGTACGCGGCGCGGCCTCGATCGTGATCGCCTGCGCCGGGCAGATCGCCTCGCAGAGCTTGCAGGCGATGCAGCGCTCCTCGCCGTTGGGATAACGGCGAAGGGCATGCTCACCACGGAAGCGCGGCGAAAGCGGGTTCTTCTCGAAGGGGTAGTTGATCGTCGCCTTGGGCTTGAAGAAATACTTCAAGGTCAGCCAGTGCGCCTTCACGAACTCCCAGAGCGTGAAGCTCTTTATGAGTTGTCCGACGGTCATTGGAAGTGTCCGGTAGCCATGAGGTAGCCGCTGACGAGTACGACGAACAGCAGCGATACGGGCAGGAAGACCTTCCAGCCCAGACGCATCAACTGGTCATAGCGGTACCGGGGAACGGTAGCCTTGATCCAGCTGAACACGAAGAAGAAGAAGAATATCTTGAGCAGGAACCATACGAAGCCCGGCACGAGATAGAGAACGGGGATGTCGAGCGGCGGCAGCCAGCCACCCCAGAACAGCGTCGCGTTGAGCGCGCACATCAGGAGCACGTTGGCATATTCGCCCAGCCAGTAGGCGGCGAAAGCCATCGACGAATATTCGGTCTGGTAACCGGCGACGAGTTCCGATTCCGCTTCGGCAAGGTCGAAGGGCGCGCGCTGCGTTTCCGCAAGGCTCGAAATCAGGAACATGACCCACATCGGGAACAGCAGCGGGTTCGCGACGAAACCGTTGATGATGCCGAAGACGTGGCCCTTCTGCGCCCAGACGATGTCGTTCATGTTGAACGTACCCGCCCAGAGAACGACGCAGATCAGGATGAAGCCAATCGAGACTTCATAGGAGATCATCTGCGCCGAGGCACGCATCGCAGAGAAGAACGGGTACTTCGAGTTCGAAGCCCAGCCCGCCATGATCGTGCCGTAGACACCCAGCGAGCTGATCGCGAGGATGTAGAGCAGGCCGATGTTGATATTGGCCAGGATCGCGCCCGAGTTGAACGGGATCACCGCCCAGGACAGCAGCGCCAGAGTGAAGGTCACGATCGGTGCGATCAGGAACAGGCCCTTGTTCGCCGCCGAGGGAATGATCGTCTCCTGGAGGAAGACCTTCAGACCGTCTGCGAAGGACTGCAGCAGGCCGAACGGGCCGACCACGTTGGGGCCACGGCGAAGCGCCATGGCGGCCCAGATCTTGCGGTCGACATAGATGATCATCGCCACAGCCAGCATCAGCGGCAGCGCGATGAGCAGGATGCCGCAGATAGTGGACACGAACCATGCCCACTCGTAGCTCATCCCGAGATTTTGGAAGAAAGCGGTCATTCCGCGGCCTCCGCGATCTCTTCTCCGTGGAGAAGTTCAGCCGAGCAACGCTGCATGACCGCGCTCGCACGGGCGATCGGGTTGGTCATGTAGAAGTCCTTGATCGGATAGGCGATCCGGCCGGCAGCGGAACCGCCGCCGTTCGGCAGGACGCTGCCGTAATCGGCAAGACCTTCGCTGCCGAGCGCAGGCACTTCCGCGATCATCGCGTCGCGCAGCTGGTCGAAGCTGTCGAAGCCGACGGTCACGCCGAAGGCATCGGCGAGCGCGCGCAGGATCGTCCAGTCTTCACGGGCATCGCCCGGCGCGAACACGGCCTTGTCGGCCCACTGCACGCGGCCCTCGGTGTTGACGTAAGTGCCTGCCTTTTCGGTGTAGGCCGAAGCCGGCAGGATCACGTCCGCTGCGTGGGCGCCCTTGTCGCCGTGATGGCCGATGTAGACGATCATCGAACCGGCGAACTGGGTGAAGTCCACTTCATCGGCGCCGAGTGCGAGCAGAACCTTGGGCTTGGCGGCGACGAGGTCGGCAATGCCGCCCTTCTGCGCGTAGCCGAGCATCAGGCCGCCCATGCGGGCTGCCGCCATGTGGAGGACGTTGAAGCCGTTCCACTTGGTGCCGTCTTCAAGATCGCGAACGAGGTTGAACTGGGCCGCGAGCACAAGGCCCGCTTCCAGACCGCCACGGCCGAGCGCCGCACCGCCGAGAATGACCGCCGGACGCTTCGCGTTCGACAGCGCATCGGCAACGTTCTGCGGAAGATTGCCAAGGACCGAGAGGTCTTCGCCAAGGAACTCGCCGCCGAACGTGGTTTCCCACTCGGGACCGACGAGGAACACCTTGGCGCCGCGCTTCACCGCCTTGCGCAGGCGGACGTTGAGCAGCGGAGCTTCCCAGCGCACGTTGCTGCCCGCGATCAGGATCGCGTCGGCGGTCTCGATACCCGAGAAGGTGGTGTTGAAGTTGACGGCGGCGAGGCTTTCGGTGGCGTAGTCCATCCCGGTCTGGCGACCTTCGATGAGCTTCGAACCGAGCGCGCCGACCAGCTTCTTGGCGGCGAACATCGTTTCGCAATCGACCATGTCGCCAGCGACGGCGGCGATCGAATTGCCCGGGTTCAGCGTGGCGATGGCGGCGAAAGCCTCGTTCCAGCTAACCGCGACGAGCTTGCCGTCACGGCGCAGGAACGGCTTGTCGAGGCGGCGCTTGGTAAGCCCGTCGACCATGTAGCGCGCCTTGTCGCTGATCCATTCCTCGTTCACGTCATCGTTGTTACGAGGAAGCACACGCAGCACTTCCCGGCCGCGCGCATCGATGCGGATGTTGGCGCCGGTGGCGTCCGACACGTCGATGCCCAGCGTCTTCTTGAGTTCCCAGGGACGGGCCTCGAAGGCGTAGGGACGCGAGGTGAGCGCGCCGACCGGGCACAGGTCGATCACGTTGGCCGACATCTCGTGCTTGGCAGCATGTTCGAGATAGGTCGTGATCTGCATGGATTCGCCGCGATAGAGCGCGCCAATCTCGTCCACGCCGGCGATCTCTTCCGAGAAGCGCACGCAGCGGGTGCAGTGGATGCAGCGCGTCATCGTGGTCTTGATGAGCGGACCCATGTACTTTTCAGTGACCGCGCGCTTGTTCTCGTCATAGCGCGAAGCACCGCGACCGTAAGCGACGGACTGGTCCTGAAGGTCGCACTCGCCGCCCTGATCGCAGATCGGGCAGTCGAGCGGGTGGTTGATGAGGAGGAATTCCATCACCCCTTCCCGCGCCTTCTTCACCATTTCGGAATCCGTGCGGATTTCCTGGCCTTCGGAGGCCGGAAGCGCGCACGAAGCCTGCGGCTTGGGCGGTCCGGGCTTCACTTCGACCAGGCACATGCGGCAATTGCCGGCAATGCTCAGGCGTTCGTGGTAGCAGAAGCGCGGGATTTCCTTGCCGGCAAGCTCGCAGGCCTGCAGCACGGTTGCGCCGGTGGGGACGTCGATCTCGACGCCGTCGACTTTGACCTTGGGCATTACTCGGCAGCCTCGCGGACGTTTTCGGCGATCCGGCGCTCAAGCTCCGGACGGAAATGACGGATCAGGCCCTGGATTGGCCACGCCGCAGCGTCGCCCAGAGCGCAGATGGTGTGGCCTTCGACCTGCTTGGTCACCTGCTGCAGCATGTCGATTTCCTCGACTTCCGCGTCGCCGGTGCGCAGGCGCTCCATCACGCGCCACATCCAGCCCGTGCCTTCGCGGCAGGGGGTGCACTGGCCGCAGGACTCGTGCTTGTAGAAGTACGAGATGCGGCTGATGGCGCGGACGATGTCGGTGGACTTGTCCATGACGATGACGGCAGCGGTACCGAGGCCCGAACCGACGGCGCGCAGGCCGTCGAAGTCCATCGGGGCGTCCCAGATCTCGGCAGCCGGAACCAGCGGAACCGACGAACCGCCGGGGATCACCGCCAGCAGGTTGTCCTTGCCGCCGCGAATGCCGCCGCAGTGACGCTCGATCAGTTCGCTGAACGGGATCGACATCTCTTCCTCGACCACGCAGGGACGGTTCACGTGCCCGCTGATCTGGAAGAGCTTGGTGCCCTTGTTGTTCTCGCGGCCGAAGCTGGAGAACCACGCGGCGCCGCGACGCAGGATGGTCGGCGCGACGGCGATCGATTCCACGTTGTTGACCGTCGTCGGGCAGCCGTAGAGGCCCGCGCCCGCCGGGAACGGCGGCTTCAGGCGGGGCTGGCCCTTCTTGCCTTCGAGGCTCTCGATCATCGCGGTTTCTTCGCCGCAGATGTAGGCGCCCGCGCCGCGGTGGACGAAGACGTCGAAGTCGTAGCCCGATCCGGCGGCGTTCTTGCCCAGCAGGCCGGCTGCGTAAGCCTCTTCACGGGCAGCGAACAGCGTTTCTGCCTCGCGGATGTATTCGCCGCGAATGTAGATGTAGGCCGCGCGCGCGCCCATTGCGAAGCCCGCGACCAGCGCGCCTTCGAACAGAAGGTGCGGATCGTGGCGCATGATCTCGCGGTCCTTGCACGAACCCGGTTCGGATTCGTCCGCGTTGATCACGAGGAAGCTGGGCTTGGGATTGCCGTGCTGGTCGAGCGGCGGCTGCTTGGGCATGAAGGACCACTTCATGCCGGTCGGGAAGCCCGCACCGCCGCGACCGCGCAGCCCCGAAGCCTTCATCTCGTCGATGATGGCATCACGGCCGCGAGCGATCAGGTCCTTGGTGTTGTCCCAGGCACCGCGCGCCTGCGCTTCCTTCAGGTTCCACGGCTGATAGCCGTAGAGGTTGGTGAAGATGCGGTCCTTATCGAGGAGAGCCATTACCACTCACTCCGATAGTCATGGTTTTCGGTGATCATCGCGACCAGGTTGGTCGGCTCGCCCACCGGTTCGACGGTGTGACGGTCGGGGTCCTGGGTGCCGGCCTTCGGCGTCTCGCCACGTGCCAGCGCGTCGAGCACCGCGTTGAGGCGATCCGACGTGAGGTCTTCGTAGTTGTCGTCGTTGATCTGGACCATCGGCGCCGAGGCGCAGTTGCCCATGCACTCGACCTCGGTGAACGACCAGAGACCGTCTTCCGAGATGTGGCCCTTCTTCATGCCGCGCGACTTGCAGGTTTCCAGCAGATCGTCAGACCCGCGCAGCATGCACGGCGTGGTGCCGCAGACCTGCACGTGGAACCGACCGATCGGCGCGATGTTGTACATCGTGTAGAACGTCGCGACCTCGACGACGCGGATCACCGGCATGTCGAGATAGGCGGCGATGTATTCCATCACCGGGATCGGCAGCCAGCCCTGCGTGTTCAGCTCGGCACCGACCTGGCGCTGGGCGAGGTCGAGCAGCGGCATCACCGCCGAGCGCTGGCGCCCGGCCGGATAGCGGGACACGACATCCTTCGCCTTTTCGGCGTTTTCGGCGGTCCAGGCGAAATTGCCCCAACGGGCCCGGAGTTCGGGCGTGTCGGGTTCGATATAGCGGTCAGCCATGCTTACCCCTGCGCTTCAGCCACTGGTCCTGGCCGAAAAGAAACAACTCAAAGCCGCCGATCGCAGTCACCAGCATCGGCAGCACGGCCGTGGGCTGGAGATCGAGATAGACGGCGGCAAAATACCACACCGCAAGGGCCACACCGGTAACAGCGGCCCAGATGCGGGTCAGTTCGAGCGTGTTGAATTTCATCGGATGAACTCAACCCGCGAGCACTTGTCGCCCTCGAAGCTGTAGACGGCCAGAACGTCGAAAGGATCGACGAGATCGGAACCGTCCGTCGCCGGGCCGCGCGTCACGTGCTCGCGCAAGACGACATAGTTGTCGGTCTCTTCGCGCGAGACGATCTCCGCCTTGTTCTCGGGCCACTTGGCGAAAGCCGCCTTGAGGCCCGAGCGCGTGCCCTCCTTGCCCTCTCGAACGACAGCGCCGCGATAGTTCGCTTCGCTGGCTTCGTCAGTCATGAAGGTCACGTAGAGATCGGCGTCCTGCGCATTGTAGGCGGCGATCATGGCCTCGGCGATGGCGAGCTTGCTCAACGGTCGCACTCCCCGAACACCACGTCGATGGCGCCGAGAATGGCGGTCGCGTCGGGGAGCATGTGCCCCTTCGACATGAAGTCCATCGCCTGGAGGTGCGAGAAGGCGGTCGGGCGGATCTTGCAGCGGTACGGCTTGTTCGAGCCGTCCGACACCAGATAGACGCCGAATTCGCCCTTCGGGCTTTCCGTGGCGACGTAGACTTCACCGGCCGGCACGTGGAAGCCCTCAGTGTAGAGCTTGAAGTGATGGATCAGCGATTCCATCGACTGCTTCATCTCGCCGCGCTTGGGCGGAACCACCTTGCGGTCGGACGAAGCGACCGGACCTTCCGGCATCTCAGCAAGGCACTGCTTCATGATCCGGGCCGACTGGCGCACTTCCTCGACGCGGACCATGAAGCGGTCGTAGCAGTCAGAGTTGGTGCCGACGGGGATCTCGAAGTCCATGCGATCGTAGACGTCGTAAGGCTGCGCCTTGCGGATATCCCAGGGGATGCCCGCGCCGCGGATCATCGGGCCGGAGAAGCCCCAGGCCAGCGCATCTTCCTTGCTCACCAGCGCGATGTCGACATTGCGCTGCTTGAAGATGCGGTTGTCGACCACGAGACTCATCGCGTCCTCGAACAGCTCCGGCAGGCGCGTGTCGAGCCAGTCGGCGATGTCGGTCAGCAGCTTGAGCGGCACGTCCTGGTGGACGCCGCCGGGGCGGAACCAGGCCGAGTGCATGCGGGCGCCCGACGCGCGTTCGAAGAAGTTGAGGCAGTCCTCGCGGATTTCGAACAGCCACAGGTTCGGGGTCATCGCGCCCACGTCCATGACGTGCGAGCCGATGTTGAGCATGTGGTTGCAGATGCGAGTCAGCTCGGCGAACAGCACGCGCAGGTACTGCGCGCGGATCGGCACTTCGAGGTTGAGCAGCTTCTCGATCGCCAGGACATAGGAATGTTCCATGGCCAGCGGCGAGCAGTAGTCCAGGCGGTCGAAATAGGGCAGCGCCTGAAGGTAGGTCTTGTGCTCGATCAGCTTCTCGGTGCCGCGATGCAGCAGGCCGACGTGCGGGTCGATGCGCTCGATGATCTCGCCATCGAGTTCCATGACCATGCGCAGAACGCCGTGGGCCGCCGGGTGCTGCGGCCCGAAGTTGATCGTGTAGTTGGTGATGACTTCATCGCCGGTGGTCGGCGACTGTTCGAGCTGGATGCTCATTTCGCCTCTCCTTCGGCCTTTTCATCGCCGGGAAGCACGTATTCGGCACCTTCCCAGGGGCTCATGAAGTCGAACTGGCGCAAGTCCTGCGCGAGCTTGACCGGCTCGTAGACCACGCGCTTGTCCTCTTCGGAATAGCGCAGCTCGACGTAGCCGGTGAGCGGGAAGTCCTTGCGGAACGGGTGGCCCTCGAAACCGTAGTCGGTGAGGATGCGGCGCAGGTCCGGGTTGCCCGCGAAGATCACGCCGTACATGTCGAACACTTCGCGTTCGAGCCAGCCCGCGTTGGGCCAGAGCGTGGTCACGGTCGGAACCGGGGTATTCTCGGCAGCCGAGACCTTCACCATGATGCGATGGTTCTTCGTCACCGAAAGCAGCATGTAGACGACTTCGAAACGCTCGGGACGCGACGGATAGTCGACGCCGGCCATTTCCATCAACTGCTGGTATTCGTGACGGTCACGCAGCAGGCGAAGGGCGTTTTCGATCTGGTCGCGCGCGACGGTGAGCACGACTTCGCCGTGCTCTTCCTTGGTCGCGAGAACCATGTCGCCAAGCGCGGCCGAGAGGGTCTCGACCACGCCTTCGTTCGACGCGAACTTGGGGGCGGAATGCAGAACAGTCATCGTGCCCTTACCTTTCGAGCGCGCCAACGCGGCGGATCTTACGCTGCAACTGCATAATGCCGTAGAGCAGCGCTTCCGCGGTAGGCGGGCAGCCCGGCACGTAGATGTCGACCGGAACGACCCGGTCGCAGCCGCGCACGACGCTGTAGCTGTAGTGATAGTAGCCGCCGCCGTTGGCGCACGAGCCCATCGAGATGACGTACTTCGGGTCCGACATCTGGTCGTAGACCTTGCGGAGCGCCGGAGCCATCTTGTTGCAGAGCGTACCGGCCACGATCATCACGTCCGACTGACGCGGGGACGCGCGCGGCGCGGCGCCGAAGCGCTCCATGTCGTAGCGCGGCATGTTCACGTGGATCATCTCGACCGCGCAGCAGGCAAGGCCGAAGGTCATCCACCACAGCGAGCCGGTGCGGGCCCACTGGAACAGTTCCTCGGTCGACGTGACAAGGAAGCCCTTGTCGGACACTTCCTGATTTAGGTCCTTGAAGAATGCCTGATCGGGCGGCGTGATCGCGCCGCCCTGAGCGAGTGCCGGAGCGAGAGGCTGACCGGCGGAATTGACGAGCGTGCTCATTCCCAGTCCAGAGCTCCCTTCTTCCATGCATAGGCGAGGCCGATGGCCAGTTCGCCGAGGAACACCATCATCGTCAGCCAACCGGCCCAACCGGTCAGCTTGAGCGATACGGCCCAGGGGAACAGGAACGCGGCTTCAAGATCAAAGACGATGAAAAGGATCGCCACGAGATAGAAGCGCACGTCGAACTGGCTGCGCGGATCTTCGAACGCGGGGAAGCCGCACTCGTATTCGCTGTTCTTGTCCGCGCTGGGGTTGTGGGTGCCGGTCAGGCGCGAAACGCCCAGCGGCAGCAGCACGATCACCGACGAAAGCGCGAGAGCTACCGCGAGAAAGATCAGGATCGGCAGGTATTGTGACAGATCAGTCAATGGTTCTGGCCTCATACCGGATACGGCAGCCGGACTCATGCCATAAGAGCCCGGTCGTTGGGGGCGCTCTTAGGCCAGCCCCCTGCCCTCCGCAAGGGTGTCGAACCGGAATAAATGGCGGAACTCTGCGGTGTTGCGAGTGATTCGCAAAAACCTTTAAGGGCGACATGGTTCGTTACGATGCCGCACCAAGTGGAAACCCGCGAAAGCCGGGAGATCGCGCAATTTCAACGCCAAACCATTCCATTGCCGCACGGATGCAAGAATTCGCATCCAGCTTGCGAAAATCGCCGCAAAGAGCCTCCTTCAAACGCCACGATGATGGAGCATGTTCAGCAGCGGCAGAACGAGAGTCGCCGATTGCATTTGGTGCGGTGCAGCACTACCTCTCCTGCCAAGGATACCTGATTTTCAACGCGTGAAAGGCAACATAATAATGGCCCAGATCTCGGCTTCGGACCCGATTGTCATTCTTTCCTATGCTCGTACCCCGATGGGCGGCCTTCAGGGCGCCCTTGCCGACGTTTCGGCGACCGAACTCGGTGCCACTGCGGTCAAGGCCGCAGTCGAACGCGCCGGGGTCGCCGGTGAGGATATCGAACGCATCTACATGGGCTGCGTGCTGCCCGCCGGGCTGGGCCAGGCCCCTGCCCGTCAGGCCGCGCTGAAGGCCGGCCTGCCCAAGTCCGTCGAGGCCACCACCGTCAACAAGGTCTGTGGCTCGGGCATGCAGACCGTCATCATGGGCGCCGAGGCCCTGGCTTCCGGCTCGCTCGACGTGCTGATCGCGGGCGGCATGGAATCGATGACCAATGCGCCCTACCTGTCGAAGAAGCACCGCTCCGGCGCGCGCGCCGGTCACGATACGCTTTATGACCACATGTTCCTCGACGGCCTGGAAGACGCTTACGAAGGTGGCTCGATGGGCTCCTTCGCACAGGTGACGGCCGACGAGTACCAGCTGACCCGCGAAAACCAGGACGACTATTCGATCGAATCGCTGCGCCGCGCGCAGGAAGCGATCACCAACGGTGCCTTCAAGGACGAAGTCGTTCCGGTCACCGTCAAGACCCGCAAGGGCGAAGTCGTGATCGACACCGACGAGCAGCCGCCCAAGGGCAATGCCGACAAGATCCGCACCTTGCGCGCCGCCTTCGCCAAGGACGGCACGATCACCGCAGCCACCTCCAGCTCGATCTCGGACGGCGCTGCCGCCGTCGTCATGAGCCGCGCCAGCGTCGCGGCGGACAAGGGCCTCACCCCGGTCGCCACCGTGGTGGGCGTCGCCGCCCATGCCCATGAACCCGCCAAGTTCACCACCGCCCCGGTCGGCGCGATCACCAAGCTGATGGACAAGGTGGGCTGGAAACTCTCCGACGTAGACCTGTTCGAAGTGAACGAGGCCTTCGCCTGCGTCGCCATGTTCGCCATGCACGACCTCGGCATCCCGCACGACAAGGTGAACGTTCACGGCGGTGCCACCGCGCTCGGCCATCCGATCGGCGCCTCGGGCACCCGCATCATCGTCACGCTCATCAACGCCCTCAAGTCGAAGGGCCTGAAGAAGGGCGTCGCCTCGCTCTGCATCGGCGGCGGTGAAGCGACGGCCGTGGCGATCGAACTGGCCTGACCCGTCTCATCCGGCTCTCAAGAAGAAACCCCCGTCCTTGCGGCGGGGGTTTTTATTTGTATTTCGCGCTTTAGAAGCGGAATCTCAGGGTACTCCAGCGCCCCAGAGCATCTCCTGCTCCACGAAACCCTTGTGCCCCTGAACGTCGAACGGGCACCACCCGTCCTTGCAGGTGCCAAGCAGGCCGACCACGCCCGGCTCGATCCGCCAGAGCATCGCCGACGAGGAATTGGCCTCTGCCCTCATCTCCACCGGCACCCTACTTCCGGAACCTTTGCCGCCTCCAGCGCCCTTGACGAGCGCCGAGCGCTGGCGGGAGAGCAGCAGGTCCCGCATCCAGCCCTTGGTCCCGTCCGGATCCTCAATGAGGCGCCACGGACCTTCACGGCGCAGGACCTTCACCGGCAGGTGCGGCCGCCGGTAAACCCAGTCGATCCTGTACGATTCCCCCGGACCTACGCGCAGGTTCGCAAGGTCGGTGTCAACCGAGGCCCAGTACGGAACCTTGTCGTCGTCGGCCGCATGCGCGGCGCCGGCCAGGGAGGAGATCGCCACGGCACAGGCCGCCATGATCGACTGTCGAACTTTGCGAGAAAACATCTCCGTTTCATACTCTGTTACAAGAGGCTTCTTCAAGCATTCTTGACCCGCGACCTGTGGAAGGCCTAGCCCGGTTCTCGAGATGACTCTGGTAACCGAAACGCCGCTTGCGCCCAAGCTGACCGGCCGCCCCCGCGTCGTGGTCACCCGCCGCCTCCTGCCTCCCGTTGAGGCGCGAATGGCGGAACTGTTCGATGCCGAATTCAATAGCGAAGACGCACCGATGACGCGCGCCGAATTGGCCGAGGCGATGCAGCGCTGCGACGTTCTCGTGCCCGCCGTGACCGACCGGATCGACGCGGATCTGGTTGCCGGGGCCGGAGAGGCGCTCGGGCTGATCGCCAATTTCGGTGCCGGAACCGAACATATCGACGTGACAGCCGCTCACCGGCGCGGTCTTCTCGTCACCAATACCCCGGCTGTGTTCACCGAAGACACCGCCGACCTGACTTTTGCACTTATTCTCTTCGTTTCCAGAAGGTTCCGGGAGAATTCTCGTATTCTTCACGAAGGCCGGTGGCGTGGCTGGGAACCTTCGGAGATGCTCGGCATGAGCCTTCACGGCAAGCGCCTGGGCGTCGTCGGCATGGGGCGGATCGGCCAAGCCGTCGCTCGCAGGGCCCGCGCCTTCGGCATGGAAGTCGCCTATCACAACCGCCATCGTTTGCCCGAGGCCATCGAGGCCGAATGCACCGCCCGTTACGAAGCGGACCTCGACGCCCTGTTTGCCGGAAGCGATGTGATCACGTTGCATTGCCCGGCGCTTCCCGGCGGCGCACCGCTCGTCGACGCACGCCGTCTGTCATTGATGAAACCGGCGGCAAGCCTCATCAACACCGGGCGCGGATCGCTGATCGACGAGGACGCCCTGATCGCGGCCCTCACCGAAAACCGCATCGCCGGTGCCGGACTGGACGTCTTCGCCCGTGAGCCGGAAGTCAATCCCCGGTTGCTCGCCCTGCCGAACCTCGTTGCCCTGCCCCATCTCGGCAGCGCGACCTTCGAAGGGCGTCAGGCGGCGGGCGAAAGGATCATCGCCAATATCCGCTTCTGGGCGGACGGTCATCGCCCGCCGGACCAGGTGCTCCCGGAGCTCGCCTGAAACGCCGGAAACGCGCGCCCGTGCAATCGCTTGTGCCCGACCGCTTCCCTGTTCTAAACCTGCCCCCCGGAAGACGACCGCCCGCGGCCGTCTATGGGGAACTCCGATGAAGAAAAGCAGGCTCACGCCCTTTTTCGGCGGGCTGGCGGTCATGCCTGCTCCTGCCATGGCGCAGGACGGGCGAATCGATCTGGCGAACAGCGGCGATACCGCCTGGATCATGGCCTGCGCGGCGCTCGTCCTGCTTCTTTTCCTCCCCGGCATCGCACTTTACAACTCCGGCCGCGCCGATGCCAGGAACGGTCTGTCAGTCCTGATCCAGTCGGCCGCCGTCGTCGCGGCCGTGACACTGCTCTGGCCGATCGTGGGCTATACTCTGGCCTTCGGCGACGTCACGAGCGGCTGGCTCGGCAGCGGCAACGCCTGGATGCTGGGACAGCTCGGCAATGTCCGTGAGGGCACGAGCACGCCCGAAAGCGCCTTCGCCCTCTTCCAGATCGCCCTGGCCGGTCTAGCCCCCGCGCTGATGATCGGTGCCTGGGCCGAACGTGCCCGTTTCGGCTGGGTCGTGGCATTCTGCGCGCTCTGGACGCTCGTCGTGCAAGCACCGATCGCCCACTGGATCTGGGGCGGCGGCTGGCTGGCCCGCCGGTTCGGTGTTCTCGACTGGAGCGGCGGCCTGGCGATCTTCGCCAGTGCCGGGGTCTCCGCACTGGTGGTCGTTGCAATCCTCGGCCGCCGGATCGGTTTTCCCGGCGACCTGTCGCAGCCGCGAAGCCCGGCACTTTCGCTGACAGGAGCAGCATTGGCCTGGATCGGCGCTCTCGGCCTCTGCGGAGGCTGGGCCCTCGCTGCCAACGACGATGCCGCCGCAGCGATGATCGCCGCCCATATTGCCATCGCGGCAGCCGGCCTGACCTGGGTCGCGGCCGAACGATGGGCCACCGGCCGCGTCACCGCCGAAGGGATGGCCAAGGGTATCCTTGCGGGCATGGCCACAATCGCCCCGGCAGCGGGCTATGTCTCCCCGGGCGCAGCCATCGTGTTCGGCGTAATCGGCGCGCTCTCAGCTTACCATATCCGCCCGCTCATCCGCCGGAGCCTGCGCCTCGACGATGCCTGCGACATCTTCGCCATTCCCGGTCTCTGCGGAATGCTGGGTTCGCTCCTGCTTGGTCCGTTTCTCTCGATGAACCTCGGAGGAGTCGGTTATTCCGGCTACAATACAATGATATCGCAGGTAATTTCACAATCCATCGGTCTCGGCGCGGTCATTTTGTGGGCAGCTCCGGCAACGGCGATCGTCGCGCTGATGGCATCCCTCGCCTTCCCGATGCGCGTGTCCGAGGATGCGGAACGAGCCGGACTCGACCAGTCCAGCCATGGATCGCAGCCTGGCGGCAACCCGTCATGAAAACTGCTTCCCTACAGAACCTGCGCTTTACGATACGGCACAGCCTGACATTCACCGGCCGATCTCCGCGCACCGACGTGTGGACGTATCTTCTCGCTGCGGTGCTCGTGATCGCCATCCTCTCCAGCGTGACCGCCTGTGCGACCGAAGATCCCGTATCGGGATGGATTTCCCTGGCCATCGGCCTGATCTGCGCGGTCCCGGCACCGGCCCTTGCCGTCCGGCGGTTGCACGATTTCGGACGCAGCGGTTGGTGGAGCCTCGCCCTCGCCGCAGGCGCCGCACGCCTGCTCCTGCTGGACATCCTGCAACTCACTTTCGGGTGGAACGTCCGCGCCGTAACCGAGAACCTCGTCCACTGGGTCGACTGGGCTATTTTCCCCGCTTTCGGACTGACCTACCTGGCCTTGCTCGCCTGGCCGGGATCGAAATGCAGGAACAGCCCCCCGATCGCCTGACGGCTTGCCGACAGACGAACCCGTTCGGCGCCCATTACCCCGGTTTCTTCGGCAAAGCGATCTCGGCAAGCCCCGCGCACATGAGCGTCCCCTTCTGGTTCGCCATCTTGTGCTTCACCTGCACGAGATGGCGCCCTTTCTCATCCACCATCCTGTCGACCACTTCCGCAGTCTGGATCGTCACATCGCCGGAAAGCGCCGGGCCTCGGTAGTTCGCGGTCGAATGCACGACCATGCCCCATTCACCGGCCCAGCCCGACAGATAGTCCGTCACCCAGGCCCCCATCGAAGCGCCGTAGCCATAAGCCCGGGGCATGCCGATCTTGCGCGCATATTTGGGAAAGAGATGCCCGCGCGAGGGGCCGAAATAGGCGCCGTCGGTCAGTTCGGGATTGATGCGCTCCATATGCGGATCGTTCTCGTGCCCGGCCATTTCCGGCGTGAATCCGAGCGCGGCAAGATCGAGTTCGCGGCGATCGAGCGTTCCCCATGTGGTGAACAGGAAGGCCCGCCACTCGGTGGTGAAACTGGCAATGGTATGCGGCCCGAAGACCCGCTCGGGCAATTGATCGCCAACCTGGACGTCGTCCCACCAGCGCTCCGCATGGCCAAGATCATGCAGCATCCGGATCCAGGCAAACTTGCGCGCTTCCAGTTGCTCCAGTTCCCCTTCGCTCCACTCCGGTTCCTCAAACTCTGCCGTGTTCACCGTATCGCCACCGGCGTGAGCCAGATAGCGGATCGCCGTCGACCGCTGCTTGGCGATCAGGTCACCGTTCTGGTTGCGGTAATAGTTGTCGCCCCGCTGGAAGCAGGTCGGACCGAAGCCGGTATTCTTGACGACGTAATCGAAAGGAATGCGTTCGTTCGTCACGACATCCCCGCCGAACACGCGCGGGCCGTAGTGCCAGAACTCGTCCCCGCCGAAGAGGAGATGTGAATTCGGAATGCAGCCCACGCAGGACGGCGCCGTGCCGTGACCATCGTCCATTACGATCGGAAAGCTCTGCGGTGCCACCAGCTTTCCATGACGACTGGCAGCGGCATAGACCGGATCGAAATGGAGCAGGTTCGGATAATGCATCGCCTGCGCCCAACGCCGGATATCGTTGTTTCCGAGCGGCTCGCGGATCGGAGAGGAATCAATGACTTTCCCCAGGTACTGATCGATATCGGAGCAATCGAACGCGGCGACAGCTTGGTCGGACATGGCAGAAACCTCTCCTGGCGGCCGACTTGCGCGGCCCTCTTATGATCGACACTGCTGTTTATGACGAGAGGCGCCGCCCCGGTCACTTGCTTTCGGGCCGGAGCAGACCAGCAACGCCGGGGCGGTACGCCGCGCCTCTCGACAGGTGATGGCAGGCGCTCTATGCCCATTTAATCGATCACTTAAACGGACCGGAAATGACCCTTCCCGCACCTTTCGAGAATCTGCGTCTTCCCGTGATTGCGGCTCCAATGTTCATCGTTTCGACTCCCGAACTGGTCGTCGCCCAGGTCCGTTCGGGCGTAGTGGGCAGCTTTCCGGCGCTGAATGCCCGGCCTTCGAGCCAGCTGGATGAATGGCTCTCACAAATCTCTGAAGAAACAGATGGTTGCGCATCACATCTTGCGGTCAATCTCATCGTTCACAAGAGCAACAACCGGCTCGAAGAAGACCTCAAGGTTCTGGAACGACACAAGGTCCCGCTCGTCATCACCTCGCTCGGTGCGATTCCCGAGGTCAATGCCGCCGTCCACGGCTGGGGGGGAAAGGTCTTTCATGACGTCATCAACGACCGTTTCGCCCGCAAGGCCGTCGAAAAAGGGGCAGACGGCCTGATCGCCGTTGCCGCGGGTGCGGGTGGACATGCCGGTCCTCAATCGCCCTTCGCACTGGTGCAGGAAATCCGCGGCTGGTTCGACGGCCCGCTTGCACTGTCCGGCGCCATTGCCTGCGGCCGCTCGATCCTGGCCGCGCAAGCCATGGGCGCCGATTTCGCCTATATCGGCACCCCCTTCATCGCCACGCGCGAAGCCCATGCCGCCGAAGCCTACAAACAGGCCATCGTCGAAGGCAGTGCAGGTGATATCGTCTACTCCAGCCTCTTCACCGGCGTACACGGCAACTATCTGCGCGCCTCGATCAAGGCGGCGGGCCTCGATCCGGACAATCTCCCCGAAGGCGACAAGAGCCAGATGGATTTCGGCTCCGGCGGCAATACGGCGGCCAAGGCCTGGAAGGACATCTGGGGTTCCGGACAGGGGATCGGCGCCATTTCTTCGATCGCTTCGGTCGAAGAAAGGGTGGCGGATTTCGAAGCCCAATATCGTTCGGCGCGTGACGAACTGGCACGCCGCACCGGCATGGGCTGAACGTCTTCGGGCTGTCGCAGACCCGTTCCCTGCCACAGCGTTTCGGAAAGCGCGTCCAAGTCCGAAAAGTCCGGTTCGGCCTGTTGGGGATCGTGGTGATTGAGCTTCGGCCATCGCCTCGATCCGCCAAGCAGCAATTTGCGCAGGGCGCGTTGCAACAGATCCAAGCGCATATTCGCTTCGATGGCCGCACCGCTTGGATCGCAGCCGCAGCATCGCGCCCAGGCCGCCTCGATCTGCCCGACCCGCTCGCTCACCAGTTCGCTGTAGCGCCGATGCGGTCCGCGATGGAGCGGCAGTCCCAACCGGATACTGGCGATCTCGTGGCAGGGAAGCAGCAATCCGTTCCGGCGAAAATCCTCGAAGCGAATGCGTACGCCGCCCAGCGCGTTGAAAAGCGATCGGAAGCAGTCTTTTCGGCCAATCTGCAAGGGAAGCAGGTGATGACGTTGCAGAGCTGCGTCATAGTCCGGCAAACCTCGGCGATTGATCGCGCGAAAGGAAAGAGATTGTCTCAGCGGATGAAATGAAATTCAGTGCCGAGAATTCAGTTCTGGCGCCAGACCCAGACCTGCCGTCCCGTCTGCGACGGCTCCACCAGCAGACGGCCACACGGCGAATCGATTTCCCGAGGCGCTGCCAGCTTGCCCTGACGAACGAGAAAATCGACCACGCGAATGGCAAGCTTGAGACTGTCTGACGGGGTTTCTCCGGCAGCGGCTTCCAGTTGCATTTCCTGTCCGGAAAAGCGGGAAAGGCCTCTCGTGACAATGCTGCCGTCCTCCGCGCGCAGCAGCGCCGTAAGGCCGAGTGTGGGAAACGCGCCGCCCGCCAGCCAGTTCACGATAACCTGCGCGAAGTATCGCGGCTCCATGACGGTCTGCGCCGATTGCCAGCCCACGGCCGCTACCGGAAGCTTCAGTGCCAGACTTGCCGCCAGACCCGCAAGAACGCGAATGACCGGAAGCAGCCGCGCGCCGCCGACGATGTGGCCGCCGGGAACAAGCTCCACCGTTTCCAGCCCCTCAAGGGAACAGGCGCCGTCGAAGCCATGCTCCTGCACGATTGCCGTCTGCGGAACGGGAGGTGCAGGTGCCAGCCCGACAAGATCGAAGGTCAGGCCATTTGCGAGAAGTTCCACCCATCCGTCCCTGTCCGGGGGACGGTGCGATATTCGCGCCGTGACGTCGCCGCCCGAGCCTGTTCCCGGCTCGGCAGCGAGAAGAGCGGCAATCGCTTGCGCGGAAGGACGTTGCCCCGCCGGAAAGAACAGCGAAACGCCGTTGCGCGGTGCACTTCCCAAGCGCCCCTCATGGCGCAAGGAATGAGGTTCCAGAATATCGGGGCCAGTCGTGTTCACGGCCGCATTAGCCTATAGTTCGGCTTGTCCGTCGAGTCCGTTTACGGACGAATGAAACCGAAACGGCGGCTTTTTCAGAAGATGCCCAGTCCCAGGCCTTCGCCAAAGGCTTTTCCAAGCCCGCGACAGGCGGCAAGGTCATGGTCCAAAACGGTCTTTTCTGCGCGAATCTGCTCCGGCGTCTGTGCGCCCAGATTGACGATCAGCGGCGGTGCCACGCGCTTCAAACGCCATCCGGTAACGATCCGGTCGATCTGCGCCTGGGCACCTGCGCCGTCCGATCCCGCAGCGATGGCCGTGGCATAGGGACGTCCCTCCACGCGCCCGAGCATGGGATAGTAACAGCGGTCGAACATCTCCTTCATCTGTCCGGACATGCTGCCGAGGTTCTCGGGACAGACGAAGACATAGCCCTTCGCTCCCAGCAGGAGAGCCGGCATCGCCTCCGCCGCGCCCAGCAGCACCCCCTGTTCCCCCGCGCCTTGCGCGATCGCCGCCGCCATCGCGCGCGCGGCGCCGGTGCGGCTGTGCCAGACTATCGCGAGCATCGCTCTCTCCTTTCGCCCTGAGCCGCCCTTTCCGCGCAGTGCCAGTTAGTCTAATCGCATCGCCATGGCTTCGCGACCTGTAACTTCCGTATTCGGCATCGAACGTTCCCTCACCGGCAAGGCCTGGCGCTGGCGGGGCGGCAACATGGACCTTTCCGACAGTTCCTCAGGCTTCCCCGGCGGGCTGGAGGACGACATCGTCACCCAGATCCTGCTCTCCCGCGGCGTGCCGCGCGAGGACCTGGAGCGTCACCGCAGCCCGTCTCTGCGCTCGTTCCTGCCCGACCCTTCCGAGTTCCGCGACATGGACGTCGCCGCCGAGCGGCTTGCCCAAGCCGTCATGACGGGCGAACCGATGACCGTCTACGGCGACTACGACGTCGACGGCGCGACCAGCGCGGCACTGCTGATCCTGCTGCTGCGCCAACTCGGCCATGAGGCGAACTACTACATTCCCGACCGTCTGCTCGAAGGCTACGGTCCGAGCGGTGAAGCGCTTGTCCGCATCGCCGGGGAAGGCTCCCGCCTGATCGTCACCGTCGATTGCGGCGCCATGGCCTACGAGGCGCTGGAAATGGCCCACGGCGCGGGTGTGGACGTAATCGTCGTCGATCACCACAAGTGCGCCGCCGTGCTTCCCCGCGCCGCCGCACTGGTCAATCCCAACCGCCTCGACGAGAACGAAGTGGCAGCCGGACATGGCCATCTCGCCGCCGTCGGCGTCGCCTTCCTGCTGGCCGTCGCCACCTTGCGCACCTTGCGCAAGCGCGGGTTCTTCAAGGATCGCCGGGAACCCGACCTCTTCGCCCTCCTCGATCTCGTCGCGCTGGGAACGGTGGCGGACGTCGCCGCACTCCACGGCCTCAACCGCGCCCTGGTGGCGCAGGGCCTCAAAGTCATGGCGAAGCGCGACAATATCGGCATGGCGGCCTTGATCGACGCGAGCCGCCTCAACCGCGCGCCGACATGCTCCGACCTCGGCTTCGCGCTCGGCCCGCGCATCAACGCGGGTGGACGCGTGGGCGAATCGACGCTCGGCGTGCGCCTGCTCACCACCACCGACCCGGACGAGGCGCGTGACATCGCTGCCCAACTCTCCCGCCTCAACGACGAGCGACGCGGCATTGAGCAGGTCGTGCAGGAAGCCGCCGAGGCCCAGATCGAGCGCCAGCACAACCGCGCGGTCATGGTCCTCTCCGGCGCGGGCTGGCATCCGGGCGTGATCGGCATCGTCGCCGGACGGATCAAGGAAAAGACCGGCAAGCCGACCCTCGTCATCGCCATGGATGCCGACGAGGCGGGCAACGGCAAGGGATCGGGCCGCTCGATCCCCGGCGTCGACCTCGGCGCCGCGATCATCGCCGCGCGCGAGGCGGGGCTGCTCGTGGCAGGCGGCGGCCACGCCATGGCGGCAGGCCTGACCGTCGCGCCGGACAAGCTGGAGGCGCTCTCCGAATGGCTCGACACGCTGCTGGCCGCCGATGTCTCGCGGGCCAGCGCCAACCAGTCGATGCTGCTCGATCTCGCCTTGGCACCGGGAGGGCTCACACCCGATCTGGTGGAGAAGCTGGAAAGCGCCGGTCCCTACGGCATGGGCTGGCCGGGGCCGCGCGTGGCGGTCGGGCCGGTCCATGTCATCAAGGCCGACACCGTGGGCGCCGATCACGTGCGCCTGATCGTCGGCGGGCGCGACGGCGGCCGGTTCAAGGCCATGGCCTTCCGCTCGGCCGAGAGCGAAATGGGGCAGGCCCTGCTCCATAATTCGCAAGGGCGCCGCCTCTGGCTGGCCGGACGCGCGAAAATCGACGACTGGGGAAGCCGTCCACAAGCCGAACTTCACATCGACGACGCCGCCTTTGCCGACTGAAAACGGCGGATTTTCGCGTCCTCCGCAGCCAGTGTCACAGAGAGTTCAAATTATTATCGATGAGGGGGTTGACCCCCCACCGGACCCCCGCTAGAGGGCCGGTCCTGCCTCCGGCGCAACCCGGAAATGGCCCCTTCGTCTAGCGGTTAGGACGCGGCCCTTTCACGGCTGAAACACGGGTTCGATTCCCGTAGGGGTCACCATTCCGATGGTGCGTGGATGCAGATAAAATGGCTTAACGGCCCCTTCGTCTAGCGGTTAGGACGCGGCCCTTTCACGGCTGAAACACGGGTTCGATTCCCGTAGGGGTCACCATTTTCACCACCTTCAGGTGGTCTGCACTGGCTTAACGGCCCCTTCGTCTAGCGGTTAGGACGCGGCCCTCTCACGGCTGAAACACGGGTTCGATTCCCGTAGGGGTCACCAGCGGCGCTCCCGGCTTCGGCCTCTTCCCTCAAATCAGCGACAGGCTTTCCAGCCCGCCATTCTACTTGCCTGATCGAGATGCAGGTGGTCTGCATGGGCTGCGTTGTAGTCCGGCGAGAGCACCGTCGAGAAACTCTCGCAGGCCGAATCGCGCACCGCATGAAGGAAGGCCGCTTCCTCGGTGCTGCCCCTCCAGCCTCTGCGAAGCGTGATTCGGCGACCGTCCGCCAGTACGAAAGCCGAGACATCGATCGCATTGCCAGTCGCGTGCTCGCTCCAACTGTCGGTGTTGCCGATACGGCGGCAGTTGTAGGTGCCAAGTTGCTCGATCCTGACGACCTTGCTGGAGAATATCACCTCCGCCTGCGGCTGGACGCCGTGTCGCAGCCACCGGGCGAGCGCGGCATCGACGGCGCAGGTTGCCTCCGCCCGCGCCGGAGAAAGCGCCACACCGGCCGCCTGGGGCGCTGCAAGAAGCTTGCGGTCGTCACGGCGGCACTCACCTTTGCCCAGGGGCGGGAGGGCAATGCGAGAAATCCCGCTCCGCTCCAGGAAGGCGCGGCAGAGATTGCGGTCGCCGCGAAGGGCGGCCAGCTTGCGCGGGGTAGCCCATCCCGGCTTCTCGTCCAGCGTCAGCGGCGCCCAGGGATCATAACCGGGGTGCTCCCGCAGCCAGCCTCGCCCGGCCAGCAGGATGCAGGCGGCAAGGAGCAGGGCCAGAACGATACGGTCGAACGGGAAGGACATCGGGGAAAGCAACGCGCGGCGACCCCGCTTGCTCCGCAGCGGTCACTCCATCATCGCGAAGAGCGCCCAGGCGAGCGCGGTAGCCCCGCAGAACAGCGGCCAGGACCAGTAGAACTCGTGCCCCTGATAGAACGTGTGCGTGATCGCCAGAACGCCACCGCTCGATTTTTGCGAGCCGATGATCGTGGAAACGATCCAGGTCAACAGGAAGCCTGGGATCAACGCCTTGATAGCCGACATGATGGTGCCCGATTTTTGGATAGCCCTGTCGGAATTATCGCAGCGATAGGTAAATTTCCCCTTATCCGACCAAGGGGCAGGCTTGTGGATAATTTCTGGATATCCTGAGCAAGGCCGGTGGATAGCCGGAGCGCAACCACGGGATATCTCTGCACGCAGGCAAAGAAAAAGGGGAGCGCGGTGGCTCCCCTTTCCTTTTCGCAACGAGGCGTCCGATCAGACCGGCGGGACCGGCTGCGGCGGAGCGTCGGCGTCGACCTCGTGGGTTTCGATCACCCCACGGCCGACGTGGCTACGCGAACGGCTGTAGGTGTAATAGACGATGAGTCCCAGGATCGCCCAGCCCACGAACAGGCCGATGGTCTGCACCGAGAGGCTGAAGAACAGGTAGATGCAGCCGAGGATCGCCAATGGCGCGGTCAGCATGATACCCGGTGTGCGGAACGGGCGCTTGCGTGTCGGATCGGTCTTGCGCAGCACCATGACCGCGATCGACACCGCCGCGAAGGCGAACAGCGTTCCGGAGTTCGACACGTCCGCCAGCAGGCCGACCGGGAAGAACGCCGCGAACAGGGTCACGAACAGGCCGGTCAACATGGTGATGACATGCGGCGTGTGGAAGCGCGGATGCACCTTCGAGAAGAACTCGGGCAGCAGGCCGTCGCGGCTCATCACGAAGAAGATGCGGGTCTGGCCGAACATCATCATCAGGATGACCGAGGGCAGCGCAATGATCGCCGCCGCGCCGACGAGCCAGCCGACGAAGGGATAGCCGACCTGGCGCAGGGTCCAGGCGAGAGCTTCCTTTGAGCAGACGACGGCATTCTCGTGAATGGCGGCACAGGCCTGCGAAAGCTCCGGCGTGCCGGGAGAAAGCGCCGCGCCGTTGGCGCCGAACACGGGCTGCGCGCCGACGGTGCCGATCACGCCAGATGCTACCAGCATGTAGAAGATCGTGCAGATACCGAGGCTGCCGATCAGGCCGATCGGCATGTTGCGCTGCGGGTTCTTGGTCTCTTCCGCAGCGGTCGAAACCGCGTCGAAACCGACATAGGCGAAGAAGATCGAGGCCGCGGCGCTGGAAATGCCCGCGAAACCGAGCGGGGCGAACGGTGTGAACTGGCCGCTCCTGATGACCGGGATCGTCAGGACCACGAACAGGGCCAGCGCCAGGATCTTGATGCCCACGAGCACCGCGTTGACGGTGGCGCTTTCCTTGGTGCCCTTGATCAGCAGCGCGGTAACCGCCGCTGCGATCAGCATCGCCGGAATGTTGATGAAGCCGCCGTCGAACGGTCCGCGCACGAAATCGAGCGGGATGTGCATCCCAAAGCTGCTGTTCAACCAGCCGACGAAGTAGCCCGACCAGCCGACCGAAACCGCGCCCGCCGCGATCGCATATTCCAGGATCAGTGCCCAGCCGACCATCCAGGCGACGGTTTCGCCCATGACTGCATAGCTATAGGTATAGGCGGAACCCGAGACCGGGACCATTGCCGCCATTTCGGCGTAACAAAGCGCTGCCACGCCGCATACGAACCCGGCGATGACGAAGGAGAGCATCATGCCGGGACCGGCTTTCTGCGCCGCTTCGGCAGTGAGCACGAAAATACCGGTGCCGATCACGGCACCGATTCCGAGCATGGTGAGCTGGAACGCCCCCAGCGACCTGTGAAGAGATTTCTTTTCCGCCGTCGCCAGAATGGCGTCGAGCGGCTTTACGCGTCCGAACATGCGGTGGACCCCCGAATTTTGTATGGCGCGACGCTAGCGGGCTGCGTGGGCATGGCAAGCCCTATTGCCATCGGTTCTTCACAATTGCGGATTCAGGCACAAACGGCATCCCGCAACCCGTTGAAGTTTACTTCTTCTCGCAGTCGGCAATGAAAATGCGCTTTTGCGCATCTTCCAACCTCGCGCTAGAAGCCTTTGCCATGTCCACGACCTTCCAGCTCGACACCGCGACCAGTCGCGCCAATCCCACCCCGATGCCGATGAAGCGGCTGACGGTTCCCGCCATCCAGCGCCGCAAGGTCGAGGGGAAGACCACCGAGCCGCTGGTAATGCTGACGGCCTATACGGCGCGTCAGGCCCAGATTCTGGACGAACATTGCGACATGCTGCTCGTCGGAGACTCACTGGCCCAGGTGATCTACGGCCTTCCCTCCACCCTGCCGGTCACGCTCGACATGATGATCGCCCACGGCGCCGCGGTGGTGCGCGGCAGCTATCATTCGCTCGTCGTCGTCGACATGCCCTTCGGTTCCTACGAGCAAAGTCCGCAGCAGGCCTTCGCCTCGGCCTCGCGCGTGATGGCCGAGACGGGCTGCGCCGCCGTGAAGCTCGAAGGCGGCGAGGCCATGGCCGAGACGATCGCCTTCCTGACCCAGCGCGGCATTCCGGTAATGGCGCACATCGGCCTGACCCCGCAGGCGGTCAACGCCCTCGGCGGCTACGGCGCGCGCGGCCGCAGCCAGGAAGAGCACGCCAAGATCATCTCGGACGGCAAGGCCGTGGCGGGTGCAGGCGCTTTCTCGGTCGTCGTCGAGGGGGTGCTCGAACCGATCGCTGTTTCGCTCACCCATAGCCTCGACATCCCGGTAATCGGCATCGGCGCTTCGGCCCAGTGCGACGGCCAGGTGCTCGTCGCCGAGGACATGCTGGGCATGTTCGACCGCGTGCCGCGCTTCGTGAAGCGTTATGCCGACATGGCCGGGCTGGTCTCGGAAGCGGCGGCGAAATATGCCGAGGAAGTGCGCGCCCGCAATTTCCCCGGACCGGAACAGACCTATCAGCCCAAGTAAGGCCGAGAGCGTGAGAGCCTCCTGACAAGGGCGGCTCTCACGCCCGTTCAGTTCTGAAGATCGTACTGCTTGAGCAGATCGTAGAGCGTCGGCCTGCTGATCCCCAGCATCTTGGCGGTGCTGGAAATATTGCCCTCGCTGCGGGCCAGGGCATGGCGGATGACCTTACGGTCGGCCTGCTCGCGCGCGGTCTTGAGATTGAGCGCATTAGCCACTTGCTCGTCCGGGTCGGCGAGGTCGAGATCGGCGGCGCCCACCAGCTTCTCGTCCGCCATGATGACCGCGCGCTTCACCCGGTTCTCCAGTTCGCGCACATTTCCCGGCCAGCCCCAGGCGTCGATCGCCGCGAGGGCATCAGCCGCGAAGCCGCGCACGCCGGGGTTCATCTCCTTGGCATAGCGGTGGAGGAAGGCCTTCGCCAGCAAGGTCGCATCGCCCGGCCTTTCCGCCAGCCCCGGAATGCGCACGACGATTTCGGCGAGGCGATAGAACAGGTCCTCGCGGAAACGCCCTTCTGCGATCATCGTTTCGAGGTCCTGATGCGTCGCGCAGACGATGCGGGTGTCGACCGGGATGGATTCGCGCGAACCGACGCGCTCGATCACCCGCTCCTGCAGGAAACGCAGCAGCTTGACCTGAAGCTGGAGCGGAATGTCGCCCACTTCGTCGAGGAACAGGGTACCGCCCGCGGCTTGCTCGATCTTGCCGGGCGTGGTCTTGACCGCGCCGGTAAAAGCGCCCTTCTCGTGGCCGAACAGCTCGCTTTCGAGCAGATTTTCCGGAATAGCCGCGCAGTTGATCGCCACGATCTGGCCCTTGGCACGCCCGCTCGCTTCGTGCAGACCGCGTGCCAGCAGTTCCTTGCCGGTGCCACTGGCGCCGAGCAGCATGACCGAGACATTGGTATTGGCAACGCGCTCGATCGTGCGCGCGACGCGGATCATCTCCGGCGCCGCAGTGATCAGGCGGCCGAGCACTTTCTCGTCCTTCTCCACCCGCGAGGCGAGGCGGCGGTTCTCATCCTCAAGCCGGTGCAACTGCAAGGCCCGGCGCACGATATGTCCGAGCGCGTCGATATCGACGGGCTTCTGGTAGAAATCGTAGGCCCCGCGCGCAATCGCCTGCAACGCTGATTCCCGCGCGCCGTGGCCGGAGGCGACGATCACCTTGGTATCGGGCTTGAGCGCCATGATTTCGTCGAGCACCGCGAAGCCCTCTGTGGTGCCGTCCGGATCGGGTGGCAGGCCGAGGTCCAGCGTCACCACGTCCGGCATTTCCGAGCGCAGCAGGGCCAGCGCCGCAGACCGATCCCCCGCGACGACCACCTCGAAGTCCTCGTAAGCCCACTTGAGCTGCGCCTGGAGCCCGGCATCGTCTTCCACGATGAGCAGCTTCGGGAGAAGCTTGGGTCGGGTCTCGGTCATTCTCAGGCTACCTTCTGGTCCTTGCGGACATTGTCTTGCTGGATGTCGGTGGAGAGGGCGAGCGGGATGCGGACGATGAAGCGCGAACCCAGTCCTTCGCGCGATTCCACGTCGAGCCGCCCTTTCATGCCCCGCACCAGTTCGCGCGCCTCGAAGGCGCCGATACCGAAGCCGCCGCTCTTGGTGGAAACGAAAGGCTTGAACAGACGGTGGCGCACGAATTCGGCGGACATGCCGCAGCCGGAATCGACGACCTCGAACCGGGCGTGAAGCCCCTCGGCGGCCAGCGTCAGCAAGACCGGACTGCCGGGCGTCCCGGCATCGACAGCGTTCTGGACGAGATGGACCAGGACCTGCTCCAGCGAATGGGCATTGGCCGTCGCGGTAAGGTCCTGCGCTTCGGTCAGGACGACCTGCCCGCCGAACCGCAGGACGACCCCGCGCGCGACATCGGCGGCGCGGACGGGACCGAGACGGTCCACCGCACCGGTGCCGTAGCGCGAAAGCCGGGTCAGCAGCGCGTTCAGCTTGTCCGAGGAATTTCGCAAGGTGACGAGCATGTCGGCGCGGAATTCCGGCTTTTCGGCGTGAAGCTCGGCATTGCGGGCGAGCAGGCTGAACTGGCTGGCGAGGTTCTTGATATCGTGCATCACGAAGGCGATGCGGCGGTGGAAATCCTCGAAGCGGCTGGATTCGGCCAGCGCTTCCTGGCTGGCGTTCTCGGCGAGGTAGCTGGCAAGCTGCTGGCCGATCACGCGCAGGAGGTCGAAGTCCTCCCAATCGAACTTGCGCGCCATCGCCGGACGGGCCAGCACGACCATTCCGACCAGACGGTCGTAGTGGACGAGCGGCACCAGCGCCCAGGCGCGGCGCTCGCCGCCGAGCCATTCCGGCACCGCGACGTCGAGACCCCGACGGGTCCGGCCCTCGCGCAAGTCATCGAGATCGGCGATATGGCCGGACTGCTCGAAGGGCGCGAGCGCCGACAGCGGATAGGCGATAGCCGGAACGTCCACATCCGGCCAGTTCCAGCGCGCCGCCAGCGTGAGATCGCCTCCCTCGTCCGGCGTCAGCAGCAGTCCGGCGGGACTGTCGGTGATATCGGCGACCGACTGAACCACGCGCTCTTCCAAAGGCAACGCGCGATCGTCATTGCTGCCGATGGTGCGGGTGAAGCGCAGCCATTCCTCGCGGTAGTCGTAGCGGTGCTGGAAGAAGTGCTTGGCGAGGATCACCTTGAGCCAGCTTCTCACCCGGCGCGAGGGGAGCACGACGAGGGCGAAAGCGCTGGCAAGCGTCAGGAAGGCCATCTCGATCAGCCGCGCGAAATCGCCGCCTGCATAGGAAAGCCACCGCGCCACCGCCACCATCGCCACGAGATAGACGCCGATGACGAGCAGCGAGAAGGTCTGGAAGGTCACCGCCCGCGAGGGCTTGAGCCGCAGTTCGTCGCGGTTGCGCGAGGCGGCAATGGCAAGGCAGGCGGCCAGCACCAGTGCGGCAGCGCCCCGTAGCGCGGCGATCTCGCCAGGCCAGCTGCGCGCCAGATAAGCGACCGTATAGAGGTTGAGGTCGAACGACCAGAGCACGGCCAGACCGATAGCGGGCCAGCGCAGACCGACCCGCATCTCGCGCGGGGCTCCGGCATAGAGATTGTGCACCAGCACCAGTCCGCCGACCGTCACCAGCAGGCGCAGCATCACCTCGATATCGAAGCCGAGGCTGACCAGCCCCCGCCCCATCGCCACCGAGGACAAGGCCACTATCATGCCGAAATGCAGCAGTTCAACGAAAGCCAGCGCGAAGATCACCGGCCGGATCGGCGCGAGGCTGGAATGGCGTCCGTCGCCTGCGAAGAAGCGATAGATCACCACGAGCCAGGCAAGATTGCGCAGGCTTTCCGCCACGGAGGCGAAGATCGGTGCTTCCGCCGTCACCGCGGCAGCGGCGGCGATGCTCCAGCCCGCAGTGAAGAACAGAGCGGCGACGGTGGCTACGCCAGCCTCGGCCAGACGCGCGCGCCGGGGCCAGAGCCACAGACCGACGCTGGCGGCGCCGATCGCGCCGGTCAGATCGAGAACGACGCCCACCGTGCCCCACAAGCCGAAACCGTCCGAGAGGCTCATCGCGCCCCTTCGCTCCACAGCACGACGCGCAAGGTCTGAAGAATGATGATGAGATCGAGGAACGGCGTATAGTTCTTGGCGTAGTAGAGGTCGTATTCCAGCTTGTGCCGGGAATCCTCGATCGAGGCGCCGTAGGGGTAGTTGATCTGCGCCCAGCCGGTAATGCCGGGCTTCACCATGTGACGCTCGGCGTAATAGGGCAGCTGCTCTTCCAGCTCCGATACGAACTGTGGGCGCTCCGGGCGGGGGCCGACGAAGCTCATCTCGCCCTTGAGCACGCTCCAGGACTGGGGCAGTTCGTCGATGCGGACCTTGCGAATGAAGCGGCCGATGCGGGTCACGCGCGGGTCGTCCTTCGAGGCCCACTGCGCGCCCGCCACTTCGGCATCGGTGCGCATCGAGCGCAGCTTGATCACGTCGAACGGCTCGCCGAACAGGCCGACGCGCTGCTGGCGGTAGAAGGCCGGGCCGCGACTGTCGATCTTCACCAGCAGCGCGAAGAGCAGGATCACCGGCGCGGTCAGGCAGAGCGCCACTCCGCTGACGACGATGTCGAACAGCCGCTTGGCCACGCTGGAAATCGCCCGGCCCGAGGAAAACCCGTCGGAAAAGATCAGCCAGCTTGGATTGACCGTGTCCAGATCGACCCGGCCAGTCTCGCGTTCGAGGAAACTGGAGAACTCGTTGACGTGGACGCCCGTGGTCTTGATCCGCAGCAGGTCCTTGAGCGGCAGGGCGTTGCGGCGTTCTTCCAGGGCCAGCACGACTTCGGTGACGCCGAGGTTGTCGACGAAACGGGTCAGGTTGTTGATCGCCGCGCGCGAGATCGCTTCCTCGACGACCGGCGTGCCGTCGCTCATGGCCACGTAGCCGACGATCACGAAGCCGCTCTCGCGCCGCTCCGCCAGATCGCGCAGGCGCTGGGCGCGCTGCCCGGCGCCGAGCACCAGAACCCGCCGCCGGAATGCCGAAGTGCCGAGGAAACCGCCCAGAACCAGACGGTTGGCTACCAGCAGCACGACCGCGAAAGCCATCGCGTAAGCCAGTGTCGAGCGCCAGAAATTCTGCGCGGCGAAGATGAAATCGACAAAAGCCAGTGCGATCACGCCGAGCGAAACCGCCACCAGCAGGCGCGCGGCGGCGAACCGCATCGAACGCAGCGCGTCGGCGCCGTATACCCCCACCGCGACCATCGACAGCGAGATGACCAGCGCAAAGCCCCCGTGCAGCGCCAGGCGCGTGCCGAGATCGCCGGGGTCCATGCCGATCTGATCGGCCCTGAGCCGCCATGACAGTTCGTTGGCCCCGACCAGCAGGAGCATATCCACCAGCCACAGCAGCGCCACCGCATGGGGGATGTAGTGTTTGAACAGGCGAATCATCGTCGCTTGGCGCCACTCTCCGTGCCGAAAACCGGCAATGACGTCAGTTTAGGTCCAAGGCGTAAACTGTCGGTGAATCTGACAGGCGCGGGATCGCCGGACTATCACGATATGCGCCAAAGCCACTATCATGACCGGATAAATGTCGGGTATTCTTACAGTTTCCCGCCGATCACTGCTTCGGCATCAAGCGCAGGGCCGTCAGGGTAAGCGCCTCGCTGCCCGAAGCGATCACCTTGTCGGCCTGCGGTGCCCAGAACGGGCTGTGGAGCGAGGGCAGCGCCGGGCCGCCGGCCTTCGCCGCCGCTATCTTCTGCGGATCGGCGCCGCCGACCCAGAAGATCACCGACTTGATGTGGTCCTCGTCGGCGCGGCGGAACTCGCCAAAGTCCTCGCCGCCCATGACCGATGGGGTGACGACGACATTGCCGTCTCCCATCTTTGTCTTGAGGTCGGCCACGGCCTCCTGCGTGAACTCGGGCGTGTTCCAGGTCGCGCGGGTGTAAGGGTCCTTCACCGAGACTTCGGGCATCAGCGTATCCGGCAGGCCCGAGGCGATCGCCTCGCCGCGAGCGATGCGCTTGATGCCGTCGAGCAGATGCGCGCGGGTCTCGTCGGAATAGCTGCGGACCGTCAGCTCCAGCTTGGCCTGATCGGAAATGATGTTGTGCTTGGCCCCGGCGTGGAACGACCCCACCGTCACCACCGCCGGATCGAGCGGGCTCATCTCGCGGCTGACGAGCGTCTGCAGCTTCATGACGATCGAACTGGCGAGGACGATCGGGTCCTTGGTCGCCTGCGGATAGGCGCCGTGGCCGCCCAGCCCTTTCACCAGAATATCGACGCTGTCGACATTGGCGAGCGCCCAGCCCACCGCGGCGCCGACCTGCCCGGCGGGAAGATCGGCCGAATCGTGGAAGGCCAGGGTGTAGTCCGGCTTGGGAAAGCGCGTGTAAAGACCGTCCTTGAGCATGCCCACCGCGCCGGTGCCGACTTCCTCGGCGGGCTGGCCGATCATCACGAGCGTGCCCGACCATTCCGCCTTGCGCTTCGCCATGAGACGCGCGGCCTCGATCCAGGCGGTCATGTGGGTATCGTGGCCGCAGGCATGCATGATGCCGCTTTCGACCCCGGCGGTGGAAACGCCGCGCTTCTTCGAGGCGAAGGCGAGGCCGGTCTGCTCTACGACCGGCAATCCGTCCATGTCGGCGCGGATCAGCACCGTCGGCCCCTCGCCGTTCTTCAGCACCGCGACGACGCCGGTCTGGCCGACTTTCTCGGTTACGGTGAACCCGGCCTCCCGCGCGGCCTTGGCCATGATCGCAGCGCTGCGGACTTCCTGATAGCTCAGCTCCGGATTGGCGTGGAGATCGCGGTAGATCGTCATCAGCCCCGGCAGGTCGCGCGCGATGCTGTCCGTCACCGGCTCGGCCTGCGCGGCCATCGGAGACAGGGCTATGGCCAGGGCGGAAACGGTGAGGAGCGCTTTCATGGCGCACAGACTATGGAGCCGGCCCTGCGGCGACAACAGATTTCATGACATCTCAAGACCCAAGCAGTCCCTGCGCTTCGAGTGGAGCGACGGCGAAATCGGGGATGCGCAGTCCCTTCACCACCTCTATGCGGCCTTTCCGCACACCGGGATAGGCACCCGCGGCTTCTACCAACACCGCCTGCGCCTCCTTGCCCTGCCCCCCCAGCGCATAGGCGGAAGCCGTTGGTCCATGCCGAGATCGCGGTGGTTCTCCAAGTCCTGCCGCATGGTCTCATGGATCACCCCGTCAGGCTGGCCGCGACGCGACGCCCAGCGCGATTTTCGACTGGACCTTGAGGATCTGCTCCGGATCGTAGTCGATCGGCGCATTGCGCCCCGACGTCACGCCCGCAGACCGTCCAAAGCAATAGGATAGCCTTTCAGCCGGTCTCCCTGCCCTGCAAGCGTTCGATCGACGAGATAGAACAGAAGTTCCACCAGTTTCGGCGCAGATCTGAAAGATGAAGCAGCAACGACGCGTGCAAGAGCGTCGCGATAGTCTTCGGCGGTGGGCTCCATCTCGTCCCCCTCCGGACCAGAAAAAATCCGGAGGGGGAGCTTTGGCAAACACGCTTCCAGTTGCGGCCCGAAGCGGACGTCCAAAAACCTTGCTGTCGATTCGCGCCCGCGCCTCGTCTTGCGAAAACTCCAGCGGGAGCGGAACTGCCGGAAGCGAGCCGGTGGTCCAGGTGGCCACCGGTGTCCCGCAGCCTCGTTGCCTCGGTTCGGAACGCGCTTCCAGCAGACCTCGACGTCGATCGCAGCCCCGAGGGAACGAAGGACATGCCACCGCGAACCTGCGGCGGAATTTCAAGGTTATTGCCAATGTAGAAAAATTGCAGCGCAAAGCACCCGTGTTTAACTGTTAAATTCCGTCTATTTCCGCGAGATAGGGC
This sequence comes from Novosphingobium sp. BF6, assembly GCF_058273105.1. Lineage (NCBI taxonomy): Bacteria > Pseudomonadati > Pseudomonadota > Alphaproteobacteria > Sphingomonadales > Sphingomonadaceae > Novosphingobium > Novosphingobium sp. BF6. The sequence continues at coordinate 2,177,271 of NZ_CM177775.1, forward strand.
TGTTCCACGCGATGCTTCACGGCATCACGTTCACTATCGCACACAAATCAATCGGTTCGGGGCTCTCGGCTTCGAACTTCGGTACCAGACGCGAAAAAGCCGCGAGACCCGATCCGGGTTCGCGGCTTTTCGTTCTTGGTGCCCCTGGCCCGACTCGAACGGGCACGCCTTGCGACAAACGATTTTGAGTCGTTCGCGTCTACCATTCCGCCACAGGGGCATCCCTGCTGCCGTTATCCTTGCGAATATCGGCACCGGCGCGGCTGACTTAGCCGCGCCTTGGCTTCGGCTCAAGTCACTTAAGCGCGTTTGCCAACAACTTGTGGAGACGCGAGTGCAACGCGTCGTTGCCGGCAAGGATCTGCGTATCATGAATGGGCAGCGAGCGGCCCTTCCAGTCGGAGACGAAACCACCGGCCTCACGCACCAGCAGGCAGCCTGCCGCCGTGTCCCAGGGCTTGAGATCGGCTTCCCAGAAACCTTCGTAGCGACCGGCGGCCACCCAGGCGAGATCGAGCGCGGCCGAACCGAAGCGGCGGATACCCGCGACCTGCGGGGCCAGTGCGTGGTAGATCTTGGTCCACTCGCCCGCATCGCCGTGACCGGCGAAGGGAATGCCGGTGGCGATCACGCTCTCATCGAGATGACGGCGCGACGAGACGCGCAGGCGCTTGTCCTGAAGCCAGGCGCCGCGGCTCTTCTCGGCCCAGTAGCTCTCGTCGGTGACCGGGTTGTAGATCAGGCCCGCGGTGACTTCACCCCAGCCCTTGCCGTCCAGACGCGGCTCCTGCACGGCGATCGAGATCGCGAAGTGCGGGATGCCGTGGAGGAAGTTGGTCGTGCCGTCGAGCGGATCGACGATGAAGCGCGGCTTGTCGGGATCGCCCTCGATCTCGCCCGCTTCCTCGAAGAGGTAACCCCATTCGGGACGCGCCGCACGCAGTTCGTCCCAGATGGTACGTTCCGAGGCCTGGTCGGCCTTGGAGACGAAATCCGCCGGTCCCTTGCGCGAGACCTGGAGGTGCTCGATTTCGCCGAAGTCGCGGCGCAGGCGGCTGCCCGCCTTGCGGGCCGCCTTTTCCATGACGCGAATGAGACCGGAGATGGCCATAAAACTTACCTTGTCCTTCGAGGTCCGGCCGCAGCCGGTCTGATTATCGGCCCTGCGGCGCGGATTGTTGCGGAGCGGCGGAGGCGCCGGGAGCAGCGGGCGCACCGGCGGCGGGTGCCGTCGGCTTGTAGCCGCAGATCGCCACCATGGCGCTCAGCAGTTCGGTGGGATTGTCGCGGCTGATCTTGCCGGGATTTTCGGCGATCACCTTGTCCATCGATTCGCTGATCTTCTGGAGCGAGTTGTTGTAGATGCAGCCGACGAGCGCGCCCTTGGCCGGGCCTTCCACCTTTTCGGACTGGAGGCCGCTGATCAGCACTTTCAGGTAGAGCATCGCGCTCTCCACTTCAGGAGAAGCGGCGTGCGCGCCCGCAGCAGGCGCTGCGGCCGGCTTGGCCGGGGCGGACTTGGCTGGCGCCTTCTTCGGCGCAGCTTGTGCCGGAACAGCAAGCCCTGCCACCAGGGCAGCCGCAGCGATGATCGACGCCAGCGCGCGCATCAGTCGGCCTTCTTCACGTAGGACTTCTCGTAGACGTCCACGACGATGCGCGTGCCGCTTTCGATGTGCGGCGGCACCATCACGCGCACGCCGTTGTCGAGCACGGCGGGCTTGTAGCTGGACGAGGCGGTCTGGCCCTTCACCACGGCGTCGGCTTCGACGATCACGGCTTCGACCTGCTCGGGCAGTTGCACCGAGATCGGGCGCTCTTCCCAGAGTTCGAGCAGGACCTGCATGCCGTCCTGAAGGAAGGCCGCGGCATCGCCCAGCAGGTCGGCGGGAAGCTGGATCTGTTCGTAGGTCTCGATGTCCATGAACACCAGCTGGTCACCCTCGACGTAGAGGAACTGGAAGTCCTTGGTGTCGAGACGGACCTTTTCGACGGTGTCGGCGCTGCGGAAGCGGACGTTGGTCTTGCGGCCGTCGATGAGGTTCTTCATCTCGACCTGCATGAAGGCGCCGCCCTTGCCCGGCTGGGTGTGCTGCGTCTTGGCAACTTTCCAGATGCCCTTTTCGTATTCGAGAATGTTGCCGGGACGAATGTCGACGCCACTGATCTTCATGGGATGAACCTTAAGATGGGAAAGAGCCGGTACTACCGAAAGGAAGCGCCCTTAGCCGAGGAGACTGCCTGTGGCAATTGCTTCGCGCCGATGCTAGCGGTTCGTCATGATGCGCGCCCTTCGTAACGCCCCTTTCGCCGCCCTCCTCCTTGCCACCTCCGTGGCGGGAACGGCCAGCCCTGCGCCGCCGCCCGTTCCCGGCGGCCCGATCGGCACGATGGAACTCGGCCAGTACAATTGCGAGCGTGACGGCACCGCCGGCGGTCCGGTCGGCATCCGGTTGCCGCAGTACGATTTCCGCGCCGTGACCGGGTCCAACTACAAGACCCCGGACGGCGTGCGCGGCAGTTATCTGATGACCGGCAGCCAGATCCTGATGACCGGCGGCGAACTCAAGGGCACGCTCCTGCATCGCACCTCGAAAGGCTTCCTGCGCCATGTCGGCCCGGACGGCGCGGATACCGATGTGCGCTGCGTCCTGACCAGAAGCGGTCGCGGCCCGCTGGATCCTGCCGGGAACGTCAACGAACCGGATAGCTGATCGCTCGCTCCTGAAAGTTCACATCGACGGCGCATAACCGCCGTTGAGCGGGTAAGTCTGCCCGGTGATCCATTCCGCCGCGCCCGAGCACAGGAATGTCACCAGCGCCGCCACGTCGGTCGACTTGCCGCAGCGGCGAATCGAATAGCGCGACATCAGCCCCTTCATGTGCTCGCCCTGCATGATCTCTGCGCGCTGCTCCTCCGGCATGTCGGGAAGCAGGGCGGAGAGCGACACGCAATTGGCGGTGACGTTGTAGCGCCCCAGTTCCTTGGCTATCGAGCGAATGAAGCCCTGCGCCCCCGCCTTCGATGAGGCATAGACCGCCATCTTCGCTTCCCCGATACGGCCCGAATCCGAAACGATGGTGACGATCCGCCCGCGCCCAGCCTCGACCATGTTGGGAATGAAGGCGAAGCAGCAGTTGTAGACGCCGTAGAGATTGGTGCCGAGGTAACGCTGCCAGTTGGCGGGATCTTCCTCCCAGAAATTCAGCGAAGGCCGGATCGACGCGCCTGGCCCGGCCATGCCCGCATTGTTCACCAGCACCGTCGCCGGGCCGAGCTGCGCCGTGATCGTGGCATTGGCCGCCCGCACCGCGTCGAGATCGGTCACGTCGAACGGCACCGCCAGTGCAGGCACGCCCATGGCGCGTACTTCGGCCACCACCGCCTCGGCGCGTTCTTGCACGAAATCGTTGACAGCAATGCCGCCCGCATTGTGCCGCGCGAGTTCCAGCGCCGTCGCCCTGCCCGCATTCTGGCCGGCGCCGGTGACCATAGCCACCTGCCCGCCCAGATCGATCAAGTCCTGTCCCTGCATCCTTTTTGCTCTCTCCTGCGTCACCCCCAAAGCGCCTCTGCCGCGGCCAGCCCCTGCGCGCCCCGTCCGCCCAGTTCCGCCGTCAGCAGCTTGAGGCGATAGGTCCACAAGTGCAGCGGATGCTCCAGCGTCATGCCCATGCCGCCAAGGAACTGGTGATAATCGTAACAGACCCGCTTGGCCGCTTCCTGCGCATGGAGCAGCGCCATCGCCGCATCGGCATGATCCCCGCTCGCCGCCGCGCGCATGGCGAGCCAGTAGACGCTGTTCGTCACCACTTGCGCTTCGGCAAGGCGGTGGCGCATTGCCTGAAAGGTCACGAGCGGTCGGCCGAATTGCTTGCGCTCGGACACGTAAGTCACCACGCTCGCCAGCGCCGCGCCCAGCAGGCCCGCCGCTTCCACCGCCATCGCCACGCGCCAGGCCCGGGTGACTTCGGCCGGATCGACATCGTGCGCAGTCATCGCTTCGGGCAGGCCGGTGAGAAACGCCACCGGATAGGCATAGAGCGTATCCTCCTGCGCCGGAGCGATCTGCCCCTCGCTTGCGGTGAAGCTGCGCACGCCCGAAGGCCCGACGACAACCACCGTCGCACCGGGCCGCAGGAAGCGCAGTGGCGCCGAAATGCGCCCTTCTTCCACCAGACAGAGCGGACGCGGCAGTCCGGGATCGATCAGCGGGCGCACCAGCGCGGATGCAGCTGCCTCCACCGCGAACGGCAGGCGGGCGAGTTTCTCCACCACCAGCGCGGCGGTGATCGGGCCAAGCTCCTCGACCGCCATGACATCGAGGAAGCCGTTCTCCACCAGCGCGGCATCGAGTTCCGCGCTTTCCAGCGCCAGCGCCGCATCGTGCAGCGGTGCGGATGCGAAAGGCCGCGCAAGGGCTTCGACGAAATCGAGAACCTGCGTCTGGTCTTCGTTGAGGGCAAGCTGCATCAGCGCGGCTCCCGAGGCAGTTCCAGTACGTCGCTGGCGATGATGTTGAGCTGGATCTCGGCTGACCCTGCGGCGACCCCGGCGACGATGCCGCGCTGGTGGTGCATCTTGAGATAAGGCGAAGCGCCCGCCAGCGCTTCGGGTAGGAACTCCACCACGAATTCGCAGACGGCGCGCTCGGCCATGACGGTGGCGTAACGCGCGGAACTGGACTCGGCGCCGATCGCCAGCCCGTCCACGCGCTTCTGGACGACGGCATAGTTGGCCGTGCCCGCAGCCTCGCACAGCGCCGCGCAGCGCGCTGCCTCGATGCGGACGTATTCGCGAGCGAAATCGCCGCGCTGCTGCAGAATCATGACCGCCCGGTCCAGCGCGGCACGGGCCAACGTGAAGCGGGGAATGCCCAGCCGCTCGTTGCGCAGCGAATAGGCGACGATCTCCCAGGCCTGCCCTTCTTCACCGAAGCGCGCGGTTTCGGGCACGGTCACGTCGTCGAAGAACACCTCGTGAATGTCGCCTTCACCGATCAGCGAAGGGATCTGGCGCACGGTGATGCCCGGCGTGTCCATCGGCACGAGGATTATGGTGATGCCCTTCTTGCGGTCGTCACTGGTGCGGGTGAGCAGGAAGCAGGTATCGGCAAGGCCCGCGTAGGACGTCCAGATCTTCTGGCCGTTGATGACGTAATTGCCGTCTTTCAGCACCGCACGCGTGCGCAGCGAAGCAAGGTCCGATCCGGCATCCGGTTCGGAAAAACCCTGACACCACAGCGATTCGCCGCGCGTGATCGGCTCCAGATAGCGCGCGTTCTGCTCGGGCGTGCCATACTTCTTCAGCGTCGGACCGATCCAGTTGACGTTCATGTACTGGCCGCCGCGCGGCTCACCAACAATCCACATCTCCTCGGAAAGGATTTGCTGCTCCCACGGCCCCAGCCCTTCGCCGCCCATCGCTTGCGGCCAGTGTGGAAACAGCAGGCCGACCTCGGCCAATTTCAGGCAGAACCTGCGCGCAAAAGCCGTCAGCGCGGGCGAGGCCGGGCCGTGCTCGGAGAACTTCTCCCAGTCGTCCGGCAGACTGTCATGCAGGAAGTTCCGGATCTTGTGCCGGAACGCGTCCTGTTCCTCGGTCCATTCGAACTGCATGGCATCCTTCGTCTTGTCTTTCCTCCGGCGTACCCAGCAGGCCACGCGCTCACAAGCAAAGGGCCAACGCCCCGGCGAAAACCGCCACGCCGAGACCCCGGGCGCCGCAACGGCGGCTTGCCTCCGGGTTGCAAAAGCATGCACCCTGTCCACGCCAAAAAGAGAGAAACCGGGAAGATGATGACCGAAAAGACCTTCGTTGCCGCAGCCAGACTGGAGGACGTGCCCCCCGGCACCAAGCTCGTCGTCGAGGTCAACGGGATCGGAATCCTCCTCTGCAACACGGCGGACCGCATCTTCGCCGTGCGCAACTTGTGCAGCCACGCTTACGAGACGCTGGAATGCGGCCGAATGAGGGGCGGCTGGATATCCTGCCCGGTCCACGGCGCCCGCTTCGACCTCGAAACCGGCGCGCCGATCAACCCTCCGGCGACTATGCCGATCGAGACTTATGCAGTGCGGGTTGTCGGAGATTCCATTGAAGTGGAAGTCTGAAAGCAGGGGAGCCCCTCGGCGAAGCTCAGGATAAACATAGCCCCCAGCCCCCCAATCGCGCACTCCTTGCTGCCGCAGGCCATAATGCCTCCCGGCTCACCGTGGGCGCCAAACGGTCAGGTCTCGCACAACGCCGACATTCCGCGGGTCTGGGGGATCATCCCCCAGAATCTTTCCCTTCTCTTCGTTCTTCCCGATATCGCCGCAGCGACCCACCCCCGTCTGGACGCCTCGGCACCCCATCGGCACAGACAGGGGCATGACCAACGATCTCGAAGCCCTGCGCCGCGAAGTCCGCAGCTTCCTCGCTGCCGAAGCGCCCACCGACTGGCGCGATGCCAGCCGCACGCAGGCCGATTTCGTCCGCACCCAGCGGGGCTGGTTCGGCAAGCTCGTCCGCGCCGGCTATGCGATCCCGCACTGGCCCGCCGAGTATCCCGGCGGCGGCCGCAGCCTGGCCGAGCAGAAAGTGATCTACGAGGAACTCGCCGGCGCCGATTGCCCGCGCCTGCTGCTCTCGTTCGTGTCCACCTACCACGCCTTCGCCACCTTGCACGAGTGCGGCAACGCCGAGCAGAAGGCGCGCTATCTGCCGAAAATCCTCGAAGGCGAGACTTGGTGCCAGGGCTTTTCCGAGCCCGGCGCCGGATCGGACCTTGCCGCCATCAAGACGCGGGCCGAACGAAAAGGCGACATCTACGTCATCAACGGCCAGAAAGTCTGGTCGACGATGGCCCAGTTCGCCGACAAGTGCCTGCTGCTCGCGCGAACATCATTTGACGGCGTGAAGCAGGCGGGCATCACTTACCTGCTGATGGACATGAAGGCGCCCGGCGTCACCGTCCGCCCGATCCACCAGATCCAGGGCGACGAGGAATTTGCCGAAATCTTCCTCGACAACGTGGAGATTCCCGTCTCCGAGCGTGTGGGCGAGGAAGGCCAAGGCTGGGCCGTGGCGCAGGCGACGCTCGCCTCCGAACGCGGGCTGACGCTGATGGAGCTGTCCTACCGGATGCGCGGTGCGCTGGGCCGGGTAGCGAAGCTGATCCGCGAGCATGGGCATGAAGACGATCGCGGTGTACTGCGCGATTTCGGCACGCTGGTGACGCAAGTGGACGCGGTCTGCGCGATTGCCGACCAGTTCCTCGACAACCGCATCAACGGGATCGAGCGCATGGGCGACGCCTCCATCGTCAAGAACGCCTATAGCCGCGCTCTCAGGGCCTATTCGGCGCTGGGCCTGCGACTGGGCGGCATGGACGAGCAATATGTCGCGCCGATCACTTTCGGCGATCTCAATACCGGCAACTGGATGGCCGATTTCATGAATTCCTATGCCTGGACCATCGCCGGCGGCAGCGAGGAAGTGCAGCGCAACATCATCGCCGAACGCATGCTGGACATGCCGCGCGAGCCGAAGGGATGGGTGCTGTGATCGAACTCAACGAACTCACCGACGCCGCGCAGAAGGCATTCCCGGCGAAAGAGCTGTCGCCCTCGCGCGACGAAAGCTGGCAACTGGCCGCCGAGATGGGCTGGCTGATGGTGCGCCTGCCCGAAGAGGACGGCGGCCTAGGCTTCACGCGAGAAGCGTCTACCGCCCTGCACCTCGAAATGGGGCGCTTGCTCGCCGCGATGCCGCTGATCCCCGCGCAGCTCGGCGTTCTGGCGATTGCCGCCAGCGAGGATTTTGCCGGGCGCGCGGAATGGCTGGAACGGCTGGCCGGCGGTGAATATGCGCCGCTGCCGATGCTCTCCTCCAAGCTGACGCAAGGCTCGGACGGCACCGTGTCCGGCACGATTTCCGGCGTGTTCGAAGGCGACATGGCGGTTGCCGTGGTGGCGCAGCTTCCCGGTGGCTATGCGCTGTTGCCGCTTGACGCGCCGGGCGTCTCGCTGGTCGAACGACCAATCTGGGACCCCAGTCGCCGCCTGTTCGACGTAGTGCTGGACGGCTTCACCCCTGCCCTGATGCTCACCGATGCGGCGGGTGCCAAGCCGCTGCACGACCATCTGTCGGGCGAGGCGCAACTGGCCCTCGCCGCCGACTGCATCGGCGCAGCGGGCGCAGCGCTCGACATGACGATCGAATATATGAAGGTCCGCCGCCAGTTCGACCGGCCCATCGCGCTGTTCCAGTCCCTGAAGCACCGCGCCGCCGACATGAAGACGCGCATCGTCGTCGCCGAAGCGCTATTGTGGAAGCGCGCGCGGGACGAAAGCGCCAGCCTCACCGAACTCGCCGCCGCCAAAGTGCTGGCCGCCGACGCCTTCCGCTTCGTCACCGAGGAAATGGTGCAACTCCACGGCGGCATCGGCCTTACCGACGAGCATCCCTGCCACCTGTTCCTCAAGCGTGCACTGTTGAACCTGCAACTCTGCGGCAATGCGGACCTGTGGAACGAGCGCGTGGCCCGCGAGGCGCTGGCCAAATAGTCGAGACTTGCGCAACCTCGCACGGGCCGTGACAGTTGGGGCTATCGAAGTCCCCGCAGGAACCACCCCACGATGAGCGAGACAGGCAGCGTCGCTGCGCATTTCAAGGCCAACATCGTGCTTTACGGCGCGCTGGCCGCCAATCTCGGCATTGCCGTCGCCAAGTTCGTGGCCGCTGCGATCAGCGGCTCGTCCTCGATGCTGACCGAGGGCGTGCACTCGCTGGTGGATAGCGGAAACCAGGTGCTGCTGCTCTACGGCCAGAAACGCGCCAGCCGAAAGCCGGACCCCACGCATCCTTTCGGCTATGGCCGCGAGCTTTATTTCTGGGCTTTCGTGGTCGCCATCCTGATCTTCGCGATCGGCGCGGGCGTGTCGATCTACGAAGGCGTGGTCCACATCCAGCAGCCCCACGCGATCGAGAACCCGACGCTCAACTATATCGTCCTGGGCATCGCGTTCCTGATGGAAGGCGCGTCATGGGCGCTGGCCGTGCGCGAATTCGATCGCGGGCGCGGCGAGCAGACCTGGTGGCAGGCGATCCACCGCAGCAAGGACCCGCCCGGATTCATCGTGCTTTTCGAGGACAGCGCCGCGCTGATCGGCCTGGTCATCGCGGCGGTGGGTGTCTGGGCGTCGGTTCACTTCGCCGACCCGCGCATCGACGGCGTCGCGTCGGTGCTGATCGGCTGTGTGCTGGCGGGCGTGGCAGTGCTGCTGGCCCGCGAATCCAAGGAACTGCTGATCGGAGAAGCGGCCGATCCCGTGCTCATCGCCCAAATCCGCGAAGTGCTGAACGGCAATCCGTGCATCGACGCGGTGAACCACATTCGCACCATCCACACGAGCCCGCAGGCGATTTTCGTCGCCATCAGTGCCGACTTCGCGGACGACCTGAGTATGGGCAATGCCGAAACGCTGATCGAGGAACTGGAACAGCGGGTGAAGGCGCTCTCGCCGTGGATCACCTCCATCTACATCCGCCCGGAAAAACGGGCGGATGCGATGGTTTGGTGATCGGTTTCAGCCCATGGCGACGAGGCGCCGGGCCTCGGCGATGATCTCGGGCGGCTGCACGAGGAAGGCGTCTTCCAGCTTCTTGGCGAACGGCACCGAGCAATAAGGCGCGCCAAGACGGCCGACCGGGGCCTTCAGCTTGCCAAACAGCATTTCCTGCACGGTCGCGGCGATTTCCGCGCCCGGGCCGAAGTTGCGGCCGGCTTCGTGAACCACCAGCAGGCGACCGGTCTTCTCGGCCGATGCCAGCACCGTTTCCTTGTCCCACGGCGAAATCGTGCGCAAGTCGATCACTTCGACCGAGACGCCCGCCTTCGTCAGTTCCTCATAGGCCTGCATGACGGTGAACATCATCTGGCCATAGGAAACGATGGTGATATCGCTACCCGGCGCGACGACATTGGCCTTGCCCAGCGGGATCGGGCCCTGATTGACGGGCACGTCCATCGGCACGAACAGCGTCTTGCCGCTTTCGACGATGATGACCGGATCCGGGTCCTGAATGGCCGAAAGGTAGAGGCCCTTGAAGTCCGCCGGGGTCCAGGGGATCACCACCTTGATGCCGGCGGTGTGGCAGAACCATGCCTCGTAGAAGTCGGCGTGCTGGCCGGCGGTCTGGTTACCTGCGCCGGTCAGGGTGCGGATCACCATCGGCACCTGGCTCTGGCCGCCCGACATGAAGCGCAGCTTGGCCGCGTGATTCACGATCATGTCCATGGCCACGGTCGTGAAGTTCATCAGCATGATTTCGGCAACGGGCTTGTAGCCGCCCATGGCCGCGCCGATGGCCGCGCCGATGATGGCCTGTTCCGAGATCGGCGTGGAGCGCACGCGCATCGTGCCGAACCTGGTGGAGAGGCCCCGCGTAACGCCGACGACGCCGCCGCCTTCATTGTCCGCAATGTCCTCGCCCAGCACGAGGACCTTGGGATCGGCTTCCATCGTCTCCATCAGTGCGGCGTTGATCGCCTGGAGGCCGTTCATCTTCACCGTTTCCACCACGGTTGCTTCCAGAGTTTCAGTGCTCATGCCGGAATCTCCTCTGCAAAGACGTCGCGGCGCAGTTCGTCGTCGGACGGATATTCGCAGGCCATCGCGAATTCGATGGCGTCGTTCACTTCGGCCTCGACCTTCGCGGTCAGCGCGTCGAGTTCCTCGGCCGTGGCGATCCCATCGTCGATCAGCTTCTGGCGGAACTTGGGCAGCGGATCCCTGGCGATCGCCTCGGCCTTCTCTTCCTTGGTCATGTAACCGTCGGCATCGCCGAAGACGTGGCCCATGAAGCGGAAGGTCTTGCATTCCAGCAGGGTCGGCCCCTCGCCCGCACGGGCACGCTCGATGGCGGCGTGGGCGTGGGCGTAGACGTCGACCGGGTCGTTGCCGTCCACGGTGTAGCCCGGCATGCCGTAGCCGATCGCGCGCTTGGAGATCTGGTCGACCGAAGTGCAGTTCTCATAACGGGTGTGCTCGGCAAAGCCGTTGTTCTGGCACACGAAGATCACCGGCAGCTTCCACACGGAAGCCAGGTTCAATGCCTCGTGGAATGCGCCGATGTTGCTGGCGCCGTCACCGAAATAGGCGACGGTCACCTGCTTGGTGCCGTCCAGCAGCGCCGCCCAGCCGAACCCGTTGGCGATCGGCATCGACGAACCGACGATGCCGGTGGTGACCATCACGCCGGTTTCCGGGTGCGTGAGGTGCATCGGGCCGCCCTTGCCCTTGCAGGTGCCGTCGACGCGGCCGCAGATCTCGGCCCAGAGCGGGCGGAGCGGCATGTCCTTGGCGACCATGTCGTGGATGCCGCGATAGATCGTGCAGATCTTGTCGTCGTTATGGAGCAGCACCGAGATGGCCGAAGGAATGCATTCCTGCCCGCGCGCCGAGTAGTACGGCGCGGTGATGCGGCCGCGACGGATCTGGGTGCGGGTGGCATCGTCGTTGCGCTCGATCCGGATCATCCGGCGATAGATGTCGAGCTGGGTCTTGGCGTCCGGGGTCGCCCGGTTCTCCAGCGCCCGGTTCTCCGTTGTTTCGCTCATAGGTCCTCTCTCGATCAGCCCGGTTGTTCCGAGCTGGCTGAACCCTAGTTCAGTACGCCCCCCGGCGACGCGCACAAGGGGAGGCCGGACCGCCCCGGCGTTATCCGCCTGCGGGAGCCGTATCATCGCCGCGAGATGGTGTGGAACCGAACGCCGTTACGTAACTTATTGCACATGGCAGACCGGGCTTCCGTTCACCTTTGCGGAAGCACGGTCGGCCAGAATCGCATTGTTCACGCTTTCCCGCTCGGCTTGGAGCACTGCGGGGCTGTTAAACAACATAGACAACAAGGAGTGAATGCGATGTCGCCTTATCTGACGAAACTTGCCCCTGTCGCCGTGATCCTCGTCGGATCGATCGGTCTGGGTGGCTGTGCCACCAAGGGTTTTGTGCGAGACCAGATCGCCACCGTGAACCAGCGGATCGATGGTCTCGATTCCCGTCTCCAGCAGACGGACGCCACCGCGAAGCAGGCCCTCGCCGAGGGACAGGCCGCTTCGGGTCAGGCCCAGCAGAACGGCCAGCGTATCGACCAGCTCAATTCGCGCGTCGATGGCGTCGAGCAGCAGATGGCCGCCAGCCAGCGCAAGCGGGCACGCAACTGAGCGCCCTTTCGCGCCCGTTGCCCAGAAGACTGTGATACCATGGTCGGCGCCCGTTCGAGGTGCCGACCATTTTCCGTGCCAAATTCCGTGAGTTCATTCCGACAATGATGAGCGTTCCTCTGGCCTTTGCCGCACTCGCGCTGGCAGGTGCCGCACCAAGCCCTCTGACCGAAACCCGGGCCACTGCGACGCATCTGGCCAAGGCTCCTGCGACCAAAGCCAAGAAGCCGGGCACGAAAAAAACGGTAGCCAAGCGCCCATCGAAAGCGCAGACCGCAGCGGCGGCGCAACCCAGGCCGGTACGCGAACTCTCGGCGGGTGCGGCCTTGGTCGCCCACTGGGTGGCCGACTCGGCGGACAATCACTCGCTCCCCTACATCATCATCGACAAGGCCGCCGCCCGCGCCTACCTGTTCGATGCGGAAGGCAAGCAGCTTGCCGATGCCCCGGTGCTGATCGGCAAGGCCCTCGGCGACGAGGCCACCCCCGGCATCGGCGCTAAATCGCTTTCCGAGATCGGTCCCGCCGAGAAGACCACGCCCGCAGGCCGCTTCCTTGCGAAGTTCGGCTGGGCCGCAGGCAGGCAGCGCGTGCTCTGGGTGGACTACGCAACTTCCGTGGCGCTCCACACGATCCCCCCCGGCAACAAGGAAAACCGCCGCGCGCGGATGCTGTCCGAAACCATCGACGACAACCGCATCACATTCGGCTGCATCAATGTGCCGATGGCCTTCTACAAAAAGGGCGTCAGTCCGCTGTTCCAGAAGGAGGGCGGCTACGTCTACGTCCTGCCCGACGTGAAGCCGCTGGAAGAAGTCTTCCCGCGCCTGCGCGTGGAGGCCGTGCGACAAGCGAACGCCGCCACGCTCGGGCAGCAATAGTCACCCCGCAGGTTCAGACCTGATTTCCAAGGCCCGCCGCATGTTTCGCGGCGATCCAGCCGAACGTCATCGACGGCCCTATGCTCGCTCCCGCGCCGGGATAGACGCGCCCCATCGGCGAAGCCGTGCTGACTCCGCAGGCATAGAGCCCCTCGATCGGGGTTCCGTCCGCCCTCAGCACACGGGAATCGCTGTCGCAGACGACCCCGCCATACGTGCCGACGTCCCCCGGCACGATCGGGATCGCATAGAACGGCGCCTTTTCGATCGTGCCCATGCAGGCATTGGGACCGTCCTTGAAGAACGGATCGCCCAGCCAGTTGTCGTAGGCCCGTTCCCCGCGATGGAAATCCTCGTCGCGCCCATCCCGCACGAAGCCGTTCCATCGCGCCACCGTCGCTGCGAGCGCTGCTTCGGGTACGGCGATCTGCCGCGCCAGCGCTTCCAGGCTCTCCGCCTTGCGCATCCAGCCCGAGGCCAGCCACTTGGCCATGTTCTTCTTCGCCTTGCCTTTCCCGGCCACGGCATATTCGTCCATGTACTGCCGGTCCAGAATCGCCCAGCTCGGGATGGCCGGATGGGTGCGGTTGCGCAGCAGCATGGCCTCGCAGAATTCCTCGTAGGAACCGCCCTCGTTCAGATAGCGCACGCCGGTCTGGTCGACCTGGATCGCATGCGGCTTCCCGGTGGTGCCCTGAGTGCCCGGTTTCACATAGTCGGTGTCCCAGCCCGGCGCTTCCGACATCTGGAAGCCGACCATCTGGTCCATCTGCGCCAGAACCGCGCCGTGGCGTTCGAGTTCGAGGTGCATGTCGCCGGTATCGCTCTCGATCCCGTTGGACCACGCCGCGCGCGTTCCGGGCATGTACCTGTCGCGCAGGGCCTGGTTCTGCGAGAACCCACCCGCGTTCATCAGCACGCCCAGCCGCGCGCCGACGCGCCAGGGCCTGCCGTCCCGCACCGTGACCACGCCGACCGCGCGCCCGTCATCGACGATCGTTTCGCTGACCGGACTGTCGGTACGGATTTCCGCCGCCTGCCGGTCGAGCACCGCCTTGAGCATCCGGCCCTGCAAGGCCGCCCCCGCCGTCACCCAATGCTTGCCGGTCAGCTTTCCGGCGACGATCTTTACGGCGGTCTTGAGCAGAATTTTCCTGATCGCCCAGGAGTGCCTGGCGAAAGGCAGCTTCATCGCGTCGTCCAGCCTGACCGGGACTTCGGCAAAGCCCTGCCGCAGCTTGCCCGCCCAGCCCTTGCCCAGTGCGTTCTTGTCGAAAGGAACGGCGGTGACGGTGCGGCTGGTCTTCACGCCGCCGGGCAGTTCGTCGTAATAGTCCGGCCAGAAGCGCGAGCCCCGTTCCATCTCGACCCCCTGCGAGACGATGAAATCCAGCATCTTCGGCGCTTCCCGCGCGTAAGTCCGGCGCCGGTCTGGGCTGGTGCCGGGACTTTCCTCGCCATCGGAAACGACCGCGTCGAGATATCGGCAGGCCTGCTCGAAGCTGTCCTCGCCGGGGTCCATGAAGCGGTTGTTGGGGATCCACATGACCCCGCCCGACTTGGCCGTGGTGCCGCCGATCCAGGGGGCCTTTTCCAGGATGAGCACCGACTTGCCCGCCTGCTTCATCAGCAGCGCCGATGCCATCGACCCCGCCCCGCTGCCGACGACCACCCAGTCGAAGCTCTCGTCGAACTGCGCCATTGCTACGCTTCCTCTTCCCTGACCTGCGGCTCTGCTCCGCAACTTGTGCCGTTCAGGCGTTCAGCATGGTAGAACGGAGTTGTCCGGGCTTGGCAAGGCGCCGGGCGGGAAGAAGCCCGGCAAGCCTGAAAGCTTCGCCCCGGCGAAGGATGAGCGCCTTTTGCAATTCACCCTGCCCTGCCCGCCGCGTCGCGCCTATGACCGGAAGAAAGACCGGGAGACTTGCCGAAAATGCGCGAAATGCCGCCCCTGCCCAATCTCGCCACAATCGCCATGACGCGCGAGGACCGCCTGCTACGGATCACCCTGAACCGACCCGAGGCGATGAACGCGGTCGATCTCCAGCTCCATGACGATCTCGCCGCGGCCCTATGGTTCGCCCAGAACGATGCCGCATCGGACGTGATCGTGCTGACCGGCGCCGGGCGCGCCTTCTCCGCAGGCGGCGATCTCGACCACATCGAGCACAATGCCCGCAGTCCCCACCTCTTCGACCACGAGGCCCGCGTCGCCAAACGCATCGTCTCGACCCTGCTCGACATCGACAAGCCAGTGGTCTGCCGGATGAACGGCCATGCCGTTGGCCTCGGGGCGACGCTGGCGCTGCTCTGCGACGTGATCTTCGCCGCCGAAGGCGCCCGGATCGGCGATCCCCATGTCGGTCTCGGCCTCGTCGCGGGAGACGGCGGCGCAGTGATCTGGGCGCAGCGCATCGGCCTGACCCGCGCCAAGGAATATCTCCTGACCGGCGAACTGCTCACGGCAGGCAAGGCGGCGGAGATCGGCCTTATCAACCACTGCGTCCCGGCCGAGGAGCTCGATGCGCGGGTCGATGCGTTCTGCGCGAAGCTGCTTTCCGGCGCGATGGTCGCGATACGCGCGACGAAAGTGCTGACAAACCTCGAACTCAGGCGGCTGGCGACGGCGCTGATGGATGCCGGAATTGCCTACGAGAGCCTCTCCGTCCGCACGGCCGACCATCTGGAAGGTATCGCCGCGCTGCGGGAAAAGCGCCCGCCCCGCTTCAGTGGGAAGTGACGGTTCTGCTCAGGCCTCCGGAGTCACCCGCTCGCCCCATTCGGTGAACAGCGCGGTGTAGCAGGTCGCCATGTCCTGCGCGTCGCTCGGCGTCAGTTCGCCGGTCGCCATCCCTTGCCCGATCGCGCCGAGCAGCGCCATCGGATCCTCGGTCTCGATATCGTAGATGGCGAGGTAAGGATTGGTGTCGCTGCCGGTCAGCCGGGCCACAAGCGCATACCGCTGGGCGCCCTCCATGCCGAAAGCGTTCACCAGTTCCGGCAGATGCGTGTTGTCATACCAGTCGTGATACTCGGCCTCGCGCCCCGACAGCGGGGTGGTCAGGACTATGAGCTTGTACTTGGGCATAGGTTGTCCTCTCCGCATTGCCGGTGCCGGCGTCGGGGCGGACTGTCGATCACCATCCGGCGCGCAGCAAGAACCCGAAGACCCGGACGCGAAGGTATCGCCCCGGCGCAGGCCATGGACACTATCGCACCCGCGATTGCGTGAGGCCGCCGATTGAACGGGGCGGCGAGGTATGATGAGGACAGGGAAACGTCACAAGAAAAGCCCTGGGAAAGCCTGAAACATGAACTTCGACCTGACCGACGAACAGTCCATGATGCGCGACACTTTCGCACGCTTCCTCGATGAAAATTCGAGCATGGCCCGTGTGCGCAAGGCACAGGAAACCGGCGGTTTCGACGCTGGCCTCTGGACCGGCCTTGCCGAACTGGGCGCCTTTTCCATGCGCGTGCCCGAGAAAGCGGAGGGCATGGGCCTCGGCCTGTTCGACGCCGGAGTGCTGATGGAGGAAGCGGGCCGCACGCTGGCTTCGGGTCCGCTGGCCGAAGCGCTCGTGGCGACGCGCCTGCTCGGTCTGCTGGGCGGTCAGGAAGAGCTGCTGGCAAGGGCCATCGGCGGCAAGGCCGTCGTCACGATCGCCATGCAGGATCTGGCGGAGTTCCCCCGGCAGTGGATTGCGGGCGGTCTGGTTGCCGAGGCCGTGATCGCGTGCAAGGGCGGCGATGTCGTGCTGATCTCCGTTCCCGCCGAAGCGCGGATCGCCGAATCGACGCTAGCCGCCACGGCGATTGCGGAAATCGACCTCGCCGCTCTGCCGACGACCGTGCTGGGCAGCGGCGAGGACGCACTGGCAGCTTTCGCCGCCGGGCTTGAGGAATGGAAGATCCTGGTGGCGCTGGCGCTGTCCGGCCTTGCCCGCGCGGCGCTGACGATGGCGGCGGACTATGCGGGCGAGCGCAAGGCGTTCGGCGTGTTCATCGGCACGTTCCAGGCCCTGTCGCACCCGATGGCGGACCTGATCTGCGAGATCGATTCCGCCCGGTTCCTCGCCTGGCAGGCCCTGCGCTCGATCGCCGACGGCGATGCGGAAGCAGGCGCGCAGGTTTCGCTTTCCGCATGGTACGCCGCCGGAGCCGCAGGGCGCACCGTGCGCCATGCCGTGCAGACCTTCGGCGGCATCGGCCTCACCACCGAGCACGACGTGCATCTCTATAACTTGCGCGCCAAGGCCTGGCCGCTGGTCGCAGGCGATCCGGAAGACTGGCTGGCTGAAGCCGGTCGCCGCCTCTACGCGGGGGAGAAAGCCGCGCTGCCCGATGTGGGCGATGTGCCGGTCGAGTTCGATCTCGGCGAGGATGCCCGCGCGATCCAGCAGGAAATCCGCGCGTTCTTCGCGAGGAACGTCACCGACGAACAACGCGGGAAGTTCCACTTCTCGTGGGAGGGCCATAACCCGGTCATCCACAAGCAACTGGTCGAGGCGAACCTCGCCTATCTCCAGCTTCCCAAGGATGTCGGCGGGCGCGGCCTCGGCCCTTACGCCGTGACGGCCGCACGCTCCGCCTTTGAGGAGGAAGGCTGGAGCAACCCGGTGGCCGGTGTCGCGCAGATGGTCGCTCTCATCATGCACCGCTTCGGCACCGAGGAACTGAAGCGCGATGTGCTCGCCAAGGTGATGGCGGGCGAGGCGATCTGCTCATTGGGCTATTCGGAACCGGGCTGCGGATCGGACGTCTTCGCCGCGCAGTGCAAGGCCACCCGGCTTGAGGACGGCTCGTGGCGGATCGACGGCACCAAGATGTGGACCAGCGGCGCCAACCTTACCGACTATGTGCTGATGCTCTGCCGTACCGATCCGGATGCCCCCAAGCACAAGGGGCTGACGATGTTCATCGTGCCGCTGAAGGCCGAAGGCGTCACCGTGCAGGGCGTCCACACTTTCATGGACGAGCGCACCAACATCACCTTCTACGACAACGTCCGCATCCCCGACACCTGGCGCCTGGGCGAGGTTAACGCGGGAGGCCGGACCATGGCGGCCAGCCTCGAACTCGAACACGGCGGCGGCTTTGCCAAAGTGCAGCGTGCGTTGATGGAGAACGCGGTCGAACTCTGCCGGGAAATCCCCGTGGCGGGCGGCGGCAGGCTGATCGCAACACCCAAGGCGCAGGCGCGCCTCGCCCGCACTTACGCCAATGTGCTCGCCTCCGAACTGATCGCCTATCGCGCCAACTGGACGCAAGTGCACGGCAAGGGCAACGGCGCCTATGGCCCGATGGCGAAGATGTTCTCCTCCGAACTGTTCATCACCGATTCCCGCGATCTGCTTGACCTGACGGCGCCCTACTCGCTGGCCAAGCGCAAGGGCGCGGCCAATGCGATCAACCTCGCCTATCGCCATGCGCACGGGACGACCATTTACGGCGGCACCAGCCAGGTGCACCGCTCGATGATCGCCGAAAAGGGCCTCGGCCTGCCGCGTTCGCGTAATTGAGGGGCAACACGATGACCGAAGAAGCGCCGCACCTGCTCACCGAAGACGTGGACGGGATCCTGATCGCCACGCTCAACCGGCCGGACAAACTGAACGCGATCAGCCGCCAGATGATGGATCTGCTGACGCAGGCCGTGCTGCGCTTTCGCGAGACGCCCGAACTGAAGGTCATTCTGATCCGATCCGCCGGGCGCTATTTCAGTTCCGGCGCGGACTTGCGCGGCGGGAACCGGAACGTGGTCTCGCCCACCGCCACCAGCGCCAGCGCGCGCGGCATTCGCGAGAACCACCGGCTCAATCTCAACAACATGCAGCAGCTGTGGGACGAGATCGAGCATATCGAGAAGCCCTTCGTCGTCGCGCACCATGCGATGTGCGTGGGCGGCGGGCTGGAAATGAGCCTCTCGTGCGATTTCCGCCTCGCCGCCAGAAGCGCGTCCTACGCCTTCCCCGAGGGCCTGTTCGGCGTGCTTCCGGCCTCGGGCGGCGTCTCGCGCCTCACCCGCATCTGCGGTCCGCACTGGGCGCGCTGGCTGATCATGGCGAACAAGCCCGCCCCGGCCGACATGGCCCTGACCATGGGGCTGGTCCATCAGGTCTACGACGACGAGACGTTCGAGCAGGATGTCATGGAATTCTGCCGCCACCTGACCCGGCAGAACCCGGAGCAGATGGGCGCGGCGAAAGTCGCCATAGAACTCTGTGCCGAAGTCGGCCGCGACAGCGCCCGCCAGATCGAACGCATGGCGAACAGCGCGCTGATGCTCAACCCGGATTATATCCGGGGCATGGAAGACTATCTGAAAGGCGTCGGCTCAAAATCGAAAGCCTGAGACGCCGGAGGACGGCGGCGCCGTGGCACCGCCGTCCCTTGACGGGTTTCAGGCCCCGACCAGCCCGCGAATGGCACTTTCGAACAGCGCCCGGCCATCGGTGCCGCCGTGCGTATTCTCGATGGCGCGCTCGGGGTGCGGCATCATGCCCAGCACGTTGCCCGCCGCATTGAGCACACCCGCGATCTGGCGCGCCGAGCCGTTGACGTCCTCGGCATAGCGGAAGGCGACGCGGCCCTCGCCTTCGAGACGGTCCAGCGTTTCCTCGTCGGCATGGTAGTTGCCGTCATGATGTGCCACCGGGATGCGGATGTGCTGGCCGCTCTCGTAGCCCGAGGTGAACAGCGACTGCGCGTTCTCCACCTTCAGCGAAACCTCGCGGCAGACGAAGCGGATGCCCGAATTGCGCAGCAGCGCGCCCGGCAGCAACCCGCTTTCGGTGAGCACCTGGAAGCCGTTGCAGACGCCGAACACCGGCACGCCGCGACCTGCCGCCTCGATCACCGCCTGCATGACCGGCGAGCGCGAGGCTATCGCGCCGCAGCGCAGGTAGTCGCCATAAGAGAACCCGCCGGGCAGGCCGATGAAGTCGAGGTTGTCCGGAAGCTCGGCATCGCCGTGCCAGACGCGGATGCACTCGGTGCCCGAGACTTTCTCCAGCGCCACCGCCAGATCGCGGTCGCAGTTGGAGCCCGGGAACGTGACGACAGCGGAGCGGAAAGCCATCAGGCGACCTTCTCGATGCGGTAGTTCTCGATCACCATGTTGGCGAGCAGCTTCTTGCACATGTCGTCGATCGCTTCGTCGCTGACCGTTTCCGCGACGTCGAGTTCGAAGAGACGACCGGCACGCACGTCGTTGACGCCCGAGAAGCCCAGGCCTTCGAGCGAGTGATGGATCGCCCGGCCCTGCGGGTCGAGGACACCAGGCTTGAGGCTGACGTGGACGCGGACTTTCATCTCAGGGCCTTTCGCTAAGGGCGCAGATTCGTTTCAGCGCCTATGGCCCCGGACTGGCGCGGGGGCAAGGTTTGTGATCGCATGGAGAGGGTGGGATTCGAACCGGCATTGAAGCACCCCGCGCAACCTGCCATTTCCTTGCCCATGCAGGAAACGATCTCGTTCACCGGACAAGTCGCCATCGTCACCGGCGCCGGACAGGGCCTCGGCCGCGCCTATGCGCTGGAACTGGCGCGGCGCGGCGCGAAAGTCGTCGTCAACGACATCGGCGCCGCGCGCGACGGCAGCGGGCATTCGGATGCCGCCCTCGCCGTCGTCGAGGAAATCCGAGCGGGTGGCGGCGAGGCGATGGCGGACGGCGGCGATGTGTCCGACTTCGCGCAGATGGAAGCCATGGCTGCCCATGCCCGCGAAGCCTGGGGCGGTATCCATGTCCTCATCAACAATGCCGGTATCCTGCGCGACCGCACTTTCGCGAAGATGGACATGGCCGATTTCGAGCGCGTCGTGCGGGTCAACCTGCTCGGCAGCGCCTATGCGACCAAAGCCGTGTGGGAGACCATGCGCGAGCAGAACTACGGCCGCGTGCTGATGACCACGAGTTCCAGCGGCCTCGGCGGCAATTTCGGCCAGGCCAATTACGGCGCGGCCAAATTGGGCGTGCTCGGCCTCGCCCGCACCTTGCGCATGGAAGGCGCGAAATACGGCATCCGCGTCAATTCGCTGGCCCCCACGGCGGGAACGCGGATGACGGCGGACATCTTCCCCGACGAGGCCTACAATGCCTTCCGCCCCGAAGCCGTCGTCCCGGCGGCGCTGTTCCTTGTCTCGAAGGATGCCCCGAGCGATGCCGTGGTCGGCGCTGGCGGCGGGGTGTGCCAGAGCGCCTTCATCACCATGAACGACGGCGTTTTGCTGGAAGAGAGCGACATGACCGTCGAGGGCTTCGCTGCGGCCTGGCCGCGCATCACCGACCGCCGGGGCGACCAAGTGCTGGCAACGGGCATGGACCAGGCACACCATGCCTTGTCGATGCTTTTGAAATCGCGTGATTAAAGTCCAGAAATCCCGTTGACGCGCAAAAGTCAGAAGATACAGCGTCGATGCTGTAAAAGGACCAAGGGACGACGCCGTGAACGAAGCCGAGCTTGAGCGGGGATTGATCTCGCTGCGCAAAAGGGAAACCGCCCTCCGCATCGTGATCGGGCTATACCTCGTCTGTACGACGGTAGCGCTTTCCTTGTGGGGGACGATTATCGGCCGCGGCATCGACCAGGACGGGGACGATCCGTTGTTACTGGCGGCCGGATTATCCGGAGGCCTCTATGCCGTGCTCTTCATAGCCAGCATCGTTGCCGTCTGTTTCTGGCTCCATCGCGCCCATGCCAACCTCTTCATCGCAGGCATTCAGGATCTGAAATTCAAGCCGAATTGGGCGGTGGGCTGGTATTTTGTGCCCTTTGCCTTCTGGTTCAAACCATTTCAGGCCATGCAGGAGCTCTGGAAGTCCAGCCATCTCGCCGACGAAGGCCTGTCCGAGCGAACGGACGGCAAGCTGATCGTCTGGTGGGCCTGCTGGATACTCGGCAACATGATCGCCAACCTGAGCATGAAAAGCAGTGGATTTACCAGCGCGATCAACCTCCTGGACCTGACAGGTTACGCTTTTCATATCGTTGCAGCAGCGGTCCTGCTGATGATAGTGAACGCCGTCACGAAAGCACAGTCATCCGAAATGAGCGTTCGCCACGCTTTCGCCTGACCAGGAAGCGTCAGTCCTCGACGACTTTCAGCAGCTTGCGCTCCAGCGGGCTCAGCACACCTGCCAGTTCGTGGCCGCGCTTTAGCACTTGCCCCACTTCTCCGAACAGCGTCCACATGCCCTGTTTGCTGCGCAGCGAGGGGCGTTTCTCGATGCGCGCCTGGGGGCGCTCGGCGGCGCGGCGGAAGGCGGAGAAGTTGGCCGCCTCCTTGCCGAAATCCATCGCATAGTCGCGCCAGATTCCGGCGGCGACCATGCGTCCGTAGAGGTCGAGAATGCGCTGGAGTTCGATCCGGTCGAAGCCGACCTGAAGCGGCACCCGCCCCGGAAAGGCGACGACGGTTCCGGGATGAGGATGGCTGCCTGCGGACATCCGCCGGTCAGACGCCCTTAACGACCGGCTCGGCCTGCTTCTCTTCTTCCAGCTTGCGCATCAGCGTATCGACCTGGGCGCGCAGGGCTGCGACCTGCTCTTCCAGTTCGTCCACCCGCTGGCTGCCGACCGGCTCGCACGGCTCCTTGCAGGGCGTGCCGTAGGGCATGAATTCCTTGGCGTAAGTCTCCGCCTTTACCAAAGTGGAGCGAGCCTTGACGCCGATCATCGTCGCGCCTTCCGGAACGTCCTCGGTCACGACCGCGCTGGCGCCGACGCGGGCGCGCTTGCCCACGGTAACCGGGCCGATGATCTGCGCGCCGGAGCCGACGATCACATTGTCCAGCAGGGTCGGGTGACGCTTGCCGCCCTTGCCGTTGGTCGGGTTCGAGCCGCCGAGGGTGACGCACTGATAGATCGTGACGTTGTCGCCGATCTGCGCGGTCTCGCCGATCACGGTGAAGCCGTGGTCGATAAAGAAGTTGCGACCGATCGTGGCGCCGGGGTGAATGTCGATCGCGGTCAGGAAGCGCGAGACGTGGTTCACCACGCGGGCAAGGAAGAACAGGTCGGCGCGGAACAGCCGGTGCGCGATCTTGTGGAAGAACAGCGCCCAGACGCCGGGGTAGAGCAGGACTTCCCAACGCGAACGCGGTGCGGGGTCGCGTGCGACGACGGAATCCAGATAGCG
The DNA here is from genome assembly GCF_058273105.1 of Novosphingobium sp. BF6. Lineage (NCBI taxonomy): Bacteria > Pseudomonadati > Pseudomonadota > Alphaproteobacteria > Sphingomonadales > Sphingomonadaceae > Novosphingobium > Novosphingobium sp. BF6. The sequence continues at coordinate 2,200,504 of NZ_CM177775.1, forward strand.
AACCAGATTAGTCAACATCGCACGAATCTCCCATCAATCGGCCCGCGTAGCAAGCCATGAGGTCAGGAGGGGGCCTGATCGCCATCCGCCCCGCCATCCCCATGGCCAGCATGTCCTTCCGAACCGTAAAGCTCGATCAGCGCCTCGCGCCAGATCGCCAGAGTCGGCGGCTGTTTGCGCTCAAGGCTGAGCCGGTCGATGGCGGCGACCAGGTTTTCGACGCCCAGATGGCTACGCTCGCAGCGCGGTACAAGATAGTCGCGCGCGGAAGGATCGAGCGAAAGCCCGCGAACTTGCGCATGAACGTCGATCAGTTCGCCCAACATCTCCTCGTCCGGGTCGCCGATTTCCAGTTCCAGCGCAGCGCCGAGGCGCGAGCCGAGGTCTGGCAGCTTGACCTGCCAGAGGCCTTCGGCTTCCCCGCCGCTCGCGGCCCGGCGGCGACTGGAGAGGATCAGCAGAGGACGGCGGCTTTCCTGTGCACGGTTCCAGCTGTGGAACACCACATGCTCGTCCATGCGATCGGCATCGTCGAGCACGTCGCCATGACCCGATTCGACGAACCAGCGCGCCAAAAGCGACTTGCCCGAGCGCGGCGGCCCGTAAAGGATCGCGCTGTGGAACGGCCAGGACGCCGATTCCAGCAGCCCGTCTACCGCATGGGCATTGGCATTGCCGACGACAATGCGCGGCGGGCTGTCGCTCGCGGCGGACAGCGGGAGTGCGATCTGCTTCATCATGGGAGGACCTAGCGGGTGATCCTCAGGGCACCGCCGCTGCTTGTCACCTTCCAGCCCTGCCCGCGCAAGGCGGAGGCAAGCCGTTCGCTGCCGCCCTCGACGGTCACGCGCATCACCGAAGTGCCGCCGACGGCGAGGCTCATTGTTGCCGCGCCGCGCACGCCGGGAACCCCGCGCACCGCGGCAAGCGCTGCATCGACCGCCGCCGCATCGGGGGAGGCGAACTGGACGGACACCGTCTCGACCGGCGCGCTGGGTGCCAGCGGCGAGGGTGCGGAAGACGGTATCACGGCCTGCGACGGCAGTGCCTCGATCGGCGCGCCGCCCTTGGGCATGAGCTTGGTGCGCAGCTCGGCAAAGGCGCGGTCGAGCACCTGGCCGCTGGTCGTCAGCGTGGGATCGGGACGAAGCTGACCGCCGGAAAGCGCATCGCGGTAGAGGCCGTCCATGCGCTGGACCGCCTTGTCGAGCATGCCGGGCAGTTCCTGCTCACTGCCCGCGTCCATCTCGAAGGTGCCGAGGAAGGTGTTGTCGGGGCCGTAGCGCGCAGTGAAAGTGCCATGGATCGGGCCGCCCGGCCATTGCCGTTCGAGGCGGGCATAAGGGATCACCACGTCGGCGGCGTCGAACTGGTTGAGCACGTTGCGCCACCACAGGCGGCTGCGGCGCGAAGCCTGCCCTGCCGTGAGGATCAGCGATTCGCCGCCCGCGCCGACCGGGCGCACATAATCGATCGGGCTTTGCGAGGCCTGGAACTCCGCCCAGGCGCGCTGCCACGGACCGCGCACTTCGAAGACCTGCTGCACGCCGCCCGAATAGAGCACCGGCAGCACCAGCATCGGCGCCGAACGGATCGTTGCGCCGCCGGCACCGACATATTGTCCGGCGCGGGCCTTGTTGAAGATCACACCGAGCGTGGCGATGTATCGGCGCGGACCAACCTGTTCCTGGCCGATCACCACCGAAGACACCATCGCGTCGATCGCCTCGACCGGCATGTCGGGGCCGCCGAGCTTCTTCCAGGCTTCCTTCTCGGCCTGCTTCCAGCCTTCCAGACGCGCATCGGCGCCGGTCTTGGCGGTCACGTCGACCTTGATGCCGTTGACCTGGATATCCTCGGAATTGGCGAGCGGAGCGATACCGCGATCGCCCTCCACTTGCGCCACGAGGCGATAGCCGCCCGCCGCGCCGAGCGCGAGAATCGCCGCGCCCCCGGCCACGAGCGCCATGCGCCGCGCAGAAGCCGGAGCGCTGCCGGCCACACGCCGGATCTTGGGGGAAAACGTCAGAGCCATCATCAAACCGTGTGGCCTTTTGCCCAAACCGATCCGGAAAACCAAGCCGTAATCCAAGTCCCGGCGCTCCATCGACAAAGAACGCACAGCCGAAATCGGCGGAACAGCTTGAACGCAGCGATCCGCGAGAAATTTTTCCGACCGAATTGCCGGAAATATCCCTGCCGAAAGTCATGCTCGGGCGTGACAGCGGCGCGTTTGCACACTATGCGCGCGCAATGTCCGACGATAACACCCCGCAGAGCTATTCCTACGAGCAGGCCGGCGTCTCCATCGCCGCCGGCAACGCGCTGGTGAAGGCCATCGCCCCGCTCGCCAAATCGACCGCGCGCCCCGGCGCCGATGCGGAGCTTGGCGGCTTCGGCGGCTTCTTCGACCCGCGCGCGGCAGGCTACAAGGACCCGCTGCTGGTGGCCGCAAACGACGGCGTCGGCACCAAGGTCAAGCTGGCCATCGACCATGACCGCCACGACAAGATCGGCATCGACCTCGTCGCCATGTGCGTGAACGACCTTATCGTCCAGGGCGCGGAGCCCCTGTTCTTCCTCGACTACTTCGCCACCGGAAAGCTTGAGAACGGCGTCGCCGAGCGCGTCGTCGCCGGGATCGCCGAGGGTTGCCGGATCTCCGGCTGCGCCCTGATCGGCGGCGAAACCGCGGAAATGCCGGGCATGTATGCCGCGGGCGACTACGACCTCGCTGGCTTCTGCGTCGGCGCCGTCGAGCGCGGCGAGCAGCTGACCGGCGACAAGGTTGCCGACGGCGACGTGCTGCTGGGCCTCGCCTCCTCGGGCGTGCACTCGAACGGCTACTCGCTGGTCCGCCGCCTCGCCGAGGACAAGGGCTGGAAGCTCGACCGCCCGGCGCTGTTCGATTCGGACACGCTGCTGATCGACGCGCTGATCGCGCCCACGCGCATCTATGTGAAGAGCCTGCTGCCGTTCATCCGCTCGGGCCGGATCAACGCCCTCGCCCACATCACCGGCGGCGGTCTGCTGGAAAACATCCCGCGCGTCCTGCCCAAGGGTCTCCATGCCCGCATCGATGCCGGTGCCTGGGAACAGCCGCGCCTGATGGCCTTCCTCCAGACCCAGGGCAATATCGAACCGGCAGAGATGGCCCGCACCTTCAACTGCGGCATCGGCATGGTGCTCGCGGTTCCGGCGGATGACGTCGCCGCGCTCAAGGCCGAACTGGAAGCCGCCGGAGAGACCGTCTTCGTGATCGGCATCGTCGAGGAAGGCGAAAAGGGCTGCACCGTCCAGGGCGGCGCCGAAGTCTGGTCCGCCCGCGAGGACTGGGAAGCGGTGCATCTTGCCTGACAGGGCTTCCGGGAAGGCCAAAGTCGCCGTCCTGATCTCGGGCAGCGGCACCAACATGGCCGCCCTGCTCTATGCCAGCCGGGACGAGGACTGTCCCTACGAGATCGTCCTCGTCGCCAGCAACAAGCCGGATGCGGGCGGTCTCGCCCTTGCCGCCGCCGAAGGCGTGGCGACCTTCGCGCTGAGCCACAAGGGCCTCTCGCGCGAAGACCACGATGCGGCAATGGACGCCGCGATCCGCGAATCCGGCGCGCAGTGGGTCGCGCTCGCGGGCTACATGCGCATTCTTACCGAGGGCTTCGTGCGGGGCTGGGAGGGCCGGATGGTCAACATCCACCCCTCGCTCCTGCCGAAATACACCGGCCTTCACACCCACCAGCGCGCCATCGACGCGGGCGACAGCCACGGCGGCGTCAGCGTCCATCTCGTCATTCCCGAACTCGACGAAGGTCCGATCCTGGGCCAGGTCCCGGTCGCCATCGTGCCCGGCGATACGGCGGAGACGCTGGCCGGACGGGTGCTGATCGCCGAGCACCAGCTCTATTCGCGCTGCCTTGCCGCTCTCGTCGTGCGCGAATCGAGCCCGGAATGGCTGCTCGAACGCGTGCGCGAACGCGCCATGGCGCTGCCCGAGGCCGACGAAGTGGAGAGCCACGGCATGCCCTGCTTCGGCGTGACCAAGGGCAAGAAATTCGCCTATTTCACCTCGAACCACCATGCCGACGGTCGCACCGCCCTGCTCGTGAAGATCAGCGGCGCCGACGAGCAGACCATGCTGATCGAACAGGACGAGGACCGCTACTTCCGCCCCGCCTATTTCGGCGACGGCTGGATCGGCATCCGCCTGGACCTTGGTGAAAACAACTGGGATGTGATCGGCGAATGGCTGTCCCGCTCCTGGCGCGCGATCGCACCGAAGAAGCTGACCTCACTGATGGATGCCGCCGACCAGTTCTAAAACCGGCGGTATTCGTGACCGGCTGATCAGGCGCCGACGGCCCCCGCATCGCGGATCATCCGGCCAAGCTGGTCGAGCAGGCAGAGTCGCTCCTTCTTGAGGTCCTCCAACCGGGCATCCGAAGCCGCTTCCAACGCCGCCTCGATCCGATGAATCGCCCCGTTCACCTCGTCGTAGCGGTCGGCCAGCACCGCGAAATGGCCGCGCGTGGCCTTGAGGTGATGCAGGACCTCCAGATCCTCCGGAAACTCTGCGGCGAGTTCGTGGGCTTTGTGGGACATCGGCTCTCCTCTTTGCTCTGGACGCATCGCAGGTTATCCTGCCGTTTCGGTACCCGCCTTGCGCGGGATCAATCGTCAGATCTCTGAATAGTCGACTTGCGGACGGCTTTCACGGGTGCCGCGATAGCGCTTGTCTGGCTCCGCCGGGTCTCCGGCGATAACCACATGGTCGTCATGCACCTCGACCAGCTTTCCGACGAAGGGAAAGCCTTCGAGACTCCCGTTCACGCGGTAGCTGACCGTATCGCCGACCTTGAAGCGCGTCGCGTCGAAATTGAACTCGAACGGACAGACTTCGTCCGAGGTGCCCATGCCCTGCATTTTCGCTCTCCGAGTTTTCGGAGAACCTATCGCAAAACCACCTCGTCCCGCAAAAACAAAAAGGCCGCCCAAACGGGCGGCCTTTTCATTATCGATTGAAGCGCTTGCTTCAGCCGACGATTTCTTCAGGCTTGAAGAAGTAGGCGATTTCGATCGCCGCGTTTTCTTCCGAATCCGAACCGTGAACCGAGTTGGCTTCGATCGATTCGGCGAAAGTCTTGCGGATGGTGCCTTCAGCGGCGTCGGCCGGGTTGGTGGCGCCCATCACGTCGCGGTTGGTCTTCACGGCGTCTTCGCCTTCGAGAACCTGCACGACCACCGGGCCGGAGATCATGAAGGAAACGAGGTCGTTGAAGAAGGGACGCTCCTTGTGGACGGCGTAGAAGCCTTCGGCCTGCTCCTGCGAGAGCTGGATGCGCTTCGAAGCGACGACGCGCAGGCCGGCTTCCTCGAGCAGCTTGGTGACGCCGCCGGTCAGGTTGCGGCGGGTCGCGTCGGGCTTGATGATCGAGAAGGTGCGGGTAACCGCCATGGTAGGTTCCTTAGAAAAAGGGTTGGAATCTTGCGCGCGCCAGTAGCGGGGAACGCGCCGGATCGCAAGGCGGGCGCGGATTAACTTCAGGTAGTCCGGGTGCTGACCCAGGGTGCTAGGCAGCCTGGACCCAGCGGCCGCCTTCCTGCTTCCAGTAGTAATGCTCAACGCCTTCACGGCCGCGCAGCATGCGCCAGGTATCGCGGGCGTGCTGGAGCGTGCTCTCGTCGAACAGGAAGAACGTACGCTCGAACGGCACTTCGCCCTCGCGCCACTGGCCGTCGGCAATCGCCATGAATTTCGCGCCGTTGGCGGGTTCGGGCGTGTCGGACAACAGGATCGGCTGGCGATCCTCATTGCCCTCGCCCGCAAAGCCGTTGGCGAGGAAGCTCTCAGCGCCGACGGACCAGAGCGCCTGACAGATGCGCTGGCGCTGGCCGAGATCGGCGGAGACGACGAGCAGGCGCCCGCCATTCCCCGCGACCTTTCCGGCGATCAGCGCCAAAGCGCTTTCGGCAGGGTCACGACTGAGCTGATAGAAATCGACGCGCATGTCGCGGCCCTGCCCCTTTTACTTAGGCTTCGAGCGTGTCGCGCACGAAGCGGTCAAGCAGGCGCACGCCGAAGCCCGAAGCGCCCTTGTCCCAGGTCGCGCCCGGCTTGTCGGTCCAGACCGTGCCGGCAATGTCGAGGTGCGCCCAGGGGGTGTCGTTCTCGATGAAGCGCAGCAGGAACTGCGCCGCCGTGATCGAGCCGCCGAAGCGCGGGCCGACGTTCTTGATGTCGGCGATCGGGCTGTCGATCATCTTGTCGTAGTTCGGCCCCATCGGCATGCGCCACAGGCGGTCGCCCGAAGCGTCGCCAGCAGCGGCGAGCTGCGCGGCGAGATCGTCGTTGTTCGAGAACAGGCCCGCATATTCATGCGCGAGGCTGAGGATGATCGCGCCGGTCAGCGTGGCGAGATCGACCACCTTGGCAGGCTTGTACTCGCGCTGCACCCAGGTCAGCGCGTCGCAGAGCACCAGACGGCCTTCGGCATCGGTGTTGATGACTTCGATGGTCTGGCCCGACATCGAGGTGACGACGTCACCGGGGCGCTGGGCATTGCCGTCGGGCATGTTTTCCACAAGACCGCAGACACCGATCACATTGGCCTTCGCCTTGCGCAGCGCGAGCGCGAGCATCGTGCCCGCGACGGCACCGGCGCCGCCCATGTCCCACTTCATGTCTTCCATGCCGGCAGCCGGCTTGATCGAGATGCCGCCGGTGTCGAAAGTCACGCCCTTGCCGACGAAGGCGACCGGCGCCTCGCCCGCAGCGCCGCCCAGCCATTCCATGACCAGCAGGCGCGCCGGGCGAACCGAACCCTGCGCCACGCCGAGCAGCGAACCCATGCCGAGCGCGGCCATTTCCTTGTCGTCGAGCACGCGGACCTTGAGGCCGCTGCCCGCCACTTTCGCCTCGACGCGCGCGACGAAGGATTCGGGGTAGATCACGTTGGCCGGTTCGGTCACGAGTTCGCGGGTGAACGAAACGCCCGCGACGATCGCCTGCTCGATTGCCCAGGCCGCCTCGGTGCCTTCCGGCGCGCCGACCACGGCGATGTCCACGAGGCTCGGCTTGGCGTCTTCGGCCAGCTTGGTGCGATAGGTATCGAGGCGCCAGGCGCGCAGCACCGCGCCGAGCAGCGCGCCCGCCGCTTCGTCGGCGGTGAGACCGGCGCCGGTCAGGTCCAGCGTCACGGCGGTCTCGCCCGAGGTCAGGTACTTGGCGACGACGGCCGCACCCGCGCGCTCGACGGCGCCCTTGCGATCCTTTGCATCGGCCGCGCCGATCCCGGCCAGCGCCACGCGCACGGCCTTGCCGTCACGCTCCACGAAGCCCTCGAAGACCTGCCCGGCCTTGCCGGTGAAGCGCGAGGCCTTGGCGCCTTCTACGAGAACCTGCTCGATATCGGCGGGAATCGCATCCTGGTTCACGAAGCGGGCGACGAGACGCGCCGGGGAGGCGGCAGCAGCGTCAAGGAACTGGATATTCATGGGATCTCCTGAATCACGGGGGCGGGCGCCGATCTTGTGCGCTTCGCCGCAACAGCGGATTGCAGTTAGGCACAGGCGGTGCGATAGGCAAGGGATGCTCCCTGCCGCGCCGACCCTGCTGCAAGCCCCCCTTCGCCGCTTGCGACCCGTTTCGCTGAGCGTGCTGGCCCTTGGAATCGCCGCATTCGGCCTGCCTTCGCATGCCTTTGCGCAGGACGTCTCGCGTCCCGTCGATACCGGACCGATCGAGGGTGCGCCCCCTGCTCCGCCCCCTTCCACCGAAGACAACGTGCCGATCGCCTTCGAGGCGGACACCGTCGAATACGACCAGAACGACGAATTCGTCACCGCCACCGGCAATGTCGTGCTCCGCAAGGACAAGCAGTCCGTCCGCGCCGACAAGGTGACGTGGAACCGCAAGACCGGGCAGATCCTGGGCAGCGGCAATGTCCGCATGGTCGATCAGGACGGCAACCAGCTCTATACCGAAAGCGTCGAGCTGACCGACGAACTGAAGACCGGCATGATGGAGAACCTGCTCCTCGTCATGCGCCAGGGCGGTCGCCTTGCCGCCACCAAGGGCGAGCGAATCGCCAATGGCGATGTCGTGCTCCAGCGCGCCGCCTATACCGGCTGCGCGGTGGAAAACGACGAAGGCTGCCCCAAGAAGCCGACCTGGCGGGTCGTCGCCAAGACGGTAGTCTATAGCGAGGAGCGCAATCGCGTGCGCTTCAGCGACGCCCGGCTCGAGCTGTTCGGCGTGGTCCAGTTGCCGCTGTTCGGCCTTTCGGTGAGCACCAACGGCGGCGCGGTCTCCGGCTTCCTGGTGCCCGACTTGCGCACCAGCCCGTCGAACGGGATCGAGGTGGCGCAGTCCTACTACTGGCGCATTGCCGACAACCGCGACCTCACCGGCTCGCTCCACGCCTATACCAAGGCGGCGCCGATGGCCTCGTTCCAGTATCGCGCGCTGACCGATATCGGCGCCTACCAGATCACCGGCTACGCCACGTCGAGCAACCGCATCCCGATCAACAGCAGCAATCCGGACCCGAACCGCGAACGCGCCTTCCGCGGCTATGTCTTCGCCAACGGCAAGTTCCAGCTCGACGAGAACTGGAGCATTACCGCCTCGATCCGCCGTGCCACCGACCGCACGTTCGTGCGCCGCTACGACATCTCGCGCGACGACCGGCTGCGTTCGTCGGTCGAAGTCGAGCGGATCGACCAGGACAGCTACTTCTCGTTTGCAGGCTATGCCACGCAGACCCTGCAATCGAGCCGCGACCAGGGCCAGATCCCGGTCGCCTTCCCGGTGCTCGACTATCGCCACCGCTTCAACGAATCGCTGCTGGGCGGCAAGATCGACACCCAGGTCAACACGATGGGGGTCACCCGCGTGGACGGGCAAGACACCCAGCGCGCCTTCGCCAGCACCCAGTGGTCGCTGCGCAAGCTGACCGGCATGGGCCAGGAAGTGACCTTGACCGGCCTCGTGCGCGGTGACGTCTACCATTCCGACGAAAACGACCTGACCACCACCGCGCTCTATCGCGGGAAGCCGGGCTGGCAGTCGCGCGGCATCGCGCTCGCCGCGGTGGACGTGAAGTGGCCGCTGGTCGGCCAGGTGTTCGGCGGCAGCCAGGTACTGACCCCGCGCGTCCAGTTCGTCGCCACGCCGAAGGTCAAGAACCTGGCGATCCCCAACGAGGATTCGCGCGCGATCGAACTGGAGGACTCCAACCTCTTCGCGCTCAACCGCTTCCCCGGCTACGACCGGTTCGAGGACGGCGTGCGCTTCACCTACGGCGTCGACTGGATGTTCGAGCGCTCGCGCTGGCGCATCAAGTCCACCGTCGGCCAGTCGATCCGCCTCAGCAACAAGCCCTCGATCCTGCCCGACGGCACCGGCCTTGCCAGCAAGACCTCGGACATCGTCGGCCGCACCGAGCTGCGCTATCGCAACTTCTTCAACATCATCCACCGCTTCCGCGTCGACAAGGACACGCTGGCGGTGCGCCGCAACGAGTTCGACATCTCGCTGGGCAACAACCAGACCTATCTCGAACTCGGCTATACCAAGCTCAACCGTGACATCTCGATGGATATCGAGGATTTGAAGGACCGCGAGGAAGTGCGCGCCGCCGGCCGTGTCGCCTTCGCCAACTACTGGTCGCTGTTCGGTTCGGCCGTCGTCAACCTGACCGACCGCAAGGAAGACCCGACGTACGGTTCGGACGGCTTCCAGCCCCTGCGCTCGCGCGTCGGCATGGCCTACGAGGACGACTGCCTGCAGGTCTCCTTCACCTGGCGGCGCGACTATGTGACCTTCGGCGATGCCCGCAAGGGCAACTCTTTCCAGCTGGGCTTCGCGCTCAAGAACATCGGGGCATGGTGATCGGGCACGACTTGCCAAAGCGGTCCTTGCCGGAGCCGCCATCGCCAAAGCGGCTATCGGACGTGCTCAGTTTCGGTTAAGCCGCGTGCCGACAGAGGGCCGGTAATGCGTCCCTCGGCGAAATTCTCCATCGAGCGGCAGCGGCCGTGCAGGTCGAATACGGGATATAGGTCAAGGTGAAAGCTATCCAACGCAACACGTTCTTCAAGCGCGCGGCCTTTGCCTGCACTGCCGTCGCCACTTGCGGCACGCTGGCCGCAGCGCTCTCCTCCGGCGCCGCTTCCGCCCAGTCCGCGCCGCAGGGCGAGATCGTCATTCCCGATGACGTGAAGATCTTCGGCAACGACAATCCCAACCTGCGCCGCGCCACCGCCGTGGTGAACGGCTCGGTCATCACCGGGACCGATGTTGACCAGCGCCTCGCCCTGATCCTCGCCGCCAACCAGGGCAAGATCAGCGAAGACGAACAGAAGCGCCTGCGCCTCCAGGTGCTGCGCAACCTGATCGACGAGACGCTCCAGATCCAGGAAGCCAAGGCCGCCGATGTCGCCGTGGACGAAGCCGAGGTCAACCAGTCCTACGCCCGCGTCGCCTCGCAGAACTTCAACCAGAACACCCAGGCGATGGACGCCTACCTGAAGCGCGTCGGCTCCTCGCCGGACTCGCTCAAGCGCCAGATCCGCGGCGAACTCTCGTGGCAGCGCCTGCTCCAGCGCAACGTCCAGCCCTTCATCAACGTCTCCGACGACGAAGTGAACGAGTATATCGAGCGCCTCAAGGCCTCGAAGGGCACCGAGGAATACCGCCTCGGCGAGATCTATCTGGCCGCCACCGCCGAATCCCAGCAGCAGGTCGAGGCGAACGCCAACCAGATCATGCAGCAGCTGCGCCAGGGCGGCAGCTTCGTCGCCTATGCCCGGCAATATTCGCAGGCCTCGACCGCGCCTGTCGGCGGCGACCTCGGCTGGGTCCGCCTCGGCCAGCTTCCCGGCGAAGTCGGCGAAGCCGTGCGCGACATGCAGCCCGGCCAGCTGGCCGGTCCGATCGCCATCCCCGGCGGCTACGACATCGTCTACCTGATCGACAAGCGCCAGGTCCTCACCGCCGACCCGCGCGACGCGGTGCTGGCGCTGAAGCAGATCTCGATCGAGTTCCCCAAGGGCGTCAGCGAAGCGCAGGCCAATGCCAAGGCCGAGAATTTCGCCAAGACGATCAAGACCGCCAAGGGCTGCGGCGACGTCGACCAGGTCGCCGCGACCATCGGCGCGCAGGTCGTTGCCAACGATCAGGTCAAGGCACGCGACCTGCCGGGACCGATCCAATCCTCGATCCTCAATCTCTCGCCCGGCGAGACCCTGCCGCCGTTCGGCTCGCTGACCGAAGGCGTCCGCATCCTGATGCTCTGCGGCCGCGACGACCCGCAGGCCGATTCCGGGCCGAACTTCGAGCAGGTCATGTCCCAGCTCGAAGACGACCGCATCAACAAGCGCGCGCAGATGTACTTGCGCGACCTTCGCCGCGACGCGGTGATCGAGTACAACTGACGATAACGGGGGCGGCACGATGGCGGCCAATACCAACGGCGCGCCGTCCCTGGCGGTTTCGCCTCTCGCTGTTTCGTTAGGCGATCCGGCGGGCGTAGGTCCGGAACTCTTCGCGCAGGCCTGGACCGTGCGGCAGGAAGAAGGACTAGCGCCCTTCTTCGCCGTCGGCGGGGCCGAAGTGCTCAAAGCCGCCGCGCGCAGCCGGGGGATCGACCTCCCGATCGTCCGCATCGCCGCACCGCACGAAGCCGCCGAAGTCTTCGCCAAGGCGCTGCCGGTGCTGGGCGACGAGGATGCCCAGGCCCGGTTCGGCCAGCCCGACCGCAACGGCGCCGCCCTTGCCCTCCATTCGCTGACCCACGCGACGCAGTTCGCCCTGTCCGGGGCGGCGAGCGCGATCGTCACCGGCCCCATCGCCAAGTCCAAGCTCGCCGAAGTGGGCTTCACCCAGCCCGGCCAGACCGAATTCCTCGCCGATGCCTGCGGCGTTGCGCATGGCGACGCGGTGATGATGCTGGCCGGACCCAACTTGCGCACGGTGCCGCTGACCGTCCACGTCGCGCTCTCGCAGGTCCCGGCCCTCGTCACCCGCGAGCTGATCGAGGGCAAGGCCCGGATCGTCGCCCGCGCGCTCGCCCGCGACTTCGGCCTTTCTCCCGCGCGCATCGCCATTACCGGCCTCAATCCCCATGCCGGGGAAGACGGGCGGATGGGCCGCGAGGAGATCGAGACCATCGCCCCGGCCATCGCTGCCCTCGTCGCCGAGGGACTGGCCGTCACCGGCCCGCACCCCGCCGACGCGCTGTTCGCCGCGCATGAGCGCGACAGGTTCGACGTCGCGCTCTGCATGTACCACGATCAGGCGCTCGTCCCGATCAAGACCCTCGATTTCGACGCGGGCGTCAACGTCACGCTCGGCCTGCCGATCGTGCGGACCTCGCCCGACCACGGCACCGCTTTCGGCATTGCGGGCCGGAACGTGGCGAGCGCGGGCGCGACGATCGCCGCCATCCGCATGGCGGGCCAATGCGCCGCACGCAGGCTTTCGCCGGAGACCCCAGCATGACCACCCTTCCTCCGCTGCGCGAAGTGATCGCCCGCCACGGCCTTTCCGCCTCCAAGGCGCTCGGCCAGAACTTCCTGTTCGACGAGCAGTTGCTGGACCGCATCGCCGCGATTCCCGGCGGTCTCGAAGGACGGCAGGTGCTGGAAGTCGGCCCCGGCCCCGGCGGCCTTACCCGCGCCTTGCTGCGCGCGGGCGCCACCGTGACCGCGATCGAGATGGACCGCCGCTGCCTTCCGGCGCTGGCGGAAGTGGAGGCCGCGTTCCCCGGCAAGCTCAAGGTGATCGAGGGCGACGCGATGAAGATCGCCCCTGCCGACCTTTTCGACGGGCCTTACGCGGTCGTCGCCAACCTGCCCTACAATGTCGGCACTGCGCTGTTCACCGGCTGGCTCTCGGGCGAGGCCTGGCCGCCGCAGTGGTCGTCGCTGACGCTGATGTTCCAGGAGGAAGTGGCCCGCCGCATCGTCGCCGAGCCGGATACTTCCGCCTATGGCCGCCTTGCGGTTCTGGCGCAGTGGCGCTCGCAGGCGAAGCTGGCGATGAAGGTCCACCGCAGCGCCTTCACCCCGCCGCCCAAGGTCATGTCGGCGATCATCCACGTCGAGCCGGGCGAAGCGCCCGAAGGCGTGTCGATGCGGGTGCTGGAGCGCGTGACCGAAGCCGCCTTCGGTCAGCGCCGCAAGATGCTGCGCCAGAGCCTCAAGGGCGTGCCCGGCGCGCTAGATGCCTTGGAAAGTCTGGGCATCGATTCCCAGCGCCGCGCGGAAACGCTGTCGGTCGCGGAATTCGTCAGCGTGGCCAAGAAACTGACCCGGTCCTGACCGGACCGGGTGGAGTTTACTGCGCCGCCTCGGCGGAAATGGGTTGCTTGACGGCGCCGAGATCGGGCTTGGCAAGCTGCGCCCCCACCCAAACTGCCACGGCAAGGCCAAGCCCCATCAGCGCGAACTGGACGAGACGCCCCGTCAGCGGTCCATCGGACGCAAGGAAGCCGGCAACGCCGCGTTCCTTCTGGAAACGCAGCGCTTCCGCCGCCAAAGCGACCGGCAAAACCGCGCCGCCCGCATTCGCACGATCCCGCTCGGCACGAACCGAGTCGAGACGCACGACTCGCGCGCCTTCTTCAGAATTGATACCGTCGGCCGGGACGCCGACGGACGGCGTACCGGGAATGGCGTGCCCATGGGCACGATCAGCACTGGACTTCTTCAACGCCGGGCCCCCCTAGCGAACACCACGTTGAATAGTGCCTTACACGCGATAGATCAAATCAAAGTTAACGCGCGGGTGAGGCTTTTGCGGTCACACCTCCGCCAGCGAAGGCACGGCTGTCGCTGCCTTTTTCCGGCGGCGCCAGGCATGAAGCAGCGGCTCGGTATAGCCGCTCGGCTGCTCCACGCCATTGAAGACGAGATCGCAGGCCGCGCGGAAGGCGAACGAGGTCTCCCAATTGCCCGTCATGGGCTCATAGAGCGGATCACCGGCGTTCTGCGCATCGACCTTGGCGGCCATGCGGTGCAGCGAATCCAGGACCTGCTCCCGTGAACAGACCCCATGGAGCAGCCAGTTCGCGATGTGCTGGCTGGAGATGCGCAGGGTCGCGCGGTCTTCCATCAGGCCGACATCGTCGATGTCCGGGACCTTCGAGCAGCCGACGCCCTGGTCGATCCAGCGCACGACATAGCCGAGCAGCCCCTGGGCGTTGTTGTCCAGTTCCTCGCGCACTTCGGCCTCGGACCAGTTGGTGCCCTCTGCCAGCGGAACTTGCAGCAGGAGACCGAGACCGGGAACCTCCGCGCCTGCCATCTCGCCACGCAGGCCGAAGACGTCGACCTCGTGATAGTGCATGGCATGAAGCGTCGCAGCAGTGGGAGACGGCACCCAGGCGGTGTTCGCCCCGGTGCGCGGATGGCCGATCTTCTGTTCGAGCATGTCGCGCATTCGGTCCGGAGCCGCCCACATGCCCTTGCCGATCTGCGCGACGCCCGAAAGCCCGTGCCGCAGCCCGATCGCGACATTGCGCTTCTCGTAGGCGGCAATCCAGCCCGAGCCCTTGATCGCGTTCTTGCGGATCATCGGCCCGGCCCGCATCGACGTGTGGATTTCGTCGCCGGTACGATCGAGGAAGCCGGTGTTGATGAAGACGATCCGGTCCTTCACCGCGTGGATGCAGGCCGCGAGGTTGGCCGAAGTGCGCCGCTCCTCGTCCATGACGCCGACCTTGATCGTGCGGCGAGGCAGGCCCAGCAGGTCCTCGACCGCATCGAACAGGTCGTTGGTGAAAGCGCATTCCTCCGGCCCGTGCATCTTCGGCTTGACGATATAGATCGCGCCTTCGCGGCTGTTGCCGAAGCGGGTCAGGCCCTTCACGTCCTGCGCCGAAATTGCGCCGGTCAGGACGGCATCGAGGATGCCTTCGGGAATTTCCGAGCCGTCGGCCAGCAGGATCGCCGGATTGGTCATCAGATGGCCGACATTGCGGACGAACAGCAGGCTGCGCCCCGGCAGTTCGAGAACCTCGCCCGAGGGCGTCTCGACCGCCTTGTCCGGTGCCAGCGCGCGGGTATGGGTGCGACCGCCCTTCCCGAAGGTCTCGGTGAGGTCGCCCCGGATCACGCCGAGCCAGTTGGCATAGCCCGCCAGCTTGTCCTCGGCATCGACCGCGGCAACGGAATCCTCCAGATCGACGATCGTGGTAAGCGCGGCTTCCACAACGATATCGGCGATGCCTGCCCGGTCGGACCGGCCGACCTCGCTGCCCGCATCGACGACGATCTCGATCCCGAGACCGTTCGAGCGATAGAACCGCCCGGCCTGCGTCGTCCCTACATATTGCGCAGGATCGGCCAGAGCCACGTCGAGGCTTTCGACATCGGCCCAACTTCCCGAGACCAGCGGCAGGGCCTTGTCGAGGAACCGGCGCCCTTCCGCGATGACCGCCGCGCCGCGGGCCGGATCGTAGCCCCGCCCCTGCGCTGGCGCGGCATCAAGCGCGTCGGTGCCGTAGAGCGCGTCATAAAGGCTGCCCCAGCGCGCATTGGCAGCGTTGAGCAGGAAACGGGCATTGAGCACGGGAACGACGAGCTGCGGCCCCGCCATCGTCGCGATCTCCGGATCGACGCCGGTGGTGCCGATGGCGAAATCGCCGGGTTCGGGCACCAGATAGCCGATCTCGCGCAGGAAAGCCTGATACTCGGCCTGATCGATGGGCTTGCCGGGACGTTCCAGATGCCAGGCGTCGATGGCCGCTTGCAGCGCGTCGCGCCGCTCCAGCAGCGCCCGGTTGCGCGGCGCAAGTTCGGCCACGAGCGCTGCGAACCCCGCCCAGAACCCGGTCGCATCCTGACCGATCGGCGGCAGCACTTCCTCCTCGACGAAACGCGCCAAGGCAGCATCGACCCGCAGGCCCGAACGTTCGATTCTGTCTGTCATCTTTCCTCGCATTCCAGGCGCGCAAGCACTTAACGTGCGTGCGGCGGCCGTGACATCTGTTCAAGATTGTCCTGGGGAGGATTGGCTCTGCTATGCCTGATCCGGATGGGGTTGGCAAATGCGAACTCGCCGGGTGCGACCGCTTCGGTCCCAAAGTGGTACCTCGTTGGACCAGCTTACACCTTGCGTCGGAATGACTTACAACCGACATTCCCCTCTGCTTCGGGGAACCTTCGAGCGACTCCCCCGGTTGCGCCAGAGGACGCGCGGTATTGGAAGGATCGGAATGCTCCGCAAGATCAGCCGGCTTTTTGTCATCAAGACGCGCTGGGAAGCGTTCATGATCATCTATGCTCTCGCCCTGGGCGCGGTGGAGCGCGGCAGCGTCTACCTCACGCGCTTTCCGGGATGGGGCGGGAAGCTGTTGTTCCTGGCCTGCACCGGCGCCGTCTTCATGGCGGGGGCGAAGATCCTCGACTGCCTGAAGTTCGAGCAGGCCCAACGGCTGGCAGAAGAAACCGCGCACGTGCCGGAGACAGACGAACCGATCGCCGAAAGGGCGAATGCGGCCTGAACTGGATCGGAAAGGTGGGGTGATTCTGTTGCAAGGCTCACCCCGGGCCCCTGGAATCCCTTCTGTTGCCCGGTGGGTCCAACCGCGCTTTAGCTTTGTAACGTCAGGGCGTTAGCCCCTAGAATTACGCGGCGAGAGCGAGTGCTTCGTTGTCGTTGGCACTTGTGAGTTTTGAGCCTTGAACGGGTTACTCAGCCCGAATGAAAACACCGCTTTTCAACACACGTCGATCCTAGTTCGGCCCCGTCATCACCCCTGCGACAACAGGGCTATTCAACCAGATGGTTGAACGGGTGATGGTGGAGCCGCCGGGTACCGCCCCCGGGTCCGCTGTGCCTATTGTACGGCGCAGTTTATCATCATAGCCAGCCGAGGCTGACAGGACCCC
Organism: Novosphingobium sp. BF6; assembly: GCF_058273105.1. NCBI lineage: Bacteria > Pseudomonadati > Pseudomonadota > Alphaproteobacteria > Sphingomonadales > Sphingomonadaceae > Novosphingobium > Novosphingobium sp. BF6. Next base: position 2,217,394 of record NZ_CM177775.1, read on the forward strand.
ATATAGGGCGCGCTGCGAAAAAGAAAAGGGCGGGAAAGCATCCCGCCCGTTCTCCATTCACAGAAGGATTTTGCCTCAACCCTTCTTGAGCGAGTCACGGATTTCCGCGAGCAATTCCACTTCGGTCGGGCCGGTAGGCGCCGCGGGCTCTTCCTTCTTGGGCAACAGGCGATTGGCCTGGCGCACGATCAGGAAGATGACGAAAGCGAGAATCAGGAAGTTGATGATCGCCGTAAGGAACGCGCCGTAACCGAACATGGCGACGCCCGCCGCCTTCAGGCCGGCATAAGTCATCGGGCCGGTATAGTCCGCCGGGACCGTGCCGAGCACCACGAACTTGTTGCTGAAATCGATGCCCCCGGTGATGAGGCCGATGAACGGCATGATGACGTCGTCGGTCAAAGAAGCGACGATCTTGCCGAAAGCCGCGCCGATGATCACACCGACGGCGAGGTCGAGCACGTTGCCGCGCGCGATGAAAGTCTTGAATTCCTGAAGCATGGGTCGATTTCCCCTCGATCCTGTGCGGTCCATGATTGGCGGCAAACCTGCCACATCGGTCGTTATGTAACAATCGCCCGAGTAACAAACGGTTGCGCGCGTCGTTTCAGGAGAGCGACCGTCCTTGAACCGGGCCGGGCGGCTGCTATCTATTCCAGCTAGAGGCATGGCCCCATGGCCAAGCCGATCAGGAGGATCACGAATGTCCCTTTCCGCCCTGGCCCGCAAGAGCCGCACCGTGCTGGCCCTCGCGGCGGCGCTGTCGCTGGCTGCCTGCGGTTTCAACTCGGTCCCGACCAAGCAGGAAGCCGCCAAGGCCAAGTGGGCCGACGTGCAGGCCGCCTTCCAGGAACGCGCCAACCTCGTCCCCAACCTCGCCGCCGTGGCCAAGGGCGCCGCGACGCAGGAGAAGGAAATCCTCACCGGCGTGGTAGAGGCGCGCGCCAAGGCGACCAGCGTGCAGGTGAACGCCACCGACCTCAACGATCCGGCCAAGATGCAGCAGTTCCAGGCCGCGCAGGCCCAGTTCGGCCAGAGCCTCTCGCGCCTGCTTGTCAGCGTCGAGCGGTATCCCGACCTCAAGTCGATCATGAACTACCAGATGCTCCAGACCCAGCTTGAGGGCCAGGAAAACCGCATCCGCATCTCGGTGCGCGACTACAATGCCGCGGTTCAGGACTACAACACCGAAGTCCGCACATTCCCGACCATGATCGGCGCCAAGCTGCGCGGCGCGGACCCGCTGGTCCCCTACCAGGCGACGACGCCGGGCGCCGAAAACGCGCCGAGCCTCGAAGGCAAGATCTGATACCGTGATCCGTTTCCGGGCCGTTCTCGCGGCCATCCTTCTGGCGTTCGGCGCGCTGCTTGCCCAGCAGGCAGCCGCTGAACCCACCTTCCCCAAGCTTACCGGCCGCGTCGTCGACGATGCCAGGCTGCTCAACCCGCAGCAGACGGCCCAGCTCACGCAGAAGCTGGAGGCGCTGGAGAAGAACTCCGGCCGCCAGCTGGTCGTCGTCACCCTGCCCAGCCTCCAGGGCTACGAGATTTCCGATTACGGCTACCAGCTCGGCCGGGCTTGGGGCATCGGCGAGAAGGACAAGAACAGCGGCGCCCTGCTGATCGTCGCGCCGAACGAGCGCAAGGTGCGGATCGAGGTCGGCTACGGCCTCGAACCGATCATCACCGACGGCCTCTCGTTCCTCATCATCAACAACCAGATCCTCCCCCGCTTCAAGGCCGACGACTATCCCGGCGGCATCGCGGCGGGCACGGATGCGCTCGTCAAGCAGCTTACCCTGCCGCCCGATCAGGCCCGCAAGGTGGCGGCGGACGCCGATGCCGCGCGCAAGCAAGGCTCCGGCGGCGGCTTCCCGATCGGCACCATCGTCTTCATCCTCATCATCGTGTTCTTCGTGGTCATGCCCATGATCAACGAAGCGCGCGGCGGCGGGCGGCGACGCGGTGGCTTCGGCGGCCCGATCATCTGGATGCCCGGCAGCTTCGGCGGCGACGATGACGACGATCACTTCGGTGGCGGCTGGGGTGGCGGCGGCGGCTTCGGCGGTAGTGGAGGCGGCTTCTCGGGCGGCGGCGGCAGCTTCGGCGGCGGCGGCGCGAGCGGCAGCTGGTAAGGGGGACAGAAACGATGCCGACACCCGTCTATCTTTCCGCCGAGGACCACGACCGCATCAGCGCCGCCGTGGGCGAGGCGGAAATGCACAGCGCCGGCGAGATCGTCACCGTGCTGGCCGACCGCTCTGACGGCTATACCGACGTGGCCCTCGCCTGGGCCGCGATCGTCGCCTTCCTGGCCCTCGCGGCCCTCGCGATCGCGCCCGAATTCTACATGGGCCTCTACGAAGACCTGCTGGCCGACTGGGGCCACGAATGGACCCCACGCATGATCGTCGGTCTCGCCGCCGGGATCGCCGCGATCAAGTTCGGCGCGATGCTGCTGCTCCAGCTGATCCCGCCGCTCAAGTTCTGGCTGGTCCCGCCGCAGATCAAGACCATGCGTGTCCACGCCCACGCCCTCCGCGCCTTCCGCATCGGCGCCGAGCAGCGCACCACGGGGCGCACCGGCGTGCTCATCTACCTCTCCATGCGCGAGCACCGCGCCGAGATCGTCGCCGACCGCGCCATCGCCGCCAAGGTCGATCCCGAAGTCTGGGGCCAGGCCATGTCGGCCATGCTGGCCCATGTCCGCGAGGGCCGGACCTGCGACGGCATGGTCGTGGCCGTGGGCAAAGTCGGCGCGATCCTCGCCCAGCACTTCCCCCGCGCCGATGACGACGTGAACGAACTTCCCGACAGGCTGATCGAAATATGACCGAAACCACCACTCTCCCGCCTGACGCCGACGCCCCCGACGAAGTCGTCTGGCAGGGCCGGTTCATCACCACCCGCAAGCGCGGCCGCTGGGAATACGTCAGCCGCGCGCGCGGCATCCGCGCCGCCGTGATCCTCGCCGTCGATCCCGAAGACCACGTCATACTCGTCGACCAGTACCGCGTGCCGCTCGGCAAGCGCTGCATCGAACTGCCTGCCGGTCTCGTCGGCGACCATGACGACAGCGCCGACGAAGACGCCAGCATCGCCGCCGCCCGCGAACTGGAAGAGGAAACCGGCTACCACGCCGGACGCATGGAAAACCTCGGCGAGTTCTTCTCCTCGCCCGGCATGGTCAGCGAAAGCTTCACCCTGTTCCGCGCCCACGACCTCGTGAAAGTGGGCGAAGGCGGCGGTGTCGAAAGCGAGGACATCGTCGTCCACCGCATCCCCCTCGCCGGGATCGAACAGGCCATCGCCGCCTGGCGCTCGCAAGGCTACGCGATGGACGTGAAACTGCTCACCCTGCTCGGCGCCCGGCTTCTCGGCTGACATGCGCACACGCTTCGGCGTCTGCCAGCGCAAGCGGCGCTATGCGAGCGAGGCCGAGGCTTTGGAGGTGGCGGCGAAAGCGGCGGTCGTGCTGCGACCCTATCGCTGCGCGCTCTGTCGGCAGTTTCATCTGACCGGGCGGACCAAGGGGATGCGGGTGCCGCGGTTCTTGCTAGAGAGGCAAAAGGAAGAGGAAAGCAGGGGAGCATAGCCCCCCTGCACCCCCATGGCTGTCTACCTCGCGCCCTGCACGATCCCGTGTGTGCGCATTGCGAGAAATTGAAGGCCTGCGGCGCCTCTTCATCGCCGCCGTGGACACCCTCAGAGCGTCGTGAAGATTGCCCCGAAGTCCTTGCCGCCGTTCCCGGCCTCGACGAAAGCCTCGTAGATCTTCGTCGCGTGCTCGCCCATCGGCACCGTGGCGCCCGAGGTTTCCGCTCCGGCCATCGCCAGCCGCAGATCCTTCAACATCAGCGCCGAGGCAAAGCCGCCCGCATAGCCGTTGTCCGCCGGGCTAGTCGCGCCGACGCCCGGCATCGGCGTATAGTCGTTGAGCGACCAGCAATAGCCAGTGGCCTTCGAACTGATCTCGTAGAACGTCTGCGGGTCGAGTCCCGCCTTCTGCGCCAGCGCCAGCGCCTCGCAAGTGCCGATCATGTGCACCGCCAGCAGCATGTTGTTGCACATCTTGGCAACCTGCCCCGCCCCGGTATCACCGGCATGGATCACCGCCTTGGCCATCGGTTCGAGCACCGTCTTCGCCCGTTCGAACACCGCATCGCTGCCGCCGACCATGAAGGTCAGCGTACCGCCGTTGGCCGCCGCGATCCCGCCCGAGACCGGCGCATCGGCCATCTCGTAACCCGCCGCCTGCGCCAGCGCGACGACTTCGCGCGCCGTTTCGAGATCGATGGTCGAGCAATCGAGGAAAAGTGTCCCCTCGGGCGCATGGCCGAAGACTTCGGCGGTATAGACCGACCGCACGATCGCCCCGTTCGGCAACATCGTGACGACCGCATCGACGCCCTCCACCGCTTCCGGAACGGTGGCGAAAGTCGCACAGCCCTGCTCCGCCGCCTTGGCGACGGCATCGGCGGACAAGTCGAACGCGCGAACCTCGTGCCCCGCCTTCACGAGGTTGGCAGCCATTCCGCCGCCCATATTGCCGAGACCGATAAAGGCGATTTTCATGACATTTCTCCCACGTTTCGTGCAGCCACAACCCGTCATCCCAGCGCAGGCTGGGAGCGCTATAGTGTTACGCTACTTTGCATATGTAGCCGGGCTAAGCGCTAAGGCCGCGCCCGGTTCACAACGGTCCCAACCTGCGCTGGGGTGACCGCGCCTACTTACCCTTCCAGACCCCCGGCCGCTTCTCGACGAAGGCCTTCATGCCCTCGACCTTGTCCTCGGTCGCCGTCAGCACCTGGAACATGCGGCGTTCCAGAACGAGAGCGGTATCGAGCGTGGTCTCGAAGGCAAGATTGACCATTTCCTTGTTCATCGTCGCGGCCAGCGGCGGCATTCCGGCGATCGCCTCCGCGGCCTTCAGCGCCTCGTCCAGCAGTTGGTCAAGTGGCACTACGCGGCTGACGAGACCCGAACGCTCGGCTTCGGCCGCGTCCATCATCCGGCCGGTGAGGCACATGTCCATCGCCTTCGACTTGCCGACCGCGCGGGTCAGGCGCTGCGAACCGCCCATGCCGGGCGCGACGCCCAGCTTGATTTCCGGCTGGCCGAACTTCGCATTCTCCGAAGCGATGATGAAATCCGCCATCATCGCCACTTCGCAGCCGCCGCCGAGCGCGAAGCCGTTCACCGCCGCGATCCACGGCTTGCGGGTGGTCTTGACGATCCGGGAGGTCCAGCCGGCGAAGAAGTCCTCCGAATAGAACTCGGCGCTCGGCTTGTCGGCCATTTCCTTGATGTCGGCCCCTGCCGCGAAGGCCTTCTCACCCGAGCCGGTGAGCACCGCACAGCCCTGCGAGGCATCGGCCTCGAAAGCCGCGAAAGCCGCGATCAGGTCCTCCAGCACCCGCGAATTCAGCGCGTTGAGCGCCTGCGGGCGGTTCAGCGTAATGAGCGTGACGTTGCCCTTCTTCTCAACCAGGATCGTCTCGTAGCTCATAGGGGCTTCCATTCCTCTTCTGGGGCGAGCGGCGCGAAGATCGCATCCAGCATCGCATCGGTGACGCCTTCGGGCGCCGGGGGATTCCACTCAGGCGCGTTGTCCTTGTCGACGATGACCGCGCGCACGCCTTCCGCGAAGTCCGGCAGGACCAGCACGCGGCTGGCCAGCCGGTACTCCATCGCCATGTTCTGCGCGAAATCATCCAGCGTCAGCGAAGTAGCGAGCTGGCGCAGCGAGACCTTGCAGGCCTGCGGACTCTTGGTGCGCAAGGTCGCCAGTTCGCGCGCGGCCCACTCGCTGTCGTCGCTCTCCAGCGAGGCGAGCACCTGCTCCAGCGTGTCGAAGGCGAAGTGCCTGCGGATCTGCGCCTCATATGCGGCGATCTTCGCTTCCGGCGGCTTGACCGAAAGCGCGCCGAGCACGCCGCCGATCTCGTGTCCGGCGGCGATCCGCCGCTTCGCCTCGGGCAGCGCCTCGCTCGGCAGGTAATGGGTGGCAAGGCCCGCCCAGAGGCATTCCGCCCCGTCCAGCCGCGCCCCGGTCAGCGCCAGGAACTGGCCCAGTCGCCCGTCGAGCCGCGAGAGATACCAGCCGCCGCCGACATCCGGGAACAGACCGATCCCGGTCTCGGGCATGGCGAAGCGGGTGTGTTCGGTCGCCACGCGGAACTGCGCGGGCTGCGAGATGCCGACTCCGCCGCCCATCGTAATGCCGTCCATGAAGGCGACGACCGGCTTGCCGTAGGTGAAGAGCTGATGGTTGAGCTGATACTCGGCGAGGAAGAACCGGCGCCCCTCGATGCCGTGATCCTCCAGCGCGGAACGGCGCAGCAGGTTGATGTCGCCGCCCGAGCAGAACCCACGCCCTTCGCTGTGCTCGATCATCACCGCCTTCACGCCGTCGTCTCCGGCCCAGCCGATGAGCAATGCACTCATCGTCTCGCACATGCCGAGCGTCATTGCGTGGATCGCCTTGGGACGGTTGAGCGAGATGATCCCGGCCACGCCCTCGCGGCGGTCGAGGATTTCTGCAGTCAAAGTGTCGGTGGGCAGGGTCTCGATGGTCATGTCCTGTGGCCCGTTACTTGAGGAGGTCGCGGCCGATGATCATCCGCATGACCTCGTTGGTGCCTTCGAGGATACGATGGACGCGCAGGTCGCGCCAGAATCGCTCGATGGGATAATCGCGCAGATAGCCGTATCCACCGAACAATTGCAGCGCGCGATCTACCACCGAGGAGCCGGTGTCGCTGGCCATCATCTTTGCCATCGCGGCGAAGCGGGTCTTGTCGGGCGATCCGGCAGTGACCTTGGCGGCGGCGAGATAGAGCAGCGCGCGGGCGGCCTCCAGTTCGGCGGCCATGTCGGCGAGGGTGAACTGGGTGTTCTGGAACTCGGCGATAGGCTGGTCGAACTGCTTCCTGTCCTTCACGTACTGGATCGCCTCGTCGAGGCAGCGCTGCGCCCCGCCCAGCGAGCAGGCGCCGATGTTGAGACGGCCGCCGTCAAGCCCCGCCATCGCAAACTTGAAGCCGTCGCCCTCCGCGCCGACGCGGTTTTCCGCCGGGATCCGGGCATCCTCGAAGATCACCTGCGCAGTGGGCGAGGCATTCCAGCCGAGCTTCTTCTCCGGCGCGCCGAAGGAAAGGCCGGGGGTATCCTTGTCCACCACGAAGCAGGAGATGCCGCGCGACTTGTGCTCGCCGGTACGGGCCATGACGACGTAGACGTCGTTGTAGCCGCCGCCGGAAATGAACTGCTTGGTGCCGTTCAGCACGTAGTGATCGCCGTCCAGCTTCGCGGTGGTTTTGAGCGCCGCCGCGTCCGAACCGGAGCCGGGTTCGGTGAGGCAATAGGAGCCGATCTTCTCCATCGCGCAGAGATCGGGCAGATAGCGATCCTTGAGCTGCGCATCGCCGAACCGGTCGATCATCCAGGCGACCATGTTGTGGATCGAGATATAGGCGCTGGTCGCCGGGCAGCCATAGGACATGGCCTCCATGATGAGCGCCGCTTCGAGACGGCCGAGGCCGATGCCGCCGCTTTCCTCGGACACGTAGATCGCGCCGAAGCCGAGTTCGCCCGCCGCCTTCCAGACGTCCACCGGATAGTGGTGCTTCTCGTCCCACTCGGCGGCATAGGGCGTGATGCGGTCTGCGGTGAACTTGCGCGCGGTCTCCTGGATCGCAAGCTGGTCCTCGGTCAGGCCAAACTGTTCAGTCATCTCAATCCCTGTCAGGCCCTTGGGGGCACTTCGTGTATGTGAGGGTGCCGGGCATGGCGTCCGGTCCGGTATCCTTGCGGATCAGTGTCTTGCCACCGTCGGGCGACGACAGCGCGACGTCAAGTTTCCAGCTCTGTCCCTCCCCGGAGAAAGCGAATTCGCCGTCGAGCGCGGAGGCCGAACCGGACCTGATCGTACCGAGCTTCGCCACCGATTCGTAGAACTTCAGCGTGTCGGCGTCGACCGTCAGCAGACCCTTGGCGTCTCCGAGAGTACTGGTGCAATCGGCATCGACGAGCCCCCAGCGCCCCTGCAACTGCGCGGGGATAGCCGTGGGTATCGCCGCCGTCGTCACCGTGGGGGCAGGCTCCGGCACTTGCGTCGCGGCTTCCGTCGGCTTGGCCGGTTCCTTCGAACAGGCGGCCAGAGCGAGGGCGAGCACCGAGGCAGTCAGGGCCGGAACGAGAACTCTGCCGATCTTCGTCATCAAGCATACTTCCATATCTGCGGGTGTTCGCGAGGAAACACCCGCATCACATGACCTGTTCCCCCGGCTCTGCTCCCCGGCCCTGCTCCCAGCCTCAACCCATGGTCGGAATGATGAAGGCGCTGTCGCCCGCGCCGCCGTCCGGCCAGCGCTGGGTCACGGTCTTCACCTTGGTCCAGAAGCGCACGCCTTCCATGCCGTACTGGTTGTGGTCGCCGAAGGCCGAGCGCTTCCAGCCGCCGAAGCTGTGATAGGCGACCGGCACCGGGATCGGCACGTTCACGCCGACCATGCCGACCTGCACGCGGTTGACGAATTCGCGCGCGGCATGACCGTTGCGCGTGAAGAGCGCGACGCCGTTGCCATACTGGTGCTTCGAGGGAAGTTCGACGGCTTCCTCGAACGTCTTTGCGCGAACGATCTGGAGCACCGGGCCGAAGATCTCTTCCTTGTAGGCGCTCATCTCGGTGGTCACGTGGTCGAACAGCGAAGGGCCAACGAAGAAACCGTCCTCGTAGCCCTGAAGCGAGAATCCGCGGCCATCGACGACCAGTTCCGCGCCCTCGTCCACGCCGGTCTGGATCCAGTTCTCGACCTTCTGCTTGTGGATGGAAGTGACGACCGGACCGTACTGTGCCTCGGGATCATTGGAGACGCCGACCTTCAGCTTGTCGATTGCGGCAACAAGCTTTTCGCGCAGGATCTCGGCGGTTTCATCGCCTACGGGAACGGCCACCGGCAGTGCCATGCAGCGTTCACCCGCCGAGCCATAGGCAGCGCCGATGATGTCATTGACGGCCTGGTCCATGTCGGCATCGGGCATGACGATGGCGTGGTTCTTGGCGCCGCCCATCGCCTGCACCCGCTTGCCCGCCGCGACACCGCGCGAATAGACGTAGTGGGCGATGTCGGACGAGCCGACGAAGCTGACGGCAGCGATGCCCGGATGGTCGAGGATGGCATCGACCATCACCTTGTCGCCATGCACCACCTGAAGCACGCCCTCGGGCGCACCGGCTTCGAGGAACAGTTCGGCCAGGCGGTTCGGCACCGAGGGATCGCGCTCCGACGGCTTGAGGATGAAGGTGTTGCCTACCGCGACGGCGGGCGCGAACATCCACATCGGGATCATCGCCGGGAAGTTGAACGGGGTGATGCCCGCGCCCACGCCGAGCGGCGCGCGCAGCGAATAGACGTCGATGCCCGGTCCGGCGCCCTGCGTATACTCGCCCTTCAGCATGTGCGGGATGGCGCAGCAGAACTCCACGACCTCAAGGCCGCGCTGGATGTCGCCCTTGGCGTCGTCCACTACTTTGCCGTGCTCGCTCGCCAGCAGTTCGGCGAGGCTCTGCATGTCCCGTTCGATCAGTTCCTTGAACTTGAACAGCACGCGGGCGCGGCGCTGCGGGTTCATCGCCGCCCACTTGGGCTGCACGGCCTGCGCGGTGGCCACCGCACGGTCGAGCAGCGCGGCATCGCCCAGCGGCACCTGCGCCTGCACCGCGCCGGTGCTGGGGTTGAAGACATCGCCGAGACGGGCGGCCGAACCGCCGCTTCCGCCGACAACGAAGTGGTCAATCAGGCGCATTCCTCATCCTTTCGCATATCTTCCGGCAGGCGCGCGCGGCACCCTTTCCATGGTAGGTGGTCCCGCTCCGATTTGCAGGCAAGCTGAAAATACGCCATCGATAACTGCACATTTGCAGCCGCAAGGACCATATTCCCGCCGTGACGATGCCTTCAATCGACTGGAGCGACTACCAGGCCTTCCTCGCCATCGCCCGCGCGGGGCAACTGGCAGGTGCCGCCCGTGCCCTCGGTGTCGATCCGACGACCGTCGGCCGCCGCCTGCGCCGCCTGGAAGCCTCGCTGGGCACCGCGCTTTTCGAGCAGACCCGCAGCGGCCAGGAGCTGACCGAGGCCGGAGAAACCCTGCTTGCCTCGGTGGAAGCCATGGCCGGCGCGGCAGCCCGGATAGCCGAGCAGGCCGAGGGGAACGACGGCCTCTACGGCACCCTGCGGATCAGCACCTCGGAAGGGTTCGGCTGCTGGTTTCTCGCCCGTCACCTTCCCCGCTTCCAGACCGCCCATCCCCGCCTAGCCATCGATCTCGTCGCCAGCAGCGGCTTTCTCAGCCCGACCCGGCGCGAAGCGGACGTGGCGATCATGCTCTCGCGTCCGCGCACCGGCCCCCTGGTGGCGCACAAGCTCTCGGACTACACGCTGAAGCTCTATGCCGCGCGCGACTATCTCGATGCCCACGGAACGCCCGCACGCCCCGCCGACCTGCTCGAAGGCCACACGCTTGTCGGCTACATACCCGACCTCATCTACTCGCCGGAACTGCGTTATCTCGATGAGATCCAGCCGGGGCTGAAAGCGGCGATCCGCTCCCCCAGCATCACCGCGCAGCACAGCATGATCGCGGGCGGCGGCGGTTTGGGCGTATTGCCCTGTTTCATGGCCGAAACCGACCCGCGCCTCGTTGCCGTGCTGCCGGAAAGGCGGATCGTGCGCAGCTTCTGGTTCGTCACCCATCAGGACATCCGCAAGCTGCCGCGCGTAACGGCCTTCCGCCAATGGCTTGACGAAACCGCCGCGCGGATGGAGGGGATACTGAAGCCCTGATGCTCCGCCCCGCCTTTTCATGACCGCCTCTTCCATGACAGGATGAACCTCCCAGTGACGACAACGACCATCGATCCGGCAGAATTCCGCAAGGTGCTGGGCAGCTACCCGACCGGCGTCTGCGTGATCACCGCGCTCGACGACGACGACAGGCCCGCGGGCATGGTGGTCGGCTCGTTCACCTCGGTCTCTCTCGATCCGCCGCTCGTGGGCTTCTTCCCCGACCGCCGGAGCACCTCCTGGCCGCTGATCGAGAAGGCCGGGCATTTCTGCGTCAACGTCATGGCCAGCGACCAGACGGACGTCTGCCGCGCCGTCACGGCGAAGGGCGACCAGAAGTTCGTGGGCGTCGACTATATCGTCTCCGACCACAACCTGCCGATCATCCGGGATTCGATCGCGGCCATCGAATGCCGTCTCTACTCCGTGACGGAAGCCGGCGACCACTGGTTCGTGCTGGGCGAGGTCCTGCGCATGGAAGCCGTTCGCGAGGAAGATCCCATGCTGTTCCACAAAGGCCGCTACGGCGGTTTTGCCGAGCGGATGTAACCTCGCCGCTTGACTCCCGCACGGCGCGCTGTCCACCTGTTCAGTACAACAGAGGTTTCGCGGGAGAGAATTGCATGACACGTTCGCTTGAAGGCAAAGTCGCCGTCGTCACCGGCGGCGGCTCGGGTATCGGTCGCGGCATCGCCGTGCGGCTGGCGGAAGACCGGGCCAGGATCGCCGTATGGGACCTGAACCCTGAAGGCGCGGCCGAAACCGTGCGGATGATCGAAGACGCCGGCGGCAAGGCCATCGCCCTGACCGCCGACTGCGCGGACAAGGCCGCGATCAGGGCCGCCGCCGAAGAGACCCGCACGAAATTCGGCCCGATCACGATCCTGGTCAACAATGCGGGCATTGCGCCGTTCACGCCCTTCCTCGACATCGCCGAAGACGAATTCGACAAGGTGATCCGCATCAATCTCAAGGGGCCGTGGCTGGTCACCAAGGAGATCGTGCCGGACATGCTGGCCGCCGAGTGGGGCCGGATCATCAACATCACCTCGTCCTCCACCCAATCCGGCTCCTTTGCGCAGAGCCATTACGTGTCTTCGAAAGGCGGCCTGCTCGGCATGACCAAGGCGCTGGCGATGGAACTGGGCGGCACCGGCATCACCGCGAACATGATCCCGCCGGGCTCGATCGACACGCCGATGCTGCGCCAGGCCCCGATCGACGCCGATGCCTATGGCAAGTCCTTGCCGGTGAAGCGGCTCGGCCAGGTGGCCGACATTGCCGCCGCCGCCGCGTTCCTCGCCTCGGAGGAAGCCAGCTACATGACCGGACAGACGATCAGCACCAACGGCGGGCGTTACATGGGCTCGGCCTGATTTGTCAGGTGCGTCATGGGAGGGAGGACGCTAACCTGCCCCCATGACGCAGGATTTCCGGATCGACATCGAAGGCGCAGCGCTGGTCGGATGGCACCGCGAGGGCGAAGGCACACCGCTGGTACTCGTCCACGGTTTCGGCGGCTCCCGGCACGACTGGGAGCCGGTCGTGGCTGCCCTGCCCGCCGATCTCCCGCTGATCGCCTACGACCAGCGGGGCTTCGGCGACTCCGACGCGGTTTCCGGCGAAGCCTTCTCCCACGCCGAGGACCTTCTGGCCTTGCTGGATAGTCTCGGGATCGCGCAGGCCGACTTGTGCGGTCTTTCGCTTGGCGGCGGAACCGTGCTCAACTTCGCCCTGAACCGTCCGCGGCGGGTGCGGCGGCTGGTGCTGGTCAGCCCGCTCATCGTCGGCTGGTCGTGGAGCGCGGACTGGATCGCGCGCTGGAAGGCCATCGGCCGTACCGCACGAGATGGCGACATGGCGACCGCGCGCGAACTCTGGTGGCAGCATCCCCTGTTCGACACCACCCGCGCGGGACCGGAAGCCGACCGCCTTCGCACCGGGATCGACGCTTTCCACGGCCGCCAATGGATCCGGGACGACCAGCGCCCGGAACTGCCGGAAGTCGATCGGCTGACGGCGCTCGCCGTGCCGACCCTGCTCCTGACCGGCAGCCGCGATACTCCGGACTTCCGGCTCATGGCCGAGCTGATCGTCGGCGCGAGCGAGCATGTGACCCGCATCGATCACCAGGACGCAGGCCATTTGCTCAATCTGGAAGCACCGGAACGGATCGGCGGCGAGATCGCCGCGTTTCTTCGCTAGCCCGCCTTCGGAGCGCCGCCGCGATCAATCCAGCGCCCGCCTTGACGCGGGCGCCGCCGCACCGGACGTCTCATCCCGACGATTGGGAGAAGAACGATGAATCCACCGCGGCCACGGCCGAAGCTGGACCAGGAGAATACCGCGTTCTGGACGGGCGGCAGCGAAGGCAGGCTGAACATCGCGAAGTGCGGCGATTGCGGTGAGTTCACCCATCCTCCGCGCCTGCTCTGCCGCCACTGCCACTCCGAGAACATCGCAGCCCATGCAGTGCCGGGCACCGGCGTGATCGACAGCTTCACGGTAAACCACCAGCCCTGGGCCAGGGATCTGAAAGTCCCCTATGTGATCGCCCGCGTGAAGCTGGACGGCGCGCCGGGGGTCTATCTCACCACCAACATCGTCAATTGCCCGGTCGATGCGGTCGATTTCGAAGACAGGGTCCGCGTCGTGTTCGAAGAGCAGGACGGCATTTTCTACCCCCTCTTCGAGAGGATGGCCTGATGCCCGGCGTGGAAGCCTATATCACCGGCCTCGGCCAGTCCGAAGTCGGCGTGCGCCTGCCGCGCCATCCGCTGCTGCTGACCGTCGATGCCGTGCGGGAGGCGCTGGACGACGCGGGCCTGACGCTCTCGCAGATCGACGGCGTGTTCACCTATCCCGGCAAGATGAGCGGCTACACCGCCTTCTCCCCCGTCAGCAGCGACGATCTGATCGAAGTGCTGGGCATCCGGTCCAAGTGGCACCTTGGCGCGATGGAGCAGCCCGCGCAGCTTTCCGCCATCGCGGCGGCGGCCATGGCGGTGAAGCAGGGCCTCGTGCGCCATGCGATATGCTTCCGCACCGTCTACGAAGCCGGCGGCATGGCCGATCCCGGCACCTACATGTCCGGCATGAAGCAGGATACGGTGTCCGGCCCCTCGCAGTGGACCAGCCCGTTCTGGGCCACGTCTGCCGCCTGCTGGACCGCGCAGTACGCCGCCCGGCACATGCACCGCTACGGCATGACGCGCGAGCAGCTCGGCCAGATCGCCATCAACGCGTCGAAGAACGCCATGCGCAACCCCCGCGCGCGGGCGATCACCAAGGAAGAGCTGACGCTAGACAAGTACATGTCCGCGCGGATGATTACCACGCCGCTCTGCCTCTACGACTGCGACCGCTTCACCGACGCGGCGACGGTGGTGATCGTTTCCGCCGGAGACGCGCTGGACGAAGTGAAGACCACCCCCATACGCATCGCCGCGATGTCTGGTTCGGTCGATCGCTATTCGTGGGATCAGGCCGAGTGGTTCGCCACCTACGAGACCGGCGCTGACCTCTGGACCCGCACCGACTACACCGTGAAGGACGTGGACACCGTCCAGTTCTACGACGGTTTCGCGTTCCTGCCGATCACCTGGCTGGAAGGCCTCGGCTTCTGCGAAAAAGGCGAAGGCGGCAAGTTCATCGAGGGCGGCACCCGCATCGCCTTGGACGGCGAACTGCCGATGAACACTTTCGGCGGCCAGCTTGGCGCGGGCCGCCTCCACGGCTTCGGCTTTGCGCATGAGGCAGTGAACCAGCTTCGCGGCACGGCTGCGGGGCGGCAAATCTCAGGCGATCCGAAAGTGGCGGTGGCGACTTCCGGGGGTGGGCCGATGGCGGCGGCATTGTTGCTGGCGCGGGATTGAAGAGCAGGGATAAAGCAGGGGAGCCCTGCACTTCTTCAAGCGACGGCCACCTTACCTGCCACTTTGCGCTGCCCACGATGACGCTTGAGGCCGATCAAAGGCCGCAGCGGCCCGATCTCCCGGCCGATCAGGTAGAACAGCCAGGATCCGCCCGCGACGGCGGCGCAGAGGGTAAGGAACTCCGCCAGCGCGCCGAGGCCCATGTCGCGGATACCGTAGCTGACGAAGACCATCACCGTCTGGTGGGCGATGTAGATCGGGAACACCGCCTCCACCAGCGTCGCGCGCCAGCGGTGGTCGAAGTTCCAGAAGCGGTCGGCAATGCCGAACAGCGCGATCACCGTGCCCCAGCACTGCATCGACTTGGCGAAGGACAGCGGCTGCTCCCAGGCCGCGGGAGTCGGGATATTGCCGGGATAGAGCAGCGTGTCGCCGATAACCCATGCATAACCGAGGAGACCGAGCGCCAAGGCCGGTTTCCACTGGCGCGCGATCGCCTGTCGCATCGGCTCCGAGCCGCGCAGCAGGAAGCCGAACAGGAACATGCCGAAATAGTGGAGGTGCGCGCCGCGATCCTGAAGGAAATTGTGCATGTCCGTCCAGCCGTAGGGCAGCATGCGGATCAGGAAGATCAGCGCGATGCCCAGCGGCAGCAGCGCCGGTCCCGAGAGCAGCCGCCCACAACCGCGGCGAAGCGCCTCCTGCCAGGCTTTCGGCAGGACCATCAGCGCCGCGCAGAGCACCAGGGTATAGGCCAGCAGGTAGATCACAAACCACATGTGCATCGTGGCCGGAAGCACCTCGTATCCTACTTTGTGGAAGCGGAAGGCATCGTAAAGCAGGAAGTAACCATATCCATGCTCGTAGCCGCTGTTGACCAACCCCATGTAAGGCTGCGGCGGTACCACCACGGTAAGGCCGAAAAGCAGAGGAATTCCAAGGCGCAGGATGCGGCTCTTCAGGAAGGCCCGATTGTCGCCGTCCTTCTTGAGCAGAGCCGCGCTGGCATAGCCGGAAATCGCGAAAAGCAGCGCCAGGCGCCAGGCGCTGAGGCCGAGCAGCGGAATCTCCGCCCAGCCGACCACACCGCGCGAGGGCGTCTGATACCCCCAGGGCGTGAACGAAAAGCCGACGTGGTAAAAGATCAGCAGAACGAACGCGCCGATGCGCAGCCAATCCATTCCATAGTGGCGTTGCGACGGGGCAGGCTTCATCATTCTCCGGTAGCGTGGACGGATCCGCCAGGGTGCGGAAGCCCGGCTCACTTAGGGATTTCGCGGCTTTTTCGCAATGACGGGGTTGTATCAGGTCGTCGCAGCCACCCGGCGGAGCGGTCTTTCGGCACCCGTCCTGCCGGAAACCGGCGTTCCGAATCAGCTCCTTAAATCAGTTCTCGCCCGGCTCGATCCAGGTCGTTCGGGTCACGCGCGGACTGAGATATTTGGTCGCGGTCCAGCCGCCATCGACCACGATCGACTGGCCGTTGATCATTTCGCTGCCGGGCAGGCAGAGGAAGGCTATCACCGAGGCAACATCTTCCGGCAGGGCCAGGCGCGGATAAGGCGTGGTTTCCACATTGGCGCGCTTGAAGCCCTCGTCCCCGAAGCGGTGGCGCACCATGTCGGTCATCGTGACGCCCGGCGCCACGCAGTTCGAGCGGATGCCGCGCGGGCCGTATTCGCAGGCCATGTGCTCGGTCAGCGACTTGAGGCCGCCCTTCGCCGCCGAATAGGCGCCGCCGCGACGACCGCCGACATGCGCGAACGTGCTGGTTACATTGACCACGCTGGCCCCTTGCGAGAGGTGCGGGATCACGTCGCGACACAGGCGAAACGGCGCGACCAGCATGATGTCGAGGAAATCGTCCAGCGTCTCGTCGTCGGTCTCGTCCAGCGGCTTGGGGCTGCCGACGCCGGCATTGTTCACCAGCGCGTCGATCCGGCCGAAGCGTTCCAGCGCGGCCTGCACGATCCGCCCCGGCGCCGCCGGGTCGGTCAGATCGGCGCTGATCGCCAGCACATGGTCGGGGTTGCCGATCTCGGCCTCCAGCGCGGCCAGCTTGTCCCTGCTGCGACCGACGCCGACAATGGCGAAACCTTGAGCATGGAGAATCTTCGCCGTCTCCAACCCGATGCCGCTGCCCGCGCCGGTGATGATCGCCGTCTTCATCGCATGCTCCCGTTGACCTCTTTCACTTCGGGCTAGGCGCATTCCGCTCCGGGGATAAGCCCGGGCACGCCGCCTGGGATGCTTGATCGTCGCCGCGATAAGCAGCCCCGCTCACCTTGGCCGCCCCAAAGCGCCGGTCTAGCCTTGGCTCCATCATGAGCACCAACCAGAACGATAAAGCCGCATTGGGCGGCATCCGCGTCATCGACATGAGCCGCGTCTTCGCCGCCCCGGTAGGCTCGCAGATCCTTGGCGACCTCGGCGCGGACGTCATCAAGATCGAGCGCCCCGGCGTGGGCGACGACGGACGCGGCTACGGCTTTTCGTGGGTGCCCGGCAAGGACGGGATCGAGACCCGCCATTCCAGCTTCTTCACCGTCTCCAACCGCAACAAGCGCTCCATCACGCTCAACCATTCGAAGCCGGAGGGCCAAGCGATCCTCAGGGAACTGGTGAAGACGGCGGACGTGCTGATCGAGAACTACAAAGTCGGCGATCTCAAACGCTTCAGCCTCGATTATGAGAGCCTGCGGGAGGTCAACCCGCGCCTGATCTACTGCTCGGTCACCGGCTTCGGCCAGACCGGCCCGATGGCCGCGCGTCCCGGCTATGACGGGCTGTTCCAGGCCACCGGCGGCATGATGGCCGTGACCGGCATTCCCGAGGGCCAGCCCGGCAATGGCCCGCTGAAGACCGGCCCCAGCCTCGTCGACTTCGTGACCGGCCACAACACCGCCCTCGCCATCCTCGGCGCGCTGCAATACCGCAACCGGACCGGCGAAGGGCAGTTCATCGACATCGCCCTGCTCGACAGTTCGGTGGCGATGGTCAGCCACATCATGCAGGACTACCTGATCAGCGGGCAAGCCCCTCCCCGGCTTGGCAACGGCGGCAATGGCGGCGGCCCGGCAGACCTGATGCGCTGCGCCGACGGCATCATCTACCTCACCGCCGGCACCGACGAGCACTATCGCCGCCTGACCGTGCTGATGGAACAGCCCGAACTCTTCACCGACCCGCGCTTCGACAGCAACCTCAAGCGCGGCAAGACCAACCGCGCCCAGCTGATGGACA
The DNA here is from genome assembly GCF_058273105.1 of Novosphingobium sp. BF6. Lineage (NCBI taxonomy): Bacteria > Pseudomonadati > Pseudomonadota > Alphaproteobacteria > Sphingomonadales > Sphingomonadaceae > Novosphingobium > Novosphingobium sp. BF6. The sequence goes on from NZ_CM177775.1 coordinate 2,235,365, forward strand.
TCATCAACGCCTGGAGCGAGAGCTTCTCCGTTACGCAGATGCAGGACATGCTGGACGGCGTCGGCATCCCCGCCGCGCGCTACAACGAACTGGCGGACGTGTGGGAGGACGAGCAGGTCAGGCACCGGAACTTGCGGGCTACCACGCCCCACGCCTGGGCCAAAAGCGGCTCGGTGGACCTGATCGCCAGCCCGCTTGCGAAAATGTCGGCCAGCCCGGCGACCATCCGCATGGCCCCGCCGATGCTGGGCGAACATACCGCCGAAGTGCTGGCCGAGATCGGTATCGACGAAGCGCGGCTGGCGGAATTGCGGAGTTTGGGCGCGGTCTGACGCTCCAACCTAACGACTATCGCGGCACCATACCCTTCCTCGTTCCAGCGCAGGCGGGAACGACAGGATACCCTCGACGGCAATCTGCCGCACGGTCCGTGCGGGTTGCGGGGATGATATGCTCATGCAAGTAAGGTAGCCAACACATTGAAGGATAGACGTAATGCCGACCATGCAGGACAAGCGACATGACTTCCTCTGGCTCGTGCAACTCTGGATGCAGCGGGAGCGGGACATTGCAGGCTGGACGGCAACCTGCGGCGATGCCGTGGCCGTAAGCTACAGGATTCCCGCCGCGATGACCGCGCGCGATGCCGCTTTCGACTTCCTGTCGTTCCACAGCGCCTCGTTCCGCGGCGAGACGGAGAACGAATGCCCGGAATGGCTGACCGCGCTGAGCGATCCCAGCTACGAATAGCGGGCGCGTTTTCCTACAGGGCATCGCCTGGGCTATGCTCCAGGCGATGCCGGCATTTTACCACCATATCTCGCAAGCGCCGCCCGGTCGGAAGCACCCTGCGCAAGGTGACGGTTTTTCTCCCTGGACCGTGTCAGCCGTGTCAACCTGACCGCCTTTTCCGCGATCAGCGCCCCGTGAAGACCGCCTCCCGCTTTTCGGCAAAGGCCGTCACGCCCTCGACGAAATCCTCGGTTCGGGAAGCATCGCGCTGGCCGAGGCGCTCGTTGATGAGGGCCTGCTCCAGCGTGCAGTCGGTCGCCGCCCAGGCCACCTGCTTGATCCGGCGCAGCGACCACGGCCCTCGCGCCAGCTCGCCCGCCAGAGCAAGCGCAGCGGCATCGAGCTCTTCATCGGGCACCACGCGGTTGACGAGGCCCCATTCCAGTGCCCCGGCGGCGGGCAGGCGCTCGCCCAGCAGCATCATCTCCATGGCGCGCACCCGGCCCACGGCGCGGGTCAGCAGCCACGAGGAACCCCCGTCGGGCACGAGGCCGACATGGCGGAAGGCCTGGAGGAAAAACCCGCTTTCTCCGCAGAGGATCAGGTCGCCCGCCATCGCCAGCCCCGCCCCCACGCCCGCCGCCGCACCGCGAACGGCGGTGACGACCGGCTGCTCCATGTCGCGCATGGCGATAATGACCGGGTTGAAGTGGCGGTCCAGCAGCGTGCCGACGTCCCGGCGCGGATCGGCGAGCATATCGCCCGCATCGCCAAGGTTGGCGCCCGAACAGAACGCCTTGCCTTCCCCCGTCAGCACCACCGCACGCGCTTCGAAGGCGGCGCGGTTCAGGGCGTCGAACAGTTCCTCGCCCATCTGCGCCGAACCGGCGTTGCGCGTGGCCGGATCGTTCATCGATATCCGCGCGACGCCGCTCTCCAGGCTGTAGAGGATCTTTTCGTAAGTCATTTCAGGCATCGCTCCGTCGATCTGCGTACTGGCTCAGGCCAGCATCGTTCCGAGACGGGCATTCACGATTTCCTCGGCTTCGGCAACGATCCTATCGATCAGTTCGCGGCAGGTGGGCAGGTCATGGATCAGGCCCTGTACCATGCCTGCCCAGAAGATGCCTTTGGTCAGGTCGCCGCTCTGGAGCAGTTCGCGGCCCACCGCCCCGGCGACGAGATGCCGGATGTCGTCGAACGTCGATTCGGGGCGGGCGGATATCTCGACCACTTCGTCGGACACGCCGTTCTTGCCGACGCGCGCGGTGTTCTTGAACTTGCGGAAGATCAGGTTGGTCCCGCGCTCGTCGTTCTCGATGTACCTGGCCTTCACGTTGTCATGGATCGGCGCCTCCCGCGTGGCACAGAAACGGGTGCCCATGTTGATGCCCTCCGCCCCCAGCGCCAGCGCCGCGACGAGACCGCGCCCGTCGCCGAAGCCGCCGCTCGCCAGCATCGGGATCGAGATCCTGTCCGCCGCCGAAGGGATCAGGATCAGGCCGGGAATATCGTCTTCACCGGGATGCCCGGCGCATTCGAAACCGTCGATCGAGATGATGTCGCAACCGTGCTTCTCGGCCGAGAGCGCGTGGCGCACGGCAGTGCATTTGTGGATCACCGTGATCCCGTGCGGCTTCACCAGTTCCCAGATCTCGCGCACCTGCTGGGTACCCGCCGTCTCGACGATCTTCACGCCGCCGTCGATCGCGGCCTGCGCGTAGCCCTTATAGTCTGGCGGCAGCAGCGTCGGGAAAACGGTGATGTTCACGGCGAAGGGCTTGTCGGTCATCGACTGGCAGCGCTCGATCTCCTCGCGCAGCGCCTGCGGGCTGGGCTGCGTAAGCGCGGTCAACGTGCCGAGGCCCCCTGCATTGGACACCGCGCTGGCCAGTTCGGCCAAGCCCACCCCCTGCATGCCGCCTTGCACGATCGGATGCTCGATGCCGAGCATCTCGGTGACGCGGGTCCTGAACGCCATGGCTGTAAACTCCCCAAAAGCCTCTTCGCGGCCGTCCTAGGCGGGATCGGCGCGCTTGGGGACACCTCAGCAGCGCAATTCGCGTCGGCGATGGAATGCCCGTTCCGGATATTGAAAGTCCGCAGGTGATACCCAGATTCGACAGACAACGATTTCAAGGAGTTTGCAGAAGTGAACGGTTTCAAGACGGCCATGCTGCTGGCGGCGCTGACAGCGCTGTTCATGGGGCTGGGCTATATCTTCGGCGGTAGCGGCGGCGCGATGATCGCGCTCATCGTGGCGGCGGGGATGAACCTGTTCACCTTTTGGAACGCCGACAGCATCGTCCTGAGGATGCACAATGCCCGCGAAGTGGACGAACGCACCGCGCCGGAATTCTACAATCTCGTCACCGAGCTCGCCCGCCGCGCGCAGCTGCCGATGCCGCGCGTCTATCTGGTCGAAAGCCCGAATCCCAACGCCTTCGCCACTGGCCGCAATCCGGAGCACGCCGCCGTCGCTGCCACCACCGGCCTGCTCGACATACTGGACCGCGAGGAAGTGGCGGCCGTCATGGCGCACGAACTGGGCCATGTGAAAAACCGCGATACCCTCATCATGACGATGGTGGCGACGATCGCCGGGGCCATCTCGATGATCGCCAATTTCGGTCTGTTCTTCGGCGCAGGACACGGTGAAGACCGCCCTAACCCGATCGCTGCGATGGCCGCCGTGTTCATGGCCCCTTTCGCCGCGATGATCGTGCAGATGGCGATCAGCCGCACCCGCGAGTTCGACGCGGACAAGGCCGGTGCCGAGATCAGCGGCAATCCGCGCGCGCTCGCCTCGGCCCTCGCCAGGATCGCAGGCCCGGCACAGGCGGTGCCGAGTGTCGCTTCGCAGCGCAATCCGGCCGCCGCGCAGCTCTATATCGTGCCTACCGCTGTTTCGGACCTGTTCTCCACCCATCCGGCGACCGAAAAGCGGATCGCGGCGCTGATGGCCATGGAGAACGCGCCTCCGCGCCGATCGGCATCGGCTCTCGATCCGACGCGGCGATAAGCTCCAAATAGCGCGGCCACGATAGGTCCCCGCATTGCCTGACCCGCCCCCGGTTGTACATTCGTTCAATACGAACGAAGAACAAGCCGAGAGGTGTCGGAGTGCTGAAATCTGTCGACGGCGGGCTGCGGTCCGTCCCCTATCCGATCGATGATCCCGAGCGGATCCCGGCCAAGCGCTACTACGATGCCGATTTCTACCAGGCCGAACTCGACCATCTCTGGCCGCACGTCTGGCAGATGGCCTGCCGCGAGGAGCAGATCCCCGAGGTCGGCGATTGGATCGAATACGAGAACCTCGGCAAGTCTGTCATCGTGGTGCGCGCAGCCGGCGGCGTGAAGGCCTTCCATAACGCCTGCCGCCATCGCGGCGTGCCTTTTGCGGGCGGCACCGGCCATGCCCACGGCAACTGCAAGAAGTCCGGCTTCGTCTGCCCGTTCCACGGCTGGCGCTGGAACATGGACGGCGAATCCACCCAGGTCTACGGCAAGCACATGTTCTCCGAGCGGCAGCTCCAGGAAGACGATATCAACCTGATCCCCTGCCGTGCCGAGACGTTCATCGGCTGCGTCTGGATCAACCATGACGACGATGCGCCGTCGGTGCGCGAATCGCTCGGCCCGATAGCAGTCAACCTGGAAGCGCGCGGGCTGGACAGGATGCGCGCGGAATGGTGCTTCGGTGCCGAACTGCCTGCCAACTGGAAGATCGCGATGGAGGCCTTCATGGAGGGCTACCATGTGATGCAGACGCATCCGCAGCTCCAGCACGCCGCGCCGATGATGTACGATTCGATGTACAAGACCCCGCGCGGCCCGGTGCCGATCATGGCCGAACCGCACTTGTCCTATCGCGAGAACCAGGAGCTACAGGTCAGGTCGATGGCCCTGCTCAGCGAGGGCATGGCGGGCATGGTCCATGAGAAGGAAGTGGAGATCGCGCGCGGGCTCATCGGCATCGAGGAAGGCCTGCCGGAAGACCAGAACATGGCAATGTTCCATTGGCTGGGCATCGTCATGCACCAGATCACCGAGCAGCTGAAGGCGCGTGGAGAACCGGTTCCCGATCTCTGCACGCTGTCGCAGACACACCCGGTCAACGCCGTGGAATTCCTCTTCCCGCACTATTTCCTGCTGCCCTACTTCACTTCGATGTCGGCCTACCGCATCCGCCCGACCGGGCCTGAAAGCTGTTTCTTCGAGATCTGGTCGCTGACCTACTGCGCGGAAGGGGAAAACCCAGAGCCGGTCATGGAAGCCACCGTGCTTCCCTATAACAGCCCGGATTTCCCGCCGATCCCGCGGCAGGACTATGGGAACATCCCGCTTCAGCAGAAGGGCCTGCACGCCAGCGGCTTCGAATTCATGCGCCTGGCCAAGGACGTGGAAGGCCTGATCAGCAACTACCAGCGGATCATCGACGGCTATCTCAAGGGCGTGCCGCAGGACAAGCTTGCCACGGCCATCCACAAATTGGGCGGCAACTTCGACGGGCAGATCGAGGAACTCGGTTTCTGACGATGCGATGCCTGCTGCGATTGTCCACAAATCGCGGCAGGTCCGGCACATGTCGGCGCCTCGCTATCCGTCGGTCGGCAGGTCCGTCAGAGCCGCGACCAGTGCCTTGACCTTCTTCTGCCGCCACTGAGGGAGCGGCGCCACCAGCCAGTAGCCCCGGCGGCTCGGCGTGGTCGTCTGCATAACGCTGTCGTCGCCGGGGGCGATCAGGCCCTTGGCGAGAAGACCCGGCACGCGGGCGCGCCCAAGCCCGGAGCGCGCGGCGGCAATCGCTTGCCCGGCATCGCTCACCGCGATGGCGGGCTTGGCCTCCTCTTCGTTGTCTTCGGCTTCGGCGCCCGGCGTCGGGTCGCCCGGCCAGCCGATCCAGTCGCCCTCGCCCACTTCGACCCATTCCGCCGCGCCCAGAGCCGCGCCTTCGAGTTCACCGGGACCATCGGTCCAGCGCACGGCCAGATCGAGGTTCGCCTCGGTGAAGTCGGTCAGTTCGCCGTCGACGATGACATAGCGCACTTGCGGATTCTCGGCGCGGAACGTCGCCAGTCGCGGGGCGAGCCAGGCCGCGAAGAACTCGCGCGGCGCCGCGATCGTGTAGACATGGCTGGACTGGCCCGCCTGCATCGCCTGCACCGCATCCTCGAAGTGCAGGAACCCGGTGCGCAGCGCGGCAAGGCCGGCGCCCGCTTCGTCGGTCAGCTCCAGCCCCTTGCTGGTGCGGCGGAACAGGACCACGCCCAGCAGGTCCTCCAGCGCGCGGATCTGCTGGCCGACGGCCGCAGGCGTCACCGCCAGTTCGTCGGCGGCGCGGGTGAAGGAGAGGTGGCGTGCCGCTGCGTCAAACACGCGCAGGGCATTGAGGGGCAGGTGCGTGCGCTTCATGGGAGTTCCCTATGCGCTGGCTTGCACACGGGCAATGGCGAACTGACTTACGCCCGCGTCAACGCGCCGTCGCGGGCGCCGCAAGCGGGAAGAACGGGATCAGCGCCTCCACCTCGCTGCCGTCGTCGCGCAGGAAAGTGTAATGCCCCTCCATCGAGCCCTGCGGCGTCGGCAGCGGGCATCCCGAGACGTAGTCGTGGCTGTGGCCGGGGGCGATAACGGGCTGTTCGCCGACGACACCCTCGCCGTCGACCATGCTGACATCGCCGTTGCCGTCGGTGATCCGCCAGTGCCGGGTCATGAGTTGCAGGGTCTCGTCCGAATCGTTCTCGATGCGAATGTGATAGACCCAGAACCACTTACCCGCCTCGATGCGCGATTGCTCGGGCAGGAAGTTGACTGCGACCCTTACGGTCACGCCGTCCGTCATCGCGGTATGTTGGAAGAATTCCTTCATAACGCTCACGAGACTAACGAGGAATTGACGGCACGACAACTGCGCAGGGCGGAAGCAACGTCCCGATTTCGAGCGGTTCGCCGTACGGCAAGGGCTGCAAAACGATAAACGCCTGTAAAGGAACCCGCGCCGACACGGCGAAGCCGGTGCGGGGCCGCCCGGCGCGGTTCCTCAGAGGCCTGCCTTGCTCAGCGCCTGATCGAGGTCCTCGATCAGATCGTCGGCATCTTCTAGGCCGACATTGATGCGCAGCATGCCTTCGGTAACGCCCATGGCCTCCCGCCCTTCCGGGCCGACGCCGTGGTGGGTGGTCGAGGCGGGATGGCACATCAGCGAACGCGAATCGCCGATGTTGTTGGAGATATCGATCAGTTCGAGCGCATCGAGCAGCGCATGGGCCTGCGCGCGGCCGCCCTCGAGTTCGAAGCTGAAGATCGGCCCGCAGGCGTCCATCTGCTTCTGCGCGAGCGCCTGCTGCGGGTGGCTGTCGAGCCAGGGGTGCAGGATCTTCGGCACGCGCCCGGCAACGAACTCACCGACCTTGAGCGCGTTCTCGCTCTGCTTCTTGGCGCGCAGATCGAGCGTTTCCAGACCCTTGAGCACGACCCAGGCGTTGAAGGGCGAGAGGTTCGGCCCGGTGTTGCGCTGGAACGGCAGGAGCTTTTCGTTGATGAATTCCTCAGTGCCGCAGACGGCACCGGCGAGCACGCGGCCCTGACCGTCCATCAGCTTGGTCGCGGAATAGGCGACGACGTCCACGCCGAACTCCATCGGGCGTTGCAGCACCGGCGAGCAGAAGGCGTTATCGACCACGGTGGTGATGCCATGCGCCTTGGCGATGGCGCAGATGCCTTCGATGTCGGCGATGTCCATGGTCGGATTGGCCGGGGATTCGAAGAAGAACACCTTCGTATTCGGACGGATCGCCGCTTCCCAGGCGGCGGTGTCGGTGGCGTCGACCACCGTCACTTCAATGCCGAAGCGCGGCAGCAGGCTGTCGCCCAGCCAGCGGCACGACCCGAAGGCGGCGCGGGCCGAGACCATGTGGTCGCCCGCCGAAAGCTGGCAGAGCAGCGCCGTGGTCATCGCCGCCATGCCCGAGGCCTGGGTGCGGCAGGCTTCCGCGCCTTCGAGCAGGGCGATGCGCTCTTCGAGCATCTGCACGGTCGGGTTCTGGAGACGCGAATAGGTCATGCCGTCGTCCTCGCCCTGGAAACGGGCGGCGACGGTCGCGGCATCGTCGTAGCTGTAGCCGGAGGTGAGGAACAGCGCCTCGCTGGTCTCCCCCATTTCCGAGCGCCAGGTTCCCCCGCGGATCGCGCGGGTGGCAGTGCGCCAGTTGCGGGTCTTCGAGCGGTCCTGTCCGGTGGTGCGTTTCATGGCCCAAGCCTCTAGGATCGCGACAGCGCCAGTGCAAGCGCCTCTGCAACCTTCCCTCGCGTGCCGCTTCGGTGGAGCAAGTTTCCGGCAGTCTTGCAGTCCCCCCGCTTCGCCCTTATTCCGCCGCTCCGATGCCGAACGCTTCGCGCAATGACCGAGATCCGATCGGCTGGAGCCTGATCGTGGCGGGCCTTTTCCTGGCCCTCGCCCTGTTCCGACTCGCGGAGCCGGGGCGCTACTACTTCGACGAGGTCCACTACGTTCCGGCGGCGCTGAAGCTGCTGGACCTCATCCCGGCCAACCGCGAGCACCCGATGTTCGCCAAGGAAGTGATCGCGGGCTTCATCGCCCTGATCGGCGACCGCCCGCTGGCCTGGCGCATCGGCCCATTGCTGTTCGGCGCCTTCGGCCTGTTCGCCTTCGCCCGCTTCGTCTGGCTTTTGTCCGGCCGCCGCCGCGCGACGATCGTCGCAGCGGTGCTGCTGGCGACGAACTTCATGTGGTTCGTCCAGAGCCGCATCTCGATGCTCGACATGGTCGAGGCCGCGCTCTGCATGGTCGGGCTCTGGCAATTCGCCGCAGCCCTGCGCGCGCGGACGCGCGGCATGGCCCGCGGCCATCTGGCGGCGGCGGGCATCGCGCTCGGCCTTTCGCTCGGGGCCAAGTGGAGCAGTGCGCCTGCACTCATGATCCCCGGCCTGTGGTTCCTGGCGCTGCGCATCCGCGAGAGCGGCTGGAAGCTCGTCGGCCGCAAGGGAGCCGGTCCGATCCCCGGCATCTCGCTGGTGGAGGCGGCGTTCTGGCTCGGACTGCTGCCGCTGCTGGTCTATTGGGCGACTTACGCCCCAGCCATGTTCTACAGCATCAGGCCGACCTCGCCCTGGGGCTTCATCGAGCAGCACCGGCACATGATCGCGCTTCAGGACAGCGTGAAGAAGCCCCACCCCTATCGCAGCTACTGGTATCAGTGGATGGTCGACTGGCGGCCGATCTGGTATCAGTTCGAGAACATCGACGGCCATCAGCACGGTATCGTCATGCTGGGCAATCCGGTCTCGATGATCGCCGGTCTCTTCGCGCTGGTCTGGGGCCTCTGGGCCTCGCTGCTCCGCGCTAGGCGCGACGTGCTGACCGTGATCCTGCTCTACGCGAGCACGCTCGGAATCTGGATCGTCAACGGCAAGCCGATCCAGTTCTACTACCACTATCTCCTGCCCGGCGCCTTCCTGATGGCGGTGCTCGCCTTCGCGCTGGACGCGCTGTGGCAGCGCAAGGACCGCTGGCGTCACCTCGCCACCTGCACGTTCGTCGGCTCGGTCGGCCTGTTCGTGCTGTTCTACCCGATCATCTCGGGCGCGCCGCTGCCTACCAAGGAATTCTACAATTTCTGGATGTGGTTTCCGAACTGGCGCTGAGGGCCAAGGCTGAGCGTTCAGGCGCCCTGCATTTCGGCCGTCAGCACGTCGATCCGGCAATCGCCTTCCAGCAGCAGCTCGATCACACCTGCAGTTCCCTGCGGCCGGCGATGGCGGGCCGGCCATCCCTCGCGGCCGGCGATGGCGAAGACTTCGGCAATGGTCAGCGGCGTGGCCAGAGCGATACCGCATTCGCCCGAGGACGGCGCCCCTTCCGGCCGCTCCAGCACTTCGAGATCGGATCCCTGCCCTGAAGTGATGAGCCAGCCCGCCCCGGCATCGACCACCGGGCGATCGACGATTTCGGCAAGCACGGCCGCGACATGACGTGGATCGCGGACCTTCATGGAAACGCGCAGTATCATGGTTCGCCCTATCCCCCCGCCGGTTCTCCGCGAAGACAGGATCGCATCATACTCTACAAAGGGAATCCGGCGAACGCCTTACCGGCACCGTCGAAGGTATTTTCTGGAGAGGCCCGCTTTCACCCGCAGGAAAACAGCCGCGAGCGCCGCCCCCAGCCCCGCCATCGCCATGTCCTTCTGCGGGTCCCAGGGATCACCCTGCTGCCCGTTGTAGGCCAGCGCGTCCGGCCCCGCCATGAACACGGTGAGCAGCCACTCAAAGATTTCGTAGAGCGCGCTCCCGGCGAGCACGAATTCGACCGCAATGTAGGTCGCGAGCGTCAGCGACAGCGCCTTGTGCCGGGCCAGCCAACACGAGATCGGATGGACCCAGAGCGCGCCGAAAGCGAAATGGACCAGCCGGTCCCAGGAATTGCGTTCAAGCCCGAAGGTCGCGGCAGGCGAAGGCAAGCCTAGCGCACGCGCCCAGTCCTCATACGGAACGAAGGAATAGATGTAGCGCCCGCCGATCGTGTGGAGCACCAGGAACAGGCAAACGCAGATCACCGCACTCGTCGGCATCGGCCAGCGCCGCAGCGAGCAGCCGATAGCGGCGAGGATCGCCAGCGTCGGCAGGTTCTGCATCGGCGCCAGACGCGGAAACGGCGTGTCCAGCAAGCTGAACAACGCCGCCATGCCCGTCACCACGAGCAACAGGATCTGCCCGCGCGGCACGCGGTGCCGCATCTTGATGATGCTCAGTACTTGCCCCAGACGAACTTCGACGAGAGCGCGAAATTGAACACCGAGGCAAGCAGCACGCCGGTGATCACTGCCAGCACGTCATGTATGCCGATGGTCTTGAGCACGGCCGCCGAACCGATGTTGGTGAGCAGGCCCAGCGAGCAGGTCAGTGCGAACTGCGCCCAGCCGCGCATCAGCGGGCCGAAGCCGCGCAGGCGCTTGTCCGAATACGTCAGCTCATTGTTGAGCACGAAGTTGAACGTCATCGCGACGACCGCCGCAATGGTGTTCGAGATGTTGAAGGTCGCGCTCTCCGACCAGTTGCCGTAGACGAAGCGCTCGGCGAACACGAGGTGAAGCATCACCCAGAGCACGCTCAGCTGCACCACCACGCCCAGCGCACCAACGGTGCCGAACAGCGCGAAACGGGTCGGGATGATCCGACCCAGCCACTTGTCGTAAAGGCCCACGAGGAATTCGAACACGACGGTCTGGTCCAGTTTGCTTTCACCTTCCGCACGTGCCGCGAAATGGAGCGGGAACTCCTTGACTCGAAGCGGACGGTCGACGGTTGCGAGGATATCGAGAAGAATCTTGAAGCCCACGCCCGAAAGGCGGTGCGCATCGGCGCGCAGGGTTTCGGCGCGGAGCATGAAGAACCCGCTCATCGGGTCGGTCAGTTCGACTCCGGTCACCTTGTTGGCGATGCGGTTGGCAAAGCCCGAGGCCTTCACGCGATCGGGACGGCCCCATGCCTCGGTGCTGGCACCTTCGGCGAAGCGCGAGGCATAGGCGAGATCGTATTCGCCCGAGGTCACGGCCTTGAGCATACCCGGCAGCAGCGCCGGATCATGCTGGTGGTCGGCATCCATCACCGCCACGACCGGCGCGGCGGTGGAGCACATGCCCTCGATCGCGGCGCTGGCAAGGCCGCGCCGCCCGATCCGCTGGATGCAGCGCACGCGCGGATCGACGAGCGACAGACGGCGCGCCTCGTCCGAGGTGCCGTCCGGGCTGTTGTCGTCGACGAAGACGGCTTCCCACGACACGCCTTGCAGCGCAGCGTCGAGCCGCTCGATCATCGTCGCGATGTTCTTGCGCTCGTTATAGGTGGGCAGGACAATCGCCAGCTCCAGCGGTCTGGCGCCAGCGTCGATCGTCCCTGCAATATCCGAACCGGTAATGTTCATGCGCCCCGTGGTAGGTGGTAAATCTGAATAAATCTTGTCACCGGTGAAGGCCCGCGAACGCCTTACAGGCGTTCGAGCACCGCGTCACCGATTTCCCGCGTACCCGCGGTGCCGCCGAGATCGCCGCCCTTGATCCCGTCGGCCAGCGTCTTCGCGACAGCCGCCTCGATCCGCGCCGCCTCGGCTTCGAGACCGAGCGAGTGGCGCAGCAGCATGGCCGCCGAGAGGATCGTCGCCATCGGATTCGCGAGGCCCTTGCCCGCGATGTCCGGCGCCGAACCGTGGATCGGCTCATAAAGGCCATAAGTGCCCTCGGCAAGGCTGGCCGAAGCGAGCAGGCCGATCGAACCGACGCACATCGAGGCCTGGTCCGAAAGAATGTCGCCGAAGAGATTGCCGGTGACGATCACGTCGAACTGGCCGGGGTTCTTCACCAGCTGCATCGCCGCATTGTCGACGTACATGTGGGTGAGTTCGACCTCGGGATATTCCTTGGCGACCTCGATCACCACGTCGCGCCAGAGCTGCGAGGTTTCGAGCACATTGGCCTTGTCGACCGAACAGAGCTTCTTGGAACGCCCCATCGCCGCCTTGAAGCCGACATGGGCGATACGGCGCACTTCGTCCTCGGCGTAGGACATCATGTCCCAGCCCTGACGGCGGCCGTCTTCGAGAGTGCGCATGCCCTTCTCGCCGAAGTAAACGTCGCCGTTGAGTTCGCGCACGATCAGCAGGTCGATCTTGCTGGCGACTTCTGGACGCAGCGTGGTCAGGTCCTCAAGACCGGCGAAGACCTGCGCCGGGCGCAGGTTCGCAAAGAGGCCGAGTTCCTTGCGCAGGCCGAGAATGGCCTGTTCCGGGCGCAGGTGGCGCTCCAGGTGGTCGCAGGAGAAATCGCCCACGGCGCCGAACAGGATCGCCTGCGCCGAGCGCGCGATGTCCAGCGTTTCGGCGGGAAGCGGGTGGCCGTGCTTGTAGTAGGCCGCGCCGCCGACATCGCCTTCGACCAGCTCAAGCCCCGGAAGTTCAAGCTTTTCGAGAACACGCACCGCCTGCTCGGTGACCTCGGGACCGATCCCGTCTCCTGCAAATACCGCGATGCGCATGTCGTTCTCCGCTTGCTTCTCAGCCATGAATCCGTGCCAGCCGCTCACGCAGCAGGACGCGCGACCCCATAGCGTCTCCACGCCGATCGGCAAGCGGATAGCGCGCAAGCTCGCGCCCGAGCCGGTCGAAAGTGGTGAGTATCGCGCCCCAATCGTCGTCCTCGGGGCGGCCGACCGGCACGCCGTAACCCAGTTCGCGCAGCAGCAGGACCTCGTAGGACAGCAGCGGCAAGGCCCAGCCCCGCGCCGAGGGCGCGACGCAGATCGCGTCCAGCAAGGCGCAGAGGGCATCGTAGAGCGCAGGGAACGGTTGCCGTTCCGGCAAAGCCATGGCGGTGAGCGCCGTGACCCAGGAAATCGCGGCAGCGGGCAGTGGTTCGGTCAACCAGGGACCGCGGCTGGTGACGAGTTCGATCCGCGCGAAGGGAAGCTGGCTGTCGCTTTTGGAGCGGACTTCCGCCTCCACGGCATTGCCGGGAATCAGCACCGGGCGCAGTTCCCGCCCCCTGCCCCCGGCGACATAGGCCGCGACGACCCCCGCCTCGGCCGTAAGCAGCCGGGCGATCACCGCCGCCTCGCCGTGCGGGCGGGCGGCGCAGACTATGGCAGGCGCGCGAAGCTGCATGAGGTGCGGTTAATGGCGTTCGCGCTGCGACATGACAAGCGTCGCGACCGGAAACGCAAAACGCGGAGGAATTCCCCCGCGTCTTTACATGGTCCCGGATTTCGGAGCGAAGAGCGGCCTTACTGGCCCGACTTGCCTTCGAGCGCCTCGATACGCGCCTTGAGTGCCTCGATACGCGCCTTGAGTGCCTCGACTTCGCCGCGCGCGGTGGCGGCGAGTTCCTTCACGGCCTCGAACTCCTCGCGGGTGACGTAGTCCATGTCGCCCAGCAGTTCCTTGAAGCGCTCGCGCGCGTTGTCGCGCGCTTCACGGCCCACGCCGGCGAGCGTGCCGGCAGCACTGTTCATCATCTTGACGAAATCGGCGACGAAGGGGTTTTCGCTTTGCATGGGGCCTATTTGGTATTTTGCGCGAAACCGCGCAAGAGGCTCCGGCGATTTTCCAGCAAGCAGACGCTCAAATCTCGAACCGCTGGACGGCCCGTGGGCCTTCCACGCCGTCGAGCGCAGGGTTGGCCTGAAGGAAGGCGTAGTTGAGATAAGTCGCGAAGCAGACCCACGCGAGATAGGGCACCAGCAGCAGTGCCGCGACCGGGCGAATCCGCGCGAACAGGGCGATCGTTACCAGCACCGCAAGGTCGAGCAGGCCGATCACGACCAGACCGCCCGTGATCCGGTGGGCGCCGAAGAACACCGGGCTCCAGGCCAGATTGAGTGCGAACTGCACGGCAAAGGCGACGACCGCCAGACCGCGTCCCCGCGCACCCCGTGCCGCGCAGACCATCGCCAGCGCCACGCCCATCAGCACGTAGAGAATAGTCCAGACGATCGCGAAAGTAATCGGCGGCGGATAGATGTCCGGCTTCACCAGCGCATCGAACCAGGGATTGCCCGGCCCGCTCTGCGCCATACGCCCGGATACGAAGCCGAGGAGCACGACGAGGGGAACGAGCACGAGCGCCCAGCGCAGCAGGCTGGCGCGCAACTGGCCGGACGAGGCGATCAGGTTCATTCCCTTGGCAACTCCCGAATCAGGAAAAACGGCGTTGATACGCGGGTTGTGTAACGAGCCTGCCTTGTGCGCAATTGCCACAGGCCGGGAAAATTACCCACGCTGCGCCGAAACGAGGAACTCGATATTGCCTTCCGGCCCCTTGATCGGGCTTTCGACGATGCCCTGAATGACCCAGCCATCCGCTTCCAGCCAGTCGCGCACTTCGTTGCAGACCCGCTCGTGCAACACCGGATCGCGCACGACGCCGCCCTTGCCCACTTCGCCGCGACCGACCTCGAACTGCGGCTTGATGAGCGCCACCAACCGGCATTCGCGCGCGGCAAGGCTCAGCGGCACTTCCAGCACTTTAGCCAGACCGATGAAGCTGGCGTCGCAGACGACCCAGTTGCACGGCGCATCGATCTGCTGCGGCGTCAGGATGCGGGCGCTGGTCTGCTCCAGCACGGTGACGCGCGGATCCTGCCGCAGCTTCCAGGCAAGCTGGTTCGTCCCCGAATCCACGGCGAAGACGCGCTGCGCCCCGTTCGTCAGCAGAACGTCGGTGAATCCGCCGGTCGAGCTGCCGATATCCATCGCCACGGCCCCGGTGGGGTCGAGTTCGAAATGCTCGATGGCATGGGCCAGCTTGATCCCTCCGCGCGAGACCCACGGATGATCGCGCCCGCGCACGTCAAGCGGGGCATCGGACTTGATGCTCTGGCCGGGCTTGGCGATCTTGGTCTCGCCCGAAAAGACCAGCCCCGCCAGCACCATCGCCTGCGCGCGGGTACGGCTCTCGACAAGACCGCGATCGACCAGCGCCTGATCGACGCGGACCTTCGCCGCCTTGGGTGCGGCGCCTGATTTCTTTTCGACGGGACGGGGTTCGATCGGGTCAGTCATGGCTTTGCATACTTGAGATGAGCGGCGCCTCATTCCATACCAAGGGGATGAAGGCAAATCCGCGCCGGCGCACCGACGCCCATTCGTTGTCCCGCAAGCTGCTGGCGACCGCTCCCCTGACCGCACTGGCTCTCGTCGCCGCCTGCGTTCCGGCCACAAAGCCGCCCGTCCAGGCGCCGCGCCCGGTGCCGACGACGCCCGCCGCGCCGCCAAAGCCTACCCCTCCGCCGCCCACGGACTGGCGCGATGCCCCGCAAACGCCGGGCGACTGGCGCATCACCAGCCCTGGCATCGCCAGCTTCGCGAACGGCACATTCGGCATCCGCTGCAACCGCGCCGCCTCCACGATCTCGCTGTTCCGCAGCGGAACGAGCGCAGGATCGGCCTCGCTGGCGATCACGACCTCCGACACGAATCGCGCCCTGGCCGCCCATCCCGTCAGCGGCGGCATCCAGGTCGATCTGTCCGCAAGCGATCGCCTGCTCGATTCGATGGCCTTCAGCCGCGGACGCTTCATGGTGCAGGCACAGGGCATGGCACCGCTCTATATTCCAAGCTGGTCGGAAATCTCGCGAGTCATCGAGGACTGCCGCTGACCCGCCCTTCGGATCGCCAAGCCTTTCCGTACCGTTCCGGATTTCCAGAAGGATAGGAGCAGGCCGTTCTCGCCTGAGTCCCTCTCGTTTTCGCTATGACCAAAAGTGAACAGGAATCACCCGGCAAAAATCGCTCCCACGCAAGGCGATTCGAAACAAAAATCAGCGATTTCAGGAGGTTTCAGGCCGCAGTCACCACTCCCCAGAAACCACCCTTTGGCAGGGCATGCAGGCTGGGGAAAACTTGCCCGAAGCGTCGATAATGACCGCAAAAAAGATGTTTTCAAGGCTTGTTGTGCGCTGCGGAATCGGACACAAATTCCACAGGACGAAGGGTTAACGGGAAACGCGCCCGGAACATTCCGAAGTCCAGCCGCTCGGTGCAATATCCAGGGCGGCAACCTTGGCTCAACAGCGCGAAAGGAGGTGATCCGATGTCTCATGGTTCAGCAGAGAGGTCGGCAATTTCCGTCGCGAGGCATTATCGCTAAATCCTGATGAAGCGATAAAGGCTTTCGCTGGCGGCACTTCCCGGCCGCTGACCATGCGAAGGGCCGCACCGGGCAACCGGGGCGGCCCTTCTCATTTAGGGGCCTTCATTTCCGGATTGCGAAGCGGAACCTTTCAGGGCGCTCATCCGGCGCATGTCGAAAGGCGAAATTCGCAATGGCCCTCAGCCGCTTCCCGACGCAAACGCACTCCTGCACTGCCCCGCCTTCCATGGTGTCTTTTGTGGTTTAGGGGCAATCGTGTTTGCCTCACCCCAGCGGCGTGGTAATGCTATAAAAGCGAGTATCAAAATTACTTTTCGGTTGCCAAGAATGTAATTTTCATTCAACGCCCGCCGGAAACGCATATAAAGAGGACTAGTTCGATGGCGACTCTCGCCGATGCCGGCCTGACTTTCACCACCCAGCCCCACCCTTCGCCCGTCGGCACGGAGCAGCGTGAGGCCGTACTTGCCAATCCCGGCTTCGGCACGAACTTCTCCGATCACATGGTGACGATCGAGTGGACCGAAGGGCAGGGCTGGCACGATGCCGTCGTCGGCCCGCGCCAGCCGATCGCGCTCGATCCGGCCGCCTCGGTGCTGCACTATGCGCAGGAAATCTTCGAAGGTCTCAAGGCCTACAAGCAGGCCGACGGCTCGATCGCCCTGTTCCGCCCGGAAGCCAACGCGGCGCGCTTCAACCAGTCGGCCCAGCGCCTCGCCATGCCCGAACTGCCCGAAGCGCTCTTCGTCGAGGCGATCGAACGCCTGGTAAAGATCGACAGCGCCTGGATACCGGCGGCCGAAGGCGCTTCGCTCTATCTGCGGCCCTTCATGATCGCCACCGAGGCTTTCCTCGGCGTGCGCCCGGCCAAGCAGTACAAGTTCATCGTGATCGCCAGCCCGGCAGGCAACTACTTCAAGTCCGGCGCCCCGGCGGTCTCGATCTGGGTTTCGGACTACACCCGCGCCGCCCCCGGCGGCACCGGCGCTGCGAAGTGCGGCGGCAACTACGCCGCCAGCCTCGTGCCCCAGGCCGAAGCCATTTCGCGCGGCCATGACCAGGTCGTCTTCCTCGATGCCGCCGAGCACAAGTGGATCGAGGAACTGGGCGGCATGAACCTCTACTTCGTGTTCGAGGACGGCACTCTGCTGACTCCTGCCCTCACTGGCACGATCCTGCCCGGCATCACCCGCGACAGCCTGCTTCAGCTCGCCCGCGAGGAAGGCCTCAAGGTCGAGGAAGGCAAGTACAGCCTGGACCAGTGGCGCGAGGATGCCACCTCCGGCAAGCTCGTCGAGACGTTCGCCTGCGGCACCGCGGCAGTCGTCACATCGGTCGGCAAGGTTTCGGGCCGCGACGGTGAGTTCGTGATCGGCTCGGGCGGCCCCGGCCAGCTTACCGCCAAGCTCAAGAACCGCCTGGTCTCGATCCAGCGCGGCGAAGCGGCGGATACCCATGGCTGGATTCGCAAGGTCTCGTAAAAAAGGAAAAAGCAGGGGGCATTGCCCCCTGCACTCCTCGCCTCTCCAACCGGCACCTAGTACGATATCTCGCCGCGCCCGTTGCGCCGATTAGAGGCGCCGCCGCAAGGCGCCCACTACGGATAGGCGCGTTCAAGGTCGGCATTTCGAAGGCCTGGGGGATATCCTGAGCTTGTCGAAGGGCCTCAGGACTTCGCCTGCCTTACGGCACACCCGCTGCGAATTAACGCCCCGGCGTCACGCCGATCAGGCGCAGCATGGCGGTCTGCGAGCGTGCCAGACGGTCCACGGTTTCCTCCAGCGACAGATCCGGCCGCACGCTGTTGCGATAGACGCGCGGGCCGATCATTGCCCAGGTCAGCAGCAGCGCTGCGAAAGCCTCGGCATCGATATCCGCCGTTTCAACGCCTTCCACGAATTGCGACCGCAGGCCTTCTACAAGCGTATCCCAATGCGGATAACGCTCGACCACACGACCGGGACTCAGGAATTCCTCCGTCCACAGCGCGACCACCTCGGGCTTTTCGATGACGAAGCGCGTAATGAAACGCGTGCGGTTCTCCGCCGTATCCGAAGGTGCGAAGGCTGCTGCGAACTGATTGGCAGACCATTCCCGCACCGCTGCCAGCAAGGCCTCGCGACTGTCGAAATGATAGTAGACCGTGGTGCGATTGACCCCCGCCTCGCGCGCCACCTCGGAAAGCGACAACGCTTCCGTGCCCTTTTCCGACATGAGCCGCACTGCAGTATCGATCAGCAAGGCATGGGTTTCCTGAAACCCCTTGTTACGGCGACGCGAGGGTTGCCTGCGGCCCGCTGGCGCTATCGGCGCGTCGATAGTCTTTGTCATTGGCCTCCTGCCTATCTATGCGGCGCGGCCGGATCAGGTCGCAAAAATCCCGCTAGACAATTGATTTAAAATGACATTCATGAAAAGTCGAGGGCAAGGAAGCGGTTTATGTCGCTTACAGCCTAAAGCGGGCCGCGAAGATGCTCCCCGGCCTTGTCGGCCCCTCCCCTGCTCCCTAGATCTGGCTCCGACACATCAAGGAGTTGCTCATGGCCGATCCCACCTACACGCCGCCGAAAGTCTGGACCTGGGATAAGGGCAACGGCGGCGAATGGGCCAGCATCAACCGCCCGACTGCCGGTGCCAGGCATGACAAGGAACTTCCGCGGGGCGTACACCCCCTGCAACTCTACTCACTGGGTACGCCCAATGGGCAGAAAGTCACCATCATGCTGGAGGAACTTCTGGCAGCCGGCGTGAAGGAAGCCGAGTATGACGCATGGCTGATCAATATCGGCGAAGGCGATCAGTTCGGCTCGGGTTTCGTCTCGATCAATCCGAATTCGAAGATCCCGGCCTTGCTCGACTGCTCAGGCGACAAGCCGGTTCGCATTTTCGAATCGGGCGCGATCCTACTCTATCTCGCGGATAAATTCGGAAAGTTCGTTCCGGCCGATTACCCCGAGCGCGCTGAATGCCTGTCCTGGCTCATGTGGCAAATGTCCACCGCGCCCCTGATCGGCGGCGGATTCGGGCATTTCTATGCCTATGCCCCGGAAAAGTACGAATACCCGATCAATCGCTATACGATGGAAGCCAAGCGCATTCTCGACGTGGCTGACAAGCGCCTCGGCGAAACCCGCTATCTTGCGGGCGCGGACTACACGATCGCCGACATCGCCGCCTACGGCTGGTTCGGCGGCTTCGTGCGCGGCGATGCCTATGGCGACGCTGCAACGTTCCTGGATGTGCCGAGCTACAAAAACCTGATGCGCTGGGGCGAGGAACTGGGCGCCCGCGAACCCGTCCAGCGCGGACGTATCGTCAACCGCAACGGTGAAGGATTCGTCCGGGAACGCCATTCCGCCGCGGATATCGACGCCGTTCTCAAGGCCTGAGAGCACATATGGAAGCCGGTTCTGGAAAACTCTTCGATAAGGGCTTTTCAGCACCGGCTTTAGCCGCTAAGCGCGCACTCCCTGCTGGGGCGTCGCCAAGTGGTAAGGCACCGGTTTTTGGTACCGGCATTCGCAGGTTCGAATCCTGCCGCCCCAGCCAGGTTAGGATAACTCGTTGATATAGGAGTGCGGCTAGGCGCGCGTTCCGGCGAGTCGCCACGACGTGTAGCCATCGAGTGAGTCAAAACTCATGCGCACGTGCTCCCAGCTGTTTCGCCGCGGTGCGGTCTATTACTACCGCCAGCAGGTGCGCTGGTCCGACGGCGCGAAATACCGTATATCGCTGAGCTTGCTGACGAGGAGACTCGAAGTGGCGAGATCACGCGCGGCCCACCTTTCGAGTGCTGCAGACTTCCTGCAGCGCGGGCTGGACCGCGCCGACCCGCCCATTCCTTTCTTGCAGCGCTGCGAGATTTTTCGCCAGCGCCTGCTCGCCGAGCGCGATCACCTCGAGGCGCTGCATCATGAAATCGTGCGGTCCACGCCCCCACATGTCGATCCGGAGGCCCAAGTTGAGAGCGTGTTCGACGGCGTCGAGCGCTGTTCCCGTGCCGTGGTCCGCGGTGGCATGCCGAACGCGGCATCGACCGCAAAGCTCGCCGCCGAGGGGCTGATCGTGAATTCGCAGACCATCGCGATGTGGGATGCCGAGGTCGACGGTGCAATCGCCCAGTTCGCTCTGACCGACGGCGCCGCCATACGCCAGGCCATGCTGAAGATCATCCATGAGGCGCGCATCGCCGGAATTACGGAGTTTCGCCAGCGCCTGCTCTCGCCGGCCAGCGGCTATGATCTGGTACCTACCATCCAGCCTTCAACGACCGATTATCCCTTTGGATCAGTCCCGCCCGAGGAGAATGGGGACAATCCGCTGCCACCTTACCAACCTCATCTGCCTGAACGCGGCGTGCCGGTTCGCGATCGCGCAGATGCAGCGCGGCGACGGACAAAACCGCCCGCGGATCAGCCATCTGCCGATTGGGCACGAGTTACCGTCCTGCAAGCCGGCCAGCGCTTTATTGCCGGACAGCCGAAAGCGGGCGGCGGCGCCGCGCCCAAGCTCAAGAAGGCGCGCCATACTTGGGATCCGAAGACGCTTCGCCAATTCGAGAGCGCCGTGATGCTCCTCAACAAGGCTTGCCCGGGGCCGATCTGGCAGCTTTCACAGTCCGACCTCGATCGCTTCGCCGCCCTGCTCGACCGCCTACCGGCCCGCAGCCATCACAAGACGGCGCGGCATGAGGCGATGACCCTGGAAGAAATCGCGATTGAGGCAGAAGGCCGGGTCGCGGCTGGCGAGCTCTCCGAGGACGCTATCGGGCTGATGCCGCAGACTACCAACCGCCACTTTCGCTTCTTACGAGGCTTGTGCGAATGGGTGAAGAAGCGCGTGCCGCAAATGACCGAGTTGGACTGGTCCGACTTCATCATCGATGAGGCTGGCGACAGCCGCGAACAGCGCGACGCCTTCACCGCCGATCAGGCCCGCATGCTCTTCCAGCTCCCGACCTGGACGGGCTTTGACAATATCGGGCGGCGCAACCTGCCGGGTGCGCGGATCGTCCATGACGCCGGCTATTGGCTCCCGCTCCTGGCGCACTACACCGGCGGACGCCGGAACGAGCTCGCCAAGCTTATGCTAACCGACATCGACGTCGAGGACGACATTCCTCACCTCCGGATTGAGGCGACCGAGACCGGTCGGGTCAAAACCCCGCGTTCGAAAAGACTGATCCCGATCGCCGATGAACTCATCAGACTTGGGTTTCTTGAGTACGTGGCTGCCATGCGGCGAGACGGACAACGCCTGCTGTTTCCCGATCTCGTTCCGGGCACGCCAGGCCAGAAAATGGGCGACGTCTACTACAAGCGCTACTGGCGCGCCGTGGCTCGGCAGCTGCCATTTCTGAAGCCCGGGCAAGCGATGCATGCGTTCCGGCACCTGGTATCAACGGAATTGAAGGACGCTGAAGTCTTCGAGGAAAAGCGCAGTGACCTGCTTGGCCATGCCGGGCGAAACGCCATGGCCGACCGCTATTCGAAGGCGACCGCTTTGCGGAATCTTCGAAAGGTCGTGAACAAAATCCCGATTGTGACGGCGCACCTGCAGCCTGCCCCGCTCACACTCTGCAAAAGTCATTGGCGAACGGAAACCCCTCGTTTTCCCGTCGCACCAATCGACGCGGGCCTTGGAGTCCGCCGCCGCCGTTCAATGCCGAATATTCCCGCAACACCGGCTCAGCGTGCACCCCGCCCCAACCGCCGCCGCAAACATCGCGGTACCCCTGGGCAACCTGCATCACGTGCTCAGCCAGCCTTCCCGGAAACCTGAAAAGTAAGGCGCCGCCTGCCATGGCGAACGGAGATCGCTATCCCGGTCATGATCCGTGATCTGCGAACGAAGGCGATTTGCGTAACAGCGATCCGATCGCACAATCATTGTTCGCAAGCTTTTCGGTTCAGGGCGCCAGTTGGGCGTCAGTGCAGATGTATCGTGTCCACGCCGAACAACCGACCGAGTATCAAAACCTCTTCGTCCGTAGAGACGACAGTAGCCCCCCGCTCTACCGCAATTGCAAAATTTAATGCAATCGACGGATGTGCGAATTTTGACCACGCGACGCAGTATTCCGCAGCAATACGCCATTCCTCCGGTGTGATACATGTCGGCACCAAGGACCCGTTTGTCATTGACCGAAATCCTGCGATCCGTTCGGCCATTTGGTCGTAATTTCCGCCATTACTATAGAAGCCTTGAACCACCTCGAGGCGCGTCATTTCGCTAACCAGGATTTGCTCGGGAGATTGCTGATCCAGCCATCTCCACACCGCTTCGCTAGCGGCTTCTTTGCGGAACGCAGCCATGAGCACCTGAGTGTCCAAACAGTACACACGCCCTGGCTTGCTCAATCTGCCCTGCGACGCAACGGCCAAATTGTTTGCCCCGACGCTTGGTTCCACCAACTGTTTAGGGCGCGGCGCAACAGGCGATCTATTTGCTCCGCCGCTTCGCTTCGCCAACTCTCTCATCCGCTGAACGTCGATTGGCTTCCTGGGAGGCTCCACCGGTACGAGTCGCGCTACGGGTTTGCCGTAGGACAAGATGAGAATTGAGCCATCGGGTGCCATATTTTTGATATCGCGACCCCGAATTTTCTTCAAATCGGAGATATTTATGGTGTCCACATTCCACTCCCGAGAATGGGTATAAATTTACACCATAACTGATGGGCCGCAGGTGATCGATGCCGCCTTTGCTCCGCTTGCTCCCTACAAATTTCTTTTGATACCCAATTCTCCTCCTCATCATCGATAATGCGATCAAGGTATGCACCCGATCGCGTGAAGCTTGCCCGACCAGTAAAAAGCCCAAATTCTCCTGCACGTTAATTTTCGCGACTTCGCTTCGCAGGCAGTGGTCTTGGCCGAATCAACAGCATGGCATGGATTTCAAGTTGGCACATTAAGACCTACTCAGTTGCCTCTTGGCGCCAATGACGAGAATATTCGCCGATATCCGTCAATTCCAATTGCGGAACCTTTGATTTGACCTTTCAAATGAGCCGATTGACTGCCCTAATCCGACTGCTGCAGGATTTTTCCATTGACCGATGTTGTCGATGATGAGAGCAAATACTGAAGCCGATACAAAGGAAAGACCGAAAGACAGGCAGTTTCAGGCAAACTGAATACGCCTGCCTCAAAATCACATCTTTGAATTGGGCTTCCTCGGAACAAATTAGCGCGCACCAGAATTTGGCTATTTTATGCATTCGCCACTTTATGTTGGTGAATAGCGTTAAATGTTCTCAGTTTTTAAATGAAATATATTCGAAGATAAGAACAATTATGCAGCCAGCCCTTCACAGCGGCTGCTTAGCGACGAACGTCTGCGTGTCCGTCTTCGATGTGTGTTTCTGATTAAACGAGTGCCGTATCGATAGCAGTGGCCGTGGAGAGCGCTTGAGCCCTGTTCGTCCACTTGAAGTTCACGGAACCGCTTCAAGCAACCTTCGGAAAGGGAGGGCCAAATGGAAAAAATGCGTGCGTCCCCCCCCATCAACGAAAAGCGGTCGGAATCGCCCGCGCGGCCTGACCGGCCGCAGCCCCGGCGCCGCGCGGGCTGGCCCGAGCACTTCAAGCGCCGCCGCCCCGGCGCAGCGCCCGCCCGGCGGCCGTGTGCGGCCCGCGCTGCGCTCCGCGCCCGCCCCGCCGCCCGCCCGTTCGCCGCCAATCCAATCGCGCCTGGTCGCCGGCCGCGCCGGCAGACGCAGCGCCTGTCGCACCCCCTGCCCGCCTTCCCGTCGGTCCGCGCCCGTGCCATCCCGGCTTCCCCGCGGCCGCCAAGGAGCGTAGACTGGCGCTCTGCCGACTCGGCCGCCGACCGGCGAGCGCGCGCGGCAGACGGTCGCCTCACAAGCGGGGACCTACTGCTCCCCACCCATCGTTGCCCGCCCGCGCAGCGCGCACCCCCGGCCTGAGCGCCACCCGGCGCCCCCTGCCCGCGCGCACCGCCCGCCCCGGATAGCCCGCCCGCTGTCCTGCCGCCCGCCTGCCCGCCGGCCGACGATGTCACCCTGAACCGAACCGCGACGCCGGCAATCCCTCACGGATGCGGCCCTCACGGATGCGGCCCGCCCGGTGCTGCACGGCCCACCGCCCCCGCCCCCCACGGCGGACGATGGTGTGCGGCCCGCTGACAGGAGAGCAGTGATGCCCAGAACCTTCCATTTCGATGTCCCCGACAACGCCGTGCGCGTCAGCTTGCGCGTGGTGGTCACCTTCGCCCCCGGCGACGACACCCGCGTCTATGCCGCGCGGCCATGGAGCCCGCCCTTCGCACCGTCCGCCGTGCCGCTTACCGCCCTGGCAACCGGCGCCCGGCGCCACGAGCGTGCCGCCCTGAAGCTGGACGATGACCTGGCCGCCGCGCTGTCCGCCAGGATAACCCGGCCCGCCGTCCGTCACCGGGCGGCAGGCCTGACCAGGACCCCGGCGGCACCGCAAGAACCGCAACCGGCTGCGCCCGTCCTCCGGCCGCAGCCGCTACGACGCCGGGCCCTGGAGGCCAAGGCCGCCCCGCGCACGCCGCGGAGCCATTTCCACCCGCGCCTGCACAAGACGCCGGCGTAACCTATCCCGCTCGGTGGCCTCGCCGCCTTTGCGGCGCACGGCCACCGAGCGCGGTCCTCTCTTCGGGAGGATTTCATCATGGCCTATTGCCACCCCCATGCTGCGCGCCCGCGTCACCGCGCCGGCTGCCATCCCACCCGCCGGCACGCGAGCACCCACCGCGGCCGCGAGGTCACCGCCCTGCTGGCGCTGACCGACAGCGTGGTGGCCGCGGCCAGCCCTGTCCCTGTCGCTGCGGCGCTGCCTTCGCCGCCGGCGGCGCCGTGCAGGGGGCCATGCGACGCCAACCGTGCCGCAGCAGCGCAGCCGATCCAGCCCGGGGCCGGCTGGGGTCGCCCATTCGCCCATGGCCTCACGCTCTACCCTTCGGGAGACGACGATCGGCGCTGCCTCGTGCTGGGTCCCGACAACCGGGTCCACGCGGATTTGTCGAGCGCGCTCAGCGAGATTGCCGTCGACCAGACCCGCAGCCCCAGCAGCCAGCGGTTGTACCTGTCGGCGTTCATCGCCGTGTTCGGCCCGGTCGTCGCCGCCCATCGCGATTGGCTGGACCTGCTGTTCAGCACCGTCGCCGGCGCCCGCCGCGCCGTCATCCAGGCCCTCCAGCACCATGGCTACCATGTGCGGACCAGTTCCTATGCCGACGGCAGTTACACCGTGCGGGCACCGGAGCGGGTGCTCGGCGGCAACGCCGCGGATCCTGTCGGTTCGCCCCGCGCCGGCAGCCCCGCCGGGCTCAAGCGCACCACCCTCGCATTGCTGCTGCTGCGCGACTGTTTCGACACCTTGGCCATCCTCGGCCGCTGGCCGCACGCCAATCCGCTCAAGGTCGACAACCACACGATGCTGGCGCGGCTGCTCGCCAGCAGCCCAGCGCCGGCCTGGGCCAGCCCGTTCGCCCGCTATGCCGGCAACCAGTTCAACGTGGTCGGTCTTGCCAAACATTATCCCGCGCTCGACGCCGAGGTCTACACGCCGCGGATCCTCGCCGCTGCGCGCGAATGGCCAAAAGGTGTCGCGCTCGCCGCCCGGATCGCTGCGGTGACCGGTGCACGCATCAGCGAACCCCTGGCGCTCAATCTGGGCGACTGGATCGTGCGCGGTGCCCAGCGCGAACTGCTGGCGCCCAACAAGGGATCGCGCGGCACGCGAACCAAGCTGCTGATCCTCAATGAAGCGGTCGCCGCCGAACTCGCCGCCTACGTCTGCGGCGAGCGGGCGGCCCAAACGGGCATCGGTCTTCCCCAGATCCGGCGCTGGGCCGGCGGCGGCATCCCGGCCCAGCGGATCAGTCCGGCGCTGCTTTCCCAGCCGCTGCTGCTCGGCCCGCGCGGCACCCGCATCACCCCGATGCAGTTTCGCACCACCTACTTCCGACCGGCGATGCAGCGCCTGGGGATCGGCCACGTCACCCCCCATCGCCTGCGCCACGAGCATGCCCTGCGCGCGATGCTCGCCATTCGCCGCATGTCCGAAACCCCCGAAATCGAGGCCGCCCGCATCGAACAGTTCGCCCTGCTGCAGGGCTGGCGCAGCGGCGCGGCGATGGCGCACTACTACGCCCCGCAGTTCCGCTTCCTGACCCAGCGTGACCTCGCCGAGACCCTCTATGCCGAACCCGATCCCGCCGGCGGCGAGACCGGATCCTGGCCGGCGGCGCCAGCCCGCAACCCTGCCACCACCCGCATCGCCCGCGCTATCGCGGAATTGTCCGGAGACCTGTCATGACCCGCACACCCCGCATCTCACGCTCTTCCCGCACCCCGCGCACTCCGTCCGGGGCCGCACCGGGTGCTGCCGCGGCCCGCCAAGCCGGCGACGATCGGCTGCGCGCCGACCTGCTCCCGGCCTTTCCCGGTCCCCGACCGCGCGGTCACGACGGGCGGTTCTACCGCCGCGATTACTCATCCCGGGTCGCGGCGCTCGAGACCTGGCTCGCCAGCCTTTCTGGCGCCGGGAGCGATGACGCCGGCGCGGACGGAACCCGAGATACCGCAGCCGCCGCCAAGGATGTGGAACGCACCCTCGAAGTTCTCACCGTCTACCGTCGTCACCGCGCCGGTATCCCGCTCGCGCATTGTCCGCATCCTGCCGCGATCGTGCGCCGGGCCGCGGGCGCCCTGCCCGCCGGGCACCTGACGCGACAGGCGCTCCACGCGCTGCTTGGCGGCTCCGCCGTCGAGATGACCGATGCCTACGCCCTGGCCTGCGCCTTTCGCGGAGAAATGCCCGCTTCGGGCAGCGTCGCGATGTACCGCCCGTCGGATTCGCTCGCGCCGTGGCTGCTTGAAGTGCTGGGTGGGGCCCCTGCCGCAAACCGCCCTCGCGGGTGGCAATACGGCGCCCTGGCCGGCACCCCATTTGCGTATCGCGCTGGCAGTCGCGGCCTTCACCGTCCCCGATGTGCGCCTCGCCGCCGGCCTGGCCCTGACCCGGATTGCCGCTGCTGGCGCGCCCCGCGGTAAGCAGAATGCGCTGTGCGGCGCGTTTCGCCATCTCGATTCCGCGTGGGCCGATTGCCCGGCCGGCGATCCGGCCGCGCGCGACGCCGCGCTGCGCCGCTACCTGCACGACCGCCGCTATGCCGTGACCACCCGCAACAACCACCGCACTATCTGGCGCCGCGAGCTCAAGCGCAACGACGCCTATCTCGAGCGGCACAAGACCGTTGCCGCGCGCTACGCCCCGTGGCGCATCGACCTTCCCGCGGTCACCGCGA
This sequence comes from Novosphingobium sp. BF6, assembly GCF_058273105.1. Lineage (NCBI taxonomy): Bacteria > Pseudomonadati > Pseudomonadota > Alphaproteobacteria > Sphingomonadales > Sphingomonadaceae > Novosphingobium > Novosphingobium sp. BF6. The sequence goes on from NZ_CM177775.1 coordinate 2,263,063, forward strand.
CGCCTCTGCCACCGCGGCTGGGGCGCCCGACCTATGCCCGCGAAGTCGCCGCGCTGCACGCCTATCTCGCGGCAGCGGACGGTCCGAGCGCGGAGACCCTCGCCGGCTATCGCCGCCACCGCGCCGCGATTCGCCTGCCCGATTTCCCGCATCCCGAGCGCGTCCTCGACCTGGTCGTAGCCGCCCTCGCGCCGGGCGAAGTGCCCTCGCGGCAGCGTCTGCGCGCCCTGCTCGGCGGCCAGGCCAAGGACCTGCCGGCAGCTTATGCCGGCCTCTGCGCCCGGCTCGGGCATCTGCCGCATATTGCCAGTCGCGCGACCTACCGCCCCGCCGACCCGCTCGCCCCATGGCTGGCCGGCCTGCTCGGGCCGCTGCCGGAAACCTATCTCGATGCCGACCTCGGCGCCGAGCTGCCCGCACCGAGCCGGCGGCGGGCCGTGGCCATCGATAAGCTGCAGGTAGCCGCCGTCCGCCTCGCGGCCGCACTGGTGCTGGCGCTCGCCGCAGGCCGCGGGATTTCCGGGGAATCGCAAAATGCCATGGCGGCGCCGCTGCGCCATCTCGACGCGGCCCTGGTCGCCGCCGGCGCGCCGGTCGGCCGCGAACTCGTTGCGATTCCCGCGGCGATGATGGTCGCCGCCGTGCGCGGCTTCCTCGCCGACGAGCATCACCAGCCGCAGACCCGCGAGACCAGTTGGACACTATGGGTTCGGCAATTGGCGGTCATCGACAGCTACATGCTGCGCCATCCCGACATCGCCAAGCACTACGAACCCTGGCGCCTGACGCTGCCGCACGCGCTCTTCAACCCCCAGGCCCGCCGCCTGCGCCACCGCGCCGCCGCAATGCGCGATCTGCGGCGCGACCACAGCTGCGCACCGACCGCCCTCGACCCGGCGGCGACCTACCGCGCCTACGACACCCGCTTCCAGGAAATCACTACTATCCGCGAAACATTCGACGCCCAGTGCCGGCTGATCGACGAAGGCGCCGCGCCGTTTGTCGGCGGCCGCGCCCGCTTCAGCGTGACGATGCCGCGCACCGCTCCCGACAGCGCCACCCGCGAAGGCACCTGCGTACTCGACTTCGCCGTGGTCACGCCGGTGCAATTGGGGGAGCGCGTGCCCTCGATCCTGGCCACGGCCCTCAGCAAGGCCGGCGGCAGTCCTTATCTGCTCGCGTATCTCGGGCCGCGCAGTCCCGCCGATCGCCTCGACGTCTCCGCCGATACCGCGGCGAGCAGCGAGGCCGGCGAACCGCCGCTGCTCGCCATGTACCGCGCCGGCTGCTTTCTGAAGCGCTGCCATGCCTCCTCGGCGCAGCGGGCCCAGCGCGACCGGTTACTGCCGCCGGTAATGTGGCCGCAGTCGCCGGCGACATCCCGCCTGTTCAACTACCTCGGCAAGCCGCGCATCCGCCTCGCCACCGAATCGCTACGCCGCGGCATCACCCTCATCCCGATCCACGAACTCCATCATGCCGTGGCGATCGGCCGCGCGCTGGGGCGCTCGATCATGCGCGGCGCCCGGATCGGGGAGACAATGCAGCAGGTCTTTACCCATGACGCGTTCCTGCCCGTCGAGGCCGACAGCCGCTGCCTGTGGGGCTACCAGGCCGTCGCCAAGGCCCGGACAGCGCCCGAGACCTATCTGCTGGCGGAAAAGGACATGGAGGCGGTGCTCGATGTTGTCCGCATTGTCCGCGCCAACGGCTGGTCGCTCAGCGTCGTGCCTGCCGACTACCGACTGCGCCGCAAATGCGGTCCGGCCGTCTACCTGTATCAGCGCGACGGCGGCGCGCTGGCGCAAGGCGCGCTGACGCTGCCGTTGGCACTGCCGCTGTGGCCGACCTCGCAGCGCGGCCATGACCTGCGCCATGGCATCGCCCGGCATCTGTTGCATACGGGACAGTCGCTACGCTCCATCGCTGCGCTGCTCCACCACCGCGAGCCCCGCATTTCGAGTGATCCCGGCGGCGTCGATCAGGCCGCTGCGGTCCACGGCTACACCCGCCCGCTGCCGCCGATGTGGGCCGAAATGGTCAAGCTGCTCGCCGCCTTTTACGATCCGCTGCCATGATCCTCGTGCCATCCGCGTTTGGCGGCGTTCGGCGAGACGCCCCGACGAGATCGTCTTCGCCGCGTGCCTCCGCCCGGCCAGCCCCGTCACCGGCCCTGGCCACAGCCAGCCGCGCGCGCAGCGCGGCTTCGGTTGCCCGGGTGGCTGTGGCCATCGCCAGTCTGGTGGCGCGCGGCGCGCGCGTCAGCCTGCCGGCGATCAGCGCCGAGACCGGCCGGCTGGCGCCGGAATTGCCGCCGGTCGCACAGTCGACGATCGCCAACAACCCGGCCTGTCGGGCGCTCTACACTCAGCATGCGCCGCCGCCCCGCCGCCAGCGCCGCCGGCTCGGCCCGGCACCACCGCCGCAGTTGCTGCGCCGCTCCAAGCGCGAGCTGGCGATCGCCCTGCTCGCGGCCCGTGCCGAACTCCTTGCGGAACGCCAGCGCAGCCGGGCCCTGGCCCGCGAACTCCTCGCGCGCGGCGGCTGACCCGCGGCCGCGCCTCACCTCGCGAGGGCGATGCTTATTCCGCCGGTGCGAGCAGGTCCGCCTTCTTTTTGCGCGCTTCGATCAGCTTGATTTCCGCTTCCTCGCGGGCGGCCGCGCGGATGAGATCCTGGGTCGCCCGGTCGCGCAGGACCGCGCCGGCCTCCGCCGCCCCGTTTGCCGCGGCAACCACGTCCTTGAGCTCGGCGCTGCTCTTATACCCGATCTTGCTGGCAGAACCGCTGGGGTCAAAGGCGGCTGACAGGCTACGGCTGCCGAAGGCCGATGATTTGAGCGCCAGGGTCCGGTACGGCGCGACCTGCGGCACGGTGGAAGGCACCGATTTCAGCACATTCAGACATTCCTGAGCGGCGGCGTCCCAGGTACAGACACGCGCCGTGGCCACCGGTGGCTGGACCGCGGCTATACCGTTGGCGATCGCCACCGCGCCGTTCGCACCAGCCGTGCGCAACGGGGCGCCAGAGTCGTCCAACGCCACAGACAGGACATAGCGGTTGACCCCTTGGAAGATACTGGCTGGGACCCGCCCCCAGTCATTTGTCCCGATCTGCAGCCAGCGGTCATACTTTGGACGATCGCTGGGAGCCGTTTGCCAGTGGCGCGCGCTGCCGTCCGAAACCGGCACGAGTTCCAGATCGGTGGTTAGAGTGAGCTCCTTTTCCCGCGCCTCAATGCGAGCCTGAAGCGGGGCGATCTTGGCCTGCGCGGCCGCCTTCGCCTTATCGTCCGCCGCCAACTGCGCGTCGTTTTCGAGCCGGGTCAGTTCGCTGCGCAGTCTGGCAAGCGTCGTCACCTTGTCCTGGATCGCCGGGAGGCAGGGCGGGACCGGCGTGCGGTCCTGGCTCATCAGCGGAATGGCGATATTGGCGATGGCCTTGAACAACCCCGCCACGACCTCACCACCGGCACCCTCGGAGGTCGCATTGACCGCCTTCACGCGCCCATCGTCGTAGAGTTCCAGGTCGAAACCCACACCCGACAGCAAGCCGCTCTTGGGCTTCAGCTCAAACGATCGGGTCAGGTCGGCCGCGTAAGCGGTATCGATCGTGACCACGCTGCGCACCCGTGGCGACGTCCCCCCAGCAGGGCATTCCAGCAAGGTCTCGGCGACAACCGCGCTGAGCGTCGCCTTGGGCAGATATTGGGTATGCAATATCAGGGCGTCAGCGGCCAAAGCGGGTGCCGCAAGCACCAGACCAGGCAGTGTGACCAGGACGGCAGATCGTACAAGGCGCATATCGTTTCCCCTCATGAACGGTACAAGCATGTCAGCGGCTGGGCCAGGCCAGGCTCAGATCGAGGATGTCGGCCAGCGCGATGCGGTCCGCGGTCTCGCCATCGGCACCATGATGAACGATGGGCGCGCCATCGACCGCCTCCTCTTCAAAATAGATATCGACATCGCGGCGCGGAGCGCATTTGCCGATCAGGTACTGGCCATTGCCAAGAAAGTACCCAAAGCGCAGGACCATCGCGGTCTTGTCGACGCTGATCTTGGCGAGCTGCGCAATGTCCGGGACCTGCATATCCTCGCAGACATCGCGGGTGCCGGGCATCCCGTACTTGACATGACCGAAACGCAGCACGCCGCGCTGGGTGGTCAAGACGTCGCGAGAGAGGCTCACCGCCCGCAGGAAATTGGCGTTTCCGCCCATGGCGGTGAGATCGTCGAGCGCCGGCGTCCAATCGATGGTCTGCGCCAGCCGGCGTTTGATATCGGGCGGTTCGAGCCCTTGTGAATAGAGCAGGGCGGCGCCGAACGAGGCGAGTGCCGTCGACAGCGATGTGCCCTCAGCCAGTTGCGGCCGGTTACCGCGACCAATGGCGGCCACGGTGCAGCCAGGAGCCGCCAGGTCGACGCCGCTGGCACCCCGGCCGCTGAACACCGCCGGCGCGCCGTGCTGATCGTGCGCCGCCACCGACAACACGAAGTCGCTGTAATCCCCCATCGCGCCGCCATAAGCAGCCGGATAGAGCGAGGTTCGGCGGAAATCCGTACGGTCGTTGCCCGCCGCGGCCACCAACAGCATATCGTGGTTGGCGGAAAGGACGTCAGGGAAAGAGCCCAGAGCATCGGGCGCCTGGAGGCTCAGATTGATGATGTTGGCGCCGCTTTTCGATAGATAGCTGACCGCATCGGCAATGTTGTTCAGCGGGATGATCCCACCTGGCGCCCGCGAATCGACCACGTTCACCACCCGCACCCGGATCCGCTGCGCCAGCTTGCCCGGCCCGAACGCCTGGAAGAACGCCGGCCCGCCCAGGGCCAACGAGGCTATGAGGGTGCCATGCTCGGCATCGGCGAAATCATCGAACGGGGTCGGCGGACCGCTGCGCCGCCATAGCACCGCGCCATACTGATCGTTCGAATAGCTTTGATCGGTGCGCGCACGCGGCGCGGTGAACACCGGTTCGGGAAACTGGGCACTGGGCAAGTCATACAACCCACTATCGGCAATCCCGATCACCGCCAGGCGCTTGGGAGGCGGCTCCCGCTCGAGCAACCGGGCGAGCAGCTCCGCATCGAAGGGCCACACGGCGTCTGCCTCCTGCGGTTTACGGCAATCCGCTCCCGCGGCGAGCGCCGGCACCAGGCGCGCATGCCCCGGTTCATCGGCGGCCTGCTCAATATGCAAGGCGCGCCGCAGCGCCCGGATCGTGCGATCTGCCGGGATCCCGGGTTTAAGCCGGTAAATGACCGCCTGTGTCGAATAGGTGACGATGACACTGGTATCGTCCCCAAACTTGTAGTTTCGCTTGGCCTCGTCCTCGGTCACACCATCGGCGGCAAAGCCCTCCGCGAGCGCCGGGTTGTCCGCAGCCATCCGGTTCACCGTCACCATCCCCGAGGCGCCGACAACCCGGTCGGCAACGTCAGCGACACTCTCCTGCCGGTCGACCGCCACGGCGATCGCTCGGCGGTAGATCAAAAAGCAGGCCGGGACCTTGAGGATCCGGTCTTGGTCAGCGGCGCGCATTGCAAAACCGCGGTTGTCCGCGGCGAGCAGCGCGGCAAAGTCCTTATCGTAATCCCCGCAAATGGTCCGGACTGCCGCGACCGGGTCCTCGCCGGCATGGATGGTCAGATTTCGGGCCTGCGCCTGCTCCGCCAGGATGCGTTGGGCCGCGGCGTTGACGCCGGCTCCCGCCCGCACGCGGATCAGCGCCTGGCTCGCAGCGGCCGCGGGGCACCAGGCAAGCCCGAAGGCGCCCAGCGCCAGCCACCCCCTCGCCGTCCGCCTCACTGGACTCTCCGGCACTTGCTGGATTGCCAACCGGCACCGCATATCTCGGCCGAGATGTCACGAATAAAGGCGGCTACCGGCGCAAACGCGAGCGTCGCCACGCGAGACTGATCCGTCATGCTCCCTCCAGCGATCTCACCGCTGTAGGCCACACCGATCTGCACCCGGTCCGTCAATGCCGCGCCGCTGACAAACACGGGGCCGCCGCTGTCCCCAAAGCATGTCGCCGCCCCGCCCTTGGTCCGCAGCAGGCCCGAGGCCGAAGTCGGACGCCGTTCAATCGGCGACTCGCCGTAACGCAAGGTCCCGAACTCCCCCATATCCTCGTCGGTGCATCCGGCCCCCGTCAGCAAGACCTCGCTGGCGCCGGCCAGCAATTCCGGCGTCAACGACAGCTGCTCATAGCGGACCCGCGGCACCGGCGTGTCGAGCAGACAGATAGCGACATCGAGTGTGGGGTTGGCGACCGGATCCTTCAGGAATTCCGACGGGATATGGCAGGTCATGGGTATGACCTTTCCAGCCGGGCCTTCCATTCCCACCGCCTGTTCATAACGAACGCAGTGCGCCGCCGTGATGACGGCCCGCGGCCCAACCTGGTTGGCGGTGCATTTGCTGGCAGTGTGCGCAAACGTCGCCGGCCAATCCTCGGGCTTCGCAATGGCCCCCTTTCGCAGCACCATGGTAATGCCGGGAGGTGGCGCCTTAATCGCCGCGAACACGAACGATGGGGGTTCGGACCCGCTACTCGGCGCCGCCACGGCCGTCGCGCTTTCCGCAGCGACCGACTCGGCGACCTCCTGCTTTGCTGCAGACGATGAACTATCGTCACTGGCCGGCGTACACGACACAGCGCAAATGAACAGAATCCAGCGATTACCGACACCCATCTGCGCCCCCCTTCATCAATGCCCCCGCAACGATGATTCCGCAGACCCAGAACATGCCTGATCTGGTCGATTCGGCGAACAAATTTCACGCTTACTTCACTAATTTCTTCGCCAGATCGAAATCTCTGAACGCTTTTAGCAAGCCATAATCGCTAAATACCCAGCTTCTCTGTCGTCATTGGGCCATGTCGCTGTCTGCAGAGTATCTACACCCCGCATTCTCGAAACACACGCAATCCGGTCGCGGCAGCGGGGAGCGGTGAGACGAGTGGCTTTGCCGTGATCGATCCCAAAACGCGGCCGGCCGGCCTAGTTCGCGAGGGTGGGGCCGGCGGTCTCCACCAGCATCGCCTCGAGTGTACTGACCAGGCTCGTGACTTGTTCCGCGGTCAGTAACGACAGCTCCCGTGCCGTACCCAACTCGCGGCGCCATCGCTCAACCAATAGCGCTCGAACACTCAGCGCGCTCAGCTTGGCCGCCCACTGCGAATTCAGCAGGGGAGGCGGTAGCCGGCGACACGCCGGATCCCATCCCAGCGCCGCATCCAAAGTCGTGATCACTTCCGCGAACGCCGAATCGCCGCAGCGGTACTGCAGCCGCAATTCCGTGCCCGCGCGTCGCTGGAATGTCCGGGACCGGAGAAACGCCTTGAGCCCTCCCCAATTGCGGAACACCCGCACCTGCGTGACCGCACGGGCGGCAGGCTTGCCCGCATCGATTTGCCACTCGAGAACATAGCTCATGACGGGCCTCTTGACGGATATACGCACTATACATATATGTATCACGTCAGAGGCAAAGATATGAGGTTTTCTGTGGCCTAGATCAGCTTATTTGAATTTTCACTCACCTTCAAGGTTCGCGGTCACAGCCGCGCAACAGGGTGGTCGTTCGAACCCCCAATGCGGCCGCAATCTGAGCCAGCAGGGTCACGGTGGAATTCTGTTCTCCGCGCTCCAGGCGCGCGATGGAGTTGCGCGTCGTCGCAACCTCGCGGGCAAGCGCATCCTGGGTCAGGCCGCGCTTTTCGCGCAAGGCCCTCACGTTGGCGCCAAGTCTGAGCAGGACAGAATCCATCCTGCCCTTTAGCCGAAAATTCTTCCATGCCACCAGTGGTCTTGAGACTGCTGGCGTCAGCTGGGCGCGCTTGCCCCCGGCTCGCCTTGGCGTGCCTTCACCCGGCGCCGGGCCAGCACCCCGCCGCGCCCACCGCCTGGATCGCCGCGCGCGCGCCGGCACAGGTGGCAAACTGGGTTCGGTGAAGGCTCGCCGGGCCCGCCACGCACCAGCGCGCGAGCGCCGCCCACCCGGCGGTGAAACAGGGCGCTGCCGGGTTACCCCCGGCGCGCCAGAGCAAATGGAGCAGGAAGGTGGCCAGCACATCGGTCTCACTCTTGCGAATTGCCGCCGGAATCCGGTTTGGCTGCGCATGCGCCGCATGCGGGATACCCGCCGCCGCACAGGCTCCTGCCAGCGACGGCCAGCGCCGGGCGGCGGCGCGTCCGGCACCATGTCCGGCGGCGACCAGCTGCTCCATCACATCGCCGTGATTCGCGGCAGCGCAGCCGCTATACCGGGCCAGCGCCGCGCGTGCCGGGATGTCGCAGGCACGCCGCCGCATCAGCAGAAACGGCACATCGTGCCGGCGGCCGTTGAACGTGATCAGCACCCCATCCTCGCCCAGTCCGGCAACAAGTCCCTCGATTTGCGCGAGCGCGGCGGGTTCGTCCGGCCAGTCTGCCGCGCCCGCCGCTAGGTTGCCGCGCGGCGCGACCAGGCTGCTGGTCAGCTTGAAACCCGAAAGGGCTCCGCCCTCACCTTCCTCATAGGCCAGCGCTGCAAACGCTGCCAGCCGGTGCAGCCAGGCGCGGCGTTCGGCCACCCGCGGGCTAAGCCCGCACGCTGCGAGCAGGTCCCGATCCGGCGCGGTCTCGATGTCGAGGACCAATCCCAGCCGGCTCATGGCCGTGCCCAGTCCGATGTGAGGAAAGCGATGGGCACGGCACCCCAGGCGCCCTCGTCGAGCCCCTGTTCCGCCAGTTCGAAGAGGAGCCTGGCCCGTAAATGCCCGCTGCCCACGCAAGACGACAGCGCGACCTCGACAGGTCGGCTGTGGTAGAGCCAAGGCTGGCGACGCCACAGCCACGCGCGGACGAGCGCGCGCGCCCCGAACAGGCGCAGCAGCGCAGCGTCGATGTCGAGGCAGTTCTCGAAATGATCACGCGGCAGCACCGCCAATCTGTGCCGGCCAGCCGCCGGCAGTCGCCAGGCCGCAGCCAGCGCCTCGGGGGAGTACGTCATGTCCGTTTACCCGTGCCCCCGCAACCGACAATGATACATATATGTATCAAGACGTCAAGCGATTCGCCCCTCCGGAATGACCGATAAACGCGGGTTTTCAAGTATTCTTGTACGGACATCGGAGCGATCAATGAGCTGCGGCCGGCCCCATGTCCGGCCGGCCACAGCGCCGTGCCGCGTGGGTTAGCGACCCGCCAGTATCTCACGAAACAGCGGCCCATCGATCCCGCGAATGTCTTCGAGCTTGAGCAGCACGATCCCTGCTGGGGTGAGTAGCCAGACCCGCTCGCTGGTTTGCGCGATTGGAACGCCGTGCACCACGCCGGCTCTATTGTGGTAATTCCAACCCTGACGGTGCTGAACGCGGTCGACCAGCTCCTTCGCATCTCGCTGGGCGGCAACGTCACCGCTGGAGAGGACGACCACGCCGCCGATCGTGAGACCAATGATCCGCCCGGTTTTCGCCAGTTCAGGGAGCGGCGATGCCACCGGTTTGCCTGTTGTCCGCCCTCGCCACTGCGCGATCGCCATACCCAGCATGATCAGCCCGAAGGCAAGGACCGCCACCAGCAGCCCAGTACCAGCGCTGGTAACAATCGCCACCGCCCCTTGAAAGCCAACGGCCAGGTTCGATGCGGTGGCCGCCTGCGGATCGATACTGAAGCGGAGCAGAAAAGCGCGCTGGTAGGACCAGCCCGCAAAGTACAGCGCACCGACGCCCAGCCCCAGAACCAGCGCCGGCTCCGCCGCGCCAAACCATCGAAGCCCGTCTGGCTTGGCGGTGGGTGGCACGGGCTCTTGGTCTGACATTGTAAATCCTCGTCTTTTTTGTAAGTTACACGTCTTAGGACGGGCAAACCGGCGGCCAGGCAGATTCCTAAAAAAATTGCGCAGCCAAACGGAGCAGCGCGACGTGGCGATCGCAGTCCTGCCTTCGGTCGCAGTCCTGCCTTCGGTCCATGAGCAGGCTGGATCGCATGCGTGGTCGCAGCGCCCGTTGCGACGGCGTTGACTTCGCCGCTTCGGCGCCGGTGCATGGTAAAATCAGACAAGCGCCCCCCGTGGCGGACAGAACGACGCCAGGAGCCAGCCACAAGCGACAGAGCGAGCACAGGCCCGTCGCCGATCTCCACGCGCGCGCCAGGCCATGCAGGCGTGCAACGCGGGGAGGTTCAGGCTGCGCAGAACCATGCGGCTCGCCGGCGGCGCCCCGGTTCACGTGCGCGAATGCAGCCTGTCCCTTGCAATGGCTTTCGCCATCGCCACTTCGAGTACGTCTAGTTCTCTTCGTTCCCGCGCCGCAAACTCGCGGTGCAGCGGCCCGAACGCCATTGCCACCTCGCGCTTCGCCTGGCGGTACCAGGCACGGCGCTGCGCCTCCGGCTCCACCGGCGTTACCAGGGAAAACGGATTGCCGCTGCGCACCCAGCGCCCCCGCGCGCTGTCCTCGACCAGCAGCCTCAGCGCCACCGCGAGAGGACGACGACCTAACATAAAGCGCCAGTAGCGATACACCGCCAGCGACCGGGCCTCGTCGTGCAGCCATGCCTGCGCCCTTGGCACCAAGGTCGGATCCGCCGCAATCAGGATCACGTGCCGGCGGGCGTTGATCAGGCTCAGCCTGTCGAGGATCGCATGGGGGCCAGGCCGGCGGGTCGCTTCAACCATGGTCAAAGGAATGCCTCATAATTGACGGGTTACACCGCGGCCTCAAGCCGATCGAGCACCCGCCGCACCAGAGCCCAAGGGCCTTCCCGCCGAGGATGGCCTGCAATCTGGACGGTCGTATCGATAGCGCGGACGTGGAGCGCGGGCGAAGCTCTCTGGGTGACGCGAACGGCGTAATCACTCACCTCGGCCAGGTTGGTCTCATTACTGAGCTCCATCCGGCCAATTGGACACTTCGAAAAACCGGTAGCGCCTGACGGCATGAGATGATTCACTGCGCGAGCGCGACAGCGGAGGCGGTGATGGTTGGACAGCCGGGTTTCTTCGATCTTTCGGACCGATATGAGGCGTTGAGCGCGGCCGGTGATCCGTTGGAGCGCTTGGCGGCCGTCGTGGACTTCGAGGTATTCCGTGGGCCACTGGTCGCGGCGCTGCGCCGCGGCCCTCGGGGCAAGGGTGGGCGTCCGCCGTTCGACCCGGTCCTCATGTTCAAGATCCTGGTGCTGCAGGCGCTCTACTCGCTGTCGGACGAAGGGACGGAATTCCAGATCAAGGACCGGCTCTCGTTCCAACGCTTCCTGGGCCTGGGTCTCGACGGAACAGTGCCCGATGCGACAACGGTATGGCTGTTTCGGGAGCGCCTGGTGAAGGCCAAGGCGATCGACAAGCTCTTCGCCCGGTTCGATGCGGCGCTGACCGACCGGGGCTACCTCGCCATGGGCGGGCAGATCATCGATGCCACCGTGGTGCCGGCGCCCAAGCAGCGCAATACCGAAGAGGAGAAGGCGGCAATCAAGGCGGGCCGGATCCCCGAGCGCTGGAAGGACAGGCCTGCGAAAGTCCGGCAGAAGGATCGCGATGCCCGCTGGAGCGTGAAGTACACCAAGGCCAAGGTGAAGGAAGGCGCCGATCCCACGGCGTTCAAGCCGGTCGACCTCGCCATTCCGATGTTTGGCTATAAGAACCACATCGGCATCGACCGGGCTCACGGCCTGATCCGCACCTGGGATGCCAGCGCGGCGAATGCTCACGATGGGGCCAGGCTGCCGGTGCTGATCAGTCCGGACAACACCGCCTCGGGCGTCTGGGCCGATACGGCCTACCGATCGAAGAAGAACGAGGCCTTCCTGGCCAAGGGCATGTTCACCAGCCACATCCACCAGCGAAAACCGCACCGACGGGCGATGCCCGAGCGTATTGCACGCGCCAACGCAAGGCGCTCGGCGGTTCGCTCGGCCGTCGAGCATGTCTTCGCCGGACAGAAGCATCGCATGGGCCTGGTCGTGCGCACCATCGGCATCGCTCGCGCCCGCATCAAGATCGGCATGGCCAACCTCGCTTATAACTTTCAGCGGCTCGCCTGGCTTGAGGGGCGAACTGCGCCCGCGTGACGCCGAAAACCGGCCTTAAGGCCGCCCAACACCCGAAAATCAGAAGATCAGGAGGATGAAACAGAGGCACACCGGGCCCCCGTGCCTTCACCTTGCCATCATGCCGAAATCAGCCGGTTCTTCGAGGCGTCCAATTTCAAAACGACCCGACTCGTCCCCGTTCGGCCAAATCTGAACGCTCACCACCATCATGACCGAGCTCCTGCTGAATCGTTTCCAGCACCCTACCTGATCGCTGACGGCACCGCGCCGTCAGTGCATCGTACCGCCTGCGGCCTCGACCCGGATTGGCTCTGGCGGTGCGCCGCGACCCGAGTGAGGCTCAATCGGCTAGCGCGAGCGACATCCCGGCTTTTGCCGCGTACAGCCGAGCGACGTGGATTACCGATGCCATGTCGAGTTTCATCGCCTCGATAAAATCTCGCTGGAGGTCCGCCCTCACCTCGGAAAAGAACGCGAAGACGAACGCGTCGACAAGGGCAGCACTGCGAGGATCGGAAATCCGCTCCGCAAGCTGGCGGGCGTCCAAGCTGCCGCGATAGGAAGCATTAACCGTCGTGAGGACCTTGGAGGCGGCCAGCTGGTTCATGCGATCTGGCATACTGCATGTACGGTCGCCCAAAAAGGTCGCCAGGAATGAACGCAAAAAGCGGCTCGGGCACGCGTCACAGCAGGACCGGTTCATCGCTCGATCCGGATTGGAACCCTCTCGGCTTGGTCGCTCGTCCCAACCAGAGCTGATCGGTCCGATCCACCGCCAAGGGGCTCTCCCAGACCCGGCACAGGGCAAAGGCTTCGTCCGGTGTGCCATCAGTCCAGGTTGCCCAGTTTTCCGGCGCCAGGATCGTCGGCATGCGATCGTGGACATCGGCCATTTGCGCGCAGCCATCGACCATGACCATGGAGTAAGCATTGCCCCACGCATCGGTCGGTCGCCAAATGCCGGCCACCGCAAACAGCTCCTGATCGGGCAGCGAGTACCAGGTCCGCGTCATGCGCCCAGCCGGGCCCTGCGCCTCTGCCCAGGCGGAAACGGGAATAAGGCAGCGCCGAGCGCGGAAGCTGTCCCGCCACATCGGGTTGCCGCGCAGCTGGTCGTCGCGCGCATTGTTGGTAGCGGTAGGCTTCAGTGGCTTACCCGTCTTCTTGCTCACCGCGCGGCGCGGAAAGCCCCAGGTCATGGTGCGCACCTGCCCGTCTGCGACCACCAGTCCGGTATATTTCGGGTAGACCTCGGCGGCAAAGTTCGGCGCGCCGCCGCTCTCCGCGCGAAATAGACCAGCGACCGCGTCTGCGGGTGTCCTTCCAGCGCTCGGGGATCCGGCCCGCCTTGATTGCCGCCTTCTCCTCTTCGGTATTGCGCTGCTTGGGCGCCGGCACCACGGTGGCATCGATGATCTGCCCGCCCATGGCGAGGTAGCCCCGGTCGGTCAGCGCCGCATCGAACCGGGCGAAGAGCTTGTCGATCGCCTTGGCCTTCACCAGGCGCTCCCGAAACAGCCATACCGTTGTCGCATCGGGCACTGTTCCGTCGAGACCCAGGCCCAGGAAGCGTTGGAACGAGAGCCGGTCCTTGATCTGGAATTCCGTCCCTTCGTCCGACAGCGAGTAGAGCGCCTGCAGCACCAGGATCTTGAACATGAGGACCGGGTCGAACGGCGGACGCCCACCCTTGCCCCGAGGGCCGCGGCGCAGCGCCGCGACCAGTGGCCCACGGAATACCTCGAAGTCCACGACGGCCGCCAAGCGCTCCAACGGATCACCGGCCACGCTCAACGCCTCATATCGGTCCGAAAGATCGAAGAAACCCGGCTGTCCAACCATCACCGCCTCCCCTGTCGCGCTCGCGCAGTGAATCATCTCATGCCGTCAGGCGTTACCGGTTTTTCGAAGTGTCCGACTGGCGCCGTATCCACACTCGCTACGATCGACGCGCGCACACCTTCATGTCCGCCATCTGCATCGCAGCAACCTTCATCTTCTGGATCGATCAATGAGTCCTGAGCTTAGTACTACTTTGGCAGAAGTTTGCTGGAATGCCTGATGAGGTTGCATCCGCAGTGAGGGCATTGCTCCGGCGGTGAGCGAGACAGGCGGTCAAGGATGGCCTGGCGCACTGCCGGCAAGGTGGGTTGGGGAGGCGGGCCAAGGACTCTTTTTTTTCCGCCCCGCCTGAGCGAGCCTTCGAGACTGCAGAAAGGCGTAGGCCATCATCGACATCAAGGCATGGCGGTGAAGTCCAGTCCAGGATCGTCCTTCGAAGTGATCCAACCCCAATTCTTCCTTGAGTTGCTGATGCGCTTGTTCGCAGATCCAGCGCGCTTTGATCGCGCCTGCGAGAGCCTTGATCGGAGTGTCGCGGGGCAGATTGGAGAGATAGTATTTTCGCTCGCCATTCGAGCGATGCTCACCCACCAGCCAGGCTTCCTCACCTGGCATGTGCTGGGCCCCGGCAGAGCCGATCCGCTGAGGCGCACCATCGGCAATGCGCACGCGCATGGCCGCAAAGCGGGCCGTCAGTCGTCCCTTGGTTCCCTTGCGCCAACTGACCTGCCACCACTTCGCAGTTTCGAGCATCGCGTGCGCGGCCATGGATTTGACGTCCGGCACATGCCGTACCCGAGGGCGACCGCGGCCTGCGACCGGGAAGATCAGTTGCACGTTGGTCGGATAGACCTTCTGGTGCCTGGGGATGCCGACAGCCCAGCAGAGGCCGCGTGTACTCAGCGCCTGCCGGAACGGAGCCGACAGCCCATAACCGGCATCAGCCAGCACACAGCCGAAGCGCACGCCGGCAGCGATGATGCGATCGATCTCCTCGATCGCGATCTCGGGCTTGGTGCGATATTCCTGCAAAGGAGCAGGCACGCCCGACTTGTCCATGCGAGCGGTATCGCTTGTCCAGCTTTCCGGCAGGAACAGTCGCAAGCTCAGCATGAGCGGAACTTCGCTCGAAGCCAGCGTCACCGACACCAGCGTCTGACAGTTGGCATTCTTCCCGAGCGCCGTGGCATACTGCGGCGCGACGCCAACCGAGGCCTTGCCCTTCTTTGGCAAGGCAGTGTCGTCGATGATCAGCCAGGCTCTATCGCCACCAACCAATTCATCCGCCTGGCTCCACAAGGTCGCTTCCAACGGGGCGCTGTCCCACAGACCGGCCCCGATGAAATGATGAAGCCGGTCATAATGGATCGCATCTGAGCGGGCTGCCATGGGCTGGATGCTTTTGCGATCACCGGGTCCGATCAGACCAGCAATATAGGCTGGGCACATTCGACGCCGCGTCTTGTTCCCCAAGGCTTCCAGATAAGGCGCCAGCCAACGCTCAAGATCCGCCTGCCAGTCTTCGTCCATCGCCAGCCTCCGTCAAAGCTGGCTCCCCATGAATCACGCAATCAGCGACATGGGAATCCCAAAAATCATACTTCTGCCAAAGTAGTGTTAGCTTGCCCATTCCCGCGCGGGGATGCGATTTGGTAATGCGCAACGCCTGCTGATAGGCCTGGCTCATCTAAGACACGTACCGCCTGCTCCACTACAGATGTAGCTTGGACATTTTCCAGACTTCTTTTTATGCGCTTTGCTTCATCCTCATAATTCATCCTCATTTTATCCACTCCTTCCAGGATTCTCACGGCATCCGAATCTCTGATGTCGAAGACGTAATCCTGCTGTTGAAAGAGTGCCGTAAGGTCAGAATATTTACTGGCCCACCCCAGTACGACTGCAGGGACACCGCTTCTGTAAGCGAAGACCACCGAGTGATAGCGTGACGCGACGACATATTTAAATCGTGCGATAATTTCTATCAGTTCCGGGCTTGAAAATTCTCCGGAAATTACGTGCACTTCTGGGCCTATTTTTACCTTGGCAAGTATTTTTTCGACCAGATCCGTATCTGCCGTCGATGTGTTTAGAACGTAAACCTTCTCGCCGTTGTCCAGTAATTTCTGAAGCATTTTCGCATACAAATCGATAATCGAAGACGAATCGCCAAATCTAAATATGTTTTTATTTATAATGAAGCCAACAGAATTTTGGGTAGGATAATTTTTTCCCTCATCCCTATAGTCAGAACAGATTTGGCCGACACTAGGAAAAATCTTTTCCCTAATCACCATGTCTGCTGATAATTGAACGTTACGAAGACCGATAGAGGTAAGACATTCATACCCCTCGCGCTCGCGAGCATATATCCGCAAAGGATAAGTCAGTTCTTTCTTGACCTCGCCGATAAAGTTAGAGTCATCTTTCTCACCCCAATCGAATGGTCCGAAGCTTTGCGGCATAAGAATTATCTTTTTCTTGAAACGCCGAGCAATTTTAATTGTATCTAATAGCATTCTTCCGCTTTGCTTAGGCCACCCGGAGCCCAACGTGTAACCACTCGCGTCAAAGATAGCATCCGCTCTTTGCAGAGCCTTCCTCATCTCTGTAATCTTATCACGCCATTTATCGCTTTTTCGCAGACGCCCAACAATACTAGCTAATATTTTTACTAGAAATGGCACCCTGCACAAATCGTATTTCAACATTGGACGCGTAAAGTCGTCGTACGGCAGCAATGTGAATGTATATTGCTCTGGGTCGTCGTATTTATCTGAGAAACCGATTACCTCGCATTCACCGTAAATCGATTTCAAGGAATAGCTCAGGGAAAGAAACATGGCCTGCGCGCCTTTGTTTCTCATCTGTATTCCCGTAATGATGAATGTTTTCATATAGCCGCACCTTCCCCTAGATAATTGATCCGCGCAAACCCGTCTGCGTCAGCCATTTCCTGCTGTGCCCGGCCTACCGGTCCGTACCAGTGACTGAGTGAATGGCCGCTCATGTTCTCTAATAATTCAATTGATGGTCTATAGTAATCATTGAGACGATTTCGAAGATCATCTGTTAATGGCGGGTATCGGGTCTCGCGCGCAACCAAATTGCGAACGGCTTGAAAAGCGGCGGTACCTCGTAACGGACGAGCAATTGGTTTCATCCAGGCCAGACGCTTTCGCAATCCGGCGGGTACGATCGGGACCGTCCTGTCTTTCACTTTATTTTGCCCGCTTGGTGCCAGACGCCGCGGCGGCAAGCCGAGATGGGTCCGGACGCGTGACATCTGCGTTTCCGGGTCATCCAGCACACCCTCGAAGAGAAGAATGAGAAGTGCCTCACGTCCGAAAATGTCGACATAGGATTGCAAGTGCGAAGCGAAATTGCCCCCAACCAGAAACCGCAAATTCTCACCCAGCGAGGGATCGAGGTAGTTCCCTATGTCCACCCCGACTTCGCCACGCCTGAAAAGCATGCAGTAGTTGGAATAGGCGCGTTCCACCGGATCGCGTAGCTGCACAATCAGTTTCACATGAGGCAGGTGTCGGTGGAGGCGGGCCGGTGCTTCGGGCATGTAAAGGTAGGAATTCGATTTCTCGCCGACGATTCGGCCCGCTCCCTCGTCGCTGAATTGCGACAGATACCACTCTTCTCCTCGGTCGTACTCTCTGGAGAAATAGTGCAACTCCGGATCAGGCATGTAAACCGCCGGGTCCGACTGCAGCTGCGTCTGAAGCCACGTGGTCGCCGATTTGGCCGCTCCGATAATGACGAAGTCAATGTCATTGAATTGCATTGGTACTGCCCCCTCCGGTTGATACATTGATACTGGAGCGATGTACGTCGATGAGGGCGGACAGGTGCTATCTTGAGATGGCTCCTGCGGGCACTCGCGCAAATCATTGGGAGCAGCCGCGCCTCTCCCTTTGTTTTTAGCGGACATCTCTATCGAGGATCGCGGAATCGCGGCACACACAAGCTCCTAAAAATCGTCCTTAAAAACATAGATGGAAGGCGCTCGTAAAAAGAGTACTCTTTTGGTTTAAACCGTATGCGTCTGTTGAATTTGTTTCATTCGCAGAGACATATGCACACAAAGTAGAAAAGATTACGTCTCAAGAACTGTTGACCAAGCACCGTTAGATTTCGTTTGAGAATGCTCATGGATGGAAAATTCTTCGGAGCATGAGGCTGCCGAGAGCGCCGTAGATCATCGGTGTCCATCACAAAGATGATCGCGGCGGAGACGACCTCCCCATGCGCTGGCGAAGCGACAAAATCGACCAGCGGCCGATTGTAAAAGCTCCACGCCAGATCGGGTAACGCGTCATCTAAGCTCAGGACTCATTGATCGATCCAGAAGATGAAGGTTGCCGCGATGCAGATGGCTGACATGAAGGTGCGCGCGCATCGATCGTAGCGAGTGTTGATACGGCGCCAGTCCTAGAGCCTGCCGAACATGTTTTCGATCTTGTGGCGCTGGCGATAGAGCACGGCATCGTGCGGGATAAGAACCTTTCGGTTTTTCTTTGACGGGATGCGGGCCGCGATGTTTCGTTCGGCGAGCGCGGCCTCTCACGCGCGCGCCGCGGAGCGGCTTAAGTTGGTCGCGAGCTACCTAAGCAGACTGTCTGTACCTGGGATTCCAGAACCGGCTCCTGAACGGCGACAAAGGGTCGCCTCTCCTGAAGCGTTCTACCTATGGCCGTCAGGGCCATAGGAGATGTGTCATGGGATTATCAGAGTTTGATCCCGCCGCTCGTGAGCGGGTATGTTGGAACGCCGGGCGCAAGGTTGGTGCGAAGCGAGCGCTAAAGCCCCGTCAGATATGGGCGATCCGTTTCTTTCTCGACCAGCATGGGCGGATCCGCGACCGTGCCCTCTTTGACCTGGCCATCGATAGCAAGCTTCGCGGATGCGATCTGGTGAAGATCAGGATCAGCGATATCGTTTGTGATCGGAAAATTCGAACACGGGCCACGGTCGTACAGCAAAAGACCGGCAGACCGGTTCAGTTTGAACTGATGACCGATGCTCGCGCCAGCCTGCTCAAATGGCTGGAACTGAGAGGTGGATCCTTGGAGGATTTTGCATTTCCGAGCCGTACCGATCACGCAGCCCACATAAGCACTAGGCAATATGCTAGCCTTGTTGACGAATGGGTCACGGGGATCGGACTGCCCGGCGAAGATTATGGCACCCACTCTCTGCGCCGAACCAAGGCGTCGATCATCTACAAGGCGACTGGAAATCTTCGCGCCGTCCAGATTTTGCTTGGGCACACGAAGATCGAAAGCACGGTGAGATACCTTGGCGTGGACGTGGAGGACGCTTTGACGCTCGCAGAGGGCACTGAAATCTGAAACTCCCCTGGGTCCTTGCCGTTGCAAGGACCCAGGGCCTACAGCTTGGCGGCTGCCCTGCGCCCATTCAAGCCGTTCGACAGTGATTTTGCCACGTTCGTGAACGGAAACACAGTTTGGCACAGAGCTGCCATTGATCAGTCATTAAGTATGACTAATGGGCATCTGCCCATCGGGCGCTGTCACACACCATTCGCACACCGAACTGGCTTCGCGACGCGTTTCACCAACGGTCTTTAGCAATGCGTTTGGGTCCTGAGCGAAGGTCAACTGCTGTCGCTTACCCATCCTGCCCGGATCTGGAGTGCTCTCGTGAATATTCTGCTCGTCGAAGACGACGCGTATCTTTCGGGCTACCTTGCAACCGAACTGCGGACGAGTGGTCATGATGTCACCACTGCGCATGATGGCCATGTGGCTTTGCAATTGGTGTTGGACCACCAGTTCGAGGCGGTAGTCCTCGATCGCATTTTGCCGCAGGTAGACGGGCTGACAGTAGTCCGGCGGCTGCGGGCGGACGGGATCACTATACCGGTTGTCATGCTAACCGCACTCGGTCAGCTTTGTGACCGGGTGGATGGATTGGATGGCGGAGCCGATGACTACATCGTCAAACCTGTCGATGTGGATGAACTCCATGCGCGGCTCAATGCCTTGGTGCGCGGGCGCAGTTGGACGATTTCTGATAATGACACCGTATCCGCAAAGGAGATCATCATCAGTCCAAAGCGGTTGCGCGCCTGGTATCGAGGGGTGGCGCTGGACTTGCCGAAGATGGAGTTCAATCTGCTTTCAGAATTGGTCCGTAATGCTGATACCGTATTGACACGCAAGATGCTGTGTGAGCGTCTTTGGAGTGTCGATCTCGAACCTCAGTCGAAATTCGTCGATTCCTATGTTAGCCGCTTGCGTCGCCGCATTATCGCGCAAGTAGGCGATGATCCGGTCGTTACCGTCCGAGGGCTGGGTTACATGGTTCGGGCCTAAACCATGAAACCACTGACGCTGAGAACCTTGGCGCTTCTGTTCTTCTTCGCGGTGCTGGTAGCGCTTGTCTCTACCGCTGCAGGAACACTGATCGCGACTGATGCTGCAATCGTGGACCTGGTTGACCGGCGGATTACGAACGAGAGTGAGGAGATCGCGTCTCCTGGAACATCCCCAGTTCGCAGCGAGGTTATTACCCGCATCGATCTTGCTTCCCGGCGGCGCGATTCCGGCGATATCGGTTTCCTCCTGTCAGATCGACAGGGGCGAAGGCTGGGAGGCAACGTCGTGTTGCCGCGGCGCTTCGCAGAAGGGTTCTCGGATCTTACCCAAAAAGATGGGATCGAGGGGCTCACGCGTGGCCGGGCGCTGGTGCGTGATATCGGTAACGATATGATCTTGACCACCCTTGCTGAAACCGAACCCATCGAGCATTTTCGGTCCGCTCGGTTAAAGATCATCCTGATCGGTTTCATCTCCATCATCCTTATCGTCATTGTTGGGTTGATCCTTTTCGGAAGGCAGATAAGCCGCCGCGTGAGCGCGATGCGTTCGACCGCAGAGGCGGTCATCGATGGAGACATGAAACAGCGCGTACCTGTAGATGGCTCAGGAAGCGAACTCGATCACCAAGCCTCGACGTTCAACCGCATGCTTGACCGCATCGAAGCGCTGATGACCAGTATTTCCAATGTTTCTCATGACATCGCGCACGATTTGCGGACACCATTAGCCCGCATGCGTGCAGGATTGGTGCTGGCTCGGCGCGAGGCTACTGGAACCCATCTGCAGAACCGGATAGATGATGCGCTCATCGAGATCGATCAGGTTCTTGAGATGTTCTCAGCCATCTTACGCATAGCGGAGGTCGAGGGAGGGCGCCGACGAGCCGGGTTTGAAAACTTCGATCTGACCGAAATGTGCAACGATGCAGCAGCGATTGTTGAGGCTCTGGTCGAAGAGGAAGGGCATTTCCTCCTGCTTGAAGGGTATCAAACCGCCTGGATTTTTGGCGACCGAAGACTGCTGATGCAAGCCGTCATCAACTTGCTGGAGAATGCTGTTCGCTATACGCCGCCCGGCTCCACGATACAGCTACATGTCAGAGTAGCTTCGGACACCGTTACAATCTGCGTCGCGGACGATGGCCCCGGCATCCCTGAGCATCAGCGTGCCACCGCTATGCGGCGTTTCGGTCGACTGGCAGCGGCGCGGACTTTGCCCGGCAATGGGCTCGGTCTATCACTCGTCGAAGCGATTGCCAGACTGCACCGTGGTTATGTCACGCTCGGAGATGCTTTACCTGGATTGCAGGTCCTGCTCACTCTGCCCTTGACCAACAAGCCCAGCGAGGTGGAAACGAAATCGAACACCTCGGTCCGCCAGATTGCTCACAGATAAATTTGCGCGAGCAACACTTTGTTAAATGATTGAAAATCATTACCTTAAATGATTTCTGACAGATAGTTACAACGTCAGTGTCGCTGGTGTCATCAGACCTGCATCGATCTGACTTTAAAGCTCCATATTCGCGCCCCCGGCAGACCATTCAGGTGTCTTTCCAGGGAGCTAATATCAAAATGTTGAACAAATCCATTCGCCTTAGCGCGCTTGGAGGTACTATCCTCGCGAGCTTATTGGCCACAAATGCAATGGCGCAGACAGCCGAATCAAGCCCCGGCGATAGCGCGAGTGATTTTGGATTGGGCGACATCGTCGTCACCGCAACCAAGCGCGAGACGAATTTGCAGAAGACGCCGATTTCGATCAGCGTCGTAGATACGGCGATGATCAAGGACCGCCACGTCCAGAGCTTGTTCGATCTTGCCGATGGCGGTGTACCGTCGCTTCGTGTGACGACATTCGAAGCACGCCAATCTGCGCTGACGATCGGCATTCGCGGTATCGTTCCGCTCGACGCAAACCAGCCCGCACGCGAACAGGGCGTCGGTGTCTACATCGACGGCGTTTACCTGGGACGCCAGCATGGCCTCAACGCTGCACTGTTTGACACTGAACGCGTGGAGGTCCTGAAGGGGCCGCAAGGCACACTGTTCGGCCGCAACACGGAAGGCGGCGCCCTTTCGATCGTCACCAGAGCACCCACCGGTGAGTTCGGTGGCCGGATCGAAGGTGGTATCGGCAATCTTGGCGCTTATTCGGGTGCTGCGCACATTGACCTGCCAGAGTTCGCCAATTTCTCCGTGAAGGTGGATGCTGTTAAGCAGTATCAGGGGCCGACGACTAGGAATCCGATGCCTGGCCAGACGGGCTGGGGATACTACGACCGCACCGGTGGCCGTATTGCCGTACGTTGGCAGCCTGTAAGCGGGATCACCAACGATTTCGCCTATGACGTGGCTGAAGACAAGAACTCTCCGTTCTACAGTCAGTTGCTGGCCTTCAATCCCTATGGTTGCCAAGCCGGCCCGCAGTCCGCTTCTCCAAACTGCGTACTTCCCGGAACCAATTATACCGATCTGACAGGCACAGTACGCCCCACTGGCCCCGGCGTGGTTGTCAACGGGAAGACTTTGATGCGCAACGCCGACATTGGTGTTCCGCAGCAACCGAGCGTCGACAAGACCCACGGTTTCACCAATAACTTCAAGTGGAATTTTGGGCCTGAACTTGAAATCAGGTCCATCACCGCATGGCGCGGTGTCGACGTTGAGCAGTGGGACAATGCCGGTGGCGCTCACCGTCCGCCTGTTCTGGCTATAACGCGTAACCCCGCCACCGGCCTGTTCCCCACGACGGTGCCGTTCAGCCGCTACAGCCTTGCCAATCTGCGCCAACGTCAGTTCAGCCAGGAACTGCAGGCCGTCGGCTCAATCAACAGCATCGATTATGTCGCGGGCCTGTTCTATTTCAATGAGCATGTGAGCGACGATGCGGCGACGCCGAACTCGAACTTGTGGACTGTTGATCCCAACACGGGTGCAGTTACGGGTTACACGATCAATCCTGCGGTGTTCACCAATCCGTTCGCCACGATCGACCGGGCTTCCGAAGTTGTCTCGAAGAGCTACGCCGCTTACGGCCAGTTAACCTGGCATGCGACGGAGGCATTACACCTCACCGTGGGCGGTCGTTACACGCATGACAAGAAGCATGGCGAACTGCTCATCGCCAGCGGCGTGAACTATGTAACTAACCCCGCGCAAGCTACCCTTCGCGGATATCAACCACTCGATCGCACCTGGAACCGGTTCGATCCAATGATCACGCTCGCTTACGACCTCAATCCGGACGTTCATGTCTATGCCAAGTATGCGACTGGTTATCGCGCGGGTGGTGCAAGCTCGCGAACGATCAATTATCAGCCGTTCAATCCTGAGGACGTAAAGTCCTATGAAGCTGGCATCAAGGCGGACTTCTGGAATCGCCGCGCACGTTTCAACCTGACCGGCTACATCATGGATCGCAGCAACAGTCAGGTTGATATCAACACTTTCCTGTATCTTGGCGCCAGCACCTACAACAACCTGGAGACCATCAATCTCCCGGGCAATGCGAAGATCAGGGGTATCGAAGCGGACCTGACGGTAAAGCCGTTCGAAGGTCTGACGTTGAATGCCAGCTACGCTTATACCTACACCAAGCTGCCACTCACTCCGATCACGTATACCGCTCGCAATGCGGCGGGTGTGATCACCGACCAAAGCACGGTCATGCAGCAGTTCTTCATCGTCTTCACACCGCGTAATGCAGCGAGTGGTTCGATTGACTATGTCCTGCCTGTTGGTGGTGCCGGTGCCTCGCTTAAGTTCCACTTCGACGGAAACTATGCGCAGTCGACACAGACCTTCGATGCCTATGCGCGCACAAACGATGCATCTTTGATCTTCAACGGTCGCCTTTCGTTGGCGGACTTGGATATGGGCGGTCACGGTCAGAAACTGACCTTTGGCCTTTGGGGACGTAACCTGTTCAACGAGGCTTACGTGTACCGACGTGACCCGACGCAGGCGCTGCCTGGCTCCCCGGGCGCCACTAACGTACGCACGGGCAGCATTTCCAATGTGATGGGCGAATACGGTAACTTCAACATGCCACGCACGTTCGGTCTCGACGCCAGCCTTAGCTTCTAATAACATAAACCTTATGACCTGCGGCGAGCCCTCGTGGTTCGCCGCAGACATTTTTTGGCTGTCGAAGTTGGGCGCTGCGGTCGACTGGAGAGCGCACTCCGGTGCAAGTGCCCAACTTCAATACCTTGCCTCACCGGTAACAAAACCTCATCCTTCCTGTCTGCTTCTCGACGCCTTGGGGCTCAAGATCGAAGGGCGATGGGAAGACGATCTTCTTCCCAAATCGGAAGGAACAGGTTTCAGGCTTTGACCGCTTTTAGGAACAGCCATTGTTCGTGCCATATCTCAATAGTGGCTTGAGTTAGTCGATAGGAGCCGACGCCGCGCAAGCGTCAGCTATCTGCACGCTAGGCCTCTGGACCAGACGTTCCGCAATCGGCCAGTCCAAGGCATCCCGAATGAGGAAGCTGCCGGTCCATACCTGAGAGCGTAAAAATGGGTGCTGAATGACCGACAAGGGGTCGCCAATTTCCTCAGCCCCGAACGAGTGGAAGTGGGACGAAGCCGTCGTTCCCGAGAGTGAGACGCAGCGTCGGATTTCGCCAGTACCGGACAGGTGGCCGCTTTGCACGATTTTGTCGGGCGCCGCCAATGTACCGACAGAAGGAAAGCGGTCATCGCTGACACGCCTCGTCCAGCGCATCGTGGGGCACATGACGACGGCCGAGGATTTGCAGCCGCCTGAGATTGCACACTCAAATACTATCGATCCTGAAGCAAGATTTTCTATACGCCAGAGAGGTTGCTGCGGATAGCAGCAACCTCTCTGCATCCTCATTAGTTGTCCCGCTTCCAACCGAATGCCGAAAGCATGATGTCGAACAGCCGGGTGTTCGGCATGAAGCCATGCACTTTGTCTGCACCAGGGCCGGTTGCGGCTACGATGACCTCCTCGCCCGTGTGTCCGTCCTGCACGCTAATGACTTCGTTGGCGGTATTTGTCATGCCCAGCTTGGCGGCTTCGACATCGTACTGCTCCAGCAGCGGCGTCCCACGCTTGCCACCACCCACGCGCAGGCCGAAGCTGTGGTCCGCGGTAAACAGGATCAGCGTATCCTTGCCCGCGATCTGGCTGACGCGGCGGATCATGTCGTCCATTTCCTTGACGTGCGCGAGGCCCTTCTTCGCATCGTCAGTGTGCATGTCCCACTCGACCATCAGGAAATAGCCCTTGGGGTTGCGCGCAAGCTGGGCGATCGTCGCTTCCACTGCCGGAATCGGTGCGAAGTCGGCGTCTCGCAGCACGGCCACGCGGGCACCGTCGCGCACGATCGCCGGGTCTTCGCCATAGCGGTAGCCCGCCGCGTTGAAGGCCTTCTCCGGCGTGGTCTGCTGTGCGGCAAACGACCCGGCGGCATCGGCGCGGCCCTTGCCGATCAGGATGTCCACGCCGTCACCGAAGCGGGGCTTGAGCATCTGGCGAAAGATCTCGTCCTTGTTCTTGCGGGCACCGACGTGAGCGAAGGTCGCCGCGGGCGTCGCGTCCCAGATCTTCATATTCGTCATGACGCCGGTGGAAAGGCCGCGCTCCTCGGCATATTCGAGCAGGCTCTTGACCGGTACGACCGCGCCGCCGGTTCCCGAGGGAATGGCCGAGACCATAGCGTTGTTGGTCTTGTGGCCGGTCATGATCGCGGTCATCCCCGCACCCGAATCCGTCACCCACTGGTTGAGCGAGGACGTGTCCGACAGGCCGACGTAAGGCATCGTGTGGATGTACAGCGACTGCGGCGCGTCATTGGCAAGGATGCCGCCCGCGTTGAGCGTGGGCAGGCCGCCCGCATCGCCTAGAAACAGGATCACGTTGCGCGCTTCCTGCGCCATGGCGCTGCCCGAGGCACTTGACAGGAGGAGAGCGGAGAGCCCCGCGAGGACGCGGCGTGTCTTGGGAGAAAGGGTCATTCGGATGCTCCTTGATGATCGGATGAAGACGCAGGAAGGCGCGAAAGGATCAGGCGGGCGCGCAGGCCGGGGTGGTTGTCCTCCAGTTCCAGCCGCCCGCCGTGCAGCGAGGCCACCGCACTCGCCAGGCTGAGGCCGAGGCCCGTGCCCGGCGTGCTGCGCGAAGCGTCGAGGCGGCCGAACTTGCGCATCGCCTCGTCGCGGCGCGATGCGGGGATGCCGCTTGCGCGATCGGCGACGCAGATCTGCGCCTCGGCATCGACGGCTTCGGCCTCCAGCGCGATCAATCCGCCCGCCGCGCCGTACTTCAGTGCATTGTCAATGAGGTTCGCCAGCGCGCGCGCCACCAAGGCGCGGTTGCCGTGCAGTTCCAGGCAGGGCGGGCAGGCGACGGTGATCGTCACGCCCCCGGCTGCGGCCAGCGGCTGGTAGATCTCGCCAAGGTCGGCCAGCATTGCGCCAAGGTCGAACGGTTCGAACGTGCCGCGCCCCACCCCGGCTTCAGCACGGCTGATCTCCAGTGCGCTTTCCAGCATGTGCAGGACGATGCCGACTTCGTGCGCGATCGCCTCGAACCGGGCGAGATCGGCCGGATCGGGTGCTGCCGCCAGCGCCTCGGTGACCTGGATGTGGATGCGGGTCAGCGGAGACCGCAAATCGTGGGCCAAGGCGTCGGTAAGGGTGCGATGTTCCTCCACCAGCACTTCGATCCGGTCGAGCATGGCGTTCAGCGAAGTCTTGAGCCGGTCCACCGGATCGCCGCTGCCGTCCGTCTCGGCACGGCGGCGCAAGTCCCCGGCGCCGACATGCTCGCCCACGGTGGCGATCGTCTCGACCATGCGGTTCATCTCACGCACCAGCACGATGCTGCCGAGCAGGCCGATCGGGATCGCCAGCGCCAGCGCGCCGGCAAGTCCGCGCAGCAGTGCCAGCTGCATATGGATGCGGTTGTCGAGCAGGCCGCCCAGCAGCAGTCGCTCACCGGTCGGATAGCGGGTCGTCAGGACGAGAAACTCTTCCGGCCTGGCGCGGTCCTGCCGGTGCAGCAGGCCGGTTCGCCACGTCTCGGGTGCGCCGATACCCGGGGGCCAGGCCAGGACATTGCCCGCGAGCTTTCGGCCCCGCGCATCGACGAGCAGAATGGCGGTGTCGTCCTTGTAATCCGGCCCCGACCGGTCCGCGACCGCCTTGCCGAGGTTGGGAATACCGCCCCGTTTGTAATGGCTGAGCAGATGGCTCTGCTCGTGCTCCAGCGGGCGCTGGAAGTTCGACAGGAGGATGCGGTCGGTCTCGAAATAGACGTAGAGCAGCGCGGGCACGGTGCATGCGAAGCACAGCGCCAGATACAGCAGCAGGAACTTGCCTGCCGTGGAGCGCCAGGGCGCGCGTCGACGAAGGAGGGAGGCGAAGTTCACCGCGGCGTCCCAAGCCTGTATCCAGCACCGCGCACGGTGCGGAGTAAAGGCACCAGACCCGGTCGGTCGACTTCCTTGCGCAAGTTGCTGACGTAGACGTCGATGACATTGGTGCCGGGATCGAAGTCGTAGTTCCACACCTTCTGGAAGATCATCGAGCGGGTGACGACCTGTCCCTGGTTGCGCATCAGGAATTCGAGAAGCTGGATCGCCCGCGGTTGCAACATCAGCACATGTCCGGCGCGCTCGGCACGGGACGCGAGCAGGTCCAGCGTGAGGTCTTCGCAGGCAAGTCGGGTCACGACGGCCGGTGCTGTGGCACGGCGCCGATGGAACACTTCCAGACGGGCCAGCAGTTCGGGCATGGCGAAGGGCTTGACCAGATAGTCGTCCGATCCGGCGCGCAGGCCCCGGACGCGCTCGTCGGTGGAGCCGATGGCGGAAAGGATGATGACCGGCGTGTCGCAGCCCTGCGCGCGCAGCGTCTCCAGCAGGGTCAGGCCATCGAGGCCGGGCAGCATCCGGTCGAGCACGATCCCGTCCAGATCGCCCGACTGCGCCAGTTCGAGACCCCGCAACCCGTCTGCCGCGCGTTGGACGCGGTAGCCCTCCTGTTCGAGGCCGGAAGCCAGGAAGTCTGCGGTGGCGGGGTCGTCCTCGACGACCAGGATGGTCCTGTTCATGCTGCTCCGGTCTGCGGGAAGGAGGCGCCCGCCGGGCGCCTCCCTCGTTTTACGCTCAGAAGTTGACGCGCACACCGGCAAGGTAGCGGCGACCGAACGTTTCGTGTTCGATCGGGCGCGAATAGACACCCTGATAACGGATACCCGCCTCGTTGGTGAGGTTGTTGGCATCGAGATAGAGCTGGACGTTCTCGTTGATCGAGTAGCGCAGCGAAGCGTCGAGACGCGCCACGTTGGCCCAGTAGGCATCGCCAATGATGTCGCCGTCGCCCAGCGAGTCGAGGTATGCCTTCTGCCACTGGTAGCTGACGCGGGCCGAGAAGCCGTAGCGCTCGTAGTAACCCGAGACGTTGTAGATCAGCGGCGAGGCGCCCGGCAGATCGGTGGTGCGGCCGTCCGGCGTGGTCGCCTTGGAGTCATTGAGCGTCAGGTTGGCCTGAACGCCGAAGCCCTGCGCCCAGTCGGGCAGGCCGGCGGCACGGGCAAGGCCTTCGAACGGCTGCGAGAACGCAAACTCGACGCCGGTGATATGGCCGCCGCCGCCGTTGGCCACAGTGGAGTAGCGATAGTCCGAACGGTCCACGCCCGCCGAGTTGAGAACGTCGGAACCGAACGAGGTCAGCTCGACGTCGTAGAGAATGTTCTTCAGGTCCTTGTAGTAGCCGCCGACCGAGAAGAACCCGCGCGAGGGCATGTACCATTCGAAGTAGAGGTCCACGCCCTTGGCGCGTTCCGGCTTGGCCTTGGGATTGCCGCCCGAGACCACCTGCTCGACGTCGTTGTACGAGAAGTTCGGGCGCATCTGGTCATAGTCGGGACGGGCGGCGCCGGTGTTCCCCGACAGGCGCAGCTTCATGTCGCGATTGATGTCCCAGTTGATGTGGATGCTGGGATAGACCGAGGTGAAGCTGTTGGAGACGTGGGTGGGCGTCCAGGCATTGTCCACCAGGGACAGGGCCGAGCCGGTGTTGGTGATCCGCTCGATGCGGGCGCCGTAGACGATATTGCCCCAGTCGAAATAGCTGGTGCCCATCGCGTAACCGGCGATGACTTCCTCGGTCACGCGGTAGTTGTTCTTTTCGCTGGTGTCCTTCTGGATCTGCGCGGCACCGGCGGCGACGTACTTGTCGAACAGCGCCTCACCCAGTTCGCTGGAGAAGTATTTCCAGCCGTAGCCCATCGGCAGCTTGCCCTTGTAGGGTGTGTCGATGCTGATATCCGCCTGGGTGGGGTTCGTCAGACCCGCGGCGGCGAGCGTCGCCGGGGTCACTTCCAGCACGGAGCGGGTCGAGGTCTTGACGCGCTTGTCGTACTCGCCGCCGAACTGGAACACGGTTTCGGCACCGAACAGATCGAGGTTGTGCTCGATGTCCAGCTTCGCGGTATAGGCATTGGTGCGATCGAGCTGGCGGTTGCGCGTCATCGACAGGAAGTTCAGCTCGGTTGGCGAGATGAACGGTCGCGATGCACCGGCGCTATAGGTGCCGTTCGAATTGAGCACGGTGTCGTAGAGCTGGATCTTCGACAGGTTCGGGTCGGTGAAATCGTAGACCAGCGTGGGACGCTTGGTGAAATCGCTCGGGCTGGCCCACGACGACTGGAACGGCGGCTTGCTGCGGTCATCGGCGCGGGTGTAGTTCAGGCGCCACCTGACCTTCCACGAGTCCATCGCGTGCTCGCCCGCCAGGGTATTGGTGAAGATGCTCTGGCGCGAGGAGTTGGAGTTCAGCGTGCTCTCGATCTCGGCACCGTAGAGGGTGCCCTGCATCGGCGTGTTGCCGGTGCGGATATCGGCATAGCCGGTGGTCTTGCCCACCGTGCTGCTGCCGGTCTTCTTGGCGTCCTGATCGAGGTCGAAGACCCAGGCATTGCGCAGTTCGTCATCGCGGAACTGGCTGTAGATCGAGGACAGGAACACCTTGTTGTCGCTGTCCGGGCGCCATTCGAGGCGGCCGGAGAACGACGTGTTACTGCGCTTCAGGCGATAGAGCTTGTTCTGCGTCTTGGCGTTCCAGATGCGGTCCTCGCCGCCCGGCTCCTGGTCTTCCGGCGAGATTTCCCAGGAGTTCTCGAAGTTGTCGGTCACCATGTCGCGCTCATAGCGCGAGGCGCCGACGAGGATGCCGAGCGTGTCGTTCGCGAAGCGGTCTGACAGGAAACCGCTGAGGTTGTACTGCTTGCCCTGGCCCAGGTCGTTGTAGCCGTAGCCCGCATCCAGCGCACCCTTCAGGCCGGGATAGTCGAACGGGCTGCGTGTCACGATGTTGATGTTGCCTGCCACGGTTTCGCCCGGCATGTCGGCCGTCACGGCCTTGCGGATGATCGTCTGGCTGGCGATCGAGGACGGGATCGTGTCGAAGCGGGTCTCGCGTCCGGCGGGGCTGATGACGTTGACGCCGTCGAAAGCCATCGTCGTCCAGCTTGCCGGTGAGCCGCGCAAGCTGATGTAGCGTTCCTGACCCTGATCGCGGCCGACGCTGACGCCCGGCAGGCGGCTGACGGCGGCGGCGATGTTCTGGTCGGGGAAGCGGCCTGCACTGTCAGCGGCGATGACATCGACCAGCGAGGTGGACGAGCGCTTGATCTGGAGCGCGGCTTCTTCCGATTCCGCGATCGGGCGGCTGCCGCTGACCACGATGTCGTTCGCAGCGTCCACCGCACGAGGCTTGAGGGCGACGCGCAGGTCGGCGGCACCGGCTTCGACCGCCTGATGGCCGGTCTCATAGCCGATATAGGCAATGCTCAGCTGCTGGGTGCCCGCGGGCACGCGCTGGAGCGTGAAGCGGCCGTCGCTGTCGGTTACGCCGACGATGTCCGAGCCGTCCACACGCACTTCGGCGCCGCGCAGGAAATCTCCCGCGCCGTTCACCACTACGCCCGAAATGCGGCCCTCTGCACGCACGGCGGTTTCCGACTGGGCCTGCGCGGGCGCGAAGGTCAGCGGCAGGCTCGAACCGGCGACGGCCGCGATGGCGACTTGCAGACGCAGACGGTTCTTCGAATTGCTCAGGAAAATCGACATGACAAATAGCCCCCTTCTTCGCAATTCAAAGAATTGCGAATTTCCAATATACTGAGTTATTCGTGAAAGCATTTTCCGCGGCGGCGGAATTGGCTGTACTTACACCTTGTGTATTGATTTCCCATCCGCACGGTAATTGCGGCGCGACATCGTTGTGGTTCGTTGGGAAGGCGCACTAGGCAGGGCTATTTACGCTTCTGTGACATTCGCGAAGATTAGGGAAATTTAAGATTTAGCCTGAGGGGTGCTCCCTTTCGACGATCCTCACGATATCGGGCCGATCTTTCCTTCAAGGAGCGGCGCGCCTGTCTTGGAACCGTCACAAAGCCTGCATACCGGCTAGGGCGCACCTAACAGGGGAACTTCCCGTCATGAATCACACGCCGCGCTTGCGCCCGATCGGCGCCCTGCTTGCCGTCGCTTCGGCGCTTGCGCTTTCCGCTACCGCCGGTGCCGCGCCCAAGGCTGCCGATCTGACCGTGGAGCGCGTCGTTATCTTGATGCGCCATGGCGTGCGCCCCTCCACCAAGTTTCCGGCAACTCCCGAAGGCACCACGCGCGAGGCATGGCCCGCCTGGTCGACGCCCGCGGGAGATCTGACTCCGCACGGCGCCGAGGGTATCCGCCGCCTGGCCGCCTACGACCGCGAAGTGCTGGCAATTCAGGGTCTGCTGCCCGCCACCGGCTGCGCCGCTCCGGGAACGATCAGTGCCTGGTCCAGCGGCAGCTCGCGCGCGATCAAGACCGGGCTGGCCTTCATCGAGACGCTGCAACCGGGCTGCAAGGTTGCTCTCGATCATCCAGCCGGCGAGGATGATGAGGACCAGTTCCACCCCTCCACATCCAAAGCTGCGATGGACGGGGACCGGGCGCTGGCGGCATCACAGGCGCAGTTCCCGGCGAGCGGGCTGCAAGGCGTGATCGCCGCGCGCAAGGCGGACTTCGCCACGCTGGAGCGCATCGTCGGCGTGCCGGTGGACACCACCTCGACGCTGAAGGCGACGCCGGGCGACAAGCCCGACCTCAAGGGCGGCCTTTCGTTCGGATCGACGGCGGGGCAAACGATCCTGCTCCAGTACCTGGAAGGCATGCCGATGGAGCAGGTCGGCTGGGGCCGCGCGAGCAAGGCGGACATTCGCGCCATCCTGCGCTTCCACCCGATCAAGTTCCAGTACGAGACGCGCCCCGCCTACGTCGCGCAGCGCCTGGCTGCGCCGATTGTCACGCGCATCGTCGATGCCCTGTCCGGGCAGGGTGGTCGCCTGACGCTGCTGTTCGGGCACGACACCAACATCGCCGCACTGGGCGGCTTCTACGATCTGCACTGGACAATGGCCGACTACCCGCGCGACGACATCGCGCCTGGCGGCGCCATCGGCTTCGAGCTGGTGCGCGATGCCGCAGGTCGGCGCTATGTCCGCGTTTTCCAGCAAGCGCAGTCGATGGACCAGTTGCGCAGTCTCGCGCCGCTAAGCCAAGCCACTCCGCCAAGCCGCAGCTATCTTGCACTTCCGGGATGCGGATCAGGGAGCAAGCCATGCGATCTGGAGACGTTTGAAAAGCTGACGCGCGAACGATTGGCCAACCCTACCGGCTAAAGGCGCGATTGACGCTTTCGGACGAGCAACTCGCGCTTCCGGTCACGGGAGGCGTTCAGTCGAGTTTCTGAAACCCAGAAGGCTGAATTACTCCATTTTTGTGTCAAAACGAAAGCGCCGATATAGCGGTCGTCGCCGGTGCGCGAGAGGCTCAAAACGTTCATTCATTCTCCAGTGGAATGGAGAATGGAGTTTGACCTTCAAATCAGGCTTTGCACTCAAATTTCCGATTCGGTAGCGCATCATTCATGCAATTTAGACCTATTCGCCAGTCCGTTCTCTGCGCCTTTGCATCTCTCTGCCTGACGAGTTGCACGGACTCGGCGGATTACATGTCCATAGAGGACTTCAGGAAACTCTGCCGGCACTTCAAGTTCATTGGAGCCGAGTGGATGCCTGTTGCCGATACCCTTCGGAGTAAGATCGCATCTGGGGAAATCAACCGCGATCGCGAAATATTGTTTAAAAGCGGATTGCATAATTCCGGAGAATACAGGCGTCCGCTCGGCAAATTGAGCAGGTATAAAAATCTCTGGATCATGATCATCGACGTGAATTACAATGGACGGCGGGTTATGCAGATGATCATGCCGACATATCGCGTTAAAGGAAGTTGGATATCGCTAAGCGCTCCGGAATATCATGAACTAGATTGTTCCGGTGAGAATGGAAAATCGCTAAGCGATTACATCTAGAGATGCACTCAACCCGAGTGAATATAGCAAGCGGGTAGGCTGACCTTAATCGCCTCTGATGTTGATGCTTACGTGGAAAAGCCAATCCGGCAGTGCCATTCCAAATGGCAACTAGCCACCCATCTCCGACGTAAGCGGCGCGCACCTGCGCTCCCGTAACCGAAACGGCAAGATTTCACGATTTTTGATCCGAAATGTGCCTGACCGGACCCGCCGACTTTGCAGACGTGGCCAGCGGCAGGATTCGAACCCGCACCTCGCGTAACGAGCTCCGCCCGAAGGCAACGGGATTCTCCATTCTCCCACGCTGACAAACCATCGTAGCTCAGGCTGCTACCAATCTACATACAGAGTACCCAACAAAGCGGAATGGCGGATTTTCAGAGTTTTAACCGAAAACCTACCGCTCCGGAGTCCCGACCTTTCCGACTTTGAGGGAACCTAACTCGGGCGCCAGGACCGGTCGGTCGTTCAGCCGAAGGGCGGCTTTTCAGGATTTTAATCCGAAACTTGCCCTTCCGGAGCCGCCGACATTGCGGACGTATTGGCCCGACCTGATAGGGCTTTTATACACCCAAGCACCATTCCACTAAAATGTAGCGGAGCCTTTGCAAAAGGCGCTCAGGGAGGTTCGCAGATGATTAGATTTGGGGGATTTTATGTTCAAGATGGATCGCGAATTCAGCTGCCCTTGAGAGAAAATCCTGATCTAAATTCAATTATTGCCGCGATGACATCCATTAGCGACTACGGAGTTATTGTCCTCATATACTCGGATGAAGGTTTAAAAATTTCCGAGTTAAAAATACATATCAGCAAATTCCGTTATATGCCGCATCTAGAAACTATTACTGCAGACGGAGTGATCGTTAGATCGATCGACAACCATGAAATGATTTGTGGATTGATTGAATTCATGGGCGAACTATATCCTTCTGGTAATATTACCGATGATATCCAGTATGTAGTTGATATCTGTGCCGAGTTCATTAATTCTGGAACCGTTTCGGGAATGATTGTGATCTGAGCCGATCAAATCCAGATTTGCTGTTTTCCCCGACATTTTGGTCGTAGAGGGTCTCGATCCGCCCCAGGCATAGCGTCCGTCCGTTCAGATTGTGGCCAACCCAGCAATTGGCCGCTTTCATGGCGCCACAGAGGCCACGTGAAGGTCAGCTAAGTCGGGGATTCCAGACATTGCAAACGCAGCGTGCTTATTGCACTGCAGTCATATGCAAGGGACCGATCCGATAGCGCCAACGTCGATCGAACACTCGATCGATGAAGTTTGGAATGGAGAGGAGTTGGATCAATATTACAACTTTATCGATTATCATTTCGAAGAATCTGGCGCTTATCTGCGGGCACGATTTTATCTAGATGAGCCGCAAAAGGTTTTTCTGAGCGGTCCGTTTGAATCGCGTCGAAGCAAGGTCGCTGTTGCAGCAGACAGTACTCGGGAAGCTGTCATCACATACTTGAAGCGGCGCTTCGCGAAAATTGTGGCGCGGTAAAAGCCAACGTCCGATTTAGGGCGGTCCGGTCAGGCACCTTTCGGATTAAAATCGTGAAATCTTGCCGCTCCGGTTACGGGAGCGCAGGTGCGCGTCGCTTACGTCGGAGATGGGTGGTTTTGCGACGGTCTGTTTTTCGACATCTTCACCGGTAAAACCGACCTTCAGCTAGTCGCAGTGAGAAAGCGGCAAGGCACCGCGCTCTTGGGGCACTTCATGGACGTGCCATCTCGCGGATAGTTTTTTCACGGTAGCATCTGCAAATGCCTTCGCTTCATTCAGGTCGTCACCGTTAAATCCTATCGCGATTTGATCTGTAGGCAGGCCTAGGTTTCCAGCACCAAAGCTAAATGCACTTCCTCTCTCCGCCCCAATATTCACAGCGCGGTCATTTACGGGCACGTTTTTATTATCTGAGGCCAGATTTTTTAATTCATCATGTGTTTGGCCGCTTCGATCAAAAAACTTCATTCGATATGATTGCGCGATTTCATTCATGAAGCTGGTAAAAGCCGGAATTTCTTGCGGACCAGCGAGACAAAACTGAACCATGCGGAAAGGCTGCTTCCCTTGGGAGCAGCCTGCCAACCCTAAGATCAAAACACCAAGTATCGTAGCGCGGGAAACGATAACTAACCGCATACCTTACCGCCCTCATGTCTGCTTTCAGGAGTGATCCATGAAAGAATGAGAGGCTGCAAGGGGGCGGGTTCGGTCAGGCACCTTTCGGATTAAAATCGTGAAATCTTGCCGTTCCGGTTACGGGACCGCAGTTGCGCGCCGCTTACGTCGGAGATGGGTGGATTGCGGTCAGACTGCCTGATAGCCTCTGGCCATGGATTTCTCAATAATCTTGGTGTTGCCCATCGCAGCGCTCATTGCGTTTATTACCTGCATCGGAGCAGCGGTCGCCTCACATCCGAGGCCGCGTCTGATCTGGCCATGCGCTCTGTCGATCCTGCTGACAGCTTCCGTGTTTACAGGCCTACCTTCGGCCGCGTTATTCGGCGTCTGGGCTATGACCCTTTTCGTGGTCACTGTTTGGGCGGGGATGGGAACGGTATTCGGGGCGCTTTTGGCAAAATTGGCCACCGCTGCGATCCGTCTTTTTAGGACCAGTTGAACGTCGCCTTTGTCGGCGTGTCCGGAAAGGCGGGTTCGTGGTTAAAATCGTGCAAGGCTGCCATATGTCAGGAGTTGCCATTCCAGCAGCCAGAGGGGAACAGCTCAAGTTGGTCGACTGCCGAATCCGTGCGAGCGTCTGCTATGCCCGCAACCCGGCTCCGGTCCGGACATTCGCCTAACGGCCAGTGTTGCGCGTTGGCATTTGGAAAGCTGCCGGTCTGCCCCTGGCGAGTGAAAATCGAAGGCTGAACGGCCGACAAGGGTCGGCTCAGGATGTGATAGCCATCTGATGTGACAGCCAGTATCGGTCTTGGACACTCACACTGTGCTGACCGTACCACCGTCGATGACGAACTCGTTGACCCGAACGCCTTTAGGACCGAGCTCCTTCGAGATCGAATTACTGTAGGTCCTCAGCGCAGCCTTGGCGGCGGAATAGCCGGTGGTGGATTCGGGCAGCGGGAGGACGGACTGGATCGAGGTGAGGTGAACCACAATGCCCTCGCCCCTCTCGAGCATCTGGGGATCAGCAACCGATCGAGCCGGACTGTCGCAAGGAGATTGAGGTTCATCTCGGCAAGCCAGTGGTCATCTGTCAGCGCGGTGAAGCCACCTGCCGGCGAAGCTGAACCGCCGATGACATGGGCAAGAATGTCGATGCCGCCCAGCCGCTCCAACGCAACCTTGGCTAGCGCTTCGCCACCCTTTGCGGTCGTTAGGTCCGCCTGCACATATTCGACGCCTTCTATGGTGTCCCTGATCGAGCGGGCGGCGGTGATGACACGGGCTCCGCCAGCCAGGAAGCGCTTTACAGTGGCGCGGCCCAGTCCTTTCGTGCCACCGCTGACGAGAACGCGTTTACCGGCGAACTCGGCGGGATCGGCCCTGATACTCATAGCGTGACCTCCAGCTTTGCGATGGCGCCGTTCACAAGCGTGTCTTCGGATAGTGAGCCCCCTTCGAGAACTGATCGACTTTATTTACCTTCGAATCCGGTCTTTGTCGCAGCGCGTGCATCGATCCAGCTCAAAGGGCGTGTACCTCTACTCTGGCGGCTCGACGGCAGCTACTTTTGTTCAATCAGCAGGCGGTTCAACCGCGGGCCGCGTATGCATGACTGGGCCCTTTTGAGAACTAATCGCTCCTACTTGTCTTCGGCCCCTGTGAAAATTACTGTGGGCAGCCGCAATTCCACCTCGAACCCGGTCACGCCGCCTAAGATCTGCACGGTACCGCCATGCGCGAGCATAATGGCCTTTACCATGCTCAGACCAAGCCCATGCCCCTCGGTGCTGCGGGACCGCTCTGCACGTGCGAAGCGCCGGAACAATCTACTTCTGTCTGCCTCGGTGACGCCAGGACCATCGTCGGACAGGGACAGGACGATTTCACCATCATCCGCGCTTGCTTTGAGCCTGGCAACGGTTCCCATTGCGGTGTGTCGTAAGGTGTTATCAAGTAGGTTTGCCAGTGCCTGACTCAATAGACGGCGATCGCCTGCCGTCACCAACCCCTGCGCGATTCCGTGTTGAAGGAACCTGCCGCTATCCTCGAAATCCGGCCCGTAGGTTTCAACCATCTGTTCAAGCAAAAGCGAAACGTCGATTTCCTGCCGCGGAATTTTCTCGGAAAGCCCTTCAACTTCGGCAATCCGCAGCAAAGATGCGAAAATTTCCAGCAAGTCTGAAGCTTGCCTTCGTGCGTTTTCTATCAGGCTCAGACGAACGGAGGCATCTCCCGCCACTTCGGCCATTTCAAGGCTGCCGCAGAGCCGGGTCAGAGGCGTTCGCAGGTCATGGGCAACGTCGCTCGACACCTGCCTGAGGTTTTCCATTAGGTTTTCGATGCGATCCAGCATGCGGTTCAGTGTGCCGGACAAGCGGTCGAACTCGCTGCCGGATCCGTCGAGGGGAATGCGGCGTGCCAAATCCCCCTCGATGATCGCCTGCGCCGTCGTATCGATCCGGCTGAGCCGACGGCGCGTCACCCAGCCGACGAGACCGGCTGCCAACAGACCGAGCACAAGACTGGCCGCCATGGCCCCTGCAAAGAGACGCGACAATGTCCAGTCGATCTCATCCAGATCGGAGCGGTCCGCCGCCACGACAAGCACTCCGCCGGGAACCCGGGTGACAAGCGCCTGTGCGATCCCTTCGCGCCCGGAACCCTTGTGCCGATAAGCCAGAAGTTCCTCAAAGCCTTCGCGCGAGGGAAGCTGAGCATCGAGCGCCCCGGCGAGAGACTTGCCGCGATCGTCGGTCAGGAGATAGTCGAGACTGGCGGTGGACCGCGCAGCCTCGCGCCGACCGATCGCGGCAGTCAGCGCGGGAAGACCATCGTTCCTGGCTTCGGCGAGCAGGCCCGAGGTCTCGGCCGCGATGCGATGATCGAGCTGCTGTTCGAACGCCTCGTGCGTGACTTCGTAGGCAACCGCGCCGATTGCCACGATCCCCAGCGCGAAGACCAGCGCGACGATGGCGACAAGGCCTGTCGTCGTCCTCCAGAACCGGCGCATCCTAACGAGACCTGATCATGTAGCCCGCGCCCCGGATGGTCTCGATGGCGTCTTCCTCGAAACCGGCGTTGAGCTTGGACCGCAGGCGGCTTAGGTGGGTTTCGACGATATTGGTCTTGGGATCGAAATCGAAATCCCAGACCCGTTCCAGTAGCATCGTGCGCGTCATGATCCGGCGGGGATTGCGCATGAGTTCCGCCAGCAGAGTAAATTCGCGCGGCTGCAAAGCGATGCGCTGCCCTTTCCGATCCACGGTGCGACGGTGCAGATCCAGCACGATATCTCCCACCTCCAGTCGATGGACCTCCGCACGGACTGCCGGACGGCGGGCCAATGCATTGATCCGCGCCAAAAGCTCGGAAAAGGCGAAAGGCTTCACCAGATAGTCGTCGGCGCCCGCATCGAGCCCGTCTACACGATCGGCGATGCCGCCCACCGCCGTCAGCATCAGCGCCGGGGTTTCATCGGCGGCGGCTCTCAAAGCCTTGACCACAGAGAGCCCGTCCAGCCCCGGCAACATGCGGTCGACGACGATCACGTCGAAACCACCGCCGGTAGCCTCGAAAAGGCCGTCGCGACCGTCGCGGGCGAGGACGACAGTGTGCCCCGCCTCCTCCAGTCCGCGCGAAACGAACCGGCCGGTTTCCTCGTCGTCCTCGATCATCAGGATTCGCATAGTCGCATGCCTTAGCCCGGCTCCTGCACGGTGCGCCAGCCACCTCCGAGTGCGCGAAACAGGGCAACTTCTGCAGCAGCCACCGCAAGATCGCTTTGCGCCTTGGCCAGTCGCGCATTGGCCAGAGTGCGCTCGGCATCGACTTGGAGCAGCCCCGAGGCATCGCCCTGACGTACGCGGGCCGCGGAACGCCGGGAATAGGCC
Organism: Novosphingobium sp. BF6; assembly: GCF_058273105.1. Lineage (NCBI taxonomy): Bacteria > Pseudomonadati > Pseudomonadota > Alphaproteobacteria > Sphingomonadales > Sphingomonadaceae > Novosphingobium > Novosphingobium sp. BF6. Next base: position 2,302,742 of record NZ_CM177775.1, read on the forward strand.
TGCGCCTCCACCACCGCATCGGTCAGCAGAGCGTTGCGCCGTACTTCGGCATCGTAGCCCGCGAGCGCCGTTTCCACTTCCCGCAGGGCCTTCAGCACGACCACGTCCCACCCCGCCAGAGCCGCCTGCTCAGAGGCGCGGGACTGCGCCAACATCGCCCTTGCCGGCCCCTGGTTGGGAAAGGCCCAGCTCACCAGCGGCGTGGCGACAGCGTCAAAGCCGCCCGCCAGCAGGCCCAGCGCGCCACCCAGGTTGACGCGCGGATAGAGGTCCGCCCGCGCCACCCCCACCCGCGCGGTGGCAGCAGCGAGCTTGCGCTCGGCCTCGCGAATGTCGGGTCGGCGCAGGAGCAGCGCGGTGCCGTCACCCACCGGAGCGGCTGCGGCGAGGCGCGGCGGCTTGATGCAGGCGAAACTATAGCCGCGCGCCTCCGCCGGAGGCCGTCCCTGCAACGTGGCGATGCGATAGAGCGCATTGGCCCGCTGCGCTTCGTAAGGCGCGAGTGCCGCGCGTGAGGACGCCGCCAGCGCCGCCGATTGCGAGACTTCGAGCGGCGAAACGTCGCCCGCGCTCAATTGCTCGCGCACAAGTGCCAGCGAACGATCCTGCGCAGCGACGATCGCCTCGGCCTCGCGCTGGGCCTGATTGGCCGAACAGAGATCGACATAGGCCTGAACCATATCCGCAACGACCGTGACTTTCACGGCATCGAGCGCGGCCTGCTGGGCCTCCGCATCGGCCTGCGCGGCCAGCGCGCCAGAGCGCAGACGGCCGAACAAGTCGATGTCCCAGCTAGCCGTCGCGGCGATATCCCAGTCGCTGGCGGAAACAGATGCGGCGCTGGGTTGCTGGCTGGGATTGTCGAGCGTCAGTGCGCTTTCGATTGTCGTCGTCGGCAGGCGGGCCGCCCTGGCCGACCGCAAGGCGGCGCGGGCACCGTCGAGGTTGGCATAGGCGACGCGCAGGTCGGCGTTGGCGGCAAGGCTTCCTGCGACGAGTTCGTCGAGCTGCGGGTCCGCATAGAGCCGCCACCAGTCGTCCGGGACCGGTGCGATCGAGGAGACCGGCAGGCTGGCGAAGGCTCCCGTCGCGCTCGGCGGCGCGACCGGGGCCGGGACCTTCGGCGCGGTCATGCAGGCGGAGGTCGCAAGGGCGAGAAGCGGCGCAAGGCGCCGGGCGAAGCGCACGCTCATGCCTGCGCCTCCCTGCCCTGCTCGCTTGAGGCGCGGCGCTCCTCCCCGAAGCGTCCATAAAGCGACGGCATCAGAAAGAGGTTGAGCACTGTCGAGGAGATCAGCCCGCCCAGGATGACGATCGCCATGGGATGTTCGATCTCGTGCCCCGGCGCATGGCCCGCGACAATCAACGGCACGAGGGCAAGGCCCGCGCAGGCCGCCGTCATCAGGATCGGCACCAGCCGTTCCTCGGCACCGCGCAGCACCAGTTCCCGGCCAAACGGCATACCTTCCTGCCGCTCCAGATGGCGATAGTGCGAAAGCAGCATGATGCCGTTGCGCGCGGCGATGCCGATCACCGTCACGAAGCCGACCAGCGAACCCAGCGAGAGCATGCCGCCGGTGAAGGCGACCGCGACCACCCCGCCGACGAGCGCGAACGGCAGGCTCACACCGACGAGCACGGTGATCCGGCGCGAGCGAAATTCGATCCACACGAGCAGCAGGACGCCCAGCAGGCAGAGGGCGCCGGTGGTCCAAAGGCGCTGACGCGATTCCTTGAGGGCCGCATATTCGCCCAGCACTTCGGGGTGATAGCCTGCCGCGAACGTCACTTTGTCGACAGCCGCCTCGACCTCGCGCGCCACGGTGCCGAGCTCCGCGCCGGAGACGTTCAGCGTTACGTCGAGACGGCGCTGGCCGTTCTCGCGCTTCACTTCGTTGGGCGCGGGAACGATTTGCACATCGGCCACGTCGGACAGGCGCACCGGCGCTCCGGTAGGCGACTGGATCATCAGGTCGCGCAGGGCGTGGATATTGCCGCGCACTTCGGGTTCTCCCCATATCGCCACGTCGAAGGCGCGCTGGTTGCGGTAGATTTCGCCGACCTTCTGCTGCGCGACGAGCGTCTGGGCCTGCCGCCGCACTTCGCCCGCCGTCAGGCCGAGCCGCGCCAGTTCGGCTGCGCGCGGCTGGATGCGCAGCTGGGCGGCCAGCACCTGGCTCTCCAGCTTGAGATCGGCGACCCCCTGGATTTTCGCGATGGCATCGCGCACCCGCTGACCGGCGGCGCGCAATTCGTCCTGATCGGGACCGTAGATCCGCACGACGACCGTGGCACCGGCCCCGGTGAGCACTTCCTTGATCCGCTCGCGAAGGTAGGTGAGCACGTCGCGGAACAGGCCCGGATAGCCGTCTATCACGTCCTTGATACGCTTCACCGAAGCATCGTAGTCCGCCTTTTCATCGAGACTGATCCACAGTTCGGTGAAGTTGGGGCCGACCACTTCGTCGGCCTGCTCGGCGCGGCCGATATGGGCGCCGAAGTTGCGCACGCCCGGAATGGACCGCAGTTCCTTCGAGGCGCGGATAGTGATGCGGTCCATCGCCTCGATCGAGGTGCCGGGCTTCTCGACGAAGTGCATGAGGAAATCCGTCTCGCGGAAATCGGGCAGGAACTGGTCCTTGAAGGTCGTATAGCCGATTCCCGCCAGCAGCAGCCCTCCGGCCACGACGCCGACCGCCAGCTTCGGCCGTACGATCACCGCAGGCAGCGCGCCGACGTAACGGCGCTTGAGCCAGCCGACCACGCGGGTATCCCGCTCCGGCCTCAGCGGTGCATTGGGCAGCAGCATCAGGCATAGCGCCGGCGTCACGGTCAGCGCCACGAGCAGCGAGGCCGCGATCGCCAGCACATAGGCGATTGCCAGCGGCTGGAAGAACGTTCCGGCAAGCCCGCCGAGGAAGAATATCGGCAGGAACACCATCATCACGATCAGCGAGGCGAAGACCACGGCCGAGCGCACCTCCAGGGAAGCGGCCAACACGACCGCGAAAGCGGATTTCGGATCTTTCGCTTCGCGGTTGAGCCGTAGGCGGCGGGCGATGTTTTCGACATCGATGATCGCATCGTCGACAACTTCGCCCAGCGCAATGACGAGGCCTGCGATGACCATGACGTTGATCGTCGCCCCGCTCCACAGCAGGACCAGTCCGGCTCCAAGAAGCGAAAGCGGGATCGCCGTGAGGCTGATCGCGGCCTGCCGCCAGTCGCGGGTGAACAGGAACAGCACTGCCGCAACGAGCGCGCAGCCGATCAGCAGCGCCCGGGTCAGGTTGTCGATGGAGCGTTCGATGAAGGTCGCCGGGCGGAAGATGGTGGTGTCGACCTTCACCTCGCCCAGCCCCGGCTTCAGTTCGGCGATGGCTGCCTCGACCGCGCGGGTGAGTTCGAGCGTGTTGGCGGTCGGCTGTTTCTCGACGATGAGCATGATGCCAGGTACGTCGTCGATGATCGCATTGCCGATCGGCGGGGCATGACCGTCCACGACGCGGGCAACGTCGCCGAGTCGGACCGGCGCGTCGCCGCTCTGCCTGACGATCGCCTGCGCCAGTTGGCCCGCATCCTGCACCATGCCTGACTGCTGGACGGCGATGCGCTGGTTCGGGGTATCGACGAAACCGCCGCCGCCCACCAGCACGGCATCACCCGTCGCTGCACGCACTTCGGCCAGCGTCACGCCCGCCGCCCGCAGCCGGTCGGGGTCGACCAGCACTTGCAACTGTCGGTCGCGCTGCCCCCAGACCGCAACATTGGCCACGCCCGGCACCGCCATCAGCCGGGGCCGGATCGTCCAGCGCACCAGCTCGGAGAGCTTCATCTGGTCGAGCTTGTCCGAGGTCAGCCCGATCTTCATCGCCCGGCTGGTCGAGGACAGCGGCGGCATCAGCACCGGCTGTCGCGCCGCGAGCGGCAGGCGCGCCTGCACTTGCGCTACGCGCTCACCCACCATCTGGCGCGCGCGCATAACATCGGTGCCGCGCTCGAAAAGGATCTGCACCGAGGACAGGCCGAGCACCGACTTGGAGCGCAGTGTGATCAGGTCCGGCACGCCGTTCACCGCGGTCTCGATCGGAACGGTAACGAGGCTCTCGACTTCCTCGGTCGACAGGCCGGGCGCCTCGGTCTGGATCTCGACCATCGGCGGTGCGAATTCAGGGAAGACGTCCAATGGCACATCGCGACCGGCACGCAGGCCGAGCACGATCAGGACGGCGGCCAGCGCGAGCACGAGCACGCGCTGGACGAGGGCGAAGCGAACGAGACCGGCCAGCATCAGTGGGCCGCTCCGAATTCGGTGCCGAACAGCTCAGCCGCGCCGACGGACACGATCTCGGCTCCATTTTCCAGTCCGCGAGCGAGCAACGCCTGACCGTTCACTTCGGAGGCCACCTCCACGCGCTGGCGCACGAATGTGTCCTTGGCGGTGCGGCGATAGACCCATTCACCGCCGTAGATATCCCGCAGGATTGCGGAAGACGGGACCGACAGGCCCTCTTTGCGGCCCGCCATCGGCAAGTCCACCGAAACGCGCTGGCCGACGCGGAAGCGCCGGTCGCGATTGTCGAGCGCGTAATAGAGATCGACCGTACCTGCCGCCGTGTTCGCCGAAGGCGGCGCCGCGACCGGACGCGCCCCGCGCGCGCCGCCCTGCACACCGATCCCGCGCACCATGGCTTCAGCCCCCCGCGTCAGGTCGCCAAGGTCACTGGCAAAGACCGAGGCCCGCACCCAAAGGGTCGCCTGGTTGCCTAGCGCACCAACGGCCGGGCCGAGCAGGCGGCGCTGCTGCTGCGCCGCGTCTGCCAGAGCCTGAGTCGCGCCCAAGGCCGCCGCCGCCTCATCGCGGGCACGCACGCTGCCGGCCTCTTCGCGAACGAGGGCCTCCGCCCGGTTCAGGGCTATCCGCGCCAATCTGGCCTGAGCCTGGGTGCGCGCCACCTCGCCGTCCGCACTCGCTTGCTGGGTGCCTATCTGCTGGAGATTGCTGAGCGCGCCGGTCGGCACGCCGTTTGCGCTGGTGGGGGGCACCACCACCTCCCCGGAAACCTCCCGCATCCGCTGCGCCGAACCACCACCGACGCGGGACATTTCGATGCCGAGCCGCCGCTGCGCGGCCGGGGTCAGCGTCAATCGCAGCAGTTCCGTCTCATGCGCGATGAGTTCGGCATGGGACGGAGAAGCCGCCTGTTTGGAGGAAGGCTGCCCGCAAGCAGCGACAGCGATCGGAAGGATCAGGATGAGTGTCTGGCGCATGACGCATGCGCTATCCCATCGTCATTGGGAGAAGCTGGAGGGCACTATACAATTTCCCAATGTCGCAGCTCCGGCTCCACCAGAGCGACGGTCCGGCCTCGGAGGGCCGGACCGTCTCGAACATCAGAGCGCGAAACGCACCGTACCCAGAACGGTGCGAGGCGCTCCGGGCAGGTTCAGCAATGGCGAAGTGCCATGCCCAGAGACAATATAGTTCTTGTCGAACAGGTTGTAGACGTTGAGCTGCAACCGCGCCGGTCCCACGCGGGTCCAGGCCATCGCATCGGCGGTGAAGTAATGCTCCAGCACCGTGGTATTGGCAGGGTCGGCCCAGCGATTGCCGACATAGTTCGCCCCCGCACCGATGCCGAACCGGTCTCCGAAGCTCTTGGTGAGGAAGGCATTCGCGGCGTGCTTCGGCGTCAGCGTCGCCCCCTTGTTCGCGAAGAGCGGATTTGCCGATTCCGTTACCTTGGCATCGAGATAAGCGTAGCCGACGATTGCGCGGAAGCCCGAAGGCAGATCGAGCGCACCCGAAACTTCGATCCCGCGCGTCCGCTGGGTGCCGATCGGGACGACCACTTGCGGATTGGCCGGATCGCTGCCCTTGATCCCGGTACGGCGCAGAATGAAGGCGGAAACCTGGATATTCAGGCGACTGCCCATCAGCGTGTACTTGGCGCCGACTTCCTTGTTCGTGGTCTTCTCCGGCGCGATGTCCGCATTGTTGGCCGCGAGCGCGAAAGTCTCTGCCGAAGGCTGGAAACTGGTGCTCCACGAAGCATAGTAAGACTGCACATCGTCCGGCTGGAAGACGAGGCCCGCGCGAGGGCTCCATTTCTTGTCGGTGCGTTCCAGCGGTGTCGCACGGGCGGGGATGATCAGTTCGGTCTTCTGCTTGAACCAGTCGTGGCGGACGCCGACCAGAGCCTTGAAGCCCGCGCCCAGCTCGACAAAGTCCTGCACGTAGAGACCGCGCGTGTCGAAGGTCGATGTGGACTTGGCGCTCAAGGCCGTGAAGTTCGCGTTGGAGACGGTCGGAAGCACCGGATCGAGGATCGACGTCACCGCCACGACGCGCGACGCGATGGTGTCGGCATCCTTCACCTGTCGGGAAATCTCGAAGCCGTAGAGGACGGTATGCTTCGTACCGCCCAGCTCGAACTTGTGCGTCAGTTCGGACTGGTTGGACCAGCCGTCCTCGTCGCGCAGAATGCCGCCGTGCGAAAGCGTAACCGTACCGGCCGACGCGTTGACTGCGGTGGTATTGGTGTTGTGGCGATCGAGCGTATAGCGATAGTGCCGGAAACCGTTGCGGAACGACAGGGCATCCGAGAACCGGTGGGCCAGCGTCACTGTCTGCGAGAGCACTTCCGAACGGCTCACGTCGGCATCACGGGCATTGGCGGCGCCATAATAAGTCGGGCGGGGAACATCGACGACATGGCCGTTGATACCAGGGATGCCGAAGTCGGTCAGACGGCGATCCTTCAGGTAGTCGGCCTGGATCAGGATCGTGGTATCCTTGCCCTCTCCCAGCAGAAGCGAGGGCGCTAGCGCAATGCGCTTGACGAACTGCTGATCGCGGAAGCTGTCGCTGTCCTCAAGTGCGCCGGTCACGCGGAAGCCGACGCCCGAGACGGCATCGAACCGACCCAGATCGATCTCGCCGCGCGCGGTGTCCTTCGAACCATAAGTCAGCGTGCCGGAAAGGACTTCGACATTCGGCTTCTTGGTCACGCGATTGATCAGGCCGCCCGACGAACCTCGGCCGTAAAGCACGGCGGCCGGGCCTTTCACGACCTCGACCCGTTCGACGTTGGAAAGATCGCGGAAATAGAGCCCGTCGTCGCGAAATCCATCGACATACTGGTCGGCGATGGCCGTGAAGCCGCGGATCGTCACCTGATCGCGCTGACCGTCGCCATGCGAGAACGAGACACCGGGAACGTTTTTCAATGCGTCCTGCAAGGATAGCGCACGCTGGTCGCGCAGGACTTCGGACGGGACGACCGCAACCGACTGCGGCAGGTCCTTGAGAGGTATCGCGATCTTTGCCGCCCCGGTTTCCTGCGCGACATAGCCTTCGTTCTCGCGCACTCCGGTGACGATGATCGAGCCTTCCTGTTCACCCTCTGCTGCCGCGGCATGGTCGGGCAAAGCTATCGGGAGGGCAATGACGGTCGAGACGAGAAGGCGCGCAAAAGCGCCCTTCGAAGCGAAGAGTGGCATCACAGGCAATCTGAACATCCCTCATGAAATTTTCTGCGACCGCGTATCAATAGCACTTCCGCCTTGCAACAATTTGTTACATATCGTTACAGGACGCCTCATCATCAAGGCGTTGGCTTTGCTTGCAAGCCTCGGAATTATCTGCCTTTCCAACTGCCCCCCGTTCGTTGAAATTATTGTGAGAAAGCCTCCTCCTATTGTCCTCGCCGCCACCGTGGATAGAGCAAGGACCGCATTGCAAATGACTCGCAGTTACGCGAGAGGCTCGCCATACTTCATCGAACCGGGCTTTGGGCCTGCGAAAGGACCTGAAGCGGATAGGCCATGCGCATTCTCGTTGTCGAAGACGATAGCGCCCTTGCGGCGGAACTTTCCCGAACGCTGCGGGGCGAGAACCTGGCTGTCGACCTCGCGGTCGATGGGGAGGAAGGCCTGCATCTGGCGACGACCGAGCACTACGACGCAATGGTCCTGGATCTCGGTCTTGCCAAGATGGACGGTATCGCGCTCTTGCGGGATTGCCGGGAGAAGGAACTGACCCTCCCCGTCCTGATCCTCACCGCCCGCGATTCCTGGGCGGACAAGGTGGCCGGTTTTCGCGCCGGTGCAGATGACTACATGACAAAGCCGTTTCTGCCCCAGGAGCTGACGATGCGGTTGCGGGCCCTGGTCCGGCGTGCCAACGGCCATGCGGCGACGCGACTTGCCTGCGGGCGGCTGACTTACGATGCCCAGCTGGGCCACTTCGAACTGGACGGACTGGCCCTTCGGCTAACCGCTTTCGAATGGCGCGTCCTCTCCGCGCTGATGTTGCGCAAGGGCATCGTGGTCGAACGCCGGGAGTTGTTGGAGCGCGTCTATGAGTACGATGCCGATTCCGATTCCAACTCGCTGGACGTGATCATCGGCAGGCTGCGGCGCAAGATCGGTGCGGAGATGATCGAGACCGTTCGCGGACGCGGCTATCGCCTCGGCCCGGCCTGATCCCTCCCCTCCGTTTCCAACGCAGATCAGCGGGGCAGCAACAGCGCGGCTCGCAGACCTCCCAATGCCGATTTTTGCAGTGTCAGGGTTCCTCCATGCAATTCGGCGAGTTCCCGGGCAATGGGCAACCCGAACCCATGTCCATCCCCGCGCTCGTCGAGCCGCAGCCCCGGCAGCAGGACTTGTTTCAGCGCCGCATCGCCCAGTCCCGGCCCATCGTCTTCCACGACCATTTCCAGCATCCTGTCTCGTTCGGTCGCGGTAATTTGGACATGACTGCTCGCCCACTTCGCGGCATTGTCGAGAAGGTTTCCGAGCATCTCGCCGAGGTCCTGAGGGTCGCATTTGACCGACATGTCCTCCGGAACCTTGACATGGAACGCGATGTTACGGTCCATGTGGATACGCCTCAGGGCGTTCACGAGATCGGCCACGACCGGCGCCACGGCGACCGACAGGCGCCCCGGCGCTCCGGGGGATGAAGCCCGTGCGCGCCCGAGATGATGGCGAATGGCGCGATCGATCTGCTCGACCAGTTCCGCAAGGTCCCCTTCCGGATCCTTATGGGCATCGCTCAGCTTGATCTTGAGGGTAGCCAGAGGCGTCTTCAGGCTGTGGGCAAGGTTCGCGACATGCGAACGCGCACGCGCCAGCGAGGCCTCGTTCTCGTCCAGCAGGTCGTTTGCTTCCCGAACGACGGCACGCAGTTCGGCAGGCTGGTCGCCGGGAATCCGGGCAATCCGTCCGCCACGCACATCTTCAAGCGATTGCTTGAGGCGTGCCAACGGCTTCAAACCGATCCGCAACTGCAACAGCGACGTCGCCAACAGGACGATGCTCAGCCCGCCCAGGATCAGCAACACGGGACGGACAGCCGCGGTTCGCAGCCTCTCGTAGACTGCGCGAGGCGCCGTCGCGGCAATACGAACCCGCCCTCCCGGCGTATCCCTGTCCAGCACCCTCACATAGAGATCGCCCGAGCGTCCGGTCCGCAGCAGGCTTGGAGGCGCACGGAAATGCCCTTCCCGGCCGCGTGGCCCTTCTTCACGAAAATCGAGCTTGCCGATGGCTTCCGTGGAGTTCACGACAACCCGAGACGTCTCGATCCTCCAGGACCATCCACGTCGATACTGGGTGAAGGGGCCGATCTCCACCAGCATGGTCCGATCCACCGAACCGTCCGGACGGACGCTGCGCGCCAATAGCCCGATCTGACCGTCAAGGCTCTGGTTGATGCTGCGCTGAACGTAAACATTGAGCACCGCCTCAACGGAAAGGCTCGCGGCGATCAGGGCCGCCACTGTCAGCACCGTGCCGACAAGAAGCAAACGCCCCCTGATGGAAATCCTGGACAGCGCCGATGCGAGCGCCGCCCGGTATGATGCTATCGACATGATGCGGTTCCGGAAGCAGGCCTTGCGGATAGCGCCTGGAACCGAGCATTGTCAAAGGCGGCAGCTTCCCCGCACACGGCGTGTACGGCTTCTTAAACCGAACATGAACGATCCAGTTCACGTTCGGTCTGGAAGCGCTTCGCTAGACAAGTTCAATGCGAACGCTTCGTTACAATGTCCGGTCGCGGAGCCTGTCAGGATGCGACGAGGACGTCTCGGGATGTGCGTCCGCGGGTGCATTGCAGTCTCCTCGCACGATCGCCGAAGGGGCGTTGATCTCGCTCGCATCGCTTGCCTTTCGCGAACGTCGCCTCGTCCTGGCTCTTAGAGGGCTGCGTCACCCGACAGCGGCAGAGAGCGCCCGAATTGCCGCCAACCTTTCCGCCCCGCTCCATGAGGCATTTGCACGATTGGCCCGCGAGGCGAAGTCATGCGGGATTCAGGTACTCCCACCGGGAGCGCCCGTTCTCAGTCTCGACGAGAACACGATCCTGCATCGTATCGCTGCTCTGCAACGGCCCTCGATCTCGGGCAACTGGCGCTTCGTCAATGCGCTGCAACAGGCGATGAAGGCCTGTGCGGATACTTTGGCGCAAAACGCCCGGCGCCTGCCTGCGCGCGCGATATTGCAGGAGCGCGATACATCGCAGAATCCGTCGCTGCGGATCGAGTGCGCCGGCAAGGGCAGCGTCACGCGCAACCTCAACACATATGCCCTGCGGCGCGCGAAACTATGGGACGGCCATTCCGAGCCGCCCCCCGGAACGCTGAAAGCCAAAGCCCTCGAAATCGTCCGGCGCCATCCGGTGGCAACCACCGCGCAGTTTCTCGCGGCAGGAATCACGCATCAATATCTGAGCGCCCTTCATCACGAAGGGTTCGTGGAGCGCATCGGACAGGGAGTCTACAGCTTCCCCAGCAGGCTCATGAAAAAGGCGGACCCATAGAAAAATACAATGTAAACACCCAACACTTAAAATACATTCGACCACACTGACAGCAACAGCTGTTGGTGTTTTTGGCATGCACGAATTACTAGATCATATTTTGTTACACTTTATTTCCAATTGCGATATTTTTTCTTGCCAGAATCGCAATTCATTCTCATTAGCGCCCCTGAATTGATCCATACGAACACGCTTCAGGGGGTTTCATGTCTCTTTCACGCCTGCGATCAGCCCATGCTTCCGCGCCCGCCTACCTCGCCATGAGCCTGGGTCTTGCCGCAAGCCCCGCCCTCGCGCAGGAAGCGAGCCAACCTGCAGCACCGCGACTGGGCGGCGTGACCGTTTCCGACACCGCCATCGATGAGGGCAGCTACAAGGCCGACGCGGCAGACTCCCCCAAGTATACCGCCCCGCTCGTCGACACGCCGCGCTCGATCACGGTCATTCCGGCGCAAGTCATCCGGGACACAGCTTCGGCCTCGCTCACCGAAGCCCTGCGCACCGTTCCCGGCATCACTTTGGGGGCCGGCGAAGGCGGAAACCCGCTCGGCGACCGTCCGTTCATCCGCGGCTTCGACAGCCAGGCCAGCACGTATCTCGACGGCGTGCGCGATGTCGGCGCCCAGAGCCGCGAAGTCTTCGCGGTCGAGCAGATCGAGGTCGTGAAGGGTTCGGACAGCTCGATGGGCGGCCGCGGCAGCGCCGGCGGCAGCCTCAACCTGGTTTCGAAAGTGCCCACCGCAGACCGCTTCATCGCCGCGAGCGGCAGCCTCGGCACCGACGACTACAAGCGCGCCACCGTGGACGTGAACCAGCCGCTGAACGACTTCGTCGGCCTGCGCGTCGCCGCCATGTGGCACGACCAGGACGTTGCCGGTCGCGACGCGATCTGGTCGAAGCGCTGGGGCGTCGCCCCCTCGATCAAGCTGGGGTTGAACGGCCCGACCAGCCTGACGGTCAGCTACTATCACCTCGAAACCGACGAACTGCCGGATTCGGGCATTCCCTATCTCTACACTTCCGCCAATGTCCCGGCAGGCGTGACCGAAACCGCCCCGGCGGACCGCTACACCACGATCAGCGGTGTCGCAGTCGATCGTCCGCGCGGCGCCTTCTACGGCCTCAAGGACCGCGACTTCCGCAAGACCAATGTCGACAACTTCACGGTCCGCGCCCAGCACGAATTCGACAACGGCATCACCCTGCGCAACACCTCGCGCTACGGTCGCAGCGAGCAGAGCTACGTCTGGACCCAGCCCGATGACCAGCAGGGCAATGTCTACGGCGTCCGCAACACGACAAGCGGCGTCATCACCGCGCCGGGCGGCCAGGTTTGGCGCCGCGCCAATACCCGTTACAGCTACTCGGAAGGCCTCATCAACCAGACCGACCTGTTCGGCGAAGTCAGCCCCTTCGGCCTCAAGAACAGCTTCGCCGCCAGCTTCGAATGGGCGCGTGAAAAGGCCGCGAACGGCACTTTCGTTTCCAACGCGGCGACCGGCGCCGCGATCGCGACCGCGTCCTCGCAAAGCCCGCGCTGCAATGTCAGCATGCTGGCGCGCTACAACTGCACCTCGGTGGACAACCCCAACCCGAACGACCCCTGGGTGAGCTACGCCAGCGACACCTCTTCGGCTCTCGCCTCGATCGAGCGCAGCCTGCCCAAGACCTGGACGCTCTCGCGCGTCGACAGCTGGGGCGTCTCGCTGTTCGACACGATCACAATCACCGATAACCTGTTGCTCAATCTCGGCGGCCGCTACGATCACTACAAGACCGAAGTAAGCCCCGGCCTCACCGCGACCTCGACGGCGAACCGTGCCTGGGTCAGCCGCACCGACGACTTGTGGAACTATCAGGCCGGCCTCGTCTTCAAGCCGACCGCCGACAGCAGCATCTACATCTCGACTTCCAGCTCCGCGTCGCCTCCGGGCTCGTACCTGGCGCAAGGCAGCGAGGGCAACGCGCTCAACACGACGACACAGGCCCTTACCGACGCGCTCAAGGTCGAGAAAACCAAGTCCTACGAAGTCGGCACCAAGTGGAACCTGCTGGGGGACACTCTCGCGCTGACGCTGGCCGCTTTCCAGACTCGCACCAAGAATGCGCGAACGACGGGTGAAAACGGCACCGTGGCCTTCATCGGCGATCGCCGTATCCGCGGGTTCGAATTCGGCTTTAACGGCAATATCACGCCGGAGTGGAACGTATTCGGCGGTTACACCTACATGGACGCGAAGATTGTCGACGGCGGCATCACCACGACGACGGCGATCGACACCGTAACCGGCCAGAGCGTCACGATCTTCGGCCCCTCGGTCAGCACCGGCACGCCGTTCCCGAACACGCCGAAGCACAGCTTCACCGCCTTCACTAACTACAACGTGACGCAGCAGTTCACCGTCGGCGGCGGCGCGATCTACATGAGCAAGGTCTACGGTGGCATCCAGGAAGTCGGCTCGCGCACCATCACGGGAGGCCAGCTCGTCCTGCCGCGGACCTTGGCGCGCATGGTTCCGAGCTACTGGCGCTTCGATGCCAATGCCTCTTACAAGATCAATGACTTCGCCCTGGTCCAGGTCAACGTCCAGAACGTCTTCAACAAACTGTACTACGACAAGGCCTATACGGCGCACTACGCCAACCAGGCGGCAGGGCGCACCGCAATCCTGACGCTCAACCTAAAGTACTGACGGCCCCGGAACGGTCAATGTATCGGCTCGCCTTCGATGGAAGGCGAGCCGCGCTACCGCGCGCTGACACGAACCTCATGGAAATGCCGCAATCGATCCAGTTCGTGTGCGTGTCGTCGAGGCCCGAGCCTACCATCGACGGCAAACCGATTGATCCGGAAAAAGGCAAGCAGTACGACGCGGGCGTGATGGCTGAACTAAGAATCTGCTTGGCAAATACCCAAGAGCGGATCTTCGTTGCGGCACCGGCCAATTTCGCCTTCAGCGAATTTCCGAACGGGCTTAAGCGCTCGATGCGTCCTGGTCCACTTGGATACCTTGCGGTCGATGGACGGAGCAATCAGCTCACGGTTGCTGTGAACGTAATTGCGAAAACTGTCCTTGTCTTCGACGACGCCGATCAGACGCACCGCAAGCATGTCGTTGATCGGACCTCCGATATCTCCCGTCGCGCGGAAGGCATTCCAACTCCCGTAACTCAAGCTGGCGTTTGCCTGAAATTCCTCGGGCGGTGCCTTGGTGACAATGTTGAGCGAGCCGCCGGGCTCCCCTCGCCCTGATAGTGCTGCGGCGGCTCCCTTCAGGAATTCGAAACGCTCGACCGTCGCGACATCGATCGGAGGTGTGAAACCCAAGTTGCTGGCGAAGCGATTGATCAGAATATCCGGACCGCCGTTCTCATCACCCGCGAAACCGCGGATGGAATACTTGTCCCAAAGTCCGCCAAAATCGTTCTGACGCGCCACCCCGCCAGCCAGATCGAGCGCCGCGTCCAATCGCGTTGCGCCGATTCTTTCGAGCATTGCGGATTCGATGACGCTGATACTTTGCGGATAGCGGAGAACGGTAACGTCGCTGCCGGTGATGCTCGCATTCGCATCGCGAGAACCCGTGACAACGATATCCGCGTCGTCATTGCCCTGGGTCTGCGCAAAGGCCGATGGTTCCAGTGTCAAGGCCGACATGATTATGGCAAACGATGAGGCTCGTGCTGGTTCATGGACCCCTCGACGGCAAGGTAGCTGCGCGGCTATCCGCCCCGCGATGCGAATGCGAGCTAGTCGCATATATACGACTGCCGTTGGCAATGGTTGGAGCATTGTCCAGCCGCTAATGCCTGCATTGGGAAAGAGTAATCTTCGTCCCTTCGCGAAGGATGGCTTCCCGGCATGACGCCGGGACGCCGCGCCGCTCAGGTCTTCGCCGCCTGAGCGGCAAGCTCGTCGGTCGGTCTCTCCTTCGGCAGGGTCAATCGGACCAGAATAGGCATCGCCAGCAGTACCAGCGGGTACTGGAGCAGCAGCCCGGCGATGATGGCGATCGCCAGCGGTTGCTGAATTCCCGAGCCCTGCCCGATCGCAAGCGCCAGCGGCAGGAGCGTGAGGATCGCCGCCAGCGTCGTCATCGTGATCGGACGCACGCGGTTACGGCTCGCCTCGCGCGTCGCCTGGGCTGCGGGCATGTGATGGGCCATCTCCTCGAATTCGGAGACGTAGAAGATCGCCATCTCGGTGCCGATGCCGATGATCATCGTCATGCCCATCAGCGCCGTGATGTTGAGGTCCACCCCCGACAGCCACAGAGCGGTGAACACCGCCGTCGTCGACAGCAACGAGCAACCGATGATGATGACCGGCGGCCAGATCCGGCGATAGAGCACGAGCAGCAGGATGAACTCCGCGATCAGCGCGGCGCCGAACACCCGGATGAGCCCCGAGAACGCAATCTGCTGCTGCTGGTAGAGGCCGCCCATCTCGTAGCGCACGCCGGGCCCCAAGGCGGCGGGCTTATCGAGCGCGGCTGTCACGTCGGCCACTGCCGCCCCGATGCCGCGCCCCTGGATGCGGCCGGTGACGGCCACCATCGGCTCCAGATTCTCACGCGAGATCTGCGGCTGTCCGGCCACCGTCTCCAGCGTCGCGACGCGCGAGATCGGGAAGAGATGGCCGTCGCTCGCCCGGATCGGCAACCTGGCGAGATCAGCCTCGCTCATGGTCAGGGCGTTCGGCAGGCGCACGCGCACGTCCACGGTCTTGGTGGACTGCGCCAGCGTGGTCGCTACCGTTCCGCTCAGCGCCGCCGAAAGCTGCGCCTCGACATCCGCCGGAGCGACGCCCTCCATCCCGGCGCGCACCGGATCGACATGAACGTCGATCGCGTCACCCGCCAGGCGCACGCCGTCCTTGACTTCGACCACGCCCGCTACCTTGGAAACGATGCCCGCGACTTTCTTCGCCTCGGCCTGAAGCACCGAAGGATCGGACGAGAACAGCTTGACCTCGATCGGCTGCGGAACGGCGGTAAGGTCGCCGATGAGATCTTCCATCAGCTGCGCGACCTCGACCTCGACGCCGGGCACCTTCAGCCCGACATCTTCGGCCACCGAAGCCGCCAATTCCTCGGTCGGGGTGGTGTGATCGGGCTTGAGCTTGACGAAGTAGTCGCCGTGGTAGCTCTGCCCCAGATCGCCGCCAAGACCCGTGCCAAGGCGCCGCGAGAAGGTCAGCACTTCCGGGTTATCGCGCAGTATCCGGTCGACCTGGGCGATCTGCCGGCTGCTTTCGTCGAGCGAGGTTCCCGGGGCCGTGAAGTAATCCATCACGAAGCCGCCCTCGTCGACCTTGGGCATGAAGCCGGTCGGGACGTTCGAGTAACCGAGATAGCCGATGGCCAGCAGGGGCACGAGCACCGCAGCCAGGATCCATGGACGCCGCGACAGGCCGTCGATGGCACGGTCGTGCGTGCGACCAAGGCGACCAGCGCCTGCCTCGCCGGGATCGCGCCACTTGCGAAAATCGACCAGCCAGCGGACCAGCACGGGCACCACGAAAGCGGTCATCGCCCAGGAAATCGCCAGCGCCGCCGCCATCGTCACCGAGAGCGCCTTCGAGAAGGCGCCGGTGACGCCGCTGAGGAACGAAAGCGGCAGGAAAACAATCAGCGTCGCGAGGCTGGAGCCGGTCAGCGGCGCCATGAACTCGCGGGCGGCCGGGATCACCGCGCTGTCGCCGACGACCTGACCGTCCGGCCCGGTCGCGCCCGCGCGGCGGGCGATATGCTCGACCATCACGATCACGTCGTCGATCAGCAGCCCCACGGCAGCGGCGATGCCGCCGAGCGTCATGATGTTGAACGACATGCCCAGGGCGCTGAGAACCAGAACCGTCGCCGCCAGGGTGGCGGGAACCACGATCGCCGCCACCAGGGTCACGCGCCAGCTGCGCAGGAACCAGAGCAGCACCAGCGCGGCGAGCAGGAGGCCGATCAGCACGGCATCGCGAACGCTTGCCACGGATTCAGTCACCAGCTGGCTCTGGTCGTACCAGTTCACCAGCTTCACGCCCGGCGGCAGCTTCAGCGTCGCCAGCTTGGCCTGCACCTCCTGCGCGATCTGCACGGCATTGCCGTCCGGCTGTTCGTAGATGTTGAACAGCACGGCGGGGCGGCCGTCCTCGACGATGCGCTGCCACTGCGGAACGCGGCCGTTCTGCACGGTCGCGACGTCGCGCACCCGCACGATCCCGGCCGGATCGGACTGGACGACGATATCGCCGACCTGATCGGCCGTCAGCACGCTACGATCGGCGATGACCAGCGACAGGCGCCCCCGGTCCTGGACCTGACCGGTCGCGCTGAGCACGTTGCCGCTCCGGATCGCGGTGGCCAGATCGGTCATCGCCATGTTGTGATCGGCAAGGCGCTGCGGATCGGCAAGAACCTGGACTTCCGCCGTATCGCCGCCCTGCACGCCGACGCGGGCCAGCCCGGTGATCGAAGAAAGCAGCGGCGTGATCTGGTAGCGGGCCAGATCCTGCAGGGCCACGGGATCAGCCCTATCGGAAACCAGGGCATAGGAAATGATCGGGAAGACCGTCGGATCCATCCTTCGCACGCCGTACTGGGTGCCGGAGGGCAGCTGCGGAAGAATGCGCGCCACTGCGGAATCGACCAGCAGCGTGCTCGACACCATGTCGCGGTTCCAGCCGAAGTCGATCGAGATCTGCGCCGAGCCGCGGCTCGTTTCCGAGCGGACATCCTGAACGCCGGGGATGGCGCGAATGGCTTCCTCGACCGGGCGCGTGACGGTGAGCGCGGTCTGGTCGGCCGGACGACTGCCGGCATCGAGATCGACGACAACGCGCGGGAAGGAAACTTGCGGGAACAGGCCGATCGGCAGCGAGAAGGCGGCCACCAGCCCCGCTACCGCCATGGCGAGCGCGATGAGGACGAAAGCCCGGGACTGCTTGTGGAGAAGCTTTTCAAGCATCAACGCCCCCGTCGCACGGCGTCGCCGTCGTTGAGCTGATAGGCGCCTTCGACGATAACGGGTGCGCGGGGATCGAGCGGACCGGAAACGACATCGCCGTCCTGCGAGGAAAGCGCGACCTGGACCGGCACGGCCTTGGCGTTTCCGGCCACGTCCTGGAAGATGCGCGCGGGCCCATTGGCAGTCACGACAGAAGCGTGCGGCACCACCCAGCCGGAAACGTCGCCGGTCTGGATCGCAACCTGAACCCCTTCTCCCGGCAGCAGCGATCCGGCGGGGAACGAGACGTCGACATCGACCATGCGCGTGCGGGCATTGAGCATGTCGTCCATCCGGACCACTTTACCTGCGATCTGGCCTGCGCCCTCGTTCTGGCCGGAGAGACGTTGAAGCGTGACCGTCTGCCCGGGGCGCACGGCGGCCTTGGCTGCCGGGTCGATACCCACCGTCACCACGAGGCCGCCGGCCTTGGCGAGCGTCACGATCGGCGCACCGGGCTGCGGGCGGTCGCCCACGCCCGCCGAGACCAGAGTGACGATGCCGTCATAGGGCGCGCGCAGGGTCTGTACCGCACTGCCGGCGCCTTCGGCGGATAGCCCCGCCAGCGCGATGCGGGCATCCGAAACCGCCTTGTCGGCCTGGACCAGCTGGTCGGAAGTGGCGAGCTGCTGGCTGAGCAACTGCGCTGTCGTATTGCGCTGCTTCTGTGCGGCAGCCAGCGCGTCGGCCGCTTGCAGGTAGGCGCTGCGGGCGGTCGGCGCGACGGCAAAGGTCGCCAGCACCTGCCCTGCCCTCACCGCCGCGCCCTGCGTCACGGCAAGCGAGGTCACCTGCCCGGGCTGTGCCATGCTGATGGTCGTCGTGCCGTTCTGGGATGGTGCGACGGCGCCATAGGCGGTGACCAGAGCAGGCAGCGAGCCCTGCTTCGCAGGAACCACGGCCACGGCGACGCTGCTGGAAGGCGGCGAATTCTGCGAGGTATTGCCGCCACAGGCGCAGAGCGCGAACGTGAGGGCCGACGCTGCGAGATAGGGGGCGAGATAGGGCGCGAGATAAGGCGCAAGATAGATGGATTTCACGGGCGGACTCCGGCAGGATCGGAAGGCAGGTCGGCGCCAGGAAGCTCGACGGATGGAAGCGCGGCGCCGGTCAGCGTCTGGATGGCGATCTGGCGATCGAGAAGCGCAAGCTGGAGGGTGAGCACCTCCTGTTCCTTGGCGAAACGGTTCGCAATCAGGTCGAGGTAGGACCGCTCGTCGAGGCGAGATGCCTGGAATTCGCTCTGAGCTCGGCGCGCCGCTTCGCGCGCGGCGGGGAGATCGCGCAGTGTCGATTCCAGTTGGGTCGTCAGCTGGATCGCTTCCGAAAGCATCGAGCCCACTTCGCCGGTCGCGGCGGCGAGCCGGGCTTCATATTCGGCATGAAGCTGCGCGCGGGTGGCATTAGCAATGGCGACATTGCCCTGGTTTCGATCGAAGATCGGCAGGCCGAGCGTGACGTTCGGGCCGCCGTTGATGACCTTGGCGTTATCGCTCGCGACGCTGCCGCCCAGGACGAGATCGGGAAACTGTGACAGCACCGCCTGACGCACCCCCTCGTCGGCCGCGGCATAGCCGAGGCGCAGCGCCAACAGGTCGGGGCGGCGGTCCGGCAGCGACGGCAGGGCCGCGCGCACGGCAGCGGGGTCAAAGGGCGGAAGATCGACGCTCTGGGCAAGCTCCACCGTCGCTTCGGGGGTCAGGCCCAGCAGAGCATTGAGCTGATGCCGCAAGGCGAGCTGGTTCTGGTCGAGCACCTGCAGGGTGCTTCGCGAAACCTGGAGCGCAACCCGATCGGGGGCGATCGTAGCCAGCGTCACGTTACCCGCCGCCAGAGCCTTTTCCAGACGGGCGTTGCGGGCAAGCAGAAGCTCGTACTGCTCCCGATAGACGGGCCGACTGTTCTCGCTCACGATCAGGTTGGCGGCAAGCTGCCGCGCCTTGCCCGCGACCTGCCACTCCTGCCAGACGATGTCCGCAGCGACCTGCTGCTCGCTGTCCTGCGCGGCCCTGCGACGCGACTTGTAGGTGATGAGCGCCTTGATGTCCTGAGAAAGCCCGAAGTTCCACGCCGGGACAGTGCCGACACCGGAGAGCAACGGCAGGAATGCCCCGGAAATCGAGGGATTAGGAAGAATTCCGGCCTGTTTCGTCTGACCGGCCGCCACGCCGCGGCGCAGTCGGGCGGCCCGCAGATCGGGATTGTTCGCAAGCGCCAGGGTCACCACCTGTTCGACCGACAGGGGGGCGCCGGGCGCCTGGGCTTCCCGCAACCCGCCAACGTCCTGTGCCAGCGGCGCGGAAGCAGGCAAGGCAAGCGGCGTATAATGCGCGCAGGCGGACAGAAGGCAGGCAGTAAAGCCCGCGGCGCCCAATGCGACGACTTTTCGAAGAGACGATCCAGCCATGAATGTCCACGCTTGAAAGGATGGCCGCGTGGCGCACCCGGGGGCGAAACTCCCCACCGGGGAGCGGCGATGAATTAGCCAGCGGTATCCGCGAGCGGGCCGTTTTCGAGCACCGAACCGTTGATCGCATCCACTCCGACCTCGAAGGCGCCGTGGCGTGTCAGGATGTCGAAGGAGTAACGCAGGCCGCTCCCGCCACTTTCCTTTTCAAGCTCCTGCGCGGTGATCGTACCGGCATGTTGCCGAAGCGCGATCGTACGCGCCGCCAGCAGGTCGATCTTCGCATCATGCGCATAAGGGCTCTGGTCCAGCTCGACGGCCAGGGCCGGAACAGGAGATGCCAGCGACACACAGAGCAGCGAAAGTCCAAGAACGGCGAGAGCTTTCATGAGAGACACTCCACAGGTTTCGAGAGACCTCTAGCGCATGCAACCTTCGCTCAGGATTGAGCCGACATTAGGAATTCCCAACTTGTCATCAGCGACCGAGTGTGCGCCATAAGGACGGTTGAACCCGCATTGCCCCAAGGAGCCGATGCCGATGAAAATCCTCTTCCTTGAGGATGACGACGAGTTGCGAAACCATGTGGAGCGCTCGCTTCAAGCGGCAGGCCATGTGACGGACAGCTGCACTTCGGGCGCCGATGCGCTCTATCTTGCAACCACGAACCAGTACGACGTGCTGGTGCTCGACCGCATGGTGCCGGGTCTCGACGGGCTCAGCGTCATGAAAGCCCTGCGCGCCGCGAATGTCCTGACGCCGATACTGCTGCTGACCGCGATGGACGGAGTCGAAGACCGTGTCGAAGGTCTCGAAGCCGGCGCCGACGACTATCTGGTGAAGCCGTTCGCGGTCTCGGAACTGGCCGCGCGCCTCAATGCACTACTGCGCCGCCCGCCGATGCCCGACAGCGTATCCGTGCTGCGGGCCGGTGATCTGGAGATCGATCTGATCCGGCGCACCGTCACACGCGCAGGGCGCAAGATCGACTTGCAGGCGCAGGAGTTCAAGCTGCTGGAGTATCTGATGCGCCATGCCGGGCAACTGGTCACGCGCACGATGCTCCTTGAGAACGTCTGGTCGTTTCACTTCGATCCGCGCAGCAACATCATAGAAAGCCACATGAGCCGCCTCAGGACCAAGGTCGATCGCGGCTTCGGCTGCGAACTGATCCAGACCGTGCGGGGCGCGGGATATCGCATCGATGGCGGCTGAGCCGCTCCGCCGCTCCGTTCTGCGCAGCGGAGCCTTTCGCTTCGCCGTGCTGTTCGCCGCCGTTTTCGCGATCGGATCGCTGCTCGTGCTGATTGCGGTGCAGCGGCAGATCGAGGGCTATGCCGTCGCCGCCACCGACGCCAGCCTGCGGAACGAAATGAAGATCCTGCGTTCCGAATACGAGGCGCTCGGGCTCGACGGCCTGACCGAGGCAATCTCCCGCCATTCGCACACCGGCAAGGATCCCCAGTTCCGCTTTCGCCTGGTGGACGGATCGGGACGCGTAATCGCCGGAGACCTGCCTGCCGACGCCACCCTCGTAGGACCTGGTATCCTCAAGGTCCGCGAAGTGAACATGGCGGTTCGCGGCGAGGCGATCGAAACCTTCAAGACCCTCGGCGCCGCCCTGCCCGGCACGTTCCACCTCGTGGTGGGCACTGACATGTTCGACGTGCGCACCGTTGTGGAACGCCTGAGAATCTTCACGCTGGCCTGCGGCATCGGCATCACCTTGTTCGCGCTCGCCGGCGGCTATTTCGTCGGCAGCCTCTTCATACGCCGCCTCAACGGCGTGAACTCGTCGGTCAACCGGATCATGGCGGGTGCCTTGGGCGAACGCATCCCGACCATCGGCCTGGGACCGGAGTTCGACGAGCTTTCGGGCAATCTCAATCTCATGCTCGACCGGATACAGGGCCTGATGGAGGGGCTGAGGCAGGTATCCACCGATATCGCGCACGACCTGCGCACGCCGCTCACCCGGCTGCGCCAGAACCTGGAAGGCCTGCGCGGCACCGAGACGCTGACCGGCTACGATGCGGGGATCGAAGCGGCCCTGGAGCAGACCGACGAAATCCTGACGATCTTCCGGGCCCTGCTCCGGATCGGAACGCTCGAAGGCGGTGCCGGTCGCAGCCGCTTTACCCGGCTGGACCTGAGCGAGATGATCGAACGTGTCGGGGGTGCCTACGAACCGGTGGCGGAAGACTCTGGACATCGCCTCGACGTGGAACTGGAACCGGGCCTCATGGTCACGGGCGACGGTGAGCTGCTGGCACAGATGTTCACCAACCTGATCGAGAACGCCCTGGTCCATACGCCTCCCGGCACTCGCATCCTGCTGCATGCACGGCGATCCGGCGAAGGCGTCATCGCGGAAGTGCGCGACGATGGACCGGGCATCCCGGCGGAAGAGCGCGACAGGGTCTTCGTCCGCTTCTATCGCCTCGATGCCAGCCGGAGCACACCCGGATCGGGACTGGGGCTATCCCTGGTCCGCGCAATCGCCAGCCTTCACCACGTCATGCCTATCCTGGAAGACAACGGGCCAGGCCTGAAGATCGTCCTGAAATTTCCGCCGACTCCCCAGCCGCTTCCCCAGTCGGCTGCCGCAATTGATGCCGGGGACCGAACCTGAAGCGGACCGCTTCCCGTATTCACCGATCGGACATTTTCCATGCTCAGCCTTCCTCTGCTTTTCGCCGCCGCTCTGGTTCCTTCAACGCCCGATCTCGGCAAGGCGGAAGGGCAATGCCGGGCCGGCGAAACCGGGCCTGCGTTTCTGGTCGAGGTCGTGGGTCTCAAGGATCGGAGCGGGCGACTGAAACTGGAAGTCTATCCAGCCAACCAGACGGACTTCCTGGCCGACGACAATATTCTGGTCAGTGCCGGCAAGACCTTCCGGCGGGTGGAAGTGCCGGTTCCCGCCAGCGGCACGCCCACTCTTTGCGTGCGCCTTCCCGCGGCGGGGACCTATGCCGTGAGCCTGCTTCACGACCGGGATACGGATCGCCGGTTCAACTGGCGAATTGACGGAATCGGTTTCTCCGGCAACCCCAAGCTCGGATGGAGCAAGCCTGCCGCCGCCAAAGTGGCCACCCGGGCCGGGGATACACCCACTTCCATTCGCATCGTGCTCAATTATCGCAGCGGCCTGGGCGTCGCTCCGCTCAGACAGGAACGGTAACGGAGGCCGGAGCAGCATCCTTGGCGAGCGCGGGAAGCGATACTTCGATGGTAAGCCCTCCCCCGCTGCTCCGCGCGCAAACCGTGCCGCCATGCGCCGACACGATAGCCTGTACGATGCTGAGGCCCAATCCGTGCCCCGGTCGCGACCGGCCAGGGTCCAATCGCACCAGCCTGTCGAATATGCGCTGCTGGTCTTTCTCCGCCACGCCGGGTCCATTATCGGATACCGTCAGGACAATCTCCTGACCCCGTCTGCAAACAGATAGCTGGACGTTCGTATCGCGCGGCGTGTGGACCAGCGCATTGTCGAGCAGGCTGGCCACGATGCGCTGGAGCAACGCCCGATCTCCCAGAACCCAGACCTGCTCGATATCGATGAAAAGCCGGTGTCCCGAATCTTCAAAAGCGGCGCGATGGGCTTCGGCAATCTGATCGGCAGCGGCTCCGAAATCGACGCGAACGAAACGTCGCTGCGCATGCCTGCCATCGATTTCCGCAAGGGAAAGCAGACCTGCAAACAGATCCGCGAGCGCATTTCCATCTTCGATTGCCGCTTCCAGCAACATGCGCTGCCTGGGATCCGTGGACATCGAAACTGAACACGCCAACCTGGTCCTTATCCGGCTGAGCGGTGTGCGCAGGTCATGCGCCAGGCCGCTCGAAAGTTCACGCAGCCGCGTGACCAGCGCCACGATCCTGTCGAGCATGCCGTTGAGCACGGTCGCCAGTTCGTCGAATTCGTCGGAGAGGCCCTCCACCGGCATTCTCCGCGACATGTCTCCCGCCATGATCGCCTCGGCACCGCGCGACATGGCATCGAGCCGCCGCCGAACGGCGCGGCCGAAGCCGAGGATCAACACCAGGTTGACGAGGAACAGGATCCCGAACGCCGCAAGAAAAAGGCGCAGGAGTATCGCGTCGGTCTGGTCGACGGCGGTTCGATCCGCCGCAACCAGAAGGGAACCGCCGCCATCAAGCCGGGAATGCAATCCCTGGGCAATGGCCTCGCGCCCGTCGGATCGCCGGAAATGGATGAATTCGCTCCACCCCAGAGGCGGCATGGCCGCGTCTAGCCGGCCTGCCCGGCGCCTGCCGCCCGCATCCGTGACGATATACCCCATCGTCCGATCAAAGCCGGGGTCGACAAGCGCCAGATGACCTGTCGGTTCCGGAGGCCTGTCGCGGTCCTTGGCGCTGACCAGATCGACCAGCGCCTCGAAGCCGTGAGCACGCTGGAATTGCAGGAGCGTGCGGGTATCGACGGCAACCCGCTCGTCGATCTGCCGCTCGACTTCCTCGTGGACGTACCAGTATGTCAGCCCCCCGAGCGCCGCCGTTATCAGGCAGGAAACGAAGGCAACTGCCAGTGCCAGCGATCTTACCGTCCTGGGATAAGGCAGGCGTCGAAGCCTTGCCCCGCCCAAGGCTTCACTCGGCATCGGTATTCAGGATGTATCCCGATCCCCGAATGGTTCGTATCGCATTGACGGAAAAGCCTTCGTTCAACTTCGCTCGCAGCCTGCTCATGTGGGTCTCGACGATATTCGTCTGGGGATCGAACCCGAAATTCCAGACTTTCTCCAAAAGCAACGTCCGGGTCACGACCCTGTCGGCATTACGCATGAGATGTTCCAGAATGCTGAACTCGCGCGGTTGAAGTTCGACGGACCTGCCGCCGCGCTTCACCGTTCTGCGCAGCAGGCTCATTTCGATGCCCCCAGCGTTGAGAACCTGCTGATGGACAACCGGCGCGACGCGGCGCGACAGGGCGGTGAGGCGCGCGGCCAGTTCCGCAAAGGCGAAGGGCTTGACCAGGTAGTCGTCCGCGCCGGCTTCCAGCGCCTCGACCCTGTCCTCGATCCCCGCCAGCGCCGTCAGCATGATGACGGGGGTCTGGCAGCCTTCGCGGCGCGCCTCCTGCATCACCGACAGACCATCGAGGCCCCCAACCATCCTGTCGAGAACGGCGACGTCGAATTCCTCCTCCAAAAGCATGTGCAATGCATCGTCGCCGACAGTGGCCACCGCGACGTTGTGGCCCAGTTCGCCCAGGCCGTTCTCCAGGTAGGATGACAGTTCCGCATCATCTTCCAGAACAAGAACTTTCATCGCTATTGCTTGCCCTCGATTACAAAACATGGCTCGAACATTGGGGTTACATTGGGGCGAGCACAATTATCGTCCATCTTGCTTCCCCGCTCTTGGGCAAGACATGGCCTGCCTGTATCGGCGCCGACGAGTGCGAATGGTTCTCATTATCTTTCACACTTTCCAATCGCAGGTTCAGGGGAATATTCAAGATGTCAAAACCGCTCCCGATGCGGCGTACCAAGGTTCTCGCGCTTGCCGCGAGCGCCGCCGCAGCCCTCGCCAGTTCGCAGGTTCACGCTCAGGACAACGCCCTCGGCCGCATCACGGTGATCGGCACCGCGATCAAGGACGACGAATCGCAATCCTCCTACAAGACGTCGCGCAGCACGACTGCGACGAAGACGGATACTCCGCTTCTGGATGTGCCGCAGTCGGTCAGTGTCGTCACACTCAAGCAGATCCAGGACCAGGCTGCCGGCAGCATCGGCGATGCCATCCGTTACATTCCGGGCGTCTTCTCGGCTCAGGGTGAAGGCAACCGCGAGACGCTGGTGCTGCGCGGCAACTCGACCACGGGCGATTTCTTCGTCGACGGGATGCGCGACGACATCCAGACCTATCGCGACTTCTACAACATCGAGCGCCTGGAAGTCTTCAAGGGTCCGAATGCCATGATCTTCGGGCGCGGCGGCGTCGGCGGCGTGGTGAACCGCGTGACCAAGGTGGCCAACGGACAACTGATCCGCGCCTTTCGTCTCGAAGGCGGCAGCTTCGATCACGTCCGCGGTCAGTTCGATCTCGGCGCCCCGCTGGGTAGCGCCGTTTCGGCACGCGTGACGGGCGTGTACCAGAATAGCGACAGCTACCGGGACGGCGTGACCAACCGGCGCTGGGGCTTCAACCCGACGGTGACCTTCACCCCCGGACCCGATACCACCGTCACCCTAGGCTACGAGCACTTCGAGGACGAGCGCGTGGCTGATCGCGGCGTATCCAGCTATCAGGGCAAGCCGCTGCGCACGCCCCGCTCGCAGTTCTTCGGCGATCCCGACCAGAGCCCCACCTGGACCAATACCGATGCCGCCTCGCTCTACGTCGAGCACAGTTTCAGCGACCGCGTGTCGCTGCGCAACCGTACGCGCTATGCCGACTACGACAAGTTCTACCAGAACGTGTTCCCGGCCGCGGTCAACACGGCGCCAATGACCAATCCCGCCGGCCTTCTCGCCGGAACTTACGGTGCCGGTACGATCGTTGCGATCCAGGGCTATAACCAGCGCACCAATCGCAAGAACTTCATCAACCAGACCGACCTCAACGCCCAGTTCTCGACGGGATCGATCGAGCATACCCTGCTGATCGGCGGCGAGTACGGTCATCAGAAGACCGACAACTTGCGCGAAGAGGGCTTCTTCCCCACCGCGACCAATGCCCAGGGCATTCAAACCATCTATGCGACGGTGAACAATCCCACGATCTCGCGTCCCGACATGCTGTGGCGCCCGGTCGCCAGTAGCGGTGCGAACAGGGGCACCACGGAACTCTTCGCCGGCTATATCCAGGACCAGATCTCGCTCTCCAGCATGATCGACGTGATCGTCGGCGTCCGTTACGAACATCTGAAGACCCGCGTCACCGATACGCGGACCGTCGGCTTCCCGGTGGGTCAGCAGCGGGAATTCACGGCTACCGACAACCTGTGGTCGCCGCGCGCTGGGCTGATCTTCAAGCCGGTCGAGAACGCCTCGATCTATGCCAGCTATTCGCGCACCTTCCTGCCGCGCGGCGGCGATCAGCTCACCGGCCTGACGCTCAGCACCCAGAGCCTGGCGCCGGAAAAGTTCCAGAACTACGAACTGGGCGCGAAGTGGGACATCCTGCCCACGTTCAACGTCGCTGCCGCCGTGTTCCAGCTCGACCGCAGCAACGTGCTGGCGCTGAGCGATCCCAACAACCCTTCCTCCCCGACCGTGCCGATCGGCCGCCAGCGGACCAAGGGCGTGGAACTGAGCGCAACCGGCAACATCACCAGGCAGCTCAGCATGGTCGGCGCCTACACGTACTCGGACGGCACGTTCCTCGACGACGTGTCGGGCACGGTTAAGGCCGGCAATATCCTGCCGAACATGCCCAAGCATGCCGCCTCGCTCTGGACCCGCTTCGATCCCGTCGAGCAGTTCGGTGCGG
The DNA here is from genome assembly GCF_058273105.1 of Novosphingobium sp. BF6. Lineage (NCBI taxonomy): Bacteria > Pseudomonadati > Pseudomonadota > Alphaproteobacteria > Sphingomonadales > Sphingomonadaceae > Novosphingobium > Novosphingobium sp. BF6. Next base: position 2,330,437 of record NZ_CM177775.1, read on the forward strand.
CCGTGGGCATTCTATACCAAGGCAAGCGCTATGCCTCGACCGACAATGCCGTCTCGATGCCCGGCTATACGCGCGTCGATGCCGCGCTCTACTACAACCTGACCGAAACCGTCAGCGCGCAGGTGAATGTCGAGAACCTCTTCAACAAGCGCTACTTCCTCTTCGCGCACAGCAACACGAATGCCACCCCCGGCTCGCCGACGGCCTTCAAGGTGGGGCTGAACGCACGGTTCTGACCCGCAGCGATCCCCTTTCCCCGGAACTTCGGTTCCGGGGAACGGCTTGACGGACCATGCGGACTGCGCCACCCGCATCCCATGCCGAGACGCAAGGATATCTGGCGCTGCGCGATCGTGACGCGGCCTCTCGACCGGGTGCTTGCGGGCGATTACGGCCCGCAGGAACTTGCATGGTTCCCCGAGGAGCCCGAGTTCACCTTCCTTGCCGACCCCTTCGGCTTCGACGACGGATCCCACCTTCACGCCTTCGCCGAACAGTACGACTATCGCACCCGGCACGGCGTTATCGAAAGGCTGACTTTCGACCGCGAGCTGAGGCTCGTTGACCGACGGCTCGTTCTGGAAGAAGCCTGGCACCTCTCCTACCCGCAGGTCTTCGCGGGCGAAGGCGCCGTCTGGATGCTGCCCGAGGCCCATCGGTCCGGCAAGCTCACGCTCTATCGCGGAAGCGAGGATCTGGTGCGGTGGCGCCCCGAATGCATCATCGCGCTGGACTGCGTGCCCGTCGATGCCTCGATCCTGCACCATGACGGGCGCTGGTGGCTGTTCTATTCCTCCGCGGAAGACCGGGAGACCAAGCAAGGCTCGCTCCACCTGGCCTGGGCGGAGAGCCTGACCGGCCCCTGGACGCCGCATCCTGCCAATCCGGTGCGTCGCGACAAGGCCTCATCCCGTCCCGGCGGCGCCCCGACCGTGCTCGGCGGCCGGATCATGCTGCCCACGCAGGACTGCTCTCAAACCTACGGCGGCGCGATAAGGCCGCTATGGATCGACCGCCTCGATCCGGACCACTTCGCGGCTTCGTCCGGCGCGGCGCTGGCTTTTCCGCCGGGCGCTCCGGCCGGATGCGAGGGCATGCATACGCTCAACGCATGCGGCGACTTCACGCTGCTCGACGTAAAGACGATCGACCGTTCGCTGAAAGGTCTGGCGCTCGATATCCGGCGCCTTACCGGCGGATACGCTCGCAGATAGCCCTGCCGGTGCGCGAGAAGGCTCGCGGCGAAAAGCGCTCCAGCATATCGGCGCGCGCCGCGCGCCCCATCTTGGGGAAACGCTCCGGACGGCTCAGAGCCTGCCTCAGACACTCCGCAAGTGCGGCCGGACTTTGCGGGGAGCAAAGCCAGCCGGTCGTGTCGGGCCTGACCGAGGCGGCCAATTCGCCGACCCTAGACGCGATGATCGGCAAGCCGGCCGTCATCGCTTCGTGACCGGCGATACAGAAGCCTTCCGAGCGGGACGGCTGAACATAAAGATGGCAGGACGCCAGGAATCGCTTCGGGTCTTCGACATATCCCGGCAAGCGAAAATCACTCAGCCCGGCGGCTCGCGCCAGGGACTGGAGACGATCCCGCTCTTCGCCTTCTCCGGCGATATCGAGGATCCAGGGCACCGGCGCGGTAAACCCGTTCTGCCGCAACTGCGCGAGCGCCTCGATCAGCACGTCATAGCCCTTCACGGGATGCAGGCGCCCGAGGCTGCCGATGCGCAGAACCTCGCCGTCCCGGCGCGGCCGGGCGATCGGCATTGCCGGATCGACGGCATAGATCGGCCAGATCGCCAGGCGGTCTGCGGAGATGCCGATGTGCTCCTGCGCGAAGGTGGCCACCGTCTGCGAATCCGCCACCCAGAGCATCGCCCGGGATTGCAGCAGGCGTAGCAGGCGCAGGTTCCAGGGTTTGAGAAAGGCCGCATGCTGCCAGGAAACGACCGGAAGCCCCAAGGCCTGACCGGCGAGGAGACCGAGCGAAGTCGCCCGGCTGAGCGAGGTCCAGAGATGGGTCGCGCGCCAGGCGCGAACTTCCCGCATGATCCAGCGCAAGGCGTGAAGATGATCCTTGCTCCCGCCGTCCCGCACAAGCGGATCGAGGCCCTCGGCTTCAATGGCCGCCAGCGCCCGTCCGTCACGCCGCGTGAGCGCGAAGACCCGGACTTCCGCTCCCGCCTCGGAAAGGGCCCGGGCGATGGACGGAACCGGAAGTGCAGCCCCGCCCCCTTCCACGGAGTTGATGATATAGGCAATCCGCATGGCACTCACCGGTCCAGACTGCTGCGCCAGACCAGCAGGACCAGGAGTCCGCTGGCGACGATGCTCTGGCCCAGCGCCTGGATGCCCGCTCCCCTCAATCCATAATGCGCAAGCAGCCAGGGAAGCGCGGAAAGGAACACGAGGCTGGCGAGCAGGTTCGCGGCCATGGAACGAAACGGGTGGCCAAGCGCGGAAATCGCCGAGCTGCAAGGCGGGCCGATCAGGGCGATGGCGCGTGCCAGAACCAGCACGATCATCACGCCCGCCGCGCCCATGAAGGCCTCGCCGGCGAGCAGATGCAGGATCTGCCGCGGAAACAGCGCGACCACCGCCACCACGGGCATCGCGGCCAGAAGTCCGATACCGACGATCTTGCCCAGGATACGGCGAAGCGCGGAACCGCCGTGTCCCTCTGCGACCACATGCGCAAGTTCGGCATAGGCGGTATTGCCCAGGATCTGTGCGGGCTGGGCAATGATGACGGTAGCCCGCTGAGCGACGGAATAGAGGCCGGCCATCGCCGGCCCCATGACCCAACCCACGACCAGCGGCGCCACGCGCCCGGCCAGTTCGCTCAAGGTCACGTCGGCATTGCTGGCGATGAGGAACCTGAATATCCCTGGATTCTCGGCTGCGACATCGCCCTTGCCCGGCTGCCGCAAGACCTCGCCGAGATTTCGCGCGGCAAGCCAGAGGCCCATCGCCCAAAGCACCGTGAATTCGGCAAGAGCCGCCACGAGCCAGGCGACGAGAAACGAGCGCAGCCCCCAGCCGCAGGCGATCACGATCAGCGCTCCGCCCAGGCGAACGACCGGCTGCACCAGATTGTGCAGGCCCAGAAGATCGAACCGGCCGCATAGCTGAAGATAGCCCGCAGGGGTCGATCGCACGGAACCCAGAACCGCGAAGGCATAGAAGGGAGCAAAGGCCATCGCCTTGGGGGTCCAGTCGAGATGCGGCCCTACGAGCGGAACGAGCAGGACGGCGGCAAGGATGGCAAGGCCGCCGCCGATCAGTTCGACTTTGGCCCCGTATCGCAGCAACCGCGCCAGACGATGGGGTTCATCGCGGCGCTGCGCCTCTGCCCCGTAACGAACGACCGCCTGCCAGGACGGGAATTCGACGATCCCGCATACGGTGGTAATATAGGCATGGACGAGGACGAGCACGCCGTAGTCCGAAGGCCCAAGGAAACGGGTTGCCAGCAGAAGGTAGCCGAGACTGACGATCCCCGCACCGGCCTTCCCCCCCAGGACCATGCCCAGCGAGACGAAGATTCGCCCGACACCGCGATTGCCGTGCGCTTTCGCGGTTTCACCTGCTGCATCCTCGGATGAAGCGGCCGTCGGATGCCATCCCCGGGACTTCATGCCGGAACCAGCTTGAGGTGGCGGTGCGACTTCACATGTCGCTCGGCAAATCGGGAAATGGCTTCGGCAGCACGTACCGACGACGGCTTCGTGCGAAGATCGAAGCTCTGCCGGAACAGCGCTTCCTGTACGCTTCGGTACTTCAGTTCGTGAAGCTCGTCCGCCCGTGCAATGGCGCCCGGAAGCTCATCGGGGCTGGATATGACCTCGCCCGCCGTCCAGTGCAGAAAGTTCGGATTGCCCTGCCACTGGTGCCCCTGGCTATTGAGAAAGATGCAGGGCCTGGGCTTCAGCAGGAACTCATAGACTTGGCTACTGGCGTCGCCAAGGTAGATATCGGCGGCCATCGTATAGGTCATGTCCGTGGAAGCGCGGCTTCCGAGATCGATCTTGATGTTCTCACCGCGCAGGAAGCGCTGCGGGATCGCGCCGGGTTTCTCGACGGTCAGCTTGTCGATCGTCACGACGAACTGCCGCTGGAACAGCATGACGTGCGGCGCGAAGATCAGGCCATTACGCTCGTCGGCCAGAAAGGTTTCGAACACGCCATGCCCATGCCGGAACCAGGACGACAGATGCGGCGAGCAATGCGGATTGTAGAGCACGACCTTGTCGGCGGCCGGCAGGAACCGCTTTCCGGGAGAATCCTTCAACGCGTCGAACTTCGGGTAGCCGACGAGGCTGATCCTGTCCGGATCGACTCCGGCCTCGACGATAAGCCGGTCGCGGATCTTGGCCCCCGAACAGAGAACATGATCAAAGCAGGCGCTGGCCTTGTCGAAGCCGATGGCACGATCCCCTGCCCCATGCCGGGTATGGACGATGGCCAGATCAGGAAGACCGTATCGCTTCTTGAGAAGCAGGGATGTCTTCTCCGCCACCACGAGAACGTCGAGCTTCCTGAAAAAATCGAGGTTGTCGCGGTAGACGAGCAACTTGCTCGCTGGAAGCACTTTCCCGAAGATCGCGTCCATCCTTCGGGAAAAGGCCGAAGGAGCAAGTTCGACATGCTGAATGCGCGTACCGATAAGGTCGCCGCCCAGCCGGCGCACTTCCGCGGCCAGCGAAGCGTTCGTCGTGGCGACGATCAGTTCACCGGAGAAGCCCTGTCCAGCCATCGCCAAGGCAATCGGAAGGCTATGAGCGACCTGGTGAGTCTGGTCGTGATTGAACAGGAATCCTATGCGCATGACGCAGAGACTCCACGGGAGCATTCGACCCGCATCTGCAATTTGGAGTTTTTTCGTTCATCGCGCCCGCCGTTTTCCGGAGAAAACCGTTTTCTCCGGTCAGGCCGCAGCCCGCATCCGCCCCAGCATCTCGTAATGCGCGAACAGACGGGCGAAGTGATCCCTGTGACTGATGACGTCGCCGGCAACATGGCTGACGGCGCTGCCCATACTCAGGGCGCCCCGTCGTTCCAGGCAGAAGGCTGCGATCGCATCGGACGCGGCATGAACGCTGGCCGCTTCATATCGCATGCCTGCACCGTCGCGGGCATGTTCGGCGGCGCCCCCGCGATCCGGAACGATCACCGGCGTCCCGCTCGCCCTTGCCTCGGCCGCCACCATGCAGAAGGTCTCCGCCTCGCAGCCGTGGATCAGCGCATCGGCACTCGCCAGGGTCGCGGCAAACGCCTTGCGGTCGCGAATGGGTTCGAACAGGCGGACGTGGGGGTTGCCGCCGATCGCACGCTGGATGGCCCGGCGCTCCCGGCCTTCGCCGAACAGGACCAGGCCCACCGGAACCCGGCGACTGGCTGCGGCGACCGCCTCGACCACCATAGGCCACCGCTTTTCCGGAGCGAGACGCCCCGCCGCAACCAGCAACCGGGCATTCCCGTCCAGCCCGCAGGCAGAGAGCAACGTCCTTCGCAGCGCCTCGTCCCGCAGGTTCGGCGAGAACGTCTCCGCCTCGATCCCCAGCGGATGCACCGCTACGCCGCACACACCGCCCTGCCTCAACCTCTCGGCCAGGCTCCGGTTGGCACAGACCGTCACGTCATAGTGCCCGCCCAGATGGCGCAGATGCTCCCAGTAGCGGTTGAACTGGCGGTCTATCCGTCTGGTCGAGAAAACCGGCCCGAACCAGCGATAGGCATAAGCCGCCAGGGGATCGGCATGCATCACGAGACTGCGCAGTGCCGCCCCCTGCCACCGCGAGACCATCAGCGGGCTGCGCCAGGGCGAGGAGACTTCCACGACGTCGGGCGCCTCCGCATCGAGAATGGCGTGCAGGGCCTGTTCGTCGGCGAAGTAGCCGTACTTCCTGTCGAGAGGGAAGCGGGGAGACGGCGTCGTCACGATCCGCGCGCCCGGCCCCCTGTCCAGAACCGCGTATGCATCGCCGGGCGCGACGATCACCACCTCATGGCCGAGCTGCGATGCGAGGTGGAGCTTCTGGTCGATGTAGGTCCTGACACCGCCACCTTGCGGTGAATAGAATGCGCAAACGTCGAGAATTTTCATGGAATTCAGCTCGCAGGCATTTCCGGCTCGGTACGCGGCGACGATCCGCCGGTCAGGCCGGTGATGTGGCGCACGAGATCGGTCAGGACGATCGCGACGCCGAGTACGACGTGGACCAGCAGGATGACCGAGGCCATCATCGTCATCAGCGCGGCGATATTGGTCTCATGGCCCAGGGTGAACACCGCGAGTCCGGCGAAGGCCACGTCCTTGTTCGGCACGAAGGGAAGTCGGGACACCAGTAGCCGCAGGGTCGAAAGGAGAAGCCAGGAAGTGACCGGCACTTGCGGCAGCACCATGTGCCAGAGCACCGCCGAAAGCACGGTGGTCACGACGATCCGCAGGAGATGCGCTTCCAGGATGAACCGCAGTTCCGCGCGCGGCAGCGTGAATATCCGGCGGCGCAGGAACATGGCCGCGATGGAGGTGACCAGCACGATGCACAGCGACAGCAGGACCGAGGAGTGATCGAGGCTGATATCGCTGGCCTGGATCAGCGGAACCATAGCCAGCACGAGCAGCAGGGTAACGCCGTTGCCAGCCATTGCCGACAGGATGGCCACATCCTTGATCGCACCGAACGGCGTGGCCGTCATCGCCTGGCGCCTCCGCGCCCAGGCATAGAAATAGGCCTCACCGAGATATCCGAAGAGCAGCTCGTTGCACACGAGCTTGCGCAGCAAGGGCACGATCCCGCCGACGGGCAGACGCCAGAGCCGCCGGAAGATGACCCATTCGCTGAACGGGCCTGCCAGATAGAACAGCGCGAAAACCACCCAGAAGGACGGGGAAGCCGGCACGAGCTGGAAGATGCGCTCCGGGTTCATGCCGTGCATGGCCAGAACGACGGCAAGCGCGACGATCACCGAAAACAGGAGGGGCAGAAGCGCCGCCATGCGCAGCCGCGAGGCCCGGTCCTGGGCACGAAGCTCAGGAAAATACGGCGCCGGGGCGTCAAGCGTTACAGTCTGGGACAAGGGACAGTCCTCGTTTCTCGAAAAAGCTGGGAGGGCCGAAGGTCAGCGAGACAGCTCGGGCAGAACTTCACGCTGGATGCGCTCGGCCTGCCGCACGGCGGCGCGCAGGACGGCGATATAGGCTGCCGAGGCCTGTTCCAGCGTAAAGCGACCGGCATAGGCGCGCAGGAACGGCTCGGGCGTGGGAAGCCCTTCAGGATCGGCGATGGCCGCCGCCATGGCGGCCCTGTCGCCGACCGGCACCAGAATTCCTCTCGATCCGTCGCCCAGCAGGGTCGCCATGCTGCTTGAACAGTCCGTTGCGATGACCGGCAATCCAGCCGCGATCGCCTCGATCACGACGGCGGGGACGCCTTCGTAGTTGGAGGACAGCAACAGGCAATCCGCCGCTTGCAGGTAGGTATCGGGACAAAGGACATGCCCCGCGAAAGTCACCGTGCCCTGAAGCGCCAGGTAGCGCACGGTACGCTCCAGAGCGGCACGCTCGGAGCCGCCGCCGACGATAGTTAGCCTGTCGCCCGGGCGGAAGCCGGATGCGAAAGCCAGGAGCAGCATCGTGAGGTTCTTCTGCGGCGCCAGTCGTCCGACCGCGACAAAATGCCGGGGCAGTTCCGGCTTGCGATCCCGCGGAATGGCCAGAAGCCGCTCGAAGCGGCGGCGATCGAGGGCGGGATCGTGGATCGTGACGATACGATGCGCTCCGACGCCCATGCCCAGGGCGATCTCCTCGGCCATGGGTTCGGCAAGCGCGACGAAGCGCTCCAGCATCAGGCCGTTGATCTTGAGCCAGAGACGATAGCAGACCCTGCGGAAGTTAGACTTGTCCTTGCGAACCAGATCGTTGCTGACCTTGACGACCACCGGCGGGCAGCGATCCCCGAACAGCAGCTTCATGACCACGCAAACGACCGTGTAGGTATTGCCGGGACAGAAGATCACGTCGGCGCGGGATTGCAGAAGATAGCGCATCATGCACCACATCATCCAGAGCGTCTCGAAAGTGCCGCTCGGTATGGGGCAGCGGGTAGTGAAGTAGTTCAACCCGCGCGGCGCGTTCTGCCGGTCCAGTCCCTCGTCGCGCCCCAACACCACGACGATGTCGTGTCCGAACTCCTGCCAGCGTACGGCAAGATTGAGCGCCACGCGCTCGACCCCGCCCGGCTCGAAGCTATGGATGGGAAGGACGATCCTGAGGGGTTCGATCATGCCGGTATGACTCCGGCACCATCATCGACCCGCACATGGAGGTCAGGAAAATTTCATCGCGTCAGGTCGGCGTAGCGGGAAGGCACATGACGGCGCGAGAAGGCCGCCAATGTCCTGTCGATGCTGCGCAGGATGGAAGGCTTGGTGACATCCCCGGGATGGACGGCAATGCGCACCGTCCCCTGTCCCTGCAAGGCGTGACGTGCCAAGCTCGCGAAGAACAATGACGATGCGGTCCGCATCGTGCTGCGGCTGGCCCAGGTAATGACCGGCCCGCGCACGATCGGCGCCCGTTCGCGACCGGGGCGCCAGACGCGGAAGTGGTCTTCCGCCAAGGAGAATCCGCAGTCGCCCAGCGCGGCAAGGGCGCCGGGCCCGTAAAGCCAGGCCGGCGCGATGAAGCCCGCCACGGGCACGCCGACGATATCTTCCAGCAGCGCCTTGCCGTCGCGCATGCGGGCCAGCGCTTCTGCATGGGAAAGCCCGAGAAACTCGCCCTCGCCCGCCGTCATGTGGCGGGCCTTGAAACCCTCGGCGCCGGTGTGGCTGCTGTCGTCGCGGTGATACCATCCGTGCACGAACATCTCGACGCCGGATGCCGCCCAGCCGCGCAGGCGAGACTGGAAGGAAGGGCTTTCAGCCAACGGTGCCCTGCCCCAGTGGTCGGGCACGACCAGCATCGCGAAACGGGCGTGACCCAGCCTGGCTTCGAGCAATTCGACAAGACGGTCGATCTGCGCCTCGAAACAGGGCGCGACATCGTGGATGGAGACGAGCAGGCGGCCTTCAGAATTGGGCATCGATACCGATCCTGATCGAACGGGGGCGCATCGGTGTCTGCTGCCGCCCTCCGGTTACGCTGAAAGGATTTCCGAAGGCGAAAGTATTGCCCCGGTCGTTGAGCACGTTGGCGAAATCGAGGGACAACCCCCAACGCTCGAAGCCCAGCCGCCCGCCCATCGAAAGATCGTAGTAGCGCCCCTGGCCAAGCGCGAACGGCGCGAGGATGGCCAGCTTCGAGTGCCCGACGTAGCGCAGCGCCGTGTCCAGGGTCAGGTTGGCGCGGCCGACGGCATGCGTGAACTTGGCGGCGGTCCGCCAGCCCTCGTCCGCGACGTTCGGCAGATCGCGATCTTCCGTATTGTCGAAACCGGGTGCCGGATGCGACAGGCTGCTGGAATTCAGAAAACCTGCCGCTTCCAGCGACAGGCCATCGATCGGTCTCCAGGCCAGTGTCGCGGCGACGTTGCGGACCCGTCCCGAGCCGATATTCGCGACGTAGGGCAGGCCGTCCATCGCCACGAGGTCAGCCTGGATGTCGCGCCAGCGGGCTACCGAAGCGGCCAGGCTGCCGGAAAGTCGCGCCCCCTCGTCCATGCCGAAACGCAGGCCCAACTCTGCCGTCTGGATGCGGTCCGACGCGAAGCGATCGGCGGTGGGATCGGTGGTAGAACCCGCGACTTGCAGTCCGCCCGGTCTATACCCTTCCTGGAAGCGCGCGTAGACGAGGATCCCCGCGCCGGGTTTCCAGGACAGGGCGGCGGATGGCAGGAAACGCTTCTGCCGGCGGACGGGCTCGAAATCGGCGCCACCAGCATCTTGGGAATCGCCTTGGAACTCGCTCGTCTGGCGAACGTAGCTGAAACGACCGCCCACTGTCAGGGTAACGTCGGCGCTAAGGGGAATGCCCGTCTCACCGAACAGCGCCGCGTCCAGAGTGGTGTTGGCCACATTGGAGATCTGCGCGAGAGCATCAGGCGCCCCAAGGCTGCGAACTCCGCGATCGATGTTCTGAATGAGGCTGATCCCGCCCAGCCATGTTCCCCGGTTTCCCCAGCTGCCGTTCACCCGGGTTTCGTGAGAGAGCAGCTTTACGGTCTCATCTTCCCGATACTCCCGCACAGCCACCGATGGAGCAAGCGTCGCATCGAAGACGGAGTCGATGCGGTGGTGCGCGTAGCCGGTCGATGAGACGAGCTGCATGGCCCCCCAGTCCCGCGAGACCGTCAGGCCGATCAGCCGGTAGTCGTTGTCGAACGGCTGGGCGATGGCGGAGGAGCGAACGAGGTCCGGCTCGCCGCGCAGGGTATACTGGCCGTCGCGGGAATCGAGGTCCTGAGCCGTCGCCGTGAGATCGACGGTCCATGATGCGTCCGGCTGCCAGCGAAGCGCCGCGCGCAGGCCGGATACGACATTGCGATTGATGTCGCTGAGGCCGCGCCCCGTATCGTCGATATAGCCGCCCTCCACGCTATGATAGGCCACCGCGCGAAGCGCGAGACGATCCGCCACCAGCGGCAGATTGCCGACGAGCACGCCATCGCCCCCAGGGGCGCCGTCCTGCGTGAAACGCAGGCCGAAGGCACCGTCCAGCGTCGTCGCCGACAGGTTCGGCGGCGTGGGCACGAGCCGGATGATCCCGCCGAGCGTACCGGCACCGTAGAGTGTGCCTTGCGGCCCTTCCAACACTTCGACCCGGGCTATGTCATGAAGCGCCAGATCGGGATCGGGCGCGCTGTAGATCAGGCGCATATCGCCTAGATACTGGCTGATCGTGGCCTGGCTGGTCCCGTTGAAGCTGCTATCCGCAATCCCCCGGATGAAGATCTTGTTGCGACCGGGGCCAAGGTTGGTCGAGGACAGTTCGGGCAACTTGCCCAGGATATAGCCCGTTCCCCGCGCGCCGGCTCTGACCAGTTCTTCACGCTCGGGCACGACGACGGCCAGACTGGCCGGATAGTCGGCCAGACCAAGCTTCTGCTTGGTTGCGGTCACCACGATGTCCGGCCCGACCGTCTCGGTAATCGGTTTCGGCGGTGCGATCCTGGGAGGACGCGGCGGCGAGACCGCGCGCAGTCTTTCAAGGCGTACAGTCCGCGCATCCACCATGCGGAAATCGTAGCCGGACCCCGCCAGCACTCGGCGCAACGCCTCAGCCACGTCATAGCGTCCGGCAACGCCGCGGGTCGTCAAGCGCCCGAGAGCTGGATCACCCAGAGCGATCGAAACACCCGCCTGCTCGGCCAGCACGAGCAGGGCATCGGAAAGCCTTCCGGCAGGCACCGAGAAAGCGATTTTTCGCTGCGACTGGGCACCTGCCGCTTCCGGTATATTCAATGCGACCGCAAAGAGCGCGGGAACAATCAGGCTAACGTGTGATCGACCAACCATCGGAGGTTTCGATTACCTTTGCATCGATCAGGATTGCGAGGCGCTTGCGCAAGGCCGCATCATCGCCGTCCAATTGTATGACACCTGTGAATCTGGCCTTCGATAGTTCCGGTCCCAGTTCGATGGCAACACCTCTCGCTCTCGTAATATCACCTGCGACGTCCATCAGGGGGACATCGCGGTAGACCAGCTTGCCCCGCGTCCAGGCGCCGATGTCGGAAACGGCCTTGTTGCCTTCCTCCAGCGTGTCGCCGCGCACGGCCAAGGTGTCGCCAGCATTGAGCCGAAGCCGCGTCATTCCATCCTCGAAGCGAACCGCACCTTCGGCCACTTCGAGCTCGACGCTTCGTCCATTCGAGCGGACGTTGAATACCGTGCCGACATCCACGATCCGCTGCGATCCGATGGTCAGGGTAAAGGGCCTGCCCGTGTCATGGCGCACCGAAAACTGCGCTTCGCCCGACTTGAGTTCCGCAACGCGCGGATCGGACTTGCTGAGAACGACCTGGGTGCCGCCGTTGAGCATGATCCTGCTGCCGTCCGAAAGCGCCATTGTCCTGGCCTCCCCCGGCGCGGTCGACACTAGGTAGGACTGTTCCCGTCCGGCCATCACGGCCCAGGTCCCAGTAGCGGCAAGCGCAACGCTCGCGGCCATCGCAGGCCACATCCAGCGCCGCTGCCGAGCCGGACGGATGGGGGTGACGGGGCACATGGAAGATACAGGATCGCAACCGGCTTCGTCCGCTTCCTGCCGGGCCAAGGCCATGGCGGGTTCAAGCCCGAGATCCGCATCGCAGACCTCTTCGTAAGCGGTGTTGTTGCGCGCGTCCGCTTCCAGCCATTCGGCGAACTCGATCCAGTCGCTCTCGCTCGCGTCCGCAAGTCGCACGAGCCAGGCAATCGCCTGTTCGTGAGCGCTTCCCTCTTCAAGACGAACCATCGGTCCCTCCTGTTCCATCGGCTTCACCGGGCATTCGTTCCAATTGCGTACGCACCTCAAGCAGAGCGCGATAGGCGCGCTGGAGGTGCTTTTCCACAGCGCTCAGACTGATATCGAATTCCTCGGCAATGGATTTCTGGGACCTGCCCTCAATCCTGAACTGACGAAACGCATAAGCCGTCCGTTCAGGCAGTTCCGCCAGCCGGCTCTCGACACGCATCAACTGATCGCGGGCGACCAAGGCGGCTTCGGCGCTAGGGGAGGTGTCCGCCTGTTCGCCGCCGCCGTCCGCACCGTGCCATTCGGCTTCCCTGGCAAGCCGGCGCGTTTCGGTGCGCCGTCTGGTATGCGCCATGTTGTTCAGGATCTGATAGAGATAGGCCCGCGGCGATCGGATCGGCCCGGAAACGCTCGCTTCCAGGCGGATATAGAGGTCCTGCAGGAGGTCTTCGGCATCGGCCTCACTCATCCGGCGCGCCAGCAGGAAACGGCGAAGCTCCCCGCGCATGGCAAGACATATCTGTCGTAAACCTCCGTCCGCCGGCACTTCCTGACCGAGCGACGTCATGGCACGTCCTCCCTGCGCAAACGGTCTCTCCTCCATCACGTAGAGCAAATGTTCGAAGGGTCTGCCAGAGTTCACCATCGCAGCCCTCAAAATTCCATGGCCGGACTGACACCGGCATCGCGGCGCCGACGCAGGACCTGACGGTCGCCGGGGATGTTCCTGGGCATTTCCATCCAGGCCTCGAGTCTCGAAGGGCCAGTGGCGACAAGCGCGCCGGCCCGCCCCATCATTGTAAATCGCCACATGGAAGTCCCTCCCTTCGCGTCTCAAGCGGTGAGCTGTCCAAGAGACTCCGAGCGAGGCTCCGACCCGCACCCGAAAAATCCGATGCGGAAATTATGTCTCCGCGGAGTCTAGGCGACATCGCAATTGGAGTGCGCGCTCGTGAACCGAGTTGGATTTTTTACGATTGCCCTGTTGGTCGGCATTGTTGCCGCCACCATCGCCCGTCCCTTGCCTGCCGCCGTCACCGAAGAAATCGGGAGGTCGCCAACCGCCCCGCATGAAGGCCTTTCGATCATGACGTACAATGTGAAAGGCCTCCCCTTCCCCGCCGCCCTTGGCCGCTCCTCCGCAATGGGCAAAATCGCAAAGCGACTGCGCGGCTTGCGGCTGCAAGGGCGCCAACCCGACGTCATCGCGCTTCAGGAAGCCTTCATTCCCGAGGCCAAAGCAATCGCAAAACAAGCGGGTTACCGATATGTCGCGACAGGACCCGCCGCTTCGGATGTACAGGCCCTGGCGAAATCAACGGCTGAACAGCCCGACTACGCGCCGCTCACCGATCCATCATGGTTCAAGGGCGAGACCGAGGGGAAATGGATAGACAGCGGGCTGGTGATCATGTCCGACTATCCGATCGTGGCGAGCCGCAAGATGGCCTATCCCGACCATGCCTGCGCGGGCTACGACTGTCTTGCGGCCAAAGGGGTGCTGGTTACCTGGATCAGGCTGCCGGGGCATGCGCAGCCGGTCGCGGTTGCGGACATCCATCTCAACTCCCGGAGCGCTTCGGGTGTATCCACCGAGAAGGCGAACGCCGCCTATCGACTGCAGTTGACCTCGGCCCGCGCCTTCATCCGCAGCCATGTTTCCCCTCGCACCAGCCTGGTCTTTGCAGGCGACTTCAACGTCGGCCACGATCCCGATCGCATCGCCGCCGCCACTTCGCTCGTCGGCCGGGGCGCGGGCGCCGCGGAAGCCTCAGCCCAAGGCATCGCCGGAGCACCGGTCGCTTCACCGGATTTAGCGGCGGTCATCAAGCGCGCGAAGGACAAGCAGTATTTCCGCGCAGGAAACGGCGAAACGCTGTCCGTGAAGAAGCTGGAAGTGCCGTTCGGTCTCGAAAACGGCGGAACGACTTTGTCGGATCACTTGGGCTATGTTGCGTTCTACCGTTTCGATTGAACCCGGGTCACTAGACCATCGGTAATCCGGACCTTTCCTTCCCTACCGTGTATTACAAGGAGAAGTTGCAAATGCCTCGCATTTGCGTAACAAGCCCGCAAAATTTCATCTTAGAGGGGGCGACATGCACGACACCAGGATCTCACACCGCGCGGCTTTGGTCTGCGCAGCGGCGATCAGCATGGTGCCGGGTATTGCCGCCGGCCAGACTGCCGATGTGCCGGAATCCCCGCGAGCCGAAGATATCGTCGTCACGGCCGACCGCCGCGACACCTTCAGTGCCGACTTCGTGCAGGCGGGGACCTTCCGCGATGCCCGTCTCCGCGATACGCCGCTCACCGTCGCCGTCCTGACGAAGGACCTCCTAGAGGCCCAGCAGGCACGCTCTGTGATCGACGCAGTCCGCAACACACCGGGAGTGACGCAGGCGCAGATCAACAGCGCGATCTACAGCAACCTCGCCATTCGCGGCATCACGCTCAACAACTTCACGAACGTGCGCTGGAACGGGGTGCTACCGATCGTGAACCTGATCGAGCAGCCGATCGAGAGCAAGGACCGCATCGAAGTCCTCAAGGGCGCCGCCGGTCTCTACTACGGCTTCGCCACACCTTCGGGCATCATCAACCTGGTCACCGAGCGTCCCGCGAATACCCCGGTAAGCCGCATCGATTTCCAGGGAGACAGCAACGGCGCGGCAGGCGCCAGCTTCGACGTCTCGCAAAGTCTTGGAAATACCGCCGGCCTGCGCGTCAACGCGGGCGCCTCCACGGTGGAAACCGGGATCAGGCGCACGTCCGGTTCGCGGCGCTTCGTTTCGGGTGCGTTCGATTGGCGCCCCCTGGACGGCTTGGAAGTGCTCCTCGATGCCGAGTACAACTTCAAGACCGTCACCGAGCCGACCGAATTCAGTCTGCCGGCCGCCGTGAACGGCGCGATCAGCCTGCCACCGCTGCAATCCCCATCGAAGAACCTGGGCGCCGCATGGATGCAGGGGCGAGGCCGGGAGACCAACCTGCTCGCCCGCGTGAACTACGATTTCACCCGCAACTGGCGCCTGTCCCTTGCCGCCGGCCAGTCCTACCTGACCCGGAGCCGCGCCTATTCCTCGTTCAGCGGCTACAACCTCGACAACGGCAACGGCACGGTCACCGTGGCGATGACCAGCGGGAACGACTACAAGAACGTCATCTATCGCGGCGACATTTCCGGCTCCTTCGAGACCGGACCGATCAAGCACAATATCCTGGTCGGAGTTTCCTACTATACCCGCAACAGCAACGTGCCGACCGCCGTACGCTATACGTTCGCCCAGAACCTCTACGATCCGGTGGATATTCCGCAGCAGGCCCCGGCACCACGCATCATTCCCAATCCTTCGCGGGTCAAGGACCTCGGCGCCTACGTGCTGGATCGTGCCTCGCTCGGGGACTGGCTACAGGCGACGATCGGCTATCGCAAGACCGACTACAGTGACGTCAGCCGCACCTCCAACTACAAGATCAAGCCCGGTACGTGGTCCTACGGCCTCATGGTGAAGCCGGTTTTCTGGGCCAACGCCTATGCGAACTACATCGAGGGCCTCGAACCGGGGCCGATCGCGCAGCAGATCGCCAATAACGCCGGTGAAATTCTGCCTGCGGCCATCAGCAAGCAGAAGGAAGCCGGAATCAAGATCGAGCCGATCCGCAGCGTGCTGATGACGGCGGCCTACTTCCATATCAAGCGCCCCTCCGCCTATCTGAACAGCGCCAACGTCTTCGTGCAGGATGCCGAGGCCGTCTACAAGGGCGCGGAATTCAGCATCGTCGGCGAAGTGCTGCCCCGTCTGTCCCTCTCGGCGAGCGCTCTCACGCTCGACGCCGCGCAGCAGTCCGGAAATGCTACTGTCGTGGGCAAGATGATCGAGAACATCTCGAAGTTCTCGGGCTCGATCTTTGCCGAGTACCGCGTTCCCACAGTCGAGGGATTGCGCGTTTCCGCAGGCATGTTCCATGTCGGCCGGCGCGCGGTCAATGCGCTCAACCAAGCCTTCGTGCCCGGCTACGAGACGTTTGACCTCGGCGCGAGCTACAGCTTCGACCTGGCCGGCAGTCCGACGACACTGCGGGTCTACGGCGAGAACGTAACGGGCAAGCGCTATTGGGCCTCGACCGGATCGAGTCTGTTGGCGCAAGGCTTGCCCGCGAGTGTCAAATTCAGTGTCTCTTCGAGGTTTTGAGCTGAATTGATAAACAAGGCGCCGCTCATTCTGAGGGCAAGGTCTCGTTGATCACATCCAGAGGATGACGTCTGCGGCGGGCGCGATGGCGGAGAAGTAGGCAGGCGAAGTGGGGCCACACCGCCGATTTGCGCGAAGACTTGATCACGGCGTCTCGGACAATGTTTTTCGATCCGTTGCTTCTGATTTTTAAAGATGCCCAAGCGGCAGGCGAGATCGTACCGGGGGAGGAATGCGGTGAAATCGCACGCCTCATCATGACAATGGCGCTGATCGGAGCGCAAATTCCGGATGACCTGCTCGAAAGCTCGCGCTCGATCCCTATCCGCAGCCCCAGAATACGGACTTTCTCAGCTGGGTCATCGTCGAGGGCATCGCGCTGCGCGGTAATTGTCATCGTCACTCCCGTATACGGGCTCGTGCGTGTACGTGCTCATGTAGGTTGCCGCAGTCGCCCAGTGAAGATCGGCCCGGCCGGTCCGAACCCTCTGAAGCCCAATTGCTGATAGCTGGTGCTGTCAGGCGTCGTGCGGGTCAGCGTTATCTCGACCTCACAGAGGTTCTTGGTAAAACGAGACTTTCCTGGCGCCCTCGAGATCGCGAATGCCAAGGTAGAGGCCTACCAGCGCGTAAACCACACGAAGTTCAAGGGAGCCAACCACGCATCTACTGGTCGTACATGTCCAGACGGGTACTTGAAACTGCGATGCAGATCTCGTACATCGGTGTGGCAGGGAGACCTGTAAGGCGAATTGTCTTGGCCCTGTGCTGAGCGAGCGCTGTGGCTACCCAGGCCCATAAAGTCTGGTTGCCGGCCATCACTCCCGCAAGAATTCTCTGAGCCGCCCTTCGGGGCGGCTCATTTGCATCCCACACTAGGTCAATACCGAATCGCTCGCGCACCCCGCGGGCGTTGTAATCTTCGGCGACGATCCATTTATGCGCGTACGCGACGACGTCCGCCAGCTGCAACAGGCGCGATGCCGCAGAGTCCAACCGAACGACCCTGTTCACGCCGCGAAACCGACCATCATCACGCCTGGCGCGCTCCAGTTCGGCCGCGAAGTCAGGATGTTCATTATGTTGGTTCACGTCGGTGATGACATCCACGTTCGAGACGCTGTCACGACCGAGGATAGCGCGAAAACGCTTGAGCCCGATTTTGACCGTCTCGACCACCGCCTGCGCATAGAGGACTGGCGGGTTGCCTTCCTGCACCGGGCATTTCTGGTTGAGCATCACCACCCGCTCGAGAGCCACATCGGCTACCAGCCGATCGAGGAGGCCTTGCAGATAACCGTCCGACAGTTTGACCGCGTGGATCTCATTCGCGTTGGCTTCGAGCAGGTCGCTGAAGCGCTTGTCCAGATGCCCCGCTTCGTTGGCGAGAACGAAGACCGCGCCGAGATGAAAAGGCGCTACCCCGGCCATCCCGTACTCGTCGACGAAACATAGAATCTTCTTGTTGAGCCGAGCGGCCATTCATCCACCTGCCGCCTTCACCACCTTGGCGATCTGGCGCCGATCTTTCAGTCCCGGCCGAGCGGCGGCTTTTCGGACTTGGCGCGCATGCTCGCCCGCTTCCAGGAAATCGGGTTCGATCTACGCAAGCTTATCGACCAGACCTTGGAGGTCGTATTCATTCGAGATCTTGCCGCGATGGCTGGAGCGCCGCTCGATGCGGCGGATGAGACCCATCACTTCCAGGTCGTCCAGGTATCGCTAAACCTGGCGGTCACTCCAATCAGTGGTCACCATAAAGGTCGTCGATGTGGGTCTTGTCTGCTGGCTTACCTGCACGAGGGCCAGACTTTGAATGCAAAAATTTGACGAAGGCTAAACCCGTTTCGACGAGCGACAGGGCCGCGCCCTGCCGCGCGAGCTCATGCCGCAATGCACGACGAACCGCCTCAGTTAAGCCGATCCCTTGTATGGTAGCTAAACGCCGCGCCATTTGCTCGACCTCGGGATCTTTCACGTGAAGAGACATCGAGTCTTCCTCCAAGATCAACGGTACCCCCTAATGAAGCGTCCCGGGCTTTCCGGGGGCTATCCGGCTTGCCTCGGGCAGCCATATCGAGGGTCTCGAGGGCTGTATAGTAATTTGCCCCTGCCTCGGCGGCCAGCATGTAGCCGAGCGGATCGAACAGGCGATGCTCGGTGTACCAGTGGGCCCAAGGGAGCCATTTTGACGGCCGAAGCACTCACCAGGAGCGCCGGCGCCAGATTACCTACGCCTTGTGGAGCCAGTCGATCGTTTGGCCAAGGCCTTGTCGTGCGAGTGCCCGACACTGTCGACTGGAGGAACAAGGCCTAGGCTATGACGGTGAACGGTAACGGCACCGTGCGATTGCCTCAGTGCCCAAGCGTTGTTCAGCGTAGCCACGAGGTGTATGCTGCGACTCGGAAAGCCCAGCTGCGGCACCGAAAATTCAGCAGCTTAGGCCCGGTCCTATACTGGCTCCGACTCCTGCCGCCCCAGCCAGGTTATGTCGGATTTCGCGAAAATCCGCTCCGAATTGCATGACACGCGATTCTGGAACGTTTTATGTCCGATGACTCACCCGACGCCTTTGATTCGTAACGGCGATCTATCGAGAGTGGTTGGTCCTTGACCAACGGACAATTTCTCTAGCAAACTACGATCATGGACGCGAAACTCGCCTGTGATGCGCTGGCTGCGCTAGGTCGGCCTACTCGCCTCAATATCGTCGAACTGCTATCGACTCATCCGGTCGGTCTTTCCGCGGGCGACATTGCGCGAGAACTCGATTTGCCCCCAGCACGCTTTCGACTCACCTAAGTATACTCGCGCGCGCAGGACTGCTGACAGTCGAGAAAACCGGACGGTCATTGGTATACATGTCAGAAAAGCCCGCGTTGGAAGCCCTTGCCTCATATCTATCGCGTCAGGCAGCATAAGCTCTCAATCAGAATTTAAAGAGCGCCCATAGGTGTCCGCCACGGGAGCGCCGTCCACGCCCTGCGTCAGAATGAACGTTTTCTGCGCGTCTGAGAATCTCGATGCCTTCATCGTCCTTCGCTTCTCCCAGCCAGGGAAGATTACGGCGAAAAACTCTAACTCCAAGCGATCCAGTTTTCCGGGATCAGATCAGATGTGCTTATTCAATGTTATTTTGAAATTGGGCGCCAAAGCCAGTTCCATGTGGATTTCCTGACGAATCAAACGAAGCGTGAGCGTCCGACTTCCGCCATGCGGGATGCGCTGCGAGCCTTGAGCAAATCCTGCCGAGTGAGCAGGCCCAGCACTTTGCGGCTGTTCCGGTCGACGATCGGAATACGGCCTATGCCGGTCTCGATAATCAGGTCCGCAACTGCCCCTGCGGATGCTTCCGGAAAAGCCGCCGGCAGGTCTGCATCGGAGATCGTCTCGCCCAGGGTAGCGTCTTTCATGCCGGTTGCTGTCTGCCAGTGCAGCGCATCTGCGCGGGAAACTATCCCGACCAGACGGTTATCCGCGTCCACCACGGGATAGCTGCGGTGCCGGGCTTCTTCGGCAAAGAACGTCACTGCCTGCGCGGCCGTCATGGAGGCTGGCAGAGTTTCCGGCGCATGGGTCATGATCTGGCCAGCCTGCAGCAGATCGAGCGGATCGACGGTGTATTCCTGAAGGACGTGCCGCCCACGCCGGGCGATTTTCTCGGTCAGGATCGATCGGCGCATGAACAATACGCTGACGGCATATGCACCGGCGGCAGCGGCAACGGTGCAGGGAATGGCCTCGAAATTCCCCGTGAGTTCGACCGCGAAAAGCGCGCCGGTCAGCGGTGCGCGCATTGCTCCGCTCATGATGCCGGCCATGCCGATCATCGCCCAGAAAGACGGGTCTCCGGGCAGAAACTGCCCCAGCAGGAAGCCCGCCGTCCCGCCCAGGATCAGAAGCGGTGCCAACACCCCGCCCGAGGTCCCTGAACCCAGTGCGATCAGCCAGACCAGCGCCTTGATAACCAGCAGTGAAACGACCAGTTTCAGCGCCAGAGAACCGTTCAGTAGCGCTTCGATGCTGGCATAACCCGCGCCCAGCACGCGGGCGTCCACAAGGCCGCCGAGGCCGACCGCTATCGCGCCGATTGCCGGCCACCACATCCAGTGCAGCGGCAGCCTGTGGAACAGGTCCTCGACGCGGTAGAGCGAGGTTGAGAGCAGCATCGCTTCGATGCCCATCACGATGCCAAGCGCTGCCGAAGCGAACAGATCCCACGATGTTCCGGGCAAGGTTGCGGACATGGCGAACATCGGACCCGCGCCCAGCAGGTATGGACGGCAGTAATAGGAGATGATCGCCGCCACCACGACCGGGACGAAACTGCGAGGTTTCCATTCGAACAGCAGGACTTCCACGGCCAAGAGGATCGCGGCGAGCGGCGTGCCGAATATCGCGGTCATGCCCGCCGCCGCGCCCGCGACCAGTAGGGTCTTGCGTTCGGCAGCGCTCAGGTGAAAGCACTGGGCGAAGAGGGAACCGATGGCGCCACCCGTCATGATGATCGGCCCCTCGGCGCCGAAGGGGCCGCCACTGCCGATCGAAACTGCTGAAGACAACGGCTTCAGAATGGCAACCTTCAGGGGCAGGCGGCTTTCGCCGTAAAGAATGGTTTCGATGGCTTCCGGAATGCCATGGCCGCGGATCTTGTCGGAACCGAAGCGGGCCATCAGGCCGACGATCAGGCTGCCGATCACCGGGATCGCGATCACCATCAACCCCACCGAGGCGTCGGTGATGGAAACGGTATCGGCCGAGAGGCGCGTGAACCAGAACAGATTCGTAGCCACTGCGATCAGTTTGACGAGAGCCCAGGCGCCCAGCGCTCCGCCCGCGCCAACCACCGTGGCCATCACGGCCAGCAGCGGCATCCTGCTATCGACGCTATGGTCGCCCAGTGGATGGTTTCCACCAGAGCGAATGGGTGTACCTGACATCTTCTGCTATCGCCTTGCTGCCGCGCTTGGTGGCGCAGATATATCGCAATGCGATATAATACAACCTTGGAGACCGCCGTGACGGCGATGGATACCTCATTGGACGATGCCGACTACGCGGCACTGGCCGAATTCCGCCACACGATCCGCCGGTTTCTGGCGTTTAGCGAGGCTCATGCCGCGCGCGTCGGGTTGACGCCGCAGCAGCATCAGGCTTTGCTGGCAATTCGTGCCACCCCACCCCATCAGGCTACCGTCGGGCATGTCGCCGAGCAACTGGTGCTGAAACCCCACAGCGCGACGGGATTGATCGACCGGCTGGCAGCACTGGGATTGATCACGCGGGAAACGGCCGAAAATGACCGTCGCCGTGCATTGCTCCGCCTGACGGAAAAGGCTCTCGGAATCTTGGAAGAGCTGTCCGCCGCTCACCGCGATGAGATCCAGCGTTTACGCCCGGCGCTGTCGGACATTCTCAGCCAGTTTTGAGCAACGTCATGGCAGGTGAACGGCTGGCTTCTGGAACTGCCATTGACTTGGTAGATAACCACTGGCAGCTGATCCATCTGAAGCGGGAATTCGCTCCACCGTTGCGTTTAAGCGTACCGGGCAAGACCGCTTTTCCGGCCGGGCCTGAGGCGCGTTGGAAGGCGGCGCTGAGAGAGCTAGCAGCCGTATGCCCTTGTCCAGCGTGGCTTGGAATTTCGCCGACATAGCGCCCGCTGCCGGAAAGCCGGAATTCGTGACAAGCTGCGACTTCTTCAGGTTCAACAGACAACGACGCGGGTGAACCTGACCACCTCGTTGCCTACGTTCGTGTAGGAAAACGGCTGTGCGCTGCTGTAGATTGCAAAATCTTGGGCAGTGACGATGACCGCTCCGTCGGCCTTGTCGATGCGCAGCCGTCCTGCGGTTACGAAGATCATCTCGTGCCAGCCTGCCGGATCCGGTTCGGCAATATATTGATCGCCGACCTCGAGCGACCAAGACCACAGCTGAGCTGACACAGCAGCAGGAACGCTGCCGAGAAGAACAGCCTTGCTTGCATCGCCACTTCCCCTCCAGGTCAGTGCTTCAATTCGCTCGGCATTGACCCGCGGATCGGCAACCATGGCCACAAAGTCAACGCCAAGCGCCCAAGCCAGCTTATCCAGGCTGGACAGGCTGATATTGGTGTCGCCTCCCTCAAGGTTCACGATCATCCGGCGGCTTACGCCTGACGCTTCTGCCAGTGCGGCTTGGCTGAGCCCCGCCAGCCGACGTAGACGCTTGAGATTGTCGGAGACATGCGAAAGAACATCGGATCGATCGGCTTGACTGCGCACTATATTGCTCATAACGGGCAGTATGTTGCACAGGTCCTCCGTACGCAAAACCTTTTTCAGCCGCCAAGAAGCTGCTCTGATAGGGATCACCCTAATTTGGGGCTTCACGTTCCTAATCGTGCATTTGGCTGTTGGGCATGCTGGCCCGCTATTTTTCGTTGGCCTCCGCTTTGTTGCAGCAGGCCTGTTAACGACAGTGATGTGCCGCGGCGCGCTTCTTGGCCTCACGAAGAAGGAGTTGTTGGCTGGATCTGCAATCGGTGTAACCATCTTCCTGGGTTATGGATTGCAAACCTATGGCTTGCAGTCGATCAGCAGCAGCACATCAGCTTTCCTAACCGCGCTCTACGTACCGATGGTGCCGCTCATCCAATGGCTGGTGATGCGTCGACCACCGCGTGCGCTGACATGGGCCGGTATTGCCCTCGCTTTTGTCGGCTTGATCTTACTTGCAGGACCTGATGCATGGCATGTCGGCGTCGGAAGCGGCGAGGCTGCTACGCTCCTCAGCGCAGCAGCAATCGCTGCTGAAATCATCTTGATTGGTCGGTTCGCGTCCGAAGTGGACAGTTCCCGGGTCACGGTCGTGCAGCTTTTAGTAGGTGGCCTGCTGTCCTTTGCCGCGATGCCCATAGCTGGCGAGAACATTCCCGCTTTCTCCTGGATTTGGCTGCTCGCTGGACTTGGCTTGGGCATCGCGAGTGCTCTCATCCAGCTGACGATGAATTGGGCACAGAAATCTGTATCGCCCACACGCGCGACAATCATCTATGCAAGTGAACCTGTCTGGGCAGGCATTGTAGGGCGAATTGCGGGCGACAGACTTCCGCCGCTCGTGATACTCGGAGCCGCCTTTATCATTGCCGGTGTGATCGTCAGCGAGCTCAAACCGCGCCGAAGGAGCCACGGCGAGGCTCAGCCAAGTAAGTAAGCGCGAGGATAGGGAAAGTAAGGTCATCCAAGGACCCTCCTCGCAGTTCCAGCCATTTGAATAGGCTGGCGCGAGCATCGGTCATCAGTTCAAACTGAACCGGCCTGCCGGTCTTTTGCTGTAGCCCGTGTTCGAATTTTCAGATCACAACGATATCGCTGATCCTGATCTTCACCAGAGCGCATCCGCGAAGCTTGTTGTCGATAGCGAGGTCAAAGAGGGCTCGGTCGCGGCCCCGCCCATGCTGGTCGAGGAAGAAACGGATCGCCCATATCTGACCGGGTTTGAGCGCTCGCTTTGTGCCAACCTTACGCCCGGCGTTCCACGATACTCGCTCGCGAGCGGCGGGATCAAACTCTGAAATCCCCTGAAGCGTTCTACCTGTGGCCCTGACGGCCACAGGTAGAACGCTTCAGGGGGAGGCCACCCCTAGTCGGTCATTCAGCCGCCGACTTTTCGATCCCATCAGCGGCCGGTCTGCTTTCCGATTCAAGACCGCCACTGCCGACGCAGTAAATCTTGCTTAGCACACAATGCCTTGTTGCAGTCAGAGGGCTTCGCCAAGTCGTGCAATAACGAGTACCCCCCTGTTTCTGTCGAGCATCATTTGAGAAACCACTTAACTTCTCGAGATCCTAAATTTATCGGATCAGTTCTTCGAAGGTGAAGCTGTCGACCTTCGGGGTATCAAAGTGGGCGCAACAAGACGCAGTTTGGCCGACGCTTCCTCTGGGCGCTTTTCAAGCAGTTCCAGCGCGGCGGCGGCAATCTGATCGAACGGGACGCGCAACGTAGTCAGCGGCGTAGGCAAATGACTCACGATTGGAATGTCGTTGTAGCCGACGAGCGACATGTCCTCTGGGACCGACAGGCCGCGATTGGTGAGAGCCGACAAGGCACCGATTGCGGTATTATCGTTCACCGCGAATATCGCGCTCGGTCGTTCCGGGAGGTCCATCAAGGTTTCGGCTGCTTCGGCTCCGGCCTCGATGCTGAAGCTGGATTCGACGATCAGGGCCGGGTCTACGGCGACGTTCGCTTCTTCGAGCGCCTGTCGATACCCCTCGGTTCGCAGCCTGGCACTTGAAGCAAACGTCGGCCCGGCGATGATCCCGATGCGCCGATGGCCGAGGTCCAGCAAATGGCGCGTTGCGAGATAACCCCCGAGACGATCGTCGCCGATCGAGGACAGGCTGGTTCCATCGGTACGCAATGCGAGCACAAAGGGAACGTCGCGTTCCGACAGGCTCTTGGGCAATTCGTCGCCGTCCCTTGCAGTCGCCAGGATCAGGCCGTCCACGCCGCGCTGAAGAAGGGATTCGGCGGCGAGGCGGTCCGCGTCGATGTTGTCGTCGGTCGTCGCAACCAGCGCGACCCGGCCCGTACGAGCGGCAGCCTTGGCGATGGCCTCGTAGAGCATGGCCATGACCGTATCGGTGAGGCGCGGCACGATGACGCCGATCGTCATCGTCTTGCCACGCCGCAGGCTCGCGGCAGAAATGTCGCGCACATAACCAAGCTCTGCCGCGACCTGCTTTACCCGGCGCGCGGTGGGGTTGTCGGATGGGGGCAGCCTCTCATCGAGGATTCGCGACACGGTCGATTTCGATACGCCGGCAGCGGCCGCGACATCGTGCAGCGTCACTCGCGAATGCTTTGTCTCAACGTCGGCGATCATGTCTGCAAGCCCTGATTCTGAGCGTATTTTCACTCCCTGCGAGTGCCTGATCCTTCATGCCGCAAAAACCCTGTTGACACCAGCCTCGTTTTGGAACGATTGTGGGAACGTTCCCGATAACGTTCCAAAATGGAGAGAGAAGTGAGCCTGTACGACCCGACCCCCAATAAGCGCCCCGCACCAACCAACGTCATGGATTTGCGTGGCCTCAACCCCGCACCGGTCACCGTCTTCGACGCTGAAGGCAAAGTCGACTGGGAAGCCAATGCCGAACTCGCCAAGTGGCTGGCGGCCAAGAAAGGTGTGAAGAGCCTTGTGATCCTGGGTCATGCCGGCGAAGGCACGTTTCTGACGCAGGACGAGCAGGTCCAGCTGATCGAGACCTATGTCGCCGCAGTCGGCGACAAGATTCCCGTCATCGCGGGCATCACCGGCGAAGGCACGGAAGTCGCGGCCAAGGAGGCCAAGCGCGCGGCCGATGCCGGCGCCATCGGCGCACTCGTCTACCCCTCGCACGGCTGGCTGCGTTTTGGTTATCAGGACGGCGCGCCGCAGGACCGCTACAAGGCGATCTATGAAGAATCCGGCCTGCAGTGCATCCTGTTCCAGTATCCAGACGCCACCAAGGCGACCTATAACCTGAAGACCCAGCTCGAGATCGCCGCGCAGCCGGGCGTCGTCGCCACCAAGAACGGCGTGCGCAACATGAAGCGCTGGGACACGGAAATCCCCGTGCTGCGCAAGGAATTCCCGGAGCTGCAGATTCTCACCTGCCACGACGAATATCTGCTGCACACGATGTTCGACGTCGACGGCGCGCTCGTCGGCTACGGCAACATCGCGCCGGAACTGCTGTTCCAGCTGATCCAGGCAGGCAAGGCGAAGGACTATGCCAAGGCCCGCGCCATTCACGACCAGCTGCTACCGGTGACCAAGAACGTCTACCACCGCGGTTCGCACATGGAAGGCACCGTGGCGCTCAAGATCGCCTTGCGCGCCCGCGGCGTCCTCAAGAACGCGGTTGTGCGTTCGCCGCTGATCGACCTTTCAGCTCAGGCCGAGCAGGAGATCGAAGCTGCCATGAAGGAAGCCGGCATCGTCTGACCTCCCGGCGAGCGCCGGCTTTCGACGAAGGGTCGGACCGACATAGTTCGGTCCGACCCGATCGGAAAAAGGCGATCGATGCCGGAGCCCGGGCGGCTCCGGCCACTCAACCAGAATAGACGCGCAGGCTCGCGAGGGCCAATAAGGCGCGCATATGGAGAGGCCCAGTATGAGTGCATCTATAGCTTCCAACGGCAGCGTCGCGCATTCGGGCGCGTCGGCGATGGCCAGTGAACGCGCTGCCGCGCTCATTGCCCGGCTCGAACGCCTGCCTGTGACCCGCCCGGTGCTATGGGCGCGCGGGTGCGTCGGCATGGCGACGTTCTTCGATGGTTACACCACGATCGCGCTCGCCTACGCGATGCCGATCCTGGCCAAACAATGGAGCCTAACCCCGTCTGCGACCGCTGCCATCATCTCGTCCGGCTATCTTGGACAGCTGATCGGCGCGGTGTTCTTCGGATGGCTCGCCGAACGCATCGGCCGGCTTCCGGTCTTGGCGATCGCGATCGGCATTTTCGCCGCGATGAGCGCCGCCTGCATTTTCGCATGGGGTCCGCAATCTCTGATCCTTTTCCGTTTCCTGCAAGGCATCGGCACAGGCGGGGAAGTCCCCGTCGCCAGCGCCTACGTCAATGAATTGTCGGGCGCCAAGAAGCGGGGCCGCTTCTTCCTGCTCTATGAACTGCTGTTTCTCGTCGGCCTGACAGCGGCGGGTGCGATCGGCTATCTCATGGTGCCGAGCCTGGGCTGGCAGTCGATGTTCATCGTGGGCATGGTCCCGGTCGCGCTGGTGGTTCCGCTGCGCTTCTTCCTTTCCGAGAGCCCGCGCTGGCTGATCAATCGCGGCCGCTTCGACGATGCCGACAAGGTTATCGCCCGGCTCGAGCAAAGCGCCATTGCCGAAGGCAAGCCGCTCGGCGAACCGCGCGCACCCGCGACCGTGCTCGTTCAGGCCAAGCCCGCCGGGTCGGTCCGCGAGATGTTCGGTCCGCTCTACGGCCCGCGCACGCTGCTGCTGTGGGCAATGTGGTTCGGTGCCTACATGATCAACAACGGCCTTCTGACCTGGCTGCCCACGCTGTACCGCACCGTGTTCGATCTCCCCGTCGATCAGGCCATCGGCTATGGCTTCGCGATGACGGGCGTGGCGCTGGTGGCATCGTTCGTCTGTGCCCTGACCATCGATAAGGTGGGCCGCCGCCGGTGGTACACAGGGGCGCTTCTTTTCGCCGCCGTGCCGCTTACCGCGCTCTACGTGCTTGGCGCCTCCACTCCGGTCATGGTCTTCGCGCTGGCGACGCCTGCTTTCGCGGCGCTCCAGACGGTCACGTACTCGCTCTATCTCTATTCGGGCGAACTCTATCCTACGCGGCTGCGCTCGCTTGGTGCGGGACTCGGCTCGGCCTGGCTGCGCGGCGGTTCGATTGCCGGCCCTTGGGTCATCGGGTTGGTCATGGCGGGTGGGTCGATCGCACCAGTGTTTCTCACTTTCGCTGCAGTGGCGGCCCTGACGGGCCTCGTCGTTCTGAAATGGGCGCCAGAGACTTCCGGAAAAGCACTCGAAGAGCTTTCCCCCTGATGCGTGGTGACGCGGGCGAAATATCGCGGCCGCCCGCGTCGGTCCCATCCAGAGCATGAGCGGCAGGAGACCACGCAAGACGTCTCCGCCGCGGAAGAGGAAAGATCATGAAGATTACGAACATGGCGTGGCCGCTTGCGGCCACTGCCTTCCTGGTGCCCGCGCCTGGCCTCGCCGAGGAAGCGTCGAAGGCGACGACCGTCGAACCGGCGCTCCCAGGTGCGCAGCAGGAGACTTCGACCGGAGCGCAGATCCCAAAACCGCCGGTGCTGCGGATATCTCCGAACTATCCCAAACCTCAGGTGCAGCCAATCCTGTTCCCGCCGACCGACCCGAACACCGCGAAGGGCCCCTTCGCGGGCATCGGCCGGGATCTGGCCGACAAGGGCGTCTATCTGCGCGCCCTGGCCGTGGACGAGTTCGCCGGCAGCGTGTCGGGAGGCCAGGACCGCGGCGTAGGCAATTCCTATGCGCTGCCTTTCGGCGCCGATCTCGATATGGGTCGCATGGTCGGCCTCGAAGGCTCGTTCATCCACGTCTCGATGAACGTGTCACGGGGCACCTCGTTGGCAGCCGATCATGCAGGCAACGCGATCAGCTTCCAGACGCGCTACAAGGCCGTGCAAAACCTTCGTCTGGCCGCGCTGGCAATCGAGCAGAACCTGTTCGACGGCAAGGTCAACATCTCGGGCGGCCGGGTATCGCCGCTGACCTATTTCAATCAGTCGAACCTCTACTGCACCTTCCAGAACAACTCGGTCTGCTTCAATCCCGCGGTCGTCCCGATCCAGGACCGTGCATTGGGCTTCTTCCCTTATGGGACCTGGGGCGGCCGCCTCAAGGTTGCGCCGACCAAGGGGTTCTACGTGCAGGCCGGTATCTTCGAAGCCAATCCGTCTCTCAACGTGACCAACGGGTTCGACTGGTCGACGCGTAACGCGACCGGCCATCAGACGGCATTCGAAGTTGGTTTCCAGTCGTCCGACCCCAAAGCGCGAAATCCCTGGCACATTCGGATCGGCGGATATCACAACACCTCCGACGTCGCCGACCCCTATCTCAACGCGGACGGCCGGCCGCGTATTACGGCGGGCGGAAGCGCTCTGGCCCATGACGGTCAGGCAGGCTGGTATGTAATGGGCGATGCCGTCGCCGCACACGTGGGCGGCGATACCAAACGTCCGGTGACTGTGTTCGGCGGTGTCATAGCGTCGACGAACGATTACGTGCCTTTCAAGGGCCAGGCGATCGCGGGCGTCATCGTCACCGGTCCTTTTGGCGGTCGTCCCCAGGACACCCTGGGCCTGGTTGGCAGCTACATCCGTCTCGGCTCGCGGCAGATCGACTTCCTGCAGGCCTCGCGTTTGCGAGCGGGAGGAACCGATCGCGTGCTTGCCGGAGAAGGCGTCTTCGAGCTGAACTATAGTTTCGCGGCGGCGCCGGGGATCAGGATCAATCCGAACGTCCAGTACGTGATGACCCCCGACAACCTGCCTCGACCCGCCGCCGTCCGCCGTTCGAGGGATATCCTGGCGTTCGCCTTGCGCCTGACGGTCGATATAGCAGGAATTCTGGGCTTTCCGGCAGTCAAATGAGTTAAGCGTTTCCCCCCATCGGGTTGAACTGCCCTGCTTCGAAACGAAATTGGCCTGCAGAGCGGCTTGGATTATCCCTCAGTATTGCAGTGCCGCCCCTTATAAGGACGCTCAGCGGACAATTTCACGTTCTCAGCAGCCGACCTTCCGCTTCGATTTTCTGAATCGACACTTTGACTGGCTCGGAAAGCAAAATTTAACGAATTGAATTCGAATATATGTTCAATAAGACGAATAAATTGCAGTCATTATTGCGAATATCGTTCGAATTTTTGCGAAGAAATCGAGATTCTTGAACGTTGCCGTTCAACAAAAAAGCTCGCAATATTGCCATTTATTTATACTTTATAATCCAATTTATCCGGCTATGACCATAGAGTCGTCATTGTTAACTCGCGCCACCGATCGCGCCAGGCGTCAGGACGAGCGCCATGATGACCAGCGCGGTTCCCACATATGCCCAGGCGCCCATACCGGACCAGGCAATCCGGCCTGCGCTCCGCTCACGCTTTTCAGCCTTCTCCAGTCGCTTGGCGTAGATGATGACGCCTGTCACCGACATGCCGGTCAGGATCACGCCGAAGATGAACCAGATCACTTTCGTCGCAAGACCACCGAACGTGCCGAAGTGCAGCGGATCGGCCATCTCGGATATTCTCTGATGCACATCCAGATCGCGCCCATCGAGCGAGGTGAGCACACCACCGTTCGCCGGGTCGAGCGCCACGCCATTGGCGCGGTCGCGGACCAGCCAGGCTTCATCCTGGCCGAGGACGACCACGCCGTTTTCTTCGGTGAAGCGGATTTCCCGAATGTCGAGCGAAGGACGTGCGCGCCGGGCGGTGGCGACCAATCGGTCCAGCCGCGCGCCTGTCGGCACGGGCGCCATCGCTTCGATCTTCGCAAACTTTGGCACCGGCGCGTTTCCGCCCAGCGTTTCCACCAGATACCAGAGCCCCGTCAAGGAAATCAGGGCCACGAACCAGAGGCTCCACAGTCCGCCAAGGCGGTGCAGGTCGCCGCTCAGCTTGCGGGCATTGCCGCTCCTCGGCACCTTAAAGAAGCCGCGCCACCACTTCTTGTAGGTGACGATCCCGGTCACCAGCGAGGCCAGCAACAGCAGCGCGAGTGAACAGACGATCGGTATCCCGATCTTCGTCGGCAGCATCAGGTGGCGATGGGCCTGGCGCAGAAAGCGGTGCACGTTCGCCCAACCATGCGTGCCGGTCACCCGGCCGCTCCAGGGATCGACATAGACCCGCAGCGGCGCGCCCTTGCCCCTGTCGATCCAGGCTTCCGCCGTGAACCACGGGTCGATGGGCGCATAGAGCGTCTGCAACCGGCCATGCGGTTCTGCCTGCGCCGCCGCTTCGGCAAGCTGGCCCCAGCTGGCTTTGGGGCCTTCCTGTGGCGTGGTCCGCATCGCGGGGGTGACGAGCCAGTCGATCTCGTGCGCGAAGACCGCCAGCGTGCCAGTGGCCAGTACGAAAGTCATGAAGACGGCGAGCTTCAGACCGGCCCAGCTATGGACCTGCCACCAGAGCGACCGTCCCTTGGCGCCGTTCTTTCCTCTGGCCGTTTTCGCCACGATCAGAACCCGAAGCGAAGCTCGGCAAGGAAGGTGCGCGGCTCGCCCGGGAAATGCCCGCTCTGTGCGGAAAAGCCCGATGCGGCGTAGACCTTGTCGAAGATGTTATCCACCCGCAGCAGCAGCTGCGCGAAGCCCAGGCTCTTGGTGATCGAAGCGTCGAAGGTGGTGTAAGGCTTCACCGCCTGCCCAGATAGGCTGATGCGACGCGAGACGTGTTCCCCACCCACGGCGAAGGCGGTGCCGATCACAGGCACCTGATAGCGGGTCCAGAAGCCGACTTTGTGCTTGGGCGCATTGGCGAACCGATTGCCCACAGCATTGACGATCGCTTGCCCTTCGGCCGTGCCGGTGATCTTCGTGTCGTTGTACCCGTAGTTTACCAGCAGCACCCAGTTGGGGGTGAGGTCTGTCGTCAGGTCCAGCTCGAAGCCCTTGCTGGTGACTTCACCGATGGGCGCGAGCTGATCGACGCCATTGACCGGCTCCAGCGTGGGATCGACCTGCAGGATGTTCTTGCGCACGATGCGATAGACCGCTGCATTGGCCTGCAAGCGGCCATCGAACAACTGCGTCTTTACGCCGCCTTCGAGCTGGTTGCCGGTGACCGGTGCGAAGGGGCCGCCGGCATCGCTGTTCTGGTCGGCCGCTGCCTGCGGCTCGAAGCTCTGCGACCAGCTGGCGTAGAGCGAGACGTCCGGCCGTGGCTTGAAGATCGCGCCGCCGCGCAAGGTCACATCGCTGTCCGAGTAGGTGGACCGCGCCGAGACGGTGCCGTTCATGCTGGTGGTCACGCCATCGTCGAACTTGTCGTACCGCACGCCGCCGACCAGCAGCAGCGCATCGGTGATGCTGATCTGGTCCTGCAGGTAGGCACCCTTGCGCTTCGTCCGGGTATCGGTGGTCGTGAAAGGCAGCAGGGCCGCGCGTGCGGCGTCGCCTTCTCCGCGACCGTATACGGGATTGCTCAGGCTGAGCGAGGTTACCCCGGCGCGCAGGATGCGCGAGTTCAGCATGCTCTTTTCATCGTACCAGTCAGCGCCGGTCTGGAACTTGTGCTCCATGCCCAGGATGTCGACCAGGGCGGTGAGGTTGGCCATCAGCGACAGGCCATGGACCGGCCGGATCTGGTCGCGGAATTCGCGGCGGACCAGATCGGGATTGGCCGGATCGAGGCCGCGCGGCTCGTGATATTTCTGCGTCTCGGTGGCCTTGAAGTAGCGCACGCCAGCATCGAAAGTGACGCGCTCGCCGAGCGTGGTCGCATATCGCGCCTGATAGGCCCGCGAACGCAAGTTCAGGAAATCGGTCTTCTCGTTCGCGTTCCAGCGGATGCTGGTGAGGAAGTTGCCGGCATTGTCCACCAGCACGCCACGCAGGCGGTTGCCCTGCAATTCGCTGTCATAGATCGTCGCCTGCAGCGTCAGCTTGCCGCCTTCGTTCGTCTTGATCGCCAGCCCTGCATCGCCGATGCGAGACTTGTTCTGGGTGTTGCGGCGATAAGGGTCCATCGATTCATAGAAGCCGCCTAGTCGGTAGGTGATGATGCCTTCCTTATCGACGGGCCCGGTCGCTTCGGCAGACAGGCCGATGCGATCATAGTTGCCACCGGTGATGACGGCGCGCAGGCCCGTCTCGTCCTTGGGCGTCTTGGACACGTAGTTGATGATGCCGCCCGGCGATCCGGGGCCGAAGAACAGGCCTGCCGGCCCCTTCAGCACTTCCACGCGATCGACATTGAAAAGCTGCGGCACGGAAAACCCGATGAACGGGTTGCCCCGCTGGCCGTCGTAGAAGGACTGATCCTGGCGGAAGCCCCGGAACGTCACGCCGGCATAGCTGAAGAAACTGACGCCCGAGATGTTGCGATAGATGTCCGTCGCATCGCGTGCGCCTTGGTCGGCGAACAGTTCCGAATTGATGACCTGCACCGCCTGCGGGATGTTCATCGGGTTTTCCGCAACTTTGCCCACTGTCGTTTGCTCAACACGATAGAGCCGCTGCGCACGGCCGGTGACGATTATGTCGCCTGCTGCGCCGTCGGCATCCGGTACCTCTTCCGCAAGCGCAGGAACCGCGAGAATCGAAGCGGACGCGATCAACGCGATCCTGAAAGACGACATTTGTATCCCCCGGCGCCACAACAATGCGAATCATTCGCATTACCGCCCCTACCCTTTGAGGGCTTATGCGCCAAGGCTATTGCGAAGTATTATCGGCAATGCCCTGCCCGAAGGCCTGCCTCGCCAGAGTCGATGAGCAGCCTCCGGATCATTAGTTCCGGATCGATTGAGGGCCGGCCTGTCTCGCTGTAAAATGTCCACAGCTTCTCCCGGATGCCGCCGAGATCGACAAACCGGTCTATCGCCCGCAACAGATAGCTCTGGGGAACATGCTCTTCCAGGCTGAGCTATAAAACAGCGCCTCCTGCATTACCGTCCGATTGCCCACATCCATTCGATAGCCGGGCTTCACACTTCAAACTGAACGGGCCTCGCGGTGCCGAGAAATTGCAGCATGATGCGTGAGAATTCGTCGGCGCTGTCCACGTTCGAAATGTGCGCGGCACCTGCGATCACCTGACAGATGCCGTCGGGAACACGCTCGGCCATGGCGAGACTGAGGCCGGGCGGAGACATGCGATCCCATTCGCCGGCGATGAACAGGACGGGCATGGCAAGCTCCCCAAGGCCGTTCGCGCGGTCGAAATCCGTAATGCCGCGCGCGACATGCGCCAGCGACGAGCCATCGGCGCTGGCCGCGATGCCGTGCCAGACCTGCCATGTGCCTAGGCCCTCCGCTGACTCCTGAAACGCCGAAGAGACCAGCGACGGCCAGTTCTGCTCCAGTCGCAAGGCCGGGCCGTGGGGCTGTTCGAACGTCCTCGCCCAGCCTTCGGCCATGGCCTTGAACTGGGGCGTTGCGGTCCGGTCGAAGCTGTTGGCCACGATCACACGGCCAACGCGCTGGGGATGGCGCAACGCCAGTTCAAGCGCCACCATTCCCCCCAACGACAGGCCGACGAGATCGAATTCGTCCAAGCCCAAATGCGCGATCAGGGCTTCGGTATCGTCGGCCAGATCCTTCACACCGAACGGTGCCATAAGGGCGCCGGAAGCGCCGTGCCCCGCATGGTCCGGAACGATTGCACGGTAGCCCGCGGCTTTCAGCTCGGGGACCTGAGGTGCCCAGGCCCGGCCTGAGTTGCTGATGCCATGGAGCAGCAGCACCGGACGTCCTTCCCCGATATCGACATAGTAATTTGTGCGACCCTGCACGGAGTAGAAGGCCATGTGTGTTTCCTTTCGGGGGTTCAGGAGAGGCGTGCGCCGGGCCGCAGTCGAAGGGCCATGAGCGCGAGAATGAGGCACAGGGCGGCCATCAGCCACCATGCAAGCGTGAGATCGGAAAGATGCTGGCGCAGAATTCCCGCGATCAGGGGAAGGATCGCGGCCAGCACGTAGCCGCCGCCCTGCACGAAACCGGCGATCCGTCCGGCTTCCGCAGCATCTCGGCCATGGTCCATGGCGACAATCAATCCGAGGGGGAACAGTGCGCCGATACCAAGGCCACAAAGCAATACCGCGCATCCTGCCAACGGTAACGGCGCGAGGGAAAGGCACAGAAGTCCGGCCACCAGGGCGCCGATGGCCAGCAGCATGATCGGCCGCCTGTCCGCACAGCGCCCGACCGCCATGGCGACGCCGATACCGGCGGCAACTTCGGCAAGCGTCAGAGCGGACAACAGCGTGCCGGCGTCCTGCGCGGACAGGCCCAATCCCGTATAATACGGCGGCAACCAGGCTAGGACGAGCGTATAGGCCCCGGTACCCAAGCCAAAGAAGGCCAGCAGCAGCCAGCTCCTGGGGTAATTGGATACCGCGCCTCCCGGTTCCGCGGACGCGCCTGTATTCATGCTGCCCGTCGCCCGCCACCATGCAACCGCGCCGACGAGGGCGGGCAGTGCCCAGATACCCGTTGCCAGTGCCCACCCCTGCGCAGGCGCGATGCGCGGCGCCGTAAAGCTGGCCAAGGCCGCGCCGCCCATGATCGCGGTGGAGTATAAGCCCATCAAAATCGCTGTTTGCGAACCGGCGCGGTGCCGGATGATCGTCGGCATCATTGCCTGCACCACGGCAATGCCTACGCCACCGATCACGGCGCTCGCCAGAAGGACGGGAATTATTGGCCACAGCCAGCGCATCAGCCCGGCGAGGACGAGCGCCGCAAGTCCGGCCGCTACCCCGCCCCGCTGCCCCAGCATCGCCTGGACCCGCCCGGTGCCTAGCAGGCACAGGCCCATGAGTAGGACCGGTACGCTGGTCAGCAGACTGGCCTGCATATCGTCCATCCCCGTGTCGAGTTGGATCTGGTCCAATAGCGGTCCGATCGCGGCAAGCGAGGGACGCAGGTTGATGCCGACGAGCAGGATTAAGGCCGCAAACAGCAGCCGACCGGGTGGTCTGATCATAGTGCTACTCCGGTAGGCGGCCGTGCTTGCAGCAAGGCTTGCCTCTGATATAACTCTACGTAGAGACAAATGTCTTGACGTCAAGATACATGGAGCAACGATGGACAGGGCAGAGTTGGCAGCAGGCCAATGGGCGCAAGAACGACCAGACCTCGATACCAGCCCGATGATCCTGCTGGGGCGATTGGCCGAGGCGGCGCTGAGGACGGCACGGGATCATCTAAACCCGCTTTTTGCCGAGCATGGATTGCAGCCCGGAGAATTCGATGTCCTGGCCACCTTGCGGCGCAGCGGCGCCCCCCATGCGCTGACGCCCACCGATCTCTACGAGGCGGCGATGATCTCCTCTGGCAGCATGACCAACCGGATTGACCGGCTCGAGAAGGCTGGCCTCGTCGAACGTCGCCCCAATCCCGCTGACAAACGTGGAACCCTGGTGGCATTGACGGCTGATGGGCTGAACCTGATCGACGCGCTCATCGCCCTGCACGTCGCCAACCAGCACAACGTTGTCAGCGGCCTGGATCTGCGCGAGCAGGAGATACTGAGCGAACTGCTTGCAAAATTGCTGGCGACAACGAAAATTAGCGCGGCTTAATCTGCGGGCGTCTTCCCGGCGGCCTTCCACATGGTGCGATTGAGTTCCTGCTGCGTAAATTGGGTACCGGACACCCGCCACGCGGGCGTTAGGGATAGGGCGGTTCCCTCGCATCAACTGCAGGACAAGGCCGGTTTGCGATGTTCGTCTGAGACTCCGGAATGGCCAGAATTCGAGCGTAAACCTGTTTGTATGCTCGAGCCTTTTCGGCCGCTAAGCCGTCAATCTTTGGTCCCAGCCGCAGGCTGTCCGCAACTCCGGCAGGTACCGACCAGACCCGGTCGTTCTGAGTTGCGCGGATCAACGTCCGGTCTTGCCGGCAACTATTGATCTGGCTGTTTGAAGCGGAAAATTTCCAATGCGCCCCCCTTTTGCCACTAAAGACTTCACTAAGCCCCTCGAAATCACGGCTTTTCTTGGGCAATAACATACTAAAAACCGTATAAGCGGATCTGCGGCAACACGTTGCAGACTGGCTGATAACCTACAACCTTGCCAAGCAGCTCAGGGCTTTGAAGTTTAGCCCCCCTCGAAGCCATCCACCTACTCTGGGGATCAAAGCCAGAAACATTTATCGCCAGACCCAGCCATCACATGCTGGGACCAAACACCTAACCCCGTAATCAGCGCAACCGCGCCATCTAGACGAACCGCATCTAGATCGTGTCCCGGGGCGTGGTATAGCTGAAGCCGAGAAGCCGCGCTTTTCGGCGTCAGTCTGGGCCGCTCATGCTCCTGGGACTGCCGAGAGCATGGTGATAGGATTGTCGCTGACCGGTGCCATGGTTTCAAGGGTCATGTATCGGACACGCTGGACAGCCCATTCATCGGATTGTTCCATGAGGATGGCGCCGATGAGACGGGTGATGGCAGCCTCATTGGGGAAGATGCCGACGACGTCCGTACGGCGTTTGATTTCGCCGTTGAGGCGCTCGATGGGATTGGTGCTGTGTAATTTGGCCCGGTGCTCGCGCGGGAAGGTCATGTAGGCCAGCACATCGGGTTCGGCTTCATCCATCAGGTTTGCCAGCTTGGGCAGTTTGGGTCGCACCTGATCGGCCACGGCACGCCATTGCTGGCTGGCGGCCTCGGGTGTTTCCTGAGCAAAGGCGGTGGCGATGAAGGCGGAGACAACCCTGCGGCCGCTTTTGCCGGCATGAGCCAGCGCATTGCGCATGAAGTGAACCCGGCAGCGCCGCCACGTGGCACAGAGCAGTTTGGAGACGGCTGCCTTGATGCCTTCGTGCGCGTCGGAGATAACCAGCTTGACGCCGCGCAGCCCCCGGCGCGTCAGCTTGCGCAGGAAGGCGGTCCAGAAAGGCTCGGCTTCCGAGGCGCCGATGTCCATACCCAGCACTTCGCGGCGACCGTCGCTGTTCACGCCTACCGCGACGATCACCGCCACCGAGACGATCCGCCCGTTCTGACGGACTTTCACGTAGGTCGCATCGATCCACAGATACGGCCAGTCGCCCTCGATCGGGCGATCCAGGAAGGCGTGCACCCGCTCGTCGAGTTCCTCACATAGGCGGCTCGCTTGGCTCTTGGAGATGCCGTCCATCCCAAGCGCTTTGACCAAATCGTCCACCGAGCGAGTGGAAATGCCTTGGATATAGGCTTCTTGGATCACCGCGGTCAGCGCCCGCTCTGCCATCCGACGCGGTTCGAGGAAACCGGGAAAGTAGCTGCCTTTGCGCAGCTTCGGGATGCGCAACTCGACAGTACCGGCTCGCGTCTGCCAGTCGCGCTCGCGATGGCCATTGCGCTGGACAAGCCGGTCCGGAGACTTCTCGCCGTAGCCAGCGCCGGTCAGGTCGCCGACTTCCATCTCCATCAGCCGCTCGGCGGCAAACGAGATCATCTCGCGTAGAATATCCGCGTCCGGGGTCTTCTCTACCAGCGAACGCAGGTGCATCATCGGATCGGTCATCGTGATTCCTTCCGTCAGGTTCGAGTGTCGCAACCCAAACCTATCCGAAAATCACTGTGACCACCTCAACGCTCAGCTACACCACCTCCCGGGACGCGATCAGCATCTATTCGGTTGTCTCCGTTCACTGCTCAAACTGCGCCATGACTATTCAGTGAAAAGACCGGATCGCCCTGCCCTCGCGAACCATGAAGATCGAGAGCCGCGTACATACCCCCGGTCATATCCCGCGTGCTGGGTTCGCGGCGCGCCCAGTCGAGGACGAAGGTTCGCTCCGCGATTGCCCATTGCCCGCCGCGGCGTTCATATCGATCGATGTACCGGCCACCTGTGAGCGTGTCCGTTCGTTCGTCCCCGCGGCTGGTGGAGACTGCGATGACATAGGTTTCGCCGATGGCTCGATCGCCCTCAACCTCGATCCACTGGTTGGCGATGGAATGGAAAGTCTGTTCGTAGGCTTCCTCCACCAGCCTGCAGATCTCCAAGGCGAAATCGCGGCCATTGCCATTGAAGGCGCCGCTCACGATGGTGGCATCCTCGTGAAAGACCTGCGCCAGCAAAGACGCGTCGGCGCGGTCCACGCCGCGGCAATAGGCCATGGTGAGGTCCGCGATCTGCTGACGTGAAATCACCGCATCGATTTCCCGTTCGCTATATGTCATCGGCTCCGATCCCTTTCTCATGTTCCTGGCTCGCGCCTGGGTCAGCAGCGCGATCCCGGCATCGGCCGCGCCGTGTCCGCCCACCGGCATCTGGCTATCGAGCGAGCCCAAGCCCGGCAGCGGCATGCCTCCGCGCCAATTCAAATTCGTGTCGAGCACATATGTGCGGTGGGTCAGGCGCCACTGGCCCGAGCGCTTCTCGTGCCGGTCGAGGTAACGGCCGCAGATGAGGTGCTGCGTGGCCGGTCCCTCCTCGCCCGCGCTGGATGCATAGGCCATGACGTAGCTTTCGGAGCTTGCCCGTGCGCCGTCCGTCTCGATCCACATCTGGGCGGTTCGATGGAGCGTGACGGGACCGGCTCGTTGGGCCGCCGAGAGAATGGTCGCGAACTCGGATGCCGATCCGGCAAAGAAGCGATAATCCACCGTGGCGTCGTCGTGGTAGCAACGTGCCAGCAAACCCGCATCCGCCCGGTCCACGCCTCGGCTATGACAGGCGAGCACGTTCGCGATCTCCTGGCGATCCGCAAGCCAGCCGATGTTTTCGGCGCCGTTCATCGAACCGTCTCCCCATTGTCGATAACGATATGCGTGCCGGTGATCTGACGCGATTCCTCCGAAGCAAGGAACAGGACCAGGTTGGCGACATCCTCGGGACGGCCCTGCCCATGAGCATTGACCTGATCGAGACCGGCATCGTCCTGTGACAATTGGTCGAGCGCCTGCCGGGTCATCGGCGTGTCATGTGCTCCCGGCGCAATGGCATTGACCCGGATGCCGTAACCCTGCTCCTGACAATGCACGGCAACGCTGCGGGTAAGCGCGATGATCCCTGCCTTCGCCGCACTATAGGCCGGTATCGCGGCGATCCCTTTTAGCGCTGCGACCGAGGCGACATTGACAATGGAGCCGCCCCATGGCCCATCGGCTCGCCGCGTCATGTAGGGAAGAGCGGACTTGCAGCCCAGGAAGCATCCTTCGACCATGACCTGCATCTGAAGCCGAAAGGTTTCGAGTTCGCACTCCTCCACATGCCCGAAGCGGACCAGCCCGGCATTGTTGACCAGCACATCGAGCCGGCCGAACCGGGCGAGCGTCTTCGCGACAACATCCTGCCACTGAAGCTCGTCACGCACGTCATGCTCCAGGAACAGCGCTCCGGGGATGGAAGCGGCGACTTCTCGGCCGAGATCGGCCTGAAGGTCGGTGATGACGACGCTCGCCCCTTCCGCTGCCAGCAGCCGAGCATCCGCTGCTCCCAGACCGGAAGCGCCGCCGGTAACCAGTGCCACTTTTCCCGCGACACGGTTCATACTGCTCTCCCTTGCCGCTGCATCATCAGAAATCGAAGCTTACCGAGCCGCCCCACTGCCGCGGCGGGGCATAGCCCGCGAGACCGGCGTAGCCCGGACTGTCGTAGACCGTCGAAAGATAGCGGGAATCGAGCAAGTTGGTGGCCCAGAGGCCGATCGACCACGCGCCGCCATGGGGCTTGTAGGTCAGCGACGCATCGACGAGATGCGTGGGCTGGATCTTCGATCGCGGCGTGTCCAGGATCGCCGTGTAGTACTTGGAACTGGTGTAAGTATAGCTGACATCGCTGACGAGGTCCGCATCGTCGCCCAGCGGGATCACGAAGTTCGCGCCGAAACTGGCATTCCACTTGGGCGCGTTCTGAAGGCGATAGCCTTCCAGATCGAGGATCTGCCCTGAGAGCGGATCGCCATAAAGGAACGTCTTGTACTTGGCGTCCAGGTAGGCGAGCGAGGCGCGCAGGGTCATGCCGTCGACGGGAGCGGCCGTCGTTTCCAGTTCGAATCCCTTGATCTCGGACTTGCCGGCGTTGAGAATACGGTTGCCTTGGGTATTGGTGTCCGTGTCGAAGTAGATCTGTGCCACCTGCATGTCGCGGTAGTTGGTGTAGAACGCAGCAAGGTTCACGCGCAGGCGCCGACCCAGCAGATCGGCCTTTACGCCAGCCTCGAAGGTATCCACCTTCTCGGGATCGTAGGGGTTCTCACCGTCCGCGGGGACGCCGACACGCGCCGTGAAGCCGCCGGACTTGAAGCCCCTCGCCCAGCTTGCGTAAAGCAAGGTATCATCGGCGATCTCGTAGTCGGCGCCGAGCTTCCAGCCGATATTGTCCCAGCTCTTGCTGCCGCCGACGGTGAAGCTGTCGATGACGGTATTGCCCTCGCCGGTGTAGTTGGAGCCCGCCGGATCGCCGATACTGGTGATGAGGCTCGGCGCCGATCGCGTCCTTTCATGAGTATAGCGTATACCGGCCTGGAACTTGAGGCGGTCGGTCGCTTGCCAATAGGCCTGCGCGAAGCCGGAGAGCGAATAGTTGTCCTGATCCTGAAGGTTGGTCTGAAGCAGGCCAGGCGCCGCGAATTGCAAGCGGTAGGCCTGCACGTGGTCGTAATGGTTCTTGAGGTAGAAACCGCCGACGAGGACGTTCAGAGTGTCCGACAGTTCCAGATTGGTACGCAGTTCCTGGCTGAACTGCCAGCCGACCGTACGGCGATAGGTATCGTTGAGAAACAACGGCGTTCCGTCCTGGTCGGTATATTCGCGAAGTTTGAAGCGCTTGTAGCCGGTGATCGCAGTCCAGTCCCCCAGGCCGGTATTGCGCCAGTTCATCGTCAGAGTGCCGGAGTAAGTGTCCATGTTGCTCTGGTCGGGAACGGAATTGTTGGCGCCGAAATACTTATCGGGCGCGACACACATGCCGGTGGTGGCGCAGGGACTGACGTACATGCCCTCGGTGCCGGGTGCCACGTAGAGCACTTCACCTGGCCTGGCGCCGTTTATGACGATGGGCGAGCCGTTGCGCGCATTGACGTATTCGCCCTGGAGCGTTGCATCGAAATTGGCGCTGGGCGTGAAGCGCAAATAGGCGCGCACCGCGTCCAGGTTCTTGCGGCCGAGATCGGAGCCGTCCACCACGTTCGTCACCCAGCCCTTGCGCTGCGTATGAATGCCCGCGACCTTGAGGGAGAGCACGTCCTTCACCAGCGGCGCCTCGATCGAGCCGGTCAGATCCATGCGGTTGTAATTGCCGTAAACCGCCTTGACGTGACCGCCGAACTCGCCGGTAGGCTGAGCGGTGACTACGTTGATGACGCCGCCCGTCGTATTGGCACCGAACAAGGTCCCTTGGGGGCCGCGCAGTACTTCGATGCGATCCACGTCGTAGAGATCGAGAAGTGCGCCCATCGAAAAGAACTGCGGCACACCATCGACCACGATCGATACCGTGTTGCCGGCATAGGGATCGGGCTCGATCACGCCGATCCCGCGGACGGTGAAGACGGCGCTCTGCGGTGTGTTGGCAAAGTTGTCGATCTGGACGTTGGGAATCTGGCCTTGTAACGCCTGGAGCGAAGTGCCCTGCGTACTGGCCAGGGCATCGCCGCCGACGGCGGTGATGGAAATCGGCACATCCTGGAGGTTTTCGGACTTCTTCTGCGCGGTGACGACGATTTCCTGAATGCCGACCGCCTGAGTGTCGGCAGACTGCGGGATGTCCGCATTCTCCTGCGCGAAGGCGGTCTGCGACAGCATCGCAGCACCGACAGCAAGGGCGAGGCGTGAACTTGCATCAAGCCAGTTCTTCATCTTCCTTCTCCCAATTCATGTTATTTTATTATTCGAAATTTGTCTTTACGTTTTCCTGTAAAATCATATCGACGATTAGGGACGCCTATTTACCGGCGGCCTTCCAGATAGTCGTTCAAGACTTCGTGGAAGAACCGCACGCGGGTCTCCTGCCCTGCAAGGTAAGCGTCCAGATAGCCGCGCGAATGCATCCCGCGTTGCTGCCCTTCGGCCAAGAGCATGTCCTGATAGACGATCTGATCCTTGATCTCCGGTACGCCGCGGCCGTTGTCGAAGGCGCGGTGCTGCAACTCGGCCTCACGAAGGGGCTGTGGCCCG
The DNA here is from genome assembly GCF_058273105.1 of Novosphingobium sp. BF6. Lineage (NCBI taxonomy): Bacteria > Pseudomonadati > Pseudomonadota > Alphaproteobacteria > Sphingomonadales > Sphingomonadaceae > Novosphingobium > Novosphingobium sp. BF6. The sequence continues at coordinate 2,373,377 of NZ_CM177775.1, forward strand.
GCCATGACCGAGTCCACCATGGTCTGCCCTGCGACGGGAAAGGCCATGCACCACAAGTCGAAAGTGCATTTGTTCGGATCGGTCGGATGCGGCTCGGTCCTGAAGAACACGAGGTTGTCAGGCAGGAAACTGATGGTGACATTCGGAAAGATCACCGTGTGTGGGCTGTCGGTGATCTCCTCGTCGTCCATATGCTCGTAGTGAACGTAGCCGCGCTCCTTCCAGAGCCGCTTCTTGGCGGCCTTGAGGTCCAACCAGCCCTGCATCGCCTTCGTTTCGAAATCGGGATAGGTGTCCGGGTCGATATCCCAGGCTCGCAGGATGGTATCGAAAGGGTGGTCCACCCCCTCAGGCAAGCGGTCGGAAAGCGAAGGCCGCATGGGCTGCACGGTGCGACCGTGCCCCCCCGGCCACATCTCGTGCCTGGCGGTATCGACGTCCTGGTCAATCCATGGCGGCACTTGTGGATGTGCGGTACGGGTGTGATAACTCTCCGAGAAGTTGTCCGTGGCGAATTTCCAGTTGGTGTTCAGATCTATCTTCATCCAGAACACGCGCACGGCCGTATCCATGGGGTAATTACGGTAGAGTTCCGGCATGGGCGCCAGGAAATCCAATAGTTCGGGCGCGTCCTCGTCCATCGTGTACCAGACGAAGCCGCCCCAGGTTGCGCAGCGCAGCTCCTTCAGCTTCAACTTTCCGCAGGGATTGCCCTGAGGAAAATCCTCCGGATCCTGCGCACGCGCCAGTACACCGTCCTTGCCCCAGACCCAGCCGTGGTAAGGGCACTGAAAGGTGTCCTGCGAACTGGCATTCCAAACCAGTCGTTGGCCACGGTGGCCGCACACGTTGTAGAAAGCCTTTATCGAGCCGTCATCCTGAAGGACGCAAAACACGGACTCGTTCATGAAGTCATGCACCACGTAGTCGCCCGGTTCTTCCAGTTCGGCAGTTCGTCCGGCAACGTGCCAGATGCGGGTCCACATGTGGTCCCATTCCCGCTTCATGAAATCGGTGGAGGTGTAGCGATCCCCCGTGATCGGGTCGCCCCTGAGGTTCGCAGCGTCGCGTCCGTCGATTGCAGGCGCAAGGATACCCTGGCTACCCATCTCGTTTTCCTTCCCGCATTTGCCCGATCCGGCCCGGCCGCCTGTCGGGGACCACGGTCGGCGCCTCTCACCTTGCGCATCGATTTACCGAGGTTCGATGTCGTCCATGGAGGGGAAGATAACAAATTTGGTCGATCGACCGACCTATTAAAACAATCAGGCCTGCAAGCCGACAAGACCTGCCGTAAAAAAGCGCAAGGCCGGATGGGCAATGCCCTCAAGGTTCCCGGCGGAGAAGTGGCCGTCAGTCAAATCGTCCAGAAATCCAGGATCTTGCACCATGAAGATCAAAGCCGCCTCGATCAGATAGACAGCGGCGAGAAGGTCGCTTTCCGCGATTTTCGGAAGATGAACCCGCAGCCTGTCCGTGAGCATTTCGGAAATGACCCCAAGTTTGGCCAGGCTCGGCCGCAGCTCCGGCATCCGATAGGCGCTCATCAGGTGAGAGGTCATGACGATGTAATTGCGCAGTGGGTCCTCTTCACGCGAAGATGCGCTAAGAAAGGGAAGGATGAAGGCCGTTACGATCTCTTGCGGGCCGAACGTGTGTCCATCGGACTCTGCATTCTCGAAGCTCGTTGAGATCCTGGCCCGCAAGACCGGCAACTTGCGCTCCAGCGCCGCGTCGAGAATAAGGTGCTTATTGCCGAAATGATAATGGACCACACCCATCCGAACCCCCGCCTGCGCGGCAATATCGCGCAAGGAGGTTCCGAGGTAACCGCTTTGCGCGAAGAGCACTTCGCATGCATCCAGGATAAGATGCCGTGTCGCTTCCCCTTTTGCGGAGACACGGCCAGCGCGCTGGGTGGCTGACGTTGACATGTGACAGGTCATCGCGTGAAAACGAAGTTTCAGCAAGCCAGGGTCAGTCGAAAACGATACCTTAGAAGCATCAGGCTTTGAAGAAGCTTCAGCCCCTCTCGATAGACGCGCGATCTCCGGACAACAGGAAAGTTCACTTACGTGATCCCTGGCGAGCATTGGCACGCGGGGACCCTGTCCCAAATCGAGTTCGACCTGCTGCTCCAGCGAGTTGATCGCGGGCCAATCCTCCGGTCATGCTGGCCCCCGAACCTTCAAACAGGAAACTTCAATCACAGCCCCCCGCCTTCAATTTCGAAAAAGCTGAAGCCTGTGGTCGCCTCCCCCTCAGCCCCGGGCGTGCAGCAGCAGGTCGCCGATCGAGGCGTCGAAATGAGCGGTCATGGCAGCGGCAGCCTCTTGCGGATCGCGATCGGCGATGGACTGAGCGATACGGCGATGGAGCGCTAGAATGGCCGCTTTCTCTTCATCGGTCTGGCGGGTCTCCCAGGCACGGGGCACGGCGAATTCCATCTGCGGCTCGAACGAGCGCACGATCTGGCTGAACAGGAAATTGCCCGAGGCGGCGGCGATAACTTGATGGAAAGCGGTATCGAAAGCGGTGATCTGCTCCATGTCACCATCCGCCCTAGCCATGGATTCGGCGAGCGCCAGAATCTGCCCGGCCTGAAGATCGCTGCGCTTCTCGGCCGCGAGAGCAGCAATACGGACTTCCACGGTGCGGCGCACGTCCCAGACTTCGGCCACGCTGATCTGCGAGGTAGCCACCGCGTGATCGAGCGAGGTCCCGATCACCGAGCCGTCGATGGCGCCCACGCGCGGGCGGCGACCATTGCCGACGTCGATCAGGCGCAAGGCCGCGAGCGCACCGAACGCCTCGCGCATGACCGCGCGGCTGACCCTGAGGTCAGCGGCGAACTGCCCCTCGCCCGGAAGCGTATCGCCCACCTTGAGGTCGTTCGAACGGATGTAGCCGCGTACGGCCTGCACCGCCTGTTCGACCAGCGAGCCGCCGTCTCCGCCCCGCCCTTCCATCGTTCTTGCCGTCATGCCGCCAATCTTCCTGCGCGATAATGAGTCGGTGCCTGCCCGAACTTGCGGGCGAAGGCGCGGGTGAAGCTCGCATTGTTGAGATAACCGCAGCGATAACCGATCGAGGATACCGGCAGGTCGGTCGAAAGCAGCATCTGCCCCGCCTCGCGCAGGCGTTGTTCGGCGATGGCATCGGCCACGCTGCAGTCGAACAGCTCGCGAAAACCGCGCGTGAGCTTGGCGCGGTTGAGGCCCGCGGCGCGCGCGATCATGTCGAGCGTGAGCTTTTCCGACCAGCGCTCATCGATGATCCGGCGCGCGGCGAGCAACCGGCGCGTATCGGCGCTGGACATCACGCGGTCCTGGCTGACGGGTACGAGATCGCCCTGCCCCTGCGCGCGCAGGATATCGCAGAGCAGTTCGATGCTCTTGGCAAGCCGATAGGGCGTACGCGCCATCTCCGGCAGGTCGCAATCGCGGATGGCCAGGGCAATCGCGCGCAGGGCGGCGGGGAGGTGATGAACCGTACCGTCGCCGGGCAGTGCCGCATCGCCGAGTATCCGTTCGCAAGCCGCGCGCGCGACGAGCAGGATCACCTGCTCCTCCCTTCCGGTGCCAAGCGCTTCATCAAGCGCCTGCCGATCGGGCGCCGCGAAATAGCGCAAAGTCGCGGGGATGCCGACCGATCCGAAAGTCATCACGAAGGCCACGGGCACGGGCGGCGGATCGAACGAAGGCAAAGGCCCCTCGCCGACCAGGCTGATCATCTCGGGCGATACGTCGATCGCGGTCATGGGGGATTGTTTTGTCATGGCCCCTCCTCTCCTGCGCCGAGAATAACCTATCTGACAGCTTTCGCAAGAGCTATCAGATAGGTTCCAGGGTTGCGGATCCAGGCGCCCGGCGCATCGCCTGCAGGAACGCCGCGACCGACACCAGGCCCACCGCCGTTCCGACGATCGCCAGCCCCTGTCCAAGATGTGCCTCGCCGCCGAGCAGGCCGCTGACCCAGGCGACCAGCGACGGCGCCACGCCGAAGCCGACCAGTCCTGCCAGCGCGATGAAGGCGCCGATGCACAGGCCGCGTAGCTCGTTGGGGATCAGTACGGTCAGGGCTACCGACGTCACGAGGCCGGTGATCGTACCGCAGAACATCAGCAGGCCGACCGCTACTGCAAATAGCGGCACGCTCGGCGCGATCGGGAACAGCGCCGCCGGCACGCCTGCCGCAGCGGCCAGGACCGCGCCGATCAGCAGGCCGCCCCTGCGCCCGGTCTTCTGGCCGAGATCGGCAGCCAGCCCGCCGAGGATCGACCCCAGCACGCCGGCCGAGAAGATCAGCGCGCCCATCCATCCGGCGAAAGCTTCCGGTGCGAGACCATAGCTGCGCGACAGGACCGGGGAGGCCCAGATGCTGGCGGCGGCATCGGCCATCACGACGCTCACTTGTCCGACGAACAACGGGATCAGGAAGGCGCGCCGGGCCCAGAGTTCCTGGACGACGACCCGGAACGGCGCATGGATGCTCGCTTCCACTTCCCGGCGCTCGGGTTCGCGCATCGCCAGCAGCGGCAGGATCAGGCAAAGGCTGATCGCGGCGAGCAGGACATGGGTGCCGCGCCACGGTGCCAGCCCCTGCGTCAGCGCGACAGGCGCATGGAGCAGCGCTCCCAGCAGCCAGCCCGCCAGCGCGAAGGCCCCGGCTTGGCCGAGGCACTTGCCCAGCGTCACCACCAGCATGGCGCGGCCGCGCTGCTCGGGCGCACAGAGGTCGGCGGTCAGCGACAGGGCGCAAGTCAGCGCGCCGGTCGTGCCGATGCCCGCCATCATTCGCGCGAGGAACAGCACCGCCAGGTTCTGTGCAAAGGCGGTCAGCAGGGTTCCGGCGGTCCAGACCAGCCCGAGCAGAAGCAGCAGGCGCACCCGGTTGCGGCGATCGACGAGGATGCCGATGGGGATCGAGAAGACCACCAGCGGCACGGCGGCGGATACGCCCTGCACGAGGCCGAGGGCATAATCGCTGAGCCCCATTTCCGCCTTGGCGCCTTCCTGCACCATGCTGAACGAGCCCATCATCGTGAACCCGCCCGCCATGGCCAGCGCCAGGATCAGCAGCGGCAGCAGCCGATGGCGGAACGCGAGCGGCGCGCGGGGTGCTTCGAGCGTGAGGCTGGTCATTGATGAAATCCCGATATGACGCCCGGTCGCCTGGGGGGTACCAAGGACGACCGGGCGGTTCCGCCCCACCCGGCGGAACATGGCGTCTGCGTTCTCAGGCCGAGAACGGGAAGATCTTGCCCGGATTGAACAAGTCGCGCGGATCGAGCGCCCGCTTGATGAGGCGCATCATCTCCACCGCCTCGCCCAGTTCGGCGAGCAGCCAGTCCTGCTTGCCGAGGCCGATGCCGTGCTCGCCGGTGCAGGTGCCGTCCATCGCCAGCGCCCGCTCGACGAGTCGGGCATTGATCGCCTCGACTTCTTCCATTTCCTCGGGCGCGTTCGGGTCCATCGAGAAAACGACATGGAAGTTGCCGTCTCCGACATGGCCGAGGATCGTGCCGGGCACGCTGGAAGCCTGAAGGTCGCGCTTGGTCTCGGTGATGCATTCGGCCAGGCGGCTGATCGGCACGCAGACATCGGTGGCCCAGCCGACCGCGCCGGGGCGCAAGTTGACGGCGGCGTAATAAGCCTCGTGCCGCGCCTTCCAGAGCTTCGAGCGTTCCTCCGGCAGGTTCGACCAGCGGAAAACGCTGCCGCCGTTCATGTCGGCGATCTCGCGCACGGTCTCGACCTGCTCCTCGACATAGCGGCTCGAACCGTGGAATTCGAAGAACAGCGTGGTCAGTTCCGGATAGTCAAGCTTCGACCAGCGGTTGACAGCCCTCATCTGCATGTCGTCGAGGATTTCCACCCGCGCCAGCGGCACCCCGAGCTGGATCGACTGGACGACGGTATCGACCGCCCCTTCCAGCGTTTCGAAGCTGCACACCGCCGAGGAGATCGCCTCGGGAATGGCGTGGAGGCGCAAGGTGACTTCGGTGATGATGCCCAGAGTCCCCTCGCTGCCGATCATCAACCGCGTGAGGTCGTAGCCGGCCGCCGACTTGCGTGCCCGGCGTGAAGTGCGGATGTCGCGTCCGTCCGGCGTCACCACCCGCAGCGACAGGATCGCCTCGCGCATCGTGCCGTAGCGTACCGCATTGGTGCCCGAGGCGCGGGTCGCCGCCATGCCGCCGATCGTGGCATTGGCGCCGGGGTCGATCGGAAAGAACAGTCCCTGATCGCGCAAGTGCTCGTTGAGCTGCTCGCGCCGCACCCCGGCCTGCACGGTGCAGTCGAAGTCCTCGGCATGAACGGCGAGGATCGCATCCATCTGGCTGAGATCGACGGTAACGCCGCCGCAGACCGGCAAGGCATTGCCCTCGATCGATGTCCCGGCGCCATAGGCCACGATCGGCACCTCCGCCGCGACGCAGAGCTGTACCAGCGTCACGACATCCTCGGTCGAGCGGGCGAAGACCACTGCGTCCGGCAGCGCGGGCTCGAAATGCGCCTCGCTCTGGCCGTGCTGGCTGCGGACGGCCTCGCCCGTGGCCACGCGCTCGCCGAAAGCGGTGCGCAAGTCTTCGAGGAAGCCCTCCGGCAAGGGCTTGCGGGGCGGTTGGGGAGGAGACGCGCCCATCGGATCAGAACCGGAAGCTCGCGCGCACGCCGTAGCGCCGCAAGTCGCCGATGATGCCGAGGTCCGATGCCGGAAGTCCCGCCAGCGCGAGAGTGGTCTTCTCGATATAGGAGTCGAAATACTTCTTGTTGAACAGGTTGTTGCCGAAGACCGACAGTTCGATACCATTCTCCATGCGGTAGGTGATCGAGCCGTTGAACAGGACGTAGCTCTTGAGAATGGTCGGCGTCGTCTGGTTGAGACTGGCGGCGGAGCGGCTGCCCTTGCCGTTGACGCTGGCGTTGAAGGTCAGGCTGTCCGACCCGAGCGGCACGACGTAATCGCTGGAGAGGTTGAACATCCAGTCCGGCTGGAAAGTCAGCCGGTCGGTCGCCAGCGTGCGCCCGGTGACGGCGGTGTACTGCGAGGAGTCGGTCAGTCGCGCATGCATGTACGTGGCGCCGCCCGAAAGCGTCCATTGCTCGACCGGTCGATAGCTGAACTCCAGTTCGGCGCCGTAGCTTTCGACATCGCCCGAATTGAGATCGACGGTGACGAGCCCGCCGGTCGAGGAGGGAGCGATCGAATTGAGGCCGATGTAGTTCTTGTAGTCGTTGTAGAAGACATCGCCCGAGAGCGTGAAGCTGCGGTCCGCCGAAACGTACTTGGTGCCCACTTCATAAGTCCAGGCGGAGTCGCCCTTGTACTTGCGGACGGGCGCGGTCACCGCGTTGAACCCGCCGCCGCGATAGCCGCGCGCCACCGAGGCATAAGTCATCAGCTCCGGCGTCCAGTGGCGCGTCACCGAAAGGCGGGGCTCGACCTGGTTGGACTTGAGGCCGACGCTGCCCGCGGCGCCTGCGTTGATCGCGCCACTGGCGGAACGATCCTCATGGTCGTAGCGCAGGCCCAGCGCCACTTCCCAGTCCGGGTTGGGCTTCCAGAACACCGTGCCGAACGCCGCATAGGTGTCCGCCTTGGTGCGGTTGCTGTTGTTGTTGGTGAGACCGAAGGGAACGATCAGCGTCGACTGGTCGGCGCGCGTGCTCTCGCGGCTGTAGAACAGGCCGAACAGCGTGGAGAGTTGGTCGCTCAGCTTGGTGTCGAAGCGCAGTTCCACGGTCTTGGTCCGCAGGCTGTCGCTGGAGGACTGGCGCACGATGTTGAGCGGGCCGAAATCGCCGTCGGTATCGGGCGCGCTGCTGTTGCGCGCGTCGTAGGCGGCCTGGAGCGTGACCGTCGTATTGATCGCCTCGATCGGGCTTTCGACCTTGGCGTTGACGCCGCGATACTTGTAGGTCGTGGTGCCGAGCGTGTTGAACTGATTGGTGCGCGCATAGTCGGTCGGGCCGGTGACGCGGGCATAAGGGACATTGGTGCCCTTCACCCAGTCGTAATAGCCGTTGACCACCAGCGTCAGGTTCTCGCTGGGGGTGGCACGGATCGTGGCGCTGACCGAGTCCGTATTGAACCTGTTCGACTTGCCGCCGATCGTGGTGTTGTTGATGAAGCCGTCCTGCTGGCGGTGCGAGGCGCCGACGCGGACGGCGAGCTTGTCGGTGACGATCGGCGCCGAGACCGAACCGGAGACCAGCCAGGAATCGTCCGGCCCGGCATAGCTCGCCTGCCCGCGTGCCTCGAATTCGTTGCCGGGCTGGCGGGTAATGACGTTGATCGCGCCGCCCAGCGTGTTCTTGCCGTAGAGCGTGCCCTGCGGCCCGCGCAGCACCTCGATCCGCTCGACGTCGAGCAGCGGGTTGTTGAGATAGGCGGTGTTGGGGCGATAGATGCCGTCCACGAACAGGCCGACGCCGGGCTGGACCGACTGGACCAAGGTGACGCCGACACCGCGGATCGAAACGAAGGCGCGCCCGGCCCCGTCGCTGCTGATGTTGAGACCCGGCGTGAGAACGGCGGCCTCGCGCACGGAATTGATGTTGCGCTTGGCCAGGGTGTCGCCCGAAACGGCAGTCACGGCGACGGGCACATCGAGCAGGGTCTCGGTGCGCTTGCGGGCGGTGACGACGATTTCCGCCGAACCCGCATCGCTTGCGGCAGCCGGAGCCTTCTGCGAGGCGGCGTCCTGCGCAACTGCCGGAGATGCGGCCAGAGCCAGCCACGATGCACCAAGAGACAGGCAAATCCCGAGTTTCATAGATCCTCCCTCCAGTCGCTCGCCGAGGTCAGTGCCTGGCAAGTCGGCCAATCAACCTATAAGACAGGTCTAACCTATCTTATAGGTCCTTAGGGAGTCTTTTCGAGTTTGCCGATCGGCGCAAAGTGTTGGCCGATCGGTGTTAGGAACATGGAAACAGGCGTACACCAGGCCGAAGCAGAGCCTCTCCACGACAACCGAACACCTACCAGCAGGTATAGCCGCCATCGGCCAGCACGATGCTGCCGGTCATCAGACTCGCCGCATCCGAGGCGAGGAAGGCGACCACCGAGGCCACTTCTTCCACTTCGCCCAGCCGCGCCATCGGCGTGGAATCGATCCAGCGCCGGTACATCTCACCCTGCTTGTCCGCGAACTCGTTGAGCGGGGTGCGGATATAGGTCGGCGCAACCGCATTTACCCGCACGCCGCGGTCGGCCCACTCGGCGGCGAGACTGCGGGTCAACTGGTGCACCGCCGCCTTCGAGGCATTGTAGTAGCTCTGCGGCTGGGGCCGGTTGACGATGAAGCCGCTCATCGAGCCGACATTGACCACGGAGCCTCGCCCGGCCTCCAGCATATGGCGCCCGAAGGCACGGGCGCACCAGAAGGTGCCGTTGAGGTTCACGTCGAGGACATTGAGCCAGTGCTCGTCCGCAACCGCCTCTGCGGGCGTCTCGCTGCGGGCGATCCCGGCATTGTTCACCAGCACGTCGAGCGCGCCGAGTTCGTCGGCGATCCGCGTGACTTGGGCGGAATCGGTCACGTCCATGACAACGCCCTCGCAGGCATGACCCTTCTCGCGCAGGGCCGCACGGGCGGTCTCGATCGCCGTTTCGGACAAATCGGCAATGACGACATGCGCGCCCAGCTCGGCCAGGGCCTCCACGCAGGCAAGGCCGATGCCGCTTGCCCCGCCGGTAACGAGTGCGCGGCGGCCGCCCAGCTTCAATCGGTCGAGATACATGGGAAGTCCTTCAGGGCAGGAACGGGGCGATCGGGAACGGCGGCTCCTCGATCGCTTCGCCGCGTTCGAGCTGGAACACGGCGCGATGCGCGCGGGTGAACTCCGGCCATGGCAGGCTACCGTCACGGGCGAAGTCCACCCAGATGCGGTGGATGCGGTCTGCCAGTTCCTGCGGCGGCGCTTCCCCGCAGAGCCCTTCAGGGCCGGTCGTGCTTGCCAGCGTGTCGAAAACGAACGGCAGTTCCATGGCATGGGCCGCGCCGAGACCGCCAAACAAAGGAGAGCGCCACTCGAACTCGTACATATGGGTGCGCCCCCGGTGCTCCTCGGCAAAACGCCGGGCGGGCCAGCGGAACACGAGATCATGCGCGGCATCGGTGAAGGCATGGCCCGGCTTCACGCCCTTCACGCCCATGCCGTAAGCCTTGAGCAGCTTGCGGGCCTGCGGATGGACGCGGTGGAACACGTAAGTGGCGAGCAGCCGCCCGATCTTCTCCCTGAGGCCGGTCGGCACGAAATAGAGGTTCATTTCCTCGGCATTGGTGCCGATCAGCAGATCGACCTCGGCGCCGCCCCCGGCCTTCAGCGCATCAAGCGGCTTCATCGGCAGTACGTCGTCGCCGTGGACCGGCACGAAGCGACTGATCCCGAAGACCGGCTCGTGCCCCTCGGCATCGCGCAGGTCCAGCCGCGTGGACGGCTGGCTGACTTTCTCCGCAGCGTCGAGCAGGGCCTCGCCCGGCTCGACGCTGCGATAGCCCGCCTCGTCCGGAGTGATCCGCAGGAGTTTGGCAAGCTTGCGGACCAGCCTTTGCGCCACGTCGATGTCCCGCGTCATGCGGCCGTGACCGCTCTGGACGATGGCGCGGCGGAACTTCCCCCTGGCCAGCGGCGAGGCGACCAGATCGGCGATGGCCATGCCCCCGGCGGACTCGCCGAAGACCGTGACATTGCCCGGATCGCCGCCAAACGCTGCGACATTGCGCTGTACCCAGTCGAGCGCGAAAAGCATGTCGCGCAGGCCGAGATTGGTCGGAATGCCCGGTATCGGCAGGAAACCCTCGACGCCGAGGCGATAGTTGATGGCAATGAAGACGATGCCCTCCCGCGCGAAGCTGCTACCGTCCTGTACCGGCGCATCCTTGCTGCCGAGCACGAAGCCGCCGCCGTGAATGAACACCATGACGGGGCGGCGCTGATTGTCGTCCCCGTCCGGCATGCAGACATCGAGCGTCAGGTAATCGTCGCCCCGTCGCCACCCCTCGCCCACAAGCGCGGCCACATCCAGGCCGGGGATCGCCTTGACCCGCTGGGGTGCATTCGGGCCGGGAGCAAGCGCATCGCGAATGCCGTCCCAGGATGCAGGATCATGCGGTTCGGCGAAGCGCGCCGGGCCTACCGGCGGCGCAGCATAAGGCACGCTCCTGAACCAGACGACTTCGCCTTCGACGGCGCCCCGTATCTTTCCCGCAGTCGTCCGGACGATCACTCTTGCCCACTCCCTTTGTCGCTACTCGCGATTTCCAACGCAAGAATAACGGTTCGGGGTTCACATCCCAGCAGCTTTCGCTGTGCAGATCGGCGCAAATCGATTGCCTTTCGGCCCGTTACAGCTGACCCGGCCTCACCCGTTACCTTCCTGCATTTCAAGCCGACCGCGCAGCGCCGCGTTTTCCGCCTCCAGTTCGGCCATCCGCTCATGCAAAGGTACAAGCGCCTGCTCTATCTCCCGTTCGGTAAAGCGCGGAGTGATGTGCTGCGGGCAGTTCCAGTCGAACGCCGCCAATCGTAGCCGGAAAATCCGCTCCGGCCGGGCCTTGTAACCGGCATCCAGAACGCGTTCGGTCAAAGCCGGATCGGCGTCCAGCGACAGTTTCTCGACATGGGCGTAGATCTTGAGCCGCATTCGGCGGGGATAATCCATCAGGATCAGGCAGGCCCGGTCGTTGGCGGCGAGGTTGCCGGTGCTGATGTACTGGCGGTTGCCGCGATAGTCGGCGAAAGCGAGCGTGCGGTCGTCCACCATCTTGAGGAACCCCGCCGGGCCGCCGCGATGCTGGACATAGGGCCAGCCGTCCTCGGATACCGACCCCATGTAGAAGCTGTCGCGCTCGGCGATGAAGGCGGCCTCGTTCCTGGTGAAGCGGTCGAACTCACGATCCCCCTCGAAGTGGGCCCATTGCCGGTCCGCGCCCATTTCCGCCTGGGCCGCGCAGACGCTGGGCGTCATGGCGATATCCAGAAATCCGTAAGACATGATGTGTCTCCGATATTGCAGTCGGGAAGCCCTTTCACGGGCCGGCCGGTCAGCGGGGCGCGACCTTGCGGTCGAGGAAATCGCGGATCAGCGGGGCCATCTCGTCCAGCTTGTCCTCGAGAGCGAAGTGCCCGGTGTCGAGAAGGTGGAGTTCCGCCTCGGGCAAGTCGCGCAAGTAGGGGTGAGCGCCCGGCTCGGGAAAGATCTTGTCGTTCCTGCCCCAGACGATCAGCGTCGGCGGCTTGCGCTCGCGGAAGAACTGCTGGAACTGCGGATAGAGCGGCACATTCGTGCGATAGTCGTAGAACAGATCGAGCTGGATATCCTTGTTGCCCGGCCGGTCGAGCAAGGCCTGGTCGTGGACCCAGTTGTCCGGGCTGATGCGTGACAAGTCGCTGACCCCGTCGGTGTACTGGAATATGGTCGCCTTCTGCGTCACCAGCCAGGCCTGTGCCTCGCGGTCCTTGGCCGACCCGGTCTTCCAGTATGCCTTGATCGGATCCCAGAAGGCGCCGAGTCCTTCATCATAGGCATTGCCATTCTGGACGATGAGACCGCTCACCCGCTCAGGGTGCTTGATGGCCAGCCGGTAACCGACCGGAGCGCCGTAATCCATCACGTACATAGCATAGCGCTGCGCACCGAGCTGGGCCATCAATGTATCCACCATGTCGGCATAATGGCCGAAGCTGTATGTGAACTGCTTGTGGTCGGGCGCATCGCTCTGGCCGAAGCCGGGGTAGTCCGGGGCGATCACGTGATAGCGGTCGGCCAGCAGCGGGATCAGGTTGCGGAACATGTGCGAGCTGGTGGGGAAACCATGAAGCAGCAGCACGACCGGACCATCCGCGGGACCGGCTTCCCGGTAGGCCATCTTCACGCCGTCGATGGTCGCCGTGCGGTAGTGGACGGTTACCCGCGCGGTACTCGTCGCCGCGGCGTCCTGCGGGGAGGCTGCCATCACACATGCTGGCGCGGCGATTGCCGCAGTCGCCAGCATCAGGGAAAGGATCAGTCGCTTGGTCATGTCTTCCACCTTGTTCGCCGCTGCGCGCTCTGCATCAGCTTGTGATGGAAGATGTAATTCCTATGCACTTCTGCGATAATCAGCTCAATCAGGAAGTCATTATTCCTGATTATGGAACAACCCGATCATTGCAACGCGGCGTTGTTCCGCAGTCGCTCGACGGTCAGGTCGACGAACGCCCGCACCTTGGCGGTAGCGTGGCGCCCCTCGACATGAACCACGTGAACGGGGATCGGGCTGTCCGCATGGTCTTCGAGTACCGCTTGCAGACGCCCTTCCTCCAGCGCCGGGGCGACCTGATAGGACAACACGCGGGCAATGCCCCATCCCTGTTCGGCTGCCGAAATGGCGGCCTCATTGGTATTGCAGAGCAGGCGCGGATGAACGGTGACGCTGGTGCGGCCGTCCGGACCGAAGTGCCATTCGGGCGACACCCAGGCTCCCGTGGGCATGATGACCCGGTGCGCGGCAAGCTCGGCCGGCTTGCGAGGAATGCCATGCTTTTCGAAATAGGAAGGCGCTCCGCAGACAGTCCGGTGGACCCAGCCGACCCGGGTGGCACTAAGGCCCGATGCGGGAAGATTGCCAATCCGGATGGCCACATCGATGCCCTCCTCGACGATGTTCACCGGGCGATCGACGAACAGGGTCTGTCCGGTCACGTTGGGAAAGCAATCGAGGTATTCGAGCAGGATCGGCAGCACATGCATCCGCCCGAACATGACCGGCCCCGTAACGGTCAGCGAACCGGTGGGATTGCCGTGCGACCCGGCTGCGGAGGCTTCGGCTTCCGCAATGTCGGCAAGGATGCGGCGGCAGTCTTCGAAATAACGCTGCCCGGCCTCGGTCAACTTGACCGAGCGCGTCGTTCGGGTGAGCAACCTGACGCCGATCTGCTCCTCGAGCGCGGAGACCGCCCGGGTAACGGCGGGGGGACTGAGGTGCATCTGGCGCGCTGCTTCTGCAAAGCTGGCTGTCTCTGCCACCCGGGCAAAGATCCTCATGGATTGCCAGCGGTCCAACTCCATCCCCTCAACGTCACGCAAATATCAGGGCAAAGTCTGCTTCGAAATTTGCCTCGCGGTCAACGCCGCAGGGAAGAATTCCCCATCATCACATAGTCGTGCAGGCGCAAGGATCACCTGTTCCGGCGTGGGCGTGAACAGGACCGGCGCTGCTTGACAGCCACTTGTTGCCGCAACGCCAGTTTATTCAACTCCGACCGACAGGCCGACCGCTCCGGGTTCTGCGCAACCTGCTTTCGGCGATCTTTTGCCGCTCGATATTTTTGAGATTTCGGAAAAATTCGTCCGCACAGCCGAGTCCAGCGCTGTAATTTTCGTGCAGAACATCGTGTCCTACCGTAATGCTCACAAACCGCTCCGGATACAACCACCTTTGGACATGCCATTTTTATGAGGTATAAGGGGGTCTGCCATGTCAAATCAGATTGACTGTCCAGACACCCTGCGTGCTGCGTTCATGCGTACGGGTAAAATTCTCCGAGCGCAGTGAAGGTACGTTTTTATTCATGTCTTTTGACAGAGGAAATCGCGGTAACGGCCGCGACAGGTTCGGCGGCAACGATCGTTTTGGCGGAGGAAATGATCGATTCGGCGGAAACGACCGATTCGGTGGAAACGATCGATTCGGCGGCAACGATCGTTTCGGCGGCGGCTCGCGCGGTGGCTTTGGCGGACCGCGTGGCGGCGCGCCGGCGCAGGTTATCGGCGAAGGAAGCGGCGTGGTGAAGTTCTTCAACCCGGATAAGGGCTTCGGCTTTATCCAGCGCGAAGACGGTGGCGACGATGCGTTCGTGCACATCAGTGCCGTACAGGATGCCGGTCTTACGACGCTTGCCGAAGGCCAGCAGCTTGCGTTCCAGCTGGTCGATCGTGGCGGCAAGGTTTCTGCGACCAATCTGTCGATCGTCGGCGAAGTGATCGTTGCCACGAGGCGCGAATCCGCACCTGCGCAGCGCCAGTCGACTGGTGAACGGACCAACGGCACCGTGAAGTTCTTCAACGCGACCAAGGGCTTCGGCTTCATCACGCGTGAGGACGGCCAGCCCGACGCCTTCGTGCACATCAGCGCCGTCGAGCGTTCCGGTCTGTCCGGCCTCTACGAAGGCGACCAGATCGAATTCGAAATCGAGATCGATCGTCGCGGCAAGTCTTCCGCGGTCAATCTGGTCCAGCGCTGAGATTTCCGGCCCTGGCTCGCCTTCGCGAACCAGGGCCTTGCCTTCATGCGGACTGAACTGCATGCATCGACCTCCTCCTGACGGTTAAAAGCCGACAAGAGAAAGACTGCAGATCAGTCCGCATTGAAGCATGAAAGCATCGTTTCCCTGATATCTCGGGATCGATGCTTGCTTGACGGCGATCGACGGCATCCCGCAGCGGATCCGGAATTGACGTTGGAAATGATATTTGGAAATCGGGCACAAATGTGCCTCACCCGTTGCAGCGCCTACTTGTAATTACAGAAAATAGACAAATCTTAGGCGATCCCCGCCCACCAGATATCGTGGATATCGAGTGTTTCAACTGCGAACCAGTGGAGCCGGAGTTCGGTACAGCCGCCGCCCGGCAGCAAAGACAAATTCACCGGACAACACGGCTAGCGCTTTGGAACCTTGTCAGGCAAGGCATTTTCAGACACCCGTCCCGTCCCGGTGAAGCGATCACTGCGGCAGAGGCGAATCCGATAAAGGCTAACGAATGAACAACGACGATCACAGCGCGGACGACGACGCACCGCTGATCGACAACGACCGCGGTTCGATCAAGCGATTGATCGCGAAGGCCAAGCGCCTCGGCGTGATATCTGTCAGCGAGCTGAACGCTGCGCTGCCACAGGATCAGATGACGACCGATCAGATCGAGGACGTCATGGCCGCGATCTCGGAAATGGGTGTCCGAATCGTCGAGAACGAGGACGAGGACGAGGCCGTCGAATCCGACGCGGAGCAGGATTCCGAAGAGGACAACGACGGAGAGACCGAGTTCGCCGAGCGCGGCGAAGGCTCCCGTCGGCGCGCTGCTGACGGCAAAAGTGCAGACCTTGGGCGTAGCGACGATCCCGTGCGTCTCTATCTGCGCGAGATGGGCGCAGCCGAGATGCTCAGCCGCGAGGGCGAAGCTGCCATTTCCAAGCGGATCGAAGCCGGCCGCGACATGATGATCCTGGGCCTCTGCGAAAGCCCGATCACCTTCCACGCCATCATCCAGTGGTCCGAAGCGCTCAACAACGGCGAGATGCAGCTGCGCGAGATCCTCGATCTCGACGCCATGCTGACCAAGGAGCCGGCGCCCGAAAGCCTCAATGAGGACGGCGAGAGCGATGACAACGGTGAGATCAGCGAAAAGACCGCCGGCCCCTCGTTCAAGGACGACGACGATTCCGACGAGGATAACTCCGAGGAACTGGACGAGGACGGCAACCCGATTCCCAAGCGCCAGGCCGAGGAAGAGGAAGAGGACAACACTCTCAGCCTCGCCCAGATGGAAGCGGCCCTCAAGCCCGAAGCGCTTGAGAAGTTCCTGCTCATCACCGGCCTGTTCCAGACTTTCGAACGTCTCCAGTCGGAACGCCTCGAAGCGCTGGCGCTCGGCATCGATTTCCCGGCCGCCAAGGAAGACCAGTACCATTCGCTGCGCGAGGAACTGACCGCGCAAGTGGAATCGGTGAAGTTCCACGCGACGAAGATCGAATACCTCGTCGACAATCTCTACGCCTTCAACCGCCGCCTGACCGCCCTCGGCGGCCAGATGCTGCGCCTGGCGGAGCGTCACAAGGTCAAGCGCGCCGACTTCCTGGACGCCTACACCGGCCGCGAACTGGACGACACCTGGCTGTCTGAGGTCGCGAAGAAGGACAAGAAGTGGGCGGCTTTTGCGGAAGCGGAGGCCACTGGGGTCGAGCGCATCCGACTCGAAGTCTCGGACATCGCCGCCGCCACCGGCATGCAGCTTGCCGAGTTCCGCCGCATCGTCAACATGGTCCAGAAGGGCGAGCGCGAAGCGCGTATCGCCAAGAAGGAAATGGTCGAGGCGAACCTGCGCCTGGTGATTTCTCTCGCCAAAAAGTACCTGAACCGCGGCCTGCAGTTCCTGGACCTCATCCAGGAAGGCAACATCGGCCTGATGAAGGCGGTCGACAAGTTCGAGTACCGCCGCGGCTACAAGTTCTCGACTTATGCGACCTGGTGGATCCGTCAGGCGATCACGCGTTCGATCGCGGATCAGGCCCGCACGATCCGTATCCCGGTCCACATGATCGAGACGATCAACAAGCTGGTCCGCACCAGCCGCCAGTTCCTTCATGAGAACGGCCGCGAGCCGACGCCGGAAGAAATGGCCGAGCGCCTGTCGATGCCGCTCGAGAAGGTGAAGCGGGTTCTCAAGATCGCCAAGGAGCCGATCTCGCTCGAAACGCCGATTGGCGACGAGGAAGACAGCAGCCTGGGCGATTTCATTCAGGATGCCAACGCGGTCATCCCGGTGGACGCGGCGATCCAGGCAAACCTCAAGGAAATGATCACCCGCACGCTATCGTCGCTCACCCCGCGTGAGGAACGCGTACTGCGCATGCGCTTCGGCATCGGCATGCATACCGACCACACGCTTGAAGAAGTTGGCCAGCAGTTCTCGGTCACCCGCGAACGTATCCGCCAGATCGAGGCGAAGGCGCTGCGCAAGCTCAAGCATCCGAGCCGGTCGCGGATCATGCGCGCGTTCCTGGATTGACGATCGCACCCGGTTCTCTGCTGCGCACCCCTGAATATCGAGGTTTGCGCAGCAGAGCCGCGGGCACGTCTCGACGAACAACAAGGCGCCCCGCTCTTCTCCGTCGAAGAGCGGGGCGCTGCCTTTTTCCGGCAAGTTCATCGCCGCCGGAGCAGGCCAAATAAAGAGACCGGCCGGAGCAGTTCCAGTCTCGTCAGGGTGTTGATCGCTCCGGCCGGTGACGCCTTGGGCTAATCGCCCGCGCCGGAAGTTTCACGCCCGGCCGCCTCGTAATCGACGCCGAGCTGTTGCAGGTAGGAATCGTACTTCCTGGGATCGTAATACTGCCCCTGCATAGAGGGGCGGATCTGTGCCATCGTGCGGGCATTGCGGTCGATCGCGGGCATGTCGGTCGGCGCGATCAGCGGGTCGTACTTCTGGTCCTTGAGCTGGACGTCCTTCATCCAGGTCTTGGCATCGCTGATGAGCTGCGGCGTGGTCATCAGATCGAGAATGGTCATCGCGACTGCCTTGGCACCGACGACGGTGCCCTTGTGCGCGATCGGCGTGGCCATCGCCATCGCGGCTGTGGCGTGGTGGAAGATCACGTTGGGAATGTTCGCCGGATAACCGATGGTGACGGTGGGCACCGTCCACATGACATCGCCGATGTCGTCCGATCCGCCGAAGCTGGCATCTCCGCGCGTCTCCGGCGTGGAAAGCGGCATGACCTTGTCCGATAGCGGCGCCACCTTGAGGTGATTCTTCACCTGCACCGCCCTGGCAAAGGCCTGGTCGGCGGCGGACCACTGCGGCACGCCCACCGCCTCGATATTGGCGTAGAGCGCCTCGGCCAGCGGCTTGTTGCCGTAGTTCGGCGCGGCGAAGCCCAGCACCTTGCGGCTGACCGTGGTGCCCGTGGCCAGCGCCGAGGCTTCCGAAATCTGGTTGCCCACTTCGTAGAGATTGCGCAGCGAAGCGAAGTCCTTGTCGCGGAAATAGTACCAGCTGCTGGCCTTGTCCGGCACCACGTTGGGCTGGCCGCCGCCGTTGGTGATGACATCGTGCGAACGCTGCGTGAGCGGCAGGTGCTCGCGCCGGAAGTTCCACATGACATCCATCAGCTCCACACCGTCGAGCGCGCTGCGGCCCTCCCACGGCATCCCGGCCGAGTGCGCGGTCTTGCCCTTCCACTCATACTCGACCGAGATCATGCCGGTGAGGCCGAGATCACCCCAGCCGGTGCCGAACCCGGTATTGACGTGCGCGAAGATCGAGGCATCGACATCCTTGAACATCCCGGCGCGCACGTAATAGGCCTTGGTCGCCAGCAGTTCCTCGGCCACGCCCGGCCAGAGCATCAGACGGCCCTGGATGCCGTGCTTCGTCATCACCTGCTTGGCGGCGAGCGCAGCGGCGACCATCAGCGGCATGCCGGAATTGTGGCCCTCGCCGTGCCCCGGCGCACCTTCGGTCAGCGGCTTCACATCGGCGACGCCGGGCACCTGCGACACGCCGAGCAGCCCGTCGATATCGCTGCCGAGCGCGATCTTCGGGCCGCCGCTGCCCCATGTCGCAGTGAAGGTGGTCGGCACGCCCGCCACGCCGCGCTCCACCTTGAATCCGTTCTTCTCCAGAATTCCGGCGAGGTATTCGCTGGTCTTCACTTCCTGGAAGCCCGGCTCGGCGAACGAGTAGATTTCGTCCACCATGATCTGGATCTGCTTGCGCTGCGCCTCGACGGCGGCGGCGACTTCCTGTTTCAGCGCCGGATCGGCAGTCGCCTGCGCGGCAGCGGGGATCAGCGAGGCCGCAGCGAGTGCGGCGGCAATCAGGATACGTTTGCTCATCCCGCTTACTCCGTCGGCTTCGTCAGGGTCGGGTATTTGACACCCAGCTGGTCGAGATAAGTCGGATACTTGGCCGGGTTGTAATAGTACTTCTCCATCATCGGCCGGTAGAGCTGCATGTTGCGCTCGTTGAGCCAGATCGCGGGCACGTCCTTATCGGTCAGGACCGGGGCGTAACTGTCGGTCTTCAACTGGACATCGGTGAAGTAGGTCTTGGCGTCGGTGACGAGTTGCGGCGTCGTCACGATGTCGAGCACGGTCATGGCCACGGCCTTGGCGCCCGCTTCCACGCCCTTGTGCGCGATCGGCGTCGCCATCGCGAAGGCCGAAGTGGAGTTGTGGCCGATCATGTTCGGGATGTTGGAGGGGAAGCGGATGGTGATCGTCGGCACCGCCCACATGATGTCGCCGATATCGTCCGAGCCGCCGCCGGTGGAAGGCTTGCGGTTCTCCGGCGTCGAAAGCTCGGTGACTTCCGACTTGAGCGGCTCGATCTTGCGGTCGTTGAAGGTCTGCGCCGCCTTGGCGAAGGCCTGGTCGTCGGCGCTCCACTTGGGCATGCCGACCGCCTTGATATTGGCATAGGCCGCCTCGGCCAGCGGCTTGTTGCCGAAATTCGGCGCGGCATAGCCCAGCGTCTGCTGCGTCACCGTAGTGCCGGTGGCGAGCGCGGCGGCCTTGGCGATATCGTTGCCGGTCTCGTAGAGCTTGCGGATATCGGCAAAGGTGCGCTCGCGGAAGAAGTACCAGATGCTGGCCTTGTCCGGCACGACGTTGGGCTGGCCGCCGCCGTTGGTGATGATCATGTGCGAACGCTGGGTCAGCGGCAGGTGCTCGCGCCGGAAGTTCCAGGCGACGTCCATGATCTCCACCGCGTCGAGCGCGCTGCGGCCCTCCCACGGCATGCCCGCCGAATGCGCGGTCTTGCCCTTGAAGCTGTATTCCACCGAGACCATGCCGTTATTGCCCATCTCGCCGTAGCCGGTCGAAAAGTCGGAACTGACGTGGGTGAAGATCGAGGCATCGACGTCCTTGAACATCCCGGCGCGCACGTAATAGGCCTTGGTCGCCAGCAATTCCTCGGCCACGCCCGGCCAGAGCATCAGGCGCCCTTCGAGGCCGTGTTTCGTCATCACCTTCTTCACCGCGATGGCCGCCGCGACCATCAGCGGCATGCCGGAGTTGTGCCCCTCGCCATACCCCGGCGCGCCTTCCACGAGCGGCTTCAGGTAAGGCAGGCCGGGGGTCTGCGAGACGCCGAGCACGTCGTCGATATCGCTGCCGAGCGCGACTTTCGGACCGCCCTTGCCCCAGGTGGCGGTGAAGGCGGTGGGAATCCCCGCCACGCCGCGCGTCACCGTAAAGCCGTTCTTCTCAAGGATGCCGGTGAGATACTCGCTGGTCTTCACTTCCTGGAAGCCGGGTTCGGCAAAGCTGAAGATCTGGTCGACCATGACCTGGATCTGCTTGCGCTGCGCCTCCACTTCGGCGGCAACTTCGTCCTTGAGCGCCTGCGAAGCGGCGGCCTGGGCAGGCGCGCCCGCTAATACGGTCGTGGCGAGAGCGGCAGCGAGGGCGGCGCGCTTGAAAGTCTTCATGGTGCGATTATCCTCTCTTAGAATTCGACCCGCGCCGAGACACGGAAGGTGCGGCCGATCACGTCGTAGCGGCTGCGGTTGGTCTGGGCATAGGCAGGCACGTTGTTGCCGTCGGGACCGTTGCCGACGAGCACCGGATCCTTGTTCAGCACATTGTTGACGATGAAAGTCAGGTGCCCGATGCCGTTGTTCATCGCCGGGAACTTGAAATCGACCGAGGTGTCGAAATAGACCGCACCCTTGATCGAGTTATCGTTGATCGTGCGGTACTGCGCGGTGCTGGTCGGGCAATTGCCGTCGCACGAAATCCAGTCGTTGCCGTAGACGCCGTTGGTGAAGCCGCGCGCGACCAGGTTGAAGGTGACGGGATCGATGTCGTAGAACGCGCTCAGGCGGTAGACCCAGCTGGGCGAGGCATATGTGCCGCTGGTCAGCACGCCCGCATAGTCGATCGGGAAGCTGATGCCATCGTCGACAACGTTCTCGATATAGTGGGTGGTCTGGCCGTGCAGGCGCAGATTGCCGGGACCGACCCGGGTGGAATAGCTCGCCTCGATATCGAAGCCCTTGGTCTTCTGCCGCGCGAAGTTGATCGGCGTGAGGTCGATCGTGCTGAGCTGTCCGTTCACGAACTTGATGTTCGGGCAGTAGGAGCTGATGCCCTGCTCGTAGCACAAGTCCACCGTCTGCTGCGCGGTGATCGATCCGATCGCGTCCTTGATCTTGATCTGGTAATAGTCGAACGAGAGCGAGAAGCCCGGCAGGAAGGTCGGTTCGAACACCGCGCCCAGGGTCCAGCTATCGGCCACTTCGGGCTTGAGATTGCGGTTGCCGAAGGCGTTCTGCACGAATTGCAGCGATCCGGTCTGTGGGGCACTGGCGCCGGTCGGGATGATGACCGAATTGGTGCGCGCCGTACCCGCCGCGAACAGCTCGTCGAGGTTGGGCGCGCGGATGTCGTGGCTCAGGGTGCCGCGCAGGCGCAGGCTGTCGATCGCCTGCCAGTTGGCGCCGACCTTCCAGGTGCCGACCCAGCCGGACGTCGAATAGTGCGTCCCGCGCGCGGCGGCATTGACGTTCATGCCGTCGAAGATCGGCACGTCGAGTTCGAGGAAGCCCTCGTAGACGTCGTACTTGCCTTGGTTCACGCGGAAGTTGCCGTAGAGCCAGCCGGAATTGTACTGCGGATCGACCGAGCCGTTGATCTGCTCGCGCCGCCATTCGACGCCGGTGGCAAAAGCGAGATCGCCCGCAGGCAGCGCGAAGGCCTTGCCCGAGATCGTCGCGGCGGCAACGTCCTGCTTGATGGTCTGGTGTCGCAACGGCTGGTTGCCGTCGTTGAAGACATAGTTCAGCGCCTCCTGCGAAGGCCCGTTGGTGCCGAGCCGATCGATCGGCACGCAGCCGTTGCCCGGATTGCTGAGCGTGGAGCGACACACGATATTGCCGGAAGCGTCGAACACCGCATCCTGCGCCAGCGTCATGCGGGAATTGATCCAGCTGTTGGTCAGTGCCTCACGCGCCTTGGTGACGCCCTTCTGATAGTAGACGTCCCAGTTCATCGGCTTCTCGAAAAGGTCGAGCGTGCCCTTGGCGCCGACGACGCCGCGATAGACCTGGCGCTTGATGTTGCTGCCGGGGATCGGGAAGCCGGCGTTGGACGTGCCCACGGTGATCGCGGACAGTCCCTGCGCCGCCATCGCCGCGGCAACGGCCGGATACTGGCTGAGCAGGTAGGCGTTGTCCGCCGCAATGCTCACCCCGGTGCTGGGGGTCTGCTGATAGGAACTGGCGCTGACCGAACTGTTGTAGGAGAACTGGCCGAAGATCTCGATCGCGGGCGTGATCTCGAAGCCGACGCGCTGGAACACGCTCAGGCGCTTGTCGAGCGGGACGAGCGTATTGGTGCCGAGATGGCCGTCCAGCGTCGTTTGCCAGTCGCCGCCGATCATCCACGGATTGCTGGCGCTGGTGGTGCCATAGGTTAGCTGCCCGGTCTGGCCCTCGCCCAGGAAATAGGTGCCGCGCAGCGGTCCGCTGGTAATGAGGCCGCCTGCGGTATAGCCCGAGGGACCGATGCCGCTGCCGACCAGGCGCTGCGGCTCGCCGTTGGTGGCGGTGTAGGCGGGGTTGTTGATCTGGAAGTAGCCGCTGTCGTTCCAGCCCCGGCGGATGCCTTCCTCGCGCTCCTGCTTGAAGTAGGAGACGTTGGTGAGCAGGTGCAGCCGGTCATCCAGCAGCGAGAAGCCCGCCGTGCCGGTAAAACGGTAGTTGAAGGCATCGCCGTAAGTCGAGATGCCGGTATCCGCACCCAGCTTGAAGCCCTTGAACCCGGTATCGAGAATGAAGTTGACGACGCCGCCCACCGCATCCGAACCGTATGCGGCGGAAGCGCCGCCGGTGATGACCTCGACCCGCGTCACCAGATCCTGCGGGATCGTGTTGATGTCCACGGTACCGCCCACGGTCGAGGCCACCGAGCGCTGGCCGTCGACCAGTACCAGCGTACGCCCGACACCAAGCCCGCGAAGGCCGATCGAGTTGATGCCTGCCCCCGCGTTGGACAGGCCGCCCGAGGAGTTGCCCGAAGTCCCGCTGCCGGCGATGGCGGGAAGCTGGTTCACGAAGTCGGAGATGTTCGCCGGGGCCTGCGCTGCGATGTCGGCCTCGCCCAGCACGGCCACGGGAGTCGGCGCGCTGTAACCGTCGCCGACGATACGCGAGCCGGTGACGACGATGTCCTTCAGCGGCTCTTCTTCGGCGGACGCCGCCTCTTGCGCCAGAACCGGCGCGGCCAGGAATAGCGGAAGCGCCGCGCCCGCCATGAGCAGGGTGCGAAGCGAACGCGCCGGAAAGGTTTCCATCGTCCCCGGCGCTGTCGAGGTCTGGACTGCATTGCGCATTGCGAAAACTCCCTGTGACTGAACCCTCTTCGCCACAGGCGCCCTCATCCCGATGGATGGAGAAAAGGCGCAGACTCCCTGGCGCACGAATGCACCCACCGTCATTGCGGTGCCGCTTCTGCGGACTGGTGAGCAACCCCTGAACTCGCTTCCGCATCCCTCTTGCGAGAAGCCCATCATCCGGCAGTGCCCGTCTTGTATCGGCCCCTTTTCGAATATCGGTAGGTGCCGATCCGGACTTCCGCCTGACAAGACCGATACTATCCGGAAGGGTGCGATTGATCCCAAGAAAGTTGGGACATTTTTGACAGGGCCGTGATGGATTTCATCGCCAATTTCGGGTTTCACGCAAGATTGGTGCACACCACCCCATGTCTAGCGCACTTTCCGGAACGCGGGACTGTCATGATTCGCGAAATGCAGTGCAGCATGGCGGTGACCGCTTTCAAGTCGTGCAGACAGTCTCGCATCCGCGCAGGAATTTCACGCTGATCTCCGATGTCGCGCAGGATTCCATCAATCGCACGACATTCGCCCCCGATAAGTTCGGGGAAGCTGCACCGGGTTTGCGCTAGGCTTTGCTGCATCGGCGAACGAGGGTTCATGATCTCGCCGAGAGCTTGCCAAGGGGAACTATCTCGATGCCGTTCGTCGCCCGTATGAAGCCCGGTCTCGCCGCCGGTTGTGCCGTGTTCGCCTGCATGACCGCCCTGCCCCTGGCTTCCGCATGGGCCGCGCCGGTCACGGTGACATCTTCCACGGATGGCACGCTGCTGCCAGTGCAGGTCGATACGGCCAAGGGCAAAGTTCTGCTGACCCTGCCCGCCGCCGCTGCGGATGGAACCTCAGGCCGTTATCTGTTCACCCAGTCGATCAAGACCGGTCTCGGCTCGGCTGCGATCCGCCTCGACCGGGGCATGCAGGGCGACACCAAGATCCTGGCCTTCCGCCGGATGGGCGGCAAAGTCGCGGTCGTGTTCGAAAACCCGCGTTACCGCGCCACCGGCGATGCTGGCGTGCAGCACGGGGCCAGGGCCAGCTTCCCGTTCAGCACTGTCGCCATGCTGGATATCGTGGGCGAAAGCGGTGCCAAGAACAACGAGAGCGTAACCGTTGACCTCACCCCCCTGCTGATGACCGACGTCATGGACCTGGCCGGCGCCATCGGCGAAAGCGCCAAGGGCTACAAGCTCTCCGACAAGCTCAGCGCCCTCGATCCCGCATCGGTGAAAGTCTTCCCGAAGAACGTCGAACTGGAAACGGTACAGACCTTCACCGCCGACAGCGCGGGCCGCGAACTCGATACGCTCGCGCCCGACGGACGCATGGTAAGTGTCACCGTCCATTCCTCGCTGGTCGCCCTGCCCGAACCCGGCTTCGTGCCGCGCAAGTTCGACATCCGCTCGGGCAGCCATGCCACGCAGGCCTACGACTTCGGCACGCCGCTCGGCTCGCCGATGCTGGTGGAATATTCCAACCGCTTCCGTCTGGAGAAAGTCGATCCCTCGGCCGCACGCTCGTCGGTCAAAAAGCCGATCGTCTTCTATATCGACAGCGCCGCCCCCGAACCGATCCGCACCGCATTGGCCGACGGCGTGCGCTGGTGGGCCGATGCCTTCGACGCGGCGGGCTTCGTCGATGCCTTCAAGGTGGAAATCCTGCCACCCGGCATCGATCCGCAGGACGTGCGCTACAATGTCGTCAACTGGACCGACCGCCAGAACCGCAGCTGGTCCTACGGCGGCGGCGTGATCGATCCGCGTACCGGGGAGATCGTCAAGGGCGTAGTCGTGCTGGGCGCCCTGCGGGTGCGGCAGGACATCACCATCTTCGAAGGCCTCGTCGGCACCGCGCAAAACGACAGCGGCGGCCGCAACGACCCGGTCCGCGCGGCCCTCGCCCGCATCAGCCAGCTCGGCGCGCACGAAGTGGGGCATGCCATCGGCTTCGTGCACAATTTCAAGGCAAGCCTCCAGGACCGCGCCTCGGTGATGGACTATCCGGGACCGAAGGTGGGCATCGTCGACGGCAAGCTGGACCTCGGCGACGCCTATGCGACCGGCATCGGCAAGTGGGACAGGTTCACGGTGGACTGGCTCTACGGCCAGCCCGCGCCGGGCGTCGACGGCGATGCCGAAGCCGCCGCCAAGGCCGATGCGGTCCACAAGGCGGGCCTGATCTTCGGCACCGATATCGACGGCCGCGCATCCGATCTCGCCGTGCCCGGCGTCAACATGTGGACCGAGGGGCAGGACACCCCCGCCGACCTCGCCCATACGCTGGAGGTTCGCCACATCGCCCTTGCCGATTTCGGCCCCGGCGTTCTCCACTCCGGCGAACCCCTGTCCAACTTGCGCCGCAAGTTCGTGCCGATCTGGCTGTTCCACCGCTATTCGATCGATGCCACCGGCAAGCTGGTGGGCGGTGTGAACTACGAATATGCTGTGGTCGGGGATGGACGCGCCGCGCCCTCGCCGGTCCCCGCCGCCCGGCAGCTGGAAGCGATCGACGCTCTCGTCGCCACGCTTTCGCCGCGGGAACTGACCGTGCCCGCTGCCCTCGCCATGGCCCTGTCGAGCGGCACCAGCGCCCGTACCGACGTGGAAGCCGCGCCGGAAGTGCTGCGCGGCGCCGGATCGGCGGTGTTCGACCCGCTTGTCGCCGCGCAAGTGGCCGCGCAGATGACGCTCGACAGCCTGCTCGCCCCCGCCCGCCTTACCCGCCTGCACATCCAGCACGGCTACGACGCCGCCCAGCCCGGCGTCGGCACCCTGCTGGCCAGGCTCTCGCCGGTGATTGCCGTACACGGCGATGCCGTGTCGCGCCGAATCGCGCAGACCACGCTGCTCGCCCTGGCCGCCGCCCGCCGCGATCCCGAGACTCCGGCCGACGTCGCCGCCCTGCTCGACGGCTATCTCAAGGACAGCGCCCGCACATTCGCCAAGGCTCGCGGCAGCAGCGAGGATGCCCTGTGGCAAGTCTCGATGGCAGCACTGCTCGGCGATCCCGAGCGCCTCGAAGCCGAGATCGGCAAGCAGAGCCGCCCCCGCCCGCCGATCCCCGCGGGGATGCCGATCGGCGGCGACACCGGCTGGTTCGACAACATTCTGTCCCAATAATTCCCCTCCCCACGCCCTTTTGTTTGAAATCGAGCGGATACCCGGCAATATGGTTTCGAAAATCAAAAAAGGGGGTCACAACAAGATGGACATGCAGTCCAGCAAACTGCACTGGCTCGATGCTGCGCGCGGCAGACCCGCCCAGCACGAATTGGACGACACCGATCTGCGTTTGATGCGCGCGCTCGTCTCGGACGGGCGTGCCTCGGACGTATGTCTGGGCGAGAAGGTCCATCTGTCGAGCACGGCGGTCGCCCGCCGTCGCAAGATCCTCGAAGAATCCGGCTATATCACCCACTACTCGGCCAACCTCAACGTCCGCTCGCTGGGCTACGGGGCGCTGGTGATGGTCTCCATCGAACTGGTCTCGCAGGCGGAATCCGTGCTTCAGGATTTCGAGAAGGCCGTGCTGGACAGCCCGTCGATGCAGTTCTGCGCCTTCGTCACCGGCGATACGGACTTCCTGATGATCCTCAACGTCCAGTCGCTCGAAGACTACGACATGATCTACCGCAAGGAGCTCTCGGTCCTGCCGCACGTCCGCCGCATCCGCAGCAGCTTCGTGCTGCGTGAAGTGGCCAGCCGCCAGATCGCGCCGGTCATTCTTCAAAAACCGCTGCAAGCCGTCAAATAGCGGCGCGCCACCCATCATCTCCAGTTCCCTGTCGGGGTCGGGCCGCAATGCGACCCGGCCTCGCTGCATATGGGGAGACTTCGCCTCCGGACTTGTTCAGGAAGAGCGATTCTCCGGCGCGCGAGCCCCACTCTGCTGCCCCTTCCGGCAACGGTTCGTCGCAAGACGCTCTCGAATTACCCGTAGTATGAACGGCGACGCCGGGGCCGTTCATGTGCCCGCAAGGTTAATCTGAACACCCAGGAAGTCCAAGGTGTCCCGATGCAGCAATCGCTGCCCATCTTACGAAGTTTAGAAAGCGAGCCAGAAGAGGTTCCAACCGCCGGATACATCATCTCATCGATGATGAAAACGAAGGATGGTTGGACGAAAAGCTGCTATTAAGCAGGCCGTACTGCTCGATTTTGGAGGAGTAGCGCTATGAATATCATTTCAAAGACCCCCAAAGCTCTTGTAATGCTTGCATTACTTTCCGGTGCCGCATCGGTCGGCGTTTCGGCACAGACCCAGGAAACGCCCGATGCGGACGTTTCCGCGAGCTACAACGCTCCCGCTCCTGCAGCTGCGGCAACCGAAGGTCCCGAAGTCAAGGGCATCATCTCGGCCCGCAGCGGCGACAAGGTTCAGGTGACCACCGAAGACGGCACCAACACCGTCGTCACCGTCAACGATGCCACCAAGATCCGCGCCAGCAAGGGCTTCCTGGGCCTTGGCAAGGGCAAGCTGGCGGCGACCTCGCTGCTCAACGGCCTGCCGGTAACAGTGAAGACCCTGCAGTCGGGCGGTGAACTGGTGGCGAGCCAGATCAATCTCCAGAACAGGGACCTGCGCACCGCGTCGATGATCCGCAACGGCACCGCGCAGGGCTTCGCCGAACAGACCGCCGCCACCGAAGCTCTCCGCGGCCGCATGGCAGACATCGACAAGTACAACGTCAAGGGCACGACAAACGTGAACTTCGACACCGGCAAGGCTGTGCTTTCGCCGGAAGCCAAGGCCGAACTCTGCACGGCCGCGAACACTGCCGAAGGCATGGACAACGCCCTGCTGCTCGTCGTGGGTTACACCGACTCCACCGGTAGCGAGGAACTGAACCAGGAACTCAGCGAAAAGCGCGCCAGCCGCGTGGTGAACTACCTCCAGCAGGCCTGCCACTGGAAGCCCTATCGCATGCTGACCCCCACCGGCATGTCGGAGGCCGATCCGCTGGCGGACAACAGCACGCCGGAAGGCAAGGCGCAGAACCGCCGTGTTGCGGTGAACATCCTCGTCAGCAAGGGCCTGGATGGTCTCTAAGACACCCGGATAAGTCAAACGCGGGGGCGGCCTTGGCCGCCCCCGTTTCCGTTTGCGGCCTCTCAGCCCTGCGGCGTCTCGCGATCATCCAGCACGAGTTGCAGGAAGGCGAGGTCCAGCCAGCGCCCGAACTTCATGCCGACTTGCGGCAATAGCCCGACCTGCTCGAAACCGAGCTTTTCGTGCAACGCGATCGATCCCTGGTTCCCGGCCTCGATCCCCGCAACCATCACATGCTTGCCGATCGCCCGCGCGCGTTCGATCAGTTCCCTCATCAGGACCTTGCCGGTCCCCCGGCCGCGCAGATCCGCGCGGACATAGACGGAATGCTCGACGGTATGGCGATAGCCGTCGAAGGCGCGCCAGTCGCCGAACGAAGCATAGCCGAGCACGGTCCCGTCCTCCTCGACGGCGACGAGCACCGGATAGCCCGCGTGTTCGCGGTCCGCCAGCCAGGCGCGGCGATTGGCGATATCGACCGCCACTTCGTTCCAGATCGCCGTCGTGTTGAGCACCGCGTCGTTGTAGATCGCCGTCACGCTCTCCAGATCGCCGTCGCGCGCGTCCCGAACCTGCATTGCCTGTCTCCTTGCCCGCTTCGAGCGGGGCTCCTGCGGCTACTATAGCGGCTCACCGCGAAGGCAAGCGGCTGGAACTATCCGGGCCATCCGCCTGTTTCTGCTCCAGCATCCAGAGGAAGCCTTGCGATGACCATTACCCTCTCCGTCTTCGCGCAGTCGCCCGATCGCGGGCGAGGTCTCGCACGGGACATGGGCGTGCGCTGGGCGCTGGAGGAAGCGAGGCTTCCTTACGAAGTGCGCCTTGTCTCCTTCGCAGCCATGAAGGAACCCGCGCACCTTGCCCGCCAGCCCTTCGGACAGATCCCGAGTTACGAGGAGAACGGCCTCGTGCTCTTCGAATCCGGCGCCATCGTGCTCCATGTCGCGGAACGTGCGCCCGCCCTGCTACCGGACGAACCGCGCGCGCGAGCGCAGGCCATCACCTGGATCTTCGCGGCCCTCAGCACTCTGGAACCGCCGCTCGTCGAGTTCACGATGGCCGCGCTCTTCGAGAAGGACCAGCCCTGGTATGAGGCCCGCCAACCCATGCTGGAGGCGCGGTTGCGCGCTCGCCTGAGTCAATTGGACGCCCGACTGGGAGACGACGACTGGCTGGGCGGCTCCTTCGACGCCGGAGACCTCATGACGATCACCGTGCTGCGCCGCCTCGGCAGTACCGGCCTGCTCGCGGACTACCCCCGCCTCGCCGCCTATGTCGCGCGCGGCGAGGCGCGCCCGGCCTTCCAGCGTGCTTTCGCCGCTCAGCTTGCCGTCTTCACCCGATCGCAGGCCGCTTCCGGGTGAGGCCGACAGGTCAGGCCACTTCGACGGCTTTCTGACCGGCGCTTTCGAAGTAGCCCGGCACATCGTCCGCCTCGATCGGGCGGCTGTAGTAATAGCCTTGCAAATGCGTGCATCCCGCACTCTTGGTGGCGCCGATCAGATGGGCGTCGCTGATCCCCTCGGCCACGACTTCGGCGCCGACGTGGCGCGCCATCGTGACCGCCGCCTCCAGCACCGCCACCGAGGCCGGGTCCTGCCCCAGGTCCATGACGAGGCTGCGGTCGAGCTTCATGCGGTCGAACTTGAAGCTCTTCACCATCGACAGCGAGGAATAGCCGGTGCCGAAATCGTCCAGGGCGATGCGGAAACCCATGTGACGCAGGAGGTTGAGCGTCAGCAGTGCACGGGTGTTGCGCTCGATCGACAGCGATTCCGTCACTTCCAGGAACAGGCGTGATGGCGCGATGTCGTGGCGCTTACAGCAGTCGAGCAGGAAGGCACTGAACCCATCATGCTGCAACTGCAGCGGCGAGAGGTTGATGCTCATGTGCAGGTCCGGCCACATCGCAAAGTCCCGCAGCGCCCGCTGGATGATCCATTCGCCGAGACGGACCATGAGCCCGCTACGCTCGGCGGCCGGGATGAAGGTGGAAGGCGGCACTTCCCCCAGTTCCGGATGCTTCCAGCGCACCAGCGCCTCAACTTCGCGCGTATCGTCGCGCACCGCATGGATCGGCTGGTAGACCATGCGCAACTGCTGCTTCTCGAAGGCGGTTTCGAGGTCCTTCTCCAGCGCCCGGTCGACCGCGCGTTCCTCCGCCATCGAGGCGGCGAAAGCCGTCGCGCAATTGCGCCCGCCTTTCTTGGAGGCATAAAGCGCCATGTCGGCATTGCGCAGCGTGTCGTCGATATCGAGATCTTCCGTGCCAAGGGTCTCGGCGAAACCGAGCGAGACGGTGACCGCCACCGCATATTCGCCCAGACTGAAGGGTTCGCGCACCATGTCCACCAATCGGCTGGCCAGTTCGCTACCTTCACCGTCAGCCGAAACGGGCATGCAGAGCGCGAACTCGTCGCCGCCGACCCGCGCGATTATGCCGTCCGGACCAAGCGTCGAGCGCATGCGTTCCCCGATCAGGCGCACGAGTTCGTCCCCCGCCGCATGGCCGTAATCGTCATTGACGTGCTTGAAGCGGTCGATGTCGATCAGCATGAAGACGAAGCTCGCGCCGAGCCGTGAAGCCAGCAATCTGGGAACGTCTTCCTGGAAGGCCCGCCGGTTGGGTAATCCGGTGGCGGCATCGCTGAAGGCCAGATTCTTCACGGCCTTCGCGTTCCGGCGGAAGGTTTCGAGCGGTCCCGACAGCGCCTTCAGCTCCTTCAGGCGGAACGTCCCGATCTCCAGGTCGAGATCGCCTTCGGCCAGTCCCTGCAGATGGCCGTGCATCCGGCGGATCGCGGGCAGGATATTGCGCAGGATGTCGAACAGCACCAGCAGCACCACCAGGATCGTCACGGCTCCGGTAACGAAGACCAGCATCTGCCAACGCGCGATGGAAGCGATCAGCCGCTTCTGCTCGGCCTCCCGGTCAGCCCGTGCCCGGGCGACGATCTCTTCGGCAAAAGCCGCCATCATCGTGTTGCGTTTCTCGATCCGCTCCACCAGCGCCTTTCCGGCCACGCCTCCGGCCTGCACTTCGAGGATAGCCGTCACATGGCGATCGAGATCGGCGAAGGGATTGGCCCGCTCGGGCAGGTCGTAGAGCGCCACGCCGCTGCCGCGCAGCTTGCCCAGCTTCTCGTCGATGGCGATGGCGGCATCGGTGAGCTCGTCGCTCGTGCTCGTCCGGTTGCTGGCCACCAGCCCGCGATTGGTCGCCATCCGCAGTTTTCCAACAGCTTCGGCGAACTGGTCCGCGTTCTCCGCGATCGCCGATGTCCTGATCAGCGCGTTGCTCTGTTCCCGTAGACCGAACGCCTCGCGCTGGGTCACGACCTGGAGAACCACGCCGAGCACGGCGATCAGGCAGAGCGCTCCGACCAACCGCGTTTCGAGAGACGCGAAGAAGCGCCCCCATCCGGAATTCGTATCTGACATCTTGCACCCGATTTTTCGCAGCCGGGTTTGTCCCCCTCCCGGCTTTCGATGCCCGAGCGCTAGGACGGATTCTCTAATAATTTCTAATCTTTTTAATTATTTAATGCCATTTTCCGTCATCATGGTGTCACAATATGCGATCGGGCCTCCACCCCCTTTCCAAAGCTCTTCGAAAATTCGCCGGACCACCGCCGGAAGCGGTCTCGGTTCCTCTATAATAAGCTCATAAAACGATTTCATTCCGGTCGGTTGCAAGCCGCACAGGAGATTAGATTGACTGTAAAGACCGTCGAGGAACGGCTGGATTTCCTCGAGTTCGACGCCGCGCAGCGCCGTGTCCTCACCGCCGCGCAGCCCCTGCTCCGCAAGTGCATTCCCCCTGCCCTCGACCGCTTCTACGCCAAAGTCCGCAAGACCCCGACGATGGCGCGCATGTTCAGCGGCGAGGCACACATCAACTCCGCGAAGGGCGCGCAGGTCGGTCACTGGATGGGCATCGCGACGGGCCGCTTCGATGCCGAATACTACGCTGCCGTCACGCGCATCGGCAAAGTCCATGCCCGTATCGGACTGGAGCCGCGCTGGTACATCGGCGGCTATGCGCTGATCCTCGAAGAGATCATGGCCGGCGTAGAGCGCGCTTCCAGCCCCTGGCGCCTATTCACCCGCGGCGTGAATCCGGGCAAGCTGTACCGCGCGCTGATGAAGGCCGCCATGCTCGACATGGACCTTTCGATCTCGATCTATTTCGAGGAAGCCGAAGCCGAGCGCAACCAGGCGATCTCCGCACTCGACCGTGCGATGTCGCGTCTCGCTGCCGGAGACCTCATCCACGATATCGACGATCTTCCCGCCGGGTTCCTCTCGCTCAAGAACTCGTACAATCGCAGCCTTTCCAACTTGCGGCAGACCATCGGCTCGGTGGTGAAGGCCTCGGACGCCATCTACGGCGAATCGGGTGCCATCGCCCGCGCCTCCGAGGATCTGGCCCAGCGCACCGAGAGCAGCGCGGCCAACCTCGAGGAAACCGCCGCCACCCTGCTCCGTGTCGAGGAGCGCGTGAAAGCCACTGCCAGCGGCGCGCAGGAAACGCTGGGCATCGCCGGTGAAGCGCTGAGCGCCGTCACCCAGGGCCGCGACGTCGCAGGGGATGCGGTGAAGGCCATGCACGTGGTGCATGAAAGTGCGCGCGGGATCGATGCAGTGATCGAAGGCGTCGACAAGATCGCTTTCCAGACCCGCGTGCTGGCCATGAACGCCGCCGTGGAAGCCGGTCGCGCCGGAAACGCCGGACGCGGCTTTGCGGTCGTCGCCGACCTCGTGAGTTCGCTGGCCATGCGAGCCGAGGAAGAAGCCCGCAAGGCCCGCGACGGCCTTTCCGCCACGCGTTCGGAGATCGACCAGGCGGTCGCCACCGTCTCGCGCGTGGATCGCTCGCTGGAGACGATCGCCGGGGAAGTCGACCGGGTCCACTCGCTCGTCGAAACGATGGCGCGCGACAACGATGCGCAGGCCACCGCCATTTCCGAAGTCAGCTCCACCGTCGGCATGCTGGAGCGCACGACCCAGCAGAACGCCGCGATGGTCGAGCAGACCTCGGCCGCCGCCCGCACCCTGATCTCGGACGCCACCCTGCTGGCGGATCAGGCCGGTCGCTTCCAGATCGACGAGCAGCGCGCGCCCGGCAGGAAGGTCGCATAAGCAACTGCAGCATTGCGCGGGGGCGATACTTGTCCCTCCCGTGCAATCATGCCGCGCAAGGCCATCGGAATCTGCGCTAGCTCCTGAGCAAGCAAGATTTACGGGAGAAGCCTTCGCCATGAAAATCGACACCACGCTGGCCGCCGTCGTCACCGGCGGCGCTTCGGGCCTCGGCCGGGCGAGTGCCAAGGCCCTGGCCGACGCGGGCGTGAAAGTCGCGGTCTTCGACATCAGCGAGGAAGCAGGCGAGGCTTTCGCCGCCGAGATCGGCGGCGTGTTCTGCAAGGTGAACATCCTCGACGAGGACAGCGTCGAAGCCGGTTTCGTCAAGGCCCGTGCCGCCCATGGGCAGGAGCGCGTGGTCGTCCACTGCGCCGTGGTGGCCGGCGGCGGCAAAACCGTCTCGTTCGACAAGGCCACGGGCGGCTACAAGCGCATGGCCACCGAGCAGATCGCCCGCACGGCGGAAGGCGTGTTCACCGCCTCCTACCGCGTCGCCTCGATCGCGGCCCTCGGCATGGCCGGTGCCGATCCGCTGAACGAGGACGGCGAGCGCGGCTGCATTATCTTCACTTCCTCCGCCGCTTCGCAGGACGGCCAGATCGGACAGGTCGCTTATGGCGGCGGCAAGGGCGCGGTGAACGCCATGGTCCTGCCGATGGCCCGCGATCTCATGGACCTCGGCATCCGCGTCAACGCCATCCTCCCCGGCACGTTCGCCACGCCGCCGATGCTGCGCGTGAAGGAAATGAACGAGGCGGTCTACGAAGGCCTGGGCCGCGCCGTGCCTTTCCCCAAGCGCCTCGGCAACCCGGAGGAATTCGCCTCGCTCGTGCTCGAACTGACCCGCAACACCTACTTCAACGGCCAATGCATCCGCCTCGACGGCGGCATTCGAATGCCGCCGAAATGAGGCAACTCCGGCCTTGAGATTTGCGCCCCCGACCTTCAGAGCACCTTGCATCCGGAGGCGCACAGGCAATGCAGAACGTCATCGATTTCGTAATGGAGCTGGACCGGCTCAAGGCCGTCACCCGCAAAGTGAAGCCGATCGGCCTCGACCGCTACGAGAACGCCGCCGAGCATAGCTGGCAGATCGCCCTCTTTGCGGTGGCGCTGGCGCCCTATGCCTCGGGCACGCCGGATATCGGCCGGGTAATGGCGATGCTGCTGGTCCACGACATCGGCGAGATCGAGACCGGCGATGTCATGGTCTTCTTCGAGGAAGGCCTGTCAGACCGCAAGCAGGCCGAACGCGCGGCCATCGACCGGATCTTCGGCATGCTCCCCGAAACCGAGGCGAACCACTTGCGCGGCCTCTGGATCGAATTCGAGGAAGAACGCACCGTCGAAGCCCGCTTCGCCCATGCCATCGATCGCGCCATGCCCGCACTGCTGAACTTGCGCAATGAAGGCCAGAGCTGGCGCGAGAACGGCATCAGCCACGAACGGGTGGTGAAGCGCCTCAAGCCCCAGATCAGCCTCGGCGCTCCCGCCTTGTGGGACTATCTCGAAAGGGAGCTGGAAGCGGCCCAGGCGAAAGGCTACTTCGGCGCCTGACCCAAAGCCCCGATTTTCCCCTTGCTCCCCTCGCCAGCCGCCTTGACAGTCCCCCGCGCAAAGGCCCAATCGACAAGCGATGCGACGCCCCGCCGTTAACGCCCTGAAAGCCCTGGTCATCCGCCAGCGGCAGCGCATGCGCGAGAGCGAGCTGGCGTTCATCGTGCTCGCCGTACTGGCGGGCATCGCCGCGGGCTGGCTGACGAATCTTCAGGGTTTCCTCGCCCACACGCTGCAACAGCTGTTTTACCAGATCGAAGGCAATCGCCTGAGCGCGCTCGGCGAGATCCGCCATCCCTGGCGGCTGCTCGCCCTGCCCTTCGGCGGCCTCGTCCTGATCGGCATCGGCTACCTGCTGCGCCGCCGCCGCCGCGCTCCGATCGACGTCGTCGAGGCCAATGCCCTGCACAGCGGGCGCATTCCCTTCATCGACAACCTCATCATCTCCGCCCAGACCATCATTTCGAACGGCGCCGGCGCCTCGGTGGGACTGGAGGCAGCCTATGCGCAGATGGGCGGCGGTGTCGCTTCGGTGCTCGGCCAATGGTTCAAGCTGCGCCGCGCGGACATGCGCACGCTGGTCGGCGCAGGCGCCGGGGCCGCCGTGGGCGCGGCATTCGGCGCACCGTTGGCAGGCGCATTCTACGCCTTCGAGATCGTGATCGGCACCTACACGCCCTCCGCCATCGCGCCGGTCATCGCCGCCGCGCTCGGCGCGGCCTTCATCACCCGCGAACTCGGTGTGGAGCCTTACCTCATCGCCGCCTCCAGCGCGCGCGACCTGACCACCGGCGATTACTTCATCTACGCCGTGCTCGGCCTGCTCTGCGCGCTCGTCGGCATTCTCATCATGCGGCTGGTGACGTTCACCGAACAGCATGTCCAACGCTTCACCCGCTTCGCCCGCTGGAAACCGCTGGTAGGCGGCCTGCTGTTGATGCCTTTGGCCTGGGTATCGCCGCAGTCGCTTTCGGCAGGGCACGGCGCCATGCACCTCAACCTCTCGATTCAGCCGGCGATCCATTTCCTGCTCATGGTGCTGGCCCTCAAGATCGCCGCTTCGGTGATCTCGCTCAGCTTCGGCTTTCGCGGCGGCCTGTTCTTCGCCTCGCTGTTCCTCGGTTCGCTGGTCGGCCTGATCTTCGCCGCCGCCGTGCAACTGCTGCCGCTCGGCATCGAACTCGATCCAACCCAGTCCGCCCTCGTCGGCATGAGCGCCCTCGCCGTCTCCATCGTCGGCGGCCCGATGACGCTTGCCATGCTCATGCTGGAAACCACGCACGACTTCGCGCTGATGGGCGTGGTGCTGGCCGCCTCGCTCGTCTCCAGCGCCTTCACGCGCGAGATGTTCGGCTACTCTTTCTCCACCTGGCGCCTCCACATCCGCGGCTCGATCATCCGCTCCCCGCGCGACATCGGCTGGATGCTCAGCCTCACCGCCGGACGGATCATGCGCAAGGACTGGATTGCGGCTCCGGCCAATCTCTCCATCGCCGACTTCCGCGCCCGCGTGCCGCTCGGCTCGGCGAGCAAGGCGATCCTGCTCGACGCGGACGACCACTACGCCGGGATCGTCACTACCTCCTCGGCCTACAACCCCGAACTGCCGCAGGACAGCGAGATCGGCTCGCTGGCAACGCTGAAAGGCACGACGCTCTCGCCCACCACCGACATCCGGGCGATGATCAAGGCCTTCGACGTGGCCGTGGCGGACGAACTGGCGGTGGTGGACGGCGTGGGGCAGGTGGTCGGCGTGGTGACCGAGCGTCATGCCCGTCGGCGGTACTTCGAGGAGATCGAAGCCTCGCAGCGGGAACTGTTCGGGGAAAGTTGAAGTAAGGGAAGAAGCAGGGGCCATCGCCCCTGCACCCCGTTACTGTCGATGTCGCGCCCTGCACTATCCGTAGGCGCGCTCCTTGCGTCGGGAGACATAATGGCTACGCCGCAAGGGGCGCACTACGGATAGGTGGCGCGCAACGAAGACATTCCGAGGGTCCGGGGGATCATCCCCCGGAATCTTCCTCTTGTTCTTCAGTCCTTAGCCACCGGCAACCAGACAGCACTCGCGGCATCACCGCCATAAGTCACCGTCTCGGTCGCCTTCACGTAATCGCTCGCCTTGGCTTCCATGATCGAGGGCACCCAAGACTGCGGATTGCGGTCGTAGAGCGGGAACAGGCTGGACTGCACCTGCACCATGATCTTGTGGCCCGGCAGGAAGACGTGATCCACGTTGGGAAGCGACCACTGGAAGGTATAGCCCTTGCCCGGTTCCAGCGGCTGCGGCTTGTCGAAGCCGTGGACGTAGCGGCCACGGAAGATCTCGATACCCACGCCCAGCTGATATCCCGCCAGTTCCGGATTGGCCGAGTTCTCCTGCGGATAGACATCGATCAGCTTGACCACGTAGTCGCTGTCCTGCCCGCTGGTGGAGGCATGGAGTTCGACCTTGGGCGCGCCCATGATGTGGACCGGCTTGTCGAGCGTGCCGGTCGTGTAGCTGAGCACATCCGGGCGGCCATCGACGAAGCGCTGGTCGTGGACGAGCCAGGTCTTCCACTCCTCGCCCTGCATGTGGACCGGGCGCGGCAGCATCGGCACGGGCTTGGCGGGGTCGGAGACGTAGCTGTCGCTTCCTGCCGAGAGCTTGGACCACGAGAGGCCGTAGTTCCCTGCAAGGTAGAGCGGCGTGTAATCGCCCGCGGGCCACTTCTGCGAGACTTCCCAGCCCGCCTTCGGCCCCTTGGCCCCGGTGGCGTAAGTCAGGACCGGCGGCGTGTCGCAGGCGGGGGCAGCGGTCTTGAGGTGGCAGTCGAAGAACGGCTTCATATAGCGCTGACGGAACTGGCCGCCGGTATCACCTTCCCACTTGAGCGGGCCGAGTTCGCGCGCTTCGTAATTGACTTGGGAATGGCGCCACGGCCCGATCACCAGCGAGACCATGTCATTGGGCGTGCCGTTCGCCTTGAGTGCCTGATAGACCGCCGGGGCGCCGTAGCTGTCCTCCTGGTCCCACTGGCCGACCAGCAGCATCGTCGGCACCGTCAGCTTGCGCTGCGCCAGCAGCTTGTCGACTGCCTGCCCCTGCCACCAGGCGTCGTAGCTCGGGTGCTCCAGCACCTTGCGCACGACGGGCAGGTCGAGGAGGCCGTATGCCTTGGCATATTCCATCGCCGAACCGGCTTCGAGATAGGCCTGGTATTCGTCGGCGGTGCCCTTG
Organism: Novosphingobium sp. BF6; assembly: GCF_058273105.1. Classification (NCBI taxonomy): domain Bacteria; kingdom Pseudomonadati; phylum Pseudomonadota; class Alphaproteobacteria; order Sphingomonadales; family Sphingomonadaceae; genus Novosphingobium; species Novosphingobium sp. BF6. The sequence goes on from NZ_CM177775.1 coordinate 2,412,462, forward strand.
GGCACGGCGCCGCCGCCCTTCTTCACCGTCTGGCCGAGGTCGTAATCGAAGCCGAACATGCGGAAGGCGCCATTGTGGAACCAGTCGTCGCCCATCCAGCCGTCGACCATCGGGCTCTGCGGCACGGCGGCCTTGAGCGCGGGATGCGGATCGATGAGCGCCATCAGCGAGGTGAAGCCGAGGTAGGACGAGCCGGTGATGCCGACCTTGCCGTTGCTCTCCTTCACGTTCTTCACCAGCCAGTCGATGGTGTCGTAGGCGTCGGTCGAGTGATCGACCTTGGTCTTGTTGAGCGGGCCGCGTAGCGGGCGGTTCATCACGTAGTCGCCTTCGGACCCGTCCAGCCCGCGCACGTCCTGGTAGACGCGGATATAGCCGTCGTTGACGAAATCCGCGTCCATGACGGGCAGGATTTCCTCGATCTTCTGGCTGCGATTGCGGCTGGTCATGCCGCCAGCGTTGTAAGGGGTGCGGCTGAGCAGGATCGGGCCATCCGTGGTGCCCTTGCGCATGACGATGACGGTATGGAGCTTCTTGCCGTCGCGCATCGGGATCATCACTTCGCGGCGGATATAGTCCGCCTGCGGACGCACCCAGTCATACGAGGCGACCTGCTCGTTCATCATCGTGTCGGTCGGCGGCGCCGCCGAAAGCTGCGAAGCGGCGACAAGAGCGAGCGGTGCGCAGGCGAGGCTCGCGGCGGTCCGGATGGCATTGGGCCGAATGTGTCTTTTCATGGCTGCGTTTGGTGGCGCGTGCATTTCGAGCGGTCAAGCGCTGAAGAACCGGCAATGGCAATTTGGCTGCGAGCCGCACGTCGGTTCGATAATTCGCCGTGAATTCAGATGCCCACGACGATGTCGTTTGTCGGATCAGGTCGGTCGTTTGCAGATCGACCATCGCTCCGGCTGTCGCACGGGCGAAATAGGCCGCGTGCTAACTTATCCAAGATAGTGTGGTGCGGGAGAGGACGGTGGAGCAGACAGAGGCCGAGGAACTGGCCGGAGTTCTGGAAATGTGGGCGTCGCTCACGGATCCCGGCAGCGCCTTGCCCGCCGCTCCGCCCCTGCTTCAGGCCGCCGCCGTCATTCGGCGTCAGGCGGCGATGATCGCTTCTCTAAAGCACGACCTGCGGCAGGCCCGCGCAGCCGAGCGCGTTCTCGACTGATCCCCAAATGCGAACGGGCAGGAGAGCTATGCTCCCCTGCCCGCGCAATGTTTAGCCAAAAACGGCGAATCAAGCCGCCTGCTTCTGCCTTTCGGTCGCTTCCAGATTAAGCAGGTCTGCCAGCTCGAAAGCGAGTTCGATCGACTGCGCACCGTTGAGGCGCGGGTCGCAGTGGGTGTGGTAGCGGTCCTTCAGCGCCTCGTCGGTGATGGCGATGGCACCGCCGGTGCATTCGGTCACGTCCTGGCCGGTCATCTCGATATGGATGCCGCCCGCATGGGTGCCCTCGGCGCGGTGGACGGCGAAGAAGCCGCGCACTTCGGCGAGAATGCGGTCGTAGGGACGGGTCTTGAAGCCGGTCTCGGTCTTGATGACGTTGCCGTGCATCGGGTCGCACGACCACACGACCGGATGGCCTTCCGCCTTCACCGCGCGCACCAGCTTGGGCAGGCCCGCCTCGACCTTGTCATAACCATAGCGGCTGATCAGCGTCATGCGGCCCGGCTCGCGGCCCGGATTGAGCGTGTCGAGCATGCGCAGCAGTGCGTCCGGCTCAAGGCTGGGGCCGCACTTCATGCCGATCGGATTGCCGACGCCGCGCAAGTATTCGACATGGGCCGAGCCTTCGAAGCGGGTGCGGTCGCCGATCCACAGCATGTGGGCCGAGCAGTCGTACCAGTCGCCGGTCAGCGAGTCGCGGCGGGTCAGCGCTTCCTCGTAAGGCAGCAGCAGCGCTTCGTGGCTGGTGTAGAATTCCGTACCCTGAAGCTGGGGAACCGAACTCGGGTCCACGCCGCAGGCGGCCATGAAGTCCAGTGCCTCGCCGATGCGGTCGGCCATCTGCGAGAACTTCTCGCCCCAGGGGCTGCGACCGATATGTTCCATCGTCCACTGGTGGACCTGGCGCAGGTTCGCATAGCCGCCGTGCGCAAAGGCGCGCAGCAGGTTCAGCGTGGCCGAAGACTGGGTGTAGGCGCGCAGCATGCGCTCCGGATCGTTGCGACGCGCATCGGCGTTCGCTTCGATGCCGTTGATGATGTCGCCGAAGTAGCTGGGCATCTCGACGCCGCCCACCATCTCGGTCGGGGCCGAACGCGGCTTGGCGAACTGACCCGCCATGCGGCCCAGCTTCACCACCGGCTGTTTGCTGGCGAACGTCAGCACCACCGCCATCTGCAGCAGCACGCGGAACGTGTCGCGAATGTTGTCGGCGCTGAATTCGGCGAAGCTTTCCGCGCAGTCCCCGCCCTGGAGCAGGAAACCGCGACCGGCGGCGACTTCGGCGAGATCCGCCTTCAGAGCACGCGCCTCGCCCGCAAAGACCAGCGGCGGAAACTTCGCAAGCGTGGCCTCTACCTCGCCCAGCTTCTCCGCATCGCCGTAAACCGGAAGATGGCGGGCTTCCTGAGCCTTCCAGCTTTCCGGGGTCCAATTGCTAGCCACGTTACGTACTCCCGGCGGTTCCTTCGCCTTCTCTCCCCAAGCCGTATGCACGAGGCCTAACCGGCAAGAACCGCAAAACAAGGGGCGCCCTTTAGCGCCCCCGAGTAATTTTTGCAAAGCCGGTTTAGCCGATCAGCGTGATCGATTGCGCCCCGGTGTAGTTTTTCTTGATTCGGCGGTGCATGATCCGCTCACTTCGCCGCGACCGCGCCCACCGCCTTGCCTTCCGGCATGACCTCAAGCCGCCAGGAGTTGTTCTTGCCGAGATAGCGGGCGGCGAGCGCCTGCATCTGCTGCGGCGTGGCGGCCGTGTAGTCGTAGAGGATCGTGCGGACGGTGCCGATCCGCGACGGATCGTACGTCGCGCCTTCAAGCTGGCCCATGAAGAACGAAGTGCTCGAAGCCGCCCGCGTCACCTGCTGGCGCATCGGCTCGGTGACGAGCGCGAGTTCCTGCGCCGTCGGCGGATTGTTGATAAGATCCTGCGCGATTTCGTCGGCGGTCTGGAAGAACACCGTGGTCGACTTGGGATCGAGCTGCGCGACCGCCGTGATCGAACCGCCCGCCGCCATGTCCACCGGCCACTGCGAATAGACGTAGGGCGCATAGGCCACGCCCAGCTTCTCGCGCACGGCATCGAGCAGGCGGTTGGTGAAGAGCTGCGTGAGGATTTCGAGCTGACGCGATTCGCGGATGCCCATCGAGCCGCCACCGGTCGGCCACGAGATCACCGCCGCCGCCTGGTCCGGATCGCCGTGATGCTGGAGCACGATCGGCGTATCGGAAGGCTTGGGCACGGTGACGTCCGCGAGACTGGCGGTCGAAGGTGCCGGGGTACGGGCCTTGAGCGCGCCGAAGGTCTTCTCCAGCGCCGTGATGGTCGAGGCCTTGTCGAAGTCGCCGTAGATCTGCACTTCGACCGGGCCGCTGGCCAGCGCCTTGCTCCAGACCTTCTTGAACCCGGCTGCCGTGGTCCTCTCGATCGCCTCGGGCGTCGGCGTGGCGAAACGGGGGTCCTTGCCGCGCTGGTAGAATTCGAGATCGCGGGTCAGCACGCCCTGGGGGGAGGTGGCGTAAGTGGCGTACTGAATCTTCGCGGCGGCCTTGGCGCGGACCAGCGGCTGCGGGTCCCAACGCGGCAGGTCGAGCTTGGCGGCGAAGAGATAGAGCTGGTCGGCCAGATCCTGCGGACGGGTTTCCGCCTGGAACTGGAAGGTGGCGTCCTGAACCTCGAAATCGAAGCCCATCTTGCGCCCGGTCGAGATGCGGTCGAGGTCTTCCTGACCCAGCGTGGCCAGACCCGAACCGACGAGCGCAAATTCGCCGAGCGCGATATAAGGCGCATCCTGCGGCGCGATCGAGCGCTTGCCGCCGCCGAAGCGGACCTTGACGGTAACCCGGCCCGGCTCTTCCTGAACCGGCCAGAGCATGGCCTTCACGCCGTTCGCGAAAGTGAGCTGCTCGATGTCGAGCAGGCCGGTCGGGGTCTGCGCGGTGGCCTTGTGGGGTGCGCCGATGGCGGGCAGCTTCTCGAACGACACCGGCTTTTCGTTACCGGCGGTGCGGATCGAGGCGTCCGGCTTGATCGGCTGGAGCAGTGCGGTGCGCAGCGTCTCGTCGGTGGCGCCGCCCTGCTTCTGCGTGGTGAAGATCGCCCGCGTCACCGTGCCGCTGAACAGCGTCTGCGTATGCTTGAGCACGTCGGACGGCGTGAACAGGTGCTTCGATTCGCGGAAGATGCGCAGCACGTCATTCGGCGCGGCGACGGTCTCGCGGATATCGAGCGCATTGACCATGTCGTCGGCCAGCTTCGAGCCGGGCAGGATGCGCTGCTGCTCCACGGGAACCTGGAATGCCACGTCGAGTTCGGCAACCTCGCGGTCGATCTCGGCCTGCGTCGGCGGCTTGGTCATGGCATCGGCGATGACCCCGCGCACGTCGCGCAGCGCCGCCTCCCAGTCGTCGCCCAGCGGCGTGACCGAGACGAACGTGGCATCGGCCGAACGCGAGACGTCGTCCTGGTTGACCGAGGCCGAGAGGAAGCTGCCGCCCGCGCGGGCCTTCGATTCGAGGCGGCGATTGATGACCGCCTGCGCAATCGAATCGACCATCAGGCCCTGATTGTAGACGACATTGTCCGTCACCTGCCGCCAGGGGCGCAGGATCGCATACATCAGCGAAGGCGGCAGGTCGGGCTCGACGAGCACCTTGGTCTCGCCGACCGGGTTCTTCGCATCGGCGCCCTGCGGCGCGACCGGATCGCCGAAGCTCGGCGCCGGGCTCAGCTTGCCGCTGGCCTTCCAGTCGGAAAACCACTTCTTCACATAGCTTTCCAGCGTCGCCGGATCGGCATCGCCCGCCACGATCACCGCGACATTATCCGGGCGATACCAGCGCGAGTAGAACGCGCGGACCGAATCCGGCGTTGCCGAAGTCAGGGTTTCCACCGTGCCGATCGGCTCACGCACGGAGAGCGGCTGTCCGGCGTAGAGCGTCTTCTGCATCGCGTCCTGCACGCGCTTGGCGGCGCCGCCACGCTCACGCATCTCGGCCAGCACGATCGGCAGGTCGGACTTGAGGTTGGAGGCCGACAGCGTCGGCGCCGTCACCATGCCGCTCATCAGCTTGAACGTCTCGTCCAGCGAGGTCGGCGTGGCGTTGGGCAAGTCGAGCTTGAACACGGTCTGCGTGGTGGAAGTCACCGCATTGGTATCGCTGCCAAACGTGGCGCCCAGACGCTGGAAGGCGGCGATGGCCGTCCCCTCAGGGATGTACTTCGACTGGCGGAACAGCATGTGCTCCAGCAAGTGCGCGTAGCCGCGCTCCGAATCGGTTTCGTATAGCGAACCGGCATCGACGCGAATGCGGATCGAGACCTGCCCCGGCGGCACGCCGTTGCGGCGCACGGCATATTTCAGGCCGTTGGACAGTTCGCCGAAATGCCACTCGGGATCGCGGGGAATGTCGCTGCCGCGGTAGAGCCAGGGATCGCGGTCGCCGGGCAGCGTTTCCGCCACCGGTGCCTGGCCTGGAACTGGGGCGCCGGGCACTTGCGCAAGAACGGACTGAACCGGAAGGGGTGCCAGCAGCAGGAAGCAGGCGAGCGAGCGAGCGGCGCGCGAAGATTTCGTCATCGGGAGGGGTATAGGTTCCGGTTCGATTAAGGGCCAGTGAATAGCGTGGCGTATGAAGTCGCGGCATAAAAGTGCCGGATCGCAGCCTTGTTCCCGCGCCGCGCAAAGTCAATTGCAGCTTGTGGACTTGACCCTATCCCCGCAGCACCTAAATCGCGTGGATCATGTACATCGAAACCGAAGCCACGCCCAATCCCGCCACGCTCAAGTTCCTGCCCGGACGGCAGGTCATGGCAGCCGGCACCCGCGAATTCACCTCGCCCGAGGATGCGGAAGCATCGCCGCTGGCGCAGGCGCTGTTCGACCTCGGCGACGTGACCGGGGTGTTTTTCGGCCAGGGCTTCGTCTCGGTGACCGCCGCGCCCGGCGCGGAGTGGTCGGACCTCAAGCCGCAGGTCGTTTCGATCCTGCTCGACCATTTCGTGTCGGAAGCCCCGCTCTTCGCGGGCGGCGACGCCAGCGGCTTCTCGGTTCCGCTTGAAGAAGACACCGATTACGGCGACGATCCCGCCGATGCCGACATCGTCGAGCAGATCAAGGACCTGATCGAGACCCGCGTGCGCCCGGCCGTGGCCAACGACGGCGGCGACATCGTCTATCGCGGCTTCCGCGACGGCGTGGTCTATCTCGCCATGCAGGGCGCCTGCTCGGGCTGCCCCTCGTCCAGCGCGACGCTGAAGCAGGGTATCGAGAGCCTGCTGAAGCACTACGTCCCAGAAGTCACCGAAGTCCGGGCTGCCTGACGCCCGCATGACGGAGAAGGCAGGAGAGCCGTTCATCGGCCGGACACTGGTGATCGATAGCGCGACCGAGGCCTGCTCGGTCGCGCTTTTCGATGAAAAGACACGCGTTGCGGGCGACTTCCGCATGCTCGGGCGCGGCCATGCCGAAGCGCTCGTGCCGATGATCGCCGCCCTGCCCGATCGCGGCCGCGCGGCGCGGATCGTCGTCGCGCTCGGCCCCGGCAGCTTCACCGGCGTGCGCGTCGGCCTCGCCGCCGCCCGGGCGCTGGCACTGGCCTGGGGGTCCGAGGTCCTCGGCTATTCGACGCTCGCCATGGTCGCCGCCATCGCGCGCGATCAGGCGGGCGCCGTACCCGTAGGGGTGGCGATGACCGGCGGCCACGGCGAATGGTTCACCGAGAGCTTTGCCGCGGACGGCAGCCTCACCCGCGCCCTCTCCTCCCAGCGCCCCGAAGACGCTGCCGCGAGCATGACAGAAGAAGTCATCGTCGGCACCCAGGCCGAAGCGCTCATCGGCCGGCGCGGACACGGCACGGCTCTGGCCGTCTGGCCCGACGCCCGCGCCTTCCCGCTGCTTCCCGAAGGCGCCCTGCTGACCGATACCCGCCCGCTCTACGGCCGCGCGCCCGACGCGCGTCTGCCCGGCGGACTGCCCGGCCCACTCAGTTGACCTCGCAAATGACCGACGACCTCGACCGTATCATGGCCGTCATGGCCAGCGCATTCGACCCGGCCTGGGGCGAAGCCTGGAACCGCCGCCAAGTCGACGATGCCCTGACGCTCGGAAACTGCCACTACTTCCTCATCTCGCCCGAAGGAAAACCCGCCGAAGCAGGCGATGAAGCGGTCGGATTTTCTCTGTCCCGCACGGGCTTCGAAGAAGAGGAACTGCTGCTTCTTGCAGTGGCGCCCGAACATCGCCGCCTGGGATTGGGGCGCTCCTTACTGGAGGCTCTCAAACAGACCTCTACGCAGCGCGGTGCGAAACGCCTTCTGCTTGAAATGAGAAGAGGAAATCCGGCAGAGCGGCTCTATTCCAGCATGGGCTTCTATCAGATCGGCGAGCGAAAGGACTATTACCGGTTGCTGCACGGAGAAAGGCTCGACGCCCTGACCTTTGCTTGCGACATCGGCTGATCTCTACACCGACTATTGGAAATTCATTTTCCATTACAAGTGTCGCAATTAGGGACGTCTTTTTATACACCTTGTATTCCCGAACGAAATGGTTCAGAGCGACTATGCAGGGCTTAAATGGCTCGCGGGTTCCAGAAATGGAAATAATAAAGAGGTCGTATACAATGGAAAACATTCAGGCTGACGTCAAAGAGACGCTGATCACGCTCACGTCCGACATCGTCGCTGCTCATGTCAGCAACAACAATGTCAACGTCGAGGACCTGCCTTCGCTCATCACCAATGTCTACGGCGCCCTCGCCGGACTTGGTGGCACGCCCGTCGTCGAAGAAGAAAAGCCGGAACCCGCCGTCTCGGTGCGCGCTTCGGTGAAGCCCGACTACATCGTCTGCCTTGAGGACGGCAAAAAGCTGAAGATGCTGAAGCGCCACCTCATGACGCACTACAACATGACCCCGGAAGAGTATCGCGCGCGCTGGAACCTGCCCGCCGACTATCCGATGGTCGCCCCCAACTATGCCGAAAAGCGTCGCGAACTCGCGAAGAAGATCGGTCTCGGCCGCAAGCCCAACGCCAAGCGCGGCCGCAAGCCCAAGGCTGCCCCCACCGCAGCCTGATTTCGGCGCCTGACGGCACCGAAACACCGCATCCACGAACGACGCCGATTTCCACAATCAGCAACTCCGGCGACGTTCACAGGTTGTGATTAAAGGCACGGCAGCCTATCTAGGTTGCCGTGCCTTTTCATTGATACGGGTCAAACGTGAATCAACCTATCGACCTCGAAGCCCTCTGCGCCGAACGCGGCCTTCGGATTACCGAACAACGCCGCATTATCGCCCGAGTGCTCTCCGAGAGCACCGACCACCCCGACGTGGAAAAACTCCACGAACGCGCCACCGCGCTGGATCCCGGCATCTCGATCGCCACGGTCTACCGCACCGTGCGCCTCTTCGAGGAAGCCGGCATCCTCGACCGTCACGACTTCGGCGACGGCCGCGCCCGTTACGAGGCCGCACCGGAAGCCCACCACGACCACATGATCGACGTCGAATCCGGACAGGTCATCGAATTCGTCGATCCTGAACTGGAATCGCTGCAACGGCAGATCGCCGAAAAGCTCGGCTTCCGTCTCGTCGACCACCGCATGGAACTCTTCGGCGTGCGGATCGATCGCGAGGACGGCGAAACCCGCAAGTGATCGCCCTAAAGTGATTTCGGGGGCTCAGCCCACGGCAATCGAACGCAAAAGGCGGATCGCGCCCTGGGGTTGGCCCTTGGTTGCGATCCGCCTTTTGGCATTGCTGCTCCTGCTCCTGACCTGCATTCCAGCCTACTATCTGCTGACGCTCTTCACTGCCCGCAATCCGGTGCCCCGCCTGTTCCTGAGACATGTCGGCACGATCTCCGGCCTGCGCGTAACCATGCAAGGCACGCGCCCGGCACCGAACACCTTCTTCCTTGCCAATCACCTGAGCTGGCTCGACATTCCCGCGCTCTGTGGTGCCACCGGAACGGCCTTCGTCGCCCAGGACGGTCTCGCCGAGTTCGCCCCCCTGCGCTGGCTCTGCTCACTCAACGACACCGTCTTCATCGCCCGCCACCGCCGCAGCACCGTCGCCGCGCAAGTCGAGCAGATCCGCAGGACCCTGAACGATACCGGCGCGCTGACGATATTCCCGGAAGGTACGACCGAAGGTGGAAGCGCATTGCTGCCGTTCAAGTCGTCACTGCTTTCGGCCATAGGCGCGGACGACGCCGAACTCACGGTGCAGCCGGTCTGGCTCGACTACGGAAAAGACGCCGCAGAAATTGCCTGGGTCGGCGAGGAATCGGGGCTGGACAACGCCCTGCGCATATTCGCACGGGCAAGGCCCTTGCACGTGACGCTGCATTTCCTGCCGCCGCTGGTCGGTGAGGAACGGCGCGATCGCAAGGCCATGGCGCGAGGGGCGCAAGGGGCGATCGAGCGAGCAAGTGGGAAAGAATGAAGAACAAGCAGGGGAGCATAGCCCCCCTGCACTCCCACTAACGTCTAGGTCAGGCGGACCAACAGCGTCGTGCACCCGTGGTTGCGTCGGGGAACTTAATGGCTGCGCCGCAAGGAGCACACACCAGATACGTCGCCAATTTCGAGGGTCTGGGGGATCATCCCCCAGGACTTCTCTTTTTCTCTTAAAATCAACGTGTAGCGTTATAAGCGAGCTGCGCCTCGTCAAGCTGGAACCCGACCAGCACCTCGAAGCTCGAACGCGCGACCGCGGCCTTCACGGTCGGATCCGACAGCGGATCGACGGCGGCATCGGCATCGCCCGCCTTGCGCTTGCGGGTGATCTTCTCGCGAATGTCGGCAGGCAGCGTGGCGGCGGCGCGGTCGATGACGGCCGAGCCGACGGCGTGGAACTGCGCGCGGTCCTGGCCGTCCGCAAAGTTCAGCGTGACGCGGCCGACGCGCTTGGAGACCACCGCCGAGCCGCCCTGAAGCACCGAGACGAAGTAGGGCAGCGTTACCTGCCGGGCTCCCTGCTTGTCGTTGCGGCGGGCAAGAACGTCGAATTCCACTTTCGCGACGACCTTGTCGCCGGCCTGTTCGTTGCAGGTCGTGCGCACGTTGGTCATCGCCGCTTCGAGGTCGATATTGGCGGCGGTGCGATCGTTCGCCACGCGGAACAGCGTCATATCACCGGTATAGTCGGGAATGCCGACGGCCGGGCAGGCCGAACGCACGGCGGTGATGCCCACGCCCGAATCGACCACGATCTCTCCCTTCTTGGCACAACCGCTCAGCGCGGTCACCGCGGCTGCGGAGCAGAGGACAGTGGCAGTCAGGCGGCGTGCATTCATCGTGAGGTTCCTCGAAGACGTCGGCTTGCCCTAGCGGCGCAAGCGGCAAAGCGCTAGAGGCCCATTCATGAACGCGCCCTTTCCGTCTCCGAACCCGCCCTTTTCCGGCAAGCCCCTGCGCCTCCTGATCGCGGCTCCGCGGGGCTTCTGCGCCGGTGTCGATCGCGCCATCGAGATCGTCGAGCGCGCGCTCGAAATATACGGCGCGCCGGTCTACGTGCGGCACGAGATCGTGCACAACAAGTTCGTGGTCGACAACCTCAAGGCCAAGGGCGCGGTCTTCGTGGAAAGCGTCGACCAGGTGCCGGACGGCGTGCCGGTGATCTTTTCGGCCCACGGCGTGCCCAAGGCGGTTCCGGCCAAGGCCACCGCGCGCGGCCTCGAATGGCTGGATGCGACTTGCCCGCTCGTCAGCAAGGTGCATCGCCAGGCCGAGCGCCAGATCGCCGACGGGCGCCATATCCTCTTCATCGGCCATGCCGGGCACCCGGAAGTGATCGGCACTTTCGGGCAAGTCCCCGAAGGCAACATGACCCTGATCGAGACGGCAGATGACGTGGCAAGGGTGGAAGTTCCCGCCGACCGCGAACTCGCCTATCTTTCGCAGACCACGCTCTCGGTGGACGATACCGCCGCGATCATCGAGGCGATCCTGACGCGTTTCCCCAATGTCGTCGCGCCGAAGCAGGAAGACATCTGCTACGCAACGTCGAACCGCCAGGCCGCTGTGAAGCAGATCGCGCCAGATTGCGAGCTGGTGCTGGTGATCGGCTCGCCCAAGAGCTCGAATTCGCTGCGCCTCGTCGAAGTGGCCGAGCGCGCCGGTTCGCGCGGGCAGATGATCCAGCGGGCTGCCGATATCGATCCGGAATGGCTGTCGGACATCGCGACTCTGGGCCTCACCGCCGGGGCCTCGGCACCTGAGGAACTGGTCAACGAAGTGATCACGCGGATCAAGGAACTGCGCGAAGTCGAATCCGAGGAACGGGTGACCGCCGAGGAAACCATCACGTTCAAGCTGCCGCGCCAGCTCGCCCGCTAAGGAACACCCTACCTCATGGCAGTCTATACCCGGCTCGGCGCGGAAGAGATGTCCGCGATCATCGAGACCTTTGGCGTCGGCACACTGGTTTCGGCCAAGGGCATCGCCGAGGGCGTGTCCAACAGCAACTGGCTGATCGAGACGCAGCAGGGCGACGACGCCCGCCGCTTCATCCTGACGGTCTACGAGAGCCGGACAGACATTTCAGACCTGCCCTTCTTCCTCGACCTGCTCGACCACCTCGCCGCCCGCGACTGCCCCGTGCCGCGCACCATGCACGACCGCGACGGCGCCAGCCACCGCTTCATCGGTGAGGGCGAGAACCGCAAGGCACTGGCGCTGATCGAGTTCCTGCCCGGCGTTTCCGTTTCCGAGCCGACCCCGGCGCAGGCCCGCGCAGTTGGCGCGGCACTGGCGCAGATCCACCTTGCCGCCGCCGATTTCGGACAATCGCGCGCGAACTCGCTAGACCTGCCGGCATGGCAGCAACTGCTGGGCGACTGCACCCGCGAGGGTCTGGAATCGATCGATCCCGACCTTGGCGCCCTCGTCGAGCGCGAACTGGCCGAACTGGCGGGTCAGTGGCCCTCCGACTTGCCGAGCGGCGTGATCCATGCCGATCTCTTCACCGACAACGTGCTGATGCTCGGCAGCAAAGTCACCGGCCTGATCGACTTCTACTTCGCCTGCACCGATCTGCTGGCCTACGATGTCGTCGTCACCCACACGGCCTGGTGCTTCAGCAACGACGGCACGCAGTTCCTGCCCGACCTGTCGCGCGCGCTGATCGAGGGCTACGAAGCCGTGCGCCCGCTTTCCGAGGCCGAGCGCGCCGCCCTGCCGCTGCTCGCGCGCGGCGCGGCGATCCGCTTCCTCGCCACCCGCGCCTACGACTGGCTCAACACGCCGGAAGACGCACTCGTGACGCCGAAGGACCCGATGGCCTTTGCCCGCCGTCTCGAATTCTATGCCGATCCGGCCAATTCCGGCATATTCGCGGCATGAAGCAGGTTCAGATCTTCACCGACGGCGCCTGCAAGGGCAATCCCGGCCCCGGCGGCTGGGGCGTACTGCTGCGCATGGGCGTCCACGAAAAGGAAATGTCCGGCGGCGAGCCGGACACCACCAACAACCGCATGGAGATGACCGCCGTCATCAAGGGCCTCAACGCCCTGACCGAACCTTGCGAGATCACGCTCCAGACCGACAGCAAGTACGTGATCGACGGCATCACCAAGTGGGTCCACGGCTGGAAGAAGAAGGGCTGGGTCAACGCCAGCAAGCAGCCCGTGCGCAATGCCGATCTCTGGCATGACCTGATCGAGGCCGTCGCCCGCCACAAGGTCCACTGGGAATGGGTGCGCGGCCACTCCGGCCATGTCGAGAACGAGCGCGTCGACAAGCTCGCCAGCGACGCGGCGGTCGCGGCAGGCAAGTAACGGGAGCGCAGCCCTGCCCGCTTCCGAACCCCGCCTCCCCCCCTTCCCCGTCATCCGGGCCCTCCCCGTCATCCGGAATCGCCTGCGCGAGGAAGCCCGCGCCCTCGTGACGCCCGGCCCGCGCATGGCCGACGAATGGGCCTGTGTCGCCTCGGTCATGCTGGCGATCCTGTTCGCCCACCTGATCGGCGCCAGGTTCGTGGCCTGGGCAGCCTTCACCGCCTTCGTCCTGCTCAAGAGCGAAACCGCCGAAACGCTTCTTCGCGGCGTGCTGCGCATCGCCGGGACCGCGATCGGCTCGCTGCTGGCGCTGGCGATCGTGCCCTATGCCGCCCACTCGCTGCCGCTCGCCATGGCCAGCGCGGCGCTGGTCGGCGCAGTCGGCCTCTACGGCATGATCACCGCCCGGCGCGCCTATGCCTGGCTGCTGTTCGGCCTGACCTTCGAGATGATCCTGCTCGACAAGCTGGAACACCCCGACCTCGACACCATCCATTTCGCCCAGACCCGCCTGCTCGAAGTGATCGCCGGCACCGTGGCCTGCGTGATCGTCAGCCTTTCCGCCGCCACGCTCTCGGGCAGGAAATGGCTCGCCGGACGCAAGCCCGCGCCCGAGCGGATGAAGTGGCACCCCCACGCCGCGCGCCACGCCGCGCAGGCGGGCATCGCCATTGCCGTGCTCCCGGTGCTCCACGCCCTGTTCCAACTGCCGCAGATGGCCCAGGCCGCCGTCACCGTGATGGCGGTAATGATCGTGCCGGTGAACGGGATCGGCGCGAGCGGCTTCGCCCCCGTGACCCGCCGCCTGTTCCAGCGCACGCTCGGCTGCCTCGCGGGCGGAGGCCTCTCGCTGGCAGTCCTGCTTCTCGCACAAGGTAGTGCGCCGGTGCTGATCGCGGGGACCTGCCTCGGCATCGTCATCGGCAGGCATATCGAGAACGGACTGCCGAACGTGACCTACCTCGGCCTTCAGTTCACCCTCGCGGTGCTGGTCGTGCTGGTGCCGGATTCCTACGCCGACGCGGAAATCATGCCCGCCGTGCACCGCCTCATCAGCATCTTCGTCGGGATGGCGGTGCTGGAGCCGGTACTGCTGGTCTGGCACTTCATCGCGCCGGGGCGGAGGGTGAGCGGGTCAGATTCGCAGGCTGAGAATAACGAGTGAAGAAAAGGACAAGCAGGGGAGCAAAGCCCCCCTGCACCCCCATTACTGTCTAGGTCATGCCCAGCCTATTCGTTGTCCGCTCATGGTGGCGTCGGGAGACCTAATGGCTGCGCCGCAAGGAGCGCACTTCGGATAGGTCGTGCACAACGACGACATTCCGAGGGTCTGGGGGATCATCCCCCAGGACTTCCCCTTCTAAAACCTTCCCGGCCCAAACGGCCGAGGATCGACCTCACCACCGTCCCGCCCCAGCAACAACCCCGCCCCCAACACCGCCGCAGCAGGTGCCGTCTGAATGCCGAAGCCGCCTTGCCCCGCGAACCAGAAGAACGCAGCGTCCTCAGGATCGAAACCATAGACCGGCAGCCGATCCGGCGCGAACGAGCGCAGGCCCGCCCAGCGGTGCTCCACGCGCAGGACCGGGCGATCGACCACCTGCTCGAACCTGTCGATAGCGAGCGCCACGTCGATTTCCTCCGGCGCGGCGTCGCAGGGGGAGCTGGGCGTTTCGTCGTGCGGGCTGAGCCAGAGGCGGCCGCTTTCAGGCTTGAAGTAGAACCGGCCCGCGACATCGAGAACGAGGGGAAGCGTATCCGGCGCGGATGGCTCGATCGCGACCTGGGCGATCGTGCGGCGATAGGGCGCGATGCCGAGCGGGCGAACGCCTGCCTTGCCTGCCACCGCATCGGCCCAGGCCCCTGCCGCGTTCACCAGCACGTCGCAAGTCACGCGGCGTCCATCGGCCAGCGTGAGCGACCAGCCGCCCGGCACGCGCTCGACAGCAGCGAGGCCCGCGCGGCACCATAGCTCCACGCCTGCCTTGCGGGCGGAGGCCAAGTAATGTTGGTGGAGTGCAGCCACGTCGATATCGCAAGTGCTCGGCTCCAGCACACCGCAAGTCCACTCGGGCTTGAGATCGGGGATGCGCGCGGCGATTTCGGCGCGGCCCAGTGTCGATACCTCAATGCCGACGCCGCCGTACGTCTCGGCGAAAGCGGCAATCTCGCGTTCTTGTCCGGTCTTGCCGATCGTCAGGGCGCCGCGCGGGGTCAGCACGCCGAGGCGGTGCAGTTCGGGACCGGAGGCCGTGGTCAGCGGCTTGACCTGCGGGCCGCCGTAGCTCTCGGTCCAGAACGCTGCCGAGCGACCGGTGGCGTGATAGCCGGGGCGTTCCTCGGCTTCGATCACCAGCACCCGTGCCTGCTCTCCAATCCGGGCGGCCAGCGAGGCGCCTGCCATTCCGGCGCCCACTATGACGATATCGAACCTGCTATCCATAGGGCCTCAGCCCCTAACGGGCGCCGTCCGGTTCAGGAAGTCCCGAATGGCCGCGAGGGCGCGATCGCGGACCGGATCGCTCTCGCGCAGGAGTTCGTGGCGCGCTTCGTGACCGAAGGCCAGGAGTTCGGCATGCGGCAGCCTGCGGGCGGCGCGCCGGATCGCGGGCCAGGAGACGAGGCCGTCGCAGCGCGTGGCCAGCAGCAGCACCGGCACCGGCACCGCTTCGAGCACGCCCTTGTCGTCCAGCAGACGAATCGAGGCGAGTGCCCGTTCGATCCAGCCCCAGCTGGCCGGTCCCATGGCAATGCCGGGTCGGCGGCTGCGCCACCAGTCCTCGTCGGCATAGCGGGCCTTGTCGTGGGTCAGCAGCCGCGAGCGGGCCTGCGGCAGGAGTTCCGGCTTCTCGCTGTGCTTCCAGGCCGGACGGCGCGAATCGCCGAGCCGGACAATCCCGCGCGCAATGGCGTGGAGCAGGCCCGGCGGAACGCGGGCCGGGTGGATGCCGAGCATGGGCGCGGAAAGCACCAGCGCGTCCGGCCCGACCTTCCCTTGCGCGACAGCGCGCAGAGCGAGATGACCGCCCATCGAGTGACCGACCAGCACATGCGGCCCCGGACGCTCTGCCGTCCAGCCGCGCCAGAAGGCGGCGAGATCCTCGATCCAGAGGTCGAAGCCGGGAACATGGCCAGTGGTGGCATCGAAGCCGAACCGACCGCTCAGCGCCTGCCCGCGCCAGTCGATCGAACTGACCGCCCAGCCTTCGAGATGCCATTGCTCCAGAGTTTCCAGCCACTTCTCGTAAGCGTCGCCGCGTCCCGGCAGGAACAGGATCGAGCCGCGCGCCTCCGTCTCGCCGGGAGCCGCGGCGGGCCAGTCGATCCGGCGCAGCGGCTCGGGACCGCTCGGGCCGGTCCAGAAACTCTCGACGACGCCTTCGGGGATCGCTCGCCTTGCCTTTGCCGCCTCCCGCGCGATCTCGCTGAGGGAGGGCTTGTTCTCGGTTGCCTGGATGGTCACGTGGCTGACGTAGCCTTCGATTGTGTGGTTACTGTTTGGTAAGCGATATCCGCTAGATGAGGCCCCGGCCAAGGGGGAACTCACGAATGCCGAGCGGAGCTTTTTCGTATGCATTGCTGCTGGCATTGGCAATCGCCCTGCTCGTTGCCGCCTTCACCGATCTGAAGCGCCGGGAGATCGACAATACGCTCAATCTCGCCATCGCGCTGGCCGCGCCGCTGTGGTGGTGGTCGCTGGACTTCGGCTGGAGCGACGTGGCGTGGCAACTCGGACTGGCCCTGCTGACTTTCGTCATCGCCTGCGTCCTCTTCGCGCTGCGCCAGATGGGCGGCGGCGACGTCAAGCTGCTTGCGGCGCTGGCGTTGTGGTTCGCGCCGGGCAGTTTCGGGCAAGTGATCGTGTTGATGGCGATGATCGGCGGCGGTGCCTCGATCGCGATGGCCGCCTTCAATATGGAGCGTATTTCCGGCGAGAAGCTGCGCGACACACTTGGCTGGGTCGTCGCACTCGGCTGGGTCTGGGCTGCGGCCTGCGTGGTCTATGCTCTGGCGACGCATCAGCCGGTGATCTCCTCGGCGCGTCTCGATGCCGTCCACAAGGCCCTGCCGCAGGCCTGGATGCTGGCACTGGCGACACTTGCGCTGGTGATCGTGTTCCTGCTCGGCTTCCGCCACATCATGCGCCGACAGAAGTCGCGGCTGCCGATCCCTTACGGCGTCGCGATTTCGGCCGCTGCCCTGTGGGTCATGGGCGAGCAGGCGCTTTCCAACCCGATCGTTGGGTGAACCCGATTTTAACCAATTAACGCGATTGCATACGCACTTGCTCCAGAGATCTCGAACAGGGGCGTTCGGTCTCGGAGCCTTTCAGGGGTCGCTTAGACATGGATAGGAAGAAGCTGGTGCTGCTGGTTGCCGCGCTGCTGATCGCAGTGGTGACGGCAATGGGTGCCCGCTCGATGTTCGCCGGTTCCGCCGCGCCGCAGGCGCAGGCCGTGGCGACTGCCCAGCCGACCGGACCCAAGGTCCTCGTCGCCCAGCGCGCGCTACCGGTGGGGACGATCATCACCGCCGACGCCGTGTCCTATCAGGACTGGCCGAAGGAGCTGGTGAAGGACGCCTACTTCATCAACGGCCAGGCCGACATGCAGAAGCTGCTCGGCACCGTCGTCCGCTTCCAGATCACGGCAGGCCAGCCGGTGACGCAAGGCGCCCTCGTCGCCCCCGGCGACCGCGGCTTCCTCGCCGCCGCGCTCGGACCGGGCATGCGCGCCGTGACCATCCCCGTTTCCGCCAAGACCGGCGTCGGCGGCTTCGTCTTCCCCGGCGATCATGTGGATCTCGTGCTGACCCAGCAGGTCAGCGGCAGCGACGGCGGCCAGGCCCTGCGCGCCTCCGAAACGATCCTGCGCAACTTGCGCGTGCTCGCGACCGACCAGGCCACCGACAACGAAGTGGTGGACGGCAAGACCGTGGTTCACGCCTTCAGCACCGTCACCCTCGAAGTGACGCCACGCATCGCCGAAAAAGTGGCTGTGGCGCAGGAGATCGGCACGCTCAGCCTCTCCCTGCGCGCCATTGCCGACAGCCAGGGCGAGTTCGAGCGCATTCTCGCCAGCGGCGACGTGAAAGTGCCCGAAGGCGCGACGCGCGCGCAGGAAGAGCAGCTCATGCGCAATGCCCTGAACCGCCCGATCGAAGGCAGCTCCACCTACATGACCGGCGGCGACGTCTCGCGTTTCCAGCGCTCCAGCCGCCCGGCGACGGGTCCGGAAGTGGCCGCCCGCACCGCCGTCGCCAGCGCACCGCAAGGTCCCTCTGCCGCAGCAGCACCCGTCCGCACCGGGCCGGTGGTGCGCGTCACGCGCGGCAAGGAGACCACCGAAGAATCCGTGGGTAGCCATTGATGACTGCCCGCCCGCCCATGCCGCACTCCGGTCGCTTCCATTCGCCGAAGGTCCAGCCGATGCAAACGCGCCTTCTCAAGTCCCTGCTGATCGCTGCCTGCGCGCTCGCACCTCTTGCGGTGGCGGCCCCGGCGCGTGCCCAGTCGGTCGTGAACCCTGTGCAGGACGTCTCGCTGTCGATCGGGAACGGCCAGCTCGTCAACGTGCCGGGCGCCATGGCCGACGTCTTCGTCGCCAATGACGCGGTGGCCGACGTGCAGGTCAAGTCCGCGCGCCAGCTCTACGTCTTCGGCAAGGCGGGCGGCACCACCACCGTCTATGCCAGCAATGCGGCGGGGGCGGTGATCTGGTCCGCGACCGTCCGCGTCGGCTCCAACCTCGACAGCGTGGACGCCATGCTGCGCCTTGCCATGCCCGAGGCGAAGATCGGCGTTTCGACGATGGGTTCCAGCACTTTCCTGCTGACCGGCACCGTGAAGACACCCGAAGACGCCGCCGAAGCCGAGCGTCTCGTGCAGGCCTATGTCGGCAAGGAGGCGAACGTCATCAGTCGCCTGCGTCAGGCCACGCCGCTTCAGGTCAACCTGCAAGTGCGCATCGCCGAAGTGAGCCGCTCGCTGGTGAAGTCGCTGGCCGTCAACATGTCGACGATCGACAGCTCCAGCGGCTTCAAGTTCGGCCTTGGGCAGGGCACGATCAAGCAGCACTCGCCCGGCCTTCCCATGGGCGTGGGCGGTTCCGTGGAAGTCACCCTTCCCGACGGGACCAAGGTTCCGGGTTCCAGCGTGAGCACGGCATCGGCAGGCAGCACGCTCGCGGCGGCCGGCAAGCTGTTCGGCGTGAACATCCTGGGCTCGCTGGACGCAGGCGAGACCATCGGCCTCGTCACCACCCTCGCCCAGCCCAATCTCACCGCGCTCTCCGGCGAGACCGCCGAGTTCCTGGCTGGCGGCGAATATCCGATCCCGATCAGTCAGGCCCTCGGCACCACCTCGATCGAGTTCAAGAAATACGGCATCAGCCTCAGCTATTCGCCGACCGTACTGGCGAGCGGCCGCATCTCGATGCGCGTGCGTCCCGAAGTCTCCGAACTGTCCAGCCAGGGCGCGGTCAACTTCAACGGTTACGAAGTGCCCGCCCTCACCGTGCGCCGCACCGAAACGACTGTCGAACTCGGCTCCGGCCAGAGCTTCATGATCGCCGGACTGCTGAGCAACAACTCGCAGAACACCATTCAGAAGCTGCCCGGCGCAGGCGACCTGCCGATCCTTGGCTCGCTGTTCCGCTCGACCAGCTACCGCCGCGGCGAGACCGAACTGGTCATCGTCGTCACGCCCTATCTGGTCAATCCGGTGGACGCCTCGAAGATCGCCCTGCCGACCGACGGCTTCAATGCGCCGAACGATCTCCAGCGCGTGCTCGGCAACATGGAGAGCGACGGCGTCAGCGCCAAGAAGCGGCCCGAAGCCACTTCGGAAGGCGCCGCCAGCGGGCCGAGCGTCGGCGAAGCCGCACCTGCGACCGGCAAACCAGCCAAGCGCTCCGCCGCCGACACCCGCAAGGACACCGGCCCCCGCCCCGGCTTCAGCCTGTGAGAAAGATGCTACCAATGCCTACCCCCATCCGTCTCGCCGCCGGATCGCTGGCGCTCTCGCTCGGCCTGCTGCTGGCTGGTTGCGGCGGAATGCCGACCAATCGCTCGATGAACAGCGTGCACCAGCCGGTGGTCGAGCGCGTAAACTACACGCTCGACGTGCGGACCGACGGCGCGGGCCTCGGCTCGGGCGAACAGGGCCGCCTTGCCGGTTGGTTCAAGGCCATGGGCCTGAAGTACGGCGACCGCGTCTTCGTGGACGATCCTTCCGCCAATCCCGCGGTGCGCAGCGCCGTGGAAGCCGTGGCCGGACGCTACGGCCTGACGCTGGCAGAAGGCGCGCCGGTGACGGACGGCTATGTCGAGGGCGGCAATGCCCGGATCGTCGTCGCCCGCTCCAAGGCCTCGGTTCCCGGTTGCCCGGACTGGTCGGCGCGCAGCGACTTCAATCCGAACAACGGCCTGACCAGCAACTACGGCTGCGCCACCAATGCCAATCTCGCGGCGATGGTCGCCAATCCGGAAGACCTCGTTCACGGTGCCGAGTCCACCGGCGAGACCACGGTGATGACCGCTTCGAAAGCCATCGACGCCTACCGCAAGGCGGAAGCGACCGGCGGCAACGATGTCAAGCAGACCTCCAGCAAGGCAAACTGAGCCATGAACGCACCCTGGAAATCCGGTGGCCCCGGCAGCCGCGACCAGTTCGCCGCCTATATGTGCGATGAAGCCTCGCTCGACGTGCTGCGCCCGATCGCGCTCGAAATGGGCTGGCAGCCGGAGAAGTGCAACAAGGGCGGGCTGCGCAATGCCGTCCAGTCGCTGTCGATCTCCGCCAGCCCGAACATCCTGCTCGTCGATCTTTCGGAAAGCGGCGATCCGCTGAACGACATCAATGCGCTGGCAGAAGTCTGCGAGCCGGGCACCGTGGTCATCGCCGTAGGCCAGGTCAACGACGTGCGGCTCTACCGCGACCTGCTGGCCAGCGGCATTCAAGACTACCTGCTGAAGCCGCTCTCGCCCGGCACCGTGCGCGACACCCTGGCCCAGGCCCAGGCGGTGTTTGCCGCGCCGCGCGTGCAGGACGGTGCCGCGGCCAAGTCGCATATTTCGACCGCCGTGATCGGCACACGCGGCGGCGTCGGCGCCTCGACCCTGGCGACCTCGCTCGCCTGGCTGTTCAGCGCCGACGACAAGCTGCCGACGGCCCTGCTCGACCTCGACATCCATTTCGGCACCGGCGCGCTCTGCCTGGACCTCGAACCGGGACGCGGCCTGACCGACGCGATCGAGAACCCCAGCCGCATCGACGGCCTGTTCATCGAGCGCGCGATGATCCGCGCCAACGACAATCTCGCGATCCTCTCGGCCGAAGCGCCGATCGGCACGCCGCTGATGACCGACGGCTCCGCCTTCCTCCAGCTTGAGGAAGAGTTCCGGCAGGCCTTCGAGATGACCGTGATCGACATGCCGCGCAACATGCTGATCAACTTCCCGCAGCTCGTGGCCAACGTGAACGTAGTGGTGCTGGTGGTCGAACTGACGCTGGCCTCGGCGCGCGACGCGATCCGCATGTTGTCCTGGCTCAAGACCCACGCTGCCCATGCCCGCGTGATCGTGGTCGCCAACAAGGTCCAGCCGAGCCTCGCCGAAATCACCAAGGCCGATTTCGAGGCCTCGATCGAGGCATCGCTGCAACTCTCGATCCCCTACGACCTCAAGGCCGCATCGATGGCCGCGAAGCTGGGCCAGACTTTTGCCGACACCAACCGCAGCAACCGTGCAGGTGCGGCCATGCGCGACCTCTCCCGCCTGATCCTCGAGGAAACCGGCGGCACCGCGAGCGCCGCCGCCGTCAAGCCCTCGCTGCTCGGCAAGCTCGATCTCAAGGCCTTCATGGGCAAGGCCGCGAAGAAGGAAGCCGCGCCCCGCTGAGGGCGCGCATGGGGCCTCGGGAGTCGGCGATGAACATGATGCAGCTTCTGCTGGTGGCGGTCGGCCTGCTGAGCGTGGCGGCGCTGGTCTGGACCGCCTTTGCCGGTCCCTCGCCCGCCAAGGAATCGACGCGGCGCCTCAAGTCCGTCCGCTATCGCCATTCGCAGAGCACCACCGATCGGGTCGAGGCGCAGATGCGCAAGGCCGTCGCCGCGCGCCGCCCCAAGGTCCACAAGATTGCCGGTTCCGGCTCGCGCATCGATGCGCTGGCGCTGCGGCTGCACCGTTCGGGCGTGAGTTGGTCGCTGAACCAGTACCTCTCCGTCTCGGCGGGCGTAGGCACCGCCGTCTTCCTGCTGACGCTGCTCAAGACCGGCGCGCTGCTGCTTGCGCTGGCCTTCGCGCTGTTCGTCGGCCTCGGCATTCCGCATTTCGTGCTGAACAAGATGATCGCGCGGCGGACCAATGCCTTCAACGGCAAATTCCCCGATGCCATCGAACTGCTGGTGCGCGGCCTGCGCTCCGGCCTGCCGGTCACGGAAACGCTCGGCGTCGTCGCCAAGGAAGTGCCCGGTCCGGTCGGCGAGGAATTCAAGCTCGTCACCGAGCGCATCAAGATCGGCAAGACCATGGAGGACGCGCTCCAGGAAACCGCCGACCGCCTCGACATTCCGGAATTCAACTTCTTCTGCATCACCCTCGCCATCCAGCGCGAAACCGGCGGCAACCTTGCGGAGACGCTGGCAAACCTGTCGGACGTGCTGCGCAAGCGCTCGCAGATGAAGCTCAAGATCCGCGCGATGAGTTCGGAATCCAAGGCTTCCGCCTATATCGTCGGCGCCCTGCCGTTCATCGTCTTCTTCATGATCTGGTGGATCAACCCCGGCTACATCGGCAAGTTCTTCACCGACGACCGCCTGACCGTGGCCGGCCTCGGCGGCGCGATCTGGATGGGGATCGGTGCCTTCATCATGGCCAAGATGGTCAGCTTCGAAATCTGAGCGAGAGACATGCCAGACCAACCCGCCGGTCCCACCCTTCTCGGTTTCGACGTCATCTTCGTCGGCACGCTGCTGGCGATGGTCGCCGCCGCCGCCGTGATGCTGGCGATCTACGCCGCCGTGACCGTGCGCGACCCGATGGCCAAGCGCGTGAAGGCGCTGAACCAGCGCCGCGAGGCGCTCAAGGCGGGGATCGCCGCCGCGCCGCGGAAGCGCCAGAGCGTCGTGCGCCGCAACGAGACGACCGACCGCATGGGCGCGTTCCTGGGCGGACTGAAAGTGCTCCAGGACAGCCAGCTGCGCGTCATCGAGCAGAAGCTGGCGCAGGCGGGCATCCGCAACAAGGAATGGGCCGTCGCGGTCGTCTTCGCCCGGCTCGTCGCCCCGATCGTGATGGGCGGCATGGCGGCGTTGGTGATTTACGGGATCGACTATTTCCCGCAGTGGGGCAGCTTCAAGAAGTTCATGGGCTTCGCGGCGA
Source organism: Novosphingobium sp. BF6 (assembly GCF_058273105.1). Taxonomy (NCBI): domain Bacteria; kingdom Pseudomonadati; phylum Pseudomonadota; class Alphaproteobacteria; order Sphingomonadales; family Sphingomonadaceae; genus Novosphingobium; species Novosphingobium sp. BF6. Next base: position 2,435,792 of record NZ_CM177775.1, read on the forward strand.
TGCTGATCGCCGGCTACAAGGGGCCGGACATCTTCATCAAGAACATGATCACCAAGCGCACCCATGCGCTCCGCAAGGGCCTGCCGGACGCGCTCGACCTGCTGGTGATCTGCGCCGAGGCGGGCCTCACCGTCGATGCCGCCTTCGACCGCGTCGCCCGCGAACTGGGCCGCGCCTATCCCGAACTGGGCGAGGAATTCTCGCTGACCTCGATCGAGCTCTCGTTCCTTACCGAGCGGCGACAGGCCTTCGAGAACCTTGCCTACCGCGTCGATCTCGATGCGATGCGCGGGGTCGTCACCACGATGATCCAGACCGAGCGCTACGGCACCCCGCTCGCCTCGGCCCTGCGCGTGCTCTCGGCCGAGTTCCGCAACGAGCGCATGATGCGCGCCGAGGAAAAGGCCGCGCGCCTGCCCGCGATCATGACCGTGCCGCTGATCCTGTTCATCCTGCCGACTTTGTTCGTGGTCATTCTCGGCCCGGCGGCCTGCTCGATCGCCGACGCCTTCTCCACCGGCGAACCCCAAGCACCGAAGTAGTTAGCGCCGACAGGGCACGTAGACCTGCACGCCGTCCGGCCCGCGATAGATCCGCTGCCAGCGCCGCGAGCGGGCCAGTTCCCCGGCAAGCGGCGCGTTGTGCTCCTCCTGGATCACGAAAGCCGCAGGGTGCCACTTGGCGATGACGTCGACGAGCGGGACGTAGCCGTTCTCGATCCCGCCGTTGTACTGCCATTCCTCGCGCGCATAGCGGTAGTAGCGACCGTCGTAGGCCACGCGCCAGTGCGGCCATCCGGCATCGATGACCGCCCCGCCGAAGGGAAAATCGGCATAGACGGTGCCGCGAACGCCCTGCTTCTTGAGATAGGCGACCGCGCCGAGCGGGATGTTCGGCGCGAAATGGGTTGGTACCAGGAAGGGCATCGCCACGCCGACGAGAACCACCGCAGCGATCGTCAGCCTGCCTGTATCGCCGCTTTCGGGGTCCTTGCCATCGCCGATGCGCCCCCCCGCGCGCGCGATGGCCGGCACCATGGCGACGGCCCAGAACAGCACGAAACGATAGGCCGTCGCGGTCAGGACGAACAGCGCCAGCGCCACCAGAAGCTCGGCAGGATCGACGCGCCGCGCCTTGCGCGCCAGCAGAAGCAGCGCGGCAAGCGCCGTCATCAGCACCGGCACGGCGTTGAGCCAGTTCCCCTCGATCCACAACGGCCGCCATTCGCTGGCGCCGATGGCGAGGCTCATCTCGGCATTGGTGGCGGAGATCGTCAGCACCGAAAAGCCGTCCGGTGTCGCGAACATAGCGGCCACCGCCACGACCGTCAGGATCGCCGAAGCTATCGGCAGCGCTCGGCGGCGATCGCGTAGCCATGCGAGGCCACCCGCCGCCGTATGCAGGCCCAGTGCCAGAATCCCGACACTGACCGAGGGATGAAGGTTCTGCCACAGCACCAGCAGCGGTACGCCGAGCGCGACCGTCGTCGTCGCCCGCAAGTTCAGGCGTTGCAGCGCGAGCAACAGTCCGAAGCACAGCGCGGCATAGCTCTGCGGCCGAATACTGGCGGTCGGCAAGGCGGCGGCGAAGGACAGAACAAGTGCCAGGGCGACCGCTCCCCGCGAGGCACCGCGCCAACGGCAGGCCGCCGCAACCGCCCAGAAACCGCCGAGCCAGCACAGCGCATCATAGACCCGCAAGGCTCCCCAGCCGCCATGGCTGCGCACGAAGGCCATGCTCGCCTGCGCCAGCCAGCCGACGGCGGGAAGCGGCTCTCCGAGATGAAGCGCGGCAAACGGCTCGCGCCAGACCGGGCCGCCGCGATCGAGAATGATCTCGCCCAGCTTGAGCTGCCAGAAGATATCGACGTCCCAGACGCTTCGAAACAGCAAAGCCGCCAGCATTGCCGCAGGCACGAGCACCGGAAGCCAGCGGGCCATTCGCCCGCCGTTTCTCGTTTCAGCGCCTTCGATCCGTCCGCTCATTCTGTCCCCCGGAGCCCATGCGCCAGCCTTCGGCAGAAGTCTCCGCGTCCGGCCCTTGCTTCCCCAGCCCGGAGGACTCTGCAAGCCCTCCGCGCCGGAAACCCGCCCGGAAACGGGGATAATTGCGCCGGAACTCAGCAGCCCATCAGTAGCCCATCAGGCTGAGCACTTCCTTGCGGCTGCGCTCGTCGTCGAGGAACGTGCCCATCATGCGGCTGGTGATCATGCTCACGCCCGGCGTGCGCACGCCGCGCGCGGTCATGCAGGCATGGCTCGCCTCGATCACCACGGCCACGCCCTGCGGCTGGAGATGGTCCCAGATGCACTGCGCCACTTCGGCGGTCAGGCGCTCCTGGATCTGGAGGCGGCGCGCGAAGCCGTGCAGCACGCGGGCCAGCTTCGAGATCCCGACGACATGGTCCTTCGGCAGATAGGCGATCGCCGCCTTGCCGATGATCGGGGCCATGTGATGCTCGCAGTGCGACTGGAACGGAATGTCCTTCAGCAGCACGACTTCGTCATAGCCGCCGACTTCCTCGAACACGCGGCTGAGATGCACCGCCGGGTCCTCGCCATATCCCTGGCAATATTCCTTCCACGCGCGCGCCACGCGCTTGGGCGTGTCGAGCAGCCCTTCGCGCGACGGATCGTCACCGGCCCATTCGATCAGCGTGCGAATCGCGTCCTGAACGTGTTCGGGGACGGCCGGCTTGCCCAGCGGGTTGTCCTCGTCGGGACCGTCTAGGCTGCTCATCCCTTCTTACTCCTTCGCAATCTGTCCATGAGGCGCAGCCGCATGAGCTGCCCCTTGCGGCGGAAGAGACCGCGCCGCTCGATCGGCTCGAACATCTCACCGGGACGTTCCGGATCGAGCAGAGCACTTTCACCGAGCGCTCTTTCAGCTTCGGACAGATGTTTCAAGGGCAAGGGTTCGAGATGTTTGCCCGAAGGCACAAGGCTTTCTATGGCCGCGAGCATCGAACCTTGGCGATCCAGCGCCGCGACGATGGTTTCCTCGCTCACGCCGCAGTGCTCGGCAAGCAGGCGGTGGCGCAGCCCGGTGATCGCCGGGGAGACATGGCCGTTGGCCGGGCGCGCCGCGTCGATGAAGACGTCGCACTCGGAATCGAGCCCCATCGAACGGTTGTTCATATTGGCCGATCCGACCCGCAGGATCTCATCGTCGACGATCATCAGCTTGGCATGGACGTAGATCGGCGTCCCATCCGAGGCGACCGGGTGGAAGATGCGGAAACGACCGGCATGATCGGCATCGTTCAGCGTATGCACGAGTTCGACCCGCGCAGTGTCCATTGCGATCTGCTCCAGCCAGCCGTCGGCGGTGAGCGGATTGATGATGACGAATTCGGGCGGATCGGGTTCCAGCAGCCGCTCGCAGATCGCCTCCGCTATCGCCCTTGAGGCGAAATACTGCGTCTCCGCATAAATGAATCTCTTCGCCCGCCGAATCTGCTCGACGAAGAGTTCCTCGATCTCGCTGACTTGCGGACAGTCGCCATATTCCGCGCGGGTGCGGGCGATGCCGATCTCGACGTTCTCGAACTCGGCCGTGAGACCATCGGGCCATGGGCTGAAGTCCTGCGGCGCACAGGGGGCCAGCTCAGCCCCGCCCGCCACCTTCCAGCGCTCGCGCCCGAGATCGCCCAGCGCCGCGGCAACCTCGCCTTCCATCACCATCGTCACGTCGTGCCACGGGCCATAGAGCCTGCCGGTCGGACGCCGACGCCGGGTGTCGTTCGGCAAGTGGTCGGGCGTGTCCCAGCGGTCGGAGGTCATGTCGATCCCCCCGCAGGCCGCGAAGACATCGTCGATCACCACGATCTTCTGGTGATGGCTGCACCCCACCGGATGCGCCGCGTCGAACTTGAAGTCGATTCGCTTGCGCAAGGCCCAGCGCACGAGATCGATCAGCATCGTGCCGCGAAGCAGCGACTTCATCAGCGAGAGGTTCCACTTGAGCAGCAGAATCTCCAGCCGCGGATTGCTTCTGACCAGGTACACGATGAAGGACCCGAGCCGCGCCGGAAACCGCTTGCGCCGTCCGCGCTGCCACCAGCGCCGCCCTTCCGAAAGCAGGATGCGCGAATCGAAATCCCAGCCGATCATGAAGATGCGCTGCTGCGCGTCCTCCATGATCCCGCGCATCAGTTCGAAATAGTCCGCCGCGTCGATCACCACATAGGCGCGCTTCGCCATGGCGTAGCGCCAGACCGATGGCGACACCCCGTGCTCGCCGTTAGCCGATTCCTGTATCATTACCTGCCTTGCTGGAGCACCCGTTGCAGCGGATCAAGCATTCAGATGAACGAGGGTTCCCTCCCCCATTTGTCTGACAGACGGCACAGCCTGCCGCCGCCCCAGACGCGAACTGGCGGATTTCCGCCGTTTCATCGCAGAAAAGCGCCATTTTGGCGGTTGATCCGGCACCATTCAGGGGCCATTCCGTTTCGCGTGTGCAACATGCACCGTTAACCCCGCTCCTTCTTGTCGCATGAGATGCGGAGCGGGATTTTCCGACCTTCGGGTCGGAACAAACAGTCCGGGTCGTGACTTTTCCGGACCACCATTCACGCTTCCGCACGTGCGACTGCGTATCGGAAGCCCCCCGAGCCGGAGGCCGCAGATCGGTCTTCGCATCGAGAAGGAGTACGCCATGAAGAAATCTCTCATCGCCGCCGCGATCGCCGCCGCGACCCTAACCCCGGCTGCCGTCATGGCGCAGGGCACGGCCGCAACCGCTGCCGCCGCACCGACGGTGGGCGCCAAGGTCTATGGCCCCGATGGCTCCGAAGTCGGCACCGTGGAAGCGGTGCAGAGCGGCGTCGTTACCGTCAACACCGGCACTGCGCGCGCCGGCCTGCCGGTCGCTTCCTTCGCGACGCGTGAAAAGGGCCTGACGATCGGCATGAACAAGGCCGATCTCGAAGCCGCCGTGAACGGCGCCAAGGCCGAGAGCAGCGCCGAACTCGCCACGGCCTTCGCCGCCGACAAGCCGATCAAGAGCAGCGACGGCGTCGTTCTCGGCACCGTGAGCAAGGTCGAGGGCGAAGACGTCTTCGTCACGCTCAGCAACGGCTCGGTGGCGCAGCTCAAGAAGTCCTACTTCGGTCTCGGCGCCGACAAGTCGCTGACGCTGGGCATGACCGCCACGGCGTTCAACTCGCAGCTTCAGGCCAGCGCGGGCGGCCAGCCGGGCGCCGACGCCCAGGCCGCGCCTTCGGCCACCGCCGGTGCCGCCGCGACGCCCAGCGGCCAGTAAGCGCCTGTAAAGGCACGAATCGAAAGGGCCGGGAGCGCAGCCGCGTTCCCGGCCCTTTTCTTTTCAAGCCATGCAGGCCGACGCATACGAAAAACCCCGCTGGAGCATCATGCTCTGCGGGGCTTTTCGTATGTCTTGCAAGTGGTGCGCCCGGAACGATTCGAACGTCCGACCCTCAGATTCGTAGTCTGATGCTCTATCCAGCTGAGCTACGGGCGCACAATTTGCCCTATGTGGTGCCACTTCAACTTCAGGACAAAAGCCCGCGAAGGAGAAATGGTGCGCCCGGAACGATTCGAACGTCCGACCCTCAGATTCGTAGTCTGATGCTCTATCCAGCTGAGCTACGGGCGCAAATTTCATTTTCCAACCAATGCCCAAACCCCCGAAGGAGAATGGTGCGCCCGGAACGATTCGAACGTCCGACCCTCAGATTCGTAGTCTGATGCTCTATCCAGCTGAGCTACGGGCGCGTTGGAGAGGCGCCAATAGGAGTCGTTCGCCCTGCCGTCAACGCCTATATCGCATTCCCGAGCAAGAATGTGGATAAGTTGGCAGCGAGCGGATAATCGAGCGGCGGCATCGCCAGATCCGGGATCGCCTCCAGGCTGCACCAGTCCAATGCCTGCGCCTCATGCGCCTGCGGTTCACCCCGCCATTCGCGGCATATATAAAGAAGAATGACGACCGCCCGGCCGGACTGCCCTTCCGAGGGCGCCAGACTGCCGCTGCTGGCGAAGCCGACAGACAGTAGGGAATCCCGCGAGAGATCGACGCCGAGTTCCTCGTGCAGTTCGCGCACGGCGGCGTTCTCCGGCGTCTCGCCCGGCTCGACCTTGCCGCCGGGAAACTCCCAGAGACCGCCATGCATCGATGCGGCAGGCCGCTGCTGCATCAGGATTCGTCCGTCGGGTCGTACCAGGGCCACCGCCACGACCAACAGTGGAGGCAGCAGCGGGGGCGACGGGGGTGTAAAAGAATTTTCCAGCTTCGCGCCCTCCTTTAGGAACTCTTTAACGATGAAATGGTATTTCAGGAATATATCGGGGGCATTGCAAGCAATCATGGCTATAAAGTCGATTCTCCAGCGTATATCTCAAGATAAGCGCGGCGCTACAGCAGTAGAATATGCCCTTATCCTCGCCATGATCGTACTTGTCATGCTCGTCGCCCTGAATGGCGTCGCATCGGAAACGATCCGGTTATGGACCGGGGTTTCCCAGAAGTCCGCGGATGCGATCTCAGGAAAGTAACAAGGTTTCTCGCTTAAGTTTTCTTCAACACTTGTGACGTAGTTCCAAGCCTGTCCAAAGCGCCGAAGCGAGTGCCTCATAGGGTAAGCCGGGGGGCGGGGCGGACCGGGTACACCAGATTGCTTTCATTCAGGAGACATCAGATGAAGTTTCTCGCCAAGCTGCGCCGCAACGAACAGGGCGCCACCGCTATCGAATACGGCCTGATCGCCGCCCTCATCGCCGTTGCCGCCATTGCCGCCATGCAGGGCCTGGGTTCGCAGCTTTCGACGACGTTCACCAAGGCCGAAACCAAGATGGCTACGAGCAACGACAAGGCCCCTACCTGAGCCTGAGATCCAATTCTCTAAATCAGATTTTTTGGAAGAGCGGTGGGGAAACCTGCCGCTCTTTTCGTATGGCAGAATACGTCGGCACTCCCAAACACATCACAATACACCACGTCATCCTGAACTTGTTTCAGGATGACGTGGTGCGAGGTTCATGACCAGTGCTGAGTGACGTCATAGAGCGCGCGAGACCTCAGGATAACGGGTGAACAATCGCCAAGCTGAACATCAATACGTCACCAGCTTCACCTTTTGCCCCGCTGCCAGCCGCGCATTGCTGTCCAATCCGTTCAACACCAGAAACCGCTCCAGCGCCGCATCGGTATAGGCCATGCGCGCCGCGAGCGACTGCACGGTGTCGCCAGCCTTTACAGTCACCACCGCCAGACGACGCGGCTTCACCTGTCCGGCATCCGCAGCGGAAATGCGGCGCAGGCTCTTGAACATCGGGTTGAACACCCCTGCCCCGCCGACGCGCGTGATCGTCAGGAAGTGATAGGCCTTACCGCCCCCGAAATCGTAGGCGAACACCGCCACGTCCACCGGCCCGCTGGACGCCTGCACCCGCGCCACGCCGTAAGCGGCGGTAAGCCCGTTCACCGTGGTCCGCTCGATACTGGACGGCTCGATCCGCGCCTGCCCCGATTCGGTCAGGCTGGAAAACACCGTCTGGATATAGGCATCGAGGCTGGTCCCCAGCGGCCCACCGGCAAATTGCGCCTTCCCCGAATCGCCATTGATCGAGACCGCCTGCGTGCCGTTCACCAGATAGAAGCCCTCCGGCGCCTGAAACGCGAGGCGCAGGTCCGGGTGGGTGAACCTGCTGCCGTCGATGATCCCCTGCTTGGGATCGTCGCCATAGACCAGTCCGTCAATCCGCATGAGGAACACGTCGCGATTCGTCGTGCCGGTCGCGGCACTGCCTGCCAGCGACAGTGCATCGCGCACGCGTGAGGCGGGATCGGGGTGAGTCGAGGCCCATTGCGGAACCTGGCTCGAACTCCCGCGCAATTGCGCTTCGAGCGCGTTCTGCCGCGCGAGGCTGTTCAGCACCGTTGCCATTGCGCGCGGATCGTAGCCAGCACGCTTCAGGTAGGTAATGCCGAGCCGATCCGCTTCCAGCTCCTGCGTTCGCGAATATTTGAGCGTCAGCATCTGCGAGCCTTGCGAGGCCAGTTGCTGTCCGAGTCGCCCGAAAGCACTGTCCCCCAGCAGCACGCCCGAGAGAATCGACCCCAGCGCTCCCAGCAACTGGTTGCGCGAGGCCGCCTGCTGCCGCTTGGCCGAGTGACGCGCCGCGACATGCCCCACCTCGTGGCCGAGCACGCCCGCCAGTTCCGCCTCGTTGTTCATGAGCGCCGTCAACTGGCGCGTCACGTAGATATAGCCACCCGGAATCGCGAAGGCATTGTTCACCGGCGAGTTCAGCAGCGTGACCGTGAAATCGCCCTTCGCATTCGACAGGCCGGACTGCACGGCGATGTTCTTGCCGACCTGCTCGACATAGGCGGCCTGCGGCCCGGTCAGGCCGCCACCAAACTCGGCCAGCAGATCGGGATGGGCCTTGGCGCCCTGCTCCTTGTCGGCCCGGCTGATCGAGCTGACGGTAGCCGGATAGGCCGCCGCCGCAACGGCGACTCCGGTAGCACTCGGCGCGAGAGCGAGTACCGATGCCGCCGTTATCGCGCTCCACTTGCGCCGAACCAAATTACTTACAACCACCGCATTCCCCTCCGCCAAGGACATTCCTTCAGGTCTTTCCCGTTCTGCAACGGGATCTGCAAGCGCTTGTTCCCGTCACCCACGCGCCAGCGGATGGCGCGCGTTCACGAGCGCGACGAGGCGCGCGGAATCGACATGGGTATAGATCTGGGTCGTGGCGATGTCCGCATGGCCGAGCAGCATCTGCAGCACCCTGAGGTCGGCGCCGCCTTCCAGCAAGTGCGTGGCGAAGGCATGGCGCAGCACATGCGGCGAGACCCGCGTGGGATCGATTTCCGCCCGCACCGCCAAGGCCCGCAGCAGCTGGAACAACCGCACCCGCGTCAGATGGCCGCTCTCCCCGCTCGACGGGAACAGGAACTTCGAATTGCCGCGCGGCACCGCCAGCCAGCGCGAGAGCACCGTGCGGGCGCGTCCGCTCACTGGCACCATGCGCTGCTGCCCGCCCTTGCCGGTGACATGCAGGAAAGGCGCGTCACGCGGCACCGCCGCCAGCGGCAAAGAGACCAGCTCCGTCGCGCGGAGACCCGAGCCGTAGAGCAGCTCCAGCAGCGTCAGCAGCCGCACTGCATCGGAACGCTCGCTCGCCGCCTCGGCTTCGGCGGTGGTCAGGAACCGCTCGACTTCCTCATGCGAGAGCAGGCGCGGCAGCGGACGACGCGTGCGCGGCTTGGGCAGCGAACCGGAAGGATCGTCCGCCCGCAGCCCTTCGTCCACCAGAAAACCGTAGAATTGCCGAAGCGCCGAGCAGCGACGGGCGAGACTGGACGCGGCAAGCCCATCCCACGCCTCCCCCAGCCCCGCCAACGCATCACCGTCCGCCGCCGCGAGATCGCCGAGTTCCTCCGCCGCCGCGGCAAGATCACGGCGATAGGCCGCAAGCGTGTTCGCCGCCGCACCGCGCTCGGCGGCCAGCATCGCCAGAAACCGCTCGGCGTTGTCCGCCATGGAAATCAGGCCCGTGCCACGGCTTCCGCAGCAATCATCCGCGCCTCCGCGTCGAGGCCGACCGTGCGCAGGGCCGAAACGATGTGGTAGAGATAGCGCGGCGTCATGCGCTGCCAGCTGCTGCCCTGCATGCCGAGGCCCGCCAGCATCGCCACGCTGGCGGCATCGCCGTCCCGCGCCGCCCGCTCGATCGCGGTGGTGAAGCGCGTGGCGCTGTCCAGTTGCATGCCCCACTCGTTCGAATAGCGCGTGGCCGCGCCCTCGTCGATGCGCCCCAGCCCCGCGAGGCCCGCCACGAGAAACGCACTCTTGCGCTTGTTCTGGCTTTCGTCGTCGCCGTAGTAGCTGTCGACCGCTCCGGTATCCACCGCGCGAATGCGGCCCGGCGCCGCCAAAGTCAGCAGCCCCCAGCCCTGACTGCCCGAAGGCACGATCGGCGACCATGCCAGCGCATTGGTGTCATAGCCCGCCGCCAGCATCGAGGCGATCAACGCTCCGGCATCGCTCTCCAGATCCTTGCTCGGCGCAATGCGCGCTGCGGCGGCGGCGGTCAGCACCTGCCGGGCATAAGCGGCCTGGCCGCTCACGCCGGTCCACAAGGTCTGCATCGCGGCGATACGGGCCGACGGGGATTCGAGGCCATAGGCATCACGCAGCGTCTCGGCCCGCTTCTGCCAGTCTCCCGTCACGTCGGGATCGGCGTAGAGCTGCGAATAGAGGTCGACCATCGCCGCGTTCGAGAGCACCCCGCTCGCCCCGGCTCGGTCGGCGGCGGCGGCACGGCGCGACAGTCCGACCATCGGCGCCAGCGCGGTGATGCTGTCGTAGGCGGGGCCAGCACCGACCATCGTGCTTTCCGGCGGGTTGAGACCTACACCGATGGCAAGGCCATAGCGCCAGGGCGTCATCGTATCGACGCCGTCCCACTCGATCGTCACCGCCTTGCGCGACCGTCCGGCAGCGCCTGCGTATTTCTGTGCGAGCAGGGAATCGATGCGCGGCATCTTGCCGCTGACGCGGGCCTTCTCCAGCCGCGAGAGCGCCGCCGCGCCGCTGCCCCGGAAGGCATCGCAGATCGACTGGGCCGCGCTCCACTCGATTCCCGCACCTTGCGCCCCCTGAATCGAGAGCACCGGGCACATGCCGGTGAAGTCGGCGGTGCGCTGATAGATGTCGAACGCCTCGCGGGTGATGTCCGGGGTGAAGTTCGAGATATCGAGGCCCTGCATCACCGCACGCGCGGCGTCGCTCTCGCCCATGCGAATCAGCAGGCCGACGCGCAGCGCCAGGAATTGCTGCGGGCTCATCCCCGCCGGAGCCTGAAGGCGCGAGGCGAGCGCGCGGCGCAGCAGGATATGGCCCCAACGCGAGACCAGCGTGCCGCGATTGGCAGCCAGCGCGGTTTGCACCAGATAGGGGTTCTGCGTGGCGAGCGAGCCTGCCGCCATGCCGCCCTCGCTCTCGTCGACAAGACCGACTTCGTCCATCGAACGGCGGGCGCCCGCGGGCATGTCGAGATTGAGCTTGTCGGTAAGCAGCTGCTCGAAGTCCTCGGGCGACATGCTCTGGAGTTCTTCCAGCGTCGGCATGCGCTTCAGCGTGCTCTTGCCCGCGGCATCGACGGTCACGAAGGAATCGGGCGAGAAGCTCGGCGCCAGTTCCGGCAGCGGCTGCACAACCGGCGTCGAAACGCTGGTCGTCGCGGGACGGGGCGCAGCCGGTGCGCTCGTCGCGGCGGGACGACTGGGCGCGGGGGTCGGCGTGGGCTCGTCGAACATCTTCGGAAGCAGCGATTCCGGCGCGTCCTGCGCCACTGCCCATGCAGAAGTCAGCGCGAGCGAAGCGCCGATCAGCAGGTGCCATGCCCTGAAATGCGTTCTGATACGCACGGTCATTGCGGCAACTCCGGCACCGGAACCGGCTGGACGATATCGCGCACCGGCGAGCGGCCACCGTTCGTCCAGGCAAAAACCATCAACGCGATCGCCAGCAGGACGATGGAAACGGCAGCCACGCCTGAGAACTTGCGCCTGCGTTTTGGTATCGTCACTCGCCTTCCTTCACCGATGCTTGCGCTGCGACCTAGCGCAACTATAGGCGATGGAGCAATGGACGTTCAACAGACCCGGTTTTCCGCGCAGGAAATTGCCGCTCTCGCGCGGCGCATCGATCGCCCCATCGTGCTGGTCGGGATGATGGGCGTGGGCAAATCGAGCGTGGGCAAGCGCCTCGCCACCCTGCTCGACTGTCCCTTCGTCGATGCCGACGAGGAAATCGAGCGCTCGGCGCAGATGACCATCCCCGAAATTTTCGAGACTTACGGCGAATCCTACTTCCGCGACGGCGAGCGCAGGGTGATCTCGCGCCTGATCGAGGGCAAACCCCATGCCGGACCCTGCGTGATCGCGACCGGCGGCGGCGCCTTCTGCAACGAAGTGACGCGGCAACTGATTCTGGACAAGGCCATCACCGTCTGGCTCGACAGCGAGGTGGACACCCTGGTCGAACGCACCGCGCGCAAGGACAATCGGCCGCTGCTGCAAGGCGGCAATCCGCGCGAAATTCTCACGCGGCTGCGTGAGGACCGGCAGCAGCACTATTCGCTGGCCCCGATCCACGTCATGAGTCACAGCGGTCCGCACGTCCAGACGATCAACAACGTCCTTCAGGGAATTTCGCAATGGCTGTAATCCCCGTCGATATCGCCGGTCGCCCCTACGAAGTGCGCGTCGGCGCCGGGCTGCTCGCCGAACTCGTGCCGCATTGCCGGGGGCGCCTGCGCAAGCGCGGCGTGCCGATCATCACCGACGCAAACGTCCATGCCGCCTGGGGGGCGGTGGTCGAAGCCAGCCTGCGCGACAACGGCCACGAGCCGCACTGGCGCATCCTCCCCCCCGGCGAGGCCACGAAATCGTGGGAGGAACTGGCCGCCACGGTAAACTGGCTGCTTTCGCTCGAAGTGGAGCGCGGCGACCATATCATCGCGCTCGGCGGCGGCGTCATCGGCGATCTCACCGGCTTCTGCGCCTCGGTGCTCAAGCGCGGGTGCAAGTTCATCCAGGTGCCGACAACCCTGCTCGCCCAGGTCGATTCGAGCGTCGGCGGCAAGACCGCGATCAACACCCCCGCCGGCAAGAACCTCGTCGGCGCGTTCCACCAGCCCTCGCTGGTGCTGGCGGACCTCTCGGCGCTGGAAACCCTGCCCGAGCGCGACCTGCTGGCGGGCTATGCCGAAGTTGTGAAATACGGCCTCATCGACGATGCCGACTTCTTCGCCTGGTGCGACGCCAATGCCGCCGCGATGCTGGCGGGCGACAGCCAGCTTCGCGAATATGCGGTGGCTCATTCGGTGGCGAGCAAGGCGCGGATCGTCGCGGAAGACGAATTCGAGACGACCGGCAGGCGCGCCCTGCTCAATCTCGGCCACACGTTCGGCCATGCGCTGGAGGCCGAGACCGGCTTCTCCACGCGCCTGCTCCACGGCGAGGCGGTCGCCCTCGGCATGGTGCTGGCGGCGCGCTACTCCGCCCGCCGCGAGCTGATGCCGCGTGCCAGCGCCGAGCACATCGCCCGTCACATCGGCGAGATCGGCCTGCCTGCCAGCCTCAAGGCCCTCGGCCTCGACTGCGACGGTGCCCGCCTCGTCGAGCATATGCTGCACGACAAGAAGATGGACGCCGGTACCCTGCCCTTCCTGCTGCTCAAGGGGATCGGTCAGACCTACCTCGACAAGCAGGTCTCGCTGGAAGACGTCGCCGCGTTCCTCGACGAGGAATTGGCGCGAGACTGATGCCCGGCCGACGCTGAGCCTTCCTATCTCACTCGTCATCCTGAACTTGTTTCAGGATCCATGTCGCCGAACAAACCGCCGCTGATGGTCAGAAATGGATCCTGAAACAAGTTCAGGATGACGAGGTGCTATAGGCGGTGGAGCGCGCCAAATTTACGGCTCTATCCCGTTGAAATTCCGGCGTGCCGTGCCCTGCATGCGGCGTATGCGGCAACGAGTCGCGCTTGCCCTGCGTTTCCGAAGCATTCCTGCAATGGAATTTGGCGCCGATCGCAGAACCTTTCACGAGGTCCGGGGGCGTACGGGAAGGCGACAGGTCGATCGGGTCTGTCGCCTTTTCCGTTTGAACAAAGACGCTTGGGACCGCCGCCCCGGCCCGCCTCTTTTGCTCGACGTGACATTACAATGACGCGCCACTATGGTGCGCCCTCGGATAACAAAAGTACCGGGTCGCACTAGACACCATGACACTTTCAGAAGCCACTCCCGAACTCGACTTCCCCGAGGAAATCGAGCGCAACGACCGCGCTTTCCTGGGCCACCCCAAGGGCCTGGGCTATCTCTCCTTCGTCGAGGGCTGCGAGCGCTTCTCGTACTATTCGATGCAGACGCTGCTCGTGCTCTATATGGTCAAGTACCTGCTGCTGCCCGAGAACATCGGCAAGGTCGTGGGCCTGTCGTGGCTGCGTGGCTGGCACTATTCCGGGCTGGAGGGGCAGCCGCTCGCTTCGGCGATCTTCGGCGATTATACCTCGCTGGTCTACCTGACCCCGATCCTCGGCGGCATCGTCGCGGACCGCTGGCTGGGCCGCAAGGCGACGTTGATCGCGGGCGCCGTGGTCATGTCGCTCGGGCATTTCCTCATGGCTTTCGAGGGCATGTTCCTGCTGGCGCTGATGTCGCTGGTGGTCGGCGTCGGCCTGTTCAAGGGCAATATCGCCAGCCAGGTCGGCGAACTCTACAAGCCCGGCGATCTGCGCCGCGCCATGGCATTCCAGATCTTCTACATCGCCATCAACGTCTCGGTGATCGCCGCCCCGCTGATCGCCGGTACGCTGGGCGAGAAGGTGGGCTGGCACTACGGCTTCGGCACCGCCGGGATCGTCATGGTGCTGGGTCTGGTCATCTACCTCAAGGCCGGACACTGGCTCCCTGCCGACAACCGCGCCCCGAAGGGCGAAAAGGCACCAAAGATCCGCCTGACCCGCTCCGACTGGCCGCGCCTCGGCGCCCTGGCCGTGCTGGTGCCGGTGCTTGCCGTCGCGATGATGAGCAACCAGGAAATCTTCAACGCCTACCTCGTATGGGCGGACGACAAGTTCCAGCTCACCTTCTTCGGCGACACCCTGCCCACGAGCTGGATGATCACCGTCGACGCCACTCTCAGCTTCTCGATGCTGGTCGTCGTGGCGGCGTTCTGGAAGTGGTATTCCGCCCGCACCGGCCGCGAACCCGACGAACTGGGCAAGATGATCATCGGCTCGGTCTTCAGCATGATGGGCGGCATGTGCCTGGTGATCGCCGCCGCGACCGCCGGAAATGCCAAGATCGGCCTGTTCTGGCCGGTGATGTTCCACTTCTTCAACTCGATCGGCTTCGCCCATATCATGCCGGTCAGCCTCGCCCTGTTCACCAAGGTCGCCCCGCGCGCGCTCAACGCGACGGTCGTGGGGATCTACTACCTGGCCTTCTTCGGCGCGAACAAAGTGGTGGGCGAAGTGGGCGGCTGGTATTCCTCGATGGATACCGTGTCGTTCTGGCTGCTCCACGTAGGTTCCGCCACCGTGGGCCTGATCGCCTTCGCCGCGTTCAAGATCGCGCTGGGCAAGACGCTCGCGGGTGAGCCGGCATCGGCCTGATAGCAAAAAGGCGCCCCTGCTCAGGCAAGGGCGCCTTTTTGGGCTCAAGCGGAAAATCGCTCAGCCGAATACCGCGACCGACTGCATCCCCGCGATCACCGGCCTGCCCGCTGCATTCCACTGAAGGATTTGCTCGCTCGCCCCGCCGTTGCGCGCGAATTCGCTGGTCGAGCGCAGCAGCCACCAACCGTCCTCGGTCGTCGGCACAGGCTCCAACATGTTGACGTGCCATTGCATCGAGCTGATCGGCACGCGGAAGCCCAGCAGCGGCAGCACCGCCGTCGGCAAGGCATCGCCGATCAGCACTGCCTCCAGCGCCGGGTCGAGATTCTCGCGCGCCTTGAGCCGCACCCACCAGCACAGATCCGCTTCGCCCAGTGCCGACTTCGGCAGGGCAAAGCGCGCATCGAAGTTCTGCTTCAGGAACTGCGGCGCATGGTCCATCGGCACCGGGCTGGCATCGGCGACCGGACTGGTGCCCTCGGGCAGCGGATAACCCGCGATATCGGCAGCGCTCTCGATCTGGCGCATGAACACGAAGCTGGCGCTGAAACCGACGCCCTTCTCGTTCGACAGCTCGGCTGCAACCCAGGTGGCATTGCGCCCCTTGCGCACGATCCGCGCTCGCGCCTCCACGCGGCCGGCCAGCGGCGCGATCATCGCGAACTGACCCGAACGCAGCGGCGGCAATTCGGGATCGACACGCTGCGCCGCTGCCAGCGACAGCGCCGAAGTCAGCCCGCCGTAAGCGGTGCGGCCCTGAAGCCAGTCATCGGTGATATCGAACGCGAAACCGCCGTCGATTTCCTCCGCCTCGGCCAGAAGCGCGGCAAAACCCGTCATCAGAACAACCTCGAACCGTTAGGCACCATCTGGTCCGGCGCGAAGAGGACCACACGCCCCTCCTCGTCCGCGAAGCCGAGCGTCAGCGCCTCGGACAGCGCCTTGCCGATCTGCCGCGTTGGAAAATTCACGACCGCCGCCACTTGCCGCCCGATCAATTCCTCAGGCGAATAGAGCATGGCGACTTGCCCCACGCTCTTGCGCTCGCCAATGCCGGGGCCGAAATCGATCCGCAGCTTCAAGCTCGGCTTGCGCGCGCCCTCGTAGACCTCCGCAGCGACAACGGTGCCGACGCGGATGTCCACTTTCAGGAAGTCTTCGAAGGATATCTGCTCGGCCGCGGGTGCTGCGGGGTCGTGATTGAGATGCATTTATTCCATTTCGAGGATCACGGCGTCCACCGCAAGGCTTTCGCCGGCCTTGGCGTTGACGGCCTTGACCACGCCGGACTTCTCGGCGCGCAGGATGTTTTCCATCTTCATCGCCTCGACCACGGCGAGCGGCTGGCCGGCCTCGACCTTGTCGCCCTCGCCCACGTGAAGCGCCACGAGCAGGCCCGGCATCGGGCAGATCAGGTACTTAGAGAGATCCGGTGGGATCTTTTCGATCATGTGCCGGTTCAGCGAGGCCACGTGGCTGGGCAGGATCAGCACGTCGTGGATGCAGCCGCGCGTGGTCATCTTCAGGCCGGTGCGCGTGGGCGCGACGCGGATGCCGATGGCCTCGCCGTCGATCTCGGCGTCTATCATGCGGTCGCCCGGCGTATATTCCATCGCGAGATCAACCGAGATGCCGTTCACGGTGACGTCTTCATCGTCGATGACGACCTCGTAAGGCGCCTTGTCGATGGTGACGGTCCATTCCGACGGCGGTGCCAGACGGCGCGGCGCCAGCTGGCCGTCGACCCGGCGCGCACGGTCGGCCCGCGCGGTGGCGACGAAGGCCGCGACGGCAGCCAGCTTGCCTTTCAGTTCCTCCGAAGCAGGCGCGCCGGTGAAGCCTTCGGGATATTCCTCGGCGATGAAACCGGTGGTCAGCTCGCCCGAGCGGAAGCGCGGGTGCTGCATGATGGCCGAGACGAAATCGATGTTGTGGCCAAGGCCTTCGATCTCGAACAGGTCGAGCGCGGCAACCTGCTTGTCCGCCGCCTCGTCGCGGGTCTCGCCCCAGGTGATCAGCTTGGCGATCATCGGGTCGTAGAACATCGAGACTTCGCCGCCTTCGTAGACGCCGTCATCGACGCGAATACCGTCCACACCGCGGCGGCCGTTTTCCGCGCCGTCATCTGTCCAGCCGTCAACCGGCGGCTGATAGCGCACCAGGCGGCCGGTCGAGGGCAGGAAGCCGCGATAGGGATCTTCGGCATAGACGCGGTTTTCGATGGCCCAGCCGTCGATCTTCACGTCGGCCTGCGTCATCTCCAGCTTTTCGCCGGCGGCGACGCGGATCATCTGTTCGACCAGATCGACGCCGGTGATCGCTTCGGTAACCGGGTGCTCCACCTGAAGGCGGGTGTTCATTTCCAGGAAGTAGAAGCTCTCGCCCGTCGGGTCCGCGCCCGAGACGATCAGTTCCACGGTGCCCGCCGAGTAGTAACCCACCGCGCGCGACAGGGCGACGCACTGTTCGCCCATGGCCTTGCGCATCTTCTCGGTGACGAAAGGCGACGGCGCTTCCTCCACCACCTTCTGGTGGCGACGCTGGATCGAGCATTCGCGCTCGTTCAGGTAGAGAATGTTGCCGTGCTTATCGCCCAGGATCTGGATCTCGATGTGGCGCGGATTGAGGATGAACTTCTCGATGAAGACGCGGTCGTCGCCGAAGGAGTTCAGGCCTTCGCGCTTCACGCTCTCGAAGCCCTCGCGCACGTCCTGCTCGCTATAGGCAAGGCGCATGCCCTTGCCGCCGCCGCCGGCCGAGGCCTTCATCATTACCGGATAGCCGATCTCGTTCGAGATACGCACCGCGTGCTCGGTATCCTCGATCTCGCCGACGAAGCCGGGCACGACGTTGACCCCGGCCTGCTTGGCGAGCTTCTTGGACTCGATCTTGTCACCCATCGCGGCGATCGCGCCCACCGGGGGACCGATGAACGCGATGCCCTCTGCGGCCAGCGCCTCGGCGAAGGAGGTCCGCTCGGACAGGAAACCATAGCCCGGATGGACGGCTTCGGCACCGGTCTGCTTGCAGGCCTGGATGATCTTGTCGGCGATCAGGTACGACTGCGCGGCGGGCGCGGGGCCAATGTGGACCGCCTCATCGGCCATCTGCACGAACGGCGCGCGGGCATCGGCGTCGGAATAGACCGCCACCGTCTGGATGCCCATCCGCCGCGCGGTCTTGATGACGCGGCAGGCGATCTCGCCCCGGTTTGCGATGAGGATTTTCTTGAACAAACCCGTCCCTTTCAAATTCCGCCGCCGACCTCGCAGGCCGCGTCCGGTTTACATCTATTCCGCAGCTTCCAGCTTCGCACAGCCCTTGGGCATGCGCTGGGCTTCGACCTGAGCCTCGGTGAGTTCGATCGCCATCGGCTTGATGCCGAGGCGCGCGAACATCGCCGCGTCATTGTCGTCGCCCGAGTTCGGCGCAGTCAGCAGCTTGTCGCCGGTGAAGATCGAGTTCGCGCCAGCCATGAAGCACATCGCCTGCGTCATTTCGGACATCGATTCGCGCCCCGCCGAGAGGCGCACCATCGACAGCGGCATGGTGATCCGCGCGACCGCGACGGTGCGCACGAATTCCACGTCGTCGATCTTGGCGAGCGGCGTGTCGGCAAGCATGTCGCCCAGCACCGTGCCCTTCACCGGAACCAGCGCGTTGACCGGCACCGACTGCGGGTGATCGGGCAGCGTCGCCAAAGTGTGGACGAAGCCCACGCGATCGGCGCGCGTCTCGCCCATGCCGACGATGCCGCCGGAACAGACGTTGATGCCCGCCATGCGCACGTTCGACAGCGTATCGAGGCGGTCGTCCATCGTGCGCGTGGTGATCACCTGATCGTAACGCTCGGGCGAGGTGTCGATGTTGTGGTTGTAGTAGTCGAGGCCCGCTTCGGAGAGCATGTCCGCCTGATCGGGCGTCAGCATGCCCAGCGTCATGCAGGTTTCCATGCCCATGGCGCGCACGCCCTTCACCATCTCGATGATGGCGGGCATGTCGCGGTCCTTGGGGTTGCGCCAGGCGGCGCCCATGCAGAAGCGGGTGGAGCCCTGGTCCGCCGCCTGCGCCGCGCGCTGCAGCACCTGCTGCACTTCCATCAGCTTGGTCGCCTTGACGCCGCTGTTCGCCGAAACCGACTGCGAGCAATAGCCGCAGTCTTCCACGCAGCCGCCGGTCTTGATCGAAAGCAGCGTGGAAAGCTGCACTTCGTTGTGCGGATGGCTGGCGCGATGGACTTCGGCGGCGCGGAACACCAGTTCGGTGAACGGCAGGTCGAACAGCGCCGCGATTTCCTCGCGGGTCCAGTCGTTTCGTGCAGTGACGGCGGGGGTCTCGGTCATAGTCATTCCTCAGGCGGCCGGTCTGCGCGCGGGATGACGCGCGGCCAAACCCCTGTCATAGAGCCAAGCGCGGCGTCGATCCAGCATCGCCGTCCTTATTCCGCCGCTTCCAGCGTGGACCCAAGCGGCGGCATGTTGTGGCCAAGCAGGCGCAGCACGTCGGCGGCGCATTCCACCACGTTGGTGCCGGGGCCGTAGATGCCCTGAACGCCTGCGTTGCGCAGGAATTCATAGTCCTGCGGCGGAATGACCCCGCCGGCGATCACCTTGATGTCGCTGCGCCCCGCTTCGCGCAGTTTCTGGATCAGCTCGGGGATCAGCGTCTTGTGACCGGCCGCCAGCGAGGACGCGCCAACCACATCGACCGCGCTCTCCAGCGCCAGCACCACGGTTTCCTCCGGAGTCTGGAACAGCGGCCCGGAAACGACGTCGAAGCCCATGTCCCCAAAGGCGGAGGCGATCACGTTGGCGCCGCGATCGTGGCCGTCCTGCCCCATCTTGGCGACCAGCACCTTGGGCTTGCGGCCGAGGCGGCGCTCCACCGCCTGCACGCCGTCCAGCACCTGCTGCCAGCGGCTGTCGCCCTCGTAAGGAGCGCCGTAGACGCCCTTCACCGGGGTCGGCTGAGTGCCATAGCGCTGGAAGCTGTCTTCCATGGCCGAACTGATCTCGCCCAGCGTCGCACGGGCGCGGGCGCACTCCACTGCGAGCGCGAGCAGGTTGTTCTCGATGCTGGCGGGCGCGGCGGCACCGTCGCGCAGAGCCTTGAGCGCAGCTTGGCACGCGGCCTCGTCACGTTCCGCCTTCATCTTGTTGATGCGGGCGATCTGGCCTTCGCGGACCTTCGCGTTGTCCACTTCCAGCGTTTCCAGCAGGTCTTCGCTGGCAAGGCGATACTTGTTGACGCCGACGATCACGTCGTCGCCCCGGTCCACGCGGGCCTGACGGGCGGCGGCGGCGGTCTCGATCATCGCCTTGGGCCAGCCGGCAGCGACGGCCTTGGCCATGCCGCCTTCGGCCTGCACGCGCTCGATGATCTCCCACGCCTGATCGACCAGCTGCTGCGTCAGCGCCTCGATATAGTAGGACCCACCCAGCGGATCGACGACATTGCACATGCCGGTCTCTTCCTGGATGATGATCTGCGTGTTGCGGGCGATACGAGCCGAGAAGTCGGTCGGCAGCGCGATCGCCTCGTCCAGCGCGTTGGTGTGCAGCGACTGGGTGCCGCCCAGCATCGAGGCCATCGCCTCGATCGTGGTGCGGATCACGTTGTTGTAGGGGTCCTGCTCCTGCAAGCTCACACCCGAAGTCTGGCAGTGCGTGCGCAGCATCTTCGAGCGTTCGTCCTTGGCGCCAAGCTCCGTCATCACCCGGTGCCACAGCACGCGCGCGGCGCGCAGCTTGGCCACTTCCATGAAGAAGTTCATGCCGATGGCGAAGAAGAACGACAGGCGGCCCGCGAACTTGTCGATATCGAGACCCGATGCCACGCCGTACTTCACGTATTCCGCGCCGTCGGCGATGGTGAAGGCCAGTTCCTGCACCTGCGTCGCCCCGGCTTCCTGCATGTGATAGCCGGAAATCGAGATCGAGTTGAACTTCGGCATCTCGCGGCTGGTGTAACCGAAGATGTCCGAGATGATCCGCATCGAAGGCTCGGGCGGGTAGATGTAGGTGTTGCGGACCATGAACTCCTTGAGGATGTCGTTCTGGATGGTCCCGTCGAGTAGCTTGCGGTCTACCCCCTGCTCCTCGCCCGCCACGATGAAGAAGGCCAGGATCGGGATCACCGCGCCGTTCATCGTCATCGAGACCGACATCTTGTCGAGCGGAATGCCGTCGAACAGGATCTTCATGTCCTCGACGGAATCGATGGCGACACCGGCCTTGCCGACGTCACCCACGACGCGCGGATGGTCGCTGTCGTAACCGCGATGGGTGGCAAGGTCGAAAGCGACCGACAGGCCTTTCTGGCCCGCCGCAAGGTTGCGGCGATAGAAGGCGTTCGATTCCTCGGCAGTGGAGAAGCCCGCGTACTGGCGGATGGTCCAGGGGCGGCCGGCATACATCGAGGCGCGCACGCCGCGCGTGAACGGCGCGAAGCCGGGAAGGCCGGGATCGACGGTCACGTCCTCGGCGGTGTAGAGCGGCTTTACCGCAATACCCTCGGGCGTGTTCCAGGTCAGGTCCTTGCCCTTGACCTCCTTGTCGGCGGCCGCCTTCCAGTCGTTGATGTCTGCCATTGTCCGCATCCCTTCCGGCCCGCTCTCATTGCGGCGGGCCGTAATCTTTCTCAGTGAGCGCCCTTGGGCGTTGCCATGATCTCGGTGAGCTGACCGCCCATGTCCCTGGGATGGACGAAGAAGATCAGCGTCCCATGCGCACCCACGCGCGGCTCACCCAGCACGCGCTTGCCGAGGCCTTCGAACCAGGCCTTGGCTGCGTGAATGTCTGGCACCTCATAGCAGATGTGGTGCTGGCCCCCGAGCGGGTTCTTCTCCAGCCACTTGCCCACGGCGGAGTCCGCCGCAGTGGGCTGGAGCAGTTCGATCTGCGTACCGGCCGTGCCATCCTCGCCGGGTGTGTTGACAAAGCAAACGCGCACTTGCTGGCTTTCCAGCACGAACGGCTCGGTAATGTCGGT
Organism: Novosphingobium sp. BF6; assembly: GCF_058273105.1. NCBI lineage: Bacteria > Pseudomonadati > Pseudomonadota > Alphaproteobacteria > Sphingomonadales > Sphingomonadaceae > Novosphingobium > Novosphingobium sp. BF6. The sequence continues at coordinate 2,457,951 of NZ_CM177775.1, forward strand.
GGCACCCATCACGTTGCGATAGAACGCGATCGCGGCGTCGAGATCGGGCGTGGCAACGCCGATGTGGTTGAGACGACCCAGCTTCACGCCACATTCTCCAGCACGAGAGCGATGCCCTGCCCGCCGCCGATGCACATGGTGACGAGGCCGTATTTCCCGCCGGTGCGCTTCAACTCGTACATGCACTTGATGGCGAGCATCGTGCCGGTGGCGCCGACCGGGTGGCCGATGGAGACGCCCGAACCGTTCGGATTCACCTTCTCCGGATCGAATCCCAGCACCTTGGAAACAGCGGCGGCCTGAGCGGCGAACGCCTCGTTGCTCTCGATCACGTCGATCTGGTCGAGCGAGAGGCCCGCGCGCTTCAGCGCTACCGGGACCGCCTTGATCGGGCCTTCGCCCATGTAGGCAGGATCGACGCCGGCATGCCCCCAGGCGACGATCTTCGCCATCGGCTTGAGGCCCCGCTTCTCGACTTCCGAAGCGGTCGCCAGCACCACGGCGGCAGCGCCGTCGTTGATGCCCGAGGCGTTGCCGGCAGTGACCGCGCCGTCCTTCTTGAAGGCGGGCTTCATGCTGCCCAGCGTCTCGGCAGTGGTGTCGGCGCGGACATGTTCGTCGGTATCGAAAACGGTGACGCCCTTGCGGGTCTTCACTTCGATGGGAAGGATCTGGTCCTTGAAGCGACCTTCCGCGATCGCGCGAGAGGCGCGCTGGTGGCTGGTCGCGGCCAGCGTGTCCATGTCCTCACGGGTGACGCAGTGGCGTTCAGCCACATTCTCGGCGGTGATGCCCATGTGGTAGTCGCCGATGGCGTCCGACAGGCCTACGGTCAGCGCGTCTTCCTGCGTGTTGGCGCCCATCTTCTTGCCCCAGCGAACGCCGTGGTCGTGGTAAGGCACGTTCGACATCGATTCCGCGCCGCCCGCGACGGTGATCCCCGCCTCGCCCAGCTTCATCATCTGCGCGGCCGAAACGATCGCCTGCACGCCCGATCCGCAGAGGCGGTTGAGCGTCAGCGAAGGCACTTCGAAGGGCACGCCGGCATTGATGCCGATCACGCGGCTGAGCATCTCGTCCCTAGCGCTGGTCGGCATGACCTGGCCGATGACGATATGGCCGACGTCCTCAGGCGAAACGCCCGCGCGGGCCAGCGCCTCGGTCACGACCTTGCCGCCGAGATCGGACGGCATGAACGATTTCAGCGAACCGCCGAAATCGCCGACTGCCGTGCGCACGCCGCTGACGATGTATATGTCTTCCATGACCTGACTTCCCAATTTTTTTTCTCACGCCTGCCGTCTTTCGCGGCCTGAAGCGGATCGCGGTACTCTCCAAAAGGAGATGCACCGCGATCCTTCACGCGATCACAGCGGAATGTTGTCGTGCTTCTTCCAGGGGTTTTCGAGGCTCTTGGTCCGCAGCTTGCGTAGGCCCAGCGCGATGCGCTTGCGGGTCGAGTGCGGGTAGATCACCTCGTCGATATAGCCCCGGCTCGCCGCCACGAAGGGGTTGGCGAAGCGGTCTTCGTATTCCCTGGTCTTCTCGGCAATGCCCTCGGGCGAGAGGCCGCGGAAGATGATCTCCACCGCGCCCTTGGCGCCCATCACCGCGATCTCGGCGGTCGGCCAGGCATAGTTGAGATCGCCGCGCAGGTGCTTGGAGGCCATGACATCGTAGGCGCCGCCATAGGCCTTGCGGGTGATCACGGTGATCTTCGGTACGGTCGCCTCGGCATAAGCGAACAGCAGCTTGGCGCCGTGCTTGATGATGCCGTTGTGCTCCTGATCGGTGCCCGGCAGGAAGCCCGGCACGTCCACGAAGGTGATGATCGGGATGTTGAAGGCATCGCAGAAGCGCACGAAACGCGCGGCCTTCTTGGACGAGTTGATGTCCAGCACCCCCGCCAGCACCATCGGCTGGTTGGCGACGACACCCACGGTCTTGCCCTCGATACGGCCGAAACCGACGATGATGTTGCCGGCATGCAGCGGCTGGACCTCGAAGAAGTCGCCCTCGTCGAGCGTCTTCCGGATCACCTCATGCATGTCGTAAGGCTGGTTGGCCGAAGGCGGGATCACCGTGTCGAGGCTTTCCTCGGCACGGTCCCACGGATCGGCGCAGGGACGCTCGGGCACTTCCTCACGGTTGTTGAGCGGCAGGAAGTCGAAGAAATCGCGCGCCGCCAGCAGCGCCTCGATATCGTTCTCCAGCGCGAGGTCGGACACCGAGGTCTTGCTGGAGTGCGTGACCGCACCGCCCAGCTCTTCCTGGGTGACGACTTCGTTGGTGACGGTCTTCACCACGTCCGGCCCGGTGACGAACATGTACGAGCTGTCCTTCACCATGAAGATGAAGTCCGTCATGGCCGGCGAATAGACCGCGCCGCCCGCGCAAGGCCCCATGATCAGCGAAAGCTGCGGCACCACGCCCGATGCGAGCACGTTGCGCTGGAACACTTCGGCATAGCCGCCAAGCGACGCCACGCCTTCCTGGATGCGCGCGCCGCCGGAATCGTTGAGGCCGATCACCGGCGCGCCGACCTTCATCGCGTTGTCCATCAGCTTGCAGATCTTCTGCGCGTGACGGTGCGACAGCGAGCCGCCGAACACGGTGAAATCCTGGCTGAACACGAAGACGAGGCGGCCGTTGATGGTGCCCGATCCGGTAACGACGCCGTCGCCGGGGATGCGCTGGCTCTCCATGCCGAAGTCGGTGCAGTCATGCTCGACGTAGAGGTCGAATTCCTCGAAGCTGCCTTCGTCCAGCAGAATGTCGAGACGCTCCCGCGCGGTCAGCTTGCCCTTGGCATGCTGCGCGGCAATGCGCTTCTCACCACCACCCAGCTTTGCTGCGGCGCGGCGCTTCTCCATTTCGGCGATATTGGCGGACATCCGGGTTCCCTTGGAAAGTGACCTTGACGGCACGAATTATTGCCTCTGCTAGGCAGTTCCAAGGGGCAAGGTCAATAGATTTAATTGATCGGTTAAATGACAAAAGTGGCAGGTTCGTACCGATTTCGCCCCGCCGATGTGTTAGAGCCGCGTCAGATCGCCTCCGCGCAATCATCGCGCCATGCAAAAGGCGCCGCGACCGCATGAACGGTCACGGCGCCGGATGATTGCCAGGCCGCGCAGCCTTATTTCATCAGCACAAGCTCTTCCGACATCGTCGGATGCACGGCGACGGTCGCGTCGAAATCGGCCTTGGTCAGCCCCGCCTTCACCGCGATGGCGGCGGCCTGGATGATCTCCGGCGCTTCCGGCCCGATCATGTGCAGGCCCAGCACGCGGCCGGTGTGCCCTTCGCAAACCATCTTGTAGAGCGAACGCTCGTTGCGGTGGGCGACGACGTTCTTCATCGGCCGGAAGTCGCTCGTGTAGATCTGCACCTCGCCGTATTGCTGGCGCGCCTGCGCTTCGGTCAGGCCCACGGCACCGATCGGCGGATGGCTGAACACCGCCGAGGGAATGCAGCCATAGTCCACCGTCGTCGGCTTGCCGCCGAACACGGTATCGGCGAAGGCATGGCCCTCGCGGATCGCCACCGGGGTCAGCTGCACGCGGTTGGTGACATCACCCACGGCGTAGATGTGATCGACATTGGTCTGCGAATATTCGTCGACCAGAATCGCGTTCTTGTCGTCCAGTTCGACGCCGACGTTCTCCAGCCCCAGCCCTTCGACATTGGGTACGCGGCCGGTGGCGAACATCACGCAATCGACTTCGAGCGGCTCGTGGTTGGTCATCGAGACCGTGAGCGAACCGTCCGCGTTCTTCTCGATGCCCCGGAAGTCGGCATTGAAGCGGAAGTCGATGCCCTTGGTCAGCGAGATCTGGAGCAGGCGATCGCGCATGGATTCGTCATAGCCGCGCAGCAACTGGTCCGAGCGATTGATCAGCGTCACCTTCGAACCGAACTGGTGGAAGATGCCCGCGAACTCGTTGGCGATATAGCCCGCGCCTGCGATCAGGATGCGCTCCGGCAGCGCATCGAGATGGAAGGCCTCGTTCGAGGTGATCCCGTGCTCGTGGCCGGGGCAGGACGGGATCAGCGGACGCGCGCCGGTGGCGATGAGGATGACTTTGGCGGTCTTCTTCTCGCCGCTGGCCAGGGTGATCTCGTGCGGACCGGTGATCGTGGCGCGCTCGTGGAAGATCTCCACCTGGTTGTTCGAAAGCGTCTGCGTGTAGAGACCGTTCAGCCGGTCGACATCGCCCAGCACGTTGTCGCGCAGCTTGATCCAGTCGAACTTGGCTTCCGGAATGTCCCAGCCGAACTGCCTGGCGTCCTCCAGATCCTCCGCGAAGTGCGCGCCGTAGACGAGCATCTTCTTGGGCACGCAGCCGCGGATCACGCAGGTGCCGCCGACCCGGTATTCCTCGGCAACCGCCACGCGCGCGCCATGCGCCGCCGCGATCCGGCTGGCCCGCACGCCGCCCGATCCGGCGCCGATGGTGAAGAGGTCGTAGTCGAATTCTGACATGCACTTGGCTCCTGCTGCACCGGCCTGCGTCCCGGGCACGGCGCATATGGGGCAGATCGCCGCCGATTGCCAATGGGTGATCGGCCAGACGCGAGAAGCTCTCCTTTCCCTCCCCCAAGTAACGAACCATCGAAACGGCCGCCCCGCTGACCGCAAAATAATTGTCAACCAAAACAGTTGAGTTTATAGGAGTCGCATCACCTGCCGCTCCCTACAGGACAGCCTGCGCCCGGCGGCCACCGAACTCCCCCAGAAACACCTCAGTCGGGAGAAGAGAGAATGGCAAAGACGAACCTTGAGCCCGCAGCACCCGTGCAGGAACCGCTCGTGCTCCTCATCCCCGGTCTCGACGGCAGCGGCCCCGGCCACTGGCAGCGCCGCTGGGCCGAAGAACTGGACAATGCCCAGATGGTCGATCTCGGCCTATGGGAAAAACCGCATCGCAACACCTGGATCAACCGCCTGAACCATTCGGTGCAGCGTGCCGGACGTCCGGTCGTGCTGGTGGCGCACAGCCTCGGCTGCCTGCTGACGGCATGGTGGGCGAAGTTCGAGCAGCCGGGAACGACTTCTCCCGTGGTGGGCGCGCTACTCGTCGCGCCGCCGGAGGTGGATTTCTTTCCGCGCGACGACCGGCTCAACGGCTTCGCGCCGACGCCGAGCGAGGCCCTGCCCTTCCCCTCGATCCTGGTGGCCAGCCGCAACGATCCCTGGATCGGCTTCCCGACCGCGCGCCTGCTCGCCCGCCAGTGGGGCAGCCAGTTCGTGGACGCGGGCGAGACCGGCCACATCAATGCGGATTCGAAGATTGGCAGCTGGGAGGACGGCAAGACGCTGCTGCGTCAGCTTACCGGCAAGCGCCCTGCCGGAGACGGTGCCCGCCTGCCGCTTCCGGCAGACCGGCCCGAGGGCCTCGCATACCGATCCTGACGGGGATCGACCTCCAGCGAAGCCCCGCGAGGAGCCGGGGCAGGTCCAAGCGATCTGCCCCGGCTCTTTTTATCAGGCGATACCCGAAAGCTTGAGCAGCGCTTCGGTCGAAGGGTCGAAAGTGGTGCCGCCCTTCTCGATCTGGTTGGCGATTTCCTTGCCCAGTTCGACGCCGAACTGGTCGAAGGGATTGATCTCCATCAGCACGGCATTGGCGAAAGTGCGGTGCTCGTGGAAGGCGATCAGGGCGCCGAACGTCGCGGGCGAGACTTCGTCCAGCAGGATCGTCGCCGAAGGACGGTCACCCGCATAGGCACGGGCCGGGTCTTCGCTGGCCTTGCCCGCCATCAGCGCCGCGCCCTGCGCGAAGCAGTTCGACAGCAGGATGCGGTGATGCGCGGGGTTGAGGTCGTCGCCCGGCGCGATCGCGGCGATGAAGTCCACCGGCACGAGGTTGGTGCCCTGGTGCAGCAACTGGAACACCGCGTGCTGGGCATCGGTGCCGACGCCGCCCCAGGTGATCGGCGCCGTCGGGCCATCGACCGGCGAGCCGTCGACCTTCACGCTCTTGCCGTTCGATTCCATCTCGAGCTGCTGGAGATAGTCCGGCAGCAGCGCGAGGCGTTCGTCATAGGCGAAGACCGCGCGGGTCTGGCAGCCGCGCAGGCGGGTGTAGTACTGGTCGGCAAAGGCCGCGCGCAGCGGCAGGTTGGCGAGGCCGTCGGTATCGCGGAAGTGCACGTCCATCGCCGCCGCACCGTCGAGGAACTCGGCGAAGTCCGGCCAGCCGAGCGCCATGGCGACCGGGAAGCCGATCGAGGACCACAGCGAGTAACGACCGCCGACGCTTTCCGAGAACGGCAGGATGCGCGTCTCGTCCACGCCCCATTCGACCGCCTTGTCCGGCGCCGCGGTCAGCGCGACGACGCGGCCATAGGGATCCTCGACGCCGTGCTCGCGCATCCACCCAAGGACGCTTTCGGCATTGGTCATCGTCTCGATGGTGGTGAAGGTCTTGGAAGCGACCGCCAGCATCGTCGTCGCCGGATCGCACTTGGCGAAGGCCGCTTCCAGGGCGCAGCCGTCGATGTTGGAGACAACATGGACGTCCACCATCGCCCCGTCGCGGGCGAGCGCATCGATCGCGAGCGCCGGGCCGAGCGCCGAACCGCCGATGCCGACATGGATCAGGTGCTTCACCTCGCCCATCGCGCCGCGGTGGATGGCCTCGACGATGGCCGCCATGCGGGCGTGGAACTCGTGGGCGAGCCCGACGCTTTCCTCGTTGCCGACGCCGCGCTGGGCAGTGTGTTCGGCGGCGCGGCCCTCGGTGGTGTTGACCACCTCACCCGCGAAGAGCGCCGCGCGGCGGCCCGCGAAATCGGTGGCCACGGCCAGTTCTTCGAAGGCCGCGATGTGGGCCGCATCGAGGTGGGTCTTGGACCAGTCGAACCGGATCGCGCCGGGGCTGGTCTCGTCACCCAGCTCCAGGCGGCTGGCAAGCAGATCGAGACGCGCCGGATCGGCGTCGAAAAGTTCGGCAAGCGTCGGTTTGGGCAATCCTTTCAGCTTGTTCCACACCGCTTCGCTCATGCCATGGTTCCTTTGTTCAAGTTGGGGGCAGCCTTATGCATAGCACGCAGCGGAAGGCCAAGTGCCATTCTTGCGCAATCGTCTACACATGCCGCTCGACGAAAACATGACGTTTTTGGTCGATAGCGGCACATCTTGGCCCCGTATCTCCCTTGACGGATGGCCCCGCGCGCAACAAGGGTTCGAGCCATGAGCGACATCGAAACCGCGACTTCCGGCCCCACTCCCGAAACATCCGCAGCGCCGCCTTCGGGCAACAAGCCTGCCCAGAAGGATGCCAAGAAGGATGAGGGCTTCTTCTCCTTCCTGCTCTGGCTGGTGCTGGGCGTGGTGGTGCTACGCAGCTTCATCATCTCGCCCTTCAACATCCCCAGCGAGTCGATGCTGCCGCGGCTGTTGAACGGGGACTATCTTTTCGCCTCGAAGTGGTCTTACGGCTATTCGAAGTATTCGCTGCCCTTCAGCCTGCCGCTGATCCCCGGCCGTATCTTCGCCAGCCAGCCCGCGCGCGGCGACGTGGTGATCTTCAAGGCCCCTCCCGGCAACGACGTCGACTACATCAAGCGCGTCATCGGCCTTCCCGGCGACGAAGTGCAGGTGAAGGCCGGTCAGGTCTTCCTGAACGGCAAGGCCGTGCCGCGCGTGAAGCAGCCCGATTTCGTGCTGCCGGTTACCGCCAACACCCATTGCTACGCGCCCGAGTTCGAAGGCAAGGACGCGGCGGGCGGCGCGGTCTGCAACTACCCGCAGTTCCGCGAGACACTGCCGAACGGCAAGAGCTACAACGTGCTCGACCTCGGCCAGACCCCGCAGGACGACACCGGCGTCTACATCGTCCCCGAAGGCCACATGTTCCTGATGGGCGACAACCGCGACAACTCGCTCGACAGCCGCTTCCCGGCGATCGAGGGCCAGGGCATCGGCATCGTCCCGCAGGACAATCTCGTCGGCAAGGCCGCCATCATGATGTTCTCCACCGACGGCGACGCCGAGTGGCTCAAGCCCTGGACCTGGTTCACCGCCGCGCGCTGGAGCCGGATCGGGAGCGTGATCTGAGTGCTTGAAGCAATAGACCGCACCTTCCTCGCCGAAATCTCGGGCGCCGCGCCTGCCGACGAGGCGCTCTGGCTGTCCGCCCTCACCCACGGCAGCACCGGCGAGAAACGCAATTACGAACGACTGGAATTCCTCGGCGACCGCGTCCTCGGACTCTCGGTCGCCGAATGGCTTTTCGAAAACAGCGAGGAGGCGGAAGGCCGCCTTTCGCAGCGTCTCAACGCGCTCGTCAGCCGCCAGACCTGTGCCGAGGTCGCGCGCCGCATCGGCCTCGGCCCGCACATGCGCCTTGGCAAGCAGGCCCGTGACGACGGCGGGCTCGACAGCGACAATATCCTGGGCGACGTGATGGAAGCGCTGATCGGCGCCTGCTTCACCGAGCGCGGCTTCGAGGCTGCGCGCCAGATGGTCCGCAAGCTCTGGGCGGAACCGATGCAGGGCAAGGCGGGCAAGCGCAAGCATCCCAAGTCGGCGCTGCAGGAATGGGCCGCCGGAAACCGTCGCCGCATGCCGGAATACAAGCTGGTAGAGCGTTCCGGCCCCGATCATGCCTCGCAGTTCACTGTCGAGGTTGCTATTTATAACGTCGGCGCCGCGCGTGCCACGGCCCATTCCAAGCAGGATGCCGAAACCCGCGCCGCCGAGGAATTCATGAGGAAATTCGGATGACCGAACATTGCGGTCTAGTAGCTGTCATCGGTGCCCCCAACGCGGGCAAGTCCACGCTCGTCAACGCGCTGGTCGGCCAGAAAGTGGCGATCACTTCGGCCAAGGCCCAGACCACCCGCGCGCGGCTGATGGGCATCGCCCTGCTCGATGAAACCCAGATCATCCTGGCCGACACTCCCGGCATCTTCGAACCCAAGCGCCGCCTCGACCGCGCAATGGTCGCCGCCGCCTGGGAAGGCGCGCAGGAAGCCGACGCGGTGCTGCTGGTGGTCGATCCGATCAAGAAGCGCCGCCACGAGCTGGAGCCCCTGCTCGAAGCGCTCGCCACGCGCCCGGAACGCAAGATTCTGGTCATCAACAAGGTCGATGCCGGTGCCAAGGAGCCGCTGCTCGTGCTGGCGCAGGAACTGACCGGCAAAGTCCAGTTCGACGAAGTGTTCTTCGTGTCCGCCCTGACCGCCGACGGCGTGCCCGAACTCAAGGCCCACCTTGCCGGGCTGATGCCGGAAGGTCCGTGGCACTACCCCGAGGATCAGGTTTCCGACGCCAGCGAACGCCTCCTCGCCTGCGAGATCACCCGCGAGCAGCTCTACCGCCAGCTCCACGAGGAACTGCCCTACGACGCCGCCGTCCGCCCCGAGGCCTACGAACAGCGCAAGGACGGTTCGGTGGAAATCCGCCAGCAGATCGTCGTCACCCGCGACAACCAGCGCGCCATCGTGCTGGGCAAGGGCGGCTCCAAGATCAAGGCGATCGGCGAGGCCGCGCGCAAGGAACTGGCCGAAGTGCTCGGTCAGAAGGTCCACCTCTTCCTCCACGTGAAGGTCGAGGAAAACTGGGCCGACGCGCGCGATATCTACGAAGAGATCGGGCTGGACTGGGTCAAGTAATGACACGTCTTCCGTCGATGAAGGCCGTGCGAGCGGCCATGCTTCTCGGCGCTTTGGCCGCGCCCGCGATGGCGAGGGCCGCGGAGAGCGAACAGGTCGCCGCGGTCGAGGAAAGCCTGGCCGGGCAGCGCTATGTCGCCATCGGCTCGTCCTTCGCCGCCGGGCCGATGCTGCCGCCCGCCAAGGGCGGCGCCCCCGCCCGCTGCGGCCAGAGCATGAACAATTACCCGACGCTGCTCGCCGAGCGCTTCGGGATGATCCTTACCGACCGTTCCTGCTCGGGCGCGACCACCAACAACGTGCTCGGCCCCTGGGGCGACATTCCGCCGCAGATCAGCGCCGTCACCCCGCAGACGCGGCTGGTGACCGTGACCATCGGCGGCAACGACCTGAATTACATCGGCAATCTCTTCACCGCGACCTGCATCCACCGCGCCAAACAATTGCCGCAAGGCGCCAAGCGACCGTCCTGCGGCACGGTGAAAGTGCCCACCGAAGTCGAATATGCGCGCGACGAGATGCAGATGATGGAAATCGCCCGGCGCATCCGCACCGTGGCGCCGCGCGCGCGGCTGGTCTTCGTCCAGTACCTGACCCCGCTGCCGCAGCCGGGCGGGCTCTGCCCGGCCACGCCGGTCAGCGAGGAGCACGCCGCGATCACCCGCCGCATCGGCCAGCGACTCTCCGAGATCACCGGCCGCGTGGCGCAGGCCTACGGTGCCATCGTCGTCGAGATGAATCAGTCCTCGGCCGCGCATACGCCCTGCGACACCCTGCCCTGGATGATCGGCTCGCCCGAAGGCTACGACGGCAGCCAGGGGCTTCAGTGGCACCTCAACTTCGCCGGAATGCAGGCGACCGCCAACGACATCGGCTGGTGGCTAACCCGCGCGGGCGTGAAGCAGGCCAAGCCGGGCCTCAGCATCCAGCCGCAGTCGATCCCCTCCGGCACGCCGACCGTCGTGGTGCCGCCAGCAGTCCCCGGCACGACGCCCAAGGCCGTACCCTCGCCCACCCCTACGGCGACCGCGACGCCCTCTACCGGCTCCGGTCGGCCCAGACGCTAATTGCCCGCCAGTCGCCAGCGCGCAAAGCTGGCGACGGCGGCAACTCCGGCCAGTCCGGCGGCCACCAGCATCGGGGCAGGCCCTTGTCCGGCCCCGAGCGACAACATCGTCCCGATCATCGCCGCGCCGAGCGTCTGTCCGAACAGGCGTCCGGTCGCGAGCAGGCCGCCCGCCGCGGCCGCCCGCTGGCGCGGCGCATTGCTGACAATCATCCGGGCATTGGGCGAGAAGAACAGCGCAAACCCGAAAGCGGCGACGACCAGCCGCCAGGCGATCGCCAACGCTCCGGCATGAGCGGGCAGAAAAGCCAGCAACACCAGCCCGGCAACCGCGACACCCATGCCGACAAGTCCCATGATCGAAGGCGAGACATGGTCTGAGAGCCAGCCCGCCGCCGGAGCGACGACCAGCATCGTCAGCGGGAACGGCAGGACCAGCAGGCCCACGTTCTCGACGCTATAGCCCATGCCCTGCTCCAGCCGGAACGGCAGCGCGACGATCAGCGCCGCCGAGGCGATAAAACCTGCTATCGCCGCAAGCGTCGAGAGGCCGATGGCGGGCTGAGCGAGGAGATCGACGGGAAAGACCGGATTCGTCTTGCGCCGCTCGCGGCGGGCCAGCAGCAGGGCCGAGGCGATACCGGCAAATGCCGTCACCAGCCCCAGTTCCACCATGCCGCCATGCGCTGCCAGTTCCACGCCGCCGATCAACAGGACGAAACTGATCGCGCTCCACAGACCTGAAACCCCGTCGAAAGGCGTGTCGCCGCGCTCGGGGTCCGGCAGGAAGCGGCCGATCAGCAGGGAAATCAGCGCGAAGGGAACGGCGGCCACGAAGATCCAGTGCCAGTCGGCATGGGCCACGATGAAGCCGCCGAGAACCGGTGCCAGTGCGTTGGAGGAAGCAACGATCACCGAATTGATGCCCAGCCCGCTGCCCAGCTTCGCCTTGGGATAGATCTGCCGGATCAAGGCCGTGCCGACGCTCATCGCCATGCCCGCGCCGAGTGCCTGACCCGCACGTATCAGCAATAGCAGAGGCAGCGAACTCGCGAGAAACGAAAGCGCGGAAGCGACCATGAAGATCACCTGCCCGGCCTGGTAGACGCGCCGCAACCCCAGTCGCTCGCCGAGATTGGCGAAAGGCAGCAGCGCCATGACCATGACGAGCTGATAGACCGTCACCACGTTGACGACGACGCCCTGCTCCACGGAAAGATCGCGGGCGATCGTCGGCAGCGCGACATTGGCGATCGTTCCGTCCAGCACGAACAGCGCGGTGCCGAAGGAAATCGCCACAATGGCCCACAACCGGCGCGGCATCGGCAGCCCGGAATCCCGAACATCGGTCGCGCGGCCGAGAACCGGCTCGCCATCGCTCATCCGCAGCATGTCACTCCAACGCCCGATTTCGAAATCGGCCCGCAGGGTGCCCGGCAGCGGGACAGGCTGCAAGTCATACGGAGGGTTGGGGGCGGACCTGTCGCCAAACCGCAACTTTCGCGGCGCAAGGACGGCCGACGGCATCGCCCGGCGCCGTAGCCGGGACGAGTGCGCAGAAAGGGTCGGACAATGATCGCAATGGCGCGGCTGAGGGCAAGCCGAATGCGACTCGTGCCCGGCTCGCCGCTGCTGTTCCTCGCCCTGGGGGCCACGCTCAGAATTCCGATGTTCGGCAAACCCGCGTTCCAGTCCGATGAGCAGTTCTATCTCCTTGTCGGCCAGCGCATGGCCGAGGGCGCGCTACCCTTCGTCGATATCTGGGACCGCAAGCCCTACGGCCTGTTCCTGCTCTACCGCAGCGTCTACGCCCTGCCCTTCGATCCGGTCCTGACGTACCAGATCGCCGGACTGGTCTTTTCGGTCCTGACCGCGCTCGTCATCGAACGCATGGCCCGCCGGATTGCACCAACCCGCGCGGCGCAGGCGGCGGGGTTGGCCTATCTGCTCTATCAGCCGGTGTTCAACGTGGCGCTGGGGCAGTCACCGGTGTTCTACAACCTGCCGGTCGCCCTTGCAGCAGCCCTCGTGCTCGACGTCCGGCTGCGCGACGGGGACCACAGGTTGTTCCGGCGCGGAATGGCGGCGATGCTGCTCCTCGGGCTGGCCTTGCAGATCAAGTACAGCGTCGTGTTCGAAGGCATGGGTTTCGGCCTCATGCTGCTCGCACGCGGACGCGCCGACGGCTGGAGCCTGCCGCGCCTCGCCGCAACAGGAGCGGCATGGGCCTTGGCCGCCCTCGCTCCGACGCTGCTGGCGCTTATTGGCTATGCGACAACCGGCCATGCCGAAGCCTTCCTGCAAGCCAACTTCCTCTCGATCTTCGGCCGCGCCGTCGATCAGGCCGACGCCTTCGCGCAGCTTGGCAAGGAAAGCCTCGCGCTGATTCCCTTCGCGCTGGCCATCGTGCTGGCTCCCACCCGACTGCCCACCTTGCGGGAAACGAACCCCGCCATGCTCACCGGCATCCGGATCTGGGCGATTGTCGCGCTACTGGGGTTCCTCGCCTTCGGAACCTGGTACGACCACTATCTCGGCCCGGTTCTCGTCCCGATCTGCCTCTTGGCCGCGCCCGCGTTGGGACGCGCGGCTCCCGGCGAGCAATGGTACGAACGGCTGCTGCTCGGCTTCGGCCTGCTCGGCGCACTGGTGGTCCCGGCGCTGCAAGTCCGCGAGCGCGGAACGGCGAAGGACTTCGCTGCCGCCAGCGCCGCCGTCTCACGCGAACTGTATGGCCGCTGCCTCTACGTCTACGAAGGCGACAGCGCGCTCTACCGGACGACACGCGCGTGCATCCCCACGCGCTTCGCCTATCCCAGCCACCTCAATGCGATGAACGAAGCCGGAGCGCTGGGCGTCGATTCCGTAGCCGAAGTCCGGCGAATTCTGGTCCGTCGCCCCGGCGTGATCGTTGTCGCGGAATACGGCCGCCCCAACCTGCCGAACCTCAGGACACGGGCGCAGATACGAAACACCCTCGCGCGCTCCTATGAGCGCTACGAGGGCGTGACAATCGGTACGCGGAAGTTCGGTCTCTACCGCCTGAAGCGCTGAACCTCAGCGCGCCTTGGCGATCGAGAAGCCGTGCTGACGCGCGGCATCCTTGGTCGATTCCTCGGTGCGGTTGAGCGCCTTGGCGATTTCCTTCAGGCCCTTGCCCTTTCCGGCAAGGGTCTGAAGTTTCTGCAGTTCCTCGGGCTTCCAGGGCTGCTTGTGCTTGGCGAACTTGTCGCTCATTCTGCGGCTTCCTTCTTGGCCTTCGCCGTAGTTTTTGGCGCTGCCTTTTTCGCGGCAGGCTTCTTTGCCGCAGTTTTCTTGGCCGCAGGCTTGTCGCCATCCTTGGCAGCCGCCTTCTTCGCCGGAGCCTTCTTGGCGGCGGCCTTTTTCGGCGCAGCCTTCTTCTTCGCCGGTCCCTTGGCGGCCTTTTCGTCGATCAGGGTGATCGCCTGCTCGGCCGTGAGGTCTTCCGGCTTCTGGTCGCGCGGGAGCGTCGCATTGGTGGTTCCGTCGGTGACATAGGGACCATAGCGGCCCGCCAGCACCTTGATCTCGCCGCCCGAAGTGGGGTGCGCGCCCAGCACCTTGATCGGCTCCGCCGCTGCACGCGAACCGCGCGCGCCTGCTCCGGCCGCCGCTTCCGCAAGCTTGGTCACGGCCATGTTCATGCCGGTCTCGAACACTTCGGCAGTATTGCGCAGGCGCGCATACTTGCCGTTATGCGCCAGATAGGGACCGTAGCGGCCAATGCTGGCGGTGATGTTCTCGCCGGTTTCCGGGTGCGGACCGATGGTGCGCGGCAGGCTGAGCAGCTTGATCCCCCACTCCAGCGTCAGTTCGTCGATATCCTTGGGGATCGAGGCGCGCTTGGCCTCCTTGCCCTCGCCGAGCTGGATATAAGGACCGAACCGGCCGGTACGACGCACGATCTCCAGGCCGGTTTCCGGGTCCTGACCCAGCGACTCGTCGTCGCCGCCGTCGGCACTGCCGCCGGGCTGCGCGAACTTGCGGGTGAACTTGCACTCCGGATAGTTCGAGCAGGCCACGAAGGCACCGTAGCGACCGCCGCGCAGCGACAGGCGGCCCTCGCCGCACTTGGGGCAGAGGCGCGGATCGCTGCCGTCCGCCTTGGGCGGGAACAGGTAGTCGGACAGGAACTCATCGAGCGCCTCGGTCACTTCCGAGGGCTTCTTCTCCATGACTTCGTCCGACTTCGGCTTGAAATCGCGCCAGAAGGCTTCGAGCAGCGCCTTCCATTCCTGGCGACCACCGGAAACGTCGTCCAGTTCGTCTTCCATGCCCGCGGTGAATTCGTAGGCGACATAGCGCTGGAAGAAGCGTTCGAGGAACGAGGTGAGCAGTCGGCCCGATTCCTCTGCGAAGAAACGGTTTTTCTCGGTGCGGACGTAGTTGCGGTCCTTGATGACCTGGATCGTCGCCGCATAAGTCGAAGGACGCCCGATGCCCAGTTCTTCCAGACGCTTGACAAGGCTGGCTTCGGAGAAGCGCGGCGGCGGCTGGGTGAAGTGCTGTTCGGCGGTGACGTCCTTCTTGGCGGGCATGTCGCCCGCCTTCATGAACGGCAGCAGGCCGCCGTCGTCGTCTTCCGACTTGTTGTCCTGGCCTTCTTCGTAGACGGCGAGGAAGCCGGGGAACTTCACGACCTGGCCCGAGGCGCGCAGTTCGTGCTGGCCGGTGCCGTCGCGCAGGGTGACGGTGGTGCGCTCCAGCGCGGCCGAGGCCATCTGGCTCGCCATCGCGCGCTTGAAGATCAGGTCGTAGAGGCGGCCCTCGTCACCCGAACCGTAGCGGTCCTTGGTGAAGTCGGTCGGGCGGATCGCCTCGTGGGCTTCCTGCGCGTTCTTCGCCTTGGTCTGGTAGACGCGCGGCTGCTCGGGCAGGTAGTGGCCGGAGAACCGGTCGGTGATCGCGGCACGGGCGGCCGAAATCGCGCTCGGGTCCATCTGCACGCCGTCGGTACGCATATAGGTGATCGCGCCCGCCTCGTAGAGCGTCTGCGCCACGCGCATCGTCTGGCTGGCCGAGAAGCCCAGCTTGCGCGCGGCCTCCTGCTGGAGCGTCGAGGTGGTGAACGGCGGCTGCGGGTTGCGCTTGTGCGGCTTGGTCTCGACCGATTCGACCTTGAAGGCGCCGCTTTCGACGGCGGCCTTGGCGCGCATCGCGGTGCCTTCCTCGCCGATGCTCAGGCGGTCGAGCTTCTTGCCCTCGAAGGCCACCAGCTTGGCGGTGAAATCGGTGCCGTCATGCGCCATCTGCGCCGCGACGGACCAGTACTCCTGCGGCTTGAACGCTTCGATCTCGCGCTCGCGGTCGACGATCAGGCGCAGCGCCACCGACTGCACGCGGCCCGCCGACTTGGCGCCGGGCAGCTTGCGCCAGAGCACCGGCGAGAGCGTGAAGCCGAATAGATAGTCCAGCGCGCGGCGGGCGAGATAGGCATCGATCAGGTCCTGGTCCAGCTCGCGCGGCTGGGTCATCGCCTTGGTGACGGTATCCTTGGTAATGGCGTTGAAGGTGACGCGCTGCACGTCCTTCGGCAGCGCCTTGCGCTTGGCCAGCAGTTCACGCACGTGCCACGAAATGGCCTCGCCCTCGCGATCAGGGTCAGTCGCGAGGATCAGGCGGTCGGCCCCCTTGGCGGCATCGGTGATCGCCTTCACCTGCTTCTGCTTGTCGCCGTAAAGCTCCCAGTCCATCTCGAAGCCCTCGTCCGGGCGGACGGAGCCGTCCTTCGGCGGAAGGTCGCGGACGTGGCCGTAGCTGGCGAGAACCTTGTAGTCCTTGCCGAGGTACTTTTCGATGGTCTTCGCCTTGGCCGGCGATTCTACGATGACTAGCTGCATACTTTCAGACTCTGTGTGCCCCTGGGCGCCAATGCGCCCTTACGTGTGCGCATATACGTGTACGCATAGGGTGGGAAGCCATTGGACGCTTCGTCAAGCCCAGAGATATGGCTTGGATGTGGCTCGTTCGTTTCCGCGCCGCTGCCCCGGAAATGCGGCCTCATGCCAGACTGACCCGGCCGCCCGCATGGCGCACGAGCCTGCCGCCGATCTCCAGTTCCAGCAAGGCCATGTGGATGGCCGGTGCCCCCGCGCCCGATTGCCGAATCAGTTCGTCGACGGCGACGGGCGCGGTGGAGAGCAGATCGGCGATCTCGATGTCCGTGTCCTGCACTGCGTTTTCGGGAACGGAATGCCATTCGGGGCGGCTCTCGCGAACACCGGTCCTCACCGCGCCGTCGAAGCCGGAAAGCAGCTCGATCACGTCCTCCACCGATTGCACCAGCACGGCACCGTCGCGGATCAGCTGGTTGCAGCCGTGCGAGCGCGGATCGAGCGGCGATCCGGGCACGGCCATCACCTCGCGTCCCATCTCTCCCGCCAGCCGCGCGGTGATGAGCGATCCCGACTTGGGCGCCGCCTCGACGACGATCGTACCGGCGGCAAGCCCGGCGATGATGCGGTTGCGGGTGGGAAAATGGCGCGCCAGCGGCTCGGTGCCGGGCGGTTGCTCGGCCAGCAGCAGGCCCTCGGTCGCCACGCGCGCCTGCAATTCGGCATGTTCGGGCGGATAGGCCACGTCGATCCCGCTGGCGATGACACCGACGGTCGCGCCGCCTGCCAGCGCGCCCTGATGCGCCGCACCGTCGATCCCGCGCGCCAGTCCGGAGACGACCGAGAAACCGGCCTCCGCAAGCCCATGGGCGAAGTCCCGCGCCAGACGCACCGCCCCCGCCGAAGCATTGCGCGCACCGACGATCGCGACGGCGGGTCGGCCAAGCACGCCGGTATCGCCCCGGAACGTCAGGATCGGCGGCGCGCCTTCCGAATAGGCGAGCAGCGCCGGATAGTCTGGAGAATCGTGGAAGAGATAGCGTGCCCCGGCCTTGCGGGTAGCGACTATCTCCGCCTGCACGCGGCGCTCCGGCGCTGCCTCGTAGCCCTTGCCCGCCCGTCCGGCGAGATCCGGCAGTGCATCGAGCGCGGCGCGGGCATCGCCGAAGCGCGCCATGAGCTGCATGTAAGTAACCGGGCCGATATGGGGAGAACGCAGAAGCCGGATACGCGCGAAGGCTTCCTCCTGCGAAAGACTCGCTGCCGCCTTGCCGTCCTGCTCCCCCCCTTGCCCTGTCACGGTTTCTTGCTGCCCCCGATCTTCGGCTCGGTGCCGGCGCGCAGGCGGGCGATGTTCTCGCGGTGCTGGAACAGCACGGTGGCCGCGATTACCGCCAGCACGGCGGCGGCCTCACCATGGCCCAGCAGCAGCGCCGCGATCGGCGCGACCACGGCGGCGATCATCCCGGCCACCGAGGAAATCCGGACCGTCAGCAGCAAGCCGATCCAGGTCAGCGCGTAGGCCAGCCCCACCGGCCAGGCGAGGCCGAAAGCGATGCCCGCCGTCGTCGCGACGCCCTTGCCGCCCTTGAAGCCCAGCCAGACCGGGAAACAGTGCCCGAGAAAGGCACCGAGCGCCGCCAGCCAGGTCCATTCCGGCAGGAAATGCGCGGCGATCAGCACCGCCGCAAGGCCCTTGAGCAAGTCGAGCAGCAGGGTCGCAGCGGCCAGCCCCTTGCGGCCGGTGCGCAGGACATTGGTGGCCCCGATGTTGCCTGAACCGATAGCGCGCAAGTCGCCCGCGCCCGCTATCCGGGTGATGAGAAGGCCGAAAGGCACCGAACCAAGGGCATAGCCCAGCACAAGGGCGAGAATCCATTCCATGCGTCGCTCTTAGCGGCTTGCGCGGCAATGGCGAAGGGACTTGCAGCAATGAACATTGCCCTTTCCCCTCCCGAGCGATTAACAGGGTGCAAGGTCCAGGAAAAAGCGATGCCCTCCCCCGTTCTCCCCCTCTCTTCCGTCGATCCCGCCGCGCCGATCCTGCTGTTCGATTCGGGCGTCGGCGGGCTGACCGTGCTGGGCGAACTGCGCAAGGTGCTGCCCCAGGCCCCGGTGATCTACGCGGCGGACATGGCGGGCCTGCCCTACGGCACCAAGACCGAGGCGCAAGTCACGGCCCGCGTCGCCGGGCTGCTCGGCCGCATGACCGAGCGCTTCGCCCCGCGCCTCGTCTGCATCGCCTGCAACACCGCCTCGACGATCGCGCTCGGCATGGTGCGCGAAGTGCTGGAAGTGCCGGTGGTCGGCACCGTCCCCGCGATCAAGCCCGCGGCGGCGATGACCCGGACCGGCGTCATCGGCCTGCTCGGCACCCAGGCGACGATCCGCCAAGCCTATGTCGACCGGCTGGAACAGGAATTCGCAGGAGGCAAACGCCTGCTGCGCTACGGCGGCCCCGGCCTCGTCGAAGCGGCGGAAGCCAAGCTGCGCGGCGAGCGGGTCGATCCTGCCGCCATCACCCGCGCCGCCGAAGCCCTGCGGGCCATGCCCGGCGGCGAGGACATCGACACTGTCGTGCTCGCCTGCACCCATTTCCCGCTGCTGGAAGAGGAACTGGCACAGGCTTTCGGCCCCGGCGTGCGTTTCGTCCACGGCGCCGAAGGCATCGCCCGGCGAATCGCCCAGCTGACCGACGGACAGGAATTCGCGCGCCAGACCCCCGATCGCGCGCTGTTCACCGGACCGGGCGAATTCCCGGGAGCCTACGGCGCGGCGCTGGCCCGCTATGGGCTGCCCGAAGGCGGAAGGTTTTGACGCCGCGTTTCAATCTGCTGCTGCTCATTCTCCTGCTGCTCGTCGGCGTCCCGCTCTACTGGTTCCAGCTCGACCGTAGCGCCCCCGGCGCCAAGGCCTACCCGCTCGACATCGACCGCCTGCGGGACCTCGCCGCTAGCATGCCGGGCGCCGCGCCCGTCGAACTGCGGCAGGAAGTCGTCGGCTATCGTTCGGTTCTTTCCAACGGGATTGCGGCGGGCAGCGGATTCCACCCGGAGCGGCTGGCGGTCCGCGCCTTCGAGGCGGTCGTGCCCGGTCAGCCGCCGATCCTGATCGACGCCGGGACGACGCCCCGCGACGCGAAGAAGCGCAATATCGAGGACTTCGACGCCGCTGCCCAGCACCGTGTCGACCGCCTCGCCGAGACTGCGGCGATGAAGCTGGTCCTGCTGGACCGGCCGCTCCATCGCGGCAACCCGGCCCTGTCCTCTCCGGACGCAATCCCGCTGCCGGACCTCAGCGAAGGCGAGGCGCGCGCGGTGGCGCCCGGCGTGGTCGCCATTCCGCTGGCCGACCTGCCCGACCGGGCGATGATGGTCTACGTCCGACTGGAGGACGGCCGCGAGTTCCTCTTCACCGGCGACGTCGCCACGATGGACGCGAACTGGATGGAGCTTCGCCCTCCCGCCCGCACCTTCGCAGCGATGACCGACGGCGACGAACGCCGCGAGACGGTTTCCTGGCTGATGACGATCAAAGCGCTCAAGCACGCCGCCCCGACAATGGCCATCGTCGCGGGTCACGAACCGCGCAATGTGGCAGGCATTGCAAGCGGGTTTGCAAAAGATCGATGATAGTCAGCGAGACAAGCGACTGGCCATGTCTTCAACGATCATGTATTTGCCCGCAGCAACGGGTAAAAACCCTTTCAAGGCGAACGCAGGATAGAGCCTCGGTGAACTACGAACACATTTTCGATCAGGCGATCGAGCGCCTCCACTCGGAAGGCCGCTACCGCGTCTTCATCGACATCCTGCGCAACAAGGGTGCCTACCCGAACGCCCGCTGCTTCGCCGGGCACAACGGCCCCAAGCCGATCACCGTCTGGTGCTCCAACGACTACCTCGCGATGGGCCAGCACCCCAAGGTGATCGAGGCCATGGAAGAAGCGCTGCACGATGTCGGTGCCGGTTCCGGCGGCACCCGCAACATCGGCGGCAACACTCACTATCACATCGAACTCGAAAGCGAGCTGGCCGACCTGCACGGCAAGGAAGGCGCGCTACTGTTCACCTCGGGCTATGTCTCGAACGACGCCACGCTCTCCACCCTCGCCAAGCTGCTGCCCGGCTGCGTGATCTTCTCGGACGAGCTGAATCACGCCTCGATGATCGCCGGCATCCGCAATTCGGGCTGCGAGAAGAAGGTCTGGCGCCACAACGACCTCGAACACCTCGAGGAACTGCTGGCCGAGACCGATCCTGCCCTGCCCAAGCTGATCGCCTTCGAATCGGTCTATTCGATGGACGGGGATGTCGCCCCGATCCACGCGATCTGCGACCTTGCCGAAAAGTACAACGCGCTCACCTATATCGACGAAGTCCACGCAGTCGGCATGTACGGCCCGCGCGGCGGCGGCATCACCGACCGTGACGAGGCGGCGCACCGCATCGACATCATCGAGGGCACGCTGGGCAAGGCCTTCGGCGTCATGGGCGGCTATATCGCCACCAACCAGAAGATCATCGACTGCATCCGCTCCTACGCGCCGGGCTTCATCTTCACCACCTCGCTCTCGCCGGTGCTGGTCGCGGGCGTGCTCGCCTCGGTGAAGCACCTCAAGAGCTCCAGCTTGGAACGCGAAGGCCAGCAGCGCTCGGCCGCAATGCTGAAGCAGATGTTCCGCGACGCGGGCCTGCCTGTCATGGATTCGACCACGCATATCGTGCCGCTGATGGTCGGCGATCCGGTCAAGGCCAAGAAGATCAGCGACATCCTGCTCGCCGAGTACGGCGCCTATGTGCAGCCGATCAATTTCCCCACCGTACCGCGCGGCACCGAGCGCCTGCGCTTCACCCCCGGCCCTGCCCATACCGAGGCGATGATGCAGAGCCTTACCGAGGCGCTCGTCGAGATCTGGGAACGCATGGAAATGCGCCTCGCAGCCTGAGCAGGGCGCTTTCGCGGACGCAACAAAATCTTTCGTATAGGGCTCCCCGTTCTCGCGGCGGAGCCCTTTTCATTTGCCCGGCCGTCCCCAAGTTCACCCGGTCGCTTCTCCCCGGCGACAACGACCAAAAGGACTTCCATGGCCAAGCTGTTCGAGCCGATCACCATCGGCAACCTCACCCTTGCCAACCGCATCGTCATCGCCCCGATGTGCCAGTATTCCGCCGAGAACGGGCGCATGACCGACTGGCACGCCATGCACCTCGGCAATCTCGCCCAGTCCGGCGCGGGCATCCTCACCATCGAGGCCGCCGCCGTCAGCCCAGAGGGCCGCATTTCCCATGCCGATGTCGGCCTGTGGGACGACGAAACCGAGGCGGCCATGGGCAAAGTGCTGGAATCGGTCCGCCGCTGGTCCGACATGCCTCTCGCCATCCAGCTCGCCCACGCCGGTCGCAAGGCCAGCACCAGCAAGCCCTGGGAAGGCGGCAGGCAGATCGCACCGGACGCCGGGAACGGCTGGCAGACGGTCTCCGCATCCGACCTCCCCTTCCTTCCCGAAGACAACGCCCCGGAAGCCCTCGACAAGGCCGGTCTTGACCGTATCCGCGAGGCTTTCGCCGATGCCGCCCGCCGCGCCGACCGCCTCGGCATCGACGCTGTGCAGATCCACGCCGCGCACGGCTACCTGCTGCACCAGTTCCTCTCTCCGCTCTCCAACCGGCGCGAGGACGAGTATGGCGGCAGCCTCGAAAACCGCATGCGCTTCCCGCTCGAAGTCTACGACGCCGTCCGCGCTGCCTTCCCGGCGGACAAGCCGGTAACGATGCGCGTCTCGGGCACCGACTGGGTCGAGGGCGGCTGGGATATCGAGCAGACCGTCGCCTTCGCCAAGGCACTCGAGGCACGCGGCTGCGCGGCCTGCCACGTCTCCAGCGGCGGGTTGGACGCCGGGCAGAAGATCCCGGTCGGTCCGAACTATCAGGTCCCCCTCGCCCGCAAGGTGAAGGAAGCGGTGTCGATGCCGGTGATCGCGGTGGGCCTCATCACCGAACCGGAGCAGGCCGAGGCCATCGTCGCGACCGGCGACGCGGACATGATCGGTCTGGCTCGCACCGTGCTCTACGATCCCCGCTGGCCCTGGCACGCCGCAGCCGCCCTGGGCGCGACGGTCAAGGCCGCACCGCAGTTCCTGCGCTGCCAGCCGCGTGTCTACAAGGACCTGTTCGTCCAGGCCTGACGCGCCGATCGGACAAGAAAAAAGCCCGCCGGAACCGAAGTTCCGGCGGGCTTTTTCATAACCGTTCCGAACGGATCAGCGCAGCGAGACCACGTTGTCCGACACGCGTGGATCCTTGCGCTCGCCGGTGTAGAGGCTGGCCATCGGCTCGTCCGAGACGTTCAGCACCTCGCCGGTGCCAAAGCCGTTGAACGCCGTGCGCATCGCCGCACCGTATGCGCCGAGCATGCCCACTTCGATCCAGTCGCCCGCCTTGATGTCGGCCGGAAGCATGAACGGGCCTTCCATGAAGTCGGCATCGTCGCAGGTCGGACCGTAGAACGAGAAGCCCTGAAGCTCATCCGAACGCTCGCCGCCGACGGCGGTTTCGCGCGAGATGCACTTCACCGGGAAGCGCCAGGCCACGTGCGCGGCATCGTAGAGCGCGCCATAGGCACCCTCGTTGATGTAGAGCTCGTCACCGCGACGCTTCTCGACCTTGACGATCATCGAGCTGTACTCGGCCGAGAGCGCACGACCCGGCTCACACCACAGTTCGGCGTTGTAGGCGATCGGCAGGGCTTCGAAGTGACGGTGGATCACCTGGAAGTAATCTTCGAGCGGCGGCGGCTCCATGCCCGGATAGACCGAGGGGAAGCCTCCACCAACGTCGATCATGTCGATGACGACACCGGCATCGGCAATCGCCGCACGGGCACGCTCCAGCGCCTGGACATAGGCGAAGGGCGTCATCGCCTGCGAACCGACATGGAAGCATACGCCCAGCCAGTCGGCCACCTGACGGGTCGCCTGAAGCAGTTCGCCCGCATCGGCGAGATCGACGCCGAACTTCGAGGCGAGGCTCAGTTCCGAATATTCGGAACTGACGCGCAGGCGCACGCAGAGGCGCAGGTCGGCGGCGCGGTTGCCTTCTTCATCGGTCGTCGCGTCGAGAATCTTCTCGACTTCCTCGATGGTGTCGAGGCTGAAGGTGCGTACGCCGTGTTCGAAGTAGGCTTCGCGGATCGCGCTGGCCGTCTTCACCGGGTGCATGAAGCACAGCGTCGCGTCGGGCAGAGCGCCGCGAACCATGCGCACTTCACCGATGGAAGCGACGTCGTAATGGGTGATGCCGTTTGCCCAGAGGATCTTGATGAGATCCGGCGAGGGGTTCGCCTTCACCGCATAGAGCGCCTTGCCCGGAAACTTCGTGGCGAAGAAACGGGCCGCGCGCGCAGCAGCATGCGGGCGGTTGAGGATAACGGGTTCGTCGGGCGCGATTGCGCGCGCTACAGCCGGTGCGTCAAGAAATTCGAGCAACTCAAGGGACCCCCAAACGGAATTGTTAACGACAAGAGCTGCCTTGCGGTTTGGAAGTCCCCATGGGGCAGCGAGGGGCGGGATATACGGCTCCCAAGCTGAATCGCAAGTGAAAAAAGTCCTGTTTCACAGAAACGTCACATACGGGGATCGCGCAAGGATTCATGCCGTCTCTCCGTTAGATTTTATCGCCTTTTTACAGGCGGTTGGTCAAACAAACTCCACCTTTTCTACCGCCTCGAACGAGACGCCGGAAAGGGAAGTTTCACAGTAACAATGCGATGGAGGGCAATCCGGTTCTCTCGACTCGGCATCGCAGGGACCGGCTGGGGCAATCGCGGGACGGACCGAACCGCCCCGCGTCTGATTCATGCCATTTTTATCAGCTCAAACGACCCCGGAAATCCTCGTAATCGAAGCGGCGAATGCAATCGAGCGCGTCGGTTTCCGAATCCCACATCCAGATCGAAGGCAGCGGAACGCCGTTGAAAGTCGTTGTCTTGACCATCGAATAATGGGCCTGGTCCAGGAAAGCGAAGCGCGCGCCCGGCTCGGCATCGACCGGCAGCACATAGTCGCCGATCACATCGCCCGCGAGACAGGACGGACCGCCCAGACGCACCGGCTCGCCCTCGCCTTCCGCCTTTTCGCCCAGCATGGCGGGGCGATAGGGCGCTTCGATCACGTCGGGCATATGGCAGGTCGCCGAGACATCGACGATGGCCACCGGCATGCCGTTATGCGCGACATCGAGCACCGATCCCACGAGAATCCCCGCGTCGAGCGCGACGGCCTCGCCCGGCTCGATATAGACTTCGGCGCCGGTGTCTTCCTGAAGGTCGATCAGGAATTCCACCAGTTCGTCGCGCTGGTAGTCGGCGCGGGTAATGTGGTGCCCACCGCCGAGGTTGATCCAGCGGAACTGACCGAAGAACGGCTCCAGATAGTCGAAGGCCTTGTCCCAGGTACGGCGCAGCGGCTCGAAGTCCTGCTCGCACAGGGTGTGCATGTGGATACCGTCGATCATCTCGACATGCTCTTCGGTGAGCTGGTTAATCGGGAAGCCGAGGCGCGAGTGCGGTGCGCAAGGGTCATACTTGGGCACTTCGCCCTCGGCATGCATCGGGTTGACGCGCAACCCGATGTCGAAGTCCTCGCCGCGGGCGCGGGCGGCCTCGATCTGCGGCCAGAAGCGCTCGATCTGCATCGGCGAATTGAAGATCACATGGTCCGAAAGGCGCAGGATCTCGTCGAGGTCCTGTTCCTTGTAGGCAGCGCAATAGGTCGCGATCTCGCCGTCGTAGAACTCGCTGGCAAGGCGCGCTTCCCACAGGCCCGAGGTGCAGACACCGTCGAGATACTCCCCGACGATCGGCGCGGTGGACCACATCGAGAAGGCCTTGAGCGCGGAAAGCACCTTGGCGCCCGACCGCTCGCCGACATCGGCGAGAATGCGCAAGTTATCGCGCAGCTTCGCGGCATCGACGACGAAGCTGGGGCTGTCGACGCGCGACAGGTCGAAGTGGGCGAAAGCTCCCGGATCGCCGGCGCGGGTTTCCATGTTCGTTCAGTCCTTGTTGGGGTGGCTCGATGGGGAGCCGAATTTTTCAACCAGATGGGTTTGGCAGATGGTCCTGCCCGACCATAGCTTCAAGAATGCGTCAGCCGAACGGCCCCTTGAAGATGAACCACGCCCCCGCCCCGACCAGCGCGAAGCCGACGATCTCGTTCAGCCCCGGCTTCTGCCCGAACAGCGCCCAGGCCACCAGCACGAAGGCGGTAAGCGACATCGCCTCCTGCAGCACCTTGAGCTGGCCCAGCGAATAGACCTGGCTGCCGATCCGGTTGGCGGGCACGGCGAGGCAATACTCGAAGAAGGCGATGCCCCAACTCATGGCGATCGCCACCCACAGGGCCTTGCCCGGCATCTTGAGATGCAGATACCACGCGGTGTTCATGAAGAGATTGGAGCCCGCGAGCATGGCCACGGGCGCAACGAAGGTCCAGTTCATGCCCGACTCAATCGACGCAGATCGCGGCGACCGCCTTGCCCTGCCTGACCTCGGCATAGCAGCCGTAGAGCCGGTCATCGGCCTGGCAGGTGCCGCTGGCGGGCCTGTCGGGAGAGACGGCACCGGCGCTGCCGACGCATTTGCCCTGACACTGCGCCGAATCGGTGCACTGCTTGCCCGCGTCGGCGTAGGCATGGACGCATTGTTCCATGCCCAGCATTCCCCGGCGCTGGACCGTTCCGCCCGAAGACTGGCACGAAGCACGGTCTTCGGCGTTCATGTCGCGGTTGTAGCCCTGCCCTTCGCCCTTGTGCCCGCTCGGCTGGACCGGCGGCGGAAGCGCCGTAGAAGTCTGAGGCGGTGAAGGCGGCTGCGGACCGTCCTGCGGCGCGCAGCCGACCAGCGCCAGAGCGCCGAAAGCCGCGACGAGGACGGTCCGCAGCCCGAACATCAGAACGCCAGAGGTCCGTCGAGTTCCTCGACCGTCCACGGCAGGCCATGCTGGTTCAGCATGTCCATGTAGGGATCGGGATCGAACTGCTCCATGTTGAACACGCCCGCACCGCTCCACTTGCCGGTCAGCAGCATGGCCGCGCCGATCATCGCCGGAACGCCGGTGGTGTAGCTGACGGCCTGGTTGCCGGTTTCGGCAAAGGCATCTTCATGGTCGCAGATATTCTTGATGTAGAACGTCTTCTCGCCCGAACCGTCGAGCGCTTCGCCGGTCGCGATGTCGCCGATGTTGGTCTTACCCTTGGTCGTCGAACCGAGCGAGCTGGGCTCGGGCAGCACGGCCTTGAGGAACTGCAGCGGAATGATTTCCACGCCGTTGTAGATCACCGGATCGATGCGGGTCATGCCCACGTTCTGCAGCACGGTGAGGTGCTTGATGTACTCGTCACCGAATGTCATCCAGAAGCGCGCGCGCTCCATTTCGGGGATGAACTTCGCGAGGCTTTCCAGTTCCTCGTGGTACATCATGTACATGTTCTTCGGGCCGACGGCCTCGAAGTCGAAGCTCTGCTTCACGCCCATCGCCGGGGTCTCGACGAACTGGCCGTTCTCCCAGTGGCGGGCCGGTGCGGTCACTTCGCGGATGTTGATTTCCGGGTTGAAGTTGGTCGCGAAGGCCTGGCCATGGTCGCCGCCGTTGCAGTCGAGAATGTCGAGCGTGCGGATGGTCTTGAGCTTGTGCTTCTTCAGCCACATGGCGAAGACCGAAGTGACGCCCGGATCGAAGCCCGAGCCGAGCAGCGCGGTGAGGCCCGCTTCCTTGAAGCGCTCCTGATAGGCCCACTGCCAGTGATACTCGAACTTGGCCACGTCCTTGGGCTCATAGTTCGCGGTATCCATGTAGTTCACGCCGGTCGCCAGGCACGCGTCCATGATCGCGAGGTCCTGATAGGGCAGCGCGAGGTTGACGACGAGTTTCGGCCCGATCGAACGGATCAGCTCGCTGGTTGCCGCCACATCGTCGGCGTCGATCGCATAGGTGCTGATCGAGACGCCGGTGCGTTCCTTCACCGACTCGGCAATCGCCTCGCACTTGGAAACCGTGCGGCTGGCGAGGTGAATATCCGAGAAGATGTCGGGATTCATCGCCATCTTGTGGACCGCGACCGAACCGACGCCGCCTGCGCCGATCACCAGAACCTTGCTCACCAATCTGTCTCCTTAACGCGATAGTCGCGAACAGCCGCATATAGAGGCCCTGTGTGACAACTCAACTCTTCGAGTTTCGTTGATTCATTTGTCGGGTGCGCCTTCGGCATCCGCCGAAGGCTTGCGGCACCAGCCCACGCCCCCACCCGACCTCCCACTCAAGTATACTGCCGATGGGAGGTCGGGTGGGGGCGTGGGCTGGTGCCGCACAAAACGGCCGGATGGCCGTTTTGCCCGACCGTCAGGTCGGAGAAGACTGTCACAAACCGCCATCGTCCCGTCATCGCGCGGTCACCCGGCGGAGGCAATGCGGCGAGCGAACCCCTTTCCCTCGCGGCCAAGGAATATCCGATGCCTCCTGCTCAGCACCCTCACGCGAGGCCTGCGTCCGACCTCATCGGCAAGGCCGTCGTCCGTTCCGAAACGAGCGCAGGCGCCCGCCTGCTCGACAAGGCCTTTGCTCTCGCCTTCAAGGGCCTGGTATATGCGCAGA
Organism: Novosphingobium sp. BF6; assembly: GCF_058273105.1. Taxonomy (NCBI): domain Bacteria; kingdom Pseudomonadati; phylum Pseudomonadota; class Alphaproteobacteria; order Sphingomonadales; family Sphingomonadaceae; genus Novosphingobium; species Novosphingobium sp. BF6. The sequence goes on from NZ_CM177775.1 coordinate 2,486,149, forward strand.
TCTGGGAAGACCCGGTAGCCGACATGGACGCGCTGCAAATCGGTCCCGACAGCCGCATCGTCACGATCGCCAGCGGCAGTTGCAACGCCCTCTCCTATCTGACCGCCGACCCTGCGGCGATCACCTGCGTCGATCTCAACACCGCGCATATCGCGCTGGGCCGCCTGAAGATCGCCGCGATCCGCAACCTCACCGACTATGCCGACTTGCGCCGCTTCATCGCCGAGGCCGATCAGCCGGGCAATCTCGCCACCTATCGCGACCGCCTGGCCCCCCATCTCGACGAGACCACCCGTCGCTACTGGGAAGGCCGCGATCTCGTCGGTCGCCAGCGCATCAAGGGCTTTACCCGCGGCATCTACAAGCGCGGCCTCCTCGGCCACTTCATCGGCGCCGCCCATGTGCTGGCAAAGCTCTACAAGATCGACCCCAGCGAAATCCTCGGCGCCGAGACGCTGGAGGAACAGCGCCGCGTGTTCGACGAGCGCTTCGCCCCGATCTTCGAGCGCAAGCTGGTGCGCTGGCTGACCGACCAGCCCGCCTCGCTGTTCGGCCTCGGTATTCCGCCCGCCCAGTACGACGCGCTGGCAGGCGGCAACCGCATGGCCGACGTGCTGCGCGCAAGGCTGGAAAAGCTGGCCTGTCATTTCCCGCTCAATGACAACTACTTCGCCTGGCAGGCCTTCGGACGCGGCTACGGACGCCAGCCGGAGGCGCCGCTGCCGCCCTATCTTCAGGAAGCCAACGTGCCGATGGTGCGCGAGCGGCTGAACCGTCTCACCTTGCGCCATGCGAGCTTCACCCAGGTCCTCAAGGAAAGCGCCGAGGCCTCGCTCGACCGCTACATCCTGCTCGACGCACAGGACTGGATGAGCGACGCCCAGCTTACCGAACTCTGGAGCGAGATCACCCGCACCGCCCGCCCCGGCTCGCGCGTGCTGTTCCGCACCGCCGCCGAGCCGACGCTGCTGCCGGGCCGCGTGCCGGACGATATCCTCGCCCGCTGGGATTACCGCGAGGCCGAATCGCTGGCGGCGACGCGCGCGGACCGCTCGTCGATCTACGGCGGCGTTCACCTCTACGTCCTGCGCTGAGGCAGCGGCGATGACCGGCACCGCCCTCTCGCAGGATCACGCCGCGCTGATGGACAAGGTCTATCGCGGCCAGCGCCACATCTACGACTTCACCCGCAAGTACTACCTGTTCGGCCGTGATCGCCTGATCCGCGAACTGAACGCCGCGCCGGGCATGAGCGTGCTGGAAGTGGGCTGCGGCACCGGGCGCAATCTCGAACTGATCGCGCGGGCCTGGCCGCAAGTGCAGTGCCACGGCTTCGATATCTCGGCCGAGATGCTCAAGAGCGCCCGCGCCCGGCTCGGCCCGCAGGTCCGGCTGGCGCCGGGTGATGCTACCCGTTTCGATGCGAACGCCCTGTTCGGCTGCGCGGGTTTCGACCGGGTCGTGCTGTCCTACACGCTCTCGATGATACCGGACTGGCAGGTGGCTCTGGAACAGGCGGCTGCCGCATTGGCACCGGGCGGTGTGCTTCATGCCGTCGATTTCGGCGATCTCGCCGGGCTGCCCTCGCCCTTGCGCAAGGGCCTGAGGGCATGGCTGGCGAAATTCCATGTCAGCCCCCGCATCGACCTGCCGATGGTCGCGGCGCGGCTTGCCGGGGAGAAATCCCTGCGGATCGCGGTGGAGCGTGGTCCGCTGGGCTATTACCAGTTGGTCCAGCTCTCCCGTTAGGACTATGCCGGGGCCATGACTCAGGCCCTCCTCCACCGTCCGACCGCGCAAGGCGTTGCGCTTGCTGCCCGTAAAGTCTCGGAAATCCTGCCGAGAACGCCGCTACTGCCGCTGGAGGTCAACGGACGCACGATCTGGTGCAAAGCCGAGAGCCTCCAGCCCGTGGGGGCCTTCAAGATTCGCGGCGCCTGGCACCGCATGACCGCGCTGACCGAAGAGGAACGCACACGCGGTGTCGTCGGCGTGTCGAGCGGCAACCACGCGCAGGGCGTGGCATGGGCCGCCCGCAAGCTGGGTATCCATGCCGCCATCGTGATGCCGGTCGATGCGCCGGAAGTGAAACTCGCCAATACCCGCGCCCTCGGGGCCGAAGTCGTGCTCTACGACCGACCCGGCGGCGAGGACCGCGATGAAGTGGCGAATCGTCTGTGCGAGGAACGCGGCGCCACGCTCGTCCATGCCTATGGCGACCCCTGGATCATCGAGGGCCAAGGATCCGCGGGTCTCGAAATCGCCGAGCAGATGGCCGAGCAGGATTTGGCCTCGCCCGACCTGATTCTCGCCCCCTGCGGCGGCGGCGGCCTCACCGCCGGACTCGCCCTCGCCCTGCCCGAGGCTGGGATAATCCCGGTGGAACCCGAAGGCTGGGACGATGTCTGCCACAGTCTGGAATTGGGCGAAATCCAGCGGGTCGGCCCCGATGCACCGCCGACGCCCTGCGATGCGCTCCAGACTCCCGGCACCTGGCCGATCAACTTCGAGATCCTCAAGGCCCGTTGCCCTTTCGGCCTTGTCGTCACCCCCGCCGAAGTGCGCGCGGCGCAGCGCCTCGCTTTCGCGAAACTGCGACTCGTCGTCGAGCCGGGCGGCGCGGCGGCATTGGCGGCGGTGCTGGCGGGCAAAGTCGAGCTTACCGATCGTACGGCGGTGATCCTGTCCGGTGGCAACACCGATGCCCAGGCCTTCGCCAAAGTGCTGCAAACGCTGGACTGACGCGGGACAGCGGCTCGGCCGAAGCTGTCGCATAGCGATACAGTCCCCGCGAAAGTAATTCTGGACGCATCCACGCTCGCTGCATTATTCTTACGCCGAAAAGACAAGATACTTTCGGGAGACAGCCGTGATCGTTGGCCGCGAGTCATATTCCATCGCCATTACGCGCGGAGCTTTCGTCGCGCTCGAAACCATTCTGGTGCTGATCACGCTTGCCGCGCTGACGAACAACCTGCTGGACGCCGACTGGGGGCTGAGCTGGTCGACCTTCTTCATAGGGGTGATCGGCAGCACCTGGGCCTTGGTGATCTACCAGCTGATTGCCGCGCACATGTCTCGGAACGAAAGCGACTCCTGACTCTCTTCGCGCCGGGGCCGCGTGCTGCTAGAGCGCGTCCATGGATTTGGACGACCAGCTTCGCCGCTATTTCGGCACCGACGACTTTGCGACCATCGCCCCTGCCGCGCTTGAGGCGGGTATCGAACGGATGCGCGTCGATTTCGGCATGCAGAAGGACCCAGCCCGGCGTTTCGCGCTGTGGTCCCTGCTTTATATGTTCGGCGCCTCGCCCGATCTCGACGTTGCCTTCGACAACGAGGAAGACCGCAATGCGGCTCGAGACTTCATGGACATGATGGCCAAGGCGCAAGAGTCAGACTGACTCGAGGCGACCGAGGTTCCCCTCAGCCGCGCTCGAAGTAGCTCGCCAGTTCGACGTGGGTGGACCAGCGGAACTGCCCCACCGGGCGCAGTTCCACCAGCCGGAAGCCCGCGTCGATCAGCCGCGCCGCATCGCGCGACCAGCTTGACGGGTTGCACGAGATATAGACCACCCGGCTCACGCTGGAATCGGCAATGCAATCGACCTGCTCGCGCGCGCCGGCGCGCGGCGGATCGAGCACGACCGCTTCGAACTTGCTGAGTTCGTCGGGCTGGAGCGGATTGCGAAACAAGTCGCGGTGGGCGGCGAAAACCGGCAATTGCGCGCGGTCGGCGCCGGCCTTGCACGACAAGTGCGCGTCACGCGCGGCTTCTGCGGCCAGGACCCTCGTCTGCGGCCCGGCGAGCGCCAGTGCAAACGTGCCGAGGCCGGAGAACAGGTCAGCCACGGTCGCCGCACCTGCCAGCCAGGTCTTCGCCGCATCGACCAGCGCTTGCTCGCCATCGACGGTCGCCTGAAGGAACGAACCCGGCGGGATCGGCACCTTGACGCCGCCCAGCGTCACCGTAACCGGCACCGGCTCCCACACGGTCTCGAACCCGTAGCCGCCGTCCATGGTCAGACGGGCGAGCTTATGTTCGCGCGAGAAATCGAGCATCGCCTCGGTCGCGGCCAGACCCTCTGCGGTAAGGCCCTTCACGCCCAGATCGACGCCCTGATCGGTCAGCGTCATCTCGATATCGGCGGCCATGCGAGTCTGCTGGTGCTTGCTCGGCTTGCCGTGACGGCCCTTCTTCGCCGGTGCCGCCTTGCCCATCATGATGAGCAGCTTGCGCAGCGGGCCCAGCACCGCGAACAGTTCCGGCGCCATGACCGGGCACTCTTCCAGCTCGACCAGCCGGTGCGACTTCGCCTCGCGGAAGCCGATCACGACGCGCCCGCCCGAGCTTTCCGCGCGCAGCGAAACGCGCCGACGCGCACCCGGCGGCGAAAGATGCGGCGGTGCGATCCTTTCCGCGCCCAGTTCCTGCGAGGCCGAGGCATTCGCCACGCGGCCCTCGACGAAATCGGCGAGCATCTGATCGTTCAGCTGCTGAAGTTGGCAGCCGCCGCAGCGGCCGAAATGGGTGCAGACCGGCTGGATATGATGCGGTCCCCATTCCAGGGTGCCGTCTTCATGCAGCAAGTCGCCCGGTGCGGCGCCCCAGGCGAAGCGGCCGGATTCGGTTACGCCATCGCCCTTGGCGGCGATGCGGAGAATTTCTTCGGTTCCAGTAGTCACAGGCAGGCCGCTAGCGCAGCCGGGACCATTTGTCCAAGCTGACCGGCAGTAAAGGCGGGCGGAGAGCGCCGCGCGGCCTCTCCATGCAGCCATACGCCCTCGCAAGCCGCCCCAAAAGCATCGACACCGGCGGCGAGGCGACTGGCGATGCATCCGGCCAGCACGTCCCCCGTCCCGGCCGTCGAAAGCCACGAAGTCGCACGCGGCGCGCAGGCGAGACGCCCATCCGGTGCCGCAATTACCGTGTCCGGCCCCTTGGCGACCACGACCATACCGCTCGCCGCCGCCAGAGCCAGCGCGCGGGCCGGTTTGCTGCCGCTGCCGTCTAGGTCGAAAGCGCGCTCCAGCGCCATCAGTTCGCCCTCATGCGGGGTTGCCACGGTGGCCGCCGAACGCTCCGCCAAGACGCGCGGCGCCAGCAGGATCAGCGCATCGGCGTCGACCACCACCGGCACCGGATTGGCCAGCGCCACCGCCAGCCGCTCGCGCGCGGCGGCATCGCGACCAAGCCCCGGCCCGACCAGAACCGCTGTGTTGCGATCATCGCTCAGCACATCGGTCAACGCGCCCTGATCGACCACGAGATCGGCGGGCACATTGCGTTTGCTGTCGGCAAAGAGCTTCACATAGCCCGCGCCTGCCCCCTGCGCCGCGAGGCTCGCCAGCACCGCCGCGCCGGGCATCGCCCCGCCGACCACCGCCAAAAGCCCGCGCCGATACTTGTGCGCATCCGCCCCCGGCGCCCCGATCCGGGGTTTGCCGACCGAAACGGCGGCCCCGTCGATCGGTGCAACGCCGATCGGCACTTGCCGCAGCGTGCCCATCATGGCCGTCGCGGGCATAAGGAAATGCGCGAACTTCCACGCGCCAAGCGCCAGTGTCGCCTCGTAATCGGGCAGCCCCTGATTGAGCAGCATGCCGGTGTCCGACTGCACTCCGCTCGGCAGATCGAGCGCGATGCGGTGGTGATGCGCCTTCGCCAGCCGCACCAGCAGCGTGAAATCCTCCGCCGACAACGGGCGCGTAAGGCCGCTGCCATAGAGGCAATCGACGAAGACATCGCCATGCACCTCCGCATCCATACCCAGCACCGCGCCATGATAGCGGGCGCGCGCATCACGGGCAGCGTCTGTCTTCGGACCGACCGGCGCAACGACGGTCACCTGCCCGCCGCGCTCGCGAATGGCCTCGGCGATCACATAGCCGTCGCCGCCATTGTTGCCCGGACCGCACAGGACGGTGACGGAGCGCCCTGCCGAAACCCGCCAGACCCATTCCGCCGAGCCCAGTCCGGCGATCCGCATCAAGGCCTCCACCGACGAACCCGCCGCGATCAGCGTCTCTTCGGCGGCGCGCATCTGGGCGACGGTCAGGATCTGGTCATTCTGGGGGAGCAGCCTGTGGGGCATGGGATTTCCTCGTGGCCGGGAACAGGTAGCGGTCGGCCGCGACCGAAACGTCGAGCTTGCCGCCTTCGAGCTTTGTTACCGCCACTTGCGCGCCATCGGCAACCTCAAGCCCGCGTCCGTCGGTCACCACGGCGAAGCGGCGGAAACCGCCGTCCGGGTGGCGAACCACCAGAATCAGCCCGTCCGGCCCTTCTTGCCGCTCGACCGCGCAGATCGGCTTGAGATCGCCGGAACCGGAAACGGCGCAGAGAATATGCTCCTCCCCCTCCGCCACTTTCGGCGCTTCGTGCCTGGACGAGCAGGCCGTGAGGGCCAGAACAAGAGCTGTAGCGGGGAACAAGCGTGCCATGTGCCCTGGCTACAGGGACTTTCCCACCGACAGCAAGCGTCTGTCTGGCGCAGCCCGAGAATGGGACACTTACGCAAGCCTTCACGTGATGTTACGCTGCCCCGGAATCTGTCGAGGGAGAGCATAACGATGCCGCTGATAGAACGCGCTGCCCGTGCCCTGGCGAAGGCCGAACACGGAACCGACGACTGGAATGCCCTGACCCCACAAGATCGCGAGCAATTCAAGGAAACCGCGCGGGAAGTCGTAAAGGCCCTGCGGGTTCCGACGCCCGGCATGTGCCTTGCGGGTGAACACCTTCTCAAGAAGGATCGCGGCCTGTCCGTCAACATCAGCGACGTACACGACGCCTGGCAAAACATGGTGGACGAAGCCGTGCGACTAGCCCCCGTCAGCGACGGCTAGACCGGCCCGCAAGTGTTGCGCCCCCCGATAGGCCGGGCGCAACGAAGACGGTGATGGGGTGCAGGGGTAATAACCCCTGCTCTTACCCTTTGAACCTTACTTCCGCTTGAGCTGCGTGACATCGCGAACGGCACCCTTGGCCGCGCTGGTGGTCATCGCCGCATAAGCCTGAAGCGCCGCCGAAACCTTGCGCGGGCGCGGATGGACCGGCGACCATGCATCGGCGCCCCGCGCCTCCTGCTGGGCGCGGCGATGGGCCAGCACTTCGTCCGAAACCATCAGGTTGATGGTGCGGCCGGGGATATCGATCTCGATGGTGTCGCCGTTCTCGACAAGGCCGATGGCGCCGCCCTCTGCCGCTTCCGGCGAGGCGTGTCCAATCGAGAGACCCGAAGTTCCGCCCGAGAAGCGACCGTCGGTCAGCAGCGCGCAGGCCTTTCCGAGGCCCTTCGACTTCAGGTAGCTGGTCGGATAGAGCATTTCCTGCATGCCCGGCCCTCCGCGCGGTCCCTCGTAGCGGATGACGACGACGTCACCGGCACCGACCTGCCCGCCGAGAATGCCCGCAACGGCGGCGTCCTGCGATTCGTAGACGCGCGCGGTGCCGGTGAACTTCAGGATGGAATCGTCCACGCCTGCCGTCTTCACGATGCAGCCGTCCAGCGCGATATTGCCGTAAAGCACCGCGAGTCCGCCATCCTGGCTGAAGGCGTGCTCCTTGCTGCGGATCACGCCGTTCTCACGGTCGAGGTCGAGTTCTTCCCAGCGGCGCGACTGGCTGAAGGCGGTCTGCGTCGGCACGCCGCCCGGCGCGGCCTTGAAGAATTCCTGCACCGAAGGCGCATTGGTGCGCGAGATGTCCCAGTGGTTCAGGGCATCCCCCAAAGTACGTGCATGGACGGTCGGCAGGTCGGTATGCAGCAGGCCCGCACGGTCGAGCTGACCCAGGATCGCCATGATGCCGCCGGCGCGGTGAACGTCTTCCATGTGGACGTCGTTCTTCGCAGGCGCGACCTTGGAGAGGCACGGCACCTTGCGGCTGAGGCGGTCGATATCCTCCATCGTGAAGTCCACGCCCGCCTCCACGGCGGCGGCCAGCAGGTGGAGCACGGTGTTGGTGGAGCCCCCCATGGCGATATCCAGGCTCATGGCGTTCTCGAACGCGCCGAAGCTGGCGATATTGCGTGGCAACGCGGTCTCGTCTTCCTGCTCGTAATAGCGGCGGCAGAGATCGACCGCGAGACGGCCCGCTTCGAGGAACAGGCGCTGGCGATCCGAGTGCGTTGCCAGCGTCGAACCGTTGCCCGGCAGCGAGAGGCCCAGCGCTTCGGTCAGGCAGTTCATCGAGTTGGCGGTGAACATGCCCGAGCAAGACCCGCAAGTCGGGCAGGCCGAACGCTCGATCGCCTGGACTTCCTCGTCAGTGTAGCTCTCGTCGGCGGCGGCGACCATGGCGTCGACCAGATCGAGCGCCTGCTCCTTGCCGCGCAGCACGACCTTGCCCGCTTCCATCGGGCCTCCCGAAACGAAGACCACCGGGATATTGATGCGCAGCGCCGCCATCAGCATGCCCGGCGTGATCTTGTCGCAGTTGGAGATGCAAACCATGGCGTCGGCGCAGTGGGCGTTGACCATGTATTCCACGCTGTCCGCGATCAGGTCGCGGCTGGGCAGCGAATAGAGCATGCCGTCGTGGCCCATGGCGATGCCGTCATCGACCGCGATGGTGTTGAATTCCTTGGCGACGCCGCCCGCCGCCTCGATCTCGCGCGCGACCATCTGGCCGAGGTCCTTGAGGTGGACGTGGCCGGGCACGAACTGGGTGAACGAGTTCACCACGGCGATGATCGGCTTGCCGAAGTCCGCATCCTTCATGCCCGTCGCGCGCCAGAGGCCACGCGCGCCCGCCATGTTGCGGCCGTGGGTGGAAGTGCGGGAACGATAGGCGGGCATTGTGCGAACTCCGGGATTGGTCATGGACACAGCGCTCTGCGCGCGCCGTGTCGATCATTGATATGGAGCGCCCCTACGCCATGTGCATGGCTTTTGCGAGGCATAAAATTTCCCGAAATGCGCTTTTTACTTTTGTTATCGTGCGCAGTCAGCTTTCCGGGATGGGGCCATAGCGGTTCTCGTCCGTCTTTCCGGAGCGGGCGAGCAGCAGCACCAGCACGCCGAGCGCACCCAGATAACAGAAGTTGTTGAGGAACAGCAGACCGAACAGGCGCGTGTCGAAGGCGGGATCGGCGAAGAGCACCGGCATCCGCGCGAAGCCGAAAAACAGGAAAGGCAGCGGCAGCAGCCCCCAGGCGCCGGAGCGCCCGGTATCGTGAAGCCGCCGGACCACGGCGGCGGCGATCAGCACGATCAGCAGGGCCATGATGCCCTCCATCGCCGTGAGGAACGGCGCGAGGTCCGGCATCAGTTCGGGATGATAACCGCCGATTTCGACCTCGTAATGCCCCGGACCGGAAGTGATCGTCGCCTGCTCCGGGTGCTCCAGCGCGAACTTGCGCATCTTCGCCATGGAGGCGAGCACCATCGGCATCGCCGTCGCAAAACCGCCGACCATAGCAATGCCCGCCACCACTGCCGCCCATGGCCAGAACCGGGCACGGGTCTCGCGGCCGGAGAATTTCGCCAGCCGCACAAGGTGATAGCCGATCATGTTGCCCCCTGATCCATCGCCGCGAGACTATCGCTGCGTCCGGGGGGCCGCAAGACGGGACAGGATCAACCGAGCCGAGCGACGACCGCGCTGCAAAGCCGCGTCATGCGCTCGGCCCAGAGCGCCTGGCCCGCTGGGTCGGCGATCTGGTCCTGCCGGATCTCGATGCTGAGATAGGGTCTGCCATGCACTTCGGCATGGCGGTTCATCGAGGCGTTGAGGATACGGCCCGAGTAAGGCTGCTGGTCGCCCACGGTCAGCCCTTCCGCTTCCAGCAGCGGGATGGCGAGGCGCGCGGCGCGGTCGTCCTCGTTGTAGAGGATGCCGATCTCCCAGGGGCGCGGCTTGTCGCAAGTCGCCAGCCCCGGCGTGAAACTGTGGAGCGAGACGATCAGCGCGGGCGGGCTTTCGGCAAGCAGCCTTTCGAGCGCGGCGTGATAGGGATCGAAGTAGGCCTCGACCCGCGCCGCCCGGCCCTCATCGCCGATGCGGTTGCCGGGGATTTCGTAGCCGTCCGAGACCTCCGGGAACATGCCGGGCATGCCGATATCGCGGTTGAGATCGCAAACCAGACGGCTGACCCCGGCGAGCCAGGCGGCAGTACCCGGCGCAATCATCTTCTGCGCCACGGCGGCGACGCCGATGTCGATGGCAATGTGCTGGTTCATCAGCTCAGCCGGAATGCCAAGATCGATGCCCTCGGGCACATGGTTCGAGGCATGGTCGGCGATGACGAGAATGCCGCCCTCGGTAGGCGTGCCGAGCAGGCTGTAGGGTTCGGTTTTCAACGCAGTTTCCCGGAGAGTTGCCACCAGTCGGGGTGTTCCGCCGCAATCCTTGCCGCGGCATGGCTTAAGGCTTCCTGACTTTCGTAGAGCGCAAAGCACGTCGCCCCGGATCCGGACATGCGGGCGAGGAAAGGCGCGGTCTCGCGCAGTGCGGCGAGGACATCCGCGATCACCGGGCAGATGGCGATGGCGGGACCTTCCAGATCGTTGCGGCCCGCCAGAGCGATCTCGCGCAAGCTTCCCTGCGGCATGGGGCCGCGATCCTGCCCATCCCAGGCTTTGAACACCGGCCCGGTCGGCACCGGCGCGCGAGGATTTACCAGCAGGACCGGGCAGTCTTCGAGGTCATTCTCTGCCACTTCGGCAAGATCGGTGCCGGTGCCGGTGCCAATGCAGGGCCGCGAAAGCACGCAGGCGGGTACGTCGGCACCGAGCCTTGCCGCGCGCTCGTGCCAGTCGTCGGGGAGGCCATGAACGCGCTCGACCATGCGGAACACCGCCCCGGCATCAGCGGAACCGCCGCCCAGCCCCGCCGCGACCGGCAGGCGCTTTTCGAGATCGACCGCCCAGCCTTTACCATGCGGAAGCGCGGTCAGTGCCTTGGCGACGATATTGCCGAAAGGATCGTCGATCTTCCCTGCGAATTCGCCGCGGGTGGTGAGACGGTCCTGCTCGACGGGCACCGCCGTCAGGTCATCTCCCGCATCGACGAAGGCGAACAGGGTTTCCAACTCATGGTAGCCGTCCTCGCGCCGTCTGCGGACATGGAGCGCGAGGTTGATCTTGGCGTAAGCGGTTTCGGAAATCATCGCTCCGTCCATGGCGCGACGCGGACTGGGAGGCAAGACAAGCCTTGGTCCCCCGCGCCCCACGTCTCACCATAAAGCCGCGTCATCCTGAACTTGTTTCAGGATCCATCGGGCCGCTTGTGCCGACGCGTCGTTGAATAAACTGCACCGGCAGCAAGCTAGCTAAAGCACCGCCCGTGCTGCGCGATGGACCCTGAGCCGAAGGCCAGCGCAGCTAAACAAGTTCAGGGTGACGAGGGAAATTTGCGAGGCGCGCGTTGAAAAAAGGGGAGAGCATCGCCCTCCCCTTCTCCATCACATATTCGGATAATTCGGCCCGCCGCCACCTTCCGGCGTGACCCATTCGATGTTCTGGGTCGGGTCCTTGATGTCGCAGGTCTTGCAGTGGACGCAGTTCTGCGCGTTGATCTGGAGCTTCATGCCCGAACCGTCCGGATCGACGAACTCGTAGACCCCCGCCGGGCAATAGCGCGCCTCGGGTCCGGCATAGAGCGGCAGGTTGATCGCGGTCGGCACCGCGGGATCCTTCAGACGCAGGTGAACCGGCTGGTCTTCCTCGTGGTTGGTGAACGAGTAGGACACGCTGGTCAGACGGTCGAAGCTGATGACGCCGTCGGGCTTGGGATAGGCGATCGGCTGGTAGAGATCGGCGCGCTGCAAGGTCGAGGCATCGGTGTGATGCTTCATCGGCTTGGCTAGGCCGAAGCCGAACAGCGTGCGCAGCCACATGTCGGCGCCCGCCAGCACCGTGCCGATCTCGCCGCCCCACTTGGCGACCAGCGGCTCGGCGTTCTGGACGAGCTTCAGTTCCGTCGCGATCCAGCTTTCGCGCACGGCGGTATCGTATTCGCCGAGCGTGTCCTGCTCGCGGCCCGCCTTGATCGCGGCGGCAATCGCCTCGGCGGCCAGCATGCCGCTCTTCATCGCGGTATGGGTGCCCTTGATGCGCGGCACGTTGACGAAGCCTGCCGAGCAGCCCGCCAGCACGCCGCCGGGGAAGGCCAGCATCGGCACCGACTGCCAGCCGCCCTCGTTGATCGCGCGCGCACCATAGGCGACGCGCTTGCCGCCTTCCAGGATCGCGCGGATCTCCGGATGCTGCTTCCAGCGCTGGAATTCCTCGAAGGGATAGACGTAGGGATTCTTGTAATCGAGCGCGGTGACGAAGCCCAAGGCCACCTGGTTGTTCGCCTGATGGTAGAGGAAGCCGCCGCCCCAGGAGTCGGTCTCGCTCATCGGCCAGCCCTGGGTGTGGATCACCCGGCCGGGGACATGCTTGTCCGCCGGGATGTCCCACAGTTCCTTGATGCCGATGCCGTAGATCTGCGGCTGGCAATCCGCCTCCAGATCGTACTTCGCCTTGAGCCGCTTGGTCAGGTGGCCGCGCGCGCCTTCACAGAACACAGTGTACTTGCCGAGCAGGTTCATGCCCGGCTGGAAGTCGCCCTTGGGATTGCCCTCTCGGTCGACGCCCATGTCGCCGGTCTGCACGCCGATCACGGCGCCCGCCGCGTCGTAGAGGATCTCGGCAGCCGGGAAGCCGGGGAAAATCTCGATCTCCAGCGCCTCGGCCTGCTCCGCCAGCCAGCGGCAGAGATTGCCGAGCGATCCGGTGTAGTTGCCGTCATTGGACATGAACGGCGGCATCACCAGATGCGGCAGGGAGAACTTCTTCTTCTTCGTGAGGTGCCAGTGCCAGTTGTCGGTCACCGGGGTCTCGGCCAGCGGACAGCCGTCCTCGCGCCATGTCGGCAGCAGTTCGTCGAGCGCCTTGGGATCGATCGTCGCACCCGAGAGGATGTGCGCGCCGATCTCCGAACCCTTTTCGAGCACGCAGACCGAAAGCTCCGGATCGACCTGCTTCAGCCGGATCGCCGTCGCCAGTCCCGCCGGGCCTCCGCCCACGATGACGACGTCGTACGGCATCTCTTCGCGTTCTATCATTGCGTCCACTGAGCAGGCCCCTAATTTAGTCGCTCGATTAATTTTCTCGAATTGCCTTGATTGGTGGAAGCCGAGAGGTCAAGACCCAGCCGATGGATCAGGCCCCAAATCGGCAATTTCTGGACGATATCACAGGTGCGCTCGGCTGGTGGCGCGAAGCCGGGGTCGATTTCGACTTCCTGGACGAGCCCCGCCAGTGGATCGTGCCAGAGGAAGAACAGGACGAAAACGGCGAACGCCTGCCACCGCGTCGCCGCCCGCCGGTGGAGGAAAATGCGCCTCCGCCGATGCCGACGCGCATCGATCCGGCGCTACTGCCAGTCGACCTTCCTGCCTTCCGCGACTGGTGGATGCGCGAATCGCTGCTCGACGACGGCGGCCCCCCCGGACGCATCGCGCCGCGCGGCGAAGCAGGCGCAAAGCTCATGATCGTCGTCGAAACTCCCGAGCCGCAGGACCGCGAAGACCTGCTGACCGGTGCGCAGGGCAAGCTGCTGGACGCCATGCTCGCCGCCTTCGGCACCCGGCGTGAGGACATCTATCTCGCCAGCGCCCTGCCGCGCCACGATCCCCTGCCGGACTGGCGTTCGGCGGAGACTCGCGGCCTGGGCGATGCGCTCGCCCGCCACGTTAACCTTGTGGCGCCGCAGCGACTCATCATGCTCGGCGGAAACGTCCTGTCGCTCGTCGGCCACGAATTGCCGCAACGCGCTGCCGTTTTAAGACAATTTCAGCATGAAGGAAGGGTTATACCGCTTCTGGCCGGGTGGGGACTCGCTGCGCTGATGCAACAACCGCGCGCGAAGGCGAGCTTCTGGAACGCCTGGCTGGAGTGGACACAGTCTGGAACTGACACAAGAAATTAACCGTACCGGAGACTTCGACGTCCTGAAGCGACGTTCCTTCTCCGGCAAAGCGGTCGCACGATGCGGGGAATGAATTTGAAACGATCCGGCAGGGAGAGAATCCGCAAGGAAGCAGGTCGCGTCAGCGCCGCCCTTGCCGTTCTCGCCGTTCTATCCGCCGCTGGCGCAAGCCCGGCTTTCGCCAACAGTGCCGCTGTGGAATATTTCCGCACGCGCGCCGACAACACGGCGGTCCCCTCGCTCCTCAGCCAGGACGACCGCACCTATTACAAGCAGGCGTTCGACGCGGTCGATTCGAAGGACTGGTCCACCGTGCAGCGGCTGCTGGCGGATCGCCCGGACGGCCCGCTGCACCAGCAGCTTCGCGCCGCCTATTACCTCGCCTCGGGCTCGCCCAAGATCGAACTGCCCGCGCTGGAATCGTGGCTGGCACAGGGCACCGATCTTCCGGGTGCCGACCAGATCAGCCGCCTCGCCCTGAAGCGCGGCGCCGTCAATCTGCCCTCACTGCCGTCGGAACAGCAGTTCGCCCGTCTGCCGACCATGGTTAAGCGCGTGCGCCCCTCCTCGATCAACGACGGCACGATGCCGGCGATGATCGCAAACGGCATCAACGATCGCATCAAGGCCGACGACCCCACCGGCGCGCGGGTGCTGCTCGACGGCATCGACGCCGGTCTCAGCCCTTCCACGCGGGCCGAATGGCGCCAGAAAGTGGCCTGGAGCTTCTATATCGAGAACCAGGACGCGCAGGCCTACCAGCTTGCGCAACTGGCCGCGATGGGCACCGGCCCCTGGGTCGGCGAAGCCTGGTGGACCGCAGGCCTTGCCGCCTGGCGCCTTGGCGACTGCGACGGCGCCGTCGATGCCTTCGACAAGACCGCCAAGTCTTCGGAAAATGCCGAACTGACCAGCGCGGCGCATTACTGGCGCAGCCGCGCACTGATCCGCTGCCGCAAGCCGGAGCAGGCTTCGGCCGCGCTGCGCCTCGCCGCCGCGCGGGACGAGACGCTCTACGGCATGCTCGCCGCCGAACAGCTCGGCATGAAACTGCCCGAACAGCACGCCGCCGCCGACTTCACCCAGAACGACTGGCAGGTGCTGCGCGGCAATGCGAACATCCGCACCGCCGTGGAACTGGCCGAGATCGGCAAGGACAGCCTGGCCGACGAAGTGCTGCGCCACCAGGCCCGGATCGGCACGCCCGATCAGTACGCCTCGATCACGCGCCTCGCCCGCGATCTCGGTTTGCCTTCGACCCAGCTCTGGATGGCCTACAACGCGCCTTTCGGCGGGAAGCCAGAGCCTGCAAGCCGCTTCCCGACCCCGAAATGGACTCCGGTGGGCGGCTGGAAGGTCGATCCGGCGCTGGTCTATGCTCATGCCCTCCAGGAATCGATCTTCCAGACCAGCGTCGTCAGCCCGGCGGGCGCACGGGGCCTGATGCAGATCATGCCTGCCGCCGCGCGCGACCATGCAGGCTCGCTCGGCTACAACGGCAATGCGTCTGACCTCAACAGGCCCGAAGTGAATCTCGCCTTCGGCCAGCGCCATCTGGAAACGCTGCGCAGCGATCCGGGCACGCAAGGCCTGCTGCCCAAGGTCATGGCCGCCTACAATGCCGGTCCGCTGCCGGTGCGCCGCTGGAATAGCGAAGTGAACTGCCAGGGCGATCCGCTGCTGTGGATCGAATCGCTGCCGTACTGGGAAACCCGCGGCTATGTGAACATAGTGCTGCGCAATTACTGGATGTACGAGCGGCAGGCAGGCGGTCAGTCGGAAAGCCGGATGGCGCTCGTGCAGGACATGTGGCCGACCTTCCCCGGACTCTCCGGATCGCAGGCCGTTCGCATGTCCGCGAACGGAGCTATCCTGCGTGGCCATTGACCCCGAACGTATTTTCAAGCCGATCCAGATTGCCGTCCTGACCGTCTCGGACACCCGAGACCCGGAGGACGACACGTCGGGCGATATCCTCGCCCAGCGCGTCGTCGATGCCGGACACACGCTGGCCGACCGGGCGATCGAGAAGGACGACGCCGAGGTCATCGCCGCGCGGCTGAACGCCTGGATCGACGATCCCAATGTCGACGCGATCGTATCCACCGGCGGCACCGGCCTGACCGGCCGCGACGTCACCCCGGAAGCGATCGACCGGGTGAAGGAACGCGACATTCCGGGCTTCGGCGAACTGTTCCGCTGGCTCTCCTACAAGAGCATCGGCACGTCGACCGTCCAGTCCCGCGCCTGCGCCGCCGTTTCGCGCGGCACTTATATCTTCGCCCTGCCCGGCTCGAACGGCGCGGTGAAGGACGGCTGGGACGGCATTCTCGCCGAACAACTCGACAGCCGCAACCGGCCCTGCAACTTCGTGGAACTGATGCCGAGGCTTCGGGAGAAGTAATTCAGGGGAAAATCGGCAAGCTGGCGGCTTCGGCTTCGCTCAGCGCGATGCCGAACACGTCGCCTAGCAGACGGGCATATTCGGCGGCGGTCTCCACTTGCCGCACCTCGCTGGCGCCGTTCCGGCTCAGCGTAAACTGACGGTCGCTCAGCGAGGCAAAGCCGCCTTCCAGCGCGATGCTGGCAATGCAGACCGTCGTGAAGCGCGTCGCCGGGCGGGTCGCGGTCCAGTGATTGCTCAGTTCCAGATCGTCCTGCGCCACCTCGGCGAGGTCGAAGACATATTGCGGCTGCCAATCGCCATGCGGAGCGGCGCGACCATCGGTGACGCTGACGGGTCCGGCCCGTTCCAATCGCCACTCACCGCCCAGCGAACCGCGCTCGCCGCTGCGCAGGAGGCGGTGCCAGGCGCCGTCGCCGGTCTGGACTTGCGCGCCGTCTTCCAGCGGCAGCGGCGGAACGTAAGAGCCGCCGAACCCGGCATCGGCAATCCACGCCTCGCCGCCGAGGTTGACCAGCAGCAGCGTATGGGTGCGCGGCGGCACAAGGCCGTCGCCCAGCCCCAGCAGCACGCGCGCCAGCAAGGGCCGGTTGACCAGACCTATGGCGGAGAGGACATCGGAAAGCAGCCGGTTCTGCTCGAAGCAATAGCCCCCGCGCCCGCGCAGCACGAGCTTCTCGAAAACGCTCTCGCTGTCGATGCGGATGCCCTCACCCAGCAGGATGGCGAGGTTTTCGAAGCCGATGGAGCGGCGGTGCGCCTGCTGGAGGCTGGCCAGCCCCTCGGGCGAAAGCGCGGGGGCTTCGGTAAGGCCGATGCGTTCGAAGTAGCGAGCGAGATCCATGCCCCGTCTCTGCACCCCGCGCGGCACCGGGGCAAGCCTGTGGATAAGCTGTTCGGAAGCAGGGGATGGCGGGTGGATAGTATGTGGGGAGCCGGGGGAAATCCTGTGGACTCCCCCCGGATACTCCGACTGGCCGTCAGGCCTGAACGGCCGCCATCGCATCGTGGAAGGCCTTGATCGCCGCCACTTCGTCGCCGTTCCAGACGGCGCCCGAGACCGCGAGGAAGTCCGCGCCCGCCGTGACAAGCGAACCGCAGTTTTCCGGCGTGATCCCGCCGATGGCCACACAGGGAATCTCGAAGATGCCCTGCCACCATGTCAACAGATCCAGCCCCGCCATGTGCTTCACCTGCTTGGTGGTGGTCGGGAAGAAGGCGCCGAAAGCCACGTAGTCCGCCCCGGCCTCGCCTGCATCCATCGCCATGTGGCGGCTGTCGTGGCAGGTCACGCCGATCTGCGCGTCGCGGCCGAGTGCATTGCGGGCTTCCTCGACAGTGCCGTCGTCCTGCCCGATATGCACGCCGTCGGCGCCGAGGCGCTTGGCGAGGCTGATCGAATCGTTGACGATGAAGGCCACGTCGCGGTCGCCGCAGATCTTCTGCAGCGGCTCGGCAAGGCGCGCGGCCTCGTGCTGGTCGAGGTCCTTGACCCGGAACTGGAACGCCGCGACCGGCCCCGCGTCGAGGGCGCGGGCCAGGCGTTCGGGAAATCCGCCGGCCACTTCCAGCGGCGAGATCAGGTAGAGCTGCGTCGGTTCGCGTTCGATATCGTCCATGGCTGCGGCACTAGCGGTTCCATGGGCACAGGAAAAGGCTTCGTCATGCGCGCAAACGCGATAGTTAGGGCAAGGTTCAGCCGCGATGCGGTTTTCTGCCGGAATTGCCCCTCGGCCCAAAACAGACACGTGTGAGGATCATGAAACGACGCGCCCTATCGACCGCCCTTTCGCTCATGACCGCCCTCGTCGCGCTTTCGGCTTGCCGGATCATTCCGGAAACGCCGGGTGGAGCGCCGCCCCGGCCCGTCGAGGCGAACCGCCCGCCGCCGCCTGCTCTCGAACCGGATGTCGTCGAAGCCGATCCCCAGCCCCAGACCGACAGTACGCCGCCGAGCGATTTCTACACCCCGCAGCCCCCTGCACCGGCGACACCATCACCCGGTCCCTACAGCGGCCCGCCTCTGGCCTATACCCGCATCGGCGAGACGATCTATGTCGATGGGCCGAAAGTGACCCCGCTGGCCCTGCTGGAGGACAGCCGCTGCGCCGCGGGAACCCAGTGCGTCTGGGCCGGACGCCTCCGCGTGCGGGTGCGCGTCGACCTCGGCTCAGGCCCGCGCGAAATGGACATGACGCTCGGCCAGCCCGTACAGGTCGCCGACGGCCAGCTCGATCTGCTGGACGCCCTGCCTCACCCCGTCGGCGGCAAGAAGCCCGCGCCGCTCGCCTATCAGTTCGGCTTCCGCTTCATGGGCGGCCTTTGAGAAACGAAAAGGGCGGCGCCTTGCGGCACCGCCCTTCCCTTCAAGCGAAATCCGTAGGGGCCGCTCAGGCAGCCGCAGCGGCGCCGATCTTCTGGGTCGAGCCCTTGAAGATCTCGTCGATCGCCTCGCCAAGCGCGGCATCGAACTCGGCGTCGCTCATGGGCGCGCGCAGGTCCTGAAGCAGCGCGCGGCTGAAGCTGGCAATGATGCCCTTGTTCTTCGCCAGTTCGACGCAGGCCTCGGGACGCTCGTAGCCGCCCGAGAGCGCAACGACGCGCAGCACCTTGGGGTGCGAAACGAGCGGATCGAACGTGCCCGGCACGATCGGCAGCGAGAGCTTGAGCATCACCCGCGTGCCTTCCGGCAAGGCGTCGAGGTTCTTGAGCAGCTCGGCGAGCAGGATCTCGTCGCAGGCGGCGCGGGTCTCGCTCTTGATGTTCACTTCCGGCTCGATGATCGGCATCATGCCGTGCGAAAGCACCTGCTGGCCGATCTCGAACTGCTGCTTGACGACGGCGGCGATGCCCTCGGCATTGGCCGAGTGGATGACCGAGCGCTCCTTGGTGCCGTAGACGCCGAGCGCCTTCGAGCGTTCGAGCAGGGCGTCGAGGGTCGGCATCGGCTTCATCAGCTGCACGCCGTTCGCCTCGTCCTCAAGACCCTTGTCGATCTTGATGAAGGGAACCACGCCCTTGGTGATCAGCGCCTGCGGAGTGGGCACGCCGGCGACTTCGCCATCCATGGTCCGCTCGAACAGGATCGCGCCGATCACCTTGTCTCCGGTGAATGCGGGCGAAGCGATGATGCGGGCGCGCATCTGGTGGATCAGGCCGAACATTTCCTCTTCGGTCGACCAGGCGCCTTCCTCGATGCCGTAGCCCTTGAGCGCCTTGGGGGTCGAACCGCCGCTCTGGTCGAGCGCGGCGATGAAGCCGTTCCCGCCGGCCATCTTGGCCGTCATCTCTGAAAATTCCATGGTTTTTCTCCTCCTGGATTGTGTGAGCAATCGTGAAACGGGCTTATTCTCCGAGGCTCCGTTTCGCAACTGCGGCAAAAGGCTATCCGTCCGTTGGGCGACCCGTTCCGGCGAAGAGCCGCGCCTGCCGACGGCGGCGCAGCATGTCGGACAGCAGGGTGCGCGCGGGCACGTCGATCCAGCGCACGCAGAACCACGCGGTGGCAAGGCAGGCGCCGAGATAGACGAAGGCCATCAGCACTTCGTTGTAATGCAGGTCGTCCTTGAAGTAGCGCATCGGCTCGATCAGCGCCCAGTGCACCGCATAGAGCGCGAAGGACACTTCGCCGACGAACCAGGCCGCCGGGGCGAGCCTGCGCGAGGGTTCGACGCGCGAGCCGAACCAGACCAGCAGCGGCGAGATCACCAGCGTGCAGGCGAGATCGAAATGACTCTCCGCGATCCATTTGGGATCGGCCAGCAGCATCGCGGCAATGGCGGCTAGGCACAGAAGCCCGCCCAGCGTCGCCGGTCGATGCGCGGGCTGGCGCAGGCGGGCGATCAGCATGCCCGCACAGAACGAATAGATCGTCCGCGCCAGGGCCAGCGACCACTCGTGCCAGACCGCGCCGATATTGCCCGAACCGTTTTCCAGCACGGCGGGAACGAAGCGCCATGCCGAGACCGCGCAGACCGCCAGCAGCGCCAGGCGCGGCAGGCGGAACAGCACGAGGATCATTACGAGATTGGCGACCAGCTCGTAGAACAGCGACCAGGCCGGGACATTGAGCGGGAACAGCGTCCCCGTCAGCGGCGAGGGGATCATCAGCGCATTCAGAGCCGTGCTGATGACGATCGTCGGCAGCTTCAGCGAAGTATCGCCGCCGGTATAATGCCGCACCACGCCCACGGTCGTCGTCAGCGCGATGCCGACGAGGAACAGCGGATAGAGCCGCACCAGGCGCTTCGTCATGAAATCGCCGGTACCCATCCCGCCCTGCCAGCGCGGCAGATAGCTGGTGCAGAGCACGAAGCCCGAAAGCGCGAAGAAGAAGTCCACCGCGACATAGCCGTGCGGGGCCTGCGAGATGTTGAAATGGAACAGCGCGACGGCAAGCGCGGCGATCCCGCGCATGCCGTCGAGCGTTACATAGCGGCCGTGCCAGGGCAGTTGCCGCTCGGGGCGAGCGGCAGGCATCGACGTGTTCATGCTTGCCGCCCCTCCCCAGCTATCGTCGGATCAGGCCGAAAGCGCGGCCACGCCGGGCAGTTCCTTGCCTTCCATCCATTCGAGGAAGGCGCCGCCCGCCGTCGAGATGTACGAGAAGTCGTTCGCCACGCCCGCGTGATTGAGCGCCGCGACCGTATCGCCGCCGCCCGCGACCGAGACCAGCGAACCTTCGCGGGTCAGAGCCGCTGCGGTCTTCGCCAGCGCCACGGTGGCCGCATCGAAGGGCACCGTCTCGAACGCGCCGAGCGGGCCGTTCCACACGAGCGTGCGGCAGGTCTTGAGCACGTCGCCCAGCGCTTCCACCGCGAGCGGGCCGACGTCGAGGATCATCTCGTCCGCCGCCACTTCGTGGACGTTGCAGGTGCGCAGGCTGGGCGGATTGGCGGCGAATTCCTTCGAGACCACCACTTCGTAAGGCAGGTGCACGGTGCAGCCCGCGGTGTCGGCGGTATCGAGGATCTCGTTCGCGGTGCCGGTCAGGTCATGCTCGCAGAGCGACTTGCCCACGTCCACGCCCTTGGCGGCGAGGAAGGTGTTGGCCATGCCGCCGCCGATGATGAGGTGATCGACCTGGGTCACGAGGTGCTTGAGCACGTCGAGCTTCGAGGAAACCTTGGCGCCGCCGACGACGGCCGCGACCGGCTTTTCAGGCTTGCCGAGCGCCTTGTCGAGCGCTTCCAGCTCGGCCTGCATCGAACGGCCCGCATAGGCCGGAAGCACATGCGCGAGGCCCTCGGTCGTCGCGTGGGCACGGTGGGCGGCGGAGAAGGCGTCGTTGACGTAGAAATCGGCGTTGGCGGCAATCGCCTTGACCAGTTCGGGGTCGTTCTTTTCCTCGCCCTTCCAGAAGCGGGTGTTCTCGAGGATGGCGATATCGCCCGCGCGCAGGATGCCGACGGTCTGCTTGACCACGTCACCGGCGATTTCCGGCACGAACATCACTTCCTTGCCGAGCACCTTCTCGACCGCACCGACCACCATTGACAGCGACTGGGTGGAAACGCGCTCGCCCTTGGGACGGCCGAAGTGGGCCAGCAGGAGGACCTTGGCGCCCTTTTCGGCGAGTTCCAGTACAGTCGGCGCCGCGGCGCGGATGCGGGTGTCGTCGGTGACGACGCCGTCGTTCATCGGCAGGTTGAGGTCCACGCGCACAAGCGCGACCTTGCCTGTCACGTCGCCAAGGTCATCAAGGGTCTTGAAAGCGCTCATTGCTCGATCCTCACGCAATTTCTTCTCGGATTCAGCACTGCGCCGCGAAAGCCCGGGTGGACTTTCGCGGCGACAGCAAAGGCGGCAGACCGATTGCGATCCGCCGCCATAGTCATTGTCAGAGCAGGCCTGCCATCACGCCGGCCGTGTCGACCATGCGGTTGGAGAAGCCCCACTCGTTGTCGTACCACGACAGGACGCGGACCAGCTTGCCTTCGAGAACCGAAGTCTCAAGGCTGTCGATGGTCGACGAGTGCGCATCGTGGTTGAAGTCGATCGAGACCAGCGGCTCTTCGGTGTAGCCCAGCACGCCCTTGAGTTCGCCTTCGGCCGCTTCCTTGAGCAGCGCGTTGACTTCCTCGGCCGTGGTGTCGCGCTTCGGCACGAAGGTCAGGTCGACCACCGAGACGTTCGGGGTCGGCACGCGGATCGACGAACCGTCGAGCTTGCCCTTCAGGTCCGGAAGAACGAGGCCCACGGCCACGGCGGCGCCGGTGCTGGTGGGGATCATGTTCATCGCGGCAGCGCGGGCGCGACGCGGATCACTGTGGATCTGGTCGAGGATCTTCTGGTCGTTGGTGTACGAGTGGATCGTGGTCATCAGACCGCGCTCGATACCGATCTTCTCGTGCAGGACCTTGGCGAAGGGCGCCAGGCAGTTGGTGGTGCACGAGGCGTTCGACACGACGACGTGCTCGGCGGTCAGTTCCTTGTGGTTCACGCCGTAGACGACCGTGAGGTCCACGCCCTTGGCCGGGGCCGAGACGAGCACGCGCTTGGCGCCCGCATCGATGTGCTTCGAGGCCGATTCCTTGTTGGTGAAGAAACCGGTGCATTCGAGCACGATGTCGACGCCCTGCGCGGCGTGCGGCAGGTTCGCCGGGTCACGCTCGGCGGTCACATGGATGCGCTTGCCGTTGATGACGAGGTCGGTGCCGTCGATTTCCACGGTGCCTTCGAAAGTGCCGTGGACGCTGTCGCGCTTGAACAGGAGGGCATTGGCCTTGGCGTCGGCCAGGTCGTTGATCGACACCAGCTCGAGGTCATGGTCCGTGCGTTCGAGAATGGCGCGGGCGACATTGCGCCCGATGCGTCCGAAACCGTTGATCGCAACCTTGGTCGCCATAGGTAAATTCTCCTGTTTACACGCTGAGCTTGTTGAGGATCTTCGGAACGATCGCATCGACGGTGAAGCCGAAGCGAGCGAACAGGTCCTTGGCCGGAGCCGAGGCACCGAAGCGGTCGAGACCGATGTTCAGGCCGCCGTTGCGGCTCTGTGCGGTATAGCGTTCCCAGCCCATGGTGATGCCGGCTTCGATCGAGACCTTCAGGATCGAGGCATCGTTGGGCAGGATTTCATGCTGGTAGGCTTCGTCCTGGGCGGCGAAAAGCTCCATGCACGGCATCGAGACGACGTCTGCGCCGATGCCCTGCGATTCCAGCTCGTCCTTCACCTTCACGGCCAGTTCGACTTCCGAACCGGTGGCGATCAGGATCACCTTGCGGTCGGCATCGGCATGGCGGAGCGTGTAGGCACCGCGGGCCGAAAGCATGTCGCCGGTCTTGCGCAGCTGCGGCAGGTTCTGGCGGGTCAGCGCGAGGACCGAAGGGGTATCCTCGGATTCGAGCGCGATGTTCCAGCATTCCGCCGTCTCGATCACGTCCGCCGGGCGGAACACGTAGAGGTTCGGGATCAGGCGCATCGACATCACGTGCTCGACCGGCTGATGGGTCGGCCCATCTTCGCCGAGGCCGATCGAATCGTGGGTCAGCACGTAGATCGCGCGGGTCTGCTGGAGCGCCGAGAGACGGATCGCGTTGCGGCAGTAGTCCGAGAAGATCAGGAAGGTGCCGCCGTAGGGGATCACGCCGCCGTGCAGCGCCATGCCGTTGAGCGCAGCGGCCATGCCGAATTCGCGGATGCCGTAGTAGACGTAGCGGCCGCCGTAGTTGTCCGGGGTGAACGGCTCCTGGCACTTGGCCTTGGTGTTGTTCGAGCCGGTAAGGTCGGCCGAGCCGCCGATCATCTCGGGGATCGCCGGGGCCAGCACGTTCAGCCAGTTTTCCGAGGCCTTGCGAGTGGCGACGGTCGAGTCGCCTTCCAGCCATTCGGCCAGCTTGGCGCGGATCGCGTCGGTTTCCGGCAGTTCGCCGGCCATGCGGCGGCCGAATTCCTCGCCCTTGTCCGAGGCTGCCAGACGGGCGAACCAATCGGCGTGGGCAGCAGCGCCCTTTTCACCGAGCGAGCGCCAGTCGGCCAGGATTTCGGCCGGGATTTCGAACGGTGCCGAAGTCCAGCCGAGGTATTCGCGGGCAGCAGCCACTTCGGCCTCGCCCAGCGCGGCGCCGTGCACGTCATGGCCGCCCTGCTTGTTGGGGGCGCCCTTGCCGATCACGGTCTTGCAGGCGACGAGCGTCGGCTTGTCCGAAGCGGCAGCCTCGGCCAGCGCGCGTTCGATGTCGGCGAAGTCATGGCCGTCGCACTCGAACACGTCCCAGCCCGAAGCGCGGTAGCGCGCCGGGATGTCTTCGCTGGTCGAAAGCGAGGTGTCGCCGTCGATGGTGATCTTGTTGTCGTCCCACAGAACCTTGAGGCGGCCCAGCTTCAGCGTACCGGCCAGACCGATGGCTTCGTGGTTGATGCCTTCCATGAGGCAGCCGTCACCGGCGATGACCCAGGTCTTGTGGTCGACCAGATCCTCGCCGAAGTTGGCGTTGAGCTGACGCTCCGCCATCGCCATGCCGACCGCCATGGCCAGCCCCTGGCCGAGCGGGCCGGTGGTGCATTCCACGCCTTCGATCAGGAAGTTCTCGGGATGACCGGCGCAGACCGAGCCGAGTTGGCGGAAGTTCCGGATGTCGTCCATCGTCGGGCTGGCATAGCCGGTCAGGTGGAGCAGCGAGTAGATCAGCATCGAACCGTGACCGGCCGACAGCACGAAGCGGTCGCGGTCGGCCCATTTGGGCTGGGCGGGGTCGAACTTGAGGAACTTCGAGAACAGGACGGTCGCGACGTCGGCCATGCCCATCGGCATGCCGGGGTGGCCACTGTTGGCCGCCTGAACAGCGTCCATCGACAGCGCCCGGATGGCATTGGCCATCGGCGCGAGACGGTCAGCAGCAAGGGTCATCGTGAAAGCTCCGGAAACGGAAGGAATGGGACGATTCGAACTTGCCGACCCCCTTTAGGGCGAGGCCGTCTCCCGTCAAGTTCGCCTGATAGCGGGTATAGGCCGCGCATATGGGGGCTTGTACATATATATGCCAATCGCGTGGCGCACATTCCGCCCGGCTGATCGAAAGCCCTGTGAACAAGGCCGTCCGATTGATTGCCTTTTGGCCATTTCACGGTAGCGCAAAATCGATGGACAAGGTGACCAACGAGGCCGCGACCGAGCAGGCAGTCGACAGGATCCGGGCAGCCCTCGCAAGGCTGGAACGCGCCGTATCGCAGAACCACGACTTGCAGGAGCGCCACGACCGCCTGCGCGGCACCGTAGAGGACGCGCTCGGCGAAATCGACGCCCTGCTTGCCGACGGCCTGCTTCCTAACGGCCAACTCTCTGACCGGAAGTCCTGAGGCGATGGCAAACGTCACGCTCACGATCGGCGGGCGCGAATTCATGCTCGCCTGCGCGGACGGCGAGGAAGCGCATGTCACCCGCCTCGCGCAGATGATCGACGAGAAGCTCGCGCAGGCCGGAGTCGTCGGCCAGACCGAACCGCGCATGCTGCTCTTCGCCTCGCTGATGCTGGCGGACGAACTGCACGAACTGCGCCAGCGCCCGGCAGCTACCGCTCCAGCGCCCGCTCCGGAGCCGGAAATCCCCGAAGTTCTGGTCGAGGAACTCGTGCGGATCGCGGATCATGTCGAAAATCTTGCAGACCTCCTTGAGCAGCGCGCTCCGAATGCCTAACTAGGGGGGGACGGGAACTGCCCGGCACGTGCCGTTCGAACATCCCTGAGGCTATAAGCAATCCAATGGGGGCTGTCCCTGCCCGGACCCTGGTCCGACGCATATGGTCCCCACCTGACGTCGAGGCGTCAGAGGATTTCTAGGAAACGACCCATGGTGGGCCCGTCACCCATTTTCAGGCCGGAAGGATTCTTCCGGCCTTTATCTTTTTCGGCATGAGCAGTGCCGGAATTCCGACATGCCGCGAAAGACCTTCGGTGCTATTGTCGCGGCCCTGACCAGATTTTGCAGGAATGGGACCCACGGTGGATTCGTCGCCTCCTCTCTCCCCGCCGTCCGAGAAAAGCGCGCTGCGCAAGAAGCACCGGGCCGCGCGCAGCGAACATGTCGCCTCGCTGCCGCAAGGCATGCGCGCACTCGTGCTCAACCGCCCACCCGCGCCCGTCGCCGAAATGATGCCCGAGGGGCTGACCATCGGCCTCTACGCCCCCGTCCGGGACGAAGCCCCGGCCTTCGGCTGGGCCCGCTGGCTCTCGGAGCATGACCGCCGGATCGCTCTCCCCTGGTTCGCCACGCGCGAAAGCCCGATGGAGTTCCGCGAATGGGACAATCCCTTCGACGAGGAACAACTCGTTGTCGGCCCCTGGGGCTCGCTCCAGCCGCCTGCGGAAGCGAAAGCGGTGGTTCCGGCGATCGTTGTCGTGCCCCTGATCGCCTTCACGGCCGAGGGACACCGACTCGGCCAGGGCGGCGGCCACTACGACCGCTGGCTGGAAGCCAATCCCGACGTTCCCGCGATCGGCCTTGCCTGGGACTGCCAGTTGGCCGACACTCTTCCCATGGAGCCGCACGACCGCATTCTCGATGCGATCGTGACGCCGACGCGAATCTACGAGGGAGAGATCTGACTTGCGCGAGACCCCGACCTGGCGAATCCCCATCGGGGTCCTCGGCCTGCTCGTCGCCCTGTGCGTCTATGGGCTGCTGATCGCGCGATATCTGCCCCTGATGATCGGAACATGGCATGCCCTGCTCCAGACGCCGGTCTACCTCGCGCTGGGGGTGGTATGGATTTTGCCGCTAAAGCGGTTCCTGATCTGGATGGAAACCGGACGCTGGGGGTAATTCCCCGGCGTTCTTTTTTGTCGCGCGCGATGGACAAAAGAAAAGGCCGGGCGTTAACCCGGCCTTTTTCGTTTCATTGCCTTACCACTTCCCGTGAAGGAAATGGCGCGAGTGACGGGGCTCGAACCCGCGACCTCCGGCGTGACAGGCCGGCACTCTAACCAACTGAGCTACACCCGCGCAGCAATGTGTTCGAGGTTTTTAGACTACCTCAAGTCCCTGGATTACCAGGATCTTTCCCAAGTGGCGCGAGTGACGGGGCTCGAACCCGCGACCTCCGGCGTGACAGGCCGGCACTCTAACCAACTGAGCTACACCCGCGTTCTTGCGGTTGCGTCCGCTTGGGAGGCCGCCCTCTATGTCAGCACCGGGTGGCTGTCAACGCGATATTCCAACCCCATGAAGATTTTTACGACCGAACCGCGACTAGCCTGTGGACAGTTTTGCCTGAGGCCCGATTTTGGGGGTGATTTTGCGATTTTCACCGCGCGGCAGCGGCTTCAGAGCGGCTCGACCGGCGGAAAATTCGCGAAAAAAATTTCTGGGCCGGGCTGAATCCTCTGCGGAGCCAGGGACGACGGGATTGGGTTGGGAAAGGCTTGCTACTGGGACAAGGACGGCGATCGCCCCTCGCTCAGAACGTCAGGAAGACTTGCGCGGCTTTTCGTATTTCCAGTTTCGGGTCTTTCCCTCGGCGATCCACTCGGCCGCCTGCGCCATGCGCTTGCCCCGCGTGACAAGCGTCTTCGCTTCGGTGATCCATTCGAGATAGTCGCGCCGCTGGGACAGGCTGAAGGCCTCGAACACCCCCTGCGCCGCCGGTGTAGACGCCAGCAGCGCCGCAAAATCTTCCGGCATCGCGATTTCTGGGCGCGGCTTACGTTCACCGCCGGTTTTGAGCGCGGTGCCCTTCTCCAGCACCCGCCCCAGCGCGGCCTGGAGATTCGCGGTCAGCACCGCCTCGTCCGGCAGATCGGCAATCTTCGTGATTCGCCCGAACTGCCCCATCGCGTCGCCTTGCCTACCATCGCCATGGATGACGAAAGTGCAGTGCGCCTTGAACGCCGCCATTCCGGCGACGTTCTTACCCTTTACCGTGAAGTGCGGCATACCCCACTTGATCGCCTCTTCGGCGCCGGGAAGCGCGCGGTGGGCCAGCGCGCGCAGATGTTCGAGAATCGGGCGGGCAAAGTCCGCAGCCCTTTCGATATAGTCATCGACGCGCGGATCCTTGCCCATTCACCCTCTCCCCTTACCCCGCGAGAATGAGCGCGGGAGCCTCGATCAGCGTCTTGAGGTCTTGCGCGAAGCTGGCGGCGTCCCAGCCGTCCACCACGCGGTGGTCGCAGGACATCGAGATATTCATGATCTTGCGCTTCTCGATGCGCTCCGCGCCGTCCGCGCCCTTCACGAACATCGGCCGCTCGACGATGCGGTTCGGACCGATGATCGCCACTTCCGGGCGGTTGATGACCGGCGTGGTCGCCACCCCGCCCATCGGCCCGAGCGAGGTGACGGTGATCGTCGATCCCGAAAGCTCGGACGACTTGGCCGAACCGTCCCGCGCCGCCTGCGCCAGACGGCCGATCTCGGTGGCGAGTTGCCAGAGATTGCGGTCCTGTGCATCGCGGATCACCGGGACCATCAGCCCCGCCGGGGTCTGCGCCGCCATGCCCAGATGGACCGAACCGTAGCGCGTCACCACGCCCGCCTCGTCGTCGTAGTGGGCATTGAGCATCGGATACCTGGGCAGCAGCTTGCAGATCGCCGTGATGAGGAACGGCAGCATCGTCAGCTTTGGCCTATCCCCCCTGCCCGCATTGAGCTGCGCGCGGGTTTCCTCCAGCGCCGTCACGTCGAATTCCTCGACATAGGCGAAGTGCGGGATCTGGCGCTTGGACGCGGCCATGTTCTCGGCGATGCGGCGGCGCAGGCCGATCACGCGGACCTGCTCGTCCTGCCCCTTGCGTCCCGCGGGCTGGAAACCGCCCGCGGCATTGTAGGACAGGAAGGCATCGAGATCGGAATGACGCAGGCGGCCGCCCTCGGCCGGGCGCACTTCGCCAAGGTCGATACCGAGATCGGCGGCGCGCTTGCGCACGGCGGGGCTGGCCATGACTTTGGCGTGGGGGGCAGTCGGCTTTGGCGCGGGCGTGGGTGTGCGGGCTTCGACAAGCTCAGCCTGAGCGGGTGTGGGTTTTGGCGCGGGAGTGGGAGCAGGTGCTACAGTGGTTTCGGTCTCCACAACCTCCGCTCGTGCTGAGCCCTGAGCTTGTCGAAGGGTCGAAGCACCGGCCACTGCCGCCTCAACATTCTCGACCACTTCAGCCTTCGGTACAGGCCCGCGATCGACTTCATTCCCCGCGCCTTCAACCTCGATCACCACCAGCGGCGAGCCGATGGCGATGACATCCCCTTCGGCACCCGCCACTTCGACGACCACGCCCGAAACCGGGCTTTCCATCTCGACCGTGGCCTTGTCGGTCATCATGTCGGCCAGACGGCCGTCCTCTTCGACCCTGTCCCCGATCTTGACGTGCCAGGCGACGATCTCGGCCTCGGCGATACCTTCGCCGATGTCCGGCAGGCGGAATGTGAAACGACCCATCGGATCAATCCTTCATGAGCCGATCGACCGCCTCGCCAATGCGGACGGGACCGGGGAAATAGGCCCACTCGAGGCTGTGCGGATAAGGCGTGTCGAAACCCGTCACGCGCTCCACCGGAGCTTCGAGATGATAGAAGCAGCGCTCCTGGACGAGCGTGACGAGTTCGGCGCCAAAGCCGGACGTGCGGGTCGCCTCATGTATCACCAGACATTTGCCCGTCTTCTCCACCGACTTTTCCACAGTGTCGATGTCGAGCGGGACGAGGCTGCGGAGGTCGATGATCTCGGCATCGACGCCCTTTTCGGCCAGCACCGCCTCAGCGACATGGACCATGGTGCCGTACGTCACGACCGTCAGGGCCGCACCCTCGCGCACGACGCGGGCCTTACCCAGCGGCACCTTGTAATAACCCTCTGGCACCTGGCTTCCGGGCAGCCCCTTCCAGGGCCGCGAGGGACGGTCGTAATAACCGTCGAACGGGCCGTTGTAGATGCGCTTGGGCTCGAAAAAGATGACCGGGTCGTTGTCCTCGATCGCCGCGATCAGCAGGCCTTTTGCGTCATGGGGCGTCGCCGGGATCACCGTTTTGAGACCGGCGACATGGGTGAACAGCGCCTCGGGGCTCTGGCTGTGGGTCTGGCCGCCGAAGATGCCGCCGCCAAACGGCGAACGCACCGTGATCGGCGCCACGAACTCCCCGGCCGAGCGATAGCGCAGACGCGCCGCTTCCGAGACGAGCTGGTCGAGGCCCGGATAGATATAGTCCGCGAACTGGATTTCCGGCACCGGGCGCAGGCCATAGGCGGCCATGCCCACCGCAGCGCCGATGATGCCGCATTCATTGATCGGCGTATCGAACACGCGGTTCTTGCCGAACTTCTTCTGAAGGCCTGCCGTCGCGCGGAACACGCCGCCGAAGTAGCCGACGTCCTCGCCCATGATGACGACATCGGGATCGCGCGCCATCATGATGTCGAGCGCATCGTTGATAGCCTCGATCATGTTCATCGGACGACTCGGCGCGTCGTGGAGGCTGATGGGGTTTTCCTCGATCATGGTCCTCACTCCTTCCACTCCGGCCATTTGGTCTGTCGCTCGCGGATCGCCTGTTCGGCCTGTTCCTGGAGATGCCAGGGCAGTTCCTCGAACACGTCCTCGAACATCGTGTGGAATGGATGGTGGAGGCCGTGGCCGAGGATGCCGTTCTTCTCGGCTTCCTTGGTCGCCGCCTTGACCTGCTCGGCCAGTTCACGGTCCATCGCCTCATGCCGTTCCTCGGACCATTCGCCGAGCGCGATCAGGTGCTTCTTGAGCCGCATGATCGGATCGCCGAGCGGCCAGTCCTCGGCCTCACGCGCGGAACGATAGGCACTGGGATCGTCCGAGGTGGAGTGCCCTTCGGCACGATAGGTGAAGTGCTCGATCAGGGTCGGCCCCTTGTTGGCACGGGCGCGGTTGGCGGCCCATTCCATCGCCGCATAGACCGCGAGGATATCGTTGCCGTCCACCCGCAACCCGGCGATGCCGTAGCCCCCCGCGCGCGCCGCAAAGGTCGTGCGCTCTGCCCCGGCAAAGCCCGAGAAGCTGGAGATCGCCCACTGGTTGTTGACCACGTTGAGCACGACCGGCGCGTTATAGACTGCCGCAAAGGTCATCGCCGCGTGGAAATCGCCCTCGGCGCTGGAGCCTTCGCCCACGAAGCTGGTAGCGATGCGGGTATCGCCCTTGATCGCGCTCGCCATGGCCCAGCCCACCGCCTGCGGGAACTGGGTGGCGAGGTTGCCCGAGATCGAGAAGAAGCCGTAGTCCTTGGCCGAATACATGATCGGCAGTTGTCGGCCCTTCAGCGGGTCGGCGCGGTTCGAGTAGATCTGGTTGACCATTTCCACCAGCGGATAGCCGCGGGCGATCAGGATGCCCTGCTGGCGGTAGCTGGGGAACACCATGTCGTCCGCCGCGAGCGCGTGAGCGCAGGCAATCGAGATCGCCTCCTCGCCGGTGGACTTCATGTAGAAGCTGGTCTTGCCCTGTCGCTGGCCGCGATACATGCGGTCATCGAAAGCGCGGGTCAGCGCCATCGTCGAGAGCATCCGGCGCAGGGTTTCGGGGTCGAGACCGGGATTCCATGGACCCACGGCCCGGTCGTCGTCGCCGAGGACGCGGACCATATCCAGCGTCAACGGCCAGGTTTCCCGCGCCTCGCAGGCCTCGTCCGGCCGGGCCAGAAGGCCCGGTTCGGGGATTCCCAGGTGGGTATAATCAACTGTATCGCCGGGCCGATACCTCGGCTCGGGGACATAGAGATCGAGTGGCGGCAGATTGCCGCGTAACTTGCCTGTGCGAACCGGGCCTTCGGCCATTCTGGTTATCCTCTCCCGACTTTCCGGGCCGCGGAAACCTGATCTGCGCTAGGAAAAAGGGACGAACCTAACGCGTTTCAAAATTCCACGGTCAGGTCATAATATTTCAACCTCCAGCAATGTCAATCCATCGAGAAAGTCTTCGCAACCGGCCCTAGACGGCCACAGGGGCGGCGATATGCGCCTGCGGCGCGTAGCCCGAGACCACGAAATCCTCGATCCGGTAATCGAAGATCGAATCGGGCCTGCGGGCGAATTCGAATCGCGCTTCTCCCTCGGGATTTCGGGAAAGCTGCTCTTCGACCAGCGCCGCGTGATTGAGATAGAGATGGACATCACCGCCCATCCAAACGGCCTCGCCCGGCTCAAGGTTGCATTGCTGCGCGAACATCCGCGTCAGCAGCGCCAGCGACCACATGTTGAAGGCGAAACCGAGCCCGAGATCGCAGCTGCGCTGATAGAGCGCGCAGGACAGGCGGCCATTGGCGACATGGAACTGATAGGTCTTGTGGCACGGCGGCAGGGCCATCGAATCGAGTTCGGCGACGTTCCAGCCCTCGATGATGTGGCGGCGGCTACCGGGACTGTTCTTCAGGCTCTCGATCACTTGCGCGACCTGGTTCACCCCTGCGGCGCGCTTGCGGTAAAGCCCCTCGCCCGCATCCTCGTAGACCGGCCAGTCCACCCATTGCTTGCCGTAGACCGGGCCGAGATCACCCCACTGCTCGGCAAAACCGGCATCCTCGACGATCCGGCGCGAGAACTCCGCTCGCTCGATCGCCTCACCCGTCTCGCGGCGATAGCGGTCCAGCGGCCAGTCGGTCCAGATTTCGACACCCTGCGCGCAGAGCGAACGGATGTTGGTATCCCCGGTCAGGAACCACAGGAGTTCGCGGGTCGCCGTCTTCCAGTAGACGCGCTTGGTGGTGAGCAAAGGCATCGCGCCGGTCGACAAGTCGAAACGGATCGTCGCCCCGAACACCGAGCGCGTGCCGACGCCGGTGCGGTCCACCCGCTCGTCGCCCTCTTCCCAGATTCGGCGCATGAGATCGAGGTATTGCCGCTCCCAGTGAGGCGCGGTGGTCGAAGCAACGGAATCGGCGGTGAGGATTTCGGTCATGCCGCGAAGCCTAGCCCATCGCGCGGCCCAAGGAAAAGAGCATCCACGCGCGGGGGCCAGACAGCAAAAAACCCAGCGTTTCCGCTGGGTTTCTATGCCTCACCCGAGGGTGAAAATGGTCGGGGAAAGAGGATTCGAACCTCCGGCCCCTGCCTCCCGAAGACTGACGGCGAATTGAAAGTGGCTGTTTTCTGCGGTTGTTGCAAGCCTAATCTTGCGGTTATTGACGTTATTCGGCGTTGGTTGCGGCAACGAAACGACAACAACATCATCGCCTCCGATCTGCGGCTTCGAGGGCCTTATCCATAAAGTCCGGCGAGTGGTGGGCATAGATGCGGGCGGTCGTTTCCGGGTCCTGTCCGAGCCACCCAGCGATATCCCACATCGGAACTCCATTCTGCGCCAACCAAGTTCCGCGCGTGTGCCTCAGGGTGTGGGGCGTCACATCGACCAATTCCGCGCGCGTTACGGCAGCTCGAAACCCCTTGTCGATTCGCAGGATCGGTTTGCCATCGATATGCACAACTGGCCCGATGTCGCTTGACCGGCGGCGCCATGCCAGCCTTAGGAAGGTCATGAGGCGGCGGGGGATCGGCAGTGTGGGGCGGCGCTTTTTGGTCTTCGCACGGCCAGGCACCGCGAAGGAAATTCGCTTCGCCTTGAGGTCTACCTGTGGCCATTTGAGCGAAAGGATCGCCTCCTTGCGAGCGCCGGTATAGAGCGCGATCAGCACGAACAGCGGAAGATAGAGCCGCGTGTCTCGCCCGCCATGCCTAGCCGAATTCAGTAGAATCGCTGCCTCTCGCACCGTCAACCATCGGTCCTTTGGGTCCGGCTTGTTGGGCAATGGAAGCGCAACCACTCGCGTCAGCTTGCCTTCCTTGAATAGGAAGTTCTGGGCCGCAGTGATCGTAGCTAGCTCGCGGCGAACAGTCCCTGGAGACTTGCCGCGGTGCCTGCCATATGCCTCGCAAGTCAGGGGCGTAATCTGGTCGAGCATGTTGTGCTCCCAGAACGGCAAGAGGGCTTCAACGGCATAGGCGATTCGCGCGCTGTCGGCAGCCTTTGGGGCGCGATGCTCCAGGTAGAAGGACAACGCCTCAGCCACGCCTATTTGCCCCGGCTCTCGCGGCCCGAGATGCTGATGACTTGCCCCGATGAATTTCGCGAGGGCTGCTTCAGCTTCGCGGCGGTCTGCCGTGCCAGTTGACCGAACGCACTTCTTCCCACGCTCGTACCAGAGAATGTAGAAGGCCGCTCGATCTGCGAGCCAATGGAGGCGGGGGCCTCGGTTTGGTCTTGGCATGTTTTCTGTTTCTCGATGAAGGTGGTTACGTCTTTTTCGTCGAAGAGGTAGGCCTTGCCGAGCCGAACGGCGGCAAGCCCCTTTTCCCTCATCGTGCGAAGGGTTCGCGGCGAAGGAATGCCGAACTGCTGGCAAACCTGCTCGGCGGTCAGAAGTCTCGTCACACTCCCTCTCCTTTCATTGCAGGCCAGCGGGCGATGCTATGGGGGGTCATGCAGACTTCTCCCTTGTTGTGCTTGCCCAAGGCCTCCAGCGCCTGCATGCGCACATCGTCGAGCGCTTCAGCCAAGGTCGAGGGTTGTTCAAGGTCGGCGTGGAAGCCGCTATCGAACCGATCGTCGCTGCCGGGAATGCCGACGATGCCGATATCCATGGTTTCGCTCGTCGGTGCGCACGAGGCATCACAAGACACCTGGCACTCTCCGACCGAGAACCACCAACCCGGCAGGTCGGCCTTGAAGCGGGCTATGGCTTCCTCAAGCCTGGTCGCTGGTGAAGTTATCCATGTCACGCCATCGCTCCCCGAATACTTTCCCTGGCCCTGATGTTCTCTACGATGTGATTGTACTTCTCGCGGGAGATGAGGCCGGAGTGCTCAAGCTGGGAGGCGGCGGCGAGGTCGTCTGGCTGAACCGGCGCGCGGGCTGTCCAGTGCGCAATAGCATCCTGCCGCGCCTCTTCGTGGTCGCGCTGGTTGACCGTGACTTGCGCCAGATCGCCCACAATGAACGATGGACTGGTATATCCCGGAATGCGGGAAGAACCGTGTGTGGGTCGATGGCGTGCCGTTGCAGAACGGGCAGCGCGGAAGCGTGCCTTCGAGCACCAAGCGGATGTCGGTTGCATCAGGCTCCAAGCTGATGGGCGCGGGCCTCGTGGCGGCCTGGTCGTCGGTCCGCAAGGCGATGCGGTGACGGGCGAAGGCTTGGACCATCGTTCCGTCGTCACATTTTCCGTCGCGGATGCGCTGCTGCCAATCGTGGTTTTTGTGACCCCGTATCGCTTTCACAGCATCGGCGGCTGCCGTTCGATCCGCCTGGGTCACCTCTACGGTGAAGGTCTTCATGCGGCACCTCGGGCTTTGGCGACGACATCTCGGCTTTGGACAAGGAGGGCTTGACGCGTGTGACCATCGACTGGTGTTCCGCAGGCCCACCTTGGGCTTTCAGCAGAAAGCCACACGAGACGCTCACGGTGATTTTGAAGATCAGCAGATATCCGCTTTTGGTTCATCTCGCGCGCCGCAACCTTTCCCGGCGTATGCTCAGTGCGGGTGTTAGGCATTACGACCTCCCCAGAAATGCTTGGTTGCGGGTGATGAGGCCATCGCGCTTGGCGCGGCGCTTGATCGCGGCCAGCTCCTTCTGCGCAGCCTCAAGGGTGATTTCTCCGGCATGCACGCGGGCCATCAGCGCAAGGCGAACCTCCATGCTGTCAGCCACGCGGCCATCAGCCTCCATCGCCTTCTGATGGTCCCGGCGATCCCGATATTCAGCGGAGTCCATGCTCACCCCTCCTCGATCTGAGATGGGGCGGCGAACAACGGCATCCAGTGTGTCGGCTCCCATACGTCGTGCGGGCGCTGGCAGGGTGTCCAGCAGTCGCCGTGCTCATTCCAGTAGGCAGCTTCGGGCGGCTCGGCGTATCCGCCTACCGATTCCTTGCCGAACCAATCAGTGGGTTCACCCATGCGGCAGGTCAGGATCGGCGCGTGCCATCCATCCTTCGGCGCGGTCTCGATAGGCTGCCAAGGGGACATGGCCTCGACCGCCTCGCAAACATCGTCGGCCAGCGAGACCATCTGCTCCTCTCCGGTGCTGATGTCGCAAGGCGCGGGATTGCTCATCAGATCGACCAGCGGCCACGGATACCCATCTTCGTCGCACATGTTGCCCATGCGGAAGTCACGGATCGCGCCGTAGATCGCTTGGTTCAGGGGACTGCGGATTTGCAGACTGCGGATAGCGTGATCACTCACTGCGCCGGAGATTGGCGCGAGGTCGGCGGTTCCGGCCTCGACATCCTTGATGATCCGCAGAGGCGGCTGCCGGGTCGCAGCCATGTGGCGATCCCACTCTTCGCGGTCGTCGTGGGCCTCGGGCGCGATAGCCCAAGCCCGCTCAAGGGACTCGTCGCTGATAGGGAAAGCGGCCTTCTTGCCGTTCGCCATGTAGGCATCAGCCCAAGCGGCGCTGTAGCCGACCTCAAAGAAGAACTGCGCGGTGGTGCGGTCGTCGCCCGCAGCGATATCGGAGGCGGTGGTGCTCATGCGGCAATCTCGCTCTTCTTGAGGTCCAGCGCGTGGGTGAGTTCGGCGTGCTCAGCGTCGGTCAGTTCAACCGCGAGCAAGGCGTTGTCGGCCATTTCCCAGCCTTCGCGATCCGTCACAGCGTCGATCTGCGCCTTGAGG
Source organism: Novosphingobium sp. BF6 (assembly GCF_058273105.1). Classification (NCBI taxonomy): domain Bacteria; kingdom Pseudomonadati; phylum Pseudomonadota; class Alphaproteobacteria; order Sphingomonadales; family Sphingomonadaceae; genus Novosphingobium; species Novosphingobium sp. BF6. Next base: position 2,523,045 of record NZ_CM177775.1, read on the forward strand.
TCTGCGAAGCCCACAGACTCGCCGCGCTGTTCATCTGCCGGGCCTTCGATGTGATGCTCGAGCGCTTCGAGGCGGCTGACGGCGGGCTGTTCGGCCTGGACGGTTCCGCCGTCGATAGCGCCGGCCTGCTGGTAATCCACCTGCTGCGGCATCGTCTCGTCGCGCTGGAACACGTTCTCTTCCAGATCGGTGCTCATCGGCAGGCGCTTGGACAGGCGACGCATCACGGTCTTGCGGGCCATCTCGCCCCACCACTGCACCCATGGCCCATTACCGGATGCCCGGCTGACCTTTCGTACCTTCTCGATCTCTTCGAGGCTCATCACCTCGAGCAGCCGTGAGCCATCCTTGAGAACAGCGGTTGCGTAGGCACCTATGGCCTTCCCGCGCGCTTGGTCAAGCGCAGGCGGGCTGTGCTCTACGTCTTCGTCGAAGCCGTAACTCACTTTGAAATGGTCGTTCTCGTAGACCACCTGCGCACTGATCTTGGCGACCTCGCCGGACTGGCGTATCTTTTTAAGCACGCCCGCGATCATCGGCATGGCCTGAGCCTTATTGCCGAACATCACGAGGGCGGCTTCCCGGCCATCTGGGAGAAGTCCGTCTTGGGCCAGCTTAACCACCGCGCCGAACAGGCTCGAGCGATCAGCATTCTGAAGTTGAGGGTTGTTCTGGATCGCGGTCATTGCGACGCGGCTGAACTTCTCAACCGTGACGTGCGCCGGGAGCGCTGCCTTGAACTGCGGCGCCATGACTTCGAGGTTCTGCCGGATGACGGCGACGGGATTGTTTGCCTGGGATGCCATGATTACGCCTCCAATTCCTTGATGCTGAACCTGCGGTACGGTTTGCGCCCGCGGATGATCTCGTCAGCCTTGGCCTTGCGATCCGGTATCCCGGCGACGAGCGTTGACTTGATGGTGAAGCCGTCCATGAACCCGACAGCAGCATCCTTGAGCTTGTCGATCAATTCGGCCTGCGCGGCTTCCTTGCGGGCCTTCGCTTGGCGCTCTTCTTCGGCGGCGGTGAGGTACTCAGCAGCAGCGATCGCAGCCCGGTTGTCACCTGCGAGATCGATCGTCTCTGTTCCCTGCTCGGAATAGACTTCCTTGAGTGCGTCACCGTCGCGGCTGTAGTCCGGCTTCGGCTCTCTGCCTTCTGCAACTGACTTCCAGAACTCGCGTGTGCGCCGCTCAGCCTCCGCGAACAGCTTGGGCCGGAAATCGTACTGGATGCGCTCAAGCTGGTTGCCACCGACAAGGATGAGCATGTCGAAGCCGTCGACATAATCGAGACCGGCGTAGGTGTTGCCCTGCAAGAGATAGTGTAGCGGCGGTTCGTCGCCCCACTTCTTGCGCTCCAGCCAGTCGACCATCTTCGTTTCTAGGATGATCTTGCCGCGCTGGGGGCAAGTGACCTTGCGATCCGGGTGACCGCCAAGGCCTTGGCCATTGCTCAGCGGGTCCTTGTCCTCGCGATCGACGTAGCCGTAGCGCTCCTTTGCCGCCTCGACGATAGCTGCTTCCAGCATGACACCCCAATAGATGCGCTCATTCTCCGGAGTACCGTCCGGCTTTATCGCGTTGAACTCGGGCGTCGCGATGGTCCCGCGCTTGCGGTGCCAAAGCTCGAATTCCGTCAGCCACGGATTGCAGCCGAACAGCGCAGAAACCTCGGAGCCGCCGACATGCTTTGCGCGGAACAGTGCGTCTTGATCTGGAGAGATCATTGAAATATCAGCCCGGGCCTTGTTAGGTGCCCGGGCGCTCCTGTTGAGAAACTAGTTCCAAAGCCCCACGCCAACGCCGAGAAGCAGCGCAGCAGCGATACCGACGAGGCCAAGCGAAATGCTGGCAATCCCTTTCGGAAGGCTCACTTCCGGCGCGACACCGAGTTCCTTAGCAACGCGGGCTTGTTCAGCCTGCATCGCCCGGTACTTGCCGATGACGCTGGTCGGATCCTTGTCGGCCTGGCTCTGACGCTTCCTCTGGGGCGCGCAGAAATAGGCGGGCACTTCCTCGCCGTAGTGCAGGCGGGTGGCGATGGGTTTGGTCACAACGCAATCTCCAATCCCCAGGCGTGCATTGCCTCTTCAGTATCGCGCCATGCTTTTTCGGTGAGGTGGCCGTTTGAGCCTTCCATGCGCATTGCGGTGAGGAAGCAGCTGAGAAGACCGATGGCTTGGACGAATTCTTCGCGGCTGCGGTCGAGGCGATCGTTCAGCCTTTCCAGCGCTGCGAGGTCGAACTCCGCTTGGCTCTTGGCGAAGGCGTTCATGCGATCTGCTCCGTACGACCGCCGGCGCGATAAACGTTGCCGTCTTCGGTCATGAAGACAGGGGTGTCGGAGTGCTGGCGGAGAATGCGTCCAAGCGTCTTACCTGTGGTCTCGACGTAGCGGTCATGCTCAGCCTGAAGCCGGGCGATTTTACCCTTCCATTCCCGCTCAATGTCAGCGATGCGGTCGGATGCAGGCGGCGAGTAGAATGCCATGCCCTGATGCTCGGCAGAGACCTCCAAAGCCTCTCCGACCTGCATCAACTTCTCCATGGGAATGTCTTTGATGGCATCCCAAAGACCGGCGTCTTCAAAAGCCATCATGACGGCCTCCCGCCAATATTCGGCGCGTGCGTCGCTCATGCCGCCCTCTCCCCAGCCTTCCAGCTTGCTTCATCCTCCACGTCATCGATATCGAGCATGACCTCGCCCAACGTGGTGTTGGAAACGCAGGTCTCGAACTTGTCGGAGCAGCCTACCCAGCGAGCGCCTTCCCAGAGGGGTGCAGGGTCTTGGTAAACCGTCCAACCGCGGTAAAGGGTGTGTTTGGGGGTGGTGGTCATGCCGCCTTCTCCTCGACAACCGCGCGGTGCGCTGCCATTTCCAGAATGCGATCTTCGCCCAGCCACTCGGCCAGCTCGATCGCAGCTTCCTCGAACTCGCAAGGGACGCCGTTCAGCAGGATCTTGCACTCGGCAACGACGCCCTTGAGCCTGCGCGTGTCATTGCGGCGGCGCTCAATCAGAACCGGGATCATCCAGCTATCGCCAGAGGTCGAAACCGGATGCAGCGGCATCGCATCAAGCGAGCGCTGGGCAATGTTCTGGAGCGCGGTCAGGAACTCTCGGCTATATCCGCCCGGCGTTTCGCAGGCCTGCTCAAGCGACGCGATGTGGGCGTCGTGGAACTCGCGATCTGCGGTGAAAACGGTGGTGATTTGCATGTCCAAATCCTCTGAAGGCCTAAAGCCATCCTCGCCCTGCTGCCGGGGGTAGAAGCAGCAGGGTCCGGGGGCGTCAGTCCGCGGCGCGCTGCCAACCGGCAGGTGAATATTCACGCTGGCGACGCACCTCCCAAACGCCCGGGGAAAGGCGCACGGTTTCATGGGTGTCGGTGGTGCGAAGGTGCTCCAGATCAGCCGGTTCGCCGGAGATCACAAGCCACGAACGGAAGATGTCCATCGTGTCCTGGAACATCTGCACGCCGGGCCGTTCCATGATGACATGGTGGTGGCCCGTCTCACTATGGGTGACGATGTGAGCGCCGTTCTCGGTAGCTGCGATCGTGCGTCCGGTCTCGGGCATTTCAGCCACCGGAATGAGCATGACATCGCCCTGAGCGATCGGCATGCCGATGACGTGCTGTGCAAGCTTCATGGTACTTCCTTTCAGGTACGGAACTGGAGGTTATCGAGGACCTGCGGGGCCACCCCGTAGGTCGCGGCATTGGCTTCACGAGCCGTGGCGAATTCCATCCCGACAGGCAGGGCAAAAGTTCGGCCCGTCCCGCATTCGACGCGGAGGAAGCGCTCTGGTCCGTGGTCTGGAAGATCGCCCTGCCAGAGTTCACCAACTTGTGGGTTGGGATGCCGATCGATCATCTTTGCGTTGGGAAGCGCTGGAAGGATGTTGTGCCAACCGCGCATTTCGCAGGCGATGCGGCGCAGTTCGGTATTGTCGAGGCGCAGCGCTTCTGCCGGCTCGGGAGGCCCATCGGTGATCCACTCGCTGGGAATACGGAGGCCGCGCCAAGCGTGCATCGCATAGCCATCCGCGTACTCGACAGCTGGGCCGTTCTCGCAGTGAAGGCGAGCCTCGCCATCGAAACGAACGCCGGTTGGCCGTTCACACGCGATGACCATGTTTTCGAACGGCCACCACCATTCGCACTGGCGGCCGATGCGATCCATAATGTCGAGGCGCCGCGAAGTCTCAGGATTGAGATTAACGCCGATGTGCTGGGCGAACTTGCCCCAGGCGATCCAGTAAAGGTCTTGGCTGCCCCACAGAAAATTGGAGTTCCAGATTTTCTGGTCCCAGAGCTGGCCCCTGAGCTGGCCCCCGAGCTGGTCCCAGAGCTGGCCCCCGAGCTGGTCCCTGAGCTGGCCCCCGAGCTGGCCCCAGAGCTGGCCCCCGAGCTGGTCCCAGAGCTGGCCCCTGAGCTGGCCCCCGAGCTGGCCCCCGAGCTGGCCCCCGAGCTGGCCCCCGAGCTGGCCCCAGAGCTGGCCCCTGAGCTGGTCCCAGAGCTGGCCCCCGAGCTGGTCCCTGAGCTGGCCCCCGAGCTGGCCCCTGAGCTGGTCCCCGAGCTGGCCCCTGAGCTGGCCCCAGAGCTGGTCCCAGAGCTGGTCCTTCAGTGAACCGAGAGGCCCTTTATCGCCCATCTCAAAAATCTTGATGGCAAGCATGCAGGCGGCCGGGCTGTCAAAAATGAACAGCGCGGGAGAAGGCTTACCGATCTCGGCATATGCGTCGGTGAGAGCGGTTTGCAGCTTCTCGCGATCCGCACGGGCGGCGCCGCATGCGATGTCGAGATACTGCTTACGGAAGACGGGGAGGTATGCTTCCTGCTCTGCCGTCAGCCGTTCGATCTTGTTGGGCATGATGTCCAAATCCTCGGGCGCCGGATGCGCCGTTGGATTTGGTTATGCGACGTTTATGTGATTATCGCAAGCCTTAAAATGCGATCATCGCAATTTTCTGTGCGATGGCTGATTCGCCTCAGTTCCCGCTACAGCGCGTGAAACCGCCGGTGGTTGAGCATGTGGCGCTCCAATTGCGGTTCATCATAGCTTGGCTCTGGGCGGTCATGTTCTGCCCGATCTGCCCGATTGATTGAAAAACCCCGGCCCATGCGGCACGCTTCTGGCGTTCCTCCACGCTTTTGGCCGGGAAGTAGAGCGATAGGTTCTGGTTCATAAGCGCCAGCTCATCGGCCACGCCCTTCACAGAGCCAGATTCAAACATCGCACTTCCCATGGCCGCGACGCCTGTTTCTGGATCTGTGTTGCCAGGATTGAGGGCTATGCTTCTTGCTTGCTCCATATTCTGCGTCGCCGCCCGCGCACGCTCTTGAAGCTGGTCGATCTGATCCTGCATCCACAGGTTCGCTTTTACCGACGATGGCTTGCTTTTTATCAACTCCTGCACGCTTGCCAAAGCGAGACCTCGGCCTTTGTAATAGCCATATTCATAGGTGCCATTTAGCGCGTCACCAATCGCGCCACGGACCTGCTGTTCACTCGAACCAGTCTTGATTAGCTGCTTGCCAGCTTCAAGCTTGGTTCTGGCATCCTGCGCCTGTTGCTCATATCGCGCAGACCGAGAGGCCCAAGCCTCCTGAAACTCTTTTGCAACCGATTTTGCCTGAAGCGCAGCAGGTGCTGTCGCAACCAAAAGCGCGGCAGCAAGCAAAAGACCTTTCATGGATGCCCCCCAATCAGAGACGACGCGCAAACCAAACTGGCCTGCCTCGTATCGTAGCCTCAGTTTCTTCGATTTCGTATTCGGAGTACCGCGAGTTAGCGCTGAAAACGCGATACCAACCGCGCTTCCCAGGCACTCGCTCAACGAGCTTCACGACGTATCCGTCTTCATCCCAAAGAACGAACGAACCTGGTTGCCGAGGATCCCTGTCGCGGCGATCGATCAATATCTGATCGCCATGCTGGAAGTCAGGCTCCATGCTGTCGCCGCGAACGTCAATGAGTTCGAAATCTGAAGGTCTGCCGCGTAGTTCCTCTTCGATCAGGCGGCGCGAAAGGCGGGCTATGCTTTGCTCGCCTTCACCCGTTCCTCCGCCCCCCATCCCAGCATATGACGGCAGCACGGCGACTTCCACATACCCATCGTCATGTCCGACAGGCACTTGCTCCGGGTGGTGTCCGCTATTGTCGTGGTCTCCAAACATGGAGATAAGCTTGACAACCTCTTTTCCCTGCCACTGGCGTACGCCGGACAGGGATTTGTTCACCTTATCCTGACTGATTCCGAGAGCTTCGGCGATATCAACCTGCCGCCACCCTCTGGATTTAATCAGCTCTCGGATCTCGGAATTATTCATGCCGCCTTTTGCGACAACCGCAGACGGAGGGCAAAAGCGATTATCGCATAAAATAACTTGCGATTGGGTTGCGATCATCGCATAACACTCCGCATGGCACACTCACCAAAATATGCGAACGCAGTGATCGACGCGATGGGCGGCACCTCCGCGGTGGCTCGCCTGTTGGATGCCCCGGTTTCGACCGTCCACAGTTGGCGGAAGATCGGTATCCCGGCATCAAGGATGGCCCATCTCAAGCTGGTCGCCAAAGTTGAAGGAAAGAAGCTTCCGGTCAGCGCCGCCGCATGACCTGGCTCCTCCTCATCGAGACCTGCGGGCCGACGCTGGCCGTGCTGCTGGTTGCTGCTGCGGCGTTCGCTGCCTGCATGCGCGCCAACAGCCGCTTTCCGGGGGAGTGAGGCGTGGGAAACGCTGCCTACATCACCGGTTCGCGCGCTGATCTGCGGCGCATCACTCGCGCCTTGAACGCTGGCCCGTTCGTCGATCCTGTTTTCGTCGAGGGAAAGCCCATGCCGCGCCGCACTGCTCGCATGTTCGAGCGCGCGCTGACCAAGAAGTTTACCCCGCCGCCCAGCGGGTCGCAGGCCGGTGACGTTGCACAGCAGCGCATCGGCCACCCCTTGCCCCACACTGCCGCCGCACCTGCTGGCGCAGTCGTGACCCTGCCCGCCTCGCTGAACCCACACCCAACCGGCGAGGCGGGCCTTTCCATCAATTTCAACAACTTCGAACATGGGAGCCATGTAGGTCATGAGTGACCCGGCAATCGTCGGCAAAAAGCCGACATACTCCGCTTCGAACGCACTTGCAGCAATTGGCAAGGCGCTCGGTGAGATCAAGGCTGAAGACGGCTTGACATGGGCTGATATAGGAGCAGAGCTTGGTGTCAGCGACGATCAGGCGGCCAAGTACGCTGACGGCAGTGCGGCAATGAACGCGGTGACGTTCGGGCGCGGCAAGAGAGCGTGGAACGGCCGATTCACTGGATACTTCGATCGCCTGTGCGTCGATAGCCGCGCCGGGAAGGTCAATGACCACGACGGGCAGTCCGCAGTTCTGAAGGCCGCTCTTGCCCTGCATAGCGCCTGCGTTGGCGGTCATATCTCCCCCGAGGACATCCGCGCCAACCGTGCTGCCCTGGAGCAGGCCCGCGATGCGCTGGAGGAACAGCTTGGAAAGCTGCGTCCCGTCGATGGGAGGGCAGCATGAGCGACTTCTACGCCCAGCGCCGCGCCACCTTCGCCGCGATGATGGCAAAAGGAACCCCGCGCGCCGAGGTCAAGCAGGCCCTCGATCTCACCAGCGGCCAGTACGACAGCCTCAAGCAGCGGTGGCGCGCTCGGCAGGAGAAGGCGGCATGACACCCCGTCAGCGTCGTCTCGCAGCCTACAACCGCAAGCGCTACCTGCCGGTGCAGCTCGACGCCACGCGCCGCAAGCTGGCGATGCTTATTGCCGAGGCCAAGCGCAACGAGATGCATGACATCCTCCTGCCGGAGGAGCGGGCATGATCGCCACCCTCGCCCAGATCGAGGCAGGCCTCACCGCCGCTCCCGAGAGCTTGGAGCAGCTCGAAATCCTGCTTCAGTTCGCCCTGACGCGCGACCGCAAGGCCGATGAGAAGATACTGAAGGCCCAGCGCGAGAAGGCGGAATCATCGGCCGGCGTCATCGCTGCGGTGAACGCTCGGGACAACTTCATCAAGAATGATCCGGAGAGGCTGCTGTGATCATCACGCTGTCGTGGCCCGATAAGCGGTTGTCGCCGAACGCCCGCCTTCACTGGCGCGCCAAAGTTGGCCCCAAACAATCGGCGAAGATCAATGCCGGGTGGGCGACTGTGGCCGCTAAGGGATTCCATGAGACGCGCGAACGCCTTGCTGAAGGCGACGGTCCTATTCTAATGACCATAACGTTCTTTCCGCCTGACAAGCGGAGCCGAGACGATGACAACATGATCGGGTCGCTTAAGGCCGCCCGTGATGCTGTCGCTGAAACCCTTGGCGTAGACGATCGCCGCTTCCGCCCAACATACCAATTTGCCGAGCCTTGCAAGCCTGGCCGGGTGGAGATTGCGCTGTGAGGCCGACCCAGCCCCGCCGCGACAGTAAGCGCCGCGCTGCCATCAATGCGATTTGCCCACAGTGCGGAGCGCTTCCCGGTTTCCTGTGTGTCGGGATACGCGGGAACATCCGCAACTCGCTGCACCGCGATCGCTACGCTGCATCCAAGGGGGAGATGCCAGCGTGAGCATCCGCTACATGACCATGGTGTGGGATATAGAACTGCCCGCCACTGAAAAGCTGGTCATGCTGGCGCTGGCCGACTGCGCGAATGACGAGGGAGAGTGCTGGCCGTCGATCGCCACTCTGATGCGCAAGACTGGGGTCAGCGAGCGAACCGTCCAGCGCGCCACAAAAGCCATTGAAGAAGGCGGCCACATGTCGCGCCACGAAGTGGTTGGTCGCGGCACTCGTTACTTCCTCCACCCCCGTCACAGTGACACCCCCGTCACAGTGACACCCCAGTCGCAAAGTCACCCCCGCCACAGAGACACCCCACCCCCGCCACAGAGACACCCCACCCCCGTCACAGTGACACCCAAACCGTCAGAGAACCATCAAGAACCATCATTGAGAGAGACAGCGCGCGTGCAGCGCGACGATTGCAAGATCGTGTTCGTTCGATGGAACGAGATGGCGGACCAAGCCGGAGTGCCATCATGCCAGAAAATAACCGAGGCTCGGCGCAAATCCTGCTGCGCCAGGCTCAAGGATGACGGTCTGGATGCAATTCTCCGCGCCATCGCCCGAATACCCGCATCACCATTCCTCCTTGGCGAAACCGGCAAATGGTCCGGCGCCACGATCGATTTCCTGCTCCGCCCCGACACCGTGACGAAGATCCTGGAAGGCAAATACGATGACCGACCTGAGAGACCTAACCACCAATCCGTTTCACAATCTGCCGGCTCGCGTGGTGAGCGGCGAAATCCTCTCCTCGACATGCTCGCCCAAGCCGAAGCAGAAAGCCGTGCCGAGCGAGATCAGGAAGATGATCGCGGAACTTGGCCTCCGCTACGAGCCATCGGCGAAGGCTGACCTTCAGGCCCACGCTGCCCGCATGGCTCTGCTTTCGCAGGACGTGGCGGATGCTCGTCCCGATGTGCTGCAGGAGGCGATCGAACTTTGGGTCCGCCGGAAGGACTTTCTCCCGCGTGCCAATGAGCTGATCGCGATGATGGAGACGATCATCGAAAGGCGTTCGGCAGCCCCCCAGCGTGAAGACCTCGCTGCCCGTGTCGAATACCTCAACGAGCTTCCGCTCAGTGAGGCGCAGGGCTGGCGCTGGTTCCTGAACTGCCGCGTCGAGAACGGCCAGAAGCGCTGGTTCATCGATCGCGCAGAAGACCGAGAGACGTTCGGCAAACCAGTCTGGAAGCCAGAGCCGGGCGAGATCGAAGCTATCCACGCCAAGGTTGCCAAGTACGTCGCCGAAGGGTGGACCCAGGACGAATTCAACAAGCACGTCCGGCGCACGCGAGGGAACATCTGAGTGACCCACCCCCACCCCCTCGCCCCGCTCGATGAAGGGCAATCTCACGTGACATGGAAGGATTGATGATGATTGGATTTCTCAAGCGCCGCAAAGCTCGCAAGGAAGCGCAGGCAAAGGCGGCTCGTGATCAAGCCATTCTCCGTCGTGAGGCATCGGATCGTTCGATGACCCGAGTGGTCAGCGATCCTCGCGTACCTTCTGGCGCATCGGCTTCCCAGAGTGACGATAGCGCCCAATCGTACGGCTTAGGACTTGCTGGTCTCGGCGCTGGTGCCTGGGCGTTCGATCCGTCACCTTCGTACGCCTCTGACTTTGGATCCTCCAGCGACAGTTCGTCGTCCTCGTCTGACTTCTCGGGCGGCGGTGGAGACTTCGGTGGCGGCGGATCGGACGGTTCGTGGTGAGCAACATGACCCCCTCCCCGGAGACCAAGACCATGACTGAGAAGCTGATGCCGTGCGAGTGCGGTGGAGACGCCGTGCTTTGTCAATCGAGCGATGGCGATGTTGAATACGCTCGCTGCCTGTCGTGCCATAAGGACGGGCCTTTGAGCTATTCGGCGCATGGAGCCATCACCGCCTGGAACACCCGACACCCCACCCCGGCCGCCGATGAGGTGGAGGCGTTGAAGTGGCCCGAGCTTCTGAGGCGGTCGGCAGAGAAGCACGCCCCGATCTGCAACGAACTTGCGGACAAGACACCGAAGGCGGGTGAGGCAGACGAACTGTGGTGGGAGCGCCAATCCGCCCTTCGTGAGGCTGGAGTGATCCTTGGTCACATCGCTGCCCTGCAAGCGCGGAGAGCCGAACCTGAGGAAGGCGGCTGCGCGAACTGCCATGGCCTGCTGGGCGACCTCGCGCAGGGCCGCGACCCGGAAGAGCTTTGCGACACCTGCTATTCCCATGCGCGGGAGGATCACCCCGCCGAACCTGCGGGCGAGGAGCCGGTGGCCGATGCCTTTCTCGTGCAATGGCGGAAGGATGGTGACGTTTGGGCTCATGCCCACGTCGATGAACCAACCGCAGTGGATCAGGCCCGGCGGATGGGCGGAACCTGCATCCCGCTCTACGCTCGCCCCGCCACCCCGACACGACTAGTCGAATGGACCGTGGAGGAATTGCGCGAGTCGGTTCGGGATGCGATCAACGCGACGGATTCTAGCCATAACGTCTATGCGCGAACGATCGGCCTGAGTAGCGCCAAGCTGTCCGAGTTTCTTTCTGGGAAGAGAGGCGCAGAGCCGTCGATTGTTGAGCCGATGGGGTATCGTTGGGCACTTGTTAGCGCCGAAACCCATCCTCGCCGGGAAGATTTCCCCGCCACCCCGACCAATCCCGAAAGGTTGGTGGATGGCTGGAGACGGATCGACAGCGCACCGAAGGACGGATCGGATTTTATAGGGCTTGGCCATAACTTCGGAGACTTGTCAGGAGATCAGGGGGTTCACCGAGCAATTGTCCACTGGGACGAACGCGTCGATGATTTCTGTGACAGCGGAGAGGTGATGGCGCGCATGTCTTACCTCACACATTGGATGCCGATGCCCGCTGCGCCTATGAACGATGGGGGAGAAAGCTGATGCCACTGTTTGTCTACGGAACGGTTCTTCAGCGCCATATGGGATCGTTAGTCACCACCTCGAGCACCTTAGGTTATTCCGAGGCCGCCAACGAGGACGAGGCTCGAGGGATCGCTCTGCGCAAGGCGCAGGAGTTGAAGCCTGACTTCTCCGTGGTCAATGTCACCGTGTTAGAGGTGGTTCCGGGAGAAAGCGCATGACCGAGATCGACACGGACAAGCTGACCCCAGAAGCGATGGTTCGCGGCGGCCACTACAACTGGAAGAACCAGCCCGAGCGCTTGGTCTACCTCGGGTTCAACTGGAGCGGTAACGGCCACTGGCATCAGTTCCGCAAGATCGGTGACCCCCGCCCGGTGTGGTGCGAGGTGACCGACGCCGAAATCCCTATGTTCGAGGTGAGCCATGACGTTTGACACGGAAAAGCTGCGCGCGCTGGATGGGGAAGGCTTGGTGTGCGAACTGGTCGACATGATGCGGGATGATCCGTTCTGGGATGACGCGCCCCTCATGGGCACCACGCAGCAGGATATGCGCATGGAGCACTATACCCGGCGGATCGTCCCCGCCATCCACGCGCTGGCCGAGGAGCGGGAGCGCAGCGAGAAACACCGCAACGACCTCGCGGACAAGCTCACGGAACAGAGCATCGAAATCGGCGCGCTGAAAGCCGAGAATGCGAGGATGCGGGAGGCGTTGGGCGTCGCAGCCCATGAACTCGAAGCATCGGCGCCATTCATGCCGGAACAGTCTCGTGGAGACATGTTGCGAGCGGCCGCCGACTGCCGCGCTCTCGGGAAGGAGCCGTCATGAGCGAGATCGAGATTACGCAGCCGCATCCCGATCCGCCTGCGGAGATTTTGAAGTTCGCAGGAATGGGGAGCCTTGCCCGTATCATTCGGGAAGGAAAGTGCGATGGCAATGTGACGGTCGAATGCATTGCCCGCCACCGCCACGAGGCCCGCGCCGAGGCGCTGGAGGAAGGCTTTCGTGCTGGGTTCCAGGCAGCACGAGAGTGTATATCGGAAGACGACACATTCTGCCTGACCGAATGTGTCGAGCATGACGCTTGGCTCGATTGCGCCCTCCGCAGCGGTGAGAGGGAGGTATAGGATGGAAATGAAATACTCGTGGGTCGCTTTATTTTTCTTCTTCAGCTTCGCCTTTTGGGTTCATTTCAAGAAGGGTGATGAATTCCAAAGGACTAGGTTTTTCACCGGCATGCATGTCTGGGCAGCCGCGTTTCTCATCATCTATGTCATGGAGCATCAGATATGAAAAACATGCACAATGCTTGGCTAGCGGTCTGGATAGTAACCCTCTTGGCGTTTGTTTGCGGAGGCATAGCCGTGGGCGTCATCAAGCTTATGGCTTGGTGGCAAATCGCGATGAACGGTTGCCAGGGAGGCTTATCATGAGAGGCAGACCGCCAGTCACCCGCGCTCGGGTGCTAAACTACATCGAGAAGCACAGGCCGGAGACCATCATGCAGGTGGTTCGGGCTACCGGGGCGGATCGCAGGCACATCTACCGTATCCTAATGGCGGTATATGGCCCAAATTTCCGCTCCAAGGGCGTTTTTAGCGCCGAAACGAACATAGGTGGTGCCGAGGTAGCTTTAGCCGCCTGAGGGCGCTTAGGAGGCAATTATGGGGCTTGGAGAGAATGACTAACGTACGGTTCGAGTTCTGGCGTGGCGATACGAGAAAGGCCAATGGGTTCGCGTTCCCTCCGAAGATAGGCAAGAGCCGTACCCTTGGCAGAGCGGAACGCTAGCTTCGGAGCCCGCCAGAGAGCGCCGTCGCGAGGATGGCTGGTATTGGGTCCGTGATCACTTCCGTTGGATCGTTGGCGAGTACGTTCACCCGCATTGGTCGATCCCCGATGCGCACGGAGACGTGTATGCCGACCATGAATTCCTTGAGATCGGGCCGCGCTTAGAGCCGCCAGCATGAATTAAACCACATAGTAGGCCATTAAAATGGGGCGTAGTTGGTATGCCCCATGGAGAATGGCGCGCCTTCGTCAGACAGCCCTAAGAAGAACTCTGGCTGGTTCAAGCCGGGCCAAGTCGCGAACCCCGGCGGCCGACCGAAAGGCTCGCGGTCCAAGCTGGGGGAGGAATTCCTCAAGGCGCTTCAGGAAGATTTCAGCGCTCACGGCGTCAAGGCCATCGCTGTGGTCCGCGAGACGAAGCCAGAAGTCTACGTCAAGGTCATCGCGTCGATCCTGCCTAAGGAAATCGACCTTTCCGCTGACCTGACGATCTCCAGCAAAGAGCAGCGAGACGCAGCGGTCGAGGCGTTCAAGCGCGTCATTGGCGAGAATGGCCAGGAGGTGAGGCATTGAGCGCCGCACCTGCCCTCACCGCAGAGGACTTCGCGTTCTCGCGCTTACTGCCATATGTCGCGTACCAGTGGCCGCACTATCAGGACGCTGCGCACCATCGGCTGATCTGTCGCAAGCTTGAGGCCGTTGAGCGGGGCGAGATTGATCGCCTGATGATCTTCGTCCCGCCGCGCCACGGCAAGAGCCTGCTGGCATCGACGTACTTCCCGGCATGGTATCTCGGGCGAAACCCGGACAAGTACGTCATCACGGCGACCTATGGGCAGGACCTTGCCGACGACTTCGGGCGCCAGGTCAAAAACCAGATCAGCGATCCGACGTTTCAGGCCATTTTCCCCGGCGTTGGCTTGGCTGATGATAGCCGCGCTTCCCGGCGCTTTTCGGTCGATGGCGCTGCCGGCGGCTTCGAGCAGACCACCAATCGCCAAGGGGCATACTACGCGGTCGGTGTCGGCGGCCCCTTGACCGGTCGCGGCGCGCATCTTCTCATCATCGACGATCCGGTGCGCAACCGCGAAGATGCCGATTCCGAGACCATCCGTGCCAAGATCAAGGGTTGGTACACCTCGACCGCCTACACGCGCCTGATGCCTGGCGGCGCAGTCGTGGTCATTCAGACCCGCTGGCACGAAGACGATCTGTCTGGTTGGCTGCTTGCCGAGCACCAGCACGAAGGCTGGGACATCATCAACCTGCCCGCAATCGCTGAAGGAGAAGATGCGCTTGGCCGTGAACCCGGCGCGGCATTGTGGCCTGAGCAGTACGACGAAACCGCCCTTAACAAGATCAAGCTGGCGGTTGGCGCGAGAGACTGGACGGCCCTCTACCAGCAGCGCCCAGCCCCCGACAGCGGCGACTATTTCAAGAAGGATTGGTTGGTTCACGTCGATGTTATCCCACCCCTTGCGCAGATGCAGATTTACGGCGGATCCGACTACGCTGTGACGGCAGATGGCGGCGACTACACCGTTCATGCGGTCGTCGGCGTCGATCACGAGAACCGCATGTACCTGCTAGACCTGTGGCGCGCGCAGGCTTCGTCCGACGTATGGGTTGACGCGTTCTGCGCGCTGGTCCGCAAGTGGAAGCCGATCGGTTGGGCTGAGGAAACAGGCCAGATCAAGTCCGGCGTCGGCCCTTTCCTCGTCAAGCGGATGCTTGAAACGCAGAGCTACGTGGCTCGCGAGCAGTTCCCTACGCGCGGCGACAAGGCGGTGCGCGCTCAGTCTATTCGCGGTCGCATGGCTCTTCAGGGCTTGCACGTTCCCCGCGACGCCGAGTGGCTGGCAGATTTCACCTCCGAACTGATGAGCTTCCCTGTCGGCGTCCATGACGACCAGGTCGATGCGCTGGGTCTCGTGGGGCAGCTTATGGATCGTATGGAAATGGGTGCGAAACCCAAGGAGCAGCAGCGCGCCATTCCTCGCGGCGCGATTCCAGTTCCGGCGCTTGGCACAGGGAGGCGTCGATGATCGGCACTGCTGACGAATACCAGCTTCCGGTGCGTGTCGTTTCGAGCGACCCCAAGAGCAGCGAAGACATCCTGAACGCCATCATCCAGGCGGAACGGGAAATGCGCGACTTCGACGAGAACGCGCGCCGTATCGACCAGATCTATTCTGGCCGCCAGCAGCTTGGCGACATGCTCGACACCCTCGGCCTTGAGGATCAGGAATATGATCTCTTCTGGGCTTCAATGGAGGTTCTGAAGCCGGCGATCTACGCCAAACCGCCGAACGTGGTAGCTAAGCCTCGATATTCCGATGCCTCTCCTGCCGCCAAAGTCGCCGCCGAAGTGATTGAACGGGTGGTAAACAGCGAGTTCGAGCGCGGCAACATCGATCTGGCACTTCGCGAGGTGCGCGATGATCTAGCCTTGCTCAACCGTGGCGTTCTCTGGGTCGATTACGAGAGTGAGGGCGGCAAACGGATCTGCGTCGATCACGTGGACCGCCGCGACTTCCTGCATGAGCCTTCCCGGTACTGGTCGGAAACCGGTTGGGTGGCCCGGCGCGGGTGGCTCAACGAAAAGCAGATGAAGGAGCGCTTCAGCGGCAAGTCCGGTGATGCCTATCTGCTCGCCAACTACATCTCGGCGCGCCAGGACTTCGAGGAAGGCGCCCGCGATGAAACCCAGAAAGCGGCTGTATGGTCGTTCTGGTCGAAGACGAACAAGAAGGTCTATTGGGTCAGTGAAGGCGTGGATGTGATCCTCGACGAGAGTGATCCGCCGATAAGCCTGCGCGACTTCTTCCCGTGCCCACGCCCGGCATATGGCACCCTCAAGCGCCGCACGCTTGTGCCGGTGCCTGATTACCTGCGTTATGAGCCGCATCTAGACCAGATCAACTTCCTGACCTCGCGGATTTACTCGCTGCTTGAGCGGGTCCGTTTGGTCGGCCTGCTCCCTGCTGGCGGTGACATCGGTAAGGCTCTCGAAACCGCGATGGCCGAGACCGGGAACGACATGTTCATTCCGGTGCCGGGCGCCGCAATGAACCAGGGCGGTGACTACATCCAATGGGTTCCGATCGACATGATCGCGAACACCATCACCGGCCTCATCCAGGCGCGGACCCAGCTCTTTTCAGACTTTGACCGGCTGTCCGGCATCAGCGACATCATGCGCGGCGAGACCGAGGCCAACGAGACCTATGGCGCCCAGCAGCTCAAGAGCCAATACGGGTCCGTTCGCGTCAAGGATAAGACGGATGAGATCGTGCGGGTATCACGCGACACTGCGCGCATCTCCACCGAACTCGTCTGCACCAACTTCGACCAGGAAACATTGCTCGACATCGCCCAGATGGAAATCCCTAGCCGCAGGGATGTGGACAAGGAGATCCGCGACCTGACTGACGCAGCGAAGGAGGAAATGGAGGCTCTCACCGCGCAGGCGCAGGAGGCCATTCAGCAGGGCGGTGAAGGCGTGGACCGGCAACAGCTCCAGCAGCAGCTCCAGCAGGCGCAGGCCCAGCTTGCCGAGAAATACCGACCGCAGTTCGAGCGGCTTCAGCATATCGTCGTCGTGGAAGACGTGATGGAGATCATCAAGGACCGCAAGGAACGCGGTCTGATCATCGACATCGAGACAGATTCCACCGTAATCGTCGATGAGATGGCCCAGAAACGCGCGGGCAGTGAGATGCTTCAGGCCTTCTCGTCGGCAATTGGTTCGATGCTCCCGTTGTTCCAGATTGGCGAACAGGGCGTGAAGCTGGCCGCAACGGTTCTGCGCGTGACCATGCAGCCCTACACACGCGGCAACCGCATGCTTGAGGCGCAGCTTGACGAACTCGTCGAGAACGCCCCCGAGATCGCCGCGAAGATGGCTGAGCAGCAAGGCGGCGGTGAAGACCAGGGGTTGGCAGAGGCAAACAAGACGCTTGCCGAGGCTGAGCAGCTCAAGGCGCAGGCGGCTATGGCCGGCGTTCAGGCAAAGGCGGCAGAGCAGAACGCCGAAAACCAGCGCAAGATAGCCGAGCTGATCGGTAAGCAGCAGGAATCCGAGCGCAAGCATCAGGTGGAGATGGCAAAACTGCAGCAGTCAGCAGATGACGCCGCTGTCAAGGCGTCTCAGGCTGAACGCGAGATGGAAGCCAAGATCGATAAGCTTCGCGCCGACACCTACAAGGTTCTGGTCGATGCCGGGATTGCGCAGGACCAGCAGGCTCTCAACCAATTCAAGACCGTCGCAGACATCGATGCGCGCTCTACCGACCAAGCCATGACCGCTGAGCGCAACCAGCGCGCCGACATGGAGAGCGATCGAAGCGCCGAGATGGGCGAGCGCCAACAGAACTTCAGCGAACAGCAAGCAATCAATCAAGGAGGCGAGTGATGGCCTATCCCGGCGCTACACCTGTAACCCCGGTCGATAAGGCCGGTAATGTCATTGGCGGCCAAGGTGCTTCCGTTTCCTCGCCGTCCTTCGAGCGAGTGGTTGGCGCTCCTAACGTTGCCATGGGCCAGGCTGCCACATCGATCTCCAACGCGGCTGCGACGCTTCTGGTGGCGGCTCGCGCTGGAAGGCAGTCTGTGACGCTTACCAACATCACCGGCTCTCAGATCGTTTATCTGGTCGCGTCTGCTGTCACCACGGGCGCTACTACGGGCTTCCCGTTGGCCGCCGCTCCCGGCGCCGCGGTAACCATCCAGACCGCTGCTGCCATCTATGGAACCTCACCGACTGCCGCGCAGACGGTTGGCGTGCTGGAAACCTTCTGATGAGCGATGGCGTCTCATATCCGCCCGCGCTGCCCGCCTCGTCCGCTCCCCCGGCTGTGGCGGTGGGCAGTTCGCTCGGCAGCACCATGCGTTTCGCGCTGGCAGACCACACGCACGCCAGCAAGGTTCGGCGGCAGATCATCACCATGTCGAGCGCTTCGGCGACCTACACGTGGACCTATCCCACCGCGTTCGCCCCGGTGTCGTCCCGGCAGTCTGCGCCATTGTGCAGGTGCCATCGGGAACGACCGACCTGTTCAATGTACAGGTTCAGGGCGACCCTACGAACACGCAGTGCACGTTCCAGATCAACCGTGTGTCGGCAGGGCTTCTCGCCTTGCTGCTCGGTGCCCTGTCGCTGAACCCGACGCCGATCGCTGCGACGCTTCATTTGTTCGCGATCGAACCTTGATTTGCGGGGAAAGAGGAGAAAACCATGACCAATCGCAAGACCACCGAACAGCGCGCCGCGGAAGTCGCTAAGGGCGACGCTGAATATCCGACCGAGGCCGCAGAGACCAACGAGAACCTGATCCTGCGCACGCCGGAAGCAAGCGCCGAAGAGGTTAAGGCATCGATCGCGCTGAACTCCCCGGTCGGCAGCCACGCGTCCTACCGTGACGAGAAGGCCGAGAAGAAGCTCGCTGAAAAGCGCGAGAAGGACGCCGAATAATGGCGAGCCTTGTCCGCATTGAGCCGTCCCTGTTCCGTGCGGACGAGGCATGGTTCGTGTTCGACGATGGGCGGCAGTACCTGCGCAAACGGGAACCTGTCGCCCGCGTCGAGCACGGCCTTACGATCATGTCGGATAACATCGACCCCATCAAATCGATGGCCGATGGCAACACCTACGACAGCAAGTCGGCCCTGTACCGGTCATACCGTGCGGACGGCAACCCGCAGGGCATCGCTTACGAATGCGTGGGCAACGCCGAAATCCATCACTTCACCAAGCCCACGCGAGACAAGGGTAAATCGATCGAGGCCATCAAGCGGGCCATGGGCGATCTTTGAGGACGGAAAACATGAGCGACAACCTTAGCACCGACCTGACCCCCGCGCCTACTCCTGAGGTCTCGACCCAGATCGACGATCCGCGCGCCACTGATCCTGGTCAGTCGCAGCACCGCGAGCAAGCGGCTGAGCCTGAAAAGAAGCAGCCGGAAAGCCGCCTTGATGCGATCAAGCGCGCCGCTGAGGATGTCGAGAAGGCCAATACCGGCGATGTCGAGAAGGACGGCGCCGAGAAACCGAAGGTAGAAGAGAAGCCCAAAGAGGCCGAAGTTCAGGAGGAAAAGCCTACCAGGGAAGAGCGCAAGGAGCCGCATGGCGAGCGGCGTCACCCCGATGTGCCGAAGAATTTCAGCCCAGCTGCGAAAGAGAAGTGGCTGAACGTCCCCTATGATGTGAAGATCGAATTTGAACGCGCCCTCAAGGACCATGAGGCAGAGATCGTCAAGCATACCGAGGCCTCGCAGCGCTACGAGAGCATACGTGAATTCGACGATCTTGCGCGTCAGAACGGACGTGAGCTTCGAGAGAGCCTGACCAAGCTCAACGAGATTGAGAACCTGATGGCGAGCAACCCCCTCGCAGGTCTCAATTCTATCCTCATGGAGATCGGCCCACGTAAGGCAGATGGGCAGCCGGTTTCGCTATACGAGGTTGCGCAACACATCGTCCAGGCTGGCCCACAGGGCTATCAGCAGATGATGCAGCAGGCGGCCAGACAGCCCCAGGCACCGCAGGCCAACCGTGAGGTCGAGGAACTGCGCAACCAGATGCAGGCGATGCAGCAACAGCAAGTCGCCAATGCCATTATCGACCCGTTCCGCGCGGCCAATCCGCGTTATGACGAACTGCACGACGATATTGCGTTCTTCCTGGAATCCGGTAAGATTCCAAGCAATCTGAGCCCCTATGACAGGCTCTCGCAGGCATATGACATGGCTGTGCGGATCAATCCGACTTCGCATGTTGAACAGCGGGACCCCGAGCAGAGGCCTGATCCCGAAAGCCGCGCTGGCTCTAACTTCGGCGGCTCTACTTCCGTCAAAGGTGCACCTGCAACCGGGGTTGATGTCTCCGCCCGCAGCAGGAGCAAGATGTCCCGCCAAGAGGCTATCCGCGCGGCCATGGCTGACGCTGGTCTCACTCATTAAGGATTAGGCTATGCCTGCTGTCACGAATGACCGGCAGTACCGCCAGATTCTCTCGACCTCCCTTGCGTATCGCTCGAAGGAGATCCAGGATCTGGTGTTCAACAGCAACCCGGTTTCTAACCTTTTGCGCCAGCGTGGTCGCTTCAAGACCTACACCGGCCCGGAAATCCGCAAGACGCTCCAGATCGACAAGCTCGGTGGCCAGTGGTTCACCGGCTATGATTACCTGGACGCCCAGCCCAAGGAAATCCTCAACGATGCCGTCTTCACGCCGAAGAACCTTGCTGTCGGCTTCTCGCTGACCGGCACGGAACTGCTGGCGAACGAAGGTCGGACGCGCATCTACAACCTGCTCGACGAGTACATGGAGACCGCCGAGAACTCGATGCAGGATCTGTGGGAGCTTGCCCTCCACGGCGACGGTACGGGTGACGCAGGGCGTCAGATGATCGGTTTCGGCGGCGCCATCCCGATCAACCCGGCAACCGGCACTTACGGCGGCATTGATCGCGCGACCAACCCGCTCTGGCGTACCGCCTACTACAACGTGCCCGGCGGCGACTTCTCCGACATCGGCACCACCTGGGATTCGACGACCTGCCGTCCGATCCTGGAGCGCGTCGTGGCGCAGCGGTCGAAGGGCCGTCGTCACGCCGACGTGGCGGTTGCCGACCTGAATGCTTACCAGGCTATTTCGGCATCGATGGTCGCTCACCAGCGCATCGTTCGTGCCGATGGCGGCGGGGCGACTCTCGGCTTCGGCGCCAACGGTGGTCTCGAAGTCGCGACCCCGGCGGGGACGATCGAGGTCTTCTGCGCGACCGGCGTTGGCACGGTCATGCCTGCCAACACCATCTACGGCATCGACCTTCAGGCGCTCGACGTGTTCTATCACCCGAGCCGCAACATGGTCCCGCTGTTCCCGGGCGACGGCGCCCAGCCCATCAACCAGGATGCTATCGCTCAGTTCCTCGTCTGGAACGGTGAGATGGTCAACGGGAACCCCCGTTACTCCTGGCGGATCCGCACGGCCTAAGGAGGTAAGACAATGGCATTCCGCATCACTCCGAGCCTTGGCCCCGGTATCGAAACGGTCATCCCTGCGGGTGGCGTCTGGTTCGACATCCCCGGCCAGATGCAGCTCATCAGTCCCCGCCTCGGCAGTAAGGTCGTTGGCTCCGATGGTCATGACTACGTTCTGGTTCAGGCTTCTGCGGCAATCGCCGCGGCGGCTGCTCCCGGCACGCAGGTCACGATCACCGAGCCGGCCTTCACCGCTGCTGCCGGTGGCGGTGGATTCTACGCCCCCAACAGCACTCTCGCACCCAGCGGCGTTCCCTCGGGCGCGTTCTTCTGGGCGCGCAAGGGCGCTCTCTAACCTGATTGGGCGGGGCTTCGGCCTCGCCCTTTCGCTTCAAGGACTGTTCACATGCAGATCACGCCGATTTCTCGCGATGATATCGTAATCCCCTCGGCCAATGGCGTTGCTGGTGACAATCGCCGCCACACCATGACGCCGTACTTCATGTACGAGAACGTCTATAACGAGGTGCGATCGCGCATCGCCCAGAAGCCGGTCTATGAACTGAAGGAAATGGTCGAGATCCGTTTCGCGGCAAACGCTCAGTACCGCCCCAAGTTCGGCGTGGACGAGATGGCGACGATCAACGAAGATACCGGCGCTGTCGTCACCTGGGCGGAAATGTTCAAGGATCAGTACCAGCAGTTCCTCGCCGGGTCGGCGCAGGAAGCCGAGGGAACCCCGCTGGAAGAGCTTCTTTCCTACGGCGCGAGCCAGGCGAACCTCTCGCAGTGCCGCGCGCTCAACATCTATTCAATCGAGGCCATGGCTCACCTGGAAGGCGCTGCGCTCAAGAGGGCTGGCATGCTCGGCAACACCATGAAGCCGCTCGCCAAGCGCTACCTCGAAGACCGCCGCGATGGCGCGAATCAGCAGAAAGAGATCAACGAACTGCGCCGTCAGCTCGACGAGCTTCGCGCGGCTTCTGCTCCTGCTGCGCCCGAGGAGGACGCATCGGAAGAGGAGCCTTCGCAATATGCGGGCCTCACCGACAAGGAAATCAAGGATCGCATCGCTGATCTCGTCGGCCAGCGCCCTCAGGGTAATCCCTCGCGCGCCACTCTCGAGCAGATGCTTTCGGGCCTGTCTCAGCAGTGACCGTAATCAAGGCCATTCAAGACGCGGCTGTCGTCCTGATCGGGCAGCGCCCGGCGTCCGCATTTGGTGTGGATGATACCTTCGCTATGGAAATGACATACCTCGTCAACGAGGTGGCCGAGGACATTGCGCAGTATCAGGACTGGCAGACGCTGACGCGGGTGGCCGAGATCACGTCTGACGGATCTAGCGATTACGATCTTCCTTCAGACTACAGTCGCATGCTGATCAATTCGGACGTGCAGAACCCTGCTCAGTGGCTGTGGGGATATCGCGCCTACACGGACATCAACGCGTTCCTGTTCGACCAAGGCGCGGGCTATCCCGGGTATCCTGGGGGGTGGATCATCTACGGCGACAAGCTGCGATTTTCCCCCGCACCTAATGGCAATGCTGTGTTCCCCTACATCAGCAAGGCGTGGGCCAAGGCTGGTGACGGAACGCCCAAGACATCGTTCACCGACGACATGGACACGTTTGTCCTGTCCGAGCGCCTTTTGACGCTTGGACTTATCTGGCGCTGGCGGGCCGACATCAAGAAGCTGGATGCCTCTGGAGATCAGGAGGCCTTCATCAAAGCGCTGGATGAATACGGCGGTAAAGACGCCGGTTCGCAGATCATTCGTTTCGGCTCGCGAAACCCTCTCGGGAACCGCGGGCGCATCGCCTACACTGGCATCGTGAGAGGATAATCATGGCTACTTTCGCACCGACCGGGCCGAGCCTCATCGTTCAACTGATGGGCAACCTTCCGCAGCGCGTCGAGCTTCCCATGACGGAAGGCGACATTCCTGCCCTGCGGATCGTCTCCACCGGGCACCCCAGCTCGACGGCATACACCTATATTGCGCTCGGTGATGACACGATCGAAGCGAGCAATCAGAACAGCATGGCTCTCGACCTGTCGGCTCGCAAAGAGCAGATCGTCGGCCTGACCAATGCCCCGTCGCATATCTCGCTTGGTATGGGCGGTGTCACTGCCGGCCAGTACACCATGTGCATCACGCCGGGCATTCTGGTGGCCTGATGGTCTATGCCCGGCGCCAGACGCGCCCTAAGCCACGCAAGGCGGAGCTGAAGAAATTCAACGCCCCGACTGCTGGATGGATTTCGAACCGCAATCTGGCGGACCCTACTTCCCTCCAAGGCCAGGGAGCGGCTGTCCTCGACAATTTCTTCCCGAAATCGTCGTCAGTGATCTTGCGCCGCGGCAAGCAGAAACACGCCACAATAAACGCCGATGTCCTGTCGATGTTCAGCTACGACAACGGCTTCAATGACCGCCTTTTCGCGGCAAGCGCGAACTCGATTTACGACATCAGTTCGCCCGCAAGCCCTACGTCACCCGGCACACTGATGGGTACCGGATATGGCAGTGGCCGATGGTCTGTGGTGCAGTTCGCCACAACCGGCGGCGTCTATCTGATCGGCGTGAACGGAGTGAATCCCGGATTCATCTTCGACGGCACCACGTTCTCTACCTTGTCCGGCATCACTGTCCCGGGTGGCCTGACGACAGCGAACATGTCGTATGTCTGGGTCTACAAGAACCGCCTCTGGTTCGCGCGCCGAGACAGCATGGACGCCTATTACATGGAGAACCCCGACGCGATCGGCGGAAATCTCGTGTGGTTCCCGCTGTCCGGCATTTTCGGGCGCGGCGGGGCGCTTCAGTTCGGTGCAACTTGGTCGCTCGATGCTGGCGCGGAGGGCGGTCTTTCAGAGCAGAACATTTTCGTCTCTACCGAAGGCGAGGTCGCTGTCTACCAAGGCGTTGATCCCGTCACCGATTTCAGCAAGGTCGGCCTTTACCGGATCGGTACGCCGCTCGGCAATCAGGCATTCTTCCGCGGCGGCGGTGACATTGCCGTGGCGACATCCGTTGGCCTCGTGCCTCTATCCAAGGCCATCACCCTCGACGTGACATCGCTGAGCGTGGCGACGGTCAGCTACAACATCGCGGATGCCTGGACGGATGCGCTCGAAAAGCGGGGCAACTCGGATTGGCAGCTTGAGCTATGGCCTGAGCAGAAGATGGCGGTGATCTCGCCTCCCGATGTAATCGGCGGCAGCGATCCGGTGCTTTTCATCTCGAATACCGAGACAGGCGCGTGGTGCCGATACACCAACTGGCACGCTCTCTCGATGACGGTCTTCAAGGGGCAGCTCTATTTCGGATCTCCCGCAGGTGTGGTGTATCTGGCCAACGTTTCAGGCACAGACGACGGGCAGATTTTCACGGGCGCCGTTGCCCCGTTGTTCGAAGACATGGGTTCGCCTGCCTCCCTCAAGATCGGCAAGACCGGTCGCGCGGTAGTTCGAGGATCGGTCAAGGTGCCCGGCAAGGTAACGATGCTGGTCGATTACAAGACAGACCTTGGTGTTGCCCCCAATGCTCCTGTCGCCGCTGCTGGCGGCGTTTGGGGTGACGGCGTGTGGGGCGTATCGACATGGGGGTTCTCGACGGCGCAGGTCATCACGCAGGATCGAGCTTCAGTCGGCGGGTCCGGCTATGCGCTGAGCTTGGGATACACCGTTTCAAGCGGGACGATCGCCCCCCTTGATGCGGAACTCGTGCGCCTGGAACTGACCTTCGAGACTGCTGAAACCTTCACATGATCGTTGCTGACGAGAGGGTGGCGCGATTTGTGTCTGAAACCCTCGGTTTCCCGCTTTGCCCGCCCTACACCTGCATGGGTCTGGAAAGGGGCGGAGAGATCGTTGCAGGCATCGTCTTCAACTGCTTCGAAGGCTACGACGTACACGTTACAGCGGCAGGAAAAGGATGGACGCGCGGGTTCCTGCGCGCAGTGGGGGATTATGTCTTTGGGCAATTGGGATGTTTGAGGGCTACCGCCACGACGGAGCGTCCCAAGGTTGTCGCATTGGCCGAGAAACTAGGCGGTCAAGTAGAAGGCCGGATGCGTAACCACTTTGGGAAAGGGCGGGACGGGGTAATCATCGGCGTGCTTGCGGATGAATACCGCTTCCGCTAGGATACCGCCCAAACATAGCGCCGCTGGACACTACTTCGGGCGCTTTCTGGAAACAGGAAGCTCCTCTTGAAAACGCCAAAGGCACCCGATCCCGTAGCCACCGCGCAAGCCCAATCAGGCCTCAATACGGATACGGCGCTCACCCAGCAGCAAGTCAATATGGTAGGCCAGGTAAACCCCTGGGGTTCGGTCAGCTACAATCAGACCGGGACCACCGGCTTTGTCGATAGCACGGGGAAGTATCGGACAATTCCGACATACACCCAGACGACCACCTACACGCCCGAGCAACAGGCGATCTTTGACAAGTCTACCCAAGCCCAGACCAATCTCGCCAATATCGCGTCTGAGCAATCCGCCAAGCTCCAGCAATATCTCAACAACCCATTCGAGTTCACCAACGATGACGCCTCGAATTGGGCCTACGATCTCGCCTCGCAGCGCATCATTCCGCAACAGCAGCAGAACCAACAGGCGCTTGAAACGCAGCTCATCAACCGCGGCCTGCGACCTGGCACTGCTGCATGGAACAGCGAGCTTGAGCGCCTTGGCCGGACGAACAGCGACCAGCTCAACCAGCTTGCCCTGAATGGCCGCCAGCAGGCCTTCAACGAGGCACTCACGACGCGTAATCAGCCCTTGAACGAGATTGCGTCCCTGCTGTCCGGCTCGCAGATCGCAAACCCGGGCACGCAGTCCAGCGCCACCCCGCAGGCTCAGGTCGCAGGTGTGGATTATACGGGTCTCGTGAACCAGCAGTACCAGTCGCAGCTTCAAAGCTCGCAGGCAGGTCTTGGCGGCCTGTTCGGCCTCGCTGGTGCTTTGGGCGGTTCGGCCATCACGAAGTTCTCCGACCGCCGCCTGAAGGAAGACATCAAGGCTGTCGGCAGGCTCGACAACGGTCTGCCGGTCTACGCCTACCGCTACAAGAGCGGCGGCCCGATGGAGATCGGCCTGATGGCTCAGGACGTGGCCAAGGTGAAGCCGGAAGCCGTGCACCGGGACGAAAGCGGCTATCTCATGGTGGATTATGAAAGGGCAGCGGCATGACGTTGGTTTCCACGCAGCGCACGCCTTTCACATGGGGCCGCGGCGGCTCGCGCATCTCGCCCGATGATTTGCGCGCGCGTCAGGCCATGCAGAACGCTCAGCCGGACTTCTCGCCGGTTGCCTCGCCTTGGCAGGGTCTCGGACGCGTCGCTCAGAACCTTCTCGGCGCATGGGAACTTCGCGACATCGATCGTTCGCAGGCCCAGCAGCAGGCAACGGCGGCGGCAGACAGGAGCGCACAGATCGCGGCGCTTCTGGGTCAAGGCAACGCCGACCTCGCGGCAGGCCTGTCTAGTGTCGATCCGGTGGTTTCCGCGCTGGCTGGTGATGTGTTCAAGAGCCGGCAGCCGAAGGCGCAAACCCCGCTTGAGATCGAGCGATTGGGCCTGCTTGGCGGCCTCACACCTGAAGAAATCAAAGCGGGCGCTCGCAAAGCTTTTGATGCCAAAGCCGACCCGTTCACTAATCTGGTTGTCGGCGGGAACTCTGTGTTCGGTCCGCAATCACTGGTTGCGCAGTCTTTGGGTGGATCGGCGCCCGCTGCTCCGCAGCAGCCTGCCTGGTTCGATGCGTTCACTCCTGAAGAGATCGCCGTCATGCAGGGGGAGGCCGCGCGGCGTCAGGGCATTCAGGGTGGAAGCAATATCCCTTCTGGTTCACCCCTCCAGCCACTAAGCCGCCCACAGCCGCAATCGAAGCGCCTTTCCAATGGCCAGACGGCATATCTTGTCAACGGCGAATGGTACGATAATCCGGAGGGCCTCTAATGCCCAAGATCAGTGACCCTGCGCTTCTACAGGAGTTGAACGGCGGCACGGCGCGAGGCGTGACTGTGGTTCCGCTCAATCCGTATGCCGCCAACGACGAAAGGCGCAAGGAGGAGGATCAACAGCTTCAACGCAATGCCGATGCTCGAGCAGCAGCGGCAGGCGGTAGGGATCAGCAGAACCTCGACCTGCGCATCAAAGATGCTGGCGATACCGATCGGCAACGCCAATTCAGCAACACCCGTGATCTTAAAAAGGATTACGACGCCCTTCCCGCCGTGAAGGCCTACGAGGCAGTCGTGCCCTTGGTGATGCAAGGGCTCCGTGCTAGTGATGATGCTACCGGCGACCAGACCTTGCTCTATCGCTATGCAAAAGTCATGGATCCGGGCTCGGTGGTACGCGAAAGCGAACAAGGCGCAGCGGCCAATGGCGCAAATTTCTGGGATAAAGCCGTAGCTGGCTATAAGAAGCAGCTTGGTATCGAGGGCGGCGGCGCTTTGCCCCCTGTCGTTCGCGAACGCCTGAAGCGCGACATGCTCGCGGCTACCCAGCAGATGGGGCTTGCTTACCGTCAGATTCGGGACCGGTATTCACGCGATGCCTCCGATAACGGAATTGATCCGAAATATGTCATCGGCCCGGATGCCTTTGATCCTTTTCTCGCGCAGTATGAAGAATACGCCAGCAAGCCGCCTGCCGCCGCGACTGCGAACAGCGGCGCTTTGCAGGAAGATGGCACGATCGAGCGAGATGGCGGCCTTTATGATAGCCAGGGCAACTTTCTGGGCCTTTCCGTTCGAGTAACTGACGATAGCCCTCAGTTGCCGCCACCTTCTGGGCCGCAAGGTTCTGATCAAACGTGGGATAGCAGCTATCTGAGCCAAGGTCTTTCAGGCCTCAATGAAGGTATCGCTGGAACCCTTGGCCTTCCAGTAGACATCGCTACTGCAGGGCTTAACCTTATCCCGAAAGGGGTGAACGCGATCGCTAATACCAATCTGCCTGAGATCAGCGATCCGTTCTTGGGCGGCCAGTGGTGGAACCGAGCCTTCAATGACATAGGCGCCGTGCGAGCAGAGAGCAGTGACCCCAGTAAGCAGTTTGTTCGCAGGACCGCGCAATCTGTCGGATCGTCCCTGATCCCGGCTGCAGCAGTTGAAACAAATGGCGCGCGCATCGCTCAGGCACTTCTCGCTTCTGCCGGTGGCGGCGCGGGCGCAGCAACCGCCCAACAGCTTGCGCCTGGCAATCCGTATGCGGAGCTGGCTGGAGAACTTGTAGGCACCGGGATTACGGGGGCCGGGATTTTGGCGGCAAATCAGCGAGCAGCCCAGCGGGGTATTGAGGCATCTATTCCTACTGTTCCCCAGCTCAAGGAGCAGGCTTCCCGTCTCTACGACAATGCTGAACTGACCGGCGCAACGGCCGATGCTTCGCAAACTCAAGCGCTCGCTGATGCGGTAAGGAAGACGTTGCGTGATGAAGGTCAGCTTGGGCCGTCTGGTCGCATCACCAGTGCTGACAGCAGCACCAACAAGGCGCTCAACCTAATTGAGCAATACGAATCTCTGCCCATGACACCGAAGGAAATGAACGCCGTTCGCAAGGTTGTGGCAGAGGGCCGAAGCAGCACCGACGCTGCCGACCAAAGGATGGCAGGACTCCTTACTCGACAGTTCGATGACTGGGTTAAACCTTTGGCGCCCGGCTTTGATGAGGCACGTGATGTCGCAAGCCGCTATCTTCAGGCTGAAACCCTTCAGGATGCTCGCAGGGTCGCGGGCACTAGACCTTCTGCGAATGCGCTGCGGAACGAATACGCCAACCTGGAGCGCAGAGATATACGCGGGTACGAGAACTTCAGTCCTGAGGTTGGAGCTGCGATCGACGATATTGTCTATGGCACTCCGGTTTCGAGAGGTCTTGATCTTATAGGCAAAGCGGCCCCCACCGGCATAGTCAGCGGGGGGCTTAGCGCCGGCGTCCCGTATATGATCGGAAATTCAATCGGCGGCCCGGCTCTTGGCGCAACTTTGGGAGGTGCTTCGCTAACTGCTGGCGCTGGGGCTAGAGCGCTATCAAATGCCAATATGGCTAGGCG
Organism: Novosphingobium sp. BF6; assembly: GCF_058273105.1. Lineage (NCBI taxonomy): Bacteria > Pseudomonadati > Pseudomonadota > Alphaproteobacteria > Sphingomonadales > Sphingomonadaceae > Novosphingobium > Novosphingobium sp. BF6. Next base: position 2,552,351 of record NZ_CM177775.1, read on the forward strand.
GGCTGACATCGCTGAACTGCTGGCCCGCAATGGCGGGGCGATCGAACAAGCTCAACTCATTGACCCGCAAACACAAAAAGTGATTGCGGCCATAATGGCTGGGCAAATTTCTCAGTATGCGGGGAATTAACGGCTTTCTTGGTGCTCGCGAAGGTCTTGCAAGCCTTCGTGGGTGCTAGAAGCCAATCCTTCGATACGGCCAAGTCTGCGACTGTTGCTTGCCTCACGTTTTGCGGCGTCATCCGCTTCCATCTTCGCGAACTGGCGAACATCCTCGCGGATATCATCAAGCTTTTCGGAAAGCCTTCTTAGGGCCACGTATCCGCCCAAAACAGCAACGCCTACGAGAATAAGGGTGGTTGTCGCAATCTCCATCCCCCACCCCTACCACAGCCCCGCACGCGCGACTAGCGGTGAACAGGATAGCTCACATCACACAGGCAGTTCGTAATTCTCCCCCTGCTTTGGGGCGACTTTATCGAGATTGGTTTTGAACTCGTTCCACGATGAAGCAGCCTTCATGAACATCGTGACCATGTGAACATGCTGGGCTAGCAGAGGATGGCCGATGTCGTCAGTGAAAAGCTGATGAAGCTTCCCTTTCTTGGCGCCAGATTCCGAGCGGGGCATGCGCGTCTCAAGCTCTTTGCGAAGCCCTGGGGCGAGGCGATCATAGATAAAATCGTTAGTGTAGTGCGCAACGATCTGCGGCGGGTTGATATGCCGCCCTTTCCACTCCCAATCACGAAGCCTATAAATCTGCTTGTAAAATTCATCAGGAAACCGCTTCGCCCACGCGGCCAGCTCCTTACGAAGAACCGCCTCGAACATCTCCTGAAGTGCTAAACGATTGCGAACGTCCTGGAAGCCGGTAGCCTCGTCGATAATCGCGGCAACACCGACCTCTGCGAACGCAGACTTGATCGCCTTCGCGGCAGCGATCATCTTATTGTATCGATCGGCCACCTTACCCTGCTCTCGCAGCATTTTTTCGCCAAAATCGATGTAAACGTTGGCGACGCCGAGTATGAGCGCGGCATCGTACCCAACGCCCTTTTTCCCCGACCGAGTGCGGTAGAATATAGGTTTGGTCGACGCCAATAAATCCTCTGATATTAGAGGTTTAAGTGCTTTAGCCTGCAAAAAGAAGGGTAGTTCGTCGACCGTCGAAAGCACCCCAGTCCCTGCCTTCGGGGATCGTGAACGACCTAGTGCCCGCAGAAACGTGGCCTGGGTGATAATTCGCCTTTGGTCACGTAAAACAGCGCATGCCACTAAATCACTGCCGATAAGGAATTCTCCTTCGAAATCGGCTTCTGGTAGGTCAGCACTCCAACGCGCCTCAGCGGCCGCGCTTGCGATTTCCTTACGGCGCTCTGGCGTCATCGACTTCGCTCTTAGCTTACCAGCCTCTACCTTTTTTGGGTCTTTCATGATTCACCTGCTTGCACGGTAATGTTGCTAGCATATGCTAGCACACCCATCATGCAAGCATTAACTTAGGGTTTGCCATGTCGCGCCCCGGCCAGCACGCTTGTAAGGCCGCGCGGTATCGGCTATTCTCCCGCTGAAATCGCAGGGCTGGACCTACTTCGCCTGCTTGCCCCAAAAGCAAGAGGTCCACTTTGCCACGCGATCCCAACGGCGCCTACAGTCTGCCAAGCGGCACCATCGTAAGCTCTGGCCAGACGATCCAGCCCAGCCAGCACAACCCTGCGATGAACGACATCGCGGCGGCCTTGTCGCAGTCCCTGAGCCGCACTGGTCAGGGTGGATTGCAGGCCGACCTGAACATGAACGGGTTCGGCATCACAAATGGCGGGACTTTGATCGGCCAAACTGTAGGGGTTGATGCCAAATTCTACGCAAGCATTGAAGGTAGCAACCCCCGGTTGCTGTTCGATGACGGCGATTTCCTTATCTATGACCGTGCCACCAACACCTACACTTTCAACATAGGCAGTGCTGGCAAGCTTGGTATTTCGAACACTGCTATTACTGCGAGCGTCCCTCTGACCGGTGTCACGGTGACCTCTGGGACCGTCAGTTCGAGCGCCATCGCCGCGAGTAACACGGTAAACGACACCGGCACGATTTCCGCCACCTCGCCCGGGTTCCGCGGCCTTCCTGTTAACAGCCCGGTGGCAGGTACATACAATTTTGTCCTATCTGATGCGGGGAAGGTTGTTGTCAGGAATAGTTCCGGATCCTTGGGGATTGTCCCGTTTTCCAGCGTCGCATTCCCTGCCGGCACGGCGATTACCATCATCAACAACAGCGGCGCGCCCATTGCGCTGAACGCTGGCTCTGGCGTGTTCCTCATTTGGGCCGGGACCGGATCAGTGGGTAACAGGACGCTGACCCACACGGCGGTGGTAACGATCATCAACGTGTCTACCGATGGATGGTATCTCTCGGGGTCGGGTATTAGCTGATGACCGGCATAACCTGCGCGATCGCTGGGTCTGGGCGGCCAATGCGCGTAACAATAAATCCTAGCTCTATCAACCAAAGTGGCACAACAGCTACGGTAACATCAAGCTCGGTTGTCGCGACGGTGACGGGATCTGTCGGCTCCCTATCCTATCTGTGGTCGAAGGTTTCGGGCGGCGCAATAAACCTCACCGCGACCACAACCGCAAGCACATCGTTCCAAGCCACAGGTCTGGCCGTTGAAGAGACCAGAAGCGCTGTCTTCCGCTGCACCGTGACTGACACGGCGACAGGGCAAACTGGATCGGCAGACATCAACGTCACACTGCGCAGAAGCCCTGTTTAGGAGGAAATTATGGTCACCACCAATACCCGCGCGCTGATGGAAAAGGGTGTCGCAGCCCCGCCTGCGAAGGAAGTCACCACGCAGGCCGCTGCCGCAACTGGCAACATGCGCCGTCTGGCTGAACTCGGGTTCACGCCGCTGGTGGCCCAGCAGATCGCGCTGGCAGCAAGCGGAACCCCCGGCTCTCGGCGCAAGCTGGCTGAGCTGGGCGTGCCGACACCCCTCATCAACGACCTCATCTAACCAAGGAGCCAAACATGCCCCCGAAGAAGCCCGCACCCAAGCCGAAGCCCCAGGCAAAGCCGACGCAGCGCCCGTTCAGTGGCGGTGGCGGTTCTGGCGATCCAGACAAGAAGAAGCGCTGATGTTCGAACCGGCGCTTTTCTCGTTCAATGGCGCTCTGTGCGTGGCGGCCATTGGGTGCGCCGCGGCAGTTCTTCGTGGGCGAGTGGAAGCGCTGGTTTTGTCCGGCCTGCTGCTGGCGAACTTCATCTTCTGCAACCTTGCCTACACGCCCTATGCCCCGAAATACGGGTTAGCGGCGGCAGGCATCAACGTCACGAGCAAAGAACTCTGGATGCTGGCCGACACGCTGCTTGCGGCGTCGTGCGCGCTGGTGGCCTTTCGCAGGTGGTGGGGCTGGGCGCTTTGGGCGGCGGGCGCAGTGCAGATCATCATCCACCTAGCCTACAGCTTCGATCTCTTCAGCCCGGATGCTTACTCCGACCTCTTGCAGGTCGTGCTTCTGGCGCAACTCGCCGTATTTTTCATGATAGGAGGGCCGGGAGTTGTCGATCTTCTGTATAGCGCTCTGGCTCGCTTCCGCAGCCGCAGCAGGTCATTTGCGGCGTCGCGCTATTCAGCGCCGGAAGAGCCGCTCCCATGAGTGACCACAGCACCGAAATGAACCGGCTGCTCTGGAGCCTTCTGAGCAGCGTTGCGGGCGCGATAACATCGCTGTCGTTCCAGTCGTGGAAGAACATGACGAAGGCCGAGGTGGCGATGTCGCTGTTCGTGGCGGCCAGCTTTGCCTTCTTCGTCGGCCCCCTCGTGCTCGACAACATCAAGGACGCGCGGGCAGCGGGCGGCGTCATCTATCTCATGGCAACCGGATCGAACGTTCTGATCCCCTGGGCAGTTAAGCAGGTGGGCAAGCTATTCGGCAACGGGGCGAACGAAACGGAGAACCAGTCATGATATTCTGGACGATCGTTAACGTCGTGACGGCCCTGCTGGTGAGCGGCATCGTCGTCTACATGCTCAATGCCTACCACGAGCGGTTCGTGATCTACGAGCGCATTGCGCTGGTCATGATCGCATCGGGCATGCTCCTGCGCATCGGGCCTATCCTCGGCAAGAACATCCTGAAGGTGGACAGCCCGTTTGACGACTGGAGCACGTCATTCCTGCACCTTGGCATCGCCGGGTTCGTGCTGTGCCTGTTGTGGCGCATGGAGCGGAGAGAGGCGCTGTGACTGATCCCCGCAAGCCAATCTTCGACGCTGCCCGCCAAGCAAAAGGCGCTGGCTTCACGCAGGATCAGGTTGAGGCGATCAACTACGCGCTCGATCGCGCCGGAATCCCCAAGGAGACAGTTGGCATGAAGACGAGCCAGAAGGGCATCGACCTCATTCACTCGTTCGAGAGCCTGAGGTTGACCAGCTATAAGGACCCCGGCTCGAAAGACGGCCTGCCGATCACGAACGGGTGGGGTACGACGGTGGACGAGAACGGCGGCAAGATCCCGCTCGGGGCCGTTTGGGATAAGGCCAAGGCTGACCGGTTGTTCGCGCGCGATCTGGTGAAGTTCGAGGGCGAGGTTTCCAAGTTTATCGGGGACACACCTACCACGCAGAACCAGTTCGATGCACTGGTGAGCTTTCACTACAACACGGGCGCGATCGGGTCATCTACGCTGGGCAAGCTGCACAAGGCTGGCGACTATGCCGGGGCCGCAGCGCAGTTCGACAAGTGGGTCTACAACGACGGCAAGCCGATGGAAGGGCTGAAGCGGCGCCGGGCCGCTGAAAAGGCGCTATACCTGTCGTGACCCTCGCCTTCCTCACCGCCGCCCGGACATGGTTCACCGCCCTGCCCAATGGCGTCCGGCGCCTGATCTACAGCGCTGGCCTCGCGATCATCGCCGCCCTGCTCGTCTGGTGGTGGCTGAAGTCGCACGACGAACGTGTGATCGAGCGGCACCAATCGGAACAGCGCGAACAGGACGTGAAAGCTCTCGACATGAGCGCCGAGGAACGCGCCTCAGACGCTATGACGAATCTTATTAACGAGAAGGAACGCGAAGATGCCATCAAGGCTGCTCCTGAAGGCGGGGTTGTGTCTGACGCTGACCTGCGCCTCAACTGCCTGCGCCTCCGAAAAATCGGTCGGATTCCCGAGCCGTGCCGACGTTTCAGCGGTGACTGAGCAGAAGCCTGTTCCGACTGACAACATCGTGACCGATCCCAAGGCTTCGGCACTCTACAACGCCTCTGTCGAAAGCTGGGGGGATCGTGTCAGCGCTGCTGGTGGACGCCTGTGCCGGTTCTTCAAGGCGCGGGGGATGGTGGTGGATTGTCCGGATAAGTGATCGTCAAACCGGCTTGTGTGGATTTGACGATCGTCAAGTAGCTGCGGGGCTTCCACCCGCTCCGGCATGTCGCCCGGTATCCACCAGACCGCCTATGCTGCGACGTGACGGGATTCGAACTTGCGACCTCCGCCTTTTGGGGCGGCGCTCTAACCAACTGAGCTACTCCGCCGCAGCCCGCGCAGAATCTCACATCAGGGGGCGGGGGTCAAGGAAGGCTGACCTGCTCCTTTCCGCAATTCAGGCATCTGCGCTCAGATCGGATCAGGATTTTTCTATTCATCTCGCGCGCCAATTCTTCTGGGTCGCTGATGAACTTCAGTGGCATATCTCGCTTCACCTCTGATTGCACCCATTCGCCCCAAGCGTGATGCTCATCTGTTGCGCAAAGCTGGTCTTGCGCCTGATTGGCGAGGCCCCGCAGAAGAGCGCCGTAAAGATGGCTACGCTCATCGTCTGTAAGGTCGGTCATTCGATCAGCTTACCACCTTCTTCGGCAAGCGCCGAGAGGTAATGGTCGCGGGTGAAGGTGGTAAGCATCGCGGTCCAGATGTGCTCGGCGTCCTGATGGTCAATGCAACCGAAAGGAGCTTTCTGGCCAGCTTGCTCCATCGCCTCGCTCGGCTCCTTGAGCGCATCCAGCACGGCCTTGATCGCGGCATCGGCGCGCTCGTATGCAAGGTCCTGCTGGCACGTCTGCTCCCAAGGGACGATGCGATTTGATTCGTGGATGGCTTTCGCCACCTGCTCGCGGAGGCCCATCATGCTCCGTCTCCTGCGCGGGCGCGGGCACGTAAACATGCTGCCGTGAGAGCGAGGGCAGGGTTGGCGCCTCGACATTCGATATGACGAGCCCACGATTTCTCCGTATCGCCCGGCTGCGGCGGAAGCATGACGATCATTGTTCCAGGCCCCCAGCGAAGCCATTCGTGCCCCTCAGGTAGAAGTGCCAAGGCCATGTCGATCGAGGCGGTTGGCTCCCAGCAGTTACGCTCAACCCAAAGTCTCGGATCGTAATTCACGCCAAAAAGGCGATTGTCATAGCCGACCTGTGCGATGTCCAGATCAATGGCGTCATCCGGCCCCTCCGCCGCTTCGCACCGCGCCGCCAGCGCAAGAAGCCTCTTTGATTGCTCGGGGTTAGGGGTCATGACGTGAACCTTTCGCCAAAGAGAATGTAGCGGATGGCCTTGGGGATCTCGGCGATGAACTCGCGCCCCTCCTCCTTCCATCCGATGACGATAAGGGCGGGGAGGAACCACAGAGGGAGGGTGATCAGCATCAGCGCTGCTAGCCAGCGGGGCTTCATGTGGGAATCCTCCTCTGCGCTCGTTCGGCGCGTCGCTTAGCGTTCTGCGCTAGCTGCTTGGCTTTTATGCATTCTCGACACCACCGATGCCCATCCTTGTTGATGTATACGTTTTCTCCAGAGTACGGGTGGCTATGGGGGCAATGCGTTTTTCTGGCGTTGTACACAGGGTACCAAAGGGTTCCCTTTTTAAGCCTGCCCTTGATCATTGCGTCATGCGAGTTTGCTCGGTGATCTCCCCAAAAAAGATGGTGAGGATTGACGCATGGCGGATTATCGCAGCGGTGGCAGGCAAGCATATCGCGCCCAGGCATATCCTCGCTCACCATCGCCAAGGAAAGGCGATGAGCGCCAAACCTCCTTCCTTTGATTGAGAAGCAACCATACCCGTCAGAGCTGACTGACCTAAGCCAAGGCCAGCAACTATCAACTTCGGCGACACCAACGGATGACCAGAACCGATCAATATCTCGGTCGCTGAGGCTTGAAAGAAGATTGTCCCGCTCGACAAGATCGCTCTGGGTGGTCTCAGGCATGGTCATGTCATCTCTCCACATCCGCGACCGATCTGCCCACTATCTCGGCTGTCGACAAAATCGCGCCAGTGCACCCAACCCTTCGGGCAAGCGAAACCCCATTCGCGGACGGCGGGGCCAGTCATAAAGAGTGAAATCGCCCGTTGACCGGGGATCACTTCAAGGCGGTGCAGTGCGTCTGCGGCGCGCTCGATCACCTGACCAGCGGTACGGGTGAAAGTTCCCTCCGGGGTGTGCTCGATATAGCTTCCAGCAATCAGGAGAGACGTGTTCGCCCACGGATGATCATGCATCGCACGATCGTCATCGCTGTGCAGGTAGACGTTGCAGAAGGTATTGCGCGGGATCACCCACCAGCGACGCATGTAGTTATCGCCGATGATGAAGTCGGGATTGCGAGACATGATGCCTTCGGCCCATTCCTGCATGTCCGCGAGAGTGGCGTAAGGAGCCATCATACCGCCGCCTCCGAAACATCGATCGCGAAGACGGCGCACGAGCCGCGGGGTCTGCGCAGCCGTTCGATCTCAGCAAGGATCGGCCCAGCAGGCTCAAACCATTCTCCCGACAGCCGGTGTGCCGCAAAACGCGCGTGATACTCGCGCTCAAGGCTGCAATTGCCGGAGCACCGCGCCAGCACGACAAGCTTCTCGGCGCAGGCCGTCTGAAGCTCTGCTACGCGCCGTGCCGGGTTCTTCGCGAGACCGATCTTGATGGGCGCCTCGGGATCATACCCGCGCTGGATGAAATAGACCTGCTCGCCGCCGAAACCTTCATGCCATTGACGCCAGGCGGTTTCGATTTCCGTCTCTGAAGGAGCCGACTCACCTATAGCCTCCAACCGCGACTTGCGGCGATAGGCGGGCATCAGGGCGAGATCGAGTGCAGTGAGAGTCTTGTGCTGCTCATGAGAGCGTGAGATTTGCGTTTTAGCCATGGGCGCGCTCCACCGTGCGTATGGTGAGGGCCGCGCTGGAGTGATGATCCTGTTGCGGCCCGCCCTGTTTCCGAAACCGTTGCGGGAACGGAAACGGAAACAGGTGGTTCGCGTCAGGCCACGGAAATGGCCAAAATGTTGGTCGGGGAAAGAGGATTCGAACCTCCGGCCCCTGCCTCCCGAAGACAGTGCTCTACCAGGCTGAGCTATTCCCCGACCGGGTGGGCGTTCCGAAGACCGCCCTGGGCAGGAGCGCGCCTATATAGGGCGACTCCGGGGGTGGCAAGGGGCCAATCTCATTTTTATTCGCACCGCGCGGTAGCAGGCAGGTCAAACAATCTTCAGATCACCGGAAAACCTGGAAATTCCAGCAAAAACAAAAATTTCCACAGGCAAGATTTTCTCTGATCGAAGCCAGCGAAGCACCGGTGCGCCCCTCGAATCGTCCATCCACGAGGCTAAAAAAAGTCGAATCGGCGGATCTTTCCGGCTGCCCTAACCCTTTCGGCCAGCCCGGTTGTCACCTTGCAGCCCCTCGGGCAGAACATCGGTGAGGGATGCATGGTCGCGGGGACTGACGATGCGACATCTGCCTTTTCGACATCTGCTCACTTGCTGGGCTACGGCATGGCTCGCTCTGCCCGGCGTGGCCGCGGCATCCGCTCCGGCCACGCTCACGCCGATCACCCTCGCGCCGGGGATCAACACCATGTCCGACATCGCGGGAACCGGCGAGGACGGATCGGTCGCGCAACTCTGGCGCCAGAACAACAAAGTGCGCGGCCAGCACGTCTTCCTGGTGAAAGTCGGCGATGTCACCGCGCTGCTGGAAGGACGCGAGCAGATCATCGATGCGCCGGACGTTGGCGACGACATGATCCGCTCAGTCCGCTTCGCCCGCGGCGATTATCGCGGCAAGGCGACACTCTATATGCTGATCGCCAGCAGGGACATCGGCACGTCTCCTTATGACGCCGCACCCACGCATATCCAGTCCTTCGCGCTGGTGAAGGAACAGGAAGGCTTCGGCTTCACCCCCGTGCGCGCCTTCGTCGCCAAGGACAAGTACTGCCACGCCGACGCCGCCTTGCTGGCGGAATTGAACTTTCCGCTTTCCCCTGTCTACGCCGGACGAGCCACACCGACCGGCTGTTAGCTAGCAGAACACATCCGCAAGAATCTGAGGCCTAGCAAGCTTCAATTCCCTCAAGCACTTTGGGTAAGCGTCCAGATCAGCCCAAATGCTGCCTCATTTTTACATGCCACCAAGACCGGCCCGCCGTCGTGAGTCCTTCTATAGTTCGACGCACCAGGGGCTGGATCGCGGCCACAAACGCGAGGAGCTGGGACCGATTGATTTCAAGGACGCGATCGGTAACGCTAAATCCCTGCAATATAGCCAGTTCTCTGGTCAGCATCGCATCGTGCTCATCGATTCCGGCCTCAATCTGGCCAAGCTGACGCCAAAGATGGATATCTTTAACTTTAGCCTCCTTGCGTGTAAAACCCAGCAACTCCCTTGCGGATTGAAGCCGTTCCATCGCCTCTATAACCGGCCGCTTCTTGACGGAAACCTCCCAGTTTATCCGGGGCTCCTTCTTAAGTTCCTCGAAACTGGAATCCAGTTCACGAAGTGCGTCTTCGATCATCTTGAGATCGCTGCGAACAGCCGATTGCCGCTTCCAGCTTTCGACGTAAACCGCACCGCCTACGGCAAGGATGACGCCCATAAGATTACCGGCAGCAGCCAACCAATCTCCCGATCCAATCCCCTCCGTCACTCTCATCTCCACTTGGCATCTGCACGTAAGTTCAACTGACGTCATTGTTGAATGTACTGACGTCAAAAGCGGTAGAAACAGAGATATTTTTATTATAAATCATATGATTGAAGAGAAATTCGGCTTACCCAATCATCCCCCGCGCAAAAGCTGCACGCCCCAATCCCGCTCGAACAGATAGAGCAGCAGGCGCGCCGCTTCCCCGCGCGGTCCAGCGAGGCCGCCGTCACGCTCGATCAGCAGGCGGGCATCGTCGTGGGCGAGCGGCAACAGCTTGGTGATCTGCTCCAGACTGGCAATGCGGAACGGCGTGTCGCCCGACTGGCGCGTGCCCAGCAGTTCGCCGCCGCCACGCAGTTGCAGGTCCTCTTCCGCCAGCCGGAAACCGTCCTGCGTCTCGCGCATCAGGGCAAGGCGCTGGCGAGCCGTCTCGCTGAGCTGCTGGCCGCGCAGCAGCAGACAGGTCGATTTCTCGCTGCCGCGCCCCACGCGTCCGCGCAGCTGGTGAAGCTGGGCGAGGCCGAAACGCTCAGCCTGCTCGATCACCATCAGCGTGGCATTGGGCACGTCCACGCCGACTTCGATCACCGTCGTCGCCACCAGCACCGCAGCCTCGCCGCTGGCAAAGCACTCCATGCCCGCGTCCTTGGCATCGGGCTTCAACTGTCCGTGCACGAGCACGACCTTGTCGCCGAAACGATCCTTGAGCGTGGCATAGCGGGCCTCGGCGGCGGCGAGGTCGTCGTTCTCGCTCTCGCTGACCATCGGGCAGACCCAATAGGCCTGCTGCCCCGTCTCGATATGGCGGGCAATGCCTTCGACGACATCGCCCATGCGCTCCACCGAGACCACGCGGGTGTCGATGGCCTGACGCCCCGGCGGCAGTTCGTCGAGCTTGGAGACTTCCATCTCGCCGTACTGGGCCAGGGTCAGCGTGCGCGGGATCGGCGTGGCAGTCATGGCCAGCGTATGCGGCGTGCGGCGGCCCTTGCGCGCCAGCATCAGCCGCTGGCCGACGCCAAAGCGGTGCTGCTCGTCGATCACCACCAGCGCGAGATTGCGGTAGGACACGGTGTCCTGAAAGATCGCATGCGTGCCGACGACGATATCGATGGTGCCGCCGACCAGCCCCATGAGGATCGCCTCGCGCGCCTTGCCCTTGTCGCGCCCGGCCAGCAGCGCAATCTCGACGCCGGTGCCCTGAAGCATCCGGGCGAGCGTATCATGATGCTGGCGGGCGAGGATTTCGGTCGGCGCCAGCAGTGCCGCCTGCGCGCCTGCCTCCACCGCGATCAGCATCGCGTTGAGCGCCACGACCGTCTTGCCCGCGCCGACATCGCCCTGAAGCAGGCGCAGCATCGGCGCGTTCTGCGCCACGTCGCCCTCGATCTCGTCGATGGAGCGCTTCTGTGCGCCGGTCAGCGCGAAGGGCAGCTTGAGCTTGGCGCGCAGCGAGCCGTCGCCTTTCAGCGGCGTGCCGGACTGTTTGCGATTGCTCTCCCGCACCAGCATCAGCGCCAGCGCATTGGCGAGCAGTTCGTCATAGGCGAGCCGGTCCCGCGCCTGGGCATGGACGCCGCGATGGACCTCGCGCACGGCCTCGTGCCAGACCGGCCACTTCATCTTGTCGTAGAGGCCGTGCTCGATCCATTCGGGCAGCTCCGGCAAAGCCTTGAGCGCCTGCTGGACGAGACCCGCGACGCGCCCCTGCGTCAGCCCTTCGGACAGCGGATAGACCGCCTCGCAAAGCTGGCCCACCGGCGCGGCGCTGGTTTCCGAGATATGCTCGGGATGCACCATCTGGAGCATCTGGCCATACTGGTCGAGCCGCCCCGCCACCCAGCGTGTCTCGCCCACGGGAAGCTGCTTCTTCGCGGTGTAGGAGGCGCGGCCGAAATAGGTGATCGTGCAAATATTGCCGGTCTCGTCCTCGGCGATCACCCGGAACGGCCCGCGCCCGGAGGGCGAGCGATGTTCGCGCACGGTGAGGCGGACGATTACATTCTCGCCCACGCTGGCATCGTCGAGATTGAGCACCGCGCGCCGCTCCACGAAGCGATCGGGCAGATGGTAGAGCAGGTCCCGGATGCGGGTCAGCCCGAGTTTTTCCAAGGGACGCTTGAGCTTGGGGCCAACGCCGTCGAGGGAATCGGTCTCGGTGAACAGGCAATTCAGAGCTTCGGGCCGCATGGCCGCCTCTTAGCGCGACTGATGCTCATTTCACCAGACTCGCCGGGAACGGATTTGCGGACAGCCACGTTGGCCTCAGTGAACCCCACCCCAGCATAGGAGAAATAGATGCTTCTTCCGCACGGAACCGTGTTCGCGATCGTCGACGGTGAAAACTTCGAACTCTATCGCAACGCCGGACGCGAAGCCGCACCACGGCTCACTTCGCTGGAGACTCCCGATCTGGAGGCGACCAACTTCAGCGCCGGTTTCCGCCGCCGCGACGCCCCTTCCCGCCATCAGGCCCGCACCGGCGACGGCAGCAACGACACATTGGACGAAAGCGCCCATGCCGCCGCCGTCGCGGGTTGGCTCAACCAGCAGGTGCTGGACCGCGAGATCGATCAACTTGTGATCGTCGCCGATCCGCGCTCATTGGGCGAGATGCGGCGTCATTATCACAAGGAACTGAAAAGCGCGCTGCTGACCGAAGTGCCAAAAACGATGACCGGCCGTCCGAGCGACGAGATCATCAAGGTGTTCCAGAGGTAAGTTCCGGCACTATTTCTTTCCCGGAAATCTCGTCGCCCTCGCGAAGGCAGGAGCCATGCCTTCGTGGGTGGCGACGGACGGGGCACGTCCATCGGGTCGCAAATCCATGCGTTTCGCACGACCCGCCTCGTCCGCCCCCTCGCGCCGGACGCAGGCAATCCCGAAACTTGCCCCGGCTCGCCCGGCGCGGTAACGGCGCGGTATGACCGAACTTCTTCCCCGGCTCGCCCGCCTCAAGTTCCGCGCCTGGCATCGCGGCACGCGCGAGGCCGACTACATGATCGGCTGCTTCTTCGACAAATTCCACGCCGAATGGTCCGAAGCCGAGATCGACCTCTTCGAAACGATGATCGAGGAAGAGGACGTCGACATCATGGCATGGGCACTCGGCACCCAGAGCATTCCCGAGCCATATCGCGGCCCCTTGATGGACCGCATGATGAAGCTCGATTACGTCGATATTCCGCGCTGATTTCATAAGGCAGACTGACTGCGGCATGGCCGATTTCCAACGTATTCTCTCGGCTACATCGCCGCTTACCCTCGCCTCGGTAACGCGCGGTGCCCAGCCGCTGGTCATGGCCGACCTTGCCCGCGCCGCGAAAGGCCGGGCGGTGTTCATCGCCGACAACGAAAGCGCCATGCGCGCCGTTGCCGAGGCCGCGCAGTTCTTTGCGCCGGAACTGGATGTCGTCGAATTCCCGGCATGGGATTGCCTTCCCTATGACCGTGCCAGCCCTGCCCTTTCGGTCAGCGCCCGCCGTCTGGCCGCGCTGCACCGGCTCCAGCTGAAGCGTACCGGTCCGCAGCTTCTGGTCACCACCGCCAATGCCATGCTCCAGCGCGTGCTCACGCCGTTCCGCATTCGCGAATCGGTGCGCCTGCTCAAGCCCGGCACGGAAATCGGCCATGAAAGCCTGATCGCGCTGCTGCGCCGTCAGGGCTATCAGCGCAGCGACACCGCCATCGACGCGGGTGAGTTCGCGGTGCGCGGCTCGATCTTCGATATCGTGCCCTCGGGCCTAAACTCCGAAAACGGCTCAGGCGGCCTGCGCCTCGATTTCTTCGGCGACGAGCTGGAAACGCTGCGCCTGTTCAACACCGGCACCCAGCGCTCCACCGGCACCGTTCCCGATCACCTGCTGCTCCCCGCCAGCGAAGCGCTGGTGGACGAGGACAGCGTCAAGCGCTTCCGCAGCCGCTATCGCGAGATGTTCGGCGCCAATGCCACGGCGGATCCGCTCTATCAGGCGGTCAGCGACGGCCGCCGCCTTGCCGGTATGGAACACTGGCTGCCGCTGTTCGAGGACCGTCTGGTCACGCTGTTCGATCACCTGTCGGACGACGACCTGCTGGTGATCGACAGCCCCGCGCTCGGTGCCGCCGACGAGCGCTTCACCGACATTGCGGACTATCACAAGGCCCGCCTCGAAACCTCGGGCCAGAAGGCGGGATCGTACCGCCCGCTGGCGACCGATGCGCTCTATCTGGGGCGCGAGGAGTTCGAACAGGCTGTTGCCGCCTTCCCGGTCCACCGCGCCGATCCTTTCGCGCAGCCGGAAAGCACCAAGGTCATCGATTTCGGCTTCGGCAATGCCCGCGACTTCACGCCCGAGCGTGCCCGCGGCGACAATGCCTATGAGGCCGCCGCCAAGCACCTCCATGCCGTGGCCAAGACCGGCCGCAAGGCGATCCTGGCCGCTTATTCCACCGGCAGCCGCGCGCGTCTCGTCTCGATTCTGGGCGAGGCACAGGGGCCGGAACCCAAGCTCGCCGAAACCTGGCAGGAAGCGCTTGGCCTTGCCGTGCAGGGCCGCTCCGCCGCGCTGGTGTTGCCGCTGGAGACCGGCTTCTCCAACGATTCGGTCGAAGTCGTCACCGAGCAGGACATTCTGGGCGACCGCCTTGTCCGCCGGAAGAAAAAGAAGAAGGATTCGGACGCCTTCCTCGCCGAACTGGCGGCGCTGACACCCGGCGACCTGATCGTCCACATGGACCACGGCATCGGGCGCTACGAAGGCCTCCAGTCGATCCCGGTGGGCAAGTCCCCCCACGACTGCGTGATGCTGACCTACGCAGGCGGCGACAAGCTCTACATCCCGGTCGAAAACCTCGACGTCCTTTCCCGCTACGGCAGCGAGGCGGAAGGCGTCGCGCTCGACAAGCTGGGCGGCGAGGCATGGCAGAAGCGCCGCGCCAAACTGAAGGAACGCATCCGCGAAATCGCGGGCGAACTGATGAAGACCGCCGCCGAGCGCGCCTTGCGCGTCGCGCCGGCGCTGCTGCCTGAAAAGTCCTCCTACGACCAGTTCGTGGACCGTTTCCCCTGGCAGGAAACCGAGGACCAGGAACACGCCATCGACGACGTGCTCGGCGATCTGGCCGAAGGCAAGCCGATGGACCGCCTCGTCTGCGGCGATGTCGGCTTCGGCAAGACGGAAGTGGCCCTGCGCGCGGCCTTCGTCGCCGCCATGGCGGGCCAGCAGGTCGCCGTCGTCGCCCCGACCACCCTGCTCGCGCGCCAGCACTATTCGAGCTTTGCCGAACGCTTCAACGGCTTCCCGCTGGAAGTGGGCCGCCTCTCGCGCCTCGTGCCCGAAAAGGAAGCCAAGGCCACGCGCGATGGCCTGACCGCCGGCACCATGGACGTGGTCTGCGGCACCCATGCGATTCTCTCGAAAACGGTCAATTTCAAGCGCCTCGGCCTCGTCATCGTCGACGAGGAACAGCGCTTCGGCGTCAATCACAAGGAACGCCTGAAGCAGCTGCGCACCGACGTGCACGTGCTGACGCTCACCGCCACGCCGATTCCGCGTACGCTGCAGATGGCGATGTCGGGCCTGCGTGAACTCTCGACCATCCAGACCCCGCCCGTCGATCGCCTCGCCGTGCGCACGTACGTGATGGAATGGGACGAGATGGTGATGCGCGAGGCCCTTCTGCGCGAACACCATCGCGGCGGCCAGAGCTTCATCGTCGTACCGCGCATCACCGACATGGCCGAAGTCGAGGAATGGCTCGCCAAGAATGTGCCCGAAGTGAAGGTCATCTCCGCCCACGGCCAGATGAGCGCGGGCGAGGTGGAAGAGCGCATGAGCGCCTTCTACGAGGGCAAGTACGAGGTCCTGCTGTCGACCACCATCGTCGAGAGCGGCATCGACATTCCGCGCGCCAACACGATCATCATCCACCGCGCGGACCGCTTCGGCCTCGCCCAGCTCTACCAGCTGCGCGGACGCGTGGGCCGCTCCAAGCTGCGCGCCTATGCCTACCTGACGACGCCTGCGGGCCGCGCCCTGTCGGAAGTCGCCGAAAAGCGCCTGAAGGTCTTGAGCGATCTCGATTCGCTGGGGGCGGGCTTCCAGCTTGCCAGCCACGACCTCGACATTCGCGGCGCGGGTAACCTGCTGGGCGACGAACAATCGGGCCATATCCGCGAGGTCGGCTTCGAACTCTACCAGTCGATGCTGGAGGACGCGATCCTCGAAGCCCGCGCGGGCGGTGTCGGGCTGGAGAAGAACACATCGGGCCTGTCGCCGCAGATCACGGTGGAAGCGCCGATCATGATCCCGGAGGACTACGTTCCCGATCTGGCCGTGCGCATGGCGCTCTATCGCCGCCTCAACGATGCGGACAGCAAGGACGAGATCGAATCGCTCTCTGCCGAGATGATCGACCGTTTCGGGCCGCTGCCATCTGCCACGTCGAACCTCGTCCAGCTCATCCAGATCAAGCGGCAGGCGATCGAGGCGCATATCGCCAAGATCGATGTCGGCCCGCGCGGCACGCTGGTCAGCTTCCACAACGACAGCTTCCCGAACCCGCTGGGCCTCATCGCCTATGCCGAACGTTTGCAGGGCGCGGTCAAGCTGCGGCCGGACAACAAGCTGGTGCTGCAACGCGCCTGGGGCGACCCCAAGTCGCGCCTCAACGGCCTGCTGCAATTGACCAAGGGCCTCGCAGCGGTAGCGCGCAAAGGCTGACGCTGCGCCACCCCATCAGGCCCTGCCCTACATCAACGGCACCCTGATCCGCGCGATCAGCCCTCCACAGGGCGACGTCGCGAAGGACAGCTGCCCGCCGAACCGCATCATCAGCCTGTGAGCAGTAGGGATACCGAGGCCGAAGCCCGGAGTGTCGCGCGTGCGCGCTTCGTCGAGACGGAAGAACGGCGTAAGCACGTCTTCGAAATGGCTCGGCGGAATGCCGGGGCCGGTATCCTCCACGTCGATGAACCAGTCCGCCCCTTCATGGCGCAAGGCAACCTCCGCGCGCCCACCGAAGCGGATGGCGTTCTCGACCAGCGCGCCGGTCGCCAGCGCCAGCGGCTCGGGGAAACTCTCGACCACGGCCTTGCCCGCCCCCGTCAGCCGCGCCCGATCGTCGTAAGGCGCGATAACGCCCGCCACGAGTTCGCCGAGATCGACCTTCTCCGCGTCCGAGGAGAGGTGCTGGGCGCGCAGATAGCCTTGCAGGGAGGCCAGCAGCCCCTCCATCTCGTCGATACTGGACTGCATGATCTCGGAGATTTCCGGATCATCGATAAGGTCGGTGGCGATCTGCTGGCGCGAGAGCGGCGTTCGCAAGTCGTGGCTGATCGCTTCGAACGACCGAGCCTGGTCCTCCAGCAGTCGGGCGATGCGCTCCTGCATGACGTTCATCGAATGGGCGAGGTTGCGCAGATCCTCCGGCCCGCTCTCCCGAATCTCGACGCGCTGGCCGTGGCCGATGGCATCGGCGGCCTGGGTAAGGCGGCGCAGCGGATTGGTGAGGAGGCGCAGCAGGATCAGCCCGATGGCGATGCAGGCGAGCGCGGTGCAGAGCATGAGCACACTGGCCCGCAAGGCGATCGGCCACATCGAGGTGATGTCGCGCGAGCGGAAATTCAGCCACTTGCCGTCGGCAAGACGCACCGACCCCACGAGATCGCTCTTGCCGCCGGACGTATCGGCGGTCGCAAGATGGAGTGGACGGGAAGCGAGACCCGGTTCCCATTCGATCACCTGCCCGGCGATTCGGCGCAGCGATTCGGAATTGGCCATGCCCCGCACCGCCGGTTCGAGCGAAAATTCCGCCTTGAGATGGCCAGTCGTCATGATCGGGGCGGCAAGATTCGGCTGAAGCGCGTGGATACGGTCGCTGACAACGATCAGTTCGGCGATTCGCCGCGCATGGTCGGCGCGAATCGTCTGCCGGTCGATGGACTGGTAGAACAGGAGGCTACCGATCAGCTGCGCCACGCAAAGCGCAAGGAAAACGACCGCAGCCAGGACTGCCAGACGCGGAATACTGATTCGGGTCACATTTCCTCTCACGGGATGCCCGATTGTTATGCGTGATATGCCGGGGCGTCCTGCAAGAGCGCTCTCACCGGATGAGGCGTTCGTCAATGCGCTGCTTGCTTGGGAAACATTTTGACACTTGCGGAGATAACCGCAACACTCGCTTTCTTGAGCAGAGCGACTTTCCCGCTTCCGGTTTTCCGGAAGGAAGGAAGTGGCTCCCCGAGTAGATGTCACATTTCATCGTGTTGACCCGCTGTTTTCTGTCGTTTTCAGGTTTGCGTAATTGGGCGGATGCCCCCTGAAGTGCCCCCTCAGGGATCAGCAATTTGACCGGCACTTTTTTAATCTTGGCGATTCGCGAACGGGCGCTGCCGCTTCCATTCCTCAATTTCGGAAGACCACCAGCCGACTGCCTGGATGCCGATTCGGACTTGTTTCGGAAACGTCCCGCGGGCCATCGCCCGGTAGATCGTGGGCCTGCTCAACCCAGTTTCCTGCTCGACTTCCTTGCGCCGCATGAACCGGCCCATGCCCCCCTCGCTCACCAGGTGCGCTCCCGCGCTTGGAGTGGATGTCGGATAGGTGTTCATGCGCGCGCCCCGGCGATTGCGAGTGGTTGGGAGAGTCGAACGCCGGCGCTGTGCGCACTTTGCGTAGGCAGCGGTGCTGCGATGAGGTGGAAGTCGATCACGAGGACCTCGGGATTGTTCTCCCAGAGCTGGTCGCCCTTTGTGAGGGAGAGGTTCTTGTCCCAAGCCCGCGAGAATGCCGTGCGGTGGGTAAAGCCCTGGGCCTTGATCTCGTCGATCGTGATGGACTGAAGCGGCGCGCGGCCGATAAATGCGACCTGCAGGTGCTGGCGATGCCACACGCGCAGCAGCTCGCGCGCGAAACGGCGGCGGCCGAGCGTCGGCGCCGGTTCCGGCGTTTCGATATCGGTAACGAACGTCGGCCGCGCGCCGCGCAGCTCTGCCTGCACGGGAGACTTGTGCTCGAACTCGCGTGGCAGGTGGAAAGGCTCGCGGACCCACAGTAGATCACCCGGCCGGATGGCTTGGAGCCTTCCGACCGGGCGATAGAGGCGAGAGAGGCAACCATCGACGAGCCGCTCTATTTGCGGCTCGACGATCGTGAAGGGCTGGGATTTCACTCCGCTGCCTCCCTGCTTCCGCTCTGTTCGGATGCCCCGTTTTCGGGGCTTTGTGCGACACCGAAGGACAGCAGCGGATGGACCCAGCCCGCAGCTTGCGCGAGCACTCCGACCGTGGCGCCGGTCAGCACCTGGTCGTTGAGCTTGTTCCAGGAACGGAATTCTTCTTCGCCGACGTGCGGCTGGGCGAGGCCGAGCCGGTTCAACTTGGGGAAGAGGCTGACGAAGCGCGCGGTCGGCGACCAGTAGCGCCGCACTTCCTCTCCAGTAGCGGCGAAAAGTTCGGCAATGACATCGTGGGCACCGATGCGCCAACCTGGGGTGTTCGCCGATCGTAGCAGAGCGAACCCTGCCAGCACTGCACCGGCGCGACGCTTCGTTTTTTCCGGCGCGAAATAGAACGCCCTGAAGGCCTCCGCCGGATCCTCGATCGTCATGAACAGCTCAGCGCGGATCTTCTCGATCGCGGACAGCCACACCGTCTGTGCGGCAGTCTCTTCGAGGAGCGGCGCCACGAAATCTACCGGCTCAGCATCCTCCGCGCCGTTCCATTCGGAGGATAGGCCGCGCGCACCGACGTGGTTCGGCCGGACGCCCTTCTCCAACGCCATGCGAAGTTGCGCCCACACCAGGTAATCGCGGCCGATGGTACCGCCCTCATCAGCGTCATCGGCCAGGATCGCGCGGAGGACTTCGCGCCGGATCGAGCGCATGGCCTGCAACCCGTCGCCCGTCAGACCGTGGATATCCTTGACCGCGGCACGGGCCGCCTGGGCTGTAAAGTTTGCCGAGGTATCGAAGGCTTCTCCGGCCGCCACCGTCACTCCGATCGACGTCGTCACCTTCGCCGCCACCTTCTCTGGCGCGAGACTCCGTTCCGCCTCCCGCTTGGCCTTGCGGCTGGCCCACCAGAACCGAGACTCGGCCTTGCCGCCCTGGTCGACGACAAGGGTCACGACGATTTCACCGGATGGGAGGTCCAGGTCAGCGCCCCTCCCCGCAGTGCTTGGAAACACCTCGAGCGCGTTATCCGTGAAGCCTTGTGCCTTCGGCGGTTCGGCCACGAAGCGAAGATCCGCACGGCCAGTGCGCTGACGCAGATCCTTCCGCATGTAATCCAGCTTGCTCTCGGCGAGCTGACGCAACGTGCCCTCGTCCAGCACACGGCCTTGCTCCGGGCCTTCCGCAAATAGATCAAGCTCGATCCGTCCACCGGCGCGCCGATATTCTTCAGGATCGACGAAGCGCAGAAGGCGCTCGTTCTCCGCATCACCGATCTTCAGGTAGGCGCGGATTTTGCTCGGCGTGCGGTCATACGGCTGGAGGGCCGAGAAATGCTTCCATGCGGCGCGCTGGAGATCTGCATCTGCCGTCGCGGCAAAGGCCCTGATTTCCTCGCGGTCGATCTCCTGTGCGACATAGGCTTCGAAGATCTCTGGAACTAGCCTGCCGAGCCGAAGGTGCTGAGAGACCCAGATCGGACGCTGGCCCAAGTTCGTCGAGATCTGCTCGATCGAGGCGCCCTGCTCGTGAGCGCGCGCGATCGCCGCGTGCACCTCGTAGGGGCGAAGTCCGCGCCTCAGTAGGTTTTCAGCCAAGGAAAGCTCGGTGATTTCCGCCGGCGACAGATCGCGGATCACCACCGGGATTTCGTAATCCCGCGGCAGGCGGCCTGCGTCGATCAGCCGCGCGATTGCGCGTAAGCGGCGGCCGCCAGCGAGGACCCCGTATGGCGCGACCTCGCCGTCCGGAAGCGGATGCGCGAGCAACGGGAGCATGAGCCCGATTTCCAGGATCGACTGCTCGAGACCACTTGTCGCCTCTGCGTCTTCCTCATTCGTCCGCACGTTCAGCGGCGAAACAACCAGGTCGTCGATCGTGAGCATGGCCATCGTCATGACAGTGCACTCCGTTGAGCGGCGCTCTTCGCGCGCCGGGCGGCCTTGCGCCGCGAGTTGAGCTTGATCGGGAAGGCGAGTTGAGTGCCCTCGCCCGGATGAGCGGCATCGAGCGCTTGGCACTGGGCGCATTTGCAGCGCGTCGAGCGCGGTCGAGAGGTCACGATTGCACCTCCGTTTCGGTGCGCTCGTTGCGGCGACGGCGCAATTCGTCCAGGAGCTGGAGATCGTCGGCCGACATGGGGATGACGCGGGCGGCCGGGCGGCGGCGCAGCGCCTTCAGGAGGCGCATGATCACCGGCCCGCTCCCGACAGTGCCGCGATGAGCGCGGGCACCATGAAGCAGAGGCCCGTAGCGAGCAGCGCCGCCCACAAGCCGGCGAGCCGCTGCTCGGTCCGGATTGGCCGGCCGAGCTGGCTGCTGATCCACGAGGCCCCCCGCGTGAACATCAGTCGATCCCAAGCGCCGTCTTGTAGGTGTCGAGGAGCATGTCCATTTCGCGGCGATCGTCGGGCTTCATCTTCCGGATACGGAGGATCTGCCGCATGATCTTGACGTCATACCCGACGGCTTTGCCCTCGTTGAAGACGTCACGGACGTCGTCAGCGATGCCCTTCTTCTCTTCCTCCAAGCGCTCGATGCGCTCGATCAGCAGGCGGAGGCGATCGTCGGTGGTTTCAGCCATTGGTCGACGCCTTCGCGCTGGTCCGCGTGAAACCGAACAGGTTGCTCAGGTGTCGGAGGTCCTTCAGCATGAAGTCGAGGCGATCGTGAGCCAGCTGGAGCGCAAGTTCGGTTGCCACCAGCCTGACGCCGCTAGTCGCCGCGCCTTCTGTCAACCTGAGCAGCGCCGCAACGCATTCATCCGCCGCGTGGCAGGCAACGTCGACAACCTCGGAGGTTTGGGACGTGGTCGCCCCGCCCGTGCTCACGAGGGCGCGAAGCTCGCGACGGAAGGCTTCATCGTACAGAGTTTTCACGCGAACTCTCCCTGGAGCGAGTTGTCGGGCAGATGACGGGCAAGCCAGCCCGCGCCCGCGCGGCGATCGCTGCGGAGTGCGGCAGGCGTCGGCAGGTGGCGGGCGTGCATGATCTTTTCGAGGATGCCGAAGTGGCCGTAGACGACGTCATCGTCGAACGGGTCGAAGTCTGCCCCGGCGCGCATGGCGTACTCGGCGCAGAGCGGCGTTTCCTCGCAGTCGATCCAGGACTCGCCGGAGACGCGATCCCACCAGTCCTCGATCGTGAAAACGTGGCCCTCGTAAGTGCCGCTGGCGATGACGACGGTCTGTCCCGCGAGCGGGTGCGGCTTCCGATGCATGGTCACGCGAATTCTCCCTGTCGGGTGGATCGCACCTGGTCGTCGCCGAGACAGCCGGTGCAGAGATTCGAGG
The DNA here is from genome assembly GCF_058273105.1 of Novosphingobium sp. BF6. Classification (NCBI taxonomy): domain Bacteria; kingdom Pseudomonadati; phylum Pseudomonadota; class Alphaproteobacteria; order Sphingomonadales; family Sphingomonadaceae; genus Novosphingobium; species Novosphingobium sp. BF6. The sequence continues at coordinate 2,574,732 of NZ_CM177775.1, forward strand.
TTGCGCTCGTCCAGCGGCACGGGCCGGAGCTCGTCCGGCAGGCATCGAGCCAGGAGCAGCCGCAGTCGCGGCAGATGTGCGGCATGGGCAGCGAATTGCCCTCGCCCGCGTAATGCCGCAGGAACAGCAGCTCGTAGACGCTGGCGTCGAAAGCGAAGATCCGGCGCAGCAGGCTGGCTTCCAGCGGTGGCAGGCACGGCTCGTTTTCCTCGGCCGCGAAAAGCCGGTGTTCCAGCTTCAGGACGTCTGAGTCCGTGATCGGGCGGATCGGCCCGCCAAATGCCAGCAGCGCCGCGGCGACCTCAGCCACGTCCAGGCCCGCCGCGACGCGACGCTTCTGAAGGTAGGCTCCGGGCGACATGGGCATGGTTCACCGTTTCACTGGACAGCAGAAAGGCGCTTCGAAAGGCGTGCTGCCGATCGAGCGCGGGGAAACTTCGAGGTGTTGATGGAGGGTGCCTCTACCCCTCGATCGCTGGGGGTCCCGTCGCGCGAGGAACCCCCACCAGATCTTCCATCATCGACGGGCCGGTCAGACGGCCGCCGTTGGCCATCGCGGTCACGAAGACGCGGGCCGTCTGGTAGTCTTCCTGCGCGTCATCCAGGCGGATGAGCGCTTCGCGATAGTGCTCGCGCCCGGCGCCCGGCTGGGATGCCAGCACTAAAGCAGCATGCGCTTCGCTGCTTTCGACAATCAGCTCGGCGACGATGCGGCCAAGCCCGAGATTGTCGGCAGCGTGGAAAGTGCCCGCCTGGTCCAGGCGATAGGCGAAATGCTCCAGCAACGGCGCGCCGTCGCCGCCCGATCGGCGGAACAGCAGGTCGAGCTTGATCGCGCATTCGAGCGGGATCTCTTCGCGCCGGTCAGGATCGCCCCAGGCGCGCACGATGCTCGGCTTGCGCGGCGCGAGCTCGGCCGCCATCGCGGCCCAACCGCCCGGCACCGCGTCGGCAATGTCCTCAAGGGCGGCATGGAGCGAGAGTGGCGGGCGGCGCTTGGTCACAGCTCGCACCGCATAAAGGGCGCCCGGCGGCATCCGGTATGCTGCCGCCGGGCTATCGTCGGGCGTCCACCTACCGACGAATTGGAATGGGTACCGGCTCGCAGCAGCTGTTGGGACACTAAACTGGCGCGTTCAGCACTGCGGCTCAGCCAGAAGCGCGCGGCACGGGCGGCGCCGGCGGACGCCTGGTCTGCTGAAAAGCGGGCGCGCGATTGCAGCTTTGCAGTCGAGCGCGCACCGATATGTCCTGCCCCCATGGACGAGATCATGACTGTAGGCCTTGCACCGGGTCTTGGACGCCGGCGGCAGCGGGGGGGAGGGATGCTGCCGCCGACGATCCGCCCGCATGCTCATCGGGCATCTCGATGGGGTAAATGTCGGGCCGCAATTCGTGCCGCGAAACGCCGGTCAGCTCTTCGACTGCCAGGACATACTGCGGCGGAATCGCGCTGCCACGCTTCACCCAACCCGAAACGGCCTGCTGCGTAATGCCGAGAGCGCGCGCGAGAGAGCGCTGCGAACCTGCGCACTCAATCGCCTTCTCCAAGGCCACACGAGAGGATGAATCGGATAACACGCCATGTTGTTACAACACGCATTGTTGCAGGTCAACACCGAGACGGAAGTATCAGCATAACAGCATCAGTTGTACCCAGCAGGTAATGCTGATCCCTGAACGTCTCCGCGACCAGATGGCCGCCTGCGGTATGTCGCAGGCCGCTTTGGCGCGCCGAGTGGGAGTGAGTCAGCAGACGGTTGGGCGGCTTGTCACAGGCGAGGCATATAGCTCTCGCTATCTGCATAAGATCGCTCGCGAACTACATACCACGCCCGCATACCTCACCGGCGAGACTGATGATCCGGAGGCAGAGAGCCCGGATTTCGCAACCACTTCGGAAGAGCGCGAGATCATAGAACTTCTGCGGGCGTTGACCCCGGAAGAACGATCAGCTGCCTTGGTCCTGATCAGGTCTCTTGCCGTCAGTGCAAGGTCGCCGAAGGTGCATGGTTAGGGGCGTTGTTGCCGTGGGGGCGGGGTCAGTTTGGTAACGATATCGATTGCAATGCGCGGGGCCGTGTTGATGGCCGCATTTCTCGGCGCATCAGCGCTCAACGCTGAGTGCGGCATCGAAAGCTCGCAGGACCAGATCAGCGACGAGGCTTCCCGCATAATCTGGCGACAAAGCATGAAAAAAGTCGAAGCAGAAGCTGCGATCGACAAGGAAACCAGCCAGCTCTTGCTCGGGCGGCTCTTCGATCTCGAAACCGGCGAAAGGCTAAAGCTTAACGATAAGCTCCAACAGCAATACACCATAGATGCAAAGTACTTTGCGGAAGCTCTCCGTACGGAAGCCGCTGCTAGGCGCGCCAGCGCAGAAGCGATCTTCAGCCGCATCAAGCCGTGCGATCTGGAAGACGAGGACAAACACCGTGGCGGAAATTGATGGCGACGAAGGCGGGTTCGAAGGCGCAGACGTCGTTGCGGTCGTGACTCATGCGCTCACCAAGCAAGCTGCGGTGAACATCGAAGTGCTGAAAATCCTGCAGAAAATGGCTGATGGCGCGCGTTTGACGCAAGATGACGTAGAGGAACTGCGACTACGGATAGTTGAGATGCTGGATAAAGCGGAGGAATCAGCGACGCTCTTGCGCGGGAAGTTTGGCGTATGAGTTTGGACCAACGGCTGCGTGAAATCACTGCAACTCAGCAAGAACTGCGTGCTATGCAGGACGAGGCTCGTCACCGTGGCGGTGGTCCGAGTGGTGGCGGAGACAATCCTGGAGCTATGGACCATCGCGTCGTTCGCCTTGAAAGCCAATTCGAAAAGCTGCGCGAAGAATCGGTAGCGGTTCGCATTCAACTGGCTACGTTGACTGAGAAGGTTGCTCACCTTCCCGGCAAGGGCTTCATTGTCGGCGCCACCCTCAGCAGCCTCGCCGTCATGGCGGCGATCATAACCTTTGCCGAAAAGTTGCAAGCTCTCGTCCGCTAAGCGGGCGAGAAAGCGAAACTTTCGCTAGAGTTCTGGGGGCATCGCCGGGGGTATCGACCTTGTTCCCGCAGCCGGGAAATTTCCAAATAGCGCCATTTCGCGATCTGACCCGGGCGGAGGGTGTATCCGCCACAATCAGTTTTTTCTTGTGAGGACCAATATGAGCGACTTTGAACGTTTCGTGGAGCAACAAACCGCTCAAGGCAGTACGCCGGAACCCGATTGGAACAGGCAGAAGGAAAAATGGCTCGCCAGGGTTGATGAGCTTTATGGTCGGATTGAGCAGTATCTCGGGCGCTTCGTTGCGGAAGGCTCTATAAAGCTGGAGCGTAAAACGGTTGAGCTAAGGGAAGATTTCATCGGACGATATGCGATCGACCAATTGCGAATTCTTATCGGTAAGCAGGTCGTCACTTTGAAACCCGTCGGCACGTTGCTTATCGGCAGTGCTGGTCGGGTAGACGTGGAAGGTGCACGAGGCACCTCGCGTATCGTTCTAGTTCCTGAAGGGTCGGATGGTCCTAAAATCAACATTACGATGCGCACGTCGCCCCATGAACTGAATGTCGAAGAGCCGCTTCCGGAGCCGAATTGGACTTGGAGGTTGGTCGTGCCCGGCCCCCCGATGCGCTACATCGAACTCGATCTCGAAACCTTCCAAACTGCGCTGATGAATGTTGCCGGTGGCTGATCGGGTCCCGTTATCGAATCAGCAGCTCGGACTGCTGGGGGTGGTGGCTCAGCGAGACGATGTTCACGCTGGCCTCCAGCTACATCATTCACCCATCAACCCTCGTTACAATACGCGGTTCGCTACGTACGCACCTGATGCGGTCTCGCAGGAACTCGAGGTACGGGCAGAAGAAGTTGATCGACAAGCCATACTGAATTTGCTTGCTGCAATCGAGGCTGCCTTCTTTGTCGATTATCTCCAGCGAACAAATAGACGCGGCAAGGAACCTATATCACGAGCAATGAGGACTTTGTACCGGGAGAAGGGTGCTCGCGCCTCTTTGGACCGCGATATCCTCGAAACGTGGAAGGAAAATACCCTCGGTGCATCTCGCCTAATTTCTGAGATTAGAGCGGCGTTTAACTTAAGGCATTGGCTCGCTCACGGTCGATGGTGGGAGCCAAAGCTTGGACGACGCTACGACTTTTTCTCTATCGAAACCCTCGCCACAGAGGTGTTCAATTCGTTTCCATTTGAGAGTTGATAGATCGATGTCGTGGCGGAGATATCTCAGCTGTTTATGCCCGCAACGCGCGACGTTTGTGGGGTTGCAATGTTGAAGTTGACGATTGGTGCAGAAGACAAGGGCATGGACTGGCTAGATTGGTCGGCAAACGTCATCGGATCCCTTGCTTGGCCGATCGCTGCTCTCATTCTCGCGATCATGTTTCGAAGCCAGATAGCCGCCCTTCTAGCCAGAATCAGCGAACTCAACTGGGGGGACAAGTCTGCAAAGTTCGCCGCCAAATTGGATCAGATCGAGCAACGGGCGATCGCTAAACCCGAGGGAGAGAAGGCTCCGCCGAACGTCCCAAGCCAAACCACCAAGTTGGGCGATGTCACCTCTCTGCCATCACGCTTCGAGTTGTTGGTCCCGATCTCACCGGCGGCCGCTGTCCTGGAAGCGTGGAATTGGCTCGATACCCGGCTACGTCAACTCGCTGAAAACCACCGGGTGGTGTTTCAGACGAAGACCACCGCCATGCCCGTCGCAATAGCGCTTTACCGAGCTGGAGTGATCGACAAAGGGACTATGTCGCTAATTCAGGACTTGAATAAGCTGCGCAATGATGCGGCACATAACCAACCAGTGTCAGAAGTGGATGCATATCGTTTCAACGGGATTGCCCAAGGCCTCCTCAAGATCCTTGAGGCCAAGTAGGCCGTCTGGCGCCCTCGACACGTCCATCACAGCATCGCCCTGCCGCCAACAGGTGATGACGGGACGATTTGCATCCGTGCAAGGGATGTAAAATTTAGATTTTCTTGCTATGTTCTCCCCGGGGGACCTGGGGGCGAACAGGTGCGAACTGGAAACTCGACAATGACCGGCGAGGCTGCCTCGGGCGCCTCGCTCCGACTTCACCCTGCGATGACAAGCCGGCGGCTTCTCGTCCTCGACTTCGTCCGCAAATACATCCTGCGGTATGGCGGGAGCCCGTCCTATGGCGAGATCGCCAACGGCCTGGATATAAGCCCGACCCGCGCGCGCCAGTTGGTCCAGGCTCTCGTAAAGTCGGGGCAGCTGCTGCGCACGCCAGGCCCGCGCGGCCTGTCCCTTCCAGCGCTTCGGGACGAAGCCGTGAGGCAACTCCGTGAACTCGGTTGGCAGGTCTACGCCCCCTGCGCAGAATCGGCTCTGCCGAACGCCCCGATGCTCGATTACGTCCCGGATGAACAATCGGAGACTGCGGGGCAATGGGAACAGCAACGAGCCGACGCTCGAGGGAACGCCTGAAAGAACAGGCACGGGCGCACGACGACATCCACCGGAAATGGGCCGCGCGCCATCCTCTACGAGCCCGCGACGAGCGCCAGCTCCGCAAGTTCAACGCGACTGTTCGCAAGGATTTCGGGCACAAGGTCAACGGCACTCCCGAGACCTGTGCCCGCGCGTCCGTAACACGTCAGGGCGCCGTCGCCCGGTTGTTCGAGGCGGGCGACATCGATGCCGAGCAGCTGGCGGCTTCCCAATCGATCGCCCAGACCCACGCGCGGATCACCGGCGACGTCGCGATCAACACGGTCAGCTTCGAGACCCGCGTTGATCAGAGCGGCCACTTCGGTGACGCATTCTTCGAAAAACTCGGCAGCGTCCGCGCCGAGGTCGCCTACACCGGCTGGCGCCAGGCGCTGTCCCACCCTGCCCTCGTCCTGGCGGTGATCATCGGCGACGAAGGCATCAGCATAGTCGCCAAGCGGTTCGGCATGCGAAACTCGCGGGCGAAGAAGATCCTCATCGACGCGCTGGATCTCTGGCGCAGCTTCTCGATCGAGGCCTGCAAGTTCGTCGACGACGCGACGTTGGCGGCCGCGCAGGCCGGCATTCTCAGTTAGCGTTCGCCTCCTGCTGTTCACGGATCAAGCGCGCAACTAGTTCTTCATTCGAGCGGCGTTGTTCGTACTCGATACCCTTCCGCTCGAGACGGAGCTCCAAGTGACCCAAACCCTCGATCGATATCGGGTCGCCCACCGGCCTGCCCTCTAGGTCGGCCACAATTTGAAGGGCTCGCCTCGCCGCCCTCACAGCATGTTGGCGCACGACATCGCTGGCATAGTGCTCATCAAGTTGAATTTCCCAGAACGTGTCCACGAAAGCGCGGAGCTGCTCAACTTGAGACACAAACTCGAGAAATTCCCCAGTCCGATCCGCACCGAGAACTTTCCAGTCGATACTTTCGAGAGAGGACGGAGGCTCTGGCAGATTTCTGGCCAGGCACCCAGCCGCACCATGCGATTCGTCGAACCGCTCTGAGGCCATCACCAACGCATAAGCTTCGCGAGCGAAGTTCTTCAATGCGGCCGTCAGGTAGATTGTCGAGAGTCGGCGGTCTTCGCTTTTGCCCTTGGCATCTCTCCACCAGCTTAACGCTTGGGTAACTAGCGCAGACACGACGGACGAGCTTGCAACCAGCGTAACGATACCCGCCGTCGTAAATTCTACTTGGCCGCCCATTCAAACCGCTCCCATTTCGTGCAGACCCCCTGCGCAAATTCGACCCTGCCATTTCGTCACCTTACAAGGCAAATCCGACCCCGCGATAGCTGCGCCTACCCTTGATGGCTCAGCTGAATGGATCCCGAAAAGCCCGTCAGCCTTCCCCGGCCGGCGGGCTTTTTGCTTGCCCGGAGATTGCTCAAGTGAAGATGCGCAGCGAACATGCCAACGGTCGCCGGCCGCTCGGCTTTACCCCCATCGGCAACGCACGCATCGCCAAGGCACTTCAGGTCGCATTCGCCCGCGCGATCGCGCTGCACATGACGCCCCGCCTTGCCGACATCGAGGCGCGAGCCACAGTGGCACGCGCCCTGCCTCCTTTGCCCTTCGCGAAGCGTTACCGCCTGCCCAAGCCGTCCAGGTCCGACGATCCCAGCTACCGCAAGCCGATCGTCTTGAAGAGCCACAGGTCGTGCGCGGTCCCCGCGTAACGCGCCGGCTGAGCCTCGAGGCACAGCTCGACGAGCAGCAAAGCGAACTTGACCAGGTGCTGGCCGAAGTCCGCAGCGGCGTCCGTGATGCCCGTCATTACGACGAGCTCGAGGAGCGCACCCACTCCATCGCTGGCGGCCTCAAGTCCGCCTTCCGAACTTCCCGAGGAAAACGCTCGTGATCGATCTCGATAAGGCCCTGCAGATTGTCGGGGACGCGCATGACAATGCCACCATCACCGTCTCGGCTAGGTGGCTGAGACAGGCGATCATCGAGATCGGCAAAGGTCGCAAGTCTCAGCCGGTCGCGCTCCTCGATCTTCCGCCGGCGCCGAGCCGCTGACCCTTCCGACATCCAACAGCTGGAGAGCCTGATGTCCATCCGCACCCCCAAGACTGACCAGGCGGCAACCGTGCTGCTGCAACGGTTCGCCCAGCTGCTGGCGTCGATCGACCTGCTCGAGAATGCCCGCAACGACGCCATCGCTGCGGCGAACGCCGAGGCGGACAAGAGCCTGGCACCACTCATCAAGGAGTGCGACGAGATCCGCTCGAAGCTTGAGCCATGGTGGAAGCAGGCCACTGCCGCCCTCACCGGCGGCAAGCGCAAGTCCGTCCAGCTTGGCGGCTGCATGGTCGGCACCCGCACCGGCCGCGCCAGCGTCGCGATAGACGGCGACGAGGCGGCGATCGTCGCCAAGCTCCAGAAACGGACTTGGGCGGAGGGCCTGCTTCGGGTGACGACGAAGCTCGACAAGACCGCGATCCTCAAGGCGATAGCCGGTGAGCACGGCAAGAAGCTCAAGGCCCTCGGCCTGTCGAAGAGCGACGGCACCGAGACGTTCTTCGTCGAACGCGCCGAACAGGACGGCACCGTCGCCGCCGTCGCCTGATGAAAGCCTCCGAAGTCGAGCAGGCCGCCGAGCTCATCACTGCTCGGGAGACCGTCGAGTTCCTGATTGCGACGGCCACCCTATCGATCGACGGCGCGCCGCTGGCGCATTCGTTCCGGGTCTTCGTCGGCGACGTCCCGGTGGGCGGCGTACTCCTCAAGGCGCTCCATGCCGAGCTGCTGGTCGGGCTGCGAGCGCGTAAGGACGAGATCGACGCCGAATTGCACGAGCTCGGCGTCGACATAGGCTGATGCCTACCCAGAACCCACGGTTCCGCCCGCCGGGCTGGCGAGAGCCGCAGCCTTGGGAACGCCCCCTGCTCCATCGTGACCAGCGCAAGCGCGGCCGCGCCGGGCAGCGCGATCGGGAGCAGGTCCGCCGTGAGGAGCCCTTCTGCCGGCGCTGCCTTGAGGACGGCAAGTACGTCGCCACGAACGTCGTCGACCACATCGTGCCGCTCGCCGAGGGCGGCAGCGACGACCGAGAGAACAAACAGGGCCTCTGTGACCCGTGCCACGACGCGAAAACCCGCGACGAGGCGCGACGAGGCCGATCCCGTTCAGGATCGCCAAGCGAAACCTGAACCGGGAGGGGGAGGGGGCGGATCTGGAGCCGATTTGGCCGGACACCGACGCCCTCCCCAAATTTTCACGCGGGCAAATTCAAAGGGTAAAAAGTTACGCGGCTTCGGCCTCGCAGCCGGTACCCCCAGCTTCAGATGGAGGTGCCGGTGTCGAGAGGTGGATCCCGACCTGGTGCCGGTCGGCCGCGCAAAGCCCCGGAGCTGAAAGCCCTCGCCGGCACCGATCGCCCCGATCGCGAACTTGCGGTGGGAGAGGAGCCGAAAGAGGGCGATATGATTTGCCCACTGCACCTTTCCGACCTGGCGCGACTGCACTTCGAGTCGATCGCGCTGATCCTGGAAGAGCAGAAACGCTCAAGCCCGCATTATGCCGAACACGTGGCGCTGCTCGCGCAGCGGCTTGAGCAGATCCAGCGCTACCAAGCGGTGATCGAGGTCGAGGGCGACACCTTCACGTCTGAATCGGCGAAGAAGGTGAACGGCAAGATGGTAGTGACCCGGATGGTGCGAGCTCGACCGGAAGTTGCGATGCTGAACGAAGCCATGCGCCATGCCCAATCACTTCTTGGCGAACTTATGCTGACCCCGGCGGCCGCCCTGCGGATCGCCAATGGGAAGCCACCGGAAGCCGGCGACTTCGACGGCTTCTAATGTGGAGGAGCGCGATTACGCGGCGATCGCCCGCCAGTACGCCGGCGACATTGTCTCCGGTAAAATCCCGGCCTGCAAGTCCGTCCTGCTGCAATGCACCCGGTTCCTGGATGACCTGAACGCCCAGGACTCCGACGAATTCCCCTATCGGTTCGACGAGGATAAAGCCGCTCGCCCGTGCAAGTTCATCGAGTTGCTCCCGCACTCGAAGGGAAAATGGGCCAGTAAAAAGCTTAGGCTGCGGCTGGAGCCTTGGCAGGTATGGATAATTGCCTGCACGTTCGGCTGGTTGCGAAAGCGCGACGGGTTGCGCCGGTTTCGGCGGTTATTCGTGGTGGTCCCACGTAAGAACGGCAAGTCGGCACTGGCCGCAGGCATCGGCCTGTACATGTTCTGTGCCGATAACGAGTTCGGCGCAGAGGTCTATTCCGGCGCCACCAACGAAAAGCAGGCCTGGGAAGTCTTCAGCCCCGCCCGCCTCATGGCGCTGCGCACACCGGCATTGCTGAAACGCTTCGCCATTACCGTGAACGCCAAGAATCTGATGCGCGTCGATGACGCCTCCAAGTTCGAGACCATCATCGGTGATCCTGGCGACGGGCAGTCGCCCAGTTGCTCGATCCACGACGAGTACCACGAGCACGGCGACGACGGGCAGGTCGATACCATGCTGACTGGCATGGGCGCACGCGATCAGCCCTTGCAGGTGCTCATCACGACGGCGGGCTATAACCTCGCCGGACCTTGCTACGCGGCAATTCTCGACGAGCAGAAGAAGCTAGCCGGCATCGGCCATAATGGTGGGCCACCGCTCGACGACGAGACCTTCTTCGTCGAGTACACGATAGACAAGGATGACGACTGGAAGTCGGCGGACGCCCTTCGCAAGGCCAATCCGAACTACGACATTTCGGTCACCGAGGACTTCCTAAAGGCCCGGCAGCGCGACGCCGTCTCCACCCCGCGCAAGGCTGGCGTCTTCAAGACCAAGCACCTCAACCTGTGGGTTTCGGCGAAAGCCGCATTCTATGACGTTGAGGCCTGGCGGAAATGCGCACGGACAAAGATCCCCGCGGATCCACGGGAAGCCCTCAAGCTCGATTGGCTTCAGGGCCGACGCGTCATCCTCGGGCTTGACCTGGCATCGAAGGTCGACATCGCTGCTTTGGAGTATCTCTTCCTCCCGAACGGGGAGAAGGCAACCAAGGAAGATCCGTACATTCGGATCGGCCGGTACTTCCTGCCGACTGACACCGTGTCCGACGTTCCTGCCTACCAAGGGTGGGATGCGCAGGGCCTCCTCGATGTCACCGAGGGGAATATCGTCGATTACGACGAGATCGAGCTGGCGATCGAAGAGGCCACCAGCTGCTTCCAGGTCGAGCATGTGCCTTACGACCCGTTCCAGGCAACACAGCTCTCCACGCGCCTCCAAAAGAAGGGCGTGCCGATGATCGAGTATCGGCCGGTGGTGCTCAACTTCAGCGAGCCGATGAAGGAGCTGGATGCGCTCATACGCTCCCAGCGACTGATCCACGGCGGCGACCCCGTGATGGAGTGGGAAATCTCCAACGTGGTCGGCGCCCCCGACAAGAAAGACAACGTCTACCCCAACAAGCCGGAGGGGCAGGCACACCTCAAGATCGACAACCCGGTCGCGCTGATGAGCGCGCTCGGCGTCGCCATGGGCGGGAAGGAACCAGAGGAAGAGCCGAGCTCGCCCTGGGACGACCCCAATTTCAGTATGAACGGGGAGAACGAACCGTGATGTCGCCCGACGACTACATCCACCGGTCGGCGGCGCAGCGCGCAAGCGAAGTCCGTTCGATCGAGGATCCCACCCATCGCCTGAGCGAGAACCCCGAGGCGCTCCTGGCAATGCTGGGTGCCCTCGACAGCAGGAGCGCTCTGCCGCCGGTGTCGATCGACGCCGCGCTGGGCGTTCCTGCTGTCATGTGCGCCGTCGGTTTCTTGTCGCGCGCTCTCGCCAGCCTGCCCCTGCAAGCCTTCGAGGGAGGCAACGGCGGCGAAAAGGTCGACGATGGCCTGGCCATGCTGCTCAACGAGGCTCCGAACGAGGAGACATCGAGCTTCGAGTGGCGCCGGCACATGTGGCAACAGGTGTTCACCGGCGGCCGCGGTATGAGCTGGATCGAGCGCGCGGGCGTCCGTCCCGTCGCGATCTGGCCACTCGATCCGAAGGAAACCTCGATCCAGCGTCGGAATGGACGCAAGATCTTCATCTCCGAGGGCCGCGAGTATCCGGCGCGCGACATCATCGACGTGTCGTTCATGCCGAAATCCGACCTGGTCGGGCACTACAGCCCGATCTTCCTGGCTCGAAAGGCGATCTCGCTCGCCATCGCCATGAACGATTTCGCGGGCAGCTTCTTCGCCAGCGGGGGCGTTCCTCCGCTTTCGTTGGAAGGGCCGCTCCCACAGGGCATTGACGCATTCAAGCGCGCGCAGGCGGATATTCAGCGCGCCATCGACCATGCCAAGAGGACGAACGCGCCCTTCTTCGGCATGCCACCCGGTCACGCGCTGAAGCCGATCGGCATCGAGCCTGCAAACGGCCAGATGATCGAGCAGCGGCTCTTTCAGATCCAGGAGATCGCCCGGATCTGGGGCCTGCCACCTGTCTTCCTTCAGGATCTGTCCAAAGGCACCTTCTCCAACACGGAGCAGCAGGACCTCCAGCTGGTGAAGCATGTGATCGGCCAGTGGGCGAAGGCGTTCGAAGACGAGCTCAACCTGAAGCTGTTCGGCCAGCGCCAGCGCAGCCGCAAGGCGAAGCACAACCTCGACGGCATGCAGCGCGGCGCCTTCAAGGATCGGATCGAGGGCATCGCCCGGGCAATCCAGACTGCCCAGATGACCCCAGATGAAGCCCGCGCGCTCGAGAACCGGCCGCCAGACCCCTCCGGCGCTGGCGCAAAACTCTACATCCAGGGCGCGACCGTCGAGCTGGGAACTTCGCCCGGCCAGGGCCACAACGGCGGCCCGCCGCTCAACGACAACGAGGAGAACGGCGGCGATGCCGGCGACGACGACCAAACCGAAAACTGACGAGCGCGAGTTCCGCGCCCTCACCGAAGGCCTCGAGCTCCGCTCCGCGACCGCCGCTGGCGAGGTGCGTACGGCCACCGGCTATGCCGTGCTGTACAATCAGGACGCGAGCGTCGCCGGGTACTGGATCGAAACGATCGCGCCCGGTGCATTCGACAAGTCCCTCCAGGAGCGCGACGTGCTGGCGGTGCACAGCCACGACACCGGGCGCGTTCTCGGTCGCAAGGATGCCGGCACGTTGACCCTGCGGTCGGATAGCAAGGGCCTCGCATTCGAAAACCCGCTTCCCGACACAAGCGACGGTCGCGATCTCGCTGTGCAGATCGATCGCGGTGATATTCCTGGCATGTCGTTCGGGTTCCGCTCGCTGAAGGAGGAGTGGGACGACACGCAGGATCCGCCGAAGCGGACAATTCTCGAGGGTGAGCTCTACGAGATCACCTACAGCCCGATGCCCGTCTACAAGCAGACGGAAGTCGGCCTGCGATCGCTCGACGCGGCCCGCCAGGAGCGCCGCGCGCACAACCGCGCCGGGGCGACCGGCCGGATCGCTGCCAAGCGCATGAAGCTGGCGCAGTCCGAACGGAAAATCTGAGTTCCCGGCCAAGCCGGAGGTGGCGAAAGCACCCGCTTCTCGCCCTGATCGCCCCGCCAGCGCGGGGCTTTTTCATTCCAGGAGCATGAGATGACCATTCTCACCCAGTATTACGAGGAGCGGGGCCAGCTCGTCACGGAGGCGCGCGACCTCCTTGGCCAGGCCGAAAAGGAAACCGACACCACCAAGGCGGCCGAGCTCGAGCAGCGCCATGACCAGGTGATGGGCAAGGTCGATGCGCTCGACCTGAAGATCAAGCGCGAAGAGCGAACTGCCGCGGCCGAAAATGCCGAAGAAGAACGCCGCTCGCGCAATCGCCCGGGCCGCAGCAACGTCGACCATCGCGGCCAGGAGGGTGGCGAAGGCGAGGAGCGCTCGGCCGAGCAGCTGCAGACCGAATATCGCGACGCTTTCTACGCGGTCATGGCGGAAGGCGGCGACGTCAGCGCTGTATCCCCCGAGCAGCGATCGCTCCTGCGGCGCGGCTACGTCGAGAACCGTACGCAGACCGCGGGCTCCCCCGCGGCCGGCGGCTACACCGTTCCCACCACCCTCGCGAACCACATCGTCGAGACCATGCGCGATTGGGGTCCGATGTATGACCCGGGCATCACCGATGAAATGGTGACGAGCTCGGGCAACCCGTTCGATATCCCCACGAACGACGACACCGCCAACACGTCCGAAGCAAAGGACGAGGGCGACGATCTGACCGATGACAACAGCGGCGATCTCGAATTCGGCGAAGCCAACCTGAGCGCCTATGTGTTCGCCACCCCCTGGCTGAAGATCAGCTTCGAGCTCCTCCAGGACTCCGCCTTCAACATCGAGCAGTTCGTCGGTCGCAAGCTTGGCGAACGTCTCGGGCGGGGCGCCAACAAGTTGCTGACCATCGGCACCGGCGTCAATCAGCCGCGTGGAATCATCACCGCTTCCGCGCGCGGCAAGTTGGCAGCTGCAGTCGCAGCGCTGACGGCCGAGGAACTGATCGACCTGCAGCACTCGGTCAACGCGGCGTATCGTCGTAGTCCGTCCTGCCGCTGGATGTTCGCCGACACCACTCTGGCAGCGATCCGCAAACTGAAGGATGGCGAAGGCCGCTTCCTGTGGACCATGGGCGACGTGCGCGTCGATGCCCCCGATCAGATCCTCGGCAAGCCTTATTCGGTCAACGACGACGTCCCCGAGATCGGCGCCGGCGCTCGTTCGGTCCTGTTCGGCGACATGAGCCGTTACACCGTGCGCAAGGTCGGCTCGCCGCTGATCGGCACCGTGCGCGAGCGCTTCTGGCCCAAGGTCGGTCTGGCCGGCATCATCCGTTACGATGGTGACCTCCTGGACGCCGCTGCGGTCAAGCACCTGCAGCAGGCCGCAGCCTGATCAAGATCCGGGCGGGGTCACTCCCGCCCGGGCCTTTTCCTGACGCCGGTGCGCCGGTGGCACGGAAAGGCAAGTTCCAGGAGCTCACCATGAAAATCAGAATGATCGCAGGCCTTTCGGGGCCAAAGGTTTCGCTCGCCCCCGGCGACGTCAGGGACTTTCCGAACGAGAAGGAGGCGCAGCGCTTGATCGACGCCAAGTTCGCCGAGCTCGTCGTCGAGGACGCGACGGCATCCACGGCGATCGACGAGACGCCGGCGGAACGCGTCGCTCGTCTCGAGGCAGAACTGGCGGATGCCAAGGCCGCGCACGACGCCGTGTCCGAAACGACTGAACGTGCGGAGCCCGATGCGGCACCGGCTGCGCCGGTCGCAGCCGAGACGCCCGCCGCCAAAACCGCCGCAAGCAAGGCCACCCAGGCCAAGCCCGCCGCCTCGAAGGCCTGATCATGTGGCAGTCACCGGTCATCGTTACGCCGCCGGCGGCCGAGCCGGTGACGCTCGACCAGGCGAAGGAGTTTCTGCGCGTCGATGATGCCGACGACACCTTCGATACCGAGATCGGGCTTCAGCTCGCCGGTGCCCGCAATCACATCGAGTCCGTTACCGGCACCAGGCTGATCAGCCAGGTAGTCGATGTGCAGGCGGACAACTTCGAAGATCTCGCTCTGATCAAGGTCGGGCCGATCGTCACGATCGACGAGATTACGTACCTCGATCGCAACGGCGCCGAGCATACGCTCGCGGCCGAGGCGTACGAGCTTACCGGCGCCGGCCTAGAGCGCGGTGCCCGGCCGGCCCCTTCCAAGCGATGGCCGGTTGCGTCCACCGCCGGCGGCGCGATCACCGTCCGCGTCACGGTCGGCTACGGTGATGACGGTGACGCCATTCCCCAGGCCGTTCGCCTGGCGATCCTGCTGAAACTGCGCGCGCTGTTCGAAGACAGCTCGGCCGACATCGACTATCTACTCGTGAACGATCGGATCTGGCTGTGACCAAGGTCACCAAGCGCACCACGCGAATCTCGATCGAGCGCGCAGCGGTCGCCCAGGACGACTATGGCGAGGAAATCGCTAGCTGGGCGCCGATCGCCCGGCCGTGGGCCGCCATGTTCTACGGAACCGGCCAGGAGCGGCGTCAAGCGGCCGCCGAAATGGGCCAGCAGTCCATCACGCTCAACGTCCTTGCTTCCGCCCTCACCCGTGCTGTCACCCTGAAGGACCGGATCGTCGTCGGCGCCGAGACCTGGGACATCGTCGGCATCTCGCCGATCGGCCGCCGGGAGATCGACTTTACCGCCGTGAGGTCGCAATGAGCTTCGAACGGGACCTGCGCACCCGCCTCATCGATGACGCCGCGATCGGCGCGCGGGTCGGAACCTCCGTCTATTGGCGGATCCGGCCGCAGAACGGGCCGATCCCGGCGATCGTCCTCACCATCATCTCGGATCCGCGCCCACAGCACCTCGAGGGCTTCCACGCGCTGCGCGACACGCGGATCCAGCTCGACTGTTATGGTCGCTCCTACGACGAGACGGTCGCGCTCCGCGAAGACGTCGTCACCGCGATCGCGCCGTACGCGCGCGTCGGCGACACCCGGTTCGACCATACCGAAATCGAAAACGTGCTCGACCGCGGCGACGATACCGCCACCGCCTTCCAGCACTGCCACGCCATCGATGCCACGATCTGGCACGGAAAGGAGTAACCCATGCCCATTTCTGAAGTGACCACCGGTCACGGCTCTCAGCTGCACCTCAATCCCAGCGGCGTCCTGACCAAGGTCGCAGAGGTCGACGACATCCCCGAGCTACCCTCTTTCACCACCACGCTGTACGAGGTCTCGAGCTTCGACACCGAGGAGGCGAAGGAGTTCAAGAAGCAGCCGCTGAAGGAAGGCGTCGAATACACGATCGCCGGCAACTTCGTGCTCGGCTCGCCCTCGACCACCCTGCTCGATGCCGCCGAGGCGAACAACGAGCCGATCCCGTACGAGATCCACCTGCCGCAGGGCGAGGACACCTACGTCGTGAGCGGCACCGCGCTGTTCTACAACCTCAAGTACCTGAACGTCGCGAACGAAAAGCGGAAGTTCAACATCACCATGAAGCCGACTTCCAAAGCGGCGCGTGAGAAGGAGACGCCGTAATGGTCGCTCCGGTCGACGCGAAGAGCGTCATCACGGTCGACGGTGAGGAATTCACTTTCCGCCTCGGCTTCCGCGCGATCGCCCTGGGCGAGCACCTGGGCGTAGACCTGTTCGCCGAAAAGGGCATCGACTTCACGATCTCGAAGATCGCGCTCCTGGTGAAGTGCCTGACGGTCGCCGATCACCCCGAGCTTACCGAGGAAGACGGGCTGGCGATCGCCTTCCGCTATGGCATCGAGAACATGGCGCCGCTGATCCTCGATCTGCTGAACCGCTTCGGCGGCCGGGCCGAAGAGCCGAGTGCCGAGGGAAAGGCAAAGCCGGCAGCGAAGCGGACGAGGAAGCCGACAACGGCCCTGTAACCACCGAGCGTTTCTTCGTCATGTGGTGCCAGTCCGGCTTCGATCCCGACAGCTTCTGGCATCAGACGCCCCTGCACTTCCAGCTCGCCATGCGCGGCGTGCGCAAACGCCTGACGGCCGCCGCCGAAGCGAGTCTCCGAGAGGCTTGGTGGGGCGGGGCTTTTGCGGGCCTTACCCAGTCGAAGGGCGGCCTGAAACCGCTCGATCACTATCTGCGCAAGAACAGCGATCGCCGTATGGCGCCGGACGCGATGCTCGCCGCCTTCCAGTCCATGGAAGCGCGCGGTGCCCCGATGTCGATCCGGAAATTCACCCGCGCAGAACTGGAGGCGAGGAATCGCGATGGCTGACGAAGCAATCTCGCTCGACGGTTTCGCCGACCTGGACGCGGCCCTGTCCGCACTGGCCGACGAGGCGCTCGAGCGACAGACGCTCATCAATGCCGGCATGCGCGCGCTTCAGCCCGTCCAGGCCGAAGCGCGCCGCCTGGTTCCGGTCCATGAGGGTAAGCTGCGCGATTCCTTGCTCATCGCCACCAACGGCCTGACCCGCGATGCCGCCCGGGACGAGATCATCGACAAGGGAGCGGTGCGGATCTTCTTCGGCACGGCAAACCGCAACGGCGTGCCACGCGAGTTCGGCACGTTCCGCTCGGTCGCCAAGCCTTTTGCCCGACCGGCATGGGATGCGAACGTCGACAGCATGCTGGATACCCTCGCGGCCGAAATTGGTCCGGGCGTGGAGGCGGCCGCCGAACGCCTCTCGAAACGGCGCGGCCGCAAGGGCTGATCAGGCGTCGAGGCCCTTTTCGACCAAGCGGCGGATCGCTTCGGACACCGTTACGCCTTCCGCCTCGGCGAAGGCCTCTAGCCGTCCTTTCAGCCCCTCATCGAACCGAACACCTATCCGGGGCGAGTGCCCCGTTGCCGGACGGCCGCGACGTTTCTGTGGGACACTTATTGACGACATATTTTCTGTGTGCCATAAAGTTCGGGCTGGAGCAAGGTAGCCGCCTTGTCCCAGCCCTAACCATCAACATGGAGAGACCCATGTATCAGGCTGCGGCCGCTTCTAGCATTCCACACCTTCCCGCCAACCCGTTCCGTCGTCTGATCGAGCGCCTGACCGGCGATCGCCAGCTGGCGGCCGACTGCACGACGGAAATCAGCCTGGTCCAGCGCCGACTTGTTGCCTTGCGCGGATCCGCTCCGACCTGGCACCCGCTGCACCTTCGGCGCACCGTCAGCCGGACAGTCGTAGAACCTCTGCGCTCCATCCTGCCCCAGCTGCGCGGTTCCGCCGCGCGTCAGGTGGCAGAGGCGATGGCCGTACTGGTGGGCACGGGCGACATCTCGATCGAGGACCTCGACCGCGCCGCGCTGCTCCTTGTCGGCCCTGCCGGGGAACGCCGCGGTGCATAGCGGCACCGCAATCGCGGTCGGCAGTAGCGTCGCACCGGCCCTCGATATGGCGCGCCAGCATCAGGCCGCGCTCGATCAGCTCGAGGAGCTGCTTTCCGGCGCCAATCGACCGACCATGGACGATGCGGCCGCCGCCGTAATCATGCTTGGCGCGCAGTTCCAGCTGCTCGTCCAGGAACTCGAGAAACTGACCTGACCGCCTAGCCGGTCAGTCGATAGCTCCCATCAGGGGCGGTCCTTTGCAGGGCCGCCCCTTTTTCGTGGCCGGATGGCCGGAAGGAACCCGCGATGGCCGCCAAAATCGGTTCGCTTCGCGCGGACCTGACGCTTGAGACCGCGCGCTTTAGGGCAGGTGCCGCCGACGCGCAGGCCAAGATGGCGGCGCTGAAGAACAGCATCAACGTCGGCTCCCGCGAGATCCGCAAGGCCGCCAACGACATGGGCACGAGCATGGCCGGCTTCAGCCGCCAGCTCGCCGACCTGAAGGCGCGCCTCGATCCGCTCTCCGCTGCCCAAGCGCAGTACAGACAGGAAGTGGATCTCGCGCGCAAGGCACTGAGTCTCGGCGCAATCTCCGGCAAGCAGTACGGCCAGGCCATGGTCGAGGCCGGGCAGAAGCTCGCCCAGTTCCGCAGAGATCTAAATGGTTTGAAGGAGGGTGCCGGGGCGACGACGGCGCTCTCGGCTGAAATGGCCGCCCTGAAAGCCCGCCTCGACCCTGCCAGTGCCGCCCTCGCCGCCTACCGCAACGAGACCAAGCTACTGCGCCAGGCGCAGCGCGAAGGCGTGATCTCGACGGCGCAGTTCGTCACCGGAATGAAATCGGCGACCGCCGCCTATCGCCAATCGTCCTCGGGTGTCGTCGCCGCAAACGGGGCCGCGCGCGCCGGCATGCAGCAACTGCAATTCCAGATAAACGACGTCGCCACCATGTGGGCGATGGGCGCGAAGCCCATGCAGATCTTCGCTTCCCAGGCTGGCCAGATCGTCCAGGCGCTCCAGTTGATGACGAACGGCGCAGGGAAGTTCGGCGCCTTCATGGCCGGGCCTTGGGGCTTGGCGATCACGTCGGCGGTAATTGTACTGTCGACGCTTATCCCGAAGCTGCTCGACACCGGCAAGGCCATGGAAGACGTCAAGCTGGCGTCGAATGGCCTATCCGATGCGCAGTCGGTCCTCGGCGAAATGTTCGATCTGACGACGGGCAAGCTGAAGCACCAGAACGAGATGCTCCGGCTGAATGCCACTCTCATGGCGATCAATCTTCGAGCGCAAGCCGCCGGTGAAAAAGCCAGTTCGGAGAAGACCTTCGGCAATTTCCAGTCCGGCAATCTCGGTCTGTCGTGGGGTCAGAAAGCACTGGGCGCCGTCGGTGTCGACGTCACGAGTGCCATGAACCGCAACAACGCGGTGCGAGATCTTTACGCACAGTTCAAGTCGGGTGAGGTCGGCAGCATCGAAACCGCCCGACGGGCCGAGAAACTGGACTTTGACGGCCTAGCGGTCAGCAAGCAGGAGTTCCTTCAAGCGATAGCCGACGGTGTCTCGTACCCGGGCAAACAAGACATTGCCGCGAAGATCGAAAAGTCGCTTGCTGAGAATTCCCTCGACCCCTCGCTTCGCCGCGAAAAAACGGAACGCAAGAAGCGTCCGCCCGCCATGGCGACGGACGCCCAGCAAGACGAGGAACTTGCCGCCCTCAATCGCGAATACCTTCAGGCAAAGCTCGATGTCACCACCGATGCGGAAGAGCGCGCCAAGATCGAGAACGAGCTGCTCGCCGCCGATCGTACGAAGCGCCTCCTTGAGGTCGACGCCAACAAAAAGCTGACGGACGCCCAGAAAGCCGAGCGCAAGGCCGCGATCGAGCGGATCTATGGACCGGAAAGCGCCTCCGGCGATATCGGCGTCACGCTCGCCCCTGCGCTGCTCAAGCTGGCCCGCGAGCGCGCCGATCGCGCGGTCCAGCTCGACAACGACATGCTTTCCCGCCAGGCCGAAACGCTTCAGGCCATGGCCGACATCGAGCCGAACACGCGCAAACGCGCAGAGCTCGAAGGCAAGGCGTTGGAGATCCAGCAGGAGATCCAGCGCAACCTGCTCGATCAGCAGATCGCCAACGGCGACATCGCCGATGCCGACAAGGCCCGATCGGAGCTGGCCGCGCAGCAGACCGCCCAGCGTCAGCGTCTCGCGATTCAGAACATGTCGCCAGGCCAGCAGTACGTCTACCAGCTGCGCAGCCAGGTCTCTAATATCAACGACGCGATCGAGGGCATCAAGGTCGACGGCATCGACGCCATGATCAACGGCTTCGCAGACGCGACGGTCGGCGTCCGCAAGTTCGGCGACGTGTTCAAGAACGTGGCTCAGCAGGTGATCTCGGACCTGGTGCGGATCCAAATCCGCAAGGCCATGGTCGGCGCCCTGGGGAACATCTTCGGCGGCGGGCTTTCGCTCGGCGGCGGCGGATCCTCCAACATCTCCAGCGCCGGCGCGTCCTACGACTTCAGCGCGTTCAGCGGGATCTCGCTTGCCGGCGCGCGCGCCGATGGCGGCCCCACTGCAGCCGGCCTGCCTTACTTGGTCGGCGAGCGCGGACCGGAGATCTTCCTGCCCAGCTCCTCCGGCCAGGTCATCCCGAACCACGAGCTATCGAACCTTGGCGGCGGCAACGGCATAGGGACGCAGAACAACTACTACGGCCCCGGCTCCGAGCTGTTCTGGAGCCAAGTGGACCAGCGCGCCGCCGGCGTCGCCGGGCCCATGTCCGTCGCGTCTGGCGTCCAGGCCCGATCGGCCGCCGGCGCCGACATGTCGCGCCAGGCCCGCCGACGCATCCCATAAGGAAAAGCACCTGTGGCAGCGATTGCTATGCCGGCGGAGGTCGTCCCGAACTCCGCCACCGTATTCCTGCGCGAATTCGGCGCGGTCCTGTCGCCATTCCTTGGCGGCCCGGAGCAGCTGATCGACCGGTTCGGAACCCGGTTCGGCGTTCGCCTTCAGCTTCCGTCGAAGCGAACCGAGACCGAGGCCATGGTCATCCAGTCCCGCCTGCTTCAGGCGCGAAAGCAGCGGTTGATCATGCCCTTCCCGCAGCCGGGCTTCGATACCGGCAATCCGGGCGCGCCGGTCCTCGCGAGCGCCGTGCTCGCGGGCAGCTCCATTCCGCTCACCGGCCTCACGCCGGGTTATGTCGCCGCCGAGGGCCAGTTCTTCTCCATCATTCGCGCCGGGCGCCGCTACCTGCACATGTTCCGGACTGGCGGAACAGCAGCCGCCAACGGATCGCTGACGGCGAACATCTTCCCGATGCTCCGCGTGCAGCTCGGCGCAGGCGACGTCGTCGAAATCGCGCAGCCCATGATCGAGGGCCTCGTCAGCCCCGGCGACGAGCTCAACTGGCAGATTTCAGTGTCCCGCCTGACCGCCTTCAGCTTCACGATTTCCGAAGGGGCCTGACCCGTGGATCCCACGCTACAGAGCGCGCTGGCGCAGTCGTCTGTGCTGCTGTTCGGCGCGGTGCGTATCGAACTGCCGAACTACACCCTCCGCCTCCTCGATGGCGCCGGCACTGTCCTGATCGACGGGGAAGCCTATTCCGGGATCGATCCGACCTTCGGCACCCTGTCCACGATCTCCGAGCTTTCGGAGGAAATCGGCGACGAGGCGCCGGAAGTGACGATCGGCCTGATGCCGCCCGACATCAGCGCGATGTCCGTCCTGGCCAATCCCTCCATGCAGGGATCGCTCGTCCGGATCATGGTCGGCGCCGCGGATCCGATCACCGGCATGGCGATCGGCCAGCCCGAGACCCTGTTCCTGGGCGAGATCGACGTGCCGACCCCCGGCCTCGATGCCAACGGCGCCCGCACCCTGGAATATACCGTCGTCAGCGTCTTCGAGCGCCTGTTCGAGGTCGAGGAAGGTCAGCGCGCCTCCAACGCCTGGCACCAGTCGATCTGGCCGGGCGAGCGCGGTCTCGAATTCATGACGGGCACCGACAAGAACCTCTATTGGGGCGTCAAACCACCCAAGAGCAGCGCGACCGCAAAGTCGGGCCTCGGGGTGATCACTGGCGCCAGGCAGGCCATCGCATGACCCCGCTTGAACGGCGCCACGCCGCGACCGAAGCCACCCTCGCCCGCTATCGCGGCCGCGCCTTCAAATGGGGCGCTGTCGATTGTGCCAAGGTCTCCGCGTTTCACCTGAAAAAGCTCGGCCACAAGATCTTGGTCAGCAAGGCCGGCGCATATCAGAGCGAATTCGGCGCCGCCCGCGCGCTGAAGCGGCTCGGCTATTCCACCCTCGCCGAAATGGCGGACGGTGTCGGCCTGGTCGCGATCGCGCCGGCGCGCATGCTTCTAGGCGATATCGCGCTGATCCCGTCGGAGGGAGCGATCGGCGCGCTCGGCATCTATGCGGGCAACGGCAACCTCTTCTGCTTCCACCAGGATCATGATGGGCTTGTGACGTTCAGGCCGACCGAGATCCTGCGCGCCTGGAGTGTCCTCGCATGAAGACCCTTCGCACCGCCGGGATGGTTGTCGCGGCCGTCGCCCTGGTCGCAACCGGCGTCGGCGCGCTCGCCGGCGCCGGCGTCCTCGGCGCTGCCGCCATGGGCTCCGCCGGTGTGGTTGCGGGCATTTCGACCGCCACCATCACCGCTGTCGGAATGTACGCGGGCCTCGCAGCCGGTGTGATCGGCATGATCGGCGCGGCCACGGCGCCGAAGGTCTCAAACCAGGGCAGCGCGACAAGCTTCACCACGAATCCGCAGAGCGGCCTTCCCTACGCGATGGGCCGCACCCGCATGTCGGGCCTGCGCTTCTTCGCGGACACAAACACGCGGCCAGGCTACACCAAGTTCAACGACCTCCTCTGGTTCGGCGCCCTGCTGACGATCGGCGGGCAGATCGAGGGCATCGAACAGTTCACCGGCGACAACGAAGCCGTGACTTTCGCAGCCGATGGCAATGCGATCGGCACCTATCACGACTATCAGGCCCAGAAAGTTCACCTGGGCGGGCCGATGTCGTCGGCGCTGGCGGTCTCACTCGGCGGCGGTACCGCCCCGGGCTGGACCACCGCGCACAAGCTCTCCGGCATCACACATGCCATGTGGTGCCTGCGCTACAACAAGCAGGGCGAGATGTACGGCGCTGGCGCGCCCGAACCCTCCTGGATCGGCAAGTGGGTCAAGGTCTACGATCCGCGCCTCGACAGCACTTATCCAGGTGGCTCGGGCAGCTGCCGCGCCCTGATCGAGACGACCTATGTGTGGTCGGACAATCCGGCGCTGCATGCGCTGACCTGGTCGCTCGGCCGCTACCAGAACGGCAAGCGCACGTGCGGCATCGGCGCACCGATCGCGAACATCCGCGTCGAAGAGTTCGTCGAGTGCGCGAACGTCTGCGAAGCCAACGCCTGGAAGGTCGGCGGTGTCGAATGGACCACCGACAGCAAGTGGAACACGCTGAAGCGGATCCTTCAGGCGGGCGGCGCGGTGCCGACCCAAACCGGCGCGATGATCGGCTGCCTGGTCTATACTCCGCGCGTCGCGATCGCGACGATCGAGAGCTGGCACCTCCACGACGGCGCTTCGTTCCCGATGACGAAGAGCCGGCGCGACCGGTTCAATACCGTCATCCCGCGCTACGTCGACGAAGCCAGTGATTGGTCGGTCATCTCGGGCACGGCTATCACCGAACCGGCGTACGTCGCGGCCGACAAGGGGCAGCGCACCAAGGAAATCGACTTCCCACTGGTGCAGGTATTTACCGGCCAGCAGGCGAAGCAACCGGGCCAGCTTGCCGCCTACGAGATCGTCAACAGCCGGGAGGCCGGGCCGTGGACGTTCACCACGGGGCCCCAGCACATCGGCCTGAAAACCGGCGACGTCGTCAACCTGAACGTGCCCGACGAGGGCATTGTGTATCAGCCGGTGCTGATCACCAGGCGCTCGATCGACCCGGCTACCGGCAAGGTCTCTTTCACGGTCCAGACCGAGACACCTTCGAAGCATGCCTATGCGCTTGGCCAGACGACGACACCCCCCGCGCCGTTCCAGCTGAGCGCCCCCGATCTCAAGCCCCCGGCACCGGTCGAAACGGAATGGAGTGTTTCCGGGACGACGTCCGGCGAGGGCTTCCCCGCACTTCTCGTCGCCGGCGAGAGCGAGATGCCCTCCGCCGACGCCGTGGTGATCGACTATCGCCTGCATGCCGACGGTCAGGGTGTGAGCGAGAACTGGACGAGCTCCGCAATCCTCTCCGGCGCCGGTGCGGTGCGGCACGTCATCGCCCCGCTCCAGAGTGAGACCCGGTACGACGTCCGCATCAGCTACCGGATCGGCACGATCGACGGCGACATCACGATCTTCTCCAACGTCCTGACCGGCGTCGGCAAGATCACGATCATCGAGGAGCAGCTTGACGATCAGGCCATCAAGTTCGCGCAGCTAGAAGACGATGCCGCCGCCGCGAAGGTGATTATCGACAAGGCCGTCGACGACATCCGCGATCAGGGCTCCGCGATCGAGAACATCGAGGCCGCCGTCGAGGGTAACACCGAGAACATCGAGCTGCTCGTGGAGCAGATCGAGGCACTCGACGGCGACGGCCTTGCCCAGCTTTCCAACAAGCAGGGCGTGATGGTTCGCGACCAGGAGAGCCAAGCCGGTTCGCTTTTGGCCATGGTTGTCCAGAGCGGCGCTCAAAATGCTGCGATCACGAGCGAGCGCACGATCCGCTCGAACGCCGAAGCAGCTATCGCGCGCCTGGTGGACCAGGTCGCCGTCGGCATGGGCGGCGCCGAGGCCGGGCTGGAGCAGGAGGCAATCCTTCGTGCGGCCGCCGACCAGGCAATCGGCATGCTGATCACCACGCTATCGGCGACGGTGAATGGCAATACGGCATCGATCACCCAGCAGTCAGAAGTCCTCGCTCAGGCTGTGGGCGATGTAGTCGCCCTGTTTGCCCGCGCCGCAGTCACCCTCGACGTCCAAGGCTATGTGACGGGGTGGGAAGCCAGAAATAATGGAGAGGTCGGAGACTTCACCATCCGATCCGATCGCTTTCGTGTGATCCCACCGGGAGGACTGGGGAGCGATGGGTGGACCGTCGATGTCGACGGTTCGGGGCGGACGACCGAGTACATCTTGGCAGGTGGAGTTCGCGTCATCGAGCAGGGGTGGCTTACCTGATGCCTTACGGGTTTCGACAGCGAAACGCCGCGGGCGCCATCACGCTTGAAATTACTGACAGGATCACCCGCTTCGCGGGAACGTTCACTGTGACCACCGCAAACACCGGCTCGTTTGTAGACGGTGTGCTTTTGGGAAAGTCTGCCTGGTTTCACCCCCTGGGATCATACCGGGCGCCACGAATAACTTTTGCCGCAGGCACAGGCACATTCAATTGGGACTGGGAGGGGATACCCGCCGTTTACCGCTCTGCGCGCATTATTCGATACGGGCTTTATTGATGGGCGAGTACGGCGTCCGCATAACCAATCAATCTGGCATTGTGCAGATTGATGGAACCTATCGCAATTTCCAGTTGGTAGACAAAGGCGTTGCTATCCCCGACACAACGACCTCGACCACCCAAGGCGAGTACTTCATGCAGCGGAAAGTTCTGAATTTCTCAGGACTGAACAACCCTATCATGGTCATCTACTGCACTGACCAATCATTTGTCAGCCAGAGCCGATCTGGAGGAACCGACACTTTCACGTTGTATAGGCGAAAGACCTATTCCTCCCCCATTGAGTGGTGGCTGTTCGACGACGCGAAACCCACCTCGATCGCTCCCGGGTGGGGCCAGCGTATCCGCAACAGGTCTACCGGACAGGTCGTCTACGACACTCGCCTGCCGCCTTTCCGCGTGGCAGGCATCATTGAGAGATCGGTTCGAGACGCGGCCGCTGACTTCACCTTCAAGGCCAACCGCAAGTACGCCTATGTCCCTTGCCGGATGGGTGAATTCTATGATGTCTCACTGGGCCCGGGCGGCGTCGGATCAAATCCGACCATTGCTATCAACAACACGGTTTCATGTTGCGCTGGAATACCTGGCGGTGTGCGGATCGGGAACGAGTCCTGGTACGTCTTTGTCGGAAATTACAACCAAGCGCCCCAGGGGGACGCTTGGAACTCCATACTCGCGACCTGGCTGATCGTCGACGTGACAAACATTTAACGGGCTACCTCAAGAACGCACCTTGCGCCGGTAGCAGGTGAAGTCCGCATCGGGGTACTTCTGCTTGGCCTCTTCGACCTGCTGCTTGCCCGCTGCAATGCATGAAGCCCGATCATCGAAATGCTCGGTGTGCTTCACAACAACGTTGCCGCCGAGCGTGTTATAGACGGCAATTACCAGAATAAATTTAATCATTTCGCCCCCATTCAATTCTGAAAGCATAGTGACTGGTTTTACCTAAGTCACTCCCGCTTCAACATTTTAAGGGCGGCGAAACTTAGCGGCGGCAATCCGCCGCTCTCCCACATCAATAATTCGCTCCCAAAGGAGACTTCGCGGCCATGTGGTATAACGCGGGGACGGCTTCTGTCGTCAACAACAGCGTCGATGTGACGGGCGTCCTCACGCTCTGGGTCGATAACGTCGATGCCGGGCAGGCTTTCATCGGGCCGGACGGCATCCCTTACGAGATCGCCTCGATCGTCTCGGCAACGGCGCTGAAGCTGCGCACCCCCTATCGCGGCGCGACGACGGGCGGGCAGGCCTACACGATCATGCCCGCGCAGGGATATCTCATGGCGCTGGCGAAGGCTGCTGCGGCGCTCGTGCAGTCCTTCGCCGATGTTCGCGATGGCATCGGCCAGGGCGTGTTCCCGGCGGGCAGCGTGGCCACGCCCGGCTTCCGCTTCGCTGGTGACGAGAACACCGGTATCACCCAGACCGGGCCGGACACGTTCGCCATCGTGGTGGGTGGTCAGGTCGTCGCGAACTTCAACATCAACGGCTTCTCCCCCGAGCGCATCTTGGTGGGCGACGGCACGCTGGCCGCGCCCGCGATGGGCTTCATTTCCGATCCGAACACCGGCTTCCGTCGCCCCGGCGAAGGTCAGTTGGCGGTCACGAACAACGGCGTGGACACCGCTCTGTTCGATGCTGACGGAACCATGCGGCTCTACAAGGCGGCTCGCTTTGCAAGCGGCACGGCCGCGCTACCCGGCATCACGTTCGAGGGCGATCTCGATACAGGGGCGTACAGGCCGGGTGCAAACATTCTCGGTCTCGTCACCGCTGGAGCAGAGCGGGCGCGGATTGACGCGGCGGGCAACTTCGGGATTGGCACTTCCAATCCTACTTTCAGGCTTGATGTTGTTGGTACTGCCGCTTTCCGAAATGGAATTTACCTCGGCGCTAATGCTGTCCAGAATATAGCTGCCGATGCTTCTACTCTTTACCTGCGCGGCGGGTCGTTTGCCTGGCAGAATGCCCTTGCCACCACAACATCCGCATTCATGGACAGTAGCGGCAACTTTGGAATTGGCACAACTGCGCCAGCCCAAAAACTTGACGTGAACGGTCAGGCGCGAATTGCTAGTAGTCTGTCTGTTGGTCCGGGTGGTGTTGTAGTCAGCGACTCCAACGATTTTTATGTTAGAAATTCCGGGGGCGGAATACTCTATCTCGGTTCTAGCAACCAAAATCTAATTAGACTGAATACGGCGGCTTTCCATCCAAACAGCGACAATGCGTTGGCGCTTGGCTGGAACTCTCTGAGATGGTCGGTCGTGTATTCTGCTACAGGTGCGATCAACACCTCCGATGCCCGATCGAAAACCGAGCCCGACCCCATCCCCGACGAATGGCTTGATGCTTGGGGCGCCGTCGAATGGGTCCGCTTCAAGTTCAAGGATGCGGTCGCGGAAAAGGGCGATGATGCGCGCTGGCATACAGGCTTGATCGCGCAGCAAGTAAGGGACGCGTTTATCGCACATGGTCTCGACGCAACTGAGATCGGGTCAAAAAACGCCCTGCTCTGCTACGACGAATGGGAAGAAGAGCGCGAGCCGATCATGGAAGAACGCCAGATCGACATCGAGACGGTGGTGATCGCGCGCATCGCAACTGGCGTTCTCGACGCCGAGGGCAACATCATCTTCCGAGAGGTCACCGAGGACCGCCCCGTCATGGGCATGGTCGATACCGGCGAAACTCGCGTGACGCTGGAAGCCGGAAACCGCTGGGGTCTGCGCTACGACGAGTGCCAGGCCATGGAAGCCGCATGGCAGCGCCGCGAGCTGGCGAGAGCACTCGCGCGCGAAGCCGCGATGCGGGCGCAGTATGACGGGATGATAGCCGATCTCGTCGACCAAATCACGGCGCTCGCTGCCTGATCGCGGGCCGCGTTCGATCACCTCAACTCCTACGAACTTCGGAGACGCAAATGTTCGATAACACGCAGGGTGTCGGCGAATACGCCGGCGCCGTGGGGAAGGCTGCGCCCCCGATTGCCGTCAGCACCGCTGCCATTGCAGGCCTGAGCCTGCAGGATTGGGTGCTTATAGCCACCCTCGCCTATACGCTTCTGCAGATCGCACTCCTGGTCTGGAAGTTTGTCCGGGACCAGCGCCGTGGCTGATACTTCGAAAAAGCTCGTCGGCCTGGCGGCGGTTGTCGGGACGGCGGCGGCCGCCATGCTGCTCACTGTCATCCCCGAGGATGAGAGCGGCCGGAAGGTTCAGGTCTCGATCGCGCAGGATGGCAAGGCGACGGTGACACACGTCGCCGGCCGCCAGTACCTGAAGGCCTACCTGGACATCGCCGGCGTCGCCACTGCATGCGACGGCCTGACCAGGTACAAGGGCAAACCGATCCGGATGGGCATGAACTTCACCGAGGCGCAGTGTGCCTCGATGCTCGAGGACGAGCTGGTCGCCCATGGCAAAATCGTGATGGCCTGCACGCGCTGGGATAAGGAGCTACAACCGCACCAGATTTTCGCCAGCGTCAGCATGAACTACAACACCGGCGGTTGGTGCGGATCCACCGCCGCCAAGCGTGTCGCCGCTGGCAACTTGGTCGGCGGGTGCGAGGCACTGCTGATGTGGAACAAAGCCACCGTCAAAGGCCGCAAGGTCGCGGTGCCGGGCCTGACGAAGCGCCGTCACCGCGAGCTCGAGTATTGCCGCACCAACGTCGTTCCCGGCGCGACGGCCGCAAATCTTCAGGAGCGCCTGAAGCCATGGCGCTGAACCCGTTCTCGGCATTGGCCGCCAAGATCTACGCCGGACTGTTCGGCGCGGCGCTTGCCCTGGTCGTGGTGCAGACCGTCCGTATCAACGGCCTCTGGTTCATCACCGGCCTGGAGGAGATGCTCGAAACCGCCCGCACCAAACTTGCCAACGAGCGGACCGGCCGCGCCGATGACCGCGCCGAGTGGGCGCGCCAGGTCGCCACCGCCACCGCCGCGCGAGCGGCGGCCGAACAAACCTCGAAGGAGATCGCCACCGATGCCCAAGCCTCCCATGAATCGCTGCTGGCGGATAATGCTGGCCTGCGCGAGTACATCGCTTCTCATCGCCTGCAACAGGGTGGCCCCGTCCGTACCGCACCTTCCACCGGCGCCGCCGGTGATCTCGCTCCCCGCATTCCTGAAGGAACCGCCGCCGGTGCCATCGTGGCGACGTCCGAAGCCGACCTCCGCGCCTGCGACGCCGATTACGCCTACGCCGTCAGCGCCTATGAGTTCGGTCAGCAGCTGATCGCGGAAAAGCTCGCCAAGTAGGCCGAAATCGCCCCGGAAAATGGGGGTATCGGTTGGGGTATCGGAATCTGTCCGGCCCCTCACGAACGGCGGAAATCCGCCAGATCAACGCTTGACCAGGGCGGAGGGATCATCCGCCGTTTTCAATCTCGAGGACAGATCGCCCCTCGGCAATCATGCTCTCTAAAGCCTTGCGAAGTGCTTGACCGTCAGCGTCCAACCTTTCCCAGTTCGCCCTGAAGGGCTCGTCATCCGCTAACTCTGCATCCATTTTGTTCAAGATCGTGGTCGTCGACGTAGGAAGAAGGAGCCGGGCGACAGCGCTCACCTCGTCGACCTTCCTCTTGGCTTCCGAATAACGCTGACTTTGGCGCTCACTCCAAGTCGCATTCGTTTCGCCGCCTTCTTCTTCCTCTGTCAGCCACGCGGAATTGATCCGGTCCATTTCAGCCAGCGCAGTCACAACGTCAGCATAGGCCGCGAGGCGGCGTTCCCAGACCTTTTCTGCTTTGTAGCGTGAGAGCGCCCAGCTCACGGACATTCGGGCGACCACGAACGCCAACGCCAACTGCGCGAATAGCTTGAGCACCTCAAAGCCGCCCTCAAAACAACTGATCATCGTTCCCCCCTGTGGTTCGATTTTATCAGTCAGAACTCTTGGAAAAAAAGCAATGCTTACCAACGGTGCCGTTAAGGCCGCCGCAGCGCAGTCGCGCCCCTACAAGATCAGCGATGCCGGGGGCCTCTACCTCTATGTCACGCCCGCCGGCACCAAGTCTTGGCGTCTGAAGTACCGCTGGCAGGGCAAGGAAAAGCTGCTGGTGATCGGCCGCTTCCCCGGCATCTCGCTCGCCGAAGCGCGCCAGCGCCGGGAGGATGCCAAGGCGAAGATCCGCCAAGGCATGGATCCGTCGTCCAACGCGGAGAAGCTCGAGACCTTCGAACAGGTCGCGCGCGCATGGTATCGACATAACGAGAACGGCTGGTCACCAGCCCATGCCGGCGACGTCCTAGCGAGCCTCGAGCGCGACGTCTTCCCGGCGATCGGTGCGCGGGCGATCGCCTCGATCGAGCCGCCAGAGCTGCTCGACGTTCTGCGCCTGGTTGAAGGCCGCGGCCGGATCGAGACGGCGCGCCGCCAGCGCCAACGCCTCTCTGCCATCTTCGGCTACGGGATCGCGCGCGGCCTCACCGATCGCGACCCTGCCGAGCATGTCGGCCGCGCCATGAGCACTGCGCGCCCGGTACGCCCGCAGCCGGCGCTGACCATCACCGACGAATGCCGCGAGTTGCTCGCGGCCGCCGATCGCCAGCCCGGCCGCCCGGCGACGAAACTTGCGTCGCGGTTCCTGGCACTGACGGCCGTCCGTCTGGAGGCGGTGCGCGGCATGCGCTGGAGCGAGATCGAGGGGCTGGACGGCGACGCGCCGGTGTGGCGCGTGCCGTCGGCGCGGATGAAGCTCAAGAAATCGAAGAAGGACGATCCGCGTTTCGCCCATCTCGTGCCTCTTTCGAGTCAGGCTGTGGCCGTTCTCCGCGAGGCGGCGCGCGAATTCGGCTACGCTGGCGCGTGTCCCGAGGCTGACGATCTGGTCTTCCCGGGGCGGGATCGGGGCCGGCCGATTGGTGAGAGCGCGATCGGCGCGCTTTATGATCGAGCCGGCTTTTCGGGTCGCCATGTTCCGCATGGCTGGCGCTCGAGCTTCTCCACGATCCTGAACGAGACGCTGGGACCGGACGCCGCCAGCGACATAGACCGCGCGCTCGCCCACAGTCCCAAGGACAAGGTCGAGGCCGCCTACAATCGTGCGGAGCTGCTCGGCCGCAGACGCGCGCTGTTCAATCGATGGGGCGAGTTGCTAGCTGAGTGACAGAACCACACCCTTCGCTCAACCTGCCCGTCTCTTCGTAATATCCGATTGCATAGGAAATGCCGAGGCTAAGCGCCGCACCCTCGGTCGGCTGCTTCACGACCCAAGTGACGAGCCGGTTGTAAACGGTTCGCTTGCCCAGGCTGACCTCGGCGCGCCAAGCCCCACGCTCCGGGATTGTTCGCCAGGCCCACTCGAAGTTCCGTTTCGCCGCGAAAGCCGCCAGACGGGAATCGTCCAGTGGCTCTCGTTCCGGCCGGGTCTCAGAGGTCGAGGTTTCGTCGTTCGATTTCATCGAGAACTGCATTTTCTTCAGGTGAGAGATCCGGGCCGCCTTCGACCTGGTCCCAAGCTTTAATGAGCTCGGCATCCGTCATCGCTTTAGGATCTTTCGCAGTATTCTCGGCCGCCATGGTCCACCTCGGGTCATGTTTCTCGACTCGAATTTAGAACGAACTGAGAACATTTGATAGCGCGCAATTGCGCCACTGCGCCGTCGCGCAGCTATCTCACGGACTATTCCGAAAAATTTCTTCCGCCCGAGCCCGCCAGCCTGACCGGCCGGCGGGGCGGGGGTTTCCGGGCTGACCCCCGGGCACCGACGAGTAATGGCTCGCCACGACACAGCTGGCCGACTGGCCGCCCCGCACCCGCATACGGGCGGGGTCATGGAGCCCATATAAAAAATGCTGTCAATACAAAGTGTTCGCCCCGTTTCCCCCGCCGCTGGTTATCAGGGCGGCAAGCGGAACTTAGCGCGGCGGATCTGCGCGATGATCGACCGTACCCCTCACGAGGCTTATGCCGAGCCGTTTGTCGGCATGGGCGGGATTTTCCTGCGCCGCGGCACGCGGCCGAAGGCCGAGGTCATCAACGATATCTCCGGCGACGTCGCCACGTTCTTCCGCGTGCTCCAGGAGCACTACCCCTATTTCATCGACATGCTGAAATGGCGCGTCGCGAGCCGGGCGGAGTTCGAGCGGCTGCGCGATCTGGATCCGGCCCGGCTAACCGATCTGCAACGCGCAGCGCGGTTCCTCTATCTTCAGCGCCTGGCATTCGGCGGCAAGATCGTCGGTCGGACATTCGGCGTCAGCGCCGGCACCGCCTCCCGCTTCAATGTCACGAAGCTGGAGCCGATCCTTGCCGACATCCATGAGCGGCTCGCCGGCGTGGTGATCGAACAGTTGCCCTTCGACAAGTTCATCGCGCGCTACGATCGGCCGGACATGCTGTTTTATCTTGATCCGCCCTATTTCGGCTGCGAGACCGACTATGGCGCCGGCGCGTTCGATCGTGGCGACTTCGAGCGCCTGGCGGCGATCCTCGCCACCGCGCGCGGCAAGTTCCTTCTCTCGATCAACGATACGCCCGAGGTGCGCGAGATCTTCTCGGCATTCGAGATCAGGGACATTGAGACGACCTGGACGATCTCCAGCGAGGCGAAGAAGGTGAACGAGCTGATCATCAGCAATTTCGCGCCCGTTTGACAGAGCAATCGAAGGGGCCGGGGCTACGATTCAGAATGGCACGGCCATTGCTCCCGGCCCCCTGGGACACCCTGGGCGGCGCAGCCGCCCTCACGCGCCGGTGCGTCCGGCGCTTCGTTTCTGGTCAGAACTGCCCTGAAGGCCTCGGGGGACGGAACAAACCGGGGCGAAGCCGGCTCCATAGGGCGCCGAAGCGCCCTATGTCCCTATCGGATTAGGATAATCCCCCGGTCTCTCCGATTGTGGAAGATTCGCCCTTGCGGAAATCGCGCGCGTCGAGCGAAGCCGCGAGACGCCGCAGCGTCTCGCCCAGGAGGCGATCGCCGCTCCAGGTCGCGTTGTGGCGCTCCTCGGCCGTCAGGGATGCGAGCATCGCCTCGTAGGCTTCCTGCTGCTGTTTGCGGCGATCTTGCTCGCATTGCGAGGCTGGCGCGCTCTTGAAGAGCGATCGCAGCCAGTCCTTCATCTCAGTTGGAACGAGCAACGCATATGCGTTCTGTATCTGTTCCACCTGCTGACCACCCGGCTCCGGGTTGTCGAGCGGGCGGGACCGGCGCATCCAGTGCAGAAAGCCCTCTTTGCGCAATCTGCAAAGTGCCACGTGCACGGCACCATACGATCGCCCGACGCCATCAGCGATCGTTTGGATCGCCGGCTCAAGCCGGCCGGTAGAGAAATCGACGAGCTCGTAAAGGAACTCGAGCACTTCGATGCCGATCTCACCGAGCACGCCGTTGCGGGCGCCCGGCTCCTTCTCACGGCGCTTGAGCCGCGTTCTGTATTCGAGCGCCTTGGCCGCCTTCAGCAACGCGCCGACCCAGCGCTTGCCACCGCGTGGCGTGCCGTCGTGGATCGGCTTCCAGACGCGATCCTCGATCGTGCCCTCGGTGTAGGAGTTCCGCCAGACCTTCTCACCGCTGCGCGGGCTGTCGCCGCGCTCCAGGAGGGCGCGTGTCTTTCGGCCGAGGGCCGCCTTCGTAACCTTTGCCGCGATCAGGCCGAAAGGCGAGGCGTCGGTGTATGTGGCGGCCGTCATGCGCGGCCGCCCTTCGTCAGCGCCGAGGACCTATCAGCAAGGTCTCGGGATGATGCACTCCATCCAGAAGCAGATCTGCCCACTCCTGCGCTAGTTGCCGGCGCCGCGGCATGTACGCCGCGCGGTTGTAATGCGCCTCGACGCCCTCCGGCTGGTGAGCCAACATAAGGTCGATGATCGCCCGGTCGCCTGGTCGATCGAGATCCATCGCGCGCTCGTTCATGATGGTCGAGAACGACGATCGCCAGCCATGCGGAACATGCCGACCTGCAAAGCCGGAGCGCCGATATGCGCTGCTCAGCGCATTCTCGCTGATCGGCAAGTGCGACTTCGAAGCCGATGCGAAAACGTACTTCCGATTGCCGGTCATCTGGCGAACGGCAAGAATCGTCTCGACCGCTTGCCGCGATAGCGGCAACACGAACTCGAAGGCCGCTTGCTCGCTCTCCTCGCGCTCCAGCTTCATCTTCTCCGCCGGTACCCGCCAGATCGGCGAAGGCCCGTCCAGGCTCTCGAACTCGTGATGCTCGACGAATCGAATCATCCCCGGTCGAGCCGCTGTTAGCGCCAGGAGCCGCGACGCGAGCTTCACCGTTGGGAAGCCAGGCTCGCTCTCGACCTTCAGCAGACATTGCCGAGCTGACCGCAGGTCCAGTAACGCCGGATGTTTGCGCTTCACGATCGGCTTCAGCGCCTTGGACAGGGAGGCTGCAGGATCGGTCCTGATCAACTCCGCGACCACGGCCGTCTGAAAGATAGCTGAGAGCCTGGACCTGATTCGGTGCGCGGCTTCCGTCGCGCCGCGATCCTGAATCTCGGTCAGCAGCTCGAGGACGTCCGCCGCGCTGATCTGATCCAGTGGGCGCTCGCCGAGCGCCGGATAGACCTCCTTCTCCAGGCTCTGCTCGACGTCCTTGGCATGTTTCGGTTTCCAGACGTCCGCCTGCAGCGCCATCCAACGCAAAGCCATCTGCCGCATTGTTGGCACCGCCTCGGCTACCTTCACAGCTCCGGGGTCGAGGCCATCGCGTAGCGTGCGCCGCGCTTCGTCGCGCCGATCGCGCGCTTCCTTCAGCGACACCTCCGGCCAAGGGCCAAAGGTGATTCGCTTTTCCTTGCCCGCGAATCGGTATTTGTAACGCCAGCTCTTGAAGCCGGTCGTCGTGACGTAGAGGTGTAAGCCCTTCTCGTCGGTCAGCTTGTACGCTTTTTCTTTCGCAGCGGCCTTGCGGCACTGCAACTCGGTCAACATCGGGTGCCCCCACTTCCGAAAACCGGTGCCCCAAGAATGCCCCCGCTATGCGTGAGCTTCCATGAGAACGGTTGATCTTGGTTGAGCACCCGGTAGGGCCAAAAAGCTCGACATTACAAGGCTTGTGAGCCTGCTGGAGCTTCCTTGAGAAAGGAAAGTGGCTCCCCGAGTAGGATTCGAACCTACGGCCATTCGATTAACAGTCGAATGCTCTACCGCTGAGCTATCGGGGAGCAGCCTGTCAGTGTTTCCACCGCCGGGCAGGAGTGCGCCTATAAAAGGGGTCCTCAGGGTTGGCAAGCACTCTGTCATGAAAATGATGCAAAAACTTTTCCACAGGGCAAAGTCTTCGCATGGCGCCTTTCCTCAGACCTGGAACTGCTCGGCGAAGATGCGCTCCTCCAGGGTGAAGCCCGGATCGAACAACAGGGTCAGTTCCTTCTCGGCATTGGCGACGATGCGCACGGTCTTCACATCGCGCACTTCCTTCTGGTCGGCCACGGCGGCGACCGGACGCTTGCCCGGCTCGCGGATGCGGAATTCGACTTCGGCGCTCTCGGGCAGGATCGCCCCCTTCCAGCGGCGCGGACGAAACGGGCTGAGCGGGGTCAGCGCCAGCATCCGTGAGCCCAGCGGCAGGATCGGCCCATTGGCAGAAAGGTTGTAGGCGGTGGAGCCGACCGGCGTAGCCACGAGCACGCCGTCGCCCACCAGTTCCTCCATCCGCACCTTGCCGTTGATCGTCACTTCCAGCTTGGCGGTCTGGCGCGTCTCGCGCAGCAGCGAGACTTCGTTGATCGCATAGTAGACGAAACTGCGCCCGTCGTGGCTGGTCGCGTGCATCTGGAGCGGACGCACCGGCACCGGATGCGCCTCTGCAATCCGTTCGGCGATGGGAACGCCGTCGTGCGGTCCGTTCATCAGGAAGCCCACGGTGCCGAGGTTCATGCCGTAGACCGGCTTGATCGCGTCCCGGTCCAGCATCTCGTGCAGGATGTGCAGCAGGAAGCCGTCCCCGCCGACCACGACGAGCACATCGGCCTCGGCGGGATCGACCCAATCGTGGGCCTTGCGCAGGTCCGCCGCGCCGCACTGCGCCTTGGCGCTGTCGGAAACGATCAGGCCCAGCTTGGGTTCGTCAGTCATTGCAATTCCCGGTGCGAAGAGGTGCGAACGCCCGCTCGGCGTTCATCTGGGAACAATTCATGAGATCCCGTCTCATTTTGAAGCCCTTTTCATGCCGCGGACCTTTCGAATTTTGCATCGTTTGGCAAGGCCTTTGGCTATAGCAAAGGCGATGGGCGAACGACGCAAAGGTTTGCCGCGGGAACATGCCCGCGGGCTGGAAGACAGACTGACCGGAATTCCCGGCCTCGACGCCGTGCGCGAACGCATTGCCGGATGGCGCAGCGATGCCGAGAGCGCCCCGCAGCATGCCCATGTCCACGCAATGCTGGTCTCCCTGCGGCGGCTCGACACGATCAACATGGCCTATGGCGCGGAAGCCGGCGACGGCGCGCTGGAGGAAGTGGCCGGACGCATCGCCCATTTCGCGGGCGAGGAACTCGACGGCCCCTGGCTGGTGGCACGCGCGGGCGGCGGTTCCTTCGTGCTGGTCGCCAACGAGGCCTGCAGCCGCGAGCGGTGGCACCTCGTGGCCGACCAGCTTGCCGACTTCATTTCCCGCCCGATCGCCCTGCCCACCGGCGTGCTGCGCCTGTCGCCCCGCATCGCCCTGATTCGCGCACTCACCGGCGAGAGCGTCGATTCGATGCTCGACAGGCTCGGCCATGCCCTGGTCGATCTGCAGGACCAGTCCGCCACCCGCCTGGGCTGGGCGGACGGCGAAGTCACGGTGCCGGGCCGCTCCGCCGCGCAACTCGAAGCCGACCTGCTCGGCGCCATCGACCGCGACGAGATCGAGATCCTGTTCCAGCCGCAGTTCAGCCTCACCGACGATTCGCTTACCGGCGCGGAGGCGCTTGCCCGCTGGAACCACCCGGTGCTCGGCCGCATCGGCGCGGGTGCCCTCTTCGCCATCGCCGAGCGCGCCGACCATATCGGGCCACTCTCCCGCCATATCGCCGCCAAGGCCATGGCCGCGGCGGGCCAGTGGCCGGGCGACTTGCGCCTCTCGATCAACGTCACCCCGGCCGATCTCGCCTTCGGCACTTACGTGCGCCAGATGCTGGACCTCGTGCGCGAGAGCGGCTTCCCGCCGCGCCGGTTGACGCTGGAGATCACCGAGCAGTCGCTGATCAGCGACATCAGCCAGACCGCGCAGATGATGGCGGAATTCTCCTCGCAGGGCATCCGCATC
The DNA here is from genome assembly GCF_058273105.1 of Novosphingobium sp. BF6. Classification (NCBI taxonomy): domain Bacteria; kingdom Pseudomonadati; phylum Pseudomonadota; class Alphaproteobacteria; order Sphingomonadales; family Sphingomonadaceae; genus Novosphingobium; species Novosphingobium sp. BF6. Next base: position 2,612,701 of record NZ_CM177775.1, read on the forward strand.
GCCCTCGACGACTTCGGCGCGGGGTTCTGCAACTTCCGTTATCTCAAGGTCCTGCCGATCCACTATCTGAAGCTGGACCGGACGATGATCGAAGGCGTCGCCACCGACCGCCGCGACGTGGCGGTGCTGCGCGCGATCGTCGCGATGGCGCGGGCGCTGGATCTTGAAGTCATTGCCGAGGGCATCGAGGAAGAAGCCCAGCGCAACGTCGCCGCGCGTGAGGGCTGCGCCTATTATCAGGGCTTCCTGAGGGCGCAGCCGATGTCGGCAGCTATGTTCGCCAAGCTGGCGCGAGTCGGTGGCAAGAAGCCTGCGGGCTGAAGGAAAAACTTCCGCTTCCCTTCTCAAAAAGCAAAACGGGCGCTTGCGGGAGAACCGCAAGCGCCCGTTTTGCTTTGCCATCGGCCCCGAGAAAACCGGAACCGATGGCCTATCCGATGCCACGTTACGCCAGAGCGCCGTGGCAGTGCTTGTACTTCTGCCCCGAACCGCAAGGGCACGGTGCATTGCGGCTGATCGGCAGGTCGGCATAGGGATTCTCACCCGAGGCCCCCGCGCCGACGGCAGCCTGCGGGCTACCCGCAAGTGTGCCGAACAGTTCCGGCATGAAGGCCGAACCGTCGCCGTCGTTGGAGTTGTCGAGGCCGGTCAGCGGATCGATATGGCCGGTCAGGAAGTCCGGCAGCTCGGGCAGGCCGACCGGATCGGGCATGCGCAGTTCGCTGACCGAGAGGATGCGCGTCACGTCCTCGCGGATCTGGTCGAGCAGGCGCTCGAACAGACTGAAGGCCTCTGTCTTGTACTCGTTGATCGGGGTCTTCTGGGCATAGGCGCGCAGGAACACCACCTGACGCAGCGCGTCGAGGGTGGAGAGGTGCTCCTTCCAGTAGTGGTCGAGGCGATCGAGCAGGATCGACTTCTCGACCTGGCGCCAGATCGCCGGATCGTCCTGCGCCATCTTCGCGTTCATGTGCTCGGCGGCCATGGCGGCGATGCGTTCCTCGACGAGTTCGGGATCGATCCCGTTCTCCTCGATCCAGGCCTCCAGCGGCACATCGACGGCAAGGATGTCCAGCGCCTTGGCCTTGAGGCCCTCGATATCCCAGTGTTCGGGGTAGGAGCCGGCCGGGCAGGCATCGGCGACGAGCGCATTGACGGTGTCGTTGCGCATGTCGACGACGACTTCATCGACCGTTTCCGAATCCATGATGTCGGCGCGCTGCTCGTAGATGACCTTGCGCTGGTCGTTCATCACGTCATCGTATTCGACGACCTGCTTGCGCACTTCGTAGTTGCGGGCCTCGACCTTCTTCTGTGCGGTCTCGATGGCCTTCGACAGCCACTTGGAACCGATCGCCTCGCCGTCGGCCAGGTTGCTGTTCATCATCTTGGCGAAGAGCGTGTCCGGGCCGAAGATGCGCAGGAGGTCGTCCTCCAGGCAGAGGTAGAACTTCGACAGGCCGGGGTCGCCCTGACGGCCCGAACGGCCGCGCAGCTGGTTGTCGATGCGGCGGCTTTCATGGCGCTCGGTGCCGATCACGCAGAGGCCGCCCGCTTCGAGCACGAGGCGCTTCTGCTCGGCGACTTCCGCCTTGATGCGGGCAATCGCCTCGTCACGCTCCGGCCCTTCGGGCAGCTCGCTCAGTTCGTCCTCGACGCGGAACTCGACATTGCCGCCGAGCTGGATGTCGGTACCGCGACCGGCCATGTTGGTGGCGATCGTCACGGCGCCCAGCGAGCCGGCCTGCGCGACGATATGGGCTTCCATCTCGTGGAAGCGCGCGTTCAGCACCGAGTGCTTGACGCCCTCCTTGTTGAGGAAGTCCGAAAGCAGTTCCGACTTCTCGATCGAGACGGTGCCGACCAGCACCGGCTGGCCGATCTCGTGCTTCGAGCGGATCAGCTTGGCGATGGCGCCGAACTTGTCGTGGGTGTTCTTGTAGAACTCGTCTTCCTCGTCGATGCGCTGGATCGGCACGTTGGTCGGGATGGTGACGACGTTCATCTTGTAGATGTCGTAGAACTCCGGCGCCTCGGTGGCGGCGGTGCCGGTCATGCCCGAAAGCTTCGGATACATGCGGAAGTAATTCTGGAAGGTGATCGAGGCGAGCGTCTGGTTCTCCGGCTCGATCCTGACGCCTTCCTTGGCCTCGACCGCCTGGTGCAGGCCGTTCGACCAGCGGCGACCGTCCATCATGCGGCCGGTGAACTCGTCGATGATGACGACCTTGCCGTCCTTGACGATGTAGTCGATGTCGCGCTTGAACATGACCACGCCCTTGAGGCTCTGGTCGAGGTGGTGGACCACCTGGGTGTTCTCGACGTCATAGAGGTTGGAACCGACCAGCAGACCGGCGGCTTCAAGCATGCGCTCGGCCTTTTCGACACCGTCCTCGGTCAGGCTGATGTTCTTGGTCTTCTCGTCCATCTCGTAGTCTTCGGGGACGAACTGCTTAACGACCGCGTCGACCTGCATATAGAGTTCCGACTTGTCGTCGGTCGGACCCGAGATGATGAGCGGGGTGCGCGCTTCGTCGATCAGGATCGAGTCGACTTCGTCGACGATCGCGAAGTTGAAGGGGCGCTGCACCATCTGGCTGCGCTCGTGCTTCATGTTGTCGCGCAGGTAATCGAAGCCGAATTCGTTGTTGGTGCCGTAGGTGATGTCGGCGCCATAGGCTTCGCGGCGTTCCCATTCGTTGAGATTGGGGACGATCACGCCGATGGTGAGGCCGAGGAAGTTGTGCAGCTTGCCCATCTGCTCGGCGTCGCGGCGGGCGAGGTAGTCGTTGACGGTGACGACGTGAACGCCCTTGCCCTCGATGGCGTTGAGGTAAGTGGCGGTGGTCGCCACCAGCGTCTTGCCCTCACCCGTGCGCATTTCCGCGATCTCGCCGCGGTGGAGCACCATGCCGCCAATCAGCTGCACGTCGAAGTGGCGCATGCCGAACACGCGCTTCGAGGCTTCGCGCACGGTGGCGAAAGCTTCGGGCAGGATCTGGTCGAGCGTGCTGCCATTGGCCAGCAGTTCGCGGAACTTGGGCGTCTGCGCGGCGAGTTCCTCGTCGCTCATGACTTCGAGCACGGGTTCGAAGGCGGCGATCTGGGCAACGATCTTGTCGAGCGACTTGACGTAACGTTCGTTTGACGAACCGAAAATGGACTTGGCGATGGCGCCGAACATGGCGGAAATCCCTGTTTTTCGTGAATGCGTATGTCGGATATGCGCGCCTGCGATACGCGCAGGCACGGGAAATGTTTCGCGAAAGAGCGAATCGTCGGCGCGCTTACTCGCGCGCGCGGTCTATTCCGGTGAGAACAGCGGGTATCGCCAGCGAATCCGGCGTCTCCACGAGCGACGGCGCCTGCCGCCGGACGGAGCGGAACCCCGGCTCGGGCAATTGCGCCAGCGCTACCGGCGCGCGCGGCGCCTTGGCGGCGACGGCGGCCTCGTTCAGCACCACCTGCAGGCTGGCCACCTGCGATGCACGCGCGTCGGCAGGGCCGATCTGCGCGGCAAGACCCGTGAGAAGGGCCAGCAGGGTGAGTAGCAGGCGGTTGGCCATGGCGGATCAGATAGGGGGCGGCGGATGAATAGTCCACAACCCATATAGATCGCCGGGCCATGTAAATCACCGGAGATCACGGTCCACGGGCGCCACGCGGACGCTTGACCTGCCGCACCCACGCGCTACCCACCCGCCATGGCCTATCCCACCTCCCCGCTCGCCTCGCCCTTCCCCGCCATGCCGCCGATCGCCGGTGTCACCCCGCACGTCGTGCGCGCCGGGTACAAGGACTGGGGCCGATGCGACCTGACGTACGTGGAACTGGACGAAGGCACCGCCGTCGCGGGCGTATTCACGAAAAACCTGTGCTGCTCCAGCGAAGTCGAGCTGGGCCGCGACAACGTGCAGCAGGGCCATGCCCGCGCGCTCGTCGTCAACGCGGGCAATTCCAACGCCTTCACCGGCTACCGGGGCCGCGAGGCCGTCGAGCAGATCATGGACCAGGTCGCCGCCCATATCGGCTGCCCGCGCGAACAGGTCTTCGTCTCCTCCACCGGCGTGATCGGCGTGCCGCTGCCCAAGGACAAGGCGCGCGAAGGCGTGGAGAAGGCCCTCACCGCAGAGCCCTGCTCGTGGGAAGAGGTCGCCAATACCATTTCCACCACCGATACCTTCGCAAAGGGCGCGACGGCCACCGCGATGATCGGCGACACCAAGGTCACCCTCGCCGCCGTCATTAAGGGTTCCGGCATGATCGCGCCGGACATGGCGACGATGCTCGGTTACATCTTCACCGACGCCGCAGTGGAGCCTGCCTTCCTCCAGGAATGCCTCTCCGCCGCAAACTTCCGCACTTTCTCGTGCATCACCGTCGATTCGGACACCTCGACCAGCGACACCGTGCTCGCCTTCGCCACCGGCAAGGCGGGCAATGCGCCGCTCTCCTCGATCGCCTCGCCCGGCGCCCACGCCTTTGCCGCCGCGATCCATGACGTCTGCCGCCAGCTCGCCCACCTCGTCGTGCGTGACGGCGAAGGCGCGCAGAAGTTCATCGAAGTGGCCGTCTCCGGCGCCGTTTCCGACGAGAGCGCCCGCAAGGTCGGCATGGCCATCGCCAACTCGCCGCTGGTGAAGACCGCCATCGCCGGTGAGGATGCCAACTGGGGCCGCGTCGTCATGGCCGTGGGCAAGGCGGGCGAACCGGCAGACCGCGACAAGCTCTCCATCGGCTTCGGCGGCACCTGGGCCGCGCGCGAGGGCCTGCCGCTCGCCGACTATGACGAGGCCCCGGTCGCCGCGCACCTCAAGGGGCAGGACGTCCGCATCGAAGTTGACCTCGGCCTCGGCGAAGGCGCCGCCACCGTGTGGACCTGCGACCTGACCCACGGCTACATCTCGATCAACGCCGATTACCGGAGCTGACGATGGCCAGTCCGCAGTTCACCATCTGGGGGCGCCTCAACTCCCACAACGTCAAGAAGGTCGCCTGGTTCGCCGAGGAACTCGGGCTGAACTACGTCCGCCACGATATCGGCGGGAAGTTCGGCTATACCGAGGAATACCTCGCCAAGAACCCGAACCGGCTGGTTCCGATGATCGAGGACGGCAAGCTCGTCCTCTGGGAATCGAACGCGATCCTGCGCTACATGGCGGCCGAATACGGCGGCGAGCGCTGGTTCCAGCGCGATCCCATCGACCGGGCGCTGGCCGACCGCTGGATGGACTGGCAGATCACTTACGCAGACGCCCAGCGCCTGCCCTTCCTTTCGATGGCCCGCACCCCGCAGAGCGAGTGGGACATGCCCGCCATTGAGCGCGACGTGAAAGCCTGCGCCGCCCACCTCGCCGTGCTGGAGCGCTATCTCGGCGAGAAGCCCTGGCTCTCCGGCGGAGAGTTCGGCGTGGGCGACATCCCCATGGGCGTCTATGCCTATACCTGGTTCAGCCTGCCTTTCGAAAAGCCCGAGTTCCCCGCCGTGGCCGAATGGTATGCCCGCATCCGTGAGCGCAAGGGCTATGCCCAGCAGGTCATGATCCCGCTCACGTGATCCTCCATACGAAAGCCTCCCGCATGATCACCCCTTCGCTCAACGCCGCAGTCGAAACGATCATGCGCGAGGTCTCTCGCGATGTGATCCTGCCGCACTACCAGTCGCTGTCGAGCGAACAGATCGTCAGCAAGGCGGTGAACGACGTCGTCACCGTGGCCGACCGCGAGAGCGAGGCGATCCTCACCGAACGCCTCACCGCCCTGCTCCCCGAGGCCGCTGTCGTCGGTGAGGAAGCCACTTTCGCCGACGAGAACGAGCTGCTGAAGCTCAAGGACCATCTCTGCTGGATCGTCGACCCGCTCGACGGCACCAACAACTTCGCCTCGGGCAAGCCCCCCTTCGGCATGCTGATCGCGCTGGCCGACAAGGGCGAGACGCTGGGCGGCTGGATTCTCGACTGCCTGACCGGCCGCTTCTGCCGCGCCGCGCTGAACGGCGGCGCCTGGGTGGACGGCGAGCGCCTCACCGCCCGCGCCACCGGAGAAACGCCGCCCGTCGCCGCGATCTCGCTGATCTTCACCGAGGAAGCCCGCCGCGAACGCCTGCGCAGCGAAGTCGCCCCGCACTATCGCATGGTCGACATCCCCCGCTGCGCCGCCGAGCAATACCCCCGCCTCGCGCTTGGCCAGAACGACGTGGCGGTGTTCGAGCGCACCCTGCCCTGGGATCACGCGGCAGGCGCCCTCTTTCTCAACGAAGCGGGCGGTAAGTGCGCCCGCCCCGACGGCAGCACCTATCGGGTCGACGAAATCGACCGCAAGGGGCTGATCGGGGCCGCCTCGCCGGCGCTGTTCGAAGACCTTGCCGCGCGCCTCTCCGCGCTGGAGGACTGACGCTTTCCGCACAAGGTGACACTCAGGTTGACACAGTTGACACGGTCCTGAGAGGAAAAAACCGCCACCTTGCGCCTCCCCGCGACAGGAGGTGGTTTCGCCAAAAAGTTTCGAAAGATATCGCACCCGGCGATGATGGCAGACCGGCGCGATGTAGGAAAACGCGCGCCGCCCTGCCTGCCGCCCGGTCGCATAACGGCTTGATCTCCCGCGCCTCCCGGTGCCAAGTAGCGTCATGCAAGCCCATACCCGCGCCCTTGTCGCCGCAGCCGCCTTCGCTTTCGTCACCGGCAAGAAAGTCGCCGGTCTCTACGACCATGCCGCAAAGGCGGACCGGCGCATCGCCGCCGAAGCCCGTGGAAACGCCTTGCAGGGCTTCGACGGCGATCTCGTCGCGAAGTTCGGCGGCAATCTCCCCGAAATCCTCGATGCAGGCAACGCCAGCCACATCTCGTTCGAAATCGACGGGACGAGCGTGAAAGGCTACGACCGCTTGTCCGCGACTTTCTACGAGGCCCGCGTCGGCGAAGGCCTCGTGCAGGTCTTCGATCACGGCGAGGCCGCCTGGTTCACTTACGACATCCAGGATGCCGAAGCGGCCCAGAGCTATCACCGGAGCACGGAAGCGGGCCTTTAACCCGCCGATTTCACGTCAGATGCCGCAGATCAGCTGGCTCTTTCCGCGCATCTGCTTGTCCTCCTGCGTCGCCGAAATCGACGAGGACACCGGGGTATCGTCGGAAACGAGGAAGCTGCCGTCCTTGTCGAGACGGAAGCCCAGCTTGCGGAACACCGCTTCCACGCGGGCAGGAGAATCGACGAAGGCCACCCCGTGCCATTCGTAGCCGCTCACCACGTAGCTCACCTTGAGCCCCCGGAACGTCTTGTTGACGGGATAGATATATTCCTCGGCGGACTCGTCATCCGTCGTCGGCCAGAGCTTCGAGGCTTTCTCGAAGTAGGGGGCCAGTTCCGCCCCGAATTCGCAGCTGCTCGGCTCGAATTCAATCAGCCCGTTCGCCGCCGCCCACTTGGCGGTTGAAGGCTGGGTCGGGCAGGCGTCCTTCGCCGCATAGCCGACGCCTCCGCCCGGCAGTGCCAGTTCGACGGCGCCCTTCGCGGTAATGCCGACGATCCGCACCGGCGACCCAGCCGCGACTTCCCCCTTCTCCTTCGCCCCCGCCGCTTCGGATTCGCGGATCGAACAGGGCGCGGTGGTCACGCGGTCGCTGCCGTCGATTTCGGCGAGGCGCGGCGGCGCGTTCGACGACAGATTGACGAGGTTCACATAGGCCCCGCCCTCGTCGAGCTTCAGCCAGCGACCGCCCTGCGTGCCGTCGACGAGCACGCCGCGCACCGCCTGCCCGCGCTCGATCCGGCCGACGACCTGCGATCCGTCCTCGCTCGGCGCATCGCGCAGATCGCTCTCGACCGCGACATGATAGTCGAGCGATTTCGGCGTGTCCGGCACCGCCGTTTCATCGGCAACCGGCGCTTCGGTGGCGATGGACGGGCCGGTGGTTTCCCGCCCCAGCCAGAGCCCGCCGACGATAGCCAGCGCCAGCACCCCGGCGCCCGCAATCAGCGGCACCTTGTTGCGAGCCACAAACGAAGCGCGCGGCGTCGCCGAATCGTGCACCGGAGGTGCGGGCGGCGTCTCCTGCGGAACCTCCGCCGTCACGGCCTGACCACAGTCCTGACAGAAACGCGCGCCCTCTCCGAGAGCCGCTCCACAATGCTGGCAATAGTTACGCATGCCGCTGCGATAATTCGAAACAAATCCCGCCCGCAAGTGACTGTTTCTGTTATCCCGGCTTCTGTCTGCGCGGGACCTATTCGATCGTAACGCCCGCGACGCGCCAGTTGCCGTTTTCGCGCGAGAGCGAGACCGTCTCCACGGCGTCGGCCTTGTTGGCGAAACTGGTGCGGAATTTCACCACTTCATAGCCGTAAGGCGGCGCGGGAAGGTTCTCCTGACGGAGAAATGTCCGCGAAACCACCGGTCCCAGCGGTACGCGCACTTTATCGTTGGTCGCGGCCCAGACCTGCAAGCTATTCAGCTTCCGGAAGGCCGAGCCGGTTTCCTTGTAGCTCTCCTCCCAACGGCCCTGATCGATCAGAGTCAGCCATCCGCGAGCAACCTGCTGCACTTCCGAACCGGCAGACTCGTCCGAAGAGGTCGGCGCGGAGGGAGATGTCGGCGTGACTTGCGAGAGGGCGGCCAGCGCGACAAGACCAAGGGCAATCGACATGAGCAATACTCCGGTAAGGATCCGGGGGCGGCCCTGTGCTCGCCCCGCACCGACGATCGGCGCTCCTGTCGAATCCCCTTTCAGCGGGGCCGCGTCTTCCCCGATTTCCGTGTCCTCCAAGGAATTGGTGGACGAAGCCTGCCGGTCTTCGCCTTCCGCATCCAGCAGGAGGCGCGCCGCCTCGCGGCTGCTCGACACCGCCATCTTGCGCCGTGCCTCGCGCAGGCGCTCGTTGATCGTATGCACGGAAAGATCCAGAGACCGCGCAGTCGACTTGGCATCGTGGCCGCGCACGATCAGGCGAAGGGTCTGCTTCTCCTTTTCGGTAAGCCCCCAGAGACTGTCGTTCACCGGCATGTTCATACCCATCCGGGCTAAGTTCGGCCCGCCGCCTTTGCTACCCCAAAAAATCTGTACCCGGACTGCTCCAGCCGCTCTGAAAAAGCAAAACCCCTCCCGCCTCGCGGCGGAAGGGGTTTTTCATTTCCAGCCCGAAAGCGGAAAAACGAAGCGTCAGAGTTCGCCTTCGATCCAGCCCTTCAGCGCGCTCTTGGGCGCGGCGCCGAGCTTCTGGGCGACCGGCTTGCCGTCCTTGAACAGCACCATCAGCGGGATCGACTTCACGCCGATCTCGGCGGGAATGCCGGTGTTGGCCATGATGTCCATCTTGGCGATGGTGACCTGGTCGGACAGCTCTTCGCTGATCTCTTCCAGAGCCGGGCCGATCATCTTGCAGGGGCCGCACCAGTCGGCCCAGAAATCGACAAGCACCGGCTTGTCGGACTTCAGAACGTCCGCTTCGAAGCTGGCGTCGGTAACAGCGATAGTCGCCATGAATTGAAACTCCTCGGGTATCTCGGTTGAACGCAATCTAGGGACGAATTGCCCGGAGGCAACGCCTGCCTCGGCATAGGTTTACTGGGCCGGGGAAAAGTCCGGCTTGTGAGCAGCCAGCACTTCGGCGGGCACCGCGATCAGGCGCGGTACCGTGGTGTAGAGCAGCGCCACTTCCACCGCGCGGCCCGGAAACGCCACTTCCAGCGCGGCGGCATAGGCGCCCATCTGGCGCAGCACACCGCGCGGCACCTGTTCCAGACGCTCGGGCGGACGGCGCGCGGTCTTGTAGTCGACCAGGCGCACGCGCTCCGGCTCCACCACCAGACGGTCGATCGTGCCCGCCACCACCTGCCCGCCGACGACCGCCGCCACCGGCACTTCGGCCAGGCTGTCCGGGCCGAACAGTTCCGCCCATGCGGGATTGCCCAGCACCGCCATCGCGCTGGCCAGCATGGCCTCGCGCGCGTCCTCCGGCAGGTCGGCGGCATTGCGGGCGAGCCATTGCCAGCCTGCTTCCTCGCGCAAGTCCGCCGCGACTTGCGGCAGGCGTTCGAGCAGCTTGTGGACGAGCGTGCCGCGCCGCAGGGCATCGCGCCCGGCGCCCGGCGGGAACGGCGGATCGGGGGCATCGTCCTCGCCCAGCGCCGAGGGCGCGAGCGGGCGCGGCGGGCGCGGTTCGGCGGGCGGCGCGCGCTCCAGCCAGCGCGGCAGCGGCTCGCGGAACGGCAGTTCGACCGAGCGCACTTCGGCAGGCAGCGGCGCGGGCACCGGGCCGTTCTCGCAGCGCGTGCCCCAGATCGCGTCCTCGACGTCGGCCTCCGCCGGGAACAGCGCGCGCAAACTGGCGTACCAGCTCTTTTCCGCCGGGCCATCCCGGTCGCGCCGCCCGAGCGCGCCGCCGACGAACAGCGCTTCCTCGGCGCGGGTCATGGCGACGTAGAGCAGGCGCCAGTGCTCCTGCTCGTCGCCCTCGCGGTTGGCGGCGATCTGCGCGGCGATGCGGCCGACTTTCTCATCCTTCGACAGCGGCGGCAGCGGCACTTTGCGGCGTTCCTCGCGCGGATCGGCGAGATCGAAGCCCCGGTCGCGCGCGGCTTCCGGATTGCCGGTGGCGTCGGCAAGAATGACGATCGGCGCCTGAAGCCCCTTCGAGCCATGGACCGTCATCACCCGGACGAGACCCGATGCGGCATCCGCCTCGCGCTTCAGCTCGCCGTCGCCTGCGTCGAACCAGGCGAGGAAGCCCGCCAGGCTCGGCGTATCGGTGGCGACATAGGCCTGCGCGGCGTTGACCAGTTCGTCGATCGGATCGTTCGCCTCGCTGCCGAGCCGCGCCACCAGCTTGCGCCGCCCCTGCCACGGGCCGACCAGCAGCCAGTGCAGCATGTCCTGCGGCGGCGTGAAGTCCGCGCGCCCCAGCAGGTCGATGAGCTGCGCCAGCGCCGCGCCGATCTCCGGTCCGGACTGGGTGCGCAGATGCTCCCAGAGGCGCCGGTTTTTGTCGCGGTAGCCGAAGCGCAACAATTGCTCCTGGCTCCAGCCCACCAGCGGCGAGACCAGCAGCGCGGCGAGGTTGAGATCGTCGAGCGGCTGCACTGCAAAGCGCAGCGCCGCGATCAGGTCCTTCACCGCCAGCGGCGCGCCGAGGCGCAGGCGGTCGACGCCCGCCACCGGAACCCCCGCCGCATGAAGCCGCGCGACGATCAGCCCGGCGAGTTCCTTGCGCTGGCGCACCAGCACCATGATGTCGCCCGCACCTGCGCGGCGCTGCCTGCCCTTGCTGAGCGTGAACCCCGGCCCCGAGGGATCGAGCCATTCGCGCACCTGCTGGGCGATGCGCTCGGCCATCTGGCGGTCGGGGCGGGAGAGCCAGTTGGGCTGCTGGCCGTCATTGTCGTCGCCGTCTTCGAGCGGCTCGTCGTCGTCCTCGCCGATCTGTTCGGAGACCGGCTTCCACAAGGCGACATAGCCGGGGCGTTCCTGCCCGACATGGCGCTCGGCAGGCCGGTCGAGGCCGAAGCGGGCATGGCCGATCCCGGCGATGGCCTCGTCGACGAAATCGAGCACCGGCTGCGCGGTGCGGAAGCTGCGGTCCAGCCCCAATTCAACCAGCGGGCGCGCGGCCACTTCGCTGCGCAGCATTTCGGCGTTTTCGGCGGCGTCCTGCATCCGGGCGCGCACGCGGTCGGCGGCGCGGCGGAAGTTCTCGGGGCTGGTGCCCTGGAAACGGAAGATCGCCTGCTTGTAGTCGCCCACCACGAAGAGGGTGCGCAAGAGGCTTTGGGGATGGCCTTCGCGCTGCCCCTCTCCCGCCCAGAATTCCTCGGCCATGGCGAAGACGATGTCCCACTGCGCGGCGTTGGTGTCCTGCGCCTCGTCGACGAGGATGTGATCGAAGCGGCGGTCGAGCTTGTAACGGATCCAGTCGGCGGAAGCCTGACCGCGCAGCAGGTCGGCGGCGCGGCGGATCTGGTCGTCGAAGTCGATCAGCCCCTCGCGCTGCTTCGCCTCGTCCCAGGCAAGCGCGAAAGCGCGGCCGAGGCGCAAGGCGGGCACCAGCCTGTCCGCCAGCCCCAGCAGCGCTTTGGTCTCACGGATTCGCGCAAGGCTCTCGCCGACGCGCAAGGCATAGCCTTCGTAGTCGGGATCGCGCTTGGAGAGGTGGTTGAGGCTGCGGACGCTGTCGTCCTTGGTGAAGAGCGCGGCATGGAGATCGTCGATCCCCTCGGCGCGCTTCGCCGCACTCCAGGTCAGCCACGGCACCAGAACGTCGGTGGCCTTGTGCGCGGTGGCGGTGTTCCACTCGGCCAGCACTTCGCAGCACTTGCGCAGCGAACGCACGTCGAAGGCATCGTCCCCGCACATTTCCGCGAGCAGTTCGTCGTCCGCCTCGGCGGGAAGGCCGAGCAGGCGCAGCACATGGCTGCGGATATCGCCCGCCTGCCACGAGCCGGGCCCGAACCACGCCTCGCGCGCACCGGCACAGCGCAGCAGGAAATCGACGACCGAGTCCGGTCCGTGGCGAAGCGAAAGCTGGGCGATGGCGCCGAGCAGTTGCGGGCCGTCGAAAGCATCGGTCTCGGCGGCGACCAGCAGATCCGCGAGCACCTGCCGCGCCAGCAGCGCGCGTTCGCGGTCCTCCATCGGCCGGGTGCCGGGCACGAGCTGCGCTTCGAGCGGGAAAGTCGCCAGCAGCCACTGCGAGAAGGCGTGGATCGTGTCGATGCGCAGGCCGCCGCCCGGACTGTCGAGCACGGCGGCGAACAGCGTGCGGGCGCGGTCCATCGTCGCGGGATCGGTCGGCGCGCCGATGGCTTCGAGGCGCAGGAACAGCTGCGTCTCTTCCAGACGCACCCATTCGGCCAGCGTGCCGTTGATGCGCGCGGCCATTTCCGTCGCGCCTGCCTTGGTGAAAGTAAGGCACAATACCTGCGAAGGCTCGACGCCTTCCTGCAACAGCAGGCGCAGCACGCGCGAGGAGAGCACCTGCGTCTTGCCGGTCCCCGCCGAGGCCGAGAGCCACACGGTATCGCGCGGATTCACCGCCAGCATCTGGTTGCCGTACAGCGGATGGACGACGGCGGGACCGCTCATGCTTCGTCCTCCCCGCCCGCCCGTTCGCCGCCCGCTTGTTCTCTGGCGCCAAGCGAGGTGATCCATTCGTCGAGACGCATCAGCTGGTCATAGTCCGCATAAGAACCGAGTTCGGGATTGAGCCGCGCGGTGAACGGCTCGGTGCCGAGAATCCAGCGGTCGAGCGCGTCGTTCAGATAGCGCTCGGTCTCGGGCAGGAAGTCGTCCGGCTCGATCCCGGAGCGGCGCTTGCCGACCTTGAGCGGCGTCGTCGCATAGCCGATGCGGTTCTTGTCCTTGGCCATCGACCAGTATTCGAATTCGCTGGCCTCGCCCGCGATCTCGCGGTCCTGCATATCCTTGAAACCGCCCGCCTGCGCGATCAGCGCGATGAGGCCGAGTTGCAGCGCGAAGCCTTCCTCCACCCGGCGCGGCGTGGGCGGCGAGCCGGTCTTGTAGTCGACCACCGCCAGCGAACCGTCGGGCAGCCGGTCGATGCGGTCGGCGCGGCCGTGGATGCGGATGTCGCGGTAGCGCATGTCGCCCCAGGCCTCGCTGGCGACGACCTTGCGGCCCGCCGTCTTGTGCGCGAGCACGAGGTCGCGGAAGGTATCGAGCGCGGCGGAAAGACGCGGCCACCAGAGCGCGCGCATCAGCGGATGGGCGTTCTTCTCGATCAGCACCGCCTGCGCGATGGCATGGAGGCCGTCCACCGGCTCGCCCGCCTTGTGCCAGTCCTCCAGGATCTTGTGCGCGACTTCGCCCTTCCACGCGGCGCTCGGCTCGGCATCGAGCGCGTCGAGCTTGCGCAGGCGCAGCACGGCATTGGCATAGAATTCGTAAGGATCGCCGCGCAGGCGGTCCAGCCCGGTCACGGCCAGATCGACGCGGCGCTGCTCCGCCGAGGGCATGGGCTGCGGGCGCGGATGGCCTGCGACCGGCGGCGCGTCGTCAAGCATGCGCGCCAGACGCAGGGCCTCGCTCTCGATATGGCGCTTCACTTCGTCGCCGAGCAGCGCCTTGATGCGCAGCACGAAGCGCGAAGGGATCACCGGACCGCCCGCATCGCGCAAGGCCCAGCTCAGCACGACTTCCGGCGCGCCGAGCGCAGCGGCAAGGTCATGCGCGGCAAGACCGATGCGGAAGTCCGCCCCCGGCACGCCCAGCGCGCGCAGCACCGCAGGCGGCAGCAGCGCATCCTGCGAAGGCGAGGCAGGCCAGACGCCCTCGACGAGACCGCCGCAGATCACGAGATCGGCACGGCTCATCCGCGCTTCGAGCAGGCCGTAGATCGAGACGCGCGGATGGCCGCCCCAGGGCGGGCGCACGGAGACGCGGTCCATCGCATCGCGCAGCATGGCGTGAAGCTCGCGCGGGTCGAACAGCGTGCCCGCCGAGCCTGCCGCCGCGCGCAGTTCCTCGACCATCATGCTGAGGCTACGGCCATCGGCCTGCGCCCAGATCGCCTCCCCGCAAAGCGCTTCGGCGGCATCGACCAGCGTACCGAGCATCGCTTCCAGCGGCTGGCCTTCCTGAAGCGCGAAGAGCGGCGCCAGCACCGCCTCGACTTCGCCCCACCACTCGCCCAGCTTTGCCTGCTCCGCGAGATCGGCCAGCGCCGACAGCCCCGCGCCGGGACGCGGCCCGCGCAAGGCTAGATCGAGCTTGCGGGCGGATTCCAGCCAGCGCGCGCGGCCTTCTCCGCCGCCTGCCAGCGGGTGGACCAGCAGCGCGATCAGCGGCACCGGCGCGGCCTGCTCGGCCAAGACTTCGGCCAGCAGCAGCAGGAGCCGCCCCGCCGCCGTCTGCGCCAGAGGGCGGCCTGCCGTGTCGTCCGCCTCGATCCCCCAGCGCGTCAGGTGCGCGACCACGCGGCCCGCCAGCCCGCGATCCGGGGTGATGAGCGCGACGCGGCGCTCGGGCACTTCCAGCGCCTCGCGGATCAGCACGGCGATGGCCTGCGCTTCCTGCTCCGGATGGGTGCTTTCCATCAGCCGCACGCCGGAAAGGCGGCGCTTCTCGGCAGGCAGGCCGACCCATGCCGCCGAAGCGCGCGGCGGCAGGAACAGGTTTGAGATCACCGTGCTGCGCTCGGCAGGCGAGGCGCCATAGCCGGAGCGATGCCAGGGCGAGACTTCCTCGCGGGCGATGCCCATCCGGTTCAGCAGCAGCTTGAGATGGTACTGCGGATGCGTCACCGCGTCGCCCCGGCCGAACGGCGGCTCCTCCGGGTTCTCGGGCTTTCCGGCAATGCCGAGTTCGTCCCACACCTCGCCAGGGAGCGCCAGATCGAAGTCCGGCAGGACCACCGAGCCGCCCGGCAATTCGCTGACCACGCGCAGCAATTTCGCCAGCGCGGGCGAAGCGCTGGTCACGCCTGCCGCGACCACGGGATAGGCTGGCGGTGCGGCGCGCCATTCCTCGGCGGCATGTTCGAACAGACGGTTGCGGCGCTCCGGCGCGTCGATCTCGCCGCGTTCGGCGAGTTCCGCGATCCAGTATTGCTGCACCTTGAGGAACGTGCGGGTATTGTCGGTCCAGTGCCCGGCAAGGTCGCCGACGATGCCGATCACCCGCTCGCTCATCAGGTCGAGCGGGGCGATGCCTTCGACCAGCAAGCGGTCCATCGTGCGGCCCAGTTCCCAGGCGCGGCGCAGCAGGGCCGCGCCCTTCCCGGCCTCGGCGCCCTCGACTTCGCGCAAGTAATGGGCGAGCCGCAGCCAGCGCCGGGTCGCATCGGCGGCGGGCGGAATGTCGGCGGCGCCGAGCGGATCGAGCAGCGGCCCGAGCGTCTCGTCAAGATCGAGATCGCCGACCACGACCATGCGCGGCAGCAACATGCCGGGCCTGTCGGTCGTGCCCGAATGGCGCACGAAAGCCTCGGTGACGGTGCGGACCGCTCGGCGGCTCGGCAGCAGCAGGGTCAGCCGGGCGAGGCCGAGTTCGCCTTCGGAATAGCGCGGCACCAGCCCTGCCACGAGGGCGTCGGCAAAACCACGGTGCGCAGCAATGGAATAGACTTTGGGCCCGCCTTTTTCAGGCACGGGTCAGCCATTCCTCGGTCGGCTTGATGGCGCCCGGCTCGCCGACTTCGAACCACAGGCCGGTATGGGAAATGCCGAAGACGCGGCCTTCCTCGATGGCGCGATTCCACAGCACGTTCGTGGAAAACGGCCCTTCCGGCGCGTCACGGAGCAGCCGCTTCGACACGATCTGGATGCCCGAATAGATGAACGGCGCAACCCGGCCCGGCTTGCGACGCGAGATGCGGCCCACCGGGTCGAGGTGGAAGTCCCCCTCGCCGCGATAGTTCATCGCGCGCGGGTGCGAGACCAGCAGCAGCAGCGCGTCCATCCGCTCCTCGTCCCAGGCGCGCGAGAGTTCGTGGAACACGTCCTCCGGACCATCGAGCCAGATATTGTCGCTGTTGAGGCAGAAGAAGGTCTCGGGCAGCAACGGCGCCGCCTTGACCATGCCGCCGCCGGTTTCAAGCAGCTGCGCGCGCTCGTCCGAAACGGTGACGTGCGGCCCCTTGCGGCGCGCCTTGAAGTGCCCCTCCAGCGCATCGGCCAGATAGTGGACATTGACCACCGCCTTCTCGACCCCCGCCGCGTCGAGCTTGTCGAGCGCGTGGTCGATCAGCGACTTGCCCGCCACCCGCACCAGCGGCTTGGGCTGCGTGGCGGTGAGCGGGCGCATGCGCTTGCCGAGACCGGCGGAGAGCACCATGGCCGTGTCGCTGGCCAGCTTCACCCCGTTCACGGCCCCGCTCATACGGCGTAGCTCCCGCCGTTGGCGTCGCGCAGATGGGCGGGGATATTGGCATCGAACCAGCGTGCCACCGGCTCCAGCGCCGGATGGGCGAGGTCGCGCTCCAGCATGGCCCAGACGCGCGGGATCAGGTCGAGATAGCGCGGCTTGCCGTCACGCCGCCAGAGGCGCACGAAAATGCCGATGATCTTGGTGTTCCGCTGCGCGCCGAGGCGGGCATAGTCGGCCAGGAACGTCTCGGGATCGACGCCGGTGATCTGGAGGTAGTGGTCGAACATCTCCGCTTCCAGTTCGGGCGAGACGTCGCGGCGGGCGTCCTGAAGCAGCGAGACCAGATCGTAGGCCGGGTGGCCGATCAGCGCGTCCTGGAAGTCGAGCAGGCCCTGCTTTTCCAGCGCGCCGAGCAGCATGATGTTCTCGGCATGATAGTCGCGCAGCACGGTCACGCCGGGGCGCTGGCGCGGGAGCAGGCCGCTGAGCACGGTTTCCCAGGCGGCGACGAAACCTGCGGTGTCCACCCGCAGGTTCTGCGCGGCGCAGTACCAGTCGACGAAGAGGCGGACCTCGCGCTGGTATTCGCTCATCGAATAGTCGAGGAAAGGCCCCGGCGGCAGTTCGCGCAGCTGCGCCAGAACGTCCACCGCGCCCTTGTAGACAGCCGATTCGTCGTCCGGCCACTGGTCGAGATAGTCGCGCATGCGCGCATGGCCGAAGTCCTCGATGAGCACGAAGCCGCGCTCCGCCCAGTCCGACAGGATACGCGGCGCCCGCAGCCCGTTGGCATCGAGCCAGCGCGCGGCGCGCAGGAACGGCGTCGGGTCCTCATTGGGCGGCGGCGCGTCCATCAGCATCGCCGTCTCGCCATCCGCGCGGGTCACGCGGAAGTAGCGGCGGAACGAGGCGTCGCCCGCAAGCGGTTCGACATGGGCACCCGCCCAGCCGGCCTGGGCAAGGAAGGGTTCGAGATCGGCGGGAAGATTCGTGCTCATTTCGGTTCCCGCCCTAACCAATCGGTGCCCGGCTCGACAATGGCGATCCGCCCCTCATCCGCAACTTCCAGCGTAATTGAAAGGCAGCCCGGCTCATGCGCGAAGCCTCCGGCATGATCGGGCCACTCGGCTAGCAGCGCGGCACCCTGCCGGTAATCGTCGAGACCGATCTCGTCGGCTTCCGAGGGGTCCTTGAGGCGGTAGAAGTCGGCATGGACCAGCGGCAGGCGCACGCCCGGCGCGCCGGAAAGTGGCGGATCGTAGACTTCGATGATCGCGAAGCTGGGCGACGGTACTTCGCCCTCGTGCCCCAGCCCAGCGATGATCGCGCGGGCGAGCGTGGTCTTGCCCGCGCCGAGGCCGCCGGTCAGGGCCACCACGTCGTCGGGGCGCAATCGGTCGGCGATGGCGCGGCCGAAGCGCTCCATCGCGGCGAGATCGGGCAATGCAATCTTCACGGAAGCTCCACCAGAGCGCTGGTGCCCTTGCCGGGCTCGGAAACGAGGCGCAGCGCGCCGCCATGGGCCTCGACAAGCTGGCGCGCGAGCGGCAGGCCGAGGCCCTGGCTGCGCTCCACCGACTTGCCGTCGGCGCTGGTCTTCATGCCGTCGAGCGCGAGGGCGACGCTGCGACTATCCATGCCCGCGCCCTGATCCTGCACGAGAATCTGGAGCCACTCCCCCTCGCCCGACCTGCGGCGGCCAAGCTGCACGAGGATGTGCTCGCCCCGCGGCGAGGCGGCAATGGCATTGTCGACGAGATGGCCGAGCGCGCGCGCCAGCCGCTTGCGGTCGCCGGAGATCGGGCGCAGCAGGCCGCTGGCCTGAAGATCGAGCACGAGGCCCGCCTTCTGCAGCCGCGCGGCGCGTTCCTCGACCACCGAGCGCACGAAGGGCATCGGATCGATCTCTTCCTTCTTGAGCGGCAGCAGCCCCGCCTCGCTCTGCGAGAGGTCCAGCAGGCTGTCGATATGATCGCCAAGCTGTTCCACCGAGGTAAGGATCGCGCCGACATAGTCGTGCCCGCTCTCGGAGAGGTCACCGCCGACGCCCGCTTCCAGCAGTTCCGCAAAGCCGCCGATCGAGGTCAGCGGCGTGCGCAATTCGTAGCTCATCTTGGCGAGGAAGCGCGTCTTGATCGTATCCGCCTCGATCAGCGCGGCATTGCTTTCGCGCAGGGCCGCCTCGGCCTTCTGCGAATCGGTGATGTCGAGCACCGCCAGCAGCCCGTTGCCGTCCGGCAGCGGCACCCCTGCGAATTCCAGCATGCGGCCATCGGCCAGCGCGATACGGCCGCCCTTCTGCGCGCGGTCGAGCGTGGCGGTGCGCACCACGCCGCCGACCATGTCCGCCTCGACCGGGTGCTTAAGGCGCGGCGCGATCTTCTTGAGCAGGTCCTGCATGTGCGGATGGGTGTCGAGGAAGTCGCTGTCCAGCCCCCAGTCGGCGGCGAAACGGCGGTTCCAGATCTGCAAACGACCGTCCGGCGCGAAGACCGCTATCGATTCGAACAGGCTGTCGAACGTCGCCGTTCGCGTACGCAGCAGGGTGTCACGCACGGCGGAGAGGCGCAGCTGCTCGGTGCGATCCTCGGCGATCAGCATCAGGCCGCCGTCCGGCACCGGCTGGGCGACGATGCGCAGGTGCGTGCCGTCCGCCAGGGTCCAGGCTTCCTCGCTAGCCTCGCCGCTGGCGAACCACGCCGCCTTCTCGCGCCGCCAGGCCGGGAAGTCCCGCGCCTCGGGCACGCGACCGGCATCGCGCGCGGCATCGAGCAGGCGCTCGAAGGCAGGCAGGTCCTGCATGGCGGCGGTCGAGAACTTGAACAGACGCTGGAACGGCTGGTTGGCGAACGTCAGGCGCTTCTTCGCATCGAACTGGGCGACGCCCGCCGAAAGCTGGTCGAGCAGCCCGCGCTGCGCCTCGCGGAACGCGCGGAACGAGCGCGACATTTCCTCAAGGTCCTCGATATCGACGGCATAGCCCGCCACCCCGTCCTCGCCGAGCGGCAGGTCGCTGACCCGCATCGCCCGGCGCTGGCCGTTGATCGTAGTCGAGACGATGCGCTGGATCGGCGCCCCCTTGTCGGCGGCGGCGCGCGCCACCTGGGCAGGCGTCAGGCCGTCCGCACTCTCGATCAGTTCGGTGCCGCTGGCGACCACGGCCTTCGCGCTGTCCCCGCCGACGGCGGCGACATAGGCCGAGTTCACCAGTTGCAGTTCGCCGTCCGGACGGCGGAACCACATGGGCATCGGCGCCGCCTCGATCAGCGAGACGAGCGCGGTGAAATCCCCCCGCGCCCGCGAGGCTTCGTCGCGCAGACGGGTAAGTTCGGTCTCGCTGTCGGAAAAGTCGAAGACCCAGACCATCGCAGCCCCGCCGGGCGATATCTGAGGATCGGCCAGATGCCCACGCAGCGCCAGCGAGCGGGTCGAGCCGCGCGGCGTCAGCACCATGCGGAACGGCGCGGCGGTTTTCTGGGTGCGGCGCACCGCCTCGGTCAGTTCTTCCAGCTTTGCGGTGGGCAGGCCGCGTTCGCCCCCAAGTTCGCCGGTGTCGAGTTCGGACAGGAACTGCGGCACCCCGTCCAGCCCCAGCCACTGCGCGAGGCGCGGACTGGCCTCGATTCGCCCGTCCGAGCGCACGAGCAGCGGCAGCGCGGGCGATTCCTCGACCATGCGGCCGAGCCTGCGGGCCGAGCGAAGCTGGCCTTCCGCGCGCTTCTGGCGGCTGCGCGCGGTAAGCACGGCCCAGGCCGCCGCCAGCATCCAGGCAGCGAGTAGCAGGCCGATCAGGAGGGGTACGAGGCGATCCTGGTCCATTCACCCACGGCTATGAAATGGCGGGCCGATAAACACAATGGGGAGAGCGCCACGATTGCAGCACTCTCCCCATCGTTAGCCAATCAGTGCCTTACCGATCAGTAGCGGTAGTGGTCCGGCTTGAACGGACCCGCTTCCGGCACGCCGATGTAGTCGGCCTGCTTCTTCGACAGCTTGGTGAGCTTCACGCCCAGCTTTTCGAGGTGCAGCGCGGCGACCTTTTCGTCGAGGTGCTTGGGCAGCACGTAGACTTCGTTCTTGTAGTCGTCGTTCTTGGTGAACAATTCGATCTGCGCCAGCGTCTGGTTGGTGAAGCTGGAGGACATCACGAAGCTGGGGTGGCCGGTGGCGCAGCCCAGGTTCACCAGACGGCCCTTGGCGAGGATGATGATCTGCTTGCCGTCAGGGAAAGTGACGAGGTCGGTGCCCGGCTTCACTTCCTTCCAGTCGTAGTTGTCGAGCGCCGAAATCTGGATCTCGGAGTCGAAGTGACCGATGTTGCAGACGATCGCCTTGTCCTTCATCGCGGCCATGTGCTCGCCGGTGATGACGGAGTCGTTGCCGGTCGCGGTGACGAAGATGTCGCAGCGGGTCACGGCTTCTTCCATGGTGACGACTTCATAGCCTTCCATGGCAGCCTGCAGGGCGCAGATCGGATCGATCTCGGTGACCATCACGCGCGCGCCGCCGTTGCGCAGCGAAGCGGCCGAACCCTTGCCGACGTCGCCGAAACCGGCAACGCAGGCGACCTTGCCGGCCAGCATCACGTCGGTGGCGCGGCGGATCGCGTCGACCAGCGATTCCTTGCAACCGTAAAGGTTGTCGAACTTCGACTTGGTGACAGAGTCGTTCACGTTGATCGCGGGGAACGGCAGCTTGCCGTCCTTGGCGAGGTGGTACAGGCGGTGGACGCCGGTGGTGGTTTCTTCCGAAACGCCCTTGATCGCCTTGACGGTGGCGGTCAGGTAGCCCGGCTTCGCCTTCAGGAAGGCATTGAGCGCGCGAACGAATTCGATCTCTTCGGCGTTCGAGGGTTCGAACAGCGCTTCGCCCGCTTCGACGCGCGCGCCCCACAGGGCGAACATGGTGGCGTCGCCGCCGTCGTCGAGGATCAGGTTGCAGGTCAGATCGGCGTCGGCTTCGCTGGTCCAGTCGAAGATCTTGCCGACGTAGTCCCAGTAGTCGGCCAGCGATTCACCCTTGATCGCGTAGACCGGGATACCGGCGGCGGCGATGGCGGCGGCGGCGTGGTCCTGGGTCGAGAAGATGTTGCAGGTGGCCCAGCGGACGTCGGCGCCGAGCGCGACCAGCGTCTCGATCAGAACGGCGGTCTGGATCGTCATGTGCAGCGAGCCGGTGATGCGCGCGCCCTTGAGCGGCTGCGACGCGCCGAATTCCTCGCGCAGCGCCATCAGGCCCGGCATTTCGGTTTCGGCGATGGCAATCTCGGTACGGCCGAAATCGGCGAGCGAGATATCGGTAATGGCGTAGTCGTGGGCGATCTGGGCAGTGGCCACGGGAAGCTCCTGGTACGTTGGACGTTGCATGGGGACACCGCGCGTAGGCCCGGCGTCCCCGAATGCATCGTCCCTACCCCGTCAGCTTTCGCGACGCAAATATAAAGATATCTTTATATGCTTCGCGAAAGTTGCGGTGGAGCACGCAAATTCACTTCAAATCGAAGCGATCGGCATTCATCACCTTACACCAGGCGGTCACGAAGTCCCTGAGGAATCGCGGCCCGGCGTCCGACTCCGCATAGACCTCGCTGAGCGCCCGGAGCTGCGAGTTCGAGCCGAACACGAGGTCCGTCCGCGTCGCCGTCCACCTGGGCTGGTTGCTGGCGCGGTCGGTGCCGGTGAATGTCTCGTCCGCCTCATCGTCCACCTGCTTCCACGCCGTGCCCATGTCGAGCAGATTGACGAAGAAGTCGTTGGTGAGCTGCCCCGGCCGGTCGGTGAAAACACCGTCCGTCCTGCCGCCGTGATTGGCGCCGAGCACCCGCAACCCGCCGACCAGCGCCGTCATTTCCGCCGCGCCGAGGCCGAGCAATTGCGCGCGGTCGATCAGCAGTTCCTCGGTCGGCACCGTGAACGCGACCTGGAGGTAGTTGCGGAAACCGTCCACGCGCGGCTCGAGCACCGCAAAGCCGTCCACATCGGTCTGCTCCTGCGAGGCATCGGTGCGGCCGGGCACGAACGCGACGTCGAGCGGGGTTCCCGCATCGGCCGCCGCTTTCTCGATCCCCACGCCGCCGCCCAGCACGATGAGATCGGCGATCGAGACCTTGCGCCCCGAAGCGCCGCCGTCGAACCCGGCCTTGATCCTCTCATAGACGCCGAGGACTTTCGCCAGCTTCTCCGGCTCGTTCACCTCCCAGTCCTTCTGCGGGGCGAGACGGATGCGCCCGCCATTGGCGCCGCCGCGATGGTCCGAACCGCGATAGGTCGAGGCCGAGGCCCAGGCGGTCGAGACCAGTTCCGCGACCGTGAGGCCCGAGGCGAGAATTTCCCGCTTGAGCGCCGCCACGTCCTCGCCGGTAATGACGGGGCCGTCCGCCGCCGGGATCGGGTCCTGCCAGAGCAGGTCTTCCGCCGGAACTTCCGGGCCGAGGTAACGCGCCTTGGGTCCCATGTCGCGGTGGCAGAGCTTGAACCAGGCCCGCGCGAAGGCATCCCCGAAATAGGCGGGGTCGGCGCGGAACTTCTCCAGAATCCTGCGATATTCGGGATCGACCTTGAAGGCCATGTCGGCGGTGGTCATCATTGTCGGCAGGCGCCGTTCGGGGCTATGCGCTCCGGGCGCGAGGTCCTCCGGCTTCTGATTCACCGGCTGCCACTGCTGCGCCCCTGCCGGACTGCGGACCAGTTCGTATTCGTAGTCGAGCAGCATGTGCAGGTAGCTCATGTCCCACTTGGTCGGCGTCGGCGTCCAGGCGCCTTCGAGGCCCGAGGTGATCGTGTGATCGCCAAAGCCGCTTTCATGGCCGCTCTGCCAGCCGAGGCCCTGCTGGGCGATATCCGCGCCTTCCGGCTCGGCGCCGATCTTGGCGGCATCTCCCGCGCCATGGCACTTGCCGAACGTGTGGCCGCCCGCCGTAAGCGCGGCAGTCTCCTCGTCGTTCATGCCCATGCGCAGGAAAGTCTCGCGGATATCGCGGGCCGAGCCGATGGGGTCAGGCTCGCCGCCGGGGCCTTCGGGATTGACGTAGATGAGGCCCATCTGGATCGCCGCCAGCGGGTTTTCGAGCGCCATCTCCCGCTCCGGCTGGATGCGGGTTTCGGCGCCCTGCCCGACCCATTGTTCCTCGGTGCCCCAGTAGACGTCCTTCTCCGGTTCGAAGATGTCCTCGCGCCCGCCGCCGAAGCCGAAAGTCGGCCCGCCCATGGACTCGATGGCGACATTGCCGGTCAGGATCAGCAGGTCGGCCCAGGAGAGCTTGGCGCCGTACTTCTGCTTGATCGGCCAGAGCAGGCGGCGCGCCTTGTCGAGATTGGCATTGTCCGGCCAGGAATTGAGCGGGGCGAAACGCTGGTTGCCCGAGGAGGCGCCGCCGCGCCCGTCGCCGGTGCGGTAGGTGCCGGCGCTGTGCCAGGCCATGCGGATGAAGAACGGGCCGTAATGGCCGTAGTCGGCCGGCCACCAGGGCTGGCTGTTAGTCATCAGCGCGGTGAGATCGGCCTTCACCGCCGCATAGTCGAGCGACTGGAAGGCCCGCGCATAATCGAAGCCCTCGCCGAGCGGGCTGGCGCCGCTCTGAGGCAGGATGTCGAGGGAAAGCTGGTTGGGCCACCAGTCGCGATTGGTGCGGCCCAGGAGCGATCGTATCGGCGTGCCGTGCATCGGGCAGCCACTGGTCTTCGCGTCCATGTCGTTCTCCTTCCGGTCGGTACTGTTTGCCCACCCTGTTTCCGGGTGGTTCTGGAATGTCCGGTCATCGTCTCCAACGGCGCGCAGCTTGACAGATATGAGGCCGCGATCAAAGCGCGGGCTCGCGTTGCCGTCACGCGAAATTCCGATCATGGACCGGGGCGAAACTGATGAGAGAAACGGTCACGAGGCGCGGTTTTTCCGCCTCCTGTCGCGCTCGGTGGTGGTTGACAGGAGGCGGAAGTTGGCACGACAGGCGAGGCCCGTCGTTGCACCTCCGGGGCGGAGCCGTGCCCCGCCGAATGGCTGGAGCGATACGCTCCGTTCACGCCTGCTATCTCCCGGAATTATTACGGGCGCAAGACAAATATTCCCGTACCACCTTTGGCTATAGAATTACCCGTTTCTTGAATTAACCAAGATATGAGCAGCAATGAACACTGCAGCATGGTAACGATCACTGCAGCACGGCTGAAATCTCGCGAATAATTCTAGGCCGAACCTCCCCCAGCCCAGGCCCCACCGAACAAGCAGCACCAGCCTCAGAATTGGCATGACCGCCAGAAGCGGAAGCAGGCATTCCAAACTCGAGAGCAGTCGATCCGATTGCATCGGATCAACTCCTTTAAGTTTTTATTTTACAGCATTTTCCGAGTCATCAGGTGATTCCACCTGATTAGAAAATGCTCTAGGCCCTGCGCTCGGTGGGCACGGGATGGAGCGGCGTGCCGTCTCGCTCGAAAGCGCTGATGTTGCCGATCGTGGTCCCGGCGATGGCGGTCATCGCCTCGCGGGTAAAGAAGCCCTGATGGCCGGTGATGAGCACGTTCGGAAACGTCATCAGCCGCACGAAGACATCGTCGCGGATCACCTGATCGGACAGGTTCTCGAAGAACAGGTCTTCCTCTTCCTCGTAGACGTCCAGCCCGACATGACCGACTTTGCCGCTCTTCAGCCCGGCGATCACCGCGCGCGCATCCATCACCGCGCCGCGGCTGGTATTGATGAGCATGACGCCGGGCTTCATCTTCGCGATCGCCTCTCGGCCGATCAGGTGATGGGTCTCGGGCGTCAGCGGGCAATGCAGGCTGATCACGTCGCAGCGGGCGAGCAGTTCGTCCACGGTCACGTAGCGCCCGCCGAGCGCGGTCAGTTCCTCGCTCTCGAACGGATCGCTCGCCAGCACCTCGCAGCCGAAGCCCTTGAGAATGCGCGCGACGTTGATGCCGATCTTGCCGGTGCCGATCACCCCTGCGACCTTGCCCTTCAGATCGAAGCCGAGCAGGCCCTCCAGCGCGAAGTTGCCCTCGCGCACGCGGGCATAGGCCTTGTGGATCTTGCGGTTGAGCGAGAGGATCAACGCCACGGCGTGCTCGGCAATGGCATCGGGCGAATAGGCGGGGACGCGGCCGATCTGGAAACCGAGATCGCGCGCGGCGGCAAGGTCCACATTGTTGAACCCGGCACTGCGCAGAGCGATCATGCGGGTGCCGTTCGCGGCGAGGATTTCCAGTTCCGCGCGCCCGAGCTGGTCGTTCACGAAAGCGCAGACGCCCTCATGCCCCGCCGCGAGATGGGCGGTATGCGCATTGAGCCGAGGCTCCAGATAGAGCAGCGCATGCCCGGCGGCGGACTGTTCGTTGGCATGGTCGAGGAATTCACGGTCGTAAGGACGCGTGCTGAAGACCGCAACTTTCAAGGAAGTTCTCCAGTTATCAGGGCATTTTCCGAAGTATCATCGCAGGAGGGTCGCCCGGTTTCATGGGAGCGGCTTCACGGTAGCGGCTTCACCGCATCGATCACCGTCAGGTGCTCCAGCGGCCCCTCCCCCACGCGCGAGTTGGTGACGAGGATGGTCGTGCCGGGGGTCAGCACTGCCCTGACCTTCTCGTAGAACGGGCGCGGCAGGCGCAGGCGGTTGATCACCGCCTCGTCCACTTCGCGCCCCTCGTCCTCGGCGTGGCCGGGAAGACCGATATAGATCCAGCGCGGCTTGCCTTCGCGCAGGGCCATGGTGATGACATGGGAGCCGGGATCGTCGTCGTTCACTTCGGCCACGCTGCGGCCGATCTCCACCCCGCCGCGCAGCACCACGACGCGCTGGTCGAGCTTGGAGACGATGATCGAGAGCGGCCCGCTCGGCGCGAGCTGCGGGCGCCAGCGATATTGCTCGCCGCCGGTTAGCGGAGCGCGGTCCACCGGCTTGCCCTGCCCGTCGAACGGGGCCAGCAGGCTGTTGTCGCTGGTGCGGACATGGCTTTCCGCATCGCCCGCCACCACCACCGTCACGCCCAGCTTGGTGATCGCGAACAGTTCCTTCGCGAAACCGTAAGGCAGGTGGACGCAGCCGTGGCTCTCCGGATAGCCGGGCAGTCCGCCCGCATGGAGCGCCACGCCGTCCCAGGTCAGGCGCTGCTGATAGGGCATCGGCGCGTTGTTGTAGGTGCTCGACCGGTGCTTGGCGTCCTTCTGGAGGATCGTGAACACGCCGGTCGGCGTGGCGTGGCCGGACTTGCCGCTCGACACCGTGGTCGCGGCGATGCGCACGCCGTTGCGGTAGACGACGCCGATCTGGCGCGAGAGATCGACGTAGATCACCACCGGCCCGCTCGGCGAGACGCCCGGCGCCCAGACCCATTCGCCGGGCTTCAGATGCTCGATCCGCCGTGCGAATTCCGGCGGCGAACTGGCCTTCGCCCCTTGCGCCAGGACCGGTGGCGACCAGAGCGCAATAAACCCGACTGACGACGCCAGCAGCGCCGCCCGGTTCAATCCCCGCATTGCATTCCCTGTTATTGGTGAAACCGACGGTTCAGCGCACGCGCCCGCGCTGGATGAGATTGACGATGGCCAGCAGTACCACCGCGCCGATGAAGGCCACGATCAGGCCGACGATCGAGAATTCCTTGACCGATCCGGCAATGCCGAACCGGTTCGCGATCAGATTGCCGATCACCGAACCGACGCAGCCGACGACGATATTCCACAGGATGCCCATCGAGGCGTCCCGGTTCATGACCAGACTGGCCAGCCAACCGGCAATGCCGCCCACGATCAGTGCAATAATCCAGCCCATGACGTTCTCCCGATGAAAGTCCCGCGAAGAGGACGGAGATTTGGTCTTTACCTGAACAATTCTGCGGGGAAGCTGCGCCTGTCTTGCAGGAACGTCAACAGATACATCGGTATTTCTACCGTGCCGCGCGAGTATCGCCGCAAACTACCCCCCGGCGCTGTTGTAGCCGCTGTCGACGTAGATCGTCTGCCCGGTGACGAAGCGCGATTTCGGTCCCAGCAGGAAGGCGCCCATGTGGCCGATCTGCTCGATGGTCACGAGCTGGTGGAGCGGCGCCTTGTCCGCCGCCAGCCGCATCAGCTCGTCGAGGTGCGAAAGGCCCGAGGCGGCGCGGGTGCGCACCGGACCGGTCGAGAGCGCATTGACGCGAATGGCGCTCGGCCCGAGTTCGTCGGCGAGATAGCGCACGCTGGCTTCGAGCGCCGCCTTGACCGGCCCCATCAGCCCGTACCCCGGCACGACTTTCTCCGAACCGTAGAAGCTCATCGTCAGGATCGAGCCACCGCCCGCCATCAGCGGCTCGGCAAACCGCGCGAGGCGGATCAGCGAGTGGCAGGAAACGTCCATCGCCTTAGTGAAGCCCTCCACCGAACTGTCCACCACCCGGCCGTGCAGATCCTGCTTGGGCGCGAAGGCCACCGAGTGGAGCAGGAAGTCGAGGCTGCCCCAGCGCGCGGCGATCTCCGCAAAAAGCGCTTCCATCTGCTCGGGCGCGGTCACGTCCAGCGGCTGGAAGATCGGCGCGCCGAGCGCCTCTGCCAGCGGCTCGACATGAGGCCGCGCCCTCTCGCTCTGATAGGTGATCGCCAGTTCCGCGCCTTCCGCGTGCAGGGCCTCGGCGCAGCCGAAAGCGAGCGACTGGTCGTTCGCCATGCCAACGATCAAGCCGCGCATGGAATTCTCCTCATTCGTGCCGAAGGGCGTCGATCGGATTGAGGCTCGCCGCGCGGCGCGCCGGGAAGTAGCCGAAGATCACCCCGATCGCCGCCGAGACCGCAAAGGCGCCGAGGTTGACCACCGGGTCGAAAATCCACGGCAGATCCATCAACGGCGTCGCCACCCCGACCACCAGTTGCGCCAGCAAGAGGCCGATCAGCCCGCCGAGGCAGGACAGCACCACGGCCTCGACCAGGAACTGCATCAGCACTTCATTGGCGACGGCGCCGATGGCAAGGCGGATGCCGATCTCCCGCGTGCGCTCCGTCACCGAGACGAGCATGATGTTCATGATGCCGATCCCGCCGACCACCAGACTGATCGCGGCCACGGCGGCGACGATCCGGGTCAGCATCGTCGTGGTCTGGGTCAGGGTATCGGAAATCTGCTTGGTGTCGAAGATGTTGAAATCGTCGTCCTTGCCTTCGGTGATGTGCCGCCGCTCGCGCAGCAACCGGGTAAGGCTCTGCTGGACCTGCTCGCTCGAATAGTCGCCGTTCACGCCCACCAGGATCGTGCGGATCGAGGTCGAGCCGAGGAAGCGGCGCTGCACCGTCTTGAGCGGCATGATGACGATATCGTCCTGATCGCCGCCGAAGCCCGCCTGCCCTTTGGTGGTGAGCAGGCCGATCACGTCGCAGCTGACATCGCCGATGCGGAAGCGCTTGCCGATCGGATTGACGCCGCGGAACAGGTTGCTGCTGACGGTGGAGCCGATGATGCAGACCGACTTGCCCGCCGCCTCTTCCTCCGGGTTGAACAGGCGGCCCGACTGGAGCGGCCAGGGCTGGATCTTGAAATAGGCGGAGGTGGTGCCGTTGATCGTCGTCGACCAGTTGGCGCCTTCGTAGATCGCCCGCCCGCTGTAGGAGACTTGCGGCGCAACCGCGGTGACGCCGCCCACCTGCTGGCCGATCGCAACGATATCGGCGGGATCGAAGTCCTTGGGCGCCGGTCCGCCGCCGCCGCGACCGAAGCCCTGTCCGGGGCGGACCTGAAGTATATTGGTGCCGAGCGCGGCGATCTGCTGGGTCACCGCCGCCGTCGTCGCCTTGCCCAGCGTCACCATCGAGACCACCGCTCCGACGCCGATGACGATGCCCAGCATCGTCAGCAGCGAGCGCAGGACATGGCGGCGGATCGAACGAAGCGCGAGGAGGAAGACCGTGCCCAGCATCAGCCCGTCGCTCCGGAATGCACGCCGTTGGCCTGGTCTATGCGGTCGATCAGCCCATCCTTGAAATGGACGATCCGCCGCGCATATTCGGCCATGTCCGGCTCATGCGTGACCATCAGCACGGTGATCCCGGAATCGCGGTTGAGCGCGGCGAGGAACTCCATGATCTCCACCGAGCGCTGGCTATCGAGGTTGCCGGTCGGCTCGTCGGCCAGCAGGACCTCGGGCTGGGTGACGATAGCGCGGGCGATCGCCACGCGTTGCTGCTGGCCGCCCGAAAGCTCGCCCGGCGTGTGCCCGGCCCAGTCGGCAAGTCCCACCTTGTCGAGCGCCGCCATCGCTTCCTTACGGCGGTCCTGCTTGGCATCGCCCCGGTAGAGCAGCGGCAGTTCGACGTTCTCCAGCGCGGACGTGCGCGCCAGCAGGTTGAAGCCCTGGAACACGAAGCCAAGGTACTTGCGGCGCAGCAAGGCACGCTGGTCGCGGTCGAGGTTCTCGACGTGATGGCCATGGAACAGGAACTGCCCGGAGGTCGAGACATCGAGGCAGCCGAGGATGTTCATCATCGTCGACTTGCCCGAACCCGACGGCCCCATCACCGCCACGAAATCGCCCGCCATGATATCGAGATCGACGCCTTTCAGCGCCCGGAAGGCGGTCTCGCCGCTGCCGAAGACCTTGGTGATCCCGCGCAGCGAGATGATGGGATCGGGCGAAGTCATGCCCTGCCCCTCAGCTTCCCGAACCGGCAAGCTGGCCGGTCACGACCTGCATTCCGGGCTTGAGATCGCCCGAGACCACTTCGGTCTGCTGGCCATTGGTGCTGCCGGTGACGATCTCGATCGGCTGCGGCGTGCCATCGGCGCCGAGCACGTAGATGGTCTGGCGGGTGCCGCGATCGAGCGTCGCGCTCTTGGCGGCGCGCTGGCCGCGACGGGGCGGACGGAAGCCGATCGCATCGGTCACGCCGCCGCCCTTCTTCTTCGCGCTGGTCTGCGGGGTGAAGGACAGCGCGGCATTGGGGATCAGCAGAACGTTCTGCTTGTCCGACGTGACGATATCGGCGGTGGCGGTCATGCCGGGCCGCAGTTTCAGGTCCGCATTCGCGACCGAGAGATCGGCCGCATAGGATACCACCTGCCCGGTCGTGCTCGTCGTGCTGGCCGAGGAACTGGACGAGCTTGCCGAAGAGGCGGTGAGGTTCGACGCGATCTCGACGCGGGTGATCTTCGCCGGGAAGGTCTGGCCGGGGAAGGCATCCACGGTGAACTTCGCGCTTTGGCCTTCCTTCACGGTGCCGACGTCGGCCTCGTCGATGGCCACTTCCAGCTTCATCTTGCTGAGATCCTCGGCGATCACGAACAGGGTCGGCGTGTTGAACGAGGAGGCAACGGTCTGGCCGGGATCGACCTGCCGGGCCAGCACCACGCCCGAAACCGGCGAGATGATCCGCGCCCGCGCCCGCTGCGTCTGGTTCTGCGCCAGCGAGGCCTCTGCGGCGAGCACATTGGCCTGCGAGGTCTTGAGCGCGGCGGCGGCACGCTGCATGTCGGCGCGGCCCGCCTGAAGTTCGGTCTTCGACGGCACCTTGCCGCCCGACAGCCGCGAGACTTCCTCCAGCCGCGCCAGCTGCGCCTGCGATTCCGCCAGCGTCGCCCGCGCCTGCTCCACTTGCGCGCGGTTGGCGGCAAGCTGGGCCTGTCCCTGCCGGATCTGGTCCTCGATCTGCTCGGGATCGATCTCGGCGAGGACCTGCCCCTTCTCCACCCGGTCGTTCACGTCGACGAGGACTTTCACGACCAGACCGGAAAGCTGCGAGCCGACCGTCACCTGGGTGGTCGGCGCCAGCTTGCCGGTGGCCGAAACGCTGGTGACGAGTTGGCCGCGCTCCGCCTTCGTGGTCGCATAGCCCTGCTTCTCCGCACTGCCGAAGCAGCGCACCAGCAGCAGCGAGAGCAGCACCAGCACCGCAAGGCCGGTCCAGAACACCCATTTGCGCTGCCAGATCGGCCGCTTGTCCGCGCCCAGGAATTCGTCGAGTTTCGCGTCGGCCATCTCAGTTGTTTCCCCGGGGCTCTATTGCCAGCACGGTGTAATCGGAAGACGGGTCCCAGCCGCCGCCGAGCGCGTCGTAGAGCGCGATCAGCGCAGTAGCGCGATCGGAGCGCGCCTGGACCAGTCCGTTGCGCGCCGAGATCAGCGCGGATTCCTGCGTGTTGAGCGTGGTGAAGTCGGTCAGGCCGGAGCGGTACTGCGCCCGCGCCAACAGCGCCGAATTGTTCGAGGCGTCGAGCGCGATGGCGAACTGCCGCTCCCGCTCCTCCGCCGATTGCAGGGCGACGACCGCGTTCTCCACGTCTTCCAGCGCCGTCAGCACCGAGGACTTGTAGGCCGCGAAGGCGCCGTCCGCCGCCGCGCGGCTGGAGCGGACTTGCGCATTGAGCCGCCCGGCATTGAAGATCGCCTGGCTGATCCCGCCGAACAGGCCGCCGGTGATCGTGTCGAGCAGCCCGCCGAAGTTCGCGGCATTGGTGTCGAGACTGCCGCTGATGTTGAACTGGGGCAGGAGCTGCGCCTTGGCGACGCCGATCTGCGCGGTGGTGGCGGCAAGCTGGCGCTCCGCCGCGCGCACGTCGGGCCGCTGGCGCAGGACATTGGCGGGAATGCCGGAGCCGACCTGCTCCGGCCCCTTGGGAATAGGCTGCTCTGCCGCCATCACCGGCTTGACGCCTCCCGGCGCCTGCCCGGTCAGCACCGCGATGCGCGAGACGGCGGCGTTGTACTGCTGCTCGATCTGGGGAATGCCCGCGGCGGTCTGCGCCCGGCTGGCCCGCGCCTGCTCCTCGTCGACCGAGGACACGAGACCAGCCATCACCCGCCAGCCGGCGATCTGGAGGTTGTCGTCCTGAATGGAAAGGCTGGCCCGCGCATTGGCGAGCTGCGCCTGATAGGCACGCGCCAGCATGTAGTTGCGCGCGACTTCGCTTTCCACGGTGAGCAGGGTCGTCGCATAGTCGAAGCCCGAAGCCTCGAACTGCGCGCGGCTCGCTTCCACCGCGCGGCGATTGCCGCCGAACAGGTCGAGCTGGTAGCTGGCGTCGAGCCCGAGCGAGAAACTGGTGCGCCCGCCCCCGCCGGTAGTGATGACGGTGCCGTCAGGCTGCGTCAGCGTGGCCCCGCCGCCGCGAAGCGGTTCGGTGCGGTTGACGCTGCCCGAGCCGCTGACCGAAGGAAACAGCGCCGCCCGGCTGATGATGAGCGATTCCCGCGCCTGTCGCAGCCGCGCGAGGGCCTGTTCCAGATCGAGATTGGCGGCGGCGGCCTGCTCGACGAGGCCGGTCAGCACCGGATCGTCGAAATTGCGCCACCAGCGCGTCAGGTCCTCGGCCTGCGGCGGCGCCGTGACCGACCACTGGTCCGGCACGCCCAGTTCGGGCGCGCTCCTGACCTTGTAATCAGGACCGACCGCGCAGCCTGCCAGCAGGCCTGCCGCGAGCGGAACGAAAAGAAGACGATCGAATCCGGCTCGCAAGATCATCGGGCTCCAGGGTGATCCCTCGACGAGTTGCGAAGTTGATCTGTTTCGCGAGGAAAGGTCAATAAAAAGCTGCGCCGATACAAAGTCTTGTCGGATCCTGATGTTCCCGGCGCTTTTTCGGGGAATCCGCATGACAGTCATGATATGCGCGCATCAATGCACCGCGAACATCTCGCCGACCTGACTGCCTTCATCGCCGTTGCCGACGAGGGCAGCTTCACCCGCGCCGCCGCCAAGCTGGGTTCCTCTCAATCGGCGCTGAGCCATACGATCAGGCGACTGGAATCGCGGCTCGGGGTGCGGCTGCTCTCGCGCACCACCCGCGCGGTCTCGCCCACCGAGGCGGGCGAGCGCCTGCTCGCCACCCTGCGGCCGGCGATGGACGAAATCGCCATGGGCCTCGCCACCGTCAGCGAGCTGCGCGACAAGCCTGCGGGCACCGTGCGCCTGACCGCCTCGGAGCACGCGGCCCATTCCGTGATCTGGCCGGTGCTTCGCGACTTCCTGCCGCTCTATCCCGAGATCAACGTCGAGTTGAACATCGATCCCGGCTTCGTGGATATCGTCGCCGAGCGCTTCGACGCGGGCGTTCGCCTCGGCGAATCGATCGCGCGGGACATGATCGCGGTGCGCATCGGCCCGCACGCCCGGCTCGTGCCGGTCGCCTCGCCGGACTATATCGCGCGTCGCGGCATTCCCGAAACCCCGCACGACCTTGCCGCGCACCAGTGCATCAACTTGCGCTTCCGCACGCGGGGCAGCATCTTCGCCTGGGAGTTCGAGAAGGACGGCCGGGAACTCAACGTCCGCGTCGACGGCCAGCTGACCTTCGACAGCATGGCGATGATCCTGCAAGCCGCGCTGGACGGCGCCGGGATCGCCATGATGATGGACACTTACGCCAAGCCGCATATCGACGCCGGAAGGCTGGTGCCTCTGCTCGACGACTGGTGCCAGCCGTTCTCGGGCTACCACCTCTACTACCCCAGCCGCCGCCAGCCCTCCGCCGCGTTCCGCCTGCTGGTGGACGCCCTGCGCTATCGGGGAGAGTAGAGGGTTTGCGGTTTCGATGGCGGATCGGTGCGGGTTCTATGTGGAACCCGGCTTTCCGGATTCGCCGACAAAACTGACGTTGGCATTTCGGGAGGCGAGTGGCATTCTCAGTCAATGGTAGACACCAGAGCCCTTTTCCAAATCGGAGACGCTGCTGAAGAGGCTGGAAACTTCGCACACGCTCGCGCAGCCTTTGAACGCGGCGCTGCTCTGGGCGACGGAGATTGTCTCACACGCCTCGCTTACCTTTTCGACACTGGAGCTGGCGTCGAAGCGGACAAATCTACCGCAATGCGGCTCTACCAACGTGCTTGGCGTAGGGAGCATAGCATCACGGCGGGCTCAAACATCGCCATCCTATATCGTGAACGAAAAGAGTGGCGGTCCATGTTCCGATGGTGGCAGCGGGTTGCGAAAACCGGTGATGGAAGTTCTCAATTGGAAATGGCGAAGTGTTACTTTCGGGGGCGCGGAGTGAGGCGCGACGTGCAGGCAGCACTCCGCTGCCTCGCGATTGCCGAAAGTTCGGTCTACATCAGTGAGTACGAGCGAGACCTGACGCGACGTCTTTTGCGTAAGCTCCGCCCACGGCGGGTTTAAATCAGCTTGGGTGTACCACTGCTGATAATGTCTGCTCCCCCGACATTCCGGCCATTCCACTCGCTCCATCTGCTCCCTGTTATCGGACATAAACCGGCCCGACGCATGACGAACCGGCCGGGTCACCCCGGCCGGTTCCCGTTCATCGCCCGATCGTCGCCATGAGTTCGGGTGGGTAGCGGTCGCCCTCCACCTGGATGGCGTCGGCGGCGGTCCGGAGATCGACCAGTTCCTGCGTCGACAATTCCACTTCGGCGGCAGCGATGTTCTCTTCCAGCCGGTGAAGCTTGGTGGTGCCGGGGATCGGCACGATCCAGGACTTCTGCGCCAGCAGCCAGGCCAGCGCGATCTGCGCGGGCGTTGCGCCCTTGGTCTCGGCGACAGACTTGAGCAGATCGACCAGCGCCTGGTTCTTCTCCATCGCCTCGGGCGTGAAGCGCGGCAGGCGGCTGCGGAAATCGCCCTCGCCGAGGCTGGTTTGGCTGCTCATGGCCCCGGTCAGGAACCCCTTGCCCAGCGGCGAATAGGGCACGAGGCCGATACCGAGTTCCTCGCAGGCCTCAAGAATGCCGTTGCTCTCCACCCCTCGCTCCCAGAGCGAATATTCGTTCTGGAGCACCGCCACCGGCTGCACCGCATGGGCGCGGCGGACGGTCGCGGCGCCGGGTTCGGACATGCCGAAGTGGCGCACCTTGCCCTCGGCGATCAGGTCCTTGACGGTGCCCGCCACATCCTCGATCGGCACGGCGGGATCGACTCGGTGCTGGTAGAACAGGTCGATCACCTCGACACCCAGCCGCTTGAGCGAGGCATCGGCCACGGCGCGGATCTGCTCGGGACGGCTGTTCAGGCCCTTCATCTCGCCATCGACGATATCGAAGCCGAACTTGGTGGCGATCGTCACCCGGTCCCGCACCGGCCGCAGTGCCTCGCCGACCATTTCCTCATTGGTATAGGGGCCGTAGACTTCGGCGGTGTCGAAGAAGGTCACGCCGCGATCGACGGCGGCGCGGATCAGGGCGACGCCCTCGTCCTTGCTCACTTTGGTCGCATAACCGAAATCGAGGCCCATGCAGCCGAAGCCGAGGGCCGATACTTCGAGGCCGCTGCGGCCGAGAATGCGGGTCTTCATGGAATTTCTCCTTGGAAAGGCGCCGTCCGGGGGACGACGGCGCCCAACGGCAAGATAGGCCGATGCCGCTCCCACGATTAGCCCGGCAAACGAGAACGCCGTGATGAAAGGAACGCATCAATCGCACGCATTGCCGCGTCTTCACCGCCCGGACTTGCCAGCAAGCCTTTGTTAGCGCTACCTCCGTTCCGCCAGCCCGGCCATCAAGGCCTGCGGCAGTCCCATGGGAGTGGACCGGAAGCGATGACCATCCTCGAAGCACACGGCTATCGGCTGGAACTGGCCCCCGAACGCGGCGGCTCCATGCTGCGGCTGGACTGGCGCGGCGAGGCGCTGATGCGGCCGGTCTGCGGGGAGACGATCTTCGATGTCGCCAGCTTCCCGCTGGTGCCCTTCTCCAACCGCATCGCCCGCGGGCGCTTCAATACCGGCGCGCGCAAGGGCACGATCGCACCGAACTTTCCCGGCTCCGACCATCCCCATCCGCTCCACGGCTTCGGCTGGCTTTCGGCGTGGGAAGTGGTGGAGCAGAACGAAACCCAAGCCGTACTCGAACACGCCTACCCCGGCGGTGAATGGCCCTGGCCCTACCGCGCGCGCCAGACCTTCGAACTCGGCGAGGAAGGTGTGAAGACGACGCTTTCGATCACCAATCTCGGTGAGGCGACTATGCCCGCCGGACTGGGCTTCCACCCCTATTTCCCGCGCGATGCGACGACCCTCTATCGCGGGCTGCACCACGGCGAGTGGTACAACACCCCCGACTGCCTGCCGAGTTCGCTCGACGAGCACGAGGAAGCCATCGACTGGTGGCAGGGCGCCCCGGTCGGCAGCCGCGCGGTCGACACCGCCTATACCGGACGCGAGGGCCTTCTCGAAATCGACTGGCCCGCGCGCGGCCTCGGCCTGACGATCGCGCCTTCGCAGGAACTGGCGACCACGGTGGTCTTCACGCCCGAGGGGCAGGACTATTTCTGCGTCGAGCCAGTCAGCCACGCCACCGATGCGATCAACCGCGCGCCGGAAACGATGCTCTGGCTGGAACCGGGCGAGACGGCAGAAGTGAGCATGACGATCACCGCGCGCACCCTGACCTGAGATCAGGCCTCCCGGCGCGCGCCCGGTCCGAAGTGCGCGGTCAGTTCGTAGGCCCCGGCGACGAAAAGCTGGCGGACATACGTGATCGGCTCCGAGCCGCGCCAGGTCTTGCGCGCCACGCAGAGGCATGGCTCGCCCGGCTCCACCGCCAGCGCGCGCGCCTCGGCAGCGCTCGCCCCGTTCGCGGTGATATGGGCGTCGGCCTCGGTCCAGGGGACATGTTCCAGCAGCCAGGTGCCGGGCGAGGAACCGGTGAAGTCCGCCGCCGAAATCTCCGGCACGGCGGCGACGTTCACGAAGCGGTGTTCCCACGCAAAGGGGGTGCCGTCGGCGAAATGCACGCCTTCCAGTTCGAGCAGCGGCACCGCGCGGTCCACTTTCCACTCCAGCCGCGCCTGCCCGCCGGTCAGTTCGCGCCGCAAGCCGAGATCGAAGCGATAGGCCTGCCCGCGCTCGGCCACTTGCGCGCCGATATCGGGAATATCCATGGCCATCGCGTGGACGCGCGGCCGTGCGACGAACGTCCCCGCCTTCTTGCGCCGGTCCACCAGACCCGCGGTGGCGAGCGCGGTCAGCGCCTTGTTCACCGTCATGCGCGCGCAGTCGTAATGCGCCATCAGCGCCTGCTCGGTCGGCAAGCGCGCGCCGGGGTCCAGCGCGCCGGAAAGGATGCGCGTCTCGAAATCCTGACGGATGCGTTCGTGGAGCGGTAAGTTCACCCGATCAGCCTGCCCAACTTGTCCCTGTAGCGCCGGACGACCGCGTCCCGCGCAAGGTGACGGCCTCCGCTTACCACTTGCGCGCCGAAGCGCCAGACGCAATCCACTGCGCTCCGTCCTGCCGCAAATACCAGCCCGTCGAGCAGGCGCTCGCTGCCGCGCATCGCCAGCGAGGGATGATCGAGGTCCAAGGAAACGGCATCGAACGGCAAGCCGATGGAAAGCCCGCCCTTTACGCCGAGCGCCTGCGCGCCGCCCTCCGCCGCCTGACGCCAGAGCGTCTCGCCGGTGGAGCGCATCTCACGGCTCGCGACAATATTGCGTCCGCGATGCTGGAGCCGCTGGCCATACTCGAACAGCCGCAGTTCCTCGGCGGCATCGATCAGCACGTTCGAGTCGCTGCCCACGCCCCAGCGCCCGCCCGCATCCAGATAGGCCCGCGCCGGAAACAGCCCGTCGCCAAGGTTCGCCTCGGTGATCGGGCAAAGCCCCGAGACCGCGCCGCTGCGGGCGAACCGCCGGGTCTCCTCCTCGGTCATGTGCGTCGCGTGGACGAGGCACCAGCGCGCATCCACTTCGGCATGATCGAGCAACCATTCCACCGGTCGCTGCCCGCTCCAGGCGAGACAGTCCGCTACCTCGCGGACCTGCTCGGCAATGTGGATGTGGATCGGCCCGGCGCCCGCCATCGCCTCCAGCGCCGCCAGTTGCTGGGGCGAGACGGCGCGCAGACTGTGGGGCGCTAGGCCGACCACCGCATCGTCCAGCCCGCTCACCGCCTGCCGCGCCCCATCCAGCAGCCGCGCGAAGCCGTCGAGGTCATGGAGGAAGCGCCGCTGGCCCGTGCTCGGCGGCTGCGCGCCGAAGCCGGAATGGGCGTAGAACACCGGCAGCAGCGTCAGACCCAGCCCGACCTCTGCCGCCGCGCGGGCGATCGCCGCGCTCATCTCGGCGGGGTCGGCATAGGCACGGCCTTCGGGATCGTGGTGGAGATAATGAAATTCGCCGACCCGGGTGAAACCGCTCTCCAGCATCTCCAGATAGGCCATGGCGGCCACCGCATGGAGGTCGTCCGGCGTCATCCGGTCGAGGAAACGGTACATGACCTCGCGCCAGGTCCAGAAACTGTCGTCCGTATCGCCGCGCTGCTCGGCCAGTCCCGCCATGCCGCGCTGGAAGGCATGGCTATGGAGATTGCCGAGACCGGGGATCACGCAAGCATGGCGCTCGTCGCCCGCCTGCGCCGCCGCGCCGCTCTCGATGGCGGAAATCCGCCCTTTTTGGACTATGAAACGCACGTCGGCGGCCCAGCCGTGGTCCAGCAGCGCCGTTCCGGCAAAGATCGAACGGGCGGGGTTTTCGGCCATGGCGGGAAGCTCCTTCGTTATTTTGTCTATACATTAAACCCGGCCGATGCAATAACCGGGACAACAGGAGGATGGACTCGTCATGCGCTGCGACAGGCTCTGGAGAAACGCCCGGCTGGCCACGATGACGGGCGACTCGATGCGCCTGGTCGAACAGGGCGTAATTGCGTCGCGGGCCGGACTGATCTTGTACGCCGGTCCGGAGGCCGAGGCTCCTTCATTCGAAGCTGCCGAAACGATCGACTGTGAAGGGCGCTGGATCACGCCGGGCCTGATCGATTGCCACACCCACCTCGTCTTCGGCGGCGATCGCTCGCGCGAGTTCGAACTGCGGCTGGAAGGCGCCTCCTACGAGGAAATCGCCCGTGCCGGAGGCGGCATAGTCTCGACCATGAAGGCCACGCGGGCCGCCAGCCAGGACGATCTGGTCGCCTCCGCCCTGCCCCGGCTCGATGCACTGATCGCGGAAGGCGTGACCACCGTCGAGGTGAAGTCGGGCTACGGCCTCGACCTCGCCAGCGAACTCAAGATGCTGCGCGCCGCGCGGCGGCTGGGCGAAGTGCGCCCCGTGCGCATCGTCACCACCTTCCTCGGCGCCCATGCGCTTCCCCCTGAGTTCGCGGGCGATGCGGAGGGCTACATCGACCACATCTGCAAGGTCATGCTGCCCGCCGTGGCCGAAGCAGGCCTTGCCGACGCGGTGGATGCCTTTTGCGAGGGCATCGGCTTCTCGCCCGCCCAGACCGAGCGCCTGTTCGTCGCCGCCAAGGCGCATGGACTGCCGGTGAAGCTCCATGCCGAGCAGCTTTCCAACCTCCACGGCGCCGCCCTCGCCGCCCGCCACCATGCGCTCTCGGCGGACCATCTGGAGCACCTCGACCGCGCAGGCATTGTCGCCATGGCGGCATCCGGCACGGTCGCCACACTGCTACCGGGCGCCTATTATTTCTGCCGCGAGACCGTGCTGCCGCCGGTCGACGCCCTGCGCGAGGCGCGCGTGCCGATCGCGCTCGCGACCGACTGCAACCCCGGCACGTCGCCGCTGACCTCGCTGCTGCTGGCGATGAACATGGGCGCGACCCTGTTCCGCCTCACCGTGCCCGAATGCCTCGCCGCCGTGACGCACAATGCCGCGCAGGCGCTGGGCCTTTCCCACCGGCTCGGCACGCTCGAACCCGGCAAGGCCTGCGACCTTGCGATCTGGGACATCGAGCGCCCGGCCGACCTCGTTTACCGCATGGGCTTCAATCCGCTCCATGCGCGCATCTGGAGTGGACAATGAACGACATCCTTCTCACGCCCGGAGACGTGAGCCTCGCCGCATGGCGCGCGGTCTATCGCGGCGCCAGCGTGACGCTCGACCTGGCCTGTGCCCCGCGCGTGGCCGAGAGCGCCGCCGCCGTGGCGCGCATCCTGGCCAAGGGCGAGCCGGTATACGGCATCAACACCGGCTTCGGTAAGCTCGCCAGCGTGCGTATCGGCGACGAGGACCTCGCCACGCTCCAGCGCAACATCGTGCTCAGCCACGCGGCCGGCACGGGCGAGCCTTCGCCGGTCCCGGTGATCCGCCTGATGATGGCGCTGAAGCTCGCCAGCCTCGCGCAAGGCGCCTCGGGCGTGCGCCCCGAGACCGTCGCCCTGCTCGAAGCGATGCTGGCCAAGGGCCTGACCCCGGTGGTGCCCTCGCA
The DNA here is from genome assembly GCF_058273105.1 of Novosphingobium sp. BF6. Lineage (NCBI taxonomy): Bacteria > Pseudomonadati > Pseudomonadota > Alphaproteobacteria > Sphingomonadales > Sphingomonadaceae > Novosphingobium > Novosphingobium sp. BF6. The sequence continues at coordinate 2,653,591 of NZ_CM177775.1, forward strand.
AGGGTCGGTCGGCGCCAGCGGCGATCTCGCCCCGCTCTCGCACATGGCTGCGACGATGATCGGCGTGGGCGAGATCATGCTCGCAGGCGAGCGTCTGCCTGCTGCTGAGGCCCTGTTCCGCGCCGGTCTCGCGCCGCTCGAACTCGGCCCGAAGGAAGGCCTCGCGCTGCTCAACGGCACCCAGTTCTCTACCGCCAATGCTCTGGCCGGGCTGTTCGAGGCCGAACTGCTGTTCCGCTCCGCGCTCGTCACCGGCGCGCTCTCGACCGAAGCGGCCAAAGGTTCCGACACTCCGTTCGACCCGCGCATCCACGCGCTGCGCCGCCATCGCGGCCAGATCGAGGTGGCCGATGCCCTGCGTGGCCTGATGTCCGGTTCCGCGATCCGCGCCAGCCATGTCGAGAACGACGCCCGCGTGCAGGACCCCTATTGCCTGCGCTGCCAGCCGCAAGTCATGGGCGCCGCGCTCGACGTGCTGCGCCAGGCGGCGACGACACTGGAGATCGAGGCCAACGGCGTTTCCGACAACCCGCTCATCTTCCCGGAAGCCGACGAAGCCCTTTCCGGCGGCAACTTCCACGCCGAACCGGTCGCCTTCGCCGCCGACATGATCGCGCTGGCCGTCTGCGAGATCGGCTCGATCTCCGAACGCCGCATCGCCATGCTGGTCGACCCGGCGCTCTCCGGCCTGCCCGCCTTCCTGACGCCGCGCCCCGGCCTCAATTCGGGCTTCATGATCCCGCAAGTGACCGCCGCCGCGCTGGTCTCGGAGAACAAGCAGAAGGCCTATCCGGCCTCGGTGGACTCGATCCCGACTTCGGCCAATCAGGAAGACCACGTCTCAATGGCCGCCCACGGCGCGCGCCGTCTGCTCTCGATGGTGGAGAACGCGACCGCCGTGATCGGCATCGAACTGCTCGCCGCCGCACAGGGCATCGAGTTCCACGCGCCGCTCGCCTCCAGCACCTGGCTCGAAGCCGCGCGCGGCGTGCTGCGCGCCGAGGTCCCCGCACTGGACGACGACCGCCATTTCCACCCGGACATGGAAGCGGCCAACCTGTTGATCCGCTCCGGCGCGCTGGCGGAGACGGCGGCGGACCTGCTCCCGGCGATTTCGTGATGGCACCTTTCGTTCTCCATCGCGGGGAGTCGCCGCTCATCGTCGCCTTTCCACATGTCGGCACCGATCTTGCGGACATCGGCCCGGCCTTCCGCTCGGAATGGCTGGCGCGGCGCGATGCCGACTGGTGGGTGGACGACCTCTACGCCTTCGCCCGCGAGCTTGGCGCGACAACGATTGCGGCGCGCATTTCGCGCAGCGTGATTGACCTCAACCGGGATCCTTCGGGCGCCTCGCTCTATCCGGGGCAGGCGACGACGGAACTCTGCCCGACGACCACCTTCGACGGCGAACCGCTCTACAAAGACGGTGCACCGGACGAAGCCGAGATCGCCCGCCGCCGCACGCTCTGGTTCGATCCGTACCATGCCGCGCTCACTGCCGAGATCGAACGACTGCGCGCGCTGCACGGCAAGGTCGTGGTCTACGACGCGCACTCGATCCGCAGCCATGTGCCCCGCCTGTTCGATGGCGAATTGCCGCAGTTCAACATTGGCACCAACCTCGGCCAGACCTGCGATCCGGCGCTTTCCGCCGCCGTGGTCGACGTCTGCAAGGCGAGCGGCCTCACCCACGTTCTGGACGGCCGTTTCCGTGGCGGCTGGACCACGCGGCGCTACGGGCAGCCCGAAAGCGGCGTCCATGCGATCCAGATGGAACTCGCCATTCGCGGCTACATGGATGAGCCCGAAGTGCCGAGCGAAGCCAACTGGCCCCTTCCCTATTCGGCGGCGCGCGCCGCCGCCCTCACCCCGATCCTGCAAGACGTGCTGAAGGCCGCCATCGCCTTCGCCCGCACCTGACCTGAGGAACACGCCCATGACCCGCCTCGACAACAGCCGCGTCATCAAGCCCGCGACCGGCACCGAACTCTCCGCGAAATCGTGGCTCACCGAAGCGCCGCTGCGGATGCTGATGAACAACCTCCACCCCGACGTGGCCGAGAACCCTGCGGAACTGGTGGTCTACGGCGGCATCGGCCGCGCAGCGCGCAACTGGGAAAGCTACGACAAGATCGTCGAGACCCTGCGCCGCCTGAACGAGGACGAGACGCTGCTGGTCCAGTCCGGCAAGCCGGTCGGCGTATTCCGCACCCATGCCGATGCACCGCGCGTGCTGATCGCCAATTCCAACCTCGTGCCGGAATGGGCAAACTGGGAGCACTTCAACGAACTCGATAAGCGCGGCCTTGCCATGTACGGCCAGATGACCGCCGGTTCGTGGATCTACATCGGCACGCAGGGCATCGTTCAGGGCACGTACGAGACGTTCGTCGAAATGGGCCGCCAGCACTACGGCGGCGACCTTTCGGGCAAGTGGCTGCTGACGGCGGGTCTTGGCGGCATGGGCGGCGCCCAGCCGCTGGCCGCCGTGATGGCGGGCGCCTCGTGCCTTGCCATCGAATGCCAGCCCAGCCGCATCGAAATGCGCCTGCGCACCGGCTATCTCGACCTCGCCGCCGAGACCATCGACGAAGCCATGGCGATCATCGAAAAGGCCAATGCCGAGAAAAAGCCGGTCTCCGTCGGCCTGCTCGGCAACGCCGCCGAACTGTTGCCGGAGATGTTCGCGCGCGGCATTCGTCCCCACCTGCTGACCGACCAGACCAGCGCCCACGATCCCGTCAACGGCTATCTCCCCGCCGGCTGGACCGTCGCCGAATGGATCGAGCGGCGCGAGCGTGAACCGGAAGCGGTCGCCAAGGCGGCCAAGGCCTCCATGGCGGTCCACGTGCAGGCCATGCTGGACTTCCAGGCGGCGGGCGTGCCCACCACCGACTACGGCAACAATATCCGCCAGATGGCCAAGAACGAAGGCGTCGAGAACGCCTTCGACTTCCCCGGCTTCGTGCCCGCCTATATCCGCCCGCTGTTCTGCCGCGGCGTGGGGCCGTTCCGCTGGGCCGCGCTCTCCGGCGATCCCGAGGACATCTACAAGACCGACGCCAAAGTGAAGGAACTGCTGCCCGACCACGCGCACCTGCACAACTGGCTCGACATGGCGCGCGAGAAGATCCAGTTCCAGGGCCTGCCCGCGCGCATCTGCTGGGTCGGTCTGGGTGACCGCCACCGGCTCGGCCTCGCCTTCAACGAGATGGTGGCGAACGGCGAACTCAAGGCCCCGGTCGTCATCGGCCGCGATCACCTCGACAGCGGCTCGGTCGCCTCGCCCAACCGCGAGACCGAGGCCATGCGTGACGGTTCGGACGCGGTTTCGGACTGGCCGCTGCTCAACGCCCTGCTGAACACCGCCAGCGGCGCAACCTGGGTTTCGCTGCACCACGGCGGCGGCGTCGGCATGGGCTATTCGCAGCATTCGGGCATGGTGATCGTCGCCGACGGCACCGAAGCGGCGGCCAAGCGTCTGGAGAGGGTGCTGTGGAACGATCCGGCGACGGGGGTGATGCGCCACGCCGATGCCGGGTACGACATCGCGCTGGATTGCGCGCGGGAGAAAGGGCTGGATTTGCCGGGTATTCTCTGAGGATACGGTTAAAATTGGGGAGGACGCGCAAGCAACCCCCGCGTCCTCCCACTTCGTCATCCTGAACTTGTTTCAGGATCCATTTCTGACCATCAGCGGCGGCCTGTTCGGCACGATGGATTCTGAAACAAGTTCAGGATGACGGAGCTTATGGTTCGACGCGGGCGCGGGAACGCGGCCTACCCCGGCCCGAAGCGGCTCGCCAGATCGACAGTACTTTCCTTGCCCAGCCGCTCGATCGATGTCTCGCACCAGCGCCGGGCCGCCGCCTCGCCCGCATCGCGCAGGGTCAGCAGCAGATGTCGCACCGGCAGCAGCTTGCTCTGAGCGGGCATGGCCGCAAGCGTTTCCTCGTCATGGATCTCGTGAAAACGCAGCCGCTCCACTTGCGCGATCAGGCCATCCTTGGCGCGGGTGCGCCCGAGCGAGGATTGCAGCAGGAACAGCCCCTGCAATTCCTTGCGCATGGACTGGTTGAAGCCGATCTCGGTAATCCGGTCGACGATCCCGGCAGCATTGCGCGGCGTCTGGTCGCGCACTTGCGGATTGACGGTAATCAGCAGCAGATCGTCGTTCGCGCTTTCCAGCACCAGCGGCACGAGCGGCGGATTGGCGCTATAGCCGCCGTCCCAATAGTCCTTGCCGTCGATCGTCACCGGCGGAAAATAGAGCGGCAGACAGGCCGAAGCGAGCAAGGCCTCGGTCGTGAGGTCCTGCTTGTGGAAGATACGCGCCGTGCCGCTCTGCGCATTGGTGGCGGAAATGAACAGCGGCGGCGCTTCGGCGCTGGCGATGGCCGCGAAATCGACGTGTTCCTCGATGATCTTGCGCAGGATTTCCTGCAATTCGCGCCCCATTTCCGGCGAACCATGGGCCGTACCGAGATCGCCGAACATCGTGTTCCACCACGAGGACATCGCCCGCGTCGTCTCCGGAAACGCCTCGATCATCGGGATCAGCGGCCCCGCCTCGCGGCCGGAGCGGTTGAGTTCCTTCCAGAACGAGCGCAGCCGCTCCCGAGCGCCTTCCGCCCCGCCGCAGACGAGGCCCGAAACCAGCACCGCCGCGTTCATCGCCCCCGCGCTTGCCCCGCTGACCGCGCCCACCGCTAGGCGCGGTTCCTGGAGCAGTCCGTCGAGCACACCCCAGGTGAAGGCGCCATGTGCGCCTCCGCCCTGAAGCGCGAGATCGAGGCTATGAGGCTTTTCCATGCGGGCCATTTGCGTGCTCACTCATGCTGCATTGCAACATGGAAATTCATAGCATTCGCAAATGTTCCTTACCAGCGGAGAACCGCTCAATGCGCGGCGGCGTTCAACGCCGCAAAAGTCCGCGCATGACGCCCTTCCGCCTCGGCATTGCGCAGGAAGCCGAGACGCTCGACGCCGATCAGCTCGGGCGTGGGCACAGCTGCAAACAGGCCCATCACTTCGTCGATGAAGGCGTCCAAGGGCATATAGCCCTCGCGAGTCGACTGGCCGGGCGTCAGTTCGGTCTGCACCGCAGGCGGCGCCAGTTCGATCACTTCGACCACGCCCTTGAGCGCAAAGCGAAGCGAATCGCTCCACGAATGGATCGCCGCCTTGGTCGCCGAATAGACCGCCGCGCCCACCAGCGGCACGAAGGCGAGGCCGGAGCTGACATTGACGATCGCCGCATCGGCCTGTTCGCGCAAGTGGCCGATCAGCGCGTCGGTCATGCGGATCGGGCCGAGCAGATTCGTGACCACGCAGGCCTCGGCGCGGGAGAGGTCGCGCGGGATCGAAACGTCCTCCAGCGGCATGATCCCGGCATTGTTGACCAGCACGTTGAGCGCCGGGAACCGCGCAAGGATCTCCACCGCGAAAGCCGCGATGGCCGCCGGATCGGCCACGTCGAGCGCGAAGGCATGGATATTCTCGCGGCCTCTCGCGGTTTCTTCCAGGCTGGCAAGCGTGCGCCCGGTGACGATCACGACATTGCCGGCATCGTGCCAGCGCTGGGCCAGTTCGCGCCCGATGCCGGTGCCGCCGCCGGTGAGAAGTAGGGTGTTGCCGCTGGTCTTCATGGAACTCGCTCCTGTGAGAAGAGATTGCGAGAACGGATGTAAACCGATACTCTCTTTTGGAAAGTAGGCACCCCAAAGTGCTGTAGTTACCTGAGAGTAAGAAATGGAAAATCCGGCGATCACCCGCTACTCGAACGTGCCCGGCGTCGATGCTCTCGTCAACGAACTGATCGGCCGCGTCGCCGACAAGTGGACGCTGCTGGTGCTGGAGGCCCTCGAGGAGCACGGCGAGAGCCGTTTCAGCGCCCTTGCCCGCGCCGTACCGGGGATCAGCCAGAAGATGCTCACGCAGACCTTGCGCCAGATGGAGCGCGACGGCTTCGTCCACCGCACCGTCCATCCGGTGATCCCGCCCCATGTCGACTACCGCCTCACCCCGCTGGGGCACAGTCTGGGCGAAGCTTTCTGCAGCGTCTGGCTCTGGGCCGAAGCCCATCTCGAAACCGTCGCCGCCGCCCGCGCCGATTTCGACAGCCGCGACTGATTTTTGCGCCGCGCCGTGGAAAGCGCAGGCGCAGGCATCTTTTCCGCTGCGTTCGATATCGCTAGTCAGGGCACCGGACGGTGGGCATCCCCGCACGCCGTATACGGGGCTTACCTCTTTGCTGCGCATCCTTGCCAAGACCGTCTTCTGGTTCGTCGCGATCAGCGTGGGGCTGACCGTGCTCTACCGCTTCGTACCGCCGCCGGTGACGGTGACGATGCTGGTGGACGGCAACGGCATCACCAAGGACTGGCAGCCGCTGAGCCGGATCGACCGCAACATGGTCGCCGCCGCCATCGCCGCCGAGGACGGCAAGTTCTGCACCCACAACGGCTTCGACACTACCGCGATCGAGAAGGCCTTCGAGCGCAATGCCGCGGGCGGCCGCCTGCGCGGCGGCTCGACGATCAGCCAGCAGACCGCCAAGAACGTCTTCCTCTGGCAGGGCGACGGCTGGACGCGCTATCTGCGCAAAGGCCTGGAAGTCTGGTTTACCTTCCTGATCGAGAACCTGTGGGACAAGCGGCGGATCATGGAGATCTACCTCAACGTCGCGGAGACCGGCATCGGCACGTACGGCGTGGAAGCAGGCGCCCAGCGCTACTGGGGTCAGTCGGCCTCGAACCTGACGACGATCGAGGCAGGCCGCATGGCCGCCGCCCTGCCCAGCCCCAAGACCCGCAGCGTGAAGAGCCCCTCCGGCTTCACCCGCCGCTACGGCAATACGATCGCCGCCCGAATCGGCACCGTGAAGACCCAGGGTCTCGATTCCTGCGTTTACGACTGACGAAACCCGCGCCTAACCGCGCACAGGCCTACCGGAGAGATTGAGCGCGATCGCCGCTCTGATCAGTGCCGTCAAAGCGGGTTCGTTGATGGCGTCCCCCTCATGAAAATCGATGGCGCGGCGCTGGTTGCCGTCGAGACTGGCGTTGAACAGCCCGGAAGGATCGTCCAGCGCCGCGCCCTTGGCGAAAGTCATCTTGACCGCCGCCTTGTAGGTCTCGCCGGTGCAGATCATGCCCCCGCGATACCAGACCGGCACCCCGCGCCACTTCCAGTCCTCGGTAATCTCCGCATCGGCAGCGAGGATCACCTCGCGCAGCCGCGCCAGCATTTCCCCTCGCCAGTCGCCAAGTTCGGCGATCCGGGCATCGATGCGCTGCGATGGTCCTGGCTCAGCCATTACCGCTCCCCTCACCGTTTTGAATCGAGAGTTTCGCAGAAGTGCATAGCAGATACGAAAAAAGGGAGGGAACTCGCGTTCCCTCCCCTTCCGATTTCCAACTATCGGTTGGGCTTAGAAGCCCATGATGAGAGTGGCGCTGATGGCGCGCGGTGCTCCGAAGTTCACGAACGTGCTGGAATTGTTCGCCAGCGTGTCGAGACCGCCCGAGAACGAACCGACGTAGAACTTGTCGAACAGGTTGCTGACATTCAGCTGAACTTCGCTGTTAGCCAAGCCCAAGCTCTCGAGCTTGTAGCGGACGTTGAGGTCCACAACGGTGTAGCTCTTGAACTTTGCACCCGGGTAGATCGTGGTCGGCGTACCGTTGACGTTCACCGACTGGATTTCGCCATTGAGGTCGTTCAGGAAGCGCGAGCCGGTATACTTGGCCTGCGCACCGAACTGGAAGTCGCCCAGATCGACCTGGGCACGACCGCCGAACAGCCACTCAGGCGAACCACGCTCACGCTTGCCTGCGGTACGCAGGTAGCTGACGCCGTTCGTGGTGTAGCACAGACCGGCACGGGAGATGTCGCCAGTGGCTGCACAGCTGTTGGTGATCGTGTCGTTCTCGATTTCCGACTTGATCCACGATCCGAAGACATAGAGCGACAGCGGCTGAACCGGCTGAACCGACAGGCTGGCGTCCACGCCGTACTTCTTCACCTTGCCCAGATTGGTGTCAGTCGCGTTGCCGTCGATGTCATATGCCGTGACGAGACGGTTGTTGTACGAAGAATACCAGCCAGTCAGCGACGCCTGAACGATCCGCGACGCATAGCGCAGGCTCAGGTCGAAGCTGTCCGACGTTTCCGGGGTGCGGTATGACGAAGGATCGTTCGCAGGGAAGTAGAATGAGTTGTACAGCGTATCGGTGCTCGGCACCGACAGGTTCTTCGAGTAGCTACCCGCGATGCTGACTTCCGGCGCGATCTTGAACGTAGCGCCAACGTTCGGAAGAATCTTGTCGTAGTGCAGCTTGCGCGACTGCGGCACAGCCGCACCCGTCGCCTTGCCCGTCGTCGGATTGTACGAATAAGGGTTGGCTGCGATGTAAGCAGCCATCTGGTCGGCGGGGACGCAATTCACGAAGGCGCCTGAAGCACCACCGCTGTTGGTGGTGAAGCAGTTCTGCGTCAGGTCTCGGCTGAAGAACGGCGCGGCAACGCCGAGCACGACGGTCAGCTTGTCTTCCAGGAAAGTACCGCGATATTCACCGGCGATCTTATTGAGCGTAGCATAAGAGTCACGATCGCGCTTCTGCAGGACGTTGCCGGCAGCGTCGGTCACCGGATCGTTCACCGGGAAAACGTCGAACGGCTCGCCGCTCGGCTTCAGGAAGCCGGCAGCGCCGGTCTGGCGGTGATGCGCGCGGTCGAACGAATACGACAGGCGGATACGGTTCGTATCGTTGATTTCGTAGGCGAGGTTTGCGATCGCCACGTAACGGTTGGTCTTGGTCTGGCTCGGCTGCAGCAGGGTAACGCGATCAAGGATATCGCCGTCGCCATTCAAGTCACGGCCGAAGTAGAACTGACCGCCATAGTTACCGGTGCCGGTGAATACCGGCTGACCGCCAACAAGCTGGGTATAGGCGCTTTCATAGGCAGAGGTGGTGCCACCGCCGTTAGCCTTGGTGTACTGATACGCAGCGTCGACCGACAGGCTCAGCTTTTCGGTCAGGTGGAAAAGCGAAGCCAGACGAACGTTGCCGGTGTTCGACGGATTGTAACGGCGCTCGAACGACGTGCCGCAGCTGTTGGGAGTGTCTGCGAGGCCGGGACGCGCGGCCGCCAAGGTGCAAGGATAGCCGCCGGTGATATCATAAAAACGGCTGGACTTGTCGCCGGTGATGGCATTGGGCCGCAGCGGCGAACCACCGAAGTTGTTCCGGTTCTCGTTGTAGTGACCCGAAAGTGCGATGAAATCGCCGTTGTCGCCCAGCGGCTGATAAATCTTGGTGTTGAACTGCTTCTTCTCGACCTTGCCGTAGTTGGCGAAGGAGGGCCCGTTGCGCAGATACGAACCGGTGAAGAAGGCGCGCGTGCCACTGGAGTTCAGCTCACCGGTCTCCACCTTCGCAAAGAAGCGCTGGTAGGAACGATCGACACCACCCGCACCTTTCGCGGCGATATCGCCATAAGACGTGCTGGTCATGATACCGAACTGTTCGTCAGGCACCTTGGTATTGATGTTGACGGTGCCGCCAACCGCCGAGGCAGTGGGGCTGTCCACGTCGGTCGAGCCGAGGTTGACGTTTACGCGCTCGATGATTTCGGCGTCGACTTGCTGGTTCGAATAGACTGCGTAGTTGCCCGAGTCGTTCAGCGGAATGCCGTCGAACGTCTGCGAGATGCGGCTGGAATCGAAGCCGCGAATGGTGAACGAGCCGCCGCTCGATCCCCAGGGGTCGTTGTTCGTGAAGCTTACACCGGGCACCAGGTTGATCATTTCGTTGACCGTCTGGCCGGCACGCTGCGAGGCGATGAAATCTTTGCCGATCTCTACCTTCGCCTTGGGCGAATCAGGAGTACGGATGCCAACGATGCCTTCGCCGATGCGGCCACCCGTGACCACGATGGTGTCACCATCGAAGTCTGCCGAGCCGGTCGACTGCGCGAATGCCGGGACGGCCAGGAACGCGGCGCCGACGGCGAGCGAGCTGGTCGCGGTGGAGAGAATGGTCTGAAACTTCATCTTAGCCCCCTGGAAACCTTCAGAGTGGTTGGAACCGAATGCGGAAATAGGTTGCCCCGCCGCAGGTTTGCTGCGGCTGCTAAGAGCAGCGCAATATGACAATCCTCTGACACACGGGATTCATTTTCGATCTTCTTCGCGCAATTTTCTGACTCAAATTTCCGCCCGCCACGATCAACAGGTATTTTTCCTGAAATTTCTGCCGTTTAAGCGCCAATATGACAATATTGGGTGAGGCATAAATGTCACGCACCGCGACTTCCGGGTCGCAGCCCGCGAGGCGCGAGAAGGATGTGATGTTACGTCATCGCTTGCTGTTAAGGTCCGGCGCATGCGATGAATTTGCCATGGGCGTCGCACACCAGCATCATCAAGACCACTCCGATCGCGGACATGGCAAGGGTCATTCGCACGGGCATGGGCATGGCCACTCCCATGGCCATCATCACCATGGTCCACCTCCTTCCGGAGACGTCGGCAAGGCCTTCGCAATTGCGGTAGGACTGAATGTCGTCTTTGTCATTGCGGAGGCTGCCGCCGGGTTCTTCAGCGGCTCGATGGCGCTGCTCGCCGACGCGGGACACAATCTCTCCGACGTCCTTTCGCTGCTGCTCGCCTGGGCCGCCAGCGTGCTCGCCGCACGGCCACCCTCGGAGCGCTTCACTTACGGCCTCAAGAGTTCCTCCATTCTCGCAGCGATCGCCAATGCCGCGCTGCTCTGGGTCGCCATCGGCGCGATTCTGGTCGAGACGGTCCGCCGGTTCGCGGAGCCTGCGCCAGTCATGGGTACGACGATGATCGCCGTCGCCGCGCTCGGCATCGCGGTGAACGCCTTGTCGGCCCTGCTCTTCGCCAAGGGCAGCAAGTCCGACCTCAACTTGCGCGCCGCCTTCGTCCACCTGATGGCCGATGCGGCGGTGTCGGCGGGCGTAGTGATCGCCGGTATCGTCATTCTGTTCACCGGCTGGCAGATCGTCGACCCGATCGCCTCGCTGGTCATCACTGCCGTCATCGCCTGGTCGAGCTGGGGTCTGCTGCGCGAGTCGCTGACGATGGGGATGATGGCCGTGCCGGAGAGCATCGACATCGCCGCCGTGCGCGCTTTCCTCGAAAGCCAGCCCGGCGTCACCCGCGTCCACGACCTGCACGTCTGGCCGATGAGCACGACCGAGACGGCGCTGACCGTGCACCTCGTCATGCTCGGCGCCGATCGCGGCGACGGCTTCCTGCACAAACTGGCCCACGATCTGGAGCATCGTTTCGGCATCGGCCATCCCACCGTCCAGATCGAAACCGACGCCGAGTCCCCCTGTGCGCTGGAAAGCGAGACCGTCGTCTAGGTCGGCAATTCGGAGCTGCTGGCTTCCTTCGCTGCGCGCGCAATGACGAAGGTTGGGCGGGCAATACGAAATTCACGCAAAAGAAAAAGGCCCGCCCGGACGAACCGGACGGGCCTTTTCATGATCCGACCCCGAAAAGCCGGAATTCAGATGCCTCAGGCGGCAGCTTCCGCCTTGTCGCCCTTGAGGACGCGGACGGGTTCCTTGCGGCCTTCGACCACTTCCTTGTCGACCACGACTTCGGCGATATCGCCTTCGGTCGGCAGGTCGAACATGGTGTCGAGCAGCAGGCCTTCCACGATCGAGCGCAGGCCGCGCGCGCCGGTCTTGCGGTCGATGGCCTTCTGGGCGATCGCCTCAAGCGCCTCGTCCGTGAAGGTCAGTTCGACGTCTTCGAGGTCGAACAGCTTCGCGTACTGCTTGATCAGCGCGTTCTTCGGTTCTCGCAGGATCTTGACCAGCGCCTCGATGTCGAGGTCGTTGAGGGTCGCGATCACCGGCAGACGGCCGACGAATTCGGGGATCAGGCCGAACTTGAGCAGATCTTCCGGCTCCGCCTTCTGGAGCAGTTCGCCCACGCGGCGCTTGTCCGGATCGGCGACATGCGCGCCGAAGCCGATCGAGCGCTTCTGGAGGCGGTCGGCGATGATCTTCTCAAGGCCCGCGAAGGCGCCGCCGCAGATGAACAGGATGTTGGTCGTGTCCACCTGCAGGAATTCCTGCTGCGGGTGCTTGCGGCCGCCCTGCGGCGGAACCGAGGCCGTGGTGCCTTCCATCAGCTTCAGCAGCGCCTGCTGCACGCCCTCGCCCGAAACGTCGCGCGTGATCGACGGATTCTCGGCCTTGCGGCTGATCTTGTCGATCTCGTCGATGTAGACGATGCCGTGCTGCGCCTTCTCGACGTTGTAGTCGGAAGCCTGGAGCAGCTTGAGGATGATGTTCTCCACGTCCTCGCCCACGTAACCGGCTTCGGTCAGCGTGGTGGCGTCGGCCATGGTGAAGGGCACGTCGAAGGTCTTGGCGAGCGTCTGCGCGAGCAGCGTCTTGCCCGAACCCGTGGGACCGACAAGCAGGATGTTCGACTTGGACAGTTCCACGTCGCCCTGCTTGCCGCTGTGCTTCAGCCGCTTGTAGTGGTTGTGGACAGCCACCGACAGCACGCGCTTGGCGCGTTCCTGCCCGATCACGTAGTCGTTAAGCGTCTCGCAGATTTCGCGGGGAGACGGCACGCCGCCGTCCTTCTTGCCCGCAATCCCGGCCTTGGTCTCTTCGCGAATGATGTCGTTGCAAAGCTCGACGCATTCGTCGCAGATGAAGACCGTGGGTCCCGCGATCAGCTTGCGCACTTCGTGCTGCGACTTGCCGCAGAAGCTGCAGTAGAGGGTGCTTTTCGCGTCAGATCCGCTCAATTTCGTCATTTTCCGTCTTTAGGCCATTTCCGGGCGACTCATCAAGTCTACCTTGGAGGAGGCCGGTTTTGCAATCCTGAGACCGATATGGGTATCCCCATAACCGTTGCAAAGGTCATAACCCCTGCAAGGATTGAGGCCGGAACTCCGTAAAATTCCGGCCTTGCGGTCGTGCTCAGGCTTCGGTGGGCTTGTCCCCGTCGGGGCGGGTCTCGAAGACCTTGTCGACGAGGCCGAACGCCAGCGCTTCCTCGGCTTCGAGGAAGGTGTCGCGGTCCATCGCCTTCTCGATCTCGTCGAGCGACTTGCCGGTGTACTTCACGTAGAGATCGTTGAGACGCTTGCGCATCCGCAGGATCTCGCGCGCCTGGATCTCGATGTCCGAAGCCATGCCCTGGGCGCCGCCCGAGGGCTGGTGGACCATGATGCGGGCGTTCGGCAGGGCGATGCGCATGCCCGGCTCACCGGCGGCGAGCAGGAAGCTGCCCATCGAGGCGGCCTGGCCGATGCACACGGTCGAGACGCGCGGCTTGATGTACTGCATGGTGTCGTGGATGGCCATGCCGGCCGTCACCACGCCGCCCGGCGAGTTGATGTACATCGAGATGTCCTTCGAGGGGTTTTCCGACTCGAGGAACAGGAGCTGCGCGACGATCAGCGAGGCCATGTGGTCCTCGACCTGGCCGGTGATGAAGACGATGCGCTCGCGCAGGAGGCGCGAGTAGATGTCGAAGCTGCGCTCACCGCGGCTGGTCTGCTCGACGACCATCGGCACCAGCGCGCCGGTCACGGGATCGGTAGTGAACTTTCCTTGGGCGCCCGAAGCGCCAAACAGGTCGAGCATGGGAGTCCTCTTCTGGTTTGGACCGCCTATGTCGCGTGCCCGTGGCCGATGTTCAAGGGCTTTAACGATCTAACGCGGATGGACGTGGAAAACCTCATTCCATCGTCGATACGAAAACGGCCCGGCGCATCTGCACCGGGCCGCTTCGTGACGATCGGTCACCCGAAGGAGGCCGTCATCCGAAGGAGGTCAGTCCTTCTTGGCGGCAGCCTTCTTGGCCGGAGCCTTCTTGGCGGGCTTGGCTTCCGCCTCGCCTTCCGCAGCGGCTTCGTCCTTCTTGGCAGCAGCCTTCTTCGCCGGAGCCTTCTTCGGCTTTTCCTCGGCGGCAGCTTCTTCGGCAGGAGCTTCCGCTTCGTCCTTCTTGGCGGCAGCCTTCTTCGCCGGAGCCTTCTTCGCAGGCTTCTTGGCTTCGACCTTCTCGCCGTCGGTGTCGGCTTCGATGGCGGCCTGCAGCTCGTCGCGGGTCACTTCACGCTCGGTGACTTCGGCCTTCTCGATCAGGAAATCGACGACCTTGTCTTCGTAGAGCGGCGCGCGCAGCTGGGCAGCCATCATCGGGTCCTGCTGGACATATTCGAAGAAGCGCTGGCGGTCTTCCGGACGGTACTGCTGAGCGGCCTGCGAGACCAGCATCTGCATTTCCTGCGCGGTGACTTCGACGCCGTTCGACTGGCCGATTTCCGACAGGAGCAGGCCCAGACGCACGCGGCGCTCGGCGATCTTGCGGTAGTCGTCCTTCTCGGCTTCGATCTCGGCGAGAGCGGCGGCCGGGTCTTCCTCGTGGCTGGCTTCGTGGGTCAGCTGCTGCCAGATCTGCGCGAATTCGGCTTCCACCATGGTCGGCGGAACGTCGAAGTCATGGCCGGCGGCAAGCTGGTCGAGCAGCTGGCGCTTCATGGCGGTGCGGGTCAGACCGGCAGTTTCCTGCTCGAGCTGGCCCTTGAGTAGGCCCTGAAGCTGTTCGAGGCTCTCGAGACCCAGTTCCTTGGCGAAATCGTCGTCGATCTGCGATTCGGCAGGGGCCTTCACTTCGTGGGCGACGATGTCGAAGGTGGTTTCCTTGCCGGCGAGGTTCGCGGCCTGGTAGTCTTCGGGGAAGGTCACGGTGATGACGCGCTCGTCACCGGCCTTGATGCCGACGAGCTGCTCTTCGAAACCGGGGATGAAGCGGTTCGAACCGATCACCAGCGGGGCCTTCTCGGCCTTGCCGCCGTCGAACTCGACGCCGTCGAGCTTGCCGGTGAAGTCGATGATGACCTGGTCGCCATCGGCGGCCGCACCGTCCTTGGTCTCGAAACGCTGCTGCTGCGAAGCGATGCGCTCCACGGCTTCGGTCACGGCGTCTTCGGCCACGGGCACGACCAGCTTTTCGAGCTTGAGGCCGTCAAGCGAGGGCGCGGCGATCGTCGGCAGCACTTCGAGGCTGACGGTCAGCTCGGCGTCCTTGCCCTGCTCGTAACCTTCGCCGAGGGCGACGTCGGGGTTCATCGCCGGGCGCAGGGCGTGGTCGGCGACCAGCTTGTCCATGGCTTCGCGGATCGTGGCGTTCAGCGCGTCCTGGTGGATCGCTTCGCCGTGCATCTTCTTGACGAGGTTGGCCGGAACCTTGCCGGCGCGGAAGCCGGGCATCTTCACCTGCGGGGCGATCTTCTTGATCTCGCCCTCGACGCGGGCGGTGATGGTCGTGGCGGGGATGGTCACCGTGTAGGCGCGCTTCAGGCCTTCGTTGGTGGTTTCGACGATCTGCATTTCAAATGCCTTCCTGTGCAATTCAACGGGCCTTAGGGGGCCAATTCTCGCGACCTCATCTCCCCCAGGGCGGCGTAATGGTGCGGGCGAAGGGACTCGAACCCCCACATCTTTCGATACTGGTACCTAAAACCAGCGCGTCTACCATTCCGCCACGCCCGCAAAGATCGAAGCCTGAAACTCAAGGGACGTGCCCTTATAAGGACACGCGGAAAAGGGCAAGCGCCGCGAGTCGCGCGTGTGCAAGTCGCGGGCACTTCCTGTTTCCTCTCCCGGCAACTTGTCCTGTGCTTTCGGGTTTATACCCAGACCCCCACCGCAAACACGAGAGAGGCGATCATGGCCACCCAGCCTGCCGACAATCCGGGCGACACCCCGCCCGAGACCCCGACCCTTCCCACCGATCCCGACCAGCCCACCGCACCGACGGAAATGCCCGAGACCGGCCCGGACTTCGACCAGCCCGAGACCGGACCGGTCGAAATGCCGCCCCCGGATTGAGTTCAGGCGGACTGAGTTTCGGCAGGGCTAGTCCCTGCCGAAGAAGCGCGCGAGGCTTTCCAGCATCGAAAGCTCGCGCGCGTTCACGGCTTTTGCACGCCCCGGCACGACCGGGCATTCGAGGCAATAGACCTGTGCCCCGCGCGTCGTGAACATCGCCCCGGCCTGTTCGGCCAGTCGTGCGAACTGCTGCTGGCGGCGCACCGCCACGAAGCTGGAGAAATCGAAGGCAGCAGCGGATTTACGGGCGGATTCGCTCGCCGAATCCGAGGTCAGCCCGCCAAGGAACTTCGAGAACGAATCCTGGTCCTCCTTCAGATAGACCGCCTGCCACTTGCCGTTGCCGACGCCGCCGAGGCGGGCCGCTTCGGCCAGCGCCGCATCGAGGTCGCCGATCTTGTCCACCAGCCCGATTCGCTGCGCTTCCTGTCCCGGCCAAACCCGGCCCTGCGCGATCGAATCGAGCTTCTCCGGCGTCATTTTCCGCGCGGCGGCGGAGAGGCCGACGAACTTGCGATAGGTGTTCTCGATCGAGGCCTGGAGCATGCCCTCCACTTCCGGCGTAAAGCCGCCGAGAATGTCGGGTTGGCCGGAAAGCGCCGTCGTCTTTACGCCGTCGCTGGTGACGCCGTAGTCGCCCAGGGCCTTCTCGAAGCTTGGGATTACCGCGAAGACGCCGATCGAGCCGGTGATCGTCTCGGGCTGCGCGAAGACCTGCTGGCCCGGCGTCGAGACCCAGTAGCCACCGCTCGCCGCGACATTGCCCATCGAGACCACGATCGGGATCTTGCGCTCCTTGTAGCGCACGATGGCCCGGCGGATACGCTCCGCCGCCATGGCCGAGCCGCCCGGCGAATCGACCCGCACGACCAGCGCCTTGAAGCCCTGGTCGATATTCTCGTCCAGCAGTTCGGCGATGCGGTCGCCGCCCGCCTTGCCCGGCCCGGCATCGCCGTCGACGATCTCGCCCGCCACGGTGACGACGCCGATCTTCGCGCCCTCGGCCTTCTCCGGATTGGCGGCAAGCCATGCGGCGAGGCGATTGGCCTTGTACGGCAGGTCGCTGGTGCCTTTGGCCGCCTCGTTCTTGCCCGCGATCCCGGCAACGCGGTTCTGGAATTCGGTGCGGTCGCCGATGCGGTCGACGAGACCGGCGGCCTTGGCGCCTTCGGCAAAGTCGCCGCCCGCAGCCTTCGACCAGGCGACGGGATCGCCGGTCATCCGGTCGAGCCCGGCCTTGGGCCGCGCCCGGGCGATATCGGCCTTGTAGCCGCTCCACAGCGCGCCGTAGATGTCCTCATAGGCCTCGCGCGCGGCGGGGGACATGTCGTTTCGCAGATAGGGCTCGACGAAACTCTTGTAGGTGCCCGCGCGGTAGACGTGGGCATTGACCTTGAAACGGTCGAGCAGGCCCTTGAAATAGACCTGGTTGCCGCCCGGCCCGGCTACGAAAGCGCCGCCCATCGGATCGACCCAGACCTCGCTGGCATGGGCGGCGAGCTGCACGCCGTCGTCGGCATAGGCATTGGCGAAAGTCAGCACCGGCTTGCCCGCCTTGCGCACCGCGTCGAGCGCCTTGCCGATCTCCTCGATGTGGACCATGCCGCCGCCGAGGAAGCGCGACATGTCAAGCACGACGACCTTGATCCGCGCATCCGTCGCCGCCAGCCGCAGCGCCCGCTCGATGTCACGCGCCTGATACTCGCCGGCCGGCGATTCCGCGCTCATCAGCAGCTTGAGCGGATCGACTTTGCTCTTCTCCTCGACGATGCTGCCGTCGAGATCGAGCAGCAACGCGCCGTCCACGATCTTGCCCGGCGCGGGCCGCGAGGACAGCGCGGCATAGAGCAGCGCAAAGAACAACAGCAGGAAAATCAGGGCCAGGGCGTCTTTCACGCCCACCAGCAGGTTCCAGATCTTGCGCGCGAACGTCATGAATTCACCAGCCTTTCGATGCCTAGCCATAACGGGCGAAAAGCCCCGCGGCCAGAGCAAGCAGGTCATGGCCGAAACGATAGACCCCACCCGTGTGAAGGGTGTGCTCAACCCTCCGCAAAGGTATCCCGAGCAAAACCGCAGGACGGAGATGGTTCCTCACGCAACAAACCACTTGAGCCGACTCCGCCCCGTGCCTAAGGCCTTGTCTTCGATGACAGCTCCAGAATTCATATATCCGGAAGGCTCCGCAGCCTTCCCGCACCGCAGCCTCGTGGGCATCGGCGGCCTGGCCCCGCACGAGATCATGTTCCTCCTCGACGAGGCCCAGCAATGGGTGGAGCTGAACCGCGGCACGCAGAAACGCCGCGACCTTCTCTCCGGCCTGACGATTATCAACGCCTTCTTCGAGAATTCGACGCGCACGCTGCTGAGCTTCGAGATCGCCGGCAAGCGCCTCGGCGCCGACGTGGTCAACATGGCCGTCGCCAATTCCAGCGTGAAGAAGGGCGAGACCCTGATCGACACGGCATGGACTCTCAACGCCATGCGCGCCGATGCCATCGTCATCCGCCATGCCAGTTCGGGCGCGGTGCACCTGATCTCGAACCTCGTCGACTGCCCGGTGCTCAACGCCGGTGACGGCCAGCACGAGCACCCGACCCAGGCCCTGCTCGACGCCCTGACCATCCGTCAGAACAAGCGCGCCTTCAACGGCCTGCGCGTCACCATCTGCGGCGACATCCTGCACAGCCGCGTCGCCCGCTCGAACATCCTCGCGCTCAACTCGCTGGGCGCCGAAGTGCGCGTCTGCGCGCCGCCCGCGCTGCTGCCCGCCGATATCGAGCGGATGAACGTGCAGGTCTTCCACGACTTCGACGCGGCGCTGAAGGGCGCCGACGTGGTGATGATGCTGCGCCTCCAGCTCGAACGCATGGAAGGCCAGTTCATCCCCTCCCCGCGCGAATATCGCCACCTCTACGGCCTCTCGCTGGAGCGCCTCGCCAAGGCGGAAAGCAATGCCCTCGTCATGCACCCCGGCCCGATGAACCGCGGCATCGAGATCGACAGCAATGTCGCCGACCTCGTCGGTCGCTCGCAGATCACCACCCAGGTCGAAATGGGCGTCGCCATGCGCATGGCCTGCCTCGAAGTGCTGACCCGAAGAGCGCGCGGTGTGGAGGGCTGGGCATGAGCAACAACGCCCCCCTGACCGTCACTGGCGGCAAGCTGGTCCTTCCCGACGGCACCATCGTCCCCGGCGCGCTGCGCAGCGAAGGCGGCTTCATCACCGCCCTCGGCGCCGATGTCACGCCCCAGCCCGGCGACGAAGTCCACGACGCGCGCGGCAAGCTGATCGCCCCCGGCCTCGTCGACATCGGCGTCTTCGCCATCGACAAGCCCGCCTTCCACTTCGGCGGCATCACCCGCGCCGCGCTGATGCCCGACCAGAACCCGCCGCTCGACGTGCCCGCGCGCGTCCGCTTCGCGGCCCAGTCGGGCAAGCCGGACCTCTGGGTCCACCCGCTCGCCGCCGCCACCCAGAACCTCGAAGGCAAGGCCCTCGCCGAAATCGCCCTGATGCGCGACGCCGGGGCGAAGGCCGTCACCACCGGACGCCAGTGGATCGGCGATTCAGGCACGATGCTGCGCCTGCTCCAGTACACCGGCATGCTCGGCATGGTCGTGCTCACCCACCCCGAGGACGCCGGGATCACCGGCAAGGCCGTTGCCACCTCGGGCGAGATGGCCACCCGCCTCGGCCTGCCCTCCGCGCCCGCCGAAGCCGAAGCCCTCGCCATCGCGCGCGACATCGCCCTGGCCGAACTGGCAGGCGCCGCCATCCACTTCCGCAAGGTCACGACCGCCAAAGGCCTAGACCTCGTGCGCCGCGCCAAGGATCGCGGGCTGAAAGTCACGGCAGGCGTCACGCCCGCCTACTTCATGCTCTCGGACCTCGCCCTCGCGGGCTTCCGCACTTTCGCCCACCTCTCCCCGCCGCTGCGCTCGGAAGACGACCGCAAGGCCGTGATCGCCGCCGTGGGTGACGGCACGATCGACGTCATCGCCTCCGGCCACGACCCGCGCGGCCCCGAGGACAAACGCCTGCCCTTCGCGGACTCCGCACCGGGCATGGCAGGCGCGGAAACACTGCTGCCGCTGACGATGAACCTCGTGCGCGACGGCGTGATCTCGCTCTCGCGCGCCTTCGAACTGCTCGCCACCAACCCGGCACGGCTGCTCGGCGTCAATGCGGGCAAGCTCGAAGTCGGGGCCGAGGCGGATATCGCCGTGATCGATGCCGACCGTCCGTGGATCGTCGATTCGGACAAGATGGCGGCTGCGGCCGGGAATACGCCGTTCGACAAGCAACCCGTGCAGGGGCGCGTGCTGGCGCTGTTCAAGGGCGGCGTTGCCGTTAAGGCCAAGTAAGAGAAGGGATAAAGCAGGGGAGCATAGCCCCCCTGCACCCCCAATAATGTCTAGGTCACGCGGACCAACTCCGTTGCGCGCTCATGGCTGGGTCGGGAGACATAATGGCTGCGCCGCGGGGAGCGCACGACGGATAGGTCGCGCACAACGTCGCCAATTCCGAGGGTCTGGGGATCATCCCCCAGGACTTTCACTTTTTTAACTTCCCTGAAACCAAAAAAGACGGCCCCTGTCCGAAGACAGGAGCCGTTTAGTTCACATGGAACTCAGATGCGAGGCAACGACCTCGCGGAAACTTCAAAGCTCGGCGCGGCGGGTCTGGCTCATCCGGACATTGCCGGGCAGAGGCCGCTGCTGCGCGTAGGCAAGGCAGGCATTGCCGCTCTGCCGCAAGCTGGAGCAGACAGACTGCGCCGTGCGCTGGTCGAACCCGCCCGCCGCGACGCGGTAGTAGGTCAGACCGTTCACTTTCGCCTCGGTGATGCGTAGATCATGCCCTTTTAGCGCAGGATTGCGCGACTGGAAAATACCCCAGGCCTTTTTAGCACCGTCCATCGTCCGGAACGAGCCGAGCTGGACGAGGTGCGTGCCCGAAACGGCGACCTTGGGCGCGGCAGGCTTCGGCGCCGGACGCACGGCAGCACGCGCAGGGGCGGGCGGCGGCACGGGCGCTTCGTCCTGCGGCTGATAGGCGCCCCAGAAACTTTCGCCACTCTGCACAGGCGGCAATTCGGCCTCAGGCGCGGGCGCGGGAATTTCGGCCTTCGCGAACTGCGGCGCGGCGGCAGGTGCGTTCAGCGCGAGCATCGTGGGCTGTCCGGGATCGGAACGCAGCGGCGCGCCGATCAGTCCGGCGATCCGCGCGCGCGACTGGTCGGGGCGGGCCGCTTTCGCCCACTCGCCGAGGCGCGCGTCGAGCTGGTCGGCGGGAACGTCCTGCGAGGCGATAAGCCGCGCCTCGCGCCAGCGTCCGTCGAGGGCATAGGCATAGGCGAGGTTCTGGCGCGCCTTGGGCGTGTTCTCGCCGCCGCGCACCACGTCGGTCAGGATATCCACACCTGCATCCGGGCGTCCGGCAAGGGCCACGGCGAGGCCGTAGTCGCTGGCGGAGATGCCGTTGCGAAAGCGCTGGAGCACGGCCATGGCCTCCGCTCCGCGCCCGGCACCGATATAGGCAAGCGCAGTGCTGAGGCCGGTACGCGGGCTTTGATCGCCCAGCGAAATGGCATCCTCGAAAGTCGTTGCCGCCGAATCGAAGCGCCCGGCGGCGAGATAGCTCTGGGCAAGCGCGGCACGGGCCGAGGCATCGCGCGGCGAGCGGGCGACTCGCTGTTCGGCGCGGGAGAGGTCCTTGTCGGCGGGTTCGCCGGGGGCCGCCGATGAACCGGCACGGGCGAAAGGTGCCTGTCCGGCGCAGCTCACCAGCAGCACGGCGCCCATGGCGGTGCAGATCGCGAGCCCTGCATGGCGCAGACGGAGATTGGCCTTCATCGTCATGCCCCTGCGACGCCCCCGGTGATCCGGCGTCCGAAGCCGCCGACCGGGCGCGGTGCACCGGGCATGACGGGCTGGCCGGTGAGGCCCGGCGCCGAGAACACGGTGCGGCGGAAATTGCGTTCGAGCCGATCGGAAACGTAGTTCCACAGCGCGGTCACTTCCTGCGCGGAACGGCCGTTCGGATCGACTTCCATGACGGTGCGGCCGTCGATCATCGAGGCGGCGAAGTCGGTGCGCTGGTGCAGCGTGACCGGCGCGACGGTGCCGTGCTGCGACAGCGCGACGGCGGCCTCGGCGGTGATGCGGGCCTTGGGCGTCGCGGCGTTGACCACGAAGATCAGCGGCTTGCCCGCGCGCTCGCAGAGATCGACGGTGGCGCCGACGGCGCGCAAGTCGTGCGGGCTGGGGCGGGTCGGCACGACGATCAGTTCGGCGACCGAGATCACGCTCTGGATCGCCATGGTGATGGCGGGCGGGGTATCGATGACGGCCAGCTTGAAGCCCTGCTGGCGCAGCGCCTGCAAGTCATTGGCCAGACGAGCCACGGTGGTCTGCGCGAAGGCGGGGTATTCGGCCTCGCGCTCGTTCCACCAGTCGGCTAGCGAGCCTTGCGGATCGATGTCGATCAGCACGACCGGCCCGGCACCGGCGCGCTGTGCCTGCACGGCGAGGTGACCGGAAAGCGTGGTCTTGCCCGAACCACCTTTCTGCGATGCCAATGCCAGTACGCGCAAAGCCGTTACCCCCTGAGCGCCGTAGAAAAATCGGCGCCTCACAAGAAGCTGGATCGCAGATCGTTCCTAATTTAGGGTTAACCCCCCTATGCCGGTTACGCGCCGTTTTGGCAGGATCGGTCGCTCTTTATAGCGTCGGAATTAACGTGATTTTCGCTCTTCCCCGGCCATTCTGCGACTTACCAGAGCATTCCGGCAGGAACTTTCGCTTCCACGGCCGGACCAGAACCAGGAATTAGAGGCTGGCCGACGTGCGGAAAAATCGACGCTCCCTTTCGCTGGGTCTCGTGCCCCTTGCCTTCGCCGTCAGCCTCGCCGCCGCGCCCGTCCTCGCGGACGTAAAGGCCGGAGTGGATTCGTGGACCGCAGGCCACTACGCCGCCGCAGTGCAGCAGTGGAGGCCGCTGGCCGACAAGGGCGATGCCGATGCCCAGTTCAACCTCGCCCAGGCCTACAAGCTGGGACGCGGGGTGCCGGTCGATCTCGGCAAGGCGGAAGCGCTTTACGGCAAGGCCGCCGCGCAAGGCCATGTCCAGGCCTCGGACACTTATGGCCTGCTCCTGTTCCAGCGTGGCGAGCGGGCGCAGGCCATGCCCTATATCCGCAGTTCCGCCGCACGCGGCGATGCACGGGCGGAGTACATCCTCGGGCTGGCGCATTTCAACGGCGACGTCGTGGAAAAGGACTGGGTGCGCGCCTATGCCCTCGTCAGCATGGCGCAGCGCGCGGGTCTGGTGCAGGCCACCGGCGCGCTCGCGCAGATGGACGAGCATATTTCGCTGGCAGACCGGCAGAAGAGCGTCGCCCTCGCCGCCCAGCTCACCGCACAGGCCGACGCGACCCGCGTGAGCGAGGCAACCGGGGCGGAACTCGGCACCGTTCCCCGCGCCGTAGCGGCACCGCGTGTCGCCGCCGCCCCCGAAAGCCCGGCCCGCGCGGGCGCTGACTACACCCTGCCCGTGATCGCTCGCCCAGCGCCCCCGGCTCCGGCGAAAACTCCGGCGAAGGCACCTCCGAAAGTGGCCGTTGCGCAATCCTCTCCGCCACCCGCACCGAAACCGGCCCCCAAAGCCCCGCCCCGCCCTGCCCCGGTAGCCGCGAGCGGCGGCGTCTGGCGACTCCAGCTCGGAGCTTTCGGCGTTCCCGGCAATGCCGAAAGGCTCTGGGCATCGCTGGCGAAACGCCCGGAAATGACCGGTGCGAAACGCCAGCTCGTTCCCGCCGGAAAGCTCACCAAGCTCTATGCCGCCGGATTCGCCAGCAAGGCGCAGGCGGACAAGGCCTGCGGCGCACTCAAGGCCTCGGGCCACGAATGCATCGTCATCTCGTAGTTTTCAAAGGTCCGCGCCGGTCGTCGTGGACGAGGCACATCTGATCGCTTACTCTCCCGCGCAGGGAGACAGGGAATGCTGGAAGCGATCACGGGCGAAAACGCCCGAACAGCTACACGCGCGTCGATGTCATGGCGGCCACCCGATGCGGGAGGACGGCTGGCGACGCTCGACCTTATCCGCGGCGTGGCCGTGCTGGGCATTCTCGCCATCAACATATCCGGGTTCGCCGGACCCAGCCCGGGCGCGCTGACGCCGGACTTTCCCGCCCGCGCCACTCTGCCCGACGAGGCCGCCTGGGCTTTCGGCTTCCTGTTCTTCGAGGGCAAGATGCGGGCGCTTTTCGCCATGCTGTTCGGCGCGGGCATCGCCCTTCAGTGCACGCGCATGGACGCCGCCGGGCAGGACGGGGACCTGCTACAGTTTCGCCGTCTCTGCTGGCTGATGGTGTTCGGCACACTCCATTACCTGCTGCTGTGGTGGGGCGACATCCTGTTCGTCTACGCCTGCTGCGGGATTGCGGTGCTGTTCCTGCGACGCCAGCCCTGCGCGGTGCTGTTGGGCGTTGCCGCCGGGATCATCGTCACTGCGACGGTGGTGGACTTGTGGTCGATGCTGCCCCTCGCCCGCGCGGAAGAAGCAGTCCGTTTCGGCACCGCGAGCGCGGCGCAGCACCGGGAAGTGCTGGCGCGGCTCGATCTCTACCACGCCAATACGGCGGGGCAGATACGGCTCTATCGCGCGGGTTTCCTCGATATCGCGCTCTCCAAGCTGCGCGGCGATCCGTTCTGGCTCTTCACCATGACCGCCCATGCCTGGAGCGAAGTCTTGCCGCTGATGCTGCTCGGCGTAGTGCTGCTACGGAGCGGGTTCTTCGCCGGAGACTGGCCGGCGCACTGGATGAAGCGCCTGCGAATCGGTGCGACCGCCATCGGACTTGGCCTCACCCTGCTGGTGCTCGCCTGGGCCTGGCCGCGCCATTTCCCGCCGATCGCCATGGCCATGCTGCTCGGCGAAGCGCTCTGGCCCGCGCATCTGCTTCTGGCGCTGGGCTATGCCGCCCTGCTCCTATGGGCGACGCCGCGCCTGATCGAGACCCGGCTCGGCCAGCGGATCGTCGCGACGGGGCGGGTGGCCTTCACCAACTATATCGGCACCACCCTGCTCATGTGCGGCCTGTTCTACGGCTGGGGCCTGAACCTGTTCGGCAAGGTGGGCCCGGCCGGGCAATGGGCCTTTGTCCTGCTCGGCTGGATCATGATGCTGACCTGGAGCGCGGCCTGGCTGAGTCGCTATCGCCGAGGCCCGCTTGAGCTGCTCTGGCGCTGCCTTACCTTGCAAAAACGGCTGAAAAACCGCCGTGCGGCAGTAGTTTGAGAGAAAAATCAACTCCGCTATTGCGATCCATTTGCATTTGCATATGATGGTCCTCAAGAGGATCGCACCATGTACGTTTGTATCTGCAATGCCATTCGTGAGACCGACCTGCGCACCGTCGCCCGCTGCTGCCGCGGCGATGCGACAGCGCTCTACGGCGCTCTCGGACATGCACCGCAGTGCGGACAGTGCCTGGACGATGCCGAAGACATTATCGCCGAGGAATCGGCAAGCGCCAACGCGCCGCTGAGCGCAGCAGCCTGACCCTGCAACAAGGCGGGTTACACCTGGCTTCGGCCGGGTGTTTTCGCGTGCCTGCTTGCCTTGTGGGGCAGGAAAGGCCATAAACCGCCCGAACAGATTCAGGAGTATTCCCATGAAGGGCGACCAGCAGGTCATCGATTTTCTCAACAAGGCGCTCTTCAACGAGCTGACCGCGATCAACCAGTACTGGCTGCACTACCGCATGCTCGACAACTGGGGCATCAAGAAGCTCGCCGAATACGAGCGCCACGAATCGATCGACGAGATGAAGCACGCCGACGTGCTGGCCGACCGCATTCTCTACCTCGACGGCCTCCCCAACTTCCAGGCCCTCGGCAAGCTGCGCATCGGCGAAAGCGTCGAGGAAATCCTGAAGGCCGACCTCGCGCTCGAACATGACGCAATCCCGCTGCTCAAGGACGCCATCGCCCACTGCGAGACCGTGCGTGACTTCGTCAGCCGCGAAATCTTCGCTCGCATCCTCGAAAGCGAGGAAGAGCACGTCGACTTCCTCGAAAAGCAGTTCGACATGATCGAGCGCATGGGCATCCAGAACTACTGCCAGCTACAGAGCAAGCCGGCGGGCGAGGGAGAGTAAGTCCGGACGGCGCGCGAAAAGGTATTCCCGGACATGGACTTTCTCGCGCGCCTCGGCCTTTCGAAACCCCTGATACAGGCGCCGATGGCGGGCACGTCCACCCCCGCCCTCGCCGCCGCAGTCTGCGATGCCGGAGCGCTCGGCTCGCTCGCCCTCGGGGCCATCGCCCCCGACGAGGCCCGGCGCCAGATCGCCGACCTTCGCAGCCGCACCGCGCGGCCCTTCAATCTCAACCTCTTCGTGCACGAGACGCCGCAGCCCGATCCTTCAGGCGAAGCGGCTTGGCTGGACGTGCTCACGCCCGTCTTTGCCGGGTATGATGCCCAGCCCCCCGTCGCACTGGAGACGATCTACGAGAGCTTCGCAGGCAATGCGGCCATGCTCGATGTCGTGCTCGAAACGAAACCCGCCGTCGTCAGCTTCCATTTCGGGCTGCCCGATGCGGCCACCATCGCAGCGCTCAAGCGGGCGGATTGCCTGCTCCTCGGCAGCGTCACCAGTCTGGCCGAAGCGGAGCTTTCGCTGACGGCGGGGATCGACGTGCTCGTGGCGCAAGGCTGGGAAGCGGGCGGCCATCGCGGCATGTTCGACCCCGATGCGCCGGACGACCGGCTCGGCACTTTCGCGCTGACCCGCCTGCTGGTCGCGTGGGGCAAACTGCCGGTGATCGCCGCAGGCGGCATCATGGACGGCGCCGGTATCCGCGCCGCGCTCGATCTCGGCGCAGTGGCCGCGCAGCTTGGCACGGCCTTCATCGCCTGTCCGGAAAGCAGCGCCGATGCGGGCTATCGCACGCTGCTCGCGTCCGACGCCGCGCAGCACACGACGATGACGCGGGCGATCTCGGGGCGCCCCGCGCGCTGCCTCGCCAATCGTTTCACGGAATTCGGAGAGCGGGCCGACCTGCCGCCCTTCCCCGCCTATCCGCGCACCTACCATGCCGGAAAGGCGCTCAACGCCGCCGCGAAAGCGCGCGGCGAGACGCGCTTTGGCGCGCAATGGGCGGGACAGGGCGCGCCGTTGTCCCGCGCGATGCCGGCGGCGGAGCTGGTCGCCCTGCTCGCCGCCGAACTTTCGCTTACTTAGCTTCCGCTGCCGGAGCGGTCTTGCCGGTCTGTATCTTATCGGTCCGGTACTTGTCGAACCATGCTAGGATCGCCGAAGCCTTGGCCGCTGATTGCGAGGGCCGCGCGGCAATGCCGCCGTGGCTCGCCCCCGGCACCTTGACCAGCGCCGTCGGCACGCCGCGAATCTGGAGCGCCGCGTAATACTGCTCGGCCTCGCTGACCGGGGTGCGGAAGTCTTCCGAGCCAACGACCACCATCGTCGGCGTCTTGACGTTGCCGACCAGGCTCAACGGCGAGCGACGCCAGTATTCCATGGGGTCTTCCCAGGGCTTCTTGTCGAACCAGTAGCGCGAGGTGAACGGCGTGGCGTCCATCGTCAGCGCCTCGCTGATCCAGTTGATGACCGGCTTCTGCGTCACCGCCGCCTTGAAGCGGTCGGTCTTGCCGACGATCCACGCGGTCAGCACGCCGCCGCCCGAACCGCCGGTAACGAAGAGGTTGTTGGGATCGGCCACCCCGTCCGCGATCGCGGCATCGACCGAGGCGATCAGGTCGTCGTAGTCGGTGCCGGGATAGGCACGGTCGATCAGGTTGGCGAATTCCTCGCCGTAGGAGGTGCTCCCGCGCGGGTTGGTATAGAGCACCGCATAACCGTGCGCCGCGTAGAGCTGGTAATCGGTCGCGAAGCCCGGCGCATAGGCGGTGTTCGGTCCGCCGTGGATTTCGAGGATCAGCGGCGCCTTCTGGCCCGGCGCAAGACCCGGCGGCGTCACCAGCCAGGCGTCGATCGCGCGGCCATCGGGAGCGGTCACCGCCAGCTTGCGCACTGGCGCGAGGGCCTTGGCATCGAGCCAGGTGCCGTTGAGATCGGTCAGCTTGCGCCCTGCCCCGCCATTACTGACCCAGAGATCGGCGGGACGCTGGGTGGTGCCAGAAGTATAGGTCACCCGCCCGTTCTTCGAGACACTGAAGGCGCCGCCGGTATAAGGCCGGTCGAAGTGGTCGCCGGGGCTGAGACCCTCGACCACGTTCTTGCGCGAACCGTCGAGGCCAACGCGGGCCACGTAAGTCTTTGCATGGTCGTCGTACTGCACCATGATCGCCGCATTGCCCGCCCAGTCGAGCGCGTCGATCGAATGGTCGAAGCCCTTGGTGAGCAGCCGCGAGCCCGAACCGTCGCTGTTCATCACATAGAGGTCGGAATTCTCGTAGGAACGATTCACGTCATCATAGCCGAGATAGGCGATGTGCTTGCCGTCAGGCGAAACTTTCGCGCCGGAATCCGGACCGTTGCGCGAGGTCAGCGCCGTCACCGCGCCGCTGGCGAGATCGAGCGCGTAGACTTCGGAATTGTTGATGTCGTGCTGCCAGTTGTCGTGGCGGTTCGCGCTGAAGACGATGCGCTTGCCATCCGGGGTCCAGGACAGCGGGCCGCCATCGTCGAAATCGCCGAAGGTCAGCTGGCGCGGCGCGCCGCCGTCGGCCGAGACCACGAAGATGTGGTCGTATCCCGGCTGCGCATAACCGCCACCGTCGAAGCGGTAGGTCACGCGGTCGATCACCTGAAGCGGTTCGGCCCACTGCGCGCCTTCCGGGCGATTGGACGGTTGCGAACCCATCTTGAGCCCCTCGCCCGGCACCCGCATGGTATAGGCGATCCGGGTGCCGTCCGGCGACCACGAGAGGCTGCCCGGACTGTCGGGAAGACCCGTCACCTTGACCTTGGCGCCGCCGTCCAGCCAGAGCACATAGAGCTGCGGCGCGCCGCTGCCGTCGCTCGACACGTAGGCCAGTCGCTTGCCGTCCGGCGACCAGCGCGGCGAGAAATGCGCACCGGCGCCGGTGACGAGCGGGCGCTGCACGCCGCTGGCGGCATCGACCAGCCAGATCGACGGCACGACCTTGTCGGTCATCACGTCTGCGGCGGCGCGGACATAGGCGATGCGGCTGCCGTCCGGCGAGATTTGCGGGTCGGTGGCGCCGGCCAGCTTGAACAGGTCGTCGGGGGTGAAGCCCCGCTCCGGTCCCTTGGTCGCAGGCGCCGCATCCGCAGCAAAGGCGGACGAGAGCGGAACGACGGCGCAGGCCAGCGCGAGAGCGGCCAGACGGAAAGCCGGGCGCGAGGCCGGGCGGGGGGCCAGATTACTGGGCAAAATGGAAAACTCCTGCTCGAAAGGCGGATGGCCCTGTCTTGCCCAGGCTTCCTGAAAAATCCAGACTTCGTGAAAAATCCAGTCACCTCGGCCAGCGGCCTTGTCCAAGGCGAAATCATGCTAAGACGCGAGGCATGGAGCAACCTGAACGTCCCCCCTACACCATCGAGGACTATGGCTTCGGCGTCCTCGTCATTCTCGTCACCGCCGCATTTGCCTGGCTGCTGCTGCCCTATTTCGGCGCCGTGCTCTGGGGCGTGGTCGCCGCGATCCTGTTCCAGCCGCTGACCGCGAAGCTCGCGACCGCCCTCGGCGGGCGCAAGAGCCTGGCGGCGGGCCTCATGCTGCTGGCACTGCTGGCGCTGTTCATCATCCCGACGATCCTGCTGGGCGTCAGCCTCGTGCAGGAAGTCTCGAACATCTACGATCAGGTGCGCGGCGGCCAGATCGACATTCCCCGCATGCTCGAACAAGTCCGCGCCGCCGTGCCGGAATCGCTGGAACGCCTGGTAGACCGCTACGGCCTCGCCGATTTCGAGAACTTGCGCCGCCAGTTCGGCGCGGGCATCGCCAACGGGTTGCAGGGCCTCGCCGCGCGGCTGCTCTCGGTCGGCCAGGGCGCCTTGAGCTTCCTCGCGGCGCTGGGCGTGATGCTCTACCTCACCTTCTTCCTGCTGCGCGACGGCGACCGCTACGGCGCGCTGATCCGCGACGCCATGCCGCTGCGCCCGCACCTCCGCGACCGGCTCGTCGCCAATTTCGTCGTCGTCGTGCGGGCGACGATGAAGGGCACGGTGGTCGTTGCCGTGGCGCAGGGGCTAGTCGGCGGCACGATCTTCTCGCTGCTGGGCATCCAGGGCTCGCTGCTCTGGGGGGTGATGATGGGCTTCTTCTCGCTGCTACCCGCGGTCGGCACCGGCCTCGTCTGGGTGCCGATGTCGGCCTACCTGCTGGCGACCGGCCATATGTGGCAGGGCGGGGTGCTGGCCTTCTGCGGCCTCTTCGTGATCGGCATGATCGACAATATCCTGCGCCCGATCCTGGTCGGGCGCGACACCCGCATGCCAGACTTCGTGGTGCTGATCGCGACGCTGGCAGGCCTGCAGATCTTCGGCCTCAACGGCTTCATCGTCGGCCCGGTGATCGCCGCGCTGTTCATCGCCGTCTGGACGCTGATGCGCGAGATCAAGAACAGCGACGGCATGCTCGAACCCGACGCCATAGAGGTGGCGGAGGAACGCGCCGAAGCGCCGCTATCGGATGCGGAAACCGCGGCGCATCCGTCCTGACACGAAAAATGCCGCCGGAGATCATCTCCGGCGGCATTTTGCTTACTTGGCGAAGGGGTTTTTCGGCATCCGCAAGTTGAGCCGGATCGGCACAGCCTCGAAGCCCAGCTCGCGGCGCATGCCGTTGATCAGGTAGCGACGATAGCTTTCCGGCAGCAGGTCCAGACGCGTACCGAACAGCACGAAGCCCGGCGGGCGGGTCTTGGCCTGGGTGATGTAGCGCAGCTTGATGCGCTTGCCGCCCGGTGCCGGCGGCGGATTGGCCGAGAGCGCATCGTCGAACCAGCGGTTGAGCGCGGCGGTCGGCACGCGCTTGCTCCAGGCTTCGCGGATCGAGAAGCCGGTGGCGATCAGATCGTCGATGCCCTTGCCGGTCCGCGCCGAAACCGCCAGCAACGGCACGCCGCGCACCTG
Organism: Novosphingobium sp. BF6; assembly: GCF_058273105.1. Classification (NCBI taxonomy): domain Bacteria; kingdom Pseudomonadati; phylum Pseudomonadota; class Alphaproteobacteria; order Sphingomonadales; family Sphingomonadaceae; genus Novosphingobium; species Novosphingobium sp. BF6. The sequence goes on from NZ_CM177775.1 coordinate 2,684,586, forward strand.
CGCCAGACCTTCGTCGAGGGCGCCGCGAATGCCGTTGAACAGCCCGGACGGGCCTTCCGCCACGTCCCACTTGTTGATTGCGATGATCAGCGCGCGGCCCTCTTCGAGCACCTTCGAGGCGATGGTGAGGTCCTGATGCTCCAGCCCGCGCGTGGCATCGAGCAGCAGCACGACCACTTCGGCGAAGTCGATCGCATGGCGCGCGTCGGCCACGGCCATGCGCTCCAGCTTCTCGGTCACATTGGCGCGCTTGCGCATGCCTGCGGTGTCGATCAGGCTGACCTGGCGGACTTCCTGCGTCTTGGGGTCGGTCCACTCCCAGTCCACGGTGATCGAATCGCGGGTGATCCCCGCTTCCGGCCCGGTGAGCAGGCGGTCTTCGCCGAGGATGCGATTGATGAGCGTCGACTTGCCCGCATTCGGACGGCCGACGACCGCCAGCTTGAGCGGACGGCGCAGCAGCGCTTCCTCGTCCTCTTCCTCGGGGAACTCCGGCTCTTCGGGCTGGAGCGGTTCGAGGTGCGGCAGCAGCGATTCGAACAGGTCGGCAATGCCGACGCCGTGCTCGGCAGAGAAGGTGATCGGATCGCCGAGGCCGAGCGAGTAGGCTTCGAGCACACCGCCCTCGCCCGCACGGCCTTCGGCCTTGTTGGCCAGCACGATCACCGGCACTGTCGAGGCGCGCAGCCACTGGCCGATTTCCTCGTCCAGCGGGGTCAGACCGGCGCGCGCGTCGACCACGAACAGCGCCACATCGGCGGTTTCCAGCGCCGCTTCGGTCTGCTTGCGCATGCGGCCGGGCAGCGTCTGGTCCTCGTCGTCTTCCCAACCCGCCGTATCGACGATCTGGAATTTCAGGCCGAGCAGCTCGGCGTCGCCGAAGCGGCGGTCACGCGTGACCCCCGGCTGATCGTCGACGAGCGCGAGCTTCTTGCCGACGAGCCGGTTGAACAGCGTGGACTTGCCGACGTTCGGTCGGCCGATGATGATCACCTGGGGTAACATGTTATAACTCGATAAGGGATTCCGGCCCCTAGACGAATTCCGCGCAAATGGGAACTTTCGCATTTCCGCAATGCAGCGGGAACAAAATCCTACCTCGCGATTAACCATCCCCCGAAGGATTCTCACAAGCAGACAGGGCCGAATTGAGGGGCATGAAGGGTTACCGGATCGCAATCATGCTGGGACTGGCCGGCGCGACGCTCGCGCCTGCAAGCGCCCGTTCCGCCATCGACGACGCTCTTGCCGGCATGGACGATGACCGTCCCGCCGTCGCGAAAGGCCCGGATTACCTCGAATGCGTGCCCTATGCCCGGCAGCTTTCCGGCATCCAGATCTTCGGCGACGCCCATACCTGGTGGAAGCAGGCCTCGGGCCGCTACGCCACCGGCCATGCCCCGCGCGTCGGCGCCGTCATGGCGATGGAGCCTTATGCGAATTCGCAGCTCGGCCATGTCGCCACGGTCAGCAAGGTGGTCGATTCGCGCACGATCCTGGTCAGCCATGCCAACTGGTCGCCGATCGAGGGCCAGCGCGGACGGATCGAGAAGAACGTCACCGTGCTCGACGTCTCCCCCGCCAACGACTGGAGCGAAGTGCGCGTTTGGTATCAGCCGATCCACAACCTCGGCACCACGCACTGGCCGGTCTCGGGCTTCATCTACAACGACAGGCCCGGCAAGACGGCAACGGCGGCGGCGGCGACAGCCAAAAAGAAGGGCCGCCGAAGCGACCCTATCGGCGACATCATCGCCGGAAATTATTGAAGAGAATGGTGTCTCAGATCTTGGCGACGGGCGCGTCCTCGCCGAGGTCTTCGTACCAGGCCTCGACCGGCCCCTGGAGCTTGACGGTCAGCGGATTGCCCTTGCGGTCCAGCGTCTTGCCGGCCTGAACGCGCACCCAGCCTTCGGAAATGCAATATTCCTCGACATTGGTGCGCACGGTGCCCTTGAAGCGGATGCCCACGCCGCGCTTCAGCTTGTCCTCATCGAAGAACGGGCTCTTCGGGTTGATGGCGAGGTGGTCGGGCGGCACGTCGGCGCCGGTCTTGGTCTCTTCGGTCATGCCCTCGCGATTTAATTGCAGATGGGCGCTTGTCAATTCGATCCGACTCATCTAGAGGCGCGCTTCCCCGACGGACACGGTCCATTCGGCGGGCGCGTAGCTCAGTGGTAGAGCACACCCTTCACACGGGTGGGGTCGCAGGTTCAATCCCTGCCGCGCCCACCATCTCCCCTTCGCGAGATGGCTCAAGTCTTCGGACATGTTCCCCAAGATCGCCGTTTCCCCCAGGCCCGACCGCCGCCCCAAATCTGCTGCCTCGAATCTTGCGCCTTCCGGCCTGAGACGGCATAGCGCGCGCCATGCACGATATCCGCCTTATCCGCGAGAATCCCGAAGGATTCGACGCCGGCCTCGCCCGCCGTGGGGTTGCCCCCGTGGCCGCCGACATCCTCGCCCTCGACGAGCAGCGCCGCTCGGTCGCGACGCGCATGCAGGAAGGGCAGAATCGCCGCAACGAAGCCTCGAAGGCGATCGGCAAGGCCATGGGCCAGGGCGACACCGCCACTGCCGAAGCGCTCAAGGCCGAAGTCGCCCAGCTGAAGGACACCCTCCCCTCGCTCGAAGCCGAGGAGAAGGAGCTTTCCGCACAGCTTCATAACGCACTGGCGGGCCTGCCCAATATCCCGGTGGCCGAAGTGCCCGACGGCACGGACGAAACCGAGAACCTCGAAGTCGCCAAATGGGGCACGCCCGGCACGTTCGCCTTCGAACCGAAGGAACATGCCGACCTCGGCCCGGCGCTCGGCCTCGATTTCGAGACCGGCGCAAAAATCTCCGGCGCACGGTTCACGTTCCTGAAGGGCCAGATGGCCCGCCTGCACCGCGCCCTCGCGCAGTTCATGCTGGACACCCAGACCGCCACCAACGGCTACATGGAATGCATCGTGCCGCTGCTGGTGAAGGACGAGGCCGTGTTCGGCACCGGCCAGCTTCCCAAGTTCGCGGAAGACCTGTTTATGACCAGGATCGGCGTCGATCGGGACGCCATTCGACAGGAAATTGACGCCGCGCTCGATCAAGTCCGTGATGAGGAAGAGTTTTCCGGTAGTTCCGAAAAGATATTCGAGGAAGCTAAGCGGAAAACTTATTTTGCGGTTCTAGAAGCACAGCAAAAGGCCTCCACACATCGGCGCTGGCTGATCCCGACCGCCGAAGTCTCGCTGACCAACGCGGTGCAGGACGAGATCGTCGATCTCGAAGCCCTGCCGCTGCGCATGACCGCGCTCACCCCCTGCTTCCGCTCGGAAGCGGGCGCGGCGGGCCGCGACACGCGCGGATTCATTCGCCAGCACCAGTTCGAAAAGGTCGAACTCGTCACCGTCTGCCCGCCCGAACAGTCGGAAGCCGAGCACGAGAAGATGGTCGCCGCTGCCGAATCGATTCTTCAGGCGCTGGAACTGCCCTATCGCAAGGTCCTGCTCTGCTCGGGCGACATGGGCGCGACCGCGCGCAAGACCTTCGACCTCGAAGTCTGGCTGCCGGGTCAGGCCGCCTACCGCGAGATCAGCTCGATCTCGAACTGCGGCGACTATCAGGCCCGACGCATGAACGCGCGCTTCAAGCCGGAAGGCTCGAAGAAGACCGAGTTCCTGCACACCCTCAACGGCTCCGGCCTCGCGGTCGGCCGCACGCTCGTCGCCGTGCTGGAGAACTACCAGCAGGAAGACGGTTCGGTGCTCGTTCCGGAAGCGCTCAAGCCGTGGATGGGCGGGATCGATAAGCTGGAGCCCCGGTTCTGAAGGGGCTTCGACAGGCTCAGCCTGAGCGGGGCCCGCGAGGACATTCCTCCAATCCCGCCGAGCCTGATCCTCCCCTCCGCTCATCCTGAGCCTGTCGAAGCCCGCTCATCCTGAGCCTGTCGAAGCCCGCTCATCCTGAGCCTGTCGAAGGATGATTGGACCCAACGCCCGGCCAAGTTAGAGAGACACTATGCGTATCCTGCTCACCAACGACGACGGCATCAACGCCCCCGGCCTCTACGTCCTCGAAAAGATCGCCGCCCAGCTTTCGGACGACATCTGGATCTGCGCGCCGAGCGAGGAACAGTCCGGCGCGGGCCATTCGCTGACGCTCGGCCGCCCGGTGCGGATGCGCGAACACGCGCCCAAGCGCTTCTCGGTAACCGGCACGCCCACCGATTCGGTGACGCTCGGCATCAAGAAGGCCATGCCCGGACCGCCCGACCTGATCCTCTCCGGCGTCAATCGCGGCGCCAACCTCGGCGACGACGTGACTTATTCGGGCACCGTCTCCGCCGCGATGGAAGGCGCGCTGGCGGGCATCCGCTCGATCGCGCTGAGCCAGGTCTATGCAGGCGAAGGCCACGGCAACAACGTCAGCTTCTCGGCTGCCGAGGAATGGGGCGCCAAAGTGCTGAAGCCCCTGCTCGACGCGCCTTTCGCGCCGCGCACGCTGGTCAACGTGAACTTCCCGCCTGTGGCCGGTGCCGATGTGAAGGGCATCCGCGTCGTCCGTCAGGGCTTCCACGACTATGCGCGCGGTTCGGTGGTCGAAGGCATCGACCCGCGCGGGTTCCCCTACTACTGGTTCGGCCTCCACGGCATCGAGCAGACCCCCGGCCACAAGTCCGATCTGGAAGCGATTGCCGAGGGCTATATCTCGGTGACGCCGCTCCAGCTCGACCTCACGCACGACGCCTCGCTGGCCGAGATCGCGAGCCGTTTCGAGGCATGATGCGCAAGGCTGTCCTGCTGCTGGCGGCGCTCGCGCTGCCGTTTGCTCCTGCTTTCGGCGCCGCGCCGAAGCAGGAGGCCGTGCACGTCGTCGCGGCGGGCGAGACGCTGAACGGCATCGCCAACCGCGCGGGCGTTTCCGCCGAGGCGCTGGCCAAGGCGAACGGGCTGAAGGCGCCCTATGTCGTCAGGCTCGGCCAGAAGCTGACGATCCCCCGCGCCAAGGCGGCACCGGCAAAGACACCCGCAAAGGTTCCAGCGAAGCAGCCCGATCCCGCCGCCCCGGCGAAGAAGGCCGCCGCTGCCGCGAACTCCACCGCCAAGGCTGCGATCGCCGCCGCCGGATCGCCGGAGCAAGAGAGCATCCATGTCGTCCAGCCCGGCGAGACCCTCGGCAGCATTGCGCTGGCCGCCAAGGTCCCGCGCGTGCTGATCGCCGAGGCCAACGGGTTGCAGCCTCCCTATGCCGTGCGCCTCGGCCAGAAGCTGCAAATCCCCCGCACCCGCCGCCATACGGTGAAAGCAGGCGAGACCGGCTTTTCGATCTCCTACAAGTATGCCGTCCCGTGGGAGCAGATCGCGCTCGCCAACGGTCTCGACGCAGGCGCGCCGGTCAAGCCGGGACAGGCGCTGCTGATCCCAACGCTGCTCGATCCGCCCGCGACGAACGCCGCTCCGGCCACGCCGGTCGACGCGCCCCCTCCCCCGGCGGCCAGGTCCAAGCGCTTCGCATGGCCGGTGAACGGCCCCGTCCGCCGCGGCTTCGCGAGCGGCACGAACAACCACGACGGCATCGACATCAAGGCGCCGGAAGGCACGATGGTCCGCGCCGCCGCCGCCGGAACCGTGCGCTTCGCCGGGATGGAGAAGGAGCAGTTCGGCAACCTCGTCGTGCTCGACCACGGCGACGGATGGTTCACCGCCTATGCCTTCCTCAGCCGCGTGACCGTGAAGGGCGGTGCGAAAGTGGCAGCCGGTGAGCGGGTCGGCCTCGTCGGCCACACCGGCCTCGCCAAGGGCAACGAACTGCACTTCGAAGTGCGACGGGACGGCAAGCCCGTCGATCCGCTGGACGACCTGCCGAAGGCTCCCTAAGCTGGCGGGGCATGTCGAAACGGCGCCCCGTCCGCAACCTGCTGCGACCCAACGCGATCAAGCCGCTTCGGCGCACGCTGGCGGTACCGGTCTGGGCCGATGTCGCCCTGCGGCTCGGCGGCGCATTCCTGCTGATCTTCATCGTCATCATGGTCCACTGGAGCGACCGCGCGGGCCTCAACGACGTCCACGACGGGCAGGTCAGCTTCCTCGACGTCGTCTACTTCACGATGATCTCGATCACGACCACCGGCTTCGGCGACATCGCCCCGGTCAGCGACCGCGCACGGCTGATCGAGGCGGTGCTGGTCACGCCGATCCGGCTCGCGGTCATCACCATCTTCGTCGGCACCGCCTACAATTTCATCATCAAGCGCAGCTGGGAGACATGGCGCATGAAGCGAATCCAGGAGAGGCTGGAGGACCACATCGTCGTGCTCGGCTTCGGCGTCAGCGGCTCGGAAGCGGCGAGGGAGCTGATCGAACGCGGCACCGATCCTGCGTGTATCGTCGTGGTGGACCCCGCGCAGGCGCGCCTTGCCCAGGCCGAGAAGATGGGCTGCAACGTGCTCCAGGGCGACGCCACCCGCGACGAAGTGCAGAACGCGGTTCGGGTCGGCACGGCAAGGTCGATCCTCGTCTCGGCAGGCCGCGACGATACGTCGGTACTGATCGTCCTGACCGCCCGGCACCTCGCCCCGAAAGCGCCGATCACCGTCGTCATCCGCGCCGACGACAACGAATTGCTCGCCCGCCAGGCCGGAGCCAACAATGTCATCAACCCGGTCCGCTTCACCGGCCTGCTGCTGGCGGGATCGGCGGAAGGGCAGCATATCGCCGACTATTTCTCCGACCTCGCCTCGGCGGCGGGCCGGGTCCAGCTGGTGGAGCGTGCCGTGGATCCCTCCGAGATCGGCGGGTCGCTCGACACCCTCGTCAGCGGCGGCAAGGGCCTGCGCATTTACCGCGGGACACGCACCATCGGCTTCTGGGAAGACGATGCCAGGGTGCTCAAGGCCGGAGACGTGGTGGTCGAGATCCTGCCGACGGCCTCCACCGACCGACCTCTCGCTGGCGACGAATCAGCCTAGCATCCAGAACACCAGACCCATCGCCAGATAGGCGACCAGCCAGAACAGGCAGTCCATCGCCCGCCGCATCGGCTCGGCGCGGTAGCGGACATGGGTCAGCCAGATCGCCGGAAGCACGAAGGCGATGGCGACGCCGCCGGTCTGCATGAAATAGAGCCAGGGCTTGGCCGCCAGCGTCTCGGCGCCGATTCGCGCGAAATTGTGGCCGAGCATGACCGAACTGATCAGGAACACGAAACAGACGAGGCCGTAGTTCCCCGCCCGCTCGGACTTGCGAGGCGAAAGGCTGCGCCCGTCCTGAAACGGCTGTCCGTTCCAGATCACCCCCAGCAAGACGGCAAGCGCCGCTGCGAGAACCACGGCCAACCAGTTCACCGGACCCATTGTGATGTTCCTTTTTCCAACAGCTTCTTCCTTGCGCAGGGTCTTCCCGAAGGTGCAAGGGCGCTAACGGTATGCAAGGCAGATAGGTGCGAATCATTTTCACATGATTCGTTTTTCGTGACTCTCGGCCGCAATGCGCGTATCGGGCGCGCCATCCCTATGGCTATTGAAATCCCCTCTCCGCCCAAGGTCGGCATGGTCAGCCTCGGCTGCCCCAAGGCGCTTGTCGACTCCGAACGCATCCTCACCCGCCTGCGCGCCGACGGTTACACGATGAGTCCCGACTACGCCGGGGCCGATGTCGTGCTCGTCAACACGTGCGGATTCCTCGACTCCGCCAAGGAAGAGAGCCTCTCCGCAATCGGTGAAGCGATTGCCGAAAACGGCCGCGTGATCGTCACCGGCTGCATGGGCAACGAGGCCGACGTGATCCGCGCCCGCTTCCCGGACGTGCTCGCCGTCACCGGCGCACATCAGTACGAAGCCGTGGTCGAGGCCGTGCACGAGGCAGCTCCCCCCGAGCTTTCGCCTTACGTCGACCTGATCCCGCAGGCCTACGACGAAGCGGGCGTGAAACTGACCCCGCGTCACTACAGCTATCTGAAGATTTCGGAAGGCTGCAACCACGCTTGCTCTTTCTGCATCATCCCCAGCCTGCGCGGCAAGCTGGCGAGCCGCCGCATCGACGCGGTGCTGCGCGAGGCGGAAAAGCTGGTTCAGGCGGGCACCCGCGAACTGCTGGTCATCAGCCAGGACACTTCGGCCTATGGCGTCGACGTGCGCCATGAGACGCGCATGTGGAAGGACCGCGAGGTCCGCACCCACATGACCGATCTCGCCCGCGAACTGGGCCAGCTCAGCGATTCGCAGGGCCGCAAGCCCTGGGTGCGCCTGCACTACGTCTACCCCTACCCGCACGTCGACGCGGTGATTCCGCTGATGGCGGAGGGGCTTATCACGCCTTACCTCGACATTCCCTTCCAGCATGCGGCGCCCTCGGTGCTCAAGTCGATGAAGCGCCCGGCCAACGAGGCCAAGGTGCTCGACCGCCTGCACAAGTGGCGCGAGATCTGCCCGGATATCGCCATCCGCTCCAGCTTCGTGGTCGGCTTCCCCGGCGAGACCGAGGCGGACTTCCAGTACCTGCTCGACTGGCTGGACGAGGCCCAGCTGGACCGCGTCGGCGCGTTCCGCTTCGAGCCGGTCGAAGGCGCCAGCGCCAACGACCTGCCGAATGCCGTGCCGGAAGAGGTCAAGGAAGAGCGCTACGCCCGCATCATGGAGAAGACCGCCGCGATCAGCGCCGCCAAGCTCCAGGCCAAGGTCGGCCGCATCCTGCCCGTCATCATCGACGAAGTGGGCGAGCCGGACGAAGATGGCGACATCGGTGCAACCGGCCGCTCGCAGGCCGATGCTCCCGAAATCGACGGCAACGTCTTCCTGCGCGGCGCCTCGAAGGACCTGCAAGTGGGTGATATCGTTGACGTTCTCATCGAGGATGCCGACGAGCACGACCTCTACGGCGCTTTCACCGAAGTCTGAATGCGGATCGGGTGGCAGTTGCAATCCTTGCAACGTTGCCCAATTTTTTCGCATTTGCAGCGAATCGGTGCCAGGAGCATATGGAGCAGGCCTTTCAGGCATCCTCTCCCAAAAACTTTCCAAAGGCTGGTCTCCGGACCGGCCTTTTTTTTGCGCATCGCGGGCGGGTTATCTGCTTTATACGCTGTCGCCGGTCCCCTTCCCGACTTACCCTCGCAATGACGAAACGGCTAACTCCGACAAGCGCTCCGCATGCATTTACGGCAACTCGCCCTCCTCGGCAAAAAGCCCGAAAAGCGGCACTAAGTCCATGACTTGCACGTCATGCAACACTCCCTCATTTTTTCGCATTTGCAGCAAAACATGTCCAAGGTCATAAGGATCGGGCCTTTCAGGCATCCTCTCCCAAAAACTTTTCATAGGGCTGGTCTTCGGATCGGCCCTTTTTTTTGCCCGTTTTCCAGGCGAAAGCCGCCATGGCTGGCAGTCGGCGCGGCTTTGCCCTAGCCATGCGACATGGCCGAATCCTCGCGAATCTACACCGCCGCCCTCGTCGTCATTGGTGACGAGATCCTCTCCGGTCGCACGCACGACAAGAACATCGCGCAAGTGGCGACCTGGCTTCAGGTGCAGCGCATCCGCCTCCGGGAAGTGCGCGTGGTCGCCGACGACACGGCCGCCATCGTCGAGGCGGTGAACACCCTTCGCATCCGCAACGACTACCTCTTCACCACCGGCGGCATCGGCCCGACCCACGACGACATCACCGTTGACGCCATCGCCGAGGCGCTCGGGGTGCCGGTCATCGTGCACCCGGAAGCGCGCGCCATCCTCGAAACCTATTACGAGACGCGCGGCGGCCTTACCGAGGCGCGGCTACGGATGGCCCGCACGCCCGAGGGCGCCAGCCTCATTCCCAACCGCTACACCGGCGCGCCGGGCATTCGCTACGAGAACGTCTTCATCATGGCGGGCGTCCCCAGCATCACCGCAGGCATGCTCGACGCGCTTTCCGGCCAGCTCGAAGGCGGCGCGCCGCTGCTGTCGGAGACGATCGGCTGCTGGGTCGGCGAAAGCGAGGTCGCCGAACTGCTGCGCCAGACCGAGAAGGCCCATGAGACCTGCCAGATCGGCTCCTACCCGTTCTGGGGCGAGGGCCGCACTGGTGCCAATTTCGTGATCCGCTCGGTCAGCGCCGAGGATCTCGCCGCCTGTACGCGCGCGCTGATCGAGGGACTGGAGGCGATGGGCCGTCCGGCAGTGCCCGGTGGCATCTGAAACCGTCGCCGCGCTTGTCCTGATGGCCTCCTCGATCCCTGCCCCGCTTGCCGCCGCGCCGACCCTTGAAGCCTTCGAGAGCGTCCTGAGCCGCCACGACAGCGCCACGCTCGCGCTGGAGGAATGGTGCATGGCACGCGGCTTCGCGCAGCCCGCCAGAGTGACCGCGCAGTTGGTCACAGGCGGCGAACAGGCCCCTGCCGCCGAGATCGGCACCAGCCTCGGCCTTGCGAAAGGAGAAACCGTAGCCTTGCGCAATGTCAGGCTGAGCTGCGGCACCAGAGTGCTGTCGATCGCGTGGAACTGGTACGTCCCCGAGCGCCTGACGCCGGAAATGAACGAGACGCTGCGATCGAGCGACACGCCGTTCGGCAAAGTCGTCGCCCCGCTGCACTTTCGGCGCAAGCCGCTGGCGGTGATCCCCGGCCCGGCGGCGAATTGCCCCGCCGGGACGATCTCGACGCATCAGGCGATGCTCATCCTGCCCGACGGCCGCCCGCTGGCCTATCTCGTGGAATGCTACACCGCGGCGAACCTGGCACCCTGAGCCTCGCTCAGGCCGCCACCACCTCGGTCCCGGCAATCGAGGTCCGGTGCATCATGCGCCCGGTCGAACTGTCGTAGGGGATCGCCCGGTGCATCGCGCCGGTATTGTCCCAGATCACGAAGTCGCCTTTCGTCCACTTGTGCCGCAGCGAAAACGCGGGCTGCGCCGCCCATTCCTGCAAGCGGATGAGCATGGCCCGCCCGGCAGGCACTTCCATGCCGACGACATGATCCGCCGTCGTGCCGATCACCAGCGACTTGCGGCCGGACTCGTGCGTCCAGACCAGCGGATGCTCCTTGACGAGGCCGATGCCCAGAACGCGCTCGCGGTGCTTCTCGGGAATGGCGTCGGCGATCGGCGAAAGGCTGGCCCGCACCGAATGCACCGCCTTGAGGCCGTCCAGCGCCCGCTTCTCCTCCTCCGGAAGCCCCTCGTAAGCGGCATAAGTGCTGGCGAACTCCGTCTCGCCGCCGATGGCAGGCGCGATGCGGCAGGACAGCAGTGTCGCGAAAGGCGGCGGCATGTCCACGGTAATGCCGTCCATGTGCCAGAAGAAGGTACCCAGCACATATTCGGGCTGCGGGTTGATCTTCTCGTCCAGCGTGACCTGGTAGACGTCGGCATCGTTGTTCTGGACGTTGTTGCGCGCGGTCAGGCGCACTCTTTCGCCCATGGCTCCGGTGATCGCTAGCTGCTCGGCGTCGGTGAGGTTCAGTTCTGGAAACACTACGACCGTGCGCGCCTCCACCTGGGCGCGGATCGCCAGCGCGGCTTCGGGCGTGAAGATATCCGCGCGATCGTCCCAGACGACGCGCGAGCCGATGTGCTCCTTGATGTCCTCGAATCGGATGGCCATGGCGGCACGCTCTCCAGTTTATCGTTTTGAACAGTTGTTCAGCGCGAATTACACCGGTGAGCGGCGCGCCGCAAGACGAAGCGCTCCGCCGGGAGATCGCTGCAACGAAAAAAGGGCCGGAGGTTTCCCTCCGGCCCTTCTATCCGTTTCGCCGATCCCGAAGGATCGTGCGCCAAATCAGGCGCCGGCGATCTCAGTCGTGTCGATCTTCAGGCCGGGGCCCATCGACGACGACAACGAGATCTTGCGAACGTACTTGCCCTTCGAGCCCGAGGGCTTGGCCTTGACGATCGCATCGACGAATGCGCTGAAGTTGGTCAGCAGGTCGGCGTCCGAGAACGACATCTTGCCGATACCGGCGTGGATGATGCCCTGCTTTTCGACGCGGAACTCGATCTGGCCGCCCTTGGCGTCCTTCACGGCCTGCGTGACGTTCGGGGTCACGGTGCCGAGCTTCGGGTTCGGCATCAAGCCCTTCGGACCCAGCAGCTTACCGAGACGGCCGACGACGCCCATCATGTCCGGGGTGGCAATGACGCGGTCGTAGTCGAGGTTGCCGGCCTGCATGTCGTCCATGAGGTCTTCCGCACCGACCTTGTCGGCGCCGGCGGCGAGAGCTTCCGCAGCCTTGTCGCCCTTGGCGAACACGGCGACGCGAACGGTCTTGCCGGTGCCGGCCGGAAGCGAAACCATGCCGCGAACCATCTGGTCGGCGTGACGCGGGTCGACGCCCAGGTTCATCGCGACTTCGACGGTTTCGTCGAACTTGGTCGTCTTCAGGTCGCGCAGGGTCTGCAGCGCGTCAGCGACGGGGTAGAGCTTGAGGTTGTCGCCGAGCTTCGCGGTCAGCGACTTCTGCTTCTTGGTCACCTTGGCCATGGAATCAGCCCTCCACCACTTCGAGGCCCATCGCGCGGGCCGAACCTTCGATGATCTTGGTGGCGGCATCAATGTCGTTGGCATTGAGGTCGGCCATCTTGACCTGGGCGATCTCGGCAAGCTGCGAGCGCTTGACCGTACCGGCGCTGATCTTGCCCGGCTCCTTCGAGCCCGACTTCAGGTTCACGGCCTTCTTGATGAGGAAGGTCGCCGGGGGAGTCTTGGTGACGAACGTGAAGCTGCGATCCGCATAGACCGTGATGATGGTCGGGATCGGCATGCCCTTTTCGAGTTCCTGCGTGGCGGCGTTGAAAGCCTTGCAGAACTCCATGATGTTCACGCCGCGCTGACCCAGCGCAGGGCCGATCGGCGGGGACGGCGTGGCGCTGCCGGCCTTGACCTGCAGCTTGATGTAACCTTCGATCTTCTTGGCCATGTGGCCACTCCTTTCACACTTTCACACCTGCCGGGCAGATGCTCATGTTTAGCGGTCTTACGGACGCCGGGGCATCCTCCCGCAGGGAATCGGCTCGGCACGAGGCCGCTCCGAAGGGCGCGCCCCTAAACCATATCCGGCGAAAAGGAAAGAGCCGGTTTCGCCCTTTCCGTCGCGGGTTGCCGCCGCCATATGCCTGGCGACATGACGGACAATCCACTCGACAATTTCATCTGGTCGGCTCTCTCCGGAGAGCAGGCCATGTTCTCCATCGGCGAAGAGCACGCCCGGCGCTTCGATCCCGCGATCGGCCCGCTCGCAGGCCTGCGCGACCTTTCGCCGGAGAGTCTCGCCGCCTTTGCCCAACTGGTGCGGACGACCGGCACGGCAGCGCTCGGCCTCACCGGTGTTACAGAGGACCTCCCTGTTCCCGGCACGCAGATCCTGCGCGGGGCGGAGGGCGTGCAGATGGTGTTCGACGGCGATGCGGAGGCCCTCTCGGAATTCGAACGGGCTTCGGCAGACCCGCGCATCGTACCGCTGGGCGAAAGCGACTATCCGGAGATGCTGGAACTCGCCCTGCTCACCGAACCCGGCCCCTTCGCCGAGCGCACCGGCGATCTCGGGCAGTTCTGGGGAGTCCGCGAGAACGGACGACTTCTGGCCATGGCGGGCCAGCGGGTGCGCACGGCGAGCCATGTCGAAGTGAGCGGCGTCTGCACCCATCCCGAAGGTCGCGGCAAGGGCTATGCCGCCCTGCTCTCGCGCCGCGCGGCCGGAGCGATCCTCGCGGACGGGCGCTGCCCGCTGCTGCATAGCTATGCCGACAACGAAACGGCGCTGGCGCTCTACCGGAGGCTGGGCTTCGTCGAGCGCGCCCGTGTGCGCTTCACGATCTATACGCCGCTGCCATAACGAAAAAGGCCGGGCATTTGCCCGGCCTTCCGATCACTTGCTGAGTTCGACGTGCTCGAAGTCGAGTTCGACCGGCGTCGCACGGCCGAAGATCGAAACCGCGACCTTGACCTTGTTCTTGTCGAAGTCGAGTTCCTCGACGAGGCCGTTGAAGCTGGCGAAGGGACCGTCGAGGACCTTCACCGAATCGCCGATCTCGTAATCGATGTTGACGGTCTTGCGCGGGGCGGCGGCGGCGGCTTCGGCAGCACCGAAGTAGCGCGCGGCCTCGCTCTCGCTGATCGCCTGCGGCTTGCCGCTCGAACCCAGGAAGCCGGTGACTTTCGGGGTGTTCTTGACGAGGTGGTAGACGTCGTCGTTCATCGCCAGCTTGGCGAGCACGTAACCGGGCATGGTCTTGCGTTCGGTCTGGACCTTCTTGCCGCGCTTGACCTCGGTGATGGTCTCGTGCGGAACCTGAACGTCCTCGACAAGCTGCGAAAGCCCCATACGCTCGGCTTCCGAGAGGATGGATTCCTTCACCTTGTTCTCGAAACCGGAATAGGCGTGGATGATGTACCAGCGGGCCATGATTCTCTCTTTAAGCTAGTTCAGGCGATCACAGCAGCGACAGGATCGAGCTGACGACCCAGCCGAACAGCGCGTCGATCCCCAGGAAGAACACCGCGAGAAAAACCGTCATGATTCCGACGAAGATCGCCGTCGTCACCGTCTCCTGGCGCGAGGGCCAGTAGATCTTGGAGGTTTCCGTGCGCACCTGGCGGATGAATTCGCCGGGACTGGTCTTGGCCATGACTGTCGTTCTCGCGTCTCTTGCCTGCTGCCTGAGCAGAAAAATTGCATCTCTTCCGGCTAGGGGCCATCGCCGCCCCGGCCGAGGCCGGGAGGGGCAGATGCGATCCTCATGTCGGAAGGAACCGCCGACTTAACCCCGACCTGCCCGTTTTGCAAGGTCTGGCGAAGATGCTTTACGTGCCGGGAGCAGAAGGATCGGCGAGGCGCGCCAGGAACGAATTCTCACTGGAATAGAGAATCCGCGCCCCATCCGGCAGCGCCACCGGCTTGATGCGACCAATGTACCAGAGATACTCGGCATGGCGGGCCGGGCCGAACTTGCGCAGATCGATGTGCTGGCGCGGCGAATAGAGGATGCGCTGGCTGGGATCGGCAAAGCGGTACGACAGGTCGCGCATCGACAGCATATGCACATCGGGCAGCGCGAAGTTGGAATTCTCCATCGCACTGCGGCGCACCACGGCATAGGAGCCGAAGTGCTCGAACGGGCCGAAGCGCCACTGGATGCGGGGGATCGCCACCGCCGTGGCGACGCGGGCGCCTTCCGGCACCTGATCGAGCGCGGCGATGAGCTGGCGTGCGGTCTGTGCGTCTTCGTACCACACGACCGTCGTCACCGCCGTTCGCGAGACGAACAGCGCCGCCGCCGCCACGACCATCCAACGCCGGATCGGCAGGTCGATCGCAAGGCAGGCGACCATCAGCGCGGTTGTGCTGAGGCGATAGTCGGCATAGTCGCCGCCGAAGATCTGGCGCGGCACGATCAGCGTCAGAACCAGCAGGATCAGCGCCGCCCAGCCGAACCGGCCGTCGATACGCTTGCGCAGCAAGGCCCAGCCGAGCACCAGCAGCACCAGGTCGAGGCTGATGATGTCGAAATAGAAGTCGAAGCTGCGCATCGCCTTGTAGAGGATGCCCCACTTGTATTCGAGCACGTAGCGCCCGTAGGACACCTTCGAATTGGCCCCCATGCCGATCAGCATCGGCAACAGCGGGAAGATCAGCGGCCAGGGTTTCACGAAGGGGCGCCAGTCCAGCCAGCTGCGGCGGCGCGCCCATTCGTAGCCGAACAGCATCACGCCCATCACGCCCCAGCCCGAGACGTGGCAGAGCCAGACCACGAAGCTGATCGGCACCATGACCGCCCAGCGCCACGGCTTGCCCTCCAGCTTCACCCAGAGCGCGAACGTGAACAGCCCCAGCGCGATCGACAGCGCATAGTTGAGGAAGCCCATCAGCAGCGAGGGCGACCAGATCATCGCGAAGGCGAGAATCGGCCCGACGCCCAGCTTGCGGCCGAGCGAACGGCAGGCCGCCACGATCGACAGGCCGGTAAGGAAGGGAATCATCGCCACGATGATTCGGCCCGCCTGCTCCAGCCCGAAGACCGGCGCCATCGGCACCATCAGCAGCTCGACGCCGAGATTGCCGGTCCACTCCCAGTTGAACACGAAATAGCGCGTCAGATAGGGATCGGCCCCGTGGTCCAGCGCGACCTTGTAGCCGGCCAGATGCGAAGGGTAGTCCGTCATCTGCGGGGCCCAGGCGACGAGCGCGGGCAAGGCGGCCACCGCCGACAGCACCACGCCCAGCACGAGCGCCTTGTCCTGCCCCAGCAGCTCGGCCAGACGCTGCCACAGGCCGCGCCATTTGCCGTTGTTCAGTCCGATCTGTTCCGCTTGCGGTTGCGCGGTTCCGTGCATCAGCGCCTGTATCTTTCTCGAGAAAGCCCCCGAACGATTTTGGTCCGGGCTGCCGACCGGGGTCGATGCGGATGCCCGATTCGCCAAACGCGGCTCTCTAATCGCAGTGCCGCGAATGACAAGGGACGCACGGTATCGCGCTTCTCCGTTTATCGCAATTGCAGCACGAAACGCGAAACGCCCGCTTCCGATCAATTCGGTAGCGGGCGTTTCAGGAAATGCTGGCAGGAGTGCACGGACTCGAACCGTGGGCCCTCGGTTTTGGAGACCGATGCTCTACCAACTGAGCTACACTCCTGCGGGCGAGGAGGCCTCTAGAAGGAGACGGCGGGGATTACAAGAGGGTTACGGCGGCAGGACGGAAGATAATTCACAGGCTTGCATTTTGCCGGCGCAAAAGCCCAGATAACACGGCAAATACCATGGGTTTCCATGGACCGCCCGGAGCCGGAACGAAGCACTTCGTTCCGGCCACAAAGACATTTCAGGATACCGCCGCCAGGATCATGCACGCCCCCACTACCCCGACCATGATCGAACCCGACCTGCTGATGCTGGCCTATCGCAGCGGAATCTTCCCGATGGCGGACAGCCGCGACGATCCCGAAGTGTTCTGGATCGAGCCGCGTCTGCGGGCGATTCTCCCGCTGGGCGGCTTCCATCTCTCGCATTCGCTGGCGCGGACGCTGCGCCGGGGGCGATTCTCCGTCACCTGCAACGCCGCCTTCTCCGAGGTCATGGAAGCCTGCGCAGCACCGCGCCAAGTGAGACCCGACAGCGACGACGACAGCGGAAGCTGGATCAGCCACCGCATCCAGGCGAGCTACGAGCAGTTGCACGCGCTGGGCCATGCCCATTCGATCGAAGTCTGGCAGGATAACGACGGTCGGCGCGAACTCGTCGGCGGTCTCTACGGCGTCGGTTTCGACCGGGTGTTCTGCGGCGAGAGCATGTTCTCGCGTCGGACCGATTCGTCGAAAGTGGCACTGGCCTATCTGGTCGCCGCGCTGAGGCGTGCGGGCGCGACGCTGCTCGACTGCCAGTTCATGACCCCGCACCTCGCCTCTCTGGGTGCGGTGGAAATGCCGCAGAAGCGTTATCTCACGCTGCTGCGCGAGGCTCAGTCGGTAGCGGGAACTTCGGCAGCCGGGGCCGGACTCGGCGAAGCCGGAGCGGCGGAAGCGGCCGGGGAAGGTGCTCCGCTCGGCTTGCCTGCCGCCTTCGCCGGACTTTTCGCCGCATTGCCGGATGCCGATTCTTCCTCACCCGGGAAAGTCATCGCGCAGCTCTTGACCCAGACGTCATAGACCGGGTGTTCGACCGCGTTGAGCGCGGGCGAATTCTTGAACAGCCAGCCCGAGAAGACCTTGTGCCAGCCGAGCTTGTCGGCGGCGCTGCGGCGCTCCTCGACAAAGGCCTGGACGAAAGCGCCCTCTTCCTGCGGCTGCTCCCAGGGGAGTGACTTCTCGCATGTGGCGACCTTGACCACGAGGTTGCCGATGCGGCGCGCCTCGCCCGGCTTCATCACCAGGTCCTGGGTCAGGTTGTTGCGCTTGTTGAGGACGCCCAGCGTGACCACGCGGTCCTTGTTGGGCGTGCCGATCTGCTGGCCCTTGGCGGCCTGCGCAGGTCCCGCCTGCATCCCGGCGATCGCATCGGGAACGCTGGTATCCTGTGCCTCGGGCGCCGGTTCGCCCTTGCCACATCCGGACAGGAGCGGCAGCAGGACGAGAATCGGCGCGAAGGCGGAAAATCGCGTCACGGAAGCTCTCAGGCTTCCGGCGACCAGGCTTCGTAGTCGCCCGTAGCGGCAGCACGCTTGCCGCCCCGCTCCAGAGCGCCCTGCGGACGATAGGCGGTGGCCGTGCCGGTGGCATTGGGGGTGTAGTCCACTTCCCAGATGCGCGCGGGCGCCAGATGGCTCTCGGGCACGCCGTCATAGGAGTGGTGCAGCCAGCCGTGCCATTCGGAGGGGACGTTGCTGGCGTCGTTGGCGCCGGCATAGATCACCCAGCGGCGTTCCCATCCCTCGGTCGTGCGCACTTTGGCGGACTTCGAACGATAGTACTTGTTGCCCTGCGCGTCGGTGCCGACGTGCTCGCCGTTACGCGAGCTCCAGAGCGAGGTGCCGATGGTGGCGCCGTCCCACCAGGTGAAGATCTTGGACAGGATTCCCATGAGCCGCGCGTTAGCGCTGTTCACCGCCGATGCCAAGCATGTTCCCAAACGAAAACGACAAGGTTCCGGCAATCGAGGAAGCTTAGCAGGGGACATCTCCTCCGCTTCGGAGCTATCTGCCCGTCCCTGCACATCGATTGCATGCTGGACATGCCCTCCCGCCCGCATCACGCTGCCATGCGGGAGAGACGCTCGAAGGCGCTTGGTTTGGCAACGACCCCGGGGAGGGTTCCGCATGCGTAAACAGACTATCGCGCGACTTGCATTTGTCGCTCTGGCTCCTTTGGCCTTTTCAATCGCCGCGCCTTCATCCGGCGCCAGGACTACCGGTACACTCTCGAACTTGCCCGCCCTCGGCGTGGACGCGAATCACGTGACGGTCTCCGGCCTGTCTTCGGGCGGGTTCATGGCGGCGCAGTTTTCGGTGATCCATTCCGCCACTGTCAGCGGCGTCGGCATTGTCGCGGGTGGGCCTTACGGTTGCGGCCTGCTCGGTCTGACGGTGGTCAAGACCTGCATGACCGGCTCGCCTTCCGGCTCTGGAGCAAGGCTCGCCGCGCAGATCAACGAGATGAGCGGCCTGATCGACCCACTCGCCAATGTGAAGGGGCAGCGGGTCTATCTGTTCCGCGGCGCTTCGGACACGGTGGTCGGGCAAGGCGCGCTCGATGCGCTGCGCGAGTTCTACAAAGGCGTCGGAGTGCCTGCGGAGAACCTCCAATATCTCGCGAGCTTCCCGGCGGAACACGCCTTCCTCTCGCTGACGGCCAAGTCGACTTGCGCCTATCTCGGCGGGCCATACGTCAATCACTGCGGCGCCGACGGGACCGTCGGCGGCCAGCCCCGCTACGACCAGCCCGGCGCGATTCTCACCAAGGTCCTGGGCGGCACCATCACGCCGCCCGCCACCAAGCTGTCGAGCGCGCCGCAGGCCTTCGCACAGTCACCCTACCTCTCGCCGCTGAGCGCCATGGCGGCGACGGGCTATGTCTACGTGCCCAAGCCGTGCAGCACGGCGGGGGCCAATTGCCGCATCCATGTCGTGTTCCACGGCTGCGAGCAGGCGGCCGCCTATACCGGCGATGCCGTCTACGGGCAGCTTGGCTACAATGCCTGGGCCGATACGAACCGGATCGTCGTGCTCTATCCGCAAGTCGAGAAGAGCATGCTTTCCGGCAATCCGATGGGCTGCTGGGACTGGTGGGGCTACACCGGGGCCTTCGCCACCCGCTACGGCCCGCAAACGCAATCGGTGCAGGCGATGATCGATCAACTCGCCAAAACCGGCAGCTGACCCGCCTACCAGTCCACCCTGTCGCCGGGTGCGATGCCGAGTTCGGCCGCGCGCCCGGCGTTCAGCTCCAGCACGGCGATCACCGGCCCTGCCGAGGGCAGCGGCGTCTCGTCGTAAGGCACGGCATCGGCGGCAATGTTGAGAACGCGTTGATCCGGGCCGATGAACAGAAGGTCGAGCGGGATCACCGTGTTCCTCATCCAGAACGCCGCCTTGCGCGGCGTCTTTTCAGGGAAGATCATGCCCTCGTCCGTGCCCATGGCGGTGCGGAACATCAGTCCCCTGGCCTGCTCGGCCTCGCTCGCCGCCACTTCGACCCGAAATACATGCGACTTTCCGCCCGATACAACAGTGAGCGGAACCACGGCCAATCCCGATTCGGGATGGACCGATTTCACTTCCTTTGTCGTGCCTCCAGCTTCCGCGCCGTCTTTCGAACAGGCAGCGGGCAAGAGCAGCACGGGCGCCAACAGACAGAGGACAAGGTTCCGGTTCAACATCGCCTCAGTCGTCTCCCGCCTCGGACACCCAGGCCTCGGCATCTTCCGGAGTCTCGGCATCGATGATCGCGCGCGCCACGTCGAGCCGGTGCCCTGCCCGCAGCATCGCGCCTATATGCTTTTCCCGCAGCGGCCTGTCCGCCTCCTGAACGCAAAACGGCCCGAACCGCCGCCGCCGCGCCAGCACCAGCGCCGCCTGGCGCTCGGCGGCCTCGTCGGGGCGAACATCCTCGCGCAGGGATTCGTCCAGCCCGGCATGGCCCAGCGCCTCGCCCACCCGCCGCGCGCCGTAGCCGCGACGCAGCAGGCTGCCCGCCTTCATCCGCGCCCAGCCCGCATCGTCGACATAACCCAGTTCGACATAGCGCCCGATCAGCCGCTCCAGATCGGGCGCCTCGCCCCCGCCCCAGCCCCGTTCGCGCAGCTTGCGTTGCAGATAATCGCGCAGCTTCCCTTGCGTCGTGGCAAAACGCGCGACATAGGCCAGCGCCAATTCTTCCAGGCGCGGTGCGGTAAGGGGTTGCGGATTGCGACGCTTGACGGACATCTTGCCCTATTCGTGCCACAGTCGGCTCGGATTGGGGAGAGCGCACGGAACCGCGTCGTGCGGATTTGCTGCCTCCGGTGTTGAAAAACCGGGTGTCGGCACGGGGTTCCGGTGAGAATAAACGGTATAACAACAACGGGTTAGAACGAAATGAACGACACCATCAACGTGGTGCCGCGAGCGATCGAAGCACTTGTCGCCACGCCTAACGACGACGCGCTTGCCCGCCGCTTTGCCGATTTCGACACCTTCTGCGATGCGCTCGACTATGCGGCGCAAGGTCAGCGCGGCTTCAATTTCCACGATCCGCGCGGCACGCTGAAGCAGGTCTATCCGTTCAGTCAGCTGCGCACGGATTCGCTGAAGGTCGCCCATGCGCTGATCGCGCGCGGCGTAAAACCGAACGACCGCGTCGCCCTGATCGCCGAAACCGGCCCCGACTTCGCGGCGCTGTTCTGCGGCGTCGTCTACGCCGGTGCCTGGCCGGTGCCGCTGCCGTTGCCCACCAGCTTCGGCGGCAAGGACAACTATATCGAACAGCTCGCCGTCCAGCTTTCCAGCTCGGACCCGATGCTGCTCGTCGGCCCGGACGAGATCGCCGAAATGACCGCCCAGGCCGCGACGCGCCAGGGCTGCGACCATGCCACCTGGGCAGACTTTGCGGCCAAGGATGCGCCCGAAGTCGCCCTGCCCAAGGCCGGTCCGGACGATATCTGCTATCTGCAGTATTCCAGCGGCTCGACCCGCTTCCCGCACGGCGTTGCCGTCACCCACCGTTCGCTGATGTCGAACCTCGCCGCGCACAGCCACGGCATGGAACTGATCGACAGCGACCGCTGCATCTCGTGGCTGCCCTGGTATCATGACATGGGCCTGGTCGGCTGCTTCCTCTCGCTGATCGCCAACCAGGTCTCGGGCGACTACCTCAAGACCGAGGACTTCGCCCGCCGCCCGCTGGCATGGCTCGACATGATCACGCGCAATGAGGGCACCTCGATCTCGTACTCGCCGACTTTCGGCTACGACATCTGCGCCCGCCGCATCTCCAGCCAGAGCCATGTCGACGACCGCTTCGACCTGTCCCGCTGGCGCCTCGCCGGCAACGGCGCCGACATGATCCGCCCCGACGTGATGCAGAGCTTCGTCAATGCCTTCGCGCAGGCAGGCTTCAAGGCGACCGCCTTCCTGCCCAGCTACGGCCTTGCCGAAGCGACGCTGGCCGTCACCATCATGCCGCCGGGCGAAGGCATCCGCGTCGAACTGGTCGAGGAAGAACGCCTCTCCGGCACCCCGCGCGACCTCAGCCGCCCGGCCCGCTACCGCGCCATCGTCAACTGCGGCAAGCCCGTGCGCGACATGGAAGTCGTGATCCGAGGCGAGAACGGCGACAGCCTTTCCGACCACAAGATCGGCAAGGTCTGGTGCCGCGGCACCAGCGTCATGCACTCCTACTTCCGCGATCCCGAAGCGACCGAGGCCTGCCTCGTCGATGGTTGGCTGGACACCGGCGACATGGGCTACATGGCCGATGGCTACCTGTTCATCGTCGGCCGCGCGAAGGACATGATCATCATCAACGGCAAGAACCACTGGCCCCAGGACATCGAATGGGCCGTGGAACAGCTGCCGGGCTTCAACCACGGCGACATCGCCGCCTTCTCGGTGGAAACCGACAATGGCGAGGAAGCCCCCGCCGTGCTCGTCCACTGCCGCGTCTCCGACCCGGTCAAGCGCATTGAACTGCGCGACCTGATCCGCGACAAGGTGCGCTCGATCACCGGCATGAACTGCGTGGTCGAACTGGTGCCGCCCAAGAGCCTGCCGCGCACCAGCTCGGGCAAGCTCAGCCGCGCCAAGGCGAAGAAGCTCTACCTTTCGGGCGAGATCGAGCCGTTCAAGCTCGCCGCCTGATCGAAGCTTTCAGATAGAGGAACGGGCCGGAGAGCATTGTGCTTTCCGGCCCGTTTTCTTTTCAAGAACAAGAGATAAGCAGGGGAGCATAGCCCCCCTGCACCCCCATTACCGTATAGGTGGGGGCACTCCCTCATCTTTGCGCCCAGATTGCCCGAAGGGCCATAAATGCCCTGCGGGCGGCCGCAAGGAGCGCACAACGACTAGGCAAGGCACAACGAAGACAGTTTTGGGGGTGCAGGGGGTGTTGACCCCCTGCTTTTCCCTTTTCTTCAAATAGTCCGATGCAATTCCAGATAATCGCGCGGAATGCTCAGAGCTTCCTTCGCCACCTGGGTCTCGCGCAGGAACAGCACCAGCGCCACCAGCAGCAGCACGATCGAGGCGAGGAAGATCACCGCCGCGACGCCGTGAAGGTTCAAGCCTGCCAGTCCCTGAAGGAACAGCACCGCCACGGTCGTACCGATGCACAGCGCCGAGAGCACCATAAAGCGGATCGCATTGGTGATGATGTTGATGCGCTTGTCGACCAGACGGATTTCGAGGACGACCATGTCATGTTCGGCCCCCGCCGTCCGGTTATGCCGTTCCTGAAGCTCGCGCGCGCGATCGACCACCCGGCCGAGGCGACTGGAGAGGATGTTCAGGATATTGCCGATGGCGACGAGCACGAAAACGGGCGTCAGCGCCAGCTGGATGGTCTGGACGATCATGGCATCGTTTATGTCTGACACAGGTCAGTCTGCACAGGCGCGGGCAAGCAGGCAGACGCCGTTTTCCGCAAATTCGATCTCGTCCAGCGAAGCGGCCAGTCCGCAACCGCCGGGCGCAACGGTTTCGTTGCCAATGGTCACCGAACCTTCGCGCGGGATCACCAACAGGGCTTGCGGATAGCGGGCCGCGACGTCCGGCGACGGCTTGCCCGCAACCTGATCGAGCAGGAACAGCGGTCCATCGACGAGGGTCGCGCTGCCTTCGGCGGGAACGCGCTTGTGCCAGCGAGCGAGATCGTAGACCTCGCCGCGAGAGACGGCCATGCCCTCATCAAGGTGCAGTTCGCGCGGACGGCCGTAGTCGTAGAGACGATAGGTGATATCGCTGTTCTGCTGGACTTCGATCAGGCTGACCCCGACGCCGATGGCGTGGACGGTATTGGCCGGAATGTAGAAGAAATCGCCCGGCGCCACTTCGTGCCAGGTCATCAGGCCTTCGATCGAACCGTCGAGAGCCGCCTCGCGCATGGCCTGCTCGTCGATCGGCGCATCGAAGCCGATGCCGAGCGTGGCGCCGGGTTCGGCGGCCACGATCAGCCAGCACTCTTCCTTGCCCTGCTTGCCCAGCCCCTTGGCGAGCGTCTGGGCATCGCTGGGGTGCACCTGAACCGAAAGCTTCTCGCTGGTGAAGATGTACTTCACCAGCAGGTCGGGCAGCGCTGCGGGCGGCTCGAACCAGATCTCGCCAATGCGTTCACCGTCCGGAGCCTTGAACGGCGCGGGCAGCACATCCTTGCCCCAGGGCTTTTCGACCTGGCGGATCGGCAGTGCAGCAGTCATCGATATATCCTTACTGGTTGACGGCTCCGGAGAGCTTTCCAACCTTTTGCACACCGTCAACGGTCGTGACCAGCACATCGTTTCCGTCGATCACGACAATCACGTTTTCCAGCCCGATCACCGAGACCCGCGGCCCGTCGCTGTCGACCAGGACATTGCGGCAATCGACCATTTCGACTTCGCCGGAGCCGCGCACGGCATTGCCCTGAGCGTCCTGCGGAAGTGCCTCGTGCAGGGCCTGCCAGTTGCCGATGTCCGACCATTCCATGTCGGCGGGGACCAGTGCGGCGCGACGGGTGTTCTCCATGACCGCGTAGTCCACCGAATCGCTTTCGACTTCGGCAAAGGTCGCGGCATCGGGATGAAAGCGGTGGCCGTCCTCGGCGCCCTTCCCGACCGCCTCGCGCACTTTGGCGGCGATCTGCGGGCGATGGGCGGCGAGTTCGGCCATGAAGTCGCCCACGCGGAAAGCAAAGATGCCTCCGTTCCAGGCGTAATTGCCGTCAGCGAGGAAAGACTTCGCACGTTCGAGATCGGGCTTCTCGACGAACTGGGCGGTGCGGAAGGCCTTTTCATGCCCTTCGATGGCTTCGCCGCGCTTCAGGTAGCCGAAGCCGGTTTCCGGCGCGGTGGCCTCGATGCCAAAGGAGACCAACCATCCGTCCTTGGCGAGTTCGGCGGCGGCGCAGGCAGCCTCGGCGAAGACTTCCGGACGGCCGATGTGGTGGTCGCTGGGGCAGACCAGCATGATCGCATCTTCCGGCAGGCGGCAGGCCGCCAGCGCAATCGCGGCGGCCGTGTTGCGCGCGGCGGGTTCGACGATGACCGATGCGCCTTCGACGCCGCGAAGCTGCGCCTCGACATGTTCGAGGTGCTTGGTCCCCGTGACCACCACCGGCGCCGCAAAGCCGCCGTCCGCCGGACAGCGCGCCACCGTCGCCTCGAACAGGGTCGAGTCGCCGACGAGCGGCAGGAACGGCTTGGGCATGGCGACGCGGCTGCGCGGCCAGAGCCGGGTGCCGCTGCCGCCGCAGAGAATGACGGGTACGATTTCGGGCATGTTCAGCAGGGGAGCGCTCGCAGCATGAAGGGAGAGGGAATTTTCCGGCGCGCTATTAGACGCACCTTCGACCAATGCAACAGGATCGATCCAGTCAGACTTCATCATTCACTCCTGCGCAGCGGATTTCCAGATGCAATCGAGCAACCCGCAATAGAGCAACGCGAATGCACCGGGAAAAGCGCCCGGAACCGGAAACTTCGTTTCGTGCCGCAAAGCTAGCGCGAACCGCGCCGCCCGTCTTGGCGGAACGAGACCAAACGAACCGGAGCCGCGCCATATGGAAAATGCCCCTTTTGGAGCAGGTTGCCGCGCATGGCTTACTCCTCCCCTTTGAGGAACCATCGCTGCCGCCAGCCGAATTCCGTCTCGACCGGATTTCCGGCGGCGTCCCGGCCCGGCCTGAAGCGGAAACGCTCGGTAGCGAGTCGGCAGGTGATCCGGTCCGCCTCGGCATCGGGACTGGGGCGAAGCACCCGGCAGGCCTTCACCCGCCCATCGATGCCGACTTTCAGGGCGATCACGACTTGCGACCCCAGCCGCAAGTCGCGGCTCTCGCGGGGGTAGTCGCGCGCCGAATTGATGTCTCCGGCGATCTTCACCGGCTTGGCGGCAATTCCTCCGCCGCCGCCCTGCCCGGAGCCACCCGCGGCTGCTCCGGTTCCGCTGCCGAGACCCGACGCGCCGGTTCCGGCGCCTTCGTCCCGCGCTCCGGAGGCGTTTTCGGTGCCCTTGCCCGCAACTGGCGGCGCCTCGCTCGGCCTGATCGCGATCGGCGCTTTCGGGACGGCGGTGTCGCGGGGCTTGGCGCGTTTGCCCGGCGCTCCTGCCGCGCCTTCGTCCTGTGCGGGTGACGGGTTCGGTTGTGGAGCGGGCGATGGCGGTGGTGGCGGCGTTTCGAGCGGCACGTCAAAGGTCTGCGTGAGCGATCCCACGATGGACGCGGCGAATTCAGGGGTGAAAGCGCGGATCAGCGCGGCGAGCGTCACGAAATGAAGCAGCGCGACCAGCGCGATCGCTCCCAGCCGCGTTTTCCGCGCCGGTTTGAGGTCGGCCTTCACCATGGCGCGGAAATGCCATGCGCTCCGGTGGCTTGGCAAGGTGCCGAGGGAGGATCAGCTTTCGGCGAAAGTGTAGGGCTGAGCGGCGCGGCGATAGTCGTCGGCCAGCACGTCGCGGCCGATGGGCGGCACCGAGCGGGCTGCGCAGTCGGCGCGCTGGCAGAGACGGCAGGTCACGCCGATGGGGGTCGCTACCGTCTCCGGCCCGGCGCCGTAGACCAGCTTGCCCGCCTCCTCCGCAGCACAGGCGAGTGCCACGGCGCGGGTGACTTTCATCCGCCCATGCCGCCCCTCGCCCGAAGTGACGGTGCGCGCGATCGAGAAGAAGCGCTGCCCGTCCGGCAGTTCCAGCCACTGCGTGCGCACTTCGCCCGGCCAGCGGAACACCTGATGCACAGACCACAAGGGGCAACCGCCGCCATGCGCCGCGAAGGGGAAGCCCGCGCCGTCCAGCCGCTTGGAGACGTTCCCGGCTTCGTCCACGCGCAGGAAGAAGAACGGCACCCGCTCCTCGCCGGGACGGTGCAACGTGGTCAGGCGATGGGCGACTTGCTCGAAACTGGTGCCGAACAGCCCGCAGAGCGCCTCGATATCGTAGCGCCGCGCCTCGGCCGCACGCGCGAGTTTGCCGTAGGGCATCAGGATCGCCGCCGCCGCGTAGCCCGCCAGCGCGCGGCGCACGAGCGTCGCCGTGGTGGTCTGCACAAAGGCAGCGGCGCGCACGACCGCCACGATGTCGCTGCGCATCGCGGTATGGGCGATGTGGGTGGCGATCTGGAACGCCCGGCTTGAGGGGCCGAGCGTGTCGTCGATCAGCAGTTGCTGGTTGTGCCGGTCGAACCGTCGCAGCGAATCGACCATGACGTCGGGCGGCAGCAAACGCACGCGCACGCCCCTGGCGGCGAGCCATGCGGTGGCACCTCCGGCCTGCTCGATCTCCGTGGCCAGTTCCTCGGCACGTAAGTCGAGGGTGTGGAAGTAATTGCGCGAAGCCCCGAGGAAGCGCTGCGCCTCGCGCACCGGCTCGTTCTCCTCGGCGACGGGACCCGAAGCGCGCTGCTCGGCCAGGGCCTGACTTTCGCGCGTATAGGCGCCGTGCAGCCGCAGCAGTGCCTCCGAAATGCCGGGAAAGCTCATCGCGAGATCGGCCACTTCCAGCGAGGGCAGGTCAATATCGGCGAACAGCGGATCGCGCAGCACCTCTCCCACGCGGCGGGCATATTCCTCGCCATCGTCCCCGGCGATATCGGCCATGTCCAGCCGGTAGGTCCTCGCCAGCCGCAGCAGCATGTCCGCCGTGACCGGGCGCTGGTTGCGTTCCAGCAGCGCGACGTAGCTGGGCGATATTTCCAGATCGTCCGCCATGGCCTGCTGCGTCAGGCCCAGTTCGCGGCGCAGGCGGCGCAGTCTGGGGCCAAGATAGAGAGGTCGTGATTCCGCCATGGCTCAGTAGTTTGTCATGCCTGCACATCTTTACAAGGAATATTTGTAAAGTTTGACAACCGGACTTCGCAGGCCGTTCCGCGTCGCACAAATGAGGGTTAGCTCAAGGTCATCGCCCAATACCATTTTTCGACGGGGACTTTTCGCAGTGACCTACCAGAGCAAGATCACCGAAGCCGGTCAGACGATCACGACCGAACCGAACTGGAACGGCATCGAGGCGGAATCGGTCGCGCGCATGCGCCTGCAGAACCGCTTCCGCACCGGCCTCGACATCGCCCGCCATACCGCGCGCATCATGCGCGAGGACATGGCCTCCTATGATCGCGACCCTGCCAACTACACCCAGTCGCTGGGCTGCTGGCACGGGTTCATCGGCCAGCAGAAGATGATCTCCATCAAGAAGCATTTCGGCACGACCAAGGGCCGCTACCTCTACCTTTCGGGCTGGATGGTCGCGGCGCTGCGCAGCGAGTTCGGCCCCCTGCCCGACCAGTCGATGCACGAGAAGACCTCGGTTCCCGCGCTGGTCGAGGAACTCTACACCTTCCTGCGTCAGGCCGATGCCCGCGAACTCGGCATGCTGTTCCGCGATCTGGACAAGGCACGCGAGGCCGGTGACGAAGTCGAGGCCAAGCGCCTTGAACACGCCATCGACAACCACGAGACGCATGTCGTGCCCATCGTCGCCGATATCGACGCGGGCTTCGGCAATGCCGAGGCGACCTACCTGCTCGCCAAGAAGTTCATCGAAGCCGGCGCCTGCTGCATCCAGATCGAGAACCAGGTCTCTGACGAGAAGCAGTGCGGCCATCAGGACGGCAAGGTCACCGTTCCGCACGAGGACTTCATCGCGAAGATCCGCGCGGTCCGCTACGCCTTCATGGAACTGGGCGTGGACGAGGGCCTGATCGTGGCGCGCACCGACTCGCTGGGCGCGGGGCTGACCAAGCAGATCGCCTTCACCCGCGAACCGGGCGACATCGGCGACCGCTACAACGGCTTCCTTGACTGCGAGGAGATCGCAGCGGGCGAGGTTGGCCACGGTGAGGTGCTCATCACCCGCGACGGCAAGCTGATGCGCCCGAAGCGGTTGCCCTCGAACCTCTATCAGTTCCGCAGCGGAACCGGCGAGGATCGCTGCGTGCTCGATTGCATCCATGCGCTGGAAAACGGCGCGGACCTGCTGTGGATCGAAACTGAAAAGCCGCACATCGGCCAGATCGGCGGAATGGTCAGCCGCATCCGCGAAGTGATCCCGAATGCCAAGCTGGTCTACAACAATTCGCCCAGCTTCAACTGGACGCTGAACTTCCGCCAGCAGGTCTACGACGCGTGGGAAGCAGAAGGCCGCGACACCGGCGCCTATGACCGGGCGAAGCTGATGAGCGTGGACTACGACGGCACGGAACTCGGCAATGAGGCCGACGAGCGCATCCGCACCTTCCAGAAGGACGCGGCGCGCGAGGCGGGGATCTTCCACCACCTCATCACCCTGCCGACCTACCACACCGCCGCCTTGTCGACCGACAATCTGGCGAAGGAGTACTTCGGCGAGGCGGGCATGCTCGGCTACGTCAAGGGCGTGCAGCGCCAGGAAATCCGCCAGGGCATCGCCTGCGTGAAGCACCAGAACATGGCCGGATCCGACATCGGCGACGACCACAAGGAATACTTCGCCGGCGAGGCCGCCCTCAAGGCAGGCGGCACGCACAACACGATGAATCAATTCGCTGCCTGAGGCAGCTGGGGAAGTTCCCCGCCAAGCAAGGAAAGGAAGGTACTATGACCACCATGACCACCGAACCGGCCCGCGCCCGCGCGGTGCTTTCGAACCAGGACTTCAAGCTGCTGCAGGAAGCCGTCCTCTACTACATGCGCGCGCATGAGGACGATCCGATCAGCTCGACGTACTCGAACCTCTACCACAGGCTCGGCAGCGCCACCCGGCGCTGACGACAACCTGAAACCTCCAGCGCCACCCGGCGCTGACGGGAAATACCGGAACGCAGGCACCCAAAAACGCCTGCGACCGGAACCACCGGCTCTTCGGAGCCGGATAACCTCTCAAGCGTTTTCCTGGGGAGGAAAACCAGGCCCGTCGCACTCCCCCTGCGGCGGGCCCTTGTTATTGGTTAACTTGCCGTCAAGAGTGTCGACCGGCATTGCAACGCATGACACCATCAGGCGTTGACGGAAATGTTAACATCTTGTGACATAACCTGATTCCAACACGGGGACGCAAAGTTGGTTCTGGTAACTTCGGAAGAGTACGAGCCGTTGGCAGGCGAAGCGCCACCGGGATCGCTCGACGCCGCACTCGCGGCAGCTTCCCGCGCGGAACGACGCCTGCGCGAGGCTATCGACGTGCTGCCGCAAGGCGTCGTGTTCCTCGACGAGCAGGGTCGCTACATCCTCTGGAACCGCAAGTACGAGGAAATCTACTGCCGTTCCGCCGATCTGCTCGAACCCGGCGCAAGGCTGGCAGACACGCTGCGGGTGGGTGTCGCGCGCGGTGACTATCCCGAAGCAAGCGGGCGCGAGGAAGAGTGGCTCGCAGACCGCCTGTCGCTGATGCAGCAGCCCGCTGCGCGGCACGAACAGCGCCTCGCCAACGGCCGCTATGTGCTCATCGAGGAACGCCGGACAGACGACGGCGGCTCGATCGGCCTGCGCGTGGACATCACCGACCTCAAGCAGAAGGAGGAAAGCTTCCGCCTCCTGTTCGAGCAGAACCCGCTGGCCATGCTGGTCCACGATCCGGAAACCGGCCGGATCCGCGCTGCGAATGCCGCTGCCTGCCGCCTGTTCGGATATGCTCCTGACGAGATCGAAGGCCTCGATGCCCGCCACCTGTTCGGCGGCGAAGCCTGGCCCGAGGCCGCGCGGATGCTCGAAGCCGACACGCCCACCTGCAATGCGGGCTGGACGATGTTCCGGCGTGACGGCGATGTGATGGAAACCCATGTGACCACCCATGCCTCGGCCATCGAGGGGCGGCCGGTAACGATCGCCTCGATCTTCGACATGACCGAGCGTCGCCGCATCGAACGGCGCATGGAATACATGGCGCGCCACGATGAAGTAACCGGACTTGCGAACCGCACGCATTGCCGCGAAACGCTGCACGACCTGCTGTCGAAGGCCTCACCCTCGGAAACGGTGACGCTGGCGCTTATCGACCTCGACAATTTCAAGACCGTCAACGACACTTACGGCCATCTCTTCGGGGATGCCCTGCTCGCCGAAGCCGCGCGGCGGATGCGCGGCCTGGTCCCGCCCGGCACCCTGCTCTTCCGTATCGGCGGCGACGAATTCGCGATCGTGTTCCGCAGGACGGACCTTGCCGAGGCCGAGCACGTGAGCAAGGCGATCATCGCCGCGCTTGGCGAAGCCTATCACGTCGACGGCAATACCCTGCACACCGGCGCCACCATGGGCATGGCCGCCGCGCCCCTCGACAGCAGCGACCCCGAGACGCTGCTGCGCTATGCCGACCTCGCGCTCTACGCCGCCAAGGCCGACCGGCGCGGCACCTGCCGCCGCTTCGAAGTCGCCCTCGACGAAGCCGCGCAAGCCAAGATCCGCCTTGAAACGGACTTGCGCAAGGCCGTGCAGGACGGCGAACTCGACGTCCACTACCAACCCCTGCTCAACCTCGAAACCGGTGCGATCGAGTGCTGCGAGGCGCTGCTGCGCTGGAACCATACGGAGCGCGGCCCGGTCTCGCCCGAAGTCTTCGTGCCGCTGGCGGAAGAACTCGGGCTGATCGACAGGCTCGGCAGCTTCGTCCTGCAGAAGGCCTGCCGCGAGGCGACGCGCTGGCCCGAACATGTGCGCCTCTCGGTCAATGTCTCGCCCGTGCAGTTCCGCAACGGCAACCTGCTGGGCACGGTCACCGATGCCCTCGCCGCCTCGGGCCTCAGCGCCGAGCGGCTCGAACTCGAAATCACCGAGGCGGTGCTGATGGAGCAAGGCCCCCGCCCCGCCGCGATCATCCGCAACTTGCGCGGTTTCGGCATCGGCATCTCGCTCGACGACTTCGGCACCGGCTATTCCTCGCTGAGCTACCTCCTCAACTACCCTTTCACCAAGATCAAGATCGACAAGTCGTTCATTCTCAACCTCCACGAGGAAGCCAGTTCCCGTGCGGTGATCCGTGCCGTGATCGGCCTGGGGCGCAGCCTCGGACTGACCGTGGCGGCAGAGGGAATCGAGAGCGACGTGGAGCGCGAATACTTGCGTTCCGAAGGCTGCACCCAGGGCCAGGGCTTCCTGTTCGGCAGGCCGCAACCGGGGGCGAAGCTGGAGTTTCCCGAAGGACCGCCGCCGGACAGACGCGACGCGGCCTGAGCACCGGACAGGTTGCAGGTCGAATAAATCCAGGACGACCTATCGTCGCTCCCCGCCTGCGCGGGGATGCATGAGAACCCGGCCTGTCCACGAAGGGAGCCGCCTTGATGAAGAGCATCGCCACGCTGACGATGAACCCGACCATCGACGTGTCCTACGATGTCGGCCAAGTGCGCCACACCCACAAGATGCGCACCGAAAACGAGCATTACGCGCCGGGCGGCGGCGGCATCAACGTGGCGCGGGTCTTCGTGCGGCTCGGCGGCAATGCGCGGTGCTTCTATCTCTCCGGCGGGGCCACCGGCCCGGCGCTGGACGGGCTGATCGACCTCCACCAGCTCGTGCGTACCCGCATCGCCATTGCCGGACCGACCCGCATCGCCGCCGATATTCTCGAACACGATACCGGAAAGGAATACCGCTTCACCCCCGCCGGTCCGCATGTCCGCGAGGCCGAGTGGCAGGAATGCCTAGACCGCCTCGCCGAAGCCGACTGCGACGTGCTGGTCATGAGCGGATCGCTGCCGCCCGGCGTACCCGACGATTTTTACGCGCGCGTCTCGCGCCTTATGCGGAAACGCGGGCGCGAGGTCGTGCTGGACAGTTCGGGCAAGGCCCTGGCGGCGGGGATCGCCGAAGGCGGCCTCCTGCTGGTCAAGCCGAGCCAGGGCGAATTGCAGGACTACATCGGCCGCAAGCTTGAGGATGTCGAGGCGATCGGCAAGGCCGCGATGGAGATCGTCGAGAGCGGCAAGGCCCGGCTGGTCGCGGTGACGATGGGCCATGAAGGCGCTGTGCTCGCCCGCACCGAAGGGCCGGTGTTCCTTCCCGCACTCAAGATCGACGCCGCCAGTGCGGTGGGCGCTGGCGACAGCTTCGTCTCCGCGATGGTCCATGCGCTGTGCCGGGGCGACAGCGAACTGGAAGCCTTCCGCCGCGGCATGGCTGCCGGTTCCGCCGCCGTCCTGCGCGCCGGCACCGATCTTGCGCGCCCGGCGGATATCGAAGGGATGCTGGAACGGATCGCCCCACTGTGATCCTTCAGGCGACGATCGCCCGCCTGCAAAAATCCCAGATCGCCGCGGCCAGGGCCTCTCGCTCGGAGAGGTCGGGAGCGCCGCCTTCTTCCTGGAGCAGGACGGTGTGCACCGTGGTCGAAACCAGGTTGTAGATCAGCCGCGCCTGCAAGTGCGGCTCGGCCGGACGGAATTCGCCATTCCCGATCCCCTCCGCGACCAGCCCGGCCATGAGATCGAGCAGAGGCTGGAGCGCGGCCTGTAGCTCGGCGGGACGGGACTGGGCGAGCCGCAGGTGCTCGCGGCTGAGCGCGGCGCTGCGCAGATGGGCGCCGCCTTCCATCCCGCCGTTCTGGCCATGGCCGAGCTGGCCGACGACAATGCCGGAAACGATGAGCCTCAGTGCTTCGGTCGGGCTGGCCACCTGCCGCGTCATCTCGCCGAACCGCAGCGCGGCCGATCGCAACGAGGAATCGAAGACCGCCAGCACGAGATCGTCCTTGCCCTGGAACCGCTCGTAGAAGGCGCGGCGCGCAAGGCCGGTGCGCGCCAGCACCGCGCGGATCGTCAACCCTTCCAGACCGGCCTCGTCGAGCAGGTCGTGCGCCGCTTCGATCAGCAGTCGACTACGGTCGTTCTCGCCGTCGTCGGACGCAGCGAAAGGGGCGGCAAAGGGAGCGGCGGGGGGAGCGGAAGTCGGACGCTGGGTGGCCATCGATCAAGGACTAGGCTCTCCGACGCGCCCGGTCCAGCCTCCCATTGACTCGCTGCCGATGTCCGCGTTAGACATTTTGAGAACAGCGTTCTCAGAAGCGCGACAACAGTCGAAGGGAGAGTTCGATGCCCAAGGTCACTTACGTCGATCACGAAGGGCGCGCGTCCGCCGTCGAGGTGGGACTCGGCGACAATGTCATGCACGGCGCCGTCTATAACGGGATCGACGGCATAACCGGCGAATGCGGCGGCGGCCTCTCCTGCGCCACCTGCCACTGCTACGTCGACGAGGACTGGGTGGAGACGGTCGGCGGCCCTTCCTCGCAGGCCGAGGAGGAACTTCTGGAAGCGGTGGCGGCGGAACTCAAGCCCGGCAGCCGTCTCTGCTGCCAGATCGAGATGACCGCGGCGCTCGACGGGCTTGTCGTCCACATGCCCGAACATCAGTTCTGATCCGCCGGAAAGGAAGAAAGCCATGCCCATCGACGCCGCCAATCCGGTTCCGCCGAACCTCCCGCGCCATGTCGGCATGGACCAGATCCCCGACCATGTCCCGGCCGAGCTTGTCCGCCAGTCCGGCCTGACCGTCGGCCCGGAATTTCTGGCCGCCCCCCACGATTTCATGGCCGCGCTCCATCACAAGCAGCCGCCGATCTATTACGACGTCAGCCCGATGGGGAACATGTGGCACCTCACCAAGCACGAGGATGCCCTGTTCGGCCTGCGCCATCCGGACATCTTCTCGAACGAGGGCGCCACCCCCTTCCCCCGCGATCCGAACGACTATTTCTACTTCATCCCGATCGAGATCGACCCGCCGCACCACCGCAAATACCGCAATATCGTCGACCCGGTATTCAGCCCCAAGGGCGTGCTCAAGCTGGAAGAGCTGATCCGCAAGCGCTCCAACGACCTGATCGACGCGATCGAGGCCAAAGTCGCTGCGGGCGGCACGTGCGAGTTCACCGAGGACTTCGGCCGCCCGCTGCCGGTCTCGGTCTTCCTCGACATCATGGGCCTCCCCCAGGCCATGCGCGACACGTTCGTGGAATGGGCGATGGAACTGCTCCATTCCAACGACCGCGCGATCATGGGCCAGGCCATGGCCAAGATCACCGCCTACCTCAAGGAAGCCATCGCCGAGAAGAAGGCGCATCCGGACGACGGCGTCGTCAGCCTGATCGCCCATGCAGAGCCCGACGGCGTGCCGCTCTCCGACAAGGAGATCTTCGGCTTCGTCTGCTTCCTGTTCATCGGCGGGCTCGACACCGTCTTCGCCACGCTCAACAATATCTGGCTCTGGCTGGCGCAGAACCCGGAGCAGCGGCAGGAGATCATCGACCGCCCGGAGGACATCGACCGGATCGTCGAGGAACTGCTGCGTCGCTGGTCGGTGACGTTCTCCGGCCGGGTGCTCGACCGTGACCACGAGATGCGCGGGGTGCAGATGAAGAAGGGCGACCGCGTCACCTTCATTCTGCCCGCCTGCAACTTCGACCCCGAAGTCTTTCCCGATCCGATGACGGTGGACTTCGACCGCCCGCGCAAGACGATCCTGGCTTTCACCGTGGGCGTACACAGCTGCATGGGGGGGCACCTCGCCCGTCTCGAAGTGAAGATCGCGCTTCAGGAATGGCTGAAGCGGGTGCCGAACTTCGACCTCCAGCCGGGCACCCGCATCGAGTACCGCCCCGGCGGCGTGATCGGACCGGAAGCGGTGCCACTGGTCTGGTAGCCTTCATGCATCACGAATGAACAATCGACTCCGGTGCCTGCAATTCCGCTTTGCGATCTGACGAAATTGTTGCAGAGTAATTGGCGAAAGGTCGCTTGCGGCTTTACCGGCGTTGGGAGAGAGCGCGCCGGGAAGGAAGTTAATTTCTTTCCGGCGCGCCGAATCTTCGCAGGCGCAACATCTTCTACAGACTACTTTTCAGCGCCCCGGCCCGCACAAAGCGGGCCGGGGCGCTCTCGTTATGTTGCATGCCCGTGAACGACGTTCGCAGTTGCAGCATGAACCTGAAAGCGTTCCGAAGCGAAGATTCAGGGAAAATCGAATCACTCTGACGCGCGTCCTCCGCCGAGTCGATTGGACGATTCGCCCCATGCCCGCCCGTCGATTGCCCCACTCAAGAGCCTGCGCTAATCGCGAACGACCTT
Source organism: Novosphingobium sp. BF6 (assembly GCF_058273105.1). NCBI lineage: Bacteria > Pseudomonadati > Pseudomonadota > Alphaproteobacteria > Sphingomonadales > Sphingomonadaceae > Novosphingobium > Novosphingobium sp. BF6. The sequence goes on from NZ_CM177775.1 coordinate 2,720,660, forward strand.
GACCGAGCACCTCATCCAGCCCGCCCGAAGCCAGACCCGCCTGCTCTGGTCGATCGCCCTTCCCGCGATGCTGACCAATGTCGCCACTGCACTGTTCGGACTGGCCGACATGTGGGCGATCGGGCGCCTCGGCGACGCCCCGGCGCAAGGCGCGGTCGAGCTGGGCGCGAAATACATGATGGGCCTGCTCAACGTGTTCAACTTCCTGCGCACCAGCACCGTGGCGCTGACCGCCCAGAGTGCCGGACGCGGCGAGCGCAGCGCGCAAGGCGAGACCCTGGCGCGGGCCATGGCGGTGGCGCTGGGCATCGGCGCAGTGCTGCTCTGCCTGATGCCGCTGGCGATCCCGTTCGGGCTGGACCTGCTGGAAGCGAAAGGCGCGGTCCGCGAGAGCGCCCGGCACTACATCGCCATCCGTTACTGGGCCGGGCCGCTGTGGCTGGGCAACTGCGTGCTGGTGGGCTGGCTGATCGGCCAGCGCCTCGTCCGCCATGTGCTGGTGGTCGAAGTTGTAGCCAATATCGTGCACATCGCGCTAGACCTGTTCCTCGTGCTCGCGGTGCACTGGGGCGTGACCGGGGTGGCGACGGCGACCTTCTCCTCCGAGCTGTTCAAGTTCCTGGTGCTGGCCGCCCTCGTGCTCCGCCGGCCGGAGGCCCGCGCCGCTTTCGCCTCGGTGCGACAGCGGGCGACCTGGCGGCGCCGCGAACTCGCCCGCCTCTTCGCGCTCAACCGCGACCTGTTCCTGCGCACCCTGCTGCTGACCGCCGCCCTCCTCGCCTTCGCCCGCACCGGCGCGCAGGCCGGGCCGGTCACGCTGGCGGCGAACGGCATCCTGTTCCAGCTGTTCATGCTGGCGACGCTGCTGCTCGACGGTTTCGAAAGTGCCGCGCAAGTGCTTTGCGGCGAAGCCCTCGGCGCCCGCGACCGCAGCCGCTTCACCGCAACGGTCCGCTCGGCGCTGCTGTGGGGCGCGGTCATGGGGCTGATCCTGACGCTCGGCTATGCGCTGGGCGGGCGCATGCTCGCAGCGGCCTTCACCACCGCGCCGGACGTCATCGCCGCCACCGCCACTTATGCGCCCTGGCTGGTGCTGCTCCCACTGCTCGGCGTCTCGGCCTATGTGCTCGACGGCGTGTTCGTCGGCGCCGGATGGACGCGGGCGATGATGGGGACGATGCTGGCGGCGATGGCGGTCTACGCAGCGCTGCTCTGGGAACTGCATCCCTGGGGCAATCACGGCCTCTGGGCCGCCTTCACCCTGTTCTTCGTGATGCGGGCCTGCGCGCAGGTGGCCGTACTGCCGCGCCTCGTGCGGCGCAGCTTCTCCTGAACAAGCAAAAGCCGCCGATGCCGGAGGAGGAGATGGCATCGGCGGCTCGCTTGGCGTCAGGCAGGACGTTCAGGAACCCTGGGGAGGAGTCCTGGGGATCAGTGCCCTCCTGACGCCGGCTTCGCACCGCGCGGGGGACGCGGGGCAATCCAGATAGTGCACGCGGCAATGAACAGCAGGATCGCGCAGAGCGCAAAAATGTGCACGGTGCCGAGCGCGGTTCCTTGCGCGTTGACCAGATTGGCCAGCGTCTGGCGCGCCTGCTCCATCGAGAAGCCGGCAGCCTGCATCTGGTCCATGGTCTGCTGCGGGTTGTTCATCGTGGCCGCCATGTCCGCCCCGTTGGCGCGGGATTTGTCCTCCCAGGTGGTCGTCACCAGCGCCGTGGCGATAGCGCTGGCCAGTGTGCGACCGAAGTTGGCGATGCCCGCCGCGCCTGCCGTCTCGTCGGGCCGGACGGAGGCTAGGCTGATCGTCGTGAGCGGCACCATGAACAGCGAGACGCCCACGCCCTGCACCAGCTGCGGCCAGGCGATCGTCCAGAACGGCACGTCGGTGGACCAGCTCGTCCGGAAGAGTGCCACCACGCCGATCCACGAAATGCCGATGAACACCAGCATGCGGGGATCGAAGCGCTGCATCAGCTTGGGCACGAAGGGCGAGGCGAAGACCGCCAGCACGCCGGAGAAGGCCATGGCCTCGCCCGCCTGGGTCGCAGTGTAGCCCATCGAGGTCTGGAGCCACTGCGGGATCACCACGACCGAGGCGAAATATGTGCCGAAAGCGATCGTCAGCGAGAACGTCGCCGCCGAGAATCCCCGATGCCGGAAGACCTTGAGGTCCACCACCGGATGATCGTCGGTCAGCTCCCATATCACGAAGGCGATGAAGAAGATCACCGCGATCACCGCCAGGGCGACGATGAAGGGCGAACCGAACCAGTCGTGTTCGCGGCCGAGATCCAGCATCATCTGGAACGCGGCGACCCAGGCGATCAGCAGTCCGAGACCCACGACGTCGATCGGCAGCTTTCGCGTCGGCGTCTCCACCCCGCGAAGGATCGTGAAGAGGCCGAAGAAGACCAGCGCCACGATCGGCACGTTGATGAAGAATATCCATTCCCACGACCAGTTGTCAGAGATGTAGCCGCCGACGATCGGACCCGCGATCGGCGCGGTGACGACGGTCATCGCCCACATGGCCATGGCGCGCGGGTGCATGTGCTTGGGGAAGATGCGCAGCAGCAGCGTCTGCGTCAGCGGCATCAGCGGACCGCCGCAGAACCCCTGCCCCAGACGGAACAGCACCAGCAGTCCGAAAGTATGGGCGATCCCGCAGAGCGCGGAAAACACGCCGAAGCCGATCAGCGAGAGCAGGAACACGCGCAAGGACCCGAAGCGCCCCGCGAGCCAGCCGGTCAGCGGCACGCAGATCGCCTCGGCCACCGCGTAGGAGGTGATCGCCCAGGTGCCGTTGGACACCGAGACGCCCAATCCGCCCGAAATGTGCGGGATCGAGACGTTGGCGATCGTCATGTCGAGCACGACGACGAAGTTGGCCATCGCCAGCAGGAAACCGGCGATGAGCAGCTTCGCACCCGTAAACGTGGTTTCGCCGGTTGCGGCGCCTCCGTTCGCGTTTCCGGCTGCGGGCGCAGTGGCTGCGCCGGCCATCAGTCGGCGTCCGTCAGTTCGATCTCGGCATCCATCGAGAGACCGATGCGCAGCGGGTGCTCCTGAAGCTCCTTGGGATCGAGTTCGATGCGCACCGGCAGGCGCTGCACCACTTTGATCCAGTTACCCGTCGCGTTCTGCGCCGGGATCAGCGAGAACGCCGCGCCGGTGCCGCCCGAGAAGCCCACGACCTTGCCGTGATAGGTCACGCCCGAACCGTAGAAGTCGGAGGTCAGCGTTGCGGGCTGGCCGGGACGGACCTTGCCGAGCTGTGTTTCCTTGAAGTTGGCATCGACATAGAGGTGGCCGACCGGAACCACCGTCATCGCCACGCCGCCGGCCTGAACCTTCTGGCCGACCTGGATGGCCCGCTTGGCGATCACCCCGTCGATCGGCGCGCGCACCACGGTGCGTTCGAGATCGAGCTTCGCCTGGTCGAGCTTGGCCTGGGCCTGGCGGATTTCCGGTGCGGTCGTGTCCGAAGTGCCCTTGGTCAGGGCGACGGCAGCGTCTTCCTGGCGGCGGGCGCTGACGGCGGCGGCCTGCATCTGGGCGAGCATCGCGCGCGCCTCGCTGGCCGAGGCCTGCGCCGAGGCGAGCTGCTGCTGGGCGCTGGTCAGTTCGTCGCCGGAAACGGCGCCGCTGCCGACGAGCGCCTTGCGGCGCGCGAAGTCGGTCTTGGCCTTGGTCAGGGTCGCCTCGGCCGAAGCCACGCTGGCCTTGGCGGAGTTGATCTGCGCATCGCTGGCGTCCGCCGAGGCGCCGAGCGCCCGGTTCTGCGCGAGCGACTGGCCGTAACGGCGCTGCGCGGCGGCGAGTTCGGCTTCGGCCTGCGCCAGCGCGATGCGCTGGTCGGAGTCCTCGATGCGGAACAGCAGCTGGCCCTTGCGGACGGGCTGGGTGTCGGTGACCAGCACTTCCACCACGCGGCCCGAAGTCAGCGGCGTCACTTGCGCATTGTCGCCGCCGACATAGGCATTGTCGGTCGAGACCGAGCGGCTGCCGATGAAAGTATCATAAGCGAAATAGAGCAGGCCCACCGCCGCCACGCCGACCGCGAGGCCGATCAGCAGCGGCTTGCGCCTGTTCTTGCCAAGCACGCTCCCGGAGCCTTGCTCGTTTGTCTGTTCGTCACTCATCACTCGGGAGCCTTCTTGCTTGAATTGTCTTCGTAACCGCCGCCCAGCGCGCGCTTGAGCGCGACTTCGCTGGCGAGGGTCCGGAAATGGGCATCGACGGCGGCCTGCCGCGCATCGAGCGCGGTGGTCTCGGCGCTCAGCGCGTCGAGGTAGTTGGCGAGGCCGCCCTTGTAGCGCTTCATCGCGATGTCGTAGGCGCGGGCCGACTTGTCCTGCGCGTCGGCGGAGGCCTGTTCCTGCTCGGCCGCCGCATTGCGGGTGGCGAGCGCGTCGGCCACGTCCTGAAGCGCGCCGATCACCGTGGCATTGTAGTCCGCCACGGCAAGATCGTAGGCACCGCGCGTCTTGGTGTACTCGCCCTTGAGGCGGCCGCCCTGGAAGATGGGCAGGCTGATCGCTCCGCCTGCATTTCCATAAGTGGACCCGCTCTTGAACAGGTTCGAGAGGCCGAGCGACTGGAGGCCGAACAGCCCGCTGATCGAGATATCGGGCAGGAACGCGGCCTTGGCGGCATCGATCCGCTTGCCCGCCCCCTCGGCGCGCAGACGCGCGGCGACGATATCCGGGCGGCGACCGACGAGACCGATCCCGGCATCGGCGGGAACCGGGGTGACCGGCAGGCTGGCGATGGAGCTGGGCGCGATCGCGAGACCGCGATCCGGTCCGGCGCCGAGCAGCGCTGCCAGCGCATGGCGGCGCAGCAGGATCTGCTCGCTATTGGCCGAAAGCTGGGCGCGGGCCGAGGCGGCCAGCGATTCCGACTGGCGCAGCGGCAGTTCGCTGTCGAGGCCCTGCCGGCTGCGCTGGTCGCTGAGCGTAACCATCGCCTCGCGCGCCGAGACCGCATCCTTTAGCGCCTCGCCGCGCGCCACGAGGCGGGCAAGGTCGAAATAGGAGGAGACCACGTTCGAGGAGATCATCAGCTCGGCCTGGCGGGCATCGGCCTCGGCAGCCTTCTGCTCGGACGTCGCGGCGGCCAGCATCTTGCGATACTTGCCCCAGAGATCGAGGTCGAAATCGCCGGAAAGCGCGAGATCGCCGGTGCTCTTCCAGCCCTTCGGCACGAAATTGGCCGGAATGCCGTTGTTGTAGCTCTGCTTCCTGCCACCGGCGGAACCCTGCCCGCCCACCGTCGGCAGGGTCGAGGCCCCGGCGACCAGCGCGGCGCCGCGCGCCTGCAGGATACGGGCCTGCGCTTCGGCGACATCGGGCGAATTGGCCAGCGCCTCGGCCACGAGGGCATCGAGCTGGGCGTCGCCATAAGCGGTCCACCACTGCTGCTGCGGCCATGCGGCATCGGACGTGGCGCTCAGGGATTGGGCGCTGTCCAGGGTTGCGGGAGCCCGCATCTGCGGCTTCGGCCCCAGGTCGGGCACGGCGCAGGCGGACAGCGAAAGGCCTACGGCAAGCATCGAAGCTGCCGCGACTCGGGGGATAGTTATCGTACTCATCGGTACAGTTTTTATCGGAGTCCGACTTGCGCCTGTCAATCAAAAAGTGTACTAGCCAGTACCACTATGACAGAAAATCCGGGCAAGAGAGAACTCAACAAGGCGAAGAAGCGCGCGGCGATCGTGGAGGTCGCGACGAAATCCTTCTTCGAACGCGGCTATGCCGCCACCACGATGTCTTCCATCGCCGACGAACTGGGCGGCTCGAAAGCGACGCTCTGGGCGCACTTCAGCTCGAAGGAAGAGCTTTTCGCCGCCGTGGTGGACAACAAGGTGGACGCGTTTGCGCAGGAGGTGAACGAAGTGCTCACCGGGCAGGCATTCTCGTTCCCAGCCCTGCGGCGGGCGTGTCTCCGCTTCCTCGACTGCCTGCTGCGCGAGAACTCGGTGCAACTGTTCCGCCTCGTGTTGAGCGAAGGCGAGCGATTCCCCGAGATCAACGAGATGTTCTACGAGCGGGGACCATGGCGTTTCCGCAGTTGCATCACCGAATTCTATGCGACCCATTTCACGCGGGAAGAAGCCGAGCGCCTGACGCTTGTGACGGTTGCAGCGATAGTCGGCTACCGTTCGGACATCCTCATGCGGCCGAAGCGCCCTACCCTGAAGGAGCGCGAGGCCTTCGTGGACAACCTTATCGGCCTGATCGACTGGCCGCGTCGCCCCTGTCCGCAAATGGCGTGACAGGCCGGAATGGCTTGACCTGACACGATCGGGAGAGGAAATGGCGCGCATGGACAAGGCCCCTGCACTCTCTCCGATCCTCGTCGTCACCACCGGCGGTACGTTCGACAAGCAGTATTTCGATGCCCTCAGCGAATACCAGATCGCCGAGAGCGTGATCGAGAAGCTGCTCAAGGTCGCCCGCGTCGCCCATCCGGTGCGCGTGGTCGAACTGATGCGCAAGGACAGCCTGGAACTGACCGACGAGGACCGCGCCGCGATCCGCGCGATCGTTGCCTCGGCGCCGGAAGCCCATGTCGTCATCACCCACGGCACCGATACGATGACCGAGACCGCCAAGGTCCTCGCCGACGTGCCGGGCAAGACCACGGTGCTGACCGGTGCCCTCGCCCCGGCCCGCTTCGCCGAGAGCGATGCGACCTTCAATCTCGGCATGGCCTTCGCCTGCTGCCAGTCCGCGCCCGAAGGCGTGTGGATCACGATGAACGGCTCGGTCTTCAACGGCCTCAAGGTGCGCAAGGACCGCGAGGCGGGGAAGTTCGTCAGCGTTTGAGGGACAGGGGGGGCTCCTGCCACCCCGCCTCACCCCAGCCCGCCCACGCTCCCATAACCACCCCCGTCGCCTCCCTCATTCGCATGACGGCTTTTCCCAAAAACTAAGGGCAAAACCGGAAAGCCTCCTTCGTCAGCCGCAAACGGCTGCTCCCTAGACCTGTACGCGGAAGTCCGATCGCCGCGTCGCTCATGAATGCGCACGACTTCCCGGTCGCATGGTAACGCCGCCGCCCTTTCCGGGAGGCCGGTCCTTACGCTGCAAAGGGAGTTGTCGTGACGGTAGCGTTTCAAAATCAGGCCGATGTCCATGTCGCACTGACCCATGCCCCGACCGGCGCGATGATCATCGACGAGGCGGGCGTGATCTCCTGGGCGAATCCGGCGCTGGCCGCATTGCTGGGAGAGCCGGACCCGGCCGCCCTGCGCCTTACTCTCGCCTTCGTCTGGCTTTCGCAAAACGATGCCGAGCTTCTCCAGCAGATGCTGGAAGTGTTCTTCGCCGCCCCGGCGGAAGCCCGCCCCTCCTGGACCCGCGTGGTCACGATCAGGGCGCTGGAAGGCATCGAGCAGACCGTCGAACTGACGCTGACCTCTTCCCCCGGCGAGTTCGACAAGCGCGCGATCCTCTGGTTCCAGAGCCTGACGCGGCAGACCGTCGCCGAAAAACGCTTCACCCAGATCTTCGAGAATCTGCCGCTCGGCGCGCTCGTCGTCGATACCCGCCAGCGCATCGTCCAGGTCAATTCCGCCCTCGCCGCCGAGTTCGGCTACCCGCGCGAGGAACTGGTCGGCCAGCCGCTGGAGATGCTGTTGCCGCCGCGCTACCGCGAGGGCCATCTCCAGCATGTCGAAGGCTACGTCGCCGCTCCGAGCTCGCGGATGATGGGATCGGGGCGCGACCTGACCGGGCTGCACCGTTCCGGCCAGGAAATCCCCGTCGAGATCGCGCTGACCCGGCTCGAAAACGGCGCCCAACCAATGTTCATGGCGATCGTCAGCGACATATCCTCGCGCAAGCGGGGCGAAACAGCGCTCCAGCAGACCAATGCGCAGCTTGAGGAATTCACCTACGTCGCCAGCCACGATCTGCGCTCGCCGCTGCGGGGCATCGCCGATCTCGTGACGTGGATCCGCGAGGACCTGAGCGGAATCGACCTCAGCGAAGACGTCCGCCACAATTTCGACCGCATCGCCCTGCGCATCGCCCGCGCCGAGCAGATGATCGACGACCTCCTCGACTACGCCCGCGCCGGGGTGCGCGACCGCCATACCGAGACCCTCTCCCCCGCCGATCTCGTCGACGAGGCGCTGAGCCTCGCCCTCGTCCCGGACAGTTTTGCCGTCGAGATCGACATCCGAGGCGGCGATATCACCCCCCCCCGCGCGCCGCTGGCGACGTCATTGCGCAATCTCATCGGCAATGCGGTGAAGCACCACGGCGGGCGATCGGGCCGCATCCGCGTCGCCATGCGCGAGGAGGGGCGCTTCTCGGTCTTCACCGTGGACGACGACGGCAAGGGCGTGACGCCCGGCAACGAGGACCGCATCTTCAAGCTGTTCCACCGCGCCTCGCCCGGCACCAGCGGCGACGGCGTCGGCCTCGCCTTCACCCGCCGCATGATCAACGCCCACGGCGGCATGGTGACGGTGCAGTCGCCCGGACCGCTCGGCGGCGCCTCGTTCGAGATTCACTGGCCCCGAATCCTGCTGAAGGAGAACGAGGATGACTGACGGCGACACCGCCCTGTTCGACTATACCGTGCTGGTGGTCGATGACGACGACGTCGCCCTCGAAGGCGTGCTGCGCAGCTTCCGGCGCCACGGCGTCCCCTGCCGCAGCCAGACCGCCGGGGACGGCCGCGAGGCGCTGGACATTCTGCGCGGACGGCACCCCGGCAAGCAGGTCGCCACCCCGGTGATCGTCCTGCTCGACCTCAACATGCCGAACATGGACGGTTTCCAGTTCCTGGAGGAACTGCGCGCCGACGCCGAGCTGAAGCGCACCGTCGTGTTCATCCTCAGCACCAGCTCGCGCGATCAGGACCGCTCGCGCGCCTACGACGAACATGTCGCCGGATACATGGTGAAGTCGGCGGTCGGGCCGCAGTTCGCCCAGCTCGCCCAGTTCATCACCAAGTACGCCACCACGCAGAACCTGCCCGCGATCGCGCATTCGTGATCCCGCCGCGCCCAGTCGAGGAACCCGAGACGATGGATTACAACTACAAAGGCAAGACCGAAATCCAGGCCCTCGTGGTGGACGACGACGATGTCGACCGGGAGCGCCTGATCCGCATGCTCCAGCGCGGGCCGCGCGCGATCAACGTGATCGAGGCCAGTTCGCAGGCCGAGGCGCTCCAGATCATCCGCCATGCCGAACCCGCGCTCGACATCGTCTTCCTCGACTTCGGCCTGTCCGATGGCGACGGTCGCGATCTGGTGCCGACGATCCGCGCCGAAGTCGATCAGGACTGCCCGATCGTCGCCGTCACCGGCAATGCCGACGAACAGGTCGCGGCGGATTCGATCAAGGCGGGGATGACCGAATACCTGACCAAGCGCGCTCTCTCGCCCGAACGGGTCGCCGCCTCGGTCGAGGAAGGCATCGCCTGGCGCAAGTACCGGCAGGACCTGCGCCGCACCGAAGAGGAACTGACCCACCGCAGCCTCCACGATCCGCTGACCGACCTGCCCAACCGCACCCTGCTGTTCGACCGCCTCGGCCAGGCCTGCGCCCGCGCCCGCCGCAACGGCAATTCCTTCGCGGTGATGATGATCGACCTCGACCGCTTCAAGGAGATCAACGACAGCTTCGGTCATGCCGCAGGCGACGTCGTGCTCACCACGATCGCCCGGCGGTTGCGCGGCCACTTGCGCGAGGTCGATACGGTGGCGCGGCTCGGCGGCGACGAGTTCGCCCTGCTGCTTCAGGACGTGCCGGACACCGAGACCGCCACCGGCCTCGCGGGCAAGCTGGCGCGGGTGATCGAGCAGCCGATCGTCCACGAGAACCGCATCCTCCATGTCGGCGCCTCGATCGGCATCGCCATGTGCCCGCAGCGCGGCTATGCGCCGACCGGCCTGCTCTCCGCCGCCGACGACGCGATGTATGCGGCCAAGCGCGGACTCGACAAGCTGGTGGCCAGCCGGGACAATCTCCCCGCCGCGCCGGCCTTCGATCCCAAGGACATGCTGGAGGAAATCGACCAGGCCATCGCCCACGATGCGCTCGAATGGCACTGGCAGCCCAAGGTCGATTTGCGCGACGGGCGCGTGCTCGGCTTCGAGGCGCTGGTCCGCTGGCGCCATCCGCGCAGCGGCAATATCCCCGCCGACCAGCTCATCCGCACGGTCGAGCAATCGCCCTTGCTGGAGACCTTCACCAACCAGTGCCTCGACACCGTGCTCGCCCAGTTCGCGCGGATCCAGGACAAAGTGGACGGCGCCGCCATCGCCATCAACGTCTCGGCCCGCATGCTGGAACGACCGACGTTCGTCGACAGCGTGGTCGAACTGATCGAATGCCACCGCATCGCCCCCGAGCGGGTGACGCTGGAACTCACCGAGACCGCGCTCATCACCAATCCCTCGCAGGCCAAGCGGGTGATCGAGCGGCTGCACGAACACAGGATCCCGCTTTCCATCGACGACTTCGGCGCGGGCTTCACCTCGTTCGGCTACTTGCGCGATTTCGCGATCAGCGAGATCAAGATCGACCGCTCGTTCATCTCGCGCTTCACCGAGAGCCGCTTCGACCAGTCGCTGGTCAACAGCCTCGTAGTGCTCTGCGAAAGCCTCGGCATCCCGCTGGTGGCTGAGGGTGTCGAGAATCCGGAAACGCAGGAACTGCTGGTCTCGCTGGGCTGCAATGCGGGGCAAGGCTACGGCATTTGCAGGCCGATGCCCTATGACGACGTGCTCGACTGGATGGACTCCTGGCGCAATCAGGCGCCGCTGATCCGCCAGGTCAACGCCTGACCCTGGCCACCGGGGCGAGAACTACGCCCCGGTGATACCTGCCGCTGCCGGTCCATCACCGCTGGACCACGGCTGCGCCATTCGCGATCCTCCCGCCGACATCAGGAGAGGGAACGCGTCATGAGCGACGAAACGGCAGCGGCGATCAGTGCCGTCCGGCGCGACTGGGTTACCGAGCACCGCGACATGTACCTCGGATCCGGCGGCGCGCAGGGCCACATCATGGACATCACGCCCGTCGGCGGCCGCAGGTTCGCGACGCACTGTCTGCTCAGATATACCGGGCGCAAGAGCGGCAAGACCTTCATCACCCCGCTCTGCTACGCCGATATCGGCGGCGAAGTGGCGATCTGCGGCTCCAAGGGCGGCGCCGACACCCATCCGCAATGGTATCTCAACCTCGTCGACAATCCCGAGGTGGAATTCCAGATCGCCACCCAGGCCTTCAAGGGCACCTGGCGCGAACCCGAGGGCGCGGAACGGCAGAAAGTCTGGGACTTCTTCATCGACTGCCACCCCTTCTACGCCGACTATCAGGTCTCGACCGAACGGGTGCTGCCGCTGGTGCTGATGAAGGCCGACACGGAGATTCCGGTGTTCAGGGCCGAGGACGCCACCGGCATCCGCACCACCTGACCCTTCGGCCCTCCCCTTTCAGGAACCTCCAGGCGATGAGCACCGCAACGATCGACTTCACCGATATCGACCAATACCTCGGCAAGACCATGGACTTCTCGCCCTTGCGCGAACCCGTCGCCAACAATGACATCCGGCGCTGGGTCCATGCCATGCATTATGCCAACCTGCTGCATTTCGACCCGGCCACGTTCGAGAAGAGCCGCTGGGGCCGTCTCGTCGCCCCGCAGAGCTTCGCCATCGCCACCGACGACGGCCACGGCGCCGCGCCTGCCTGCGTAGGCTGCATCCCGAACTCGCACTTGCTGTTTGGCGGCGACGAATGGTGGTTCCATGGCCCGCGCATCGAGGCGGGCGACGTGGTGACGAACACCCGCATCCCCTTCGACTACGCCGTGAAGGAAACCGGTTTCGGCCCCACCTGCTTCCAGCGCGGCGACAACAATTACGCGAACCAGAAGGGCGAACCGATCGCAAGGCAGCGCTCCACTGCCATCCGCTACCTCGCCCATGCCGGCGGCGATTCCGTCAAGGCCGAGGAATTCGACGAACCGGAATGGACCGACGAGGCAATCGCCGCGCTGGAAGACCGCAAGTTCGCCTGGGTGCGGATGCTCCACGACCTGGGCCACAAGGAACGCTGGTGGGATGACGTCACCGTGGGCGACCAGCTTCCCGAGCGTGTGTTCGGACCGCACTCGATCGCCAGCTTCGCCACCGAATGGCGCGCCTACATCGTCAACACCTGGGGGACGATGGACTTGCGCAAGAACGACCTCGAAGCGCTGGGCTTCACCCGCGAAATGGCCGGCTACGAGAACGATCCCGACATGATGCGGGTGAACCCCTCCCTTACCGACGGCGCCTATTACGGCCCCTCGCGCGGGCACCTGTTCCCCAAATACGCGCGCCGCATCGGCATGCCGCGCGGCTATGGCTACGGCGCCTCGATGGGTTCATGGGTCACGGACTTCCTCTCGGGCTGGGCGGGCGAGCACGGCATGGTCGTCCACTCCATCGCCCATTACCGCGGCCCGGCGCTGACCGGCGACGTGACGATCCAGACCGCCGAAGTCACCGGGAAATCGGTGGACGAGGATGGCCGGCACCTCGTCCACGTCAAGCACCTGATGACCAACCAGAACGGCAAGACGATGTGCACCGGCAGTGCCGAAATCGCCCTGCCCAAGAAGCCGGACTGACGCGCGGGTCAGAACGGTCCCGGCAGCGCCCCGCCTGCCGAGACCGTCTCGACCCGGCCCGCAACCCAGATCGAGCCGTCGGCCTCCTGTCGGCAGTGCACCAACCCGTCCGCACCGACCTTGCGCCCCTGCGCCGCGACGTAGCTTTCCCGAACCAGCCCTTCGGCAAAGAGATATTGCGCCACGGCCGCATTGAGGCTGCCCGTCACCGGGTCTTCCACCATGCGGCCCGCCGGGTCGGCGAAGAAAGCGCGCACTTCGAACTGCGCCGGAGAGCAGGGGGCGCAGGGTCCGAGCAGGGCGACATCGGTGTGCAGCGGTGCACGCGGCGCCGGTTCGGCGGCGAGAACCGCTTCGGCGGATGCGAGATGCAGCAGCTTCCAGCCGGGACCGTTGGCGGCATGGACGGCGGCGATCACCTCGCTTTCCTCCACGCCGCAGAGGCGGATCGTCTCGGCCCGGTCCGCAGCATCCAGCGGACCCGAGCGGCGCAAGTCCGGCGCGCGGAAGGCCAGCATGTCCTGCTCCTGCCGCACTTCGACGAGACCGATGCCGCATTCCTGGATCACTGTGCCCGCAGCCTTGGGAGTCCCGCCTGCCGCCAGCCAGGCATGGGCGCTGCCCAGCGTCGGATGCCCGGCGAATGGCAGTTCGCCCGCCGGATAGAAGATCCGCACCCGGTAGTCAGCCGCGGGGTCGGTCGGCGGCAGCAGGAACGTGGTCTCCGAAAAGCCCAGCCAGCGCGTGATCCGCAGCATGGCCGCCGCATCCAGATCCTCGCCTCCATGCACGACCGCCAACGGATTCCCGGTCAGCGAGCCGGAGCCGAAGACATCGACAAGATCGAGTGTCATGATCCGCATTCCCTTTCAATTCCCATCATTTGGCGCTATTTTTGCACGGTTGCGACGTCGAGGCGACATGCGGCTTCCAAGGCAATTCCCGTGGTTCATTCGAGGTTGTGGAGCAAGGGCGCATTCGGTTCGTTATGCCGTCACGAAAACAGGTTCTCAGGAAGGACACCGCGATGAAAAAGACCCTTTTGGCATTTGCCATGGCCGCCCTGGTTCTCCCGCTTGCCACCCCCGCAGCCGCCCAGGACTGGCGCCGCGACCGTCATGACAACCACGGCCGCTACGACCGGGACCGGTACGAACGCAACCGTTACGACAATCGCGGCCGCTATCGCGAACCCCGCCGCCTCGGCCGCAACGACCGCGTCTGGCGCGGCAACGACGGGCGCTACTATTGCAAGCGCGACAACGGCACCACCGGCCTGATCATCGGCGCCGGTGCCGGGGCACTGGCCGGGCACACGATCGCCGGTCGCGGCGACCAGACCCTCGGCGCGATCATCGGCGGCGTCGCCGGCGGCCTGCTGGGTCGGGAGATCGATCGCGGCGAAGTGAAGTGCCGCTGAGGCGCTGAGGCGCTGACCCACGACAGGACGAAAAAACGGCGCGCCATCCGTCCATGGCGCGCCGTTTTCTTTGTCGTCAGGCTTTTCCGGAAGTCACCAGCCGCAGATGATTGTCGGCGGAAGGATCGGCAGCAGAGACCGTCCGGTTCCGCCCCTGCCGCTTGGCATCGTAGAGCGCCTCGTCGGCCCGCCGCATCGCCTCCGGCAGCGACAGCCCCCGCGTCGCCGCCACACCGAGGCTCAGCGTGGGTGCAACCTCGCCCCCGGCGAATGTCGAGACGGCCAGTTGCTCCACCGCCCGGCGCAGGCGCTCGGCAGCGGCATGGGCCTCGCGGCTGCTGCGGGCATGAAGAAACAGGCCGAACTCCTCGCCGCCGAGCCGCCCGCACAAGTCTCCGGCGCGCAGGTTGTGCTGGATCGTGTTGCCGATCGCGACCAGTACACGGTCGCCCACGCCGTGGCCGAAATCGTCGTTGATCTGCTTGAAATGGTCCACGTCCGCCACGATCAGCCAGCCATCGCGATCCGCCATGACGTCGCGCGTCATTTCGATGAAGACATCGCGATTGATCAGCCCGGTCATGCCGTCGACGCGGGACGTGCGTTCGAGCCGCTTGAACGCCTGGGCCAGTTCGCCATGGAGCGCCGCGATCCTGAGTTGCTGGCGCATCAGCACGATGCAGACCGGCGCCGAGACGGCCAGCGCCACGACCACGCCGAGCACCAGCAATTGCACCGGCATCGCGAAGCCGGGCAGGCAGGCCGCCAGTTGCAGCAACAGCAGGGTCGCCGCCACCGACAGCCCCGTCCCGGCAGCGACACTGCGCAAGCCCTGGCTTTTCATTTCGAAAGAACCCCGTTTAACCCCTTAGGCCCGATAGATCCGGATAGTTAACAGATCGCTCTCAACGCCATTCGTAATTATACGTAAGGGAGAGCCGCAGGCCGCGGGATGCGATCCGGAAACGCTCGATAGGCCTTGAAAAACTGCGCTTTTTATCGAAATCCGCGACCTCGCGCGGAGGCACTGCATGCGCGGGCAAGGCGATAAGTTTTGTAAGACAACGTTTCCCGACGACAAATTCGTGTGCACCGACACAGTCTTGGCCATCGAGCGGGCGATAGGGGCTGGCCTCTGCCGCGATCATCGGTCATCGTGCCGCCTCCTTCCAGTCAAGGAGAGTGCGTGTACCGTCCGACGCTGATCGCCCTCTGCGCGATATATACCGTTTCCTCGTCCCCGGCGATGGCGGACACGCCGCGCGAATTGCTGACGGCCGCAGCCTTCCAGGCGCCGGACAAGGCCAAGGCGCTTGCCCTGATCGGCCAGGCAATCGCTGCGTCCGACAGGATATTGGCCGCCCGCCCCGGCGACCACGAAGCGACACTCCAGCGCGGAATCGCCATCGGCTACCGCGCCAAGCTCACCCGCAGCCGATCGGACGCCCGCGCCGCGCTCGGCATCTTCGAAAAGCTCGCGGCCCAGAACCCGCGCGATGCCGAAGCGCAGATGGTGATCGCGGGCTGGCATCTCGACGCGATCGACCAGCTTGGCGGCTTCCTCGCCCGCACCGCCCTGGGCGCAAAGACCCAGACGGGCGAAACCGCGCTCACCCGCGCGGTTTCGCTCGGCGGAGACCGTGCCTTCTATCCGGGCCTCGCCGCTCTCATGCAGATTCGCAAGGACCCGGCGGACATCGCCCAGGTCCGGCGCTGGGCCGAAGCCGCCGCCAAGGCGCCCACCCCCACTCCGCTCGACGCCCAGATGAAGCGCGGCGCCCTCGCTATCCTTCCGTCGCTACGCGCGGGCGACGCCAGGACGGCGGCGACCTTGGCGCGCAAGTTGCTGCCCTTCGGAAAGTTGCCAAGCTGAGACCGGAACCTTTCGTCTACGATAGGCCCCGCTTCGGCGTGTATCGTTAAATTGACGCAAATGTTCATCCTCCGTTTTGGCGCCCGGTGGAAAGGCGGAGCCCGGTCGTCAAGACATTCAACTCGGAAGGATTTTCAGATGCGCAAAGCCATCACCGCAGCCCTGCTGGCCGCTATCACCGTTCCCGCCACGCTCGCCGTCACCGAAGTCGCCGAAGCCCGCGATCACGGCCGCCGCTACCACCGCACCGACAACGGCGTCCGCTACTGGCGCGGCAACGACGGCCGCTATCGTTGCAAGAAGTCGAACGGCACCACCGGCCTGCTGATCGGCGGCGTCGCCGGTGCCCTGGCCGGTCGCGCCATCGACACGCGCGGCGATCGTGCCACCGGCACCATCCTGGGTGCGGGCGCCGGTGCCCTGCTCGGCCGTTCGATCGACCGCAACAACAGCCGCCCCCGCTGCCGCTGATCTACGGAAAACCACGACGCGCCGCCGCTCGCGGCGGCGCGTCCGATACCTGCCACGATTGAAATATTTCGAAATCTCCCGGCGACGGGATAGGCCTAAGCCTTCGGCCCATGGCTCTCGATCTCGAACGGACTACCGGCACCACCGGCGTCAACCGCCTCTTCGCATCGGCCTTCGGCGTAAGCCTCGTGAGCGATATTCCCGAACGACTTTCCCACCACGGCCTGCGCCCCTGGCTGGATGGCAAGCGGCGCCGCCGCCTTGACCGCATCCGCGATAGCGGCCTGCTGTTCATCCACGTCCCCAAGAACGCCGGGACCTCGATCTGCGACCGTCTCTACGGCGCCCAGATGAAGCATTGCTCGATCCGGTACTACGCCAAGGCCGCGCCCGACCTGCTGGCCCTGCCCAGCTTCGCGCTCGTCCGCGATCCGATCGACCGCTTCCTTTCCGCCTTCCGCTATGCCCGCACCGGCGGCACCCGCCACCGCACCGTCTCCGCGCCCTTCCGCGAGCGTTACGCCACGTTCCGGACGATCGACGACGCCATCGATCATCTTGCCGAGGCGCGCTCGCCCTTCGGCATCGATCATATCTTCCGGCCCCAAAGCTGGTACGTGCTCGACGCCCAGGGCCGTTCGGCGGTCGACCGGCTGATCCCCTACGAACAGATCGGCGAGATCGGCAAGCGCCTCGGCCGCGAGGAACTCTCCACCTTGCCCGATTTCAACCGCAGCAGCGAAACTGGCGGACACGAAACCGACCGGCGCCCGACACCCCGTCAGCTCGACTTCCTGCACCGCTTCTACGCCGCCGACTTCGCATTGCGTCACCAGGCCGTGACCGGCATGCCCGCGCGGCTGCGCAGCGCAGGCACCGCGACCAAGCCGGTGCCCTCGCTCGCGGGATAATCGCCCTGGGTCCTGTGGGGTTTCAATCCATGCAGGCCCTAAACGGAAGTATATGATTATGCGGAGAGGCCTTTCCTACAGGCCCGGTCTGTGCTCCTATGCCCGCAATGATCGTTTGCCCACCTCTCCCGCCGCGTCGCCAGACCTGCCGAACCGGACCAGACGCCAGGGCCGACGGGAATTTTCTCCCAGGACCGTGTAAACCGTGTCAACCTGACGCCATGGCGGCAACGCGATGAGCGAGCGGCCGGCCATGCTGGTAACCGGCGGTGCCAAGCGGATCGGCGCGGCCATCGCCCGCATGTTCGGCGCCGCGGGATGGCACGTCGTCATCCACTACGGCCATTCGCGGGATCAGGCCGCAGCGCTGGCGGCGGAGCTGCCGTCATCTGAAATCGTCGGCTGCGAGCTGAACGACTGGCATGCTGGTCCCGCCATGGTGGAAGAGCTTGCCGCCCGCCTGCCCGACTGGCGCGTGCTGGTGAACTGCGCGGGGATGTTCGACCTCGACACCGCCCAGACGCTCGATCCGCACACGTTCGAGAAAGCGATGCGCGTCAATGCCGGAACCCCGGCCCGGCTGGCACAGGCTTTCCTCGCCCATGCCCGCGCCCAAGGCGGGCGGCGGGTGATCCACGTCACCGACCAGAAGCTGCTCAATCCGAACCCGGATTTCTTCTCCTACACGATGAGCAAGCACGCCCTGGCCGCGACGATCCCGATGCTGTCGATGGCCCGCGCCCACGAGGACGACCGGATCTACGGCCTCGCCCCCGGCGCGATCCTCGCCAGCCACGACCAGACCGAGGCGGAAACCGAAGTCTCGCACCGCATGAACCTGCTGGGCCGCAAGACCACCCCGGACGACGTTGCCTCGGCCGCCCTGTTCCTCTCGCAAGGCTGGCTGGCAAGCGGCGAAACGCTCTACGTCGATTCCGGCCAGCATCTCCTCGCGCAGCCGCGCGACGTTCTTTTCCTCGCACGCCAGTAACGATTCCGTCGCATCGCTTGCGCATAGGGCAAGCGAACCTTCTTGCACCGGGCCGAAGCCCCCTTCACAAATGGTTGATGGTAATGGGAATTCTCGATCACTTCCTCCAGCGCGGCGTCCGTCAGGGCGTGTTGGAGGTCGTCCGCCCCGATGGCAGCGTCAAACGCTTCGGCACATCCACCCCCGGCTTCCCCGAAGTCCGCATCCGCTTCACCGACAAGGCCGGTGAACGCCGCATTCTCACCGATCCGCGCCTGGGCGCGGCGGAAGCCTTCATGGACGGCCAGCTCGTCATCGAGCAGGGCGACATCATGGAGATGGTCGAACTGATCCGCGCCAATGCCAAGTGGGACAAGGGCGGCGAGCTTCACGAACATACCGCGTTCAAGAAGCTGAAGGGCAAAGTCGTCACGCTCGTCGACGGCATCAACAAGGCGGCCAGCGCCAAGAAGAACATCGCCCACCACTACGATATCGGCAACGACCTCTATAACCTGTTCCTCGATATCGAGCACATGCAGTATTCCTGCGCCTATTGGCCCGATCCCGCCAATATGACGCTGGAGCAGGCGCAGACCGCCAAGCTCGCGCATATCGCCGCCAAGCTGGCGCTCGAGCCGGGCCAGCGGGTGCTCGACATCGGCTGCGGCTGGGGCGGCATGGCGATCTACCTCGCCAAGCACGCCGGAGCCTCGGTGCTCGGCATCACCCTCAGTGAGGAACAGCTCGCCCTCGCCCGCGAGCGCGCGGAACAGGCCGGTGTGGCGGACAAGGTCACCTTCGAACTCGTCGACTACCGCGACCTCGCCGCGCGCGGCGCGAAGTTCGACCGCATCGTCTCGGTCGGCATGTTCGAACATGTCGGGCAGGCCCAGTTCGGCCAGTTCTTCAAGGCCGTCGGCAACCTGCTCACCGACGACGGCGTGATGCTGCTGCACACGATCGGCCGCATGGGCGGCCCCGGCTCGACCGACGCCTTCACCCGCAAGTACATCTTCCCCGGCGGCTACATCCCCGCCCTCAGCGAGACCGTGGCGGCGAGCGAGAAGTTCCGCCTGATAGCCACCGATGTCGAGAACCTGCGCCTCCACTATGCGCTCACGTTGCGCGAATGGTACAAGCGCTGCGTCGCCAACAAGGAAGCCATCGTCAATCTCATGGACGAACGCTTCTACCGGATGTGGATCTTCTACCTCGCAGGCGCCACCGCCGCCTTTGAAAGCGGCGGCATGTGCAACTACCAGATCCAGTACGCTCGCAGCCGTCACGCCCTGCCGCTCACCCGCGACTACATGGGCGTCGCGGAAAAGGCGCTGCTGGCCGAATAGGCCCGGCGCTTTCCTTCCCGGACCTTTCCTTCATTGCGCAAGGGGGCGCGTGCTGATAGGCGCGCGTCCCGAATCCATGCCCTTTCCTGCGGAGCCCGCGCCCATGTCCGACAGCATCAAGAAGGTCGTCCTCGCCTACTCCGGCGGCCTCGACACCAGCGTCATCCTCAAGTGGCTTCAGGTCACCTACAACTGCGAAGTGGTGACGTTCACCGCCGACCTCGGTCAGGGTGAGGAACTCGAACCCGCCCGCGCCAAGGCCAAGCTGATGGGCCTGCCGGACGAGAACATCTATATCGACGACCTGCGCGAGGAATTCGTGCGCGACTTCGTCTTCCCGATGATGCGCGCCAATGCCCGCTATGAAGGTGACTATCTCCTCGGCACCTCGATCGCCCGCCCGCTCATCTCCAAGCGCCTGATCGAGATCGCCCACGAGACCGGCGCCGATGCCGTCGCGCACGGCGCCACCGGCAAGGGCAACGACCAGGTCCGCTTCGAACTCTCGGCCTACGCGCTCGATCCGAACATCAAGGTCATCGCCCCCTGGCGCGAGTGGGACCTGACCAGCCGCACCGCGCTCATCGCCTGGGCCGAGCAGCACCAGATCCCCGTCCCCAAGGACAAGCGCGGCGAAAGCCCGTTCTCGACCGACGCCAACCTCCTCCACACCTCGTCCGAAGGCAAGGTTCTGGAAGATCCGTGGGAAGAGACCCCCGACTACGTCTACTCGCGCACGGTCAACCCCGAAGACGCGCCGGACGCGCCGGAATACATCACGATCGACTTCGAGAAGGGTGACGGCGTCGCGCTCAACGGTGTGGCCATGAGCCCCGCCGCGCTGCTCACCGCGCTCAACGAGCTTGGCCGCAAGCACGGTATCGGCCGCCTCGACCTCGTCGAGAACCGCTTCGTCGGCATGAAGTCGCGCGGCATGTACGAGACGCCGGGCGGCGAGATCTACGCCCGCGCCCACCGCGGCATCGAGCAGATCACGCTCGACCGCGGCGCCGCGCACCTCAAGGACGAGCTGATGCCGAAGTACGCGGAGCTCATCTACAACGGCTTCTGGTTCGCGCCGGAACGCGAAATGCTGCAGGCCGCCATCGACCACTCGCAGCTGCGCGTGAACGGCACCGTTCGCCTGAAGCTCTACAAGGGCAATGCCTCGGTCGTCGGCCGCAAGTCGGCGGACTCGCTCTACTCCGAACGCCACGTCACGTTCGAGGACGACGCCGGCGCCTACGATCAGAAGGACGCGGCCGGTTTCATCAAGCTGAACGCCCTGCGACTCCGCCTGCTCGCCCAGCGCGACGCGAAGTAAGCGCCCCCGGATTCGGCCTCCCGAATCCTTTCAACGTCTTAACGACATCCGGCGGCCCGTTGCCAAAGTGCGACGGGCCGCTTTTGCATGGGTCCCCAGAGCGACGAACTGCCTGTAGGAGTCCTCGCCATGACGGGGAAGCACAACCAACCGCATAAAGCCCAGCGACTTGCGCGCATCGGCTTTGCTCTTGCCACCGCTGCCATGCTGGTAGCGCCGGCCTCCTCGGCGATCGCCGAGTCGAAGCTGGCGCCCGCAAAGGCCGCTGCCGAGGCATCCGCGCCCGCCGCGATCATCGCCGCGCCCGCAGCCACCGCGCCCGTCGCCGCGCTGCCGCAATCGCTTGAGCAGGACTTCGAGGCGATCAAGGGCGGCACTGCCAGCTTCTACGGCCACTCGCTCCGCGGCGCCCGTACCGCCAGCGGCGAACGCTTCAACCCGGACGACCTCACCGCCGCCCATCCCTCGCTGCCCTTCGGCACCAAGCTGCGCGTCACCAACGCGCTGACCGGCGATTCCGTCATGGTCCGCGTCAACGACCGCGGCCCGTTCCACTCCAACCGCGTGATCGACCTCTCCGAGGCCGCCGCGAAGGAAATCGGCATCGCCCGCATGGGCTCCGGCAAAGTCGAACTCGCCGTCCTCACCGAAGACGAGTAACCCGCGCAAATCTCTGAAAAAGAGAAGGCCGACGCGGTAACGGAGGGGGTGGGGGAAGCACCGCGCCGACCTTCACCCATGATAACATCGCACCCCGCATCGGGTTCCCGGCCGAGCTGCAAATCACCGACCCTGCCCTCCGCAGGTTGACACGGTTTACACGGTCCAGAGCGAAAAAACCCGCGCCTCCCGCCCAGCGACTTGAACTCCATCGGCGGCAAGTCTCCGCAGGCCTCCGCCACCACCGCATCGACCTCCCCCGCCGCGCGCCGACGCCAGCCGTCCCAGTCCCGCGCCGCCACCTCCCGCCAGACCGCCACGCGCGCTTCAGGCTCGTCCTCCGGCCCCGCCTCGCCCGCCGCCACGGCCTGCTCCCACTGCCGGTCCGCCTCGTCCTGAAGCAAGGCCCCCGCCGCCTCGGCGTAATCCTCCCGCGCCGGAGGCAGCAGTTCCGCCGAAACCGGCACCAGCTCCACCGGCCCCTCGCCCGCGACCACCGCCAGCACTTCATCGAACCGCTCGGCCAGACCGCCCTCCGCCGCCCGGTCCAGCCGCGCCAGATGCGCCAGCAACAGCCGCGCGTCATACCGCCGCCGCACCGCCACCTGCTCGCCATGGTAAAAGACCGGCTCCTCCACCCCGTCGAGCGCCCGCGTCGCCAGCACTTCCTCGACATGCCGCCGCGCCAGCCCCAACGCCGCCTCCCACCCGAGCGCAAAAGCGGTATCCCGCCGCCGCCACACATAAGCCGACTGCCGCGACATCCCCACCCGCGCAGCCGCCGCCCGCACATCGCCCTTCTCGGCCAGATAATGCAGAAACCGAACCTTCCGCGCGGGAGACCAGCGCGAGTCATCCAGGGTTGAAGAAGAAGGAGAAGTGCGAGGGCCATCGCCCTCGCGCTCCCCGACCCTTTCCGTCACGCCCCGCCGACCCGGAGCGCCCTCCTTGAGAGCCTCGTCCAGCCCATCCTCGCAGGCCGGAGCGCCACCTTCTTCGTCATCCCGGCGAAAGCCGGGATCGCCCTCAGCCAGGTGCCCACCTAGCCCGCGCGTAAAGGCCTCCCCCGGCAACCCGATATCCCGAGAAGCTGGAATCCACCCCCGCCCGGCAGCCGTGGGATACGATGAGTTCGAATGGTCGGACATGGTTCACTCCCAGAATTGGAGCCAAAGCCCCGGCGCAGCCGCGCCGGGGTGAACCGGATCATTTATCGCATGTAGGGATGTGTAGGAAAATATAAATTAACCGATACGTCTTCAGCGCATTTTCCTGTGGCTATTCGAGACATACGTCTCATTATCCATAGGCGAGCAATACACACCATTGTCGAGAAACCTCAAAACATGAGTCAAATCCCGACCTTTTGGCAGAATAATACGGTTGTTTTCCGAATCTATTTTCAATTTTGTCCCGCTAGTTTTATCCAATATTTCACTAACGGTAAATCTATCAAAAATATCCGATCTATTTATGGCAAATATCAATTTACGCTGCGTACTATTTAACTTCGAAACAAACTCACCCTGATCTTCTATAGATAACGCAGAAATCTCAGAAAATTGCACAACTTCTTCGTTAGTCGCCTCTCTATACACGTCCCTGAGATCAAAAATTTGCTTGGCAGCATGGAAACTTTTAAATTCAAATCTTCCAGACCAAATTACACCGTCAATTTTATTGCCGATGAGAATGGCAGGCTCCAAAAATTTTTCAAAAGTCTTCCTGCCGCCCCAAGAGATCAGCATGCCACGACGGGACACTGCCTGTGCTTTAGTGAAATTTTGGATAGCCACTCGCTTGTAGCCACCTGTTTCATAATGCCAGAATAGCGCGCGTATCTCATCAGGTAGAACGGCCTCCGGGTCATATTCATCCCGACCAATAGAGCCTGAATCCATTTGGCCGACCACGGAATTCATTTCTGCTGTGAGCGGCATTTGAAGCATTTGGTTGTCATCGGGACGATAGCCTCCATCAAATCCGATGTGCTCCTCAATGCCTTCGTAGAAATTCTCTTCCATAAACGCGAAGCGAGAAGCCAACTCCTCCTGCAGATCACGATTAACCTGTATTAAACGCACCTCATCCGTCCCACTCGGCTGAAATGTACAATACAGGTTTCCCACGGCTTACACCTCCATAATCACGTAGTCAGTTAACTGCACAACGCGAGCGGAGCCAAGAACATTTCGTATATTCCGTCGGGTTATCAACACCCTGCCAACATTATCGGCAGTGCTCACCTTGTAAAAATGCCAGCCAGCAATATTCAATAATGGATTGAAATGATAACTATTACCACATACAACAACGGCCAGAAATACTATTAAAACCGGAATTGCTATGGAGAAATTTAAATTTTTCACCGAATCACTAAAAAGAGGAGATATGTACAACAGAAGGAACGCTATATTTTCTTGGTCAGCAATCTCCACGTTATTGAGATTGACGGATGAAATTTGAATATTATTTCGACACCACCAAAGAAAATAAGCAGCCACGCAAACTAAAGCAATACTCACTCCCCCAACCACGTATCCGGCTCGCAGCGCACCCTCTTTTACCAGGGCATAAGAGTATATTCCGCCGACCGGAGCCAAAGCCGTGGCAGTGAATAAAAAACGAGCAATTAGCCCCAGCATATTGCCCCCATCATGACGACACGCACATGCGCGCGCGAATCACAATTAAAATTTATTCAGCAAATTCCAAGTCGCAGAAGTGAACATCGGGCCGTCACTTCCCCACATCAAGCAGCGGCTTCAGATAATGCCCGGTGAAGGACTTCTTCACCTTCACGATATCCTCCGGCGTCCCGGCCGCGATCACCTCGCCGCCGCGCACGCCGCCTTCCGGGCCCATGTCGATGATCCAGTCGGCGGTCTTGATGACATCGAGGTTGTGCTCGATCACCACCACCGAATTGCCTTGTTCGACAAGGCGGTGGAGCACTTCGAGCAGCTTGCGCACGTCCTCGAAGTGGAGGCCGGTGGTCGGCTCGTCCAGCACGTAGAGCGTCTGGCCGGTGGAGCGGCGGGCCAGTTCCTTGGCGAGCTTGACGCGCTGCGCCTCGCCGCCGGACAGCGTGGTCGCCTGCTGGCCGACCTTGACGTAGCCGAGGCCCACTTCGTTCAGCATGTGCATCTTATCGCGGATCGGCGGCACGGCCTTGAAGAACTCTTCCGCGTCCTCGATCGTCATGTCGAGCACGTCGGCGATGGAGTGGCCCTTGAACTTCACTTCCAGCGTTTCGCGGTTGTAGCGCTTGCCGTGGCATTCCTCGCAGGTGACGTAGACGTCGGGCAGGAAGTGCATCTCGATCTTGATGAGGCCGTCGCCCTGGCAGGCCTCGCAGCGGCCGCCCTTGACATTGAAGCTGAAGCGCCCGGCCTTGTAGCCGCGTGCTTCCGATTCCGGCAGCCCGGCGAACCAGTCACGGATCTGGGTGAAGGCGCCGGTGTAGGTGGCGGGGTTGGAGCGCGGGGTGCGGCCGATGGGGGACTGGTCGATCTCGATCACCTTGTCGCAGTGTTCAAGCCCGGTGATCCGGTCATGCGCCCCGGCGACGACGCGCGCACCGTTGAGCTGGCGCGCGGCGCCCGCTTGCAGGGTGTCGATAGTGAGCGAGCTTTTGCCCGAGCCGGAGACGCCGGTAACGCAGCAGAAGGTGCCGAGCGGGAACTGCGCCGTCACGTTCTTCAGGTTGTTGGCGCGGGCGTTCTCGACCACGATCTGCTTGCCGTTGCCCTTGCGGCGGGTGGTCGGCACCTCGATCTTGCGGGTGCCGTTGAGGTAGGCAGCGGTGAGGCTGTTCTTGGCTTTCAGCACCTGCTTCAGCGTGCCTTCGGCCACGACTTCGCCGCCGTGGACACCGGCGCCGGGGCCGAGGTCGACGATATGGTCGGCGGTGCGGATCGCGTCCTCGTCATGTTCGACGACGATCACGGTGTTGCCGAGGTCGCGCAGGCGCTTGAGCGTTTCCAGCAGCATGTCGTTGTCGCGCTGGTGGAGGCCGATCGAGGGTTCGTCGAGCACGTAGAGCACGCCCGACAGGCCCGAGCCGATCTGGCTGGCAAGGCGAATGCGCTGGCTCTCGCCGCCGGACAGGGTGCCGCTGGTACGGTCGAGGTTGAGGTAGTCCAGCCCGACGTTGTTGAGGAAGCCGAGGCGCTCGTTGATTTCCTTGAGGATGGCCTTGGCGATCTGCTGCTGCTGGCTGGTGAGCTTGCCCTCAAGCTCCCCGAACCACGCGAAGCCGTCCGCCACCGAAAGGCGCGCGGCATCGGCGATGTCGCTGCCCGCGATCTTAACCGAAAGCGCTTCGGGCTTGAGGCGCTTGCCCTCGCAGGTCTCGCAGGGCTGCGCGGTCTGGAACTTGGACAGTTCCTCGCGCATCCAGGCAGAGTCGGTCTGGATCATGCGGCGGTTGAGGTTGCCGATCACGCCCTCGAACGGCTTGTTGACCGTATATTCCTTCTTGCCGTCCTTGAACGTCAGCGGCACGGCCTTGCCCGCGGTGCCGTAGAGGATGACGATCTTCACTTCGGGCGAGAGCGCGTCCCACGGCGTGGTGAGGTCGAACCCGAAGTGCTCGGCCAGGCTGGAGAGCACCTGCATGTAATAAGGCGAAGGCGGGTTCGACTTGGCCCAGGGTACGATGGCGCCCTGCTTGAGGCTGAGATGCTCGTTCGGCACCACCAGCTGCGGGTCGAACAGCAGCTTCTCGCCCAGACCGTCGCAGGCCGGGCAGGCACCCTGCGGGGCGTTGAACGAGAACAGGCGCGGCTCGATCTCCTCGATGGTGAAGCCGCTGACCGGGCAGGCGAACTTTTCGGAGAAGACGATGCGGTTCGGCGGCAGGCCGGTGCCCTTGAGCGTCTTCTTGGCGCCCTTTGCCTCTGGCCCTTCCGCTTCACGGCCGGGAACGACGCCGTCGGCTAGGTCGATATAGGCCAGCCCTTCGGCCAGCTTCAGCGCCTGTTCGAAGCTGTCGGCAAGGCGGGTCTGGATGCCGTCCTTCACCGCGATACGGTCCACCACGACTTCGATGTCGTGCTTGTACTTCTTGTCGAGCGCGGGGGCGTCCTCGATGGCGTAGAGTTCGCCGTCGATGCGGACGCGGGTGTAGCCCGCCTTCTGCCACTCGGCCAGTTCCTTGCGGTATTCGCCCTTGCGGCCGCGCACGACCGGCGCAAGCAGATAGGCGCGGGTGCCTTCGGGCAGTTCCATCACCCGGTCGACCATGTTGGAGACGGTCTGCGCCTCGATCGGCAACCCGGTGGCGGGCGAATAGGGAATGCCCACGCGCGCCCAGAGCAGGCGCATGTAGTCCCAGATCTCCGTCACCGTCGCTACCGTGGAGCGCGGGTTGCGGCTGGTGGTCTTCTGCTCGATCGAGATCGCGGGGCTGAGGCCGTCGATATGCTCGACATCCGGCTTCTGCATCATTTCCAGGAACTGGCGGGCATAGGCGGAGAGGCTCTCCACATAGCGGCGCTGGCCCTCGGCATAGATCGTGTCGAACGCGAGGCTGGATTTCCCCGAACCGGAAAGCCCGGTGATGACGATCAGCTTCTCACGCGGAAGTTCGATGTCGAAACCCTTGAGGTTGTGCTCACGGGCGCCGCGGACGGTGATGTGGGAGAGACTCATGGAGGTGACGTGTTCCAGATTTGTTCGCAAAGCGCAACCCGCCGCGACAGGCGTGTTGCCGCTGCGAAAGTCAGCCGCTCATGTGGGAGCGCAACGCGGAATTGCAACGCGCGCGTGCGGGGATGACCGGACGCCATGTCGTCCATCGGTCGATCTCTGTCGTTCGACGATCCAACCGCAAGGATGACTTGAAACCCGCACGTTTCTGCGCAATACAGAAACTGCCCGGAAATAATACCGACTCACCTTTTGCCGAATGTTGATCTTACCACTTCAAGTAATGATCTAGACATTTCTCGAAAGCCAAGGCGTGATCGCGGGGGCACTTCAAAAGTCTATACATGATTGTGGAGTCGTGACGGAACCCCTCAGCGCATTCGTTGTTTGGGAACGACTTCCCTCATCCATAGCGGTCGCTTTGCAGTTCGTTTGCCACGAGCCGTGGGGGTTCGTGCCGGGAGAGCTGCGCTCTTGCAACGGGAGAATGCAGATGACCAGGATTCACACCACTTTCGCCGCATTCGGCATGATTGCCATGGCTGCTACCGGCCTTGCGACCCCTTCGCTTGCCGACGTTATCGTCAAGGACGGCTCGCTTCGGGACGTACCGCATCGTGAAGTGCGCTACGGCGACCTCAATCTCGACAGCCAGGAAGGCCTGGCCACGCTGAACAACCGGCTGGAAATCGCTGTTCGGGCAGTCTGCCCGATGCAGAACAACCAACTCGACCATGTCGCTTGGGTCCACGATTGCCGCGATTCCTCACGCGAACGCGCCTTCGCGGCCCGTGACGACATGCTGGCGACGCGCATGGCCGCCAAGGAGAGCCCGGACCGACTGGCGACCGCCGCGCCGACATCGCTGGCTATCGTCGCCCGTCGCAGCAGATAACCGGCTTCGACCGGCCACCCCGGAAGGCCGCCGACAGGGCAATCCTGTCGGCGGCCTTTTGACTTCCGCCCGGGCAGGTTCCCGCATTCGCCTCAGGTTCCGCGCGTCTCGTCGCAGCAGCCAACGGCCTGTCGCATCCGAGATTGCTTCAGACCCACCGCTCGGTCAGAGAATTTTCCGCAAAGAACTCTTCAGGGACGGAAATAACAGACATGAAAGCTGGGCGCATCCTGCTTGCACTGGGCACTCTGGCGCTGTCGGCGCAGGCCTTTTCGGGCACGGCGCGGGCCGACGATCCGAACGATCGCATGACGCCCGAGGACATCGCCCGCGATGCCGCGATCATCCGCAAGCTCAACCGCGACCAACTCGATTACGTCCGCAAGCGCGACGCGCAGTACGCCTCGGGCTGGAAGGCCTATCGCGACAGCCATGGCGACGGCGACGAGGACTACGCCGCCGACGACGACCGCGACTATCAGGCGAGCAGGCGCGAATATGCCGGACAGTCGCGCGCCTATGCCCAGGCCCGCCGCGACTACGAGGCCGACCTCGCCCAATGGCGCCGCGACGTGGCCGCCTGCCGTGCGGGAGACTATTCGCGCTGCGAGTAGACCGGTAGCAGCAGTACTGGCAGGCAGTAGTAAAGGCCCGAGGGAGACGAACGATGAAGCCGAAGTTCACTGTCTCGGGCCGGATCGCCAGACCCATCTCGGAAGTCTTCGAAGCGGTCGCCGCGCCCGCCATTCTCTCCGAATACTTCACCACCGGCGGCGCGAAGGGGCGCCTTGAAACCGGCGCCGTCGTCACCTGGGATTTCCACGACTTTCCCGGCGCCTTCCCGGTCCATGTCGTCGAGGTGGTGACCGACCGCCACATCCTGCTGCGCTGGGGCGGCGACAGGGAGGCCGTCCTCCCCGATCTCGAAGGCGAGCACCGGACGCTGGTGACGCTGGCCTTCGAGACGCTCGAGGACGGACGGACCCTCGTGCAGATCACCGAGGAAGGTTGGTCGGAAACGCCGGAGGGCATGAAAGCCGCCTTCGGCAATTGCGAAGGCTGGACCGGCATGCTCGCGGCACTGAAGGTCTGGCTTGAGCACGGCGTGAAGCTGCGTCAGGGGTTCTACAAATAGTCGAGGGGTTCACGCGCAGGCGCTGAAAGATCATGCTCGCCCGCATTGGCGTCGTATCAATCGCCAACCCATGAGCGCCCCCTCAACCCGCTCAGGCTGAGCTTGTCGAAGCCCCCTGCGGCGTGGCGCTACGGGCCGATTGGCGCACCGGCAGCCACCCCCCGGCCATCATCACTTCCTTCTTGGCACGGCTCCAGCCCTTGAGTTTGCGTTCTGCCGCAAAGGCCGCATCGCGGGTGTTGAAAGTCTGGCGTCGCGGGCGGGCTTCGACAAGCTCAGCCTGAGCGGGGTGGGGTTAAAACCCGGCAAATCTGAACATGGTTCGCTATCCCCTAAAGTCCGTCATCCCCGCGAAGGCGGGGATCCCGCTCCCCTCGCGCAAGGCGAAAGGTTGCCAAGGCAGCGGGACCCCGCCTTCGCGGGGGCGACGGGGAGGCAATAGAGGCCCCACCGACGTCTCTATTGCCTCCCCTGCCCTGCCGCCTAAAAGCGAGTGCCATGAAGACAAAGCACCTCCTCGCGCCCATTGTCGCGCTGCTCGCAACCGCCTCCCACTCTGCCATTGCCAAGGAAGCGATCGACGCCGACCGCATGGTCGCCGACGTGAAGACGCTGGCTTCGGATACGTTCGAGGGCCGCGCGCCGGGCACCGTGGGCGAGGAGCGCACGATCGGTTATCTGATCGCGCGGTTCCAGGACATCGGCCTCCAGCCCGCCGGGCCGGACGGCCAGTGGGTGCAGAAGGTGCCGCTGCTGCACACCACGCTCGGGGCGCCGAAGACGCTCGCGTTCGCCGGCCCCAAGGGGGCGATGCCGGTGACGGTTGCCAAGGATATCTACATCTCCACCCTGCGTCCGGACGATACCGCGCGCATCGCCGGTGCCCCGGTGGTCTTCGTCGGCTACGGCGTGAACGCGCCGGAGCGCGGCTGGGACGATTTCAAGGGCATGGACCTCAAGGGCAAGGTCGTGGTGTTCCTCATCAACGACCCGGACTTCTACGCGAAGAAGGGCGAGCCTGCCGCGGGCAAGTTCGGCGGTCGGACGATGACCTACTATGGCCGCTGGACCTACAAGTTCGAGGAAGCCGCGCGGCAGGGCGCGGTGGGCGCGTTGATCGTCCATGACACGGCGGGCGCGGGTTACGGCTGGAACGTCGTCACCAGCCCCGGCGGCGAGAACTACGATATCGTCCGCGAGGCCGACAAGCTCACCAGTCTGGCGTTGCAGGGCTGGCTCTCCGCCGATGCCTCGACGCGGCTGTTCGCCTCGGCGGGGCTGGATCTCGCCAAGCTCTCGGTCGCCGCGCGCCGGACGGACTTCAAGCCGGTGGAGCTGAAGGGCGTGACTTTCGATGCCGAGGTTCCGGTGAACCACGAGGAAGTCATGAGCCACAACGTGCTGGCGCAGATTCCCGGCACTACCCGCAAGGACGAAGTGGTGATGTTCGGCGCGCACTGGGATGCCTACGGCAAGGGCGCGCCCGATGCGCAGGGCCGCATCTACCGCGCCGGCGCCAATGACGACGGCATCGGTATCGCCGGTATTCTCGACATCGCCCGCGTCATGAAAAGCGAGCCGGCTCCGCAGCGCACGGTCGTCTTCGCGGCCTGGACGGCGGAGGAGCGCGGGCTGCTCGGTTCGGAATTCTACGCCGCCAACCCGGTGTTCCCGATGGAGAAGACCGTCGCCAACCTCACCATCGACGTGCTCCAGACCGCGGGCGCCGCGAACGACGTGACGGTGATCGGCAAGGGTCAGGACACGCTGGAAGACGACATGGCGCGCGTCGCCGCGACGCAGGGCCGCCGCGTGACGGTCGAGAGCCTGCCCGAGCGCGGGCTGTTCTACCGCGCCGACCACTTCTCCTTCGCCAAGCGCGGCGTGCCGGTGATGCTGATGATGGGCCTTGCCGGGGCGGCCGACCTCAAGGAAGGCGGCGTCAAGGCGGGTCAGGCCTGGATCGATGCCTATACCGGCCAGTGCTACCACCAGGCCTGCGACGCCTGGTCGCCCGACTGGAAGATGGAAGGCGCGGTGCAGGACGTCGAGCTGATCCGCACCATCGGCGAGGAACTGGCGGGTTCTGCCAAGTGGCCGCAGTGGAAGCCGGGCTCGGAATTCAAGGCCGTGCGCGACAAGTCGGACGCGGTGCGCCGATAATTCAGGTCCAGTGAACGAGCAGGTCGGCGGCGGCGTGGAGTACCACGGCGCCGCCGATCAGCCATCCCGCCAGTTTCACCGCCCGCGCCGTGCCGTCGTCACGGACCGGCGGTGACGGCGCTTCCATCCGCGCCGAGGCCGCGCGCAGGAAGCGCGGCGCTTCTTCCGCCACGCGCGAGAGTTCGAGCAGCGCCGTCTCCAGCTTGTCCGGCGCGGCAAGGCGCTGCAACCGCGAGGCCACCAGCTTGCCCCGCATCCGCCCGAGCGCTGCGGACAAGTCGAAGTCCGGCGCGATGCCGGAGAGCACCCCGTCCATCGTCACCATCGCCTTGAAGATCAACACGAGGTCGGGCGGCAGCACCAGCCCCTCCTGTCGCAGCAAGGGGAAGAAGTCCGCGACCATCGCGTTCAGCACCAGCGATCCGGTGCCGTGGCGCGCGACGAGGCGCTCGGAGGCGGTGAGCAGCTTCTCGCGCGGGACGTCGCCGCTTTGCGACCATGTCGCCAGCATGTCCGCCACGCCGCCGGGGTCGCCGCTGCGCAAGGCGAGGATGAAGGTCAGGAACTCGTGCTGGCGGCGCGGGCTGACGAAGCCGACCGAGCCGAGATCCAGCAGGGCCAGTCCGTCACCGGCAAGGCACAGCAGGTTGCCGGGGTGCGGATCGGCATGAAAGCGGCCGTTGACGAGCACCATCTCCAGCACCAGTTCCGCACCGAGCAACGCGATGCGCGAGGGATCGATGCCCGCCGCCTTGAGCGCCTCGGGATCGCGCGGGGGAATGCCTGCCACGTAGTCCATGACCAGCACTTGCTCGCCGGTCCATTCCCAGTGGATGCGCGGCACCGAGACCCGCTCCAGCGCGGCGAGATCGGCGCGCAGCAGATCGGCATTGCGGCCTTCATGGGTGAAATCGAGTTCGTCGAGAATCTCGCGCCCCAATTGCTCGATCATCGCGGCGGGCTTCATCCGGCGTACCGCCGCGCTGCGTGCCTCGGCCAGCGCGGCGAGGTGGCGCATGAGCCTCAGGTCCGCCTCCATCCGCGCGCGGATGCCGGGGCGGCGGATCTTCACCACGACTTCGGTGCCGTCCTGCAACCGCGCCCGGTGGACTTGCGCGATCGAGGCAGCGGCCAGCGGCTCGGTTTCGAAATAGGCGAAGACGCTTTCCGGCGGACCACCCAGCGCGGCTTCCACGTCGCTGCGGAGGTCCT
Organism: Novosphingobium sp. BF6; assembly: GCF_058273105.1. Taxonomy (NCBI): domain Bacteria; kingdom Pseudomonadati; phylum Pseudomonadota; class Alphaproteobacteria; order Sphingomonadales; family Sphingomonadaceae; genus Novosphingobium; species Novosphingobium sp. BF6. Next base: position 2,753,346 of record NZ_CM177775.1, read on the forward strand.
CGAAGGGAATGCGCCGGGCATCGCTCTGAAGCTGCTCGAACGCGGCGATCCACGGATCGGTCAACAGGTCGCGCCGGGTGGCGAGGATCTGGCCGAGCTTCACATAAGTCGGCCCGAGCGCCTCCAGAGCCTTACGCGTGCGGGTCGGCAGATCGCGCGGTTCGGCGCCCGCTTCCGCCTCTCCTTCTCCGATCCCGAGGCGCACCGCCAGCGAGTCCAGCCCGAACCGGGCGATCACCGCCGAGACTTCGGCCATCCGCCCCCGGTCCCGCGCGGCCACGGCTATCGACTTGAACATGCATGACTCCTTCGACCCTGCACAACCTGCCCCGGTGCCGCGAGGTTCCCCCCCAAAGGACATGGACAGCGGCATGGACAGCCTGCCCGGTACAAGGCTAGGACCCGCGCATGAGCGGCAGTTTAACGGGGGCCTTCAGGGCCGCATTCGCAATCGTCCTCACCGCAGCGCTGGCGGCCTGCGGCGGCGGCACGAAGTTCCGTGCCGTGAGCGACACCCCGGTCCGCGTCGGCGCGCCCTACAAGGTGCGCGGCACGACTTATACGCCCGCCGCGCAGCCCGGCTACGACATGCTCGGCTATGCGACATGGTACGGGAGCGAGTCCGGCAACCAGGTCGCCAACGGCGAACGCTTCCGCCCGAACTGGCTGACCGCCGCGCACAAGACCCTGCCGCTGCCGAGCTATGTCGAAGTCACCGCGCTCGACACCGGCCGCCGCATCCTCGTGCGCGTCAACGATCGCGGACCGTTCGGGGAGAGCGCGCGGATCATCGACCTCTCGCGCGGCGCGGCGGAGGCGCTCGGCGTGCGCGGCAAGGGCAAGGCGGCGGTGCGGGTGCGCGTGGTCGAACCCGCCGAAAAGGACCGCGCCGCCTTGCGCAAAGGCAAGGCGGCGAAGGAACTGGCGCCCGTCTCGGAGGCGGCGCTCGCAAACCTCCAGTCTCAGTTCGCGAGCGGCGTCGGGACGCGATAAAGGCGCCTTGCGTCAGGCCGCTTCCATCTCGGCATAGGCTTCGGCTTCCTTGCCGATCAGGATATCGGCGAGGAACCAGTAGGCCTCGCCCCAGGCGGCGAGCACTTCGTCGGTGGCCGCCTCGCCCAGCACGTCGCGGATCGCGGGCAGCAGGGCTTCGGCCACCAGCGGATAGTGCTCGGCCTTCACGCCGGTATCGACATGGCGCTGAACCATCCGCGCCACCGCGCCGGTAAGGTTCTGGAGCTTGTCCACGTTCTGCGCATAGCCGAGGATCGCGGCGGCGAGACGGCGCGGCTGCTCGCCCGAATCCTGCGCGGCCTGATCGAACATGGCGCGCACCTCCTCGTTGCGGAACAGGCGTTCGTACATGCGCGTGGTGATCTCCACCCCGTGCTGCTGGAGCGCGGGCGCGGTCGCCTTGATCGTGGCGACAGTCTGTTCGCTGAGCGGAGCGGCCATTTCGATTCGTCCTCTTAAAAGATGCAAACTGGATGCATCTATACGCCGATCCAAAAAGATGTAAATAGAGCGCATCATTTCACCGGAGATCCGCCTTGCGCCTCACCGCGCACACCGATTACGCCTTGCGCATCCTGCTTCACGCCGCCGTCGAACCCGAGCGGCTGTTCTCGATCGCGCAAGTGGCACAGGCCCATGCGATCTCGCGCAACCATGCGATGAAAGTGGTGAACCTGCTCGGCAATGCGGGCCTGCTGGAGACGGTGCGCGGGCGAAACGGCGGCTTTCGCCTCGGCCGCCCGGCGAGCGAGATCACGCTGGGCGAAGTCGTGCGACTGACCGAACCGAACATGAGCCCCGCCGATTGCGGCAACTGCCTGCTTCAGGGCGCCTGCGGGCTGACGGCCCTGCTCCGCAAGGCGATGGGCGCCTTTCTGGCGGAACTCGATGTGCATACTTTGGCCGATGCGGCGATGGGGACCCGATTGCCCTTCCCGCTCGGCCTGCCCGTAAAGAGCCAGATGGGTTAGGCCACAACACCCGCCTTGCCCCTATCGTCATCCTGAACTTGTTTCAGTATCCATCTTTCCACGCAGGCTACTGGTCTGATCGGCGAAATGAATCCTGAGCCAAAGGCCAGCGAAGCTAAACAAGTTCAGGATGACGCTTCTCCATGCGCCGCCTTCACTCATCGATGATGCCCCTTCGCCCTTGAGGATATCTCTGTTCCTCCGGGAACTTTCCCCTCACCTGCGCGTTTCTCCTCGAAAGAGGAGAGCCTGAAATGAACATCGGAGCCGAAATTCCGTTTCGCCGCAGCCGTTTCGCGCGGAAAACGGGATCGCTGATCCTGGACCGCAAGCGCGAGGAAAATCGCCGCGACCATGAGGACGGCACCGACCCCATGCGCGTATGGACCAACGGTCGCTTCCGCACGAGCTGATCCCCCATCCCCTGTCGGCCGATTCCCCTGTTGGACCGACCGGACGGCGCGCCGGAGCGTAACTTGATTGCGCTCCGGCGCGTATTCGTATGCGCGCACAAACGTCGCATACGTCATTTGCGCAAGGTGCTTCCGCAGGCCTGACCTGTGCTTGCAAGCCCCGGTTTTCTGCGCTTCAACCCCGCTCCTCGATTACCTCGGCACCCATCCGCACCCCCACAGGGAGGCGCAGCGGATAGTCTTTCGGGTTGCCGAAGCCAGGAGAAAACAACGATGAAGACCCGGCTCATGGCCGCCGCCGCTCCCCTCGTGCTCGGTGCCGTCCTGCTTGGAGGATTTTCCGTGACGGCATTTGCGAAGACCGCTGAAAAGGCTGCTGCTGCGACGTACACCGGCCCCTTCGCCAAGCCCAGCACGCTGCCGTTCCATGCCCCGGACTTCACCCAGTACAAGGACGCCGACTGGCAGCCCGCGATCGAGGCCGGCATCGACGCCAAGCGCCGCGAGATCCGCGCCATCACGCTCGTCCGCTCGGCCCCGACGTTCGAGAACACGATCGTCGCGCTGGAACGCGCAGGCACGCTCTATGACCGCGCCTACAACGTGTTCAGCCAGCTCACCTCGGCCAATACCAGCGATGCACTCGACGCCATCGACACCGCCGTCAGCCCGCAGATTTCCGCGCTCAACGACGACATCTACCTCGAGGATGCGCTCTTCGCCCGTGTGAAGGCCGTCCATGACAGTGCCCAGGGCAAGGCCCTGACCGGCGAGGACGCCATGCTGCTGGCGACGACCTATGACAAGTTCGTCCATCGCGGCGCCCTGCTCTCGGCCGAGCAGAAAGTCGAGCTGAAGGCGATGAACCTCGAAATCGCCAAGCTCGAAACCGCCTTCGCGCAGAAGCTGACCACGGCCACCGCTGCCAAGGCGCCGCTGTTCGACACCGCCGCGCAGCTCGACGGCCTCTCGCAGGCCGAGATCGCCGCCGCCGCCAAGCTCGCCGCCGACAAGGGCCATGCGGGCAAGTTCATGCTGGCGCTGGACAACACCACCCAGCAGGCCGCGCTCACCAGCCTCAACAACCGTGCCAGCCGCAAGATCCTGTGGGATGCCAGCGTGAACCGCACCTCGGGCGGCGACGAATACGACACCACGGCGATGGTCACCCAGATCGCCAGCTTGCGCGCGAAGAAGGCGAAGCTGCTTGGCGCGCCCGACTTCGCGACGTACCAGATGTACGACCGCATGGTGAAGACGCCCGCACAGGCGATGGAGTTCATGAAAGGCTTCGTCCCCGCCCTGCGTGCCACGCAGGACCGCGAGGCCGCCCTGCTCGAAACCGCCGCAAAAGCCGACGGTCAGAATATCAAGCTGGAACCGTGGGACTGGTCCTACTACGCCGAGAAGGTCCGCAAGGCGAAGTACGACCTCGATGAAAACCAGATCAAGCCCTACTTCGAAGTCTGGCGCACGCTGGAAGACGGTGTGTTCTATGCCGCCAACCAGACCTACGGCCTGACCTTCAAGCGTCGCACCGACCTGCCGGTCTATCACCCGACCATGCGCGCCTACGAAGTCTTCGACGCCGACGGCACGTCGCTGGCGATCTTCTACTACGACCCCTTCGCCCGCTCCAACAAGCGCGGCGGCGCCTGGATGAACAACTTCGTCGAGCAATCCTACCTGCTCGGTGAGAAGCCGGTCGTCAGCAATACGCTGAACATCCCGGCCCCCGCCGAGGGCCAGCCCGCGCTGGTCAGCTTCGACAACGTGGAGACCATGTTCCACGAATTCGGCCACGCGCTGCACGGCTTCTTCGCCAGCCAGAAGTACCCCTCGCTCTCGGGCACCAACACCGCGCGCGACTTCGTGGAGTTCCCCAGCCAGTTCAACGAGAACTTCGCGACGATCCCGGCCGTGCTGAACCACTACGCCAAGCACTACCAGACCGGCGCGACGATCCCGGCGGAGCTGATCGCCAAGATCGAGGCTGCGAAGACCTTCAACCAGGGCCTGGGCCTGGGCGAAACGCTGTCGGCGGCGATGCTCGACATCCAGTGGCACCAGCTCTCGCCGGAAGAAGCCGCGCAGCCGCCGATGGCCTTCGAAGCCAAGGCGCTCGCCGCGACGGGTCTCAACACCGACCTGATCCCGCCGCGCTACAAGACCCCGTACTTCCGCCATATCTGGGACAACGGCTATGCGGCGGGCTACTACTCGTACATCTGGACCGAGATGCTGGCGCACGACGGCTGGGACTGGGTGGTCAAGCACGGCGGCATGACCCGCGCCAACGGCGACCACATCCGCAAGTCGTTCCTCGGCCAGGGCCATACGAAGGACTTCGCGGAACTCTACCGCGACTTCACCGGGCACGACCCTGAGGTCGAACCGATGCTGGAAGCGCGCGGTCTGGCGCCGAAGGGTCAGTAAGAACGGGGTTAACCTTGCAAGACGCCGCTCTGGAAACAGGGCGGCGTTTTTTGTTTTCGGACGAGATGAAAAGAAGGTCCCGCAATACGAGCGAAGCGGTCCCACCGCACAAACCTCGTCGCCCCCGCGCAGGCGGGGGGCCCGCTTCCTTTGCCGCCTCCCGCCCCGCAATGAAGAAGTGGGGTCCCCGCCTTCGCAGGGACGACGAACAGGAGCGAGCGCAATGGTCGGCCTATCCGGTTCTCGTGAGCTTCACAGTTTCCCCCAGCCTCTAGAACTGCTGCCGGAAATCCACTGCCAGCGGGGCCGGGGCGCCGATCGAGAGGGCGCGTTCGCCGGGGTCGCCGAGCCAGTGGGCCGGGCAGTTCCACACGCGGCTGACGACCTCGCGCGAGAGGGCCATTTCGGGCGGACCTTCCGCCTCTACCCGGCCCTTGGCCAGCACCAGCACCTGATCGGCGTGGTTCATCGCCGTCGCCAGGTCGTGGAGGACGAGGACGACGCCCTTCCCCGCCCGTGCCTGCTGGCGCAGGCGCTGCATCAGCGCCAGCCCGTGGGCGAGGTCGAGGCTGGCGAACGGTTCGTCCGCGAGCAGCCAGCCGGGCTGGGTCGCCAGCACGCGGGCCATCAGTGCGCGGGCGCGTTCGCCGCCGGAGAGGGTCGAGACCGGACGATGGCGGAGGTCCTGCAGGTCCATCGCGGCGATGGCGTCCTCGATCGCCGCCTGCGTTTCGGTGGCGGGAGCGCCGCGCCAGGGCAGGCGGCCAAGCGAGATCAGCACTTCCACCGAGACGTCCCAGGCCACTTCCGGCGTCTGCGGCAGGTAGCCGATCCACTGCGCCCGCTGGGCGAGCGAGACGGCCGTGAGCGGCCGTCCGCCCATCACCGCATGCCCGGAATCTGGCCTCACCAGCCCGGCGATGACCGAAAGCAGCGTCGACTTGCCCGCCCCGTTGGGGCCGCAGATCGCGGTGATCATGCCCCGGCGGCAATTGAGCGAAACGCCGTCGAGGCGGCCCGCGACCGTCACGTTGTCGGCACCGAAGCTCATGCCACCATCCCCCGCCGCATCCTCAGCAGCAGCCGCAGGAAGAACGGCGCGCCGAGGAGGCTGAGGGCGATGCCGAGGCGCAGTTCCCCGCCCGAAAGCGGGAGAATGCGGCAGAGACAATCGGCGAAAAGCAGCAGCAGCGCCCCTGCCACGGCGGAAGGCACCAGCAGCGAGGACGGCTTGCGGTCGGTCATCGGGCGCACGAGGTGCGGCACCATCAGGCCGACGAAGCCGATGATCCCCGCCACCGCCACGCCCGAACCGACGATCAGGCCGACACCGAGGATCATCAGCGCCTGAAGCCGCAGCGGCTCCACGCCCAGCGAGCGGGCGGCCATCTCGCCAAGGGTCATCGCGTCGAGGTCCCTCCCGGCGTAGAACAGCACGCCGAGGCCGGTCACGGTCAGCGGCGTCGCGATCCAGACCTCGCGCCAGGAACGGTCCGCCAACGAGCCCATCATCCAGGTGACGATCTCACTCATGGCGAAGGGCGAAGGCGTGAGGCTGATGGCGAGGCTCATCAACGCCCCAGCAAGGCTGGAGACCATCAGCCCGGCCAGCGTGAACAGCGCCACGCCGCCGCCGCGCCCGGCGATCAGCGCCAGCAAGGTCATCGCTCCGCCCGCGCCGATCAGCGCGAAGAGCGGCAGCATCCACGGCGCCGAGGCATAGCCGGTCCAGAAGCTCAGCACCGCGCCCAGCGCCGCGCCCGGCGCGATGCCGAAGAGGCCGGGGTCGGCCAGCGGATTGCGCAAGTACCCCTGCATCGCCGCGCCCGCCGCGCCGAGACCCGCGCCGAGCACCAGCGCCAACACTGCGCGCGGCAGGCGCAATTGCACCAGGATCACCGAGGCGTTCTGCAGTTCGGGGGAAAAGGGGTTGATCCACACGCGGCCCGCCAGCAGCGACAAAGGCACCGCGACAAGGAGCGCGAGAGCCAGTAGCAGGACGAAACGCAAGTTCATGGCGAGAGAGAAACGGTCCTTTGAAGGATTGGCCTATCGGTAAAGGGCTGCGCCGTCTCCAGCGCCCGCCGTGCCGCCGCCAGTTCGTCCAGCGCATGCGGGATCGTAGGCCCGCCGCACCAGAGGATGGAGCGGCTCAGCATGAAACGCCGGGTACTGGTCAGCGCGGAAAGCGCCGGGTGATGCAGCATTCGGTCCTCCTCGGCGAGCGGGTCGCCTACCGCAAAGACCACGCGCGGCGGGTCCGCCAGCACGTGCTCCAGGGGTAGGAAATCGGCCTGGGAAAGGCCTCGCGCGCCGGCAATATTCGTAAAGCCGGTGCGGTGCATCATGTCAACGATCAGGGTCCGGTCCCCGGCCACCAGTCCACCGGATTCCCACATGAGTGCAGGAACTTGACGAGAACCGGGAGGCGGCGCGCTCCGGCGCAGGGCGGCATCGATGCGCGCCACCAGCCGCTCGCCGCGCTCGGGATGCCCCGCCAGCCGTGCCAGTTCGCGCACCTGCTCGCGGGCGGAGGCGATGTCCGTAGCGATCGGCATCTTCACCAGACGATAGCCCAGCCGCCGGAATGCCCCCTCGCTCGCCGGATCGAGGAAGGCGCTGGCGACGACCACTTTCGGGCCGATCGTCGCCACTTCCTCCACCGTGCCCGCGATCGCGCGGTAACGCCGCGCCTCGGCCATCGGCATCGAGCTGCTTTCCGGATCCTGGCTGTAGCTGGAAATCGCCAGCAACTGCCCCGGCCCGGTCACTTCGGCGAGGATCGCGTCGGTACAGGGATTGAGCGAGACGATGGTGGGCTGCGCGGCGCCCCGCGTCACGGCAGCGGCCTCGCTGGCGCCGCCGCCACAGCCCGCCAGCGTCGCGGCGGCACCGGCCAGAACCAGCGCCGCCGCGACCGGGAAGGCCTTGCGCTTCCCCCGCCCGGTTACCGTCAGGGGAAGCGGCAGGATCACATCTTCACCCGCACCCCGGCGTAAGCCGCGCGGCCCGGCGTGCCGTAAGTCCGCACCACTTCGTAGTGCTCGTCGAACAGGTTCTCGACCCGGCCGTAGACCTGGATGTTCTGCGTCACGTCGTAGGCCGCGCGCAGGCCGACCACGACATTGCCGCCGAGATAATAGGTGTTCGCCACGTCGTCATAGCGTCCCCCGCCCACGCGCAGGTCCGCACCGAGGCGGAAACCCTGCGACCAGTGCTTGTCGAGGCTGGCATAGAGGTTGGTCTTGGGACGGCGGGCGAGCCGGGCGCCGGTGTCCTCGTTGGTGGCGTCGAGATAGGTGGCGGAAAGGCTCATGTCGAAGCCTTGCCAGTCGCTCACCTGCATGCCCAGTTCCACGCCCTTGGCGCGGGCGCGGCCGACATTGTAATAGTTCCACGCGGCCAGATCGTAGTCGATCAGGTTCTTCGTCTTGCGGTCGAAATAGGTGACCGAGAACGTACCGTGCCCTTCCGCGAAGGGCTGCTCGACGCCCACGTCCCACGACTTCGAGGTCTCGGGATCGAGCGCACGGAAACCGGCATTGGTATAGAGCTGGTAGAGCGAAGGCGCCTTGAAGCCCTCGCCATAGCTGGCGCGCAGGATCGGCGCGCTCTCGCTGCCGCCGATCACCCAGGCGCCGTTGGCCGAGAAGGTCGTCTTATGGCCGAAGTCCGAGTTGTCGTCGTAGCGCAGCCCGCCGTTCAGGGTCAGGCCGGTGACCGGACGCAGGGTGAGCATGCCGAAGTAGCTGTCGATCGAGGTCGAGTCCTTCGAACCGTAATTGTCCGAGAACTTCTGCTTCTCGGTCTCGGCGCCGACGAGAATGCTTGCCATCTCGACCGGCGTGTAGGAAACCTGCCCCTCGAAGCGGTCGGCGCGGCCATTGGTCGTGTAGGGACCGAAGACCGCGTCGTCGGAAATGCGGCGCGTGTCGGTCAGGCCATAGCCCACGCGGGCGGTAAGGCGGCCGTCGAGGCCCCTGTAGCGCAAGTTCGCATAGCCCACCGTGTCGCGCTTCATGCCCACGTTCAGGGCATCGGCGCCGGTATTGTCGTAATCGTAGTTGGCCTTGGTCCAGTACGTCCCGGCATCGGCGGAGAGGCCATCGACGATCTGCACTTCGGCGCGGGCATTGGCGCTCTTGCTCTCGAAGCCGTCCTTTTCCTGTCCGCCGCGGCGCTCGTTGAAGGCGGAATAGCCGTCACCCTTGAGCCAGTTGCCGCCCAGCGTCAGGCCGACCGGCCCCACCTTGCCCGCCGCCGAGGCGCCGAGCTGCTTCTGGTCGCGCCAGCCGTACTCGGCCTGCCCGCGCGCGGTCCACTCGTCGGTCGGGCGCGCGGTGATGAGATTGACGACGCCGCCGATGGCGCGGCTGCCCCAGAGCACGCCGGACGATCCGCGCACCACTTCGATGCGGTCGAACTGGCCCACGGTCAGGCTGCCGAAGTCGAAGCCGCCGCCGACATCGCCCGGATCGTTGATCCGCACGCCGTCGATCAGCACGAGGCTCTGGGCGTTCTCGGCGCCGCGGATAAAGACGCTGGCGGGCTGGCCGAAGCCGCCCGACTGGGTGAAGGTCACGCCCGGCAGGCGCGCCAGGATATCGGTGGCGGTAACCGCCTGGGTGCGCTCGATATCCGCGCGGGTGACGACCGAGACGGACTGGCCGATCTCGCTCACCGGCGTTTCAGTGCGGGTGGCGGTGACGACGATATTGTCGCCGATATTCTCAAGGGCCGCCTCGTCCGCGAGTGCGGGGGTAGAGACCGCAAGGGCGGTCCCCAGCAGAAATAGGTACTTCACGGGTATTCCTCCAACCTGAACGACTTTTGCCGTCCATGGCGGAGCCCCGCGCGTTTTCCTCTGCGCATGGGCTCGCTGCATGCCGGGACACCCCGCCCGGCTGCGGAACGACCGTCAAAGGCAGGTCTCCTGGCTCCCGGATCGTCGCGCCGCTCCCGCCTTCCCGGTGTGACCCAGTGGCATCGCTTGGAAGGGGCGCTCCCCGGTCACAGTTGCGGGGGCAGCTTCGGACTCGCGCCGAATTCCCTTTTGAGGCCCGGTTGCGGGCCACCCATGACGTATCGCGCGGATTACCGGGCGTCGCGCGGATTGGCAAGCGGTGCGCAAAGCGCGGCGCTCGGGCATCGCCGGGGCAAATCCCCAAGAAAGTCTTAAGCGATTCAGTCTATCCCTCCCGCCTGTGCCGCTTCGGGACGCGCCCATCTCGGCAGATGCCATGCGCGCCGAAGCAGGGTAGGCGCGGGAGTGCGCCTCGTTGAAGTTGCGCCGAGAGGACCCGGATTGACCGCTGCCGCCCTTCCCTCCTGCCCCGAAACCTGGGAGCCGCGCCCGCTCGATTTCCAGGGGAACTTCGTGCGCGGCGGACGGCGGCGGCTCCTGCGTCGACGGCGCCGCTGGACGCTCGGCGCGGCGGCGCTCGTGGCCGTGGCCCTGCCCGCCTTCGCCTCGCCGCCGCTGACCGGATGGGACGGCTTCACCGTGACAGGGGCCGAAACCGCGCAGCCGCCGGTCCTGCCGATGCCCTTCGAGCAGGCGGGCGCCAGCTTCCCCGGCTCGGCCTATTACTATCTCGAAGCCGAACAGCCGGTGCTGAAGATCGGCGAAGGCATCCATTCGGACGCCGAAGACCCGGTGAGCGGCCCCGTCGCCCGCGCCTTCCGGATCGACAACTCCGGCGTCGACCGCAGCCGCGCGCTCCAGTGCCTGACCGCCGCGATCTATTACGAAGCCGCCAGCGAACCCGACGGCGGCCAGCGCGCGGTGGCGCAAGTCGTGCTCAACCGCGTCGCCCATCCGGCCTATCCCAAGACCGTCTGCGGCGTCGTCTACCAGGGATCGGAGCGCCCGACCGGCTGCCAGTTCTCCTTTACCTGCGACGGCTCGCTCGCCCGCGCGCCGCAGCGCTATTTCTGGCAACGGGCCGAGGATGTCGCCCGCGCCGCGCTCTCGGGTTACGTCTACGCGCCCATCGGGCTGGCGACGCATTACCACACGATCCAGGTCAATCCCTACTGGGCGCCGAGCCTCCACTACCTGACGACGATCGGCGCGCATCGCTTCTATGCCTTCAACGGCGCGGCGGGGAACCCGGCCTCGTTCCGCTTCGCCTATCTCGGCGGCGAACCGCTCGCCGCCCCGCATCGCCGCGACGAATCCGCCGCCAGCGCCCTTGCCAATGCCGCGCTCGACCCGCTGGCGGTGCAGCGCGCCTTCGAGGCCTCCGCACCTGCGCGGCTTGAGACGGCGGCGGCGCCCGTAACGGCCAGCCAGCCTCCCGCGCCACTCTATTCCAGCGACGTGCGCGAACGCGGGGGCGAGGACCTCTACCGCGCCCGCAACCTGCCGGAAGCGACCGTTCGCCCGGAATATGCCAATTCCGGCAAATGGATCGCCCAGCCCACCCATTGAAAAGCGGGGTTTAAGGATACTCCAAGGACCGGCGGCAAGGTTTCAGCAACCATAGGCTCTCACCAAGGCTTAGCGGCTTCCTCCTATAAAGAGCCTCCGGGACGCCGCCCCTGAGCGTCTCCAAGAAACGAGGCGCCCTTCCACCATGGCAATCCGCTTTTCCGCCGCCCGGAATGGCTCCTGTCCCATACTCGTGCGTGCGCTCTGCCCCTCGGTGCCGCTCTGCGCCGCCAACGACAATTCCCCGGCGCATGCCCGCCTGCGCCGCCGCATCCGCGAAGCGTCGGCGGATACCGCCAACGAGCGCATCTTCGCCGAAGCCCTGCGCCACTTCGCCCGCCACGGCCTCTCCGCCGCCGCCCATGCCCGCGCCCATGCCGCCGCCGCCCGCCTTGCCGGGGACGAAGTGTCCTGCACCTGGTGGATCGCCATCTGCCGCCAGCTCGACCGCCGCATGGCCGACGCCTTCGCCCAGCGCATCGCCCGGAACGGGTGAGCGTTACCCGACAAAGGGAGAGCATTGCCCCCCGGCCCGCTCGCCCTAAGCTTGTCGAAGGGCCTTCGACAGGCTCAGGCTGAGCGGGGTCGCGAGCGGGAGCGGGATCAGAGGGGGAGCCGAGTCTGGGTCGGGGTCGAGAGAAAACCCAACCGCGTCTCCCTCCCGCAACATTCCGCAAGCTCAGCGACACCCGCCGTTCAGCTCCTCCCTCTACAATAGCCTGAACCGCAATCGCGCGGCGCGACCGTCTGCCCTTTCTCCAAGGCGACTCGCTTCGGGTTACGCTTGCCGGTCATCGGGTCGTGCGAGACAGTGAGTCCGATTGCGACGCCGCTCGCGACGGATGCAATAAGCGCCCCGTCGGTTGCGGAAAAGAGGCCGAAACCTGCGTTTCGGGCCGCGCTTTCCGCGCACTTTCGTGACTTATTGCAATTGCGAACTATTATCAGTAAAAAGCGACACACGAGCCTTTCCCGCAGGCTTTTCCCGGTTGCAATGTCGGTTCGGGGGGCGTAGGCCGCCCCTCGTTGAACACCGGCACCTGCCTCAGCGGGACAAGAGCAGGCCGCCTTTTTCGTCCGTTAGGTCCCGCCTTTGGGAAGGACAAGCAAGCATCATGGCTCGTAAGAAGATTGCCCTCATCGGCGCCGGCAACATCGGCGGCACCCTCGCGCACCTCGCCGCGCAGAAGGAACTGGGCGACATCGTCCTCTTCGACGTCGCCGAAGGCCTGCCGCAGGGCAAGGCGCTCGACCTGTCGCAGTGCGGCCCCGTCGAGGGCTTCGACGCCAAGATCACCGGCACCAACGACTATGCCGACATTGCCGGTGCAGACGTCATCATCGTCACCGCCGGTGTCGCCCGCAAGCCCGGCATGAGCCGCGACGACCTGCTCGGCATCAACCTCAAGGTGATGAAGTCGGTCGGCGAAGGCATCGCCGCCAACGCACCCGACGCATTCGTGATCTGCATCACCAACCCGCTCGACGCGATGGTCTGGGCGCTGCGCGAATTCTCGGGCCTGCCCGCGAACAAGGTCGTCGGCATGGCCGGCGTGCTCGACTCGGCCCGCTTCTCGACCTTCCTCGCCTGGGAATTCGGCGTCTCGATCCGCGACGTGAACACGTTCGTGCTCGGCGGCCACGGCGACACCATGGTGCCGGTCGTGCAGTACTCGACCGTCAACGGCATCCCGGTTCCCGACCTCATCAAGCAGGGCCGCACCACCCAGGAAAAGATCGACGCGATCGTCCAGCGCACCCGTTCGGGCGGCGGCGAGATCGTCGGCCTGCTCAAGACCGGCTCGGCCTTCTACGCGCCTGCCGCCTCGGGCATCGCCATGGCCGAAGCCTACCTCAACGACCAGAAGCGCATCCTGCCAATCGCCGCTTACGTCGACGGCCAGTACGGCGTTGACGGTCTCTACGTCGGCGTTCCCGCCGTGATCGGCGCGAACGGCGTCGAGGAAATCGTCGAAATCGAGCTGGACGCCGAAGCCAAGGCCAACCTCCAGGTCTCGGTCGACGCGGTCAAGGAACTGCTGGTCGCCTGCAAGGGCATCGACCCCTCGCTGGCCTGATCCGGACCATGACGGCCCCGCCCGCCCCGTCATCGCACGGGGCGGGCGAGGTCTTCGGCCATCCGGCCCCAGATTTTACCAAGTTGATTTTACCACGTTGATTTTACCACTGGGGCGGTTGCACTTCGCGGAAATTGCGCCATGGCGCTATCCAAGCCGGAATCGGCCTACACCAGGAACAGGAATTAGGATCGACCTATGTCCATTCTCGTCGACAAGAACACCAAGGTCATTACCCAGGGCATGACCGGCAAGACCGGCAGCTTCCACACCGAAGCCGCGCTGGCCTACGGCACCCAGATGGTTGCCGGCGTTACCCCGGGCAAGGGCGGCACCAGCCACCTTGACCTGCCCCAGTACGACACCGTCGCCGAAGCCAAGGCCGCGACCGGCGCCACCGCCTCGTGCATCTACGTGCCGCCCGCGGGCTGCGCCGACGCCATCCTCGAGGCGATCGACGCCGAGATGGAACTGATCGTCGCCATCACCGAAGGCGTTCCGGTTCTCGACATGGTTCGCGTGAAGCGCGCCCTTTCGGGTTCGAAGTCGCGCCTGATCGGCCCGAACTGCCCCGGCGTCCTGACCCCCGGCGAATGCAAGATCGGCATCATGCCCGGCAGCATCTTCTCCAAGGGTTCGGTCGGCGTCGTCTCGCGCTCGGGCACGCTCACCTATGAAGCGGTGTTCCAGACCACCAACGCCGGTCTCGGCCAGACCACCGCAGTCGGCATCGGCGGCGACCCGGTCAACGGCACCAACTTCATCGACGTGCTGGAACTGTTCCTGGCCGACGAAGCCACCAAGTCGATCATCATGATCGGTGAAATCGGCGGCAGCGCCGAAGAAGAAGCGGCCCAGTTCCTCAAGGACGAAGCCAAGCGCGGCCGCAAGAAGCCGATGGTCGGCTTCATCGCCGGTCGTACGGCCCCTCCGGGCCGCCGCATGGGCCACGCCGGTGCCATCGTCTCGGGCGGCCAGGGCGGCGCCGAAGACAAGATCGCAGCCATGGAAGAAGCAGGCATCCGTGTCTCGCCCTCGCCGTCGCTGCTGGGTGAAACCCTTGTGGAAGTCCTCAAGGAAATCGCCTGATCCATCCCCGCGGGCGGCGCATGTCCTTCGGGACCTGCGCCGCCTTGCGGACCCACATGACCGTCCGGCGCGTTAGCGCGAGCGGATGCGATGCGAACGAACCGGCCCCTCCCCCCATTCGGGACCATCGGTCGCTATAACGAATTTGCCATAGTTACTATGGTAGGGCCGGCGGTTTTCCGGCGCGACAAAAGGTGACACCCGATGGGCGACGAAAGTTTCGACTTCACCCCCGATGATATTCTCGACGGCCCGCAGGCCGGTCCGAGCTGGCAACGCAAGAACTGGCCGCTCGTCGGCGCGGAATTCGAGGACGACCTGACGCAGGGCCTCGACCCCAGCGCCCTCAAGGTCAAGATCGAGAAGGCCGCCGCCAAGGGTGGTCAGAAGGTCGACCAGTCCCGCATAGACGAAGCTGCGGCCGACGCCATCCGCGCCATGATGCTGATCCGCACATATCGCGTGCGCGGTCATCTGGCAGCCGATCTCGACCCGCTCGGCCTCAACCAGCGCCAGCTTCCCGCCGATCTCACCCCCGAATACCACGGCTTCGTAGGCGCCGCGCAGGACCGTCAGGTCTATGTCGGCGGTGCGCTCGGCCTGGAATGGACGACCGTTCGCGAGATCGTCCAGATCCTGCGCGCGAACTATTGCGGCAAGGTCGGCCTCGAATACATGCACATCTCCGATGTCGAGGAACGCCGTTTCCTCCAGGAGCGCATGGAAGGGGCGAACAAGGAAATCGAGTTCACCCCCGAAGGCAAGAAGGCGATCCTTCAGGCCGTCGTGCGCGGCGAGCAGTACGAGAAGTTCCTCGGCAAGAAGTACGTCGGCACCAAGCGCTTCGGCCTGGACGGCGGCGAAGCCATGATCCCGGCGCTCGAAGCCGTGATCAAGTACGGCGGCACGCTGGGCGTGAAGGAAATCGTTTACGGCATGGCCCACCGCGGCCGCCTGAACGTGCTCGCGAACGTCCTTGCCAAGCCCTACAAGGTCATCTTCCACGAATTCTCGGGCGGCACCGCCAACCCGGAAGACGTCGGCGGCTCGGGCGACGTGAAGTACCACCTCGGCACTTCGGCCGACCGTGAGTTCGACGGTATCAAGGTCCACATGAGCCTGATGCCCAACCCGTCGCACCTCGAAACCGTCGATCCGGTCGTGCTCGGCAAGGTTCGCGCCTACCAGACCATCGCCGACGACATCGGCGACGACATCGGTCCGGGCGCCAAGCACAAGCAGGTCCTGCCGGTCTTGATCCACGGTGACGCGGCCTTCGCCGGCCAGGGCATCATCTGGGAGTGCTTCGGCCTCTCGGGCGTGAAGGGCTACAACACCGGCGGCTGCATCCACTTCATCATCAATAACCAGATCGGCTTCACGACGAGCCCGCAGTTCGCGCGCAACTCGCCGTACCCGTCCGACGTGGCGAAGGGCGTTCAGGCCCCGATCCTGCACGTCAACGGCGACGATCCGGCTGCGGTGACCTTCGCCTGCAAGCTGGCGATCGACTATCGCCAGACCTTCGGCCGCGACATCGTGATCGACATGTGGTGCTATCGCCGCTTCGGCCACAACGAAGGCGACGAGCCCGGCTTCACGCAGCCGCTGATGTACCAGAAGATCCGCCAGCACCCGCCGGTCAGCAAGATCTATGGCGATCGCCTGAAGCAGGAAGGCGTCATCGACGACACGTTCCTCGCCCAGACGGAATCGGAATTCACCGCACACCTCGAAGAACAGTTCGAGGCGGCCAAGACCTACAAGGCCAACCAGGCCGACTGGTTCTCCGGCCAGTGGAGCGGCTTCCACAAGCCCGCCGATCCCGAAACCGCGCGCCGCAACGTCGACACCACGATCGAGAACAAGCTGTTCGACAGCCTCGGCCGTACCCTGACCACGGTGCCCGAAGGCCTGACCGTCCACAAGACCCTGGCCCGCGTGCTCGCGGCCAAGGAAGAGATGTTCAAGTCGGGCGACGGCTTCGACTGGGCCACGGCGGAAGCGCTCGCTTTCGGCAGCCTCGTTACCGAGGGCTACAACGTGCGCCTCTCGGGCCAGGACTGCGAACGCGGTACCTTCTCGCAGCGTCACTCGGTCTGGGTCGACCAGACGGACGAGCGCAAGTACACGCCGCTGACCACCCTGCCCCACGGCCGCTTCGAAGTGCTGAACTCGACGCTGTCGGAATATGGCGTGCTCGGCTTCGAGTACGGCTTCGCCAGCGCCGATCCGAAGACGCTCGTGCTCTGGGAAGCCCAGTTCGGCGACTTCGCCAACGGTGCGCAGATCATCATCGACCAGTACGTCGCCTCGGCCGAGTCCAAGTGGCTGCGCGCCAACGGCCTCGTCATGCTGCTGCCCCACGGCTACGAAGGCCAGGGTCCGGAGCACTCGTCGGCGCGTCTGGAGCGTTACCTGCAGCTCTGCGCGCAGGATAACATCCAGGTCTGCAACATCACGACGCCCGCGAACTACTTCCACGTTCTGCGCCGTCAGATGCACCGTCCGTTCCGCAAGCCGCTGATCATCATGACCCCGAAGTCGCTGCTTCGCCACCCGCTGGCGAAATCGGCTGCCTCGGAGTTCACCAGCGGCACCTTCTCGCGCATCCTCTCCGACCCCAAGGGCTCGGAAGACGCCGCGACCAAGAAGGTCATCCTGTGCTCTGGCAAGGTCTTCTACGACCTGCTCGAAGCCCGCGATGCCGCCGAGATCGACGATACCCAGATCATCCGCATCGAGCAGCTCTATCCCTTCCCGGGCGAGCCGCTGGCCCAGCGCCTTGCGCGCATGCCGAACCTCGAAGAGGTCGTGTGGTGTCAGGAAGAACCGCAGAACAACGGTTCCTGGTTCTTCGTCGAATCGCAGATCGAGGCTGCCGCCGTCGAAGCAGGCGTGTCCCAGCCGCGTCCGCGCTACGCCGGCCGCAATGCCTCGGCCTCGCCGGCCACCGGTCTCGCCAAGCGCCACGTTGCCGAACAGGCCGCGCTGGTTGCCGACGCGCTGCATCTTTCCGTTCGTTCCGAACTCCGTCGCAAGCAGAAGGCTTGAGATAAATCATGACCACCGAAGTCAAGGTCCCCGTCCTTGGGGAATCCGTCGCCGAAGCCACCATCGGCCAATGGCTGAAGCAGCCCGGCGAAGCCGTTGCCGCTGACGAGCCCATCGCCAGCCTCGAGACCGACAAGGTCGCGATCGACGTCATGGCGCCCCACGCGGGCGTCATGGGCCAGCAGATCGCCAAGGAAGGCGACACCGTCGTCGTCGGCGCCCTGATCGCCACGATCGAGGAAGGCACCGGCGGTGCCGCCGCGCCGAAGGCCGCCGCTGCTCCCGCAGCAGCAGCCCCGGCTCCGGCCCCCGCTGCCGCCGCCGTCGCCCCGGCTGCTGCCGCGGCGGACGAAGGTTCGGCCGGTTCCTCGGTCCTCTCGCCGGCCGTGCGCCGCGCGATCCTGGAACACGGCATCGACCCGGCGACCATCAAGGGCACCGGCAAGGACGGCCGCATCACCAAGGACGACGTCCTCGAAGCGGCCAAGAACAAGCCCGCCTCGGCGCCTGTAGCCGCCTCGGCTGCGACCGCTCCGGCAGCCCGTAGCGAGGAACGCGTCAAGATGACGCGCCTGCGCCAGACCATCGCCAAGCGCCTGAAGTCCGCCCAGGACAACGCCGCACTGCTCACCACCTTCAACGACGTCGACATGTCGGCCGTCATCGAGGCGCGCGAGAAGTACAAGGACGTGTTCCAGAAGAAGCATGGCATCAAGCTGGGCTTCATGTCGTTCTTCGCCAAGGCTTCGGTCCTCGCGCTCAAGGACATCCCAGCCGTCAACGCGCAGATCGACGGTGACGAGATCGTCTACCACGACTACGTCGACATCTCGGTCGCCGTCTCGGCCCCGAACGGCCTCGTCGTTCCGGTCGTGAAGGACTGCGACAAACTGGGCTTCGCGGGCATCGAGAAGGCCATTGCCGAATTCGGCAAGAAGGCCAAGGAAGGCACGCTGACCATGGCCGACATGACCGGCGGCACCTTCACCATCTCGAACGGCGGCGTGTTCGGCGGCCTGATGTCGACCCCGATCATCAACCCGCCGCAGTCGGCCGTGCTCGGCCTGCACCGCATCGAGGACCGCGCCGTGGTGCGTAACGGCGAGATCGTGATCCGCCCGATGATGTACATCGCGCTGTCTTACGACCACCGCATCATCGACGGCCGCGAAGCCGTCACCGCGCTCAAGACCATCAAGGAAGCGATCGAGGATCCCACCCGTCTCCTCATCGACCTCTGAGGTTGCCTCGCCGCTCCACCTGTCTTCACGGCAGGCGGAGCGGCAAGCCCTAACACCCTTCGACAGGCTCAGGGTGAGCGGGTTCGATTGACTTGAATACCAATTCCCGCTCAGGCTGAGCTTGTCGAAGCCCCTTAGCGCGACGGAGGCCTAAACAATGGCTGATTACGATTACGACGTCCTTGTCATCGGTGCCGGCCCCGGCGGTTATGTCGCAGCGATCCGCGCCGCGCAGCTCGGTCTGAAGACCGCCTGCGCCGAAGGCCGCGAGACGCTGGGCGGCACCTGCCTCAACGTCGGCTGCATCCCCTCGAAAGCCCTGCTCCACGCTTCGGAATATTTCGAAGCGGCGAAGGAAGGCGGCTCGATGGCCAAGATGGGCATCAAGGTCACGCCCGAGCTGGACCTCGACACCATGCAGGGCCAGCGCCTCGACGCGGTGAAGGGCCTGACCGGCGGCATCGAATTCCTGTTCAAGAAGAACAAGATCGACTGGCTGAAGGGCTACGCCCAGTTCAAGGACGCGCACAGCGTCGAGGTCGCGGGCAAGACCGTGACCGCCAAGAACATCGTGATCGCCACCGGCTCCTCGGTCACCCCGCTTCCGGGCGTCGAGATCGACAACGCCGGCGGCGTGGTCGTGGATTCGACCGGCGCGCTCGAACTGAAGGCCGTTCCCAAGAAGATGGTCGTCATCGGCGGCGGCGTGATCGGCCTCGAACTCGGTTCGGTCTGGCGCCGTCTCGGCGCGGAAGTCACCGTCGTCGAATTCCTCGACCAGCTCCTGCCGGGCATGGACGGCGAAGTGCGCCGTGAAGCCGGCAAGATCTTCAAGAAGCAGGGCATGACCCTGAAGCTCGGCACCAAGGTCACCGGCGTGACCGTGGAAGGCAAGACCGCCAAGGTCACCGTCGAGCCCGCCAAGGGCGGTGATGCGGAAGTCATCGAAGCCGACGTCGTGCTGGTCTCGATCGGCCGCCGTCCCAACACCGAAGGCCTCGGCCTCGGCAACATCGGCCTCGAACTGAACGCCCGCGCGCAGATCGAGACCGACCACGACTTCGCCACCAAGGTGGACGGCGTCTGGGCCATCGGCGACGTGATCCCCGGCCCGATGCTCGCCCACAAGGCCGAGGACGAAGGCATCGCCGTGGCCGAGAACATCGCAGGCCTGACCGGCATCGTGAACCATGACGTGATCCCGGGCGTGGTCTACACCCAGCCGGAATTCGCAGGCGTCGGCCTCACCGAGGAAGCCGCCAAGGAGCGCGGTGCGATCAAGGTCGGCAAGTTCCCGATGCTCGCCAACTCGCGCGCCAAGACCAACCACGAACCCGACGGCTTCGTGAAGGTGATCGCCGATGCCGAGACCGACCGCGTCCTCGGCGTGTGGTGCATCGCCTCGGTGGCGGGCACGATGATCGGCCAGGCCGCGCAGGCCATGGAATTCGGCGCGACTTCGGAAGATATCGCCTACACCTGCCACGCGCACCCGACCCACTCGGAAGCGATCAAGGAAGCGGCCATGGCCGTGCTGGGCAAGCCGATCCACATCTGATCGGCGCCTTCTTTCGAAGGTCAAGAAAAGACCGGCGGTGCGCAAGCATCGCCGGTCTTTTTCGTTTTTGAAGCACGACTTGGAAGGTCCAGTCACAACCGCATTGCCGTCGCTAAAATTATGTCGTCATCCCAGCGAAAGCTGGGATGACGGGAAGAGGGAAGGCAACCCTCCCCCCTCGTACGACATTGCGACAAGCGTGCGCAAAGTCCGCTAAACCGCATTACCACCATTACCCTGAACTCATTTAGCTGCGCTGGCCTCCCCTCGCCATCCCCGCTATCCCACTCCCATGACCCTGCGCCCGTTCCACCTCGCCTTTCCCGTCCACGATCTCGACGCCGCGCGGGCGTTCTGGGGTGGGGTCATGGGGTGCCGTGAGGGGCGCAGCAGTGCGGCGTGGGTGGACTTCGACTTCCATGGCCACCAGATCGTCGCCCATCATGTTCCCGGCATGGCGCGCGGGGATGCCGGGGCCAATCCGGTCGACGGCCACGGCGTGCCGGTGCCGCATTTCGGGATCGTGCTGGCCATGGAAGACTGGCAGGCCCTCGCCGCCCGCCTGCGCGAGGCCGGAGTCGAGTTCGGCATCGAACCTTATATCCGCTTCGCCGGACAGGCGGGCGAACAGGCCACGATGTTCTTCCGCGACCCTTCCGGCAATGCCATCGAGATGAAGGCCTTCGCCGATCTCGGCCAGCTTTTTGCAACCGACTGAACGGCCCGAAGACAGGCAAATTCAACCACCGGAAACAAACCGGACACCTCCGCCTGCTACCTCTCATGCACAACAATTGAGCACATGATGCCTTGTTTTTAGGCACAACGAGAGGATGTAAGACGTGAGCCTCCTTGCCCTGACCGCCGCCGCACTCGCCGCAACCGCCCCTACGCCGGCCCACAGCGTCCAGATCGACCATCGCGGTGCCAGCTATGCGGTGGAATACGTCACCCATGTGGAGACCCGCGCCAAGGCCATCGGCATGTCGCCGGGAACGCGACCGAGTACGCGCCGCTGCATCGTCAGCGCCGAAGTCAGCGTGGAGCGCCGCATCCAGCCAGCGAGCGGCGGCCGCGCGATCGCCTCGCGCCTGCCCGGCACTCGCAGCTTCACCCAGAACCACCCCGGCGACTGCCGCAAGGGCAGCGAGGACGGCGCAAAGCTGGTGGCCGCCCGCTCCGACGCGATCGATGCCCATGTCCGCCAGCTCGCCTCGGCCGATCACCACGACACTCTGGCCGCTATCGATGCCGCTCGCGATTTCGCGGTGAACTGAAAACAGGCTACAGGCCTGAGCATGAACCGTTTCCTGATTCCGGCGGCCCTCTCGGCCGCCGCTTTCGCCGCGCCGACCACCGTCCTTGCGCAGTCCGCCTCCCCCAGCGTTTCCATCGAAGCGACCACGGACCTGCGCGAGCGCGGGCTGAGCTGGTCGGACGGCAAGCCTGCCCTTTCGCTCGATGCCACCCTGCCCGTGTCGCAGAGCGTCTCGGTCGATCTCGGCGCTGCCAGCCTGCGGGGCAGCGCCCGGCACGGCGGCGCCGACCTCGGCCTTTCCGTCGCGCCAGAAGTCTCGCTGCTGTCCACCGGCGGCTGGACGCTTTCGGCGGGCGCGACCGGGCATGTCTTCGTCGGCGGTTCCGGCCTGAGCTATGGCGAGCTGAACTCCACCCTCGCTTATGGCATCGGCCCGGCCCAGCTTTCGTTGGGTGCCAGCTTCGCCCCCTCCCAGAAGGCGATCGGCGGCAGCGACCTCTATCTGGAGGGCAATGCCACCGTGGGCATCCCCGGCACCGCCCTGACCCTCTACGCCGGCGGCGGCTACAGCACCGGCTCCACCCGCGACACCGCGCTCGCCGCCGAACGCGTGCGGCGCCTGCGGCCGGACGGCAGCTACTGGGACTATTACCTCGGCGTGGAGCACCAGATGGACCGCCTCGCGCTGGGCCTGCGCTTCACCGGCACCTCGATCGGCGACGACTTCACCCCGGGCCGCTA
The DNA here is from genome assembly GCF_058273105.1 of Novosphingobium sp. BF6. Lineage (NCBI taxonomy): Bacteria > Pseudomonadati > Pseudomonadota > Alphaproteobacteria > Sphingomonadales > Sphingomonadaceae > Novosphingobium > Novosphingobium sp. BF6. The sequence goes on from NZ_CM177775.1 coordinate 2,775,632, forward strand.
CGTGGACCGCGACACCGGCTCGCGCCTCGCCGCCTACTTGCGCTTCACCCCGTAAGCCGGGGCTGGGAACCGGCGCCAGCCTCGGGTATTGTTCCTGCCTCAAGGGGCCATATCCGGGGCAATCACGGCATGAGGACATCAGGCGTCCGGCGAACGAGGACGGCAGCGAGCCTGCTGCTCTGCCTCGCCCTGTCGATGGCGGGCTGCAAGCGCCAGGCCGATCACGAACCGCCGCCCCGCGCCAACGATACCATCGCCGTGGAGCCACGCGCCTCGCTGATAACGGTGCCTCTCCACGCCGATGTCAGCGGCCTTGCCGCCGCGCTGGAACAGGAAATTCCCCGCAAGCTCTGGTCGATCGACCGGCCCGAGACCACTTGCGTCGCCTCGAAGAAGGTGAAGGTCGCCTTCGTCAAGCTCAAGACCCCTACCCTGAAATGCCGCGTCGTCGGCGAAGTGACGCGCGGCCCCTTGCGTTTCCACGGCCAGGGCCGCGACATCGTGCTGACCATGCCGCTCCATGCCGTGCTCCGGGCCGAAGACATCGGCGGCGTGCTCAAGCGCGAAACCGCTACGGCGGATGCCAATGCCCAGGCCACGATCCGCCTGACGCTCGGCAGCGACTGGACCCCGCGCGGCACCGTGGCCATCCGCTACGACTGGACGAACACGCCGCATCTCGATTTCCTCGGCCAGCGCATCGATTTCACCGACAAGGCCGACGAGAAGCTGCGGCCGGTGATCGCCCGGCTCGAGCGCACCCTGCCCGGCCATCTCGCCCGGCTGGAACTGCGCCCGCAAATCGAGAAGGCCTGGGCATCGGCCTTCACCGCGCTCGAACTCAACGAAAAGAACCCGCCGGTCTGGATGCGGGTGACGCCCGAGGAACTCCAGTACGGCGGCTACGAGCTTCGGGAAAATCGCCTGCTGCTGCGCCTCGGCCTGAAGGCGGTGACCGAGACTTTCATCGGCGAGCGCCCCGCCGACCCCAGGGTCAAGCCGCTGCCGCCGGTGCAGCCGCTCGAACAGGAAGCGGGCAGGCTGTCCTTCTTCATCCCCGTGATCGCCGATTATCGCCAGCTGGAGCCGGTGCTGATGCGCGCCTTGCGCAAGCGGGCTGAGCGACCGTTCGAAGTCCCCCACTTCGGGCCGATCATGGCGGATTTCGAGAAAGCGACGATCTACGGCACCACCGGCGGCCGCATCGCCGTGGGTGTGACCTTCACCGCCCGCGACAAGGCCGGGCGGATCAAGCCCGCGCACGGAACGGTCTGGATGACCGCCATGCCGGTGAATGCCGAGAACTCCCGCAAGGTCGATTTCGCGGACTTCCACGTCAGCGGCACCACCGATGCGGTGGGCGGCGATCTGCTGATCGGTTTCGCCAACACGCCGGGCCTGGCGGGGACGCTCGCCAGCGCGCTCGGACAGAATTTCGAGAACGACTACCAGGACCTGCTCGGCAAGATCGCCCGCGCCATCGACGACAAGCGCGAAGGCGCCTTCCTGATCCGCGCCGAAGTCCGGCGGGCCAATACCGGCCGTATCCAGGCGAGCGGCCAGGGGCTCTACCTGCCGGTTACGGCCGAGGGCACCGCCTCCATCGTCCTGCGGCCCGCCATCGGCCCTGCCATCAAGAAGCATGCTCCGTAACGGGACGCAGCAGGGATGCGACAGGCTTGACGTGCAAACGATTTATCCAGAAACGATTCATACAGAGTTGTCTAATATTCGTATGTGAACTGAAGACGGTAGGGATCGCTTGCAGGCTGTATTTTGCTCCGGCTTTGGAGAACGCTCCGTGCTGACGTTCGGCGAAGCGCCCGAACCGGAACCGAGCGCGGACATGGTCCTGATCCGCGTGGACCTGGTTTCGATCGAGGCCATCGATCTCGTGAAGCTGGCGCTCTATCGCACCGGAATGGCCGAAGTTCCGCCTTGCGGGGTGGTCGGCTGCCAGGCGAGCGGCACCGTCGTCGCGGTGGGATCGCAGGTTACGCAGTTCCATCCGGGAGACCGCGTAGTCGCCTATAACGGCTGCGGCAGCCACGCCGAGCTTTTCGCCGCACCCGAAGCCTCGACATGGCTGCTGCCGGAAGGGTTCGATTCCTGCGTCGGCACCGCCGCGCCCTATACGCTTGCGGCGGCTTACGGCACCCTGTTCACGCGCGGCGGCCTGCGGGCCGGAGAGACCGTGCTCATCAACCATGCCACCAGCAGCCTCGGCATCGTCGCCGCGCAACTGGCGCGGCAGGCCGGAGCCATCGTCATCGGCGTGACCCGCGATTCCTCGCGGCACCCGCGGCTTGCCCGGCTCGGCCTGCACCACCTTTACGCACACGACAAGGACGACGTGCTCGCCGGATGCCTGAAACTGACCGGGGGCCGGGGCGTCGATTTCGTCTTCGACATCAGCGCCGGAGAGCGCTTCTCCGAACTCGTCCGGCTGGTGATTCCCGGCGGTCGCTACGCCTCGATTTCGGTAGCGGGCGCGATAGCGCCGCCGGCTTACGGCCGGGAAGGCGCGAATGCCCCTGCCATCTCGCGCTTCACCATCGCCCCCGCCGGACCGATGCGCGATCGCCAGATCCACGCCGAGGTCGCGCGCCTGCTCGATCAGGTGGGCCACGGCACGATCCAGCTTCCCATCGAGCACGAATTCGCGCTCTGCGAAGCCGCCGAGGCCTATGACTTCATCCTCCGCGGCCTGCCTTTCGGGCATGTGGTCATGCGGCCCTGAGGGGCATGAGGTCGCGGGCAGACTGATCGCCTGACCAACCCTATCCCGTTGCCCCCGCCTTCGCGGGGATGACGGGGGGCTTCAGAGACGGGAGCGGGAGCGCTCAGATTCCCTCGGGATAGACCGGGCGGATATCCACGGGCAGGTCGGCCATGCTGGCGATCACCCCTTCCGCTTCCGGATCGAGCTTCGCCCAGCGCGCCATGAAGGCCTTGGTGCCCTCGTAGTCGCCCTTGGCCTGAAGCATCAGCATGTCGTGCAGCAGGTCGCGCAGGCCCGCTTCCATCTTCGCGTCGTCGTAAGTGTAGCGCTTCGTCACCGCGTCGTAGGTGAAGGCGCCCTTCGCCCGCAGATAGCCGTACTGCAGCGCCGCGCCCTTGCCGTGGGCCTCGACCGCACCGAACCGCACCGCACGGAAGATACCGGCGACGTACGTGGCGAAAAGCTGCGGGCGCTCGGCAGCGGGAATCTCACCCTTCCGCATCATCAGCAGGATGTCCCAGACCCCGGCGACATCGGCCTTGGCTTCCTCGATCGCCGAGTTCTGCTCCTTGAGCGCCTTGTCCACCGTGGTCGTCTGCCCGTTCACGACGATCGTGCCCGGCCCGAGGCTGTGCGACAGTTCGTGGAACAGCGTCTCCAGCTGCATGTACTTGCGATCGACCTGCGCCGCCTGCGACGGCACCAGCACCAGCGCACCCATCGGCTTCAGGATACGCTCGAACTTGGCGCCGAGCACGTTCGAGAGGATCACCTTCTTCGCGCCCTTGGCCTCGCGCACGCGCTCGTCGTTGGGCAAGTTGAAGGCCACCGTCTGCGGCCCCGGCACATTGTCGCCGCCGCCGCGAATCTGCTCGGCCACGGCGATCGGGCTTTCGAAACCGCGCTGGAAGTTCTTGTACTCCTCCGCGATCGGCAGGTTCGCTTCCATGTCGCGAAGATAGTTCTTGTACTTGGCGAGCGCCGCCGATTCTACCGGGTCCTTCAGGGTCACGAAGCTCTCGAACGAGGTCTTCGCGCCCATCAGCCGGTCGGTATAGACCTCGTAAGGCCCGATCGCGACTTCGATCGGCGTGTCCTTCAGGTCCATCCACGCCAGTTCGCTCTCGTAGTAATCGTCGGTGCGGAAAGCCTTGGCGCGCAGCGAGAGGAACGTCTTGAGGCTGGCATTGTTCGTCCGCGCCGCCGCCTGATCGAGCAGCTTCGCCGCCGGTTCCAGCCATTCCTTGTAGGCGACCGAATAAGGCACCGCGACCAGCTTCGCGCCGTCGCGGCGAACCACCGTGTAAGGGCTGGTCAGCGCCGCCTTCTGCTCCGGGTGCGCGGCAAGATAAGCCTCGAAATCGGCGCGCGTCAGGTCCTCGGGATAGAAGCCCGCGCCTTCCGGCATCGGCGTGGTGCCCCAGAACGGATGCAGATCGGCCAGCTCGTCCCAAGGGCCGAAGTTGCGGTCGAACATCTCGACCAGCAGATCGCGGTCGGCGCGGCGGTTCATCGAGACCGCGCGGCGCACCTGCGGGTTCTCGGCGTAGCGCTGGCGCAGATAGACCTCGCTCATCAGATCGGAAGCCTTGATGAGCAGGTTCACCACGTCGCGCTCCTCGGCCGAAAGGAACTTGGTGTCCACCGCCATCGGGATCGTCGCCAGCTTCGCCTTCTGCGCGGCGAGGTCGTAGGCCGGCTCGGCAGCAAGCGCCGGAACGGAAACGAGACTGGTCGCGGCGAGCAGCGCGGAGGCGAGGAGGAACTTGGGCATGGGATAGGGTCCGTCTGGGGGATTGATCGGGCGGACCCTAGGCTTCCTGCCGTTCGGTGCAAAGGGAAGAAAAAGGTAGAAGCAGGGGAGCATAGCCCCCCCTGCACCCCCAGGAATGTCGAGGTCAGGTGCAATCTGGCCGTTGTGCGCTCATGGCAGCGTCGGGAGACTTAATGGCTGCGCCGCAAGGAGCGCACTACGGATAGGTAGTGCGCAAAGGTAGACATTCCGAGGGTCCGGGGGATCATCCCCCGGAATCTTCCCTTCTTAAACTTCCAACAACCGATCCGCCTGCGCCCGAGCCTCAGCCGTCACTTCGGCACCGGAGAGCATCCGCGCGATCTCTTCCTTGCGCTCGCCGTCGTCGAGCAGCGCCACCGAAGTACGCGTAACGGTGCCCTCGCTGGACTTGGCGATCATGTAGTGCCGCCGCCCGCGCGCCGCGACTTGCGGGCTGTGGGTAACGGCCAGCAGCTGCCCGTCCGAAGCGAGCCGCGCCAGGCGTTCACCGATGGCGCTCGCCACCGCGCCGCCGACGCCGCGGTCGATCTCGTCGAAGATCACCGTCGCCGCGCCGCCTTCTTCCGCCAGCGCCACCTTGAGCGCGAGGATGAAGCGCGAGAGTTCGCCGCCCGAGGCGATCTTGGCCAGAGGGGCGAAATCGGCGCCGGGGTTGGTGCTGATGAGAAATTCGACCGCGTCCATGCCCTGCGCGTTCCAGCGCTCCTCGGGCAAACGGATCACCGAAGTCTGGAACCGCGCGGCATCGAGCTTGAGCGGCGCGAGTTCGGCGGCGACCGCCTTGTCGAGCCGCTTGGCGGCGGAGCGGCGCAAGTCGTGCAGCGCCTCGGCCTGTTCGCGGTAGGCCAGCGCGGCCTTCTGCGCCGTGCGTTCGAGCCCGGCGACATGTTCCTCGCCGCCCTCGATGGCATCGAGCGCGCTGCGCATCTCGCGCATCTTTTCAGGCAGGTCGTCGACCTGGCAGCCCTGCTTGCGGGCAGCGGCGCGGAGGTCGAACAGGCGGGTCTCGATGCGGTCGAGTTCGTCGGGATCGAAGGCCAGTGCCTCGGCGGCGCGGTCGAGCCGGTCTTCCGCCTCGCTCGCCTCGATCACGGCGCGGTCGAGCGCTTCAAGCGCCTCGGCCAGCAGCGGGTGTTCCCCGGCGATCCGGTCGAGACGGCGCGAGGCACCGCGCAAGGTCGCCAGCGCCGAATCGGAGCCGGTCCAGAGATGCTGGAGCGCGACGAGATCGTCCGAAAGCTTCTCGCCCTTCTGCATGCCGCCGCGGGCCTGGGCGAGTTCCTCTTCCTCGCCTTCCAGCGGGGACAGGGCATCGAGTTCGGCGAGGTGGGCGAGCAACAGGTCCTGATCCTCGGCCGCCTTGGCGACTTGCGCGCGGGCACTGTCAAGCGCGTGCTGCGCCGCGCGCCAGGCCTTCCACGCGGCCTCGACGCCCGCGACATCGCCCCCGGCGAAACGGTCGAGCAGGGCGCGGTGCCCCTTGGCATTGACGAGACCGCGATCGTCGTGCTGGCCGTGGATCTCGACGAGCGCGGGGGCGATCTCGCGCAGCAGGGCGACGCCCACCGGCTGGTCGTTGAGGAAGGCGCGGCTGCCGCCGTCGGCCTTGAGCTGGCGCTTGAGGATCAGCGGCTCGCCCGGCTCGATCTCCACATCGGCATCGTCGAGCACGGCGCGAACGTTCGGGGGAAGCTGCGGGAACTCGAAACTGGCGGTGACGGTGGCGCGGGCCTCTCCGGCACGGACGAGGCCGCTGTCGGCGCGGTTGCCGATGACGAGGCCCAGCGCGTCGAGCAGGATCGACTTGCCCGCGCCGGTTTCACCGGTGAGAACGCCCAACCCCCTCGCAAAATCGAGGTCGAGCGCTTCGATCAGCACGATATTGCGGATGGAGAGGCGGTTCAGCATGTTCGCGATCCGTTCTAGCGGATACCAGACCGTCCGTCACGCACCTTTGCGCGCCGCCCCTTCCGGCAAGTCCTCAGGCCGCGACGTTCTGCGGCGCGTACTTGCCGATCAGCTTGTAGGCGCGGTCGTACCACTTGCTGTTCGGATAGTTGTGTTCCAGCACGGCGGCGGCCTTCTGCGCCTCGTCGGGAACGCCGAGCGCGAGGTAGCCTTCGACGAGGCGGAACAGCGCTTCGGGCGCGTGGCTGGTGGTCTGGAAATTGTCGACCACGTTGCGGAAGCGCAGCGTGGCGGCCAGCCACTTGCCGCTGGCCTCGTAGGCGCGGCCGATGGTCATTTCCTTGCCCGCAAGGTGATCGTTCACGAGGTCGATCTTGAGCTTGGCGTCCGAGGCATAGGGCGAGTTCGGATAGCGGCGCATCACGTCGGTAAGCGCCTGCTTGGCCTGCTCGGTGGTCTTCTGGTCGCGCGTCACGTCGCTGACCTGCTCGTAGTAGCAGATGGCGATCAGGTAGTAGGCGTAAGGCGCATCCTTGTTGCCCGGATGGATCGACAGGAAGCGTTGCGCCGACTGGATCGACTTGGTGTAGTCCCGCGCGGCGTAGTAGCTGAAGGCGCTCATCAGCTGGGCGCGGCGGGCCCAGGGCGAATAGGGGTGCTGGCGCTCGACTTCGTCGAACAGCGCGGCGGCCTGCCGGGTGCGGCCCTGATTCAGGCGTTCCTGCGCAGCGGCATAGAGCGTGTCCACGTCGCGCGCGACATAGGCGGTATCCTTGTTGCCGCCTCCACGCCCGGCACATCCGGCGGTCAATACGAGCGCCCCGGTGGCGGCGGCGGCGAGGGCGATCTTGAAGCGCGAGCGTTCGAACATGGGGCCGGTCTATAGCCAGCGGTTTGCTGAACGCCAAGTGAAGTTGCGAGGGGATACACTTTAGCGTGGACAGCAGGAGCGCGCGCTTCTCTGCAAACGCAGAAATACCCGTGAACAGGGCCGCTTCGCCATTGTCTGTCGCGCCGCGCCTGCCATAGTCGGAAAGATAATGGCAGGCAGCAACGCACTCTCCTCTCCGGTCCTCTCCGACGCGCTCGTGATCCTCGGCGCGGCGGGCATCGTGATTCCCGTGTTCAACCGATTCCGCATCACCCCGGTGATCGGCTTCATCCTCGTCGGCCTGCTGGTCGGCCCGTTCGGGCTGGGGAGGCTGGTGTTCGACACCCCGTGGCTGTCCTGGGTGACGATCACCGACCCCGACGGACTGGAGATATTCGCCGAATTCGGCATCATCCTGCTGCTGTTCTCGATCGGCCTCGAACTCTCGTTCGGGCGATTGTGGGCGATGCGGCGATTCGTCTTCGGCCTCGGCTCGCTGGAACTGATCCTGACCGGCTCCGCGCTCACCTTCTTCTTCGCCGCGATCGGACAGGGCTTTTCCGGCGCCATGGCGCTGGGCCTCGCCCTCGCCCTTTCCTCGACCGCGCTGGTCCTGAAGATGACCGACACGACCACCCCGGTCGGCCGCGCCGCGCTGGCGATGCTGCTGTTCGAGGATATCGCGCTGGTGCCGATCATCTTCCTGCTCGGCGCCCTTGCTCCCCATGCCAAGGGCGCGGGCGTGGACGGGCTGATCCACACGCTGGTCTGGGGCACGCTGGTCGTCACCGCACTACTGGTGCTGGGCCGCTACCTGCTGCCGCCGCTCTTCGCGCAGGCGGCGCGCACCAAGAGCCCGGAGCTGTTCCTCGCCGCCAGCCTGCTGGTGGTGATCCTCGCCTCGCTGGCGACCGGCGCCACCGGCCTCTCGCCGATCGTCGGCGCCCTCGTCGCGGGGCTGCTGATCGCCGAGACCGAATACCACACCGAAGTCGAGCAGATCATCGAGCCGTTCAAGGGCCTCGCCCTCGGGGTGTTCCTCATCACCATCGGCATGAGCATCGACTTGCGGATCGTCTGGGAGAACCTCGCCTCGATCCTGATCGCGACGGTCGGGGTGGTGCTGCTGAAGTCCACCGTCACCGGCCTGCTGCTGCGCATGATGGGCGCCCGGCGCGGCACCGCGACCGAGACCGGTATCCTCATGTCCAGCCCTTCGGAAACCACGCTGATCGTGCTGAGCGCCGCCGGTGCGGCCCAGTTGATCCAGCCCGGCACGGCGATGTTCTGGCAGATCGTCACCGCACTAGGACTGACGGTCACGCCCTTGCTGTCGATGATCGGCAAGATGCTGGCCCGGCAGGTGGACAGCGTGGAAACCCCGCACCAGCCCGCCGAGGCGCCGGACAAGCCGCGCGTGCTGATCATCGGCTTCGGCCGCGTCGGGCGGCTGGTCGCCGATATGCTGGCGCGCCACGGCCGCCCCTACCTCGCGGTGGACAGCAATACCGACCTCGTCACCGACGGCCGCCGCCACGGCTATACCGTCGCGTTCGGTGATGCCGGGCGCGGCGATGCGATGCTGCGCTTCGGCGCTGCGAGCGCGGCGGCGGTGATCCTGACGATGGACGAGCCGGTCACTGCCCAGCGCATCGTCCGCAAGCTGCGCGCCGACTTCCCCGACCTGCCGATCATCGCCCGCGCCCGCGACGCCGAGCACGCCGCCGTGCTCTACCGCGCCGGAGCCACGCATTCGGTGCCGGAAACGCTCGAAAGCTCGCTCCAGCTTTCCGAAGCCGCGCTGGTCGAGATCGGCGTGGCGATGGGCCCGGTGATCGCCTCGATCCACGAAAAGCGCGACGAATTCCGCGAGCAGATCATGCAGCAGGGCGGCCTCTCGCAGAAACCCGCGCTCAAGTCGGGTCAGTTGCGCCAACCCGAGAAAGTCTAGGGCAGAGCCTGCCCAATGCTTGTGGTCGTCCCTCCCCGCTCATCCTGAGCGTCTTACACCCCGCTCATCCTGAGCTTGTCGAAGGATGGGAGGCACAGCGCCACGCCGCCAGGGGCTTCGACAAGCTCAGCCTGAGCGGTATTGAGAGTGGTGTTGAAACTTGGGGGAGTTAGATCACGCGCGGCTCGAACACCGACCATCCGGTGCGCTGGACGAGCCGCTCCAGCGCCATCTGGCCGAGCTGCGAGTTGCCGCTCTCGTTAAGGCCCGGCGACCAGACCGCGACGCTGGCGATTCCGGGCGCCACCGCGAGAATACCGCCGCCCACGCCCGACTTTCCGGGCAAGCCGATGCGATAGGCAAAGTCGCCGGAATTGTCGTAGTGCCCGCAGGACATCATCAGCGCATTGATGCGCCGCGCCCGCTTCTCGCTGATGACGCGGTGGCCGTCAGACCGCCCGCCGTCCATCAGGTAACGGCCTGCGAGCGCCAGTTGCCGGCAGCTCATGGCAAGCGCGCAGAAGTGGAAATAAGTGCCCAGCACCAGCTCGACATCGCCGTGGAGAGTGCCGAAAGCGCGCATGTAATTGGCCAGCGCGCGATTGCGGAAACCCGTTTCGCGCTCTGCGGCGGCGACCGTTTCGTCTATGGCGATGCTGTCGTCACCCGCCAGTTCGCGCACGAAGCGCAGCATCTGCCCGATCGCCTCACGCGGTTGCAACCGCCCGAGCAGCACGTCGGTTACGACGATAGCCCCGGCATTGATGAAGGGGTTGCGGGGAATGCCGTGCTCGGTTTCCAGCTGGACGATCGAGTTGAACGCACTGCCCGAAGGCTCGCGCCCCACCCGCTCCCACAGTTGGTCGCCCACCGCGCCGAGCGCCAGGGTCAGCGCGAAGACCTTGGAGATCGACTGGATCGAGAAGGCCTCGTCGGCATCGCCCGCGACATGGACCTCACCGTCCGCCATGACCACCGCCATGCCGAACTTGTCCAGCGGCACGGCGGCCAGCGGCGGGATATAGTCGGCAACCGTTCCCCGGCTGCCGACCTCGCGCATTTCCTCGGCGATGGCCGTGACGATCTCGGCGATAGAGAACATCGGCGAGGACACGGGCAGTCCGGGATCAACCCGCGAGCACGGCCTTGACCGCAGCGATGGCATCCGCCGCCTTGTCACCGTCGGGACCGCCGCCCTGCGCCATGTCGGCGCGGCCGCCGCCGCCCTTGCCGCCCAGCGTCTCGACGCCCTTGCGGACGAGATCGACAGCGCTGATCGTGCCGGTGAGGTCTTCGGTGACGGCAGCGGCGATGCTCGCCTTGCCCTCGTTCACCGCGACGATCGCGGCGACGCCCGAACCCATGCGCTGCTTGGCCTGATCGAGCAGGCCGCGCAGTTCCTTGGGGTCGAGGCCCTCAAGCACCTGACCCGAGAACTTCACGCCGTTCACTTCCTCGTCAGCCGCTTCGGCCTTGCCCGAGCCGCCGCCCAGCGCCAGCGCCTTCTTTGCTTCGGCCAGTTCGCGTTCGAGCTTGCGGCGCTCGTCGAGCAGCGCGGTGACGCGGGCCTCGACGTCTTCCGGCGTCGTGCGCAGCGCGCTGGCGGCGCCCTTCAGCGCTTCCTCGCGGGCCACGAGCCACTGGCGGGCACCTTCGCCGGTCAATGCCTCGATGCGGCGCACGCCCGAGGAGACCGCGCTTTCCGAAACGATGCGGAACACGCCGATGTCGCCGGTGGCGCGCACGTGGGTGCCGCCGCACAGCTCGACCGAATAGGTGCGCTCGCCCGCTTCGGTCTTGGCGCTGCGGCCCATCGACAGCACGCGCACTTCATCGCCGTACTTCTCGCCGAACAGCGCCATGGCGCCTGCTTCGATCGCGTCGTCGGGCGTCATCAGGCGGGTGAGCACCGGATCGTTGGCGCGGATTTCCGCGTTCACTTCGGCTTCGATCGCCGCGATATCCTCGGCGTCGAGCGCCTTGGGGTGCGAGTAGTCGAAACGCAGGCGCTCGGCGGCGACCAGCGAACCCTTCTGGGTGACGTGATCGCCCAGACGGTTGCGCAGCGCGGCATGCAGCAGGTGCGTGGCCGAGTGGTTGGCGCGCACGGCATCGCGGCGTTCAGCATCGACCTTGAGGTTGACGGCATCACCCACCTTGATCGTGCCCGCCTCGACCGTGCCGCTCATGGCGTGGAGACGGCCGAGCGGCTTGGCGGTGTCGGTGACGGCAATCTTCAGGCCGTTCGCGCCGAGGATCGTGCCGCGATCGCCTTCCTGACCGCCCGATTCGCCGTAGAACGGCGTCTGGTTGGTCAGCACTACGACCGCTTCGCCCGCCGTGGCGGACTGGACTTCCTTGCCGTCCCTGACCAGCGCCACGACCTGGCCTTCGCCGGTGATCGAGGCATAGCCGGTGAACTCGCTGGCGCCTTCGCGCTCGGCGATGTCGAACCAGACTTCGCTGTCGGCGGCCTGCCCCGAACCCTTCCATGCAGCGCGGGCGGCGGCCTTCTGCTGGGCCATTGCGGCGTCGAAACCGGCGCGGTCCACGGCGATGCCGCGCGAACGCAGCGCGTCTTCGGTGAGGTCGTAAGGGAAACCGTACGTGTCGTAGAGCTTGAACGCGGTCTCGCCGGGGAGTTCGCCGCCCTCACCCATGCCCCCGGTGGCTTCGTCGAGCAGCTTGAGGCCGTTGGCGAGGGTGCGGCGGAACTGCACTTCCTCGCGCTCCAGCGTTTCCTCGATCAGCGGCTGGGCGCGACCGAGTTCCGGATAGGCCTGGCCCATCTCGGCGACGAGCGCGGGCACCAGACGGTGCATCAGCGGATCGCGCGCACCGAGCAGGTGCGCGTGGCGCATGGCGCGACGCATGATGCGGCGCAGGACATAGCCGCGGCCCTCGTTCGAGGGCAGCACGCCGTCGGCCAGCAGGAAGCTGGTCGAGCGCAAGTGGTCCGCGATCACGCGGTGGCTGGCGCGCTGCTCGCCCTGCGCGGCGACGCCGGTGAGGCTTTCCGAGGCGGCGATAAGCGCCTTGAAGGTGTCGATATCGTAGTTGTCGTGCACGCCCTGCATGACCGCCGAGATACGCTCAAGGCCCATGCCGGTGTCGATCGAGGGCTTCGGCAGGTTGCCGACGATCTCGCCCGCCGACTGCTCGAACTGCATGAACACGAGGTTCCAGATCTCGATGAAGCGGTCGCCGTCTTCTTCCGGCGATCCCGGAGGGCCGCCCCAGATGTGGTCGCCGTGGTCGAAGAAGATTTCCGAGCAGGGACCGCACGGGCCTTCGTCGCCCATCGCCCAGAAGTTGTCCTTGGTGGGGATGCGGATGATCTTCGATTCCGGCAGGCCCGCGATCTTCTTCCAGAGGTCGAAGGCTTCGTCGTCGGTGTGGTAGACGGTGACGAGCAGCTTCTCGACCGGAAGGCCCCATTCCTTGGTCAGCAGGGTCCAGGCGTGGGTGATCGCCTGTTCCTTGAAGTAGTCGCCGAACGAGAAATTGCCGAGCATTTCGAAGAACGTGTGGTGGCGCGCGGTGTAGCCGACGTTGTCGAGATCGTTGTGCTTGCCGCCGGCGCGGACGCACTTCTGCGAGGACGTGGCGCGCGGCGCGAACGGCGTTTCAAGACCCGTGAACACGTTCTTGAACGGCACCATGCCGGCGTTCACGAACATCAGCGTCGGGTCGTTGTAAGGAACGAGCGGCGCGGACTGAACGGCCTCGTGACCATTGCTGGCGAAATAGTCGAGGAAGGACCGGCGGATTTCGTTGGTCGTGTGCATAGAACGCGCCGATAATCCAGCGACGCGGCGGCGGCAAGCGGGTTGCTGCGGTCAGACTGTTCGGTTCTCGCGATAAGCGGCGGCGGTGCAGGTGTGTTGCATCTGCGCCACGGGTTTTGGGTGGCTGGGGAGGCAGGCAAACCGACAGGGGATAACTCCTGAAATCCCGAAAACAAAAACCCCGGCGCAAGGGCCGGGGTTTTCTTCGTTCTGCGGGTACGCGCAGAGCTTATTCGACGTCGTCTTCCGCCGAAGGGCCGACCATCATTTCCTCGGCCAGACCGGCGGTCTGGGCGCGGATCGCCTTTTCGAGGCGATCGCAGATTTCGGGGTTGGTCTTGAGATAGGTCTTGGCGTTTTCACGGCCCTGACCGATGCGGATCGAATCGTAGCTGAACCAGGCGCCCGACTTCTCGACGATGCCCGCCTTGACGCCGAGGTCGAGGATCTCGCCGATCTTGGAGATGCCCTCGCCGTACATGATGTCGAACTCGACCTGCTTGAACGGCGGCGCAACCTTGTTCTTCACGACCTTCACGCGGGTGGCGTTGCCGACGATATCGTCGCGGTCCTTGATCTGGCCGGTGCGGCGGATGTCGAGGCGGACCGAGGCGTAGAACTTGAGCGCATTGCCGCCCGTGGTCGTTTCCGGGTTGCCGTACATGACGCCGATCTTCATGCGCAGCTGGTTGATGAAGATCACCATGCAGCGCGAGCGGCTGATCGAGCCGGTCAGCTTGCGCAGCGACTGGCTCATCAGGCGGGCCTGGAGACCGACGTGGCTGTCGCCCATCTCGCCTTCGATTTCGGCGCGGGGGACCAGCGCGGCCACCGAGTCGACCACCAGCACGTCGATCGCGTTCGAGCGGACCAGTGTATCGGTGATTTCGAGCGCCTGTTCGCCGGTGTCGGGCTGCGAGACGATCAGTTCGTCGATATTGACGCCCAGCTTCTTCGCATAGACGGGATCGAGCGCGTGTTCGGCGTCGATGAAGGCAGCGGTGCCGCCCGACTTCTGCGCCTCGGCGATGACGTGGAGGGCGAGCGTGGTCTTGCCCGAGCTTTCCGGCCCGTAGACTTCGATCACGCGGCCGCGCGGCAGGCCACCGACCCCCAGCGCGATGTCGAGCCCGAGCGAGCCGGTGGAGATCGCCTCGACCTGCATCGCTTCCTTCGAACCCAGCTTCATCGCGGAGCCCTTGCCGAACGCCTTGTCGATCTGCGCAAGCGCGGCTTCGAGCGCCTTCTGACGGTCCATGTTGTCCTTTTCCTTGCCTTCCTGGATCAGCTTGAGCTGAGCAGCCATGTCACTTCCCCTTGCTACCGGCCTGACCGGAAAGGTCAACGTCGTGGGGAACTATGTATCCACTTTGTTCTCATGGAACAAGAGGGGAACGATGGCTTATTTCCTATTTTTAACGCCGCCTGCGGTACGGGCCAGAACATCCCCGACTTTTTCCGAGAGCTGCTGCACGGAGAACGGCTTGGGCATGAACCAGGCATTGGCGATGCCGATTTCCTTGCGCAGTTGCTCCTCGGCATAGCCCGACATGAACAGCACCGGCAGCTCCGGGGCGATGCGGCGGATCTCGCGCGCCATGCCGGGGCCGTCGAGCGTGGGCATAACCACGTCGGAGATTACGAGGTCGAACCGGCCGCCCTCCTCCACGAGTTCCAGCCCTTCCTCGCCGTCGCGCGCGCAGGTCACGGCATAGCCCTGCCGGGTGAGTGCGCGTTCGGCGACGATGCGCACCGGGTCCTCGTCCTCCACCAGCAGGATCGCGCCGCCGCCCGCCCACTGGCTGGGTTCGACCTCGGGTTCCTCGACCGGCGCCGGTTCGGGCGCGGAGCCGGGGGCGACGTGGTGGACCGGCAGGTAGACGACGAAGCGCGTCCCCCGGCCCGGCTCGCTTTCCGCGAAGATGAAGCCGCCCGACTGCTTGACGATGCCGTAGACGGTCGAAAGACCAAGGCCGGTGCCCTTGCCCTGCTCCTTGGTGGTGAAGAACGGCTCGAAGATCTTGCCGAGGTGTTCGGGCGGGATGCCGCCGCCGGTATCCTCGACGATCATCGCGGTATAGTCGCCCGCCGGGATGATCTCGCTGCGCATCGCCCGCACGTCGGTATTGCTGATGCGGCAGGTGGCCAGCGTGAGCGTGCCCGCGCCGTCGCCCTTCATCTGCATCGCATCGCGCGCGTTGACCGCGAGGTTGACGATCACCTGCTCCAGCTGGGTCGGGTCGGCGCGCACCGGGCCGAGGTCGCGGTCGTGGGTGACGACGAGCTGGATCTTCTCGCCGATCAGGCGGCGCAGCATCTGCGAGACGTCCGCCACCACGTCGGGCAGCTGGAGCACTTCGGGGCGCAGGGTCTGCTGACGCGAGAAGGCAAGGAGCTGGCGGGTCAGCGAGGCGGCGCGGTTGGAATTGGCGCGGATCTGCTGGATGTCGTCATAGTCCGAATCGCCGGGCGTATGGCGCATCAGCATGAGATCGCAGGTGCCGAGGATCGCGGTCAGCACATTGTTGAAATCGTGCGCGACGCCGCCCGCGAGCTGGCCCACTGCCTGCATCTTGGTGGCCTGCGCGACCTGCCGCTTGAGGCGGGTTTCCTCCGAGGTGTCGGTGAGGCCGAGCAGCACTGCCGCCTCGCCGAGACCGCGCACGCCCGCAAGGCTGAGCGAGACCGGATCGTCGGGCTGGGTGGTCAGGCGCACGGCGATGTCGCCTGCGGCGGCGGGGCCTTGCGCGAAGCGGCGGATCGCTTCGGACAGCGCGCGCTTGTCGTCGCGGACGACGAGGTCGGTGGGGTAGCTCGGCGGGTGCTGGCCCTCCTGCCCGGCGGCGCGCATGAAGGCGGGGTTGGCGAAGAGCAGCCGCCCGTCGCGGTCGGCCATGGCGAGGCCGAGCGGCAACTGGCTGATCAGCGCCTCCAGATGCGGCGCGGCCGTACCGCCACCGCCACCCGCGCCGATGCCCTGCCCGGCCTCGACCACCAGCATCAGCGACGGCGTGACATGGGGATCGGGTTCGCCCGGCGCATCGGGATCGGCGATCGGGACGTGATAGAGCACGAGCGGTCCGCCGCGTCCGGCATCGCGCGCCCAGCCGATGCGCTCGCCTTCCTCCTGGCTGATGAGCGAAACGAAATCGAGGCCGGTCATGTCGGCCAGAGCGTCACCCGTCGCGCGCTGGGAGAAACCGGCGCTGGCGGCGCGGATCATGCCGTCGGGATCGACCACCGCTGCCGAGATGCCGGCGCGGGCAAGGCCCTTTCCGAGCTTGCCGTCGATCTGGCGGACCATGTCGCCCACGAGATCGACCGAACTGACCGGTTGGAACTGCCAGACGAGAAAGTCGTCGCCCCGGCCCGAGCGCTGGATTTCCACCCGCCAGTCGGCCGGGATATCGCCTTCGGTGCGCAAGTCGGTGCGGGCATGGCCGTCGCGCCAGGCGGCGCGGACGGCTTCGGTAAGGCGTTCCGTCGCGGCATCGCCCACCGGCAGGCGCGGCGGCGGGCTGGCGGTGCCGAACCACTGCTCGAAACCGGCATTGGCGCAGGCGAGGCGCCCGGCGCGGTCGGTGACGGCGATCGCGCTGTCGGCGCGGTCGATCGCGGCGACCGTGACCGACCAGTCGGGCTGGGCGAACTCCACGTCGGCGGCCTCGGTCCGGCGATTGGCGACCATCCAGGCGAGACCCGCGAAGACCAGCAGCGTGCCGGTGAGGATCGCGGTGAGCAGTCCGTCGCCGCTGACCAGCCAGACCAGCCCGGCGCTGAGCACCAGAGCGATGCCGACGACGGCGGTGTCGGAAAGACCGCCGATTTTACCCGCCGCCATGACCTCGCCCGCTTCCCGCTCCCGCTGGCCTGCCTTCATGCAATTCCTTCCGTATCGGCGGGTTTCGCCGCCACTGCAGCCGCCGCCGCGCGGTGGCGGCGGGCGCGGTGCTTGCGCCCGATCCAGTAGCGCCAGAACCAGATCGTCAGGAAATAGCTGACGAAAGCGGCGACGACCGACTGGATGAACAGGCCGATGACGACGGCGGGCGCGGTGTCCGACAACAGCCAGTTGCGCCACTGCGCCAGGCCCGCGCCTTCGCGCACCATGGCCTCCACTGTGGCGATGTCGGCGTGGTAGCCGAAGCTGTTGCCGATCGCGACCGCCAGCGGCAGGATGATGAGCAGCGTCGTCACCGGATTGGAAATGAAGGTGATCGCGGCGGCGAGCGGGATATTGCCGCGAAACGGCACGCACATGAGCGCCGCGCCGACGATCTGGACGCCGGGAATCAGCGCGAAGATGCCGATGAACATGCCCACCGCCACGCCGCGCGGCACCGAGCGGCGGGTGAAGCGGAACAGTTCGGGGCGGCGCGTGAACGGCGCCGTGAAGCGATTCGCCTCAAGCTGCGCATGGGTGGGCATCTGGCCGTGCAGCCAGGCACCCAGCCGGTGCAGCAGCGCGCTCACTTGTGCTCGCGCAGGATGCGGCCCTGCTCCCGCTTCCAGTCGCGTTCCTTGATCGTATTGCGCTTGTCCGCCGCATTCTTGCCCTTGGCCAGCGCCAGTTCGACTTTCGCGCGGCCCCGGCCGTTGAAGTAGATCGACAGCGGCACCAGGGTCATGCCCTTGCGCTCCACCGAGCCCTGGAGACGGGAAATTTCCCGCTCGTGCAGCAGCAGCTTGCGCGGGCGCTTGGGCACGTGGTTGTAGCGGTTGCCGTGGCTGAATTCCGGTACGTTGGAGTTCACCAGCCAGCATTCGCCGTTCTTGACCTCGGCGTAGGCCTCCGCGATCGAGCCTTCGCCGAACCGCAGCGACTTCACCTCGGTGCCGGTCAGCGCGATGCCGGCCTCGAAGGTTTCCTCGATGTGGTACTCGAAGCGGGCCCTGCGGTTTTCCGCGACGCTCTTGTGCTTGTCGAATGTCTTGTGCTGCGGACGTGCCATGATGTCCCGGCATGTAGGGATTCGCGCGCAAAAAGGAAACGCCCCGTTTGCGCGATTTCGTCATGCCGTGAACGATCGGCGGTCGGACCGCCGGCATGAAAGCATTTTAACCGCGATGGCGCCGAATATTGCCCTTGCCAAAGAACCCCACCGATTTGAATAGTCGGGAACAAACGGGGGAAATCCACAGTGCGCCTGATACTTCGGTCGGCTCTTCCGGCCGCCTTGCTGATTGCCGAATCCATAGTGCCCGCCGCCATGGCCGTGCCGGGCACGCCGCCGCCGCTCGATGCCTACGGCGAACTGCCGCAAGTCGAGGATGCCGCGCTCTCGCCGGACGGCACCTCGATCGCCAGCGTCACCCACACGGGCGGCGAACGCCGCGTCATCGTGCTCAAGAACAACGAAGTCGTGCTGAACGCCTCGTCCGGAACCACCAAGGTCCGCGCGATCGAATGGGCGGACAACGACACCGTGCTGCTCACCAACAGTGCCACCGTGCCGCTGTTCGGCTTCACCGCCGCCAAGTACGAAATGAACGGCACGATCATCCTGCCCCTGAAGCCGGGCGGCGAATCGGGCATGGTCTTCGCGAAGAACCAGGCGATCGCCAAGACCACGCGCGGTCGCTACGGCATACGCACGATCGACGGCCGCACGGTCGGCTATTTCGGCGGCATCGCGCTCGATGTCGAAGGCAGCCAGCCCCGCTGGCGCCATGGCCGCTCCACGCTCTATGCGGTGGACCTCAAGACCAACCGCGCCCGCGTCCTCGCCCAGCCCCCTTCGGAAGACCATTACCGGGACTGGCTGATCGACCGCAGCGGCAACGTTGCGGTCATCCTCGACATCTCGGAGACGAGCGGCACCTGGAAGATCAATGTCCCGCGCGGGGCGGAACTTGCGCGCGGGGTCGATCCGACCGGCAATGTCAGCCTGATCGCGTTCGGCAAGGGCGGCGCCACCGCAGTCTACGCGATCGAGGATGAGGACGGCGCCTCGCGCTGGTTCGAAGTGCCGCTGGCCGGCGGGGAAGCCAAGGAAATCCTCTACGATACCGGCATCGAACGTCTCTTCGTCGACCGCAGCAGCGGCGACATGATCGGCTATCGCACGCAGGGCGAAACGCCGCAGACGGTCATGGACGACCCTGCCCATCAAAGCGCCATCACCCGCATCTTCAAGGCCTTTTCCGGCCGCGAGGCGCATCTGATCGACTGGACGCCGGACTTTACGAAGGTGGTGGTGCGCACCACCGGCAACAAGGACAGCGGCACCTGGTATCTCGTAGACGTGCGCGCCAAGCGGGCCGATCCGATCGGCTACGAGCGCGCCGATATTCCGCCGGAGCAGGTCGGCGCGATCTCGGTCGTCGGCTACAAGGCGCAGGACGGCCTCGACATGGACGGCATCCTGACGCTGCCGCCCGGCCGCGAGGCGAAGAACCTGCCGGTGATCCTGCTGCCTCACGGCGGCCCCGCCGCGCATGACAAGGCGGAGTTCGACTGGTGGGCGCAGGCCTTCGCCTCGCGCGGCTATGCGGTGTTCCAGCCGAACTTCCGCGGTTCGACCGGACGCACCGATGCCTTCCGCCATGCCGGGGACGGCCAATGGGGCCGCAAGATGCAAACCGACATTTCGGACGGTCTCGCCGAACTGGCCAGACAGGGCATCGTCGACCCGAAGCGCGCCTGCATCGTCGGCGCGAGCTATGGCGGCTATGCGGCGTTGGCGGGCGTCACCCTGCAACAGGGGCTCTACCGCTGCGCGGTCTCGGTGGCGGGCGTGGCCGATCTCAAGCTGATGTATTCCACCGACATCCGCGAAAGCGGCGATTCTAAGATGCTTACCAAGTCGCTGCGCGAGCAGCTTGGCGATCCCAAGCTCTACGACGACGTGTCACCGCGCCGCTTCGCCGCGCGCGCCGATGCGCCGGTGCTGCTGATCCACGGCAAGGACGATACCGTCGTCGGCTACAAGCAGAGCCAGGTCATGGCCGATGCCCTGAAGGACGCCCGCAAGCCCTACGAATTCGTCACTCTGGCAGGGGAGGACCACTGGCTCTCGCGCGAGGAAACCCGCAAGCGGATGCTGTCGGAGGCCGTGCGCTTCGTTCAGAAGAACAATCCGGCGGATTAAAAAAGAACGTCGTCCCGGATCGGGTCCGGGACGACGGCATATTCAAGCTCAGACCAGTCCGGCGTGGACCAGCGCTTCGTCCACGGCGGTGCGGGCCTTGTCGCTGCACGGGACCAGCGGCAGGCGCAGTTCGTTCTCGATCCAGTCGTGGACTTGCGCCAGCGCGTACTTGCACGGCCCCGGCGAGCTGTCCTCGAACATCGCGTAGTGCAGCGGATAGAGCAGGTCGTTGAGGCGGCGCGCTTCCTCCAGGTCGTTGGCGGCGCAGGCCGCCTGGAACTCGGCGCAGAGCTTCGGCGCGACGTTCGCCGTCACCGAGATGCAGCCGACGCCGCCCGCCGCGTTGAACGGCAGCGCCAGCTCGTCGTCGCCGCAGAGCTGCACGAAGTCCTTGCCGATGCCCATGCGGTGGTCGGTCACGCGGCTGAGATCGCCGCTGGCATCCTTGATGGCGATGAAGCGATCGGGGAAGCGACGCGCCAGCTCGCAGACGGTTTCCGGCAGCAGGTCGGTGACGGTGCGGCCGGGCACGTTGTAGAGCACGATCGGCAGGTCGTTGTTTTCCGCCAGATAGGTAAAGTGGGCGAGCAGCCCTTCCTGGCTCGGGCGGTTGTAGTAAGGCGCCACCAGCAGCGCCGCCGAGGCGCCGCACTTCTTGGAGAAGTTCATGTGCAGCAGCGCATTCATCGTATCGTTGCTGCCGCAGCCGGCGATCACCGGCACGCGTCCGGCCGCCTGCTCGACGCAGAGTTCGATGACGCGGTGGTGTTCGGCGTTCGAAAGCGTCGAATTTTCGCCGGTCGTGCCGCAGGGAACGAGCGCCGAGGAGCCCGATTCGATCTGCCAGTCCACGAGTCGCCGAAAGGCCTGTTCATCGAACGCTCCGTCGCGAAACGGTGTAACAAGCGCTGGAATGGAACCCGAGAACATGGACTTTACCTCACCGGATGTTCAATGATCGAGCCCGACGGACCCGATGTTCAGCGCCTGATAAGGAGCCTTTTCCCAAAATGTCCAGCATGCAGCGTGTCGCCCCCCTCGTCTTGCTTGCTTCGACCGCCGCATTCGGCATCGCTTTCGGGACCCCCGCAGCCGCACAGGACGGCCGCGAATGGGACCTCGCGAAGGCGCGTTCCATGCAGTCGCACGACATGGCCGTCCACCAGTCGATCGACCGCTGGCGCCAGCTCGTGGCGTCGGACGGGTTCGATTTCGGAAGCTATTCCAGCTTCCTGCTGACGTATCCCGGCTATCCGCAGGCCGACAAGATTCGCGGCTCCGCCGAACGCGCGCTGGTGAGCCAGTCGCCCGACGCCAATTCCGTGGTCGCGTTCTTCACCCGCTATCCGCCGCTCTCGAACCAGGCCGCGGGACGCTATGCCACGGCGCTAAGCACCTTGCGCCGTCCCGATGCCCAGCAGCGCGCGCTCGCCGCCTGGCGCGGCGGCACCCTGGCGCCGAGCGATGAGGCAGCCATCCTCGCGACCTGGCGCGGCGCCCTCACGACAGCCGACCACGATACCCGCATGGACCGCCTGCTCTGGCAGGGCGAGACCTCGCAGGCCGAGCGGCAGATCTCCTTCGTCTCCGCCGAACGCCGCGCGCTGTTCATGGAGCGGCTGACGATGCTGCAAGGCTCGCCTCCCGGCACCCTGGGCCTGACCTTGACGCCTCAGATGAACGCCGATGCGGGCTATATCTACGCCCGCGCCGTCCAGGCCCGCAAGACCGGCAACCTGCCCGCCGAAATCGCCCTGCTCGCGAATCGCCCCACCCTGACGACCCCGGTGCCCGAGCCGGAAAAGTGGGTGCGCGAACTGCTCACCGCCGCCAAGGGCGCGGGCGCGGATTCGGCAGTGCGGATCGCGGGCGGCATCGACGACGCCTTCGCCCCCGGCACCGACATCAGCCAGCTCTCGTTCCGCCTGCGCGACGACTACACCACGCTGGTCTGGCTGGGCGGCACCAAGGCGCTCTGGCAACTGGGCGACGCCCGCCGCGCCGCGCCGCTGTTCTACCGCTACGGCGCCGCCGCGCAGACGCCGGGCACGCGCTCCAAGGGCTTCTACTGGGCAGGCCGCGCGCTCGCCAAGGCCGGGGACACCGCAGGCGCCAACCGCTACTTCCAGATGGCCGCCGCCTATCCGCACTACTTCTACGGCCAGCTCGCGCTCGAACGGCTGGGTCGCCCGCTGCCCGACCTCGACACCCGCCCGCGCGCCGTGCCCACCCAGGCCGAACGCAGCGCCTTCTTCGCCAGGCCGCTGACCAATGCCGTGCGCGACGTCGCCCGCGACGGCGACTGGCGCACCACCGTCCAGTTCTTCCGCGAGATCTCCGACCAGGCCCAGAGCGAGAGCGACCACGTTCTCGTCGCCGAACTCGCCCGCGACATCGGCCGCCGCGACCTCGCTGTGATCCTCGGCCAGAGCGCCCACGGCGACGGCTACCAGGACTTCGGCCAGATCGCCTACCCGCTGATCCCGGTGCCGCCGGGCGCCGACTTCGCCATGGTCCACGCCCTCACCCGGCAGGAAAGCCAGTTCGCCCAGAACGCGCTCAGCCACGCCGGGGCGCGCGGCCTGATGCAGCTCATGCCCGCCACCGCGCGCGAACAGGCAGGCAAGCTCGGCCTCGCCTACGACCAGAACCAGCTGGTCAGCGACGCCACCTACAACATCCGCCTCGGCGACGCCTACTTCACCCGCATGCGCAACTACTTCGGCGGCTCGCTGCCGCTGGCAGTGGGCGCCTATAACGCAGGCGCAGGCAATGTGAACAAGTGGCTCGCGGCCAACGGCGATCCGCGCACCGGAGCGGTCGACTGGATCGACTGGCTGGAGCAGATCCCGATCTACGAGACCAAGAACTACATCCAGCGCGTGCTGGAGAACGCCGTGGTCTATGAGTCGATGTATCCGACCCAGTCGGGCTATCGCGGAAATACGCCGCTTACGCAGTTGATCGGGAAGCGGGCGCCGGGGTGAAGGTTTAAGGGAAGAAGCAGGGGTTAACACCCCTGCACCCCAATACCGTCCAAGTCACGCGGACCAACAGCCTCGTGCGCCCATGGTCTCGTCGGGAGACTTATTGGCTGCGCCGCAAGGAGCGCTCTACGGTTAGGTCGCGCGCGACGCTGACATTTTGAGGGTCTGGGGGATCATCCCCCAGGACTTCTTCCTTATTGCCCCTTAACCCTGAACAACCCCGCTCCATGCGAAGCAAGCCGCGCCGAAACGCGCCCTTCGACCTGGCCAAGGTCCTTGCCCTCCCACAGATCGCGCACCGTTGCCTTGCCACCGAGACCAAGCAGCGAGAGCGCCACACTTACCTCGCGCGGCTGGTCGGACAGGTTGAACAGCGCCACGTAGCGATCCGCGCTGCCCTCCGCGCGCGCGGTCCAAACCTTGGTGCCGTCGTCGAGGAACAGCGGAGCGTTGTCGGTGCTCGACTGGTTCACCGCCAGCACCTCGCGGTTGGTCAACAGCGCTAGTGTCGGTGCGTCGAGGTGGCGCAGGTCGCCGCCCATGATCAGCGGCGAGCGGGCGATCGACCAGAGCGTCATCAGCGTGCGCTGTTCGTCGGGGGTGAAGCGGGTGTCGCGGTCGCCTAGGGCGAGGCGGCCGAGGGGGAGCATGTCGGCGTCGGGCCAGGAGCCGGGGCCGCGGAACGGCGTCCAGTTTTCGAGGCGAGTGAACTGGGCGTGGAGCTGCGCCCATTCGTCCCAGAAGTCGTCGGAGATGCGCCACATCTGCGCGTGCTGGCGGACGTGGGCGCCGCGCAGGACGGGGGTTTCGCCGGGGGAGAGGCTGAGCACGATGGGGCGCCCGCAGCGGGCGATGGCCTTGGCGGCGGCCTCGATCTCCGGCGCGTGGGCGTCGTAGGGGCGGCTCATGTCGTCCATCTTGACGAAATCGACGCCCCACGAGGCGTAGAGTTTGAACACGCTGTCGTAGTATTCCTGGGCGCCGGGCTTGCTCATGTCGACGCCGTACATGTCGGGGTTCCATGAGCACACGCTGGAGATATCGGCGATGTCCTGCGCGCGCAGCTTGGTGCCGAGCACGGGGAGGTTGAGCTTCACCGCGTGGCGCGGGATGCCGCGCATGACGTGGATGCCGAACTTCATGCCCATGGCGTGGACTTTGGCGGAAAGCGGCGCGAAGCCCTTGCCGCCTTTGGACGAGGGGAAGCGGTTCGGGGCGGGGATCACCCGGCCATGGGCGTCGAGCGCCGGGACCGGGTTGGCGTTGTAGGTGTAGCTGCTCGCCTCCGGCTCGTACCACTGGATATCGACGGTGAAGACGTCGTAGCCGAAGGGCAGCAGTTTCTCGCGCATGATCGCGGCGGTTTCGAGGGCCTGTGCTTCGGTGATGGTTCCGGCGAAGCTGTTCCAGCTGTTCCAGCCCATTGGCGGGCGCGGCGCGAGCGCGGCACCGGGCGCGGGTTCGAGGGTCGTCGAAGGAGCAGTGGCCCCCGCACCGGCCTTGGCGGCAAGCCCGGCCAGCGGCGCGGAAGCGGCGGCGAGCAGCGCGGTGCGGCGTGAAAATTCCATGATCTGTCCTTGCTCCCAATTCTTGGACCGTTCTTTTGTCGGACTAATAGGGCCTGCGCAAGGTGGTGGAGGAGGCATCGTGGGACTTGGCCGCACCGGCAATGCTTTATAAGGATCAGGCCATGAAACCCGCCGGTCCTCCGATCTCGCCTTCAGGCATGGCCGCCCTGCGCGCCCGCTACGACCACTTGCTCGGCAAGGAACGCCCGGAGATCGTCGAGATCGTGTCCTGGGCGGCAGGGAACGGCGACCGCTCGGAGAACGGCGACTATCTCTACGGCCGCAAGCGCATGCGCGAGATCGACCGCGAACTGGGCTACCTCGCCCGCCGGATGAAAGCGCTGCGGGTGGTGAACCCGGCGGACCAGACCGAGCGCGGCAAAGTCTTCTTCGGCGCCACGGTGACGATCGCCGACGAGGACGACGTCCACAAGACCCTGACCATCGTCGGCGACGACGAGCAGGACGCGGCGAAAGGCCTGATCGGCTGGAGCGCCCCCCTCGCCCGCGCCCTGCGCGGCGCCGCCGTGGGCGACCTTAAGATGGTCCGCCTGCCCTCGGGCGAGAAGGAATGGGAAGTCATGGAGATCGAGTACCCGGTCCGGTGACTTTCCGCTTCCCTGCACTTGCTCTGACGATTGCGGGCTGCCTCATCGCGCTGCCCATCGCACCCGCGCTCGCCCGCGAGAGCCTTGGCATCTACGCAGGCTGGGGCGCGTTTCGCGATCCGGTGATCCCGCGCTGCTATGCCATCGCCATGGCCGAGCCGAACGCGGCGGCGCGCGAGTACCAGCCTTTCGCGGCGGTCGGCACCTGGCCCCGGCGCGGGGCGCGTGGGCAAGTGCATTTCCGGCTCTCGCGGCGGCTGGCTCAGGGTGCGCAAGTCACTCTGTCGCTGGGCGGGCAGCGCTTCGTTCTCGCGGCGGGCGAAGGCGATGCCTGGGGGCGGGACGAGAAGGACAATGCCGCCATCGTCGCCGCCATGCGCTCGGCGCCGCGCATGACCGTTACCGCGCGGGACCGGCAGGGGCGGCGCTTCGTCAATGCCTGGGCGCTCTCGGGCGCCGCTTCGGCGATGGATGCCGCGCTGATCGGCTGCGCCAAGCTGCAATAGCGCGCGGTTGGGATGTCCGCTTGCCCCTCTCCACCCGCTCAGGCTGAGCTTGTCGAAGCCCCCGGCGGCGGGGCGCTGTGGCTCCCATCCTTCGACAGGCTCAGGATGAGCGGAGTGGGTGAGGAGAGGTTTGGGGACAGGTAAGCCGCCCCCGCCTGCCCACGAAAAAGGGCGGGAACTTTCGTCCCCGCCCTCTTCCTCATCGTCGCTCGCTCAGAAGCGCACGCCGGCGCCGACCATGACCTGGTGACGGTCGGTGTCGAGATTGAAGCGGGTGCCGTCCGGAACGTCGCCGGTGTAGTCGATCTCGCCCTTGCTGTAGTTCGAGTAGCGGTATTCGAGCTTCACGAAGGCGTTGTTCGTCACCGCCTGCTCCACGCCCGCGCCGATGCGCCAGCCGTCGGCATCGATGTCGCGGTTGGTCTCGACCGTGCCGAAAGTGCTGCGCACGTCGAACTTGGCATTGGTGTAGCCGCCCTTTGCATAGACCATCGTGGTCGGCGTGACGACATAACCGAGGCGGGCGCCGACGTAGAGGTCGCGGTTGGTCTTGACGTTGCCGATGCCGAAGCCTTCGAAATCGCCGTCGTTGAACTTGGTCTTGGCGGTGGACCAGGTCACTTCGGCCTCGGGACCGAAGACCAGGTTGCCCGAGCGGAAGTCGTAGCCCGCGCCAACACCGTAGGCGAAGCCGTCGATCGATTGGTCGTTGTCGACATTGACGTCGTCATCGACGCTGCTGCCGGCCTTGGTCACGTCGTAACCGGCAAGCGCCTCGACGTGGAAGCCCGAGAAAGGCTGCGCGGGGCCGGTGTCCTGCGCCATGACGGGGACCGAGGCGAGTGCCGAACCGGCGGCGAGGCAGACGAGAATGTTCTTCATGTGATGCTCCATTCCTTGTTCTTTTCGGCGGGCATCCGTTTCGGCGACCGGCCCGTCCGGACTGGTCAAATGTTCGTCATAGGGGGCCGGTTTCCTGAACCTAACACAACGAAAATGCTGATGTTTTTCGGCCACACTTGATCGACGGAGCGCCTTCCGCGAGCGTCCGGCGGCGGGAACTCCAGAGGCTATTGCGGGGTTCGCGTGGGCTCGTCTGCGCGCGCATCTTCCGTTTTCGCCCCGGATGCACTATATGGCCGCCCAATCATGACAGACGCGACCCAGACCCTTCCCGGCGCCAACGGCGCTGCCCCGATGCCGATCCCGGGCCATATCGACCCCGTGCCGGTGCCCCGCCCGAACCTCGTGGACGGCGTGACCCCGCGCGAGGACGGCCGCCTGGACCTGATCGGCCTGCCCAAGAAGCGGATCGCGGAACTGTTCGAAGGCGCCGGTCTCGACGCCAAGGCCGCCAAGCTGCGCGCCAAGCAGGTCTACCACTGGCTCTACCACCGCGGCGTCACCGAGTTCGAGGCGATGACCGATATCGCCAAGACCATGCGCCCCTGGCTCGCCGAGCGCTTCGTGATCGGTCGTCCGGAAATCGTCGAGGCCCAGCATTCCAGCGACGGCACCCGCAAGTGGCTGCTGCGCACGGCGGACGCGCACGACTTCGAGATGGTGTTCATCCCCGACGCCGACCGCGGCACACTCTGCGTCTCCTCGCAAGTCGGCTGCACGCTCAACTGCCGCTTCTGCCACACCGGCACCATGCGCCTCGTGCGCAACCTGACGGTGGGCGAGATCGTCGGCCAGGTCATGCTGGCGCGCGATACGCTGGGCGAATGGCCCAAGGGCCGCATGGACTTCGCCTTCGCGGATGGCGTGGATGGTGCGGAAATCAGGGGGGCGGATGCCGCCGACGACGAGGAGGAAGGCAGCTACACCTCCGACGGCCGCCTGCTCACCAACATCGTGATGATGGGCATGGGCGAGCCGCTCTACAATTTCGACAATGTGCGCGATGCGCTCAAGCTGGTGATGGACGGTGACGGCCTTGCCCTGTCGAAGCGCCGCATCACCCTCTCGACCTCGGGCGTGATCCCGCAGATGGCCCGCTGCGGCGAGGAAATCGGCGTGAACCTGGCGGTCTCGCTCCACGCGGTGACCAAGGAAGTCCGCGACGAGATCGTGCCGGTCAACAAGAAGTACGGCATCGAGGACCTGCTCCAGGCCTGCGCCGACTATCCGGGCGCCTCGAACGCGCGCCGCATCACTTTCGAGTATGTGATGCTCAAGGACAAGAACGACAGCGACGCCGACGCGCACGAACTCGTCCGCCTGCTGAAGAAGTACAACCTTCCGGCCAAGGTCAACCTGATCCCGTTCAACCCCTGGCCCGGCGCGCAGTACGAATGCTCGACGCCGGAGCGGATCAGGACATTCTCGGACATCGTGTTCAAGGGCGGTATCTCCGCCCCGGTGCGCACCCCGCGCGGGCGCGACATCGATGCGGCCTGCGGCCAGCTCAAGACCGCCGCCGAGAAGAAAAGCCGCGCCGAACTGGAGCGTCTCTACGCCGAGAAGGAAAAGGAACTCGGGTAAGGTTCAGGCCGATCCCTCCGCTTTGAAATTACGCATTTGGCGCGGGATCGAAGCGACCCTAGAGAGGGCGGAGATCGACTGAGAGGACCTGGAATGACCGAAACCCTGCCCCCGACTTCGGCCGAAGGCAGCGAACGCCTGCGCGGCATGATCCGCGTGCCGGGCGGCACTTTTTCGATGGGATCGGAAAACTTCTACCCGGAGGAAGCGCCGCTGCGCAAAGTCGCCGTGGACGCTTTCTGGATCGACGAGGCTCCGGTCACCAACCGCGACTTCGCCCGCTTCGTCGCAGCGACCGGCTATACGACCGTGGCCGAGATCGCGCCCGATCCCAAGGACTATCCCGGCATGCCGCCCGAGATGGCGCAGGCCGGATCGCTGGTGTTCCGCAAGACCGCGACCCCGGTGGATACCACCAATCCCGCCAATTGGTGGAACTTCGAATTCGGTGCGGACTGGCGCCATCCGCTGGGTGCAGACAGCGATGTCGAGGCGCTCGATCTCTGGGATCATCCCGTGGTCCACGTCGCCTACGCCGATGCCGAGGCCTATGCGCGGTGGGCAGGCAAGGACCTCCCCACCGAAGCCGAGTTCGAATTCGCGGCCAAAGGCGGCCTCGATGACGCGGATTACGCATGGGGCGACGAACTCGCGCCCGAAGGCCGGATGATGGCGAACTACTGGCAGGGGCTGTTCCCCTTCGCCAACCAGTGCCTCGACGGCTGGGAACGCACTTCGCCGGTGCGCAGCTTCCCGGCCAACGGCTACGGCCTGTACGATATGATCGGCAATACCTGGGAATGGACGCGGGACTGGTGGTCCGAGCGGCCCGAGGCGCCGAAGAAGTCCGGCGGCTCCTGCTGCGCGATCAGCAATCCCAAGGGCGCGAAGCTGAAGGAAAGTTTCGACCCGGCCCAGCCGCTGGTGAAGATCGGCCGCAAGGTCATCAAGGGCGGTTCGCATCTCTGCGCGGCGAACTATTGCCAGCGCTATCGCCCCGCCGCGCGCCATCCCGAGATGATCGACACGGCAACCACGCATATCGGCTTCCGCTGCGTCGTTCGGGAAAAGTAGAACCCTGTTCCAGTGGCCGGCCGAGACTTCGGCCGGCCCCCTGTTCTTTGCCCCGCGGCCCGCCTTAGCGGGCGATAGCCAGCGCCACCGGCGCGCGGACGGTTTCCTCGACCGGCACGTAGTCGCCGGTTTCGCGGAAATCGCCGCCATGGGTGATGAGTCCCTGGTTGACCGCCCAGATCGCCGCCTGGGTGCGGTTCTGCACCATCAGCTTGCGCAGGATCGCCTTGACGTGGACCTTCACGGTCGCCTCGCTGATGTCGAGGCGATAGGCGATAACCTTGTTGGGATAGCCCATGACCAGGCAGCGCAGCGTGTCGATCTCGCGTTCGGAAAGCAGCTCGCTGAGCTGGACCTGCACTTCGGCCTTGCCCTCGGCGATGATCTGCTTCTGCGGCAGGTGCTGGAGCAGCGCGCTCGGCAATACCTTTTCACCTTGGTTAACCAATCGCAGCGACTCGATCAGCGGTTCGGAGCCGATTTCCTTCAGCAGGAAGGCATGGGCGCCGAGCTGGAAGGCCTCCACCATCTGGCCGAAGTCGAATTCGTCGGTCAGCAGCACCGCCCGCATCTGCGGATGGCGTTCCTTCATGGCGGGAAGGCATTCGAGCAGGTCGCCGCAGGTTCCCATGTCGAAAACCGTGAGGCCCACCGGCGGCATGTTACTGTCGCTGAGCACCGCGTCACAGTCCTTGAAGAACCGGGTGCACTTGAATTCGCACTTGTCGAGGATCTTGCAGATCCCCTCCCTTACGAGGGAGTTGAAACCGACAATGCTCACGGACACTTCATCAAAAGTCGACATCGTCTTTCTCTCCTGAATAACGGAAATACGGACGACCCATTGTCTTTTTTTCATTTTTTTGGGGCAGATACCGTCAAGCGGATGCGCAGGACGGATCGGCCAAGGATTTCACCTAAGGAAATCCCATATCAGAAAATCAACGACAATCGCCGGATGACCGTGCCAGAAATGGCGAGCCCCCTTTGTATGCCCCCTATTTCCACCCACTCCTTAGGTAGATCATCTTAGAACATATCCTCGTCTTCAAGTCGAGGGGGCGCCGTGGTGCAATTGAGACCCCTAACAGTCATTACGATATTTCCAAATTCCTCCTTTGATCAGTGGGATAACCACGCTTTCCAAAATTTCATTCTGGGCTTGCGGGAGTCGAACGTATAATTCTGGTACACTCTACCCCAAAAGAGGTAGGTAATGGATTAAGTTCTATTTTTTCAATCGGTTAACTTACAAGAGTTAGCTACCCCCTTGTGAAGCGCCGCCTGTCAAGGTGAATCGGCTTCAACTTTTCCCACCCATCGGCACCGTCCGATTCCCTGCCAAGCCAGCATTTCCGCGGCGCGACTCGCCGTTTCCTTGCAATCGACTGCGCCGCCCGCGACAAGCGGCGTGGCGTATGGAAATTCGCGCCTTCATTGCAGCAGATCGGAGCAGGTACGCAGCGGGCATCGGAATTCGATCGCGGGGTTATGCGGCACTGCGGTATGGGGCATACGCTCCGAACATCTCTGCTTATTCGGTAAACTAACCTGACTTCCGTTTGCGGCTTTCCATTCCCGTTTTACAGCGCAGCGGAGGACCGCCTGTGCGATCGCGCATGAGGCGCCCGCGACGGCTCAGGAAAAGTATTCATCTACTATACAGGGGAATACCCTCCGAATAATCCGGAGTTGTGCTTGCCAGACGCGGGAGAACAACCGTCCGTTATTTTGGCGAGATCGCGCTTTGGGCGGAAAATCGCTGCGCCGGGCAGACTTCAGCGCTCGATGGCGCGGACCAGCACGAAGCCCTCGGCGGCTTCGGCAAAGACCGTCGATCCGCGTAGACGGGCCAGCGCCTCGATGGTGATGAGCGATCGCTCGTCGGGAAAGTCGCGGAGCTGGCTTTCGAACATTGCGAAGGCATCCAGCTTGCGTTGCAGCGTGGCGGCGATGTCGATGTGGACGTTGGGCACGAAAGGCGGGGTCAGCGGCGCCGCGTACCAGTTGGTCTCGGACAGCGTCTCGTAGGCGAGCACCCGCGTCGGCACCGTGCGGTCGCGCGGGCGGGCCGCGACCATCGCGGCGAGGAACGCCAGCTGATGGTCCTGATGGATGTCCCCCAGGAACGGCACGAAGAGCGTGTCCGGCTGCACCGCGCGCACCACCCGGCCGAGCGCGGCATTGAGTTCGGCGGCAGGCACGATGTCGAGCGAGGCGGCCGGAAAATCCAGCATGTGCACTTCGCCGACGCCGATATGTTCGTGCGCCCGGCGCATCTCCGCCTGGACCTTTGCCACGCCCTCTTCCGAGAAGGCCGGAGGCCGTCCGCTGGTGACGACCACGACCTGCACGTCCATCCCCGCCGCCGCCATGCGCGCCATCGTGCCGCCGCAGCCGAGGATCTCGTCATCGGGATGCGGCGCGACGACCAGCACCTTTCCATAGTGATCGAGAGGCACCGGTTATCCTTTCAGCACGGCATGGAGGGCCGGAGGCTTGCCCTCGGCAAGCTCCCAGTCGGTCAGTTCGAGAAGGCCATCGCCGGTCTGCACGGTCAGGAGGCCGTCGCGGCTGGCCATGACCTGACCCGGAATGGCGTGGTGCCGCTCGCCGCCGCCGACCGGGCGGGTCGCCCAGACCGTCAGCTTGCGCCCGGAAACATGGGTGAAGGCGCCCGGATAGGGCCGCCCCACCGCGCGGACGAGGCGGTCGATGGCGACTGCCGGATCGCGCCAGTCGATCAGCCCGTCGGCGGGGGTGCGCCTGGTCGCCCAGGTGGCATAGCGCTCGTCCTGCACCTCGCGCGGCTGCTCGCCTGCCGCCAGCCGGGGCAGCGCCGTGCGCAGCATCGCGCGCAGGGCGTCCATGTGCTTGTCATAGAGGCTTTGGGCGGTCTCGTCGCGAGCCAAGTGGAAGTAATGCTGGTCGAGGATGTCGCCGTCGTCGGTGCCTTCCGCGATCCAGAACAGGCTGGAGGCGGAGATCGGCTCGTCCAGCAGGATCGTCCAGGGAATCGCCGCCCGCCCGCGCAGGCGCGGCAGCGGTGCCGGATGATAGCCGATCGCGCCTTTCGCAGCGATCGACAGGAACTCCGGCCCGACGATCTGCGACCAGCCGACCACGAAGACATAGTCCGGCCGCTCGGCGCGGACCTGTTCGAGAACCTCGGGATCGTTGGTGCGCGCGATCGGGAACAGCCGCGCCCCGGCCTGCTCGGCAAACGGCGCCATGTCCACGAGGTCGGAATGGCGCCCGTGGAGTTCGGGCGGCAGGGTTCCGACCATGGTCAGGTCCCAGTCCGCCGCAGCGGCGAGTTCTTCCACGAGGACCTGGGTACTTCCCACGGCCCCGATCACGACAGCCCGCATTTGCCCCCTCCCGATCTCAGCCCGCCACCGCCCGCGAAGGCCCGGCGCTGTGCACGGGGGCGGTTTCGGGCGGAAGGTCGTCACTGGGCGAAGGCTGCGTGCGGATCGTCGCCGGTTCGTTCCAGGGTTCGCGCAGGAGGTCCATCTCGTCGAGCAACTGGTGGTTCACCTTGCGCACGTCGTAGATCTTCTCGGCAAGGTCGCGCGAACGGGCGGCCATGCTCGTCACCAGCGACGGCGCCTCGATGAAGCGCTGCATCGCCGCCTTGAGCGCACCCACGTCGCGCGGCGCCACCAGGAAGCCGTTCTCCCCCTCGATCACCGGTTCGCGGCAGCCGGGCATGTCGGTGGTGATGATCGGACGCCCGGTCGCCATGGCTTCGAGGATCGTGCGCGGCAGGCCCTCGCGGTAGTAGGAGGGCAGCACGAAGACCGAGCTGCTGGCCAGATAGGGCCGCACGTCGCTGGTGCCGGGAATGAACTGGACCGGGAACTGGCGCGCCAGCCGGGCGCATTCCACTTCG
Source organism: Novosphingobium sp. BF6 (assembly GCF_058273105.1). Taxonomy (NCBI): domain Bacteria; kingdom Pseudomonadati; phylum Pseudomonadota; class Alphaproteobacteria; order Sphingomonadales; family Sphingomonadaceae; genus Novosphingobium; species Novosphingobium sp. BF6. The sequence continues at coordinate 2,808,883 of NZ_CM177775.1, forward strand.
TCGATCCCGGTGGGATTGGCCCGCTCGTAATGGCCGAGCACGCAGAACTCGACTTCCGGATGATCGAGCTTGAGCTGCCGCGCCGCCTCGACGAATTCGTAGATGCCCTTGTCGCGCATCAGGCGGCCGACCAAGAGGAAGCGCAGGCGTCCGCGCGGCAATGGTTCCAGGCGGAAGCGGTCGAGATCGACGCCCGAGCCGGGCACCTGGATCACGTTCTGGCGCGGGGAAACGATGCCGAGGTCGATCATGTCCTGCCGGTCGTCGGCATTGAATACGAAGACCCCGCGCGCCCGGCGCACCGACTCGCGATAGAGCCGCGTTACTGCCCAGCGCAGGCCCTTGCGTGCCTTGCTGTCCTCGCTAAAGACATAGCCGAGGCCCGACATCAGCGCGAAGAAGCGCGGCACGCAGAGCATCCGCGCGGCAATCCCGCCGTAGATTATCGGCTTCTGCGTATAGGCCAGCACGAGGTCCGGCTTTTCCGCCATCATCAGCTTCACATAAGCGGAGAGCAGCGCTGCGTCCTTCAGCGGATTGGTGCCGGTGCGCGCCATCGGCACGATCCGGAAGGCAACGCCCCAGGCGGACAGGTCCTGCTCCACGGCGGCATTCCGGTCGGGCGCCACGGCGACGACCTCGTGCCCGTTCGCTTTCAGCTCCCGCAGCAGCGCGCCCCGGAAATTGGTGAGCGAATAGGCCAGGCTGGAAAGGACGAGTATTTTCATGCGTGATCGAGCCCCAGGCTGACGGCCAGACTTACGGCCTGACTTGCGGATGGTGTGCCGTGAGGCAGCCACCACGCCCCCGCGTAAGTGCCCCCATCCCTTCGCCCTGAATGATGGCCCTCGGACCGCCGACCGCAAGCCGACTAATCGGCTGATAGCCCTTCGAGATGACCTGCGGCGATTAAGGGCGGGATAGCCGCCGCCCGGCCCGCTCCCTTTGGATCAGGTCCCTGTCCGACAGTCGAAATCGCGCCCCCTTCGCAAGGGGAGCGGCAATTACGGCTGATGGCTTCATGCACAAGTGCGTGCCCCGGAAATGGTCAATAGATCATGAATCCATGAGGCCGGGTGCGGCCCCGTGCTTGCTTTCCGGCCCTGACGACCAAGTCCCGCAAGGGCAGGTCCGAAAAACCGGAAGGAAAGAAAGCATGGCGGCGAAGCGCGATCCGGGACCTGACCAGACAAAGCCGAGAAGGTCGACGCAATGAGCCATGCCGCTACGCCAAGCAGTGCCGCGACGGTTGCCGCAGGGTCCGGAAGCCGCTTCCTGCGGGTGCGCAAGCTGGGTTCGGCGGGCGGACGGACGCGCAGCGGCTCCGCGCAGTTCAGCCTGCGCCGCACCTTCCGCAACACCGTGCTGATGACGATCGACTTCGTGGTGCTTTCGCTGACGCTGGCGCTGGCGTTCGAACTGATCGGCAAGACCGGCTTTCCCAAGTCGGACGGCCATCTCGGCGCGATCCTGTCCTTTGCGCTCGTTGTGATCGGGGTGTTCTACACAGCCGGGATCTATCGCCGATCCTGGCGCTTCTTCAGCTTTTCCCATGCGATCCAGCTGGCGATGCTGACGGTTCCGGCCTTCGCGCTCGCCTGGGTGGCGATCATGATCGTGCCGGGCGTCCGGGCCGAGCGCGGCCAGCTGGTGGACATCGCCCTGGCCCAGTGGCTCTTCGCGATGACCGCGCTGTTCTTCGTGCGCGGCGCCCGCCGCGCGCTCCGCGAGAAGCTGACCCATACCGCCAAGGTCCTGCCCGCCCATATCGACAGCAAGAACCTGCGCGGCGCGCTGCTGGTCGGCTCGCCGGACTGGGTGCTCTCGATCGTCGAGATGCTGAGGCGCGAGACCACGCCCAGCTTCTTCGTCACCGGCATCCTGCTGCCCGCCGACAACGATACCCTGCAACAGATCGCCAGCGTGCCGGTGCTCGGCAGCCACGACGACCTTGCCCATGCGGTCGAGACGCTGGAACTGCAAGGCCGCCGCCCCTCGCTGGTGATCGCCTGCGACGACGGCACCGACCTGTCCAACCGCGAGATGGCGCGGCTGACCTCGCGCGCGCGCAATCTCGGCCTCGAACTCTCGCGCATCCGCGATGGCTGGAGCCATATCCTCCAGCGCAACCACGGCGCCTCGCCCGACGAGCTTTCGGTGAAGGACCTGCTCGGCCGCAGCGAATTCACGCTGGAAGGCGAGCAGATCACCAGCCAGATCACCGGCAAGTGCGTGCTCGTCACCGGCGCGGGCGGCACGATCGGCGGCGAACTGTGCTGGCAGCTCGCCAGCTTCCGCCCCTCGCGGCTGGTGCTGGTCGAACACAGCGAATACCACCTCTACGCCATCGAGATGAAGCTGCGCGAGCAGTATCCCGATCTCGACGTCCAGCCCGAGCTTTGCAACATCCGCGAGCGCGACGACGTGCGCCGGGTCTTCGAGAAGCACCGTCCGGTGATCGTCTACCACGCCGCCGCGCTCAAGCATGTGCCGATCGTCGAGGCCAACCCTTGCGCCGGGGTCCATACCAATATCCTCGGCACCCGGATCGTTGCCGACGCGGTCTGCGAGTTCTCGGCCAAGGCCATGGTCCAGGTCTCCACCGACAAGGCGGTGAACCCGGTGGGCATGATGGGCGCGACCAAGCGCGTGGGCGAACTCTACAGCCAGGCGCTCGACATGTGCGGGGTGGACGATCCCGAGGCCCCCCGCTTCATGACCGTGCGCTTCGGCAACGTGCTGGGATCGAGCGGTTCGATCGTCCCGCTGTTCCACCGCCAGCTTCGCGAAGGCCGCGCGCTGACGGTGACGCACCCCGACATCGAACGCTTCTTCATGACCGTGCGCGAGGCGGTGCAGCTGATCCTCCAGAGCAGTTCGGCGGCGCTCAGCCAGAATTCCCAGCGCGGCACGATCTTCGTGCTCGACATGGGCAAGGCGGTGCGGATCGTCGACCTCGCCTACCGGATGATCCGGCTCTACGGCCTCCAGCCGGAGATCGACGTGCCGGTCGAATTCGTCGGCCTGCGCCCCGGCGAGAAGCTCTACGAGGAGCTGTTCGACATCTGCGAGGAGCAGCTGCCCTCCGGCATCAAGGGCATCTTCGAGGCCCAGTCCAAGCCGATCCCCCTGCCCTTCATCTCGCGCAGCATCGACCGGCTCGCCCGCGCGGTGGACCTTGGCGACCATGTCGAGGCGCGGCGGATCACCCATACCCTAGTCAAGGTGCCGAGCGGCAGCGCCGGTTTCGAAGTGGTCGAGAACTCCGGCCTGCACCGTCCGCAGGGCACCGGCGAACCCGTTAAGGCCTGAGGAGAAACCATCCGTGAATCTGGCAAGCCTCCCCGGAATCGAGGATTCGTCCCCGGCGCCGGAAACCTTCCGCAGCGAACCCGCTCCCCGCGCCGTGCGCTCGCTCTGGCCCCGGCACGAGCCGGACGAGATCGAGGCGGTCGCCCATGTCCTGCGTTCGGGCAAGGTCAATGCCCTCGTCCACGGTGAGCAGAACCGCGCCTTCGCGGCGGACTTCGCGCGCTTCGTCGGCATGCCCGAGGGACTCTGTCTCGCCAACGGCACGCTGACGCTGGAAGTGGCGCTGCGCGCGCTCGGGGTCGGGCCGGGGCATGAAGTGATCGTTCCCGCCCGCAGCTTCTTCGCCACGGCCAGCTGCGTGCTGGCGGTCGGCGCGCTGCCGGTCTTCGCCGATGTCGATCCGGTCAGCCAGAACATCGATCCCGCATCGGTCGCACGCATGGTGACGCCCGCCACCCGCGCGGTGATCTGCGTCCACCTCGGCGGCTGGCCCTGCGACATGGACGCGCTCGGCCGGATCTGCGACGACCACGGTCTCCACCTGATCGAGGACTGCGCGCAGGCCCACGGCGCTACCTGGCGCGGGCGGCAGGTCGGCTCGTTCGGGGCGGCCTCATCCTTCTCGTTCTGCACCGACAAGATCCTGTCCACCGGCGGCGAAGGCGGGTTGCTGCTCTTGCGCGACCACGAGGCCTGGCTGCGGGGCTGGTCGTTCAAGGACCACGGCAAGAGCTACCGCAAAGTCACCGACGGCGCCGGTACACCGGGCGCGTTCCGCTACATCCACGACACCCCCGGTTCGAACTACCGCATGACCGAGATGCAGGCCGCGCTCGGGCGCTGCCAGCTCGGCAAGCTGCCCCGCTGGCTGGAGGCACGCCGCCGCAATGCCGAGACGCTGCGTGAAGCCCTCGTCGGGGTGCCCGGCCTCCTGCTGCCCGAACCACCCGCCGAAATCGGCCATGCCTGGTACAAGTTCACCTTGCGCCTCGAAGGCCCCGCGGACCGGGTTGAGGAACGCCGCCGCACCGTGCTGGCGGGCCTGATCGCGCGCGGCATTCCGGCGGGCAGCGGCTCCTGCCCGGACATGAGCCGCGAGCATGCCCTGTCCGGCCTGCCGATCCGCCGCGACGGCATGCTGGCCCATGCCGTCGATCTCGGCCGCAGGACACTGCTGTTCCCGGTCGATCATACGCTGGACGAACAGGACATGCTGCGCATGGCCGCAGCCCTGAAAGAGACGATGATGGAGACGAGTGCGCTATGATGGCTCCCGACTGGCAACCCCGCTTCATCGTCATCGGCGCGGTCAAGGCCGCCACGACCTGGATTCAGGCGCGGCTTCAGGACAATCCGGCGATCTACATGCCCGATCCGGAGCCGCACTACTTCAGCTCGGAATTCGATCGCGGCGAGGACTGGTATCGCGGCTTCTTCGCGAACCGTCCGGACGGCGTGCAACTGATCGGGGAGAAGTCGGCGGACTATCTCGCCCACCCCCTCGCCGCCCAGCGCATTGCCCGCGTCCTGCCGCAGACCCGCCTCGTGCTGCAACTGCGCAACCCGGTGGAGCGCGCCTATTCCGACTACAAGATGCTCTACCGGCGCGGCACCGTGAAAGGGCCGCCCGAGGAATATCTGCGCTCGCTCGACAGTGCCTATCCGCGCTTCCTTCAGGATGGCCTCTACGCGCGCCATCTCGCCCGCTGGTACGACCTGTTCCCGCGCGAGCAGATCCTGATCTACCTCTACGAGGACGTTGCCGTGCAGCCGCAGCGGATCGTCGAGACGGTGTCGCGGCATATCGGCGTCGCGCCGGTGTTCCGCGCGGAAAATGCCGCCACCGCGGAAAACAGCAGCCGCTCCGCCATCCTGCCGCTGCCGCTGCGCAAGGCGCTGGCGCCACTCAAGGACACGGTACGCCCGCTGCGCGGTACCGCGATGTTCGAGAACGTCCGCTCGCTGCTCGCCCGCGAGATCGCTTATCCGCCGCTCGCGCCGGGCCTGCGCGAGCAGATCCAGGATTTCTACGCGCGCGACGTGGAAACGCTGGAGGCGATCTGCGGTCTCGACCTTGCCCGCTGGAAGAACTCGGCACGAACGGCGGCGTGAGTCCGCTCACTCCACCTCCAGCCGGGTCGGCGCGCCCATGCCGTCCATGAAATTCGCCAGGTTGCGGTGGAGGTTGATGACCTTCTGCTCCTGATGCGGATTGGGCAGCGGGCCGCGGAAGCCGCTGGACTTCATGCCCTTCTGCACGAACTGCATGTTCGAGAAGTCCTGCGCCAGCACCGAGCCCCAGTGCTCGCCGATGGGATCGGCATAGACCCACTCGGTCTGCGGCGCCGCCCCCTCGGGGAAGCGTTCGAGGGCGTAGCTTTCGAAGATGCACTTGTCCGGATCGTTGCCATAGGGCCGCACGCGGTAGCAGAGCGCGAAAGTCTCGCCGTGGAGGATGTTCTGGTTGGGGAACAGGCCCCAGGCGAGGCCGCCCTCCTTCTTGATCTCCGGCGGGACCTCCGGCCAGACCACCCCGCGCGCGGCATCGTCGGCTTTCGCGGACTTGAGCCAGTGAGCGATGATCTCGCCCGGCGTGGCGGTTTCGGGCAGTTCGTCCACCAGACGGCTGGCGGCGTTGACCAGCGTTTCGGTGGAGGCGGAGTAGTTCACCGTCTCGTAGTTCTCGCGGATCAGTTCGTAGGTGGAAACGCGGGCGTCGTCTCCCTTGCCGGCGCGGGTGGTGCCGGCGCTTTCGCTCATCTGGAACTTGCTCTCGCGGGTGTCGTAGCTGGAAACCGAGTGCAACCCGTACTGCTTGGACAGCGCATAGTAATCGCCATAGGCCAGGAGCTGTGTGTGGGTGCCGGCGACGTGATAGGGTTCGAGGAAGGCCTCGATCGCGGTCTTCCAGTTGCAATCGTAGATCGCCCACTGGCGCCACTTGTAGTGCATCCCGGCAAGATCGAAGTGCCCGAGGATTTCCCCCGCGCGGCCCATCCATTCCTTCAGCGGCACCGCATCGGGGTCCATCGAGATGTAGATGTAGCCGCCCCAGGTATCGACCTGCACCTCCGACAGGCAGGTCATCTCCGGCGTGAGCTTGCCCTTCCAGTCCTGCGGGTCGAGGATGTAGGTGTTGTTTCCGTCGAGGTCGAACGTCCAGCCGTGGAAGCCGCAGATGAAGCTCTTGCGGTGGTTGCCGCGCACGTCGTGCACTTTGCCCGGCAGCATGTCCGGCACCGAGACGAGCTGGCGGCCGCGATGCGGGCAGACGTTGTGGAAGGCTTTCAGCGCGCCGTCGTCCTTGCGCAGGACGATGACCGATTCGTCGGCGACGTCGTACGTCATCCAGTCGCCCGGATCGGGCAGGTCGCTTTCGCGCTCCACCATCTGCCAGACCTTGGGCCAGAGCAGCTTCTTTTCCGCCGCAAGGTAGTCCTTCGAGAGGAAGGCGGTGGTGGGGTAGGTGGCGAGGCGTTCCTCGTCCATGTGCTGCGCGGTCAAGCTTGCCTTGGTGCCCGTCTCTTTCACGTGGCCTCTCCTGTTATCAACAGGTCTGTTCATTAAGCCATCGTGGGGACCAGTTCCACCGCAGAACCGGGCCACCGCAACGCCCCTGCGATACAAATGGAAAAGGGCGCACCCGCAGGCGCGCCCTTCCCTTTCATCCGGTCTTGCGATCAGAGCGCGATGACACCCCCGTCATCCTTGGTGATCGCGATGACCGCCGAACGCGGGCGCACGGTCGCGGCGGGCGTGCCGGTCTGGCTGTCGGGCCAGTGGCTTGACGGGGCCGTCGGAGTACCGTCCTCGCCGGGATGCTGGATGCCGACGAAGAGCGTGCGACCGTCCGGGGTCGAGTCGATGCCGGTGATCTCGCACTGGACCGGGCCGACCAGGAAGCGCCGCAGGTTGGCCGCCGTCGCCGGAGCCCCGACCACGGTCGCCTGGGTGGCGGTGGCGCCGTTCAAGTCGGTGTTGGTGATCGTCTTCGCGCCGCCGTCGCCGACACGGCCGGGGATCGCCGCCAGCAGCATGCAGTTGGTACGATCGGTCAGGGCACTGTCGTCGGTCTCGATCCAGAGCACCGGATTGAACTGCCCCGCCGGATTGGTGGCGCGCGAGAAGTAGCAACCGTCCGGGCTGGAGAAGTCGTTGTCGGCGGTCAGGCCCGAGATGTTGACGTTCGCCCCGGCATCGGCGGCATCGGCGCCGAACAGGTAGATGTCCCACTTGAAGGTCGTGGCGGCGGTGGTGTCGCCGTCCTCGCGCAGGCGGACGATGTGGCCGTTCGGGTTGCCGTACTGCGCGGTTTTCGCAGCGCCCTTGGGGTCGTTGTAGTGGCGCGGGTTGGCGGCATCGGTGCCGGTGAGCGGACGCCCGGCGGCATTGTTGTTGGTGAGCGTGAGATAGATCTCGCCGGTCACCGGGTTGCCTGCCGTCCATTCCGGACGATCCATCGGCGTCGCGCCCAGGGCGTCTGCGGCCAGGCGGGTGTTGACGAGAATGTCGGCCTGGTCGGCGAAGACATATTCGGGCGTCGAGCCGCTTGCCGGACGGTTCGGCACCGAGCCGAACACCAGCGGCAGCCACTGGCCGCTGCCGTCGGCATTGAACTTCGCCACATAGAGCGTGCCGGTGTCGAGGTACTTGTCGCCCATGGCGAGGCGGCTGGTCGAAGCCGCGTCGGCGGCGGCATAAGTTGCCGAGGACACGAACTTGTAGAGATATTCGCGGCGCGAGTCGTCGCCCATGTAAACGCCCAGCTTCTGGCCGTTCACGGCGCGCACGAAGGCGCCCTCATGGCCCATGCGGCCCAGCGCGGTCCGCTTGCGCGGGGCCGAGGCGCGATCGTAGGGATCGATCTCGACCACCCAGCCGTACTGGTTCGGCTCGTTGCGATAGTCGTCCGCCGCCGTGGCGCCGGTGATCGTCGCGTTCCACTTGGTGTAGATCGAGTCGGTGGAATCCGCGAAGGACCAGGCGAAGTTGCCGGTACGGCTGGTCACGCCGAAACGCGCCAGCGCGGTCATCTCGCGGACGCTGCGCTTGGCATCGTCCGCAGTGTCGCGGCGGAAGTAACCGGCCCAGTTTTCCTCGCAGGTGAGGTTGGTGGCCCAGGGGGTCATGCCGTTGGCGCAGTTGTTGATCGTGCCGCGACCGGCGGTGCCGTTCGTCGAATAGGCGGTGACGAGCAGCGCCGAACCGGCGGCGGGGCCGTGGAAGGTCATCGGCGTGTTCGGGGTGATGCGGCGGTTGAGATTGCCGGTGGGAACGTAGGACCACTTGCGGTTGCCCGCATCGACATATTCCGACACCGAAACGCCGTGCGCCTCGATCTCCTTGATCGCCTCGGCCGCCGGACGCGGGCCGGTGGAGACGTTGGTCGGCCCATTCCGGTGGAGGTACTGGACGTTCAGGTTCTCGTGGTTCTGCACCATGAGGCCGCGCGTGGAGCTGTTGTCGTCACGGCCGCCCGCCGCCGAAAGGCCGAAGAAGTGCAGGCCGTCGCCGTGGTCGCCGATGCGCTGGGCGAAGTTCGTGTCCGAACCGTCGTTGGCATAGGCCGAAACCCCGGTGGCGAGAGGATCGCCGAGGCGGGTCATCACCGTCACCGAATAGCCGGTCGGCACCTTCACCACGTCCGCCAGGCTATGGGCGACGGCGGTGAAGCCCAGCACGCCCGGCGAGACGCGTATCGTCGTGGTGCCGGTGCGTGCCTTGCCGAGGCTGTCGGTGGCGGTGAACGTGAAGACCAGATCGGTCGCTGCGGCAACCGCAGGCGCGATGAACGTCACCTTCGAGCCGGAGCCGATCAGTTCGACGGTCGTGCCGGAGGTCTGCGCCCAACCGGTCCGGTAGCCGCCGTAGCCGTTCTCCGGGCTGCCGGTCAGCGTGACGACGCGGCCCGCGCTGGTCGCCGCATTGGCACCGGCGCTGACGGACACGCCTTCCTGATCGTCGTCGTCGCCGCAGGCTGCCAGCAGGGCCGTGCCCATGAAGGCCATGGTCGTGGCACCGGCGCCCCGGAACAGGGCCTTACGGCGCGAATAGCGCTCCGCTGCCATGCTTTCCAGCGAGCGTTCGGTGGTGGGATTGGTATCGACATCGCCATCGGTATAGCCGTTGGCGGGAAGCCCTTCAGTCATGGTGTGCCCCTGTTCTTTCGACATTCGCAGGGGCGTTGCTAAAAGCGCTTCATGGCAACTGAGCGCAATTTCCGCGTCAGTTCGATGGCGGTTTCACGACAGCCATGTCGCGAAAGATTCAGGAAGCGGCGGACACTCGCGGATCACGCCTCGGGATAGACCCCGGCCAGCACCTTTTCGAAATGCGCGGCGACATGATCGTTGCATGAACAGGCCCTGGCCTTGAGGCTCTCGCGATCCACCACGGCGATGCCGCCGCGCCGGGTGCGCACCAGTCCGTCGCGCTTGAAGCGCTGGAGCACGCGGCTGGCATAGCTGCGGCCGATGCCCATCATCGAGGCCAGTTGCTCCTGCGTCATCGTCACGTCATTGCGCCCGATCCGGTCGACCGCCGCGATCAGCCACTTGGCCGCGCGCTCTTCGATCGTGTGGACGGCGTTGCAGGCGATCGACTGGAACACCTGGGCCATCATGCAGTCGGCATAGCGCGAAAACAGCCCGGCGATCGTCGGCACCCCCTCCTTCACCTCATCCAGCTGGCGGGTGGGAATGCGCCAGAACAGGCCGCCGTGCAGCACATTGGCGCGGGCATAGGCGGGCAGGCTGCCCTGGCTGACCACGCCGCCCAACGCGCCCTCGCGCCCGACCAGGATCGTCTCCACCGAAATGCCGCTGTCGAGCTCGACGAAGAACGAGCAGATCGACGCACCGCGCGGCAGGTAGCAGTAGTCCACCTGGTCGCCCGGATGATAGATCACCTCGCCGGAACGCAATTGCACTTCGCTCAGATGGGGTTCGAGCAGGGCGAAGTCGCCCGGACGCAACACCGCGAGCAGATCGCTTTGCTCCTGGCTGGTCTGTGACGCCATCTTCACCGGCTCCCTGAAATTCCGCACCGAATTCTCCCGCGCCGGACCGGCGCCATTCTCCCACGCCGAAACGGCGCCGCAACGCCAACAATGCGGCAGACCGCTTGCGGTTCCCGTCGTCAGCGTACAGAAGTGAACAGACGCAAGGGCGCGAGGTTGCTAAAGCGTTCCTCAGGAACATTTCTCTGGCGCCGGAGTTGTGGTCCCTTGAGCGGGGGGCTTGCGCGTTACGGCGAGCGCGTCCAACCGCCTGTAGTTATTCCCAATTCTAGGCGAAACGAGCGATGCGGACCGAGGACCTGACTGCCCTGAAAGCCAACCCGGCCATGCTTCGGACGGAAAGCGCCCTGCGTGGCTGACGGCGTGCACCAGGTAGACCTCAGCACCTGCGATCTCGAGCCGATCCACATCATCGGCCGCATCCAGAGCTTCGGCTGGCTGCTCTCGTTTTCCAGCGACTGGATCATCAACCACGTCTCGCTCAATTGCGAGGAACTGTTCGGCGCCCCCGCACGCGACATGGTGGGCCTGCCTGCCATGCAGTTCCTCTCGCCCGACGCCATGCACGACGTGCGCACCCGCCTGCAGGTGCTGGGCGGCGCCAGCACGGTGGAGCGCGTGTTCGAAGTGGACCTGCGCGGCGACGGGCGCCTGTTCGACATGGCGATCCACGTCTCCGGCCGCTCCTACGTGCTGGAGATCGAACCGCACGAAGGCGGGCGTCGCCGCGATTTCGTCAGCTACGTGCGTCCGATGATCGACCGGCTGCGCCAGTCCACCTCGATCGAGCAGCTCTGCGCCAGCGCCGCCCGCCACTTGCGCGGGCTGACCGGGTTCGACCGGGTCATGGTCTACCGCTTCGAAGGCGACGGCGCCGGGGAAGTCGTGGCCGAGAGCCTCAACGGCATGGTGGACAGCTTCAAGGGGCTGCACTTCCCCGCCTCCGACATTCCCGCCCAGGCGCGGCGGCTCTACACCCGCAACATGCTGCGCATCATCAGCGACGTGAACGACCCGACGGTGCCGATCCATCCGGTCACCGATCCCAACGGCGATCCGCTGGACCTGTCTATGTCGGGCCTGCGCGCGGTTTCGCCGATCCACGTCGAATACTTGCGCAACATGGGCGTGAAGGCGTCGATGTCGGTCTCGATCATGCGGCGCGGCAAGCTCTGGGGGCTGATGGCCTGCCACCACTATTCGCCGCTGACGCTCTCCTATTCCGTGCGCACCGCCAGCGAGCTGTTCGGCGAGTTCTTCGCCTATCTGCTGGAGCAGAAGGAAACCGACTTCGCGCTGGAGCAGCGCTCGGCCTCGATGCGTCTTCACGACGAGATGATGTCGCGCGTTGCCGCCGGAGGTTCGCTGCTGGAGGCCTTCGAGGACTTCTCGGAATCGATCGGGCGCGTCATTCCCTTCGACGGGATCATCGGCTGGGTCGACGGGCGCTTCGTCAGCCACGGATCGACGCCCAGCGAGGCACAGTTCTCCGAGCTGGCCCGTTTCCTCAACACTGCGGGCGCCAGCACCGTCTGGTCCACCGACACGATCAATGCGGTCTACGCCCCGGCCGCCGAATGGGCGGATCGCGCCGCGGGCCTGCTGGCCCTGCCGGTCAGCCGCAGCCCGCGCGACTATATCGTGCTGTTCCGCCGCGAACAGCTGCGCGAGGTGAACTGGGCGGGCAATCCGGAAAAGGCCATCGAACTCGGCCCCAACGGCCCGCGCCTGACCCCGCGCAAGAGCTTCGAGATCTGGAAGGAAGAGCGGCGCGGCCAGTCCCGCCCCTGGACCGAGGAAGAGACGCTCGCCGCCGATGCCTTGCGCGTCACCCTGCTCGAAGTCGTCCTGCGCCTGGCCGATGCCGCCCATGTCGAGCGCGAGCAGGCGACGCGCCAGCAGGACATGCTGATCGCGGAACTCAACCACCGCGTGCGCAATATCCTCAACCTGATCCGCGGCCTCGTCACCCAGAGCAAGGAAGGCGCCAGCACGATCGACGAATTCGCCGAGATCGTCGGCAGCCGCATCCATGCCCTCGCCCGCGCTCACGACCAGGTGACGCAGAAGGACTGGACGCCGTCCTCGCTCTACGATCTGATCCGCACCGAGACCGCCGCCTATGTCAGCGACAGTGCCGAGCGGGTGGTGATCGACGGCCCCGACGCGCTCGTCGCCCCCAGCGCCTTCACCACGCTGGCGCTGGTGTTCCACGAGCTGATGACCAATTCCTGCAAGTACGGCGCGCTCTCGGATGCGCGCGGAACGGTGACGATCACGCTCAATCGCGGGGATGACGGCTCGCTGGAGATCGACTGGCGCGAGTCGGACGGTCCTCCGGTGACGACCCCGACCCGGCGCGGCTTCGGCTCGACCATCATCGAGCGCACGATCCCCCACGAACTCGGCGGCTCGGCCTCGGTGATCTATCCCGCGGAAGGCATGAAGGCGCTGTTCCTGATCCCGGCCGACCATATCGCCAGTTTCGAGACGCCCAGCCCCTCCGAAGACCGCCCCGCGCCCCCGGTGCCGGAAGCGGCGGATCTGGCCGGAACGCTCCAGGACGGGATCGCGCTGATCGTCGAGGACAACGTCATCATCGCCATGGAGGCCGAAGACGTGCTGCGCGGCCTCGGCTTCAACGACTGCCGGATCGAAGGCGCGGTCGCTTCCGCCATGACCCTCGTCGACAGCGGCGGGGTGTCCTTCGCGATGCTCGACGTCAATCTCGGCAAGGATACCAGCGAACCGGTGGCACAGGCCCTGCTGGCGCGCGGCGTGCCGTTCATCTTCGCCAGCGGCTATGGCGAACGCTCGCTGATGTCCGGCGCGTTCAAGGGCGTACCGGTCGTGACCAAGCCTTACGGCGAACGCGAGGTGCGCGCGGCGATCGGGCGGCTCAAGCGGGGTTGAGCGAAGCACGATGACAAATGGAAACGGCTCCTTGCGCGCCAACCAATAGCCCGTCGCCCCCGCCCTTTCACCCCCAACTCGCCGCAGGCGGCGCGGCTTCCAGAAAGGCGATCAGTCCCCGCTCCTCACCCGCCAGCCAACGGGTGCGGCGCGGCAGGCTTTCCGGCAGATCGGGCACCGGCTCGGTCCCTCGCACGAAGGCGATCAGCGCCGGGTGAACGTAAGACTTGCGCGCGATCGCCGGCGTATTGCCGAGATGCTCGGCGACATCCTCCAGCATCGCCTTCAGCGTCACCTCCGGCTCCCGCCATATCCGCGCAAAAGCCAGGGCGCTCGCGGCAAAAGTACGGAAATCCTTGGCCGAGAAATCCTCGCCCATCGTTTCGTGCAGGTAATCGTTCACCTCCTGCGAGCCGACCGGGCAGGCGCAGCCTTCCTCATCGAGATACTGGAACAGGTGCTGGCCCGGCAGGTCCTGCATCTTGCGCACGCAGGCGACGAGCGCGCGGTCGCTCGACAGGACCTCGCGCAGCTTGCCGTGCTTGGCGCGGAAACGCAGCTTCAGGGTGCGGCCCCTGAGCGTCGCATGACGTCCGCGCAGGGTGGTGGCGCCGAAGCTGCGGTTCTGCTGGGCATAACGCTCGTTGCCGATGCGCATCGCCGCGCTGTCCAGCAGGGCGACGACCGAGGCCACCGCCCGCTCGCGGCACAGGCGCGACAGCGCGAGATCCTCGGCCACGCGCTGTCGCAGGCCCGGCAGGGCATGGCCGAAGGCGGCGCAGCGGTCGAACTTGCGGGCATCGCGGTCGGCACGCCAGTCGGGGTGATAGCGGTACTGCTTGCGCCCGCGCGCATCGAAGCCGGTGGCGAGCAGGTGCGCCTCGGGATCGGGCGAGAACCAGCAGTCGACATAGGCAGGCGGCAGGGCGATGCGATTTAGCCGGTCGATCTCCTCGCGGTCCTTGATGCGGTCGCCGTCCGGATCGAAGTAGGCCCATTTCACGGGCGTCACTTTGCCTGGGCGTGCCTCGCCGCGCCGGATCGCCTTGCGGGTGATCCCCGGTTCGTTTGCTTCGGTGAAGGTGAGGCGCGGCATCATGGCTCCAAAACATCTGTCCGATGGAAACGCACGATCCGGCGCGAAGTTGTGGCGGGCGGGCGATCGAATGGAACCGGCACGCCGCAGCAGCCGTTGCTTCTGCATAGAACAGCCCCAGACAGGAGCGACACCATGGCAGATGCCCGTATCTTCAAGGACCTCAAGGCCGACCACGACCGCCACCGCGACATGCTTGCCCGGTTGGGCGAGACGCAGGGCGACAGTCCCGAACGCCGCGAACTGTTCGAGGCGCTGCGCCGCGAACTCCAGGCCCATGCGGCGGCGGAGGAAGAGGCGCTCTATGCGACGATGCTTGCCGATCCGGACCTGCGCGACGAGGCGCGTCATTCGGTCTCCGAACACAAGGAGATCGACGACTTCCTCGGCGAACTGCTCGACATCGACATGGGTTCGGGCGCCTGGCTGATGAAATTCAAGGACATGCGCCACCGCTACCTCCACCACATCGACGAGGAGGAAGAGGAAATGTTCCCTACCGCCGCGAAGTCGCTTTCGGCCGAGGCCGAGCGCGAGATCGCCAGGATTTTCGAGAAGCGCAAGCCGAAGGAACTGGCATTGGCGGCCGAGCAGAAGCCCGGCGACGAACGGGACTAACCGCTGATCGCATCCGGGAACATCCGCATGTCCGGCGGCGTTGCTTGGTTAACGATCAGGAGGAGACCTGCCATGGAAAGCCACGTACGCGATAGGTTCTGGAAGGCTTTCGCCGCCAGCCCGTTCATGATGATCAAGCTCGATGCCGCTCATGGCCATGCAGAGCCGATGACGGCCCTGCTCGACCGCGACGCGCACCATGCCGTGTGGTTCTTCTGCAAGCGGGACAACCGTATCGGCGGCGGCGGCCGGGCGATGGGCCAGGTCATGACCAAGGGTCACGACGTTTTCGCCTGCATCGCCGGAACGCTGGTGGAGGAAACCGACCTCGCCCTGCGCGAGAAGCACTGGAGCAACGCCGTCGAGGCGTGGTTCCCCAAGGGCAAGGCCGATCCCGCCATCGTCATGCTGCGCTTCGAGATCGACGATGCCGAAGTCTGGACTTCGGACGTCGGCATCACCGGCCTGTTCAAGCTGGCGACCGGTGGCACGATCGATCCGTCAAAAGCTGGCGAGCACGAACTGGGCGCGGTCTGAATCCCTCGTCGACCGCGCGAACCGTGCTCCCGGGAGGGGCGCGAAGGCCAGCCCCTTCGCGCCCCTTTTGAGTCGCGAACGAAAGCCGGAAAAGCAGAGGCAACCCCGATAATAGCTTTGAGAGAAAAAGGTCAGGCGCGGGAGACTGCTACCGGTTCCAGCTCAGCCGGGCGCGCGCTGTCCGGGCAACCCGCCAGCACATAGGCGATGGCCGAGAGAATCGCCTGGCGTGAGAACGGCTTCTGGACGATCCCCACGGCCGTCGCCGCGGGGCTGTCGATCTGTCCGGGATTGGCGGTGACGTAGATGACCCTCGCCCCGAACCGCCCCGCTAGATCGCGGGCAACGGCAGGGCCGGTCAATCCGTCCCGCAAGTTGAGATCGACGAGCGCGACATCCGGCGCTTCCCCCAAGGCGGCAACGGAAGCCGCATCGGGGAAAGTGCCGAGTACGGCGTGTCCGCCGTCGGAAAGAATGTCTTCGAGTTGCAGCGCCACCAGGAATTCGTCCTCGACGATGAGGACCTTGGCCGCACCACGAGAGGAATTTGCCGTCATCGCACCCAGACACACCCGTTCCTGTCATGCGCCACGCCTCAGGCAGGGGCGCGCCGTTACATCACGCCGCGACGGCATCGTCCTGCTCGTCGGTGACATTGGCGATCTTGACCAGTTCCGCGAAGAAGGCATCGATGGCGTCGCCGGTCAGCACGAAGTTGTGGCGGAAATCGGGAAGCTGGCCGGATTCGATGACCTTGGACAGCATCGCGCGGGCGCGGCAGATGCGGCTCTTTACCGTGCCCAGGGCAATGCCGCAGATCCGGGCGATCTCCTCGTAGGACAGGTTCCCCGCCGCCACCAGGATCAGCGCCTCGCGGTAGGTTTCGGGAATGGCGGTCAGCGCGCGGAGCACGTCGGCCAGCTCGATGGCGCTCTCCTGGCTCGCTTCGGCGCGCAGGATGCGCTCGGCGGCCAGTTCGTCGTACTCGCCGTGGAAGCGGGCGCGACGGGCCTCGCTGTAGAAGTGGTTGCGCAGGATCGTGAAAGTCCAGGCCTTGAAGTTGGTCCCGGCGGCATAGCGGCCGCGCGCGGCCCAGGCGCGGAGCATCGCTTCCTGCGCAAGGTCATCGGCACGGTCGCGGCAGCCGCAAAGTCCGCGCGCGAAGGCGCGAAGGTGCGGCGCCACATCGGCGAGCGCGCGCTTGAAATCCCGGTCGCTGAGAGTTGCCATTTCCCCGCCTGCTGCCTGGGCCGCACCCTGCTGCATTCCGGTTGCTGCGATGGCACCGGCGCTGGTTTCGGTTGCTGCGGTCATTGCGTTCCCTCCTTGGCTGATCCCGTTCCAGGACCCGTCGAATTGGCAAACGCGACTAATGCACACAAAGTTCCCCAAACCGCTCCGGCGCAGTGCCTTACCTGAAAATGTTCCAAACGGTTTACCGCAGTTTTCAGCGATTCCGTGCGTTCAATACAAGACAGAACGAGGCCTGCGCGCGATCATCCGGCGCATGAGCACTGTGCGGGTCAAAAAAGCGGAGAAACTTTTTTCCGTTCATCGCGGGAACAACCCCCGTCCGTAAACTTTGAGGCCTCCGTCCACTCTGCGGTGAACGGAGGCCTCCGGGATCGGGTCACCACCGGTTTGCGGGGGGTGGGGGAGCCAGTGGTGACATGGAGCAAACGTGGGCCTCCCGCGTTGGTTCCCGGAACAACCGGCGGCTGGCGAAAAATTTTGAGGTTGCCCTGCCCTTCCTGCGGCGTCAGAAATCGATGACCGGTCGGATGGGGGCGCGGGCCACCGATGCGATGAAAACACGGGAAGCCAGACTTCCCACGATCCAAGGAATTTCGATGTCCGTCTCCGACCAGATCGCCATCCAACTGCCCTACCTTCGCCGGTACGCGCGCGCGCTCACCGGCTCCCAGCAGTCCGGCGACACGTACGTGCGCGCCACGCTGGAAGCCGCCTTGGCCGACAAGGTGCTGCGCGACGATATCGCCCGCAGCCGCGCCGCCCTCTATGCCGCCTTCACCCGCATCTGGGCGACCGGCCATATCGAGGAACCGGGCCTGAACAACGAAGGTGGCCGCCACGAACAGGCGGCGCAGACCCGGCTCGCCACGATCGCCCCGACGCACCGCCAGGCACTGCTGCTGACCACCGTGGAGGAATTCTCGCGCGAGGATACCGCCCGCATTCTCGCCGTCTCGCCCGAGGACGTCGATGCCCTGGTGACGCAGGCCGTGCTCGAAATCGAAGGCGAGAGCACGACCGACGTGCTCATCATCGAGGACGAACCGCTGATCTCGATGCAGCTCGAAGGGCTCGTCAGCGACCTCGGCCACCGCGTCGTCGGCACGGCCGCCACCCACGCCCAGGCGCTCGACATCTTCGAACGCTCCCCCGCGGGGCTTGTCCTCGCCGACATCCAGCTGGCCGACGGCAGCTCGGGCATCGAAGCAGTGGAAGACCTGCTCAAGTTCGGCGACGTGCCCGTGATCTTCATCACCGCCTACCCCGAACGCCTGCTCACCGGCGAACGGCCCGAGCCGACCTATCTCGTCACCAAGCCGTTCCAGGAAGCCACCGTGCGGGCGGCGATCAGTCAGGCGTTGTTCTTCGGGTCAAGCAAGCCGCTCGGGTGAAGAGGAAGAAGTAGATTCCGGGGGATGATCCCCCGGACCCTCAGAATGTCTACCTCGCGCACGACCTATCCGGCGCGCGCTCCTTGCAGCCATTAAGTCTCCCGACGCAGCCATGGGTGCGCAACGGATAGGCGAGGTGTGACCTAGACGGTATTGAGGTGCAGGGGGTGTTGACCCCCTGCTTCACCTTCTTCTACCCTTCAATGCCGACGCCCAAACCGCCGCTCCCCGGCATCGATAGGCGGCAGCAGACGACCGAAGTGGTCGCGCGGCATTTCCTCTGACGGCGGCGGTTGGAAGCCCAGATAGCGCACCACGGCATCGTGGACCGGGGCGAGGAAGCGCACACCCGCGCAGCCCGCGGCCTGCCAGACCACTTCCCCCCTCGCCCGCTGTTCGCGGCAGAGTTCCAGTTCGATCTGTGCGCCGATGGCCGGGGCATCCCCGGCGAATTCGACCATGCAGCCTCCGGCCGACAGGTCGTAGAGGAAGACCGGGCCGTTAAGTCCCGCCTCCCGGCATTCGATCTTCTTGTCGACGATGCGCCGATCCCAGCCTCGTGTTTCCACTTACCCACCCCTCCCGGATGAACAATTGTTCATCCTTAAAGGCGAATCACCTAAGTTTTCGTTATCGGCGTTCGGTTCGCAGCGCGAATTCGCGACTGGCGCGTACCGGAACCTTGAGGCGGCATTCGACGCCTTCCGGCTTGAACCGGAGATCGACTTCGGACTTCAGCTCGTGCGCCACGATCTTCTCGATCAGGTCGCGGCCGAAGCCCCGCTTGGTGGGTTCGCGCACCGGCGGGCCGCCTTCCTCGCGCCAGTCGAGCTCGGCAAGGTCGGGACGGACCAGCGTCCAGTTGACGTGGATGCATCCGCCGCTGGCGCTCAGCGCGCCGTATTTCGCGGCATTGGTGGCCAGTTCGTGGATCGCGAGGCCCAGTGACATGGCATCGTTGGGCGCCAGCCGGATCTCCGGACCGGAGAGTTCCACGTGGCTCTCGTTGCCCTCCATGTAGGGCGCCAGTTCCGAGCGCACGACATCGCCGAGAATCGCGTGGGTCCAGTCCGACTGGGACAACAGGTCGTGGGTGGCGGAAAGCGCGCGGATGCGGGCGGTGAGGCTCTCGGTGAAATCGTCGATATCGGTGGCGCGGCGGCGGGTGAGCGCGGCGATCGACAGCACGTTGGCCAGGGTGTTCTTGACGCGGTGGTTCAGCTCGCGAGTGAGCGAGTTGCGGATCGCCGACTGGCTCTGGAGCCATTCCAGCACCATGCGGTCCTCGGCGGCGCGGCGGGTGATGAGCCGTCCGATCGCCATGACCATCAGCGAGGCGAGCGCGCCGAAGAACAGGGTGATGCGCGAGGCGGTAGAGAGCACCCCGCTCTTGCGGTCGCTGATGACGACGACCCAGGTATGGCTGCCGAGGTCGATTCGCCGCTCCATCTGCGGCCCGGCGGAGCCTTCGGCGCGGCGCTCGGCCAGAAGCCGGTCCGGCTCCACCGAACCGTCGTAGACCGCGACGTCGATATTGTTGTTGCGATAGAGTTCGCTGGCCGATTCCAGGAAGGTCTCTGCGCGGAACGGGCTGAACACGAAGCCCTTCACCTGCCCGCCCGAACGCGGCGCGATCACCGGCATGTAGATCAGGAAGCCCGGCGTCTGCTGCTTGTTGCCCACGTCCTGCACGAGATGGACCTTGCCCGAGGCGACCGGCTTGCCGACCTTCATCGCCCGCTCCATCGCGGCACGGCGGACATCTTCCGACAGCATGTCGTAGCCGATCGCCGCCCGGTTGGTGCCGTCGTCGGGTTCGAGGTAGACGATCGGCGCCAGATAGCGCCGGGAATAGTCGGGGCGCGGATAGATCAGGAAATCGGGGCGCTCGGTGCCCTGGATCGACAGTTCCAGACTGGTCACACGGTCGACCTGCACCAGCGGCGCCCAGCCCATGCCGAGCGAGCCGTAGAGATCACCCTTGCCCTGAAGATCCTCGGCAAAGGAGCGGAACTGTGCGGCGCTCACCTGCTCCTGCGTGGCGAAGAGCGCGGCGCCGGCGCGCAGCAACGCGATGTTCTCGGTTGCGCGGCGCTGCAATGCCGAAGAGATTTCCGTGAGATTGCGGTCCAGTTCGACCTGACGGGTCTGCCGGTCCGCCCGCTCGATCGCCATGACCGAGACGGCAGTGGTGATGGACGCGATGATGAACAGCAGGAATGGCCAGCCGCGCGGATACTTGTGGAACCACGCCTGCTTCTGCACCCTGTCGAGCAGAGCCTGGTCAATCACCGGAAATCCACGCCATTTCAGCCGAACCGCATCTTTTCTCAGGAGCATCGCCATGCTCCGAACCCTTCGCGAGGCAGATTGCGAGGCAGGCCGGGACAAGACTTTGTAGCTGAGGGAACCAAGACCGACCTCAATTGTTCCAACGAAAACGACGTTCGGTTGCCTAGCCGGCGATAGGACAGTGGATCGGTCTGCCTTCGACGGCGCTGCAACGCGGTTGCAGCATGACTCTTGACCCGCTCCCGGCCAGCAAGCAAGTGTCCAGGTTGCGATGGAGTCTAAGTTGAATCAATCCAAAGGACATGGCGGGGAACGCCTGAGCGCCCAGGGAGGGGGCGATTCGGCGAATCCAGGCCTGCCGCCCGAAGTGCGCAGGGACGGCGAACCGGGTTGGGCCGGGGGATTGAGGAAGCTCTACAACTCCGTGGTGGACGAACCGCTTCCGGACAGCTTCAGGGATCTTCTCAAGAAGCTGGACGGGGCGGACGATGCCTGACGCCAAGGCTTCCGCCCCCGGCACGGACCGGCCCTCCGCAGCCGACCGGCGCCCCGACCCCAGAATCCCGCGCCCCGAGGACGAATCGTTCCGCCGCGAATTGCTGACGGTGCTTCCCCATTTGCGAGCTTTCGCCCGCGGGCTTTCGGGCCGACCGGATTTCGCCGACGATCTCGTGCAGGAAGCCGCGATCAAGGCCTGGACCGCGCGGGACCGCTACACGGCGGGCACCAACATGCGCGCCTGGACTTTCGCGATTCTGCGCAATCATTACTTGTCCGAACTGCGCAAGAGCAGGCGCCAGACCGACCTCGACGAAGGGGCGGTGGAACGCATGCTGGTGATGGAGGCGGATCAGGAAGGCCCCCTGCACCTCGGCGACATGGAAACGGCCCTGCAGAAGCTGGCGCCCGAGCGGCGCGAGGCCGTTCTGCTCGTCGGCGCCTCGGGCTTCAGCTACGAGGAAGCGGCGGATATCGCCGGTTGTCCGATCGGGACGATGAAAAGCAGGGTCGCCCGCGCCCGCGCCGACCTGGCGCGCATGCTCAACGGCGAGGCGGAATTGCTGGAAGTGAGCGAACACCGTCCGGGCTGAGTGCCGGGGTTTCGTTTGGCCGCAAGAACAAGCGGGGCTTCGCCAAGGCGGAGGCCCCGCTTCCCACTCAGCCCCGCGCCGTGTCGATGGTATATTCCGCCATCACACCCCAATCGCGGTCGGCATGGCCTGCGGCGATCGCCTCGCCCATGCGGGCGTGGACTGCATCAAGCATCGGCAGGCTGCCTTGCGTGCCCGTCGCGGTCTCCGCCGCCAGTTCGCGCGCGAGGCGCAGGTCCTTGAGACCGAGCACGGCCTTGAAGCCCGGCTCGTACGTGCGTTCGGCAATGATGCCCGAATAGTTCTGATAGACGCGGCTGCCGAACAGGGTGCCCAGCATCAGCTCGAAGAACTTCTCGCGCGGGAGGCCCTTGCCCTCGGTCAGCACGACCGCCTCGGCCATGCCCTCGATAGCCATGGTGATCATCATGTTGCAGGCGATCTTGGCGGCATTGGCGACGGTAGCGTCCTCGCCCATGTCCCAGACCTTGCCGGCGATCGCGGCGAAGACCGGCTCCAGCCGCGCCGCATGTTCGGCCGGACCGCCGAGAATCACGTTGAGCTGGCCCGCCGCCGCCACGTCCGGACGACCCAGCACCGGGGTCGAGAGATAGCCTACGCCGGCGGCTTCGTGGCGCTCCACCAGTTCGCGGGCGAAGGCGACCGAGATCGTCGAGCAGACGAGATGAACCACGCCCTCCGGCGCCCCATCGAGCACGCCGCTGTCCAGCAGGACTTCGCGGATCGCGCCGTCTTCAGAAAGCATCGTCAACACCGCGTCGCCGGCGAAGGCCTCGGCGGGGGTGGCGACCATCTCGACGCCTTCCACCGCGCCGCCCGAGCGGTTCCATGCCCGTACCCGATGCCCCGCCGCCGCGAGATTGCGCGCCATGGCGCTGCCCATCGCGCCGAGACCGATGAAGCCGATATCCATAGTGAATGTCCTGAAAAAGAAGATGCCGGAAATGCCGAGGGCCGGATCGCGCCTTGCAGCGCGACCCGGCCCGTTCAGCGGGTCATGTCAGCCTTGCGGCGACTGAAGGATCAGGCCGGGTAGGTCCAGGCCGTGCCGCGCGCGAAGTTCTCCGAGGCGAAGTCCCAGTTGATGAGGTTTTCGAGAACCGTCTTCACATAGACCGGGCGCTTGTTCTGCTGGTCGATGTAGTAGGCGTGCTCCCAGACGTCGATGGTGATGAGCGGGTTGACGTCGGTGGTGATCGGGGTGCCCGCGTCGTGGGTCGAGATGACCTTGAGCTTGCCACCGTCGACGACGAGCCATGCCCAGCCCGAAGCGAAGTGGTTGACGGCTTCGGCCGAGAGCGCTTCGAGCAGCGCGTCGAGCGAACCGAAGTCGGCTTCGATCGCGGCCAGCAGCTCAGCGCTCGGCGCGGTCTTGGCCGGGTTCAGCGAGTGCCAGTAGAAACCGTGGTTCCAGGTCTGCGCGGCATTGTTGAACAGCGGACCCGAAGCGAGCTTGGTGATTTCCTCGACCGACTTGTCGGCATTGTCGCTGCCTTCGATGGCGGCGTTCAGCTTGTCGACGTAGGTCTTGTGGTGGGCACCGTGGTGGATTTCCAGGGTCTTGGACGAGATGTGCGGTTCGAGCGCGTCCAGCGCGTAGGGCAGCGGCATCAGCGAAATGGTCATGGCTGTCTTCCTGTTTCAGGTTATCGAAGGTTTGGACCACGCACCCCGCGGGAAGACGGGGGGCGCATCGAACTGGGGCATCTTGTTTCCGGGGCTATGTCTGCCCTCTTGCCCGACAATTCAAGCATCTATTGGCGGGATTTTGATTGTAAATGCGATAGCGCGGCTTGCCGGTCCCATCGGCCGGTGCGGTGAGCGGCCTCGTTGCCCCGAAGCCTGTCCACAACGCAAGAAGGATGGCGGAGACCGCCATCCTTCCGGGTTTCGCTGCAAGGGGATTGCAGGCGAACGATCAGTTCTGCTTCTTGATCTCGTCCGCCTTGTTTTCCAGGGCGTCCGACTTGGCCTTGCCCGCCGCCTCGACGGCATCGGCCTTCTCGTCCACGGCCTCGGAAGCCGCGCCGGTCATCATGTCCGCCTGGTCGCGCATGGCATCGGCAGCGGCATCGGACGATTGCTCGACGGCGTCCGCCTGCTTCTCGGTGGCGTCGTCGGCCTTGTTGTTGCAGGCCGCAAGGCCCAGCGAACCGGCGGCGACGACAGCGATCATGGCAAGACGCGAAGTGTTCATGGCTTTCATGTCAGGCTTCCTTATCCCTGTTTAAAAGGGCGCGTTCGGGTGTGGAGGACGCGCCAGCCTCCTTGGCGACCCCGACCGGAGCCGCGAGCCGTCCTTTTACCGGATCGAACCGCGACGGAACAGGTTGACGATCGCCAGCAGCACCACCGCGCCCAGGAACGAGGCGAACAGCGACATGATGTCGAAAGCGCCGCTGGTGATGGGTGCACCGCCGATCAGCGGGGTGATGAGCAGGCCCGCGATCAGTGCACCGACCACGCCGACAACCACGTTCAGGAAAATACCCTGCTGCGCATCGGTCCGCATCACGATCGAAGCGAGCCAGCCGATGACGCCGCCGACGAGGAGAATGAGAAGTAGAGTCATTGCCGTTTCTCCGCAAAATGTGTCGTTGGCAGAGTAACGACGTTGCGAACTCAAGGTTCCGCCGTGCGGCTAACCATTTATCGCAGTTTGCCGTAGCCGCCCGCCTTCGAACCGGCCGGGAGCCTTCGTGGTCTCCACTTGTTTTTTCCGAAGAGGGCCGGATACGGTACAGGAGAACACAGTCTTGCAAGTGCCCCGACGAGACCGTCTGCTGTCCGCCCTCGCTTCGGCGTTAATCGTCGGCGGCGGCTTGGTCGGGCTGGCATTGGGGCTGCGCGTGAACCTTCCGTTCCTTCCCGCCCGCGCGGTGCTGACCGCCGTCACGGCAGCGCCGGACCGGCCACCGCCCACTCCTCCCCAGCGGCCTCCTCCGGAAAAATCCGCATCTGCGCCCAAGGACCGTGCCGCGCCGGAAGGCCGCAAGGCCGAGGCCTCCCCCATCGTCGCGCCGCTGCCGCGCATTGTCCTTCCGGTCGCGCCCCCGATCCTCGCCGTGCCGCGCCCCGGCGAGGGCGCGCAATCGGCGCAAGGCGCAGGCGCGGCAGGGACCGGCAGCGGCGCGGGCGGCGACGGCGAGGGAAACGGCGGCGGAGGTTTGGGAGGCGACGGCGGTCGCAACGCCGGTGTCGCCACCTACCCGCGCCAGACCGCCGGACGCATCCGCTTCTCCGACCTTCCGGCAGACTTGCGCAAGACCCGCCGCGGCGCGCAGATCACCGTGCGCTACCGCATCGGCGTGGACGGCCGGGTCAGCGGCTGCACCGTCATCACCTCCAGCGGCAGGCCGGACGTAGACGGCGGGACCTGTCGGGCCATCACCGAACGCTTCCGTTTCCGCCCCGCCCGCGATGCGCGCGGCGATCCCGTGCCTTTCCTCATGACCGAAACGCAAGGCTGGGACGATGTGCAAGAGGAGCCGTGACGCCGCCATTTCAAGCGGCTAGAGATGCGCTCCAGACATAACGCCAAGCACGAATGGAAGAGGAGAACCCCATGGCCCTGATCGACGAAACCCATGACGCCGCGCTGCGATCCTGGGTGGAAAGTGCGAATGGCCACGGCGATTTCCCGATCCAGAACCTGCCGCTCGGCGTGTTCTCCCGCCCCGGCGAAACCGCGCGCGGCGGCGTGGCCATCGGGGACCATATCCTCGACCTCGCCGCGCTTGCCGCATCCGGGCTGCTCGAAGGCGATGCGCTGGATGCCGCCCGCGCCGGTTCGGGTGAGACCCTGAACCCGCTGCTTGCCCTCGGTTCCGGTCCGCGCCGCGCCCTGCGCCGCCGCCTCTCCGCGCTGCTGGCCGAAGGCGCCGCCGAGCGCGCGCAATTCGAAACGCTGCTCGTGCCGATGGCCGAGGCGACGCTCCACCTGCCCGCGCGGATCGCGGATTACACCGACTTCTACGTCGGCATCCACCACGCCACCAATATCGGCAAGCTGTTCCGCCCCGACAATCCGCTGCTGCCCAACTACAAGCACGTCCCCATCGGCTACCACGGCCGCGCCTCCACCGTGCGCCCGAGCGGCGCCCCGGTGATCCGCCCGAACGGCCAGACCAAGGCCCCCGATGCGGAAAACCCCTCGTTCGGCCCGATCCGACGGCTCGACTACGAACTCGAACTCGGCGTGTGGATGGCGCAGGGCAACGAAATCGGCCAGCCGATCCCCATCGACAAGGCCCTCGATCACGTCGCGGGCGTGACCCTCCTCAATGACTGGTCGGCGCGAGACGTGCAGGCCTGGGAGTATCAGCCGCTCGGGCCGTTCCTCGCCAAGAACTTCCTAACCACCGTCTCGCCCTGGATCGTGACGATGGAAGCACTCGCCCCGTTCCGCATCGCGCAGGCGCCGCGCCCCGCAGGCGATCCCCGCCCCCTGCCCTACCTCTGGGACGAGACCGACCAGTGCGAAGGCGCGCTTTCGCTCGACCTTGAAGTCAGCCTCAGCACCGAGAAGATGCGCGGCGAACGCCTGGCCGCCCAGCGCCTCAGCCATGGCCCGGCCGGCAACATGTACTGGACCATCGCCCAGATGGTGACGCACCACGCCTCCAACGGCTGCGAGATGAACCCCGGCGACCTGCTCGGCACCGGCACGATCTCAGGTCCCGAGGACGGCTCGCAAGGCAGCCTGATGGAGATCACCCGTTCCGGCCGCGAAAAGGTGACGCTGCCGACCGGCGAGACGCGCACGTTCCTTGAGGACGGCGACGAACTCACGCTGTCGGGCCGGTTCGTGGCGGAGGGCGCGGTCTCGATCGGGTTCGGGCCTTGTGCGGGGATCGTGCAGGAGGCGATTGCGCTGAAGTAAAGCCCCGTCAGCCTTCTCCGCAAACCACCTTTCCATCAAACACCTCGTCGCCCCCGCGAAGGCGGGGGTCCCGCTTGTTCTGGCTGGGCGCGAGGAAGGAAAAAGAAGCGGGGTCCCCGCCTTCGCGGGGGCGACGAGGTGGTTTAGCCACTAGAGAAGTGGTTTCGCCATTAGCAGCGTGATCGGGTGATGACGTTGAGATCGCGTGTGATCGTGCCGATGGCGCTCGGTTGGCGCCGGAAGACATCGAAACACCTCGCAAGGAGCGCACTAGGCATAGCCGCGCGCAACGATGACATTCCGAGGGTCCGGGGGATCATCCCCCGGGTCTCTTACTTCTTCAAAGCCACCCGCTGGCCCGATACCACTCTGCAGTCGCCCGCAGCCCATCGCGCGTATCGATGCGCGGTTCCCAGATCGAGGCGGGCACTGCCGCCTCCGCACCGACCACCCAGTCCGGATGGCTGAGATACCCGGCGCGGTCGGCGGTCATCTTCGCACCGTCGCCGCGCAGGAACCGGTCCACTTTCGCCGCCTTGTCCAGCGCCCCCGGCGAGAGGGTGAACACCCGCACCCGGCGGCCGACGGCGGTGCCGATAGCGCGCGCCATCTCGGCATTGTCCCAGCCGAGCGGCTTTCCGTCGTCGGGTTCGAAGAGCTTGCCGGTCACATCCTCGCCGCCCGGAATCAGCGCCACCAGCAGGCGCGCGAGGTCCTCTACGTGGATCATCGAGGCCGCACCCTTCGGCACCGGCACCAGGCCCCAGCGCGCGGCACGGAACAGTTCGAACATCTCCCGGTCGCGCGGGCCGTAGATCGCGGGCGGGCGCACGATGGTCCAGTCGAGCGGGCTGGCGCGCAGGAGTTTCTCGGCCTTGGCCTTGGAGGCGCCGTAAGCCGACAGCCCCGGCTCACGCGCGGAAAGCGAGGAGACGAAGACGAGGCGGCGGATGCCCTTGGCCACCGCCGTTTCGATCACGTTGAGGGTTCCGGCGACATTGCCCGCCTCGTACCCGGCAGCGTCGGGCGCGCTGACGACGCCCGCGACGTGCAGGATCGCCTCGGCCCCGCGCGTCAGTTCGGAAAGCGAGGCGGTGTCGCGCAGTTCGCCGCGGACCCAGGTGACGTTCTCGCGCGGCTCCTGCTCGCGGCGGGTGAGCGCGCGGACGTTGTATCCGGCGGCGACGGCTTCATCGAGCAGCGACTGGCCGACGAAGCCGGTGGCTCCAGTCAGCGCGATGGTGGGGTAATCGAATTCCATCATTTCAGAACAAGCTGATCGCGATGCACCACGGATGAACGGGGCGAATATCCGAGCACTTCAGCCTGCTCGCTGGAGTGCAGGCCCCGGATCGCGGCGCACTCGCCCGCGTGATATTCGGAAAGGCCGTGGGCGACGACGCGCGCTTCGGCATCGACGATGGCGACGGGATCGCCGCGCTCGAAATGGCCTTCCACCCCGGTCACGCCCTTGGCGAGCAGGCTCGATCCGCGCGTCAGGGCAGCGGCGGCCCCGGCGTCGACATGGATGCTGCCCTTGAGCCGCAGCCGTCCGCCGAGCCAGGCCTTGCGCGCACCCGCGCGGCGGCGCGGCAGGAACAGGGTGCCGATGCCGTCGCCGATGATTCGCGCCACCGGGCGCTCGTGCTGGCCGTTGCCGATGACGAGGCAGATGCCTGCCAGCTCGGCGATCTCGGCCGCCTGCAGTTTCGAGACCATGCCGCCCGAACCCATGCCGGAGTTCGATTCGGTGCTGGCCATGGCGTGGACTTCCGGGGTGACGCCCTCGACCACCGGGATCATCCGGGCGCCCGGCTCCTTCGGGTGGCGATCGTAGAGGCCGTCGATATCGGAAAGCAGCAGCACGGCGCTCGCCTGCGCGGCCTGGGCGACGCGGGCGGCGAGGCGGTCGTTGTCGCCGAAGCGGATTTCCTGCGTCGCGACCGAATCGTTCTCGTTGATGACCGGCACCGCGCCCGCATCGAGCAGGCGGGTCAACGTGGCGGTGACGTTGAGGTAGCGGCGGCGATCCTCGAGGTCGTCGAGCGTCAGCAGCATCTGCGCGGCGGTGAGCCCGTGGCTGCCGAGCAGTTCGGCCCAGAGCCCGGACAGCGCGATCTGGCCGACGGCAGCAGCGGCCTGCGCATCGGCCAGCGAGCCGCGCCCGCCCTTCTCCAGTCCCAGCGTCGCCGCGCCCAGCGCGATGGCGCCCGAGGAGACGACGATCACGTCCTGCCCGCGCGCGCGCGCTTCGGCGATCTCGGCGACCAGCGCGGTCAGCCAGGCGCGCCGCACGCCTTCCTTGCCGACGAGCAGCGCCGAGCCGACCTTGATGACGAGGCGGGGTGCGAGGACTCTGTCGGAGAGATCGGAAAGGCGCGATACAGGCATGGAAGCCGAGCCTCTAGGACAGTTGCCGATTCGGGGAAAGCATTCGCTTGCGAAAGCGTACCCTAGTCGGCCGAAGCGATGCCCCGCGCCTGCCGGGCGCGAAACATCTCGTGGCCGCTGACCAGCAGGATGCCCGCTATCACCATGATCGCGCCGCCGATGAAGGCCGGTTCGAGCCGCTCGCCCAGCAGCACCACGCCGAAGACCAGGCCGAACAGCGGCGTCATGAACGAGAGTACGCCGAGCCGAGAGGCAAGATAGGCCCGCAGCATGCCGAACCAGATCAGCAGGCTGATCAACGAGACGAAGACGACCTGGAACGTCATGCTCAGCCCCAGCAGCGGCGTTGCCGTCACCCAGGTCTGCCCGGTGGCGAGTGCGAGCGGGCCCAGCAGCACGAAGGCGCCGAGCAACTGGTAGAGCGTCGTTACGCTGCTCGGCGCCTGCGAAAGGCGGGAAAAGCGCAAGGTCAGCGTCGTCGCGCCCCAGGCCGCACCCGCGCCGACGCCCATGAGATCACCGATCCACGCCGTGCTGCGCGTGGGTCCGGTTCCCGCGCCGCCGAGGAACGAAACCGCCACCCCGCCGAACGCAGTGACGATGCCCAGCCATTGCAGCGGACTCAGGCGTTCTTCGGGGAGGTCGAAATGGAGGCCCAGCGCGGTGAAGATCGGCGCCGTATAAAGGAATATCCCCATGTGCGATGCATTGGTGAAGCGCAGCCCCTCGCCGATGAACAGGTTTTCGAGCGCGAAGAGCGCGCCGATCACCACACCCGGTTTCCAGGTGCCGCCGCGCAGCGCGTGGCTCTCGCCCCGCGCGAAAACCAGTACGGCGATGAACAGCGCCGCGATTCCGGAACGCAGGCATATCTGGAGGACCGGCGCCATGTCCGCGGCAACGGCCTTGATCGCGGTCTGCTGCATGCCCCAGATCGCGCAAAGCCCGAGCATGAGCAGAGCGGCCTTGCCGTCGACCGGTTTGCGGGGAGCGATAGTGTTCATGCGCCGCCCCATAGCTTCGCCGGCGTGGACGCGGCAGTAGTTTTTTGCGCGCCTATTTCTGTGGCGGCGCGGCGCCCTCGATCATGAACCACGGCGTGCCCTCGCCTTCGTAGGGCGGGGCCGGATAGAGCCAGCGCAGCGCGTCTTCCGCCGCGTGGTGATAGACGGTGGCGTGAGAGGCGCTCTTGCTGAAATCGTCGTAGCGCAAGCTGACGCGCTCGGGCGGCTGGACGGCGAGGAAGGTCCGGAGACGGTCGATCCCGTCCTGCATGGTGCCGCCCTCGTCGCCCACGGCAAGGTAGAGCCGCGCCTTGGTCATGTCCTTCACGTGGGCGGTGCGGGCCAGATCGGCGAGCGGGCGGCGGTCGTCCCACCAGAGGCTGGGACTGATCGCGATATAGTCGCCGAACAGCGTCGGCTCCTTGAGCAGGGTATCGACGACGAACAGCCCGGCCAGCGATTCGCCCATGATCGCGCGGCGATCTCCGGTGCGGAAGCGCGCTTCGACGAAAGGCACGACTTCCTGCCGCAGGAAACGGCGGAACTTGTCGGCACCGCCGCTCTCGGGGAAGGCGGAAAGATAGCGCGGATCGCTGGGCCGGGCGGTCAGTTCGGCGCGGCGGTTCTTCGTCTGCACGCCGACCACGATCATCGGGCCGTAAGTCCAGCTGAGCGAGGCGAGATTGCCGAGACCGGCAATATGAACGAAGTCCTGGTGCAGCCCGCCGTCCAGCAGGTAGACGACCGGGTAGCGATCAGTCGATTTCTCGTAGCCGGTCGGCAGCCAGACGTTCAATTCGCGGGTGTCGTCCAGAACGGCGGAATGCAGCTGGTAGCTGGTGCCGAGCGTGATGGGCTTGCTGGAAACCTCCTGCGGCGTCTCCTGCGCGAAAGCGGCGGTTGGCGACAGGAGCAGCGCGGCGGCAAGAAGCGTCTTCATGAGCGTCATCGCCATGGTCTAGCGAGGACCACCGGGCCTGCCAACATGGCTTTGAAACGCAACCGAAATAAAGGCGAGCGGCGGCTTGCGCCGCCCGCGCTTACGTATCAGCTCAGATCGGCGACCAGGGTTTGTCGTCGGCTTCCTCGCGCTCGCCTTCGGGACGCTCGGTCACGGTGGCGGCGGGGAGATAGTCGATCACCGCGTCGAGCAGTTTCGACATGCCCTTGCCGGTCGCGCCCGAGATCGGGAACACTTCGTCGGCACCGGCCTTGAGCAGTTCCTTCGCGTAGTCCGCCGCCAGGGCATCGTCCACGAGGTCGATCTTGTTGAGCGCGACGAGACGCGGCTTGTCCTCAAGCCCCTCGCCATAGGCCTCCAGCTCTTCCTCGACGATCTGCATCGCCTCGACCGGGTCGGTGCTGGAGATGTCGATGAGATGGACGAGCACGCGGCAGCGCTCGATATGGCCGAGGAAGCGGTCGCCGATGCCCGCGCCGTCGGCGGCGCCCGCGATCAGGCCGGGAATGTCGGCCAGCACGAATTCGCGGTTCTTGTGGGTGACGACGCCGAGCTGCGGGCGCAGCGTGGTGAAGGCGTAGTCGCCGACTTTGGCCTTGGTGTTCGACAGCTTGTTGATGAAGGTGGACTTGCCCGCGTTCGGCATGCCGACGAGGCCGACGTCGGCCAGCAGCTTGAGGCGCAGCCAGACCCACAGTTCCTGCGGCGAGATGCCCGGCTGGTGCTGGCGCGGCGCGCGGTTGGTGCTGGTCTTGTAGCTGGCATTGCCGCGTCCGCCCATGCCGCCTTCGAGCAGTACGACCTGCTGGCCCGCCTCGGTGAGGTCGGCCAGGACGGTCTCGCGGTCCTCGTCGTCGATGATCTGGGTGCCGACGGGAACCTTGATGACAAGATCCTTGCCCGCCGCGCCGTTGCGGTTCTTACCCATGCCGTGGCCGCCACGCGGGGCCTTGAAGTGCTGGGTGTAGCGGAAGTCGATCAGGGTGTTGAGACCGGCCACGGCCTCGAACACCACGTCACCGCCCTTGCCGCCGTTTCCGCCGTCGGGACCGCCGTACTCGACGTACTTCTCGCGCCGGAAGGAAACCGCCCCCGGACCGCCGCCGCCCGAACGGATGTAGATCTTGGCCTGGTCGAGAAAATGCATGAGTCTGGTTCCGGCAATCCTGAGAGCTGAAATGGGCTGGCGATGGCATCGCCGGGGCGGCACCGGCTCTCTTCCAGTGCCTTGCGCTGCGAACGCTCTCCGGTGCCTCTCGGCATGGACAAGGCCCGCATCGCAGATAAACAAAAAACCCGGCCATGTCTCGGGCCGGGTGATGCCCGGCGCGAGGCCGGACACGCATCAATCCTGAATACTGGTGGAGCCGAGGGGGATCGAACCCCTGACCTCGTCATTGCGAACGACGCGCTCTCCCATCTGAGCTACGGCCCCGTTCCAGTATTTTCGCAAGGCGCAAGGCGCTCTGCGAGGCGCTCCCTTAGCGAAGTGCTCTTCCCCATGAAAGAGCAAAAATGAAGCGCCCGAAAATTCGCAGGCATCGCGGAAACGCTCAAACCGAGCCTTCCCGCGAGCGACTGCTTAGCGCGAAGAGGCCTGCTGGCTGAGGCCCGGAGCAACGGCCACCGGAGTCGTCGTCGCCGGAGCGCCAGCCGTGGCACCGGCGCCGTAGCGGGATTCCCAGGCCGCGAGGTCGGCGCGGTACTGGTCGTAGCTGTTGAAGAACTCCTTGAACGGAGCCTCCGCCTTGGCAAGGCCGGTCACGGCGAAACCGTCGAGCTGGCCGGCAGGCACGGCCTGGAGATCGACCGAGAGGCCCATCGCCGCGTTGCAGAGCGCCGGAACCACCGGCGGCAGCGCGAAGAAGTTGTAGACCTGGGTCTGGTAGGATTCACGCTCGCGCACGGACTTGGCGCCGTAGCGGGTCTTGAATTCCTTATCCAAAGCCTTGTTCGCCGCCGTGAGCGACTTCAGGTGCTTCTTCAGGAAGTCCTTGTAGCCGGCCAGGATCGGCTCGTACTGCGGGCCGACGCAATTCAGCGCCGCCACATTGTAGGCCGACCGCAGGTTCCAGACCATCTGGGCATTGGAAACGCCGGTGTTGACCGTGCGGCGCGAACCGTCGACCGCCAGCGCAGGAACCACCATGTTGGGCGAGGCGCCGAGCGGCGGCATCGGCCGCGGCGGAATCACCACGACGGGCGGCGGCGGCGGCGGTGCCACTGCGACTTCCTTGGGACCACAGCCCGAGAGCAGTGCGACGAGCGAGCCCGTCATCAGCGAGAGACCGCGCAGCAGGCCTCTATTCTTCAGGTTTACCACCCCGGAAACTCCAGTGCTCAGGCCGATTTCAGCCCAGTTCTTACAATGGCCGGGATTCTATCGCGACTCGACTCCAATGAAAATGCCCGGTGCGACGAATCGCACCGGGCATATCCTGTTTCCCGATCAAAAAACCGTGGATTAACGGCGATCGCCCAGGAAGCTCAGCAGGAACTGGAACATGTTGATGAAGTCCAGGTAGAGGCTGAGCGCACCCATCACCACGGCCTTGCCGAGGAATTCGGTGCCGCGAAGCTGGAAGTACTGGTTCTTGAGCATCTGCGTGTCGTAGGCGGTAAGGCCCGCGAAGATCAGCACGCCGAGCACCGAGATCGCCAGCTGAAGCACCGTCGAACCGACGAAGATGTTGACGACCATCGCCACCAGGATGCCGACCAGGCCCATGATGAGGAACGTGCCGAAGCCAGACAGGTCCTTCTTCGTGGTGTAGCCGTAGAGGCTGAGGCCCGCGAAGGCGGCAGCGGTCGCGAAGAACGTCGTCGCGATCGACGTCGCGGTGAAGACCAGGAAGATCGCCGAGAGCGACAGGCCCATGACCACGCAGAAGCCCCAGTAGAGCATCTGGACGGTCGAGGTCTTCATCCGGTTCAGGCCGAAGTTCATCGCCAGCACGAAGCCGAGCGGCGCCAGCATGATCACCCAACGCAGCGGGGTGCTGAGCACCTGCACCGCCATGCCGGAATTCGCGAAGAGCACCGCCACGATGCCCGACAGCAGCACGCCCGAGGCCATGTAGTTGTAGATGGACAGCATGTAGCTGCGCAGACCCGCGTCATACGTGGCCCGGCCGGCTTCGCGTCCGTCAAGGCTCGGAGACGCACCGAAGCCCGTGCGGGGCTGGGGGTCGTTCCAATTCGCCATTTCAAACTCCTTTGGCGGGCACCAGCGAAATGCGGTGCCCGGACAGGAGGAATATCGTCTCGCAAGCCCGCGATTTCAAGAAAAACCGGAAGTTCGGCTTTGTGTCAAAATGTAAAAATGCCGAAAAACGCAGCGACCTGCTTCAGGCCTTGCGCGCTGCGGCCGCCATTTCGGCATTGCGATCACGCGAGGCGGCCATCGTCGCGGCGATCAGGCGGGCGAGCGCTTCGCCCGCATCGAGTACGTTCATGCCCGCGCGGGTCGAGCCGCCGGGGCTGGCGACCTTGTCGGCCAGTTCGCCCGGCGAGAACGGCGAGGCCGAGGCCAGCTGCGCCGCGCCTTCCACCATCGCCACGGCAAGGCGCTGCGACTGCCCTTCTTCCAGACCAAGCGCGACCCCGCCCGCTGCCAGCGCATCGATGAAGCGGTAGACGAACGCCGGGCCGCAGCCCGCAAGCGCAGTCACGGAATCGAACAGGTCCTCGCGCGCCAGCCACTCGGGCGTGCCGAGATGCGCCATCATCGCCGTGACCGCCGCGCGGCCGGTCTCGTCGAGCCCCCGCGCATCGAGCGCGATCGGCGACTTGCCGATGGCAGCGGCGAGATTGGGCATGATCCGCACGATGGCCCCAGCTTCGGGGAAGCGCGCGGCCAGGCTGTCGAACTCGACGCCTGCAAGGATCGAGAACAGCGCCGTGCCCGGGCCGACCAACGGGGCGATGGCGGGCGCCGCCTCGTCCAGACCCTGCGGCTTGATGCCAAGCATGACGGCATCGAAGCGCCCTTCCCGCGGCAGTTCACGCAGCAGGGTGACGCCTTCCGGCACGCTTTCGCGGCGGGGATCGACGACGGTGAATGCCGAAGGCGACATGCCGCCCTTCAGCCAGCCTTCGAGCATGGCACCGGCCATGTTGCCGCAACCGACCAGAAGGATGTTTCCAAAGCGGTTCATGTCATTCCCCTTGCGCGAATTCGTATGCAATCACGCGCTTAGGCGAGCGCCCGAAGGCTGCCAAGACCCAATGGGACCGGCCGTGAGGGGACCAGTTCAGGCCTCTCCGGCAGCGTCGATCATGGCGGCGGCCAGCGCTTCGGTCGGGGTCTTGTCGCCCCAGAGGATGAACTGGAACACCGGGTAGAAGCGGTCGCATTCCTCGATCGCGGCCTCGACCACGGTCTGCGCCTGGCCGGGGCCGAGCAGGCCGTCCTCGCCGAGCATCAGCCCATGGCGATAGAGCACCACGCCGCTGCTGGACCAGGTGTCGAAATGACCGACCCAGATCTGCTCGTTGATGAGCGCCAGCGCCTCGAACATCGCCTGCCGCTTGCTGTCGGCGATGCGAATGTCGGGCAGGCAGAGCAGTTGCAGGACCCGGTCCTCCACCCGCCAGATCGCCTGGATCTGGTAGGTCGCCCAGGCGCCCTTCACTTCGGCCGAGATTTCGTCCTCGCCCGCATATTCGAAGGCCCAGTCGCGCGCTTCGAACAGCGACGCCAGCATCTCGATCGGAGCGGATTCGTCCTCTCGGCCAATGTCGTCCTGTACCGTTCTCATGATTTCCGACATTTGCCCTCCGCGACGCGACGGGGCCATGGATGCTTTGCCAAGGGGGGCAAGCACAATCCGGGACACGCGATCGCCTGCGCAAAACTCCACTAGCCTGTTAACAGGATGTGGATAAGGCCGGACGACGGGCAGTCGGGGCGAACCGAGCGTGCCTTACTTTGCGGAAAGCGCGTCCACGACTTGCCCGGCGGGGCTGGTCCACGGCAGGGCATCGGAAAAGCCCTGCTTGCGGGCGTCGGCCATGAAGCCGCTCGCCGCCTTCTGCGTCGCGAAGGGACCGATCAGGATGCGGTTGGTCCGCCCCATCTCGCTGACGTAAGGCTCACGCCCCTTGAACAGGGCCGGAGCCTGCTTGTTGTAACGGCGCCAGTCGAAGGCGATCGCGGCCTTGTCGCGCCCGACGCCGATCTGCACCCAGATTCGGCTGGGGTGCGAGGGGGGCGCGGGCTTCTTGGCCTTGGCTGTCTTTGCCGCCTCTGCCTTGGCGGCTTCCGCCTTGGCCTTGGCGATTTCCGCCCTGGTCTTGGGAGCGGCCTTTCCGGTGGGCTTGCCCTCGTCGTCGGCCTCTACCTTGGCGCCAACCTTGGCCTTGGGGTCCGGCTTCGCCTTGGGATCGACCTTGGCGGGAGCCTTCTCGACCACCTTGGGCGCTTCCGGTTCCGGCTTGGGCGGCACGATCTTCGGCGGCGCGGGACGGGCCGGTTCGATCTGGCGAATATCGACCGCGCCGGAGGCAGGCGCGCTCTGCATCGTCGGCTTGCCGATATCGGCGAAGATCTGCGCCAGCGAGAGCTGCTGCGCGCCCGGCTCGGGCGGCGTTTCGACGGGCGCGGTCGGCTCCGGGACCGGCCTGGGCGCTGGTGTCGATGCCTGCGGAGCGGGCATCGCCGGAGTGCCTTGAGCCGGAACGGAACGGGCCAGATCGAAGCCCGGCGCTGCGCCATTGCTTATCGGCGACGCGGCAGCGGTGTGAACTGGAGCCGCACCGACGGCCCTCGGATCGAAGCCCGGCGGCAGCGACGAAGCGGCGGCAGGCGGAGTGGTCGCAGGCTTGGCCGCGACAGGCGCCGAAGTCGAGGCTGAAACCGGAGTCGAAACGGGAGAGGTGCCGGGAGTGGCGCTCGCGAGCGGCGGAAGTTCGCCGGTCGCGCCGTCGCGCTCGATCGTCGGCTTGGGTTCCGGCGGAGCGACGCGGGCCGGTTCCGGCGTCTTGACCGCGCTCGGCGTGGAACGTGTCGTGCGCGTACCGCCAAGCCGATAGGGATCGGCCACCGCAATCGAGGCGCCACCGAGCTTCGGACCTGCCTTGCTTCCGCTGCCGGTCCGCGTGGTGCGCGAAGGCCGATCGGGCGCCTTGCCGCCGCCCAGTG
Organism: Novosphingobium sp. BF6; assembly: GCF_058273105.1. Lineage (NCBI taxonomy): Bacteria > Pseudomonadati > Pseudomonadota > Alphaproteobacteria > Sphingomonadales > Sphingomonadaceae > Novosphingobium > Novosphingobium sp. BF6. The sequence continues at coordinate 2,845,806 of NZ_CM177775.1, forward strand.
CTTCGCCGCGCGGGACGAGATTGGCGTCGGCACTCGCCACCTGCACCGGCTTGTAGGCGGCGATGCGGGCATCGTCGTGGCCGATTTCGGAGGCGCGCGGGAACTTGCCGAGATTCGCCGCCGCAGCCTGCTGTGCGCGGGTCAGACGCGGCATGTAGCGCAAGTAGGGGGCGATGTTCTGGGCGAGCTGCGGCGGCAGGATCGTGTTGGAGACCTCGACCGCCTGCTTGGTGTCGCCCGCGATCGCCAGCGCGAAGGCGCGCGTGCGCCAGCCCGGTTTGTCCTGCTTGCGCAGCAGCGGCATGATCGTTGTCTCGGAAGCCTGGGCATCCCCGGCAATCGCCTGGCTGATCGACAGACGCATGCGCACGTCCTCGTCGCTCGCACCGCCGAGCGCCATCGCATAGTAGCGCTGCGCCGTCGCATTATCCCCGACGAGGTCGTAGGCGAGGCCGCGATCGGCAGCCAGACTGGTGGGGCTGGCCCCGGCCCGCTCGGCCTCGGCGAAGAGCGGCAGCGCCGCCACCGGATCGCCGCTCTGCGCCAGCGAGGCCGCAAGACCAGCCTTCACGCGGGCATTTCCGGCGGAAATCTCGTCGGCGCGGCGGTAGAAGCCGATCGCGGCATCGAAATCGCCGAGCCTGCGCGCCGCATCACCGGCATCGATCAAGGCGGAAACGTCGCGCGGGTCGCGGCCGAGACGGGCCAGCGCCGCATTCAGCTTCGTCTGGTCCGCGCTGGGCAGCGCCTGAACCACGGGCGCGGCTGAGGCCGGTGTCGCCACGAAAGCGACCGCGAAACCTGCGGCAGGAACGGCGAGCGCAACATGGGCAGCTGCCGAAGCCAGCCACTTGCTCGAAACCCTCTGACGTAGCCGCACGAACCGAAAAACCTCTTCAAACAGACAAAGGCCCGAGTGGATCGGGCCTTTGCTGGAAATCGACCGGGCGCGCCTATGGCGCGACGATCCTGAACCTTGCGAAAACGGGCGGCAGTGCGCGCATCACCGCCCGCCTCACTTACTGATTGTTCTGTCGCCCCAGGAAGCGCGGGATGCTGATCGAGGCACCGTCGTCCTCGTCACCGGCAGGCTCTGCCGGAGCAGGCTTCGGACGCGAGAGGCTGGTCATGCGTTCGAACAGCGTGGAGCCACCGCCGACCGGACGAGCCGGAGCGGGGGCAGGCTGGCTGGGCGCAGGCGCGCGCACCGGCGCTTCCGGCTCGGCGTGCTGGTTGCCGTTCAGCAGCAGTTCGTCCTGCGGGCGTGCTGCCGATTGCTGGGGCGCACCCAGATCGAGGGGCTGGCTGCTGCGCAGACCGGCGTAGGCAACCGGCGCTTCCGGCTCGACTTCTTCGCTGGCGCCGAGTTCGAGTTCGAACGGCTGCTCGGCCGCCTCGGGAGCGGGGGTCGAGAGTTCGAACGGCTCGGAGGCCGAAGCGGAAGGCGTCTGCGGGATCGCCACGGCCGGAGCCGGGGTGACGAGCGGTGCAGGCGCGCTGGGCACCGGGCGCGAAACCATCGGGCGGACCGGGCCGCGCGAGGCGCTGAGGTTCAGCGGACGCGCCGCGATCTCGGCCATTTCGGTGGTCTGTTCGATGCCGGTGGCGACCACCGAGACGCGGATCTTGCCCTGAAGGTCGGGGTTGAACGCCGAACCCCAGATGATGTTCGCATCGGGATCGACCAGTTCGCGGATGTGGTTTGCGGCTTCGTCGACTTCGAGCAGCTTCATGTCGTCGCCGCCGATGATCGAGATGATGACGCCCTTGGCGCCCTGCATCGACACGCCGTCGAGCAGCGGGTTCGCTATGGCGCGTTCGGCCGCTTCCAGTGCGCGGTTCGGGCCTTCGCCCTCGCCCGTGCCCATCATCGCCTTGCCCATCTCGCCCATGACCGAGCGGACGTCCGCGAAGTCGAGGTTGATGAGGCCCGGCATGATCATCAGGTCGGTGATCGAGCGCACGCCCTGCTGGAGCACTTCGTCGGCGAGCGAGAAGGCTTCCTTGAAGGTGGTGTCCGCCTTGGCGACCAGGAACAGGTTCTGGTTCGGGATGACGATCAGCGTATCGACGTGCTTCTGCAGCTCCTCGATACCGGCGTCGGCCGAGCGCATGCGGCGCGTGCCTTCGAACATGAACGGCTTGGAGACCACGCCGACCGTCAGCACGCCCTTGGCGCGCGCGGCCTGGGCGATGATCGGCGCGGCGCCGGTGCCGGTGCCGCCGCCCATGCCGGCGGCGATGAAGACCATGTGGACGCCTTCGAGCAGACGCTCGATGTCCTCGATGGTTTCCTCGGCGGCGGCGCGGCCCACTTCCGGACGCGCACCGGCGCCGAGGCCCTGCGTGATTTCCGGACCGAGTTGGATGCGCGTTTCCGCGATCGAATTGTTGAGCGCCTGCGCGTCGGTATTGGCGACGACGAAGTCCACGCCCTCTATCTGGGCCTGGATCATGTTGGCGATGGCGTTGCCGCCCGCACCGCCTACGCCGATGACGACAATCCGCGGACGAAGTTCTTCGATCGCCGGCGGTCCGATGTTGATGCTCATTTCGTTCTCCTGGCAGGCACGTGCGCGAAGAAAATTATCTTGACTAGCCTGATTGCACGCCTGCCTCCATCAAGGCAAAGCGCGCGAGCTTGTTGTCCACAGGCGAAACCGCCAATTCCAGCCAATCCTGCCGCCCCTGTCGCAGGGATTGCACGACTGGCCAAAGTGCTCAAAAGTATTCCCTCAAGGCTCTATAGACGCGATTGACGACCCCGAGGCCGCTGTAACGTACTGTACCCTGACGGTTCTTGCCGAACGTGCGGATGTCGATGGGGTCGGCGGCGGCATAGAGGACAAGTCCCGCCAGCGTCGAGAAGCCCGGTTTCACGTGGGCTTCGGCCAGACCGGAGAGGTGCGGCACCCGGCCGATGCGCACCGGCTTGCCGAGCGCGGCCTGGGCATAATCCGCCAGTCCCACCAGTTCCGCGCCGCCGCCGGTGAAGACCACCTGCTTGCCGCGCTGGGCATTGAAGCGCATCAGCTTGAGCGCCTTGTTGATCTCTTCCATCAGGATGCCGAGCTGGCCGGTGATGACGCCGATCAGTTCGGCGCGGGGAATGCGGTTCTTGTCGTCGGCATGCCGTGCGATCGGGCCGGTGCCCTCTTCGCCCGGCGCGTTGACCGGGATCATCTCGCGGTGGTCGTGCGGGCTGGCGATGGCCGAGCCGTTCACGCACTTGAGTCGCTCGGCCTGGAAGCGGCGGATACCGAAGGCCGAAGCGACCGCATCGGTAATGTCCGCCGAACCCATCGGGATCGAGATCATGTCGATCAGCAGCCCATGCGAATAGACCGCCACGTTGGTGACTTCCGCGCCGAATTCGACGAGCGCCACGCCCAGATCGCGCTCCTCGGGCGAGAGACAGGCCTGCCCCGCCGCAATCGGCGAGCCGACCACCGCCTCGACTTCGAGGTGCGCGCATTGCACCGCCTCGGTCAGGTTGCGGATCGGGGCGCCGTCAGCCAGCACGATATGGATATCGACGCCGAGCCGCTCGGCATGGAGGCCGGTGGGATTGCCGACACCGTGGGCGCCGTCGAGGCGATATTGCGCGGGCTGGGCATGAAGCACCATGCGACCGTCCGGCTGGATCACCTCGCGCGCCGAGATCAGCAGCTGGTCGATGTCCTCCTGCTCGATGCGGCGACCGCCGATCTCGGCATCGAACTGGTCGATGCGGCTGGCCAGCCCTGCCCCCGAGCAGCCGATCCAGACTTTGGTGACGCTGGTGTCGGCCATCTTCTCGGCGCGGTCGATGGCGTCGCGCACGGCGTAGGTCGCCGCGGCCATGTCGGTGACGTAGCCGCGCTTGATGCCCTGGCTGGCGCGGTGGCCGGAGCCGAGCACGATCATGTCGCCCATCTCCGACATGCCCGCGACGATCGCGGAAATGCGGAAGGAGCCGATGTTGACCGCGCCGAATACGCGAGTGATGCGAGGCGGCGCCATTACTGTTCCTCCGCCGCCACGGCGGTCGTGGGCGCCGTGGCCCCGCTCGCTTCTGCACCCGTATGCGGCACTGCCCCCGCCTTCATCGCCAATTCCTGTCCTTCGCCGTCGGGCACTCGCAAATAGATGCGGTCCTTCGCGCGCATGTCGATCGCCGTCACTTTGCCGCCGATCAGCCGATTGGTGCCGTCTAGCCTTGCGAAAGTGACGAGCGCGCTCGCCGATTCGGTGTCGCCTTCCGGCAGGGCCAGCACTTGCCCGGTCTGAAACGTCAGATTCCAGCGGCGGTTGCCGATCCATTCGGCTTCCTGCACTTTCGGCTGGAGCGCCGGCGCGGCTTCCAGCAAGTGCCCGAGCTGCGTCACCTGCTGGCCCGCGCCGGGGCCGGAGACGATCAGCTTGCCCTTGGCGTCCTTGCGGGCGATCGCTTCCAGTTCCTGCCCGGTCTCGTCGATCAGCACGAAGCGGTCGGCCTTGCGCAGCACCGCATGCGGGGCGCGCTCGACGATGTCGATCACCAACGTGTCCGGAAGCTGGCGCGAGACGCGCGCGTCCTTGACCCACGACAGCCCCATCAATTCGCCGCGCAGCCCGTCGAGATCGACCTGGGTCATCGCCCGGTCGCGCTCGGCCAGCGCCTTTTCGTAGACTTTCAGCTCGTTGAGGTTCTTCACCCCGCGCACTTCCACGCGCTTCACCTCGAACCCGGCATCGGCAGCCACTTGCGCGAACTGCTTGCCTGCCAGCATCGGCACGCCCGCCGCATTGGCGACGACCCAGATGAGCAGCCCCGCACCGCCGAGAATGGCGACGAGGAAGATCTTGTGAAGCTGCTCCTCGGTGAAGGGCAGCCAGCTCATCACCGTGTCGACGGCCGTGCCGCTCGTCGCCTTGGCCTGGCGCACCTTGGCCTTGGTGTTCCGGGCCGCTGCGGCCTTTCGCGCTGTCTTCGGCTTGCGCCGGATCGTCTGGCTCATTTGCCCCCCTTGGCGACCTTTCCGGCATCCGCCAGCGCTTCAGCGATGATCGCCTCCACGAGATCGGGGTATTCCATACCGCAGGCGCGCGCCTGTTCGGGGACGAGGCTGAGCGGGGTCATGCCCGGCTGGGTGTTGACCTCCAGCAGGAACAGGCCCTCGATGCCCTGCGTGTCGTCCCAGCGGAAGTCCGCGCGGCTGGTGCCCTTGCAGCCGAGCAACTGGTGCGAGCGCAGCGCGAGATCCTTGCAGGCCGCCGTGATCTCGTCGGGGATTTCCGCCGGGCAGACGTGCTCGGTCATGCCGTCGGTGTACTTGGCGTCGAAGTCGTAGAAGCCGGACTTGGGCTTGAGTTCGGTGACGAGCAGGGCCCGGTCACCGATCACGGCGGTGGTCAGTTCGCGGCCGCGAATGAAGGGTTCGGCGAGCAGGCGGTCGAATTCCTGCCACGGCCCCTTGGCGTCCGGCGCGATCGGATTGCCGTAGTTGCCTTCCTGAGTGACGATGGCCACGCCGACCGAAGACCCTTCGTTGACGGGCTTCAACACATAGGGACGCGGCAGCGGATCGCGCTCGTGGATCGTGGCGCTCTCGACGATGCGGCCGCCCGGCATGGGAATGCCGTGGGGCACGAGCGCCTGCTTGGTCAGTTCCTTGTCGATGGCGATCACCGAGGTGGCGAGGCCCGAGTGGGTATAGGTGAGGCCCATCAGGTCCATCATGCCCTGCACCGTGCCGTCCTCGCCCGGCGCGCCGTGAAGCGCGTTGAACACCACGTCAGGCTTCGCCTCCGACAGGCGCAGCGCGACATCCCGGTCCATATCGATGCGGGTGACCTTGTGGCCCTTGGACTCGAGCGCCTTGGCCACGCCCTCGCCGCTCATCAGCGAGACCGGCCGTTCGTTCGACCAACCGCCCATCAGGACCGCGACGTGGAGTTTGGAGAGGGTCACTGGATCAACTCACTTCTTCTCGGCTTCGGCAAACATGCCTACGCGCTGGATTTCCCATTCGAGCGTGACGCCCGACTTTTCCTTGACCCGGCGGCGGACTTCTTCGCCCAGGGCCTCGATATCGCTGCTGGTGGCGTCGGCGACGTTGAGCAGGAAGTTGGTGTGCTTCTCGCTCACTTGCGCGCCACCGAGGGTCAGGCCGCGACAACCGGCTTCGTCCACGAGCTGCCAGGCCTTGTGGCCTTCGGGGTTCTTGAAGGTCGAGCCGCCGGTCTTGCTGCGCAGCGGCTGGCTGGCCTCGCGGCTGGCGGAAATGCGGTCCATCTCGGCCTGGATCGCTTCCGGTTCCCCGGTGCGGCCTTTGAAGCGCGCGGCGACGACCACGGCGCCTTCGGGCAGCTGCGAGTGGCGATAGGTATAGCCGAGATCGGCGTTGCCCAATGTCACCAGCGAGCCGTCGCGCAGGACCACGTCGCAGTCGATCAGGATGTCCTTGACCTCGCCGCCATAGGCGCCGCCGTTCATCCGCACGAAACCGCCGACGGTGCCGGGGATCGAGCGCAGGAATTCAACCCCGGCAATGCCATTGTCGCGCGCGGTGGAGGAGACGAGAATGCCGCTGGCTCCGCCGCCGCATTCCAGCGTGACCTCATCGACGCGGGAGACTTTGGCGAAAGCCTTGCCAAGGCGGATCACCACGCCGGGAACGCCTCCGTCGCGCACGATCATGTTCGAGCCGAGGCCCAGTGCCATGACCGGCACCGAGGGATCGAGATCGCGCAGGAAGCCTTGCAGGTCGGCCAGATCCTTCGGTTCGAACAGCCACTCGGCCGTCCCGCCCGACTTGAACCAGACGAGCGGCGCCAGCGGCGCGTCGGCATTCAGCTTGCCCTGCACGTCCGGGAGGTGAGGTTGCGCCACGTCCATCATCCTTCGACAGGCTCAGGATGAGCGGGGCTGGTAGGCGCAAAGCAATAGAAACCCGCTCGTGCTGAGCTTGTCGAAGCACATTGGCGAGGCGTGACGATGCCGCTCATCTTGCCCTCTTTGAACGGATCGCATCGGCAAGGCCCGCCGCCCACTTGGTGATATCGCCCGCGCCGAGACAGACGACCATGTCGCCCGGCTGGATCGAGGTCGCCAGCACATCGGCCAGCGCGTCCGGCCCGGCGACAACTTGCGCCGAGCGGTGGCCGCGCGCCTTCATGCCCGAGACCATGTGCTCGGAATCGACGCCTTCGATAGGCTGCTCGCCCGCCGCGTAGACCGGCGCGGCATAGACCACGTCGGCGTCGTTGAAGGCGCCTTCGAAGTCTTCCATGTGGTCGCGCAGGCGGGTGAAGCGATGCGGCTGGACCACGGCGATGACCCGGTTGCGCACGCCCTCACGCGCAGCGGCGAGCACGGCGCGGATTTCTACCGGATGGTGGCCGTAATCATCGATAACGGTCACGATACCGCCCTCGACTTCGACTTCGCCGACTTTGGTGAACCGGCGCTTCACGCCGCCGAACTTCGAGAAGCCGTTCTGGATGCAGTCGTCCGAGCAGCCCATCTCCACCGCGACACCGACGGCGGCGAGTGCGTTCTGGACGTTGTGACGGCCCGGCATCGGCAATTCGATGCCCTCGATCCGGCGGAACGAGCCGTCGCGCTGGCGCAGGGCCACGTCGAAACGGTTGCCGCCGGGAATCGGCGTGACGTTCTCGCCGCGAATGTCGGCCTGGGCGGAGAAGCCGTACGTCACCACGCGGCGGTCGCGCACCTTGGGGATGATCGCCTGCACTTCCGGGTGGTCGATGCAGAGCATCGCCGCGCCGTAGAAAGGCACGTTCTCGATGAATTCGACGAAGGAGTCCTTCACCTTGTCGAAAGAGCCGTAGTGGTCGAGGTGCTCGGGATCGATATTGGTGACGACGGCGATGGTACCATCGAGACGCAGGAACGAACCGTCGCTCTCGTCAGCTTCCACCACCATCCAGTCCGACGCACCGAGACGCGCATTCGAGCCGTAGGAGTTGATGATGCCGCCGTTGATGACGGTGGGATCGACCCCGCCCGCATCGAGCAGTGCCGCGACCATCGAGGTCGTGGTGGTCTTGCCGTGGGTGCCGGCCACGGCCACGGTGTTCTTGAGCCGCATCAGCTCGGCCAGCATCTCGGCGCGGCGAACCACGGGGATGCGGTTTTCCAGCGCGTAGACGACTTCGGGATTGTCGCGCTTCACGGCGGTCGAGGTGACGACCACGGCCACGCCTTCGACGTTCTCCGCCGACTGGCCGATCATGACCTTGATCCCGCGCCCGCGCAGGCCTTCGACCACATAGCCCTCGGCAATGTCGGAGCCTTGCACCGAATAGCCGAGGTTGTGCATCACTTCGGCAATGCCGGACATGCCGATGCCGCCGATGCCGACGAAGTGGATCGTGCCGATGTCGGTGCCGACGCCCCTCACTGAGCCGACTCCTTCGCCAGCTTGCTTTTCGCGAGGGCCTCACCGCTCTTGGCGGGCATGGCTTTCTCCATGCGGATCACGTCCATGATTGGCGCCGCGCCGAAGCTCTCGACGAGGTCGGCCAGATCGCTGGCGGCATTGGGATAACCGCAGTTCCACGAGGCGTGGGCGGCATTGGCAAGGGTTTCGGGATGCTGGGCCATGGCCTGTATCTGTTTCGCGAGCGTGGTCGCGGTGAAGTTTTCCTGACGGATCGCACGGGCGCCGCCTGCCGCGACGATCTCGCGGGTATTGGCGGCCTGGTGGTCGTCGGTGGCGATCGGCAGTGGGATCAGGATCGCGGGACGGCCGACGGCGGTGAGTTCCGCGATCGTCGAGGCGCCCGAGCGGCCGATGAACAAGTGCGCACCGGCAAGCCGCTCCGCCATGTCCTCGAAATAAGTCGCAAGTTCGGCGGGAATGCCGTGCCCGGCATAGCGGGCGCGGACAGCCTCGATATCCTCCGCGCGGCACTGCTGGATCACCTGTAGCCGCGAGCGCAGCGCCGGGGGCAGCATGGCGAGGCCATCCGGCACGATTTCCGACAGCACGCGCGCGCCCTGGCTGCCGCCGGTCACGAGGATGCGCAGCAGGCTGTCCTCGGCGAATTCGGGGAACGGCGCCTCGCGCAGGGCGAGGACTTCGTCGCGCACCGGATTGCCGACGAGCGTGACCTTGTCCGCCAACTTCGGGTCGAGCCGGTCCACTTGCGCGAAAGCCGTGGCGATGGCGTTGACCTTGCCCGCGAAGTAGCGGTTCACCCGGCCGAGCACCGAGTTCTGCTCATGCAGGATCGTCGGGATCTTCGCGGAATTGGCCGCCAGCATCGTCGGCAGCGCGGGATAGCCGCCGAAACCGATCACGGCGGTCGGCTGGAAGCTCTCGAACAGGCGCAGCGCCATGGCGCGGCCCGACAGGATGCCCTTGAGGCCCTTGAGCCAGTTCAGCGGGTTCTTCCCCGCGATGCGGCCCTGCGGCAGGATGTGGGCGGGCAGATAGTCGGGCTTGCCGGGAATCGCCGCGCCGCGCTCGTCGGTAATAAGCGCGACGTGATGGCCGCGCCGGTCCAGCTCGGCGGCGAGCGCGAAAGCGGGAATGAGGTGTCCGCCCGTCCCGCCCGCGGCGAGGACGTAATGGCGGCTTACCGAGCCTTTTACGGCCGAACTCATGAAGAAAAGTCTCCAACGGCGCGGAGCGAGAACTTCTCGCGCTTGATGAACGGGTTGCGGCGCGTGATCGCCAGCAGCAGGCCCACGGTCATGCACATGGCGACCGTGGAGGAACCGCCGTAGCTGATCAGCGGCAGGGTCATGCCCTTCGAGGGGAAGAGCTGGAGGTTGACCAGGATGTTGATGAAGGCCTGTCCGCCGAACTGCGAGGCGATGCCGGAGGCCGCGAGCACGGTGAAGAGGTCCTCCTCCTCGGTCAGGCGCAGCATCACCCGCGTCAGCAGCGCGAGGTAGATCATGACGATGATGACGCAGGCGATCAGCCCGAATTCCTCGCCGATGACCGAAAAGATGTAGTCGGTATGCGCCTCTGGCAGCGCCATCTTGCGCGCGCCCATCCAGAAGCCCTGCCCGAACCATCCGCCGTTGAGCAGGGTGCGCTGGGCAAGGTCCACCTGGTCGAAGGCGTTGCCGCCCGACAGGAACGAGTCGATGCGGTTCCGGCCGTTGTCATAGGTGAAATACATCAGGACGATGCCCGCGACGCCGAGCCCTGCGAACAGGCCGATGCGCTTCAGGGGAATGCCCGCAAGGAGGATCATCACGAAGAAAGTGCCGGAAAACAGCATCGTCGAGCCGAAGTCCGGCTGGGCCATCAGCAGCGCGCCGAGCAGGCCCATGAGACAGAAGCAGATCGCCACCACCGGAATATGCGGATCGCGCGCACGCCACGAGAGAATCCAGGCGAGCAGGATCGGGAAGCCCGAGCCGAGGAACTGCGAAGGCTGGATAGAGAAACCGAGCTTGAGCCAGCGCCGCGCACCGTTCACTTCGGAGCCGACCACCGGCACCAGCACCAGTCCCACCAGCATGACCGCCGCGATCAGGATGCCGACCCGGCGGGCGCTGTCCTTCGACAGGCTGGAAGCCCAGAACATCGCGCAGAGGCCGACGAACTGCCACCGCAGGTGCAGCCAGAAGAAGTGCAGCTGCGAGAGCTTCTCGTGCGCGGTCGACAGGCGCCGGGCGCTCGCCGGGGAACCGGCGGCAACGGCCACGGCGCCGATCCCCATGAGGATCAGGACGATGGCCAGCACGGTGCGGTCGATCTCCTGCCACCAGATCGCCAGCTGGCCGCGACGGTTGCGGTTGTAGCGGACATTGGCGGGAGACGCTCCGGTGCCGGACCCAGTGCCGGGCGCGTTGCCGGGCGCAATGGTGGCCATCAGTGCTTCATCCCTTCGGCATCCGTGCCCTGCGATTCCAGCAGCGCCTCGACGATCTGGCGGAAGGCCAGCCCGCGCGCCTCGTAGTCGCGGAACTGGTCGAAGCTGGCACAGGCGGGCGAAAGCATGATGACGTCGCCGGGGACGGCGCGGGTCATCGCCTCGCGGATGGCCTCGGCCATCATCTCGCTGCGGTGCACCTCGGTATAAGGCGCAAGGATCTCGGCGAAGCGCGCACCCGCATCGCCGATCGTATAGGCAGCGGCGACATTGCCGAAGAACGGCACGCATTCGTCGAGATTGTCGCCCTTGGGCAGGCCGCCGAGAATCCAGTGGATGCGCGGTGCCGGTGCGGGCGGATAGGCCGCCAGCGCGGGCGCGGTGGAGGCCGGGTTAGTCGCCTTGCTGTCGTTGATGTAGAGCACGCCGCCCGCCTCGGCCACGCGCTCCATGCGGTGGGGCAGGCCGCTGAACGTGCGCAGCGCCGGTTGCCATTGCTCGGCGGAAATCCCCAGCGCCTCGACGATGGCGACGGCCACGGCAGCGTTCTGGAGATTGTGCGGGCCTTGCAGCGAAGGCCAGTCCGGCTGGAGTGCGGCGAGATCGTGCCCGTCCACCCGGCGCACCGCACCCGGCGCGCGGCGCGCTTCCTCCGCCTCGGCGATGTCCAAAGTCTCGCGGTCGCCGGTGCCGAACACCGCCGGGCGGCCGGCAGCCTGCATTGCGAAAAGGCGCGCCTTGGAGGCGGCATAGGCCTCGAACCCGTCGTAGCGGTCGAGGTGGTCGGGGGTGATGTTGAGCAGCGCCGCCACGTCGCAGTCGAGACTGCGGGTGAGGTCGATCTGGTAGCTCGACAGTTCGAGCACATAGACGCCGCCTTCCGGCAGCGGATCCTCGCCCAGCACTGGCACGCCGATATTGCCACCGACGCGGGTGGGCACGCCTGCGCTTTCGAGCAGGTGGTGGACCAGCGAAGTCGTCGTCGACTTGCCGTTGGTGCCGGTTATGCCGACCACGCGGTGCGGGGGCAGGCTCTCACGGGCGAGCGCGAAGAGTTCGATATCGCCGATCACCGGCACGCCCTGACGGCGCGCGGCTTCGGCGATCGGGTGCGTGTTGAGCGGAACGCCGGGCGAGACGACGAGTCCGTCGTAACCGGTCAGGTCCGCCGTGACGGGATCGGCCAGCTCGACGCTTTCCTCATGGCTGCGGGCGCCGAGCGCCTGGCGTGGCTCCTCGCGCGCGTCCCAGGCCATGACATGGGCACCGCTGGCGAGCAGCGTCTCGACCGCGGTGAGGCCGGAGCGCGCAAGTCCGAGAACCGCGTAGCGCTTTGCGGCAAAGGCGGAGGAGACGATCACGGCCGAGCGCCCCTTATCGCAGCTTGAGGGTGGAGAGGCCGAGGACGGCGAGAACGATCGAGATGATCCAGAAGCGGATCACGACGGTCGATTCCTTCCAGCCCTTCTGCTCGAAGTGGTGATGGATCGGGGCCATCCGGAACACGCGGCGGCCGGTGCGCTTGAACCAGAACACCTGAATGATGACCGAGGCCGCTTCCAGCACGAAGAGGCCGCCGACGATGGCCAGCACGATCTCGTGATGCGCGGCCACGGCGATGGCGCCAAGCGCGCCGCCGAGCGCGAGACTGCCGGTGTCGCCCATGAACACGGCGGCGGGCGGCGCGTTGAACCACAGGAAGGCGAGGCAGGCACCGATGATCCCGGCGCAGAACACGGCGAGTTCACCCGCGCGCGGAACGTGCGGAATGCCGAGGTAGCTGGCGTAGTCGACGCGGCCTGCAAGGTAACAGATGATTGCGAACGTGCCCGCCGCGATGATGACCGGCATCGTCGCGAGGCCGTCCAGCCCGTCGGTCAGGTTCACCGCATTGCCCGCGCCCACGATCACCACGGCGGCGAAGACGTAGTAGAACGGACCCAGCGGAATATAGCGGCCCGAGAGGAACGGTACGTAGAGGTTGGTGTTGAGCTGGCTGACGATGATGTAGGAGGCGATCCCCGCCACCACGAATTCCAGCGCGAGGCGCAGCTTGCTTGAAAGCCCGGCGGTGCTGCGCTTGGCGACCTTGTCGTAGTCGTCGAGGAAACCGATGATCCCGAAGCCCACCGTCACGGCCACGCAGGCCCAGACGAAGGGATTGGTCACGTCCATGAACAGGATCATCGAACTGACCAGCGCGGTCAGGATCATCAGGCCGCCCATCGTCGGCGTGCCTCGCTTGGCGAGGTGGCTCTGCGGGCCGTCCTCGCGGATCGGCTGGCCCTTGCCCTGGCGCACGCGCAGCATGTTGATGAAGCGCGGCCCGATCAGCAGGCCGAGGCCGAGCGCGGTCATCAGCGCCGCGCCCGAACGGAACGACTGATAGCGGAAGAGGTTGGACAGTCCCTCGTAGTGGAACCATTCTGCGATAAGATACAGCATCTTGCGGGGTTTCCCCCTACCCTTCCTGTTTGTCGAGCGCGTTCACCAGGGAAGCCAGGCCCACCGAATTCGAACCCTTGACCAGGATGACGTCATCCTTTTCAAGGCCGAATTCCCGCAGTGCATCGACAGCTTCCCGCACAGTCAGGCAATGCGCGAAGGGCACGGCCTTGCCAAGCGGAAGACCGGCGGATTTCCCCAGTTCCCCTGAATTTCGGCCCGCTTCAAGCACCTGCGCGAGCGGCGCCATCTCCTCGCCGACCAGCACGGCGTAATCGACGCCCGCTTCGCCGATCGGACCGGCCAGTCCGGCGTGGTAATCGGGGCCGTGGCTGCCGAGTTCCTTCATCGCTCCGAGCACCGCGATCCGGCGGTGCGCGGGGGTGCGGCCCAGTTGCTCCAGCGTCGCGCGCATCGAGGCGGGATTGGCGTTGTAGCTCTCGTCAATCAGCAGCGCCTTGCCGTCGCCGGAGACGTCGATCTGGAGCCGCGCGCCCCGGCCCGGCAGCCCGCCCATTTCGGCGAGCGCCACGCCTGCGGCGCCGAGGTCGCCCTTGACCCCGCGCACTACGGCCATGACCGCGAGCGAATTGATGACATGGTGCTCGCCCGGCGCGGCGACGGTGTAGCAGACCCGGCGGTCGCCCATGTCGATCGTCACCAGCGAACCGCCGCCGATCGCCGGAACCGCGTCGAGCAGACGGACATCGGCATCGCGCGCCTTGCCGAACGAGACGACTTCGGCCCCGGAGGCCAGTGCGGCTTCCTTCAGCCGGTTGAAATAGGGGCTGTCGGCCGGAATCACGGCCACGCCGCCCTTTTCCAGCCCTTCGAAGATTTCCGCCTTGGCGTCGGCGATGGCCTCCATCGAACCCAGCATCTCGATGTGGGCAGGCGCGATCGTGGTGATGACGGCCACGTTCGGGCGCACCTGCCGGGTCAGCGCGGCGATCTCGCCCGCATGGTTCATGCCCATCTCGAAAATGCCGAAACGGGCGCGCGCGGGCATCCGCGCGAGGCTGAGCGGCACGCCGACATGGTTGTTGTAGCTCTTGACCGAGCGATGCGCGTCACCCCGGCTCGCGCGGTCGAGCGCGTCGAAGATCGCTTCCTTCACGCCGGTCTTGCCGACCGAGCCGGTCACGCCGATGATCGGCCCGCGCGACCGCTCGCGCGCGGCGGCACCGAGCAGTTCCAGCGCTTCGGTGGTGTTCTCGACCAGGATATGCGGGCCATCGACCGGACGGTCGACCACGACCGCCGCCGCGCCCTTGGCGAAAGCGCCCTCGACGAAGCGGTGGCCGTCCATCGCCTCGCCCTTGAGCGCGAAGAACAGGTCGCCGCCCTGCACGTCGCGGCTGTCGATCTCGACGCCGGAGACGGTGAATTCGCCGCTGGCCTCGCCCTTCATCACCCGCGCGAGCGTGGCGGAATCCCAGAGCGCGGGCCAGAGCGCGGAAGACCACGGGGCAAGCGGGTTCGCCTCAGCCGTATCGGTGGGCCATTCGAGGATCCGGGCTACAGCATTCATCGCACTACCTTCCCTGCGGACCGGACATTTCCCTGGCCACGGTGACGTCGTCGAATGGCAGGACGCGCACTGCGTCGCCGCTGCCGATGATCTGCCCCTGTTCATGCCCCTTTCCGGCGATGAGGACGATGTCCCCACGTCCGGCTTCCGCGATGGCGGCACCGATCGCTTCGCGCCGGTCGCCGATTTCCTTCGCGCCTTCACCCATCCCGGCAAGCACCATGGCGCGAATCGCCGCCGGGTCCTCGCCGCGCGGGTTGTCGTCGGTGACGATCGCCACGTCCGCGCCTTCGCTCGCCACCCGGCCCATTTCCGGCCGCTTGCCCTGGTCGCGGTCGCCGCCCGCGCCGAACACCACGATCAAGCGCCCTTCCACATGCGGGCGGAGCGCCGCGATCGCCGCTTCCAGCGCATCGGGCGTATGCGCATAGTCGACATAGACCGGCGCGCCTACCGAAGAAATTGCCGCGCGCTCCAGTCGCCCGCGCACCGTGACGAGCCGTTTCAGCGCATCGAAGGTCCGATGCGCGTCACCGCCGCTGGCCAGTACCAGCCCTGCCGCGACCAGCGAATTGGCCGCCTGATAGGCGCCGATCAGCGGAAGCTCGAGCACGTAGGCTTTGCCCTCGTGCTCGAGCTCCAGCTTCTGGCCGAGTCCGCCCGGCTTGCGACCCGAGAGGCGGATGCCGGTGCCCTTGGCACCTACGGTGAAAGTCTTCAGCCCGCGCTGTTCGGCATGGGCAATGGCCTTGTCGGACCACGGATCGTCGGCCCAGATCACGGCGGTGCCGCCGTCGACGACCACTTCGTCGAACAGGCGCATCTTCGCCGCGAAATAGTCGTCCATGTCGGCGTGGTAGTCGAGATGGTCGCGCGAGAGGTTGGTGAAGGCGCCCGCCGCGACGCGCGGCCCCTCGATGCGGAACTGCGAAAGACCGTGGCTCGACGCCTCGTAGGCGACATGGGTCACGCCCTCGCGGGCAAGGCCGGTGAGATTGGCGAGGAAGGTCACGATATCCGGCGTGGTGAGGCCGGTGGAAACGGTCTCGTCGCTGGTGGTCACGCCCAGAGTGCCGATCGAGGCAGCGCGCTGGCCCGCCATGCGCCAGATCTGGCGAGTCAGCTCGACGGTCGAAGTCTTGCCGTTCGTGCCGGTAACGGCCACCAGCGTCTCGGGCACCGGCTGGAAGAACGGCGCGGCAAGGCGCGCGAAGAGACGGCGCGGCTCGGCATCGGCGAAGTGGACCGCGCCTTCGACTTTGGCGTCCGGATGGGCGACGATGGCGACGGCACCAGCCTCAATGGCAGCGGCGATATAGTCCTCGCCGTTGAACTTGGCGCCGCGAAACGCGCCGAACACGGTGCCGGGCGCGACCTTGCGATGATCGATGGCAAAGCCGGTCACGTTGATATCCGCGCTGCCCGCGAGGGGGGCATCTGCGCTATCCGCGAAAGGAACATCGGCAGCGGCGCAGAGGGCAGTCAATTTCATTCTTCCAGGCTCACTCTTCAGCGGTTCCGGCCGGGATCAGCGGCTTGAGGTCGGAAATGTCGATATCGCGGGTCTCGTCGGGCATCACGCCGAGCAGCGGGCCGATGCGCGGGACCACGCGCTGGATCACCGGCGCCGAGTTCCACGCGGCGGTGCGCTGGAACGAGGTCGCCTCGGTGCCCTGCGGCTCGTCCATCATGGCGATGACGACATAGCGCGGGCGGTCCATCGGGAAGGCGGCGGCGAAAGTCGCCACCAGCGAGTGCTTGCGATAACCGCCGACGCCCGGCTTTTCGGCCGAGCCGGTCTTGCCGCCGACGCGGAAGCCCGGTGCATCGGCCTTGCGGCCGGTGCCGTAGGACACGATCATGCGCAGCAGCTGGCGCATGCGGGCGCTGGTCGCGGCGGTGAAGACACGGCGTCCGGCGGGGACCTCGGACGGCTCCAGCTTCTTCAGCGTCGCCGGGCGCCAGATGCCGCCGTTGACGAGCGAGGCATAGGCGGAAGCGAGGTGCAGCGGCGTCACCGCGATACCGTGACCATAGGCGACCGTCATCGTGCGCAGGCGCGGCCATTCGCCGCGCGGCCAGAGCGGGAAACCGCGCGCGGGCAGTTCGACATAGGGCCGCTGGTTCATCGCCAGCGATTCCATGGTCTTCTTGAGCCGCTCGCCGCCGAGTTCGTCGGCGATATGCGCGGTGACGGTGTTCGACGAATGGATCAGCGTTTCAAGCACGTTCAGCGAGGAGCCGTAGTTGTGCAGGTCGTGGATCGTGAACTTGCCGACATGGAGCGGGGTGGCGGGCCAACGGCGGCGGAGGTCGGTGATCGTCCCCGCATCGAGCGCGGCGGCGACGGTGATCGGCTTGAAGGTCGAGCCGAGTTCGTAGACCTGGTTGGTCACGCGGTTGAAGCCGCGCGGCACGTCGCCCGCCTTGGCCTGCTCCTCGGTGATCACGAGGTCACTGGGCTGGACGTGGTTGGGATCGAACGAGGGCAGCGAGGCCAGCGCGAGGATTTCGCCGGTATCGACGTCGAGGATGACGCCCGCCGCGCCCTTGGCCTTGCTCAGCGCCATGCCCTTGCCGAGTTCGTCCTCCAGCGCGCTCTGCACGCGGAAGTCGATCGAGAGCGTCGCGGGCTGCGCGCGGCCTTCGGGGCTGGTGAGCGGCTTGTCGAAGGCCTGCTCCATGCCGACCTGGCCCTTGCCGAAGGTATCGACATAGCCGAGCACCGAGGCCGCCATCGAACCCTGCGGATAGAAGCGCGTGGCTTCCTGCGGATATTCCAGCGCCGGTTCGCCCAGCGCGTGGACCTTGTTGGCGTCTTCGGGAAGGATCGACTTGCGCAGATAGCCGGGCTTGTCCGAGGAAAGCTTGGCGATCAGTTCGGCGCGGTCGAGATCGGGGAAGATGCGGATCAGGCCGTCGGCGACTTCGGCGGGCGTGTGGATCAGCGAAGAGCCTTCGCTCATCGCCTTGGGGTTGAACCACAGCGAATAGGTGCGGAACTCGCGGGCCAGCGGCACGCCGTTGCGATCGACGATCTCGCCGCGCTGGGGCACCAGCAGGTCCGACAGGTCGCCGCCGCGCACCGAAGGGCCGGTCACGCCGAGGTAGACGATGCGGAAGAACGCCAGCATCCCGATGAGCGTGAACACCCCCAGAATCCACAAGGTGCGCATCTTCGCCGTCAGCAGCGACTGCTGCCTGACGTTGAAAAGCTTGCGCCTGCCGGTCGAGACCGTGGTGGGGACCGCTCCGATCGGGAAGGCCGGAGCGTTCACTGCTGGGCGGCCTCCGCCACTTCGATCCGCGCCAGGCGGCTGCCGAGCGCCGCCGCGTCGCGGGCCATCTGGTCGCGCTCGGGATCGCGGTTCTTGCCGCCCGCGCCCTTGGCTTCAGGCTGCGCGGGAGCGGCAGCGCCGCTTACCGGCGAGACCATCGCGAGAAGCCCGCCGTTGTCGGCCGCGCCGTCCTCGCCGGTCTTGTCGGCATTGGCATAGCGGATCGGTGCCGGGGCGCCCGGCCCCACCGGCATGCCCAGCGCGGCAAGCTGGCGCTCGCCTTCGATATACTGGCCCGCAGTCGGCGCCTTGTAGCCGAACTCGACATCGTTGAGTTCCTTCAGCGCCTGCTGGTTCGAGCGGGTCTGGAATTCGGTTTCCAGGAAGTTGATGTCCTGCTGCACCCAGACGATCCGTTTCTCGGTATCGTGGACCTGGCTCTTCACCGCATTGACGCGCAAGGTGAGGCCGATCGTCAGCGCCCCGCAGACCAGCAGCACGGAAATCCATCCAATCGAATGGACGCGATCGCGAGTGAGGTTCATGGGGCACTCCTGGGGTCTTTACGGCCATCGTGGGCCGCTGTTCTTGGGGGGGCTTGCGTTCGCACGGCGGCGCGCAGGGTTGCGGATCGGGAGCGGGGATTGGCGGTGAGTTCCGCCTCCCCCGGCCGCACGGCCTTGGCCACCTGTTCGAACGTCGCCTGCGGACCCGAACCCACTTGCGGCAAGTGCCGCGAAGTGCTCTGGGCCTGCCCGGCGGCGTCGCGCAGGAAGCGCTTCACCTTGCGGTCCTCGAGACTATGGAAGGTCACCACCGCCAGCCGCCCCCCGGCGCGCAGCAGGATTTCGGCCCCTTCCATCCCGGCATCGAGTTCGTCCAGCTCTCCGTTCACATGGATACGGATCGCCTGGAAGCTGCGCGTCGCCGGATCCTTTGGCGCGGCAGCCCCCTTGTAATTGGGATTGTAACCCACGGCCTTGCGGACCACGCGGGCAAGTTCGCCGGTGGTCTCGATCGGACGCGCGGCGACGATCGCGCGGGCCACCCGGCGCGACTGGCGCTCCTCGCCATAGAGGTAGAGCACGTCGGCGATCTGGGCCTCGTCGGCCTCGTTCACGAAGTCGGCGGCGGACATGCCCGCCTGGCTCATGCGCATGTCGAGCGGGCCGTCGGCGCCGAAAGCGAAGCCGCGCTCCGCCTGGTCGAGTTGCATCGAGGAAACGCCGATATCCATGACGACGCCGTCGACCTCCGCGACACCGACTTCCTCCAGCCCCGCGACCATTTCCGAGAAACGGCGGGCGTGCAGCACGAGGCGCGGCGGAACCGTGTCCAGTTCCGGCCACTTGCCGCGATTCGCCTCGATCGCGGCGATGGCGTCGGGATCGCGGTCGAAGGCGTGCACGGTCGCGCCCGCATCGAGCAGGCGGCGGGTATAGCCGCCCGCGCCCAGCGTACCGTCGACGATGACGTCGCCGCCCTGGGGGTTCAGGGCGGCGACGACCTCCTCAAGGAGCACCGGAACGTGGGGAACGCCCTCGGGTATGGTGCGAGAGGCGCTCATTTCTTCGACGCTTTCTGAAGTTCCTTGGCCGCAAGACTGCGACAGGCGGTCTGCGCCGCTCTCCAGTCCTGGTCCATTTCGTTGAGGTTTTCCGGGCTCCACACCGTGAAGAAGCGGCCATTGCCGCGGAAGTAGAGCTGGTCGGTGACATTGGCGAGCGCGGCGAGGTCCTCGGGCAGGACGAAACGACCGCTGCCGTCGAACGGCACTTCGTAGGAGGCGTAGATGTCGCTCGCGCGCTTTTCCGCGTCGAAGTCCTTGCCCGCGCGGATCGCCATGTCCTGCTGTTCGCGGATTTCCTGCTCGAAGTCCTGGATGCGCGAGAGACCGAAGCCGACAAGGCAGGGCCAACGGTCATGGGTGGTCAGGCAGAGCAGGTCCTTGCCGCTCGATTCGCGCACGGTGCCGCGAAATGCATTGGGCAGCACGAAACGGTTCTTGTCGCGTAGCAGCGAGAAGCCCTGTCCGTTGTAGATGAATGGCTGCCCAGCCATGATATCCCTGTTTCGCCCCTAAGCTCGCCTCTCGGGCATGAGAGAACCCCGCCCCGCCGCGCAGCCGCGCGATGAGGTCCGCACCCCGCGAAGAGGGCACGACGAGACTCAGCCATTCCGATTGACATTGCTTTTATAACGGGAATTTTGGGGATTAAAGGGAAATGTGGGGATCGGCGGGAATAAATCGGCGGATTTCTTCGGATTTTCGACACGGGTCGTCCCGCAGGCGAGTGGGTTAATCGCCACTCAACTACAAAAACTTCTGATTTTTAACGGGTTTTCCCGTATTCGAAGCCCATCTCTGTACTTCCCCGCTCAATCCCCGTTTTCGGCCCAGCCTATCAGTGCCGAGAAGACTTTTCGCCGCTGATCAAGCGAAGCGGGATCGTCCGATTCATCGAGCACGGCAGCATCGGAAATCGCGAAAATCTGCCCTTTTTCAACGGCGCAACGGGCAAGAATCCCCTCCGCCTCCAGCCGACAGCGGCCAGGTCCATCCCCGCTCGTCCCCATGATCCCGGATTTTCCCGGATCGGCGCCGCGATCCCCATCCGTCCCGTGCTTCCCCGAAAATCCCGGTGACGATGCGCTCTCCCCGGAATTCCCCAGAAGGCGAAAGCGTCCGGCAAGGTTCACCGGAAGCGGGCCGAACGCGGTCTCGACCAGGTGTTCACCGGCGGGCTGGGCCTCGTCGAACTCCAGCCGCAAACCCCAGCGGGCGAGGATCGGCGAGAGCAGCACGGTGTCCTGCGGCCTGCGCGGATCGCCCAGGGCATAGCGGGTCGGCGCGGTCAGCAAGGGGTCGGCAAAGAGCAGGACCCTGCCCCCTTCCCGCACCCAGCGGTCCAGCGCGACGTTCTCCTGCAGCGAAAGCGGACGCGGCTGGGCAAGTACCAGTAAAGCATCACGGGGAAGCCGATCCGTCACGGTGTCGAGCGGATGCAGCGTACCGGCGGAAGACAGGACGGCCAGCGCCCAGTGACGGGGCCGTTCCTTTTCGAGCAGTTCGCGGATGTCGCCGCTCTCGCCCCAGACGATCGGCAGGCTGGTGTAGAGGCCGATTTCGCGGCCGGGCAACGGAGAAGGCTGCGAATCACCGCAACCGGCGAGCGCCAGAACGCTCGCCAGCAGCAGAGCGGCGCGCGGCTTACTGAACGGCAGCGCCGCTCGCTTCGGCATCAGTGGCCATCGTCGGCGCCGGAATCGGGCTGGGATCGGATGCGGGCACCACGCCGATATCCGCGAGCGGATCGCTGGCGGCTTTCTTCGGCTTTGCGTCCACCGCGACGACCTGCTGGATAGGATCGGCAGTATCGATCAACCGCGTACGATCGTTGATGATGTTCGCAAGGCCGACGATCAGGAGCATGGCGCAGAGGCCGAACAGCCCTACCTGCAACCTGTGCACGGCCTGAGACCGCAGCTCACGACCCGTCGGCGGCACGAAGTGCTGCGGAGCGGTGATCTGCTCGACCATTTTAGGCGGAATGTGTCCTGCCATCGACAGACCGTTTACCTCAGGATTGCAGCCAGGGGAAGACGGGCAGGTTCTTCGACTTCAACCATTCCGGATTGTACAGCGACGAGAGGTAGCGGAAACCGGTGTCGCACAGGATCGTCGCCACGCGCGCGTCGCTCTTGCCTTCGGCCACGAGCTTGCGGCCCAGCGCGACCGCACCTGCGACATTGATGCCCGAGGACAGGCCGAGGCAAAGCCCTTCTTCCGACAGCAGACGGCGCACCCACTCGAGGCCTTCCTCGTCCGAGATGCGGAACTGGGTATCGATCGGCGCGCCTTCGAGATTGGCGGTGATGCGGCCCTGCCCGATGCCCTCGGCGACCGAATTGCCCTCGGCCTTGAGTTCGCCGTGCGCATAATAGTTGTAGAGCGCGGCGCCGTGCGGATCGGTGAGCGCGATGGTCACGTTCTCGTCGAAGGCCTTGAGACCGAGGCCGATGCCCGCGATCGTGCCGCCGGTGCCCGCCGCGCAAGTGAAGCCGTCGATGCGGCCTTCCATCTGCTGCCAGATTTCCGGCGCGGTGCTTTCGATATGGGCCTTGCGATTGGCGATATTGTCGAACTGGTTGGCCCAGATCGCGCCCGGCGTCTCTTCGGCGAGGCGGCGCGACGTATGGACGAAGTGGCCCGGATTCGAGAACGGCGCGGCGGGAACCAGCACCAGTTCGGCGCCGAGCGCGCGCAGGGTGTCCATCTTCTCGCGCGACTGGGTCTCGGGCATGACGATGATGGTCTTGTAGCCCAGCGCATTGGCGACGAGCGCAATGCCGATGCCGGTATTGCCGGCCGTGCCCTCGACGATGGTGCCACCGGGCTGGAGCAGGCCTTTCGCCTCGGCATCGCGCACGATCCACAGGGCGGCACGGTCCTTTACCGAGGCGCCGGGATTGGCGAATTCGCACTTGCCCCAGATCTCGCAGCCCGCGGCCTCGCTCGGTCCCTTGAGCAGGACGAGCGGAGTGTTTCCGATGAGGTCGAGAGTGGCGCGCTGGGGAATGGGTGCAGTCATGGCCGCACAGGTAGGAAGTCCGGCGGAAAGGCGCAAATGATTTGCAGAGTTTTTTGAACGAGCCATTCGCCTGGCACGAATGGCTCGCTGCACCGGCCCCCGCAAAACGACCCAATGGCCGTTCGTGGGAGCCGTCAGGTCATCGAAAAATCAATCTTCAGCGGCGATCGTGACCTTGCAGCCTTCGAGCGCGGCCGTCACCGGCACCTGGCACGACAGGCGCGAGAATTCGTTGCGATGGTCGGAACTGTCGAGCAGATCGTTCTCGTCCTCGCTCATGGCCGGAAGCTTGTCGACGAAGGCCGGGTCGATGTGTACGTGGCAGGTGGCGCAGGAGCAGCAACCGCCGCAAAGGGCCAGAAGCTCGTCGAAACCGCCGTCGCGGATCGTTTCCATCAGGGTGCGGCCTTCGACGGCCTCTACAGTGGATTCTTCGCCCGATTGATTGATGACGATGATCTGCGGCATTCTCGTCGATCCCCTTGGTGATGGTGCATGCAGGACAACATGCTTGTCATGGCTTTTGACGGCGGCTGCTAATGGCTGGCACCTCCTTTTGCAAGGTAATCGACGTATGGGCTTGAGCGCTGACGCACTGAAACTGGGCCTCGACGCCATTGCCGCGAAGGAACCGGCGATCGCCCGGGCACTGGATGCCGCAGGCTATCCCGAACCCCGCATCCGGCCGACCGGCTATGCCACGCTGCTGCGCACGATCGTCGGCCAGCAGGTCTCGGTGGCGGCGGCCTCCGCCGTGTGGGCGCGGCTGGAAAACCTGCTCGGTCCGGGGATCGCACCCGAAGCCCTGCTGGCGGCGGATTTCGACGCCCTGCGCGCCTGCGGGCTGTCGCGCCAGAAACAGGGCTATGCCCGCAGCCTCTGCGAACTGGTGTCCGCCGGAACACTGGACCTGGAAAACCTCCCCGAAGACGACGAGGAGGCGATCGCCCAGCTCGTGCGGATCAAGGGAATCGGCCGGTGGTCGGCAGAGGTCTACCTGCTGTTCGCGGAAGGCCGGACGGACATCTGGCCCGCCGGAGATCTCGCGGTTCAGGCCGGGCTGCACAGGATTCTCGGACTGGAAGCACGGCCCGATGAGAAGGAAGCACGGGTTCTGGCAGAACGCTGGCGCCCGCACCGCGGCGCGGCGGCGATCTTCACCTGGCATTGCTACAACAACCCCGCGCTCTGACAGCGCGGGAAGTCAGGGCGCGACGGCGTCGATGAACCGGGCCATGTCCACGTCGCGGCGGCTGAGGCCGCCCGCGTCGTGGGTGGTCAGCGTGATCTCCACCCGGTTGTAGACGTTGAACCACTCGGGATGGTGATCGACCTTGTCGGCCTGGATCGCCACGCGGGTCATGAACCCGAAAGCCGCGTTGAAATCCGCAAATTTCAGCTTGCGCACCAGGGCGAGGCCGTCCTCGCGGAGGTCCCAGCCGGGCAGCACGGCAAGCGCTTCCTCGCGCTCGGCATCGGTAAGGCGGGCTATCGACATGGCGTAACTCCGTGAAGCGGCAGCCAACTTGGCACCTGCGCGGCTTTCCACTATCGCGTCACCTCATGCAAGGGGCCTCCATCGCCATCGACGATCTCGCCTGTCGGCGCGGCGACAGGCTGCTGTTTCGCGGCGTCTCGCTGCGGTTGGCGGCGGGACAGGCGCTGCAGATCACCGGCAGCAACGGGATCGGCAAATCAAGCCTGCTGCGGATCGTCGCCGGACTGGCCCCCCCCTTCGCCGGAACCGTGGCGAGCGAAGGCGCGATCGGCCTCGTCGACGAACGCCCGGCGCTCGATCCGGCGCTGACGCTGGGCAGCGCGCTGGCGTTCTGGCGGCAGATCGACGGGGGAGACGACGAACGCCATCTCGCCCGGCTCGGCCTCGAAAGCCTGCTCGACGTTCCGGTGCGCTATCTCTCGACCGGTCAGAAGAAACGCGCGGCCCTCGCCCGTCTGCTCGGTCAGAGGGCGGAAATCTGGCTGCTCGACGAACCGCTCAACGGCCTCGACGCCCATGCCGTCACCCTGACCGAAACGCTCGCCGCCGAGCACTGCGCAAGCGGCGGCATCGCCCTGATCGCCTCGCACCAGCCTTTCACGCTGCCCGACATGCAGACACTCCCACTCGCGGACTACGCGGCATGACCGGACGATTCCGCCCCCTGCTCAAGCGCGACCTTGCGCGACTGCTGCTTGGCGGGCGGGGCGGCGGTGCGCTGCTGCCGATCCTGTTCTTCCTCTGCGTCGCGATGCTCTACCCCTTCGCGGTCGGCCCCGACGCGCCGCTGCTCGCAAAGACAGGCGGCGGGGTGATCTGGGTGGCCGCGCTGCTCGCCGCGATCCTGCCGCTCGACCGGCTCGTCGAACCCGATATCGACCTCGGCCTGTTCGACCAGTGGGCCTTGCGCGGCATTTCCGAGGAGCTGGTGATCGCGGTGCGGGTGCTTGCCCACTGGCTGAGCTTCGGGCCGCCGCTGATGCTGGCGGCCTTGCCCGCCGCCGCCCTGCTCGGGCTGGACGGCGACAGCCTGCTCACCGTCGAGATCGGCCTCCTGGCGGGTACCCCCGGCCTCGCCGCGCTCGGCGTGACGGTGGCGGCGCTGACGGCGGGGCTGCGCGGCGGCGCGGCGCTGGGCGGGCTGCTCGTCATCCCGATGGCGGTTCCGGTGCTGATCTTCGGCGCCGGCAGCCTCGGCACCGGCGGCGAGAGCGGCCTCGCCCTGACCGCCGCCGCCAGCCTCGTCCTGCTTGCCATTGCGCCTTTCGCGGGCGGCGCGGCCGTGCGCGCAGCGAGAGGCTGAGCGGGAAGCGGTTTATCGCCGAGGCGGTTGGCCCCACCTCGCCGAGCCGCCCATAGTGCCCCAAATCGCAAAGCCGAACGACTATCGGGACGAGGGGTAATGACGATGCGCGAGGTAATCACAGGCCCGGTGCAGTTCGACGCCGCCGCGCGAGAGGCCCAGACGATCGCGGGCGGCCCGCGCTATGCGCCGCTGCGACTCGATGAAGTGAGTCCCGAAGGCCAGGAACAGGTCGATGCGATTCGCGCCGCCTTTCAGATTCCCGAAAGCCGCCCCTTCCCGGACGTCAGCCTCATCACCCTGCGCCATCCCGGCATGTTCAAGGGGCAGATGGTGCTCGGCATCGAACTCGCCGCCAAAGGCGCGATTCCCGGCCGCGACCGCGAGCTGATGATTCTGCGCCTCGCCCTGCTGGCCCGTGCGCCGTTCGAGTGGTGCGAACATGTCGATATCGGCAAGGCCTTCGGCATTACCGGCGAGGAGATCGAACGGGTGATCGCCGGTTCCACCGCGCCCGGCTGGAGCGAGCACGAATCGGCGATGCTGCGCGCCGTCGAGGAACTCGTGGCCGACCACTGCATGAGCGATTCGACCTGGGCTACGCTCGCCGAAAGCTGGAACGAGAAACAGATGCTCGAAGTGCCGATGCTGGTCGGAGCCTATCTGATGACGGCGATGCAGCAGAATTCCCTGAAAATTCAGCCCAAAGGCGGGTTCGACTACCGCTGATCCCGGCTCCGCGCGAGTCGTCAGATGGAAAAGCTTTCGATTCGTCGATTCGAATCGGCCTGATCCGCATCCGATTCGGATGGCCGCCATTCCATGGCCGGCGGTCTTTTCGCGGGAAAAATATCGCCCGTTTTTCTGCACGGTTCACCGGCTCATCGACCCAGGAGGGCTGTGGGTAAACCCGGCACAACACCGGTATATCGCCGGGAAAACCTCTGGATTTTCTGGGAAAAAGTGGGCCGGGGCGCTCTCTCGCACATAGCGTGAGATCGCCCCGGCCCAGTCGACAGGAAGGGCAGGACGGCGCCCCATGACAAGCGCCGGCCCTTGGTCCTTGGTGCAGGCTTGACGGGCAAGACAAGCTGCGTAGACATAGCTAATGATAATCATTCTCAAGTGCAAGCCCATGGAGAACAGGCATGTATCAATATGTCGATCGCCCGCTTAATTCGCTCGACGAGGGATGCCGTTTCCTGGTCTGGTCCATGCGGGCCTGGGTCACGACCCTGGCCCGGCGCCAATGCCCGGCACAGGCCTTGGCCCCCGCTTTCGCCAAGTGGCGGATGATCGGCGGACTCCAGCCCTTCCACCGCGCCATGCTGCTGTTCAACCGCGACGCGCTGGAGACTTTCGCCTTCTGCCCGCTGGCCTGCAGCCACGTTTCCGAGCACGAGGCGGTGATTCTCGAACTCATCACCTCCCTGCGCGACCGCGGCCCGCAACAGACTCGCGACACGCTGGAGATGGTCATCTCCGAAGACAGCGTCGGCGATATGCTGGAGACGCTCTCCAAGCTCGGCGCGGCGATGGCGATCGCGGGGATCTTTCCCGGAGAGCCGGTGGCGGCGAAGAATCTTCGGCATTGAAGGGTAAGGGAAGAAGCAGGGGTTAACACCCCTGCACCCCAATACCGTCTAGGTCACGCCCAGCCTATCCGTCTTGCGCCCATGGCGGCGTCGGGAGACTTAATGGCTGCGCCGCAGGGAGCGCGCAACGGCTAGGTAGCGCGCAAGGTCGACATTCCGAGGGTCCGGGGGATCATCCCCCGGGAATCTTCCTTTTCCTTAAACCCCAATCAACTCCCGCCCGATCAACATCCGCCGGATTTCATTGGTCCCCGCCCCGATATCGAGCAGCTTCGCATCGCGCAGATAGCGCTCGACCGGCCAGTCCTTGGTATAGCCCGCGCCGCCGAGCGCCTGCACCGCCTCGCCCGAGACGCGGAAGGCGTTCTCGCTGGCCAGCAGGATCGCGCCTGCTGCGTCGAAGCGCGTGGTCCGCCCGGCGTCGCAGGCGCGCGCGACCGCGTAGACGTAGGCCCGCGCCGATTGCAGCGCGACGTACATGTCCGCCACTTTCGCCTGCATGAGCTGGAACGTGCCGATGGCCGTGCCAAACTGACGGCGCTCGCGGACATAGGGGATCACGGTGTCGAGGCAGGCCTGCATGATGCCGATCTGAAGCCCAGCGAGCACCACGCGTTCGTAGTCGAGGCCGCTCATCAGCACTTTCACGCCGCCGCCTAGCGGGCCCATCACGTTCTCTTCCGGCACGAAGCAATCGTCGAACACCAGCTCACAGGTAGGAGAGCCGCGCATGCCCATCTTGTCGATCTTCTGGCCGATCGAGAAGCCGGGCATGTCCTTCTCGATCAGGAAGGCGGTGATGCCTTTCGATCCGGCTTCGGCATCGGTCTTGGCATAGACCACGAGCACTTCGGCGTAAGTGCCGTTGGTAATCCAGAACTTGGTGCCGTTGAGCCGGAAGCCCCCTTCCACGGCATCCGCGCGCAGCTTCATGCTGACAACGTCGGATCCTGCGCCGACTTCGGACATGGCGAGACTGCCGACGTGCTCGCCGGAGATCAGCTTCGGCAGATACTTCGCCTTTTGTGCGTCATTGCCCCAGCGGCGGATCTGGTTGACGCAGAGGTTGGAGTGCGCGCCGTAGGAAAGGCCTACCGAGGCCGAGGCACGGCTGACTTCTTCCACCGCGATCACATGCTCCAGATAGCCGAGGCCGGTGCCGCCCCACTCTTCCTCGACGGTCAGGCCATGCAGGCCGAGTTCGCCCATGGCGGGCCAGAGTTCGCGCGGGAACCAGTCCTCGGCGTCGACCTTGGCGGCAAGCGGGGCGATCTGTTCGTCGGCAAAGCGGGCGACGCTCTCGCGGATCATCTCGGCGCTTTCGCCCAGCGCGAAATCGAAGTCGGGGGTGGCTTTCATCTCATCTTCCCAATCTTTTTCCGGCCCACCGCAGCGGTGCCTGTTATCCGCGAGCGAAACTATCGGAAGGGTGTGACGCAAACAAATTGAAACTTACATGGTCTTTGAATAGATTTTCCCAATGATAAAGCGCGCGCATATCCGGCATTTCCTGGCGGTCGCCGATTCCGGCAGCTTCAAGCAGGCGGCGGCGCGGCTCCATGTGACCCAGCCGACGGTCTCGATGAGCATAGCGGAACTGGAAAAGCTGGTCGGCGCGCCGCTCTTCGTGCGAGACCGGCGCCATGTGCGCCTGACCGAGCCGGGAGGAGCCTTCCTGCCGATCGCCCGCGATCTCGAAGCCGGCTTCCGCCGCGCCGACCAGTTCGGGCGCCCGGTGCAGGAGCAGTGGCCGGGTCTCCGGCTGGGGGTGATCCCCACGATTTCGGGGCCGATGCTGGAATGCGTGGCCCGCGAACTTTCGCGCGATTTCGGGATCGAGCTGGTCGAAGGCGACGACCGGGACCTGCGCGGCCAGCTCGCCAGCGGCAAGATTCAGCTTGCGCTGACTTTGCTGGGAGAGAGCGATGAAAGCGCCGATCCCCTGCTGCAGGAACCTTACGTCCTCGTCATGCCCGCCACGCACCGCTTTGCCGGAATGCGGGAAGTCTCGCCGCAGGACCTCGCCGGAGACATCATGATCGCGCGGCGGTCCTGCGAAGTGCTGCAAAGGACCAGCCGGTTCTTCACCGACGCCGGGGTGCGCCCACGCTTTGCGCTGCGCAGCGAAAACGAAGACCGCTGCATGCGGATGGTCGCCGCGGGACTGGGCGTAACGGTAGCGCCGCGTTCTCTGGCGCCTGCGGGAACGGCAGTGGCCGAAATCGCCGGTTATGGATTGAAACGCAGGCTGGGTCTGGTGCGGGCTGCGGACTTCCCCGCAGGATTAGAGGAACGACTGACGGCGACGCTGGAGATCGTCACCGCCAGCCTTCCCTCCCTAGGCCCTGAACCTCAAGATTGAATTCAGCGGAGCGCCCTCTGTCGTGGCGATGCCGCAATCTTTTTTGTATGAAACCTGCCCTGAACCTTGCCCCAAATGCACCCTTGCATGCGCAAAGCCTGCAAGCGGGGGCGCCACTGCAAACGAGGTCCCTTTTTACACCCGTCGCAGAAATGCGCCCCCAGCCGCTATGCGGGCCTGTCGTCAGCTTCCTCGTTGGGAGAGAGAGTCACCGTCGATGCCGCCCGCACGTTTCGGCGTTGCCCAATGCGTAAAGTCCTGACACGATACGCGCAAACGCAATGAATTCGACGAAGCGTTGCAAAAATTAGAGCAGGTCAGAAACACCACCCCATGCCGGTCTTCTCACGCTTCCTGCGATATTTCCTTGCGGTGGGCCGGCTCGGCTCGATCCGCCGGGCGGCAGATGAACTCAACGTCTCAGCTTCCGCGATCGACCGGCAGATCCTCAATGCCGAGGCCGAACTCGGCCTGCCCCTGTTCGAGCGCCTGCCGACCGGGCTGCGCCTCACCGCCGCAGGGGAGATGATGATGGCCTCCGGCGTGCAATGGCAGCAGGATCTCGCCGGGCTGCGGGCAAGGGTGGAGGATTTGCGCGGCCTCAAGCGCGGCCATGTCGATATCGCGGTGATCGACTCCCTGGCGCGTGGGCACGTCCCGGCCACGATCCACGCGATCCAGCAGCGCTATCCGGGAATCACCATGGGGGTGCGGGTGATGGGCAACGACGCCGTGCGCCGCGCCGTGATCGACGGCAAGGTCGATTTCGGCATCCTGTTCGAGCCGCAGTCCTACCGCGAACTGACGGTCCGCGCCTTTACCGAAGTGGTGCTGGGCTTCGTCACCCCGCCCGATCACCGGCTGGCGAAGCTGCCCGCCGCGCGCTTCTCGACCTGCGCCGACGAGCCGATGATCGTGCCGACGCCCCCCCTCGCCGTCCACCAGCAGATCGCCGTGCTCGAAGCGGCCACCGGCATCGCCCTCGACCGCCGGGCAAGCTCGGACAATATCGAGACGATCACCGCCCTAGTCCTGCAAGGCGCAGGCATCGGCGTGCTGACCTCGCTCGACGTGCGGACCGAAGTGCAACGCGGCCTGCTGGCCTTCACCCGCATCTCCGATTCGCTGCTACGCCCCATGACGCTGGCACTCTGCACCGCCACGGCCCGAACACCCTCCTACGCCGCCGCCATGGTGCTGGGCGAATTCGAGACCGGCTTCCCCCAGCTCGGCCATTCCATTTCAGCGACTTAACCCCGCCCCGCGCCGAAACGCATCCGCTCCGGCGCTTCGCGCAATTGCGGATTTCGGGCAAAACCGATAAGCGGAGGCGCTTCCTCCCCACATTCCCGTTCAGGACGTGCCCGCTATGAGTGAAGCTTCCGAGCCGCAGCTCCATTTTCTCGAATACTACGAAGATTTCCTCGCCAAAGTCCGCCAGCTCTCGCGGCAGGTGCAGAAGAACGACTGGCAACCCGATTTCATCATCGGCCTGGGCCGCGGCGGATTGGTTCCGGCGGTCTATATCTCGCACCAGCTCTCACTGCCGATGCTGTCGATCGACCACTCCGCCAAGATCCCCGGCTTCGCCGACGAACTGCTGGCGAAAGTCGCCGCAATGAGCGCGGAAGGCACGCGCATGCTGTTCGTGGACGACATCAACGACACCGGCGGCACCATCGAATATATCCGCAGCCAACTGACCCAAGGCGGCGGCAACCACGACAACCTGCGCTTCGCAGTGGTCATCAACAACAAGAGCTCGAAAGTCGAAGTCGACATCTGGGCGGACGTGATCGACCGGGCCGACGACAAGCGCTGGTTCGTGTTCCCGTGGGAGTCGGTCGGCACGCGCGAGAGCATCGTCGAAGAGGCGCTTTCGGTGCCGGAGCGGTTGGCCTGAAGGTTTAAGGGAATAAGCAGGGGAGCATAGCCCCCCTGCACCCCCATTACTGTCCAGGTCACGCGGACCAACGCCGCCCTGCGCCCATGGCTGCGTCGGGAGACTTACTGGCTGCGCCGCAGGGAGCGCGCGACGGATAGGTGGCGCGCGACGTGGACATTCCGAGGGTCTGGGGGATCATCCCCCAGGACTTCCTCTGTTCTTCAAAATCCCCTTCAACTCGTCATCATCTCGACCCGCGAGCGCCAGCATCGCCTCGTAAGGATCACCCTCCAGCCTAAGCACCTCTGCGAAAGCAGGCTCCGTCTTCGCCCCTGCCCGCCGTGCCGCCATTACCGCCTCGCGCAGGCCCGCACCGCCCAGCCGCAGCAGGCGCGCTTCGACGGCGAAGTGTCGCCAGCCGTGTTGCTCCTCCACCGGCAGAGCCTGTCCGAAGACCTCGAACGGCACGCCCGCCACCGAAAACGCCGCG
The DNA here is from genome assembly GCF_058273105.1 of Novosphingobium sp. BF6. Classification (NCBI taxonomy): domain Bacteria; kingdom Pseudomonadati; phylum Pseudomonadota; class Alphaproteobacteria; order Sphingomonadales; family Sphingomonadaceae; genus Novosphingobium; species Novosphingobium sp. BF6. The sequence goes on from NZ_CM177775.1 coordinate 2,877,606, forward strand.
ATCACCGGGCGATCCGCTTTCTGCCACTGCCACATCGCGAAATGCTCGAAGTCGCGGCAGGTCTCCCACAAGGCCTCGGCGAACACCTCGGCATCGGGGGCATGGCAGAGCACGTCGATATCGCTGCCCGAAACGGCGAGGCCGAGCGGGAAAGTTCCCGCCACATGCGGGTCGAAGCGGGCGAGCCGCGTCAGGATGCCGCTCGCCGCCAGTACCGCCTGCCAGTCGGTCAGCGGTGGGCCTCAAGGTAGGCGTCGAGACGGCCGAGGTGCTCCGCTACCGCTTCGGCGGGCAGGAACGAGCCGGTGAAGCTGTTGCGTGCGAGGGTGGCGAGGGCATCGCGGTCCAGCCCGCGCGCGGCTGCGATGGCGCGGTAGTTGTCGGCCACGTAGCCGCCGAAGTAGGCCGGATCGTCGGAGTTGACGGTGGCTTTCAACCCATGGGCGAGCATAGCGTCGATCGGGTGGTCGGCGAGGTCGTCCACCACGCAGAGCTTGTGGTTGGAGAGCGGGCAGACCGTGAGGGTCATTTCCTCGCGCACCAACCGCTCGATCAGGGCCGGGTCTTCGAGGGCGCGGTTGCCGTGGTCGATGCGGTGGACGCCGAGCAGGTCGAGCGCCTGGTGGACATATTCGGGCGGGCCTTCCTCGCCGGCGTGGGCAGTGATGCGCAGGCCCTTTTCGCGCGCGGCGGCGAAGACGCGGGCGAACTTTTCGGGCGGGTGGCCGACCTCGGAGGAGTCCAGCCCGACGGCCTCGATCCGGTCGAGCCAGGGTTCGGCTTCGGTAAGGGTGGCGAAGGCGGCTTCTTCGGAGAGGTGGCGCAGGAAGGAGAGGATCAGACTGCTCGACATGCCATGTGTGGTGCGGGCGGCGTCCATGGCGGAGAGCAGGCCCTCGATCACTTCGGAGAACGGCACGCCGCGGTCGGTGTGGGTCTGGGGATCGAACATGAGTTCTGCGTGAACCACCCCGTCCGCCGCGGCGCGCGCGAAGTAGGCCATGGCGAGGTCGTGGAAGTCCTGCCGGGTCAGCAGCACGTTGGCGCCGGCGTAGTAGATGTCGAGGAAGTCCTGGAGGTTCGAGAAATCATAGGCCGCGCGCACCTCTTCCACCGTGGCGAAAGGGATCGAGACGCCATTGCGCTCCGCCAGCGCGAACATCAGTTCGGGTTCGAGGCTGCCTTCGATGTGGAGGTGAAGCTCGGCTTTGGGCAGGCCGGCAATGAAGGTGTCGAGGTCGGTCATGTCGTGTTCCTGTTCCAGGCGCATTTGCCCAGCAGATAAGTGCGCATCACGGCGCGGTCGTCGCCCAGCACCTGCAACGCGAAGAGGCGCTGCGCAAGGTCGGTGTCGCGGGTGCGGCGCGCAAGCAGCGGCGTGGCGGCGGTATCGAGTACCACGAAATCGGCCTCCTGCCCCGGTTCGAGGCGGCCTACCCGGTCACCCATGTGGAGGAGGTCGGCACTGCCTGCGGTCGCCAGCCAGAGCGCGCGGAAGGGATCGAGGGCAAGTTCCTTCAGCTGCGCGGCCTGGTAGGCGAGGCCTTGGGTGTGCAGCAGCGAGAACGTCGTCCCGGCCCCGACATCGGTGCCGAGACCGAGGCGCAAGGCGTGGCGCTGGGCCTGCGCGAAATCGAAGCAGCCGGAGCCGAGGAAGAAGTTGGAACTCGGGCAGACCGCGATCCCGGCGCCGGTTTGGTGCAGGCGCTGGCAGGTGCGGTCGGACAGATGGATGCCGTGCGCGAAGACCGAGCGGGGGGTGACGAGGCCGAAGCGGTCGTAGACGTCGAGATAGTCCGCCGCCTCGGGGAAACGCTCTGCCACGGCGGCGCATTCGCGGCGGTTTTCGGCGAGGTGGGTGTGCATCAGCACGTCCGGATGCTCGGCCAGCAGCGCCCCGGCATCCGCCAGTTGCGCATCCGACGAGGCGAGCGCGAAACGCGGCGTCACCGCATAGCCGAGCCTGCCGCGACCGCGCCAGCGGCGGATCAGCGCCTCGCTTGCGGCGCGGCCCGAGGCCGGGGTGTCGTTCAGCCCTTCCGGGCCCAGGTCCATCAGCACTTTGCCGGAGATCACGCGCATGTCCCGCGAGAGCGCCGCTTCGAACAGGGCGTCCACCGATTGTTCGTGGACGGTCGGGAAGACGAGCGCGCTGGTGGTGCCGTTCCGCAGCAGTTCGTCGAGGAAGAAGGCGGCGACGGTATCGGCGTGGGCCTTGTCGGCGAAGGCTTTTTCGGCGGGGAAGATGTGCCGCTCCAGCCAGTCGAGCAATTGTTCGCCGTGAGCGGCGATGCGGTCGGTCTGGGGGTAGTGGACATGGGCATCGACGAAGCCGGGCACGACGAGGCCGGGCAGCACTTCCACCGGCACCTGCGGAAATCGTCCGGAGAGTTCGGCATAGGCCCCGCGCGCGATGACCACGCCGTCCTCGACCACAAGCAGCCCGTCCGGTTCGTGGCGAACGGCGCCGGGATCGTCCGTGGGATCGCGGGAAACGGAGAGCAATTCGGCGCGGAAGGCGTGGATCATGCGGGCCTGTCCCTCAACCGCCCGACAACCAGACGAAGCGCGCGACGAAGATCAGCGCGAGGACCAGCAGAAACCAGTCCTTCCGCTCGATCGTGCCGCGCACCAGCTTGAGCAGGGCATGGGCGGTGATGCCGAAAGCGAGGCCGTTGGCGATCGAGAAAGTGAAGGGGATCATCGCCACCGTCAGGAAGGCGGGGATCGCCGCCAGCGGGTCTTCCCACTGCACTTCGGTCAGCGGCAGCAGCATGAGGCCGCCGACGACGATCAGCGCCGGGGCCGTCGCCGCCAGCGGAATGATCTGGGCATAGGGCGCGACGAACAGGGTCGCGAGGAACAGCAGGCCGGTCACTACCGCGGTCAGGCCGGTGCGCCCGCCCGCCTGCACGCCCGCCGCGCTTTCGACATAGCTCGTCACCGTGCTGGTGCCCGCCATCGAGCCGACGATGGTGGCGGCAGCGTCGGTCACGAGAATGCGGTTGAGGCGCGGAATTTTCCCGTCACGGTCGATCAGCCCGGCCCGCTTGGTGACGGCGACGAGCGTACCGATATTGTCGAACAGGTCGACGAACAGGAACACGAAGAGAATCTCGAACAGGCCGAGACCGTGGCTGCCGGACAGCCCGAACACGCCTGCAAGGTCCAGCTTGAAGGCGGTGCCGGTCAGGGCCTCCAGCGAATAGGGCTCGGGATGGACCGAGACGAGACCGCAGAGCCAGCCCAGCGCAGTCGTGGCGAGGATGCCGATCAGCATCGCCCCGCGCACGTTCCACACGGAAAGCGCGCCGATCAGCACCAGCCCGAACAGCGCCAGCGCGGCGCCGGGGGCCTTCAAGTTGCCCAGCGCGACGAAAGTGGCAGGGTCGGCCACGACGATGCCCGCGCTCTTGAGACCCACGAAACCGATGAACAGGCCGATCCCGCCCGCCACCGCCGCGAAGAGATATTGCGGGATCGAGGAGACGATCAGCTGGCGCACGCCGGTAACGGTCAGCGCCAGGAAGGCCAGCCCCGAAAGGAACACGCAGCCCAGCGCCACCGGCCAGGGCACGCCCATCTGCTGGACGACGGTGAAGCTGAAATAGGCGTTCAGTCCCATGCCCGGCGCCAGCGCCAGCGGCGTATTGGCGACGAGGCCCATGAGGATCGAGGCAAAGGCCGCCGCGAAGCAGGTCGCCGCCGCCACCGAGGCCACCGGCATGCCCGCCGCGCCGAGGATCGCCGGGTTTACCAGCACGATATAGGCCATCGTCAGGAACGTCGTCGCGCCCGCGAGGACTTCGGTACGGACATCGGTGCCGCGCGCGCTCAGCGCGAAACGGCGTTCCAGCAGGCCTGTCGGCGGGATCTCGGTCTGGCTCGGCATTGCGTCCTGGAGGCCCCCGGAAGTGTCTGATGGTTCAAACACCTCCTATCGGCAATTGCCGGGGGCGGCGCAATGTCTCCCTGATACGCCCCCGTTCGTCATGAGGATTCGGCGCGATGACTAGGTACGCTCCGCAACCCATTCGCGGCGCAGAGCCGGACCGGCGAGGCTCATCAGGAGCGCCGCCAGCAGGTAGAGGACCAGTCCGAACAGCATGGAGTAGCGCAGCGATTCCGCTCCGTAGACCGGCGTCAGCCCCTTCGACAGCGCGCCGAGCGCATAGATGCCGCCGCCGAGGCCGATCAGGTTGTTGATGAGCAGGAACAGCGCCGAGGCCGTCGCCCGCGCGGGCGGTTCGACGAGGTGCTGGACCGCGCTCGTCACCGGCCCCAGCCAGACATAGGCCAGCGCTTGCGGCACCAGGAACAGCAGGAAGGCGAGCGGCACGCTGGAGGTCCAGATTCCGCCCGCGAAGAGCGGCACGGCGACGACATAGGCCATGGCCGGAACCCGGCCATACCAGGCGCGGTCGGCCTTGCCGAGGCGGTCGGCGAGCAGTCCGCCCATCAGCACGCCCACGGTCCCGCCGATCAGCAGGACCGCGCCGATGAACCACGACGTCTCGACCAGATCGAGCTTGAAGCTGCGCTGGAGCAGGCTCGGCAGCCAGAAGGCGAGGCCATAGCCCAGCATCGAACTGGAGGCGGCGCCGAAGCTCAGCAGCCAGAACGCGCGCTTGCGGGCGAGCAGCGCCGCGACTTCGCCGAAGCGGATCGTGGGTGCTGCCGTTACCGGGCGCGGCTTGTCCTTCACCACCAGCTTGAACAGCGGCGCGATCAGCAGTCCGGCGAGGCCCACGGCGACGAAGGCCGCGCGCCAGTCCACCCGCGCCGCGACATAGCCGCCCGCCAGCACGCCCGCCGCCGAGCCGAGCGGAATACCCAGCGAATAGACCGAAAGCGCGAAAGCCCGCCGCTCGCTGGGGAAATGGTCGCCGATCACCGCATAGGACGGGGCGACGCCGCCCGCCTCCCCCACGCCGACGCCGAGCCGCGCGAGGAAGATGTGCCAGAACCCGGTCGCCGCGCCGCAAAGCGCGGTGAACAGGCTCCAGACCACCAGCGAACCGGTGATGACCCAGGAGCGGCTGGTGCGGTCGGCCAGCCAAGCCAGCGGTACGCCGAGCGTCGAATAGAGCATCGCGAAGGCCAGTCCGCCCAGCATGCCCATCTGCGCATCGTCGAGGCTCAGTTCCTGCTGGATCGGCGCGGCCAGGATCGCGAGAATCTGGCGGTCCACGAAGTTGAAGATATAGACCAGCAGCAGCATCGCCAGCACCAGCCGGGGCGATCTCGATCCGGCCACTTTTTCGTCACGCATTCTGTTCGCCCCGTTGCGTCGTTCCGGATCAGGTCCGAGATAACGACATATGCTCTTTCAGGAAGGCGGAAATCGCCGCCACGGCGGGCAATTCGTCGAGGATCGGCGCATGGCCCACGCGGGGAACCTCCACGGCCGAGAAGAACCCGGCGTGGCGCCCCGCCATTTCCCGCACCGTCTCGGCGGAGAGGAGGTCGGACAGCGCCCCGCGCACGACCAGCACCGGCGCCGCGTCCAGGAGGTCCCACAAGGGCCAGAGATCGAGCGGCACCGTCTGCGGCGCATCGCCAGAAATGCTCTTCGCGATCGCCGGATCGTAGGCGAAGGAAAGGGTCCCGTCCGCGTTTTCCCGGCAGGTGCGCCGCGCGAAGGCCAGCCAGTCCGCTTCGCCGAAATCCGGAAAGGCCGCCGCGTTGACCGCCCGACACCGCGCCGCCGCCTCCCGCCACGAGGCCATGACCGCGCCCGGCCCGACATAGCCCTGGATACGCGCCAGACCGGCGGGATCGAGCACCGGGCCGATGTCGTTGAACACGAAGCCGCTGGCGAGGTCCGGCCGGAGCGCGTTCATCACCATGGCCATCAACCCGCCCATCGAGGTGCCGATCAGGCAGGCCCGGGCAATGCCGAGGCCGTCCAGCAGCACCAGCATGTCCTGCGCATAGACGTCAGGCCGATACTGCGCCGGGTCCGGGTCCCATTCTGACAGCCCCCGCCCGCGCTGGTCCGGCACGATCAACCGGTAGCGGCCCGCCAGATGCGCCGCGAGCGGCTCGAAATCTGCGGAATTGCGGGTGAGGCCGTGCATCATCAGCAGGACCGGCGCCCCAGCCTCTCCTGCCGGATATTCGCGCGCGGCGAGATCGAGCCTCCCGCAGGCGCTGCGGTAGCGATGGAGGCGATATTTCATGGCGAGCATTGTCCTTTCGGCCCGCAAGAGACCGGATGACGGGCCTCACCTTCCCCGGATGAGACCCGTCCGGCGTGATCAGAATTCCAGCGTCCCGGTGACGAAGACCTGGCGCGGATTGCCGTAGAACGCGGTCAGCGTGCCCTCGCGGCCGAGCGTCGGGATCAGGCCGCCACCGGCATTGCGCAGGATCGCTCCCGTCACCGGGTCGGCGCCGATGAAGGTATAGCCCGAAGTCTTGTATTCCTTGTCGAGGATGTTCTTGCCGTGGACGCCGAGACTCCAGCGCCCGCCCGGCGCGGTGTAGACGAGGCTGGCATCGAGCAGGGCATAGCCCTTCTGGTCGATATAGGGGTTCGGGACCTCGAACTGGTAGGTCTTGCCGCGGTAGGAGACCGTGGTGTTGAACGAGACGTCGCCCTCGCCGACCGGAGCGGTATAGGCCAGGGTCGCGCTGCCGTTCCACTTCGGGGTGTTCTGGACCTTGCGGAAATCGGCTACGTCCACCGGGCCCTGGCCCGGGACCTGGGTTATATATTCCTTGTAGCGCGCATTGATGTAGCCGAGCGAGCCGGAGAGGTTCAGGCGGTCTCCCGCAGCCGCGAGGTTCTGCGCAAGGCGGGCATTGGCCTCGAACTCGATGCCGTCGATCTTCACTTTGCCGGCATTGGTGATGACGCCGCAGAAGGTCGGCAGGCCGTTCACCGTGCAGCCCGCCGATCCGGGGATCTGCACGTCCTTGTAGTCCATGTGGAACGCGGCCAGCGCCACGTAGAGACCGCCGCCGAACAGGTTGCCCTTGTAGCCGACTTCGTAGCTGTCCACCGATTCCGGCTTGAAGCTCAGATAGTCGCTGACTTCGGCATCGGTCGGACGGCCGGGAGTCGCCGCCGGGGCGTTCACGCCGACGCCGCGCGGGTCGAAGCCGCCGCCCTTGAAGCCTTGCGAGAAGCTGGCGTAGAGATTGTGGTCCGGCGTCGGCTTGAAGCTGAGCGAGGCGCGCGGGGTGAACTTCTTGAACACCGCCTTGCCGGAGAAGTCCGTGCTCGGCGCCCCGAACGGCACGCCGAGGCCGCCGAAGACCGGGGACCCGCCGCCGAGATAGTTCTGGCGCAGGATCTCGGCCTTGCGCTCGTCCCAGGTATAGCGCCCGCCGACCGCAAGGCTGAGCTGGTCGGTAAAGTCGAAGGTGAAGTCGCCGAAGACCGCCCAGGTGCTGGTATCGACATCGGCCTGGGTATAGGCGGTAAGGCCATTGACGGTGGTGAAGAGGCGCACGTCGAAGGCGGTGTCCGCCTTGGCGCCGAGATAATAAGCGCCGATCATGCCCTGGAACCAGCTGCTATTGTCGTAGAGCAGCTGGAATTCCTGGCTGACCTGCTCGTTATTGTAGAATGCCGGAACGTCGACATCGACGGCGGGCAGCGCATCGAAGTCGATCGGCGAGGCGCTCTTGTCCTTGCGCCAGGCGCTGATCGAGCGGAACGTCAGGGCGTCGCTGAGTTCGGCGCTGGCATTGATCGCAAAGCCGTAGGCCTTCACGTCCTGTCGGGGATCGTCGAGGCCGCCCTGGCTGTCGAACACGTCGTCCAGCACCGGCGTGCCCGAGACCATGCCGGGGATCAGCCGGTGACCGCCGCGCGAATTCGACTTGTCCCGCGTATAGTCGCCGGAGATGCGGATCAGCACCGGCTGGCCCTTGCCGCCGATCTCCACGGTGCCGCGCCCGGCCCAGATATCCTTGTTGTAGTTGTCTTCGCCGGTCGTCAGGTTCTTGCCGAAGCCCCCGCGCGACAGCCGCGCTACCGAGCCGCCGACGCGCACGAGATCGCTGATCGGGGTCGAGACCGTCAGCACGCCGTCGGCCTGATCGTAAGTCCCGTAAGTGCCGCGCAGCTTGAGCGAGAAGTGGTCGGGCAATTCGCGCGTCACGTACTTCACCGCACCGCCGATGGTATTGCGGCCGTAAAGAGTGCCCTGCGGCCCGCGCAGCACTTCGATGCGCTCGACGTCGTAGATATCCAGCACGGCGGCCTGCGGGCGGTTGAGGTAGACATCGTCGAGATAGATGCCCACGCCCTGCTCGAAGCCCGAGACCGGGTCCTGTTGGCCGATGCCGCGAATGAAGGCGGAGAGCGTGGAGTTCGTCCCGCGCGAGACTTCCAGCGTCACGTTGGGGGTGGACTGGGCGATATCGGTGATGTCGAGCGCGCCGGACTTGGCGAGCTGCTCGCCGCTGAAGCTGGTAACGGCGATCGGCACGTCGACCAGTCGCTCCTCGCGGCGGCGGGCGGTGACGACGATCTCGCCGGTGCTCACGTCATTCGTGGCGGCTGGCTGATCGGCCTCCTGGGCCAGAGCCGGTGCGGTAAAGCCAAGGCTCATGGCCAGCGCGAGGCAGCTTGCCCCCCTGCCGCCGGTCCTCATGCTGCGAAAACGCCCCTTCTGCATCGCTGAAACTCCCATCACACTCTACTGGTGTTGCCCTCTCGATATCGAAACATGAACCACCTTTCAATATTGAAGGTTTGCCATGACAGCGATCCGGGTCTAGCTGTGACTTTGTGACCACAGATGAAGCGCCTCAGGATCGGGAAGACTCGCGGGAGCCCGCGATTTCGGCCAAAGTTCCGCGCACGGAACGCGGACGGCGCACCTTGCGCAAGCTGCTGGATGCCGCCGCCGTCGAATTCGGCGAGAACGGCTTTCACGAAGCCTCGATAACCGGGATCACCCGGCGCGCCGGCACCGCCCTCGGCAGTTTCTATACCTACTTCGATTCCAAGGACGAAATCTTCCGCGCGCTGGTGGACGACCTCTCCGGCAAAGTGAAACAGGCCGCGCGGGAAGCGCTGCGCGAGCCGCTGCCCGCGCTCGAAACCGAGCAGGCCGCCCTAACCGCCTTCCTGCGCTTCGCCCGCGAGCACAAGGAAATCTACCGCATCATCGACGAGAGCGAATTCGTCGATCCCGCCGCCTTTCGCATCCACTACGAATCGACCGCCCGCCGCATCCGCGAGCGCCTCGCCGAGGGCACTCGCAAGGGCGAGCTGCGCGAGGGTTTGGGCGAGGCCCATGCCTGGGCGATTATGGGCATGAACGTGTTCCTCGGCCTGCGCTATGCGGTCTGGTCGAATGAGGGCACGCCGGAGGGCCTGGCCGAGCTGGCGAATTCGATCCTGCGCGAGGGCATCGCCGCGCGGGATGGGGATGAGGATTAAAAGCCGCACCAACGACAAACTATACGTCGTCCCCGCGAAGGCGGGGACCCCGCTGCCTTTTTTCGGGCCTCTCGCCATGCTGCAAGATAAGCGGGATCCCCGCCTTCGCGGGGATGACGAAGTGTTTTGACTGAACGGTCAGGCGCGCCTCCCCACTCCACATTAACTTTTGCCACCGGCCAGTCCCCCTGCGGGACAGCGCTGGCGACGGACTGGCAATTCCATCAACCTTGCGCGATGATAGGCTGGTGAAATCCGCCGAACCGACAGGACACTTCTTCCCGTGACCCCCCGCCTCCTGCTCGCCTCCGGTGTGCTCGCGATTGCCGTGATCGTCGGCGTCTTCGCGCTGTCCTCCTCGAAACCCGCCGCGCCGGTCCCGCACCGGGTCGCCGCAGCAGCCCCCGTCAAGGCCACCCCCAAGCCTTCTGTGCCACCCAAGGACGAACCTTTCGTCATCAAGCGCATCCTGCCGATCGAGGGCGCGATCAAGTACGGTGACTGGCACTGGGACGACGCAAACGTCCCCGCCGGGCCGATCGTGATGACCGTCGATCTCGACGCGCGGGTGATCTCGGTATTCCGGGGCGGCTACGAGATCGGCACGAGCGCGGTGCTGCTCGGCACCGGGGACACCCCCACCCCGCTCGGCGTCTTCCCGATCACCGAGAAGGACAAGGACCACGTCTCCAACATCTACACCGGCGCGCCGATGCCCTACATGCAGCGCCTGACCAACGACGGCATCACCCTGCACGGCTCGGACGTCGCATTGGGCTATGCCAGCCACGGCTGCGTGGGCATGCCGGTGGACTTCGCCGCCAAGCTGTTCGGTACGACGAAGATCGGCGACAAGGTCTATATCACGCGCGGCAAGCAGGTGGGCCTGGGCGACGATCTCGCAGGCGGCTGACGGGGCTTGAACACCGATCGGACTTGAACCGGGGGCCGCTATGCCCGAAGACGCCGCCACGATGACCGAGACCAGCCTATACGACCGCATCGGCGGCGCCGCGACCATCGACGCCCTCGTCGATAGCTTCTACGCGCGCATGGACCAGTTGGACGAAGCCCGCACGATCCGCGCCATGCACCCGCAAGACCTCGCCCCGCTGGGACAGGTGCTGAAGGACTACCTCTCCGAATGGCTCGGCGGCCCGGCGCTGTTTTCGCCGGTGCGCGGCCATCCGCGCATGCGCCAGCGCCATATGCGGGTGCCGATCGACTCCGCCGCGCGCGACGCCTGGCTGCTCTGCATGCGCGGCGCCCTCGCTGAAACGGTGGCCGACGAAGCGGCCCGCGCCGCCATCGACGAGTCGATGGCCCGCCTCGCCGACTGGATGCGCAATGTCCCCGACAAGGCCCCCGCCGAGACCACGATTAGCCAGAACTAATACCCTTTCAGGCCAATCCCCTTCGCCTTTCCTGCGGTGTCGGGCCTAGAATGACAGCCTGAAATTCCGATAATGCAGGAGAGCACGTGATGAGTGGTATCGTCGTCCAGAACATCGAGCGGGCCGACCCCGCGGTGATCGACGGCCTCGCCAAGTGCGGCGTCGCAACCGTCCATGAAGCCCAGGGCCGCACCGGCCTTCTCGCCAGCTACATGACCCCGATCTATCGCGGTGCCCGCATCGCCGGCTCGGCCGTGACCATCAGCGCGCCTCCGGGCGACAACTGGATGGTCCATGTCGCCATCGAGCAGCTCAAGGAAGGCGATATCCTCCTCCTCGCCCCGACCAGCCCCTGTGAGGACGGCTATTTCGGCGACCTGCTCGCCACCAGCGCCATCGCCCGCGGCTGCCGCGGCCTGATCATCGACGCCGGTGTGCGCGACGTGCGCGACCTCACCGAGATGGAATTCCCGGTCTGGTCCAAGGCGGTCTACGCACAGGGCACCGTCAAGAACACGCTCGGCTCGGTCAACGTGCCGGTCGTCTGCGCCAATGCCGCCGTGACCCCCGGCGACGTGATCGTGGCCGACGATGACGGCGTGGTCGTGGTCCCCCGCGAAAAGGCCGCCGAAGTGCTCGCCGCCGCGCAGGCCCGCGAAGCCAACGAAGGCGAAAAGCGCGAGAAGCTGGCCGCCGGCGTGCTCGGCCTCGACATGTACAAGATGCGCGAGCGCCTTGAAAAGGAAGGCCTCAAGTATGTCTGAGCGGATCACCTCGTGGCACGCGGCCCCGAGCAAGCCGCTCTACACGCCGCCCGCTGGCGCCGTTGACGCGCATTGCCACGTCTTCGGCCCGATGGCCGAGTTCCCGTTCAGCGCCAAGGCCAAGTACCTCCCCGAGGACGCCGGGCCGGACAAGCTCTTCGCCCTGCGCGATCACCTCGGCTTCGCCCGCAACGTCATCGTGCAGGCAAGCTGCCACGGCACCGACAACGCCGCGACGCTCGACGCCATTGCCAAGTCCGAAGGAAAGGCGCGCGGCGTGGCCGTGGTCGATCCGGCAATCTCGGACGAGCACCTCGCGAAGCTGCATGAAGGCGGCATTCGCGGTATCCGCTTCAACTTCCTCAAGCGCCTCGTCGACGATGCACCGAAGGACAAGTTCCTCGAAGTCGCCGGCCGCCTGCCCGAAGGCTGGCACGTCGTGATCTACTTTGAGGCCGACATCCTCGAGGAAATGCGTGCCTTCATCGCCGCGATCCCCGTGCCGGTCGTGATCGACCACATGGGCCGCCCGGACGTGACCCAGGGGCCGGACGGCATGGACATGACGGCGTTCCGCTCCCTGCTCGATTCGCGCGAGGATATCTGGTTCAAGGCCACCTGCCCCGACCGTCTCGACCCGACGAATGACCCGTGGGACAAGTTCGCCGAAGCGGTCGCGCCGCTGGTGGCGGACTACCCGGACCGCGTGATCTGGGGCACCGACTGGCCGCACCCGAACATGCAGGACAACATTCCGGACGACGGCCACCTCGTGGACATGATCCCTCGTATCGCGCCCACGGCGGAGCTTCAGCAGAAGCTGCTGGTGACCAATCCGATGCGGCTTTACTGGCCGGAAGAGCTTTAAAGGTTAAAGGGAAAAGCAGGGGAGCATAGCCCCCCTGCACCCCCAATACCGTATAGGTCACGCGGACCAGCACCGTTCCGCGCTCATGGCAGCGCCGGGAGACTTATTGGCTGCGCCGCAAGGAGCGCACTACGGATAAGGTCGCGCGCAACGCAGACATTCCGAGGGTCCGGGGGATCATCCCCCGGGTCTTCCTCTTGTTACTTCAACCGCTCCGCATGCCAGCCGACATGCTCGGCCATGAACGTCGAGATGAAGTAGTACGAGTGATCGTACCCCTCCTGCATCCGGATCGTCGCAGGCTGTCCGGCCTTGGCGCAAGCCTCTTCCAGCAGATGCGTCTTGAGCTGCCCTTCGAGGAAGCCGTCGGCCGTGCCCTGATCGACCAGCAGGTCCGGCAGACGCGCGCCGTCCTCGATCAGCGCGCAGGCGTCGTATTCGCGCCATGCCGCACGGTCCGCGCCGATATAGCCCGTCAGTGCCTTCTCGCCCCAGGGGCAGTTCAGCGGCGAGACGATCGGCGCAAAGGCGCTGACCGAGCGGAACCGACTAGGATCGCGCAGCGCGATCGTCAGCGCGCCGTGGCCGCCCATCGAATGGCCGGTGATGCCCTGCCGCGCCATGTCGGCGGGGAAGTGCTCGCCGATCACGGCGGGAAGCTCGGTCTCGATGTAGGAGCGCATGCGGAAGTTGGCGCTCCACGGCGCCTCCGTCGCATCGACGTAGAAGCCCGCGCCCTTGCCGAAGTCGTAGCCTTCGTCGTCCGACACATCGTCGCCGCGCGGAGATGTATCCGGCGCGACGAAGATCACGCCATGCTCTGCGCAGGCGCGGCGGAACTCACCCTTTTCGGTGACGTTGGCATGGGTGCAGGTGAGGCCCGAGAGATACCACAGCACCGGCAGCTTCGTGCCCGGCGCATGATCCGGCACGAAGACCGAAAAGGTCATCGGCGTGCCGGTCTCGGCGGAGGCGTGGGTGTAGACACCCTGCACCCCGCCGAAAGCCCGGTTGGTAGAGACCGTCTCCATCAGTAGACGACGACCGAACGGATCGACTTGCCTTCGTGCATCAGATCGAAGGCGGTGTTGATCTCTTCGAGGCCCATGACGTGGGTGATCATCGGGTCGATCTCGATCTTGCCGGTCATGTACATGTCGACGATCTTGGGCACATCGGTACGGCCCTTGGCGCCGCCGAACGCGGTGCCGCGCCAGTTACGGCCGGTGACGAGCTGGAACGGGCGCGTCTCGATGGTCTTGCCCGCTTCGGCCACGCCGATCACGATCGAGGTGCCCCAGCCGCGATGGCAGGCTTCCAGCGCGGTGCGCATCACTTCGGTATTGCCGGTTGCGTCGAAGGTATAGTCCGCGCCGCCATCGGTCATCAGCACAATCTTGGCGACCACGTCCTCGCGGCTCATGCCCTTGGTGTTGAGGAAGTCGGTCATGCCGAAGCGGCGGCCCCATTCCTCGCGGTCCGGGTTGATGTCCACGCCGATGATCTTGTTGGCGCCGGCAAGGCGAGCACCCTGGATCACGTTGAGGCCGATGCCGCCAAGGCCGAAGACCACGACGTTGTCGCCCACCTGCACCTTGGCGGTGTTGATGACCGCGCCGACGCCGGTGGTGACACCGCAACCGATGTAGCAAGAGGACTGGAACGGCGCGTCTTCACGGATCTTGGCGACCGCGATCTCGGGCAGCACGGTGAAGTTCGAGAAGGTCGAGCAGCCCATGTAGTGGTAGATCGGCTGGCTCTTGTAGGAAAAGCGCGTGGTGCCGTCCGGCATCAGGCCCCGCCCTTGCGTGGCGCGGATCGCGGTGCAGAGGTTGGTCTTGCCCGAGAGGCACGACTTACACTGGCGGCATTCCGGGGTGTAGAGCGGGATCACGTGGTCGCCCGGCACCACCGAGGTGACGCCCGCGCCCACTTCGCGCACGATGCCCGCGCCTTCGTGGCCGAGCACGGAGGGGAAGATGCCTTCGCTGTCGAGACCGTCCAGCGTGTAGGCATCGGTGTGGCAGATGCCGGTGGCCATGATCTCGACAAGGACTTCGCCCGCCTTGGGGCCTTCAAGATCGAGTTCGACGATTTCGAGCGGCTTCTTCGCCTCGAAGGCAACGGCGGCGCGGGTCTTCATGGGGTATGCTCCTTGAACTGCTGGCGCGCTTTGTAGGACCGGCGAGTTCTGTGATAAAGCGACGTTTCTGAAAAGTATTATCACCATATGGGGAAAATCATGCTCGGCCAGTGGGACGGGATCGAGGAATTCGTGATGGTCGCTCGACACGGCAGCTTCACCTTGGCGGCGGAGGCCTATGGCGCCAGCGTCACGCATATGAGCCGAGCGCTGGCGCGGCTGGAAACGCGGCTGCAGGTCCAGCTGATGCTGCGCACGACGCGCACCCTGCGGCTGACGGAAACGGGCCAGATCTTCCTCGAAACCTGCCGCCGCCTGATCGAGGAGCGGGACGAGGCGATCGCCGCCATCACCTCGCAAGGCGAGCCGCGCGGGCATCTGCGCGTCACCTGTTCCTATGCGCTGGGCGAGAAGTTCGTGGCGCCGCTGGTGCGCGAACTGTCGCAGGCCTATCCGGCGATCTCGGTGACGCTGGACCTCGACAATGCACTCGTGGACCTCATCGCGGCGGGGTACGATCTGGCCATCCGCACCGGGCATCTCGACGATTCCCGACTGGTGGCGACGCGCGTGGCAAGCCGGGCGCTGGTGACGCTGGCCTCGCCCGCCTACCTCGATGCGCATGGACGGCCGCAGGACCTCGGGGACCTCAGGCATCACGAATGCCTCGTCGGTTCGGCGGCGCAGTGGCATTTCACCGGCGGCAAGACCTTCCGTCCGCAAGGCCGCTGGCGTTGCAACAGCGGCAATGCCCTGCTGGAAGCGGCGCTGGCGGGCATGGGGCTATGCCAGTTGCCCGCCTTCTACCTAGGCGATCACGTCGCGGCGGGGCGGCTGGAGCCGGTCTTGGCGGAACTGGCGCCGGAGGAGGAGCCGATCTGGGCAGTCTATCCGCAGCGGCGGCATCTCTCGCCCAAAGTCGGGGCGCTGGTGGCGCATTTGCGCGCCAACCTGCCCGCGCGGCTGGCGGAGGCGAGTGCCTAAATCAACCGATCACCAGCGGCGGCGTACCGCCCTCTTCCACATCGTCGTTGGCATGCTCGACCGGGTCGTCGATCGTCGGCGCAGGCACGCGGAAGTAGCCGTGTCGCTCGGCCCGCTCGCCGATCTGCTGGCTCGACGTCAGGCTGATCAGCCAGGGCGAGGCAAGCAGGCCCAGGGTCAGCGGCGAGAGCCACAGCGCCGTCACCGGATCGATGAACACCGTCGCCGCGAAGAGCAGGCCGAGCGCGATGTGCTCCTTGAGGTCGGGCAGCACCTCGCGCACCGAAATGCGGCGGGCGTCGCGGTCCTGGGTGTTCCAGTGCACAGGAATACCCAGCGCCAGGCCGACCAGCGCCTTGACCTGCATGACCATCGTCACCGGCGCCAACAGGATCGCCAGCGGTACTTCCAGCGCGACCGTGCGCAGCACGCCGCTGAAGCCCCCGAAGCTGCGACGCCGCGTCCTGTCGGCGAGGACCCAGATCGTGCCCATCGCTTTCGGCCCGAACAGCAGCAGCACGGTGAGCCAGAGCACGCTCGGCGGCGTCACCACGCCCAGAATCTGCCCGCCCTTGCTGGCGGCGGCCTGCGCGATCGAGGTGATGAGCAGCAGGAGCCAGCCCGGCGAGGTCAGATAGGCGGAGGCACCGATCAGCAGGTGCAGGCGGCTCGCCCAGTGCAGGCCCGAGGCGTCGAGCAGGCGCAGATGCTGGAGATTACCCTGCATCCAGCGCCGGTCGCGGATCGCGTGATCGACGATGGTGGGCGGGAATTCCTCGTAGCTGCCGTCGATCATCACCATGTGGACGGCCCAGCCGCGGCGGCGCAGCAGCGCGGATTCGAGCATGTCATGGCTGAGGATATGCCCGCCGAAAGGCGGTTTTCCGGGCAGTTCCGGCAGACCGCAGGCCTCGGCGAAGGCGCGGGTGCGGACGATGGCGTTATGGCCCCAGAAGTTCGATTCCGCGCCCGACCACCAGAGCAGCCCCGCCGAGGCGATCGGCCCGTAGGCCTCGCTGGCGAAGCGCATCCAGCGCTGGAACACCGTCTTGGCATTGATGATCATCGGCACGGTCTGGAGCAGGCCGATCGAGGGCCGCTCCTCCATGATCGCCGCCATGCCGACGATGGCGTCGCCACTCATTAGCGAGTCGGCGTCGAGGATCAGCATGTTCTCGTAAGCGCCGCCGAAGCGCTGGACCCATTCGGCGATATTGCCGGGCTTGCGCGCGATGTTCTTCTCGCGGCGGCGGTAATAGACGTTGATCGGCGCCTCGGCGGCGATCTCGCGCCAGGCGGCTTCCTCGCGCTTGCCGTGGAAGGCGTTGGAATCGCTGAGCACGAAGAAGTCGATCCACTCCGCCGCGCCGGAGGCCGCAATGGAATTGGTCATCGCCCGCACCCGGCCGAAGGTCGCCTCGACGCTCTCGTTGTAGACCGGCATGAGCACTGCGGTCCGGTGCCGCAGCGAGGAGGCCGGACTGGGAATCGCGGTGAAGCCGGGGTGCTTGCCGCTGATGAGCTGGAGGAAGCCGATCGTCGAAGTGACGAAGCCGAACGAAATCCAGCAGAACAGCGGCACGAAGAACAGCAGCAGGATCACATCGATCACGCCGAGACCGTCGCGCGACAGGGCAAAGCGCACCTCGCTCGACGCGGCAAGGCCGATCGTGGCAGTCAGCGCGATCAGCAGCAGGCGCTTCACCAGCATGCCGTGCGGGCTGGTGGCGACGGCGATCGTGCCCGGCGCGATACCGTCGAGGTCCTGGATCGGCATCGCCAGCGGCGCTTCCGCCGGAAGCGGGTTGAGGGCGCGGTTCATGGCTGAATTCCCTGGATCACCGTCTCGCTGAGCGCTTGGTCGCCCTCCGATTTACTGGCCCGCTTCATATATAACCTGAATTCGGGCGAAGGCACAGCCGAGGGCAACACGTCCAGCGTTACCCGCCAGCGGCCTTCCTGCCCGGCCACCGGATAGGCGGCGGAATGGAGCAGCGCGTTTGGCGGCAAGTTGGTCGCCGCAGTCACCCCGCTATCTCGTGTAAGGCCCTTCAGCGCCGGCCCTTCGAAATCGAACACGAACTTTCGCGCTTCCTGCGAAGTCGGCGTGTCGCCCGGTCGCCCGGCCCGGCCCTGCCAGCTGTCCACGCAGCGCGCCGCCGTACCGGCGCTGGGGTCCTGTGAAGCCCAGGTGAGGCGATAGGAAAACTCGCGGCTCTGCCCGGCCTTGGCGGGCTGGTCCGACACCCAGAAGGCGGCGATATTGTCCTGCGTCTCGGCATCGGTCGGCATGCGGTAGAGCATGACCGTGCCCGTGCCCCAGTCCCCCTGCGGCTCGACCCAGAGCGAAGGGCGGCGGTCGTAGAAGGCGCCGTCGTCCTGATAGTGGTCGAAAGTCTGGTCGCGCTGGAGCAGCCCGAAGGCCTTCACATGATCCGCGCGCAAGGCATTGGTGCGGTTCACGGGCGGGTTGGAAAGCGGCATCCAGATGCGCTCGCCGCTGCCCGGCCACAGGGCGAGACCGTCGGAATCGTGGATTTCCGGGCGCCAGTCGGTGCGCCTGGCGGGATCCGACTGGTCGTACCAGAACATGCTGGTGATCGGCGCGGCGCCGAGGCGCTCGATGTCGCGGCGGAAGAACAGCGCCGCGCGCACGTCCTGCGTCACGCCCGCTGCACCCTTACGGCAGTCGAAGGCATAGGCGCCGGTCAGGCTCGGCCCGTCCAGCAGCGCGTGGATGCGGACATGGTCGCCGCCGAGGTTCTCGATCCAGAACTCGGTGAAAGCGGGGAACTCCTCCGCCTTGGGCAGCGCGGTGTCGACGGCGATGCCGCGCGCAGAAAGGCCGTACTGGTCGCGTGAGCCGGAAGCGCGGAAATAGGAAGCGCCGAGATAGGCCATCCAGTCCGAATGCTGGTCGGCGGTCATGACCCGGAACCCCGCCGGATCGCCCTGCTTGCCGCCCACGAAGAGACCCCGCGCATCGACAAGCTCGCGCGCCGCGCCGTTCTCCACGAGGTGGAGCTTCACGGCATGGGGCGACGTGCCGCGCGTCGTCGGGAATAGGCGGACATTGCCGCCGAGCGCCTGCGCCTGCCCGTACGTCAGCCTGCCCGCCGCATCGAAATCGGCGGCGGCATGGGGCGAAATTGTCGGTTCGGCCCAGGGACGCCCGGCAAGCGCGCGCGCCTGCTGGACCAGCGTATCCCAGGAAAACGGCGTGGGCGCAGAGAATTTCGGCTGCACGGCGGCCTCGGCCATGCGCGGAAAAGCGGCAAGCCCGGCCATCAGGGCCAGAAGGCCCGAAAATTCGCGCCGGGCGAGCGCTCGCTGCGAGACGGGAAGATCGGCTTCGACAGCCGTATCCGGGCTCTCGCCCCTCATGTTCGTTCGGTTCATGCGGTCAATACGCATAGACGAAACCAAAGTTTCGTTGCGCCTGAAGGGTCCTTCTATTGTCGGGCGCGATCACCGCCCCTGTTACCGGGCAGGCGGATTGCGCCAGCCGATGATCACTTCGTCACCGGGCTTGAGGTCGTTGGCGAAGACTTCCGTGCGTTTGCCGTCGCCTGCGCCCGTCGAAACATAGACGCGGCGCGGCTCTCCGTCCGGCGAAACGAGATAAATGCGCGCCCGGCTGCGGTCGGCCGAGTTCTCCGGATCAAACGTGAGCGCGGAATCCGGCACCAGCATCACGCCCTTGCGCGCGGGCAAGGCGATCTCGACCGTGGCGGCCATGCCCGGACGGACCGTTTCCGCCGGATTTTCCAGCGCGAAAGCGGCGCGGCGCGATCCCGGCGCATCGGCGCGGTCCAGGAGCACACGGGCCAGCTTGGCCTGCTGCACGGCATCCGGCATGGCATCCAGCCTTACGCGGGCCACGGTGCCGGTGCCGATCTCGGCGTCGCCCGCCTTGGCCAGCGGAATCTCGATCTCCAGCGTTTCGTCGCTGGCGGCCAGCGTGAACAGCCGCATCCCGGCGCGCACGCGCTGTCCGGTGCTGATGTTGCGATCCACCACGAAGCCCGCGAAAGGCGCGCGCACGACGGCGGCAGCCAGCTTCTCGCTATCGGCCTTGAGACCGCTCTGCGCCGCCGCCAGCCGCGCCTGCGCCGCCGCGACCTCACGCGTCGCCCGATCGACGGCGCTGCGGGCGCTTTCCAATTCGTTGACCGCCGGGACTCGGTGCCCGGAACGCCGCCAGACATCCTCGAACCGGCCCAGCTTAGCCGCCGCCTCATCCCGCGACGCCCGCGCCGCGGCAAGCTCCGATTCCGCCGCCGAAACCAGCGAACGGTCTGCAGAAAGCGTGCTGCGCAGCGGCTCGGCATCGATGGTGGCGAGTATCTGCCCTTCCTCCACGCGCCCACCCGCCGGAACACCTTCCGCGGTGACGGTGCCGTCCAGCGTCGCCGTCAGCCCGACTTCGCCGCTGCCGTGGATCGTCCCCTGCTCCGATATCAGCGGCACCACATCGCCGCGCTCGACCAGAGCGGTGTAGTAAGGCGAATCCGTCCCGCTCAGGAACCGCACCAGCAACATCACCGAGGCGACCGCGGCCAGCGCCAGCAGCAGCCAGCTGAGCAAGTGCCCCCGGCCCCGTCGTTTTCCGAACCCCAGGAATGTATCGAGTGCCCCCGATTCGGCGTCAGTCACAGGTCGCTGCCCCCATCGGCGGATCGAGATCGGCGGCCGACCAACCGGCGCCTTCCTGCTTGTGCAGGCGAACGGTCATCGCCGCACGGTCGGCCTTCATGCCGACGCGCGCTTCCTCGGCCGCCAGCGCCGCCGCTTCGGCGACATAGAGCGTCGCGAAATCGCCGAAGCCCGCCCGATAGGCCGCGCGCGCGTCGGTCACGGCGCGCTTCGCCTGGGCGGCGGTATCCGCCAGCGCGGCCTCGCGCTTGTCGAACGCGGCAAGCGCCTCGCGGGTCGAGGCGACTTCGGCGCGCGCGCCTTCATCCGCCTTCGCCAGCTTCTGCAAGGCATCGCGCAGCGCCTGCGGCGGCGTCGGGTCTTCGGGTGCGGCCAGAGCGGCATCGAGCTGCGCCTGCGTCACTTTATCATGCGCGAGGCTGGATTCGAGACGGCTACGCAGCGCCAGAAGATCGGCGCGGTGCAATTGCGCAGGCCCATCGACGGCAAAAACGGGAATGTCCGCCTTCTCGCCCAGCGCAGTGAGCAGATCGGTGTCGCTCATCCCCGTCAGCGCCGAAAGTGCAGCCCGCGCGGCATCGTAACGCGCGCGGGTGGCGGCGACATCCGCATCGACCACGCCCGCCATGCTATTGCCAAGCCCTCCGTCGATCGCAGTGACGAGACCGGCCTGACGGCGGAACTCGGCAATCACCGCATTGTCGCGGAACTGGTCGAGCCGCTGGGTCCGCAGCCCCAAAATCTGCTGAAGACGGCGCACCTGCACATAGGCCAGCGCCACTTCGGCCGCCCGGTCGGCGCGCGCCTGCGCATAGGCATAGGCCCAGGCCATGCGCGCAGCATCGCGCTCCGGCGCCTCGTCCTTGCCGACCAGCGCGCGGACTTTGCCCGACAGACGTCGCGACGCCGCCGCGTCCGTCTCCTCCTGCTCGTGCAGACGGGCGGCGCGGCAGGCGAGATCGTTGTCCGCGGCAAGTCCGCGCTCGATGAGATTGGCCAGCAACGGATCGCCCGCCGCCTTCCACCAGTCGCCGTCCTGCGGCGCGGCTACCGGCGGGGCGATTGTCAGGCTGGCATGGGTTTCAGGCGCCTTGGTCGTGGCACACCCGGCCAACGCGCAGGCAAGCGCCAGCGCCAGGGGACCGCTTGCGCGGCGGATGACAACAAGATTTCGCACATCGGCTGCGATAGCAGCAAAGCGCGCAGAGGCAATCGTGCTGCGCATGCGAAGACCCCAAGTTCTTGCCGGGGTGACGAAAAACGTACCCACGGCCGCCTGCTGGCCACCGGCCGCTTCCCGATCCATGTTCCGTCATCCCCTCGCTGCATTCCGGTCGAACGGTGCCGAAACGCATGGGAGCGCCGAGGGTGTCGAAAAGAAAAAGAAAAAGCAGGGGATCATAGACCCCCTGCACCCCCGATACTGTCTAGGTCACGCGGACCAACGCCGTTGCGCGCCCATAACTGCGTCGGGAGACCTATTGGTTGGCTGCGCCGCAAGGAGCGCGCACCGGATAGGTCGCGCGCGACGCTGACATTCCGAGGGGCTGGGGGATCTCCTGAGCTTGTCGAAGGGCCCCAGGACTTCCTCTTGTTCTTAAACCGGCAACCCCACGTAATTCTCGGCAATAACCCGCCGCGCATGTTCGCTCGACGCAATGTAATCGAGTTCCGCCAGCTGCATCCGGCGCTCGAACGGGCCGTCTTCGGGGAAGCGGTGCATCAGCTTGGTCAGCGACCAACTGAAGCGCTCCGCCGCCCAGACCCGGCGCAGGGCCTTGGTCGAATAGGCCGGAATCGCGTCGTTGTCGGCGTTCTTGAAGAAGGCGGTCAGCGCTTCATGGGCGTAGTAGACGTCGCTCGCGGCGAGGTTCAGGCCCTTGGCGCCGGTCGGCGGAACGATGTGCGCGGCGTCGCCGCAGAGCAGCAGGCTGCCGTGGCGCATCGGTTCGAACACGAAGGAGCGCAGCGGGGCAATCGACTTCTCGATGGACGGGCCGCGCGTGATATGGGCGGCGGCGTCGGGGCCGAGGCGGATCGAGAGTTCGTCCCAGATGCGCTCGTCGCTCCAGTCTTCCAGCTTTTCGGTCAGCGGCACGTCGATGTAGTAGCGGCTACGGGTGTGGCTGCGCTGCGAGGCGAGCGCGAAGCCGCGTTCGTGGTGAGCGTAGATCAGTTCGTGGTTGCAGGGGGGCACGTCGGCGAGGATGCCGAGCCAGCCGAAGGGATAGACGCGCTCGAAGGTCTGGCCGACGCTGGCCGGGACCGCTGCACGCGAGGGGCCGTGGAAGCCGTCGCAGCCGACGATGAAGCGCGCGTCGATGCGGTGCTCGGCGCCGTCTTTCGTATAGGTGACGAAGGGCGCGTCGCTTTCGATGTCGTGGAGGGCGACATCCGCCGCTTGATAGATCACTTCGAGGCCGCGTTCCGCGCTCGCTTCCATCAGGTCGCGGGTGAGTTCGGTCTGGCCGTAGACCATGACCTGCTTGCCGGTCAGCGCCTTGATGTCGATACGGATCAGGCGCTCGCCGTCGGCGAGGTTAAAGCCGTCGTGTGGCAGGCCCTCTGCCTTCATGCGCGCGTCGAGGCCGAGGCGCTCCATCAGGGCGACGGTGCCCTGCTCCAGCACGCCCGCACGGATGCGGGAAAGGACGTATTCGCCGGTCTGACGCTCGACGACGACGCAATCGATGCCCTCGGCGCGGAGCATGTGCCCGAGAAGAAGACCGGCCGGACCGGCACCGATGATGGCTACTTGCGTGCGCATTTTCGCATTCTCCCAATTCCAAACCTGCGGGCTCGCTCTTCGACCTTATGGCCGACTTGCCGGGGAGCCTCGCTTCGCCCTTGGGATTGACACCGCGCGCGGTCTGGCGGAATGCACCGGACGGCCATTCTTCCGGTACTTTCGAGACACGCATGACACTTGCCCGGCCCGTCCCTTCCTATGTCCTCTATGGCGAGGATATTCCGGACAGCTCTCCGGAATTCGGCCATATAGAGACAATCGCCGCACGAAGTTCCTTGCATGACTGGGAAATCGCCCCGCATCGCCATGTTCGCGGCGTGCAGGTCATGCTGGTATCGAAGGGACAGGTAACACTCACCATCGACGATACGACCGAGACACTGGAGGCGCCCTGCCACATCGTGATTCCGGCGGGCAGCATCCACGGCTTCCGCTTCCGGCCGGAGACGCTGGGCTACGTGCTGATGCTCAGCAGCGGTTTCGCGGAGCGACGCAGCAGGTTGACTGAGCGCCGCCGCGGGCTGGGCGACCCCCTGCTCCACGCCGCCACCCATGGCCGCTTCGCGCCGACGCCGGTGGACATACTCAAGCGGATCGAATTCCTCTGCGCGGAGATGCTCGCCATTCCGCAGGACTGGCGGCGTCCGAACGCGCTGTTCCTGTCCATGGCGGAAGCACTGCTGCGCTCGCTGTTGCCCGAGGAGGAGGCTGCGGACGACGGCAGCGGCGACCAGCGCATCTCGCACCTCCGCCATCTTGTCGAACTGCACTTTCGCGACCAGTTGCCGGTGAACTGGTACGCCGAGCGGCTGGGCATGACAACGCGCACGCTGACCCGCCTGTGCCGCGCGAAGCTGGACTGCTCACCGCAGGAACTGCTCCACGCGCGGCTCGCGCTGGAGGCACAGCGACTGCTGTGCTTCGCCAATGCCAGCGTGGTGCAGGTCTCGAACGAACTCGGGTTTTCCGATCCCTCGTACTTCTCGCGGTTCTACCTGCGGATGACAGGCCATCGGCCGCATCTGGACAAGTCCACCCATGCGCACACGGCAGAAGTTTCCGATAACCCGCCCTTCCCGCCACGGGGAGGGCTGTAGCGGCAGAGGCCCGTGCCTGCTTCTGCGCGAGTGCCGGGAGGGCACTTGCCCTTCCCGGCGGTATTTTCAGGTATTGGGAAGCCTCAGACGATCCCGGCTCCGAGGCCCACGGCCTTGCGTTCCTGCGCCTTGCGGTCGCGCCAGCGGCTTTCGCGATAGACGCCCAGCACGTCCGCCGCGCCGCCCGCCTCGACGCGCGCCTTGGCCAGGATCGGCGTGACATCGACATTGTAGGCCCGGCGCAGCGCCTGGAAGGCCATCATCGTGTCGTTGGCTTCCTGCGAAAGATGCAGCGCCTCGCGGTCGACCAACAGGGCCTTGGCATAGCACGAACCGATCGCTTCGGCGGAGGACAGCATGGATTCGATCGGATCGGTCACGTTGTGCGACTGGTCGATCATGTAGCTGGGCTTGAACCCGTCACGCGGGGCCAGTTCCGCCTCGACCAGTTCGTTGAACACCAGGAACAGCTGGTGCGGGTTGATCGAGCCCGAATCGAGATCGTCGTCGCCGTACTTGCTGTCGTTGAAGTGGAAGCCGCCCAGCTTGCCGAAGCGGTGGAGGCGGGCGACGATCTGCTCGATGTTCACGTTCGGCGCGTGATGACCGAGATCGACGAGGCACTTGGCCTTGGGGCCGAGTTCCTGCGCGGCGAGGATCGAGGAACCCCAGTCGCTGATCACGGTGGAGTAGAACGCCGGTTCGAACATCTTGTGTTCCAGCAGCATCCGCCAGTCGTCGGGCAGCGCGGCATAGACCTGTGCAGCGGCATCCAGATAGCGGTCGAGGCTGCGGCCAAGGTCCTGCTGGCCGGGGAAGTTGGTGCCGTCCCCCACCCAGACGGTCAGGTCGGTGGAGCCGAGCTGCTGGCCAATCTCGATGCATTCGATGTTGTGCTCCACCGCCTGCTGGCGCGTGGCTTCGATGGTCGAAGAGAGCGAACCAGTGGAGTAAGAGTGGGCCTGATCCTTCTGGTCCTGGAAGGTGTTGGAGTTCACCGCATCGAAGCCGAGGCCAAGGCTGGCCGCTTCCTCGCGCAGCGCCTTGTAATCGCTCACCTTGTCCCACGGGAAATGCGGCGAGACGCGCGGGGTCAGGCGCGAAAGCTGGTTGATGACGGCGCAGTCTTCCAGCTTTTCATGGATGTTGGTCGGCTCGCCCGCGATCGGGAACTTGGCGAAGCGGGTGCCGCCGCGCCCCGCGCCCCACGAAGGCACGGCGACCGAGAAGGCCGCGACCTTGTCCTTGATCGCATCGATGGCGATGCCCGAACGCTCCAGCTTGCGGCCGAGCGAGGCGTATTCGTCCTCCAGCGCGTCCGCCGCGCGGGCGTTGGCTTCGGCGATCAGCTCGTCGGAAATCGGCAGTCTGCTCATTCTTCTATCCTCTTGCCCGTTCGGGGGACGCGCCGGTTCGCGCGTTCCCCGATAACATCCCTTATCAGCGCGTGAATGCCTGTGCGTTGCCCGCATCGACATTAATCATGTTGCCGGTGGATTTCGCCGACTGGTCGCCCGCGAGGAAATAGACCGCCTCGGCAATGTCCGAAGGTAGCACGTCGCGCTTCAGCATCGAGCGCTGGCGGTAGTGCTCTTCCAATTCCTTGCCGGTGTCGATGCCGTGGGCGCCCGCGCGTTCCTTGCGCCAGTCGCCGTCCCAGATCTTACTGCCCTTGATGACCGCATCGGGGTTGACGACGTTGACGCGGATACCGTGGGGCGCGCCTTCCAGCGCCAGACAGCGCGCAAGGTGGTTCGCCGCTGCCTTGGCCGAAGCATAGGCCGAGGCATTGGTGGCTGCGGCCACGCCGTTCTTCGAGCCGATGAAGACGACCGAAGTGCCGCCCTGCTCCTTCATGCCCTTCAACAGCGGCCACGCAGCGCGGCTGGTGAGGAAGTAGCCCTGCGCCAGCACGTCGTAATTGCGGCTCCACAGTTCGATCGTGGTCTCCTCGATCGGTGCCGAGGAGGCGATACCTGCATTGGCGACCAGAATATCGAGCCCGCCGAATTCGCGCGCGGCCACGGCGAAAGCTTCGGAGACTTGCGCTTCGTCGGTCACGTCGCAGACGGCGGCGCGGACCACGTCCTTGCCGAACTGCTTGGCGAACCCGGCGCGCACTTCTTCCACGGCATTGGCGTCACGATCCGCGAGCAACACGCAGGCGCCGTCCGCCATCAGGCGCGCGGCAGTGGCGGCACCGATGCCGCCCGCACCACCGGTGACGAGCGCCACGCGGCCGACGAGCGGCTTGGGTGCGGGCATGCGCTGGAGCTTGGCTTCCTCAAGCAGCCAGTATTCGATGTCGAACGCTTCCTGCTCGTCGAGCGCGATGTAGTCGCCGATGGCTTCGGCGCCGCGCATCACGTTGATGGCGTTGCCGTAGAATTCCCCGGCGAGACGGGCGGTGGTCTTGTCGGTGGCGAAGGTCATGCGGCCCACGCCCGGCACCAGCACGACCACCGGGTTGGCGTCGCGCATCGCAGGCGAGTTCGGACGCTTGCAGCGCTCGTAATAGGCTGCATACATGTCGCGATAATCGGCAATCTTCTGAGCCAGATAGTCCTGGTCCTGAAGACGCGAAGGGTCGAGGGTCAGGGGAGCGATCTTGGTGCGCAGGAAGTGATCGGGGCACGAAGTGCCGAGACCGGCGAGACGTTCGAACTCCACCGAGTTCACGAATTCCAGCGCCTCGGCGTCGTCCGAGAAGTGACCGACCTTGCGGCGCGCGCCAGTCATCAGCCCGCGCAGGCGCGGCATCAGGTCGGCGGCGATGGCGGCGCGGTCCTCGGAAGTGCCGTAAGCGGCGCCGCCGAACGCC
Organism: Novosphingobium sp. BF6; assembly: GCF_058273105.1. Taxonomy (NCBI): domain Bacteria; kingdom Pseudomonadati; phylum Pseudomonadota; class Alphaproteobacteria; order Sphingomonadales; family Sphingomonadaceae; genus Novosphingobium; species Novosphingobium sp. BF6. The sequence goes on from NZ_CM177775.1 coordinate 2,904,485, forward strand.
GGCTTTTCACCCAGCTTTGCGTTGAGGTACTTCGCGGCATCGGCGATCAGCTCGACGGTGTGCTCGTAGCAGGACTTGGCGCTGTCGGCCCAGCAGATGATGCCGTGCCCTGCGAGCATGACGCCCTCGACGCCCGGATTGGCCGCGACGTAATCGCGAAGCTGGACGCCGAGCGTGTAGCCGGGACGCTTCCAGCCGAGCCAGCCGATCTTGCCGCCCCAGATTTCCTGCGTCGCCGCTTCGCCGCCCGAACTGGCCGCGAGCGCGATGATCGCGTCCGGATGGACGTGATCGACATGCGCGAAAGGCAGCAGCGAGTGCAGCGGCGTATCGATCGAGGCAGCCCGCGCGTTCAGGTTGAACGTGCAGTGCGGCAGGTAACCGACCATCTTGTCGTCGTCTTCCGGCCCGGCATAGTGCGCTTCGAGGCCGAGCAGCTTTTCCTGATAGAGCGTGGCGAAACCGTCGAGCTTCATCGAGCCGATGTCGCCGCCCGAACCCTTCACCCAGAGCACTTCCACTTCACCGCCGGTCAGCGGGTCCACTTCCGTCAGCTTGGCCGAAGTATTGCCGCCGCCGAAGTTGGTGACAGTCAGGTCCGATCCCAGCAGGTTCGAACGGTAGAGCAGCAGTTGTTCCGGGGAGAGCGTCGCGGCCAGCGAATCGTCCCAGCGACTGGAGGGAACGGCAAAAGGCAGCGCAGCCGTGCGGGAAGCGGTCATGGTATCCATAGTCATCCTCTACCAATTCGTGCTTGCATGAGCAATCTGTTTCGCTACAAAACGATCACGTTCGATCATCAAAGTCAATCATAATTGGTCAGAACGGTCAGATTGGAAGAGGCATGACGGGAACGGGTACTTTCATCGTCGTCGATATCGGCAAGACCCTCAGCAAGGTGACGCTGTGGACGCGCGGCGGGCGCATGATCGACCGTCAGGTGCGGCCTAACGCTGCCTGTGAGCGGGACGGCCTGCGGGTTCTCGATGTCGAGGGAATCGGCCAATGGCTGCGCGCCACCCTGCGCGGCTGGTCGGGCCATCCGGTGGAAGCGATCATCCCCGTGGCCCACGGCGCGGGCTTTGCCGCGCTGGACGAAACGGGCCTGCTGTTCCCGCCGCTCGACTACGAACAGGCCGTTCCCGAAGAGGTCATGGCGGACTATCGCCGCGAACGGGACGCCTTCCTGCTCACCGGCTCGCCCGCCCTGCCCGACGGCCTCAATCTCGGCACGCAGGTCTATTGGATGGCCCGCCTTCATCCCGAGAAGATGGCCCGCGCCACGCTGGTGCCCTGGGCGCAGTACTGGGCCTGGTTTCTCTCCGGCCAGGTCGCCAGCGAAGTGACCAGCCTCGGCTGCCATACCGACCTCTGGTGCCCCGCCGACGCCCGCTTCTCGCCGATGGCCGAGCGATTCGGCTGGGCCGAGCGATTCGCTCCCGTCGTCAGCGCCAGCGATGTCGTCGGCGCCCTGCGCGCCGAGATCGCCACCGAGACCGGCCTTCCCGCGACGGCGCGCGTGCTGGCAGGCCTGCACGATTCCAACGCGGCCCTCCTCGCCGCGCGCGGCTTTACGGAGATCGCCCGCAAGGAGGCAACGATTCTCTCCACCGGCACCTGGTTCATCGCCATGCGCCTTGCTGCAGAGACGTTCTCGATCGCCTCCCTGCCCGAGGCCCGCGACACGCTGGTCAATGTCGATGCTTATGGTTGGCCGGTGCCTTCCGCGCGCTTCATGGGCGGTCGCGAGATCGAATCGATCATCCAGATCGATACCCGCCGTGTCGACATCCGTCCCGACCAGCCGAAGCTGATGGAGGCCGTGCCCGGCCTGCTCGCGCGCGGCACGATGATGATGCCCACTCTGGCGCCGGGCTTCGGCCCTTTCCCCGAGGGCAAGGCGGACTGGATCGACAAGCCCGAGGAATGGGCGGGAACCTGGTATGCCCGGCGCGCCGCGATCTGCCTCTATGCGGCGATGGTGGCCGACACCTCGCTCGATCTGATCGGATCGAAGGAACGCCTGCTGATCGAGGGCCGCTTCGCCGACGCCGAAGTCTTCGTCCGCGCCCTCGCCGCGCTGCGGCCCGAAACCGAAGTCTACGTGGCGAACGCGCATAACGACGTCTCGTTCGGCGCGCTGCGGCTCATCAACCCGCTGCTTCAGGCGCAAGGCGGTCTGCGCCGGGTAGAGCCGCTCGAAGGCGATATCATGGCCTACCGCGAGAAATGGCGCGCGCACATGCGGGAGCTTGCCTGATGATAACCGCCTCGATCCCCGACTTCCGCGAAGCCGCCCGCCGCCGCCTGCCGCGCTTCCTGTTCGAGTATATCGACGGTGGCTCCTATGCCGAGGCGACGCTGCGGCGCAACGTCTCCGACCTTGCCGAACTCGCCCTGCGCCAGCGGGTGCTGCGCGACGTTTCGCAGCTCGACCTTTCGACCGAATTGTTCGGCCAGAAACTCGCCCTGCCCGTCGCCCTCGCCCCGATCGGCCTGGCCGGACTCAATGCCCGGCGCGGCGAGTGCCAGGCCGTGCGCGCGGCGGACAAGGCGGGGATTCCCTTCACGCTCTCCACCGTGGGCGCCTGCACCATCGGCGAAGTGGCCAAGGCGGCAGCCGCGCCGTTCTGGTTCCAGCTCTACATGATCCGCGACCGTGCGTTCATGAAGGACCTCTTGGCCAAGGCAGTCGAGGCGGGCTGTTCCACCCTCGTCTTCACCGTGGACATGCCGGTGCCCGGCAGCCGCTACCGCGACTATCACACCGGCCTTGCCGGAACCGGCGGGCTGAAGGGCGCGGCTTGGCGCGCGGCGCAGGCGATGATGCGCCCGGCATGGGCCTGGGACGTGGGCCTCAACGGACGGCCCCACACACTCGGCAATGTCGCCCCGGTGCTTCAGGGCCGCACCGGCATCGAGGACTTCTTCGCCTGGATGCGCAATAATTTCGACCCCTCGATCAACTGGCGCGATCTCGATTTCATCCGCTCGGAATGGCAGGGGCCGCTGGTCATCAAGGGTATCCTCGATCCCGAGGACGCCAGGGAAGCCGCCGAACTCGGCGCGGACGGGCTAGTCGTCTCCAACCACGGCGGCCGCCAGCTTGACGGCGTGCTTTCCAGCGCCCGTGCCCTGCCGCCCATCGCAGACGCCGTGGGAGACCGGATGACCGTGCTGGCCGACGGCGGCATCCGCTCCGGACTCGACGTGGTGCGCATGCTGGCGCTGGGAGCCAAGGGCGTGCTGTTCGGCCGCGCCTGGGCCTGGGCGCTCGGCGCCGCGGGCGAGGCGGGCGTGACCAAGATGCTCAAATTGATCGAGGCCGAGATGCGCGTCGCTATGGCGCTCACCGGCACCACGAAAATCGCAGAGATCGACAGAACGATCCTGGCGGGAGGGACATGACAATGACGCAAGTTCAAGGAGGGGAGGACAACTGGCGGAACACGATTCTGGCCGGCCTCGCCAATTACATCGACGCCGGCTCGATCGTCGCCGGTTCCGCCGCGCTGGCGCTGTGGCAGGAGAGCTATCACCTTTCCAACGACTTCGTCGGCCTGATCGCCGCCTTCGGCCCCAATGCCATCGGCGCGGGCGTGGGCGCACTGATCGGCGGCTGGCTCTGCGACAAGCTGGGCCGCAAGAAGATCTACCAGTGGGACATGCTGATCTACGCAGCAGGCATGGCGATGCTGGTCTTCGCGGTGGCGCCGTGGATGATCGTGGTCGGCTTCCTGATCGTCGGCCTCGCCGTGGGCGCGGACATTCCCGCAAGCTGGTCGCTGATCGCCGAGCAGGCGCCTGACAATAAACGCGGCAAGCATTCCGGCGTGGCGCAGGCGCTCTGGTATCTCGGCCCGGTCGTGGTGCTGCTGATGAGCCTCGCACTCACTTCGCTCGGCGTGCTCGGCGCGCGGATCGTCTTCGCGCACCTCGTGGTGATCGCGCTCGGCCTTACCCTGCTGCGCTCGAAGATGAAGGAATCGGAGCGCTGGGTGGAAGCCCAGAAATCCGAGGTAAAGCGCCCGCCGGTCTCCAGCCTGTTCAAGGGCAAGTACCTCGCCTCGATCCTCGGACTCGTGGGCATGTACGGGTTCTGGAACCTCTGGGCGGGCACCAACGGCTTCTTCTTCCCCTATATCCTGCGCACGATGGGCGCGGCGACACAGGCGCAGAGCGTCGCCATCCAGGCGGTCTCGTTCTTCGTCGCCATGATCTCGGTGACGTTCATCTTCATGCGCCTGTCGGACAAGGTGAACCAGCGCACGCTGTTCATCGTCTCGGCTGTGATCCAGGTCGCGGGCATGATGCTGCTGGCGGTGTTCCCGCTGACGATTCCGGTCGCCCTGCTCTACGTCTTCCTGCTCCAGTTCGGCGGCGGCTTCGGCGCGCAGAGCTTCTTCCAGCTCTGGAGTTCGGAGATGTTCCCGACGATGCTGCGCTCCACCGCGCAGGGCGTGTGCTTTGCCGTGGTGCGCATCTCGCTCGGCGTGTTCAGCTTCTTCGTGCCCATGCTCAACGCCACGGGCTTTACGAACCTGGCCTGGATTCTTACCGGGTTCCTTGTCATCAGCGGGATCATCGGCGCACTCTGGGCGCCGCGCAACGAGGGCAAGTCGCTCGAACAGCTCGAAGCGGAACAGGCCGGCTCGGGCAATAGCTCTCAGAAGGAAGCACAAGTCGCATGCACGCCGAGGAACGCGAACGCCTGATACTGGAGGCCGTCGCCGATACGGGCTTCGTGAGCTACCGCGCTCTCGAAGCCCGGCTCGACGCCTCGCCCGCCACGATCCGGCGCGACCTGACGCGGCTGGAGGAATCCGGCCGCATCCAGCGCGTCCACGGCGGCGCCAAGCTGCCCGAGGACGAGAAGCCCGACAGGCCGCAGGGCCTCGCAGGCACGCCCTTCGAGCAGTCGATCACCCAGAACCTGCCCGCCAAGCAGGCCATCGGCCGCGCCGCCGCCAAGCTCTGCCGGCCGAGCGAGGGGATCATGATCGACGGCGGCACCACTACGCTCCAGATGTGCCCCTATCTCGACGGGCTGGACATGCAGGTGCTGACCAACTCGCTGCACATCGTCCACGCCCTGCTTCCGCAGACGGGAACGCGGGTGCTGCTGCCCTCGGGCACGGTGTTTCGCGAACAGAATATCGTCCTAGCGCCCGCGGGCGAGGATTCGATGCCGCGCTTCCACGCGCCCAAGCTGTTCATGGGCGCGGCGGCGGTCGGCCCCCAGGGGGTGATGCAGCAGGACGTGATCCTCGTCGCCGCCGAGCGCCGCTTCATGGACCGGGCCGAGGAAGTCGTGCTGCTCGTCGACAGCTCGAAGTTCCGCTCCTCCTCGGGCGCGATCGTCTGCGGGCTGGACGAGGTGGACACCATCGTCACCGACGCCGGAATTCCACAGGACATGGCGGATCGGCTGCGGGATCTCGGGGTGAAGCTTGTCGTCGTCTGAGAGGCGGTCCGGACTTATCGCCGCAAGCGCCGTCAGAGCAATTTCCGACCCGACTGCATCGGATCAACTTCTCTAGATCTGGCGCTTCTCAAGCTTGCGCGCGAGAGTGCGGCGGTGAAGGCCGAGACGGCGGGCGGCCTCGGAAATGTTGAACTCGCACTCGACAAGCGTGCGGTGGATATATTCCCACTCCAGCGTCTTGATCGAACTCTTGCGTCCGTCAACCGGCACGCTGGCATCGCCCTCGCCGCTGGTGAAGGCCGCTTCGATATCGTCGGTGTTCGAGGGCTTGGCGAGGTAGTGCGAGGCGCCGAGCTTGATCGCCTCCACCGCCGTTGCGATCGACGCGTAGCCGGTCAGCACGACGATCCGCGTCTCCGGCGAGCGGGCGTGGAGCGACTGTACCACCGCAAGGCCCGATGACGCGGCGAGCTTGAGATCGACCACTGCATATTCGAAGGCTTCGCCCCGGCTGAGCGCTTCGGCCTCATCGGGGCTGGAGGCGGAACTGACGCGATAGCCGCGCCGCTCGAACGAGCGGCGCAATGTGCGCGCGAAAGTCGGGTCGTCCTCGACAATCAGCAGGCTGGCGCCGTCCGGGTCGATCACTGCTGCGTCTGTCATGGGGCTCCGCCTGCTATGCCACCGACTGTATCGTCGCCCTTTCTGGGCTCGTAGGCCAGAGTAGCAAGGGGAATCGCAAGTTGCACCCTCGCGCCGCCATCGGGCAAGTTGTCGACCGCGACTTTGCCGCCGAGCTTGCGGATCACGTTGACGACGAGAAACAGGCCGAGGCCCCCGCCGTCGCGCCCCTTGGTCGAGGCATAGGGCTGGCCGACGCGCGGCAGCATGTCCGCCGCGAAGCCGGGGCCGCGATCGCTGACGGTGAGGACGAGCCGGCCGTGCTCTTCCCACGCCTCGATGACGACGAGGTCGGGAGAGACTTCCACGGCATTGTCGATCACATTGCCGATCACCTGCCGCAGGCCCGGATCGGAGACGATCGAGCGGTCTTCGGCGATGCGGTCGATGAAGCGCAGCTCGCCGGGCATGCGGGCGCGCCACTCCTCCAGAATCTCGCCGAGGAAGCCGCGCAGGGTCGTCACCGCCGGATCGACGCCGCGCATCTCGCCTGCCGACATCAGGATGCCGCTGACGATGTTCTTGCAGCGCGCGAGTTCGCGTCGCACGTCGGCGAGGTCGGCTGCCATGTCGGGGTCGTCGGCAATGCCGGGCTGGCGCGCCCAGTCGCCGAGGATCACGGAGATCGACGACAGCGGCGTGCCCAGTTCATGCGCCGCGCCCGAGGCGAGCAGGCCCATGCGGATGATATGGTCTTCTTCCACCGCCTGCTGGCGCAGCGCCGCCAGCTTGGCGTCGCTCTCGCGCCGGGTAAAGTCGAGCCGGGCGACGAAGACGATCAGCAGCACCGCCGCCAGCACGAAGCAGAACAGGCTGCCGTAGATGTAGAGTTCGAAAGGATGCTGCGCATAACGCGCGGGCAGTTGCAGCGGCACGTAGAAATACGTCAGCAGCAACATGCAGAGGCAGGCGTTGATCGCGACCAGCGAACTCCAGCGCAGATCCAGGATCACCGCCGCGATCACGATCTGGAGCAGGAACAGGAAAGTGAAGGGATTGGTCGCCCCGCCGCTGTGGTAGAGCTGCCAGCACAGCGCGATCACGTCGACCATCAGCGCCGAGAACAGCTCGCCCTGCGTGAAGTCCCGCCGCCGCAGCACGACGCTGGCTGAGGCAAGGTTGACGACGATCAGCAGCAACGGCGCCAGCAGCAGCGGCGCCAGTTCCAGCTTCACGCCCAGCCCCTGCGAGACGATGACGATCGTCGCGAGCTGGCCGAACACCGCCGTCCAGCGCAGCTGGGTAAGCAGAATCACATTGGCGCGGCTCGCCGAGCCGCGCGGCAGGCCTTGCGGCGCGAACAGCTCGATCAGGCGTTCCATCGCCCCCGCCGCCAGACGAAGACCAGCGCCGCGCCCGACATCGCGGCCATCGCGAACCAGGTCAGCGCATAGCTGAGGTGGCTGTCGGGGAAATGGATCTGGGTGAGACCGGGGACCGGACGCAGGCCCTCCACGGGAGCCGCCTGCTCCACCTGGACATCGACGAAGGCCGGCGCGACCGCGCCGATGCCGCGCACCGTGGCCAGCGACCTGACGTCGCGCGAGTACCAGCGGTCGATGCCGGGCTGGTTCGACTGGAGAATACTGCCGCCCGGTTCGGTCGGGCGGAGCAGGCCGGTCACTTCGACGCGGCCCGGCGGGGTGGTGGCCGCGGCTTGCTCGCGCGTGGTTCCGGCGGGGACGAAGCCGCGGTTGATCCAGACCTGCCGTCCCTCGGCGGTCCGGATCGGCGTCATCGTCCAGTAGCCGGTGCCGAGTTCGGTCGCGGCGCGGACGAGCGCGGTCGCCCTGCCCTCGTAAGTCCCGGCGATCCTGACCCGCAGGTAGTCGAGTTCGCGCGCGCCTTCGCCGGTCAGCCGGGCATCCTCGGGCACCGCGACCGGCGCGGCATGGACACGCGCCTCGACGCGGGCGATCAGCGCGTGTTTCCAGTGCATCCGCTGCACCTGCCAGACGCCCAGCGCCACGAAAGCGATGAGCGCCACCAGCAGAAACGCGGCGAGCCCCCAGGGCCGCCGCGCTTCCGTTCGATCCGTTTCTGTCCGCATTTGCTCGGTCAGTTTCGTCTCTTTTTCTCGACCTTGGTCAGGGCAGCTGGCCCATGTCGTGGGTCGTCATCGGCATCATGTTGTGGTTCAGGTGGTACATCACCCAGAGCGAACCGGAAAGCGTGATGACGAGCACGACGATCGTGAAGATCAGCGCCATGACGGTCCAGCCGTTCTCCGACTTCGTGTTCATGTGCAGGAAGTAGATCATGTGGACCACGATCTGCACCGCCGCGAAGGCCATGATGACCAGAGCCGTCGTCGACTTGTCGGTGATCGCGCCGGTCATCACCAGCCAGAACGGAATCGCCGTGAGGATGACCGAGAGGATGAAGCCGATCACATAGTCGCGCAGCGAGCCGTGGCTGCCGTGATCGTCGTCGTGATGGTGGTTCGGGTGAACGTGCTCGCTCATCACAGCATTCCCATGAGATAGACGAAGGTGAAGACGCCGATCCAGATGACGTCGAGGAAGTGCCAGAACAGCGACAGGCACATCAGGCGACGCTTGTTCGCCGGGATCAGACCCTTCTTGCCGATCTGGACGACCAGCGTGAACAGCCAGATCAGGCCGAACGTGACGTGCAGACCGTGGGTGCCCACCAGCGAGAAGAACGCGGTGAGGAAGCCCGAGCGCATCGGCGTCGCGCCTTCGTGGATCAGGTGGCTGAACTCGTAGAGTTCGATGAAGAGGAAGGCGCCGCCGAACACGGCGGTGACCAGCAGCCAGAGCTGCGTGGCGCCCTTGCTGTTCTTCTCCATGGCCAGCATCGCGAAGCCGTAGGTGATCGACGAGAACAGCAGCATCGCCGTGTTCAGTGCGATCAGCTTGAGGTCGAAGAGATCCTTCGGCCCCGGCCCTGCCGCGAAGCTGCCGCCGAGCACCCCGTAGGCGGCGAACAGCATCGCGAAGATGAGGCAGTCGCTCATCAGGTACATCCAGAAGCCCAGCATGGTGCTGCCGCCTTCGGGATGGTCGTGCTCGTTGAGGTCGTAGAACGCAGCCTGAAGTTCAGGCTGGCTCAGGTTCTTGGACATTTCGGCAGTGGCAGTCATCGATCAGGCTCCTGCCGCTGCAAGCTGGCGCGTACGCTCGGCCTCGGTCGCTTCGACCGTCTCGACCGGGATGTGGTAGTCGCGCTTGTAGTTGAAGGTGTGGAAGATGGCATAGCCGAGGATTCCCGCGAACGAGACGGCTGCCAGCCACCAGATATACCAGATCATCGCGAAGCCGAGGGCCACCGACAGACCGGCCAGGATGATGCCCGTTCCGGTGCCCTTGGGCATGTGGATCGGACGGAACCCTTCGGTCGGACGTTCCACGCCGCAGCGCTTCATGTCGTCCCAGGCGTCGATGTCGTGGACGATCGGGGTGAAGGCGAAGTTGTACTCCGGCGGCGGCGACGAGGTCGACCATTCCAGGGTACGGCCGTTCCACGGATCGCCGGTCTCGTCCTTCAGTTCTTCGCGCTTCCAGATCGACACGGCGAACTGGACGAGCATGGCACCGATACCGCCCGCGATCATCAGCGCGCCGAAGGCGGCGACGATGAAGAAGGGCTGGAGCGACGGATCGTCGAACACGCGCATGCGGCGGGTCACGCCCATCAGGCCGAGGATGTAGAGCGGCATGAAGGCGAACCAGAAGCCCGGAACCCAGAGCCAGAAGCTGACCTTGCCCCAGAATTCGTTGAGCTTGAAGCCGAAGGCCTTGGGCCACCAGAAGTTGATCGCCGCGAAGATGCCGAACAGCACGCCGCCGATGATGACGTTGTGGAAGTGGGCGATCAGGAACAGCGAGTTATGCAGCACGAAGTCGGCAGGCGGCACCGCGAGCAGAACGCCGGTCATGCCGCCGATGGTGAAGGTCAGCATGAAGGCGACCGTCCACATCATCGGCAGTTCGAACCGGATGCGGCCACGATACATCGTGAACAGCCAGTTGAAGAGCTTCGCGCCGGTCGGGATCGAGATCACCATCGTGGTGATGCCGAAGAACGAGTTGACGCTCGCGCCCGAACCCATGGTGAAGAAGTGGTGCAGCCAGACGAGGTACGAGAGGATGGTGATGACCAGCGTCGCGTAGACCATCGACGAGTAGCCGAACAGGCGCTTGCCGCTGAAGGTCGAGGTGACTTCCGAGAAGACGCCGAACAGCGGCAGGATGAGGATGTAGACCTCGGGGTGACCCCAGATCCAGATCAGGTTCACGTACATCATCGGCGAGCCGCCGAAGTCGTTGGTGAAGAAGTTGAAGCCGAGATAGCGGTCCATCGTCAGCATCGTCATCACGGCGGTCAGCACCGGGAAGGCGGCGACGATCAGGATGTTGGTGCAGAGCGAGGTCCAGGTGAAGATCGGCATGCGCATCATGGTCATGCCCGGCGCGCGCATCTTGACGATGGTCGCGATCAGGTTGACGCCCGATAGCAATGTACCGACACCGGCGATCTGCAAGGCCCAGATATAGTAGTCGACGCCGACCCACGGGCTGTACGCGATGTTGGACAGCGGCGGATAGGCCAGCCAGCCGGTCTGCGCGAACTCACCGACGAACAGCGAGGCCATGACCAGCACCGCGCCCGCCGTCGTCATCCAGAAGCTGAAGTTGTTCAGGAACGGGAAGGAGACGTCGCGCGCGCCGATCTGCAGCGGCACGATGTAGTTCATCAGGCCGGTGACGAAAGGCATCGCCACGAAGAAGATCATGATCACGCCGTGGGCGGTGAAGATCTGGTCGTAGTGGTGGGCGTTGAGGTAGCCCTCGTTGCCGTTGAAGGCGATCGACTGCTGGATACGCATCATGACCGCGTCGGCAAAGCCGCGCAGGAACATGATCAGGCCCAGGATCATGTACATGATCCCGATCTTCTTGTGGTCCACGCTGGTGAACCACTCCTTCCAGAGATAGCCCCAGAGCTTGAAATAGGTCAGCCCGGCCACGACCGCCGCGCCGCCGAGGGCGACGACGACGAACGTGGCAAGCACGATCGGTTCCTGTGGCATGGCGTCCCACCACAGGCGGCCCAGTAACGGGCTCCAGTGAGAATGGTCTACAGCTTCCATTGTTCTGTCAGTTCCGGGAAATCTGGGAGGAGTGCGCGGCGTCGTTGGCGGCTACCGGCTCTGCCTTGGCGGCGGGAGCCAGCGCCTGCTCGTCCTTGCCGAACAGCGGCAGGGACTGCGGGGCCTTCATGCCGGCGCCGGTCAGGACGCGCAGGTTCTCGGGCGCCTTGACCGTGTGGTCGGGAGCGGCACCGGGCATCTGGCGGCAGAGGGCACGAACCCAGGCCAGCTCGCGCTGGACGGCGGCGTTCGGGTTGACGTTGGCGGAAGCGGCGGCTTCGCGGCCACGCTTGTCGTAGGTCAGCATCTCGACATTGCGGATACCCGCCTTGCCGAGACCGCCGCGCGCGTCGACCGCCATCATTTCGCTCATGCACATCTTGCCGGGCTCGACGCACATGTCGACGATGGCGCCGTAAAGGTCGGGCGAAACAGTGGCGTAGCGGATGACCGGAACCTTCTCGCTCGGCTTTTCGAGCTGGAGGTAGGCGGTGCGGTCAAGCGTGCCGCCGGCCTTGTCGGCCTTCACGTCGGCAGTCCACTTGGCGAAGTCCGCATCGGAAACCGCGCGCGTGGCGAAGCGCATGTTGGAGAAGCCCGCGCCCGAGTAGTTGGCCGAGAAGCCGATGGTGTCGATCGGCTTGTTGAACACGGCATGCAGGCGCGTTTCCATGCCCGGCATCGCGTAGATCTGGCCGGCCATGGCAGGCACGTAGAAGGAGTTCATCACGCTCGACGAGGTGATCTTGAACGAGAGCGGACGGCCGGTCGGCACGACCAGCTCGTTGACCGTGGCCACACCCTGTTCGGGATAGATGAAGAGCCACTTCCAGTCGAGCGCGACGACTTCGACTTCCAGCGGCTTGACGTTGGCGGCCACCGGCGTCTCGTGATCGATACGGCCGATCGTGCGGTAGGGATCGAGCAGGTGGGTGGTGACCCAGGTCAGCGCGCCGAGGCAGATGATGATCAGCAGCGGCGCGGTCCAGATCAGCAGTTCGAGCTGGGTCGAGTGATCCCAGTCCGGCTGATAGTTGGCCTCCTTGTTCGACGCGCGGTAACGCCACGCGAAAAGAACCGTGGCGGCCATGACCGGCACGATGATGAGGAGCATCAGCAGCGTGGAGATGACGACGAGGTCACCCTGCTGACGCGCGACATCCCCGGCGGGGTTGAGCACGACGGTGTTGCAAGCGGAAAGCGCGCCAGTCAGGGACAAGGCGGCAAGGACTTTGGCGAGCGCGGTCAACTGCCGCGGCTTCGGTCTGGACTCGGGTGGGCGCATGGGTGGAGCGCCTAAGCCCATGCCGCGAGTGCGAACATAGGACATTTTGTCCAATCCCCTTGAAGCCGGACAATGACGATACGCCCCCCAGTATGTAGCCGGGCGTTTCGCGCGCCCGCCTTGATTCGTCCGCGCACGGCAGGCCGTTATTGAGCCGTCCGCACGCGGACCCGAAACGAAGGCCGCAGAATCGAAATGACCAGCACTCCCCAATCCGGCGAAGCCAGGGGCCAGTCCCGCGAAGCCCTGGGACTGCCGACGTTCAAGGAGCACCATCAGCCCTCGCCCGGCGAGATCGCGATCGGTGTCATCATCGGGCGAACCTCGGAGTTCTTCGACTTCTTCGTCTACGCCATCGCCTCGGTGCTGGTGTTCCCGAAGCTGTTCTTCCCCTTCGTGGACGCTCTGACCGGCACGATCTATTCCTTCGCGGTCTTCGCGCTGGCCTTCGTGGCCCGCCCGATCGGCAGCCTCGTGTTCATGGCGCTCGACCGCGCCTATGGCCGCGGCACCAAGCTGACGATCGCGCTGTTCATGCTCGGCGGTTCGACCGCGGCGATCGCCTTCCTACCCTCCTACGCGACCGCAGGCAGCACCGCGATCACCCTGCTCTGCCTGTTCCGCCTCGGCCAGGGCTTCGCCCTCGGCGGCACCTGGGACGGCCTCGCCTCGCTGCTCGCACTCAATGCGCCGGAGCATAAGCGCGGCTGGTACGCGATGATCCCGCAGCTCGGCGCGCCGTTCGGCCTGATCGTGGCCTCGACGCTGTTCGCCTTCATGATCGCCGCCCTGCCCGCCCAGGACTTCCTCGACTGGGGCTGGCGCTATCCGTTCTTCGTGGCTTTCGCGATCAACGTCGTCGCGCTCTTCGCGCGCCTTCGCATCGTCGTCACCGAGGAGTTCGAGAATCTCTTCGCCAGCCGCGACCTTCAGGCCGTCAGCGTCGGCGCCACGCTGCGCACCGAGTGGAAGACCATCGTGCTGGGCGCCTTCGCCCCGCTCGCCAGCTTCGCGCTGTTCCACATGGTCACGGTGTTCCCGCTTTCGTGGGTCTTCCTCTTCACCCCCGACTCGCCGATCGGCTTCCTGCTGATCGAAGCGCTGGCCGCCGCCTTCGGCGTCGTCGCCGTGATCGCCTCGGGCCGCATCGCCGACAAGTTCGGACGCCGCAACCTGCTCGGCACGTGCGCCATCGCCATCGCCGTGTTCTCGGGCTTCGCCCCGCAGCTTCTCGATGCCGGTCCGGTGGGCGAGATCGCCTTCATGATCATCGGTTTCGTGCTGCTCGGCCTTGCCTTCGGCCAGTCCTCGGGCGTCGTCGCCTCGGAATTCTCCACCGAGCACCGCTACACCGGCTCGGCGCTCACCAGCGACCTTTCGTGGCTGGTCGGCGCGGCCTTCGCCCCGCTGGCGGCGCTGCTGCTGGCGACCAACGGCGGCCTGATCGCCTCGGGCGGCTATCTGCTCTCCGGTGCGATCGCCACGCTGGCTGCGCTCTGGCTGAACAAGGGCCTGGCCAGCAGGAATTGACGGCTGGACCGGATCGAAAATCAGAAAGGGGGCGCTGCGGCGCCCCTTTTTTTGTTCTGCGACAGTCTGGAAATTCTCCGCGAATCGCGCCTTTCCAGAACCTTGACCGGAATTTGGGCGATCGTTCAAATAACGCCGTGCCGTAGTTTGATTAAAATGAAGCCATTTCATTTGACAACCGACACCCTCCCCAAGCACCCCATTGCCCAACAAGAGCAAAGAAAATCGGAGGGAGAGTCTATGCGTGGGTTCAAGCAGCTGTTGCTGTGTTCCGCGGGCTTGTCGGGTATCTGCGGTCCGGGATCGGCCGCCCTGGCGCAGGAGCAGCCCGATGCCGTTTCGGTGAACGAGGCCAACGTCATCATCGTTCAGGCCCGCCGCCGCGACGAAGACGTGCAGGACGTTCCCGCCGTGATCGACACCGTGACCGCCGACGAGATCGGCAAGCTCAACTTGCGCGACTTCAAGGAAGTCTCGACGCTCGCACCGGGCCTCCAGCTCGACACCAATGCAAACGGTATCGGCGGCAATGCCCGAATGCGCGGCGTCAACTTCGACGTGAACGCCAGCGGCAACAATCCCACCGTCGAATTCTACATGAACGACGCCCCGATCACCGCGGGCATCGTGCTCCAGCAGATGTACGACATCGGCCAGATCGAAGTGCAGCGCGGTCCCCAGGGCACCCTGCGCGGCCGTGCTTCCCCTTCCGGCTCGATCACCGTCACCACCAAGAAGCCCGACCTCTATTCCTGGGGCGGCCTGGTCGACCTCACCGCCAACGACATCGGCACGCAGAACGTCAAGGGCGCGCTCAACGTGCCCGTCATCGAGGGCATCGCCGCCATCCGTGCGGCGGGAGTCTGGGACGAGAACGAAGTCGATCGCGTCCGCTCGATCTACAGGAACCGCGATCCGTGGTCGCGGACCAGGAGCGGCCGTATTTCCGCCCTCGTCACCCCGACCGACTGGCTGCGCTTCGAAGGCATGTACCAGCGCCTCGACCGCAACCAGCGCACGTACGACCAGATCGCCTCGTTTTCCGAAGTGAATCCCGGCGCCGCGCCGAGTCCGGTGTATATATCCTCGAAAGATCGCCTCTCCGATGCCGAAGGCCCCCGCCTCGTGAGCCAGGTCTTCGACGTCTACAACTGGCGCGCCGAAGCCAGCGGATGGGGCCAGCGCCTGATCTATCAGGGCCAGTATTATACCCAGAAGATCCATTCGACCGAGAACTTCGACAAGGGCAATGCCTTCGCGGGCGACGTCAACCAGATCACCGACACCCGCTCGACCTCGAAATCGCATGAAATCCGCTTGCAGAACGAGGAACGCCTGTTCGGGATGGTCGATTACGTCGTCGGCTTCTTCGACAGCCGGAACCGGCCGCATACCGACCTCACCAATCCGACCATCGTCGCCCTGCCTGCGGTCTTCGGCGGCGGCATGGCGCAGATCGTGCAGACGCCAATCACCAGCCAGGGCCGCACCCACGAGCAGTCGATCTTCGGCAACCTCACCGTCCATATCGGCGATGCCACCGAGATCTCGGGCGGCGCCCGCCACATCGACTACAAGGACCAGAGCCAGCTCATCGTCAACGGCGCGACGATCTCGAACAATGCCCAGACGGCGAAGAAGTGGATCTACAGCGGATCGATCAAGCACAATTTCACGCCGGACCTAATGATCTATGCCGCCACCGGCAGTTCCTGGCGTCCCGGCATCAATGTCGTGGGCGACTTCAACATCACGCCTTCGGCGCTGGAAAACGCGTTCCTGCACCTGCCTGCCGAAACCTCGAAGTCCTATGAGATCGGCCTCAAGTCCACGCTGATGGACGGCCGGATGCGCTTCAATCTCACCGGCTATCACCAGAAGTTCAAGAACTACCCCTATCGCGTGCCGGGTTCGGGCGTGTTCTACGTGAACACCGTCGCCCTGCGCAACGCCAGCGGCGCGGTGACGGGACTGGCGCAGCAGGTCAGCAACTTCAACTTCGCCGGTGCCGTCCCGGTCGAAGTCAACGGTGTGGAGGGCGACGTCTCCTTCGACATCACCCCGAACTGGAGCCTGAACGCCTCGGCGAGCTATTCGCTGGGCAAGATCAAGGGCGGCACCGTCCCCTGCAACGACCTCAACGGCGACGGCGTGCCCGATGCGACGACGACGGCCCCGTCGCTCGCCGAACTCCAGGCCGTCGTCGGCGCGAACAACATCGCCGCCTGCGACGTCACGCAGCGGGCCTCGTTCATGGCGCCCTTCTCGGCCACGGTGCAGAGCGAATACACGTTCCCGGTCTTCGACAAGACCAACGCCTATCTGCGCGGCCTGCTGACCTATACTGGCAAGTCCCAGGGCGACCCCGGCAATGCCTGGGACGATGTGAGCGGCTATGCGCTGGTCAACCTTTTCGCGGGTCTGCGTTCCGACGACGGCGCCTGGGAAGTCGGGCTCTATGCGAAGAACGTCTTCGAGACCACCAAGACCCTCACCCGCACCACTCCGCTGTTCACGGCCTATCAGCAGCTCGGTTTCGCCGGACAGTTCGATCCCGGCACCGGCCGCCCGGTCTTCACCGGACCGACCGCCGCCACCGCGACGAGCACTTATACCGGCGTGACCACGACAGCGCCGCGCGAGTTCGGCATCAACGTGCGCTACGCTTTCGGCTCGCGCTGAGCGCATTCGCCGGACACAGGAAAGGGGCGGCAAGGTATGACCTTGCCGCCCCTTCGTTTGCCGGTTCCCCCGGTCAGGTCTGCTGCCAGCTCCCGCCGAGCGCGCGGAACAGGTCCACTTGCGCGAAGGCCACGGCACGGGTCGCCGCCGCATAGTCGGCCTCGGACTGGGCCAGGGTGCGCTGGGCGTCGAGCACGTCGAGTGAATCGATCTGCCCCCTGCTCTCGCGCGCCAGGCTGACATTGGCCGCCCGCTCCGCCGCATCGCGCGCTGAGGCGAGACGCTCCTTGCGCAGCAGGGCGTTGCGATAGGCCGAGAGCGCGGTCTCGGTCTCTTCCAGCGCGCGCAGCACGGTGCCGTCGAAGGTCGCGAGGTCGGCCTTGGCATCGGCCTTGGCGCCGCCGATCCGCGCGCGGATCGCTTCCTGGTTGGGGAAGGCCCAGGAAATCAGCGGCCCGAGCACCCAGCGCAGCGGTCCGCCGCCGAGGATATCGGTGGCGCCGACCGCCGTGCTACCGATCGAGCCGCCCAGCGTGATCTTCGGATAGAGATCCGCCGTCGCGACGCCGACGCGCGCGGTGTCGGCGGCGAGACGGCGCTCGGCCGCCTTCACGTCGGGACGGCGCGCCAGCAGGGTGGCACCGTCGCCGACCGGGATCGGCTTGCTGACGTCGGGCGTCGTCGTGCGGGTCCGCGCCGCCTCGGGCAGGTCCTGTGGGGTACGCCCGGTCAGGGTGGCGAGCCGGAACAGCGCCGCATCGCGGGCGGCCTGAAGGCTCGGGATGGCCGCCGCCTGCTGCTCGCGCAGCTGGGTCACGCGGATCACGTCGAGCTTCTGGTTGAGGCCGCGTTCGAAGCGGGCATTGGTGATCCGCGCCGAACGGTCGAGCAGGTCCACCGTGCGCCGGGCGACGCCGAGCTGGTCGGCGGCGCTGGTAGCATCGACATAGGCGCGCACGGTGTCGGCCACGACCGTCACCCGCACCGCATCCGCATCCTCCTGCGCGGCGGCGAGATCGCCGCGCGACGCCTCGACCCCGCGCGAGACGCGGCCGAACAGGTCGAGCTCATAGCTCACCGCAAGCTGCCCGTCGGTGCGGCGCCCTTCCCGGTCGAAACCGGGAAGAACCTGCGCCTCGGAAACCCGGCCATACGTGCCGGTGGCGCTGATGTCGGTCTGCGGCAGACGGTCGGAGCGGGCACCGCGCAGGCCAGCGCGGGCCTTCTCGATCCGGGCCACCGCCACCCGCACGTCGGTATTGGCAGCCAGCGCATCGGCGACGAGGCCGTCGAGCACCGCGTCGTCATAGAGCCGCCACCAGCTGTCGTCGGGCGCGGCGGTGGTGACTTCGGCGCTCTGGACGCCCACGAAGGGCGCCCCCGCCGCAACCGGCGGCGTCGGCGCGACATAGTCGGGTCCGACGGCGCAGGCCGAGAGGGCGGTCGCGGTGAGAAGTCCCGCGACCATGTTCTTGATATTCAGGGACATCATCCGTCCTTTCATTCCGCCGGGACGACCGCGTGGCTGGCATGGTGCGGGTCCTTGGGCTTGCGCCGCAGGGCCGCTGCCAGCTTGCGGCAGACGACGTAGAAGGTGGGCGTGAACAGCAGGCCGAAGCCGGTAACGCCGGTCATGCCGAAGAACACCGCCGTACCCAGCGCCTGGCGAAGCTCGGCGCCTGCTCCCGTCGCCACCACCAGCGGCACGGCGCCGAGGATGAAGGCGAACGAGGTCATCAGGATCGGGCGCAGGCGGGTGCGGGCCGCATAGACGGCTGCTTCCACCGGCGAGTAGCCCCGCTCCTCTTCGGCCTGCTTGGCGAACTCGACCACGAGGATCGCGTTCTTGGCGGCCAGCGCGATCAGCACGACGAGACCGATCTGGGTGAGGATGTTGTTGTCCATCCCCCTCAGGTTCACGCCGAGCATGGCCGCGAAGAGGCACATCGGCACGATCAGGATGATCGACAGCGGCAGGGTCAGGCTCTCGTACTGCGCGGCGAGCACAAGGAAGACGAACAGCACCGCCATGCCGAACACGATTCCGGCGGTATTGCCCGCATGGGCCTGCTGGTAGGCGATGCCGGTCCACTCGGTGTCATAGCCGGTGGGCAGGGTTTCGCCCGCGAGCTTCTCCATCGTCGCCAGCGACTGGCCCGAGGAATAGCCCTTGCCGTAGCTGCCGTCGATTTCCACCGCCGGGTGCAGGTTGTAGCGCACCACGCGATAGGGTCCGGTCTCGTCCTTGAAAGTCGCGACCGAGCCGACCGGAACCATCGCGCCCGAATCCGAGCGGGTCTGGAGGTTGGCGATATCCGCCGTCGATCCGCGATGCTCGGCATCGGCCTGCGCGGTGACGCGGTAGGTGCGTCCCAGCAGGTTGAAGTCGTTGATGTAGGACGATCCGAGATAGACCTGCATCGCCTCGAACACCTTGGCGGGGGAGACGCCCAGCATGTCGGCCTTGCGGCGATCGACATCGGCATAGACACGCGGCGTGTTCATCGTGAACAGAGTATAGACCTGGCTCAGTTCCGGGGCCTGGTTGGCCTTGGCGATCAGCGCGCCGGCAGCCTTCTGAAGCTCGGCCAGACCGCGTCCTTCCTTGTCCTCCACGACCATGCGGTAGCCGCCCGGAGGGACGATGCCGTTGATGGTCGGCGGCGGGATCAGCAGGACCTGCGCCTTGTCGTAGCCCTGCATGGCGGCCTGGGCCTGGGCCATGATCCCTTCATAGGTCACGCCGAGTTGCTTGCGCTCCTCGAAGCTCTTGAAGGGGAAATAGATGGCGGCGGCGTCCGGCGCGGCGGTCTGCGAGGGACCGTGGAAACCGGCGAACATCACCGCACCGCGCAGGCCCTTGACCGGCAAGATGCGCCTGGCGACGTCCTGCGTCACTTCGTCCGTGCGGTTCAGCGAGGAACCCGGCGGCAGGAAGATCGCGGCGAGGAAGTAGCCCTGGTCCTGGTTCGGGATGAAGCCCGCAGGCGTCGCCCAGAACATGCCGACGGTGGCGGCGATGAGTCCGGCATAGGTTGCCATCATCTTCACCGGGCGCTTGACCAGCGTGAGCGTGAGGCGGGCATAGCCGTCGCTCATCCGGTCGAAGCCGTGGTTGAACTTGTCCGCCGCGCCTTGCAGCGCCCGCTTCCAGCGCGGGGCATTGGCGGGAAGGCCGTGCTTTTCCTTCAGCAGCATCGCCGCCAGCGCCGGGGACAGCGTGAGCGAGAGCAGCAGCGAGATCGCCGTGGCCGTGGTGATGGTCACCGCGAACTGTTTGTAGAACTGGCCAGACATGCCGGTGATGAACAGCGTCGGCACGAAGACCGCGCAGAGCACGAGGACGATGGCGATCAGCGCGCCGGTCACTTCGTCCATCGAGCGGCGGGCGGCCTCCAGCGGAGACATGCCCTCCTCGATATAGCGTTCCACGTTCTCGACCACGACGATGGCGTCGTCGACGACGATGCCGATGGCGAGCACCAGCCCGAACAGCGAGAGGTTGTTGAGCGAGTAGCCGACCGCCGCGAGCATGATCGCGGTGCCGACCAGCGACACGGGGATCGCGATGATCGGAATCACCGCCGCGCGCCAGTTCTGGAGGAAGACGAGAATGACGAGGACGACGAGGATCACTGCCTCGAACAGGGTGTGGTACACCGCGTCGATCGACTGGCCGATGAACTCGGTGGGGTTGTAGATGACCGAATATTCCAGGCCCTTGGGGAAGTGCGTGGCGATATCGTCCATCTCGGCGCGGACGGCCTTGGCGGCGTCGAGCGCGTTCGAACCGGGACGTTGCAGCACGGCGATCACGACCGTGGGCTTGCCCGAGAGGTAGGTGTTGGTGGTGTAGTCCTGCGCGCCCAGCTCGACCCGCGCAACGTCGCGCACGCGGACCTGGCGGCCTTCGGCATCGGTCCGCACGACGATGTCGCCGAACTGCTCGGGCGTGGTCAGGCGGCCCTGCATCTCGACGCCGACCTGGTACGCATTGCCCCGGTCATAAGGCGGCGCGCCGATCGCGCCCGAGGAAACCTGCACGTTCTGGGCCTTCAGCGCGGCGACGATCTCGCCCGCGGTCAGGTTCATGGCGGCAGCCTTGGTGGGATCGATCCAGATGCGCATGCCGTAGTCGCGCGAGCCGAACAGCTGCACGTCGCCCACGCCGTTCAGGCGCGAGAGGCGGTCCTTGACCTGTGTGAGCGCGTAGTTCGACAGGTAGTCGCGGTTGAACGTGCCGTCCGGGGACTGCAGGTTCACCACCATCAGGAACTCGGGCGAGGTCTTGCGCGTCACCACGCCCATCGCGCGCACCGCCTCGGGAAGACGCGGCTCGGCAATGGCGACGCGGTTCTGCACGAGAACCTGCGCGGCATCGAGGTCGGTGCCGATCTTGAAGGTGACGGTGATCGTCACCTTGCCGTCGCCGGTCGACTGCGAGGACATGTAGAGCATGTCGTCGACGCCGTTGATCTCCTGCTCGATCGGAGCAGCCACGGTATCGGCGACGGTTTCGGCGGAAGCGCCGGGATATTGGGCGGTCACCGTCACCGTCGGCGGGACGATGTCGGGATACTGGCTGACCGGCAGGCCGAAGAACGCAAGCGCGCCCACCACGGTGATGAGCACCGCGATGACGCCTGCGAAGATCGGCCGGTCGATGAAGAACCGGGAAAATCGCATGGGAATATGCCCCTCTGGGGGGAGCGGTCACTCAGATCGAGCGCCGCCCCCCGGTTGGGTGAATGTCAGTTGGCGAGCGTGGCCTGCGCGGCAACGGGCGCGCTGGGGCCGGAGGCCGCATGGGCGGCCTTGGGGTCCACCGCGATCTGGCCGCGACGGGTATTGACCTTGGCCCCGGCAATCGCGGCCTGGTAGTTGGAAATCACGACGCGGTCCGTGGGCGCAAGGCCCGAGCGGATGACGCGAAGACCGTCCACCAGCGGGCCGAGTTCGACCGGCTTGGCCGCGACCACGCCGTCCTGCCCAACCGTCAGCACGACCTTGCGCGCCTGGTCGGACTGGATCGCATCGTCGGGCACCAGCATGGCCTTGACCGTGCCGCCTTCCGCGAGGCGCATGTTGCCGAACATGCCCGGCGTCAGGAAGCCGTCGGCATTGTCGAGCACGGCGCGCACGCGGATCGTGCCGGAACGCGGGTCGAGGCCGTTGTCGGTGAAGTCCAGCTTGCCGTTCCAGCGGTACTGGGTCTCGTCCTGAAGGCGGACCTGGACGTTGGCGGCATCCTTGTGCTCGGCCTTTTCGCGCTGGGTCTTGAGGAACAGCGCTTCGGAGGCGTCGAAGGTGAAGTAGATCGGGCTGACCGCGTTGATCGTCGTCAGCAAGGTGGCGCCGGTGCCGTTTTCGCCCGAAACCAGGTTGCCCACGTCCACCCGGCGATCCGAGATACGGCCCGAGATCGGCGCGCGCACGGTGGCGAACTCGACGTCGAGCGCGCGCTGACGCACGCGGGCCTCGGCCCCTGCCAGCGCGGCGGTGGCGGCGCGGACCTTGGCGCGAAGCTGGTCGACTTCGCTGGCCGCCATGGCCTCGTCACCCTTGAGTCCGGCGACGCGGGCATAGTCCGATTTCGCAAGGACCAGCGCGCTCTGGGCGGAGGCCACTTCGGCCTGCGCCTCTGCCAGCGCCGCGCGGTAGGGGCGCGGATCGACGGTGAACAGCGGCTGCCCCTCGCGGACGAAATCGCCGTCCTTGAAGAACAGCTGGGTGATCGCGCCCGAGACGCGCGGGCGCACCTCCACCGACTTGCTGGGTGCGAAGCGGCCGACATAGTCGTCCCATTCGGTCACATCGCGGATCAGCGGATTGGCGGCCTGGACGACGGCAGGCGCCATCGGCGCCGCGTCGGCTTCGGCATGGTGGAAGGTCTTCCAGCCGATACCCGCCACCGCGATCAGCGCGATGGCGGCCACGGCGGCCTGACGCCCTCTTTTCGGCCGAGTGCGGGGCAGTTCAGCCTCCGCCTCGACTTTGGTGAGGGTTTCTGGAGATACGGGGAAATTCACGCGGCAAGCCTCCGGAACGGGGCGCGGGAGCGCCCGATAAAGTCGATGACGGCGCCGATCTTGGCCTCGCTGTGTCCGGCCACGCGGGCTTCCTTCATGACGGAAGCGGGCAGCGTGTAACCGTGGTGCCAGGCCTGCACGGCCAGACGGCGCAGCGCTTCGAGCTGCTCGTTCGCGAGCATCGGCGACGGCGGCTGCGGGCCGAAGACCAGGCGGGCGAACCAGCCGCGCTTGCGCTGCGGCTTCAGCGTGTCGAGGCCGTCGTCGCGCGCCAGTTCGACGATCCTGCGCTCGAAGCGCGAAAGCGGCTCGGTGGCGGCGGCGGGCGCCGTTTCGGTTACGGTACGGAACGCGGGCAGCGCCTGGAGCGCCGCATCGGTGAAATCGATGAAGGCCATGTTGTGTGCTCCCTGGAAAATTGCCCGGCGCACGCCCTCGGGACAGGAGGGGGAAGAAAGGGCGCGCGCCGGGGTGTTCCGGCGCAAGGGGCGTCGGAAAGTCTTGAGGCACAGAAGGACATCCCCCGGAATCGCACTTCCGGAAACGCCAACTGCACAGGTTCGTATGCTCAGGAGACGCCTGCGGGGGACAGGCGGCACCAAGGGAGGTCCGGTTGACCGGACCCTTGCGAACTCGGCCCCGTCACTCCCTCAAGCGGCGAGTCGGGCTACCTCGTTCTGTACCACTTGGTATATATTGCAGCGCGGTATCTCGTCAAGCGACTTTCTGTACCGCTTGGTAAGATTTGTTCGGAAGCGCCTTTTTCAAGGCCTTAACGCGGGTTGAACGGGTTTTTTTGAGTTCGGAAGAACAGGTTGCGAGACAGAGTGCCTCATAGAGCGCCCGGTCACCCCATCACCGACGTCATCCTGAACTTGTTTCAGGATCCATTTCGCCATTCAGGCCGATGGTTGAGGTTGAGGGATGGATCCTGAAACAAGTTCAGGATGACATAGTGGCAGGTTGGAAAACCCAGCCCTGCCCTCTCAGCGTCCCGGCCACATCGTCAGGTAGGTATCAACGACACCCTTCAGCTCCTGCGCGCAGGAGCCGCCCTGGGCCTTGACCGACATGCCCTGGAGCACCGTGGTCAGGCATTGCGCCAGACAGCGGGCATCGACGCTCTCGGGCAAGTCGCCCTCGTCCTTGCCACGCTCGAAGCGTTCGATGAGAGCATCTTCGGTGGCGATCCGGCGCTCGGTCACGAAATCGCGGATCGAGGGGTCTTCCATCGTGCAGGTGACGGTGGACATCACGCCGAGGCAACCGTGCGGATCGCTGCCGCCGCAATGGGTCGATATCGCGCCGGACAGCAGCCTCTCGGCCACGCCGCGGGCGGTGGGCGCTTCCAGCGCCTTGCCGACATAAGCCAGCTTGTCGCGCTCGTAGAGGTCGAGCGCCTTCTTGAAGAGCGCTTCCTTGTTACCGAAGCAGGCGTAAAGGCTCGGCTTGGTAATCCCCATCGCCTCGGTCAGCTCCGCCATCGAAGCGCCTTCGTAGCCGCGCTGCCAGAACACCCGAAGCGCGGCCGTCAGGGCCTCTTCAGGGTCGAACTCGCGCGGGCGACCCCGAGTCGATGTGGGTGCGGAACATTTCATACCGGTCGGTATATAGGTAGCGCACTCCTGTCCGTAAAGTGTCACGCTCGCTCACAGGGCGAGCGTGACATGCAACGGAAGAAGCGGCGCTGGTTATCCGACGAAGGCGCGTTCGATCACGAAATCGCCCGGCTTGGCGTTCGAACCCTCGGTGAAGCCCCAGGATTCGAGATCGTGCGAGAAGTCCTTGATCATGTCCATCGAGCCGCAGAGCATCACGCGGTCGGTCTCGGGATTGAAGCGCGCATCGCCCTTCAGGCCTTCGAACAGGCGGCCGTTCTCGACCAGCGCACCGATGCGGCCGGTCGTGTGGAACGGCTCGCGGGTGACGGTGGGCACGTAGTGGAGCTGCACCAGCGCCTGTTCGGCGACCAGCGGATCTTCGGCCAGCTGGCTTTCCAGTTCCTCGCGGTAGGCAAGATCGCTGACGCGGCGGACGCAGTGGACGACGATAATCTCGTCGTAGAGGTCATAGACGTCCGGATCGCGGATCAGCGACATAAACGGCGCGAGGCCGGTGCCGGTCGAGAGCATGAACAGGCGCTTGCCGGGCAGCAGCGCGTCGGTGACGAGCGTGCCGGTGGGCTTGCGGCCGAGATAGATCTGGTCGCCCGGCTGCACGAGCTGGAGGCGTGAGGTCAGCGGGCCGTCCGGCACCTTGATCGAGAGGAATTCGATTTCCTCGGCCCAGGAAGGGCTGGCGATCGAATAGGCGCGCAGCAGCGGGCGCTTCTCGCCCTGAAGGCCGAGCATGACGAATTCGCCCGAGCGGAAGCGGAACGAGGCCGGGCGCGACATCGTGAAGCTGAACAGGTGCTCGTTCCAGTGGCGGACGCTGAGAACTTCCTCGACCGAAAGGGCCGTCGTGGGTTCAAGAGTGGGCATCACGGCCTGACCGTCGCTCATCAATTCTTTCCTCGGGTGGTAGAGTGGCAAAACTCACGTATCGGGCCAGACAGCCTCGAAACCCGTGAGTCGATATTTTCATTTTCGGCGAGACCGGCGACGGTCCGCGCGAGATCGATGCACGCGGCGCGCATAGCAGAAGCAGTCGCAGGCGCAAGAGCGGTCGCAAGTGCGGTCTCTGGCGCCCGGTGCCCAGAGGCGCCAGAATGGTCCATGAACTTGAAGGGTCTGCCTGATAGCCGCGATCGCCCCGGATGCAACGCAATTGCATTTTCACTGCCGAAAGCCAGACTTCGGCACGGGGGCGAAAAACCGCGAGACGGAACGGCAAAGCCCCGAACGGGCGGCAAGGAGGCCAAAGCGGTCACACCCCGCGACTAGCTTTATTGCTATCGTATCGCAATAGCATATCTCACTTCGCCGGGAGCGCGCCCTCAGTCGCCGCGTAGCTGGCTTCGCAGGGCCTTCAGTTCCCGGTTCAGTTCGGCGATACGCTCGATCGACACACCGGTCGCCTCCACCAGTTCCCCCGGCACGCAGCGCGCTTCGGCGGCGGTTTCGCGGCCCTTGTCGGTCAGGGTGATCCGCACCACCCGCTCATCCTCAACCGAACGGCGCCGCTCGACCAGCCCGGCCGCTTCCAGCCGCTTGAGAAGCGGCGTCAGCGTATTCGATTCGAGGAACAGCTTCTCGCCCAGTTCGCTTACCGTCTGGCCGTCCTTCTGCGCCAGCCCGAGGATCGCAAGGTATTGCAGATACGTCAGGCCGAGCCGGTCGAGCAGTGGCTTGTAGATGCGGTTGAAGGCAAGGCCGGTGGAATAGACCGAGAAGCACAGGAAATCCTCGAAGGGATCGAGATCGGCTTCCGGCTGGGAATGAGGGGTCTGGGTCATGACCGCAATATAAATCGCGCGCGATTGAATCGCAACGCTTGACATCCAGCCACGACTCACGCATTTAGATCGCACACGATTTAATCACTAACGATCTAAATGGAGAACCACGATGTCGATCAATCCCCTCTACAAGACCAGCGCCACGGCAACCGGCGGCCGCGACGGCAAGGCCCGCACCGATGACGGCGCTTTCGAAGTGACCCTGGGCACCCCCAAGGAACTCGGCGGCAACGACCAGGGCAACAATCCGGAACAGCTCTTCGCCTCGGGCTATGCCGCCTGCTTCCTCGGCGCGATGAAGTTTGCCGCCAGCCAGGACAAGAACCTGCCCCGCGTGCCGGCCGACACCACGGTCAATGCCACCGTCGGCATCGGTCCGCGCAGCGACAAGGGTTTCGGCCTCACCGTCGAACTGCGCGTCATCCTGCCCGGCGTCGAGCGTGAAGCCGCCGAAGCGCTGGTCGCCGAAGCCGACACCATCTGCCCTTACAGCCACGCCGTGCGCGGCAATATCTCGGTGACGCTCGCCGTCGCCTGAGCGGTTTCAGGTCCCTTCGTGTCTGCCGGGGAGCACTGCTCCCCGGCATGACATTTCAACAATCTGGAACAATTCGGATCAACTTATCCCAATTCCCGGAAAGCCTCGAAAAGAGGAAGAAGAGGTCAGTCCAGACACAGCCAGCCATACCAGCACGAAAGTCCCCCGCCATGACCCGCTTCTTCAACCCCATCCACGATCGTGCCAGCCGCCTTGCCGACGCCGCCCAGCCGGTCATCATCGCCATGGGAACCGCGGGCCTGACCGGCGGCGCCATGGCTGCCCTGGCCCTCTTCACCGACCGCGCCATGCAGTCCCGCGCTGCCGCCCAAAGCGCGCGCTGACACGCCTTCCTTTTCCGTCGAAGGACATGAGGGCAAACACTTTCCCCGAGGCTGCGGACAGTCTATCTGTCCCCGCGAAACGCCACCATGCCTCCTTCCGCACCGCCTTCCCCCTCCCGATCGGGCCTTGAAGCGACTTTTCTCGAGAATCGGGACAAGCTGCTGCACTTCCTGCGCGCCCGCGGCGCCGGGGATGCCGCGGAAGACCTGGTCCAGGAAGTCTGGCTGAAGATCTCGCGCGCCGCGCCCGGCCCCGTCGCCGCGCCGCTGTCCTACCTGTTCCGCACCGCCGACCTGCTGATGATCGACCGTTTCCGCTCCACTCGCCAGTCCGGCACCCGCGAGCGCGACTGGACCGAGGCGCATGCGGACGAAGCCGGTGCCTCTCTCGAACCCTCCGCCGAACGCCGCCTTTCCGCCGCGCAGGAAGCCGGGCGCGTGCTTTCGCTGCTCGAAAGCCTCGGTCCTCGCGTCTCGGCGATCTTCCGCCGCCACCGGATCGACGGCATGGCGCAGAAGCAGGTCGCCGCCGAACTCGGCGTCAGTCTCAGCACGGTGGAAAGCGATCTGCGCGTGGCCTATCGGGCGCTCGCCCAATGGAAGGAACGCAGCGATGAGGCCTGATAACGATGAGGTCCGGGCCGATCGTCTCCGTCTTCGCCGCAGAAGGAGCGCGCGATGAGTGATGACGACAAGATCAGGGCCGAAGCGCTCGACTGGACGCTACGCGTCGGCGATCCGGCTTTCGACGACTGGGAAGGCTTCACCCATTGGCTCGACGCGAATCCCGCCCATGCCCGCGCCTATGACACCATAGCCGCCGCCGTGATGGACGGCGCCGAACTGATCGCCTCGGCAGCGCCCGCCAACGACGATGTGGAACCGGCAATCCTGCCTGCCGCACCCCGCCGCCCGCGCCGCGCATGGCTGGGCAGCGCCATTGCCGCATCGCTGGTTCTGGTCGGCGGCCTGTGGATTTGGCAGACGGGCAGCCGTGATCTCTACCGAATCGAGACCGCACCGGGTCAGGTCCGCACCGTCGCGCTCGACGCGCAGACGCGGGTGGATCTCGCGGGCGGCACCGCCATGGAGTTCGACCGCAAGGACCCCCGCTTCGCCCGGCTCGAAAGCGGACAGGCGCTCTTCACCGTCCGCCATGACGAAGCCCACCCCTTCCGCGTGACCGTGGGCGAGGACACTTTGGTCGATGTCGGCACCGTGTTCGACGTGCGCCACGACGGCGGGGACTTCAGCGTCGCGGTGTCGGAAGGCGCGGTGCAGTTCAATCCCAAGGCGCAGGACCTGCGGATCTCGCCGGGCGAAATGCTCCAGCGGCATGGCAAATCGGGCGACTACACGCTCGGCAAGATCGCGCCCGCGCAAGTAGGCGAATGGCGCGAGGGCCGGGTCACGTTCGAGGACACCGCGCTGGATTCCGTCGCCGCCGACCTCGCCCGCGCGACCGGCGTGACCTATGTCGTCGCGCCGGGCAGTGCCGACCGCAAGGTCTCCGGCTCGCTGCTGGTGGCGCCGTTGCGGGACGATCCGGCGGCACTCGGGCCGCTGCTCGGCGTCGGGGTTCGCGCAGACGGAAAACGCTGGGTGATCGGCGTGCCCTGACGATGAGAGGTGCGGCGTGGCTTCTGGCGGCCGTCGTGGCCATGCCTCTTCCCGTCCTCGCCCGCGAGGCGGAAGTGGCCACGCGCGCCGGTACCGCCAGCGAGGCCGTCGTTGATCTCGCCCGGCAGACCGGCACCAGCATCGTCATTGCCGACCCCGCGATCGCCCGCCGCGCGATTCCCGCCCTGCGTGGACGCATGGACGTGGCCGAGGCGTTGGGGCGCCTCGCCCGCGCGGCAGGGGCGCGTGCGGTGCCGGTAGGACGGTCGGCCTGGCGTATCGAAGCCGCGCGGCCCTCGGCACCGCTCGCCCGACCGGTGCGCGGAGCCCCCCGGCCCGCCGCGCCGCGTCCGCCGATCGAGACCCACAGCGAACCCATCGTCGTCCAGGCCACCAAGCGCGACCTGCGGGTGGAGGACGTACCCGGCCAGCTCGCGATCCTCGACGGCAAGGCGCTGGAATCGGGCGGCGTCGGCGGCACCGAGAAGATCACCCGCCAGCTCGCGACCGTTTCCTCCACCCATCTCGGCAGCGGCCGCAACAAGCTGTTCATTCGCGGCATCGCCGATTCCAGCTTCACCGGCCCGACCCAGGCCACGGTGGGCCAGTACCTCGGCGACATGCGGCTCACCTACAATGCGCCGGACCCGGACTTGCGGCTGTCCGACCTTGCCCGCGTCGAAGTGCTGGAAGGCCCGCAAGGCACGCTCTACGGCGCCGGATCGCTGGGCGGGATCATCCGCCTCGTGCCCAACGCCCCGGTCATGGGCGAGACCGGCGGCACGGTGATCCTCGGCGGCTCGCTGACGCAACACGGCGCCCCCGGCGCGGATGCCAGCGCCACCGTAAACCTGCCGGTGGCGGACGAAAGCGTGGCCCTGCGCGCCACGTTCGACAGCGCCACGTTCGGCGGCTACATCGACAAGCCCCTGCTCGGCCGCAGCAACGTCAACCGCTCGAACATGCTCGGCGGAAAGCTCGCCCTGCGCGCCCGGATCGCGCCGGACTGGACGATCGACGTGACCGCCCTCGCCCAGAGCACCGAGGCGGACGACAGCCAATACGCGGACCGCAACGGCAAGCCGCTGGAAAGCTCGGCGCGGGTGCCGGAAGGGTCGAAGGCGGACTATGCGCTCGGCCAGTTTGTGGTGTCCGGAAAGATCGGCGCGGTGAATCTGCGCTCGACCACCGGCGTGGTCGCACAGGACCTCCACGAGCACTACGACGCCAGCCAGACGGGCGACGAGCCGCGCCTGTTCACGCAGACCAACGAAACCCGCATGATCGTGCACGAGACGCGGCTCTGGCAGAGCGAACGCCATGGTTTCGGGTGGCTGCTCGGCGCCAGCTACACTCACAACCGCACGACGTTGAATCGCGATTTCTCCAGTCCGGCCTTCGATGTGCGCAAGGCCGCGACCGGCGTGCGCAACGCCATCGACGAGTTCACGCTCTACGGCGAGGCCAGCCTGCACCTCATGGGGCCGCTCACCGCAACCGGCGGCGGCCGCTTCACCCGCTCGCGCCTCGGCGGCGACGGCGAAGATATTGCGGCAGCCACGGCGGCCTTCCTCTCCACCTCCGGCGTGACCGCGCGGCGCACGATGAGCCGGTTCCTGCCTTCCTTCGCGCTGAACGCCCGGTTCTCGCCCGAGGATTCGCTCTACTTGCGCTACCAGCAGGGCTTCCGCCCCGGCGGCTTCGCGATCGAGAGCAACGTGGTGCGCCGCTTCCAGAGCGACCGCACCGGCACGTTCGAGATGGGCGCCCGCCACGGCCGCGCCGGGGCGACGCCCTTCGACCTCGCGCTGAGCCTGTCCTACACCCGCTGGCAGGATATCCAGGCCGACTTCATCGACGGTTCCGGCCTGCCCAGCACCGCCAATATCGGCGACGGCCGCGTCTGGTCGGCCAGCCTGTCCGGCGGCGTGCTGCTGGCGCCGGGCCTGCGCATCGAACTCGGCGCGACCTGGAACCGGAGCAAGGTGGACGAACCCTCCGCCGCGCTGGTGCAATACGTGCTGGCGCCAGTCGGCCTTACGGCGGCGACGCTCTCGCGCGCGGAGGTGCTGAGCTATGTTGCCACGCGCGGCATGCAGGTGCCGAACATCGCCCGTTTCGCCGGGCACTCGGCGCTGGCCTGGACCCATGAAGTCAGTGCGGACTGGGCGCTGAATGCCAATGCCTGGGCCAACTACATCGGCCGCTCGCGGCTTGGCATCGGGCCGGAACTGGGGGCGCCGCAGGGCAACTATTTCGACAGCGGTTTCGACATGCGCCTCGGCACCGCCGGCTACGGCATCACCCTCAGCGTGACCAACCTTGCCGACGTGCAGGGCAACCGCTTTTCGCTCGGCACCCCGTTCAGCACCGGGCGCGAGCAGGTTACTCCGTTGCGCCCGCGCACTGTTCGCGTGGGATTGGACGCGCGGTTCTGAGAGGACGATGGCCGCTCCTCACCCAAGTAGTACGCACCAGCTTGCAAAAATTTAATCCCCGACCCACGAGGATTAGCCGTTCTCGCCCGAGTAACCCCGCGAATAACACTTAATAACCAAGGCATTCCGGCGTATTTTAGGCCACCTTTTCTGCCGGTGGCTCGACGGGCGTCGCACCGCGCAAGGACAGACGCGGCGCCCGCGGCCCCGGTTCAGGGGTACGATACAAGGGAGGGCACCCGGAATGTCACACGGTCTTACGCGGCGATTGACGTCGCGGCTGTCTGCGGCTGCGCTGACAGCGGCACTGGTTTCGACATCGATGCTTGGCGGATGTTCGTCGCCCACCGCATCGATGCCCACGCTCGCATCCGCTCCGGCAGGCAACTACCGGGTGGGTGCGGGCGACAAGCTCCACATCGTGGTGCAGGATCTGCAAAGCGCCAACGGCGACTATATCGTCGAGGACAGCGGGGCGATCTCGCTCCCTTATATCAAGCAGGTCGACGTCGCCGGGATGACCTATCGCGAGATAGAGCAGGGCATCGCCGCCTCGCTCCTGCGACAGGGGATCATGACCGGCGATCCGGTGGTCAACGTCGGCCCGGTGGAGCTGCGGCCCTTCTACGTCGTCGGCGAAGTCAACAAGCCCGGCCAGTTCGAATATCGCCAGGGCATGACGGTGCTGGCGGCGATCTCGGCAGCGGGCGGCTATACCTACCGCGCCCAGACCGGCAAGGTCGCCGTGACCCGCGTGGTGAACGGCAAGGACGTGACCGCCAAGGCCGACGAGTTCGCCACGGTCCTGCCGGGCGACCGGATCCGCGTCTACGAGCGGTGGTTCTGAGGCCATGCGGGGTGCCATCGCACTGGCCGTGCCAGTTCCGTTCCTGCTCGCGGTCCCGCAGCAGGCCCTGGCGCAAGCGCGCGACATCGGATCGACCGCCTCGGCGGTCTATCCCAACGATCCGGAGTACAAGGACCTGCCGATGCATCTCGGCTCGCTGAATGTGAGTCTGGGGGGCGAGGCGCGGGTGGAATACGACACCAACGTCTATGCCACGCCAAGCAATGCGCGGGACGACGTGCACCTTGAACTGACGCCGGAAGTGCAGATCGCCACGGCGCCCGGCCCGCTGAGCGCCACGGCGCACGGTTCGGCGACGATCCGGCGCTTCGCCGACCTCAAGACCGAGAATACCGAGGCCTGGGTGCTGGACGGCTCGCTGCGCTGGGCCCCGCAAACGACGACTTCGGTGACCGGCCGTGCCTTCTACCAGCGCGCGGTCGAGGAACGCGGCAGCCCGGAATCGCGGCAGGACCCGAACGCCGGCCCGCGCGAGATCGACAGTCTGGGCGTGGACTTGCGGTTCCGCCACATGACCCGGCGCCTGCTGTTCGACCTCCAGGGCAATGCCACCAAGTACAATGCCCTCTCGGCCGCCGACGCCAACCGCGACTTTACCGGCCTGAACGGCGTGGCCACGGTCGGCTGGCGCGTCACCGGGATCACGTTCGTGACCGCCAGCGCCTTCGTGGCCAAGCGCGACTTCCGTCTCGAACGCACACCGGGCGGCAGCAAGCGCAACACCACGACCTGGGGCGGGCGCATCGGCGTGGAGTTCGAACCGGGCGGCGTGCTGGAAGGCAATCTTTCCGCCGGTATGTTCCGCTTCGTGCCGGAGGACAGCCTCGCGAAAAGCCGCACCGGCCTGTCGGTCTCGGGCAGCGTGACCTATCGCCCGCGCCAGCGCACGGCCTTCATGCTGGACGCCTTCAACGGCGATGTCGCGACCTTCCGCAGCGGCGCCCAGTCGCGTACCGACACCACCGTCAAGCTCTCGGTCCAGCAGGAGATCCGCCACAATCTCTACGCCACCGTAGGCGGCGGCTATCGCCGCAGCCGCTACAACGGCTCCGGCGTCAAGGAACAGACGCCGACAGTCTCGGGCGAGATCGAATATATCTTCTCGCGCAGAATGTCGGTCGCCGCTTATGCCAACTATGGCAAGCGCACCAGCGACGATCCGACGCTCGAATTCGATCGGGCCAAAGTCGGTGCCTCGTTCCGCATGCGCTTCTGACCGCGCTTTACAGTCCCCTGTGAAAAGCCCTCACGCCACACGCGGGAGGGCTTTTTCCTTATGCCAGGACGGGCGACTTCCCTGCCAGCTCCTCGTAGACGGCAGTGACCTGGCGGATGTGGTTCTCGCGCGAGAAGCGGCGACGGGCCTCGCTGCGCGCGCGGGTGCGGATGGCATCGAGCCGTTCGGGATCGGCAAGCAGGTCGGCGGCGGCACGGGCCATGGCGGCGGGATCGTCGAGCGGGCAGAGCACGCCGCAGCCGCCCTCCAGCGCTTCGGGATTGCCGCCGGAATCGGTAGCGACAACCGGGGTGCCGACCAGCATCGCCTCCACCAGCGTCCGCCCCAGCGGCTCGCGCGCGGCGGGGACGAGCAGCAGGTCGCAGCCCGCGAGCCATTCGTGCCCCGGCGCACGGTAGCCCATCATGACGACACGCGCGTTGCCCGAGACCCGTGCAATTCGCTCCGGCAGGGCGCCGCCCACTTCGGTATTGCGCGGATCGCCGAACATCAGGCCGACTACCGGTCTGTCCAGCAAGGCGCCCAGCCGCTCGACCGCCTCGACGAATTCGAGCGGGCGCTTGCGTTGCACGAAATTGCCGAACCAGCCGCAGATCACCGCATCGGGCGCGCAGCCGAGTTCTTCGATCAATGTGCGGCGCATCGTCGCCCAGTCGGCGGTGACACTGGTGTCGAAGGGGCTGTAGACCACTTGCGCCGCTCTCGCCGCACTGCTGCCGCCCTGGGGCAGGGAGAAGCGCGAGACGGTGAATATCCGGCTCGCCAGCAGCGGCGCCGCGTAACGCAGGCCCCGCGCATCGGGATCGCCGCGATGGTGCCAGACCAGTCTAGCCCCCGCCAGCCGCGCTGCCAGCGCCCAGCCCGCATGGCTGCGCCCGTCGTTGCTGTGCACCACGTCGATCGCGTTCTCGCGCAGGAAGCGCACGCGGCGCGGCACGCCTGCCAGCGCGCGCAGCGCCTTGCCGAGGCCGAACCGCGCGCCCGGTACGAAGGACCGTGCGGGCGGTGCCGGGTCGGGCACTTGCGCGAATTCCGAGAAGAACCCGGCGATCGTACCTTCCGGCACTTCGGGCACGACCAGCAACTGGTAACGCCCCGGATCGAGGCCTTCCATCAGCCCCCGCGCGGAAACGTGGCTGCCGCCCAGTTCGTCCCCCGCGAAAGGAAAGCAAATGCGCAAGGGGCGGCTTCGTGCGTCCACCCTTGCGGCCGGTGCCGTAACCTCCCGCTCAAGCGGGGCTGCAAGGCTGCTCAAAGGCCGAACCCTTTCTCGCGATAGCTGAGGAATTCCTCGAAGTTCTCGATGCCGTTGCCGTTGGCATCGCCCCAGGCATCGTTGCGGGTGGGATCGAGACCGTTGGCGCGTTCCCAGGCATCGTCCATGCCGTCCTTGTCGTTATCGACGTAGGGCGTGCCGGAAGTCGGCGTCGGGATCGCCGGGGCGGGCGAGCCGATGCGGCCGGTGCGGGCCTTGACGTCCGCCACTGCCGCCTTGTCGATGGCATCGCGCGGGAAGGCCCCGGCACGGGCGAGCACCGAAGTGTAGGCCGCCGAGGCGCTCATCGGCTGGACCGTCAGCGGGCATGGTGCCTGCTGGATCTGGGCAGGCACCACTTCGGGGCTGACATGCTTGAAATTGCCGTCGAAATCGTTGTCCCAGAGGTAGATCGAGGCGGTTCCGGTGGAGCCTTGCGTTTCGCGCGCAACGCCCCGGCTCATCGCGGTCGTGTTGGTCCCGGCGATGAAGCTGTTACCGACGATCGAGACCGGGCTGCCGCCATAGCTCTCCCAGACCTCGGCGAATTCCGAGGCGGCATTGTAGAGCACGTTGTTGATCACTTCCACGCAGGAACCCTTGGGGAAGTTGATGTCCGGGTTGCGATCGCCGTTATGAGCGCAGAGATTGCCGATGAAGCTCAGCTTCTGCTTGTCCACCGGATCGCTGGCCAGCAGCGCGCACTTGTCGTGCTTGGGAATGCCCCAGGCGAAGATCGAGTTGCTGATGGTGATCTCGTCGTTGTCGTCGTAGCCGTTGATCAGCTCGTCACGCGCCCAGGAGGCGCTCACGTGATCGATCACCACCCGGCTGCTCTTTTCGATGGTGATGCTGTCCTCCGCCTCGCGGTTGCCGCCGACGCGGTCGTTGCGCACGCGGATGCCGCGCACGACGACATCGTGGGTATCCTTGATGACCAGCGGGGTCAGGCCGTTCCTGCCGCCGCCATGGGCGAGCGTGATGCCGCTGCCCGGCGCGGTCTGCCCGGCGATCGTCAGGTAGGGTGACATGATCCACGGCGGGCGCTGGGTGAAGCGGATCACCCCGCTGACCCGGAACACGCAGACGCGCGGGCCGGTCGCGGTGACGCAGGCACGGTAGGAACCGGCGCCGGAGTCGGCCAGGGTGGTGACGTAGATGATCCGTCCGCCGCGCCCGCCCACGCTCGTCGCGCCGTAGCCGACGGCAGCGGGGAAGGACTTCTTGCCGCTCGGGACTTTCACCACCGGCGCCGCCGCCATGACTTCCTCGCTTGTCGTGCCCGCAATGCCGAGCGCAATGGCCGCGATGGCCACCCCCGCAGCCGCAAGGAACAGGATCGTGAGCAAAGGAGGCTTTTTCTTGAGTCTCACCGCCGTCATGCCGTTTCTCCTGCCCCTAGGGGACGAAACCGTCCGGCGCGGTTCTCGAAAACCCTGAAGACCGTGCGGAAACGACGATCTCGGGCCTGCCCCCGCGCAGAGCCATGCAAGGACGGCAGCGTGAGCCTCGGACCCGGCGCGCACAAGTTACCATTTGGACTTAACCCGGCAGGCCGCCTCCCTCTTTTGCGCTAACAACTATGCGCCCCCTTATTGTCCGGACTGGCCTTTGCCTTGGGGCAATTCACTGGCCCATGATCGCGGGCATGGCCGCTATCCTGACCCAGCTACCCGACGACGGGACGCAGCAGTCCGCATCCTGGCGGCTTGTCCCCCCATTGGCTCGCGAGTCGGCCTCGCCCTACGACCGCGCGATCGCCGTCCTGCTGCCCGCCGCGGCCTTTTTCCTCAGCTGGTGGCAGGTGGGGCGACTTCCCAATGCCAACCTGACGATGTCGGACATGATCCTGATCGTCTGCACCCTGCTCATGCTCGTCTCGCGCGGGCTGAATGCGCGGATGATGGGGCGGATGTCGGTGCTCTGGGTAGGCGGCATCGTCATGCTGCTGGGCGGCATGCTGGTCGGCTCCACGATGCATGGCGATTTCACCCGCTGGCCGGTGGTCGCAGGGCAATATGCCTTCGCGCTGCTGCTTATCCCGATGGTCCTCGCCAACTGCTCGCTACCAGCGCTGCGCAAGGCCGCGCTTGCCTATGTCTGGGGAGTCGCGGTGTCGCAGGCGGTGGGCATCGCGCTGGTCAACCTGTTCAGCCGCGACATGATCAACCAGTACGTCAACAAGTACGTGGTCACCGGAAATGGCCGCCTCGGCGCCTTTACCGGAGAGCCCAATTCGAACGGCGCGGTCTGCGTCTTCGCGCTGATCTTCCTGCTCCACGCCGTGATCGAGAAGCGCCTGCGTCCGGTGATCGCCGTACCGCTGGCGCTGGTGATCGTCGCCGGGCTGGTCTATTCCGCCAGCTTCACCGCCTTTGCTACCACGATCCTGTCGATCGGCTTCGTCCTCGCCCTCTCGCGCATCCGCACGGTGATCACCATCGCCCTGCCGGTGCTGCTGGTGGTCGGCGCCTATGTCGGCCTTGGCGGCCCGGTCCCGGCGGTGTTCGAGCAGCGGGTGGGCGACGCCGTGGTCTCCGGCGATCCGACCAAGGCCGGCACATTCGTCGGCCGCTCGGTGCTGATCGAGGAGGCTTGGCAGATGTCGGGCGACAACCTGCTGATCGGCCTCGGCAGCGACGGTTACCGCAAGGCCAGCGTCTACGGCATGCCGGTCCACCAGCTCTACCTGCTGGTGCTCAACGAAGGCGGCGTGGTCTCCTTCCTTGGCCTCTGCCTGATGTTCGCGGCGATGTTCGTGCACGGCATCTCCATCGCCGGGCGAAGTCGCACCGACGGGGTCTGCGCGCTGGCGCTGCTGGGCGTGTTCTTCCTTTACGCGATGTCGCTGCCGCACATGTTCGCGCGGATGTGGAACGGCCCGGCGATGCTGATGTTCGCGCTGGCCAGCGCCGGGGCCGGTGCCGCCACCCTTTCCATGACGCGGCGCCCGGCCTGGCGCAGCCATGCGCAGCCCTCGGAACCAGAACGGACTTCGGAAGCAGGATGACCCCCATCGAAAGCGCAAGCGAGGTCGCCGTGCACCGCGAGGCTTCCTTCCTGTCCCGGCAGTTCGCCCGCTGGCGCGGCAGCGAGATGCTGCGGCCGCATCTCGTCAGCATCGGCCACCTGCTCTCGGGCAATTTCGGCGGCGTGATGATCATGATGGCGAGCCTCGCCATCGCCACCCGCGCGCTCGGACAGGAACAGTTCGGCATCCTTGCCGTGGTGCTGGCGATCGGGCGCGTCTGCGAGCGGCTGATCCGCTTCGAATCGTGGCAGCCGCTGGTGCGCTTCGTCGCCGTGGAGGAAGAGAACGGCGATGTCGGCCGGATGTCCTCACTCTATGCCTATGGGCTGTTGCTCGATGTTGCCAGCGCCCTCGTCGCGGCGGTGATGAGCGTGCTGGTGGCCTGGCTGGCCGGAGACCTGATCGGCATCGGCCGGGGCAATGTCCATCTCGTCGCCATCTATGCCTGCGCGATCGCCTGCAACCCGCGCGGCATGGCCAGCGCCGCACTGCGCCTCGCGGGCAAGTTCCGCATTCTCGCCTATGTCCAGCTCGCCTCGTTCGTCGCCCGCTTCGCGCTTTCGGCGCTGCTCTATGCGCTGGGCGGCGGGCTGATCTGGTTCGTGCTGGTCTGGACCGTCAGCCAGATCTTCGATTCCGCCCTGTTCAACCTGCTGGGCTTCCGCGCCCTTGCCGAAAACGGCATTCCCAGCCCGCTCAAGGCCGACTGGCGCGATCTGCCGGGCCGGTTTCCGGGCTTCATGCGCTTTGCGATCTCGACCAACCTCTCCTCCACCCTGCGCACGATGACGCACGAGATGGACACCCTGCTGGTCAGCACGTTCGCAGGCGCGACCGCGGCGGGTCTCTACTACCTCTCCCGTCGCATCGCCAAAGTGGCGCAGACTGCCGGGGACATGATCCAGACGGTAATCTATCCCGACCTCGCCCGCCTCTGGAGCAAGGTCGGACCTGGTGCGATGGGCCAGCTGGTCTCGATCCTGCAACTCTCGCTCGCCGGTATCGCGCTCGCGGCGGTGGGTGCCTGCTGGCTGATCGGCAGGCCGGCGATCGAACTGGTGTTCGGCCCCGGCTTCGCGGACAGCTACCAGCTCCTGCTCGTCCAGCTCTTCGCGGTGCTGCTGACGCTCCACGCGACCCCGGCGCGCGCCGCGCTTCTGGCGATGAACCGGCCGACTTACGTGCTGGCCGCCAGTTTCACCGCGACCGCCGCCTTCTTCACGGCGGCCTTCCTGCTGATCCCGCGTTACGGCGCGCTCGGGGCCAACTATGCCCATATCGCTTTCGGGGTGGCAACGGTGATCCTGCTCGACCTGGCGTTCTGGCGCAACTTGCGCCGCGCCGGGCACGAACCGGCTCCCG
Source organism: Novosphingobium sp. BF6 (assembly GCF_058273105.1). NCBI lineage: Bacteria > Pseudomonadati > Pseudomonadota > Alphaproteobacteria > Sphingomonadales > Sphingomonadaceae > Novosphingobium > Novosphingobium sp. BF6. The sequence continues at coordinate 2,943,326 of NZ_CM177775.1, forward strand.
CCAACGGCGCATACGCCATGGAGACCGAGTCATGACGGTCCACGCCCCGATCGGCGCCTTTCCCCGCGATGCCGAGTCGCCCCAATCCCAACTCCAGTCGCTCAAGGTCAGTTCGATCATCACCAGCCTGACTTCCGGCGGCGCGGAAGTCCTCGTCACCAACCTCAACACTGCCTTTGCCGCCAAGGGTGCGCGCGGAACCATCCTCGCTCTCTGCGATGCGCCGACGCTGGGCAATTCGCCGGAGATGGAAGCCGAGCTGATCGACCAGATCGCCCAGAGCGGCTGCCGTTTCGAATCGATGCGCCTCGGGCGCCGCCGCCGTCTGGTGCCGGGCGTGCTGGCCCTGCGCCGCCATCTGGCCGAGGCCCGGCCCGACGTCGTCCATGCCCATACCGTGCGCGCGGTGACCATGCTGGCCTTCAGCGGCTTTTCCGGGCCGATCGTCTTCACCTATCACAACAGCCGCCTGAGCTTCCCCCCGGCGCTGTTTTCCGCGCTGGACCGCGTGGTCCACCACTATGTCGCGATCAGCAACGACACCGCCGGGATCTACCGGCACTGGTCGAGGCGGCCCTTCACGCTGATCCAGAATGCGCCCTCCTCGCGCTACAAGGCCTCGTCCCCGCGCGTCGCGGCGCGGCGGCCCTGCAACGTGCTGACGGTCGGCGCCGTTTCCGACCAGAAGAACTACCCGCTGCTGATCGAGACCGCCCGCATCCTGAAAGACCGCGCGAGCGAAGCCACGCCGCCGCCCGTCCTGCGCGTGGCAGGCGGCGGTGACGGGCTTGAGGGCTTGCGCGCCCGCGTCCGCGAACTGGACCTGGGCGAGATGGTCGAATTCCTCGGCGAACGGCGCGACGTGCCCGACCTGCTGAAACACAGCGACCTCTACCTCAACACCTCGCATTACGAGGGCTTTTCGGTAGCGATCCTCGAAGCCATGGCCATGGGCCTGCCGGTCGTCGCCACCGACGTTTCCGGCAACCGGGGCCTCGTGCGGCAGGGCCAGAACGGGCTGCTCTGCCCGCTCGACAAGCCCCAGGCACTGGCCGCGGCCATCTTGCGGTTGACACAGGACAATTCGCTCTACCGGCAGTTTTCGGCCGGTGCGCTGGCGACCAGCCGCGAGTACACGATCGAAAACGCCGCCGCGCGCCACCTCGAACTCTACTCCGCCCTGCTGCGCCGCCGCGTCCCCCAAAAGGACTAGTCTCTATTGGGACCCGCGAGGCCCCTATGCCCTTTTTGCACGGCCCGCCTTTGACCGCATAGTTCACGATGAAGACCGTCCCGCGTGGACGACTCCGTACCGGAACCGTCCCGAGGGGGGGCGGCAAGGATCACGAAAAGCCGACCGCAAGGCGGCCAACATCACCTCGCTGGAGGGGCACACATGTCGACTGCAATCGCGCCCAGCCCGATCGGCGGCGCGCCGACGCATTACCGCGGACCGGCGCCCTCGCGGGATATCTCATCGTCCGATCAGCAAGTCGGTCCGCGAGACCTGCTTCGCGTGTTCTACCGACATCGCACGATGATGGCGCTGGTGGTCGGCACGATCACCCTGGCCGTGCTGGTGCAGCAATGGCTCTCGCCTACCCTCTACCGTGCCTCCTCCACCGTGCAGGTCGAACTGATCGACGAAGTCGGCACCAACCAGGCCGACGTCAACTCTCGCAATGCCGAGCGTGTCGCCAATGCCGTGCGCCTGCACCGCTCGCGTTCCGCCGCCGAGCAGGTCGTCGCCGATCTCCACCTGACCAAGGACAACGACTTCCTCAAGGAACTCGGCAAGATCCCCGAGGACAAGCGGGTGCTGCAACAGGCAGCGACCAGCAAGGTCCTGTCGATGGTCGCGATCAACTCCGAAGCCGGTTCCGACCTCGTCGAGATTTCGGTGACGGCCGGCTCGCCGGTACTGGCTGCCTCGATCGCCAACCAGATCCCGGTCTCGGTCCGCTCCCTGCGCACGATGAAGACCAACGAGCGCCGCGCCGAACTGCTCGCCTCGCTGGAACAGGAACAGCAGGCCCGCGCCACCGAGGCCGAGGAGACCGCCCAGCGCGTCGCCGACTTCCGCGCCCAGCATCAGATGCTGACCGGCGCCGGCGGGGCGGAAGACCTTGCCCAGCTCAACCGCATCGCCGTGCAGAGCGCCTCGGCCATCGCCGCGCGCGATGCCGCCATAGCCCGCAGCGCCGGGATCGCCCGCGCCAGCCGCATGCAAAGCACTGCACTCGCCAGTTCCGGCGTACTCGACCAGCTCGAACGCACGCGCGGCGAACTTGTGGCGGAAACCTCCAAGCTCTCCACCAGCCTCGGCCCGAACCATCCTGACGTGAAGCGCCTGAACTCCCAGCTCGCGACGGTCAACGAGGGCATCGTCAAGGAACAGGCCCGCGTCCAGGCCGCCGCCCAGGCCGATGTCTCGGCCAAGGCCGCGCAGATGACCGAACTCGCCCGCAGCCAGGCCGCCGGTGATAGCGCCCAAGCGAGCCGTCTCGAAGGCATCGTCGCCGGGCTCAGCTCGACCGCCTATCGCAACACCGCCAATTCCGTGCAGCTCGACAAGCTGGTGCGCGAATCGACCCTGGCGGACGATGCCTACAAGGCGATCGCCGGCCGCGTCGAACAGGTCCGCGCGCAGATGCAGATGGAAGGCGTGTCCTCCTCGGTCGTCTCCCCGGCGGTGCCGGACTTTGACCCCGTCGCCCCCGCGCCGATCAAGATGGCGATCACCGCCCTGCTCGGCTCCAGCGTGCTGGCCTTCCTGATCGCCTTCGCCCGCGACTTCCTCGACGACCGCCTGCGCACCACCGCGCAGATCCGCCGCCTCTTCGGGCTGCCGACCCTGGGAATGCTGCCGCTGCTCAACAGCAACCTCTCGGAGGACCCGAACGACAGCCCGGTCATCAAGGAGCCGCAGTCGCTCTTCGCCGAAGTCGCCCGCTCGACATATACCGAAGTGCGGGCGCTCGACCGGAAAGGCACCAACTCGCAGGTCGTGCTGGTCACCTCGCCGCTGCCGGGCGACGGCAAGTCCACGGTCTCGCTGACGCTCGCCGCCGCCGGGATCGCGATGGGCGACCGCACGGTGATCCTCGACCTCGACTTGCGCAAGCGCGGCGCGCTCCAGCGGCTCCAGAATGAAATGCAGGTGCCGGACCTCGTGGACATCGTCTGCGGCCGTGCCGACCTCGACAGCCTGGTCGGCCCGCGCTCGGCCCATCCCTACGACGGCAAGCTTATCGCTTCCGCCGACGGCACCCAGATCATCGAACCGGAAGGCGCCAACCAGATCGTCCTGCTCAGCGCCCGCGAACCGGTGGCCGAACCCGCGCTGCTGCTCTCCTCCAACCGGCTGAAGACCCTGCTCGACCAGCTCAAGGAGCGCTTCGAACTGGTCATCATCAATGCCCCCGCCGCCCTTGCGGTGCGCGATGCCCGCGCCATGTGCCACTTCGCCGACCAGACCGTGCTGGTCGCCCGCTGGGGTCACACGACCGGCGACCAGATGCGCGCCGCGCTGGAGATGCTGGACGACAGCGTCGGCGGGGTGATCTTCGACCAGGTCGACTACGCCGAACATGCCCGCCGCCGCTACGGCGATTCGGTGCAGTTCTACGCCGACTCGGCCAGCTACTACTCCTCGCCGGTTCCGGCCCGCGACGAGTGGGCGGCCAAAGTCCGCCGCTTCTTCCGGGGTCACTCCTGGCGCCCCGTGGAAGCGTGAGCAGGAGCGCGCGAGTGGCCTTCGCTTCCCTTCGATTGCTCGCCACGCTGCTCCTGCTCACCCTTCTGCCGCTGCTCCTGCTGCTGGGGCTCGGCACCCTGCTCTCGATGGGTCGCCCGGTGCTGTTCCGACAGCGCCGGGCGGGTCGCGAGGGGCAGGACTTCACCCTGCTCAAACTACGCTCGATGCGCGATGCCACCGGGGCGGACGGCAAGCCGCTGCCCGACGAGGCGCGCGTCACCGCCTTCGGGCGTTTCCTCCGCCGCAGCCGTCTCGACGAATTGCCGGGCCTGTGGAACGTTGCGGCCGGAGACATGACTTTCGTCGGCCCCCGCCCGCTGCTGCCCGAAACGATCGCCACCCTCGGCGCGCGGGGCACGGCGCGGGGGCGGGTGCGTCCGGGGCTGACCGGCTGGTCGCAGGTCAACGGCAATACCCTGCTGACGCTCGACGAGAAGATCGCGCTCGATCTCTGGTACGTGGAGAATCGCTCGCCCTTGCTCGATTTCAGGATCGTCCTGCTGACGCTTTGGGTCATGGTCGGCGGCGAACGCCGCTCGCGCGAGGTGGCCTTGGCGGATTGAGGGGAGCGACTGCCGGATTCACCCAACCCGCCCCAGCCCTCACCCCGCTCATGCTGCGCTTGTCGAAGCATGGATCGGCGCGCCACGCCTCGGGGGCCTTCGACAGGCTCAGGCTGAGCGGGGTTGAGATCTGGCGATGAGGTGAGACAGGTCCATTCTCCCGCCCCCCCTTTAGAACCCGCGTTTAGGAAGCGCTCATTCCAGAACCCGCTCAGCCTGAGCCTGTCGAAGGCCCCTCAGCCCAGCGCCAGCTCATCCAGCGACGCCACGACATGATGCGCCGCATGCTCGGGCGTCGGCGCCGTACAGGCATGGATGCGGCCCTCGCGCAGGATCTGCACGGTCGTCCAGCCGCGCGCACGGGGCGTGACGAAGTCCTTGGCGGCATTGTCGGCAATATAGACATGCGCCGCGCCCGGACGACCGGACCACTGCTCCACCATCTCGTAAGCCATGGCATGAGGCTTGCCGCAGCCCTCCGGCAGCAGGCCGGTGAGCACCACCTTGCCGATCCGCTCGTAAAGCCCGAGCGCCGAGACCTTGTTGCCCTGGGTCTGGGCCGGACCATCGGTAATGAGCGCACTCAGCCGCATGCCGAGCCGGGCAAGCAGCCGCGCCGCGTCTTCGGCCAGCGCGATCTCCGGCACATGGCTGCGATAGAGAGCCACCAGCGGCCCCACCTCGATCGCGGCAAGTCCGAGCGCGGCCAGTGCCGCATCGAACACCGTGCCGCGATGCCCTTCGTCAAGCAGACGCGCGCATTCGGCCGCATAGCCGGTGACGCCGCGGCTCTCCTCCAGATGCCGCCCCACCGCTGCAAACCCGCTCAGCGCGAAGTCCCGTTCGAGATAGAGCGTGTCGTCGAGATCGAGCACGACGACCTTATCGGCAATATCAACCACGGAACACGGCGCTGTCATAGCGCACCATGGTCACGCCTTCGCGCCAGAGGTCGCTCGCGCATTCGGCGCGGCCGACGACGCGGGCCAGCAGGCTTTCGGCGAAGCGGCCTCCGGCATGGTCGGCCAGCGGATAGCCGCCGCCGAAGCGGGCGTTGATCTCGAAGACGCGCGGACCGCGATCGGGATCGTCGATGAGCTGGAAGCAGAGCACCCCCTCGGCGCCTCTCAGAGCCGCGGCGATGTCGGCGGCGATCGCGATCATGCGCGGGTCGCGCACCGTCCGGCCCTTCTCCACTTCCCCCGCACGAGTCGAGATGCGCAGATGCGGGATCGCCGAAAGCATCCGCCCGCGCGCGTCGAGGTACATGTTGATGGTATATTCCGGCCCGCGCAGCAGTTCCTGCACCAACATAGGCTCGGGATAGTCATCGCGGATATCCGCCGCCGATTGCAGCACGCCGATGCCCCGGCTGGCGCTGCCGCCCACCGGCTTGACGAAGAGCGGGAAAGACCAGCCCGAGGGATCGGCGCGCAAATCCTCGATCCGTACGGTACGCGGCACCGGCACGCCCGCCTCGGCCAGAACCGAGACGGTGCGCTCCTTGTCGCGCACTACGTCGATCACCGGCGCCGCGCTGACGTGGACCAGCGTTCCCGCCTGTTCGAACTGCTCCCGCGCCCGCGAGAGCACATCGAGTTCGGTGTCGATCGTCGGCACCAGCAGGTCGATCTTCTCGCGCCGGCAATGGTCCAACAGGCGCGCAACATAGTCCGGCGCGGTGCAACGCGGCACCGCGAAAGCCACTTCGGCCTCCAGGCAGGCGGCGCTGAGTTCGGGTTCGAGTTCGCAGGCGTGGATTTCGGCACGCAGCCCCAGCTTCTCGGCCGCGCGGCGGAAGCAGCGCGTCAGTTCGACCCGGCGCCCGGCCGACGTGAAAAGTATCCGTACCACCCTGTTCCCCCCGGTCATCGCTTCAGCCCCACACCGCTATCACTTTTCCGACCTCCTCGCCCCTGGTTCCAATCCCCCTCTTCGTCATTGCGAGCGTAGCGAAGCAATCCGGAGCGTCTCTGGACTGCCGCGTCGGCTACGCCTCCTCGCAATGGCGAAACGGAAGAGAGGAGCGGGGGGCGGAACGGCGCGACAGGACTTGCGACAGCACCTGGTCCCACTGCTGGAGTATTCGCCCCGGCTGGAAACGGGCCATCCCTTCCTCCGCCGCCGCACCGATGCGGACGCGGGCGCTGGCATCGCCGATCAACCCGGCCATCGCCTCGCCCAGCGCCAGGGCATTCTCGCTTTCCACGAGCAGCCCACTGCGGCCGTGCTCCACCATGTCGGCGGGGCCGAAGTCGCAGTCGGTGGCGATCACCGGCAGGCCCGCCGCCATCGCCTCGCCCAGCACGTTCGGAAATCCCTCGTAGCGCGAGGACAGCACGAAGATTCCCGCCTCCGCCACCCAGGCGCGCGGCCGGGGACTGATCCCGCGCAGCACCACGCGCTCCTCCAGCGCGAGATCGCGGACCTGCCCCTCCAGCGCGGCGCGCTCCGGCCCCTCGCCCCAGATGTCGAGTCGCCAGTCGGGCCAGCGCGGCGCCACTTTGGCGAAGGCGGCGACAAGCAGATCGAAACCCTTCTGATGGGCCAGCCGTCCCACCGCGCAGAGACGCTTCACCTCGGCCGCCGGGCGTACCACGTCGGGCAGCGGAACGGGGTTGGGAATCGTCACCAGCTTGTCCTGCACGGCAGCGGGAAAACAGCGTCGCACCGCCGCCGTCTGGCAGACGATGGCGTCGGCGCGGCGATAGAGCAGGCGCAGCAGCAGGTTCCACAAGGGATGGGTATCCTGCCGCTCGGGATTGTTGCGTTCGGCACAGACGAGGCGGGTCTGCGTACCCACCGTGGCGAGCGCGGCGATCAGGTTGTTCTTGGTCAGGAACGAGACGATCACGTGCGGCCGCTGCCGTTGCAGGACCCGGCGCAAGGCAAGTACCCGGCCCGCCATGCCGACGAAGCCGCTGTGTCCGCCCAGCCGGTGCAGCGCAGCCTCTTCCGGCAGACGATGGAACACCGGGTCTTCCGGTCGGTCGAAGACGATCACGTCCACGCCCTGACCGGCTCCGCACCAGTGGCGCGCAAGCTGGGCGATCACCAGTTCCGCCCCGCCGGCACCAAGGCCGGAGGCGAGAATCGCGATGCGCATCGTGCCGGGTGTAAGTGCCAAGGCTACCCCTCGTTCGCCTGGAAAAAAGTCCGCTTGGGTGAAAACCTTTTCCTTCGATTGCCCCCGAACCTAATCGATGCCGAAGCGTCGGACAGGCGTTCATGCGGTCTAACCCTTAATTGGAGAGTTCGATTCGGAGGCAGGTCCGGGCCATCGTCATCCGGAGTGGGTACGCCCTAATCGCGCTCACGGTCGGCCCCGCCATCCGCCACACTTCCGCGCCAGGGGTGTGCAACAGGGGAGTCCGATGATGAAACGCGACATGTCGCAGGGCGCCGGGCCAAACCTGGCGCAGGACCCGGACTTTTCCGCGCCGCCGACCATGCCGGACGGCGGCACCGGGACCGAAGCAGCAGGACTGGCAGTCTCGATGTCCACGGGCCTGAGCGACGGACCGGGCGGCCTGTCCCGGCGCGCGACCCCGAACCTGGCGACGCTCGCCGCCTCGGGCCTGCTCGCGGTGCTCTATCTAGGCCTGGTCGGACGATTGCTGGCCTATCCGATCGGGCGAGACGAGAACCTCTTCATCGCCGTTTCGCGTCTCTGGGGCAGTGGCGATATCTATCGCGACTTCGGCTACAACCACCTGCCCTACCTGCCCTACATCCTCGGCGGGCTGTACTGGCTGACCGGCACGGGGCACCTGCTCCTTCTGGGGCGGCTGCTGGTTGCGGCTTCCTGGGCCATTGCGATCGCGGCGCTCTGGCTGATCGCACAGCGCCAGCGCGCCGGTTTTCCGGCCTTCTTCACAGGCGCCATGCTGCTGATGGGCAATGTGCTGCTGATCGGCGCGCCGGGCCTGATGGTGAGCAACAACTTCCTGCCGCTGCCTTTCGCGCTGATGGCGATCCACTTCCTGCTCTGCGGGCTGGACCGCGAGCGGCCTTCATGGATGTGCTGCTTCGTGGCGGGCGTGCTGATCTCGGTGGCGATCGGACTGAAGGCGAACTACATCTTCCTCGCGCCGTTCCTGGCCCTGACCACGGTGCTGGCACCGCTGGCCCACCCGCTACGCCAGCGACTCGTCTGCGGCACGGTGCCGCTGGCGCTGGGCGGCCTGACCGGCGGGGTTCCGGCGCTGATCGCCATCGCGTCCGACCCGGATGCCTTCTTCGCCCATACGATCCGCTACTTCACCCAGCTGCAACCGGCCTACTGGTCCCATTCCACCGATCCCAAGATCATGACGGCGGCGCAGAAGATCCTGCTGGCCGAGGAAATCTGGACCTCGAATGCGACCCTGCTGGCACTTGTCGGCGCGGTCGCGCTCGTCGCCTTGCCGCTATGGCGACGCGGCTGGAGGGACGGCGTGCTGGCGGTCTGGTCCTGGCCGGTGATCCTGGCCGCCGCGCTGGCGGTGATGGGCGTGGTCATCTCCTTCGTGCCGACCCCCTCGTTCCCGCAATACTTCGTGCCGCCGATCCCCTTCCTCGTGCTGCTGGTGGTGCTGCTGCGCGCCCGCACGCTGAGCGAGAATCGGACGGCGGCCGATGCGGTGCTGCTCTCGCTGGCTTTCGTGGCGCTGCTCTGCGCGGGGTCGCGGCTGGCACCGGGGCTGATCTCGCTGTCGCGCCCCGCCACCTGGGAAGGCGTGAAGATCCACCGCGAGATGCGCACCCTTGCCCGCAGCGCCGGGGCTTCCTCGGGCGATAGCGTGGCGACGCTCTCACCGGTGCTGGCGCTCGAAGGCGGCTTTGCGGTGCCGGGCGAATTCGCCGCCGGGCAGTTCGTCTACCGCGTGGCGGACTACCTGCCGCCGCAGGACCAGACTTACTGGACGACGACTTCGCCCACCCACCTTACGTCCTGGCTGGACGCCAACCGGCCCTCGGCCATCCTGGTGAGCGGCGAGGAGCCGCTGGAGCAGGCCTTCGCCGACTATGCCCGCAGCCACGGCTACACCGCGTTTACCGGAAAGCGCGGCGACGCCGGACCGGTACTCTACCGCCGCCCATCGGAGCCTGCGGAACTGGAGTGATGTCCCGCCATAACGGCCCACCATGACCGCCGCCCCGCCCCTGCCGCGCAAGCGAAGCGGCCGGGGCGGCGAAAGCGCATAGGGGCCTCCCCAAATGGCCTCCCCGCGCATTTGCAGATGAACGCTTAGCCCTTTGGCACCCCGGCTGGCTAAAGCTGCCTAACCCCGATGAACACTTCTCCACCGGCCCGAACTGCCCTTAACCTTGGCTTATCGACGGGAGCAATTCTCCAGAAAATTCCGACACCGGAGGTGCGGTCATGAAAGTCGTCCTGCTCGCCGGGGGCCTCGGCTCCCGCCTTGCCGAAGAAACGGTCCGGGTTCCCAAGCCCATGGTCGAAGTGGCCGGCCGTCCGATCATGCTCCATGTCATGGATATCTACGACCGCTGGGGACACAACGATTTCATCGTCGCCTGCGGTTACAAGGCCATGGCGATCAAGAGCTTTTTCCAGGACCTCCACCTCATGTCGAACGACTTCACGGTCGGCATCGGCAATGGCGAGATGGCCCTGCGCCCCACCTCCAAGATCGACTGGCGCGTCTCGGTGGTCGATACCGGCCTTGCGACGATGACCGGCGGGCGCCTGAAGCGCCTGCGCTCTTGGCTCGACGACGAGACCTTCATGGTCACCTATTCGGACGGCGTCGGCAATGTCGATCTCGACGCGCTGCTGGCGTTCCACCGTTCGCACGGCAAGCTTGCCACTGTCACCGCGGTCCAGCCTCCAGCCCGCTTCGGCAACCTGGAACTGGGCGATTGCGACGGCTCCGGCGGCCAGGTGGTGGAATTCACCGAGAAGGTCATCAAGTACGAGACCTGGATCAACGGCGGCTTCTTCGTCTTCGAACCGGGCGTGCTGGACTACCTGACGGGAGACGAGGAGCCACTGGAGCAGGCGCCGCTGACGCGCCTCGCCCACGACGGCCAGCTCATGGCCTACAAGCACAAGGGCTTCTGGCACCCGATGGACACCGTGCGCGACCGCGACACGCTGGACAAGCTGGGCACCCAGGCCCTGCCGCCATGGATGGATTTCGAGAACGGACAGCCGGTGCTCAGCACCGATGTCCCGACGAAGCTGCAACATGCCTGAAAAAGGCACACTGGATCAGGCGCTTGTTTCGGCATTTCGGGGCAAGCGGATTCTGGTGACCGGCCATACCGGCTTCAAGGGTGGCTGGTTATGCCTCTGGCTCAGGCAACTGGGCGCAGAGGTCATCGGGATCGCCTTGCACCGCCCCCCGCAAGGCCCTGATATGTTTCACACGGTCGACCTCGGGGGGCTGGTCGACCACCGCATCGCCGATATCCGCGATGCCCGCGCCTATGCCGAGGCCTGCGAAGGGCTGGAACCGGACCTCGTGTTCCACCTCGCCGCGCAGGCGCTGGTGCGCCCGTCCTACGACGATCCGGTGGAGACTTTCGCCACCAACGTCACCGGCACCGCCGTCGTTCTCGACGCGGTGCGGCGCATGCCCTCGGTGCGGGGTGTGGTCGTCGTCACCAGCGACAAGTGCTACGAGAACCGCGAGTGGGAATGGCCCTACCGCGAGAGCGACGCACTCGGCGGGGCAGACCCCTACAGCGCCTCGAAAGGCTGCACCGAACTGGTCGCCGCCGCATTCCGGCGCTCCTATTTCTCCGATCCCGCAGGCTGCCAGATCGCCACCGTGCGCGCGGGCAACGTGATCGGCGGGGGCGACAATTCGCTCGACCGGCTGCTGCCCGATGTAGTGCGCGCCACTCTGGCAGGCACTGCGGTAACGATCCGCAATCCGGCCAGCGTGCGCCCCTGGCAGCATGTGCTGGAGCCGCTGGCAGGCTACCTGATGCTGGGTGCGCGGTTGCTTGGGGAGCAGGCACCGCGCTTTGCCGAAGCCTGGAACTTCGGCCCCAGCGCCGATGGCTTCATCGACGTCGAGGACATCGCGCGCCACTTCCAGCGGGCCTGGGGGCCGGGCGTGGCGCAGATCGCCTTCGGGCGGCGCCCCGACGATCCGCACGAGGCCGGGATGCTGACGCTCGACAGTAGCAAGGCCCAGGCCCGGCTCGGCTGGCGCCCGCGTCTCTCGACCGAAGCGGCCGTGACGATGAGCGCCGAATGGTACCGCGCCTTCGCGGCCGGAGACGAAGACATGCGCGCCTTCAGCGAGGCGCAGATCGCCCGCTATTCCGGCGATTTTACCGAAACACTCGAGGGGGAAGCAGCACTATGCGCGTGAACTATGGCCAGACCGTCCACGGCGAAGAGGAAATCGCCGCCGTCCTGGAGGTCCTGCGGACGTCCACCCAGATGGGGCCGAAAGTGCGCGCCATGCAGGAGCAGGTCTCGGCGCTGTTCGCCAAGGACCACGGGATCATGGTCAATTCCGGCTCCTCGGCGAACTACCTTGCGATCGAGCTGTTGAACCTGCCCGAGGGCAGCGAGGTCATCACTCCGGCCCTGACGTTCGCCACCACCGTCGCCCCGATCGTCCGCTCGCGGCTGGTGCCCGCTTTCGTGGACTCGGCGGTCGGCACCTACAACATCGACGTCGAGAAGATCGAGGCGATGATCGGGCCGAACACTAGGGCGATGATGATCCCCTCGCTGATCGGCAACCTCCCCGACTGGGACCGCATCCGCGAGATCGCCGACAGGCACGGCCTGATGGTCGTGGAAGACAGCGCCGATACCCTCGGCGCCACCCTGCGGGGCACCAGCACCGGCACCCGCTCGCACATTTCCACCACCAGCTTCTACGGCTCGCACGTCATCAACGCGGCGGGCAACGGCGGCATGCTCTGCGTCTCGGACGAAGACCTCGCCCGCCGCGCGCTGCTGCTGCGCTCCTGGGGCCGCACCAGCTCGCTCTACGTCGATTCCGAAAGCATCGAGAAGCGCTTCAACGTCGCGCTCGACGGTATCGACTATGACGCCAAGTTCCTGTTCGACGAACTGGGCTTCAACGTCGAGCCTTCGGAAATGGGCGCCGCCTTCGGCCTCGTCCAGCTCAAGAAGCTGGACCACAACATCGCCGCGCGTGAACACAATTTCGCCCGGCAATATGCCTTCTTCAAGCAGTACGAGGACTGGTTCGTGCTGCCCGAACAGATGCCGGAATCGCGCACCGGCTGGCTCGCCTTCCCGCTGACGATCCGCGAGGACGCTCCCTTCACCCGCACCCAGATGCAGATCTGGCTGGAAGAGCGCGACGTGCAGACCCGCCCGGTCTTCACCGGCAATATCCTGCGCCAGCCGGCCATGCAGGGCGTGCCGCTCAAGGCCGCACCGGAAGGCTATCCGGTCGCCGACGCGGTGATGAAGGGCGGCATCCTGCTCGCCTGCCATCACGGCCTGACCGAGGCCCATCTCGATTTCATGCACGAGACTTTCGAAGGTTTCGTCCGCTCGCTCTCCACCACACTTTCGCGGGAGGCGGCCAATGCTTGAGATGCCGATCCCCGAGCAGCAAGCCACCGACATCCTTTCGGAATGCCGCGCGTGCAAGGCTCCCGCGCCTTACCTGTTCCTGCCGCTGGGCGACCATGCCCCCGGCCAGATGCTGATCCGCCCGGACGATCTCGGCCGTGAGCAGCCCGCCTTCCCGCTCAACACCCAGGTCTGCCTGGAATGCGGGCTGGTGGAGATTGCCGACCAGATCCCGGCGGACTTCTTCCGCCACTACCTCTACGTGCCCTCGGGCGCGGCGCGGATGCACAGCCACTTCGCGGACTTCGCCGAAGTGCTGGCGCAGCGCGCAGAGGGCGGGCTGATCGTCGACATCGGCAGCAACGACGGGCTGCTGCTCGCCGCCTGCAATGCACTGGGCTGCACGACGCTGGGCTTCGATCCGGCCGAGAACATCGCCGCCTTGGCCGCCGAGCGGGGCGTGGAAACCCACATCGACTACTTCACGCCCGCTTCCGCCGAACTGGTCCGTTCGCAGCGCGGCCCGGCGAAAGTGATCGTCACCACCAATACCTTCAACCACATCGGCGACCTCCATACTTTCATGGAGGCGATCTCGACCCTGCTGGCCGATGACGGAACTTTCGTGATCGAAGTGCCCCGCGCCAAGGAGTACATCGACCACACCGAATTCGACAATATCTACCACGAGCACGTCTCCGAGTTCAGCCTGCTCTCGATCGTAAAGCTCGCCGCCTTCTTCGACATCGAAGTGACCGACGCGCTCTCGCTGCCCGACATCCACGGCGGCTCGATGCGCGTGTTCCTGAACCGCAAGGCCGCCGGAATCGGTCCCTCGCAGTCGGTCGCCGACATGCTGCGCGACGAACTGGCGGGCGGCATGCTCGTGCCCGAGACTTACGACCTGCTGGCGCGCGAAGTGGACGACATGGGCCGCGACGTGCGCGCCATGCTCGACGATATGAAGGCCCACGGGTTGAAGATCGCGGGCTACGGCGCTTCTGCGCGCGGCAACACGCTCATCACCCATTACGGCATCGACACCAGGTATCTCGATTTCCTCGTGGACCGGAACCCGTTGAAACACGGGCTCTATTCCCCGAACACGCGCATTCAGATCCGCCCGGTCGAGGCCATCGAGGAAGAGAAGCCCGACGTGCTCTTCGTCCTTGCCTGGAACTTCTTCGACGAGATCTTCGAGCAACAGGCGGCGTTCCGCGCCCGTGGAGGCAGGTTCCTGGTGCCGCTGCCAGTGCCCAGGATCGTGTGCTGAACTGAACCGTCCGGAGCCGGAACCAATCCGGCCCGGACCCATTCGGAAGGGTTGCCCAGTGGCCGAAGGCGTAACGCTATTGACCGGTGCCGGCGGCTTCATCGGCGCACATCTCGTCCAACGCCTTCTGGAGGAAGGTGGGGAAGTCCACGCGATCGTGCGCCCCTCCACCGAACTGGGCCGCCTCTCGCCTTTCGCCGAGCGCCTGTCGATCCACCGCATCGACCTCTCCGACCGGCTGGCGATCCGGCAGTGCATCCGCGCCATGGCCCCGCGCCGCGTATTCCATCTCGCCGCCGAGACCCGCCTTCCGCCCCAGCCGGACTTCACCGCCGCGCGCGCCGCGGCCGCGATCTACCTCCAGCCCGCGCTCAACCTGCTGCAACCGCTGGCCGAACTGTCCCGCCCGCCCGAAGTGGTGGTGCGCGCCGGGACGATCGCCGAATACGGCCGCGCGGCGCTGCCCTACCGCGAGTACGCACGGGCGATTCCCTCGACCCCCTACGGCGCAGGGATGCTGGCCACGACCGAGGCCATCGCCATGCTGGCGCCGCGCCTGCCCTTCCCTGTCATCACCGCCCGCCTCGCGCTCTGCTACGGCCAGGGACAGGCGCCGAGCTTCCTCGTGCCCGCCATGATCGACGCCTGCCTTTCGCGCCGCCCGATGACGATCCGCCGCCCCCACGACCGGCGCGACCTGCTCCACGTCGACGACGCCGTGGACGCACTGCTGCACATCGCCCGCCGCGCGCCGGATAGCGCAGACTTCGACTGCGTGAACATCTGCACCGGCGAGGCCCCGACGATGGATGAGGTCGCCCGCCGGATCGAGACCATGACCGGCTGCGGCGAAGGTTTCCTCCCCCGGTCGGCCATCGCGGACGAGTCCGTGGAACTGCGCTCCAGCCCCGACCTCGCCGCCACGCGCCTCGGCTGGCATCCCCGCATCGCCCTCGACGAAGGCCTCGACCGCACCATTGCGGACGAACACGCCCTTTGCACGAAAGCAGGATAGATCCGTGAACGCCGAGCCGAAGACCCTGGTTTCGATCCTGGTTCCCGCCTTCAACGAGGAACTCAACGTCGTGCGCTGCTACGAGGCGATCGTGCGCGTCTTCGAGAAGCTGCCCGAATACAGCTACGAGATCATCGTCACCGACAACCATTCGACCGACCGCACGTTCGAACTGCTGGAAGACCTCGCCCGCAAGGACCCGGCGCTGAAGGTCATCCGCTTCTCGCGCAACTACGGCTACCAGCGCTCGCTGCTCTGCGCCTACAAGGCGGCGACCGGGGCCTGCTCGATCCAGCTCGACTGCGACCTCCAGGACCCGCCCGAACTGATCCCCGAGATGCTGGGACTCTGGCGGGTCGGCCATCAGGTGGTCTACGGTATCCGCCGCTCGCTGAAGGACGGCTTCTTCGTCGCCACGCTGCGCCGCGCCTTCTACCGCTTCATCACCTGGATCAGCGACGACGACCTGCCGGTCAATGCCGGGGAGTTCCGTCTCGTGGACCGCCGCATCCTTGTCGAACTGCACAAGGTGGAGGATGCCTCGCCCTATCTTCGCGGGCTGATCAGCGCGATGGGCTTCTCGCAGGTCGGCCTCGAATACGACCGGGGAGACCGTATCGCCGGGGAGAGCAAGTTCCCGCTCAAGTCGATGATCTCGCTGGCGGTGGACGGAGTGCTCAACCACTCGCTGATGCCGCTGCGGATCGCCTCGATCGCGGGCATCGTCATCGGCGTGCTGAGCATGGTGCTGACCTTCATCTATCTGGTCGGCCGGGTCCTGCTGGGTCAGGCCTGGCCGGCCGGTTTCGCGACGACGACGATCCTGCTGCTCATGTCGATCTCGATCAACGCGGTGTTCATGGGCATTCTCGGCGAATATGTCGGGCGGCTGTTCCTTCAGGCCAAGCCCGGCACCAAGCCGATCGTCGAGGAGAAGCTCAACTTTCCCGAAGTGATCTCGCTGGTTGCGCGCGAAAGACAGTGATGCGGGTGAGCACGAAGAGCACGCCCGCGTAAGTGCAGATCGCCAGCCCCTGCACGAGGGCGCTGCGCTCGAACCCGGCGCCCCGGCCCAGCGCCACCACGGCAAGGTTGGCGCCATAGGCGATCAGGAACGCCGCGCCGTAGCGCAGCGCCTCGCTCAGGGTAGCCCGGTGGCGGGCCCGGAAGGTCAGGTGGCGATGGAGGCCGTAGGAGATCGGCAGCCCCATCGCGAAACCCGCGAGATTGGCCGCATAGTCCCCGAGGCCCAGCCGCAGCCAGCCAAGGATCAGGCCATAGCCGATCGCGGTATTGGCCAGCCCCACCAGCACGAAACGCGCCAGCGTCGCCGCCTCGCGCCCGAGCAGCGCCGTCCTGTCCACGGGGCCGCTCATCCGGCCTCCTGCGGCTTGGGTTGTGCCAATTTGTAGAATTCGCTGCGGAGCGCACCGAGCATGCCCCCCACGATAAGGATGGGGCCGGTGGCGGCGACGGTATCGGTGCGGTTCAAAAGCGGCTTCCTGTTGCGACGGGTTCCGCCGCCAGGGTGCACCCCGCCCGGCGCTTCCGGCAATCCCCCGGAAGCATAGCACCTCCGGTCATTCGCGCCGCCTTTCGACCCAAGGGATTAGGTATGCGGAGCGGCATCGAGCACCCGAATACCGCACATCGAAACGCGTGTCCTTCTGTAATGAGAATGCAGGAAAAACACGACGACCTTTATTTGTTACGAGTTAATGAAATTTACATTCATATTGAACTTTAATCTTATGAAATTAAAATTCATACACCGCCACGAACAGCCCTGTTGGCAATCCATTTCATAAAAGGCATGAGTAATCGGAATCCGCGGGGCTGTAAAATCTCTGGATTCGATCATTGATTCAGGGAGGCAATATGAGCGAGCCGTTCGTCGGACAGATAATGCAGGTCGGATTCAACTTTGCCCCGTCGGGATGGGCATCCTGCAACGGACAAATTCTGAATATCGCCCAGAATACCTCGCTGTTTTCCCTGCTCGGCACCACATTCGGCGGAAACGGCACTACGACGTTCGCCTTGCCGAACGCCGCGGGACGGTCCTTCCTCGGGCTGGGCCCGAGCACTGCGGGCGGACAGAACTACGTCTGGGGCCAGAACGCGGGCAGCGAAACGAAGACAATGACAATTGCCGAAATGCCCGCCCACAACCACGTGGCGAACTTTGCAGGTACGACGGGAAATACTTCGGCGACGGGTTCGATCCAGGCCGTCACCGGCACCACGAACCAGACGAACACGCCTGCCGAAGGATCGCTGCTGACCAACTGCGCCAATGCCGGTCCGAACCAGGTGAAGATCTATGCGCCGACGGGAACCACCGGACCCATGGTGAATATCGGCGGCGTCTCCATCACCGGCGGCAGCTTCACACCGCAGGGAACCGTGGCGGTCGGCATTACCGGCGGAAACCTGCCGTTCTCGATCATGAACCCCTATCTCGCGGTACAGACCAACATATCGCTTTTCGGCATCTATCCGCAGCGTCCCTGACGCTTCTTTCCAGAACCGTGGCGCGGCGCCCATCCGTTTCGGATCGGCGCCGCACTGCCCATACCTTCAGGCGAAAACCGCCTCGTAGATCCGGCGATCCGGCCGGGGATGCAACTGCGTGACGCAGATAGCATGCGGCCCTCCCTTTCCGCAGTCGAACTCATAGGTCCCATCGATCAGGTAAGTATCTAAAGCGGATTCGAAGTAGAGAGAAAACGGCACGCGCACGTCGAAACCAGCCATGGCATTGCGCCGATGAATTTGCCCCAGCGTCACCTCGACCGGCTCCGGCACCGTCCCGACGCGGACCTTGCGGCCGACCCACGGCTCGAAATCTTCCGGCGTAAGCAATATCATGACTTGTCGTTCCCCCAAGACAGGGCGAATCTTCGCCCAAGTCCGGAACTTGCCACTACAAGGACCGATCGTGAAGCCGGATCACAGCCATGCCGACAATAACGGACACATGACTTGGCCAAGGGGCCCATCCGTCTTGAAACGCTTTCCTTCGCCTCGCCCGGTTCCCTCCCTTTCCGAAGAACTTCGCGCATCGGGTATCGAACTACTCCCGGCAACCGCCGCGGACATCCCCCGGCTTCGCGCGCTGTACCGGGCGTCGCGCCTTGCCGAACTGCTGACGGCACCATGGCCCGCCGACCGGAAACGGGCGTTTCTCGACGACCAGTTCGCCCTTCAACATGACCATTTTCTGAAGGTCTACCGCAAGGGCGACTATCGCCTGATCCGCCTGAACGACGGCCCGATCGGAAGGATCTACTTCGATCGCAGCGGCCGCGACTGGGCGCTGATCGACATCCTGCTGGCGGCGGACAGCCGAGGCAAGGGCATCGGCAGCGCACTGATCCGCTGGTTGCAGCAGTCCGCCGTGGCCACCGGCGCAGAGCGCTTGCGTCTTCACGTCGCCCGCGACAATCCCCGCGCCCGCAAGCTTTATGAATGTCTGGGTTTTCTCGAAATTCCGGTCGCAGGTGCCACTTCGGCGACCCACACGGCAATGGCCTGGAGCGGCAATCGCGCGCTCGCCGGAGCCCAGCTCCGATAGAGGTGCGAAACGGCGCCTGGGGCAAGGGACACGCCCCAGGCGCCGCTTCGCGTTCCCCCGCAGGGCCATCGGGAAACGATGGCTCCGCAGGGGAGTCACAGGGTTGTTAGAAGTCCACCTTGGCGCCGATACGCAGGTAACGGCCCATGAACAGGCGGTCCTGCCAGGCGGGGTTGAACTGGTACAGGCCGTAACCCGCATTCGGATCATACTTCGGCTTGCCGTCAAGTACGTTCAGAACGTCGAAGTAGAGCTTGAACTGGTCCGCGACCTTGACTTCGCCGTGGGCGTCGAGGTCGAAAGTGCTCGGGCCGTGGCACTGAACCGGATCGCCGTTGCCGTAGGTCAGGAGCTGACCGGCCTTACCACTCTTCGCGCAATCCTTGTAGGTGCCGCCGGCATCTGCCGAGGTCGACGAATAACCGCTGGTATAGTTCGCGGTCAGCGTCAGGCTGGCGCGATCGTTGAAGTCCAGCGTGTTCTGCCAGGTCAGGCGGAAACGCGGCGCGCCCGAGCACGAGGTCAGGCTGCAACCGCCCAGCGAGCCGTCGTAGCGCCATACTTCACCGGAATCGAGTTCCTGCTCCAGGCGGATCAGGTACGAAGCGTTGGCCTTGGTCTGCCACGAAATGGTGTTGGTCAGATTGAAACGGGCGTCGGCCGAGAAGTCGATACCCTTGCCGAGCATCGCGTTCTGGTTGTTGAACGTGCCCGCGATCTGGCCCAGCAGCGGCAGCGCGCTCGGATTCTGCGGATCGGGCTGGCCCGGTATGATGGTGACGCCCGGAACGTTCACTACGCCGTTGTTGCCGTAGTATTGCTCGTAGATTTCGGAGCTGATGTTCGGCGCCGTGATCAGATTCGTGATCTTCGTACGCCAGTAATCGAGCGTGACCGTGACGTTGCGGACCGGCTGGACGACCATGCCGAAGGTGTAGGAGGTCGAACGCTCCGCTTTCAGGTCCGGGTTGCCGCCGGAGGTCACGCCCGGCGAGTACGTACCCGCGTAATAGGCCGGATTGCTGCCATGGGCTGCGCAGAAGGCCTGGTAAATGTCCTCGCTGCAGTTGATCTGCGCGCTGTTGTAGCCGGTCGAGGGTGCCTGGAACGATTCGTTCAGGTTCGGCGCACGGAAACCGCGCGAGAAGGTGCCGCGCAGCTTGACCTGCTCGATCGGACGGAATTCGGCCTCGAACTTGGGCGAGAACGCCTTCTGGCCGGTCGAGTAGTGGTCGTAGGAACCATCCGCCTTGACGCGCAGCGAGTCGATGATCGGCACCGAGATTTCATATGAGGTCGACCAGACGTCGCGGTGGCCCACCACGCTCACGGCGTTGATGCCGTAATAGCGCGCGTAAGGGTTTTCTTCGTTGGGCGCGTTGGCGCTCGGGTTGTTGATCGACTCGTAGCGATACTGACCGGCGACGGCCACGTTCACCATGCCGCCCGGCAGCTCGAACACGTCCTTGCTGAGGGTGCCGATGACCTGCGCCAGCTTCGAGGTGGCACGGCGTTCCTGGTCGCGGAACACCTGCTGGTTGGCTTCCGCCGAGTTCTGCGAAGGATCGACGAAGTTGTAGGTGCCCTGCGCAATGGCATCGGCGAGGCCCTGAAGGTAGATGTAGCCGGTGTTCTTGACGTCCAGCGTGACCTTCGAGGCAGTGGCGCCGACCGAGTAGTCCCAACCTTCGCCGAAGCTGCCGTGGATTCCGGCGGCGACGCGGTAGGTCTTGGCGTCCGTGAACGTGCGGCGCGGCTGGTTGGGCATGCCCGACAGGCGCGCAAGCTGGCCCTGCGAGGCAAACGGGTTGTTGGGGTTGAGCGTGCCGTTCGCGGCGTTGCAGCCCGTCGCCAGCAGGTTGCCGTTGGCATCGACGCTCGAAGTGCCGTTCGCGCAGACATAGACCGGCAGGAAGACGTTGGTCGCAGTGATCTGCTCGCCGCCCGCCGCCGTCTGTCCGGCCCACGAGGAGTTCACGGTCTCATTCGCGGTCTTCACGTTATAGTAGTTGAGCGCGATGAACGCTTCGGCATTGTCGCCGACCTTCACCGTACCGCGCACCGCAGCGCCCTTGCGGGTCGTTTCGGCCGTGTACATACGGTAGTCGTTGACCAGATCCTGCTGGCAGACCACCGAGGGGGCGTTGTTGACATTGGTGCCGTTGGTGTACTGGGTCTGGCCGGTAGCCTGCTGTTCAGGCGACAGCGTCGCGGCATTCAGGCCGCCGCAGCCGGCGGCAGCGTTGAGCAACTGGTACGAACCAAGGAAGAGAGGAGCCCGTCCCGGTTCGGTGCTGTCAGGGGCCGGAAGGGTGCTGGCGTAAACCGGAACGTAGTTGCCGTTGGCGTCGATCGTCGTCGTGGTCGCCTGGCCGAAGTTGACGGTGGTCGACTGGAAGCCATTGTAGCTGCCGTCGGCCTGGATGCCGTTGCGGATGCTGTTGGTCAGGCAGCCCTGCGCGGCGGTGCCGCAGATCGAGCTCTGGTCGGCCGTGCTCCACGGGCCCTTGCGGTCGCGCAGGTAGAGCGAGTCGTTGTGCTGATACTCGGCGCTGGCGTAGATGTTGAAGCCCTGGTCGTTCAGGTCGCCGTAGCCGTAGCTGGCGTTCAGGCGCTGTTCGCCGCCGTCGCCGCGCTGCGAGATGCCCATCGAGCCGTCGAGGTGCAGGCCCTGGACTTCGCGCTTGGTGATGACGTTGACCACACCGGCGATCGCGTCCGAACCGTACGTCGCCGAAGCGCCGTCAAGCAGGGTGTCGATGCTCTGGACGGTCGAGCTGGGGATGCTGTTGATGTCGACGATGTTGCGCTGGGTATCGTCCGCCAGCGGGTAATAAGCGGTGCGCATGCCGTCGAACAGCGTGAGCGTGTAGGCATTGTTGAAACCGCGCAGCGAGGGTGCGGTCGCGCCGGTGGTGAAGCCCTGCGCCGACCAGCTCGCCGGGATGGTGCCGGCATTGTTGGCGGTCAGCGACTGGAGAGCGTCGGAAACGGTGGTGATACCGCGCTTTGTCAGATCGTCGGCGGTGATGGACACCACGGGAGACGCAGTGGCGGCGGCGGGATTGCGGGTGATCGAGCCGGTGACGACGATCGCGTTGTCGTCGGAAACGTCGGCGGTTTCAGACTGCGAAACGGCATCCTGCGCCTGGGCGCTACCGCAAAGCAGGACAAAAGCTGTGAGGCTCGTGGCGCTGCACAGCACAGCCTTCTGGAAGGGAGTCTTCAAATCTACGTTCCTTGTCCATTACTCAGGCGGGACATGCGACCAGACCCGCCAAAAGTGCGGCTGGCGCCGCCATTGGAGCGCTTCGATCACGCTCGACCGCAGCCCATCGCGCGTAGGACGTTAGGGTTCAAACGACTTTTGCGATGTTATTGCATAACATTGCCAATATGTATCCATTGTGCAACAGGTAGTCAATTGGACAGATTATGGTTCTATTAACAGCTGATGAATTCGCTGCACTCCAGCCCTCGGAATTGAAAATTCCGGTAAGGCATCTTTTGCGTCTGGCCTGAAGCTCGCCGACTGTTCTGCGCGAAGATATGGCCCTGCCTATCCAGGAACCGTTCGGAAATTAAAGCACCGATGTCACGAACAGCCGAGCGGCCACACCGAAACGCAAAGCGAAGGCGCTCCGCAAAACGCCACCCAGGCCCGCCGAACGATCGGAAGACCAACACCTGTGAGCAATCAAGAAACAATCGCCCGCGACCACAAGGTCCGCAAGACAAGCGCTCAAACTGAAATGTGAAGAGATGACATCGCGATAATCTTCATCATTCCCAGCTAATTTCCCGAGACTTCAATGAAGAAACTCTTGGCGGAGAGGGTGGGACTCCCGTTGCATTCCCAAAAAATGGCGGATTTCTGCGACTTCCAATGCTGCGATTGATGCTTCTTTGTACCTAGTCTGTGTACGCGTTCAATACACCATCGGCCGAAACAAAATCTGGTTTGGCGACCGACCTCGCCAGTCGTTCCGGGATCGCATACATCCAACCTTCTCGTCCCGCCCAATCTGGAAAAGGTACAACACCCAGCAGATGGGTATAGTGCCGCATCATGGCTGCCTGCCGGTGTTCAAAGGCCTGTCGGCCCTCTTTCATTTCATCGCCCTCATATTCCAGTGGGAACGCCTTCAAGACGAGTATGCTTCGGTCAGCAAACTCGCTGGCCAGAAGAGTGCTCATTGATGCGTTCAAGCGTCCGCAACCTGACAAGCGTGGAGACATCCAGAGACGACGTAACTCAACGACATCGCCATAAACGAACACGTCATCCGGCTCCCTCCAATGCTCCAATATCAGAGTACCGAGGCTAGCGGTCTCCTCTGACAGCTCATCCATCGCATCGAAGAACTCGTGCCTATCAACGAATAGGTCGGCACGAGTTTCGACGACGCTGAAGCTGCCTGCGTGTGATCCATCAACCACGATCAGGCCCGAGGTTTTCCGCTGCTGGACAATTCCGCTCTCGGAAATGTTGTTCCAGCGCGAGCGTCGATAGCGAAGTTCGATTGCCTCGCCGTTCAAAGTCAAGCTGAGCTTCCTTCGCAACACCTTCGGTGCGCCTTTTGGGAAGACGAAATCATGCTGAGTGCGCGCGGCACGGTTCACCATTATTGTTCCCTTGTTCGGCTACTCGCTGAAGAAACTCTGCCAATCATCGAAAAAAGCAGGGCATGGCGGGAGCGGAGCCAAATCATTTCGGTCAAGCAAGTGCTCTGTAGACGCTGCCTCGCCCAATCTTCAACTGCTTGGCAATGTCAGTCGGACTGACACCCTCACCTTTCAAGCGACGCACCTCATCAACGGGAACCGAGCGCTTGCGCCCCTTGTAGACTCCAGCGGCCTTGGCCTTGGCAATACCTTCCATCTGCCGCTCCCGACGAATGGCGGTCTCGAACTGTGCAAAGACCGCAAGCATCTGCAGGAAAGCGATGCCTGCAGGCGTAGAGGTATCGATGGGTTGCTCGGTTGCCCGCAGGAACGCCCCGCGCTCCTTCAGGGTAGCCACGATCTGCTCAAGATCGGCAACGGAACGGGCCAAACGGTCGATGCGGGTGACCATCAAAGTGTCACGTTCACGCAGGAAGTCGATCAACGTCTCAAGTTCAGTCCGGCCTGCGACAGTGGTGCCAGTCTTCTTTTCGCTGCGGACAATGTCGCAGCCCGCTTGGAGTAGGGCCGCTTCTTGAATCGAGCAGTCCTGATCGTCGGTACTGACACGGGCGTAGCCGTAGGTCTTCGCGGTCATGGGATTGTTCCAGTAGGATCTAGACCCCATTCAAATGAACGTCCCAAAATAGGATGTCAACGCTATTGGGACAGAAAATCCGTCTCATAGACCTGTTCGATAAAGGTGTACCCCAGTGGTACTGGTGCCATTGCAATCCGCTATTCCGCTGTTATCAAACATGAATAGGGGGCTCTTATGACGATAATGGCGATACCATTCACCAGCTTAAGCTTGGTGGCTCATGCTGCCGGTGGTGCAATCGTCCGGGGAACTGGAGGATATATCGCCGGAACCTATGTGGAGGCCAGCATAGTGGAGGCCTTCGCCTCGGCGGGCGCTGCTCTGCAAGCCATGGGCACTTCTGCAACCGCCCTGGCGACCAATCCTTACGTGCTGGGAACGGTGGTTATCGCGGCAGTCGCGGTGGGCAGCTATTGTTACTTCCACGGCATTCCGGCCCCCGTCGCAGAAACACTTGCCCACGCCGGTTTGGGAGTTCCGACCAAGAAAGGCTTCATGATCTCGGCACCCAAGCTGGCAACTGCACTGGTCATTCTGGGCGCCGCCAGCTATGTCGCCTATCGTTTCTATAACAACTTCAAGGACCTGATGGCGGATCGGGTGACGAGCGACACTTGGGATCGAGCCAACGAAGCTGCCGCTCGCACAGAGGTCGAGAGCAGCTTCGGCGCTGATGTCTGGGCCCGCTTGGGGGAGGCAGCTTGGGCGACAAAGAAGGATGTCGCAGAATCCCTGGCGACCATCGCACAGGAGGCCTTGGATCATGCTGCCCGTTTGGCTGGGACGGTATGCACGGGAGCGACCACAGCCTACGACACCACAGCCAAGCAATCAGGTCGATTGGTTCAAGGGGCAATCGCTGCCCTCAAACATCTTCTCACCCGTCTTCCTAGAAGCCTGCCGTCCCGACGATCCAACCGACCTCAATGACGCATATCTAGGACGATTAGACCACTTCACCCCCACGGGGGGATGCGGGTGAAGGTCAACGCTTGATATGGGCGTTCAAAAATCTGCAGCATAAGTGACCAACCCAAGTGATCGAAGGTCCCTGTGGAGCCCCCGTCGATCATCATTCCATGGTCGATCCAGCGTGGTGGTCTAGCGGCGAGATCATCGCTCTATATAAAGGGGTAATTGCCCTTCGATCTCACGCGAACATATACGCCGCCTCCAACACGGAATCTAAATCGAGATCGCCCTTTGTCGGCAGCGGTGGAACCTTGGCCATGAGCTTCTCATCGCCGACCTGACCAAGAAGCTCCACGCGGAATGCTGCCAAGGGGTCGCCTTCGTACATGGCAACGAAGGTCTCGCGAAGAAGCCGCGAAAGGCGGTCGGTGTCAGCGGCGTGTGTGCCGAAACTGTCGTGAATGACTGCAAGGTCCACGATGCCTGCGTCGTGCGCTGCAACGACAGTCAGCATCAGGTGCGCTGCGTCCAGCGAGTGGACGAAGTTCGGAGCGATCCCACTCATCGCCTGCGAACCATCCATGGCCTTCACAGAGCCTCGCTCCATCCAGGCTGACAACGTCGCTGGGCTGGCATCTTCATCAATCTGGAGCTGAACCCGCCTCCCTCGAAACGTCAGGTCTACTTTGCCCGCCTTTGTGTTTGCATAGCGCTGCATCACGGGCAGGCCCGCTGGCGTGGTCCACCATAACGGAAGATCGACTGCGTTCATCGCCTTGGCCGCCATCTTGAGCCAGTCCATCGCGCGCTTCGCTGCGGGCACAGTAGCCCCGATCAAGCTGTACAGCCTAGGCGCCAACCAGCGAGCTGCGGCAAAGTTGTCGGCACCCCCTAGATGAGGCTGCTCACCCTTACCTTGTAACGTCTGATCGAGACGCCGCAGTTCAGCATTTACCTGGTCCGTCATCCCGAACGCCGTCGCGGAATAAACGTATGTCATGCAGGGACGCTTCACGATGCTGCGCGTGATCCTACCGCCCTTCCACGGGATCGCCCCAGAATCATTGGAGGCATCGACCATGGCCTGAGCCTTGGCCGCGATTACCGCATATATGTCTCCTGGCCGGTCAGATGCGGTCAGGTTGACATGTGGCGCAGCCTCGGCATCCCGCAGGAGCGCAGTGAGATGCTGCAGGCCCGAGTTCGATCCGTCGATAGCTACCGGAAGATGCGAAACGAACGCCTCGCCTTGCTCAACATATCCTGCCCACTCGAAACAGGCCGCAAGCGCCGCCCACGGCTTGTCAGCCGTCGTCCAGAACCGATGGCCATCAAGTGGATCGCGAGCGCTTTCCAGGATCGCGGGCTGATTGCTCTCGACCCAGGCCACTCTTTCATCGAAGCTGACCTTGTCGACGCCGAACACATTGGCGACGTGGATTGCCAACCAGCGGGCACCGGACGCTCCCAAAGGTTTCCCGACGGAGAACTCAAGGAGCGCTCGGCCAATGTCGCCTGCCTGCGGATGCGGCCCGCCCTGCGGAACGGGATAGACCCGCCCCCGGAAATCAAGCTCATGGGGAAAGTAGATCGCCGGAAAATCGACCAGCTTCCGCGCGACCCAGAGCTGTTGCGCTATCGTCAGCCGCTTACTGCGTGCGACAGCATTCCGCTCATGAATCTTCGCGCTCTCCAGGTTCCACCGCGCCAGAGCTTCGGAGTTTTCCTCCACATCGACGGGACGGCTGGGCACGGTCTCACCTTCGCGAGGCGGCAACCCGGCTAGGCTCCCGCCATCAGCGTCCAGCTGTGTTAGAACATCGAGAACGGGCCGATTTATCCGCCACCGCGTCTCCTGAATCGCGTTCACCGCCCGATAGACATGCGGCATGTCGACGTTCGCAAGCTCTTCCCGATATTGCCTTGACCGTGAACGGACGAGGCGCGTTCCAATCGGAGGCTGAAGATAGCCGCCGTCGGATGGAGTGGTCCATGGGAGGGGTGAAACAACCATCGGCATCGGCAAGGGATCGAGCAACTCGCAACGCTCGTGCTGACGGTCGAGCCAGTCCAATGCCGCCTCGGTAACCCGGAAGGTCCTTTCGCGCCGAATGGCCTTGCCAACGTTCGTTTGCACCAACTTCAACTCGAATAGGCCCGTCGCTTCACTGGCCAACTCGATCAATTTCATGCCGAGATTGACCTGCTGCTTCGGCGACCAACCGAGAGCGACGCCCTCGGCTTCATGGATCGCGGCAATGGCTTGCTGACGTTTGGCGCTGACAACCTTTCGCCCCGCCAGGGTCCGCTGAAGACCCGCTGCGCCCTCAGGATTGGCCCGCTCGAACTCGACTGCCTGGATGTGATCCATGACAGCCCGCGCGACCATTTGGGCGGCCTTTTGAGCCCGGTGCTCCTGGATGCCCGCCTGCAACGCGCAGCGCAGTGTCAGAAACGCCAGAGCTCGGGCGTCGGGTTCGTAGGGTGCGAGAAGCTCAAACGCCACAAGTCGCCGCCCCGCTCGTCCAGCCTTTCCGTCCTCAAAGAACTCTGAAATCGCCTCTGCAGTGGGCTTTAGGGCGCGTCGCAACATTGCCCGCCCTGGCGGAAGGGAAGCCTCGTCAACGCCGGGCCCGAAAGCGTCGATCCACGGAGCATTACGCTTACCGCGATAGCTTGCCCGACCAATGGCCCGAGATTCAGCTTCGAGGCCCCGTTGGACCTCTACGAGATCAGCGTCTTGGTTCGTCATAATCCTGCAGGTTGCGTTGGCGCGGTATCGTCGCGCCTAGCGCAGCCCAGCCACGATAGGAACGTGTCGAAGCATCGTTAGATGTTGCTATCCACGCCCCACGACGCGAAAAGAGGTCCTTGAGCCTCCGGCCATCCTCCGCATTACATAGGGCATTCAGTGTCAGTCGACCTTCAAGAACTTACGCGCCGTCTTTTCCAGACGGCTAACCAGCTGTGGACGAACACCGATCTCCGCCCGGATCAGTATGCGCAGCCAGTCCTAGCGTTGATCGCCCTGCGGCAGATGGAGGCGAAGTTCGATCTGGTCCACGCTGACCTGGCAAAGACCTTTACTGGGCGCCTGAAGCCCACCCCAGGCGATTATCACGGGCACGGCGCGGTGTTCCTGCCTGATCATGCCCGGTTCTCTTATCTGCTCGCTCTGCCGGAGACCGAGAACCTGGCTGAGGCCCTGAATGAGGCCATGAAAGCCATTACGGAGCACAACCCAGACCTGGCTGGCGTGATGCCCCAGGGATACGGATCGCTGCCCAACGACGTCCTTAGGGAGCTTCTGCGCCTGCTCCAGCCGCTGAAGATCGACGGAGACGCCTACGGCCTGATCTTCGAGTACTTTATGGGAGCCTTCGCGTCCAACTTTATGCAGAAAGGGGGCGAGTACTTCACGCCCGCCTCTATCGTGAAACTGATTGTCGAGGTCCTGGAGCCCTACCACGGCAAGATTTTCGACCCAGCTTGTGGCTCAGGTGGCATGTTCGTCCACTGCGCCGAGTTCGTGAAGCGCCACCACAAGAACCCGACCCGCGAAATCGGCATCTACGGCGCCGAGAAGATGCAGGACAACCAGAAGCTCGCTCGCCTCAACCTCGCGGTCCATGGCCTCTCGGGCGACATCAAGATCGCCAACAGTTACTACGAAGACCCCCACGGCATGGTCGGCAAGTTCGACTTCGTGATGGCAAATCCGCCCTTCAACCAGTCGGAGGTCGACCGTAGCCGCTTGGTCACCGAAGCAGGCCATGTGGACGCCAGGTTCTCGCTTGGCGTGCCAACCACCAACAACGCTAACTACCTCTGGATCGGCTTATTCAACGCCGCACTGAACGACACCGGGCGGGCGGGTTTCGTCATGGCCAACTCGGCCTCGGACGCAGGCGGATCGGAACGCGAGATGCGCCGCAAGCTCGTCGAGAGCAAGGCGGTGGACGTGATCATTTCGACCTCCTCAAACATGTTCTTCACTGTGGCGCTACCGGTGACACTGTGGTTCCTCGATAAGGCCAAGCGCAAAGGCGCGCGGGCCGACGAGGTGCTCTTCATCGACGCACGCCATATCTTCCGCCAGGTCAGCCGCGCCCACCGCGACTTCACGCCCGACCATGTCGAGTTCCTCGGCAACATCGTGCGCCTTTGGCGTGGCGAGGAAGAAGAGCTGGAGGAAAACAGCGGCCCGCGCATGACTGACACCTTCGGCGATGATGGTTACAAAGATGTTCCCGGCCTGTGCAAAGTGGCCAGCCGCGCCGAGATTGCCGCGCAGGACTGGAGCCTCAACCCTGGCCGCTACGTGGGCATGGCGCCCGGCGAGCAGGTCGGCGATGTTGATTTCAAGGAGCGGTTGGAGGCCCTCCAGGAAGAGTTGGAAGGGCTAAACATCGAGGCGGCACGACTTCAGGCGCTGATCGCGGCGAACGTGGCCGAGGTGCTGACGATATGAGTGATTGGCCCACCACCACATTGGGAGAACTGGCGGATTTTCGCAACGGTTTGAACTACTCTTCTGCCGATAGCGGTAAGGGTTTGGCCGTCGTCGGCGTTTCGGACTTCCAGAACAACTCGTTCGTGGACTTTTCGGGCCTCGATGAGTTGAACCCTTCAGCGCTGTCTACCCCTGAGGCATTGTTACGAAAGCACGACATCCTTTTCGTCCGTTCGAACGGCAACCGCGACCTCATCGGACGATCGCTCTTGGTCCCCGATGACCCGCCGATGCCAACTTCTCATTCAGGGTTCACAATCCGGCTGCGCTTCACGGACGAACGTGCTGACCCGGGCTTCTTCGCTTACCTTTTGCGAAGCGGCAGCGTTCGCAGTCACCTCTCTAGCCAGGGCGGAGGGACGAGCATCAACAACTTGAACCAAGGCATTCTCGCACGCCTTGAGGTGGCGCTCCCCCCTCTCGACGCTCAACGGCGTGTCGCGGCGATCCTGGAGACCTATGACGAGCTGATCGCGGTCAACCGGCGCCAAGTGGCGGTGCTGGAAGAGATGGCGCGAGGGGTGTTCGAGGAGTGGTTCGTCCGCTTCCGCTTCCCCGGCCACAAGGGCGTGCCCATCGTCGACACCCCGGATGGTCCGTTGCCGAAAGGGTGGGTCTACGCTCCTCTCGAGGAGTTTCTAGTCCTGCAGCGTGGCTTCGACTTGCCGAAATCCAAGCGGGTGGAGGGTAGCGTCCCGGTCTTTTCTGCAAGCGGCTTCCACGGCGGCCACGCGGAAGCGAAGATAACAGCCCCCGGTATCGTGACAGGGCGCTCGGGGACCATCGGTCAGGTGCATCTGGTGATGGAGAACTTCTGGCCGCTAAACACGACGCTGTACGTCCGCGAGTTCCGGCGTGCCGGGCCCGCCTACGCGCTGCTCCTGCTGCGCCGAATGGACCTTGCGCAGCATAGTACAGGGGCGGCCGTGCCAACACTGAACCGTAACCACATCAACGGAATCAAGCTGCCCGCAGCCCCGCAAGCGCTGATCGACAAGTTCGAACGCATTGCGTTCACGAACTTTGAGAGCATCCGAGCTATCGAACATGCTAACGAGCGTCTCGCCTCATCCCGCGACCTTCTGCTTCCCCGGCTTATCTCGGGGCAGCTTTCGGTCCACACCGCCGAACGGGAGCTGGAGCTAGCCGCATGACTGTGAAACTGGGCAAGGTCATCCGCCTGGACGTACGCCAGGGGTGGTCGAACGAGACAACGCACTTTACACCTTGGTTGGCCTCCCCTGACGGGCTGGAACTGCTCCAGGATGCGCTGGGTATGGACTTGGAGGTTGAGGCTGTAGAGCAGTTTGTCGGCCCCTTTCGCGCGGATATCCTCGCCAAGCGAACGGACACTCCTGACGAGCACTGGGTTCTGATCGAAAACCAGTTGGAGAAGACCGACCACCGCCACCTGGGGCAACTACTGACCTACGCGGCGGGCCTGAAGGCAGCGACTATTGTCTGGGTCGCGCAGGACTTCGCCGAGGAACACAGGGCCGCGCTTGACTGGCTGAACGAAATCACGAGCGACGCCTACCAGTTCTTCGGTCTGCAGGTCGAGCTGTGGCAGATTGGAAACTCGGACCCAGCCCCCATGTTCAGCATCGCTGCGGAACCCAACGAATGGACGCGCGAGGTCCAGCAG
The DNA here is from genome assembly GCF_058273105.1 of Novosphingobium sp. BF6. NCBI lineage: Bacteria > Pseudomonadati > Pseudomonadota > Alphaproteobacteria > Sphingomonadales > Sphingomonadaceae > Novosphingobium > Novosphingobium sp. BF6. Next base: position 2,974,368 of record NZ_CM177775.1, read on the forward strand.
TCAGCAGAGAGCGCGCCGTCCGATTTCAAGCAACAGCAGGCGAACTACTGGCAGGGCCTGCGCACCTTGATGTTGGACAAGAAGGGCAAAGTCAGGGCCCGAAAGGCCTTGCCGCAGTCGTGGACGACCTTCGCAATCGGGCGCGCCGACGTGTGGTTGGGCGCCTGCGTCAATTCTCAGAAAAAGCATATCTGGGCAGAGTTTTGTTTCAATGGGCCTCCGGGTAAAGTGTGGTTCGACCAACTTTTCGCCCAACGCGAGGCAATCGAGGCCGCAATCGGCAGCCAGCTTTCCTGGCAACGGCTGGACGGCAAAAAGCAAAGCCGCATCGCTCTCTATCGCGAGAATACGGACCCCACCAACGAAGCCGACTGGCCCTCTCAGCACGTTTGGTTAGTCGAGCAGTTGGAAAGGTTCTATTCGGTCTTTCGTCCGTATGCTCTTTCCCTGAGCAGCCAGAGCAGTGCCGCTGACTACCTTATCGAAGATGTAGGCTCTGAGGAGGCGGACGAAGCCTGATGGCACCTTCGCTGACCGCCACCATCGCCTCGGAGGACGGCATCGTCGAACGCCCCGCGCTTGCATTGCTGCGAGAGCTGGGCTGGGATCAAGTCAACCTGATGCGTGAGGCCCTCGGCCCAACGAACACGACAGGTCGCACTAGTTTCCGCCAGACCTACCTTCCGACTCAACTACGTAATGCTCTAGGCTCGCTCAATCCCGGTATGCCACCCGAAGCCCTTAAGCAGGCTGAGGAGGCACTGACCCGCGACCGTACGGCAATGCCCCCAATCAGCGCGAACAGAGAATTACACAGGCTCTTGGTCGACGGAGTACCCGTCCAAGTGCGGCGCGACGATGGCAAGCTCGACCACCTGCTCGTTCGCGTGATCGACTGGAAGGACCCGTACGCCAACGATTTCATTATCGCCAACCAGGTCTGGATCGAAGGTGTCCTCCATAAGCGCCGCCCGGACACCATCGGCTTCGTCAATGGCCTGCCACTACTCCTAGCCGAATGGAAGGCGCCCACCTGCCCGATTGCGGACGCGTACGAGAACAACCTGCGCGACTACAAGGACACCGTGCCGCGCTTGTTCGATGCCAACGGCTTCGTACTGCTGTCGAACGGCCTGGAGGCAGTCATGGGGGCCAGCCACGCGCCCTTCGAGTTCTACGCGCCGTGGAAGCGGCTGGAGGAGGGAGCGCCTGAAGACCCGAGCCTAGAGACGATCCTGCGGGCCACCTGCGAGCCTGCCCGCTTCCTGGACCTGATCGAGAACTTCTTGCTCTTCGACGAGGTTCCCGGAGGTCTTCGCAAGGTCGTTGCCAAGTATCACCAGGTCTTGGGTGTCAACCGCGCCATCCAGGCAGTGGAACACATCAGCGATAACCAGGGCAAGCTAGGCGTCTTCTGGCACACCCAAGGCTCCGGCAAGAGCCTGTCTATGGTGATGTTCGCCGAGAAGGTCCTTAGGCGGCTGGGCGGCAACTACACCTTCGTGATCGTCACCGACCGAACCGAACTGGACGACCAGATTGCCGGGCAGTTCGGCTCCGTAGGGGCTCTAACGAAGAACATCGACCAGACCCAGGCAGGAAGCCGAGAGCACCTCAAGACACTGCTGGCGGGCAACGAGCGCTATGTCTTCACGTTGATCCAGAAGTTCTCCACCGCAGATCAGGAGCCGATGCCGGTCCTCTCGGAGCGCTCAGACATCATCGTCATGACCGATGAGGCCCACCGCAGCCAGTATGATCAGCTTGCCGCGAACATGCGGGCTGCGTTGCCCAACGCCGCGTTCATCGGCTTCACCGGGACCCCTCTGATCAAGGGCGCCGACAGCAAGACCCGCGAGGTCTTCGGCGACTACGTTTCCATTTACGACTTCTCGCAGTCGGTGAAAGACGGCGCGACCGTGCCGCTCTACTATGAGGCCCGCAAACCCGAGCTGCAGATGGATGCCGACGCCCTACGCGAGGAACTGGACGCACTGCTGGACGACGCGGACCTAGACGAGGATCAGGAGAAGAAACTACAGCGCCAGTTCGCCCGCCAATACACGTTGATCACGGCGCCTGACCGATTGGACAAGGTAGCTGACGACGTCGCCCTCCACTTCGCCCAGCGGGGCTACAGGGGCAAAGCGATGTTCGTGGCAATCGACAAGGCCACCGCCGTCGCCATGCATGACCGGGTAAAGGCGTCAGTCGCCAAGCTGATCGCCGAGGCCGAGGCGAAGCTCAGAACCGCGCACGAGGCCGAGGGGGCTGCGATTGCCGAACGCCTCGTCTGGCTCCGAGAGCTGGATATGGCCGTGGTCGTTTCGCAGGGTCAAAACGAGATAGATGACCTCAGGAAGAAGGGGCTCGACATCCTGCCTCACCGCGAGCGGATGCAGCGGGAGGACCTGGAAGCGAAGTTCAAGGATAAAGACGACCCGCTGCGCCTTGTGTTCGTGTGCGCCATGTGGATCACCGGCTTCGACGTGCCCTCCATCGGCACCGTCTACCTCGACAAGCCGATGAAGAATCACACGCTCATGCAGACCATCGCCCGCGCCAACCGCCGCGCTGAAGGCAAGACGTCGGGCGTCATTGTCGATTACGTGGGCGTCTTCAACAACCTCCAGAAGGCCCTGGCGGTCTACGCGGGGGGAACTAGCGAGGGAGACAAAGGCGAGAGCCCCATCCAGAATAAAGAGGAGCTCGTGCGGGTCCTTGAGGACGCCTTGGCCACCGCTCGGGCCTTCGCTGGACCTTTGGGTGTCGACATGGACGCGATCATTGCCGTGACCGGCTTCGAACGGCTGAAGCTTATCGGAGCGGCAGTGGAGGCCTTGGTGGCGCCCGATGACCGTCGCCGCGAGTTCCTGCGTCTCACGGGCAACGTCACCAACGCCTACAAGGCGCTGCTGCCCGACGAGAGGGCGGCTCCCTTCCTCAAGCCCGTCGCTGTTGCCCACACGCTCTCAGACGCGGTCCGGGCCAAGTTGGGTCCGGTCGACATCTCGGCCATTTCCGACCGCATCGCACAGATCATCGACGAGAAACTGGAGGGGGTGGCGATACTAACGCCTATTGTCGAGGGCGACACTGCAGAGGGCCGCTTGGACCTCTCCGGCATCGACTTCGAGGCGTTGGCCAAACTGTTCGAGACCAACCCAAAGGTTGCCGCCGAGCGCCTTCGAGAGGAGGCCGAGGAACAAGCCGACAGGATGGCTCAGCAGAACCCGACACGGGTCGCACTGGTAGAGCGGCTTGAGAAGCTGGTCGCCGAATATAACGCCGGGTCAATTGACGCCGAACGCTTCTTCGATGCCCTCAAGGACTTTGTCGCCGGCCTGAGCCGGGAAGAACAACGGGCCGCCCGCGAAGGGCTATCCGAAGAGGAACTCGCGATCTTCGACCTGCTGACGACTCCTGAGCCGAAGCTGACCAAGGCCCAGGAGATCGAGGTCAAGACGGTCGCCCGACACCTTCTGGAAAAGCTCAATGAGCTTGTCGAGGCCGTCAACTGGATCGGCAACCAGCAAACTCGTGGCGCCGTGTGGACCACCATCAGGCAGCGTTTGAATGAACTTCCCGAAGCTCCCTACCCGCAAGACCTATGGGACATGAAGGTCCATCAGGTCTGGGACTTCGTTCTGCAACGATACGCCTGACGTGGCACCGTCGGCGTCATCCCAAATCAAACCTAGGAAGGCGTTCGATTTCCACCGCGAGTTGCTCCAGCGGCCACGTCCCGTAAGCTTCACCCTCAGTCTTCGGAGCATGTCCGGGGATCACTGCTCGCGCCTCGGGGTCCATGCGGGCACCACGGGCGACCGTCTTGAATCTATGCCGCCAGCCATGATTCGGCGCGACGTTCTCATCGGTCACGCCTAGCGAACGGACCCACGACGCCAGCCTCTCACCGACCTTCTTATACTGCGGATTGCCCTCAGTGCCGCCTCGGTGCCCTTTGGGGTCATAGAAGAGCGGGCCATCTGAAGCGCCATCCACGAACTTCAGGAAGCCCTGGTCGACAAGGTGGGAGTGCAGCGGGACCATGCGAGCTTCGTTGGTCTTCACGCCACCAGCTTCGGGCGTGATGTTCATGGCCCAGACGCCGTCCTGACGCATGATGTCCTGCTTCCGCAGTTGGGTGATCTCGTTCACGCGCGCACCGGAATAGGCGCACAGCCATGGCACCCATCGACGAGCAAGGGCGTGGTGGCGTGAGATATTACCCGTAACCGGCTTCAACGTGGCGCGCAGGATGATGAGCGCTTCATCGTTCGTGAAGCCTGCGTCCCTCAGCCGCTTGCGCTTCTTCTCACCGCGAACGGTGATGCCCGTCGCAGGGTTGTCCGCGATGCGGCGATTCTCTTTGCCCCAACCGAAAACCGTCTTCGCCGCAGCGAGGTAAGTTTCACGGACGGTCCGTGCCGAGCGAAGTTCGCCCTTCTTGTTCGGCTCGGTGAGCAGATGCTCCTTCCAACGAACTACATCGTCGGCAGTGATACGCGACGCATCGTCATGGCCGAGGAAATCAACCAGCATGGCAATGAAGCGCTTCCACGCTTTCACTGTGGCGGGCGATGGCTTGCGCTCGACAACGTAACCCTCGAACAAGCTTGTGATGGTCGGGCCTGCCGCTGAAACGACTGGCTGGATCGTCTTCGAAACAGGAGACTCCCAAGTGGGCAGTCTTGTTACGAGCGTATCGGCTCCATAGTCACCATTCGCGCGGCGCGTCATGAGACCGCAGAAAGCAGCGTACAGGCCAGCCATCTCCTGCTGCAAACGCTCGGTGGCCCGCGCGGTAATCTTCAGTTGTTCCTCGTCTAGAAGGCCGAGCAGTTCGGCTTCCAGAAAAGGGGTAATGCGCCACGGCCCCTCGAATGGCCGATCATCGCCCCTCACATAAGCCTGATAGGATTCCTCGGTTTCTTCGGGGCACAGGCTCTCAAGGGTCATATCCCAACCCTCTTCGTCGCCCGGATTGTCGCCGAAGCGTTCCTCAAGTTGGCGATACCACTTGCCTGCCAACGCAACCACCTGGCGCTCACTCAGATCGACGGAGGGCCCGTCACTGGAGGACCTCAAGAAGGCGATTCGGTCTTCGACACCGGCGAGCCAGACACCGAACTCCGCGCGGGCTTGGCCCTGCGTGAGCGAGGCGGGCCACGTCGGCTTTTCCTCGCGTTTCCCGTAGGCACCGCGAACGTCTGCCGGGATCACTTTGCGGGCCGTCCAGAGACCCGTGGGAGTTCGTGTGAGCTTAGCCATTCTGATGGCCATCTGTACCTGCCTTTTGTACCTGAGGCAGCATCAGAAGTGGCAGAAATCACCAGATTTTAGGGAACCTGCGGCTTGCAGGAGCTCTTGGCGGAGAGGGTGGGATTCGAACCCACGGTACGGTTGCCCGTACACTGCATTTCGAGTGCAGCGCATTCGACCACTCTGCCACCTCTCCGCTAGAGATGCGATAGCGATGGAAGGTCTCCATCGGGTCGGGAAGCGCGCCACTAGCGTGACCTTTCAGGCTTGCCAAGCCCCTCTTTTCAAAAATGGGGATTATCCACAAGCATTCCTTGTGAGCGAACCGCAGGAAACCTATATTTCCTGCATGAACAAGGCCTCATTTTTTTCTCCGACGGCCGGCCGCATCATCGATGCACCGCGTGAAACACGAGCGCGATTCGGGATCGGCGATGTCGTTCGCCACAAGAATCACGACTTTCGCGGCGTCATCTTCGATATCGATCCGGTCTTCGCGAACAGCGAGGAATGGTACGAATCCATCCCCCTCAACCTGCGCCCGCGGCGCGACCAGCCTTATTACCACCTCCTCGCCGAGAACGAGGAATCCAGTTATGTCGCCTATGTCAGCCAGCAGAACCTGATGTCCGACGCAGACGGCGGGCCGGTCGACCACCCCTCGCTTTCACAGATCTTCGAGGATTTCGACAACGGACGCTATCACTTGCGGCGCGGATTGACGCACTGAGCCACCGGCATACGAAAAACCCCCGACCGGGATATCCGGCCGGGGGTTTTTCGTATGCATCCGGTCTTCGGGCAGGCAGTCAGCCCTTGATCTTCCAGCCCGACCGCAGAACCATGTAGACGATCCCGGCGAGCACGGCGTCAAGCAGGCCCATGCCCAGTGCGCTGTGCAGCACCGCCATATTGGTGTCGCCGATGTCGCTGACGCCGAGGAAACCGAAACGGAAGCCCGAGATCACATAGAAGAACGGGTTCAGGCGGCTGATCACCTGGAATGTCGGCGCCAGGTTGTCGATCACGTAGAACGTGCCCGACAGCAGCGAGAGCGGCGCGATCACGAAATTGGTGACGGCAGCATTGTGATCGAATTTCTCGGCCCAGATCGACGAGAGCAGACCAAGGAGCGAGAGGAAGACCGCGCCGGTCAGGCCGAACCACACGACGGCCCAGGGATGCGCCATCGAAAGATCGACGCCGGGCCAGAGCAGCATGGCTCCCGTCAACGCCAGACCGACGAGCACGGCACGGGTCACCGAGGCGCCGATCATCGCCAGCATGAGCTCGCCCTCGCTGAGCGGCGGCATCAGGTAGTCGATGATCGTGCCCTGGATCTTGCCCGCCAGGAACGCAAAGGCGGCATTGGCAAAAGCGTTCTGCATCATGCCCATGACGATCAGGCCGGGCGCCACGAATGTCGCGAAGTTGACGCCGAGCACTTCGCGCCCGCCCCGGCCCATCGCCACGGTGAAGATCACCAGGAATAGCAGGGTCGTGATCGCCGGTGCCCAGATCGTCTGGGTCTGGACCTTGAAGAAGCGCCTGACCTCCTTCATATAAAGGGTCTTGAGCCCCTCCCAGTTCACCTGGTGGATCAGGGGTTCTCCCTTCGCCGGGAACTGGCGGGCCGGCACTGTCCGGGATGCGATGCTTTCGGGCACGATCCCTCCGGAGGTCGGCAGGTCGGTCGAATTCGTTTGATCGGGCATGGACCGGCGAGTATCGGCTGCGGCTTTCCAAGGCAAGCCGCGCCACGGAATTTTGGGGCGATTCTCACTTCGCCCGATGAAGAGATGGAACACGAATGAGCTGGACGGACGAGCGGATCGAGAAGCTGACCAAGATGTGGGAGGGCGGAGCCACCGCCAGCCAGATCGCGGACGAACTCGGCGGCGTAAGCCGCAATGCGGTGATCGGCAAGGCCCACCGCCTCGGCCTCAAGGCACGCCCCTCCCCGGTGAAGGCCAATGAGAAGCCCGCGCGCCCGGCGCCCGCGCCCAAGAAGCCGAAGCCGGTCGAGGCCGCGCCCGCTGCGCCCGAACCCAAGGTCGAGGCCCCGGTCGTGCGCGCCGCGCCGCCGCCTGCGGCACCTGCGCCGCGTGCGCCGCAACCCGCTGCTGCGCCGGTCGCAGCCGACGACGCCGCGCCGGTCGCGCCCAAGGGACCGCGCGTGGTCTCGGTCGGCCCCGGCGGCTTCCTGCGCCAGGGCCCCGGCGATCAGCAGCAGCCGATCCCGCCCGCACCGCCGCGCCGCCTCATCCCGGCCAAACCGAGCCCCGAGATCGCAGACAAGACCAGCCTGCTGGACCTCAACGACCGCGTCTGCCGCTGGCCGATGGGCCACCCCGGCGAGCCGGACTTCCACTTCTGCGGCGACAAGGTGAACCCCGGCTTCCCTTATTGCGTCGAGCATTGCGGCCGCGCCTATCAGGCCCAGCTTCCGCGCGGCGCCCGCCGTCCTCCCCCGCCGCTGCCTTTCGGCGGTCCGCGGGTTCGCTGATCCCATGAGAAAGACGCGGCAAGCGGTGTCGGCAATCCGGCTGCCTGCCGCGTCCTTTCTGTTCATAGCCGGTGCCGTTCTGGCCATGGCAGCTCCTGCGCAAGCCCAGGATGTTCCGGCGACGGCGGCATCCGCCGCACCTGTTCCGGCAACGCCCGTCGAGCATGTCTATGTAGCGCTGACCACCCATGCCGGGGTGATCGTGCTGGATCTCGACAAGACCCACGCGCCGCTCACCGTCGCCAATTTCCTCAAGTACGTCGACAGCAAGCGCTTCGACGGCGCGAACTTCTACCGCGCCATGCACCTCGACTGGGGCGAAGCGCCCAACGGCCTGCTCCAGGGCGGCCTTCAGGGTGTGAACGTCTTCCCTCCCGTGGCGCACGAGCCGACCAGCGCGACCGGCATCAGCCACAAGGCCGGAACGATCTCGATGGCGCGTTTCGCGCCCGGCAGTGCCACCGCCGACTTCACCATCATGCTCGGCGACATTCCCTCGCTCGACGCCCAGCCCGATTCCGACAATCCGGAAAGTCGCGCCGGTTTCGCGGCTTTCGGCCATGTCGTGTCCGGCATGGACGTGGTGCGCAGGATTTGGGACGAGCCACGCTCGGCCACCAAGGGCGAAGGCGTGATGAAAGGGCAGATGCTGGAGCCGCCGGTGAAGATCATCAGCGCCCGCCGGGTTGCCGCCCCGCCGTCGTCGACACCATCGCCGGAAACGCCGGAAGCAGCCCGCTCTTCCGCCACGCCCTGACCGGGCGCGGCGCTGCAAGGCGCCGTTGGCCGCTTGGGCGGCTCCGCGCCCCCCTGTTAACAAGATTTCATCCCCGCCTCGGCCTGCCCTTGCTATAGGCGGCGCGCCTCCATGTGACGTTTCTTTCACGGATAATCCCCTTTTTTCTCAACGCGTCACGATCCCGCAATTGATCCAGATCAATGTCCGAATTGGACCGGTAAGAAATGGTTTACCCCGTTTCTGATCGATTACGGGAAATCCCTTAGTTGGTCCTGTTGAGGCCCGCAGCCATTGCTCTGCTCAGGGGTTGTGGAATTACCTCTCAGGTCCGGGGGCACGGACTGCATCTATTCGGTCTGATGTACTGTTGAGAGTGCGATGATAGAAAATTTACCATTCAATTGTGCCGGCGATGCCGGTCCGACTGTTGTTTCGCACGAAGAGTTCTGGTTCTCGCTGAAATTGAGAGTTGATTCAACTTCTCAGCTTTGGCAGGCGGCTGCGCTTCGCTGCATGAGCCAATCGGAGATGTCGTATGAAGAAGTCGACGAACTGATCGGCCCGATCGACGACCCGTCGGTTGCGGACTGCCTGATGGTCCTGGCTCTGCCGGATCGCATACCGGGCTGCACGCGTCTCGACGTGGCGTTGCAGGCCTCGGAAAGTCCCGGCATGGTCACCGTCATCGACAGGGATCTCTGTCGCAGCACGGTAGGCCAGTCCTGAACGAAAAGCGCCCCCGAACCATGGTTCGGGGGCGCTTCGTCTTCCAGCGATGGTTGCCGGAAGATCCCCTTTCGGCGGACCTTCCGGTCTCCTCTCAACTGTCGATATTCGTGCCCGCCGCAGCGATGGCAACGAGGCCCGAAGCGGACATGCGGATACCGTTCACGCCCAGCATGATGTTGGTCCCGTCGGTCACGACATCGTTGACGACCGCCACCGAGTTGATCGTGGTGTCCAGCTTGTTTCCGGCACTATCCTTCGCCTCCACCGAGAGCGTATAGGCGCCCTTATCAGCCTTTGTGCCGTCGGCCTTGGTGCCGTCCCACTGGTAGGAGCCCTGCGTTTTGGCGTCGAGCGTCACCGTGTTGATGACCTTGCCTGCGGAATCCTTGATCGTCGCGGTGATCGCGGCAGGTGTTCCGTCGACGTAATAGGTCCAGTGCGCCGGAGCATCGCCAAGACCGGCCACCGGAGAATCGAAGCGCGCCTCGCGGCCGATGTAGTTCGAGGCCGCCGACATCTGCTGCGAGGCCAGCTGGCCGAGGATATCGCCGAGCTTGCCGGTCTGCTGGATCGACTGTTCGACCTGCGAATACTGCACCAGCTGCTGGGTATATTCGGAGGTGTCCATCGGGTCGAGCGGGTCCTGGTGCGTCATCTGCGTCGTCAGCAGCTTGAGGAACAGGTTGTAGTCGGCCAGCAGGCCGGACGACGGGGCCGCCGCGGCATTTTTCGCCGTGGTGGAAGACGTGTCTGAAATGGTGGTCATTGCTCTAGTGCCTTATGCCATGAGATCGACATGGCCGCTGCTGCGCAGCGACCGATAGATCGGGTCGTCGCTCCCGCCGAAGCCGTCCGGCAGGCCGCCACGGGACGAGAGGCCGGCCTGCTGCTGCCCCTGCTGATCGCCCTGCCAGCGCTGCCCGCTGCCCTGCCCGCCGGAGCGGCTGTCGAAGCGCAGGGACTGGCCGTCGCTGCGCACACCGGCATCGGCCAGGGCACGGTTCAGATCGGTGCTTTCCCGGCGCAGCATGTCCAGCGAGGAGGCGCTGTCGGCCGAGAGGACTGCGCGCAGGACACCGTCGTGGTCGAAAGAAAGCCGCACATCGATCCGGCCCATGTGGCGCGGATCGAGACGGATCAGCAGGTCGTCGCCGCCCTTGTCGAGCGCGCGGGCGATTTCCACGCCGATATCGTTGCCGAACTGGCCCTGCTGGACGGACACCGTGGCGCTCTGCGGCGCGGAATGCGCGGTCGGCGTGTATGGCAGCGCGCCGGGGCGGCTGGCCGTGCCCGCCAGCGTCTGGCTGAACAGCGGTGCGGAAAGGCTTGCGTCCGAAGAGCCGGAACCCTGATCGGGGGCAGCGTCGACCGTCGCGGCGGTCGAAGTCGTGCCTCCTTGACCGGCGCTTTGGCTGCGCGAACCGGCAGACTCCTGCGCTGCCCCCTCGAAGGGAGTGGATGCGACCGGGCCGCCCGCTTTACCGAGCTTGGAGGCGACTTTGCCGAAGCCTTCTGCCGATCCCTTCGCGGCATCGGCAGCGGCAACATCGTGCACGTCCTGCGGGGTGGCCGCGAGTTGCGGCTGGATCGAGGCCGCACCGGCCATGGCGGCGTTCGGAGAAGTGTGGGATGTCTGCGTCGGAACGGCGAGGACGAGGGCCGAAGCATCACCCTCCCCGTGCTTCGCCACCGGCGCCTCGGCATCGTCCTGCGCCGGGCTGGCATCCGCGTCCGACGTCTCCGTATCCGCAGTCGGCGCTGCGGGTTCAGACGAAGCGGCCTGCTTTACCAGTTGCGGAAGGATCGGTTCTCCGGTCGCCACCTGCGGCTTGATATGATCGGCCGCCACGGCATGGGCCGCTTCGGTCGGCTTGGCCGACGGGCCCTTGGTCTGGGCGGCAATAGCGTCCTGCACCGGCGTTTCGGCGGCGATCTGCGGCAAGGCGGTCGCCTCGCCGACAAGCGTATCGACCGGGGGAGGCGCAGCGGCGAGGAGATCGGCAGACTGCGCCGCACCGGGCGCCGCCGCTGCGCTCGAAGGCGAAGCCGTCGTGGTCGAAGCGGCCTGAGCAGCCCCCAGCAGAGACTGGAACGACCCCTTGGCCTGGCCTGCACTCGTGAAGCCGCCGGCAAGGCTGTCGGCCGCCGGGGCCGAAGAGACTGCGCCCCCGGCTCCAGCCGCCATCGGAAACAGGGAATTCACGGAAACCGGCATTACTGTGCGTCTCCCGGCCGACGAACTGCGGCCATCATGTCATCATAGAAGGATTGCGGCCCAGCCGGTCGCGCATCCCGTATTCAGCCAACCGCGCCCAGGCTGCGCAGCCGCGCGCGCGGATGGATCTCGTTCTGCGACAACACCACGGTTGCCGGGCGAACGCGCTCGATGATCGAGCGGACGAATGGCCGCAGCGGCGGGCTGGTCAGCAGGCAGGGAATCTCGCCCTGCCCGGCCAAACGGTCGTAAGTGTCGCGCACCGCGGCGATGAAGGCCTGGAGCTGCGAGGGCGCCATGGCCAGGTGACGATCGTCGCCCTGGCCGACGATGGCCTCGCCGAAGGCCTCGTCCCATTCGCCGCCGAGGGTGACGATCGGGATGGTTCCATCGAAGGTCTGCTGCGCCGAGATCTGGCGGGCCAGGCGGGCGCGGACATGCTCGGTCACTTGCGTGAGATTGCCGGTCATCGCCGTCGCTTCGGCCACGCCTTCGAGGATCGTCGGGATGTCGCGGATCGACACGCTTTCGGCCAGCAGGTTCTGGAGCACGCGCTGCACGCCGGAGATCGAAATCTTGCTCGGGATCAGGTCCGCGATCAGCTTCTCGGTGTCCTTGTGGACCTCGTTCAGCAGCTTCTGCGTCTCGGTATAGGAGAGCAGGTCGGCAATGTTGTCCTTGACGATCTCGGTCAGATGGGTGGTGACGACCGTGCCGCAATCGACGACGGTAAGACCGCGGAAGCCCGCTTCCTGGCGCATGTCGCGGTCGATCCAGAGGGCCGGAAGCTGGAACACCGGTTCCTTGGTCGGCTCGCCGCGAATGCCGATGTCCTGCTCGCCCGCGTTGATCAGCAAGAGCTTGCCGATGCGCAGTTCACCGCGCGCGATCTCGGTCTCCTTGACGTAGACGATGTACTCGTTCGGCTGGAGCGCCATATTGTCGAGGATGCGGACCGAAGGCAGCACGAAGCCGTAATCGATCGCCATCTGGCGGCGCAGCGCGCGGACCTGGTCGTCGAGGCGCGGCTCTGCCTGGGAATCGTTGATCAGCGGCAGCAGGCCGTAGCCCAGTTCGATGCGCAGCGCGTCGATCGCCAGCGTGCGCGCAATCGGTTCCTCGGCCTGGGCTTCCATCTGCTGCTGCTGGGCCATGGCCTCCTGCATGCGCTCCTGCGCCGCACTCGCCTGCGCCTTGCGCGACATCGACCAGGCCACCCATCCGCAGATGCCGCCCATCGCGGCGAAAGGAATGAAGGGCAGGCCGGGCATCAGCGCCAGCGTGCCCATCAGCACGCCGACGATGCCGAAGGCCTTGGGGTAGCGGCCGAGCTGGTCGCCCAGCGCGGCGCCGGTCTTGCCGACCACGCCGCCTTTCGAGACCAGCAGGCCCGCCGCGGTCGAGACGATCAGCGCCGGGATCTGGCTGACCAGGCCGTCGCCCACGGTAAGGATCGTGTAAGTAGTGAAGGCCTCTCCGAACGGCACGCCGTGGATGGCGACGCCGATGATGAGGCCGACGACGATATTGATCGCGGTGATGAGAAGCCCCGCGACGGCATCGCCCTTCACGAACTTCGAGGCACCGTCCATGGCACCGTAGAAGCCGCTTTCGGCCTCGATCTCGGCGCGGCGTTCACGGGCCTGCGCTTCGGTGATCGTTCCGGCATTGAGGTCGGCGTCGATCGCCATCTGCTTGCCGGGCATGGCATCGAGGCTGAAGCGCGCCGCCACTTCGGCGATGCGGCCCGCGCCCTTGGTGATGACCACGAAGTTGATGACGATCAGGATCGCGAAGATGGTGAGGCCGATGACGGTCTCGCCGCCCATCAGGAACTCGCCGAAGGCCGCGATCACGCCGCCCGCCGCGTGATGGCCCTCATGCCCATGGCCGAGGATCAGACGCGTCGAGGCGAGGTTGAGACCCAGCCGCAGCATCGTCACGATCAGCAGGATCGTCGGGAAGCTGGACAGTTGCAGCGGCTTCTCGATGAACAGCGCCGTCATCAGGATCAGCACCGAGGCGGTGATCGACAGGGCCAGGCCCATGTCGAGCATCCAGCCCGGCATCGGCAGGATCAGCATGCCGATGATCGCACTGACGCCCAGCGCCAGCGCGAGATCGCGGCTGGGGCCGAGGCGGGTCAGGAACTGGTCCAGCCTTTGAGAGACGATTGCGTTCATCGGATCACCGGGTGCCTAAAGTCTGAGGTCTGGATTCAGTGTCGGATCAGGCCGGGCGGCACGGCGACGCCGTCGGACAGGAACGTGCGCAGCTTGTTGCGCATGGTCCGGACCGAAATGCCCAGCATCGAGGCCGCATTGGTACGGTTGCCCCGGCAGTGCTCCAGCGTCTTGAGGATCAGCTCCCGCTCGACGTCGGCGATGTTCTGGCCCACCAGCTCGGAAACGGCGGTGCCGACGGAGGGATTCGCCCCTTCCGCCTCTCCCGCCACATTGCCGCGCAGCCGGGCCATCACGTCTTCCAGGTTCACCGCGATATCGACGACCACGAGGTCGTTGCGGGCACGCTGCCAGTCCTCGAACACGGTGGAATTCGCCGTGCCCACGGCAATGCTGGCGGGGGACCCGCGCACCATCTCCACCGCAAGGCCCATCGCGTTTCCGAGATCGCCCACCAGCATCAGCCGGGTCGGATCGTGTTCGGGCGTGGTCATCATGCTTCCTGCCGGACGATTTCGGTGAGCGTGATGCCCAGCGTACTGTCGATCAGCACGACTTCGCCGCGCGCGATCAGGCGGTTGTTGACGAAGATGTCCACCGGCTCGCCGACGCGGCGGTCGAGTTCCACGACCATGCCCGGCTTCAGGCGCAGCAGGTCGCCGATGTCCATCCGCGAGCGGCCGAGCACGGCCTGGACTTTCACCGGCACGTCGAACACGGCCTGGAGGTCGTCGGGCGTCGGCGGCGTGGTCGGGCGCGGCGGGATCGCCGTTTCCTCGACGTTCGCGTCGGCGGGAATTTCGTCGGTCAGGTGAGCAGGCGCGAGTTGGCGCGGCTCGAGCTCGTCGCTCATGGTCATACCTTTCAGCTGTTCATCCACTGACGGATTACGGATGCGGATTCTGCGGGACTGGCCGAGATGGCGTCACCGATGCGGCGCAGGGCGGAGAGCTTGATGCGCCCGTCCACTTGCGCCAGCGCGATTTCCTGGTCGAGCATCTCGCCCTCGGCCGCACGCTGTTCCTCAAGCTGGCGCAGGGCGTCCTCGTCGCCTTCGGCGGCGCGTTCCTTGAGCGCCATGAGTTCGGCGTCCTCGGCGGTCAGGCGCTGTTCGACAACGCCTTCCACCAGCGGCGGCGGGAGCAGCTTGGGCTTGAGCATCTTGATGGCGAAGAGGATGATGCCGCCCACGACGAGGATCTTCAGGACGTCGAAGATGCGATCCCAGGTGAGACCGAAGGGCAGGCCGTCCGCCGAACCATCGAGGTCGGTCGGTGCGTTGAAGGCCATGTTCTCGACCACGACGCTGTCGCCGCGCTCGGCATCGAAGCCCACCGCGTTCTCGACCAGCCGCTGGAGACGCTGCACTTGCGCGGCGGGCAGGCCCTGCGGACCGCCGTCGACCATGACCGCCACGGTCAGGCGCTTGACCTGTCCGGGGGTGCGAACGGCCGTCTTCTGGGTGCGGCTGTTCTGGTAAGTGGTGTCTTCCGAGGTTTCGTTCTGCGCGGAGCGGCGCGCGTCGCCGCCGCTGCCGTTGACGTTGCCCTGGTTGTCGGGAAGCTGCGAGCCGACGGTCACGCCCTGCGCACCCGCCGCGTTCTCGTCGCTCTGGTTGCTGGATTCGACCGTCGTCTGATGCGCGATGACCTGGGTATCGGGATCGAAAGTTTCCGATTCCTCGCGCACCTGGTCGCGTTCGAGCACGGCGGCCACTTCGGCCCGCACCTTGCCCTGACCGACGATCGGTTCGATCATCGATTCGATTTCGCTGCGCAGACGGGCCTCGACGGCGTTCTGCCGGTCTTCGAGATTGCCCGCGCCGGCATCGCCGCCTTCGCCCGCCCGCGCCAGCAGCGCGCCGGTCTGGTCGACGATCGAAACCGCCTCGGGATTGAGATCGGGAACGGCGGAAGAAACGAGGTAGCGGATCGCCTGGATCTGCTCGCCGGAAAGGCGGCCGTTGGTCTTCACCGTCACCGAGGCACTGGACTTGCGCGGTTCGGTTTCGAACATCGCGCGTTCCGGCATCACGACATGGACGCGGGCCTTGGTGACCTTTTCAAGGCTTTCAATCGAGCGGACCAGTTCGCCTTCGATGGCGCGGGTCTCGTTCATCTTGGCGCGCGACGAGGAAATGCCGAAAGGCTCTTCCGCGTCGAGCACTTCATAGCCGATCTTGCCGCCCAGCTGGTCGGAGGCCATCGACATGCGCAGCTCGGCCAGGCGGTCGACCGGGGCCATGACCCCGGTGCCGTCGGCGGAAAGCTGGAAGGGTACGTTCTGCCCCTTGAGCTTGTCGGTGATCGATTTCGCCGCCGAAGGATCGAGATCGGTATAGAGATAGCCCATCTCGGTCGCAGGACTGCGAAGAGCCATCCATCCGAGCCCGGCCAGCAGGGCAAGGGCCACGCCGCCCATCAGCAGGGCCCGGCGAGGACCGATCTGCTCGATAAAGTTCCGCAACGGGTTCAAAAGTCGCCTCTTACATCAGCGGCGTCACTCCCTTGGTGTCGCCTCTGACATTATAGGATAAACCGCTAGGCAACTCTTGCCGGGAACAGGAAAAGTTTACGCGCCCTCCGCCTGGTCGCCTTCACGGCCCAGAACACCGGCCAGTTCGGCCATGACCGCGGCGCGGCGCGCGCCCGCATCGACATTGAGACCGCCTTCGGCCCAACCGATATGGGCATCGCCCATGGGCAGGGTCTCGTCATCGACGACGACGATCGAGAGCGAACGGCGCTCGCGCGCACGGCGCTCCTCGACGAGACGCTCGATATCCTCGCGCATCGCCGGATTGGCGCGGATCGACAGCGCGGTATCGCGTGCGACCTGATCGAGCGCGCGGGTCAGCGCCTCGTCGATGGCCCGCGCGGGCTGCGCGGCGATGGCATGACCGGCAAGCAGTTCGGCAGCCTGAAGCGCGACCGATCCGGCTTCGGCGATCACCTGGTCCATCACCGCATCGAAGCGGCGCTCGACATCGTCGATCGAGGCATGAAGCGCATCGGTGGCGGCGAGCATGGCTTCCGCCCGCTCGCCCCGCGCCTGTTCCAGCCCGGCCTCGAAGCCGTCGGCCCGCGCCCGCGCGAGTTCGGCGACGTGATCCTCGTGCAGGCGCTCGATCCGCGCCTGGAGTTCCTCGACGTGCTCGCGCAGTTCGTCGTGCCGTCGCTCATCGACGACCGGCTCGTTGCCCGGAAACCGGAATATTCTGTCGAAACCGAATGGCTGAATGGTCATGGGATCCTCCATCATCGCCGCACCCTCGGAATTCGTGCGACCTTGCGGTCGCGCATCGCAGGCACCGGCCCGCGACGCATGGCAATCTCTGAAACCCTGCGGATCGGCCATTGGCCTCTCCAAATGGCAAGCTCGTGACGAATGCCACGAGCGCACCGGATACCGGACTCTTCGCTGCCCGCTCCAGACCCAAGGCTGGAGGAACAGCAATTTAAACAGGTCGTCACCGCGATCAATAGATCATCGCATCGTCGCTCTTGGGATCGACGAGCATGATCTCGCCGCGATCGCCCAGCGACTTGGCGAGGCGTACCAGCGACGTCTGCGCTTCCTCGCATTCGCGGGCGCGGACCGGACCCATCGCCGCCATGTCGTCGCGCATCAGCTTGGCCGCGCGTTCGGTCATGGCGTTGAAGAAGAGCTTCTTCATTTCTTCCGGCGAACCCTTGAGCGCCAGGGCCAGCTCGCGCTTGTTGCAGTTGCGGACGATCGTCTGGATCGCCGCCGGCAGCAGGTTGGCAAGGTCCTCGAAAGTGAACATGAGCGCGCGGATGCGTTCCGCCGATTCCGGCGCCTTCTCGTCGAGCGCGCCGAGCATGGCTTCTTCGGTCGAGCGGTCGAGCGCGTTGAACAGCTCGGCCATCGTCTCGTGCGGATCGCGGCGCTGGGCGCGCGACAGGTTAGTCATGAACTCGCTCTTGAGCGTCTGTTCGACCTGGACGATCACGTCCTTCTGCACCGTGTCCATCCGCAACATGCGCATGACGACATCGGTGGCGAAATCGCGCGGCAGTTCGGCCAGCACGCGCGCGGCGTGGTCCGGGCGCAGCTTGTGCAGGATCACCGCGACGGTCTGGGGATATTCGTTCTTGAGATAGCCCGCGAGCACCGCCTCGCTGACGTTGGACAGCTTGTCCCACATCGTCCGGCCGGAAGGACCGCGAATGTCCTCCATGATCTCTTTCACGCGGTCCGCCGAGAGGATGCCTTCCAGCAGCCTTTCGGTGGTCTCGTAGGAGCCGTGGAGCGTCGCCATGCTAGAGACTTCGCCCGAGAACTGCACGAGCAGATGCTCGACGACGACCGAAGGTACCCGGCCGAGCTGGGCGATCGTGGAGGACAGCTCCTTGATCTCGTCGGTATTCAGCTGCTCCCAGATCGGACCGCCATGGTCGCGACCAAGCGCGAGCATCAATGCGGCAGCGCGCTGCATTCCCGAGTATTTCTTGAGCTCCGGCGGCTCAACCACCGCGGCCATCATCGTCACTTCGATACCCCCGAAAAATTGCTCGATCCCGCACGGATTGGGCGCTGTTCCTTCTATTTATAGGAGGAAGACCAGCACAACTGCCCGATGGAGACAGAATTGGCGATAAATTTAAACAATGGGTTGATCGGTCTGTCCATTTTGGGCGGAACGAGCTCCTATTCCAGCCTGACCTCCTCGCTCGCGACCCTGGAAAGCGCAGCCGTGCTCAGGGCGAAAAAGGCCTTTACCACCGCCCTTCCCGACACGACACCGCCTTGGCAGCAGGAGGCCGACACCCGTCCGGTCAGTGCGCAGATCACCGCGATCAAGCGGATGCTGTCGATCGTCGATACCAAGAAGGACAGCTCGCTGGAGGACCTTCCCGACGTCCAGACCGCTTTCACCACCTACAAGGCACTGGACCGTCTTCGCATCCTGGCCGAAAGCGCCGCCAAGGCCACGACGTCCTCCTCGGAACGCGCTTCGCTTCAGAAAGCCTTTGCGCAGGGACTGCTCGATCTCCAGTCCTTCCTCGGATCGGCGGACAGCGATCTCGTCTCGCTGAACTTCGGTACGCAGACCAGCAATGCCACTTCGGTGGCCGTAAAGGGGGCGAACTCCAGCGGCACCGTCATCGGGAAAGGCGTATCCAAGACCCGCGATGCCGCCATTGCCGGCATGACCGGCAATGAAGTGCTGCAAATCAAGCTGACCAAGGGCAGCACCACCGAAACGGTGACCGTCGACCTGTCTCAGACGACGCAGCCGCCCACGCTGGATTCGGTCGCCGCGGCGCTGAACGCGGCAATTGCCGGCACCCAGGCGACAGATACAAGTGGCAACCCGGTGGTGGATGCCAACGGCAAGCCCGTCAGCAAGTGGAAATCAAACTTCACCGTCGAAAAGAACGACGGCAAGTGGGGTCTCGTCTTCAACCCGTCGGGCAGCGAAAAGGTCGCGATCGATCAGGTCGGCGGCAGCGATGCCCTGATGATCGCCAGCGGCGAGACCGCCAAAGATGCCGCGACCGCTGCACGCATCTATCGCGTGGAGGATCTCGAAGATTCGCTGTCCTGGCAGCGCCTGAGCAAGATCAACGGGGTCGATGGCGCCGCCACGGCGGAAGCCAAGGCAGCGGCGACCTCCACCGATGCCAAGGACAAGGACTATACGGTCGCGGCCCCCACCAAGGCCAAGGCGATCGCCACGGATGCGGAAGGCTTCAGCTATATCGTCGGTACGACCGACGGCGATGTCGGCACGCGCATTTCGGACGGCTCGGACGATCTGTTCCTCACGAAAGTGGACAGCGAAGGGAAAGTCGTCTGGCAGCGCAGCCTCGGCGCCGCCGGCAGCGCAGAAGGTGCGGCGGTCACGATCTCGGCGAACGGCGACATCGTGGTGGCAGGCACTGTCAGCGGTGCCTACAACGGCGGCGACGACAGCCAGACCGACATGCTAGTCGCGCGGTACAACATCAAGGGCGAACAGCTTTCCTCGACGGTCATCCGCCAGGTCGGCAACGAGACCGCCAGCGCGGTCACCGTGGGTGACGACGGCAGCATCTATGTCGCCGGCAAGGCCTCGACCGGGGGCGGCGACGCTTTCATCGCCAAGCTCGATGCCGCCGGAAAGCTCCAGGAACGCCGCACGATCGACAGCGGCGGCCTCGATTCGGTCACCTCGCTCGCCATCGACAACGACGGCAACCTGCTGGCACTCACCAGCGAGAAAGGCATCGCCACGATCCGCCGGATCGATTCCGCATCCCTTGCCAACGACCTCGGCTCGATCGCCCTCGGCAACGTGACGGCGCGGGCCATCGCTGTGTCCGACACCGGCGAGATCGCCGTCGTCGGGACGACCAGCAGTGCCGTCAGCGGCGCACAGGTCAACGCCATCAACGGCGGACAGGATGCGTTCGTCACCCGCATCGATGCCGCCATGTCCTCGGCCAGCACGACTTACATCGGCACTTCGGCGACCGACCAGGCCGACAGCGTGACCTACCTGAACGGCACCCTCTACGTCGGCGGTCGCACCGCAGGCGACCTGTCGGGAGCCAAGAGCGGCAGCGTCGACGGGTTCGTCGCGCGCATCGACGCTAACACGGGCGCTATCGAGAAGATTTCGCAGTGGGGCATGTACTCCTCGACCACCGAGCCGGTAAAGGTCTCGGCGGTGGCCGGCGGATCCACGGTGCTGGGCGCCCTGGGCCTCAACCGCGGTACGCTCAACGACCAGGAATCGACCACCCTCTTCTCCCAGACCAGCTTGCAGCCGGGAGACCAGTTCACGCTGCGCGTCGACGGCGGCGCCACCCGCACCATCACGATCGCCAAGGACGAGACGATGGGCACGCTGGCGCAGAAGATCCAGAAGATCACCGGCACCAAGGCCACGATCACCACGCCCCGCGTGAATGGCCAGCAGACTCTCAAGATCCAGGTCAAGTCCGGCTCCAAGATCGAGCTCGGCTCCGGTGCGAGCGAGGACAAGGACGCGCTTTCCAAGCTGGGCATCGATCCGGTGCGCCTGGTCTCCTCCAAGGCGCCCGATCCGGATGCGCCGAAAGTCACGCCCGGCGGCAACTACAGCCTCGGCCTTGCCAATACGCTTACGCTGGCCGACGCCAAGACAGCCGCCGTGGCGCTGTCGCAAATCAAATCCGCCCTGTCCATGACGCAGTCCGCCTATCGCTCGCTTTACTGGGATTCGACCAAGGCGACGCTGGTAGACGGCGCAATCACGGGCGGCGGCACCGCCTACCAACAGAAACAGCTCGCCAACTATCAGGCCGCCCTGTCGCGGCTCACCGGCTCCTGAGGTAATCGTTCATGTCTGCTCTCCCTCCTATCTTCGACGGCATGGCCCAGTCGATGAAGTTCATGTCCGAACACCAGCGCGTGATCGCCGAGAACATCGCCAACAACGAAACTCCCGGCTTCAAGGCCCGCACCGTCGAGACGCCGGACTTCTCCTCGCTCGTCTCGCAATACGGCGGAGCCGCGGGGACACCGCGGGTCTCGCGGCCGAAAGTGGAACTGTCGGGCGGGATGACCGCCCTCGGCGCGCGCCCACCCCAGGCGGGTAGCCATATCGTTCTCGACAGCGACACCACCGAAACCAAGCCCGACGGCAACAACGTCACGCTGGAAGACCAATTGCTCAACCTCGGCCAGGTCCAGGCCGACTTCGCGGCGATGACCAATCTTTATCGCAAGCAGATCGGCCTGATGAAGACCGCCCTCGGCCGCGGCTGACCGGTGCGCCGGGCTTCGCCGCGCGGCGAAGCCCGGATCTTCGGAAGGCGTTCAGGTGGCGCGGCCCAAGGAAGACCGGGCCTTCTGCGTCATTCCCCTCTCGCAGGAACCCTGAGACGATCGCGAGATCGACCCATCGCAAATATCCGCAGACTTGCCGGAAATTCCGCCACAAAAGATACTTTCGTTCAGATAGCCTTAAAAACCCAAGGGTTTATCCGGGAAATCTCCGGATTTATCCCGATAGGAGGGAACAGGAGTAATGGCGGAGCGTTTAGAGGGAATATATCTATTTCAGTTCTTTAACCGCCGTCTCCGCGCGAGTTATCCGTAATCCGGAGGCAGTGCGCCACCGTGCGACTAGGCAACTTTTTCCTGCAAAGAAGCTGAAATCCAACGGAAACACGACAAGAATAACCATTATGGAGCAAAGCCGATGGATTATAGGTGGAACTTCTTGCCGAGCACATCAATCCGACCCACTTTGGCACGACATATATAATGGATTATTGACCCTTCCGGGTTTCCGTGGAACAAATTCACCATTCATAGCCAGACAAGAGCTTCAATGACCCAAAAACCGCTTGGATCCCAGAAGCGGAATTGGAAGGCGCTTGCAACCGCGCCGACCGCAATCGAGATCGATGCTTACCGCACGCTCGTCTTTCCGAACCGGATCAGGAAATTTCGCAAGCAGCTGAATATTGGATCGCTGCTGGAATTGTCGGACAAGCTTCCGACGATAACCTATATCCGCCTCTCGAAGATCGAGAGGGGTGAGATCTTCGCGCGTGCCGGCGAGCTGCGGGACATCGCGACGGCCCTGGGAATAGATGCGGCGGAACTCCTGATCGACATCGACGATCCCGAATTCGACATCGCCGCCTGGGCCGATCCGCTCCACGGCAACGACCGCGCCGATCCCGAGGCGGAGCGCTTTGCGGTCATGCTGGCGGCAGCGCTGCGGAACCGCCGCGCTGCGGACGATGCCCTGACGATCGCCGTGCTCGAGCAGGAATATGGAATTGCGCCCGTCATCCTCTCCCGGATCGAGAACGCGCTGAAGCCCTACGAGCGCTGGAACGAGGAGGTGCGCGCCGCATTGCGCCGCCTGCTCGATGCGCGCGACGATGCCGAACTGACGGCCATCGTGAACGAAGCCCATCTCCGCGGCGATCTCGATGCGGTACTGCCGCTCGTGGCCAATCCGCAGTTGCGGATCGCCAAGTCCCGTGCCCGCATCGCCGCGCTGCATGACGAGTTGCAGGGCGTATCGCCGCAGGCAAGGGCCAGCGCACGGGCCGCTCCCCATCCGCTGCTCGAACGCGTGGCAAACAAGGACACCGGTCGACTGCCGACCAGGGCGGTCGACATCGCCGAAGCGCATCCCCCGGAGACCCAGATCGTGCGCCTCGTGCCGGTTTTCGGCAGCCCCCTGCCCGACGGCCTGATCGCGCGCACACCCGGCGGCACCCACGTCGAAGCACCGCGCAGCTCCGGTCCTCGCACCTATGGGCTGCGACTGGGACGCCCCACGCTGGGCGCGGGCCTGCCCGGTCGCTCGACGCTGATCGTCGATCCCGATCGCTTCCCTTCGGCAGGCGGGCTTGCCGTGGTCTCGTCAGCGGAAGGACTGCGCGTGCTCTCGGTGGCGCTCGACAGGCATGGTCACATGCTCGGTTACAGCGAGAATCCGGATATCGAAGTGGCCCTCGACCGGATCGATCCGGCCGACCTTGCAACGGTCGTGGCGGCCGTCTTCGAGTAAGTAACGGTATTTGACATGTCGCGCCTGCCGCCACGCGTGGCGACCGCGATATAAGTATGTGTAGGATACCGGAAGGCGGAATGCGCATACTTGGCCTGTTGAAGTCGATCGGGAAGCGGTCCCAATCCCTGCCCCTGCATTTGCCGCCGCATCACCTCGCCGTGCGTGCATCGCCGCTGCGGATCATCGAGCGGGCCCTGACGCGCCATCGCGCACGCGCCGCACCAAATGCGGCTGCTGTAGGCCTGCTGCTGCTCGATCTCGACCGGTTCAGGCTGGTTAACGATCTCTGCGGCCATGCTGCGGGAGACAGCCTCATCGATACCGTCCGCGATCGCTGCGCCCGTTCCCTGCGCGCCCACGCCATGCAGGGCGGCGAGATCGTCCACATCGGTGCCGATGAATTCGCCTGCCTGCTTCCGCTCCACGGCGACAGTGAGGATCAGGCCCGCCTCGACCGCCTGGCCGAGACTCTGCTGGATGCGATCGGCACGCCGGTCAGCCTGGGCCGCCATATCGTCCACCTGACCGCCTCGATCGGCATGGCGGTGGACCGCCAGGGCGCGCTTTCCGCAGAAGAACTCCTGCGCGGCGCCTCGATAGCCCTTTCTCATGCCAAGGACGCGGGCGGCGGGGGAATCCGCCGTTTCTCTCCCGAGATGTTCGCCTCCCTGAGCGACCGGGCCGCACTCGAAGAGGACTTGCGCGGTGGACTGGTGCGCGGGGAACTCGTTCCCTACTACCAGCCTATCGTCGCCCTCCCCTCGCGCGGGATCGCCCGTTTCGAGGCGCTGGTGCGCTGGCATCATCCCCAGCGCGGCGTGCTGGGTCCGGACCGCTTCCTGCCGATGGCCGAGGATGTGGGCCTCAACGACGACCTGCTCTACGCGATGCTGCGGCAATCCTGCCGTGACGCGCAGGACTGGGGCGCTTGCCTCGGCCTCTCGCTCAACATGTCGCCCAGACAGGTCTGCGATCCGGACATCGCCTTCCGGCTACTCCGCATAGTCTTCGCCAGCGGCATCCGGCCCGACCGGCTGACGGTGGAGATCACCGAGAACGCCGTGATGCACAACGTAGTGGCCGCGCAGGCGACCGTGGCCAGCTTGCGCGAGGCCGGAATCAAGGTGGCACTGGACGATTTCGGCACCGGCTACGCCAGCCTCAGCCGCATCTGCAAGCTGCCGCTCGACATGATCAAGATCGACCGCACGCTTGTCGACACCCTGGGTAGCGATGCCGGGCGCAAACTGGTGAAAGTCGTCGTCGATCTGGGCCAGAGCCTTTCGATGCCGGTAACCGCCGAGGGGATCGAGACCGAGCAGCAGGCGCAGACGCTTTCCGAACTGGGATGTGCTTTCGGGCAGGGCTACCTGTTCGGCCGCGCCGCTCCGGCTTGCGAAACCGCCGCGCGGGTGCGCCAGGGCATGGAAGCACTGGCTTCCTGACGCACGAGGCGAGCCGACGGCACAACGCCTTGCACACCCCCTCGTCCCAGCGAAGACGGGGACACCGCTTCTCTCGTGCAAGGCGAGAGGTCGCAGAAAGCAGTGCCCCGCCGCTTTCACAGAGGCGACGATGGACAGGGCGGCATAGGGCCGCCCACCGTCCCCTTCTTCGTGCCGGACTACCCTGCGATCAGTATTCGGTGTTGAACGAGATCGGCGTGGTCAGGTCCAGACGCGCGATGTCGCCCTTCGGGCTGTAGGTGTAAGTCCGGTTGCCGGAGAGCCGCTTGGCCTCGTTGGCGATGGCCCCCATCATCTCCATCGAAAGCTCGATCTGCCGTTCCAGCAGCGCCGAATTGACCATCGAAGCCGCCCGCAACTCGCCGAGAGCGGCAGCCAGAGCCTCGCGCGTCTCGTCGTCCATCTGCTCGGTCCATTCGGGATCGAGGCGGTTGCGCCGCGCCAGCACTTCCTCCAGCGAACCGACCAGCCGGGTCTTCGCCGCCGCCAGTTCGGCAAGGTCGAGCGCACGCTCGCGGCCTTCGAGCCGTTCGGTTTCCTCGCGCATGACCAGCGACAGCGAGGTCATGATCTCGATCAGTTCATTCGGCACGGCTGCTGCCTCCCTGCAGGCGGATGATCTGCGCCTCGACGGCGGATGCGATGCCGAGGCCCTTACCTCTGGCGATCTGGTTGCCGATCTGCTCGGCCAGTACGCCGCGGAACATTTCCTCGCCGTGGCCGCCGTTGAAATCCTCGCCCTGCTCGACGGTCTCCAGCATGATCTTGGTGATCTGCCCGGCGAAGACGCCCTCGAACTCGCGCGCCACCTTGGCGGGGCTGCGGTCCGGCGTCTGGATCGCGGGACGGGAAGGAAGCGAGGGAAGAACCGGATCTGCCATCTTTACTGTACCGCTATTTCGGCCTGAAGCGCGCCCGCCGTGCGTAGCGCCTGCAGGATGGTGATGAGATCGCGCGGGCTGACGCCCAGCGAATTGAGTCCCGCAACCAGCGTCTGGAGCGAAGTGCCGCTGTTCAGCACCGCCAGGTGGGCGCCGCTGCCGTCGTCCGCTTCCACGCGGGTGCGCGGCACCACGGTCGTCTCGCCATTGGAAAACGGCGCGGGCTGCGAAACCACCGGCGTCTCGGTGACGCTGATGGTGAGGCCGCCCTGGGCGATGGCCACCGGGCTGACCCGCACGTCCGCGCCCATGACCACGGTGCCCGCCGCCTCGTTGATGACGATGCGCGCGACCTGATCGACCTGCACCGGCAGGTTCTCGACGCGGGTGATGAGGTCGATCACCGAGCCGCCCGCCGGATCGAGTTCGACGGTGCCGGGGTCGAGCACTTGCGCGGATCCGGGTGCCTCGCGGTTGATCGTCGCGGCGATCTGGCGCGCGGTGGTGAAATCGGGGTTCTTGAGCGCCAGCTTCAGCGTCTGGGCGGAGCGCAGGTCGTAAGGCACTTCGCGTTCGACGATGGCACCGCCTGCGATGCGCGCGGTGGTCATGACGCCGCGGCTGAGCTTGGCCGCCGCGCCCTGTGCCTTGAAGCCGGAAACCGCAACCGGGCCTTGCGCCACGGCATAGATCTCGCCGTCCAGCGCGCGCAGCGAGGAGACCAGCAGGATGCCGCCTTGCAGGCTGGTGGAATCGCCCAGCGCCGAGACCTGCACGTCGATCGCCGAACCGGCGCGGGCATAGGGCGGCATCGTCGCCGTCACCGTCACCGCCGCGACGTTCTGCGTCAGCATCTGCGTGCCGCGGATGTTTACGCCCATGCGTTCGAGCATGGCTTGCAGGGTCTCTTCGGTGAAGGGAATGTTGCGGATACGGTCGCCGGTGCCCTGGAGGCCGACCACGAGGCCGTAGCCGACCAACTGGTTCGAGCGCACGTTCTCGACATCGACGATGTCCTTGATGCGCGGCTGGGAGCCGGCGAAGGCCACACCCGGCGCCAGCAGGACCGCGAGCAGGGCGCTGCTGGCCGCCATGGCCAGCAGGGAACCGTGCATCCTCGATTTCAAAGGCTTGAACATCACTGACCTTATAGGATGATTGAAGCGGCGGAGGGCGGGCAGGTTCGGCATTTTCACCTCACTTCTTCCCTGTTCTGGCAAGCCGCATGACATAGCCGATGATCTCGGCGACGGCGGCGTAGTGTTCGATCGGAATCGGGCGGTCGATATCGACGGCGGCATAGAGCGCACGGGCAAGCGGCGGGCTCTCGACGATCGGCACCTTGGATTCGGTGGCGATCTCGCGGATGCGCAGGGCGATGGCGTCCACGCCCTTGGCCACCACCACCGGCGCCGCCATGGCGCCGTGGTCGTATTTCAGCGCAATGGCGTAGTGCGTCGGGTTGGTGATGATGACGCTGGCCTCGGGCACGGCCGCCATCATCCGCTTGCGCGAGCGCTGCATCTGGATCTGGCGGATCTTGGCCTTGATCTTGGGGTCGCCGTCGCTCTGCTTGTGCTCGTCCTTCACTTCCTGGAGCGTCATCATCATGCGCTTCATGAAGGCCCGGCGCTGGTAGATGAAGTCGAACAGCGCCAGCGCCATGACCAGCAGCAGCACCGCGCGGATCGCCTCGTAGCCCAGTTCGCCGGCCGCCGCGCCGACCGCGCCCGGCGCGAAGCCGACGAGCTGGTCGAAACCGGTCATGCGCGGCTTCAGCACCATGAAGACGACGAGGCCGATGGCGCTGAACTTGGCCAGGGTCTTGGCGAATTCCACCAGCGCGCGCATCCCGAAGATGCGCTTGAAACCGCTGGCCGGATTGAGCTTGGACCACTTGGGCGCAAGGCGCGACCAGCTCAGAACGAACCGGCCCTGAAGAAAGATCGTCGCCACCGCACAGGCGAAGAGCACGCCGAACACCGGCATCAGCGAGAACGCGAAATGGCGCGCCACGCCGGTCATCAGGTTCTGCGCACCGCCTGAATCAAGCGGATAGTCCTCGGCGCTGCCCCAGAGGCGAGTCATCATCATGCCGAGGTGACGGATCGCGGAAATGCCGACCCAACCGGTGACGATCAGCGCGCCGGTCATCATCGTGGCGTGGCGCACTTCCGGCGACATCGCCACTTCGCCGCGCTTGCGGGCATCGTCGAGCTTCTTCTGGGTCGGCTCGTGCGTGCGCTGGTCCTTGTCGCTCTCTGCCATGGCTCTAGAGGCTCCATCCGTTCTGCATGAAGCTGCCCATGGCGGTCGCGAAAGCGGTCAGCATCGTGCCGAGCGTCATCGCCAGCACCGAGATACCGAGCAGCAGGTTGAGCGGCTGGGTGATGAAGAAGACCTGGATCGACGGCGCGACGCGGGCGGCCAGGCCGAGACCGACGTTGAACAGCGCGCCGTAGAGGATGAGCGGCGCGGAGAGACTGACGCCCAGCGCCATCGCCTGTCCCGTCACCTTGACCGCCAGATCGGCGAACTGCGCCGAGGGCGGCAAGCCGCCGACCGGAAACACGGAGTAAGACTGGAAGATCGAGGCGATCCACAAGTGATGGACGCCGAGGCTCATGCAGACGATGATCGCGGCGATCCCGAACAGGCGCGACAGCAGCGGCGCCTGCCCGCCCATCGACGGGTCGTTGACCAGCGCCGAGGCGAGGCCGACCTGCTGGCTGGCGATCGAACCGGCGATCGCGGCGGCGCTGAACAGGATCTTCACGATCATGCCCATGGCGATGCCGACCAGCATCTCGCCGATCACCAGCATCGGCAGCGAGGCGTCGGACTTCACCGCCGGGGCGACGTGGCCCTGAAGCATGCCGTAGAGGCCGAGCGTGAAGCCCAGCGCCATGACCAGCCGGATCTGCGGCGGAATGGTGTCCTCGGAAAAGGCCGGGAGCAGCATGACGACCGCGCCGACCCGGCAGAACAGGATCAGGAACGTCGCCGCGTCGACCGGCAGGGCGGCCAGGGTCGCGATGTCGAGAGAAGCCCCGCCCATCGTGTCAGCCGGTGACGATGGCGTCGGCGATGCGGTCCATGAAGGCGCCGAGGGCATGGCCGATCATGGGCAGCGACAGCAGCATGACCACGCCCAGCACCAGAATCTTGGGCACGAACGTCAGCGTCATTTCCTGCACCTGGGTAAGCGCCTGGAGCAGGCCGATGACAACGCCGACGATCAGCGCGGCGATCAGCATCGGCCCGGCGATGGTCAGCACCAGCACCAGCGCGGCGCGCGCGATCTCGATGGCTTCGGGTGAGGTCATGACGCCGAGCTTTCCTAAAAGTCAGGCTTTTGAGGCCTAGATCTGCATCCGCATGATGTCGGAGTACGCGCTGACCACGCGGTCGCGCACGGCGACGACGGTATCGAGCGCGGTTTCCGCCGCACCAATCGCGGTGACGACATCGATCAGGTCGCCCTTGCCCGCCACCTGCTTGGCGCTTTCCGCTTCGGCGGTGCGCAGCGAGGTCGAGGCATCGGTCACCATGGATTCCACCATGCTGCCGAAATTGCCGCCGGTATTGCCGGCTGCGCCGGCGATGCCGCCGGCCATGTCGCCGAGGCCGGTGAGACCGCCAGCGGAAGGCGCAGCCGCCTTCATCGCGCGGCCATAGGCGGCCGCGGCGTCGAGTGCTCCGATTGCCATGGAGTGTTTCCTTACTTGAGCAGGTCGATCGTGCGCATGGTCATGCCGCGCGCGGATTCGATCGCATTGAGATTGGCTTCGTAGGACCGCTGGGCCGCCTTCATGTCGGCAGCCTCGATCAGCGGATTGACGTTGGGCTGGTCGACATAGCCCTGCGCGTCGGCGGCCGGGCTGCCCGGCTGGTAGACGCGCGGGAACTGGCTCTTGTCGCCCTCGATCGACTTGACGGCGACCTGGGTGGCACCGCTGGCACGGTCGACTTCGGCGGTGAAAGTGGCGACCCGGCGGCGATAGGGATCGGCATCCGGGGTCTTCGCCACGGAGTCCGAGTTCGCCAGGTTTTCCGCGATCACGCGCATCCGCAGCGACTGGGCGCGAAGGCCCGATGCCGAGACGCCGATCGAGTTGTTCAGTTCCATCAACACAGCTCCTGCCCTGCCCTCGCGGCAGACAGCCTCCTTATAGGCATTTTTTGCCTAGCACCGCGCACTCCTATAAAATAATTCCTATAAGCAGGCTTGAAAGGAGACGCGTCATGTCCGTCCTCGAAGGCATTCCCATCGACATGTCGATCGTACTCGGATCGACCAGCATCCCCATCCGGCAGGTTCTCAAGATGAGCCGCGGCGCGATGATTCCGCTCGACTGCGGCCATAACGATCCCACCCGCGTCTATGTGAACGACCAGCTGGTGGCAGAAGGCAAGATCCTGGTGAACGGCGAAGTCATGTCGCTGGAGATCACCAAGGTCGTCGAACGCGAGCGCTGAGAGCATGGATTTTCTCTCTCTGCTGCGCACCATCGGCGCGCTGGGCGTGGTGCTCGGCATGCTGGTCGGGGCGCTTTGGGTGGTGCGCCGTTACGACCTGAAGCTGCCGCAGAAGTGGCTGAACGGCCAGCTTTTCGCAGGTCTCGGGCCGGATCGCAGCGAACGGCGGCTCGAACTGATCGAGCGTCTTGCCATTGATCCGCGCCGTTCGGTCGTCCTCATCCGCCGCGACTACCGCGAAATCAGCCTGCTGATCTCGCCCGAAGGCGTCGTCATGCTCGATTCCGCGCCGTGCATCGGTCCGGTCACTCCGAAAGCTCCTGCTGATGCATAAGCGTTATGCCGTCGCCGCCGCACTTTGCGGGGCGGCAATTCTTGCCGTATTGCCCGAAGCCGCCCTCGCCCAGAAAGCCGCCGCCGCTGCGGCGGGTGCGGGTCCGCTCGGCGAAGGCGCGATGTCGGGCCGGGTGATCCAGCTCGTCCTGCTGATGACGGTGCTGAGCCTTGCGCCCGGCATCCTGATGACGATCACCTCGTTCACCCGCATCATCGTCGCGCTGTCGCTGCTGCGTTCGGGCCTCGGCGTGCAGGGCGTGCCGCCGAACCCGGTGGTCATCAGCCTGGCGCTGTTCCTCTCGTTCTTCGTCATGGCGCCGACCTTCGACGCCGCCTGGAAGGACGGCATGGTTCCCTACAACCAGGGCCGCATCAACGAGACCCAGGCGCTGGAACGCGCAAGCAAGCCGTTCCACACGTTCATGCTCAAGCAGGTCCGCGACGACGACGTGAAGCTGTTCGTCCAACTCTCCGGCAAAGTCCCCGCCTCGCGCGCGGAACTGCCGATGACGACGCTGATGCCCGCCTTCATGATCTCCGAACTGCGCCGCGCCTTCGAGATCGGCTTCCTGTTGCTGCTGCCGTTCCTGGTGATCGACCTGGCCGTGGCCGCCGTGCTAATGGCGATGGGCATGATGATGCTGCCGCCCGCGACGATCTCGCTACCGATGAAGATAATCTTCTTCGTGCTGGTGGACGGCTGGGCACTGATCGCCGGATCGCTGGTGAAGAGTTTCGGCGGGCCGGGTTAACCACACCGCCCCCTCGATCGATCCGAAAAGGGCGCGGCGGTCTTCCGACCTTCCGCGCCCTTTTTCCATTCACGCGCCGTAGCGCAGCGATCGCTCGATGAGCCAGGGGCCGAAGTCCGCGAAAGCCAGCGGCTCCAGGAACGAGAGGCCATAGGCGCCCTCGCCCAACCAGCGCACCGCCGCTTCGCGCTCGCCCAGTCC
This sequence comes from Novosphingobium sp. BF6, assembly GCF_058273105.1. Lineage (NCBI taxonomy): Bacteria > Pseudomonadati > Pseudomonadota > Alphaproteobacteria > Sphingomonadales > Sphingomonadaceae > Novosphingobium > Novosphingobium sp. BF6. The sequence continues at coordinate 3,005,649 of NZ_CM177775.1, forward strand.
GGGGATCGTGATCCGGACGATGCTGTCGCGCATCAGGCGCACCTCCGCAACGAGCCGCGCGCCGCCTTGCGAGAGATCGATCAGGCGAACCTCGTGGCGCTGATGGGCGGCGAGCAGGTCGGCACGGCAATCGACATCGAAGCGCGGACCGCGGGCGATCCCCTCGGGACCGATGCGGTTGGCGACATGGCCGAGCAGGTCGGCGACATGGACCGGCGCATCGAACGCCACGCCGATCCGGCCGTTCAGCGACCAGCGGACATGGCCGCGCAGCACGTCGCCGGCTTTCAGCGTCACGGCGATGGGATCGTCCACTGCGAAGGCGCCGTGGACTTCGGCCATGAGACCGTCGTCGGAAATGTTGCGGATGCGGCAGATCGTCTCGCCGAACCGGCTGGCGAGCTTGCCGATCAGCAGGATCGTGGTGACGCGCGGCCCGCGCGGAACAAGCGGCAGCGGCACTTCGCCGTGCGACAGGGCTGACGATGATACAGGCATCGCGGCCTCCTCCTTGCGGTTTGGGCTCAGACCGGCCCCAAACATGGTTAGACCGGCCCCAAAAATACTTAAACCGGCGAAGCCTGGGTGACCACCACCCGGCGCACGAGGTCCTTGCCGTAGACTTCCACGGCGGCGTCCATCACCACCCGGCGGAAGGCGTCGATGCCGGGGATCATGCCGTCCGGCCCGCTGGCCAGCGGCGTGCGATAGGTCCGCATGTTCACCGCGTTGAGCAGCAACGGAAGCTGGCCCGTCACGTCCGCAGCCTTGCCCTTGGCGACTTCGACCTGGCACTCGAACGAGACATAGCCCGCGAGCCGCCCGTCCGGGAAGGTCAGCGGCGCGAGCATGGTACCCGTCGGTACGAATTCGGTCTCGACCTTCACGGGGCCGAGGTCGGGCATGACCTGCGGCAGGAACTGCCGGGCCGCATAGGCACCGCCGATGCCGACACCCGTGCCGGCGATCAGCGCGGCCAGGCCGATCACGATGCGCTTTATCACGATAGTCTCCAGTCTTTGTCCATCGCGTCAGAACTTGAAGCTGGCGTCGCGCGGCAGCGCGGAAGCTTCGGCCTTGACGACGATGGTGATACGGCGGTTCTCCGGGCGGTCCGGGCGGTCGGGATAGACCGGCTCGGTCCCGGCCTTGGCCACCACTTCGGAAAAGCGGTCGGCGGGCAGGCCCGAGGCGATCATCGCCGCGCGGGCCGAAAGCGCCCGCTGCGCCGAGAGGTTCCAGTTGGCCTCGCTCTGACCACCGCTCGAATCGGTATGGCCCTCGATCGCGACTTGCGCGCCGGTGCCGGAGAGCTTGCGCGCGATCCGGCCGAGCATGCCGCGGGCATAGTCGTTGAGTTCGGCCGTCGGTCCCTTGAACATCGAGCGATGGTCGCTGTCCATCAGATGGATGCGGAAGCCGTCGCGATCCGGCTGCACGTCGATATTGCGCTTGCCCTGGCTCGGGTCGACCGGCTGGTCGAGCGAGAGCTGCATTTCCTGCGCCATGACCCGCAGCGAGGCTTCCGGCACGTCGGCCGTGCCGCCGCGCGCCGCGCCCTTGGTGCCGGCTTCGGCCGAAGGCTCGCCCACGGCCTCGCTGTCTGCGGACTGGTTGCGGCGGCTGTGCCCGCCGAGGCCCGGCTGCGAACCGGGCTTGGTGGTCAGCGTGGTGGCCGGCGAAGACCTGTCGGCATTGGGCGAGAAGTATTCCGCCAATCCCTTGAGCTGGTCCTTGTCCGGATTGGCCAGAAGCCAGAGCAACATGAAGAAGGCCATCATCGCGGTCACGAAGTCGGCATAGGCGACCTTCCAGGCGCCGCCGTGATGACCGGCGTGCGCATGCTTCTTGACCTTGCGGATGACGATCGTAGGATGTTCGTCGTTACCCCGTGCCACGGTTCAATCCTCAGTCCAGCGCGGCGCGAAGCCGGTCCTGCATCACGGTCAGGCGCACCTGGCCGACCGCCTCGCCGGGGCTTTGCCCACCGGCCACGCGGTCGAGCAGTGCGGCGCTCTCATCCACATGCTGGGCGATCAGGTCGAAAGCCTGAAGCTGGTCGATATAGTCGAGGACGAAGCGCTCGTCGGTCACGAGCACCCCGGCCAGCTGTTCCAGCAACCCGCGAGCCACGCGCATCTCGTGCGCCAGGGCCTGCCAGAGCGGGGCCGCTGCACCTTCCGGGGTTCCTTCTGTTACGATAGCCATGGATTCCCCCTGAATTTCCGTATGTGTTTCCGCCTGCCGTGCCATGGTCAGAACAGCTCCAGCTCGCCGGTCGGCTGGGCCACCGGCACGGGCCTCGGACGAACGACGGGCGGCAGCGGCTGGTCCTTCACCAGCGTCGCGCGCACCCTGCTTTCGTAGGGCATGAATTCCACCTTGCGCGCCTGCGTCCCGCCAAGGTCGCTGTGATCGAGCGCAATGCCCTCGGTCTGCATGAACTTGCGCGCGAACTCTCCGTTCTTGGTGCCGATCCCGCCCAGCCCGGCGACGATGTTGGCACCGCCGTAGAGATGGCCGCGCAGCCGCGAACGCTGGGCGCCGCGCTGCATCAGGGCGTTGATCAGCAGTTCCATCGCATGGACGCCGTAGCGCTGCATGTCCGCCGGGTTCACCGGCGCGTCGGCGCCCGGCTCTCCCAGCAGGAAATGGTTCATGCCGCCCACCCGCGCGACGGGGTCCTGCAGGCAGGCCGCGACGCACGAGCCCAGCAGCGTCGAGATGACGACGCCGGGCTGGTGGACCACATGGTATTCACCCTGAACGATGGCGACGCGGCGCATGTCCTCAGACCAGCTCCCCGAAGACGCGCTCGATCTTTTCCTTGAGCGCGGCGGGAGCGAAAGGCTTCACGACATAGTTGTTCACGCCGAGCGCGGCGGCCTTCTGGACGATTTCCTTGTCGGCCGAACCGGTGAGCATGATGAACACGGTCTTGCCGATCACCGGGTCCTGACGCACCGCCTCCAGAAACTGGAGGCCGTCCATGTCGGGCATGTTGTAGTCGGAGATGATGAGGTGAACGCGGTCGGACTTGATCGCGGCAAGCGCCTCGACCGGACCGGCCTTGTCCCGAATGTCCTTGAAACCCAGATCCTGTAGGGCGCGACGGATCATCGCGCGCATGGACGTCTGATCGTCGACCACCATTACTTTTATTGCAGACGCTGCCGGCATGAACCGCTCCATTTACCGCCGACACGCGCCGAGGATGGCCTCGGGCATGGCGGACAAACTGAATTCCTTTTCGACCGCGCCCGCCTCGAAGGCGGCGCGCGGCATTCCGTAGACCACGCAGGTCTCGCGCGACTGGCCGAGCGTGCGGGCTCCGGCATCGCGCATGGCCTTGAGGCCGATCGCCCCGTCCGAACCCATCCCGGTAAGGATGACGCCGACGGCACGCGAGCCGAGCCGCGCAACCGAGCGGAACAGCACGTCGACCGAGGGACGGTGCCCGCTGACGGTATCGCCCTCCAGCAGCCTGACCTGGCCGCTGGTGCCGCCGAGCAGCTCCATGTGCTGGCCGCCGCCGGGCGCGAGATAGACCGTGCCCCGGCGCAGGGTCATGCCGTTCTGGGCTTCCACCACCTGCACCCGCGCGGCCTTGTCGAGCCGCGTGGCGAAGCTGCCGGTGAAGGCGGCCGGCATGTGCTGCACCACCATGACCGGCGGACAGTCCGGCGGCAGGGCGCCGATGATCGAGAACAGGGCTTCCACCCCGCCGGTCGAGGCGCCGACCGCGATCACCACGTCGCGCAAGGACCCCTGCGCGGCATTGACGGGCGTCGGCGGGCTGGCGGTGCGGCGCACCGAAGAGCGCGCCGCCGCCTTGACGATCTTGCGCAGCAACGCACCGTCCTGAGCGATCTCCAGCGGATTGCCGGAGGGCTTGGCGATGCAGTCCACGGCGCCGAGGCGCATGGCCTCGATGGTCGCCTCGGTCCCGCGCGCGGTCAGCGTCGAGCACATGACCACCGGCATGGGCCGCAGGCGCATGATGCGTTCGAGGAAGGACAACCCGTCCATCCCCGGCATTTCGATATCGAGCGTGACCACGTCGGGATTGAGCGACTTGATCATCTCGCGCGCGGCATGCGGCTCGGGCGCCATGCCGACGACCTCGATGGCGGGGTCGTGGCTCAGCAGCTTGTTCAGCAGCGCGCGCATCGCCGCGCTGTCGTCGACGATCAGGACGCGGGTCTTCTCGGGTGCGACCGTCATGCGGCGCCTCCGTCGTTGCGGGCGTAGATGGTCTGGCCGACCGGCTTCATCAGTCGCGCGGCGGGGCCGATCAGGCGTTCGGAATGGCCGATGTAGAGCGTGCCGCCGGGCGCCAGCATCTCGACGAAGCGCGCCTCCAGCTCGGCCTTGGCGGTGTCGTCGAAATAGATCATCACGTTGCGGCAGAAGATCACGTCGTACTTGCGGCGCATCGGCCAGGGCTCGAACAGGTTGAGCACCCGCGCCGCGACGAGTTCGCGCAGCGGATCGACGATGACATGATCGCCGTTGGTCTCGGCGCGCATCCAGCGCCTGCGGTAGCTTTCCGGGATCGGCTCGACCGTGGCGGCGGAATAGCGCGCGTCGCGCACGGCCTGGACGACCGGCGGCGAGATGTCGGTGGCGAGCAGGCGCACGTCGCCCTGCTGGAGCCAGGCCGCGCTCGTCGGCCCGTCGCCTGCCAGGCACATGGCGATCGAGTAGACTTCCTCGCCGCTCGAACAGCCCGCCGACCAGATGCGCACCTTCTCGCCCCGGCGCGCGCGATCCTGCAACTTGGGCAGGACCTCGCGGCGCAAGTGGTCGAAGTGGTGGTTCTCGCGGAAGAAATGCGTGTGGTTGGTGGTCAGGGCGACCACCATGGCATGACGTTCCTCGGCATCGCGCTGGACCAGCGCGACGTAGTCGACGAAGCTGGACAGCCCATGCTCGCGCAGGCGGCGGCTCAGACGCGAGTGGACAAGCGTCATCTTGGCCTCGACCAGATGGATGCGCGCCTCCCGCTGCATGATCGCGGCAATGTCGCGGAACTGGGCGGAGCGCAGTTCGGCCGTGCCGCCCAGCGCTCCGCTCGTTCCTTCAGAGGAAGCCAACACGCTCATTACGCGAAGTCCGGCACCTGGCGGGTCAGGCTCAGCGCGTCGAGGTCGAGCAGCAGGCACATGGCCTCGGCATTGGCCGCGTCATGGGTGCGGCGCTCGATCTTGACGAGACCGGCGATGGCGCCCTGCTCGTTGATCTCGACGTCCGGCGCAGGCTGGATCTCGCCCGCCTGGATCACGACGATGTCCTGCACTTCGTCCACCAGGAAACCGGCATGGCGACCATTGATGGTGACGACGAGGATGCACGAGCGCGAATGCAGTTCGCTCGGCGCCCAGCCGAGACGCTCGGACAGGCCGACGACGGGAACCACCGAACCGCGCAAGTTGGTCACGCCCTTCACATAAGGCGGCACGCTGGGCAGCGGGGTGGGCTCTTCCCACTCGCGGATCTCGATCAGCGAGCGCATGTCGATGCCGAACAGGCGGCTGCCCAGCGTGAAAGTGACGATCTTGCGTTCGTCGAGTTCGGTGTCTTCGGTGCTCATGCTGCCATTCCTTTCAGCGCATACTTGGACGAGCCGCCGGTCGCGACCAGGGCGTCGATATCGAGGATCAGCGCGATCGAGCCGTCGCCGAGGATGGTTGCGCCGCCGAGGCCGCGGATCGGGTGGAGGTTGTCCTCCAGGCTCTTGATCACGACTTCGCGGCGGTTATCGATGGTATCGACCATCAGGCCGACATGGCCCGCCGTCTCGCTCTCGACGATGATGACCAGCGAGTCCTCGGGCGCCCGCTGCGAGCGCATGCCGAACAGTTCGCCGACCCGGCGCACCGAGAGGTACTGCCCGCGCAGTTCGATCACTTCGGACGTCGGCGAAGTCTCCTTCACCTGGCCCGGCTCGGGCTGGACGGTCTCGATCACGTTGGCGAGCGGCAGCACGAAGCGCTGGTCGCCGAGGCGCACGATCATGCCGTCGAGGATCGCCAGCGTCAGCGGCAGGGCCATCGTGAAAGTCGTGCCCTCGCCGGGGATCGAATTGATTTCCAGGCGGCCGCCCAGCGCCTCGACGTTGGAACGCACCACGTCCATGCCGACACCGCGCCCGGATATGTTCGAGATCGTCTCGGCGGTCGAGAAGCCAGGCGCACAGATCAGGCCGTCGATTTCCTCGTCGGAAATCGCGGCATCGGCGGAAATGATCCCGCGCTCGATGGCCTTGGCGCGCACGCGTTCGCGGTTGATGCCCCGGCCGTCGTCACGCACGCGCACGATGATACGCGCGCCCTTCTGCTCGGCGGAAAGATGGATCGTACCCTCGGCGGGCTTGCCGGCGGCGAGGCGCTCTTCCGCGCTCTCGATGCCGTGGTCCACCGCGTTGCGGATCATGTGGGTCAGCGGGTCGCCGATCTTCTCGATCACGCCCTTGTCCACTTCGGTCATCTCGCCGATGGTTTCGAGGATCACCTTCTTGCCGGTTTCGGCAGAGAGATCGCGCAGCATGCGGGGCACGCGCGAGAAGGCCTGCTTGATCGGCTGCGCGCGCAGCGACATCACGTTGTCCTGGATCTGGCGCGTCAGGCGCGACAGTTCGGGAAGCTCGACGCGCTCCTGGTCGGCGGGCGAAAGCCGGTCGGACAGGATCGAGCCACGGATCACCAGTTCGCCCACGAGATTGAGCAGCTGGTCGAGCTTCGACAGGTCGACGCGGATGGTCTGCGCCACTTCGACGCTGGCCGGGCGCGCTTCGGCTTTCGGCTTTTCCGGTGCAGCGGCAGGCGCCGCAGCGGGAGCGGCAACCACGGGCGCCGGTTCGACCGGCACGAGCGTCAACAGGTCTTCCGGCGCCGCCAGCGGCTCGAACACGCCAAAACCATCGTCGTCAACGGCAGCAGGCGCGGCAGGCGCTGCGGGCACTTCCGGCACGATCGCGACGAGCACTTCCTCGCGATCGATCTCGATCAGCGAATCCGGCGCCACGAAGTCGAAGCAGTCGCGGATGTCCTGCTCACCGACGGTGCCGGGCACGCGCAGGGTCCAGACGAAATAACTGTCCTCGGGGTCGAGGTCGCGCAGGCCCGGAAGCGAGTCGATGTCGACGCCGGTGACGACCGCGCCCATGTCCTCCAGTTCGCGGATCACCAGCATCGGCTCGCCGCCGTTGCCGAGCGCCCCGCGCGAAGGACCGAAGCGGACCGTCCATCCGGCAGGCTCCGCCGGTTCGACCGGAGCGAAGTCCTCAAGCTGGACCGCGACCGGCTCGAAACCGAAGGGATCGAAGTCCTCGACCACGGCAGCGACTGGCGTGAAGCCGAATTCGTCCGCTTCCGCGACAGGTTCGGGAGCGGGCGCCGGAGCGGCTGCCGCCGCGCCCTTGCTCTCCAGAACCGCGTCGAGCTGCGCCAGCATCGCCGCGTCGGCAGGCGGCTCGGTGCCGCCCTGGGCCGCCGCGACATGGTCGGACAGGATATCGAAGGCGCCCAGCAGGGTCTTGGTCACCTCGGCGCTGGCCGGGATGCGGCCGCCGCGCACTTCGTCGAGCACGTTCTCGAAGCGGTGCGAGAAGGCCAGCAGCGCAGCGTGGCCGAAAGCGCCGGAGCCGCCCTTGATCGAGTGGACTGCGCGGAACACCCCGGCGATCGTCTCGGAAGAGGCGTCGCCTTCGGCCATGGCCGAAAGGCCGGCCTCGGCGACGGCCAGACCTTCGGTGCACTCTTCGAAGAAGATGCCCTGGATTTCGTCGAGTTCGTCGCTCACGGGCAGACGCGGCGGACGGCCGCTCCCAGCTTGGCCGCTTCGAAGGGCTTGGTGATCCAGCCGGTGGCACCCGCCTCACGGGCGCGGGTCTTCTTCTCGTCCGAGAATTCGGTCGAGAGCACCAGGATCGGCGTGCCGCGGAACTCGGGCACCGCGCGCACCGCCTCGATCAGTTCGAAGCCGTCCATCTTGGGCATGTTGATGTCGGTGATGAGCAGGTCCGGCTTCACTTCGTGCATGCGCTCGAGGCCGTGCTCGCCGTCATCGGCGGCTTCGACGCGGAAGCCCTGCGCGGCCAGCGAGGCCTTCAGCAGCATCCGCATCGAGGCGGAATCGTCGACGGTCAGGATGAGTTTGCTCACGACGGGAATTCCTCTTCAGAAAGGCCGACGGCTTCCGCCAGCCCGCAGGCCTGCACGCGCTCGACGAAGGCGGTGCTGGGATTGACGATTTCGTACTCGTGGTCGGCCTCGCGCGCTTCGGTGCGGGCGGCGACGAGCAGTTGCAGCACGGCCTGGCCGACCGTCTCGACCTGGCTGGCGTCGATCTGCATCGCTCCGTCGAAGTCGCAGGCCAGGACCATGCGGACGCGCAAGTCCTCGGCGGTCAAGGTAGTCCCGTGGACCGGCAGGTGCAGCGAACGGTCTTCGGGAAGAGCGATTTCCGGCGCCATCTCTTCGGGCTGCACGGATTCAGGCAGGTTTGGCATTGAGCTGATCCTTCACTTCGTCGAGCGCGGTCTCGAGCTGCGTGAACGAGGGGGCATAGGGCGACGGCGTCATGCGGCGCGCCAGTTCGATGGCCACTTCGGTCGGCTGCCCCTGCGCGTGACCGACGATCGCGGTCTTGACGATGAGGTAGGGCTTGAAGTCGGAGTCGATGATCTGCTGGAGTTTCTGCGCGATCGGGCCGACCAGGCAGTAGGCCAGAAGCACGCCCAGGAACGTTCCGACCAGAGCGCCGCCGATCATCGCACCGAGGATCTCGGTGGGCTGGTCGATCGAGCTCATGGTCTTGATGACGCCGAGAACGGCGGCGACGATGCCCAGCGCGGGCAGGCCGTCGGCCATCATCTGGAGCGCGTGCTGCGGCGCCATTTCCTCGGCATGGTGGCGCTCGATATCGCCTTCCATGGCCTCGGCCAGCTGGTGCGGGTCCTCAAAGTTGACCGTCATCATGCGCAAGTAGTCGCACGTGAACTCGACCAGGCCCTGGTCTTCCAGCAGACGCGGGTAGCGCGTGAAGATGGGGCTTTCTTCGGGGGCGTCGAGGTGCTTTTCAATCGAGTTCGCGCCTTCCTTGCGGAACGTGGCGAGCAGCGTGAAGAGCAGCGCCAGCAGGTCGCGAAAATCGACCTCGGTCCAGCGACCGCCCTTGAAGACGCGCTGGATCCCGCCCCAGGTCTTCTTGACCGTGGTCATCGAGTTGCCGAGGATGAAGGCACCCACCGCCGCGCCGGCGATCGCCAGCATTTCGTGCGGCAGGGCATGGGCGATGACCATTATGTTACCGCCCGACATCAGGAAGCTGCCGAAGACGCACAGCAGGATGACGACGAGGCCGATGGCGTTGAGCATGAAGAAGATCCGCGATTGATGGCCGCAAAAGGTTAGCAGGCCGAAGCCCTGCGTTAGTTATAGGATGCTCGGGGCGGGGCTGGTGCCGGGCGACGGTTTTTCCGTGACAATGCCACTCCTCATCGCAAAACGCGCGCCCTTGCGACCGATCCGCGCGCTTCCATCCTATATGAGGGAGGCGGACGTCCTTGCTGGAGCCATCATGTCACTCAATGCCTATCAACGCGTGCAACAGATCGCCGCGACTCCCCGCCGGAACGAATACCGGCTGATGAGCCAGATCACCGGCGAAATGATCGCCGCGCGCGATGCCGGTCTGCGCGGCGCGCAACTGGCCCCGGCGCTCCATCGCAACCGCCTGGCCTGGTCCACGTTTTCCTCGATGTGCGCGGCGCAGGGCAATCAGTTGCCCGACGACTTGCGCGCCCGGATCATTTCGATCGGAATGTGGGTGGATAAGTATACGTCCGAGGTCATTACCGGACATGATACGATCGATGACTTGATAGTCGTAAATCGCGCTATTATCGAAGGGCTTGCAAACGAGAACGCAGCCAGCAACTAAGGAAAACCCCTTAGACTGCGATAATGACTTTTTTATAAGCCATTATCAGCCGCTTATCACTTTTGCCACGGAATGCGCAGGCCGCCGCCCGGTGCGTCTATTTACAATCATACACAAAGGTCTAATGGCCCCCACGCCTTGAAACTATAACAGCAAGGCGCAAGAAGCGGGTCGGAATGCAGGAACTGAATCCACCGCCGCAGCGCTTGGGCGGGCCGCTTCCCGACAGGATGGAACCGGCCGTTCCCGCCCTCGTCGCCGCAGCGTATCTTGTCTGCGCTATCGTACTGTGCGGATGGATTCTGGACATGCCCCGGCTTGCCGGCGGCGGCAGTATCAGGTTGTTGATGCAACCGCTCACGGCCCTGTGCTGCGCCTTCATCGGCGCGGGCGTGCTTCTGGCCGGATCGCCGGGATGGCCGACCTACCGCGCCGCGCGCTGGATGCTTGCAATCCCCTTGCTGATCGGGCTCAGCGGCCTGACCGAAGAGGTCTTTGGCCGCTCGCTCGGGATCGACATGCTTCTCTGGCCGCGCAGCATCCTTGAGCTACCACGCCCGGACCCCGCCCGCCCCAGCCTGCTACCGGCTGCCGGGCTCGTGCTCCTCTCCATTTCGGTATTCGCCGTTGGCTCGGGTCGTCGCCTGCTCCGGCGCCTCACGGTTCCCTGCGCCTGCGTGGCTTTCGCGACCGCGGCCATATCCGGAACGCTCGCTCCGCTCGGGATCAGCACGCCCGGTCCGCAGACGCACCATGCGCTGATGTCCATACCCTCGGCGCTCGTCATCTGCCTCCTGGCACTGGCCATCATCGCCCTGCGGCGTCAATATGCCTGGCCGCGCAAGGCGGAATCGGGCTTCGGCTCCGGAACGATCCAGACCTGTCTCACCGTCTGCGTGAGCGTCCCGGTCGTGTCCGCGCTCGCGCATTTCAAGGCCGCCCGTGCGGGCATCGCCTCGCCGGAAATGATCGAGATCGTCCAGGCGGCGGCAGAAGTCGCACTGTCCTGCGGACTGATCGCCTGGGCCTGGATGCGCATTGCGAAAGAAAGCAGCGCTCGCCGCGCCGTCGATGTCGCGCTGGATGCCGCGCCCGTCTCCATTACCGATGCGCAAGGCCGTATCTTGCGCTGGTCGGCCGGTTGCGAACGTCTCTACGGCTGGTCGGCGCAACAGGCGCTTGGCCGCTTCCAGCAGTCGCTGATCGGCACGCCGCCGCTGCCCGGAAACGGGATCGAAGCCCTTCTCGACGGCACCCGGCGCGAGAACGAAGTGACTTCCCGTCACCGGAACGGCGCCGAAATGCGCGTGCTCCACAGCTGCCAGGCGGTTCAACCCCGCCCCGACATTGCCCCGATGGTGGTTCATTCGATGACCGACATCACCGCGCGCAAGCGGGCCGAGCAGGCCCTGCTTGCCAGCGATGCCCGCCTCTCGCTGGCGATAGACCTGCACGAACTGGGCATCTTCGAATGGTCGTCCGCTTCCGACCGATTCGTTTTCCATGGCCATGCCGAACGCCTGTTCCGTGTCGAGCCGGGCAGCTTCCAGGGCGGCATCAAGGACTGGTTCCAACACTTGCGCGACACGTTCGGCACGACCTTCGAAGTGCCCGAGGCCCCGGAAACCTGGCATGCCGAACGCCAGACGTTCCGGCTCATACCGCTCCAGTCCGCGACGCGATCCGTCGTCGAGGGCACCGCCCATATCCACCGCGTCCCCGGCACCGACGACGTCTCGGTCATCGGCATCGTCATGGACGCGACCCAGCGCGAGCAGCATGCGGAGCTGCTCAAGTCCCGCGATTCCGAGCTGCGCTCGATTCTGGAGACCGTCCCCGAGGCGATGATCACCATCGACCAGCGCTGCCACATCCGTTCGTTCTCGGCGACGGCGGAGACTCTCTTCGGCTACGCCGCGGAGGAAGTGCTGGGCAAGGATGTGCGGATGCTCCTGCCGCGCTACCTCCGCCCCCACCCGGACCAGAAGGCGCCCGACAGCGGTCCCTCCACCGATACCCACATGACCGCCGGCCTCGACCGCAACGGCAACGAGCTGCCGGTGGAAATCGCCATAGGCGCCGCCAACATCGGAAACGAGCGTATCGCCATCGCCTTCGTGCGCAACATGCGCGAGCAGCTCGCCACCCAGGCGCGAATGGGCGAACTGCGCGAACAGTTTCTCCACGCTTCCCGCGTCAGCGCCATGGGCGAGATGGGTGCCGGTCTCGCGCATGAACTCAACCAGCCGCTGACCGCCACCGCCAACCTCCTCGGCGCCATGGACCTCGTCATGGCGCGAGAGAACGGATCGGAACAGCAGCGCCGGATGCTCGATCTCGCCCGACAGGAAGTCCTGCGCGCCGGGGCAATCATCCGCCGCATGCGCGCGTTCGTTTCCAAGGGTGAACTCGAGATCAGGGTAGAGCCGCTGGACGACGTCATCGCCGAAACGCTGCAACTGGCCCGTTCGCGCAGCCGGGCGCCGGGAGTATGCCTGCGGTATTGTCCGGGGGTCGCGTCACCTTCGGTCCTTGCCGATCGCATTCAAATACAGCAGGTGTTGGTTAACATCATCAACAACGCCTTCGACGCGCTCGCGGGCCTCAACGACAGGCAGCCGGAAATCGTTATCTCGACTCGCCAGACGAACGACGATCAGGTCCTGATCCGGGTGCTCGACAATGGTCCGGGCCTGCCCGAAGCCATTCTTTGCAAACATTTTGAGGCCTTTACCTCGACAAAGCCGAATGGCATGGGGCTCGGGCTGTCGATCAGCCGTCGTATCGTGGAAGCGCATGGCGGGCGCTTTTCGATGCACAATCCTTCCGAAGGAGGCGCGGCTGTCGAATTCACGCTTCCCGCTTACCCCGACCTGGAGCTGAAGGCCGGATGACTTCCCGACGCATCTATATTGTCGACGACGACCTGGCCGTTCGCACTTCGCTCGAATACCTGTTGGCGATGATCGGAGACAGCAGAATCACCTGCTTCGATTCCGGCGACACCTTCCTGGAAGCGGCCTCCCTGCTGGAGCCGGGTTGCCTGCTGCTGGACCTGCACATGCCGGGCACTTCGGGCCTCCAGGTGCTGAGCACGGTAGGCGGGCGGCCGACGCGCTTCGTGCCGATCGTGCTGACCGGCGAAGGCGACGTTTCCGTGGCGGTCCAGGCGATGAAGCTGGGCGCGGTCGATTTCATCGAGAAGCCCTGCGACCATCACAAGCTGATGAGCGCGGTGGAATCCGCCTTCCTGCAGCAGGCCGTCTCGACGGCGGAGGAGCGCCGCAAGGAGAAGGCCGTCTCGCTGCTCGAACAGCTCTCCCCGCGCGAGCTGGACGTGCTCAAGGGACTGATCGACGGGCAATCGAACAAGATCATCGCCCATGCCCTCGACATCAGCCCGCGCACAGTGGAAATCTACCGCGCCAAGCTGATGGAGAAGCTCCAGGTCCGCAGTCTGTCCGAAGTGCTGCGCATCGCCTTCGCGGCGGGCCTGGTGCCGATGGACTGACCCGCCCGGCCGCTGGGAAACGGACGGGCAGGATCTGCGCTAGAAATCGAAGTAGAGGTCGACGTACCCGTACTTCGTGTCGCCCGTCCGGGGCGCGTTGGGCGCATCCTTGAGGAAGTGTCCCTTGGCCAGGTAGGCCACGCCGGTATCCACCCGCAAGACTTCGGGAATCAGGGTGCGACGGTAGCGCGCCTCGAACTGGTTCCCGGCGAAGCTGCCGCTGCGCCCGGAAGCATCCCTCACGCCGGTGCTGGAAAAGCTGTCCGTCTTCGAATCCAGCCAGAGCGCCCGGTACATCACCATCACGTCCGACTTCCGGCTGGGCTTGACCTCAAGCCGCGCGCCCCCCGAAATCGTGTTGAAACGCCCGACCGCGCCGTAGAGACCGGTGGGGCCGAAGTCGAAGCGGCGAGCACCGAACAGGGTGTCGAAGCGGTTATAGGTCCCGGCCTTGGCGCGGTCGCCGCTGGCCATGTCGAAGTCCAGCGAGAGGCGGGGCTGCCAACCGCCAGCGAACGTGCGACCGGCTTCGGCATGGATCAGGTAGGCCGACACGTCGAGGTCGGTCCTGTCCGACGGCGCCGTGGTCGCCCGCGTGCGCCCGAACTGGTAGGCCCCTTCCAGATCGTAATCCAGTTGCCCGGCCTTCGGCGCGCGGAACAGGCGCAGACCCGGTGTGAACAAGTGCCGGTTGCGGGTGGGCCGGTTCGCACTGTCGCGCTCGGCAAGACCATAGCCATAGAGTTCCAGCGAACCGCCGAACACGCGGGCCTTGGTCAGCGAGGCCCCGAAGAACTGGAGATCGGTGGTCTCGGTGTCCCATCGCACGGTGTTGTCGTGAATGCCTTCAACATCGTCGGGAAGGCGGATATGCGGCATCGCCCAGAGCACGGTCAGCTGGTCGCCCGCCCGGCTCTTCCACTGTGCATTGATGCCGGTAAAGGCATTGGTCGAATTGCGGAAAGCCTGGCGCGCGACCAGACGGCGCGACCCCAGATTCATCGTGAAGCGCCCGGCCGTCAGCCGCGCTTTCGTGCCGCCGGACACGGGAATATCGACGCCGACATAGGCCTGGACCATTTCCAGGGCATCGACTTCGCCGGTCCCGGCCGAAGAGTTCGATTTCTCCCCATAGGCGCGGGCGTCCCAGAGTTCGCCTCCGACCCGCCAGGGACCGCCGTCGTATTCCACCTGCAAAGTCGTCTTCAGCGAGAACATCGCGTCGTCCTCGGCCACCCGCGGCCGGAACTGTCCGTCGATCCCCTCGACGCGGCTGCGAACTTCGCCCTTGATCGTAAGCCCTTCGGGCGCGCCGAGCGCCGTTTCGAGCATACCCGCCGCATGCGCCTCGCCGCCATGTCCCGCCGCCAACAGGCTGCCGCCGAGCATACCCATGAGCGCCCGGAGCCGCGCGGATCGTATATAGAAAATCCGGCCCTGACGGACCGGATCGACGAGGCTGGAATGCATCGAAATCTCCCTTGGTTGCGGCTCATTATAGGATAACATTGGAGCCGCTAACCGTCCGGGAGCGAGTTATATCATCAGGTCCGTCGAATTTTCATCACCCTTCCGAAGGACTCCGAAGAAAGAGGCCGGGCAACGTTCCGGCACATATCGGATCGTTGCCGCAAATCCCTCAATGCGCCGCGACCGGTGCCAGCATCGCCTGGCGATACTCAGCCATCATCGTGAAGCGCGGATCGGCACCGGCAAGGTCGCTCATGGTCTTGGCGGCGCGCTTGGCGATCTGGCGGACACGCTCCTTGGCGACGCTGCTTTCATCTTCGGACACGTCGAGCGCCGCGATCTCGAACAGACGCCCTTCCACGACCTTGCGATTGTGTTCGAGACGCTCTTCCAGCTCCGCCAGTTCGACCGGATCGAGCGCGGCCTTGCCGCTGCGCCAGACCGAACGATGGGCACCGGCCTCGGCGCGCGGCGCCTTCTTCGGCTGGGCCTTGCGGCGGATACGCTCGACGCCGATATTGCGCAGATGCTCTACGTAGCTGTCGGTCAGCGAGGCCATGGCCTGACGTGCGAGATAGTCCGACGCTGCGGATTCCGTGCGTTCCAGTGCATCCTCATCCTCGATCGAGGCGACGATCGACTGGCCTTCCCCATCCTCGCCGACGCCGATGGCATCGAGCGACACAGTGACCGCCTCGACCTTCTTGGCGGAAGGACGCTGGTCGGTCATGAGGCGGAAGCGCAAGCTCTGGAGCTCGCCGCGGATCTGCCAGTTCACGAAAGTGGTGAACTGCGCCTTTTCCGGATCGTAGGCCTGGATCGCGCGGTGGACGGCGATCGCGCAGACCTGCTCGGCATCGTCCCAATGCGCGACGAGGCCGTACTGGCGAATGAAGTGACGGATACGCGGCGCGATCAGCTTGATGATCTGCGCGAAGGCGCGATCCACGATCGCGCGCTGGCGTGCAGACTGCGCCTGGCCCTCGGCCGGCATGTTCGCGCTGACGGTCGCTACCGCCGATTCCAGAGCGATGGTGATCTTCGACATTGTGAACCCCCGGTCAGAGTGGAGCCGCAGGGCGCCCATCGCCGCTGCTCCGCTTCAACGAGACCCGTTGTCTCGCGAATTTCTGAATGGAAGGTTAATCCTATAAGACAGTTTCCTATATTTCCTATAATAATTTTCGTTTTATCGGAAAATGGGGGCATTCCGCCTGAGTTTTACCCTGCGAAACGGTCCGGCCGGATGTTCCGGCCGACATAGTCGAGCAGCCAGGAACGGTGTGCGGCGACCGCGCTTCCCGCCATTTCGATGCGGCGATTCGCACTTGCCGAGCCGACTTGCGCGTTGAGCAACGTGCGCGCGCGCTCGGGCGAGAGACCGCCCTTCAGGAAACGCGTTGCATCGCCAAGCCCAAGGTGATGACCGAGGTAAGCCGCCTGCGCGAGTTCGACGACACCGCCGCCGATCCGCACGCCCGAACCGCGCAAGGAATCGAGATTGGTTCGCGCATAGTCGGCGATCGTTTCGATCGACGCCTGTGGATCGTAGCGCAGCGCCAGCAAAGCGCCGCGACTCTCGCCACGCACCTGACCGCGCGCGTTGAGCCAGCCGTTCTGTTGCGCGAAAGCGTGGAGCCAGGTGCCCTCGCGCTCCGCCTGCCCTTCCCAGGTCTTGTTGAGAAACTGACCGATACCGGCGGCACTGGAACGCGGATTGCGCGAATAGGGCAGCCAGCGCCCGTCGGAGCCCTTGGCCGCTTCGGCATTGACGATCGTGGCGAGCGCCGCCGCCGGAATACCCGTACGCGACGCCGCCGCGCCGAGAACGCCTGCGTAGCGTGCATTGGGGCCGTCCTGCATCGACAGTGCGCCTGCCGAGCCGCCGCCCGAATTTCCGCCGCTGCCCTCGCCTTCCTGCTGCCGGGCAAAGCGCTCCCAGACACCTTCGCGGGATGTGCAGGACGGGTCGGCCTGCGGCTTCGGGACGGCCTGTTCGGCGACGGCAGGCTGCGCGGTGGCAGCTTTCGTCCGTTCGTCCAACAGCGCCAGCAGACCGTCGAGACCCAGGGGATCGGAACGCTTGTCGACCAGTCCCCCGGCCTGCTTCTCGTCCTCGCCGCCCAGCGCCGCGCGCCAGAGACGGCCCGAAAGTTCGCTGCGCGCCTGGGTATAGATCAGCTGCGCCTTCTGCGCCGGGGTCAGCCCCTGAAGGCCCCCCGCCTGAGCGCCAAGGCCCTGAGTACCTAGACTCTGCGCACTCGCACCCTCGATCATCACGAATCCTCACGGCGCATCGCGCGCCGGGCCTTGATGAAGGACATGGCCGCGAAATCGTCGATCCCCGCCTGCTCGGCATTGGCGATCACCCGCTCGGCGTCCTGCCGATAGCCGTCCGCCGCCGTCTCGATGGCGCGGAACGTGCCGTAGGCATCGACCGCCATGTCGCGCAATTCGTCGAGCCGCGCCTTCAACAGGACCTGACGGTTGGTTAGCTGGTGCCGCTCATGCCGCATGCGCTGAAGATAGGCGTGAGAGCAGACAGCAAGGTCACCCGCTGCAAGGTCCGCCTCGCGGGTGATCGA
This sequence comes from Novosphingobium sp. BF6, assembly GCF_058273105.1. NCBI lineage: Bacteria > Pseudomonadati > Pseudomonadota > Alphaproteobacteria > Sphingomonadales > Sphingomonadaceae > Novosphingobium > Novosphingobium sp. BF6. The sequence goes on from NZ_CM177775.1 coordinate 3,023,160, forward strand.
CTTCGACACCCGGTCGCGCGCCTTCTCGACTTCGCCCAGGACGCCGGAATGCGTGCTGATCGCAGCGCTCATCTCGTCGATCTCGCGCTGCTGCACGCGCAGCGCGGCGTCATACGGCGTCTTCATCCGGAACCTCCATCAAGGCCGCCAGCGCCGCGAAGCTTTCCTCGGCGTAGCCGCGATCCTGCTTGCCCTGCTTGAGCAGCTCCTCGATGCGCGGCGCAAGCGCCACCGCGCGGTCGACTTCGGCGCTCGATCCGGCGCGATAGGCACCGAGCCGGACCATTTCCTCCATGTCCTTGTAGGTTGCCATCTCGCGCCGCGCCGCGAGGCGGACGTGGTTTTCCGCCTCGCCCAGACAGTGCGGCAGGGTGCGCGAGACGGACTTGAGCACGTCGATCGCCGGATAGCGACCGCGCTCGGCGATCTGGCGGGTGATGACGATATGGCCGTCGAGAATGCCGCGCACGGCGTCCGCCACCGGCTCGTTGTGATCGTCGCCGTCGACCAGCACAGTGAACAGGCCGGTGATCGCGCCCTGACCGGGAAGCCCCGGACCGGCGCGTTCCAGCAGGCGCGGCAGTTCCGCGAAGACGGTCGGCGTATAGCCCTTGGTCGCGGGCGGTTCGCCGCTGGCCAGGCCGATCTCGCGCTGCGCCATGGCGAAGCGGGTCACCGAATCCATCAGGCAGAGCACATTGAGACCCTGGTCGCGGAAATGCTCCGCAACAGTCAGTGTAGTCCAGGCGGCCTGGCGGCGCATCAGCGCAGGCTCGTCAGACGTGGCGACGACGACAACGCTGCGGGCGAGGCCCTCCACGCCGAGATCGTCCTGCACGAATTCCTGCACCTCGCGGCCACGCTCGCCGATCAGGCCGATCACGGCGACGTCGCACTCGGTCCAGCGCGCCAGCATCGACAGGAGCACCGACTTGCCGACGCCCGACCCCGCGAAGAGACCGAGGCGCTGGCCGCGGCACAGCGGCGCGAACAGGTCCAGCGCGCGAACGCCGGTGGAAAGCCGTCCGCCCACCCGCGCCCGCGCCGAGGCGGGCGGCGGCGAGGCCTTGATCTTGCGCAGCATCGCACCCTGTTCGAGCGGCCCCTTGCCATCAACCGGACGACCGAGTCCATCGACCATGCGGCCGAGCCAGCCGCTCGAAGGCCGGAGGGCGAACTGGCTGGCGGAAAGGTCCGCGCGCGATCCCGAGGCGATGCCCTGCGGCTCGCTGAACGGCATGCAATGGGCAATGCCCCGGTCCAGCCCGGTCACTTCGGCCTCTACCTGTCCGGTCGGCGAATTGAGCGTGACGCGTGAGCCTATCTGGGCGGCGCCCGAAAGTCCCTCGACCTCGATCAGCGCGCCGCGCACGGCCACGACCCGGCCATAGCGGCGGTCGGGCGCGAGCAGGCGAAGACCTGCGGCGGCGGCGGCGAGGCTGGCCATGAAACGCTCTTCCCGATCAGGCGACGGGCGCGATTTCGACTGCGATTTCGGCTGCCTGCGCCGGCGCCGAAACTTGCTGGGCAAACGGCTGCTCGAGGCGCGACAGCGCATCGGATTCGTAGCCGATCAGCCAGCGGCAGTCAGCCAGTGCATGATAGAACTGGCCGGTTGCCACTTTCTGCGCAAAGCGGATGCAGACGGCCTTGGCCTCCGCCGTTTCGAGCGCCGTCATCAGCAATTCCAGCCGCGCCAGCAGCACTTGCTGATGCCGCGAGAGATCGGCCGGATCGATATAGGCCATCATGCAGGCGAAATAGAGCTGGCGTGCCGGAGAAGTCGCTTCTTCCGGCTTCATTACGTCGCGTCCGCGCAGGATCGTGGCCTCGTTCTCGACCACCAGATCGGTGCGACCGACAGCGCGCAGAACCGCGCCGTTCACGATCACCGGTTCCCCATTGCGAAGCGAAATGCGAAGAGTCATGTCAATTGCCCCCGTGACATCTGCATCATTTATAGGATGACAGAGTCAAGTCCGTTGCGGTCCCCCAGAAATTTTATGCGGTCCGCGCCCGTGCCCGGCGCCATTCTTCCTACAATGCCTCTGTTCGGTGGCCGGTACGCCAACCTTGCCGGCCGACACGCACAGGAGAATGAAATGAGCCTTTATTCAGCTCTTTACGCCGGCGTTTCCGGTCTCGGCGCGCAGGCGAGCGCCATGGCGACGGTTGCGGACAACATCACCAACGTCAACACCATCGGCTACAAGGGCGTTTCCGCCCAGTTCAAGACGCTCGTCACCGACGGCAAGATGAAGAGCAGCTATTCGGCAGGCGGCGTCACCGCCGCGCCCAAGGCGCTCATTTCCAAGCAGGGACTGCTCCAGGCTTCCAGCAGCCTGACCGACATCGGCATCGACGGCGCCGGTTTCTTCGTCGTGCGCTCCAGCGCCGACACCAGCGGCCAGATCGCCTATACCCGCGCCGGTTCGTTCACGCCCGACGCCGACGGCTTCCTGCGCAACACCGCCGGCTACTACCTGACCGGCTGGCCGCTCGACGCCAGCGGCAACTACACCAACAACGGCAGCATGGATTCGCTTGTGCCGATCCGCCCGAACGCGCTGACCGGCGCCGCATTGCCGACCACCAAGATCGCGATGCGTGCCAACCTCGATTCCACCGCCACGCCGATCACCGGCCCCTATGTGCCAGGATCGATGGCGTCGGGCACCCTTTCGCCGCAGTTCTCGCGTTCGGTCGAGATCTACGACGCGCAAGGCACCGCCCACTCCCTGACCTTCAACTACGTCAAGACCGGCGCCAACGAATGGGTTGCGGAAATCTCGGGCAATCCCGCCCAGATCACCACCTCGAACGGTGCCGCCATCACCAATGGCGTGCTCGCCAGCGGCACGGTGAAGTTCAATGCCGACGGCAGCCTGAATCTCGCGGGTTCGGACCCGGCCCTGTTCGCCAACCTCGACATCGGTTGGGCCAATGGCGCCGGTTCGACGCCGATCACGCTCGGCCTCGGCACCAATGGCGGGCTTGACGGCCTGACCCAGTTCGGCAGCGCTTCCGCCCTGCTTTCGTCGAGCGTGGACGGCGGCGTGCTCGGGACCGTGGCCTCGGTAGAGATTTCGGACACCGGCATCGTCAGCGCCGTCTTCGACGACGGCACAACCCGCGCGATCTATCAGCTGCCGATCGCCACCTTCCAGAACCCCGACGGCCTCACCCGTACCAGCGGCAACGCCTATACCGCTTCGGCCACCTCGGGGAACGTCGCGATCAACCAGCCCGGCGCCCTCGGTGGCGGCTCGATCTCAGCCGGCGTTCTCGAAGCCTCGAACGTCGACCTGGCGTCGGAGTTCTCGAACATGATCCTCTTCCAGCGCGCCTACAGCGCCTCGTCAAAGATCATCACCACCGTCGACGACATGCTTCAGGAAGTCAGCAACCTGAAGCGCTGATAACGGCGCCGGTTCGGCGCCGTTTCCCAAGACCTTCCCTTTCCCGACGATATTTTCAGGAAGACCAGAACCGTGTCCCTCAACCAGATACTCAATTCCGCAATGTCCGGCCTTTCGGCCTCTCAGTCCGGAATGGCGACGGTTTCCAACAATATCGCGAACGTCAACACGGTGGGCTACGCCCGCCAGAAACCGACGATCACCACCGGGGTCGCGGGAGGGAAGGTCAACGGGGTCGTGGTCGGCGAGCCCTCGCGCGTGGCGGACAAGTTCCTGGAGAACGCCGTCTACCAGCGCGCGGGCAACGCCGGTCGCAGCGACGCGACCTCGAACTATCTCGACCGTCTGCAATCGTTGCTGGGCTCCACCGATTCCAAGTCGGGCATTGCCTCGCGGCTGACCGCCATTTCCACCTCCGTCTCGCAGATCGCCAGCCTTCAGGGATCGGCGCAATCGATCGCCCTGTTCACGGGCAACGTCGCGGATTCGATCGCGGGTATCAACCAGCTCCAGAAGGACGTTTCCAACCTGCAGGCCGATGTCGAGAGCGAAGTCTCCGACACCGTCGACCGCGCCAACGTCCTGCTCAAGAAGATTCACGACCTCAATAGCGAGGTCGCCCGCCTCCAGGGCCTGGGCAAGAGCGTCTCCGGCCCGGCCGACGAACGCATGTCCGCCCTTGAGGAACTGAGCGGGCTGATGGACGTGACCGTGCGCGAACAGAGCGACGGGCGCGTGACCATCGATTCCGCTTCGGGCCAGGTGCTGCTCGACAAGCGCCTGCGCCAGCTCAACTATCCCTCGGGCGCCGCCGCCTCGCAGGCGACCTACCCCGCGATCGACATCCGCTTCGCCTCGGACAACGGCGTCATGGGCGCCTCGACCGGTGAGAAAATCGATTCGACGGCGGTCGGCGGCAAACTCGGCGGCCTGCTCGACATCCGCGACCGCGCCCTGCCGAACTTCTCCGAGCAGCTCGGCCAGCTCTTCAGCGGCCTCGCCGAAACCCTGAACAAGGTCGCCAACGAGGGCACCACCATGCCCCCGCCCCAGGCCCTGACCGGCCAGGCGAACGGCCTCACCGGCTCCGATCGCCTGGGCTTCACCGGCAAGGCGACGTTCGCAATCGTCGCCAAGGACGGCACGCTGGTTTCCAAGACCACGATCGACTTCGATGCACTCGGCCCCACCGCGACCGTCGATGACGCGATCGCGGCGATCAACGCCGGACTTGCGCCTGACGGCAACGCGAGCTTCACCGACGGCGTTCTCTCGCTCAGTTCGACCTCCAGCGCCAACGGCGTTGCCATTGCCCAGGACCCGACTACGCCCAGCAAGCGCGCGGGCGTGGGCTTCTCGCAGTTCTTCGGCCTCAACAACCTGGTCCGTTCGGACACCAGCGCGCTGACGCCCCCAGGCTTCACCGCCAGCGACCCCCACGGCTTCGGCACCGGGGAAACCGCGCAGATCGTCTTGCGCGACCCCACCGGCAAGGTCCTGACCCAGTACACGCTCACGGGATCCACCGGATCGACCTGGGGCGATCTGGTCAGCGAACTCAACGCCAGCCCGCTGAGCGCCTACGGCAGCTTCAAGCTTGACGACAAGGGGCGCATCCAGTTCAACAGCAATACCGCCAGCGCAGGTTCGACGATCTCGATTCCCTCGGATTCGACCAATCGCTCCGGCACCGGCCTGTCCTTCTCCGCGCTTTCCGGCCTGACCGGCGCGGCCAGCGGCCTCTCCTCGGCCGAAGTGCCCGCCAACATCCTGGCCGATCCGACCAAACTGCCGCTGGCGCTGCTCCAGCTCAATGCCGCCGTGGGTGAGAAGGCGATCGGTTCGGGAGATATCCGCAATGTCTCGGGCTTCGTCGACGCACTGTCCGGCGCGGTCGATTTCGGCAAGGACGGCAACGCTTCCATCGGCACTTTCGCCAATCGCCTGCTCGGCAGCATCGGTTCCCAGGCCTCGCTGGCCAAGACCAACCATACCGACGCCTCCTCGCGGCTGAGCGACGCGCTCGACCGGCGCGATTCCTTCTCCGGCGTGAATGTCGACGAGGAACTCGCACAGATGGTCGTGCTCCAGAACAGCTATTCGGCCGCAGCCCGCGTAATGACCACGGCTTCCGACATGTACGACACCCTGCTCGGCATGATCCGCTAATTTCGAGAACGAGGACCAGACGATGACCCGCGTAGCGACGATCCCCCTCCAGCGCACGCTTGCCAGCGGCATCGCCCGCTCGCAGGAGAACCTCGCAACCAGCCAGCTCCAGCTGAATTCCGGCAAGAAGGCTACCGACTATGCCGGGCTCGGCCTCGATGCCGTGCGGACGCTTTCAGCCCGCTCGATGTTGGCCCAGCAGGAATCCTACAAGAGCAATGCCGGCCGCGTCTCGACCACGCTGTCGCTCTACAACGCCAATCTCGACCAGGTCGATACCTCGCTTTCGGACTTGAGCAAGCAGCTTCTCGACGCCATCGGAACCGGGGATTCGCCGGGTCTCCAGGCGGCGATAGAAAGCGCCTTCGGCGACGTGCGTACCGCGCTGAACTCCGCCGAGGGCGGCATTCCGCTCTTCGCCGGATCGCAGACCTCCAGCACGCCGTTCCTGCCCAAAACGCTTCAGGACACCGTCGGGCTGAATGCCGCCGATGCCTTTACCAACGACAGCGTGCGCCAGTCGACCCGCGTCGGCGAGAACATCGATCTTGAATACGGCATCGGTGCCAGCGAAGTCGCCAGCAATCTGGTCCCCGCCTTCCGCACGCTCGCCGAAGCGGGTCCGTTTGGCGAGAAGCTGACCGATGCGCAGAAGCAGGCCATCACCAATGCAATGGCCCAGCTCGACGTCGGCCTCAAGGACGTGCGCACGGTCAATGCCACCAACGGCCGCAACCAGAACAAGATCGATACCCTCAGCGACCGCGCGGACGACCGCATCGACCTGTTCAAGGAACTGATCGGCTCGGTGGAGGACGCCGATCTCGGCCAGGTCGCCATCGACATCACCCAGCGCAAGAGCATTCTCGAAGCGAGCTACTCGGTCTTCGCACAGCTCAATTCGATGTCGCTGGCCCAGTTCCTCAAGTAAGCCGGGTCGTCATCATGGCCTACGAAAAAGGGCGCCGGGATCGAAATCCCGGCGCCCTTTTTCTTTTTCCGCTCCGATGCAGGGTGATCAGCCTTTCGGTGCGACACTGCCCGGCGCACGCTCCAGCAGGTCGGCGAAATCGCCCGCCGGGCTGACCGAAGGCATGGCCGCCATGGCACGTGCCAGTTGCGGCCCGCTGGCCTGCGCCGGGCTACCCGCCAGCATCTCGAACACCGGCGCCGAGGGAAGCCCCTGGAAAGCGCCGGAATAGCGCGCATGGAGACTGCCAAGCGCGTCCTCGCGGCCCAGCATGGCCAGCGAGATGGCATGGCGCAGGACAACCGCCTGCCCCACCGCATCGAGCGCCCGTCCCTTGGGAAGGCCCGAGGCCGAAGCCTCGGCATAGCGCGCCCAGTCGCGCTGCTTCCACAGGATCTCGGCGCGCAGGGTGTCCGCCTCGGGCACGTCCTGAAGGACCGCCATGGCCTCGTCGATACGGCCGATCTGGCTGAGCGCCGCGGCCTCGACCCGCTTGCGCGCGGCGATCATCGCGTCCGGGAACGAGGGGTCGTCGGACTTGCGCAAGGTGTCCAGCGCCCGGTCCGGGCGTCCGGCCAGGATGAACAGCGTCGCCACCCGCGCCGAGAGCGGGCCGCGAGCGAGATCGCCCGCCCGCACGAATAGCTGGTAACTGAGAAGGTCCCCGGCCCGCTCGTAGAGGCCCGCCTGCTGGAGCCGCTCGGCCAGATGGCTGGCCATGAGGTCGCCCTCCGCCCCGCCCGGCGCGATGTCGCGGTAGTCCCAGTAAAGCCCTGCCGCCTTGTCCAGCGGCAACTTGCGCGCGGGGTCGAGGGCCTCGGTCAGCTTTGTGCGCAGCCCCGGCAGGAAGTCCGCTCCCTGCCGCGCGACATCGTGATAGCGGAACAGCGCCGCACCTGCCGCCAGCGCGCCGGAAAGGTCGCCGCGCGCATCGTAAAGCTTGTAGGTCAGCCGCAGCGCGCGTTCCTCGATGGCGTCGCCGCGCCAGGCGTAGCGGATCGCATCGAGTCGCTTGAGCGCGGCCTCCGGGCCGACGGTATGATGGGCCACTTCGGATTCGACCTCGCTGAGCCGGGCGTCCATGCGCTGCTCGATCGTGCCCGAGCGCTCGACCCGCGCGAATCGCAGGCGTGCCTGATCGACATGGCCCTGCGCGAGTTCGGCACGGCCGCGATAGAGATTGGCTGCCGGATCGCGGTCGGGCAGCGGCGCCAGCCACTGCATCGCCTTTTCAGGCGCTCCGCCTTCGATGGCCGCGCGGGCCGCCGCCAGCACGAACGCCTTGGGACGCGGCGTGCCCAGCGCCTGGCGCGCGCAGTCCAGCTGTTGCAGGGCCTGCTCGCCCATGGCGCTCTGTGCCAGAGCGCGAAGGCGCCAGGCGCAAGCCTCCGGATTGGCGTCGAGCCCCGCCGCGCCGAGCGACGCCAGGGCATCGGGATAGCGCCCGAGCAAGGTCAGTGCCGCACCCTGGGCCAGACGGTAGGTGTCCACCATCTCAAGATCGGGATCGTCCTGCCGCATGACTTCCAGCACGCCGAAAGCTTCCGCACCGCGCTCCTGGCCGATCAGGCTGCGGGCATAGTTCCAGCGCGCCTGCTGCCGTTCGGGACGCGGAACGCGGGCGAGGCGGGTCCAGGCATCGGCCTCGGAGAGCTTGGCCCAGGCCCCTGGTCCGACGATCGCCGGTTGCTGCGCGAGATCGGCGGCGAAACCGGGCAGACGGGAGGCGGGCGGCAGGTTCAAGGCGGAAGCGGGTTTCAAAGCGGCAGGCGGTGCTTCAGGCGCCGAAACGGTCGGCGCGGCAAGCAGCGCCGCACCGGGCACGAGAGCGGCGGAGGCCAGCAGGCGAGTCAGAATCACAGCAAGGCTCCGGGATGCAGGACCGAAATCGTGAACAGGACCCCACCGAGCGCGCAACCGATCAGGAACAGCAAGGCGCCAAGCACGATCCAGATCCGGCCGCCCGACTTGCCGCCTGCCGCCGCGTCGTTCGCGGCAAGCTGGGGGGCATCGGTGCGCCGTCTTCCGGGGTTCTGCTGGTCGGGGTTGGAAGTCTGGGAATTGGCATCCGGCGTTCCGGAGGAAAATACCCTGACTCTCGCCGGGCGCCGATCGTCACTCATCTTAACCTGACTCCTGGGGTTTCGTTCTATTATAGAAGGAGAAGCCGCCGGGCGGTCCTTGCCGGGCGGGTCGATCTGGAGTCTTCGATGCCGCGTTCCGCCTTTTCCCGCCGTGCCCAACGGTTCGCAGCACTGCTTGCCGCGAGCGTCGCGGCCATGGCGACGGCCGCGCCGACGCAGGCCGAAACAAAGAATGCCGAGGGCAAGAAGGCCGATCCGATCCCGCCGCCCGATCCCTCGTTCCTGGTTATGGAGCCGATCGACGCGCCGATCGTCGACAGCGGCCGCATCGACGGGGTGCTCCATCTCTCGCTCGCGGTGAAGATGAAGTCGGCGGAGAACGCCGCCGAACTCGCCAAGCGCATGCCCGAACTGCGTGCCGCCTCGCTGGCGGCGGCGATCGAGTTCGCGCGGCTCCATGCCTCGCCTTATGCGCCGGTCAACGTCGCCCGACTCTCGGCGATGATGGCGCCGCCGATCAAGCAGCTCGACACAGGGGTCGAGAAAGTCCTGATCGTGCAGGTGTCCGCCAACGAAGGGTGAAACCGAACCTTCGATAGGAAACACGAAAAAGCCCCCATCCGGATCGGACGGGGGCTTTTTCGTGTTCACCCTTAACCGGACTACTGGGCAGGTGCTGCAGCAGGTTGCCCCGGCTTTCCGGCCACGGGCTTCCCTGCGGCAGGATTCCCGGCAACGGCAAGGGCCTGCGGCTTGCCCCGCTTGGGCTGCGGCGCGGGAGCCGGCGGCGGCGCCTTGACGACCTTGCGGCCCGCCAGCGCCATCGACAGTTCGACGGCGGAACTGGGCGTCATATAGGCCATGATCTGCGCCGTCGCCCGCTCGCGCATGCGGCGCGCGACCTGGGTCTGCACCTCGATATCGAGCTTCTCGAAGATCGGCGCGGCGCGCTGGGGCTTCATCGTCTGATAGATGCGCGCAAGATTGTCGTAGGGCACTTCCGGCTCGGCGGCGTTCTTGCCAGCCGGCGGTGCGGCGGGATCGGCCTGGTTCTGCTGGGCCTGTCCCGCCAGACGCGCTTCGCTCGCCTTGACCGCCTGCTCGCGCATGTCGAGCTTGCGGCGCTCGGCAGCCATGGTGCGATCGCGCTGGGCGCTGGCGTCTTGGAGCGAGGCGCCGAGGCGACCGGAATCGCCCTTCACGGTGGTGACCGGCGGGGCCGCAAGCGCGATGGCATTGGCCACCGCCGCCACCCCGGCCACCCCCAGGATCAGCCGCGTCGGCGTCACCAGGTTGCGGAGCGGCGCCAGCACGGCACCGATGCGCCCGCCAGCTTGTGAAGGGGCCTCGGGGGTTATCATGCAACCGCGCTTTCACGCGAGGCGCGGGCGGCGGCAATGCTCACCACGCCACTGTCGGCACGCACGATGTCGTTGGTGGCAGCCGGAACCGCAACCTTGCGGCGCGAGCGGGTGCGGGCCGGAGCGGCCTTCTTCTCGGCTTCGAGAATGCCCGCGACGACGGTCTCGGCATCGGTGGACTTGGGCGCCGCTTTCGGCTTGGTCGTGCGCGGCTTGCGCACGGCGCGCTTCTTCGGTGCCTTTTCCTCGGCCTTGGGCGTCTGGGCGGCGGCTTCCATGATGCGATCGGCGACGGCATTGCCGATGCCCACCATCAGGGTCAGTTCGTCGCGGATTTCCTCGGCGGCGGCGATGGAGGTCTGCTGCGCGGCGCCGTCGGTCGCCAGCACGCGCTTGAGATCGCCGAGCACGACGCGGGCCTGGCCCGTCGCCCGTTCGATCTGGGCGACGCTGTCGGACAACTGGGTGTCGCGCAAGGTGCGCAGGCGGCGGCTCATCCGCGCGCTCTGCACGAGCACGGAGACGCAGAGCAGGATCAGCACGACATTGATCGTTGTGGCGAAGGTCATTTCGGATACCCCTTGGAAATGTCAGTGGCCATGCGGATGGCGATATTGCTCGAACGCTGGCCGATATGCGCGCGACCCAGCGGCACACCGCCGCACTGGACCTGAAGCGCATCGTTCGGGCTGTGGCTGAGGGCGATCGTCTGCCCGACCTTGAGAGTCATCACGTCGCGCAGGCTCATGAGCTTTTCGCCGAGCACGACATCCACGGTGACTTCGGTATTGGTGAGTTCACGGGCCATGTGCGCGGCCCAGATGCGGTCGCGGCCGAGCTTTTCGCCCATGAAGCGTTGCAGCAGCTTGTCGCGCACCGGCTCGATCGTCGCATAGGGCAGGAGGACGGAGAACTTGCCCCCGCGCCCTTCCATGTCGACGCGGAAGGTGGCGACCGCCGCGATATTGCTGGGACCGGCGATGGCGGCGAAGCGCGGACTCGATTCCATGCGCTCGACCACCATGGTCACCGGCTCGATCGCCTCGAAGGCGGCCGAAAGATCGTCGAGCGCAAGCTGCACCATCTTGGAGACGAGCATCGTCTCGATCGTGGTGAAGGCCCGGCCCTCGACCCGCATCGGGCGCGAACCCTTGCGGCCGCCGAGCAGGGCATCGACGACCGCATAGATCAGGCCGGAATCGACCGTGACGACGCCGTAGTTCTCCCACTCGGTAACCTGGAACACGCCGAACATCGCCGGCAGTGCCACACGGTTCATGAACTCGCCGAAGCGGGTCGAGTTGATCTCTTCCAGTGTGACGTCGATCGCGTCCGAGGTGAGGTTGCGCATGCTGGTGGCGAAGGAGCGCACCATGCGTTCGCAGACCACTTCCAGCATGGGCAGCCGCTCGTGGCTGATCACGTTGGACTCGATCATCGCCTTCAGCCCGCTCTTGGGCTGGATCGGCATGTCGCTGTCGAACCCGAACAGCGCATCGATGCTGTCCTGGTCGAACATGTCGTCGTTGATCGCGCCCATCTTGGGCGGATCGGGGAGGATGAAGTCGTCGAAATCGTCGCTCATTGCTGGACGAGGTCCTGGATCAGCACGTCCTTGACCATGCCCGCGCCCAGCGCCTGGGTCGCGCGCGTCATCATCTCTTCCTTGATGCGGAACACCGCCGCCGATCCGTTGAGATCGTCGGGCCGCAGTTCGCGCAGGAAGGGTTGGAGCGCGTCGAGGACGACCGGCAGCTTGTCCTTGACCTTGTCGGCCTTGCCGTTCGCCGCGACGATGATGAAGCGCAGCTTCAGGAAGCGCGCCTGGCTGTCGCCGCCGCGCAAATTCACGATCATCGCCGGAACTTCGATATAGGATGATTTGTCACCACCCTCGGCCCCACCCTCGGCTGCCCCTTCGGCCACGGCCTCATGCTCGCCGCCGCTCATGAACCACCAGGCCCCGCCGCCGCCCGCGAGCAGCGCCAGGACCGCGGCCCCACCGATAACCAGCATTTTCTTGCCGGGCTTCTTGGGCTCCGGAACATCGACCGCCGTAATGTCGATCACGTCGTCGCTGGACACTTTCATCCCCTTGGCTCGTGGGATGCACCCCCTTCATGGAAAAGGTACCGGCGCATCCGCTTTCGCGATTTCGCCTCTATTATAGGAAAGCTGAGCGGCAAAATCTGCCTAGCGCCGAATATCTGGAACTTTTTCGCAAGGTGCCCGAATGGACGTCTCTTCCTTCGTACTGCTGAGCCACGAACAGGCCCTGCGCCGTCAGCTCGACATCACCGCCAACAACATGGCGAACACCAGTACCGTGGGGTACAAGCGCGAGCAGGCGCTGTTCCACGAATATGTCGAGACGGTGAAGGACGCGCCCGTGGAGGATGCCCGCAAGACATCCTTCGTGCTGGACTTCGGCGCCGTGCACGATGCCTCGCAGGGCGCCTTCCAGTCGACCGGCAATGCGCTCGACGTGATGATCGACGGCCCCGGCTACCTCAATGTCGAGACGCCCGAGGGCGGCGTCGCCTATACGCGCGCGGGCTTCGTGAAGATCCTGAGCACCGGCGAACTGGCCACGTCCGGCGGCCAGCGCCTGCTCGACCCGAACGGCCAGCCGATTACCATTCCTACCGACCTCAAGAATCGGGTTTCCATCACCGAGGACGGCACGATCATGGCCGGTGACGGACCGGTCGGCCGCCTCGCGGTAACCGACTTCGCCGACGAGAACATGCTGGAGCCGCGCGGCGATGGGATGCTGACCGGCACCAATGGCCGCATGCTCGGCCAGGCGCAGACCAAGCTCAAGACCGGCGGGGTCGAGGCCTCCAACGTCGAGCCGATCACCGAGACCACCCACATGGTCGAGATCCTGCGCTCCTACCAGACCAGCCAGCGCCTTTCATCCGACCTCAACGACATGCGCAAACGCGCGATCGACCGGCTGAGCAAGCTGGGCTGATCGCTTTTCGTCTCTCCTCCATTCTCAAGAAGGAACCGCTATGCGTTCGCTCTCCATCGCCTCGACGGGCATGCTTGCCCAGCAGACCAATGTCGATGTCATCTCGAACAACATCGCCAACATGAACACCACCGCGTTCAAGCGCCAGCGCGCGGAATTCCAGGACCTGCTCTACCAGCAGGTCTCGCGTCCCGGCGCCAACACCAGCGACAACGGCACCAAGGTCCCGACCGGCATCCAGATCGGCGCTGGTGTCCGCACCGGCGGCGTCTATCGGATCACCGAACAGGGCGCGCTGACCAATACCGGCAATACCTATGACATGGCGATCGACGGCCCCGGCTACTTCCAGATCACCATGCCTACCGGCGACATCGCCTATACCCGCGCCGGTTCGTTCCAGCTTTCGGACCAGGGCGAACTCGTCACTACCGACGGTTACCTCGTCCAGCCCAACATCACGATCCCGCAGGGCGCGCTGGACGTCACCATCTCGAAGTCCGGCGAAGTCCAGGTGAAGACCGCCGGTCAGGCCGAGATGCAGACCGTCGGCCAGCTCGAACTCGCCACGTTCGTCAACGAAGCGGGTCTCGAAGCGATCGGCTCGAACCTGTTCCTCGAAACCGGCGCCTCGGGCCAGCCCACCGTCTCGACGCCGGGCCAGCCCGCGTTCGGCACGCTGAGCCAGGGCTTTGTCGAGGCCTCGAACGTCAATCCCGTCTCGGAAATCACCTCGCTCATCACCGCCCAGCGCGCCTACGAGATGAACAGCCGCGTGCTCAAGACGGCGGACGAGATGCTCCAGACCTCGACGCAGATCAGCTAAGGCCATGCTCACCGCACTCCTTCTCGCCCCTGCGCTCGCAGCCGCCCCGGCCATGCCGTCCGGCGAGCCTGCGCCGGTTCTCGCCCGCACCGTCGAACGCGGCGAAGTCCTCACCCAGTCGGACTTCGTCACCGCGCCGGTCTTCCCGGCGATCGCGCGCAATGCGCTGAGCCCGGCCGAGGCGGCGGGACAGGAGGCGGTGCGCCGCCTCAATGCGGGCGCCCCCGTGCGCTCGACCGACCTCGCCCCGCCCCGCCTCGTGCGGCGCGGCGAGGCGGTAACGATCTCGCTGATCTCCGGCGCGCTCAAGATCACCTCGGCCGGACGCGCGCTCAGCGACGGCGGCAAGGGACAGCAGGTGCGGGTGCTCAATCTCGCCACCAACCGCACGCTCGATGCCGTGGCCATGGGCTCGGGAGACGTGCGGATCACCGCACAGTAGGGAGAACCGGCCGTGACCAACCGTTTCGCACCTTTCGTTTCCGTGCTCCTCGCCGCCAGCCTGCTCTCGGGCTGCGGCGCGGTCGGCCGGCTCAAGAACGTCGGCAAGCCGCCGAAGATGTCCGTGGCGGAAGACCCGGTCGCGCCGCGGCTCGAACCCTCGCTCGGCAACCACTCGGTGGATGATCGGGCGCTCGCCGGCGGCGGCAGGACTCCGGAGGAAGGGCGCGGCGCCTCGCTGTTCCGCACCGGCGGCGGCGCCTTCTTCCGCGATCAGCGCGCCTCGCGCGTCGGCGATATCGTGACGATCCGCATCAACATCGCCGACAATGCCCAGGTCGCCAACTCGACCACCCGCACCCGCAACGGCAGCGAGAGCGGCGGCATTGCCGCCCTGCTGGGCCTGGAAAGCCAGATCCCCAAGATCCTGCCGGGCAGCCCCGATCCGGGCAACCTCGTCAGCACCGATTCCAAGTCGAGCGCGACGGGCGTGGGCAACACCACCCGCAGCGAACAGATCAACATGACGGTCGCCGCCACGGTCATCGGCGTGCTACCCAACGGCAATCTCCAGATCCGCGGCAAGCAGGAAGTGCGCGTCAACTACGAGCTGCGCGAACTCGTCGTCACCGGCGTGATCCGGCCCGAGGATATCGCCCGCGACAACTCGATCAAGCACTCCCAGATCGCCGAGGCACGGATCAGCTACGGCGGACGCGGCCAGCTTACCGACGCTCAGCAAGCACGGTGGGGACAACAGATCTACGACGCCCTCTTCCCGTTCTGACCGGGCGTCATCGCGAAATAAATGCACCTCTCCGGCAATTGTCGGAGGGGTGTTTCGCGTATCCTGAAGTCTACCTCTTCCTTCACAACCAAACTTTCGCCCTTGCGAGCGTAGCGAAGCAATCCATAGTCCGGCCTGCGACGCTCCGGATTGCTTCGCTACGCTCGCAATGACGAAGTCTTGTCCCGGGCAGATGGAGGATGATAAATTTTTTCTCCAAGAAAATCCGGAGACTTCTTCCCTCTTCCTAGAATGAACATGCAGCCGGAAGAACCCGCTGTGCGCATGGCGGCGCTCTCGCCATCTGGCCGCAGAACTTGGCCGGTAATCATAGAAGGAAGACGAAAATGGCGTTTTCGGTTAACACCAATGCTGGTGCAATGGCGGCTCTCCAGAGCCTGAACGCGACCAACAAGTCGATGAGCACTGTCCAGAGCCGCATCAACACCGGTCTGAACGTCGCTTCGACCAAGGACGATTCGGCGAAGTACACGGTTGCTCAGACGCTTCGCGGCGACCTCGGCAAGCTGAGCGCGGTCACTTCCTCGCTCAACAACGCCAAGAGCGTCACGGACGTCGCCGTCGCCGGTGCCGAACAGATCTCCGACATCGTCAACCAGATGAAGTCGAAGACTCTCGAAGCCACCGATGCCGGTCTCGACAAGGAAAGCCGCAAGGCGATCACCAAGGACCTCTCTGCTCTGAAGAAGCAGATCGGGACGATCATCGACGGTTCGGACTTCAACGGCACGAACCTGCTGAAGGACACCGCCACTGCCACTGTCGACGGCAAGGTCAGCGCCCTGCAGTCGATCACGAGCGGTGCGGCCACCCTGTCGGTTGCCAACCAGGGCTTCACCGCCAAGGCAACCACGGCGTTCGGCGCATGGAGCGGTACCCCCGATGATGCCCTGATCACCGCCATCGACGGTGCAGATGCCGATACTTCGGTGACCGCTGCCAAGACGTTCGCCACCGGTCTCGACACCTTCTTCGGCCAGGTCAAGGACAGCCTGAGCGAAATGGGTGCGGCTTCGCGCCAGATCGACGGCCAGCTGTCGTTCAACAGCAAGCTGACCGACGTGGTCACCAGCGGCGTGGGCAACCTCGTCGACGCTGACCTCGCCAAGGAATCGGCGAAGCTTCAGGCCCTTCAGGTCCAGCAGCAGCTGGGCGTGCAGGCTCTGTCGATCGCCAACCAGGCGCCGCAGACGATCCTGTCGCTCTTCCGTTAATCGGAAGATCGATGGTCTCCCGGTTCACCGGGAGACAGGTCGTCTGGAAGGCCGGGATGGTTCGCCATCCCGGCCTTCTGTCGTTTGGCAGACCATAAAAACGGGGTGGGGCCGAAAGCGCGAAGGACCAGCCTTCCTGAAATCGGCAGAAGCGACGCGGGCGCAGCCGCACGGTGCGCGGCAGGGCGTCGAAACGCCCGTATTTACGGGCATTCGAGACCGGCGATTCACCGTCCGAACTATAATGAAAATGGCGCGCCCATGGCGGGGCCGACCCCCCAAGCAGGAACTGGAATACAAATGCTTGATTTTCTGAATAATTGGCGGTTGCCCAAGAAATTATGGGCGGCCTTTTCGATCATCAACGTGATGATTTTCGTCGTCGGGCTCAACGGCTTCCTGTCCACGCAGGAACTGAAGTCGGTTGCCGAGGCGCATGTGTCGCGCGGAATGGCGGGAATGTCCGGGCTCACCGACGTCATCAGCAACGTCAAGGAGCTGCGGATCATCGTCTACAGCTACTACAATGCCGCCAGCCCCGGCGACGCCCAGAGCCTGCGCGAGCGCCTCAAAACCGGCGACGATGACCTGCTCAAGTCGGTGGACGCCTACAAGGTGATCGGTGACGAGGCCTTCGGCCCGGAAGTCGCCGAACTGCGGACCCGCGCCGTCGCCCTGACCCAGGTGAACGACCGCATCTTCGCACTGCGCACCGCAGGCGATTTCGACGGCGCCATGGCGATGATCAAGAGCGAGGGCAAGAAAGCCTCGCACGACATGATCGAGCAGACCGACAAGCTGATCGAACTGACCCGCCAGCGCGTTGCCGCCAAGGCCGATGACGGCGCAGCAGCAGCCCGCATCGCCACGATTCTCTGCGTGACGCTGGCGCTCGGCGCCATGGCGCTGATCGTGTTCATCTGGCTGCTCATCAACCGCTCGGTCGCTGCGCCGATGAGCCGCATCGCCCATGTCACCACGGATCTGGCCGAAGGCGGCAAGGTGGACGTGCCCTACCGCGAGCGCGGCGACGAGATCGGCGAGATCGCCCAGGCCGTCGAGCAGTTCCGCGTCGCCGCCGCCGCCCGCGCCGAGATCGATGCCCGCCATGCGCGTGAACAGGAAGTCGTCACCGCGACCCTGCGCACCAGCCTTCAGGCGATCAGCGAGGGCGACCTCACCCAGAACATCACCGCCGAGTTCCCGCCTGCCTACGGCGAACTCAAGAGCAACTTCAACATGGCGGTCGGCGCCCTGCGCGACCTGATCGGTGCGGTCGCCGAAAGCGCCGTCGCCATCCGCACCGGCTCCAGCGAGATCGCCCAGGCTTCCGAAGACCTTGCCCGCCGTACCGAAAGCAATGCCGCCAGCCTCGAAGAGACTTCGGCCGCGATCACCCAGATGGACGAGCGCCTGCGCGTCACCGCCGCCGCCGCCGGTCGCACCGTGCAGCGCGCCGACGGCGCGATGACCGTGGTCGGTTCGGGCCGCGAGATCGCCGACGAGGCGGTCCAGGCCATGGGCCGCGTCTCCGAGAGCGCCAAGGGCATCGACTCGGTGATCGAAGGCCTCGACAAGATCGCCTTCCAGACCCGCGTCCTCGCGATGAACGCCGCCGTCGAGGCGGGCCGGGCCGGCGATGCCGGTCGCGGTTTCGCGGTCGTCGCCGATCTCGTCTCGGCGCTGGCCATGCGCTCCGAGGAAGAGGCCAAGCGCGCCCGCGAGCAGCTCACCGCCACCCAGACCGACATCGGTACGGCAGTGGAAGCCGTGCAGCGCGTCGACGGCGCCTTGCAGAACATCTCGGGCGACGTGACCGAAGTGCACACGCTGCTCCGCGATATCGCGGGCGACAACCAGGCCCAGTCCTCGACGATCACCGAGATCAGCGCGACGATCGGCACGATGGATCAGGCGACCCAGCAGAACGCCGCGATGGTCGAGGAAACCTCGGCCGCCGCACGCAACCTCAACAGCGAAGTGACCGCCCTGTCCGACCGCGCCGCCATGTTCCGCACCGGCAACGAAGGCCTGCGCGGTTCGATCTCACGTCCTGCCCCGCGTCCGGCTTCAGTTCCCGCTGCCGCCGCGTTCGCCCCGGCGGAACCGGCCCCGGTCCGCAAGCCGATGAAGGCACTCACCACCGCCGACGACTGGATGGACTTCTAAGTCCTTCCGCCAAGGCCAGACGGAAAAGCCGCCCTGCCCCGGGCGGCTTTTTCTTTGCCGCCTACTTCAGCGTCAGCGGCAATCCCGCCGCCACGAACACCGCGTGCTCCACCGTAGCCGCGACCTGCTGGTTGAGCCGCCCCGCCTCGTCGCGGAAGCGCCGCCCCAGCGGTGTGTCCGGCACGATCCCCAGTCCCACTTCGTTGGCCACCAGCACCAGCGGCCGAGGACAATCCGCGATCGCCCGGCACAGACCGTCGAACTGCGGTTGCAGGACCGCATCCGCCAGCATCAGGTTGGACAGCCAGAGCGTCAGGCAATCGACCAGCACGGCGTCCGCCTCGCGCGCGGCGCGCTCGATTCCTCCCACAAGGTCCACAGGCGCTTCCAGCGTCGACCAGCGCGGCCCGCGATCTTCGCGATGGCGAGCGATCCGCACTTCCATCTCGTCGTCGAGCGCCTTGGCGGTGGCGATATAGACCAGCCGCCCCGGATGGGCTTCGATGAGTGCCTGGGCATGGCGGCTCTTGCCGGAACGGGCGCCGCCCAGCACGAGGGTAGAGGTCATGCGCGGTACTCCGTGAGGGCCAACAGGCCGTCGATGTCGATATGCCGCTCCATCTCGGCGGCGAGTTCGTCGAGCGCGGCATCGACCCCGACGTGATGATCCAGCCCGTCGCTCTCCCCGCCGAGCCGCGCCATGAGTTCGGCGCGCAAGCCCGTCGAGGCCAGCAGGCCATGGCAATAGGTCCCCATGACCCGCCCCGAACCATCGATAGCGCCATCGGGGCGCTCGCCGCCGAGCAGGGCAAAAGGCTTCGCCTGCCCCCGCTCGGTCACGCCCATGTGCATTTCGTAGCCGGTCAGGTCCGCGCCCAGCGCCCGGCCCGAAACCTCGCGCAGGGCCTTGCGGTCGCCCAGCACCGTCGTCACATCGAGCAGGCCCAGCCCGGCGATCTCGCCCGGCGGCCCCTCGATGCCGAGCGGGTCCGCGATCGAATGTCCCAGCATCTGATACCCCCCGCAGATACCGAGGATCATGCCGCCGCGTCGATGATGCGCGAGCACGTCGATGTCCCAGCCCTCGGCACGCAGAAAGGCCATGTCGGCCATCGTCGCCTTGGAGCCGGGCAGCACGATGAGCCCCGCCTCGGCCGGGATCGGCGTGCCGGGCGGGATCATTGCCACCTCCACGCCGGACTCCTGCCGCAGCGGATCGAGATCGTCGAAATTGGCGATGCGCGGCAGGATCGGGCAGGCGACGAGCAGCTTGCCGCTCCCCCCGCCCAGCCCGCGTTCCAGCACCACGGCATCCTCGCTCGGCAGGCGCCCGACCGCACGCGCCCAGGGCATGACGCCGTAGCCGCGCCAGCCGGACAGCCGCTCGATCGCCGCATAGCCGTCGGCGAAGAGCGCCGGATCGCCCCGGAACTTGTTGATGAGGAACCCCCGGATCATCGCCGCGTCCTCGGGATCGATCACCGCCCGCGTTCCGGCGACCGCTGCGATCACCCCGCCCCGGTCGATATCGCCGACGAGCACCACCGGCACCCCGGCCTCGCGCGCGAAGCCCATGTTGGCAATGTCCCCGGCGCGCAAGTTGATCTCCGCCGGAGAGCCCGCGCCTTCCACCACCACGAGATCGCAGCGCGCCTCAAGACGGCGATAACTGGCCAGCACTTCGGGCAGCAGGGTGCGGCGCGCCTCGCGGAAATTCGCGCTGCCGAGCGTGCCGCGGACTTGCCCATGGACCACGAGCTGCGAGGTCCGGTCGGCCTGCGGCTTGAGCAGCACCGGGTTCATGTCGACATGAAGCGGCACCCGTGCGGCAAGGGCCTGAAGCGCTTGCGCCCGGCCGATCTCGCCGCCTTCCGGGGTGACGGCGGCGTTGTTCGACATGTTCTGCGGCTTGAACGGCAGGACTTTCAGCCCGCGATTGGCAAGTGCGCGGCACAGCCCCGCCACCAGCACGGACTTGCCGACATCCGAGCCGGTCCCCTGCAACATCAAACCAGCCATGCGACTCCCAATGCAATAAAAGCGAGCAGGACGCAGGCCCGGCGATAGATCGCCAGTGCCCGCCGCAAGTCCGCCGCGCCTGCCGTGCGGCCCTCCTCCCCGATCCACGGCTTGGGGGCAAGGACTCCGTCGTAGACGATCGGTCCCGCCAGCCGCACGCCGAGCGCCCCCGCCATCGCCGCCTCGGGCCAACCGGCATTGGGCGAGGCGTGCCGCGCATGGTCGCGCAGCATGACCCGCCAGCCGCCCAGTCCGGCGACGCAGAGCAGCAGGCCCGCCAGCCGCGCGGGAAGGAGGTTCGCCAGATCGTCGATCCGCGCCGCCGCCCAGCCATAGGCACGCAGCGGTTCCTCGGGATGGCCGATCAGGCTGTCCGCGGTGTTGATCGCCTTGTAGGCCCAGGCCCCCGGCACACCGCCGAGCAGCAGCCAGAACAGCGGCGCCGCCACGCCGTCGCAGAAGCTCTCGGCAAGGCTCTCGATGGCGGCGCGCACGACGCCCGCCTCGTCGAGACCCGCCGTATCGCGGCCGACGATCATGCCGACGGCATGGCGTGCCTCGGCCAGATCACCCGCTTCCAGCGCGGCAAGCACCGGGCGGACATGATCGTCGAGACTACGCGCCGCAAGCGCAGGCCATGCGAGCAGCGCGAGCGGCAGCCATGCCCATTCTCCGGCCCAGCCGCGCACCAACCAGACCACCAGCCCCATGCCGAGCAGCACTGCCGCGATCAGCCCCAGCATCGCGCCAAGACCGGCGAGCCGCCGCGCCATGTCGGACCAGTCCGCGCGGTTGAGCCTGCGCTCCGAGCCGGAAATGACTTTCGCAAACAGCCCGACCGGATGACCGATCAGGCCATAGAGCCGCCCCGGCCAACCGAGCGCGCCTTCCAGCGCCATGGCGGCAAAGGCGACCGGCTCGATCATCGCGCGATCCCGGAAAGGGCCTCGTCGAGACGGGCAAGCGCCTCGGTATCGGCGGGGACGCCGAAGCGCACCCAGCCCGGATGTTCGGCGAAGGGCCGCACGAGGATGCGCGCGGATGCCAATCGCGCAAACAGCGCCTGTCCCTCGCAGCCGGTGACAAGCCGGAACAGCGGGCATTCGCCCTCCGGCTCAAGCCCGTGACGGCGCAGTACGGCATCGAGCGCATCCGCACGAGCGGGGAGTTCCTCGCGCGTCCGGGCGATCCATGCATGGTCGGCATAGGCCGCCGTCCCCAGCGAGAGCGCCGCCGCGTGGACCGGCCAGCTGCCCAGCATCTGCCGCAGCAGCATCATGAGCGCGGGCGGCCCCAGCACGAAGCCCAGCCGCAGCCCCGCAAGGCCGAAGAATTTCCCGAACGAGCGCAGGACGATCATCCGGAACCCCGGCGCGACGGCACGGGCGACGCTGGCTTCGGGGTGGCAGTCGGCGAAGGCCTCGTCGACGATCAGGAAGCCGCCGCTTTCGTCGATCCGCTCGGCCCATTCGATCACCGCCTCGGGCGCGCGCAGCACCCCGTCGGGGTTGTTGGGATTGGCGAGGACGAAGACTTCCTTCGCCTTCGGTTGCTCGCCGAACTGCGCCGGGCGGGAGGGGAAGAACGCCTCGCGGTGGGTGCGATAGGCGGGGACCAACGCGCGCCCCGGCAGGTCGAGCGCCTTGGCGAGCAGGCGCAGCGCGGTCTCGCTGCCCGGCACTGCGCAGCACAGACCCGGCGCTACACCGAAATGGCGCGCAGCCTCGGCTTCGAGGCGGGCGAGCGCGTCGGGATCGGGCAAGGCGGTCCAGTCGGTGATCTGCGTCACCGGCCATGGCCGGGGGTTGAGGCCGGTCGAAAGATCCAGCCAGTCCTCCGGCGCGCCGCCATAGGCCCGCGCCGCCTCGCTCACGCGGCCGCCGTGGAAGACGAAGGCCCCGCTCACCGGATCGCCACCAGCGCAAGCAGCAGCAGGGTCTCGACCACCTCGATCCCGGCGCCATGGCCGTCGCCGGAAATGCCGCCGATCCGGCGTTTTAGCCAGTAGCCCCAGAGCGGAACGGCAAGGAACAACGCCAGCAAGGGCGGTGCGACGAGCAGAATGAGGATCGCCGCAATCAGGCCCCAGAAACCGACGTGCCACCACGTCACCGCGCTGCGGAACCGGCTACCCAGCCCTTCGTGCAGCGGCGGCAGCGCCAGCGCCCAGACGAGCGGCGCGATCCGCGCGAGCGGGGCGACGAGCAGCAAGGCCCAGACCGCTCCCGGCGCGAGGGCATGAAGCAGCACCAGCTTCGCGAGCAGTTGCAGGACGATCGCCACGACCGCAAAGCTTCCGACATGCGGATCGGCCATGACCGCCGACAGCCGCGCGCGGTCCTTGTGCGCCGCACCCGCGCCGTCCGCCACGTCGCCCAGCCCGTCGAGGTGCAGCGCGCCGGTAATGCCGATCCAGGCCGCCAGTCCCAACAGGGCTGCAAGCCACGAATCGCCCAGACGGCTTCCCAGCCACCAGGCTCCCGCCACGGGGCCGCCCACGGCCAGTCCCGCCAGCGGAAACCAGCGCATCGATTTCGCGAAGTCCTCGGCATCGGCCCGCACTGGCGGAAGCGGCAGGCGCGTCAGGAACTGGAGCGCGAGGACGAGCCGCCTCATGCCGTCTTCCCGCTATCCAGCGTGAGGATCTGCGCGGCGGGCAGGCCCTCGCCCGGCCAGAGGCGCAGGCTGACCAGCGCGCCGTAAGGCAGTTCGAAGGCCCAGACCTGCCGGTGATCGAAGCCGAACAGCACCGAAAGCGCCGCGCGCATGGCGCCGCCATGGGTGAGGATCAGGCTGGCGCGGTCGATCTCAGTGAGCGCCTCGCCGATGCGGGTGCAAAGCTGCGACCAGCGCTCGCCGCCGGGCGGGGCATGGGTCTCGGGATCGTCCCAGAACCGGGCCTGCACGGCCGGATCGAGTTGCTGCGGGGCAAGACCGTCCCAGTCGCCGAAGTCGATTTCACGCCAGCGCAGGTCGAGGTCATGCCGCCGCCGACGCAGGGCCGCGATCTGCGCGGCGGGAATGCTCGACCTTTGCAGGTCGGACGAAACCACCCGCTCGAACGTCAGGCCCGCCGCCCGCGTCACGCAGTGTGCTACCCCGGCAGGCGTCGACGGATCGTCGCGGTGGCCGAGCAGCAGCCCCGGTTTTACCGGCGCGCCGTGGCGCATGAGGTGGACGAGCACGCCGTTCATGCAGCCCCTGCGACCGCCGCCTCGGCAAAAGTCGCCATGCCGTCATGCGCGGCCAGCGCCGAGCGCACGATCTGCGCCGCCACCGCCGCGCCCGAACCTTCGCCCAGCCTCATGCCGAGGTGCAGCAACGGGTCCAGCCCAAAGCGTTCGAGCAGACGCACGTGTCCCGCCTCGGCCGAGCAATGCGCGGCAAGGCAGTGGCCGAGAAAAGCGGCATTGTCCGCCAGCAGCGGCGCAAGGGCCGCGCAGGCGATGAACCCGTCGAGCAGGACCGGCACCCGCAAATGCCGCGCCGCCAGCACCGCCCCCGCCATGGCCGCGATCTCCCGCCCGCCGAGCCGGCGCAAAGTCTCGAAAGCGTCGGTGCAATCGGCCCCGTGCAGCGCAAGGGCCGCCGCGACCGCCTCGGCCTTCCGCGCGAGGCCCGCATCGTCGAGGCCGGTGCCGCGCCCGATCCATTCCGCTGCCTCGCCGCCGAAGACTTGCGCGGCCAGCGCGGCGGCGGGCGTCGTATTGCCAATGCCCATCTCGCCCACGAAGAACAGGTCGCTATCCGCCATGACCGCAGCCGCCCCGGCATTGAGGGCCGCCAGACACTCCGCCTCGCTCATCGCCGGTTCGCGGGTGATGTCCCCGGTCGGGCACGCGAGATCGAGCGGGACGACCGCCAGCTGCGCACCGCAGGCCGCCGTCAGCGCATTGATCGCCGCGCCGCCCGCCTTGAAATTGGTGACCATCTGCACGGTGACTTCCGGCGGATAGGCACTGACCCCGCGCGCGGCGACGCCATGGTTGCCTGCGAAGATCACCGCGCGGATGCGGTCGGCGCGGGGACGCGCGCGGCCCTGCCAGCCCGCCATGAACACCGCGATCTCCTCCAGCCGCCCGAGCGAGCCGAGCGGCTTTGTGAGCACCGCCTGACGCGCGCGCGCGGCTTCCAGCGCGGCGAGGTCGGGCTCGGGCAGGTCGGCGAGCGCGGCGGCGAAGGCGGCGCGGTTCTCGAACCGGATCATGTGCCGATGTACCCTTCGGGCGGGGTGCGGGTGATGAAGTGGCCCTTCACGCCCTGCGGCCATTCGCGGTAAGGCACCTGCCCGTGCTCGCTGGCGGCATGGCGCGAAGCATATTCGAGAATAGCGCGGGCCGCGTCCGCGTCCGGCGTGAAGTCGCCGAGCACATAGCCGAGCTTGCCCGGTGCGCGGATCGCCACGGTGCAGTGGCGCTGGCAGGCGAAGAGGCAGGGCATTTCCTGAACCGCCACGCCCTGAAGGTCCGGCTCGGCAGCCTGCACCGCGCGCATGGCCTCGGCCAGCACCGCGCCGCCGCGCTGCCCGTTTGCGTCCTCGCGCGTTTCGGCGGAGTGACGGCAGGTATTGCACACCACCACGGAAGGGCCGGGTTCGACGGGATGCAGCATCAGCAGCCGCTCCTCAGCCCGAGGCAGGGAGTTCCGGCAATGGAAATTCGGCAGTTCACGGCATGTCCTTCAAGCGAGCATCGAACCCGGCCGGGCCGACGTGCAGGCGAA
Source organism: Novosphingobium sp. BF6 (assembly GCF_058273105.1). Taxonomy (NCBI): domain Bacteria; kingdom Pseudomonadati; phylum Pseudomonadota; class Alphaproteobacteria; order Sphingomonadales; family Sphingomonadaceae; genus Novosphingobium; species Novosphingobium sp. BF6. The sequence goes on from NZ_CM177775.1 coordinate 3,048,339, forward strand.
GGACATGCGATCGCGGCAGGCGACGACAGGCCCTCTCGCGCCGCAAGACGGCACGGCAGTGGCTGTCGCTCTGCGAGGCATGACCCCGTTCGTCCGGCTCACCCTGTCCGGTCGAAGAACGACTGCGGCAGGCAGGTCTCCTGGCTCACGGGTCGGTGCCGGTTCGGCCGCCTTCTCAGGAGCTTACGCCCCCAATGGCGAAATGGCCGCACGGCTCGCCGCTTACAGTTGCAGGGGCAGCCGGGGCCTTGAACCCGCGTTCCCTTTTGATCCCCTTGCGGGGAACCTGTCGCAGGCGTGGCCCTATCGGGTGGCGGCCCGGCGTGCAAGAGCGCGCCGCTTGCGCGCCCCCGCGAAGTGCCATAGGTCCCGGCGCCGATGACCGCCTGTCCCGCCCTGCTCGTCACTGCGCCGTCTTCGGGACAGGGCAAGACCCTCGTCACCGCCGCCCTCGCCCGCCGCCATGTCCGCGCCGGACGCCGGGTGCGGGTGTTCAAGTGCGGGCCGGATTTCCTCGACCCGATGGTCCACGAAGTGGCCAGCGGCGCGCCGGTCCACCAGCTCGACCTGTTCATGTGCGGCGAGGACCAGTGCCGCGCCCTGCTGCACGAGGCGGCACGGGAGGCGGACCTGATCCTGATCGAAGGGGTCATGGGCCTGTTCGACGGCACCCCCTCCTCCGCCGACCTCGCCCGGCACTTCGGCCTGCCGGTCATGGCGGTGATGGATGGGTCCTCGATGGCCCAGACCTTCGGCGCGCTCGTCCACGGCCTCGCTACCTATCGGGACGGCGTGACCTTGGCCGCCGTGCTCGCCAATCGAGTCGGCAGCGAGCGCCATGCCGAACTGCTGGAACGAGGTATGCCGGACAGCGTGCAATGGCTCGGCGCGATGCGGCGCGACGAGGACATGGCCCTGCCCGAACGCCATCTCGGCCTCGTGCAGGCGGGCGAAGTCGCGGATATCGAAGCCCGTATCGACCGCGCCGCCGACCTGCTCCCCGAAAGCGCGCTCTGGCTGCCCGAGCCGGTGTCCTTCCCGGCCCCCCGCGCCGCCGCGCCGATCCCCGCTGCGCTGTCGGGCAGGCGCATCGCCATCGCCCGCGACGAGGCTTTCGGCTTCATCTACCGGGCAAACCTCGACTTTCTCGAACGGGCGGGCGCGCGGCTCTCGTTCTTCTCGCCCCTGCGCGATGAGGCCTTGCCGGACTGCGATGCGCTGTGGCTGCCGGGCGGCTACCCCGAGCTTCATCTCGCCGCGCTTTCCGCCAATCGGGCGATGATCGAGGCGATCCGGGAGCACTTCCGAGCCGGAAAACCGATCCTCGCCGAGTGCGGCGGCATGCTTTACGCCTGCGAAACGCTTGCGGACGCGGCAGGTCTCGGCGCGCCGATGCTGGGCCTGCTCCCCGCGAGCGCAACCATGCAGAAACGGCTGGTCGCGCTCGGCATGCAGGAAGCGGAACTGGCGGGCCATGCCGTGCGCGGCCACACCTTCCACTATTCGCGGCTGGAGACAGCCCTCGAACCCATCGCGCTCGCCCGGACGCCGGATGGGCGCAAGGGCGAGCGGATATTCCGGCAAGGCTCGCTCACCGCGAGCTACATGCACTTCTACTTCCCATCCGCGCCGGAGCTGATTGCGAACTTGCTGGGCTAAGCGATCGCAGGCAGCTTCGTGAGGTACTTGTCGAGCGTGATCGGATAGTCGCGCACGCGCACGCCGGTGGCATTGTAGACCGCATTGGCCACCGCCGCGCCGACCCCGCAGAGGCCGAGTTCGCCCACGCCCTTGGCCTTCATCGGCGAGACCTTGTCGTCCGCCTCGTCGAGGAACACCACCTCCTGATGCGGAATATCGGCATGGACCGGCACTTCGTACCCGGCGAGGTCGTGGTTGACGAAGAAGCCGAAGCGCTTGTCAACCGCCAGTTCCTCCATCAGCGCGCCGCCGACGCCCATGGTCATCGCCCCGATCACCTGGCTGCGCGCGGTCTTGGGATTGAGGATGCGCCCGGCAGCGCAGACCGCCAGCATGCGCCGCACCCGCGTCTCGCCGGTATAGGAATCGACCGCCACCTCGACGAAATGGGCGCCGAACGTCGATTGCTGGAACGTCTTGCCGAGATCGCCCCACTGCATCGTCTCTTCGGCGACGAGTTCGCCGGACTTCGCCGCTTCGGCCAGCGCCACCGAACGGTTGCCCGCGCGGACCTCGCCATCGACGAACTGCGCAGCGGCCGGATCCATGCCGAGCCGCTGCGCCGCCATGTCGCGCAGCTTCGCACAAGCCGCGTAGACGCCGGAGGTCGCGCTGTTGGCGCCCCACTGGCCGCCCGAACCCGCCGAGGCCGGGAACGACGAATCGCCCAGCTTCACGCGCACTTTCTCGACCGGCAGGCCCATCATTTCCGCCGCCGTCTGGGCGATGATCGTGTAGGAGCCGGTGCCGATATCGGTCATGTCGGTCTCGACGGTGACCATGCCGTCGCCCGCCAGCCGCACCCGCGCCGCCGAAGTCATGTTGATGTTGTTGCGGAACGCCGCCGCTACGCCCATGCCGATCAGCCAGCGCCCCTCGCGGACTTGTGCTGGCTTTGCACTGCGCCGGTTCCAGCCGAACCGCGCGGCCCCGTCTTCGAGACAGCGCACGAAGTTCCGCTGCGAGAACGGGCGCTTGGGGTTCTCGGGATCGACCTGCGTATCGTTCAGGACGCGGAACTTCACCGGGTCCATCGCCAGCTTCTCGGCCATCTCGTCGATGGCGATCTCCAGCGCCATCAGCCCCGGCGCCTCACCCGGAGCACGCATGGCATTGGCTTCGGGCAGGTCGAGTTCGGCCAGCCGCAGGGCGGTCAGGCGATTGGCTCCCGCATAAAGCAACTTCGTCTGCTGCGTCGCCGATTCCGGGCCGCCGCCGGGCAAGTCGCCTGACCAGCTTTCGTGGCCGATCGCGGTGAGCTTGCCGTCCTTCGTCGCGCCCAGACGAATGCGCTGGATCGTCGCCGGGCGGTGCGTCGCGTTGTTGAGCATGAGCGGGCGCGGCATCGCGATCTTGACCGGCCTGCCGCAGGCCTTGGCCCCCAGCGCCGCCATCACCGCGTCGGCGCGCAGGAACAGCTTGCCGCCGAATCCCCCGCCGATGAACGGCGAGCGGACGTGAACTTTCTCCGGCGGCATCTGGAGCGTCGTGGCCAGTTCGCGTTTGTTCCAGGCGATCATCTGGTTCGAGGTCCAGACCGACAGCGCGTCCCCCTCCCACCAGGCGATCGTGGCGAAAGGCTCCATCATCGCATGATTCTGGTCGGGCGTAGTGTAGGTCTGGTCCAACTGCACCGGAGCCGAGGCGAAGGCCCCTGCGAAATCGCCCGTATGCGTGTCAGCGTCATTGCCGGTCAGCGGCTGCGCGCCCGGCTTCGCCTTGGCAAGGTCGAACCGTCCCTGCCCGCGGTCATATGTGATCCGCACCGCATTGGCGGCGCTGCGCGCCTGTTCGAAGCTCTCCGCGACCACCACGGCTAGCGCCTGGTGATAGTGATCGACGTTCGGCCCGCCGAGCAGCTTGGCGGTGTTCATGTTGCCCTTGCCGAGCGGCTGCGCGTTCTCGGCCGAGACGATCGCCAGGACCCCCGGCATCCGCCGCGCTTCCTCGGCATGGAACGAGGCGATGCGCCCCTTGGCGATCCCGGCGCCGATCACGTAACCGTAGGCGGGCTTGGCCGGAACCTCGCCATGCTCGTAGGCGTAGGGGGCCTGTCCGGTGGTCTTGAGCTTGCCGTCCACGCGGTCGACGGCCTGGCCGATGACCTTCATCGCGTCGATGGGATTGGTGCCCGCAGGCGTGTCGAACTTCATGCCCGGTTCTCCGCGATAAGCGCCGCCAGCGTGCGTTCGGCCAGCGTGACCTTGAAGGCGTTTTCATGGGTGGGCCGCGCTTCGGCAAAGGCCGTCTTCGCAGTTGCCCCGGCGCCGTTTCGAAGCTGCGCATCCGCCGCCTCGACTCGCCAAGGCTTCGGCGCGACGCCGCCGAAAGCGACCCTCCCGCTGCCATCCTCGTTCAGAACCGCCGCCACCGAGACGAGCGCGAAGGCATAGGAGGCGCGGTCGCGAACCTTGTGGTAGAAATGGCGCCCGCCCAATGGCTTGGGCAGAGTCACGGCGGTAATCAGCTCGCCGGGCTGGAGCACGTTTTCCAGATGCGGGGTATCCCCCGGCAGGCGGTGGAAATCGCCGATCGGCACGCTGCGGGTCTTGCCCGAAGCATCGACGGTCTCGACCGCCGCATCCAGCACGCGCAGGGCGATCGCCATGTCGCTGGGATGGGTGGCGATGCAGGCATCGCTGGTGCCGATTACCCCGAGCGGACGGCTGAACCCGCCGATCGCCGCGCAGCCGGAGCCGGGCCTCCGCTTGTTGCAGGCCTGGTTGGTATCGTAGAAATAGGGGCAGCGGGTGCGCTGAAGCAGATTGCCGCCGGTCGTCGCCTTGTTGCGCAATTGCCCCGAGGCGCCCGCAACGATGGCGCGGGTAAGCACGCCGTAGTCCTTGCGCACCCGAGCGTCCGCCGCCAGCGCGGTATTGCTGACGAGCGTGCCGATGCGCAGGCCGCCTTGCTTCGTCTCCTCGATCCGGTCGAGTCCGAGGTCCTGCACATCGACCAGATGCGTCGGCGTCTCGATCTCCAGCTTCATCAGGTCGAGCAGGTTGGTGCCCCCGGCGATGAACTTGGCGCCCTTGTTCGCGGCGACAGCGGCAGCGGCGGCCGCAGGGGTCTTCGCGCGCTCATAGGTGAAGGACTTCATGCCCGAACCTCCGCATCATGGGTTTCCGCGATGCGGACACCGGCGACTTCCGCCATGGCCTCAGCGATGTTCGAATAGGCGCCGCAGCGGCAGAGATTGCCGCTCATCCGCTCGCGCATTTCCAGCACGGTCATCTCGGGCGCGCCGCCGACGTCGCCCTGGACATGGCTGGGAATACCAGCCTTGATCTCTTCCAGCACCGCCACCGCCGAGCAGATCTGCCCCGGCGTGCAATAGCCGCACTGGAAGCCGTCATGCTTGACGAAAGCCGCCTGCATCGGGTGCAGCTCTTCCGGCGTGCCGAGGCCTTCGATCGTCGTCACCGCATCGCCTTCATGCATCACCGCAAGGCTGAGGCAGGAATTGATGCGCGTGCCGTTCACCAGCACCGTGCAGGCCCCGCACTGGCCGTGGTCGCAGCCCTTCTTGGTGCCCATCAGGCCGATATGATCGCGCAGCGCATCGAGCAGCGTCGTGCGCGTATCCAGCATGAGCGCCTGCGCCTTGCCGTTGACCTTGAACGTAACCGCCATCGTCGGGGGCTGCTGTGCCATGGGTGCCGCTCCTTCCGCGACGGACGGGATGGCGGAAATCCCGACGCTGGCCACGCCGCCCGCCAGAACCGCACGCCTGGATACCTCGAAAAGCCCCGCCTCAAGCGAGGCCTCGCTCGACGTTTCGTTCATTGCCCGTCCTTTTCGCACCATTGGGACGGTTGGCCGTCCGTCAGGAACGATAACCCATGGGTGAGCAAAACGTCACTGCGCTAAATCGCATGCCGTCATGAACGCAGCTCATGATGAATGGCTCCCGGTCTCAGCCGGTCTGGCGCAGCAGATTACGGCCGTCGTGCTTGGCCTGGTAGAGCGCGCGATCCGCGCGTAGCATCAGTTCCTTGCAGTCGACATCGCCCAGGCTCGACGCCAGACCGATGCTGACCGTCACTGGCGGCAGGTCGAGCGGCTCCCAGTCGATGGTTTCCACGGCGCGGCGCACGCGCTCGGCCACGGCGAAAGCCATTTCCGCCTCGGTCGAAGGCAGGACGATCAGGAATTCCTCCCCGCCGATCCGACCGACAAGGTCTGCCCCCCGGATCGCCAGCGCACAGACTTGCGCCACCCGGCGGATCACCTGATCGCCCACGGCATGGCCGAAACGGTCGTTGATGAGCTTGAAACGGTCGATATCCAGCACCGCGATCGCGAGCGGCCCGCCAAGCATGGCCGCCTTGGCGATCTCGGTATCGAGACAGGCCATGACTTTGCGGCGATTGGCGATCTCGGTCAGCGCGTCGGTTTCGGCCAGATGGATTGCCTCGTCCGCGCGCGCCTCCGCCTTCGCCCGGGCGCTGGCCAGTTCCATCGCCGCGAGCACGCGGTTGGTCACGTCCTGGAAGATGCCGAAGATCGCCCCCGGCTTGCCGTCCTCGCGCAGTTCGACTTCGCTGCAACTGTAGACGTAGCGGATTTCGCCATCCGCGCGGATGATGCGTGCTTCGAACTCGATCGGACTCAGCGTTTCCAGGCTCTGCGCCAAAGTGCCTTCCACCAGCGTCCGGTCCTCCGGGTGATAGAAGTTCACCGCCATGTCCAGCGAGGGCAGGAGACCGGGTTCGAGGCCGTGAATGCGGAACACCTCGCCCGACCAGAACAGCCGCTGCTCCGCCAGTTCGAGCCGCCAGTGCCCGACTTTGGCGATGCCCTCGGACATTTCCAGCCAGCGCTTGCCGCGCTCCACTTCGGCGAAACTGCGGTCGCGCATGGCGATGAGCGCCGCCAGTGGAAGTGCCGAGACCAGCAGGGTGAAGAGATAGAACTGGAAGAACAGCACTTCCACCCGGGTGCCGCCATCCGTCAGGCTGATCGATCCCTGCCCCTGCCAGATCGCCACCGAACCGATCGCGGCGATTGTCAGGATACTGCACGTCGCCCCGGTCGCGCCGAGGAAGTAAGTAGCGAAGAGCACGCAAAGCAATGGCAGGAACAACAGCGGATAGGTCGATTGGGCGAAGACCGCAGCGGTGATTCCCGCCACCAGCGCCAGGACCAGCGCCGTGAGCCCGAAATGGCCCACGCCTCTGGCAGGTCCACTCGTGCCGGGATGCACGAAGTTCATGATCAGAGGCACGACGATCAGGATGCCTAGCGCCACGGTCGTCAGCCAGGACAGGAACATGTGGCCGAAGTTGTCTCCGGCGATGAGGCTGGCGACGGTCGCACTCGCCACCGAAGCGAAGATCGCGGCGAGACAGAACCGCAGGATCGCGGAAATGTGGAAGAACGAATCGTTGCGCCGCTGGATGTCGCGCATGACCCCGAAGGCGATCAGCGCCTCCAGCACATTGGCGCACGTCAACCCGAGCGCGAGGCCCGGCCGAGCGCTGAAAACGAGATTGCCCAGAAAGCTGGCGAATCCAAGCGCCAGCAATACCCATCGCCGCTGGCCCGGCTGCGCCAGCAGGAGCGCCGCCACGGCAACCCCGCTGGCCGGCCAGACGGTAGCGATGCCGTCAGCTCCGCGCGTCAATTGAAGAGCGATGATGGCCAGAGAAAAATAGAGACCGCCCGCCAGTGCCGCCGCTAGAATCGTCCGACGAAGATTACTGCTACCCACAGATCCGAGATAGCGGTCTGCTCGACCGATTTCGACATAATATCCATCGTCATGCGAAATTTCGGTGCGCCGATGCGGGACAGCCGGGCAACTTTTGCCCATTGAAGGCTTGGCGGAGCGGGAGGGATTCGAACCCTCGATACGCTTTTGGCGTATACTCACTTTCCAGGCGAGCGCCTTCGACCACTCGGCCACCGCTCCGCATGCACTGGTAAGGCGGGCGCCCTAGCCTGCGTTGAAAGGTTTCGCAAGCCGTCTCGACGTGCCATCACGCACTCGATGCGAAAATTCTTTTCCGCCTTCGTGGTTTCCGCCCTTTTGACCGCTCCCGTGCGGGCCGAGGATACGCCTGCGCCGCTTACGCCGAACGATATCGTCGCCGCCGCGCCCGCCGGGGACTGGAAGCGGATCGCGCCTTCCGATCTCCTGGTGATGGACCTTGCCCCCGATGCCGCGGGCAAGGCGCGGCGGGTGGTGATCCAGTTGATTCCCGCCCCGTTCTCTCAGGGCTGGGTCGGGAATATCCGCAAGCTGGTCGCCGCGCGCTGGTATGACGGGATCGCGGTGGTCCGGGTTCAGGACAATTACGTCGCGCAATGGGGCGATCCCGAGGGCGAGAATCCGCAGAAGGCCAAGCCGCTGCCCAAGGGGCTCTCCGTGGTCGGCGAGAACGACTACGTTTCCGCAATCGCAAGCACGATCATGCTCTCCGACAAGGAAGGCGATCCGAGCAAGATGCGCGCCAATCTGACTTTCAGGAGCGGCGAAAAGCTGTTCGCAAAGCTGATCTCGGCAGACAACGACCCTTACGCCGATACGATGATCGTCAATGGCTGGCCGGCAGGGATCGGACCTGCCGCGAAGGCCGCATCCACCAGCGCGACCAACGGCATCCCCACCCTCCTTCCCGAGCGGAAACCTCTGGCAGCAGCCTACGCCTGGCCTGTCCATTGCTACGGCTACGTCGGCGTGGGCCGGAACAATTCGCCCGACACCGGCACCGGCGCCGAACTCTATGCCGTGATCGGCCATGCCCCGCGTCAGCTCGACCGTAACGTGGCCATCGTCGGGCGCGTCGTTTCGGGGATCGAGAACCTCTCCGCCCTGCCGCGCGGCACCGGGGATATCGGCTTCTACAAGACGCCGGAGGAGCGCACGGCGATCCGCTCCATCCGCATGGGCAACGAAGTGACCGGCCTGCCCGTCTACGAGTATCTCTCCAGCGAAAGCCGCAGCTTCGCCGCCTATGTGGACAAGCGCGCCAACCGGCAGGACGATTTCTACATTCACCCCGCGGGCGGCGTGGACGTCTGCAACGTCCCCCTGCCGATCCGGGAGGTCAAGTGAGCAGCGAAGCCGGCAGCGAGCATCTATCCTACACCGGCCGCCTCTGGCGCTGGACGGGCGGCTCGGGCAGCGGCACCTGGCACTTCCTCACCATCGACGGCGCGGCGGGCGAGGCGCTTTCCGGCACGGCGTTGATGCGCAAGCTGGAAGGTTCCGCGCGCGGGTTCGGCTCGCTCAAGGTCAAGGCGCGGATCGGCGGCAGCGCTTTTGCGACTTCGGTATTTCCCAGCAAGTCCGATGACGGAGAACCGCAGCAGGTCTGGCTGCTGCCGGTGAAGGCCGCCGTCCGCCGCGCCGAAAGGCTGGCGGAAGGCGACGAAGTGGAGGTCAGCCTGGAATACTGACCTCCGCCAGGTCAGATGCGGGCCGCTTCCGCAACCGCCTCGCTGGCGCGCAAGGCGCTGACGATGCGGGTAAGGTGCGCAAGATCGTTGACTTCCAGATCCACCTCGTAAGTGCCGAAAGGCTCGTCACGGTGGACCATCTGCAGGTTGGTGACGTTCGCCCGGTTGGAAGCGAGTATCTGCGTCACTTCCGCCAGAGTGCCCGGCCGGTTGTAGAGCACGAGGCTGAGGCGGCCGACCGCGCCGGTCGTGCGCTCTCCCCAGGACAAGTCAAGCCAGTCGACATCGGCGCCGTTGGCCAGGGTGAAGCAGTCGATCGCATGGACTTCCACCTTGTGGTCGGGGCGCCGGATCCCGACGATGCGGTCGCCCGGGACCGGGTGGCAGCATTCGCCCAGTTCGAAACCGACACCCGGCGTCAGGCCGCGAATCGAGATCGCCCGCTCGGCATGGGCCCAGTCGCCGTCGTCGGGGAGTTCGGCCGTGCTGCCCGGCACCAGCGCTTCCATGACCTGGCGGTCGGTGAGCCGCGCCGAGCCGATGGCGAACATCAGGTCTTCCTCGTCGCGCATGTCGAGGCGCTGGATGGCCCCGTCGATCGCCTTCTTGCCGATCCGGCCCGGCAGGCGGCCCACGATCTCGTCGAGCAGCTTGGCGCCGATCTCGGCCACTTCCTGGCGCTCCTTGGCCCGCACCGCACGGCGGATCGAGGCGCGCGCCTTGCCGGTGACGACGAAGCCCAGCCAGGACAGCTGCGGCTCGGAAGTCGGGCTCTTGATGATCTCCACCACGTCGCCGTTGGCAAGCTGGGTGCGCAGCGGCATGTGGCGACCGTTGATCTTCGCGCCGACCGTGGCGTTGCCGAGATTGGTGTGGACCGCATAGGCGAAATCCACCGCGGTCGAGCCCTTGGGCAGCTGGAACAGCGCGCCCTTGGGGGTGAAGGCGAAGATGCGGTCCTGGTAGATCGCCATCTTGGTGTTTTCGAGGAGTTCCTCGGCATCGTGGCTGGCATCGACGATTTCGATCAGGTCGCGCAGCCAGCCGACCTGGCCGTCGGGACGGGTACCGCCGCCCTGCTTGTAGGCCCAGTGCGCGGCAAGGCCGAATTCGTTTGTGCGGTGCATCTCGCGCGTGCGGATCTGCACTTCCATGCGCATCGACCGCTCGAAGATCAGCGCCGTGTGCAGCGACTGGTAGCCGTTCGACTTGGGCGTCGAGATATAGTCCTTGAAACGTCCCGGAATCATCTGCCACGCCTGATGCAGCACGCCGAGCGCCTGATAGCATTCCTCCACGTTGTCAGTGAGAACGCGAAAGGCCATGATATCGGTGATCTGCTCGAAGGTCACATGGCGCTCGGCCATCTTGCGCCAGATCGAATAGGGATGCTTCTCGCGGCCCGAGACCTCGACGTTGAGACCGGCCTCGGCCAGCGCCTGCTTGATCGAGAGCGCGATCTCGTCGACCTGCCCGCCTTCCTCGCTGCGGATCTGCGCGAGGCGGCCGGTGATCGTGGCATAGCCTTCGGGTTCCAGCTGCTCGAAGGCGAGCATCTGCATCTCGCGCATGTATTCGTACATGCCCACGCGCTCGGCCAGCGGCGCGTAGATATCCATGGTCTCGCGGGCGATGCGGCGGCGCTTGTCCTCCTTCTTGATGTAATGGAGGGTGCGCATGTTGTGCAGGCGATCGGCCAGCTTGACGAGCAGAACGCGCAAGTCCTCGCTCATCGCCAGCAGGAACTTGCGCAGGTTTTCCGCCGCGCGCTCGTTCTCGGTCATCACGTCGATCTTGGAGAGCTTGGTGACGCCGTCCACCAGACGCGCGACGTCGGGGCCGAACAGCTTCTCGATCTCGTCGATCGTCGCCAGCGTGTCTTCCACGGTATCGTGGAGCAGCGCGGTGATGATGGTCTGCTGGTCGAGCTTCAGCTCGGTCATCAGACCCGCGACTTCGACCGGATGGCTGAAATAGGGGTCGCCGGAAGCCCGCTTCTGGGTGCCGTGCTTCTGTACGGTATAGACGTAGGCACGGTTGAGCAGGGCCTCATCGGCCTGGGGCGCGTATTCCTTCACGCGTTCGACAAGTTCGTATTGGCGCAGCATTCCCAGGCTTCATGTCAGGATTTTTCGCGGCGCGGCAAGAGGCCGAGTCTTCACGTGCAGATTATGCAACGAAACTGTGACATCTGCACCACCTATAGGCGATGAAATCGTTTGCTGAGGGATTTTCCGGGATCGGTGCTTAAACCGCGAAAAACCTGCGCCGCAGCACGATGCCGCGTGACCGCAAAGGGAGGCATGAATGGGCATCGACGGCGATATCGGCAGAAAAATGGCAATCTATGCCGCGCTCCTCGGAATGACCGATTCGCAGCTCGTGGACCCGGCCCTGCGCCCCGACCGCGGACTCCAGCCTCGTGCCCCACGGAGGCGCACGCTCATCAGTGCAACCTTGCTGCGCGCACCGGCTGAAGCGTCAGGAACGGCATGTCCACAGCAGGACATCATCGTGCGCAACATCTCGGAGCATGGGATGTGCCTTGCCTCCCGCGCTGCATCACAGCGCGGCCTGCCGGTCGCGGACGAGATCGTTTGCATCCGCCTGCCCGAGAATGGGGAATATCTCGCTCAGGTCCGCTGGGTGGAAGAGCGGACCTTCGGCGTGGAACTGTTCGGCACTCTCGACATAGAAGCGCTCGGTGCCGCCAATCGCAAACGCAACGACCGCTTCCTCAGGCTGCTCGATACCCCAGTCCCCGAGCCGGTCTTCGCGGGAAGCGAAGGCGCGCCGGCGTAAAGCCGGCGCCCTCCCGTCAGCCGATCGTCGGCAGGATCCCACCCTCTGCGCGGATTGCCGCGCCATTCGTCACCGCCGCGAGCGGGCTGGCGAGGAAGGCGACCATCGCGGCGACTTCGTCGGCCTCGATCAGGCGGCGGATCAGCGAGAGCGGGCGCAACTTGCTGAAGAACTCGGTTTCGCGCTCGGCTTCCGAGGCATCCTTGTTCTCGACCACCGAGCGGATGAACTCGACGATGCCTTCCGAGCGTGTCGGCCCCGGCAGCACCGAGTTCACCGTGACCTGCGTGCCGCGCGTGGCGTCGGCCATGCCGCGCGCAACCGCGAGCTGCGCAGTCTTGGTCATGCCATAGTGGACCATCTCACCCGGCGTCATCAGGCCGCTTTCGCTGGAGATGAAGATCACCCGGCCCCAGTCGCGCTCCAGCATGCCGGGGAAGTAATGGCGCGAGAGGCGGACGCCGCTGAGCACATTGACCTCGAAGAAATTGCGCCATTCCGCATCGGTGATCTCGACGAAGGGCCGCGCCTCGTAGATGCCGAGGTTGTTGACGAGAATATCGACTTGCGGAACCGCCTCGATCAGCGCCTTCGCGCCTTCCTCGGTGACGGGATCGGCCAGCACCGCGCGCACTTTGCCGAGCTGCCCGACCGTCTGCGCGGCGGCATCGAGCTTGGCCTGGTTGCGGCCGGTCACGACGACTTCGGCGCCCTCGTCCGCGAGCTTCGCGGCAATGGCCAGGCCGATGCCTGCGGTCGATCCGGTCACGAGCGCAGTCTTGCCGGCGAGCTTGAGATCCATGGGAGAATTCCTTCCTAATCTTGCAATCGAAGCGCAAGATAGGCGCGGAACTCCGCAGGGATTAGGCGGTTCCCAAGCTTTTCAGCTTTGTCTCAGGCGCACAAGTACGAAGGCGATTTCCCTTTTCAACACACGATCAGGACCAGGTCGCCTCGGGCGGCAGGCTCATCAGGATAGCATCGATATTGCCGCCGGTCTTGAGGCCGAACAGCGTGCCGCGATCGTAAACGAGGTTGAACTCCGCATAGCGGCCGCGCCATTCCAGCTGCCGGGCCTTGTCCCCGGAGGTGAATTCCATGCCCATCCGCTTGCGCACGAGGCGAGGGAACACCGCCAGGAAAGCCTCGCCCACCGCCTGAGTATAGGCGAAGTTCGCCTCCCAGGCCGCTTCGTCGGCGCATTCGAGGTGGTCGTAGAAGATACCGCCGACACCGCGATGGACCTTGCGGTGGGGAATATAGAAATAGTCGTCCGCCCAGGCCTTGTAGCGCTCGTAATAGTCTGCACCGTGGGCATCGCAGGCGGCCTTGAGTTCGGCATGGAACGCGGCCGTGTCCTCGTCATAGGGGATCGGCGGATTGAGGTCGGCGCCGCCGCCGAACCAAGCCTTGGTCGTGGTAAGGAAACGGGTATTCATGTGCACGGCGGGCACATGCGGGTTGGCCATATGCGCGACGAGGCTGATCCCGGTGGCCGAGAACGCGTTCTGCTCGGCCGAGGCGCCATTGATCGTGCCGGCGAAGTCCTTCGACAGCGAACCGACCACGGTGGACACGTTGACGCCGACCTTTTCGAAGACCTGCCCCTTCATCAACCCGCGCGTGCCGCCGCCGGTCTCGCCTTCCGCACCGCCCTCAACCGCCGCGCGCGTCCACGGTGTATATTCGAAGGCCGCCGAAGACCCCGCCTCGCGTTCGATCGCCTCGAATTCGGCGCAGATGCGATTCCGCAGCGTCTCGAACCAGTCGCGAGCAAGGGCAGTTTGGGCAGTCCAGTCGGTCATTGCGTTTCCTCTTCCGCCGGGCGCTTGCCAAATCGCACGCCCTGCGGCAAGGGAAAGCCATGGTTCCCTTTTCGTTCTGCGCACAGGAATTGCAGCTCGTGCCGGCCCCGGAAGGCGCGCCGAGCGGAAGGGGCGCGGCACTCTACTGGCCGCGCGAGCAGGCGCTGCTGGTGGCGGACCTCCACCTCGAAAAAGCGAGCTTCTATGCGCGCGGCGGGCAGATGCTGCCGCCCTACGACAGCCGCGAGACGCTGGAACGCCTCGCCCTCGCAGTGCGGCAGACCGGCGCGCGGCGGGTCTACGCGCTGGGCGACAACTTCCACGACAGCAAGGGCACCGAGCGGCTCGAACCCCATGCCGCCGGAATGCTCGGCGCCCTCACCCGCGCGCTCGACTGGGTGTGGATCACCGGCAACCACGACCCGCATCTCAGCAGCGAGGCCGGCGGCACGCGGGTCGAAGAGATCGTGGTGGACGGCATCGCGCTGCGTCACGAGGCCCAGCCCGGCACCACGGAACCCGAGCTTTCCGGCCATTTCCATCCCCGTCTGATCGTTCATGCGCGGGGCCGCCGGATCGCCCGGCCCTGCGTGGTGCACAGCGGCAATCGCCTGATCCTGCCCGCTTTCGGCGCGCTTACCGGGGGCATGGACGCAGCCGATCCGGCGATCCTCAAGGCGCTGCAACCGGCCAGCCAGATCGACGCCCTGTTGGCCGCGAAGGACCAGTTGCTGCGCTACCCCCTCTGGCGATCCGCGGCCTGATCGCCTATATACAGTCACGGCCATTTCATATGGTCGGGGCGCCCTGTAGAATTTACGCGAAATCGTGCTTTGCGTGCGGACGCGATTCGCATTAATGACGCCCCCACTCGCCTAGCGACAGCAACGATTCAGGAGAACGCTTATAGCACCCCCACCACGGCGTATGATGACGCCACCGGTCAAGAGCGGACCGCGCTACAATAACATGATCCAGTCGGACAAGGTCCGCGTGATCGATCAGGACGGCGAGAATATCGGCGTCATGTACACGCGTCAGGCCATCGAGCAGGCGGCCGAAGTCGGTCTCGACCTGGTCGAAGTCTCGCCGAACGCGGATCCGCCGGTGTGCAAGTTCCTCGATGTGGGCAAGTACCGGTATGAGGCCCAGAAAAAGGCCAATGCCGCGCGCAAGACCCAGAAGACGCAGGAGATCAAGGAGATCAAGATGCGTCCGAACATCGACGACCACGACTACGACACCAAGATGCGTAACGTGGTTCGTTTCATCGGCGACGGTGACAAGGTGAAGGTGACGCTGCGCTTCCGCGGTCGTGAGCTTTCGCACCAGCAGCTGGGCATGAACCTGCTCCGCCGCGTGCAGGAAGACGTGGCCGACATCGCCAAGATCGAAGCCTATCCGCGCATGGAAGGCCGCCAGATGCTGATGGTCCTGTCGCCGAAGTAAGCGCCGGATTCAGCACCTGACCAACACGAAGGGCGTGCCGCAAGGCGCGCCCTTTGTTTTTCGAGGTCAGCGATATCGTAAGGCTGGAAGTGCCGTCAGCCCCTCCACTCGCGGCGTTCTTCCGCCGCGCGCAGGACTTCGTAAGCGAGCTGATAGGTCTGGAACGCCTTCGCCGCTTCCGGGTCGTTCGGCTTCACGTCCGGGTGCACTTCCTTGGCCCTGGTGCGCCAGGCCTTGCGGACGGCGTCGAAGCTGGCGTCGGGATCGAGGCCGAGTGCTTCCAGTGCGCGCAGCTCATCGCGGCTGCGGCTGCCGTCGCCCGAGCCGGTCCAGCCGTAGTGCGCCGATTCCTTGTAGCCCGAACTCTCGGTCCGCTCCTCGGCCTCGCGCCGGGCGGCTTCCTCGGCATCGAGGCCCGCGAAATAGTCCCAGCCCGCATTGTATTCGGCGGCATGCTTCTGGCAGAAATACCAGCGATCCGGGCTGTTCGGGCTCTTGGGCGCGGGGCAATTGCCCGGCTCGGTGCAGCCGTGCCGATCGCACAAGCGCACTTGTGCCGCCTCGCGCGAGCTGCCGTAGCTGCGCCAGCGCGGGAAACCCCAGTCCATCGATCGACCTGCGCGACTCATCCGACGGGCGATACCTGCCCTTTCGAAGCCAATGCAAGCACCGATCCATGCAAAAAGGCCCGGCTCGCATGCGCGAACCGGGCCTTCATAACATTCGCAGCAGCGAAATCAGTCGATCGTGACGGTCACCGCGCGGCGGTTCTGCGCCCACGAAGCCTCGTCCGAACCGAGCGCGATCGGGCGTTCCTTGCCGTAGCTCACGGTGTTCAGGCGCGAGGGATCGATGCCCAGGCTGACAAGGTAGTTCTTGGCCGCATTGGCGCGGCGCTCGCCCAGCGCGAGGTTGTATTCGCGGGTGCCGCGTTCGTCGGCATGGCCTTCGATCGTGGCGCGCTTGCTGGGGTACTGCTGCAGCCACTGGGCCTGCTTCGACAGCGCGGCCTGGTCGGTGGCGTCCACGGTGTCTTCGTTCAGCTGGAAGTAGATGGTGTCCGAACCCATCATGCGCGCGACGAAGTCGGCCTGGCTACCCGGCTGCGGGCCGCTCGGCGGCGGGGTGGTCTGGGTGGTGGTTGCCGGGCCCGGCTCGGGCGGCAGTTCCTTCGGCGCCTTCGACGCGCACGCCGACATGGCAAGCGCCCCGGCGATGAGGAGCATTGTCGATCCGGTCTTCACATGACGGCGGTACATGAGGGCAGGCATGAGGCAATCTCCTAAGGTGCGCAGCCAATTATGAATGGCCTGCGATTGTTGAAGTTTCGTGTAATTTTCGAAGCTGTCAACCTGAACGAGCCCCTCCCTTCGCGGAGGGAGCCCGGTTCAGGAAAGCGTCAGGGGCGCACGGGGCCCCAGGCCGGGTCCGAGGCGCCTACCGGGGTCGGCAGGCGGCGCTCGTTGCGGCCGGTCAGGTCGACCTGCCAGATCGAAGCCGTACCCGCACCCTTGGCGGTGCGGAAGAACTGGATGATGCGGCCGTTCGGCGACCAGGTGGGCGCCTCGTCCTGCCACGAATCCGTCAGATGACGCAGGCCGCCGCCGCTGGGGTTCATCACCGCGATGCGCAAGTTGCCCGCCACGTGGGTGAAGGCGATCTGGTCGCCGCGCGGGCTCCATTCCGGGGTTGCCGAGCGGCCACCGAAGAAGCTGATGCGGTGCTGGTTGGAGCCGTCCGCGTTCATCACGTAGATCTGCTGGTTGCCCGAGCGGTCGCTTTCGAACACGATCTGGCTGCCGTCTGGCGAGTAGGACCCACCGATCGAGATGCCCGGCGTGTTGGTCAGGCGCTGCGGGGTGCCGCCACCGGCCGAGGAGATGCGGTAGATGTCGGTATTGCCGCCCGAGGCCATCGAATAGAGCACCCACTTGCCGTCCGGCGACCAGCGCGGCGCCATCGTCGGGTTGCCGGTGCGGGCGATCAGCTTCTGCGTGTTGCTGGCAAGATCGTAGACGTAGATGCTCGGCTGGCCGTTGAGATAGGACAGATAGAGGATCTTCGAATAGTCCGGCGAATAGCGCGGGGTCAGCGCGGTCGACTGGCCGCTGGTCAGGTAGCGGTGGTTGGCGCCGTCCGAATCCATGATCGCCAGCCGCTTCATGCGGTGGTCCTTGGGACCGGTCTCGGCGATATAGGCGATCTTGGAATCGAAGAACGGGCTTTCGCCCGAGAGGCGCGAATAGACCATGTCGGCGCACTTGTGCGCGGCGCGGCGCCAGTCGGACGGCGGAACTTGCCAGCCGCCCTTCACCAGCTGCTGCTTGAGCGCGACGTCGTAGAGATAGCAGCCGACCGTGATCTGGCCGCCCGCGCCCGCACGCACATAGCCCTGCACCAGCATGTTCGCGGCGCGCGCCGACCAGGTCGGGAAGTCCGGCGACTGGATCTGCGCATAGGCAGGCTGCGGCAGTCCGTCCGGACCCGAGGGCTTGAACAGGCCGTTGTTCTTGAGGTCGGCGGCGACCACTTGCGACAGCGCGCGGCCGAGCGCGGCGGTGGAACCGGCATTGGTGCCGGTCGGCACGTCGGCGTCGGTCGCGAACGTGGTGATGGCGATGCCGAGGTCCTGCCAGTCGCTGTCGTCCGAAACGGTGACCTGAAGTCCGCCGTCTTCGTCGGCAGGCGCCTGCTGGCCGGTCGGGACCGGCTGCGGAGCGGGAACCGGCGGCGCACTCTGCGCGAAGGCCGCCACGGAACCGGAAAGCAACAGGCCGAAAGCAGCGATGTGGATGATCTTTTTCATTGCGATAGCCTTCTGTCGAAGTTGGTCGTGATGACCTTCCAGCCGTTGTAGAGGTCTTCCGGCAGATTGAACGGAGCGGCAAGCTTCACGGCGCGGATCGCCTGTTCCTGGTGGCGCTTGACCTGGGCCGAGTTGGTCGCGGTCTGGCCGGTCGTGCGCAGCACCTGCGGTTCCCCGTCGAGGCTGCCGTCCTTGTTCAGGCGGAAGCGCACCGTGGTCACCAGAAGTTCCGCGTCGGCTCCCTGTGGCGCGGCCCAGTGCGGCTTGAGCTGGCGGCTGATCGCGCCGTTGAGCGCGGAAACCGCCGCCGGGCCGAGCGCTGCGGCGGGAGCGCCCTTGCCCTGGGTCGACGTCGCGCCCGAAACGCCCGAGAGAAAGTCGGCGCCGACGCGGCTGCCGCCCGCCTTCTTTGGCGGGGTGGTCGCCTTGCTCGATGCCGAGCCAGACTTGCCGACGATCTTGTCGATCGCGCTGCTGTCACGGCTGGGCGCGGGCTTCGCCGGAGTCTTCTGCGGCGCGGGCTTGGGCGGCGCGGGCTTCGGAGGTGCAGGCTTGGGCGGGGCCGGTTTCGGCGGCGCAGGCCTGGGGGCCGGAACCGGCTTCGGTTGCGGCTTGGGAGGCTGCGGGCGCGGCTGCGGCGCAGGTGCCGGAGGCGGCGGCACGGGCACCGGCTGCGGCGCAGGTTGTGGTTCCGGCTCGGGCGCCGGGGCCGGAGGCGGTGCGGCCTCGCCGATTTCAGGCGCGATATCGGGGGCGGCCTGACTGAAGGGGTCGGGCGAAGTCGAGGTCATGCCGACCTGATCGCTCAGCGTCACCTCGATGCGCTGCGGCGGCTTCACGACCTCGCTCCGGTCGGGGCGCAGCACCATGATCGCCAGCACCGCAACGTGCAGCGCGACCGCCAGCGTGAGCCCCAGCCCCTCGTCCTTGCGCAATCCCAGCATTGCCATCGTGCCAGCCTAACTCAGCCGCCTGAACCGCTGCTGACACCCGTCACCAGCGAGATCGAGGTGAAACCGGCATGGTTCAGCTCGCCCATCACGTCGATCACCCGGCCGTAGTCGAGCGCCTTGTCGGCGCGCAGCGTGACTTGCGGCTTGCGGCCATCGGCACCCTCCGGAACGGAAGCGAGGCGCTCGGCCAGTTCGCCGGGGGCGAGCGCTTCGGTCTCGTAGTAGATCGTGCCGTCGCGCTGGACCGTGATCGTGACCTGGTCCTGCTCCTCGTTCATCGCCTTGGCGCGGCTGTCGGGCAGCTCGATCGGCACCGCCGCCTTGAGCAGCGGCGCGGTGACCATGAAGATGATCAGCAGCACCAGCATGACGTCGACCAGCGGCGTCACGTTGATCTCGGCCATGGGGGTACGTCCCCCGCCGCTGCGCCGGCTACCTCGCCTGCCGCCGCCGGAAACGCCCATGCCCATCAGCGCTGCTCCAGCTCACGCGTGAGCGCTGAGTGCAGGCGGTCGGCAAAGCGCTGGAGGCGCGATTCGAACAGGTTCACGCGGTGCGAGAAGCGGTTGTAGGCGATGACCGCCGGAATCGCCGCGAAAAGGCCGATGGCCGTGGCGAACAGCGCTTCCGAAATGCCGGGTGCGACCACCGCCAGCGAGGAGTTCTGCTGCTGGCCGATCTGGAAGAAGCTGTTCATGATGCCCCAGACAGTGCCGAACAGGCCCACGAACGGTGCCACCGAACCCACGGTCGCCAGGAAGTTCAGGCGGTTGGAGATGCGGTCGCTCTCCTCGCCGACCGAGGAGGTCATGGCCAGGGCGATGCGCTCGCGCGCGCCGTCAGGGTCGAACTTGGGCATGGCGGCATTGCGGCGCCATTCGGCGAGACCGGCGCCCGCGACCTTGCCCATCGGCACGTCGCCGCGGCGGCGTTCCTTCTGGTAGGCCTCGAAGTTCTGGGCTTCCCAGAAGCCTTCCTCATAGTCCGCGCACTTGCGGTTGAGGCTGCCGATGCGCAGCATGAAGCTGATGATGATGGCCCAGACCCAGACGCTCGCCAGGATCAGCCCCGCCATGATCGACTGCACGACGATATCGGCGTGGAGGAACAGCTTTACCGGGTTGAGGTGGTCGGAATCGCTGCCGATGGTGACGGCAGAGGCGAGCAGTTCAAAAGTCATTCTGGTCCTCTCGGATGCTCTTGCATGAGCGAGGCGAAAGCATGTTGCCAGGCGGCGGGCTGTTTGCGCGGTCGTCCTTCAGGACTGATGAACCCCACCTTTACCGTGGCTTCGGCAAGGCGGATTTCTCCGCGCCGCGCCACTTGCCGGAGGGTGCAGCTGACCCGCCCGACCTGCAACGCATGAGTATCGATCACGACCGCATCGCCGAGGCGCGCGGGCGAGAGGTAGCGGATGTTCACTTCCGCGACGGTGTAGAGCCCTTCCCCGGATTCCAGCGCCGCGCGCTGGTCGATACCGAGAAGGTCGAGCAGGTCGGAACGGGCGCGTTCAAACCAGCGGATGTAATTGGCATGATAGACCACCCCGCCCGCGTCGGTGTCCTCGTAGAACACCCGAAGCGCATAGCGATGAAGCGGGCCGTCGAGGACGCCGCTGGGGGGAAGTGGGTCGCTGCTCATGCTGCCCGGTTGTGTAGCGCGAGGCGGGCGCAGTGCAATCCACTCGTCGCACTTATCCCGCGCGCGCGGGCGAACGGACGGTTAATTGCGTCGTAATTGTCGTATTTGTTGGAATTTGGGGCTTGTGATAGCTGCAAGCCGTTCGCCCAAGTCCGCGCAGAAATCCATCTGTTCCGTTAAGAAACCGAACTCCTCCCGCTCAGGCTGAGCTTGTCGAAGCCCCCGAGACACAGCGCGGTGCTATGCCTCCCATCCTTCGACAGGCTCAGGATGAGCGGGGGGCGATCGGCGGGAGTTGGGTTCGGAAGTTTATCTCGCCCTATTCCGCGATCATCTGGAAGAACTGGCGCCCGCCGAAGATGTGGACGTGCAGATGCGGCACTTCCTGATGGCCGTTGGTGCCCATGTTGACCATCAGGCGATAGCCCGGCCCGTCCATTTCGAGCTGACGCGTCACATGGCCCACCGCGCGCATGAAACCGGCGATTTCCACATCGTCCGCCTTGGCGGTGAAGTCGTCCCACGAAACATAGGCCGCCTTGGGGATCACCAGCACATGGACCGGCGCCTGCGGGCGGATGTCGTTGAAGGCCAGCGCGAAGTCGTCCTCGTAGACCTTGCTGCACGGCAGTTCGCCGCGCAGGATTTTCGCGAAGACGTTGTTGTCGTCATAGGGCAGCTTGGGGTCGATCGGCATCGGCTTCTCCCGGAGAATGGTAATCAGGCCTGGGGACGGGCAGCCTTCTCGGCAATGCCCGAAACGCCTTCGCGGCGGTCGAGTTCGGCCAGCACCGCCGCGAACGGCACCTCGCGCGCGCCGAGCAGGACCATGAGATGGAAGATCAGGTCCGAAGCCTCGCCCACCAGCGCCTTGTCGTCCTCGGTCAGGGCGGCGATCACGGTTTCGGTGGCTTCTTCGCCCAGCTTCTGCGCGATCTTGCCCAGACCTTTGGCATGGAGCTTCGCGACGTAGCTGGTGTCGGGATCGGCGGCGCGGCGCGCGGCGATCGTGGCTTCGAGGCGGGCGAGAGTGTCGGGGCTGCTCATGCCATGCCCATGCGGTGCAAGCGCGGGCCGGTCAAGCAAAAGGCCCGTCAGTCCGAGCGCTTGCGCGAAAAACGGCGCCCTATCACCACGCCGGCCACGCCCATCGCGAGCAGGAACAGCCCGCTCGGCTCCGGCAGGCGCGTGGCTTCCGCCGCGAAAGCGGGCATCGGGGCGAGAAATGCCGCCATGACGGCGGGCAGGGAGCGATAGCGATGCACGGGGGGCTCCTGCGGGGGGACTGCTGCGCGACCCATGGCAGGTTGCACGAAAACGGCAAGCGATGATCGGCGCCCGTCCCGATCCGGGGCGGTCGGGAGGGTGAAAGTTTGCCCTCCCGAAACGGCCACTTAGCCCCGTGCCGGAAGCCCCGCCGCGCGCAGCGCCGCATGGGCCTCTGCAATCGAGTGCTTGCCGAAATGGAAGATCGAGGCGGCCAGCACCGCGCTGGCCTTGCCCTCGGTCACGCCGGCCACGAGATGGTCGAGATTGCCCACCCCGCCGCTGGCGATCACCGGCACGGAGACGCTCTCGGCGATCAGCCGCGTGAGTTCGAGGTCGTAGCCGTTCTGGGTGCCGTCCCCGTCCATCGAGGTGACCAGCAGTTCGCCCGCGCCATAATCGGCCAGCTTCACCGCGTGCTCCAGCGCATCGATCCCGGTCGCCTTGCGGCCGCCGTGGGTGAAGATTTCCCACTTGCCCGGCGCCACCTTGCGCGCGTCGACCGAGGCGACGATGCACTGCGAGCCGAATTTCTCGGCGATGTCCGCCACCACTTCCGGGCGCGAGACGGCGGCGGAATTGACCGCCACCTTGTCGGCGCCAGCCAGCAGCAGCGCGCGGGCATCCTCGACCGCGCGCACGCCGCCGCCGACGGTCAGCGGCATGAAGCAGACTTCGGCAGTGCGCTGCACCACGTCGAGCAGGGTGCCGCGCCCTTCGTGGCTGGCGGAAATGTCGAGGAAGCAGAGTTCGTCGGCCCCGGCGGCGTCATAGGCGCGCGCCTGCTCGACGGGATCGCCGGCATCGACGAGATCGACGAAGTTCACGCCCTTGACCACGCGCCCGTTGGCAACGTCGAGGCAGGGGATGACGCGGATACGCACGGTCATTGTGTCACTCCACCGGCTTGAAGAACAGCAGCACGCAGAACACCCCGACCGTCAGGCTGACGACAAGATTGAACGCCGTGTAGCCCCAGAACTTGCGCGGGTTCTCTGCGAGCGTGGCCTCCACTTTCGAACGCGCGCGGCTGAACAGCATCAGCCGCGCCCGGCCCTTGCGAAAATCGCGCAAGGCGAAGAGCACGCCCGGCACGAAAATGGCCAGCGCCAGGACCGCGACGAGGCGGTTCTCGTTCACGCCTTCTCCGCCATCTGGATCGCGGCGGCAAGGTCGAGGCGGCCATCGTAGAGCGCGCGGCCGGTGATGACGCCCTCGATGCCGTCATTGGCATGAAGCGCCAGCAGGCGAATGTCGTCGAGGCCCTTGACGCCGCCCGAGGCGATCACCGGCAGGTCGGTGCGGCGCGCAAGATCGACGGTGGCATCGATGTTCACGCCCTTGAGCAGGCCGTCGCGGCCGATGTCGGTGAAGAGCAGCGAGGCCACGCCTGCATCTTCGAAGCGGCGGGCCATGTCGACGATCGAGACGTCGGAGACTTCCGCCCAGCCCTCGGTCGCGACCATGCCGTCACGTGCATCCACCGCGACAACGATGCCGCCGGGGTATTCCTTCGCCATGTCCTTGACGAACTGCGGGTCCTTCAGCGCCGCCGTGCCCATGACCACGCGCGACACGCCAAGGTCGAACCAGCCCGCCACCGCCTCGGGCGTGCGAATGCCGCCGCCGAGCTGGACGTGGCCGGGGAACACCTCAAGGATGGCCTCCACGGCTTCCCTGTTCTCGGCGCGGCCCGCGAAGGAGCCGTCGAGATCGACGACATGGAGATACTGCGAACCCGCTTCGGCGAAACGCATGGCCTGCGCGGCGGGATTGTCGCCATAGACGGTGGCGCGGTCCATATCGCCTTCGGCGAGACGCACGACCTGACCCTGCTTGAGGTCGATGGCGGGAAATACGATCATGACTTGGCGTTCCTGAGGTCCTGAGGGCTGCGCATGGGCTTCGACAAGCTCAGCCTGAGCGGGCTTTGTATTGTTAACGCAAGATATCAACCCGCTCAGGCTGAGCTTGTCGAAGCCCCGCGCGGCTTGGCGGGGACTTGCCTGCCAGTTTACTCACGGCTTCCATTCGAGGAAACGGGAAAGCAGCGCGAGACCGTAGGCCTGGCTCTTTTCGGGGTGGAACTGCACGCCCACGACATTGTCCTTGGCCACGGCCGCGACGAGGCCGCCGCCGTGGTCGGTCATCGCCGCCACATGCGCGCCTTCGTCGGGCTGGAAGTGGTACGAGTGCAGGAAATAGGCTTCGCCCGGTTCGATCAGGCCCTGCGCCGGGTCCTTGCGGCCGAGCGAGACGTCGTTCCAGCCCATGTGCGGGATCTTGATGGCCGGATCGGTGCGCTCGATGATCTGCACCTGCCCGCCGATCCAGTCGAGACCCTTGGTCACGCCATGTTCCAGCCCGCGCGTGGCGAGCAGCTGCATGCCCACGCAGATGCCGAGGAACGGCGCACCGCCGACATGGACACGCTCGGTCATGGCCTCGACCATGCCGCGAATGCCCCAGAGCCCTTCGGCGCAGGCCCGGAACGAGCCGACGCCCGGCAGGACGATGCGGTCCGCTGCCCGGACTACGTCCGGATTGGCAGTGATCGTCACGTCTGCGGCCCCGGCCGCCCGCAGCGCATTGGCGACCGAATAGAGGTTGCCCGCGCCGTAGTCGATCAGCGCGAGCGTCATCCGGCTAGACCGGAAATGCTGTCGTCAAGGAAACCGTGCGCCCACTCGATCACTTCGACTTCAGCGACACCGCCCGCCACGAAAGGATCGCTGGCCGCGAGGATTTCCACCTCGTTGCGGTTCTCGCCGAGCGCCAGAATGAGCCCACCCTCGCGCGGGACCTTGCGGCCCCAGCCCAGAAAGCGGCCTTCGGCATGGTTCGCCCGGAGCCAGGCAACATGATCGGCGAGCAGGCCGTCCACTTCCTCGATGGGAGCGGTGTAACGAAGCGAGAGAATGAAGCTGGCCATTACAACGACTCCTGTCCGAGAATGCCCTTGGTCGAAGGGATCGCCCCGCCCTTGCGCGGGTCGAGTTCCACCGCAGTGCGCATGGCACGGGCGAAGCCCTTGAAGATGCCTTCGCAGATATGGTGATTGTTGGTGCCGTAGAGAAGCTCGATATGCAGGGTGATGCCCACCGCCTGCGCGATCGAGTGGAACCAGTGTTCGACCATCTCGGTGTCGAATTCGCCCAGCTTGTCCTGGGTGAAGCCGGCCTTCCAGACGAGCCAGGGACGGCCCGAGATGTCGAGGGACACGCGGCTGAGCGCCTCGTCCATCGGCGAATGAACGTCGCCGTAGCGGCCGATCCCCGCGCGGTCGCCCAGCGCCTGGCTGATCGCCTGGCCGATGGCGATGGCGCTGTCCTCGGTCGTGTGGTGCTGGTCGACGTGGAGGTCGCCCTTGATCCGGCAGGTAATGTCG
Source organism: Novosphingobium sp. BF6 (assembly GCF_058273105.1). Taxonomy (NCBI): domain Bacteria; kingdom Pseudomonadati; phylum Pseudomonadota; class Alphaproteobacteria; order Sphingomonadales; family Sphingomonadaceae; genus Novosphingobium; species Novosphingobium sp. BF6. The sequence goes on from NZ_CM177775.1 coordinate 3,073,554, forward strand.
ATCAGCGAATGGCGGCTGAACTGCTCGATCATATGGTCGAGGAAGCCGATCCCGGTGGAGACCTGATAGGCTCCCGTGCCGTCGAGATTCACCTCCACGGCGATGTCGGTCTCGTGAGTCTTGCGGATGATCGAGGCTGTACGCATGGCAGCGCCTATAGCCCCCTACGCACGGGAATCAATTCCGCCCGGCACCAAGTGTGCGCGAAAAGCGTTCTTGGGGTAATCTTCGGTCGCACGCATCATAAACGACCTAGGGAAAACCGGCCGGAACGTGTTATTTTCCACTTTAACCCGCTTGACCGGAAATGGAACGATGAGCACGTAAGGCGCGATGAACGATACGACACCAGACAGCCTGATCCCCTACGACGAAATCGTCCAGGAGGCCCTGCGCGCCGTTGTCGGCCGCGTGCTCGGCCAGGTCGAGGACGCGGGCGGCGTCCTGCCCGGCGCCCACCACTTCTACATCACCTTCAAGACCGGCGCGCCCGGCGTGACGGTTCCCCCCGAACTGCGCGCCCGCTTCCCGGACGAGATGACGATCGTTCTCCAGAACAAGTTCTGGGACCTTGCGGTGCGTGAGGACGGCTTCACCGTCAGCCTCAGCTTCAACCAGATGCCCTCCAAGCTGGTGATTCCCTTCTCGGCGATCACCGCCTTCGTTGATCCGGCAGTGGACTTCGGCCTTCAGTTCCAGGCCGTGGAGGATGACGAGGACGAAGACGATATCGCCGCCCCGGAGAACGATTCGGAACGCGATGTGGCCTCGCGCATTACTCCCAGCGAAGACGGCTCGAACGTCGTGTCGGTCGATTTCGGCAAGAAGAAGTAAGACGGGCTGGCGAGGCCCGAGAAGGCAAGCTTCATGGGCGTCGTTTCCGTTCCTAGAAAAGTCGGCCAGAGCGTCGGCAACAGCGTCGGCAGGGGCGTGAGCAAGGCCGGAACGGCGGTTCGGAACACCGCCGGGAAGGCGCTGGACAAGGCCAGCACGCTCAGCGGCCCCAGCCCGAACACCGCCACCAACCTCGCCATTGCCGACATCGCCCTGCGCGGCGGCACCTTCCTGGCCCGGCGCGCGATGGAACATGCGCTGCTGGGCAAGCGCTATACCCCGGAAACGGCGGCGCAGATCCTGCGCGGGCGCTCGTTCAGCCAGGCGATGCTCCATACCGCCATCGCCCGCGTCGCGCTTGGTTCCGGTCCCGGCGCCGCGCTGGTCATCGGCGGCCTCGCCGCCAAGACGCTCTACGAACGCAGCCGCGCCCGCAAGGAGAAGCTGCGCGGCGAAAAGCAGATCCGGGCCATGGCCGAGGACGGTGAGGGCGAAACCGACCTCGTGCCGAAGATCGACAGATAGGCGCGTTTACTCCCCGGATTTGCCCTCTTGATTTACCGGCCGGGCCTCGGCATCGGGGCACATGGTCAACTCTCCGGAAAATCCTGCCGATACGCTCGCCCGCCGCGGGCTGATGCTCATTCTGTCCTCGCCCTCGGGCGCGGGAAAGACGACGATCGCGCGCATGTTGCTCGAACACGATCCGCACATTCGCAACTCGGTCTCCTGCACGACCCGCGCGCCGCGTCCCGGCGAAGTGGACGGCAAGGACTATCACTTTGTCAGCCAGGCCGAATTCGATCGCATGGCGGACGAGGGCGAATTCCTCGAATGGGCAACGGTGTTCGGCCATTCCTACGCCACGCCCAAGGCCCAGGTGAAGGCCGGTCTGAAGGACGGGCAGGACTACCTGTTCGACATCGACTGGCAGGGCACCCAGCAGCTCTACCAGAAGCTGGAGCGCGACGTCGTGCGCGTGTTCCTGCTGCCGCCGAGCATCGACGAACTGCGCCGCCGCCTGACCGGACGCGGCACCGACAGCATGGACGTGATCGCCGCCCGCATGGAGCGTGCCCGCTCCGAGATCAGCCACTGGGACGGCTACGACTACGTGGTGGTCAACGACGACATCGCCGCGTGCTTCGACAAGGTGCAGCAGATCCTCTACGCCGAACGCATGCGCCGCGCCCGCCAGACCGGGCTGATCGGCTTCGTTCGCGAACTGATGGTTCCCTGAGCGCTGGTTTGAAAAATCCGCCATAGGCGGATTTTGGCGGCACCAGCCCACGCGCCCACCCGACCTCCCACTCAAGTATACTGCCGATGGGAGGTCGGGTGGGGGCGTGGGCTGGTGCCGCCTCGAAAATGCCCTGGAAGGGCATTTTCCAAACAATCCTGACCCGACTTTTTCCTGCCTCGGCGGGCACCTGCGCCGGGTTCACGCGTAGATAACCGGAAACGCTCGGCACGGGAGAAGATCATGACTCTGCGACGAAACCCGCTGGTGCAGGCCCTGCCATGGGCTTGCCTCTTCGCCCTTTCGGCCTGCGGTTCGGCTTCCCGCGAGGAAGCGACCGCAAGCCCTCAGGCCAGCGCGACGGATACAGAACAGCCCGCCGCCACGGCAGCCCCCCCGTCGCAAAGCCTGCCGCCTGCCGAGCCGCTGTCCTGCGCGGAGGAGATCGGCGCCACCGCCGCGCAGAAACGTGCGGACTTGTGCCGCAATGTCTCCCCGGCCACGCATCCGCCCTGCAACGTCGCCAATTCCTGCGCAATGATCGAGGACGAGATCGCTCGCAGCTGCGCGCTGTTCGATTCCAAAGGCGACCCGATGCCCGAATGCGCCGTCGATCCCAGAAGCAAGGAAGCGGCCGCCGCAGTCGTCGAGCGCTACTATTCCGCACTCAACGCGCGCGATTATGGCACGGCCTGGCAGCAATGGGGCGACAACGGCCCGCCGAACCAGACTCTGGAGAAATTCCAGGCCGGTTTCGCCCATACCCGTTCCACCCATGTCGCGATCGGCAAGCTGGAGCCGGGAGATGCCGGGGCCGGCTCGATCTACCAGCCCGTTCCGGTTACGATTGACGCCACGCTCGACGACGGCACCCACCAGCGCTTTCGCGGCACTTACGTGGTTCGCCGCGTGAACGATGTGGACGGTGCCAGTGCTGCGCAGCTGCGCTGGCATATCGATTCGGCCAAACTCACACCTGCGCGTTGAGGTCGGGCATCGGCGGCGGGTCCTCTCCTCCGCCCGCCCCACCCGTTTCCTCCGTCGAGGCGAGGACCCGCTTCCTAAGCCGAGCGCAAGATCGATGGGATCGACATCGGCGCCCTTTGCCTCAGCTTATGGCCGCCCGAGTCCTTCTTTCTTGTCCTCGCCCCCCGCACCCTTTAGGCGCGCCTGCGAACCTGCCTTTTGGCCGACTTTCTGGAGACGCGAACATGTCCGAACTCGAAACCGCGATCGAAGCCGCCTGGGATGCGCGCGACACCGTCACCCCCGCCAGCGAAGACGTGCGCAAGCTCGTCGACGAAGCGCTCGGCCTCATCGAATCGGGCGCCGCCCGCGTCGCCGAGCCGGACGGTAACGGTGGCTGGAAGGTCAACCAGTGGCTGAAGAAGGCCGTGCTGCTTTCGTTCCGCCTCAACGACAACGCCCCCGTCGCGCACGGCGCCGGTGGCGCGCCCGCCTTCGACAAGGTGCCGGTGAAGTTCGACGGCTGGGCCGACGAAGACTTCCGCAAGGCCGGTTTCCGCGTGGTTCCGGGCGCCGTCGCCCGCCGCGGCACTTACATCTCGAAGGGCGTCGTGCTGATGCCGAGCTTCGTGAACATCGGCGCCTACGTCGGCGAAGGCACCATGGTCGACACCTGGGCGACCGTCGGCTCCTGCGCGCAGATCGGCAAGAACGTCCACATCTCGGGCGGCGTCGGCATCGGCGGCGTGCTTGAACCGCTCCAGGCCGGCCCGGTCATCATCGAGGACAACTGCTTCATCGGCGCCCGTTCGGAAGTGGCCGAAGGAGTCGTCGTCGGCGAAGGCGCGGTGCTGTCGATGGGCGTCTACCTCGGCGCCTCGACCAAGATCGTCGACCGTGCGACCGGCGAAGTCCACATCGGCAAGGTTCCGCCCTACTCGGTGGTCGTCCCCGGCTCGCTGCCCGGCAAGCCCCTCCCGGACGGCACCCCCGGCCCGTCGCTTTACTGCGCGGTGATCGTCAAGACCGTCGACGCGCAGACCCGCTCGAAGACCGGCATCAACGAACTGCTGCGCGACTGATCGCGACTTCGACACTGCTTCCGGAAGGGGTCGGATGGCACGCCATCCGGCCCCTTTCGCGTTTCGGGAACCGAACAGCCTGCCGGGCGTTTTCGTAGTCGGCCCTAAATGTACGGCGGCCGCGGAAAGCCGCTCCCAAAGCTGCGGGCCATGGGAGAGCCGAGATGCAACGCATCGGTGACGAAGTTCATCTGGACGAGGACGAAGCCCGCTCGGGCAGCACGCCCCATATCGTGCGCTATGTCTTGATCGCCAGCCTGTTACTCGCGATTCTGGCCATGTCCGCGATCTGGATTTCGCGTGCCTGGTGGGACCAGCCGCCGCCTCAGGGGCATCCGGTCACGGCCGAGGAACACGCGCTGGGCGGTTGAACGGTCGAATTCGCTTGCCAGAGCGGCCGACTCGACTGATCCTGTCCCCGGAAAACAAGGAACTGCGCGCTTCCGGGCGATGCAGAGTTCTCAGGACAGGAGAAGCGGATGCAGGATGAGGTAATCACGCCCTCGCACGGCCGTCACGCCGCGCGCATTCCCCATGGCAACGCCACGCTGAAAATTCTTCCGCATATTCTGGCCGCCATCTTCGGCGTCTTTGCGGTGGCAATCGCGATTCTCTGGCTTTCCATCGGCATCTGGAGCCGCCCCGACCCGGATCAACTCGCTCCCGGCGCCGCGCAGCAGCAGGCGCCAGCCGAACCCACGCACAAGCTTTAGAAAAAGCGAGCCGCCGATGGAGGCGTGTCCCGAGCATGGCCAAGGCCGCGCTCCCGCCATGGACCTGCCGTTCGCCCCCCGACGTACGACCGGCCCCTGCACCGACGGCTCCCGTGTGAACGACGGTCAGGCGCCGTTCTCTACTGGTCCGATCCTGCGTTCGGTGGCGCGTGTATTCGCCATGTCCCGCAGCGAGGACAGGGCGTTGCAGAAATTTAACGCCCTGTCGGGCGAACCTTTCAGTCCACCATCGCCGGAGCGGGTTTCGCGCGAGCATAGTCAAGACGCGAAGGGGAGAGCTTGATCGTCCAAAGGCGGCGTCCTAGCCCTTGGCCATGGGAGAGTTCGACTACATCGTCGTGGGCGGCGGCAGCGCCGGCTGCGTGCTGGCGAATCGGCTGAGCGCGGACCCGCGCCGCCGCGTGCTCCTGCTGGAGGCGGGCGGCAAGGACGATTACATCTGGATCCGGGTGCCGGTGGGCTATCTCTACTGCATCGGCAACCCGCGCACCGACTGGTGCCTTTCCACCGAGGCGGAAGCCGGTCTGAACGGGCGCAACCTGCGCTATCCGCGCGGGAAAGTGCTGGGCGGCAGTTCCTCGATCAACGGCATGATCTACATGCGCGGGCAGGCGGCCGACTACGACCATTGGCGACAGGCAGGCAATCCCGGCTGGGGCTGGGACGACGTCCTGCCCTACTTCACCCGCGCCGAGGACCATTATGAAGGCGCCAGCCCCTTCCACGGCAGCGGCGGCGAAATCCGGGTGGAGAAACAACGTCTGCGTTGGGACATCCTCGAAGCCTTCCGCTCCGCCTGCACCCAGCAGGGCATTCCCGAGGTTTCCGATTTCAACCGGGGGGACAACGAAGGCTCCGGCTTCTTCCAGGTCACGCAGCGCCGGGGCTGGCGCTGGAGCGCTTCCGACGCTTTCCTGAAACCCGTACGCAGCCGCGCCAACCTCAAGGTCGTGACCGGCGCCGCAGTCGACCGCGTGCTGTTCGAACAGGGCCGCGCCGCAGCGGTGATCTACACGGTCGGCGGCGAGGAGAGGACCGCCCACGCCTGCGGCGAAGTCGTGCTTTCGGCAGGTGCCATCGGCTCGCCCGCGATCCTCGAACGCAGTGGCGTGGGCGCGGCGGCCCGGCTTTCTGGTCATGGCATCACGCCGGTGCTGGACCTTCCCCAAGTTGGCGAGAACCTTCAGGACCATCTGCAACTGCGCTGCGCGTGGCGCGTCACCGGGGTTTCCACGCTCAACGGGCGCGCGGCCAGTCTCTTCGGCAAGGCGCGGATTGGTCTGGAATATGCCCTCAGCCGCAGCGGGCCGATGGCCATGGCGCCCAGCCAGCTCGGCATGTTCACCCGCAGCCATCCACGCCATGCCACTGCGAACCTGGAGTACCACGTCCAGCCGCTCAGCCTCGAAGCCTTCGGCGGCGCGCTGGACCCGTTCCCGGCCTTCACTGCCAGCGTCTGCAACTTGCGGCCGGAAAGCCGGGGCAGCACCCATGTCACCGGCGCCGATCCCGCCGCCGCACCGAGCATCCGGCCCAACTACCTCTCGACCGAGGAGGACCGGTTCGTCGCGGCGCAGTCGATCCGGCTGACGCGGGAGATCGTCGCCCGCCCGGCCCTGGCCCGCTACGCCCCGCAGGAACTGCGCCCCGGCCCCGAATTCGCCAGCGACGAAGACTTGCGCCGGGCGGCGGGCCTGATCGGCACGACCATCTTCCACCCGGTCGGCACCGCAGCGATGGGCCGCGTGGTCGATGCCCGGCTGCGGGTCATGGGGATGGACGGCCTGCGCATCATCGACGCATCGGTCATGCCGACGATCACCTCGGGCAACACCAATGCACCGACGATGATGATTGCGGAAAAAGGGGCGGAAATGATGCTGGCCGATGCCCGTTAGCGGGCGGCCTCGAATTGTTTACGCCAGAAGCGCCCGCGTGCGGGCCACCACTTCCACGAGGTAGTCGCGCGCCGCCTCCACGCCGAGCGCGGCCTGCGGCAGGGCCATGTCCAGCCCGAGCGTCTTGCCGCGCGGCAGCGCATCGACGAATTCGCGTAGCGGCAGGTCGCCTTCACCCGGAATCAGCCGCCCACCGCCCGGCTCGCCATCCCCCTTGAGCATGGCATCGCAAAGCCGGACGTGGCCGATCAGCGCGGCATCGAGTTCGGCCAGTTCCCGCGCGGCGCCGCCGGAGCGGAAGAAATGCAGCGCGTCCACCGTCACGCTCACCCGGTCCCCGCCGATGTGGGCGACCAGCGCCAGCGCCTCGGCAAGATTGCGGACGGTCATGATCGGCGAGAATTCGAAGGCGAAGTCCATGTCCCGCGCGCGGGCCATTTCGGCAAGGCGCGCCATGTAGTCGAAGGCCTGCCCGCGTTCGAGGCCATTGTCGCGCGCGCCGATGCGGCGGGTGCCGAGTTCGGCGAACACGTCCATGTCTGCCGCATGGTCTTCCGGCGTCAGCGTTGTCGAACCGTTGATCCCCTCGCCGAGGCCGATGCGCAGGCCTGCGTCCGTCAGCGCCGCCCTGACCTCGCGGCGAAGCGCCACGTCCTCGCGCAGCGACCACGGCGCATAGCCCTCGGGTTGCCCGGCCGGTTGCTCCAGCCCCAGCGACACCGCCTTGCATTCCATCTGCGCGGCAAGGCGGACATGCTCGACCGGACCCATGCCGGCGACCGTGCGCATGTCGATGCCAAGGGGATGGGGCATGATGATAACCTCGTGAACCGTGGAGGGATGTGAAGACATCCTGAATAGCCGTCATTTCCCGCGCCGCGAAGCCTCGATCGCAGGAAAGCCACAGTTCGCGCGCCTTCCCCCTGCTCGCCGCCCGCTCCGCCTTTCGAAACAGCTTGACGGCAAGGCCCGCCCCGGCGACGGGCAGGGCCTTCATCGACAAGGACAGACCCCAGCCATGATCGCATCCGTTTCCCTGCCTTCCGGCGTCACTTTCGCCAACGACCGGCCTTTCGTGCTGATCGGCGGCATGAACGTGATGGAGAGCCGAGAGGCAGTGATGGACGTGGCCGCCGAATTCGTGCGCGTCACCGGGGACCTCGGCATTCCCTATGTGTTCAAGGCCAGCTTCGACAAGGCGAACCGCTCGTCGATTGCCTCGTTCCGCGGCCCCGGCCTCGACGAGGGCATGAAGATCCTGGCCGAAGTGAAGGATCGCTTCGGCGTGCCGGTGCTCACCGACGTCCACGAGCCGTTCCAGGCCGAGGCGGTGGCCGAAGTCGCCGATATCCTCCAGCTTCCCGCCTTCCTCGCGCGCCAGACCGACCTCGTGGTGGCGCTGGCCCGCACCGGCAAGGTCATCAATGTGAAGAAACCGCAGTTCCTCGCCCCGCAGGAAATGCGCCACATCATCCGCAAGTGCGAGGAAGCCGGGAACGGCCAGGTGCTGCTCTGCGAGCGCGGTTCCTCGTTCGGCTACAACAATCTCGTCGTCGACATGCTGGGCATGGACGAGATGAAGGCGATGGCGCCGGTGGTGTTCGATGCCACCCATGCGCTCCAGCGCCCCGGCGGCCGCACGGACAGCGCCGACGGTCGCCGCACCCAGGCCGCCGCGCTCACCCGCGCGGGCATGGCGCTGGGCATCGCCGGGCTGTTCCTGGAAGCGCACCCCGATCCCGACAAGGCGCTCTGCGACGGCCCCTGCGCGCTGCCGCTGGACCGCCTGCGCGCCTATCTTCAGCAGGTTCAGGCCATCGACCGCGTGGTCAAGGCCTTCCCCCCGCTCGATATCGACTGAGGTGAAGTGGCGCGGCCCGCCTCTTAGGCGATGCCGCGCTCTTTCAGAATGCGCTCGATCACCGGCTTGTCGCCCGGATTGTTGAGTTCGATCGCGTCCCACGACAGCGAATCGAGCGTGACCACCGAGACCGGCAGGCCGAGGTCGAGGAAGCGCAGCTGCTCCAGCCCTTCGAGCAGTTCAAGCTCGCAGGGCGGTGCCGCGACATAGCGCTCCAGCGCCTCGCGGCGATAGGCATAGAGACCGAGATGCAGGTGCACCGGCGGGAATTCCCGCGCCGCCGCTTCGGCCGGAAGATAAGGCAGCACCCGCTTCGAGAAATAGAGCGCCCGTCCCCGGCCGTCGATCACGGCGGTGGTCCCGCCGACGCGACCTTCGGCCTGGTCCTGCACCAGATGCTCGTAGACCGAGCGCGAGGCGCGAACCGCCGGGGTCGCCATGATCGCCTCGGGATCTTCCAGCAGGCGATCCACCAGCGCGGGCACGACACCCGCAGGGGACAGCGGCGCATCGCCCTGCAGGTTCACCACGACATCCGCCACCGGACCGAGGGTTGCAATGGCCTCTGCACAGCGCTCGGTGCCGTTGGCGCAATCGGGCGAGGTCATCACCACCTGCCCGCCGAAGCTTTCCACTTCCGCGGCGATCCGCGCGTCGTCGGTGGCAACCCAGACGCCGGCGGAACCGGGTACGCCCATGGCGCAGTCCCAGCTACGCCGGATCAGGCTGCGTTCCTCGCCGGTGGCCCCGGCGAGACGAACGAGCGGCTTGCCCGGGTAACGGCTCGACGCATAGCGCGCCGGGATGACGATCGCAAAACTGGTAGACGTCACGGAAAGGTCAGCTCAGCCCTGCGCGGAGGAAGTCGTGCAGGTGGATGATGCCGACCGGGATCTGGTTGATCGTGGCGACCATCTCGTCCTCGACCACGGCGCAATTGGGGCCGTCTTCACCGACCACGAAAGCGCAGGTGATCTGGGCATCGTTAAGGAAGCGCAGGGCATCCTCGGCCGCCATGTCGGCGCGCAGCATCTTCGGGCGCGGCGTCATGACTTCGCGCGCGCAGACCTGGTCGAGCATCTTGAAGTGACGGCGCAAGTCGCCGTCGGTGATGATCCCGGCCAGGCGGCCCGCCGGATCGACCACCCCGGCGATGCCGAAGCCCATCGAGGTCATGCAGGTGATCACATCATCCATCGGCAGGTCGAGATCGACCAGCGGCAGCTTGTCCACGCCGTGCATGATCTGGCTGACCGAAGCGAGACGCAGGCCGATCGAACCGCCGGGATGAAGCGCCTTGAGGCTCTCGCGCGAGATGCCCTGCATGTCCATCAGCACCATCGCGATCGCATCGCCGAGCGCGAGCTGCTGCGTGGTCGAGCTGGTCGGCGCAATATTGGCGGAGCAGGCCTCGGTCGCGACAGGCAGCAATACGCAGACGTCGGAACGACGCTCGACCAGCGAATCGACGTAGGAGGTCATGCCGACGACGGGAATGCCGCAGCGCTCGGCATGGTCGAACAGCACCTGAAGCTCGGCAGTATTGCCCGAGTTGGAAATGGCGAGCACCACGTCGCCCTCGACCACCATGCCGAGATCCCCGTGCGCGGCCTCGCCGGGATGGAGGTACATGGCGGGAGAGCCGGTGGCGGAAAGCGTTGCCGCGATCTTGCGCGCGATATGGCCCGACTTGCCGACCCCGGCGACGACGATGCGGCCGGAAGCACCGGCCAGAAGCTGACAGGCCTTGGTGAAGCTCGTTCCCAGCGACGCGCCGAGCTCGTCCAGCGTGCGAGCCTCGATATCGATGACTTCGCGCGCACGGGACACGATGAAATTGCTAGCCCCGACGGCTATCGGGACAACCGAATTCGACAACTTTACCCCCCTGGCAGCGTGCTTTCGATGGATTCGCATCGCCTATACCTTGCTTGTCGCAGCGCACAACTCCCGACTCCTGACATGTATTGTTAGGCATCGGCATAATCCGCGATTTTGTGCTAAGCAGCATGAGCAAGTCTGTAAACCCCGCAATACCGCCGTTTTCCTCCATTTACCGCAAATCCGGCACAGGGGTCGGTCAATAGAAGCGCGATATAGTTGACGGAATTTAATCGTGACATTTTTGCGGCAAACAAACCCGGCCCATTCAGTTTGACGCATCTACGGGACGACGCCTGCCGACACGCTGCCAGGGCTGGCCCGCCACTTTCTCGAACTTGTCCCGGATCGCCCAGAGCCAGCCGATACGACGCTCGGCAAGGCCGGGCAGACTGAGCAGATCGCCGCCCAGCCAGGGCAGGAACGGGTTCCGCCGCGAATAGGACCAGATCTCCACGCGCTCGATCGGCCGCACCGAGTCGCCACGCGCGTGAAAGCCCAGGGTGTCGGCGACGACCAGTGTGTTGCCGGGCACCGCGAGCGGCTTGGGCGGGGGGAGCCGCATCTCCGCCAGATCCTCCGCGCTTACCCGGGGCGATCCACGTGCGGAAAGGCGATCGATCGCGTCCGGATCGGCCAGGCTGCGGCGATATTCCCAGTCCAGCCGCTCTTTCGTCAGGCGATGCGAGCCGGGCACGAAGGTGAAAGGCGCTTCGTCCGCCGTGACCGGGTTGAGGAAGAGCCAGGCCTTGAGCGAGGAATGGAAGGCATCGGCATGGAGCGCTTCCTGCGGGTCGGCTTCGTTGCTGGCATCGTGGGTAACGATGGTCTGGATATAGTGCACCGGACGGATCCGGAAACCGGCGACATATTCGAACAGGGCATTGAGATCGCGGCGATCCAGCACTCCACGCAGCTGCGGAATCGCGTGCAGCATGGCCGGATCGATCGCGAGGCGGCGGGTGATCGCATCGCCCTGCCGCATCTCGCGCGCTTCGCCTTCGTAGGAGAGGATCGCGGCGCGCAAGGCGGCGAACCGTTCAGGCGGAATCACGTTTTCGATCGCGACATAGCCGTCACGGTCGAAGGCCTCGCGCCAGTCCGCGCGAACCTTTTTAGCCAGCCGCCAGCGCCGCCAGGCACAGAGCGCGCCGGCCAGCCTGACCCGCCCCCGATGCAGCCCCAATCGATTGAGTCGCGGTGAGCCGATCAGGGGATTGTCGAGAAAACTTTTGGCCGATGTCCCTAGCTGAAAGAGCCAGACAGGTGACAGGAGTAGCAATTTTATCGACTTCGGAACTCTCATAGGAAGGGCGCTACCGATTTCCCGAAAGCAGGGCAACAGCCCGTTGGGGCAATCGTCGGCGACGGATTTCGTCTTCTTCGGGGCGCTGAACAGGCTTGGCCGAATACCCGGCTCAGCTTTTCAGGATGAGAAGATACATGAGGATGGGTTCTTCCAGCGGCATCGCGCTGGCACTGGCCATCTGCCTTTCAGCGACACCGGCACGGGCAGATGAATGGGATGGTTCGCCGCCCTTTTCGGCACCGGAAATCCCCGCAACCGACACCTCGATCGGGGCCTTGCCGATCACCGTATCGCGATGGAATCTCGCCGATATCGCCTCTCCCGAATCCTCGCCCGCCCTGATCGACCTGACTCCGGCGACGCTTGCCCAGCCGGCGGAAGAGCCAGCCGATATCTACGGCCCTGCCCAGCCCCTCTCGCCCGGCGGTCCTCTCGACGCTTCGGGACATATCCCGCGCGAAGACGCTCCCTATCGCGGCTTCTTCCAGCAGGCCGGAACGATCAAGACCGAACTCGCGATCCTGTTCGTCTACATGGGCGCGCAAAGCATTCCCAAGCTCTTCAAGAAGACCGCCCCGTTCCATTTCAAGGACGAAGGCTGGTTCGGCAAGGACACCGCGAACATCGGCATGGACAAGCTCACCCATGCCTTCAACACCTACCTGATCGCCGACATTCTCCATGCCCGCCTGCACCGCAATACAGAAGGTTCGGAAGGCGATGCCGTGACCGCAGGCGTCCTCGCCGCCGGTGTCATGGCGCTCAACGAGATATCGGACGGTATCGAGACCGACAGCGGCTATTCGATGCAGGACATCGCCATGAACCTGACCGGCGCGACGCTCTCCGTGCTGCGCAACACGGTGCCGGGCCTGAAGGACAAGTTCGCCTTCAAGATCGAGATCATGCCGAACGACCAGATCTACAGCCACGTCGGCAAGAAGCACTATGCGCAGCAGCGCTTCCTTTTCGCCCTGAAAGGCGCCGGGTTCGAAGGCCTCCAACACAGCCCGCTGCGTTTCCTCGATCTCCAGATCGGCTATTACGCCACCGACTTCCTCAACAGCGACCGCGCCAGGGGTATCGAACCCAAGCGGCACCTGTTCTTCGGTCTCGGCCTGAATCTGGGCGAACTGCTGTTCGGCCGCTCGGAGTCGCGGTTCGGCAAGGCCGCCTATTCGGTGCTCGATCACGTCCAGCTTCCCTATACCTCGCTGCGTGTCGACACGCACGGCGACTTCGGCCATTGGTGACGGCTAGCTTCCCGTTCAGACCCTCAAGGCCCGCCGATCATGAACCGAAATCTCACGCCTGCCGTCGAGCAGGCGATGCGCGAGGCGGCACGTCTCGCCATCCTGCCGCGTTTCGGCACCGCGGGCGCTGCCCCGGTAGAGGACAAGGCCGAGAACCCCGGTGACAGCGAGCCGGTAACTGCCGCTGATCGGGAATGCGAAGCGATCCTGTCCGATCGCCTCGCGGGCCTGATCCCCGGCGCTCATGTCGTCGGCGAGGAAGCCGTGCATCACCGGCCGGAACTGCTGGACCAGCTCGGCTCGGGCACCTGCTGGATCGTCGACCCACTGGACGGAACCGCCAATTTCGCGGCGGGAACCGGTCCCTTCGGCCTGCTCGTGGCGCTGGCGCAAGACGGGATTCCGGTCGGCGGCTGGATCCTCGATCCGCTGTCCGGCCGCTTCTGCGCGGCGCTCTCGGGCAAAGGCGCGACGATCGACGGCGCGGCGTTCCGCGCACCGTCCGTCGAACCGACGCGTCCGATCGTCGCGGTAACACGGCTCATTCCCGACAAGGAGCGACGCGCGCGCCTGCTCACCGCTCTCGCCAAGGATGCCGAAGTGCTCGACAGCCCCCGCTGCGCCGCCGACCAGTACCCCCGCATCGCCACGGGCGGCAACCATGCGACCCTGTTCACCCGCACCCTGCCCTGGGACCACGCGGCAGGCGTGCTGTTCCTCAACGAAGCCGGAGGCCGCGCCGCCCGACCCGACGGCACCGCCTATCGCTGCGACGACCGGCGCGAAGGCCTGATCGCCGCTGCCTCGCAGAAGACGTGGGAATGGGCGGCGGATCGCCTCTCGACACTTGGCGATTCGCTTGTCGTGCAGCTAGAGACCGCGCGATGACGGTTCCCTTCCTGCGCATCCCGCCCTTTCCGGGCCATCGCGCCGCGCCTCTCGCCGAGGCCTCCCCCAGCCGCAATGCGGACGATCGGAGCTTGGCCGCCGCTCTGCGCGAAGCACGCGTCGGCGGTGCTTACTGGGGCAAGCCGGCCTCGCTACCCGAAGGCCGCTCCATTGTCGTTTCTGCGACAAAACCCGAAATAGCAGGCGAAGCCACGCGGTATCTGCGCGCAGCAGGCTTGGAATCGCAAGCCGTCTCGTTGGATCGCCTGCCCGCCGATGCCGATCCTTGGAGCCTCTGCGCCGCCGCCGATCTCGTGATCGCCGATGCCGACGACGAACTGCTGCTGGTCGCCGCCCTCTCCGGCTGCCGGGTCGAACCGCTCGGCACGGGCCGCTTCGCCGCGCTGGCCGACGCCACGATGCTGGAGGAGACACTCGCCGCCGAACTCGGACGCTGGACCTATCGCGATCCCTTCACCGGCGATGTGCTGGAACCGCGACAGGCGATCACAGTGCTGGCCCGCTGGCGCCGCCTGATCGACGCGAACCGCGCCGTCGCCGCGATCTATGGAATCGCGCCATGGAAGCGCATCACCGCCGACGCCCTGCTCTGGGACGGCTCCGGCCCGGTGCGCCACGCCAGGGCCGCCGAGCTTCCCGCCCCGCTCCCCACCGGAGCCTCGCAAGTGCTCGCCTGGATCGCGCGCAGCGACGCCCGCACCCTGTCGCGGCTCGAATCGCGCGGCGTGCGGATCGGCGAGATCGAGGACGGCATGATCCGCTCGACCGGCCTCGGTGCCAATTGCGTGCCGCCGCTCTCGATCGTCGTCGACGCGCACGGCCCCCACTTCGACCCCGCCCAGGCGAGCGAGCTGGAACTGCTGCTCGAAACCGCGACGATCCCCGAGGACATGCTCCGCCGCGCGGTGGCCTTGCGCGAACGGCTCGTTTCGGGCGGGATCAGCAAGTACGGACAGGACGCCGAACGCCTCGCCGGGACAAGAGAGACCAGCCGCAAGCAGGTGCTCGTGACCGGACAGGTCGCGGACGACCGCTCGGTGCTGCGCGGCGGCGGCGGGCTGGACAATCTCGCCCTGCTGCGCCGCGCCCGGGCCCATGAACCGGACGCGCACATCGTCTTCAAACCCCATCCCGATGTCGAGGCGGGCCACCGCAAGGGCCACGTCCCCGATGCCGAGGCGCTGCAACATGCCGACGAGATCGACCGCACCTCCTCGATCGCCGCGCTGCTAGACCGGGTCGATGCCGTGCATGTCCTGACGTCGCTAGCCGGGTTCGAGGCACTCATGCGCGGCCGCGAAGTCGTCACTCACGGTGTGCCGTTCTACGCCGGATGGGGCCTGACCCACGATCTTGGCGCCGTGCCCGCCCGCCGCACCCGCCGGCGCGGGCTCGACGAACTGGTGGCGGCCACGCTCATTCTCTACCCCCGCTACCTCGACCCGGTCACCCGCCTGCCCTGCGAGCCGGAAACCCTCGTGGAGCGGATCGCGGGGGGACAGGCCGAAGTCCGCTCCGGCCTCATCCGCCTGCGCGAGGCCCAAGGCCGGATTAAGCGCCTGCTGGGCTGGATGATGGGCCGATGAAGGCCGTTCTCAGCCGACCGAGCAGCCGTCGCCCTCGCTGACTTTCGACCCGTCCGGCTTGTACCAGGTGGCGATCGGCCCGGTCTGCTCGTCGTAATAGCAGACCGAGGATACTGTGTTCGTCGTTGCATCGACGTGGATTGCATAGTTGTGGGCGCCGCAGTCGTGCTGCTGGCACTGCGAGGCGGCGATGTCGTTGTCCTTGCGCATTACCGGCCCGACCGGCCCCTTTATCGCCGCGATGGCGGCGAGGACCTTCGGATCGGTCACCGCGCGGGACAGGCCTTCCTGCACCACGGGATGCTGGAAGAACGCATAGTCGCCCACTTTGTCGAGAGGGTACTTGCCGACATAGGCAGACAGGCTGGCCACCGCGCCGGTGGGGGCGCCGGTAGCGGCTTCGTCCGTTGCAACGCCCGCATCGGTCGGCTCGGTGACAAGGGAGGAAGGCACCGCGTCAGGCTCGGCGCCCTTGTTGCAGCCCGTCAGGCTGCCAAGAGCGAGAACGAGAGCGCCGCCCGCCGCCAGGGCGCGCCAATCAGGGTCATGCATCCGGTATCCTCCGTCACGTTCGACTCCTGTCGAATCGCATCGGAGCATCGCCGGTTCCCGCCCTCCCTGCAATCGCGCCGGAGAAAGTCCGATTTGTCAGCCCGATCGCTCAGCCGCGGATCGCCGGACGCAAGCGCATCGCGAAGGACAGCACGAAGGGCCAGAACAGCGTGGCGATCACGTCGCCGATCGTATCGTGCCAGGCCCAGGACCCATGCGCGAGCCGGTCGATATATTCGTTTCCGAGTTCGAGGATCACCACCATGGCCAGCGGCCAGTTGGAGCTGAGCTTCTTCTTCATCAGAATCGCGGTGAGAAGCCATATCGTCAGGCCCGCGTAAGTATGCGCGAACTTGTCGGGGGCCGGGCACTGCGCGACGATCCAGGTTATCGCGCGCTCATATTGGTGGACGAATTCCATGCCGCCTTATGCTGCGCCGCATCATCCCGGTCCAGTCGGAACGCAGTCATGGCAATGGAGGGACCCGCCGCCCCCGAAACATCAGGGCGCGACCGACCTCAGTCCGCCGCGCCCTGACTTTCTCCCTTCCCTCGGCCTTTTGCCGCACATGCCTACAACGCCCGCCTAGGCGCCGTACTGCAGCACATGCCGCCTGCTCCCTGTCGTCAGACCAGCTCGCGCCGGAGCCTGACCGAGGGGTCGTCGATCGCGTCGCGCCCCGTATTGCTGGCGTTTCCCGATAGACGATCCGCCCTCATCCAGGGAACAAACCGTCGCCACGCCGTCGCAAAACGATCGGGGCGAATCCCGGTTTGCATTGGATGAGGGCGAAATCGTCCGCTCGGGGAACCGGGCTATCCTGCATGAGAGCGGCACCGATCATGCTCAGCGTCATCGCAGTGCTCGCTTATCGGCCCGCACGTAACGAACCGGCTTCGATCCGATTTGCCACGAACGGGACAAGTTCCGCCTGCGATACCGTCATGAATTGCTTCACGACGTCCTTAATTCCTGGCCCTCTTCCCAGTCGGCACCGTCTTTCGCGGCCCGCCTCTCTTCTGGCTGAACACATAGCAGGCGATCAAGGAAACCGGAAGCGATCATTGGCGCAAACCCGCGGGATTCCGATATTTTGCACTGCGAAAAGAATTCGGCATGCCCTGCGATCCCACCAAGACGCTGACGTACTTGGGCCTCCACCTGACGGTAGGCTTCACCGTTGCCCATGTAATGACAGGGTCGCTGGCCCTCGCGGGTGGGATCGCGCTTGTAGAACCCGGCATCGACGCGGTAGCATTCCGGTTCCACGAACGCGCCTGGAAACGATTCAATGCTGCATCCGCTAACGTCGAAAATCCGGGCTTTCCGGCATTGCACCCTGCCTGAGCATCCGTTTGCGCCATGACAGGGCGTCAGCGAATCGGGAACGACATCTGCGGCGTCGCGTTTGCCCAGGTTCGCGGCCGAAATGTTCCGCATCCCTTTTTGCCCATCCCTTCCCGTAAATCCATGAAAGGAACACCGGCATGACGACGAACTCAGCCTCCGCCCGCTACACAGGTCTCGGCAAGGAGGGCAAGGGCGCGATCACCACCCGTTCGGGCGTGCTCAGCGACCAGCCCTATGGCTTCGGCACCCGCTTCGAAGGCCAGCCGGGCACCAATCCCGAGGAACTGATCGCCGCCGCCCACGCTGCCTGCTTCACCATGGCCACCAGCTTCGCGCTGGCCAAGGCGGGCTTCGCCGACGGTACGCTGGACACCCAGTGCACGGTCACGCTCGACAGCGCCGACGGCGGCTTCGCGGTGACCAAGTCCGCGCTGACGCTCAAGGCCAGCGTTCCCGGGATCAGCGCGGAAGATTTCGAGCGACTGGCCGACGAAGCCAAGGCCGGCTGCCCGATCTCGAAACTGCTGAACTGCGAGATCACGCTCGAAAAGACGCTGGAAGGCTGAGCATTTCCAGGTTGACCGTTTAGGGTCAAAAACTCGGAAAAAGCAGTATCAAAGTCCTAGGGTGTCTTCACCGAACGTGAAGACGCCCTAGGAAAAGCCGTCGTCGCCTGTCATGGCCGTCGTTTCAACGAAAGGACGATCATGGCAGGCGACGACGAAGATTATGTCTACGACGAGGAGAGCGGCGAATGGATGCCCGCCTCCGAACTGGCAAGCAAACGCGCCGCCGCGAATGCAGTGGAAGTGCGCGATGCCGTCGGCAATCTGCTGGCGGACGGCGATCAGGTCACGCTGATAAAGGACCTTGAGGTCAAGGGCGCGGGGCAGACGCTCAAGCAGGGTACGCTCATCAGGGCGATCCGTCTGACCGGCGATCCGCAGGAGATCGACTGCAAGTACCCCGGCATCAAGGGCCTGGTCCTGCGCGCGGAATTCGTGCGCAAGCGCTGAATGGGGTCCCCGGCCGCCCTCCACGGAACGGCCCGGAATTTCAGGCGTTTTACTCTCGGAAGGGGGCAATCGGAGAACCGCATTGCCGATGAAGACGCCAATGAAGATTCCCATGCTCGGCGCGGTGGTCGCCGCCATCGCGCTCGGAGGCCTGGCGGGCGCTTGCCTGCCTGCCGGGGCCGAGGCGGACGATCCGCCGACAGCAGCCCAGACGCCCCGCGAAGCCGCCTCTTCGCCCCGTCCGGACGCTCAGCGCGGCCCGGAGGCGCCCGAAGTTTCCCCGCCGCTCGGCCGCTGACGATCCGTCCAGGCACAGCCCTGCCGGGTCTCTTCACCGATTTTCAGCATTACCGTTAAGGGATAGGCACGATCGGACATCCCGTCGCTGCATTGTCCCGGTGCGACCGCCAATGTCAGTTCGGCACCGCCGCGCATCCCGGTGAACGACAGCCCGCCGCGCCCGGCAAAGCGTGTGACAGGGATGATCTCCCCCGTTTGTGAGTCCGGCGTGGAATAGGTCATCCGCTTGCCGGTTACGTCGCCACCCCAGAACGGTTCCGTACCAAGAAAGTGAACGGTGTCTCCAACACCGATTTCGTGGAAGGGCACGTGGTCCCCGGCGTCTCCCGGCATGTCCTTCCCGCCGCCATGGCAAGCCGCCACTGCGAAAGCGGCTCCCAGAGCCGCCACGTATCCAAACCCGACACGTCGCATGGCTGCATGAGCTTTCTTCATGGCCCGACTTCTATCGGCCTCACGCAAATCACGCAATCGAGACCTCCTGCGAAGCGCTGCATCATCCTCAACGGCCACCGATTCGCCCGAAAGAGAACGTTGGTTCCGCGCCGAATCAACGAAATTTTAGGTCAGGACCATTTTTTCCGGCATTCCAGTTACCGCTAACACAATCAATCGTCGCAGGAATTTGCAAAGTTGCACTTTGTGCAACACCAGTGGCAAGTAATGCCATTGCGACGGCAGCCCCCGACAGACATGTTGCACTGCAACAAGATAAGGGGTGCCCAAGGCAATCTCCTATCGCTGAGACTAAGGATTTTGCCATGCTGAAGACCGTTTTTGCCGCTGGCGCCGCTTTCGCCGCCGTTGCCACCACCACTGCCTACGCTGATGAAACGCGCGATTTCTCGCACGACGGCGTGCACTACAACTACACGACCGAGCAGAAGGGCAAGGTTACCGTGATCTCCGGCACCGCCCAGGGTCAGGTTCCCTTCCGCCTTTACGTTTCGGGCAACCGCGTGACCGGCACCTACAACTCGCGCAACGTGAACTTCCGCCTCGCCGACGCCAAGGGCGCCCTGGCCCAGGCCGCTGCCGAGTAAGGCACCTTATCAGGGCTTCGGCCTGAATGAAAAAGGGCGCTCCCCAGCCGGGTGAGCGCCCTTTTTGGTGCCTGGAACCCGGCTTTCAATGCCGTTTCTGAAGTACCTCCTCGTGCCGGATAAGGCGGATTTCCAGATCGCCGCCTTCCTCGAAGCCGTGCTTGGCTGCAATCATGCCGCGCATTTCCTCGATGGCGAGTTCGTCCGAATCCGGCGGCACCTTGTAGCGCGCCAGGACCATCCCTTCCTCGACGTCGATCACGCTGAAATGGCTGGAAATGCAGGAGGCGGCCAGAGCATCGAGATCGAGGCCGTCCGCCAGGTTCCAGGTCTTGCCCTCGCGCGATCGGATGCGCTTGCGGCAGTAGCGGCAAGTGCAAATCAGCGTTCCGTCGTCCTCCCGCTCCCGCCGTCCATCGGGTTCGTGGACGCGCGAGAACCAGCAGGGCGTGAGCGAATAGGCGTCTGACCGTTTCGTAAACATGCGTTCACCATGTCACTGCGAGATGAACGGTTCCTTTTCACGGGCATAGGTATAATCCCCATTGCCCAGAGCATTAGCCGCCAAAACCATTCACCTCACCGACATCGGGCCTCGGATAGGCCTATATTGGGAAGGTGAGGCTGGCGTGACGTGGAGTTGAAATGGGTTTCGGCAAATGGTTCCTGGTGCTGGCCGCAGGCGGCGTCGGCGCAGGCGTGGTCGTTGCGGGCATGACGACCGGCCGGATGCAGAAGTATCCGGAAGGCTATGCCCTAGGCGGTGAGGCGCGCCAGTCTTCGCGCGGCGATCGCGCCTATGCCGCAGAGGAAGAGCAGGGCTACGCTCTTTCCGACGACGACTATACCGGCAGCGACCACTCCGGTTTCGGCCCTCCGCGCGGACGCATGGTCATGCTCGGCGGTCCTGGCTGGGCCGATGACGGGTACTCCGCTCCCGCTCCGCGCTGGAGCGACGAAGACGGCGGCGGTGATGCGCCCCGCTTCATCGCCGCCCCGCCGCGCGCCCTGCCCGCCCCGCAGGGCTACATGCCGCAGCCGACCGCGCCGCGGAACTCCGGCTCGGCAAGCCCCTTGTCCCCCGGCCGCGATTCCGCCGCCGAATCGGCCGCCCGTGCCGCCGGAGCCGCCGCCGATGTCCTCGCCGCCGAGCGCGAGGGCGCCTGACGGATCCGTCCTCAGGCCAGCGTCAAGAAGACTTCCGCCTCGATTACCCACTGGCCGCCCAACTCGCGCCACTTGGCCGTGTAGGTCCCGGACGCCGCCAACACGTCGGAAGTGCTGTCTATGCCCTTCCAGCGCCCGTACTCCATCGCGATCGGCTCGACCGGCGAGATCGTGACCTGCTCCGGCGTACGGGTGTAGACCAGCCGCGCCGCGCCCGCGAACTCGCGGCGCCAGACTTTAACCTGCCCCATCCGCCCCGAGATCAGCGCGCTGTCGGTGCCCGTCACCATCACGCAGTCCCGCGTGAGGATCGGCCCGATGGCAGCGGCGTCGCCCTCGGCGATCGCCCGGTTGAATGCCGCCCGCCGGGAACGGATCGCGAGTTCCGCCGCGCTCACGCGTGACCGTCGGCACGGACGGGATTGGCCGCCGATTGCCCGACGACCGTGGCCCAGCGTCGTACCGTCCAGCGCTCGACAATGCCTTCGGTCACATAAGGATCGGCCCTGGCGAAAGCCTCTGCCGGTTCCGGCCCCTCGCCTGCAAACAGCAGCAGCGCGGTATCGACCGGGTCCTCCACCGCCCCGCCGAGCACCAGTTCTCCGCGTTCCACCGCCGCCCAGGCCAGCGCCAGATGCGGCTCGCGGTACTGCGGACGGCGCTCCAGATAGTCCGGCGCGAGATGGTAGGTCAGCAGATAGTGATTCATCGCAGGGCTTTCGTGCTTCGAAGTAAGACCAAGGGCCTTACACGAAAGCCGGCGGGTGTGGCGCGCGGGAAGTCGAAAATTCCTGTTTCTCAGGAACAGCCCTCGACATACCCCAGCACCGGCATCGTTCCGACGTGGATCAGCTTGACCTTCCCGTCCTGCCCGATCTCGAACCGGAGTGCCGGGTCGCCGCTTCCGGCATTGGGCGCCGTGAGATACTTTGCCGGAGAGCCCTCATACTTGTGTGGTTCCTCCCGGAAGCCCGCGAACCACTTCTTCACATCGGCCTCGCTGGAGCCGACACCGATCCCTTCGATCAGTGTGACCTCGGAGCGCTGGCCAAGCGTGATGCGTTGCACTTTGCCTTGCTCGACGATGGCGTAAACGCCCGGATAGTCTGGCGAGGTCACCGTGCGGCAGGCATCGCTCTGCTGCGCCCCGCGCTCGGCCCAGGACGACCCTGCAGGCACCGCCTGGCCGATCTTCAGATCTCCCAGCCCTTCCAGCGACAGCACCTTGGGATCGGCAGTGGCCATGGGCGTGGCGACAGGCGCTTCGGAGACGGTTTCGTCCGTCGTGGCGGAAGAGGTGGCCGTATCGCTGGGCTGTTCCGGCGCCTTGGTAGGCTCGGGCGAACAGGCCGCAAGAGCGACGGCGAGAACCGATGCGGTGAGAAGATTTTTCATGGCGGCTACAACGAAGGGGAAGGCGCGAGGTTCCGAATGGTGACATCGCGCCGCGCTTCGAACCTTTTAACCTTTGCGAATGGGTGAGAGGCTCCCATCGAACGGCGGTTTTCCGAGAGCCTGCTCATCTTACGACGGCAATGTGGACGGTTCCAGAATGGCAGGTTTCAGGTAGACACCGGAAATTGCGGCCGGATCAAAAAACGCCTTCGCCTCGTCGATCCGCAAGCTTGGCGATCAACGCCATCGCCGCTGCCGGTGCCCGTTCCTTTGCGCCGTTGATGAAGAACAGGAACACATCGCGCCCTGATTGCGACCATTCCTGGGCGCGTCCGGCCCAGAGATCCAGTTCGGCGTCAGGGTAGCCCTGCTCGATCCCGGCCTGCGCGTTCTGGAGACGGGCGTAGACGAAGGGGCCTGCCTCGGCGGCCTCCGTAAAGGCCGGGTACTTGGAACTGTCGGCAAGGATGACGGCGACACCGGCCTTGCGGGCGAGATCGAGAAAGGCCGGATCGTCGAAGCTCTCGTGACGCGGTTCGATGGCGTGGCGCAGAGCGACGCCCTCATGGCTCGCCGGCAGCAGGGCGAGGAAAGCGGCGATCTCCTCGGGGTCGAACCGTTTGGTGGCGGCCAGTTGCCAGTTGATCGGACCCAGCCTGTCGCCGAGTTCGACGATCCCCTGCTCGATGAAATTGGTGACGCTCTCTCCCGCTTCGGCGAGGTTCTTGCGGTTCGTGCAGTAACGCGAGCCTTTGAGCGCGAACTTGAACCCGTCCGGCACCGTATCGCGCCACTTGGCGAAGCTGGCCGGTTTCTGGCGGCCGTAGAACGTGGCGTTGATCTCGGTGCCGGTGAGGTGCTGGCCGACATATTCGAGTTCGCGCGCCTTGGAGACGCCCTTGGGATAGAACGTCTCGCGCCAGGGATCATAGCTCCAGCCGCCGATGCCGATATGGATCGCGCCGGAGCCTTGCGCGCTCACCGGGGCTTGGCCCGCGAAAGGCGGCGACGATTCGCGGTCACGCGCTTGCGATAGTGGCGGACGGCCTTGTGCGCGGTCTTTTCGGGAGACGCGAGGCCGCCGGTGGCCAGCTTGATCGCCAGTTCGGCATTGGCCTGAAGCTTTTCCGTGACCATGAGCATGTTTTCGCGGTTGCTGCCGCGCCCGGTCATCATGTCCGTCGTCCGCATGCCGATAACGATCATCGAATCGGCCCAGAGCCTGTAGCTGTCGTGCGCCAGTTTCATCCAGTCGTCGGCGGGGGTGCGCATGAAATCGGATCTCCTTGGAGGTCCGACCCTAGCACTCTTCGTCGCCCTCGCGAAGGCACCCTTCCGCTATTCTTCCCGTATAGGGGCCGGGAAGAAAGCGGAGGGCCGCTTTCGCGGGGACGACAAAGAGTTTGGCGACCGTTCAGCCGGTTAGCGCCTCAATCGTGCTCGCGGCCGCCGGATCCCATGTAGAGTTCGCTGCCGGTTTCCCTGAACACCTTGCTCATCTCGGCCATGCCCGCCTCGGCCTCAAGGATGGCCAGCTTGCCGCCTTCCTCGGCCGCGATGAAGCCGGTCGAGGGCTGGTTCTGCTTGGCGGCAAAGTCCCGCACTTCCTGGCTGATCTTCATCGAACAGAACTTCGGCCCGCACATCGAGCAGAAATGCGCGGACTTGGCCCCTTCCGCCGGAAGCGTCTGGTCGTGGTACTGCTCGGCGGTGTCGGGATCGAGGCTGAGGTTGAACTGGTCGCGCCAGCGAAATTCGAAACGGGCGCGGGACAGCGCATCGTCGCGGACCTTGGCGGCCGGGTGCCCCTTGGCCAGATCGGCGGCATGGGCGGCCAGCTTGTAAGTGACGACGCCGACTTTCACGTCGTCGCGGTCCGGCAGGCCAAGGTGTTCCTTGGGCGTGACGTAGCAGAGCATCGCCGTGCCGTACCAGCCGATCATGGCCGCGCCGATGCCGCTGGTGATGTGGTCGTAGCCCGGCGCGATGTCGGTCACGAGCGGCCCGAGGGTATAGAACGGCGCCTCGCCGCAAGCCTCGAGCTGCTTGTCCATGTTCTCCTTCACCTTGTGCATCGGCACATGGCCCGGCCCCTCGATCATCACCTGCACGTCCTGCGCCCAGGCGCGCTTGGTGAGTTCGCCAAGGGTGTAGAGTTCGGCGAACTGCGCCTCATCATTGGCGTCCGCGATCGAGCCGGGGCGCAACCCGTCGCCCAGCGAATAGGCGACGTCGTAGGTCTTCATGATCTCGGTAATCTCGTCGAAGCGTTCGTAGAGGAACGATTCCCGATGATGGGCGAGGCACCACTTGGCCATGATCGAGCCGCCGCGGCTGACGATCCCGGTCACGCGCTTGGCGGCGAGCGGCACGAAAGGCAGGCGCACGCCGGCGTGGATCGTGAAGTAGTCCACGCCCTGCTCGGCCTGTTCGATCAGGGTATCGCGGAACACTTCCCAAGTCAGGTCCTCGGCAATGCCGCCGACCTTTTCCAGCGCCTGATAGATAGGCACGGTGCCGATCGGCACGGGCGAGTTGCGGATGATCCATTCGCGGGTGTCGTGGATGTTGCGCCCGGTGGAGAGGTCCATCACCGTGTCCGCGCCCCAGCGGATCGACCAGACCATCTTGTCCACTTCGCTCGCCACGTCCGAGGCGACGGCGGAGTTGCCGATATTGGCGTTGATCTTGACCAGGAAGTTGCGGCCGATCGCCATCGGCTCGCTTTCGGGGTGGTTGATGTTGGAGGGGATGATCGCCCGGCCGCGCGCCACTTCCTCGCGCACGAATTCGGGGGTGACATAGTCCGGGATCGCCGCGCCCCAGTCCTGCCCGTCGCGCGCATATTCCTTCAGCATCGCGCGGCCGAGGTTCTCACGCTCGGCGACGTATTCCATCTCCGGCGTGATGATGCCCCGGCGAGCGTAGTGCATCTGGCTGACGTTCATGCCCGGCTTGGCGCGCAGCGGGCGCTTCACCACGTTGGGGAACGCCGGGACGCCTCCCGAACGATCAGGTCCGAGTTGGCCGTTGTCTTCCGGCTTCACAGCGCGGGCGTCGTAGTCCTCGACATCGCCGCGTGCCACGATCCACTCGCGGCGCTTGGCCGCAAGACCGGCGGCAATGTCGATGGTGACACTCGGATCGGTATAGGGGCCGGAAGTGTCGTAGACGCGCACGGGCGCCTCGCCCGAACCGGATTCAAGATGAATTTCCCGCATGGCGACGCCAAGCGGCCCGACGTGAATCTTCTTCGACCCGCGAATGGGTCCGGTGGTAACGCCGATCTCCAGCTTGGAGTTGATGTCGGCCATAAGCGATTTTCCTTCGGCTTATGGACGAAAGAAAGGTCGCGACAGAAGAGTCCTGTGGCCCGCCCTTCCCTCCGCCCGTGTTAACGGGTTCAGGTTCAACGGGTCGGGCAGCGTGACCTGCCCCTCTCAGCCATTTGTTTCCGTTCGGCTTTCGGATTCGAAAGCCTTGGACACAAGCTCCCCGGGGATGGGCGGACGATAGACGCGGCTTTTCCAGCCGTCTAGGGCCTCGAACAGACATGCCGATGATCTATCGCCTTGACGCGCCCGCCCGCGACGTTGCCCGTACTTTCGGCTTCGATGCGGGCGACGATCCCTGGCCCGGCGGCTCGGTTTCAGCGGGCGGGTTTGCCCCTGTCATCACCATGGGGCGCGAATTCGTGGCGGGCCCGCGCCCGGAAAAGCGCCTGCCGCGCCGGATGGTCCCCCGCCTCTGGGGCGTACCGCCACCTCCTCAGGGGTGGGATGAGCGGCGCCACGGCATCCTCACCGTCCGCAATCTGGAAAGCCCGTTCTGGATCGGCAACTTGCGCAACAGCGAGTTCCGCTGCCTCGTTCCCGCCAGTGCCTTCCTGGAATGGGGCAAGGTCGATCCGCGCGACGGCAAGCGCCGCCAGTGCTGGTTCGGCGCCTCCGACCAGCCGATCTTCGCGATGGCGGGCGTGTGGAAGGACAGCGAAGTGCCCAGCTTCGCGCTGCTCACCTGCGAAGCCAACGCCGCCTTGCGCGCCGAAGGTCGCGACACGATGCCGGTGATCCTTCCGCCCGAAGCACATGAAGACTGGCTACGCGGTGACTGGAAGCGTGCTGCGGCGCTCGTCGCGCCTTACGGTTCTTCACGCATGACGCTGCGGGTTGTCGGGGCGTAAGGCGAAAAAGCAGACAAAAAAGAAACCGCGCAGCATACCAATTCCAGCCCACTCCTTTGCGCAATTACCTGAAGTTAATCCATAATAACTTCATCTTAATGCTGTTTGTTACGGTTCGTTAGCTGTCAGGCGATATCTTGTCCGTTTCGAGGCAGGCAGGGTGTGGATGGAAAATTTCGACAGTATTCCATCGCCGGGGATGTTCTCGCCGGACAGGACGATGACCATGGCGCGGATGGCCGTCCATGCGGTCCAGTTCGCCTGCGCGATCAGTGCCGTCGCGAGCTTACTTACCCACGGCACGCTATCGCGGGCACTCGCCGGGTTCGCCGCGGTGACGGCCCTGTTCACGGTGAGCGTCGGCATTCGCTACGGAAGGCGGGCGGTTGCCGAACTCGACGGACACCTGACGCTGGTCGCGCAGGCCAGCGCGGCGCGCTCACAAGTCGAAGAGCTGTTTGCGATGACCGACATGCTCCAGGCCGCCGACGACAAGGAGGATGCCGGGGCCGTGCTGATGGCAAGCGCCCGGCGCCTGCTGCCGGACCTCGACGGGGCGCTCTACCTCTTCAACAATTCGCGAGACCGGCTGGACCTGGCACAGTCGTGGAGCCAAAGGCAGGCCTTCGCCCCGGCGCCTACGCTGTTTCCCGAGACCTGCTGGGCGCTCAAACGCGGCAAGCCGCATGTCAACGATATGCAGGTTCACGGCGGACAGGTCGGCACGCTCTGCTGCCCGCACGCGATCGGCAAGGCCTCCAGCATCGAAGTGCCGATGATGGCGCGCGGTCAGGTGTTCGGGCTGCTCGTGCTCGCCAGCGAGGCCGCCGATGCCCGCGAGCAGCTTCAGGACGTTACCCGGATCGCGCGGGCACTGGCGGATTCGATCTCGCTCGCGCTGTCCAACATCGCCTTGCGCGAGAAGCTGCGCACCCAGTCTCTCCGCGATCCGCTGACCGGCCTCTACAACCGACGCTACATGGAGGATGCGCTGGAGCGCTACATCAACCTGGCGCAGCGCACCGGCACTTCGATCTCGGTGCTGATGATCGACCTCGACAACTTCAAGCGCCTCAACGACGACCACGGTCACGCCAAGGGCGATGCCGTGCTGCGCGACGTGGCGGGACAGCTTGTCAGCACCCTGCGCCCCTCGGACGTGATCGCCCGCTACGGCGGCGAGGAGCTGCTGGTCATCATGCCCAAGTGCAGCCTCGAACATGCCGCCGCCAAGGCCGAACTGCTGCGCCAGCGGGTGGAGGCACTCTCGGCCGCGCATGGCGCGCAGGTCAGCGCCTCCTTCGGCATCGCCACCGTGCCCGAGACGGCGACGGGCGCAGGCGACGTCGTGACCATGGCCGACAGCGCGCTCTATGCCGCCAAGCAGGCGGGCAAGAACCGCGTCGTCACCGCCCCGCGCCGCGTGCGCGGTGAAGACAAGGGCGCACCCCGGTTGGCTGCGGCGAACTGAGGGGGAACAGCCCCCGACCGCGCGGGCGCCCCAAGCCCCATTAGTCCTTGCGAGGAGGCGAAGCCGACCGGCAATCCAGAGTTGGCTGGATTGCTTCGCCTCGCTCGCAATGACGAAGATCGGGAATTTTCATAGCGAGCACGAAAAAGGGGCCGCATCGCTGCGGCCCCTTCGTCTTTTCGGGTCCTGAATGGCCGATCGCTATGCGATCAGTCCTCCTTCAGGAACGCCGGCATGTGATCGGGATCGCCGCCGCCGTTGTTGTCGCCGCGCGGACCACGGGGACCGCGATCGCCCCGGCCTTCACCGCGCGGACCACGGTCGTTGCCGCCACGGCCGCCGTCACGACGCGGACCACGACGATCACCGCCGCGATCCTCGCGCGGACCACGATCGCCGCGCGGTTCGCGCGGTTCGCGGGCCGGACGGGTGTCTTCCAGCTCGGCGCCGGTTTCCTGGTCGACGACGCGCATCGACAGGCGAACCTTGCCGCGCGGATCGATCTCGAGGACCTTGACCTTGACTTCCTGGCCTTCCTTCACGACGTCGGTCGGCTTTTCGACACGCTCGTTCTTCATTTCGGAGACGTGGACGAGACCGTCCTTGCCACCCATGAAGTTCACGAAGGCACCGAAGTCGACGATGTTGACGACCTTGCCGGTGTAGATCTTGCCGACTTCCGCTTCCTCGACGATGCCGAGGATCCACTTCTTGGCGGCTTCGATCTGTGCGATGTCGGAGGACGAGATCTTGATCACGCCTTCGTCGTCGATGTCGACCTTGGCGCCGGTTTCGGCGACGATCTCACGGATCACCTTGCCGCCGGTGCCGATGACGTCACGGATCTTCGACTTGTCGATCTGGATCGTCTCGATGCGCGGTGCGTGAGCCGAAAGTTCGGTACGGGCCGAACCGAGGGCCTTGGTCATCTCGCCCAGGATGTGCGCGCGGCCAGCCTTGGCCTGCTCCAGCGCCTTGGCCATGATCTCGCGGGTGATACCCGCGATCTTGATATCCATCTGCATCGTGGTGATACCGGCTTCGGTACCCGCGACCTTGAAGTCCATGTCGCCGAGGTGATCTTCGTCACCCAGGATGTCCGACAGGACGGCGAAGTCCTTGCCTTCCAGGATCAGGCCCATGGCGATGCCCGAGACCGGACGGACCAGCGGCACGCCGGCGTCCATCATCGACAGCGAACCGCCGCAGACGGTGGCCATCGAGGACGAACCGTTCGACTCGGTGATGTCCGAGAGAACGCGGATCGTGTAGGGAAAGTCTTCCTTCGAGGGCAGCACCGGGTGCAGCGCGCGCCATGCCAGCTTGCCGTGGCCGACTTCGCGGCGGCCCGGAGCGCCGAAGCGGCCCACTTCGCCGACCGAGTAGGGCGGGAAGTTGTAGTGCAGCATGAACGACGAGTACGACAGGCCTTCGAGGCCGTCGATCATCTGTTCGGCGTCCTTGGTGCCCAGCGTGGTGGTGCAGATCGCCTGCGTTTCACCGCGGGTGAACAGCGAGGAACCGTGGGTGCGCGGCAGGAAGCCGACGATCGCTTCGATCGGGCGGACCTGCTCCAGCGTGCGGCCGTCGATGCGCTTGCCGTCCTTGAGGATGGCGCCGCGCACGATTTCCGCTTCCAGCTTCTTCATGGTCTTGATGGCGACCATCTGCGTCTGCGGGGTTTCGTCCGCGAAAGCTTCCTTGGCCTTGGCGCGCGCGGCGTTCAGGGCATTGGAGCGCTTCGACTTGTCGGTCAGCTTGTAGGCGGCGGTGACGTCCTTGCCGACGGCCTTCTTGAGCTTCGCCTTGATGTCGGCCGTGTTGTCCGACAGGTCGATGTCCCAAGGTTCCTTGGCAGCCTGCTCGGCCAGATCGATGATGAGGTTGACGACCTTCTTGATCTCGTCATGCGCGAACACGACGGCACCCAGCATCTCTTCCTCGGTAAGCTCCTTGGCTTCCGATTCGACCATCATCACGGCATCGCCGGTGGCGGCGACGACGAGGTCCAGACGGCCGTCGGTGAGGGCGGCGGTCTGCTTCGGGTTCAGCGTGTATTCGCCATCGACGAAGCCGACGCGCGCGGCGCCGATCGGGCCCATGAAGGGCACGCCCGAGATGGTCAGCGCGGCCGAAGCGGCGATCATCGCGACGATGTCGGCCTCGGTCTCGCCGTCAAAGCTCAGGACCTGGGCGATGACGTTGATTTCGTTGTAGAAACCTTCAGGGAACAGCGGACGGACCGGGCGGTCGATCAGGCGGCTGGTCAGCGTTTCCTTTTCGGTGGCGCCGCGTTCACGCTTGAAGAAGCCACCCGGAATGCGGCCGGCGGCCGAAAACTTTTCCTGGTAGTGCACGGTCAGCGGGAAGAAGTCCTGGCCTTCCTTCACCGACTTGGCGGCGGTAACCGCGCAGAGCACGACCGTTTCGCCGTAGGTGGCGAGGACCGCGCCGTCGGCCTGACGGGCCACGCGGCCGGTTTCGAGAGTGAGGGTCTTGCCGCCCCACTCCATGCTTACGGTTTTGACGTCGAACATAAGAGGTTTTCCTCAGCCCACCGGCCCTATTGCAACGGCGGGGTTTTCTGCCGGGTATGCCGTCCCGGTCCGGTGTGGAGCCGCTTTGAGCCCCTGGGCCTGCCGCCGAATTGCGGACGTACCCCTGATGCAAGAAGCGGCCCGCTAGGGGCCGCTTCCCGTTAAGTCTTACTTACGCAGACCCAGCTTCTGGATCAGTGCGTTGTACCGCGCGACGTCCTTCTTCTTCAGGTAGTCGAGCAGCGAGCGGCGCTTGTTGACCATGGCCAGCAGACCGCGACGCGAGTGGTTGTCCTTGTGGTGAGCCTTGAAGTGCTCGGTCAGGTTGCGGATGCGCTCGGTGAGGATCGCGACCTGAACTTCCGGGCTGCCCGTGTCGCCAGCGACGCGTGCGTTGTCCGAAATGATGTCCTGCTTCTTTTCAGCGGTAACCGACATAGTACTTTACTCCGCGACATCCGATAAGGTTGAACCCTCTGACGACGCGGGCTTCTCCGCCCGAAAGCTCCATCAGCGCGACGGGAGTGATCCCTTCTCGCGCCCAGTAGAGCCCGTCTTCATGGGGCAGTTCGGTCAGAACGCGGCCCTGTCGGACCGCTCTTGCCTGCTCCGAACCGAGGTCGATGGCCGGGATGTCGTCCAGCCCCACCTCAAGTGGCAAGAGTATCTGTTCAAGCGCAGCGCCCTTGCCGATTTCGTTCAATTTGTCCAGCGAAATCGCGTGAGACAGGTCGAACGGACCGGCCTTCACGCGGCGCAGCATGGACACTGTTCCGCATGTTCCCAAGGCCTGTGCGATGTCGCGTGCAAGGGAACGGATGTAGGTGCCCTTGGAGACATGGGCGCGCAGAGTTGCCCCCTCTTCCGCATCGAATCGCTCAAGGCTCAGTTCGTAAACTGTCACGCTGCGCGACTTCAATTCCACTTCCTGCCCGGCACGCGCGAGGTCGTAGGCACGCTCGCCATCGACCTTCAGTGCCGAGTAGATCGGCGGCACCTGCTCGATCGGGCCGGTGAAGCGCGGCAGCACCGCTTCCACTTCGGCCTGCGAAGGCCGCACCTCGCTGGTGGCGATGACCTTGCCCTCGAGGTCCAGCGTGTCGGTCTCCTCGCCGAAGCGCACGGTGAACTCGTAGATCTTGCTGGCATCGAGCATCCGCCCGGTCAGCTTGGTCGCTTCTCCCAGTGCGACGGGCAGGATGCCGGTCGCCAAGGGATCGAGCGTGCCGCCGTGGCCGACCTTGACCTTCTTGCCATAGCCCGCCTCGCGCAGATTGCGCTTCACGGCGGCGACCGCCTGCGTGGAACCGAGGCCGAGCGGCTTGTCGAGGATGATCCAGCCATGAGGGGCCGGGCGGGTTGCGGGCGTGGAAGTCATGCCTTCCCCCAAGTCGCGCGGGCCGGGTTTGTCAACGCTTGCCGAAAGTCAAACACCCGCCACGAACTGGGCCAGCGCGAAATAGTGCCCCGTCGCCCACATGACCGGCGGCGCGACCAGTCTGCCGACGATGCCCCACTGCGGGAAGAAGTAGGGCACCACCAGCAGCAGCACGATCAGCAGCGGAAATCCGTAAGGCCGCAGCCGCGCATAGCCCTCGGCCATTCCGCGCGGCAACAGCCCCTCGATGATGTGCGATCCGTCGAACGGCGGGATCGGCAGCAGGTTGAACAGCGCGAGGAACACGTTGATCATGATGAAATTGCTGAAGTTCTTGGCGACGAATTCCAGCACCGCGCTATCCGCCGATCCCGCAAACCGGACCAGCAGCCCCAGCAGCACCGCACCGATCGCCGCCAGCACGAGGTTGGACCCCGGCCCCGCCGCCGCCACGACCATCATGCCCCGGCGCGGATCGCGCAGGCGCCAGCGGTTGACCGGCACCGGCTTGGCCCATCCGAAGATCGGCGCGCCCGCCAGCGCCAGAGAGCCGGGCAGGATCACCGTTCCGAACGGATCGACGTGCCGCAAGGGATTGAGCGAGAGGCGCCGCTGCTCCTGCGCGGTCGGATCGCCCAGCGCCAGCGCGGTCCAGCCATGCGAGACCTCGTGAAAGACGATGGCGAGGATCAGGGGAACGATGAGCGCCGCAGCGTCCAGCAGGGTCTGGTTCATGATCGTGATCTAGGTGTGCAGAGGGCGGTGCGCAATGCGCTCAACATCCCATGGCTTCCCCGAAATGCTTGCGGCAGAGCGCGACGTAGCGGTCGTTGCCGCCGATCTCGGTCTGCGCGCCCTCGCGCACCGCCGCGCCTGCGCCATCGACGCGCAAGTTCATCGTCGCCTTGCGGCCGCAGTGGCACACCGCCTTCAGCTCGATCAGGGCATCGGCGATACCCAATAGCACTGCCGATCCGGGGAACAGCTCGCCTCGAAAATCGGTGCGCAGCCCATAGCAGAGCACCGGAATGTTCTCGCGGTCGGCGACATGGGCGCATTGCCAGGCCTGCTCCGGGGTGAGGAACTGCGCCTCGTCCACCAGGACGCAGGACAGCGGCTCCACTGCATGGACCGCGCGAACCTGGGCGACGAGATCGGTATCCTGCTGGAAGCGATGGGCCTGGGCATGGAGGCCGATGCGGCTCTCGATCGCGAAATCCTCGCCGCGTTCGCCGCTACGGTCGTCGATCCCGGCGGTCCAGAGCATCGTGCGCATGCCCCGCTCGTGATAGTTGAAGTTCGCCTGAAGCAACGTCGCCGACTTCCCGGCATTCATGCTGGCATAGTAGAAATAGAGTTTGGCCATCGTTGCTGGGGATAACACGCCCCATGCCGCCCCGCACCGCGCCTGCGGCGATTGTCCCCGCTTGAATGAAACCGCGTGCCGTTATCTAATCCCGCGGGTTCGTGAGAGCTTGGCGGGGAGTTGGGCATGAAGAGGTGGATCGCCGTCGCCGTGATCGTCACGCTGGCCGGACTGGTTTCCGGCTACGTCATCGATGCCCCGCTCACGCCTTCCGCCGATGCTTCCTGGCGAGAGACGGCGCGCTTTCTCGACGGCGGGGCGGCCGGTCTCGTCGCGATCCTCGGCTATAAAGGTGCGGTCGCCGGGCCACTGGTGCTGGGCGCCCTGCTCTGCCTGCCGGTGCTGGCGCTGCCCTTGCGCCTTGGCCGCCACCAAAACGCATCGCCCCTGCCCGGCCCGGTCTGGCGACCGGAGCCGCTACCCGAGGAACACCGTATCGGCGGATCGCGAACCGCCGATGCGCCGATGCCGCGCCCGGTCGTGCTGGTCCGCAAACCACGGCAGCGCACGCGCGACTGGTTCGACGACCTCAGTTGGCTGGGCGGTCTGCCCAGACTGGGAGACACCCCCTGGCCGCGCGGCCGCGACGGGACGGCACTGCCTTTCGCCGCGCAGATCGATCTCGCGGACATCGCCCGGACCTGCCCCGAAGCGCCATTGCCGCGCACCGGCTCGCTGGCGTTCTTCCTCGGCTCCGGCGCGGTGGTTCCGGTGCCTGCGGGGAATCACGATTTCACCAGCCCGCCCGAAGACTTCGGACATGGTTTCTTCCCGTTCTGGCCGGTAGAGGCTTTCGCCGTCGACGTGCCTGAGCAACTGCCGGGAAGCGAAGGCACGGCGGCGCAAGCAATCTCGGCGTGGCTGGCACGCCGCTATCCGCCACGCGACGGTCCATTGGCAGCAGCCGAACCGGTCGAGCGGATCTGGTGGCACGGCGTCATCCATCTTGCGGATTGCTATCGCCTCGCACTTCATGAAGCCTCGCGCCTCACCGGCCGGCGCAAGGCCCGCACCAGCGACGCGCGCGAGGATCTGGAACTGCTCGGCGCCGATCCGGCGGCGACACCCCTGCTGCTCGAGACCGCCCAGCGCGCGCTCGACCGCGAGGACGCCCGGCTGCGCGAGCACAAAGCCCAGTACGATGCGCTGGCGCGGGTCTCGGCGGCGATGGACCACTTCACCGAAGAGCGCGAGCCATGGGGCGTGCTGACGCAGGACGAGTTCGCCGTGCTTCGCGATGTTCTCGCCCATGTCGAACGCGACTGCGCCGACCTCGTGCGGGCTTATGCTCCGAAAGACCTGCCCGAACTGGCGACTTTCACCTTGCGCGCGATGATTTCCGGCCCGCCGGAAGCGCTGGCGCACGTCGGCGATGCGGAACTGGCGCGCATCAACGCCGGATACCGACTGGCGGGTCGTCACCAGCACGGCATGTTCGGCAATCCCGATCGCCGCGCCGAGGTGCTGCTTCTGCAACTCGCTCAGGACGACATGATGGGATGGGACTGGGACGGGTCCCGGCTCTACCGGTTCCGGATCAGCCCGGCCGATCTCGCGCAGGGCCGCTGGGATCGCGTCAGCCTGACCTTCGAGAGCGGCTGACTGCGATAACCCTCAATCCTCCTCGAGATCCCGCTTCACGCGCGGATCGTTGAGCAGGGCATCGATGCGGCTCGCCTCGTCGAACGTCTCGTCCGGAAGGAAGCGGATCTTGGCGGCGAACTTGAGCTTCAGCCGCTGCGCGACCTCGCGCTGGAAGAAGGCTGTATGCGTGCGCAGCGCCTTGAGCACCCCTTCCTCGTCCTCGCCCAGCAGCGGCTTCACGTAGACCGTGGCCATGCGCAGATCGGGCGTCATCCGCACTTCGGTAACGGACACGGAATGCGCGCTCAGCGTCGCGTCGTGGACCTGCTGGCGCGTGAGGATTTCCGAAAGGACGTGACGCACCTGCTCACCCACCTTCAGGAGGCGGACGGAGTGCTGTTCGGGCGTGACTTGCTGACGTACCATGGCTTTGTCCCATGTGGGCGGATCACCGCATTTTGCAACACGTGATTACGGCTCCGGACCGCTACGGTCCGGTTTGATACACCGTTTTCTCACATTTTGGCGACGATCCGCGCCAGCGAGCGCACATTGCGCGCCGTACCGCGGCAGCCGAGGCGCTTTTCGATGAACTCCATCGTCAGC
Organism: Novosphingobium sp. BF6; assembly: GCF_058273105.1. Classification (NCBI taxonomy): domain Bacteria; kingdom Pseudomonadati; phylum Pseudomonadota; class Alphaproteobacteria; order Sphingomonadales; family Sphingomonadaceae; genus Novosphingobium; species Novosphingobium sp. BF6. The sequence goes on from NZ_CM177775.1 coordinate 3,109,056, forward strand.
AGGCTCTCCGCAGGCGGACGGGCATAGTCCACGAACAGGCAGCGCGTGCCCAGCGCCAGACGCTCGCCGCCCAGCGAACCGTGATCGGCCACGAGCCGGTCGAACCGATCATGATCCGGCTGACCCGAAAGCAGCACGGTGTGAACGAAGCTGTCGCCGCTCTCCCCCGCGAACGGGTTCGCCTCCACCGCCGCGCGAATTTCCTCGCGTGTACGCACCGCGACGAAAGCCTTCAAGTCGAACCGGTCGCGCATCAGATAGGCCAGCAGGTCTTCCAGACCCTCGCTCGGCCGATCCTCGTAATCGAACAGGACATTGCCACTGGAGATCACCGTCTCGGCATTCTCCAGTTCCTCGCGCTCGAAGGCATAGCGCAGATCCGCCATCGACAGACGATCGCCGCGAACGGTCAGGGATTCGAAAAAGGCACAGTAGCGGGTCATCTTGAAAATTCCGGGAGGTGAATGTATGATTGGCCTACCACGGTAGACGTTTTCACATCACCGTCCGGGCCTGGGTGTTGCAGCATCCGGGCCCGTTTTCTTGTTAGAGATCGGCTCTATCGGAGACTGACGTTGCAGCGCCAGCCTCCTTACCGACTATCGGCGCCTTACCGGCGGCTCAGCTCGATCAGCTTCACCAGCAGTTGCAGAAGTGCGACCAGAAAGGTCGCTCCGCCGAGAACCAGCATTACCACGATTTCCGTGCTCACATGACATCATCGTCCTTTCCGTCGCCGTTGCGACAGGACAGCCATGAACGTGCCACCACGCGGGATTCCGTTTAAATTCCTGACACGCGATCCACATGCCCGGAAAGAAGAAGGCCACCGCCGGATGTCTCCGGCGATGGCCCTCGTTCCTGTGTCTGGGTAACGCCTTAGCCGACGGTACGTTCGCGGTGGCTGACTTCGAAGACTTCGAGGTGGTCGCCCGCCTTGATGTCGTTCGTGTCGGCCAGCACGACACCGCATTCCAGACCGGCGCGCACTTCGTCCACGTCGTCCTTGAAGCGGCGCAGCGAGGAGATCGTCGTCGCCGAAACGATGACGTCGTTGCGGGTAAGACGCGCGCTGAGACCCTTGCGGATGTAGCCTTCGACCACCAGCAGACCTGCCGCCTTGTCGCGCTTGCCGGCCGGGAAGACCTGCTTGACTTCGGCGCGGCCGACGACGGTTTCGATCCGCTCGGGACCCCAGATGCCGGCCATCTGCTTGGCGACCTCTGCGGTCAGTTCGTAGATGACGTCGTAGTACATCATCGGCGTCTTGGTTTTCGCGATCTGCTCGCGCGCCTTGGCGTTCGGACGGACGTTGAAGCCGACGATCGGCGCACCCGAGGCCGAAGCCAAGGCCACATCGGTCTCGGTGATGGCACCCACGCCCGAATGCAGGATGCGCACCTTGATCTCGTCGTTCGACAGATTGTGCAGCGCGGCGTTGATCGCCTCGACCGAACCCTGCACGTCCGCCTTGACCACCACCGGATACTCGATGACGTTCTGCTTGGCAGCCAGTGCCGAGAACATCGTGTCGAGGCTGGCGGGTGCCGTGGCAGTGCGCTTGGCGGTCGCCTGTTCCTGACGGTAGGACGAGACCTCGCGGGCACGCTGCTCGCTCTCGACCACGGTCAGCAGATCGCCGGCCATCGGCACGCCGCCGATACCGAGCACTTCGACGGGCATCGACGGCGGCGCCGCCTTCACCTGACGGCCCTTGTCGTCCAGCATCGCACGTACGCGGCCGCTTTCGGTGCCGACGACGAGGATGTCGCCGACCTTCAGGGTGCCGCGGTTGACCAGCACGGTCGCCAACGGACCCTTGCCCTTGTCGAGCTTGGCTTCGATCACGGTCGCCTCGGCCTCGCGGTCGGGGTTGGCCTTCAGCTCCATGAGTTCGGCCTGGAGCAGGATCTTCTCGATCAGCTCGTCCAGACCCTTGCCGGTCTTGGCCGAGATTTCGACGTCCTGCACGTCGCCCGACATCGCCTCGACGACGACCTCGTGCTCAAGCAGACGCTCGCGGACGCGCTGGGCATTGGCTTCGTGCTTATCGATCTTGTTGATCGCCACGATCATCGGCACGCCGGCGGCCTTGGTGTGATTGATGGCCTCGATCGTCTGCGGCATGATGCCGTCGTCGGCGGCGACCACCAGGATCACGATGTCGGTCACGTTGGCACCGCGCATACGCATCTGCGTGAAGGCGGCGTGGCCCGGCGTATCCAGGAAGGTGACGAGATCGCCGCCCTTGGTCTTGATCTGGTAGGCGCCCATGTGCTGCGTGATGCCGCCGGCTTCGCCCTTCACCACGTCGGTGCCGCGCAGGGCATCGAGCAGCGAGGTCTTGCCGTGGTCGACGTGGCCCATGATGGCGACGACAGGCGGACGCGACTTCAGGGTTTCGGGTGCATCGACGTCCACCGAGGTATCGATGTCGACATCGCTGTCCGAAACGCGCTGGATGTTGTGACCGAATTCGGTGACGAGCAGTTCGGCGGTATCCTGGTCGATCGTCTGGTTGACGGTGACCATCATGCCCATCTTGAACATCGCCTTCACCAGGTCGGCGCCCTTTTCGGCCATGCGGTTCGCCAGTTCCTGCACGGTGATCGCCTCAGGGACGATCACGTCGCGGACCTGCTTCTCGCGCTGCTGCGACTGGCCGCCGAAGTGCGCACGGCGTTCCTTCTCGCGGGCACGCTTGAGCGCGGCGAGCGAACGGGCGCGGGCGCCCTCGTCGTCGTTCAGCGCACGGTTGACTGTGAGCTTGCCCGACTGACGGCGGTCGCCGCCCTTGCGGTCACGCTCAGGGGTGCTGCGCGGCGGCGGAGCGCTGGTCTTCTTGACGCCGGCCGGTGCCTTGGGCGCGGTGGAACCGCCGGTATTGGCGGCCGGCGCGGTGGGGCTTGCAGCAGCCGGAGCCGAGGCCGGAGCTGCCGGAGCGGCAGCGGGAGCCTCGGGCTTGCGCACCGGCTGAGGGCGCGCGACCGGGGTGAAGCGGCGCGGCGCGGGCGCCGGAGCGGCCACGGGTGCAGCGGCAACCGGAGCCTTGGCGGGAGGCGCTTCGGCTGCGGGAGCCTCGGCAGCAGGTGCAGGCGTTTCGGCAACGGCTGCCGGAGCTGCCGGAGCAGCGGCCTCGGCAGGTGCTTCAGCGGGCGCTTCCGGGGCAGCGGCAGGGGCTTCCTGTGCGGCCTGAGCTTCGGCCGCGCGAGCAGCCTCTTCTTCCACGCGCTTGCTTTCCTGGGCGCGATTTTCTTCGGCGCGGCGCTTCTCTTCCTCGAGAGCGCGCACCTTTTCCTCATGCTCACGGCGATTCGCTTCTTCGAGCGCGGCGAGTCGGGCTTCCTCGGCCTCGCGCTGAAGACGAGCGACTCGCTCCTGCGGCGTCTCGTTCGAGGGAATCGGGCGGCGCGCCGGAGCCGGCGGCGGCGCGGGGCGTTGCGGCGCCGGCTGCGGTGCGGCAGCCTGCGGCGCGGGCGCCTGCGGAGCCGGAGCGGCCTCGACGGCACCCTCGGAACCGGGCTTGCCGAGCACCTTGCGGCGCTTCACCTCGACCACGACCTTGTTGGTCCGGCCATGGCTGAAGGTCTGCTTGACCTCACCCGCTTCCACGGAACGCTTAAGCCCCAAAGGCTTGCGGCCCAGAGTCGGTTTGTTGTCGGTCTCGCTCATATCTCTCGTCGTGCCCTTCGATCTCAATTCGTCGCCGCCGGCGCAGCGCGATGCGCCGGTCCGGTGCCACCATCCATACCGTCCCCGTCCGCCTCGGCGCGGGGCTGCCCCTGGAAATGCAGAAGGCGCTGCAACTGCGCCGCGACTCGTTTGGCCGAGCCGCGATCGTTGAGCGCCAGGTGAACGACGTTGTCGCGGCCCAATGCCACAGACAGCGTCTCTCGGTCCAGAGGCAAGCGTGTGCCCTTGAGACCGCTTCCTTCCGCCTCGCTCCCGACTCTCCAGGCCTGGTCGAGCTTGCGCGAGCCGTCTTCGCTCGCATCGGCGGCATGGGCAAGCCAAGTGACCCGGCCTTCACGCGCGTTCTGCGCGATCCGGTCGGACCCCATGAGGAGCTTGCCCGATTTCAGTTCGAGGCCCAGCCGATCGGTCAGCGCGCGGATCAGCGCCTGTTCGATCCGGTCGGCGAGGTCTTCCGGGATCGTGAGCGCGGCGCCTTTGTAGGCGCGCGCCAGCGATCCCTTTAGTTTGCCCTTATCGAGCGAAATTTCAAGGTCCGAACGAGAAACGCCGATCCACGCGCCGCGCCCGGGGGCACGCGCGTGGATGTCGGGTAAGACCAATCCGTCCGGCGAGATCGCCAGACGGATGTAGTCTTCACGCGCACCGGTCTCTCCGGAGAGAATGCATTTCCTCTCCGGACCGGTGCCGTCGATGTCGGAGCTTACGCGCTCATTGCGAGGATTCCGCATCGGCGGCCTCCTCGGTTGCCGGTTCGTCTTCGAACCAGTGGGCGCGGGCTGCCATGATGATTTCGTTACCCTGTTCTTCGTTCAGGCCGTACTCGCCGAGCACGCCGCCCTTGTCTTCGTCACGCGCACGGCGGTTCACCGAACCGTCGCGGCGGCGCTGTTCCGAACGCTTCTTGGCGATCAGTTCGTCGGTGGCCAGATCGGCCAGGTCGTCGAGCGTCTTGATGCCCGCCTTGCCGAGAACCACCAGCATCGCCTCGTTGAGGTGCGGCAGTTCGGCCAGCGCATCTTCCACGCCAAGGGCGCGGCGCTCTTCGCGGCTCGCCTCTTCGCGGCGATCCAGCGCTTCCTGGGCACGGCTCTGGAGTTCCTCGGCGAGTTCCTCGTCGAAGCCCTCGATCGCGGCCAGTTCGTTCAGCTCGATATAGGCGACTTCTTCCAGCTCGCTGAAGCCTTCGGCCACCAGCAGCTGCGAAAGGGTCTCGTCGACGTCCAGCTCTTCCTCGAACATCTTCGAGCGCTCGGTGAATTCCTTCTGGCGCTTCTCCGAGGACTCGGCCTCGGTCATGATGTCGATCTGCGAGGCGGTCAGCTGCGAGGCAAGGCGCACGTTCTGGCCGCGGCGGCCGATCGCCAGCGACAGCTGGTCATCGGGAACGACGACTTCGATGCGGCTTTCTTCCTCGTCGATGACGACGCGGCTGACGGTCGCGGGCTGGAGCGCGTTGACGACGAAGGTCGCGGTGTCTTCGCTCCAGGGAATGATGTCGATCTTCTCGCCCTGCAGTTCCTGCACGACGGCCTGGACGCGGCTACCCTTCATGCCGACGCAGGCGCCGACCGGGTCGATCGAGTGATCGTTGCTGATCACACCGATCTTGGCGCGCGAGCCCGGATCGCGGGCAGCGGCCTTGATCTCGATCACGCCGTCGTAGATTTCGGGCACTTCCTGCGCGAAGAGCTTCTTCATGAAGTCCGGATGAGCGCGGGAAAGGAAGATCTGCGGACCGCGGTTCTGGCGCTCGACGCGCAGGACCAGCGCGCGGACGCGCTCGCCGACGCGAGCGGCTTCGCGGGGGATCTGCTGGTCGCGGCGGATCACGCCCTCGGCGCGGCCGAGGTTGACGATCACGTGGCCGAATTCGACCGACTTGATGACGCCGGTGATGACTTCACCCGCGCGATCCTTGAATTCCTCGTACTGCCGGTCACGCTCGGCATCGCGGACCTTCTGGAAGATCACCTGCTTGGCCGACTGCGCATCGATGCGACCGAGGTCCACCGGAGGCAGCGGATCGACGATGAAGTCGCCGATCGCGGCGCCCTTCTGGAGCTTCTCGGCCTGCTTGAGGTCGACCTGCTTGAAGTAGTCCTCGACATGCTCGACCACTTCGACGACGCGCCACAGGCGCAAGTCGCCGGTGCGCGGATCGAGCTTCGCGCGAATGTCGTTTTCCGCACCGTAACGGTTGCGGGCCGACTTCTGGATGGCTTCTTCCATCGCCTCGATGACGATCGACTTGTCGATCATCTTCTCCGAAGCGACGGAGTTCGCGATCGCGAGCAGCTCGGCGCGGTTGGCGGAAATCGCACTGGCCATGGCTTAGTCTTCCTGTTCCTCGACAATCTCGTCGGCCCCGCTGACGTCCAGCGGGCGGGTTGCGGCGATCAGCTTGTCCGTGAGGACCAGCCTTGCGGAATGAATGATGTTCAGCGGGAACGAGACCCGGCCGGACTTCTTGTCGTCGACCGTGACCTGGTCGCCGTCGATACCGACGAGCTCACCGGTCAGGCCCTTGCGGTTTCCGTCCACCGGCTCCGTCAGGTTCACCTTAACCTCGTGACCGGCCCAGTTGGCATAGTCCTTCGGGCGGGTCAGCGGGCGGTCGATGCCCGGCGAGCTGACTTCGAGACGATAGGCTTCCTCGATCAGCACGTCACCGGCTTCTTCCAGCGCGTCCATGCGATCGGAAATGCGGTGCGAGAGCTTCACGCAGTCCTCGATCACCAGCTGACCCGTCGCCGGGTTCTCGGCCATGATCTGGAGCGCGATCTCATCGTCGCCGACTTCGCTCTTGCCGAAGATTCGCACGCGCACGAGGTCGAATCCCAGGGCCTTGACCTCAGGTTCGATGACTTCGGTGATGCGTGCGATGTCGGCCAAGCCCAGTTCTCCGGTGCGTTTCATGATGCTGCAAGCGACATTCGGTGCCACGCAGTTTCGCGCCGGCCCCTTCCGGCGCCAGCCCGAACCTTGTTTCACCAATGTCGGGATGAGGCGCAAATAAGCGCATCGCCGGTAAAAAGCAAGAGAGGAGTCTGGCGCCGTGTTTGCCGCCGGACAAAACGACCCAAGCCCTTGCCCGGCACGCCTTCGGCATCATCAAAGGCTTGCGGCGGCGCACTCAAGGAAGCCCCTAAGGAAAACGAGCGGACGCCCGTTCCGGTCCAAAAGTCGGTTTGGACAAAAAAGCAGGCCGGGCGAGTGTTCGGGTGGGGGGGGGTGCTCGCCCGGCCTGCGTCCGGCGGCGGACGGACCGCCTGCCGGTAAGTTTAGGAGTCACGTCACGCCGCGACTCAGCAGTCCGGCCCGTCGCATGGAGACCGCACTGCGTCCACCAACCACCAGGTGGTCGTGGAGCTCTATTCGCGAGGCTGCGCACATGGCCGCAAGCCGCCGCGTGGCGATCACGTCCGCCCGACTGGGCTGCGGATCGCCGGAAGGATGGTTGTGCACGAGCACCAGACCCACGGCCCGCTGCTCCAGCACGCGTTTCAATACGGACCGGCAACCCGCCCGGATCGCCGCCTCGCAACCCGTCGTGCAGGCCACCTGGCCGATCAGCCGCCCTTCGGCGTCGAAGGGCAATTCCAGCATCACCTCGCGGCGCAGGCACCCGAGATGCATTACCAGGGTCTCGAGGACACTCCTCGATAGGGGCCGCACCCGAGTGCAACCCGGGACCAGTCCTGCCACGAGGGATCGCTGCCATGCCGCCGCCTGCGCCAGACATGCAGGATCGTACCGAGTGCAATCGCCGAGAGCGCCAGGAACGTGGGCGTTCCCCGCATCACCGCGTAGACCGTCGGCGGAATGCCGATATCCGCCCACCGCGCGAAGTGCGCGCTCAGGCTGAGCAGCTGCAACGAGGTTGCCCATAGCGGCCATATCCTCCGGGCCTGAAGAGCGAGAGTGCCGAACCCGGCCGTCCCCACGACATCGGTCATGAGCGAAGAGGGGTCGACACTCCTGAAACCGCTGGGCAGCAGGCTTTCTCCTCCCGCCTGGAGCAGGACCATCGCCAGGATGACCCCAGCCCCCCAGCGCTCGGGCGCGCCGCCCTGCCAAAAGGCAAGAGCGATCGCCACCGCGAGCAGCAGGAAGAAAGCAAGCTGTTCAACATTTCCCAAAGGCATATCCCACTTCGAACCGACCGCGAATTTGGCCGCGTATCAGGCCGCCAGTTCGGCCAGCACTTCGTGCTCGTCCTCGGCCTTGTCCGGGCAGCGGATGGGAATATCCATGGTCTCGGCCAGCTTCGACAGGTCGCTGTGCGCCCGCACCAGTTCCGAGCGCGCCTCGATCAGGCTGCGCTGCATGGCCGCCACGCGGGCCATCGGCCGCTGGGTGCTATGGGCGTTCTCGACGATCGCCAACCGACCGCGCGCGATCTCGACCATGAGTTCGCTGGCCTTGGCGAGAAGCTCATCCATGTCCTTCTCGACCGACTGGATGCTCCGGGTGATCCGCATTCCGACAATATCCGGTGTCATATTCGTCGCCTCCCACGGGGAAAATCCGAGATGAAGGCACTCGATGTTAGGGGAGCCATGGCGCCCTAGAGCAGTTTTCCCAGCGTTTCCGCGATCGCCAGGGTGGCCGCAAGGGTCACCGCCATGATCAACGCCAGTACGAAAACCGCTCCTACGCGCCCTGCCCTTCCGAACTTCGCATCGAATGCCTCCAGGCCCGCCGGCTGTGCGATCCGGGTATCGAACCATTCCGGATGCCCGACCATGGGAGCCATGGGGCGGGCATCGGAAAGAACGAAGACCGGATCGACCGACAAGTCCTGGTCGCTCTCTTCCCCCTCATCCGGCCCGGCGTCGACACGGGAAAAGCCATATGTGGATTTGCCACATAGTTCGAGAAGCTGGCCGTAGAGGCGGGCCGTATCCTTGCGGTTGACGGTTCCCCACTTGTCCCGCACGCCGTTGATGCGCTGGTCGACGGTATTGGGCGCAATACCGAGTTCGCGGGCGATTTCCTTGGTGGTGCGATGCATCAGCAGCAGGTCGAGCACCTCGACCTGCTTGACCGTCAGGTTTTCCAACAGCTCTGTCGCCACGGAAGTGTCGGTTATATCTCGCACATCGGCCCTCATTCGCGCCTGCCGTGCACTATAACGGCAAATCTCTCTAGGAGAAATTATAGAGAAAACCGCTTCGGAGGTTTCCCTAAGGCCGCCTTAATCCTTATTGTTTACCGCCACTTGACCAGAGAAATCAGGCGGAAGTATCGCCTTCGGAACGCCTTTCGGTTTCCGAAAGGCGGTGTTTTTTCATACAATGGCGCAACTGGTCATACGTCAGCCCGATCGCCCCGGCCGCGCGCCTCTGATTCCAGCGATGCCGGCCCAGCGCCTCGACCAGCAATCCGCGCTCGTAGGCCTCCACGGATTCGCGAAGCCCCAGCCCGGACAACGAGGATACCCCGGTCGGCATGGACATGGGAGCCTGAGGCGCGGCAACCGGCACCTGCCGGACGCGCTCCGGCGCCGCTGCCGCAGTTGCTGTCTTCCACGGGCTTTCGAAGGGATCGAAGACGATCTCGGCGATCGCTTCGTATTCGTTGGCCCAGCGGTAGACCGCCCGCTCCACGACATTGCGCAGTTCGCGCACGTTGCCCGGCCAGTCATGGGCGTCCAGCACCGCCATCGCCGCAGCGGAGAAGCCCGGCCAGGTGCCCCACTCCAGTTCGCTCGCCATGCGCCGCCCGTAGTAGTCGGCCAGTTCGTAGACGTCCCCCTCCCGCGCCCGCAGCGGCGGCAGGTTGATGACCTCGAAACTGAGCCGATCGAGCAGGTCGGCGCGGAACGTGCCTTCCTCAGCCATGCGCGGCAGGTCGGCATTGGTGGCGGCGACCACGCGCACGTCCACCTGAACCGGGCGCGAGGCGCCGATCCGCGCGATCTCGCCATATTCGATCGCGCGCAGCAGCCGCTCCTGCGCCGCCATCGACAGGGTGCCGAGTTCGTCGAGAAACAGCGTTCCCCGGTCCGCCTCCTCGAAACGCCCCGCCCGCGCCCGCACCGCGCCGGTGAAGGCCCCTGCCTCGTGCCCGAACAGTTCCGCCTCGATCAGGGTCTCCGGCAAGGCGGCGCAGTTCATGGTGATGAGTGGCTCGCCCCAGCGCGGGGAGAGATGGTGGAGCCGCTGGGCGATCAACTCCTTGCCGGTCCCGCGCTCGCCGATGACCAGCACCGGACGCCGCACCGCAGCCGCCCGACTGGCCCGCTCCACCGCATCGAGGAAGGCAGTGGACTGGCCGATGAACTGAACATCTCTCTCCATTCCCAAATATTAGCGAAATTTCCCATTCATTGGCAATTCATCTTTTCAGCGCCGCGCCAACAAACCTCTGAAATCGCGAAAATCCGTACCTTTCTGAAATTGGCACGCCCCTTGCGATGACTTGGGCAAATTCACGAGATCCGACAGAGGAACACCACGATGTCCTTCCAGAACGCCAGCTTCGTAGCCAGCAGCCACCAGAGCAAGCAGCCCGGCTCGACCCGCGAGCGCAGCAAGCTCGACTGGGCGATCATCGCCGCCGTGCTGGCGATGGGCACGCTCAACCTCGTCGCTCTGAGCGACCGGATCGCCCCGCCGGCCCACGCCGCCGCGCCCGTTTGCGGAGCGCCGCTCCAGTGAGCAGGCTCGACGCGGAAATCGAAATCCTGCAAGGATCGGCGCAGGACGCTCCGGCTTTCCAGCCTGGACGCGCCCGCCCGTTCGATACCGGTGCTTCCCGCTTCAGCCCGGCCCGCAAGTTCAATCCCACCTCGATCAAAGGAACCGCCAGGATGGGTATCTTCTCCCGCACCCGCGACATCATCGCCGCCAATTTCAACGACATGTTGGACAAGGCCGAAGATCCCGGCAAGATGATCCGCCTCATCATCCTGGAGATGGAGGAAACCCTCGTCGAAGTGCGCACCAGCAGCGCGCGCACCATCGCCGACCAGAAGGAACTGCGCCGCCACGTCGGCAAGCTGGACCAGCTTCAGCACGACTGGAGCGACAAGGCCCAGCTCGCGCTCAGCAAGGACCGCGAGGACCTCGCCCGCGCCGCCCTGCTCGAAAAGAAGAAGGCCGCCGACATGGCCGAGCAGCTTCGCGCCGAGATCGCCGTGCTCGACGATGCCCTGCGCGCTTACGAGGAGGACATCGAGAAGCTCCAGAACCGTCTGCGCGAGGCCCGCAGCCGCCAGTCGTCGATTGCCGCTCGCTTGCAGAGCGCCGAGAATCGCGTCAAACTGCGCACCCTGCTGTCGAGCGAGCGCGTGGACGAGGCTCTGGTACGCTTCGACCAGCTCGAACGGCGCGTCGACTATGCCGAGGGCCGTGCCGAGGCGATGAGCCTGGGCGACAATCGCCAGCCGACGCTCGCCGACGAAATCGCCGCGCTCCAGGACGGCGACACGATCGATGCCGAACTTGCCGAGATGAAGCGCGCCATGAGCGCGGGCAAGGCGGAATAACAGCGGCGCACCTGGCATCCCGGCAGGTGCATGCCGCCCGCGTAGGGCCATGACCGGGAATGCGGGTCTTACGACCCGACCAGTCGAAAGAGAGGCCCGGCCTGAGTCGGCGCCTCTCTCAGGGAAAGGGAAAGCCAGTGTCACGCGGACAATTCTATCTCGACAAGTCGAACGCCAAGCTCGCCGGCGTCTGCTCCGGCATTGCCGACTACACCGGGGTCGACACGCTCTGGATTCGCATCGCAGCCGTGCTGCTCACCTTCTTCGTCTCCTTCGTGACGATCCCGATCTACATCGCGGTCGCCCTCATGGCGGACAAGCGGCCGATGAGCCTTTACAGCGAAGCCGAGGAAGAGCGCCTGCTGCGCCGCATGGAACGCCGCAGGAATCGCCAAGGCTATGGTCTCATGCGTTCGGCGCCGAACCGTTCCGGCCGCCTGCGCAGCGAACTCTCGGACATCGACCGCCGCGTCGCCGAGATGGAAGCCCACTATACCAGCAGCAATTCACGCCTCGCCGCCGAAATCGACAGCCTGCGCTAAACCGCAGCCACGGGTAACAGGGACACACCCAAGATGGACTCGCACACTCTCGCCCTCCTCATTCCGCTGGCCCCCTTCATGATCGCGGGCTTCGCGATCTGGACGCGGCACCAGCGCCGGATGGCCGAACTACAGGTGACGGCGACCGCCGAGAAGGCCGCGCAGTACGCCTCTCACTCCCGCGAACTCGAAGAGCGCGTGCGGGTGCTGGAACGGATCATCACCGACGGCGGCTACAACACCGCCCTCCAGATCGAGGCGCTTCGCGACACCCGCGATGTGGAAGCCGGGGAGCAGGCGAAGGAAACCCGCCAGTGAGCTTCGGGGACTTCATGGGGCTGACCGCCGTGATGGGCGCGATGATCGCCATCGTCGCCATCCTCGCCGGGGTCTACAAGCGCCGCCTCGCCTTTCTCGAACGCAAGCTGGAGATCGCGGCGGGCCAGACGGCCGAGAAGGCGGCGCAGTACGCGACCCACAACGCCGGGATCGAGAACCGCCTGCGCGCGCTCGAAACCATCATCACCGACGGCGCCTGGGACACCGCGCGCCAGATCGAATCGCTGCGCGCCACCGATGGCGAGCCGCGCGCGAACTGAACAGGGGGGCAGACCGACATGGATTACGCAACGCTCGAAGTACTCTCGCCGGTGCTGGTCACCGCCACGGCGCTGGGCATCGGCGGCTGGATCTTCAACAACTGGCTGCGCATGCGCCACGGCTATCCGCTGGAGAATTCCTGGGGCAAGGCGGTCTATCCCAAGGACAACGAGGCGCAGGCCCGCGTCCAGCTGCTGACACAGGAGAACGCCCAGCTTCGCGCCGAGATCGGCGCGATCAAGGACCGCCTCGCCAGCGTGGAGCGGATTGTCACCGATCAGGGTTATGATGTAGCCCGCCAGATCGAGAGCCTGCGGGAAGCCCGCGCCGGGGCCTGGAACGAGGTGACGCAATGAGTTTCTGGACTGCCGTCGTCGTCATTTTCGCGATCGCCTCGATCACCTGGCTGCGCGCGCAGAAGCTGCGCGGCGAAAAGCCGGGCTTCCGGCTGGACGGCCACAGCGAGCGCGAGCACGAACTGGAAAGCGAAGTCGAGAACCTGCGTAAGCGCATCGCCGTGCTCGAACGCATCGCCACCGACGACCGCCGCGAAAAGGACCTCGCGCGCGAGATCGAATCGCTGCGCGACTGACTTGACGAAGTGTCGTGCCGGACGAAGATCTTTCGAAATGCATGACCGTGATAGATAAAACCGGAAACGTTGCGCGAGAATAAGTTTTCATTCTCAATATCTCTGAAATGACATGATTTTCACTCGCGCACCCTCCTGCCGAATGACATCGACAGAGCATTCCTTTCAAGGAGGAACGACGTGTTCAAACGCCTTCTGCCCCTTCCCGTCATGGCCGCTCTCTCGATTGCCCCGCTCCATGCCCAGGAAGCCGATCGTCAGTTTCCGGTCAGCGCTTTCGACGCCATTCACACGCGCGGTTCGGACCGTGTGAAGGTCGTTCCCGGCGAAGCGCCCTTTGCCATCGCCACAGGGGCCCCCCGTGCACTGGATGCACTTCGTATCGAAGTGAAGGATCGCGTTCTCTACATCGATCGCAAGCCCGGTAACTGGCGAGACAAAGGCGCGACCGTGACGGTTTCGGCAGCGGCGCTTCGGGCTGTGACGATATCCGGCTCGGGCTCTGTCGAAATAGCGCAAGTGACCGGCCCGCAATTCCTGGGAAGCATGCGCGGTTCCGGCGCTCTCTTCCTTAACGGCGTGGATGCCGACCTCGTGGAAATCCGTCAGACCGGCTCGGGCGCAGCCAGAGCGACCGGCCGGGCGAAGGACACCAGGCTTTCCGTTCGCGGCTCGGGCGACATCGACACCCGCGCATTGCAGTCCCAGGATCTGACGATAGACATGACCGGCTCCGCCTCGATCCGTGCGGAAGCATCCGGCACCGCACGGATCAATACGCGCGGGAGCGGCTCGATCGATGTGAAGGGCAGCCCGCAATGCGTGATCGACCAGAAAGGCACCGGCACGATTCGCTGCGGCTGACAGCAGATAGTCAGCCCTTCGGCACCTTCGCATCCAGTTCCGCCAGCCACACCGCCGCGCTGGCGTCGGACGGCGCACGCCAGTCTCCGCGCGGGCTGAGGGCACCGCCAGAGGAGACCTTCGGCCCGTTCGGTACGGCCGAGCGCTTGAACTGGCTGAAAGCGAAGAAGCGCCGCAGGAACTTCTCCAGCCAGGAACGGATCGTGGCGAGGTCGTATTCGTTCTTGCGGTCTTCCGGGAAACCGGCGGGCCACGATCCGGCCGCCGCCTCGCGCCAGGCGTGGAGCGCCAGGAAGGCGACTTTCGACGGCTTCTGACCGAAGCGCACGATGTGGTGCAGGAAGAAGTCGTTCAGCTCGTAAGGCCCGATCTTCGCCTCGGTGCTCTGGATCGCGCCGTCCGCGCCCGCAGGCACGAGTTCGGGCGAAATCTCGGTGCCAAGGATGGCGAGCAGCACCTCCTCGGTCTCGGCGCCGAACTGGTCGGTCGTCGCGCACCAGCGGATCAGGTACTGGATCAGCGTCTTGGGCACGCCCGCGTTGACCGTGTAGTGGCTCATCTGGTCGCCGACACCGTAAGTGCACCAGCCGAGCGCCAGTTCGGACAAGTCCCCCGTGCCGATCACGAAGCCGTCGTGCTGGTTGGCAAGGCGGAACAGGTAATCGGTGCGCAGGCCTGCCTGCACGTTCTCGAACGTCACGTCGTAGACGGGTTCTCCATTCGAGAAGGCATGGCCGATGTTCTGGAGCATCGTCGTCGCCGTGGGGCGGATATCGATCTCTTCGGCGGTGATACCGACGGCGTTCATCAGCTTCCAGGCGTTGGACTTGGTACCGTCGCTGGTGGCGAAGCCGGGCATCGTATAGCCGCGGATGAACGTGCGCGGCAGGCCAAGCCGGTCGCAGGCGCGCGCGGCGACGATCAGGGCGTGGGTCGAATCGAGCCCGCCCGAGATGCCGATCACCATCGACTTGGCGGCCGTGGCCTCGATGCGGCGCATCAGGCCGTCGACCTGGATGTTGAACGCCTCGTAGCAGTCGGCATCCAGCTTGTCGGCGCGCGAGGGCACGAAGGGGAAGCGCGAGACCGGGCGAATCAGGCCGATATCCCCGCCTGCCGGGGCATGGCGGAAGCGCACGGTGCGGAACGTCTCGTCGGGATTGCCCGCCACTTCGGCCGCGTCGTTGAAGGTGGGCACGCGCATCCGGTCCATCACGATGCGGTCCACGTCGATGTCGGCGATGCAGAGTTCCGCCTCCAGTGAGAAGCGCTCGCTCTCGGCCAGCAGGTCGCCCAGTTCGTAGACGATGCCCTGCCCGTCCCAGGCAAGGTCGGTCGTGCTCTCGCCGTGCCCCGCCGCCGAGTAGATGTAGGCCGCCGTGGCACGGGCGGATTGCGAGCGGCAGAGCAAGTGCCGCTCGTCCGACTTGCCGATGACGATGTTGGAGGCGGAGAGGTTGCACAGGATCGTCGCCCCGGCGAGCGCGCCGTGCGAGCTGGGCGGGGTGGCGGCCCAGATGTCCTCGCAGATCTCGATGAAGAAGCGGAAATTCGGCAGCACTTCGGAGGCGAAGACCAGATCGACGCCGAAGGGCACCTCCTGCCCGTTCACGCGGATGGTCTGGCCCTTCAGCGTCTTGCCGCTGGCGAACCAGCGCTTTTCGTAGAATTCGCGGTAGTTGGGCAGGTAGGACTTGGGCACCACCCCCAGCAGCCGCCCATGGGCGATAGCGAGCGCGCAGTTATAGAGCCGTCCCTTGTGCGGCAGCGCCGCGCCGACCAGCAGCACGGGCGAGAGATCGGCACTGGCCTGGACGATCTCCGCCACGGCCGCTTCCACCGCCTCGATCATCGCCGCCTGCAAGTGCAGATCGTCGATGGCGTAGGAGGAGAGGCACAGTTCGGGGAAGACCAGCAGGTCGACATGCGCCTCATGCGCGCGCTGCGCCTCTGCCAGCACGGCGTCGCGATTGAAGGCGACATCGGCGGTGCGGACCTTGGGCGTGGAGGTGGCGACGCGCACGAAGCCGTGTTCGTGCATGGAGAAAAAGGGATGTGCACTCATGGGCAAATCCCTGACAGGATCGAGAGCCGGAGGCAACTTCCCCTTGCCCTCCCCCGCGCCGCGCTTAAATGGCAGGTCATGCGCAGCCTCGACGACATCCGCGAAGAATACGAGTTTTCCGAAGGCGATGAACGCTATCGCCTCTTGATCGGCCTCGGTGCCGAACTCGATCCCATGCCCGACGCGCTGAAGACGGACGCGACCAAAGTGCGCGGCTGCTCGGCCAGCGTATGGGTCTATCCGATGGCGCGCGAGGACGGCACGCTGCACTTCCTGGCGGACAGCAACGCGGCGATCACCAAGGGCATCGTCTCGCTGGTGATCTCCGCCGTGCAGGACAAGCCCGCCGCCGAAGTGGCGCAGACCGACATTGCCGCCGAACTGGCGCCTTTCGACCTCAAGAACCAGCTCTCGTCCAACCGGACGCAGGGCGTGCCGAACATGATCGCGCTGATCCGCGAGACGGCGGCGCGTTATGCGCAAGATGCGGGAAGCGCCGGAGCCGCATGAAGAAGGCCAGCCGCCCTCTCTGGCTGGCGGCGGGGCTGTTCTTCGTCGCGCTGGGCACGATCGGCATCTTCCTGCCGGTCATGCCGACCGTGGTGTTCTACCTGCTGGCCGCCTGGTGCTTCGGCAAGAGCCATCCCGAATGGGCCGAGCGGCTCTACAACCACCCCACCCACGGACGCCACTTGCGCGACTGGCGCGACCGGCGGGCGATCAGCCGCAAGGGCAAGGTCTCCGCGATTCTGGCGATGACGGCTTCGATTCCGTTTACGTGGTTCACGGTCGGCTGGCCCTGGGTGTTGATCCCGGCCGGGGTGCTGGCAGTGATCGGCCCGTGGATCTGGACGCGGGCGGAGTAACGCGCGCTCAGCGCTCCTCCACGGCCTCGCGCAGCACGGCGATACCCTGTTCGCGCTGACGGCGCAGTTCCTGCTTGAGCACCGCGGGATCGCGCGCGACGACGAAGCCGAAGCTCACCCCGCCCTCCTTGCCGATCGTCGCATGATGGAGCTTGTGCGCCTGCACGAGTCGCTTGGCATAGCCGCGTTTGGGCACCCATCGGAAATAGCGCTGGTGCACGAGGCCGTCGTGGATCAGCGTGTAGATCACACCATAGAGCAGCACGCCCAGCCCGATCCAGGTCCCCGGCTCCCAGGCCTGAACACCCATGACCAGCGGCGAACCAACCGCGAACATCGATATGCTGATGGCCGCGCCGATCAGGGCGTAGAGATCGTTCTTTTCGAGAAGGTTGTCATGCGGCTCGTGATGGTCGCGGTGCCATGCCCAGCCGAAGCCATGCATGACGTACTTGTGGCTCGCCCAGGCGACGAATTCCATCGCGGCGGCGGAAGCGAGCACGATCAGGGCGGCAGACAGGAATGACATGGCCACCTTCTAGACCTTCGCGGCCGGAATGTCAGGCGCCGGTATATCAGGGGGAGGAAAGATCGGGAATGCAGATGCAGCCGCGACGACGCGGGGGTGGTGCACGGCTGCCCTGCATTCCTCTTATCTTTCAGGCGCCCTCTCCCGTCGGGTCGCATTCGCGCTCTACATCGCCAACTCCGCGACACTTAGTTACAAATGCCGACAGGACTGTGACCTCCGAGTCTTCTCTCGTTCATGTTTGCCGGCTTAAATCTGAATGCACGGAACAAACGCCGGTAAAGAGAAGGAAAAGTCCCATGCGCAAGATCGCCCGTTTCATCGCTCCCGCCCTGGTTGCCGCGCTCGGCTTCTCGGCCGTCGCACCCGGCATCGCCGAAGCTGCCGCGCCGCACCGCGAAGCCGCCCGCATCACCCCGAATCGCGAAGCGCGCATCCGTGCCGACATCGGTGCCCTGCGCGGCCAGATCGACCGCGCCGCTGCCCGCCGCACGATCAGCCAGCGCGAAGCCGGACGCCTGCGCGGCGAAGTCGGCCAGATCCAGCGCCTCCACGCCACTTACGCCCGCGGCGGCCTGACCGCCCGCGAGGTCCAGACCCTCCAGGTCCGTATCGACCGCGTTCACGCCGCATTGAAGGCCGAGCGCAACGATCGGAACAACCATCGCCGCTGATCCGGCTCGCTCGCCGATGAAGCCACAGTTGACCGCATAGCGAATAAAGTTGCGCGAAAAGGCGTGCCGGTTCCCCTTGAATTGCGGGTCCGGCGCGCCTAATCGCGCTTTCACCATGACCACGAAACCGCGCACCCTGTACCAGAAGATCTGGGACGCCCACGTCGTCGACACGCGCGACGACGGAACCAGCCTCATCTATATCGACCGTCACCTCGTGCACGAAGTGACGAGCCCGCAGGCCTTCGAAAGCCTACGCGTGGCCGGTCGTCCGGTGCGCCGTCCCGATCTTACCCTCGCGGTTCCCGACCACAACCTGCCGACCACGGCGCGCAAGGATGCCGCAGGGCACGTGCTGCCCATCGCCGATCCCGAAAGCGCCCAGCAGCTGGCCGCGCTGAAGCGGAACGCACCCGAATTCGGCATCCGCTACATCGACGCCACCGATGCCGAGCAGGGCATCGTCCACGTCGTCGGCCCCGAGCAGGGCTTCTCGCTGCCCGGCGCCACGATCGTCTGCGGCGACAGCCACACCGCCTGCCATGGCGGCATCGGCGCACTGGCCTTCGGCATCGGCACCAGCGAGGTCGAGCATGTGCTCGCCACCCAGACCCTGCTGCTCAAGCAGTCGAAGAGCTTCGAGGTCCGCGTCGACGGCAAGCTCGGCGCCGGGATCACCCCCAAGGACGTGGTGCTCCACATCATCGGCGTGATCGGCACCGCAGGCGGCACCGGCTATGTCATCGAGTTCCGCGGCAATGTCTTCGAGGAAATGTCCGTCGAGGGCCGTCTGACCGTCTGCAACATGGCGATCGAGGGCGGTGCCCGCGCCGGCCTGATCGCCCCTGACGAGACGACTTTCGCCTATGTCGAAGGCCGTCCCTATGCGCCGCAGGGCGAGGACTGGGACAAGGCCGTCGCCTGGTGGAAGAGCCTCGCCACCGACGAGGGCGCGACGTTCGACAAGACCGTCGCGATCCGCGCCGAGGATATCCAGCCGACCGTCACCTGGGGCACCAGCCCCGAGGACACCTCGGCGATCGGCGGCGTCGTTCCCGCACCGGAAGACTTCGCCGACGCCTCCAAGCGAGACGCCGTCAAGGTCAGCCTCGACTACATGGGCCTGACGCCCGGCACGAAGCTGACCGAAGTGGAAGTGCAGAACGTCTTCATCGGCTCGTGCACCAACAGCCGCATCGAGGATATCCGCGCCGCCGCCGCCGTGCTCAAGGGTCGCCACAAGGCCGACAACGTCAAGTGGGCGATCGTCGTCCCCGGCTCCGGCCTGGTGAAGGCGCAGGCCGAGGCCGAGGGTCTCGACAGGATCATCATCGAAGCGGGCCTCGAATGGCGCGAGCCGGGCTGCTCGGCCTGCCTCGCGATGAACCCCGACAAGGTTCCGGCGGGCGAGCGCTGCGCCTCGACCAGCAACCGCAACTTCACCGGGCGCCAGGGCCCCGGCAGCCGCACCCACCTGATGAGCCCCGCCATGGCCGCCGCCGCCGCGGTGACCGGCAGGCTCACCGATGTCCGCGAACTGGTAGGATAAGCAAGACATGTCGAACGATTCGGAAAACAACCTGGCCGGAAAGGCCGCTCTCGCTGCCGGTGCCGCCATCGGTTCCGCCGCGATCGCCGCTGCCCTGCTCTTCGTGAAGCGCCGCAAGGCCCGCCAGAACGAAAAGCCGCTGCACCCCGAACAGGCCCCCGAGACCGACTGATGAAGGCGATCTCCCACGTTGCCGGACGGGCCATCCCGTTCGGCCGCAAGAACGTCGATACCGACGTCATCATCCCGGCGCACTGGCTCAAGACCATCACCCGTGAAGGTCTGGGCAAGGGCGCGTTCGAGGCGGTGAAGAAGGAAGAGGGCAACGTCTTCGAGAACCCCGAGTTCTCCGGCGCACCGATCCTGATCGCGGGCGACAACTTCGGCTGCGGCTCCAGCCGCGAACATGCCGCCTGGGCGCTGCTCGACATGGGCGTGACCAGCGTGATCGCGCCGAGCTTCTCGGACATCTTCTCGGGCAATGCCTTCAAGAACGGCATCCTTACCGTGGCCCTGCCGCAGGAAGCGATCGACCGACTGATGGAAGTGGCCCAGACCGATCCGATTGAGATCGATCTGGAGACCCAAACCGTCACCACCCGTTTCCAGGACCGCTACAGCTTCGAGATCGATCCCTTCCGCAAGCACTGCCTGCTCGGCGGTCTCGACGAAGTGGGCCTGACCATGGCGCAGGACGATGCGATCTCGACCCATGAAGCCAAGGCGCGCGACGCTCTGCCCTTCCTGGCGAAGACGCCCGCGACCATCTGAAATCGCCACCCGTCCCGGACAGGATCCGGGACGGGTGCACAAAACGGCATTGCCCCCGCCCGCTTCGCCCCCTATCGGCAGGGTGAAGTCCTATTCCGAGGGTATCCGATGACGAGTTTCCAGGATCGCGAGCGCGCCGAAGAAGCGAAGTTCGTGCATGACGCCGACACCCAGTTCCGCATCCAGGCGCGCCGCAACCGCCTGCTGGGCGAATGGGCTGCCGAGCGCATGGGACTCTCTCACGCCGAAACCGAAGCCTATGCCAAGGCCGTCGTCCAGGCCGACTTCGAGGAAGCCGGTGACGAGGACGTGATCCGCAAGCTGCTGGGCGACCTCATCGCCGCCGGTGTCGATGCCTCCGAACCAGAGATCCGCGCCGCCCTGGAAGCCAAGCAGGTCGAAGCCCGCCGCGCTTTCCTCGGCTGAATTCAAGGAACTTTTCCCATGGCCATGCCAGCCAGCGAAATCGAAGAGATGATCCGCGCCGCCCTGCCCGACGCCGTGGTCGAGATCACCGACCTTGCCGGAGACGGCGACCACTATGCCGCGCGCGTCACCAGCGCCGCCTTCGCGGGCAAGCCCCGCGTCGCCCAGCACAAGATGGTCTACGAAGCGCT
The DNA here is from genome assembly GCF_058273105.1 of Novosphingobium sp. BF6. NCBI lineage: Bacteria > Pseudomonadati > Pseudomonadota > Alphaproteobacteria > Sphingomonadales > Sphingomonadaceae > Novosphingobium > Novosphingobium sp. BF6. Next base: position 3,129,913 of record NZ_CM177775.1, read on the forward strand.
GGGCGGCCGCATGGGCGGCGTGCTCCACGCCTTGCAACTCACCACCGCCGTCCCCAACTGATGTCGGTACAGCCAAAGGTTTAACTGAAATGTCCGACGCCAACGCCCGTATAGACGAGATTGTAAAGAACAACGACATCGTCCTCTTCATGAAGGGCACCCCGCTGTTCCCGCAGTGCGGCTTCTCCAGCCGCGCCATCGCCATCCTCGAACAGCTCGGCGCCCCTTACGAGAGCGTCGACGTGCTTCAGGACATGGACATCCGCCAGGGCATCAAGGCCTATTCGGACTGGCCGACGATCCCGCAGCTCTACGTGAAGGGCGAATTCGTCGGCGGCAGCGACATCATGATGGAAATGTACGAAGCCGGTGAACTGCACCAGCTCTTCATCGATACCGGCCTCGCCACCCAGGGTTAAATCCTTAGGGCTGAGCAGCCTGATCGAACGGAATGCCAAAAGGCGCTCGTGGGGAACCTCGGGCGCCTTTTCGTATGGAAGGTAAAGGTGCCGGGCGGCTCGGGAGAGACGGGGCCGGGAGACATTCGGCCCCGTCTCGGTCGAGACTTCTCTCGGGGTACGTTATCCCATAAGCACGAGCCGTGCCATTTCCCGGTTTCCTGCGGAATTACGTTCTTTCAGGGATTGGTCCGGCCCACAGCAGCGGGACGATTGTAAAGTATCCCGACAGTCACGATACTTCGCAATACGACTGTCCATTGACACAATTCCCCTTGCCTCTCCCGTCCTGCCGCGCAAACTCGCGGTCATGACCCTCTACGCCCCCAGCAACGAACCGATGCCGATGGACGGCCCCAAGGTAGTGCCGGCAGCAACCCTCGTGATCTTCCGCAATGCGGCCGATGGCGGGCCTCCGGAGCTGTTGATGGTCCAGCGCGCCCGCGAAATGCGCTTCGCGGGCGGTGCGGCAGTCTTCCCAGGCGGGCGCGTCGATCCGGCCGACCGCGACCTCGCCGCCGCACTCCTGCCGGAAGAGCCGCTCGAACCGGCCGCCGCCCGCATCGCCGCCATTCGCGAGACGCTGGAAGAGACTGGGTTGATGGTCGCCACCCGCCAGCCGGTCAGCACCGCCGAGGCCGCCGAGGGCCGCCTGCTGCTGCTCGAACGCGGCGCCCTCGCCCCGGTGCTGGAGCGGTTCGGCTGGACCCTCGCCCCCGAACGCCTCACGCTCTATGCTCACTGGTGCCCCCCTTGGGACAAGGGCTTCGACACCCGGTTCTTCGTGACCGACCTCGGCACCGGTGCGGTCGACGTGACAGTGGACGCCACGGAAAACACACGTCTGTTCTGGATGAGCGCAGCACAGGCGCTCGACATGGCGACGCGCGGGGAGATTTCGGTAATCTTCCCCACCCGCCGCAACCTGGAACGGCTGGCCCGCTTCGCCAGCCATGAAGAGGCGCTTGCCGATATCGCCCGGCATCCGGTCGAACGCATTCACGCCCGGATCGAGACGGTGGACGGCGAGGAATGGCTGATGATCCCGGAGGGCCATGGCTATCCGGTGCGCGGGCAGCTCAGGTCGAGTGCCGAGCGCGGCTGATCCGCGATCGGCCTCGGCCGGGGGTCAGACCGGTGCCGTTTCCGGCTCCCGTACATTGCGCGGCCCTTCCGCCTTGGGGCCGGTCGCACCGTAGAGTCCGAAAACCACGGCCAGCACGAAGAACACGACCATCGCCTTGATCGCGGGATCGTAGCTACCTGTCAGCGAGAAGGCCTTGGCCGATCCGATCACGGCCGAGGCGATGAACGGCAGGCCGATCAAGGTATTGAGCCCGAAACCCCGGCTATAGCTGGCCTGCCCGAACGCGTCCGACAGCCCCCGCCCCAGCGTCGGGATCGCGCCGACGCCGTGCATGCCGATCAGGGCGACGACCAAGGCGGTCACGGCGAAAGGCGGGTGGAGCAGCAGCACTGCCCAGAGCAAGGCGCAGTCGAACCCGATCAGCGCCAGCGAGCGGCCACCACCGATCCTGTCGGCAATCCAGCCGAAGAGCACTGAGCCGACGATCCCGGCAAGCGACATGAACGACTGAAGCTGCGCCGATTCGGCGCGCGTGAATCCCCAGGACTCGCCCATCGGCACGAGCAACGACCCCAACATCACCGACCCGGCCATGCTCGCTACCGCCGCGAGGCACAGCGCCCAGAAGCGCGGCCGGGCGAGCAGCTGACCCACGCTGAGCGAGCCGTCCGAGGTGCGCCGGTCTCGCGCGACCGGGGCAACCGTCTCCCGGCCGGGCGGATGGTCGATCGTCATCAGGCCGAGCGGGATCATCACTGCCGCCGCGACAAGGCCGATCGCCAGATAGAGTGTGGTCGGCGCCACGCCGCCCAGCGCCTCGTGCAGCAGCCAGGGCATTATCGCGATCACCACGGGCAAGTGCACCACCCCCAGCGCCAGTCCGCGATTGCCGTTGAACCAGCGCGTCACCAGCGTCGCCGGTCCCACCGATCCTGCAAGGCTGAGCGCGGGACCGAAGAACAGACCATAGGCGACCAGATAGAGCGCATAGCTCTGGGTAAAGGCGAGCAGGAAATAGCCGCCGACCATCAACAGCGCGCCCGCCAGCATCAGCAGGCGCAGCGAGACTTTCGCGATCAGCACGCCGACGAACGGCGCCAGGATCGACGAGCCGACCAGCACCAGCGGAATCCCCGCCGCCGCCGCCTCGGCGCTGACGCCGAGGCGCTGCTCTACCGAGGCCAGCAATATCCCGAAGGAGCCCATCACGGTGCCGATCACGAGATTGTGCGAAACCCCGGCGATCACCCCCATGCGGATGGCGAGCGGATGATTCGGCCGCTGATCGGTTTGGTCCGCTGCCCGGCGGGTTGCATGTGCCATAGCTCTCTCCCCGATGGCGAAGCGCCGGACTTTGCCCGTCGCACTTTGCGGGGAAGATACGTGGCCTCGGCTCAGGCGCGAGGAGATTGGCCGCCGGGGCGGGAAATACCGCCCCGGCGAACAGCGGCCACCCTAACCGGCGGCACGCCACTGCGGGGTCGGCTGCGGCGTGAAAGTCGCGTGGAGCCGCACGAGATGGTCCACCACCGGCCCATAGAGCGGATGGTCGAACTCGATTCCGGCGCAATCCGCGCTGACCCAGCGGACGATGCCGGTCAGCCCTTCGAGCGCTTGCGGGCGAATCACCACGCGCATGCCGACGCGCAGCAGCAGGCCGGTGGTCCGCACGCAACAACCTTCGGCGGTGATGTCCGATATCTCGCCCTGATCGCGCAGCCCATTGGCGGTGCGGCACTGCGCCGCCAGCGAAACCGGATGCCGTCTGGATCGGCGCGGAAGGAAGGGGCGGTTCATGTTCCGATCATGACGCAAATCGGTTGATCAACCTTTAACCACGGAGTCCACACGATCAGGCCATCGCCTTCGCCCCGAGCGCTTCCTGCTTCTCACCCTGCGCGGCCAGCCTGCGGGCAAGCACCGCACAGACCATGAGCTGGATCTGGTGGAAGAACATCAGCGGAAGGATGATTGCGCCGACTTGCGCCGCCGGGAACAGCACCCCCGCCAGCGGCACCCCGGTCGCCAGGCTCTTCTTCGAGCCGCAGAACAGGATGACGATGCGGTCCTCATGGCTGAACCCCAGCATGCGGCCCATCACGTTGCCGATCACCATAATCGCGGCCAGCACCGCCAGCGAAAGCGCCGCAATCAGCCCCAGCTCACCGAGAGTTACCTTCTGCCACAACCCTTCCAGCACGGCGGCGCCGAAAGCGGTGTAGACCACCAGCAGGATCGAACCGCGGTCGGTATAGCCCAGCACTTTCTTGTGCCGCTGCACGAAACCGCCGATCCATGGTCGCAGCAGGTGTCCGGCGACGAAAGGCAACAGCAGTTGCACCGAGATCGAGATGATCGGATCGGTCGAGAAGCCCTGCGCCTTGCCGGTGATGAACAGCGCCGTCAGCACCGGAGTAATGAAGATACCGGCGAGGTTGGAAAACGAGGCACTGCACACCGCCGCCGCCACGTTGCCCCGCGCGATCGCGGTAAAGGCGATGGAGGACTGCACGGTCGAGGGCAGCAGGGTCAGGAACAGTACGCCGATCGCCAGCGAAGGCTCCAGCCCCGGAATTGCCATTACGCCGAGTCCGAGCGCGGGGAAGACCACGAAAGTCAGGCAGGCCACCGTCAAATGCAGCTTCCAGGCCCGCGCCCCGTCGAGGATCGCCTCGCGCGAGAGCTTGGCGCCGTGGAGGAAGAACAGCAGCGCGATGGCCGCATCGGCAACCCCGCCTGCAATTCCCGCCCAGATCCCGCGCGCCGGCAGAATCGAGGCAAGACCGACGGTCGCAAGCAGCAGGAGAAGGTAGGGATCGAGGTTGAGGCGGGCGAGCAGACGGTTCATGCGGCCTGTCTAGGAAATAGCGGCCCGAAGCAAAAGCCCCTGCATCAGGCTGTCGGCGCACAAAAACTTGAAGCGTGGCGCGGAGCACCGCCCGATGATTTTATCCCTCCGGCCGCCCCGCCGCCAGCATGGCCCTGGCAACGCCTTCGCTGCTGGCCGGGTTCTGGCCGGTAATCAGGCGTCCATCCTCGACGACGAACGGCGCCCAGTCGGCGCCCTTCTCATAAAGGCCGCCCAATGCCTTGAACTCGTCCTCGACCAGGAACGGCACCACGTCCGTCAGCCCGACGCCCTCTTCCTCGCCGTTGGTGAACCCCGTGACCCGCCGACCGGCCACCAGCGGCCTGCCGTCCGCGGATTTGACATGGCGAAGCACGCCGGGCGCGTGACATACGAAACCGGTGATCTTCCCTGCCCGCTCGAACGCCTCGATAAGGGCGATCGATACCTCGGATTCGGCAAGGTCCCACAAGGGGCCGTGCCCGCCGGGGTAGAAGACCGCATCGAAGTCGTCCGCACGGACCTTGTCCAGCTTCACCGTATTCGCCAGCACGGCCTGGGCATCGGCATCGGTGCCGAACCGGCGGGTCAGGTCGGTCTGAAACTCGGGGAGATCGCTCTTGGGATCGAGCGGCGGCTGACCGCCTGCCGGCGATGCGACCTCGATCTCGGCTCCGGCGTCCTTGAAGGTGTAATAAGGTGCCGCGAATTCCTCCAACCAGAAGCCCGTCTTCTGGCCGGTATCACCGAGGGCATCGTGCGATGTCAGGACGATCAGTATCTTCATAAAGGCTCTCCTGCTCCGGTCGCAGGATACTGCCAGTTCCGCCGTTACGCGGGAAGAGAAGAGTTGGCGCGCCCGTCCGAACAAAGTTCGGACCGCCCGTTGGACTCAGGGCGGACATTCCTCTGGAATTGGCGCGCCCGACAGGGTTCGAACCTGTGACCCCAAGCTTAGAAGGCTCGTGCTCTATCCAGCTGAGCTACGGGCGCGCGTCGCGCTCCCCATAGCGCGGTTCGTCGCGCACGCAAACCGTGCATCCGATCGATCCCCAATGAACTTGAACGGCCGTCAACTTGTGCTTTCCCGAAAGTTCCCGGCGGGTTACCCATGGCCGCGATGAGCGAAGCACCTCTTTCCCGTATCGACGGCATGGCCGGCGCCCGGCGCCATTTCCGCTATTTCGACTATATGCTGGTCGCCTTCGTGGTCATCCTGCTGCTCTCCAACCTGATCGGTGCGGCCAAGCAGGCGGAAGTCTCGTTCCCCTTCGTCGGGCCGGTGACGTTCGGCGCGGGCGTGCTGTTCTTCCCGGTCTCCTACATCATCGGCGACGTGCTGACCGAAGTCTACGGCTATGCCAATGCCCGCCGCTGCATCTGGGTGGGCTTCTTCGCGCTGCTGTTCATGGTGCTGATGAGCGTGGTCGTCGTGGCTATCCCTGCGAACCCGGAATGGGCGCTCGCCTCGGCGACTTACACCGTCGCCGGTCAGCAGGTGACGGCGCCGAACCAGGCCGCGTATTATGCGATCTTCGGCCAGACCCCGCGCATCGTCTTCGCCTCGGTCTGCGCGTTCTGGGCGGGCGAGTTCGTCAATTCCTTCGTGCTGGCGCGGATGAAGGTCTGGACCCAGGGCAAGCACTTGTGGACCCGCACCATCGGATCGACGGTGTTCGGCGAAGGCGTGGACAGCGCGCTGTTCTACCCTCTCGCATTCCTCGGCGTGGCCGGATTCACCCCGCATTCGATCGCGCTGCTGGCGCTGACCCAGTGGCTGATCAAGACCGGCTGGGAAGTCGTGCTGACCCCGGTGACTTACGTGGTCGTCGGCTGGCTCAAGAAGCGCGAGGGCGTCGACGTATTCGACAGCAACGTCGACTTCTCGCCCTTCGCGAAAGCGCGCAAGGCAGTTGCAACCCCGGAATAAAGAGCGCGCGCAGCTTGGCAGGACCGGCCCGCCCCGGTAGGCCCGCGCAAACCATGCTCGACCGCATTCTCCTGTCCCGTTTCCGCAACCACCGCGAGACCGCGGTGGAAGGCACGGCGCAGTTCAACCTGCTGGTGGGCGAGAACGGCGCGGGCAAGACCAATGTGCTGGAAGCCATCTCGCTGCTTTCGCCGGGCCGGGGCCTGCGCCGCGCGGGCCTTGCCGACATGCCGGGACAGGACTTCGACGGCGGCTTCGCGGTCAGCGCCGCGCTTAGGGTCGCGGACGAGGAACCCGTGCAACTGGGCACCGGCGTCCTCGCCGAACGCCCCGGACGGCGCCTCGTCCAGATCAACGGAGCCGAGGCTCCGGCGGTGCGGCTGGCCGAATGGATGTCGATCGGCTGGCTGACCCCGGCCATGGACCGCCTCTTCGTCGAAGGCGCCGGCGCGCGGCGGCGCTTCCTCGACCGGCTGGTACTGGCCGTCCGCCCCGACCACGCGGGCAACGCCACCCGCCTCGAAAGCGCCCTGCGCGAACGCAATCGCCTGCTGTCCGACGATCTGCCGCCCGATCCGCGCTGGCTCGACGCGATCGAGATGCAGCTTGCCGAGGCCGGATCGCTGGTCGCCGCAGCCCGCGCGGAACTGGTCGAGCGGCTGGAGGAAGCCCTGGCGGCCCTGCCGGAATCGCCTTTCGCGCGGCCCTCGCTCGCCTATCAGCCGGGCGGGCCGATCGCGGCCGAGGCGCTCGCCCAGGCCCTGCGCAGCGGCCGCGCCCGCGAACGCGCCGCCCAGCGCACCCTGACCGGGCCGCACCGCGACGAGATTCTCGTGACGATGGCAGGCAAAGGCCAGCCCGCCGCCGAATGCTCGACCGGCGAGCAGAAGGCGATGCTGATCGCGATCACCCTCGCCCATTCGCAGCTGCTGGAAACCGGAACGGAGCAACGCCCGCGCCTGCTGCTGCTCGACGAAGTGGCCGCCCACCTCGATCCCTTACGGCGGGAAGCCCTGTTCGACCGCCTGCGCGCAGGCTCCGCGCAAGTCTGGCTGACCGGCACCGAACTCGCCCCGTTCGACCCGATCGCCGGCGAAGCCGCCGTCTGGGAGGTCAGTTCGGGGGCGGTGCGGCGGCTGGGCTAGCGGTCCCCTCCTGCTTCGGTAAAGCCTCCACCACATCGTCCACCGTGGCGGTCACGATCGCATCGATGCCCAGCGCGGTCGGATGGACGTGGTCCTTCTGCATCAGATCCGGCTTGTCGATTACCGGCTGGAGGAAGAACGGCACCAGAGTCGCGCCATAGTCCTGCGCAAGCTGCGGATAGATCGGGTTGAACTTTGCCGCGTAATCCTTGCCGAGGTTGGGCGCAGCCATCATGCCCAGCAGGACGACGCGGATATTGTCGCCCTTCAGCCGCTTGAGGATCGCTTCCAGATTGCGGCGCGTCTCGGCCGGGGGCAGCGAGCGTAACATATCATTGCCGCCAAGGCTGATGATGGCGAGTTCCGGCTTTGGCGACTGGCTGTTCAGCGTGAAATCAAGCCGCTCCAGCCCCGCCGCCGTCGTGTCGCCCGACACCCCGGCATTGGCGATCTTCGCGTTCACGCCGCGCGCGCGCAGGGCCTGTTCGAGCCGGTCCGGATAGCTTTCGCCGTCGTCGAGACCATAGCCCGCCAGCAGCGAATCCCCGAAGGCGAGAATCCGTCGCTCCGGTCCCATGACCGGAATCGCGGGCGGAGCATCGACGGCGCTCTGCGTCTGCTCGGGCGCGGGAGAGGCGGCCTGATCGCAGGCACCGAGCAGGAACGGCATCAGCAGCGCAGGGGCCAGCAGGACTTTCGCATGGGCGCGCAAGGCTTTCTCCTTGAACTACGGGACTTTGACCACCCATATGGGGCAAGTGAGCGATCCTTCCCAGCCCCCCGCCCCGTCAATTCTTGCGCAGGACCTGCGCCTTACCCTCGGCAGCGGCGAAAGCGCAGTCGAGATTCTCAAGGGCATCGACCTCTTCGTGCCGCAAGGGCAGACGCTGGCACTGCTCGGCCCTTCCGGCTCGGGCAAGTCCTCGCTGATGTCCGTGCTTTCCGGGCTGGAACGCGCGAGTTCCGGCGCCCTCAGCGTCGCCGGACAGGACTTCGCGGCGATGGACGAGGACGCCCTCGCCCGCGCGCGGCGGGGCCGGATCGGCGTGGTGCTCCAGGCCTTCCACCTGCTACCGACGATGACCGCGCTCGAAAACGTCGCGACCCCGCTGGAACTCGCCGGATTGGATAATGCCCGCGAGCGCGCGGAGGCGGAACTCCTCGCCGTCGGCCTCGGCCACCGGCTCTCGCATTATCCGGCCCAGCTTTCCGGCGGCGAGCAGCAGCGCGTGGCGATCGCCCGCGCACTGGCCCCGCGCCCTTCGCTGGTCTTCGCCGATGAGCCGACCGGCAACCTCGACGCCGCCACCGGCGCCGCGATCGTCGACCTGCTCTTCGCCCGCCGCGCCGAAGCGGGCGCGACTCTGCTCATCATCACCCACGACGAAAGCCTCGCCCATCACTGCGAGCGCGTCGTGACCCTCGGCGATGGGCGGATCGCGAGCGACCGACTTGCCTGACCCCCGCGACATCTCCTCGCTCCCCTGGGCCACTGCCTGGAAACTCGCCCGGCGCGATCTTTCCGCGCGGTTCCGGGGCCTGCGCCTGCTGCTGGTCTGCCTGTTCCTCGGCGTCGGCGCGCTGGCTGCAATCGGTACGCTGACCGGCTCGATCGAGCGCGAACTGACGACGCGCGGGCGGGAAGTGCTGGGCGGCGACATCGAACTCCGGACCTGGCAGCGCAGCCTCTCGCAGGAGGAACTGAGCGCCCTCGCCCGCTACGGCAAAGTATCGCCCGGCCTGCGCCTGCAGGCCATCGCGCGCAAGGGCGACCTCACCGCCCCGGTGGCGCTGAAGGCGGTGGACGCGAACTGGCCGCTCTACGGCAGGCTCGAACTCAAGGATGGCCGCAAAGTCGGCGCGCCGCCCCCAGGCACGGTCTGGCTCTCCGAGGGCACCGCCGCCCGGCTCGGCGTGAAGCCCGGCGACACCGTCGCGCTCGGCGGGGTGGAGCAGCGGATCGGCGGGCTGATCGCCAGCGATCCCGAGAAGCTCTCCGAAGGTTTCGCGCTCGGCGATGCGGCGATTTCCACGCTGGACCTGCCCGAACGCGCCGGTCTCACCCAGCCCGGCGCCATGTATCGCAGCGCCACCCGCGTGAAGTTCACCGATCCCGTGCGCGATCCGGATGGCGCCATCAAGGCCCTCGACAAACGCTTCGGCGACGATGCCTTCGAGACCCGCACCCGCAAGTCCGCATCGCCTTCCACCGAGCGCTTCGTCAGCCGCATGGGCCAGTTCCTGACGCTCGTGGGCCTCGCGGCGCTGGTCATCGCCGGGATCGGCATCGGCGGCGGCGTTTCGTCCTATCTCGAAGCGCGGCGCACCTCGATCGCCACGCTCAAGGTGCTCGGCGCCACCAGCCGCGACATTTCCCGCATCTACCTGCTGCAAGTGGGCGCCGCGGCGCTCGTCGGCAGCCTTGCCGGACTCGTGGCGGGCGTGCTGGTCACGCCGCTGCTGGCGGGTGCACTCGGCGCACTGCTGCCGGTCGATACCGGCTTCACGGTCTCGCCGGGGGCGCTGCTGACGGCGGCAGACTATGGCCTGCTGGTCGCGCTGATCTTCGCCGCGCCGCCGCTCGCCAAGGCACGGAGTTTCCCGGCGATGGCGCTGATGCGCGCGCAAGTCTCGCCGCTAGCGGCAAACCGTCGGGCCTGGCTGCTGCCGGTCACGCTGGGCCTTGCCGCCGTGGTGGCACTTGCCCTGCTGAATGCCGCGCAGCCCCTGGTGACGCTGGGCTTCCTCGGCGGCGCCGCGCTGATGCTCGCGCTGCTGGCGCTGATCGGGACCGGCATCCGCCGCCTCGCCGCCAGACTGCCGCGCCCGCGCGATCCGATGCTGCGCGCGGGTCTCGCCAACCTCCACCGCCCCGGCGCCCAGACCGGCGCGCTGGTAACGGCGCTGGGCTTCGGCCTCTCCGCCTTCGTGCTGATCGCCGCCGTCCAGACCAGCCTCGACGCCAATATCCGCAGGACCGTGCCCGCCCGCGCGCCGGACTTCTTCGTGCTCGACGTGCCCAAGGACAAGGCCGGGGAATTCCGCGATGTCGTCGCGCGGGAGGCGCCGGGTTCGACCCTGCGCATGGTCCCCAACATGCGCGGCCGCATCCTCGCCTATGGCCCGAAGGACCGCATGACCCGCGTGTCGGACCTCAAGGAAATTCCCGAGGACGCCTGGGCTCTCAAGGGCGAGCGCGGACTGACCTACTCGGTCGGCGTGCCGGAGGGCAGCACCGTGACTTCCGGCCAGTGGTGGGGCGAATTCCATCGCGGCGAACCGCTGGTCTCGGTGGACGAGAAGTTCGCGCAAACCGTCGGCCTCAAGGTCGGCGACTATGTGACGGTCGGCCTGCTCGGCGTGGAGCGCACCGCGCGGGTCGCGGCGCTGCGACGGATCGACTGGGACACGCTCGGCTTCAACTTCGTGCTGGTGTTCTCGCCCAATGCGCTGGCCGATGCTCCGCACAATCTCGCCGCGACGATCGAGGTTCCACGTGGAAAATCCACGGCAGGACTGCTGCCGCGCCTCGCCCGCGCCTTCCCGTCGAGTTCGGTGATCGAGACCGGCACCCTGCTGCGCGATGCCCGCGACCTGCTGGACCAGATGACGCTGGCCATTCTCGCGGCTGCCTCGGTCGCGGTGCTGGCGGGTCTTGCGGTGCTGCTGGGCGCCATCGCGGCGGCGCGGGCCAGCCGCACTTACGACAACGTGATCCTGCGCGTGCTGGGCGCCAGCCGGGGCCAGCTCCTGCTGCTTCAGATGGCGGAATATGGGCTGATCGCAGCGGTACTCGCCCTCGTCGCGCTAGGCGCTGGCAGCGCCATGGCCTGGGCGGTGATCGTCAAGCTCTTCGCGTTTGAATGGATGCCCGACTGGCCCCGCATTCTCGCCGTGCTCGGGGCCGGGATCGTGCTGATCCTGACCTTCGCTCTCGCCGGTTCGCTGCCGCTACTGCGGGCGAAACCGGCGAGGGCACTCAGAGAGCTGTGATCAGGCGAAAACGTCGGCCCCTGCCGGGTCGAGCGGGTCCGGGCCGAAACGGTTGGGACCGGGTGTGCCCGGCAGGCAGGTAATCACGAACGAGGCAATCGTCGCGATCCAGCCGACGAAGGGGATCACGCCAAGCACGATGAAGCCGAGATACCACCAGCCGCTCATGTCACGGTCGTGGAAGCGGCGCACGGCCACGGCGATACTTGGGATGAATACCGCGAGGCCGTAAAGACCGGCAAGACCGACGAGCGCAAAGAAACCGGCACCGAACAGCGCCGAAGGATCGCCGCCCTGCTCGACTTGCGCAAACGCGCCGAAGGAAAAGCCCAGCACCATCGAAATGCCGAGAATCACGGCGAAGACGATGAAATTGAGCAGTGCGAAGCCCCAATATTCGATCCGAAGCGAACGGCCCTTGAAGTCCGCGTAACGCTTGAACGGCATCACCATATAGTCGAGCATATCTTCCCCTCGTGTTCAAGGCCTTGCGTTATAAGGACAGAAAGCTGAGGAGCAAGCACGCGACATGGTGAAGACACCGGAAAGCAAGATACCGGGCATGGGCGAAGGTCAAAGGAAAAGGTCAAAAAAGGAAAAGGGACGCACAGGCGTACCCGCGCGTCCCTGGCTGAGTTTGCGGTGCCTGCGACTCCTCCCCTGCGCCGTCACCGCTTTTCACGCTCCGGCTGTGCGCCGGTAACGCGCCGCCGCACCCGTAGAGGCACGGCTGGATCTGTTTTCGTTGGATGGCGAAGCTTCGCCCCTTATGGGAAAAACCTAGCGCATCCTCTCCCGGCGGCGATGACTTCTTCGAGTCACCGTCTCGCTCTGATTACGGAACCGACACTAAGAGATTAAGGCGGCCAAAACAATAACTCATGCGGATCCTGCGCAGGCTCCTTCCGGATGTGACACAAGCGCCACAATTGCAGAAGACGCCTTGCGCGCTTGCCGAAATTGCCGGGATCGGTTAAGGGCGCGCCAATTTTGCGGCGCAGCAAGCGCTGCTGGCCAACTCCTCGAACCGATAGGCACTGCATGTCAGCCCCGCTTCCCTTGCGCAATATCGCGATCATTGCGCACGTCGACCACGGCAAGACCACCCTCGTCGACCAGCTTTTCCGCCAGTCCGGCACCTTCCGTGACAACCAGCGCATCGAAGAACGCGCGATGGACTCGAACGACCTCGAAAAGGAACGCGGGATCACCATCCTTGCGAAGCCGACTTCGATCGAGTGGAACGGCTACCGCATCAACATCGTCGACACCCCCGGCCACGCCGACTTCGGCGCCGAAGTGGAACGCATCCTCTCGATGGTCGACGGCGTCGTCCTGCTGGTGGACTCGTCGGAAGGCGCGATGCCGCAGACGAAGTTCGTCACCGGCAAGGCGCTGGGCCTCGGCCTGAAGCCGATCGTCGTCGTCAACAAGATCGACCGTCCCGACGGCCGTCACGCCGAAGTGCTGGACGAAGTGTTCGACCTCTTCGTCAGCCTCGACGCCAACGACGAGCAGCTCGACTTCCCGACCCTCTACGCGTCGGGCCGCAACGGCTACGCCAGCTACGATCCGGACGCCCGCGAAGGCAACCTGACCCCGCTGTTCGAAAAGATCGTCGAGCACGTCCCCGCGCCCGATCTCGACCAGGACGCGCCGTTCTCGTTCCTCGCCACCCTGCTCGACCGTGACAACTTCATGGGCCGCGTCCTCACCGGCCGCGTCCAGTCCGGCAAGCTCAAGGTCAACGACCCGATCCGCGCCATCGACGCCGACGGCAAGGTGATCGAAGTCGGCCGCGCCACGAAGGTGCTGTCCTTCCGCGGTCTCGACCGCGTGCCCGTGGAAGAAGCCCGCGCCGGTGACATCATCGCGCTGGCCGGCCTCGAAAAGGCCACCGTGTCGAACACCATCGCCGATCCCTCGGTTTCGGTGCCGATCAAGGCCCAGCCGATCGATCCGCCGACCCTGGCGATGCGCTTCGCCGTCAACGATTCGCCGCTCGCGGGCCGTGAAGGCGACAAGGTGACCAGCCGCATGATCCGCGACCGCCTGATGCGCGAAGCGGAAACCAACGTCGCCATCCGCGTCACCGAATCGGCCGACCGCGACAGCTTCGAAGTGGCCGGTCGCGGCGAACTTCAGCTGGGCGTCGTGATCGAAACGATGCGCCGCGAAGGCTTCGAGCTGGGCATCAGCCGTCCGCGCGTGCTGTTCGGCAAGGACGAAAACGGTGGCCGCACCGAACCGTACGAAACCGTCGTTATCGACGTGGACGACGAATTCTCGGGCACCGTCGTCGAGAAGATGCAGCGCCGCAAGGCCGAGCTTACCGACATGCGTCCTTCGGGCGCCGGCAAGACCCGCATCACCTTCTCTGCTCCTTCGCGCGGCCTGATCGGCTACCACGGCGAGTTCCTTTCGGACACCCGCGGCACCGGCATCATGAACCGCCTGTTCGAGAAGTATGACGCGCACAAGGGTCCGATCGAAGGCCGCCAGAACGGCGTGCTGATCTCGAACGGCACCGGTGAAGCCGTCGGCTACGCGCTGAACAGCCTCGAAGATCGCGGCATCCTGTTCGTGAAGCCGCAGGAAAAGATCTACGAGGGCATGATCATCGGCGAGAACGCCAAGCCCGACGATCTCGAAGTGAACCCGATGAAGTCGAAGCAGCTGACGAACTTCCGTTCGACCGGCAAGGACGACGCCATCCGCCTCACCCCGCCCCGCGTGATGACGCTGGAGCAGGCGATCGCCTACATCGACGACGACGAAATGGTCGAAGTGACCCCGCAGTCGATCCGCCTGCGCAAGGCCTTCCTCGACCCGAACGAGCGCAAGAAGCAGAGCCGCAAGAAGGACTGATCCTTCGGCAGCTTCGGCTTGCACTGAACGCAATAAAAGGGCGGCAATCTCGCGATTGCCGCCCTTTTACGTTTTAGGCCGTTTTCGGCCCTCTCCCAAACTTGATTAGAAGCGGTAGCCTACCGTCGCGCGCAGCGAGTGGTAGTCGAAGTTCTTGTCGCCGCCCTTGATGCGGGTCGAGCCCGAATCGATCAGGAACGGATTGGTCGCAGGCGCCGTGCCCGGTCCGACCTCGACGTTGTACTTGTTGTCGCTGTAGCGATTGTAGAGATATTCGAGACCCAAGCTGACCTTGTTGGTCACCATGATCTCGGCGCCGCCACCGGCCTGCCAGCCCCAGGCCAGACGGTTGTTCCGCTGCGGATCGAACGAGTTGACGGTGTTGGTGGTGAGGAAGCTGTGGTCGATCTTGGCCACGCCGCCGCCGCCGGTCACATAGAACAACGCGCCGCCGTTCGGGGTGTAGCCCGCACGGACACGACCCGAAAGGCCGTAGTCGAGCTTGCGCTGGATCACATAGCTGGCCGGGGTCGTGCTGAAGCCCGAGGTGGCATCCCTGGCCTCGCTCTTCACGCCTTCGACGAGGCCGCCGACCACGAAGTTGCCCATGCGCTTGTCGTAGCCGAAGCGGACGCCGTATTCCGCGCCGTCCTTGTCGTTGCGGCAGCCGTCGGCCGGGGTGGCGCCGCGCGCGCGGCCGTTGCAGAAGCCCGGGCTGAAGGCATTGTCTCCGGTGGCGGTATTGACGGTGTTGTCGTAGCGACCGTCGCCATCGGTATCGAAGCGCAGGCTGTCACCGTTGTCGTTGCCGCGCGTCGAAAGACCGCCGAAGGCCTGGACGTAGGGGCCGTTGAAGTGACTGTCCCGCTCGGGCGTGGAAGTTGCGATTTCCTGCGCACCGGCGGGAAACGCCGCGGCGACTGCGGCAAGGCCGAGGGCCGTCGTGGCGAGGTGGACAAATTTCATTGTAATATCCCTGTCGTTTTTAGGATCTGGCCCTCCCCGAAGTCTAACCCACGGATTTGGTTTCCTTTCTTGCGACGAGCCGAGGCAGAATCGGAGACGGATCGAGGCCTGCCACAAAATCCCATGCATTTGCGTTCATGTAATTTAAGACAAACATGAACGAAAGCTGCTCGATCCGCTCCGATCCGGTTAAGCCGGGCAGGCCTAGAAGAAATCCAGAAAGGGACGAGACCCCGGCCTCACCGGAGCCCCTTCCCAGCAAGGAGTTTCGAACAATGGCTTTCTTCCGTAACGCAACTATTGCCACTGCCCTCGCCGCCACCGCGCTCGCCAGCGCGACCCCGGCCATGGCCCGCGACTATTATCGCCACAACGACAATACCGCCGCCGTCGCTATCGGCGCGGGCGTGGTCGGTCTGGCGCTCGGCGCGATCATCGCCTCGAACAGCAACGACCGTGATCGCTATCGGGATCGCGACCGCTATTACGACAGCGGCTATGCCTACGACAGCGGCTGGCAATATCGCGACGGCTGGTACTGGGACCGCGACGGCGGCCGTCACAGCCGCGACGATTACGACCGCTACCAGCGCGGCGGCCGGAACGAATGGCGCGGAGATCGCGGCGATTGGCGCCGCGGCTACGACCACGACCGGGGCGACTTCCGCCGCGGCTACTGATCCACCGAAACCGGTCGGATAAACCCCTCTCCGACCGGCACCAAAGGACGCCCGGCTCCCCTCCCGGCCGGGCGTCCTTTCCTTGCTACGGCACCGCTCGCATTTCGGCGACGCCGTTGCCCGGTCCGTCGCAGGTAACGTCAAATTCACGCCAAGTTCACGGCCGGACGTGGATCCTGAAGGTCCAACGTGCCCACCGATTCCGCCGTAACTTGGTTGGCTTGGAAAGGAGTGCGATATCATGAAACTGAACTGGAAGTCCCTGGGCCTTGCAACGGCTCTGGCCGCCTCCGCCCTGACGGCCTCCGCGCCGGCCACGGCGCGCGATTACTACGACCGACGCGGCGGCGGCAACGACGCGGCCATCGCCATCGGCGCCGGCGTGATCGGCCTGGCTTTGGGCGCGGCGATCGCCGATCGCGGCGACGATCGCTATTACGATCGCGACTATTACGATCGCCGTCGCTACGTGACTGTGCGCGACCGTCCGGGCTACTATTATTACTACGACGGCGCGCCCAACCGCTACTACCGCGATCGCTATTACGACCGCTATTACGCGCCCTATTATCGGGAGCGCTGGGGCGGGCGTGATCGCTGGCGCGATGGCCGCCATGCCTGGCGCGACGACCGTCGTGGCTGGCGCGATGACCGCCGCGGCTGGCGCGGCGACCGCAACCGCTGGGATCGCGGCCGCGACCACTGGCGCGACGACCGCAGGCGCGATTGGCGCCGCTGACCCCGATCCCGGCGCGTGACCCGCGCGCCGGGAGTTTCATTTCCTATCGAAAGACGAGAGCGTTTCCCGCCAACAGGCAAACGCTCTCGTAGGTTTTCCGCAATAACGGGCGCGCATCTGTGAAGCCCACTCGCCAATCGCGGCGGGGAAGGCTATGGGGCGCCCACCATGGAAACCGCCGACCTGCGCATTGCCCTGTTTTCGGGCAACTACAACTATGTCCGTGACGGCGCCAACCAGGCGCTCAACCGCCTCGTCGGCTATCTCCTGCGCCAGGGCGCGCAAGTGCGGGTCTACGCGCCCGTCGTGAAAAACCCGGCCTTCGAGCCGACCGGCGACCTGATCGGCATCCACTCGCTGCCGATCCCGAACCGCCCCGAATATCGCATCCCGCTTGCCATCTCGGCAAAGGCGCGCCGCGATCTCAAGGCCTTCGCGCCGCACGTCGTGCACGTCTCCTCGCCCGACCCGGTCGGCCACCAGGCCGTGACCTGGGCGCGCGCCCGCAAGCTGCCAGTGCTTGCCTCGGTGCACACCCGGTTCGAGACGTACTTGCGCTACTACAACATGGCTTGGGGCGAGCCGGTCGTGGAAGCGATCCTGCGCCGCTTCTACCGCCGCTGCGACGCGCTGGTGGCGCCCTCCGAATCGATGGCCCAGCTCCTGCGCGAACAGCGCATGAACTACGACGTGTCGATCTGGTCGCGCGGCGTCGATCGCGAGATTTTCCACCCCGACCGGCGCGATCTTGCCTGGCGCCGCGCCCAGGGGATCGCGGACCATGAAGTGGTGGTAGGCTTCCTCGGCCGCCTGGTCATGGAAAAGGGCCTCGACGTGTTTTCCGACACGCTCGACGACTTGCGCCGCCGCAATGTCGCCCACCGCGTGCTCGTCGTCGGCGAGGGACCGGCGCGCGAATGGTTCCAGGAGCGACTGCCGCAGGCCGCCTTCGTCGGCTTCCAGCAGGGCGCCGACCTCGCCCGCGCAGTGGCCGGGATGGACATGCTGTTCAACCCCTCGGTCACCGAGACTTTCGGCAATGTCACGCTGGAGGCGATGGCCTGTCGCCTGCCCGTCGTCGCCGCCGCCGCCACCGGCAGCCAGAGCCTCGTCGACGATCACGTCTCCGGGCGGCTGATCCCGCCCGGCGCGATCCACCAGTTCGCCGAAGCGCTGAAGGCCTATATCGAGAACCCCGAACTGCGCGCCGCCCACGGCCTCGCCGGGGAAGCCCGCGCGCTCGACTTCAGCTGGGACCGCATCAACCAGGCCGTCGCCGACACCTACTTGCGCCTGATCCGCCAACGCGCGCGCGGCTGAGCCACTTTCCGCCCCACCCTAACTCCTCTTTCTTCGTCATCCTGAACTTGTTTCAGGATCCATTTCTGACCATCGACGGCGGCCAGATCGGCGAGATGGATCCTGAACAAAGTTCAGGATGACGTGGCGTTTTGGGCAAGTGCAGCGGGCAAGCCCTCCTACCGCAGCACGCCCCTGTTGCGCATCCTCACCGCGTACCAGAGCAGCGACATCGCCACGATCCAGATCACCAGGGTAATGCCGATGCTGGCCGGACTGGTCAGCATCCCCGGCATTTCGGAGATGAACGGATAGACCTGGTTCACCGCCAGCCCCAGCAGCGAGACCGTGAAAGCCGCCACCGCCCAGCGCGAGCGCAAGAGCAGCAACAGCGCCCCGGCCAGCCCGCCCCAGACGCCCAGCGCCCATGTCGCCACGGCCCAGCTCGGCGAGGCGTCCAGCCAGTCGATCATTTCCGGAGAGAGCGGCGCCAGCCATTCGGGATTGCGCGTGACGGTCATCGTGAAGTCGGTGCAGCCGAAGGCATTCCACACGAGCGCCAGCACGCCGACGATCCACAAGTGACGCGGGGTCCTGACCCCCAGAGTTCCGATCATCGCCCAAGTTTCCTTCAAAGGGGGCTCCCTTCAAGCCCGCAAGAATAGGCCCGCGGCCAAAACGATGCAATTCCCCGCAACAATGGCTAGATAAGCCCCATGGCCGACCTCTTTGCCGACGACCTTCCCCCCGCCCCTCCGCCCGGCGAGCCGCGCGAGGATGCCCCACTGGCCGACCGCCTGCGCCCGCGCACGCTGGACGACGTGGTCGGGCAGGAGCACCTGACCGGTCCCGAAGGCCCGATCGGCCGCATGGTGGCGGCGGGCCGCCTGTCCTCGATGATTCTCTGGGGACCGCCCGGCACCGGCAAGACCAGCACCGCGCGCCTGCTCGCCGATGCCGTGGGCATGCGCTTCACCGCCGTCTCGGCAGTGTTCTCCGGCGTGGCGGACCTCAAGAAGGCCTTTGCCGAAGCAGATCTCGCCGCGCGGGCCGGGCAGCGCACCCTGCTCTTCGTGGACGAGATCCACCGCTTCAACCGCGCCCAGCAGGACGGCTTCCTGCCTTTCGTCGAGCGCGGCACCGTCACCCTCGTCGGCGCGACCACCGAGAACCCCTCCTTCGCGCTCAACGCCGCCCTGCTCAGCCGGGCCCAGGTACTGATCCTGCACCGCCTCGACGCGGAGGCGCTGAGCACCCTGCTGGACAAGGCCGAGGCGCTGGAAGGCCCGCTCCCGCTCGATGCCGATGCCCGCGCCGCGCTGGTCGCCTCGGCCGACGGCGACGGGCGCTTCCTGCTCAACCAGGCCGAGACGCTCTACGCCGCGCAAATCCGCGAACCGCTGGATCCCGCCGGACTCGGCCAGTTCCTGCAACGCCGCGTGGCGGTCTACGACAAGGACCGCGACGGGCATTACAACCTGATTTCGGCACTCCACAAGGCGGTGCGCGGCTCGGACCCGCAAGCCGCGCTCTACTATCTCGCGCGCATGCTGACGGCGGGCGAGGAACCGCTGTTCTTGCTGCGCCGCCTCGTGCGCATGGCCAGCGAGGACATCGGCCTCGCCGATCCGCAGGCCCTCGTGCAGTGCCTCGCCGCCAAGCAGACTTACGAGTTCCTGGGCTCACCGGAAGGCGAACTGGCGATCGCGCAGGCCTGCCTCTATGTCGCCACTGCGCCGAAATCGAACGCCGCCTACGTCGCCTGGAAAGCCGCCGCCCGCTCCGCCCGCGAAACCGGCTCGCTCTCGCCGCCTGCCAATATCCTCAACGCGCCGACCAAGCTGATGAAGGACATCGGCTACGGCAAGGACTACGCCTACGACCACGACGCGCCGGACGGCTTTTCCGGCGACAACTACTGGCCGGACGACATGGCGCCCGAGACCTTCTACGAGCCCGTCGAGCGCGGCTTCGAGCGCGACATCCGCAAGCGCATCGAATGGTGGGACCGCAAGCGGGCCGAACGGCGCGGCGAATAGCGGCGCAAAGGATGCCCCGTTTCCGGCACTTCATGGCCATCGACTGGTCCGGCGCGCTCGGCCCGCGCCAGAAGGGGATCGCCGTCGCACTTTGCGGGCTTGAGGGGGCGCCGCACCTGCTGCGTCCCAAGAGCCATGCCCACTGGTCCCGCACGGAAGTGCTCGACCTGCTGCTGCACGGCCTGCCGCAGGATACGCTGGTCGGCCTCGACCTCGGCATCTCGCTGCCTTTCGCCGACGCCGGAGCCTTCTTCCCGGACTGGGCGGACAGCCCCGCCGATGCCCATTCGCTCTGGGCGCTGATCGACACGATCTGCGCGACCGACGCGCATCTCGCCGCCGCCAGCTTCGTCGACCATCCCGAACTCAGCGCCTATTTCCGGCGGCACGGCGGCCGCGAAGGCGCGCGCTTCCACCTCCCCGACGCAGACCACCGCCGAGGCCGCATGCGCGTGACCGAGAAGGCGCAGGCCCGCGCCGGGTGCAAGCCCTACTCCAACTTCAACCTCGTCGGTGCCGCACAAGTCGGCAAGTCCAGCCTTACCGGCATGCGGCTGCTGCACCGGCTCGACGGAAGGGTGCCGGTCTGGCCGATCGATCCCTTGCCCGAGACCGGCTCGGTGGTGACCGAGATTTACACGACGCTCGCCGCAGTAGCCGCCGGACGAACGGCCAGCCGGGCGAAGATGACCGATTACCCCGCACTCAATGCCGCCCTCGCCGTGCTCGGCTCACCACCGGTCGAGGGCATCGGCACCATCGACGACCACAGCGCCGACGCTCTGCTCACCGCCGCCTGGCTACGCACCGCTGCCCCGCGCAAGGACATGTGGAAACCCGCCGACCTTACGCCGGAACTGGCCCGAACCGAAGGCTGGACGTTCGGCGCGCCTTAGCCCACAACCTGCCCCATCGAGGCGTCGCACGATGCGCCTCCAACACGACCGACAGGGACAGTTCCACTTATGAAACAAGCCTTGCTGGCAGGTATCGCCTGCCTTGCCCTCAGCCTCGGTGCGCAGACCGCGCAGGCAAAAGCCGCGCCCCAGCCCAGCCCGCTGGCCGTCGCACTGGGCAAGCCGACCACTCCGTGGAAAGCCTTCGTGGACAAGACGATCGAGGCGTGGATGGTGCAGGACCCCGCCTTCGCGGTCTATCAGGGCGCCCACCAGTTCGACGGCAGGCTGCCCGACTGGAGTCCCGTCGGCCTCAAGGCACGCGGCGCGTTCCTGAAGAAGGTGATCGCCAATGCGGGGGCCTTCACCGGCCTCACGACCGAGGACAAGTTCGAGCGCGACTATCTCGTGCAGGTCGCCAAGGGCCAGTTGTTCTGGCTGGAAGACGCCGACAAGCCGCACAACAACCCCGGCTACTACATCGAAAACGGCCTCGATCCGAACGTCTACGTCAGCCGCGCCTACGCCGACAAGCCGACGCGCATGAAGGCCATGATCGCCTTCTTCAAGGCCGTGCCGAACGCCGCCGCGCAGATCCGCGGCAATCTGAAGACGGCGATGCCCGCCAGCTTCATCAAGCTCGGCACCGCAGGCTTCTCGGGCTTCGCGGAATACTATCGGGGCGATGCCCGCGCCGCGTTCGCCGACGTGCAGGACGCCAAGCTCCAGGCCGCGTTCAAGGCCAGCTCGGAAAGCGCGGCCAAGGCCATGCAGGACCTCTCGGACTGGCTCGCCAAGGCCACGCCGACGCAGGGCTTCGCCATGGGCGCGGACCGCTTCTCGCGCATGCTCGCCGCCACCGAGGCGGTCGATGCGCCGCTTAGCGAACTCGAAGCCGTGGGCCGCGCCGACCTCAAGCGCAACCAGGACCTGCTGAAGGCCGCCTGCGCCGAATATGCACCGGGCAAGGACATCCAGGGCTGCTTCGACAAGATGCGCGCGGACAAGCCGGAAGGCGGCCCCGTCGCCGCCGCGCGTCTCCAGATCCCCGAACTAACCAATTTTGTGCGCCAGCACGACATCGCCACGATCCCCGGCACCGAGCAGGCCCTGGTCGAGGAAAGCCCGCCCTACAACCGCCAGAACTCGGCCTATATCGATCCCGCCGGGCCGCTGGAAAAGGGCATTCCCTCGGTCTACTACATCTCGCCGCCCGATCCCTCGTGGTCGCAGCAGATGCAGCAGGACTACATCCCCGGCAAGAACGACCTACTGTTCACCTCGGTCCACGAGGTGATGCCGGGGCACTTCCTGCAATTCCTCCACTCGAACCGCTCGCCTTCGTGGATCGGGCGCCTCTTCGTCGGTTATGCCTATGCCGAAGGCTGGGCGCATTACGCCGAGGAAATGATGTGGGACGCAGGCCTTGGGAACGGTGACGCCGGTGTCCATGTCGGCCAGCTCTCGAACGCCCTGCTGCGCAATTGCCGCTATCTCTCGGCGATCGGCCTCCATGCACGCGGCATGACGCAGGAACAGTCCAAGCGAATGTTCATGGACGAATGCTACCAGGACGAAGGCACCGCAGAACAGCAGGCCGCGCGCGGCACTTACGATCCGGCCTACCTCAACTACACGCTGGGCAAGCTGATGATCCGCAAGCTGCGCGACGACTGGACCGCCTCGCGCGGTGGCCGCGCGGCGTGGAAGCCGTTCCACGACCAGTTCCTGAGCCACGGCGGCCCGCCGATCCCACTCGTGCGGCAGGCAATGATGCAGGAAGACGCCCCCCACGCGATTTTCTGAGCAGATATTTCACAAAAGCAACTGGACCGGCGCCCCTCCCTCGCGGTAAGGGCGCCGGACTTGTTTCGCGCATCGCTTTGTTTCGATGCGCAGGGCCGGCTTAGCTCAGTTGGTAGAGCACCTGATTTGTAATCAGGGGGCCACGGGTTCGAATCCTGTAGCCGGCACCACTTCCCGATACTGCCTGCTCCCTCAGAATGGGATCACTTCCAGGGCGGCGACCTCGTCGAAATAGCGCGCAAGGCGGTCTGCGGCGGCGTCGGTCAGTTCGATGAAGGCGCGGCGGCGGTCGGTTTCGTCGCAGACGCGCTGGAACAGGTCGGCCTGGACGAGCGCGCCGATCCAGCGCAGTGCCGTGGTCGGCGGGACGCCCGAGGCGATGCAGAGCGACGTGACCGATACCTGCTTGCCCTCCACGCGCGCCGCCGCAAGGTCGAGCAGCATGTCCCAGGCCGGATCGGCAAAGAAATCGCCTTCGATGAAGCGCGAACGCAACTGGCGCTGGCGGATCATCCGGCGGATCAGCCGCGCCTCGGGCAGAGTGGCGGCAGCGGCCAGGGGGGCCGCTCTGGCAGGCGGTGGCGGGGTGTACGGCTTCGCGTCCGACGGTGCCAGCCGGTCGATATGGCCCGCGATCTGGCCGACCTGCTCGGTCAGGCGCAGCAGCATCAGGCGATCTGTTTCGGAAAGTTCGCGCAGGCGCGCAGTCGGAAAACCCGCAAGCACCTGCCCGAGCGCGATCACCCGCTCGGCGCGGTTCGGATCGACCAGCAACAGCGGCGCCGACATGTCCATGCAGGCGAAGATGTCGTCCAGCCCCTCCACCGATGTCGAGACGATGAGCCGGGCGCCGCGTTGCGATGCCCGCAAGTCCAGCCCAGCGAGCGCGGCCATCGTCTCGGCATCGACGATCGGGCAATCGAGCAGAACGATGTCGGCCAGCGGTCTGCCGTTCGCTTGCAGGAGATCGCCGAGCGGTCCGGCCTGTGCGACCTCCAGCCCGGCACCCGCCGCATCCTCGCCCATCGTGGCCCGCACGTGCGCCCGATCCGCGAAAATCGCCAGCGAGACCGCTCCGCCGCCACTGGCATCCTGCGGCGTTCCATAGGAAAAATCGGCAACTTCCGAGTGCTGCATGATCGTTCGCCCCCGCTACGATAGCCACCATCAGGGGTAGGTCGCCGCCTGCCGGAGTCAACGGAGGTTATGGTTAAATCCTTGTTACCATCCGGAAAGCTCCCGCGTTACAAGCGTTTGCAGCATGTCCATTCCCGCCGCGCCGTCGTTCAGGCAGGCGAGCACGGCGAGGCGCTCGCCGCCCGCTTCCGCGAAGACTTCCGCCCCGCGAATCGCGAGTTCTTCAAGCGTTTCCACGCAGTCCGCCGAAAAGCCCGGCGCCGCCACCGCCATGCGCCGCGTTCCGGCCTTCGCTTCACGGGCCAGCACATCCTCGGTGGAAGGCTCCAGCCACTTGGCCCGGCCGAAGCGCGACTGGAAGCTGGTCTCGATCCTTAGCTCCGGACGGCGCTGCGCGAGCCGCCCGGTCAGCAGGCGCGAGGTTTCCAGGCAGTGCCGGTAATAGGGATCGCCGAGGTCCGCCGTGCGCTGGGGCATGCCGTGATAGGAGAGCAGCAGCACTTCGGGAACGAAGTCCAGCGCCTCGATCTGGCGCAGGAGGTCGCTTTCCAGCGCGCCGATATAGGCGGGGTCGTCGAAGTAGGGCGGCAGGGTGCGGATCGCGGGCTGGGCGCGCATCGTCGCCAGCGCATCGCCCAGCTTGTCCATGACCGAGGCGGTCGTCGCCCCCGAATAGTGCGGATAGAGCGGTGCGATCAGAATCCGGTCGCACCCGGCATCCTTCATCGCCTGGAGCCGCGAGGGGATCGAGGGATTACCGTAGCGCATCGCCCAATCGACCCTTGCGCGCGTACCCAGCAGGTCCTGCAAACGCACCGCCTGCGCGCGGGTGATCGCGGCGAGCGGCGAACCCTCGTCGGTCCAGACCTGCCGGTAGGCATGGGCGGACTTGGCCGGGCGGGTGCGCAGGATCACGCCGTGAAGGATCGGCTTCCAGGCGATCGCCGGGATTTCGACCACGCGCGGGTCGGACAGGAATTCCGCGAGATAGCGCCGCACCGCCGGGGCCGTGGGCGCGTCCGGCGTACCGAGGTTGACGAGAAGGACGCCGTTCCCGCCGGTTCGGGCGGAAGGCTGTTCACGGACGGGCATTACATATCCTCGGCAAAGAGCGGCAAACGCCGGAAACGAAGTCCGGTTGCCGAATAGAGCGCATTGGCGACGGCAGGCGCAACGACGGTGGTGCCGAGTTCCCCCGGATCGGCAGGGTCGGCAGTGCTTTCGATGAAATCGACCTCGATTTCCGGACAGTCCCCCAGCGTCGGCAGGGCGAGGTCGGAGAGCCGCTCGCCATCCGGCCTGCCGCCCGCGTAGTTCGGGCTGCATCCGAGTGCGAGGCCGAGGCCGAAGACCAGACCGCCCTCGATCTGCTGGCGGGCAATGTCGAAGTTCACGATGCGGCCGATGTCGGCGACGGCGCTCAGCTTGTCCACCCGGACGCCGTTTTCGTCGCGGCGGGCGCTGGCGACCACGGCGATGCGGCCCTCGCCGATGACGTGGCAGGCGATGCCCTGCCCGCTATTGTCGCCGCCCCCGCCCCACTGCGCGAGGCTGGCGGCGCGCTGGAGGCACTCGGCGAGGCGCGGGTCGTGGCCGAGCATCGCCATGCGGAAGGACAGCGGCTCGCGACTGGCCTGATGGGCGAGTTCGTCCACGAAGCTCTCGGTGAAAAAGGCGGTGTAGCCATGGGCATTGCCGCGCATCCGCCCGGTCGGCAGGCCGATCGCGGCGGGAATGTGGTCGACGGCGAGATTGGCCACGGCATAGGCGGGGATCGCGCCTTCCACCGCCATCGGATCGGCGGTCCCGGCCACGGCGTCGAGCGCATCGAACGGGGCATCGCCCGCGAACATGCGGCGGCCGAATTCGCGCGCGGTGGCGGGTGCGGCGATGCGGGCGCGCCAGCTTGTCGGCCTGCCCTCGGCGTCGGGGCGGGCGGCCATCACGGCGACGGCGGGCGCGCGGGGGAAAGTCGCGAAATGCTCCTGCCGCCGCGAATAGGTGAGTTGCACCGGACGACCCGCTTCCTTCGCGAGGACAGCGACCCGAGCGGCATGAGCGCATTCCAGCCGCCGGTCGAAACTGCCGCCGATCGGCATCGGATAGAGCACGACATCCGCCCCGCGCATCCCCAGCGCTTCGGCAGCCGCTGCACGGGCGGCCTCGGGCGCCTGGGTTCCGATCCAGAGTTCGAGGCGGCCGTTTTCCAGGCGCGCGGTGGCACTGGCGGTCTCGATGCTCGCGTGGACCGCCGGAGCGACTTCGTAGCGGATCTGGAGCGGCAGCGCGCCTTCGAGAGCGCCCGCATCGCCCGCAAGGTGGACGCGGGTGGGCGAACCATGCGCAATGGCCTCGTCCAGCGCGCCGTCGATCTCGCCGCTGTCGCTGCCGCGCGCGACGCGGAAGCGTGGGGCGGCGCGGGTGAGTGCGGTTTCCGCCGTCCACCAGTCCTGCGCCAGCGCCGCCACCCAGTCCGGTCCCTGCACGAAGCGCAGGAAGCCGCGCAGACCTTTGGCAGCGTTCTCGTCTAAGCCCGAGACCGTGGCCTTGCCGATCGGCGCATGGCGGATTGCCGCGCGCAGCATGTCGGGCAGGCGCACGTCGCCCGCGAAGGTCCACGATCCGTCCACTTTCGACGGCAGGTCGAGGCGCGGGTAGCGCAAGGGCGCGCCCGGCGGGAACTCACCCGGCTTCTCGGCCATCGGTTCCGGGCGCAGCGGCGGCGGATCGGGCGGGGAGAACGTGGCCGCCTCCGCCGCGAGCGGGCCGAAGTTCAGGCGCTGTTCGCCGTGGATGACGAGGCCGCCCAAGACCTCGCACTCCTCCGCCGCCACCTTCCAGCGCGCCGCGGCGGCCTGGACCAGCAGCGCGCGGGCCGAGGCGGCGGCGGCGCGGGCCGGTTCCTCGTAGGCGGCCAGCGAAGTGCCGTCGGCAGTGACGTTGAAGCGGTGATCCTCGGCCCAGCGCCCGGCGATCATGCCGTCCGGAGCTTCGGCGAGGCCCGGCATGAAGGGCATCCACAGCGGCGCCCACTTCGCGGCCAGTACGGCATTGGCATAGAGCGCGCTCACCGGCGCCGGCTCGACCGCCACCTGCCGCCAGTCCGCCCCGAGTTCGTGGGCGACGAACTGCGGCAGGAGCGTCGTCACCCCCTGCCCCATCTCGACTTGCGGCACGGCGACGCTGACCACGCCGTCCGCCGCGATCTTGATCCAGGCGCCGAAGGCATATTCGTCGCGGCCGGGTTCGAGCGGCAGCGGAAAGCGGCGCGGGCGCAGCAGGTATCCCACCGCCAGCCCGCCACCCGCCAATGCGCCGACAAGGATTCCCCGGCGCGACAAAGCCATCAATGCGTGTCCAGCCAGTCCGAAACCTGGGCGGCGAGCGCGGCGAAAGCCTCGGCCTGCGGGCCGTCCCCGGCCGCGGGCGGCTTGCCCGCGTCGCTGTCGCGGCGAATGACGATGTCGAGCGGGATGCGGCCGAGGAAGGTCTGTCCCATGTCCTTCGCCGCCGCCTCGGCCCCGCCCACACCGAAGGGATCGCTCACTTCGCCGCAGTGCGGGCAGGCATAGCCCGCCATGTTTTCGACCACGCCGACCACCGGCACGCCGCTCTTCTCGAACAGCTCGACCGCGCGGGTGGCATCCATCAGCGCGAGGTCCTGCGGCGTCGAGACGATTACCGCGCCGGCCGGCTTGAATTTCTGGAGCATGGTCAGCTGGACGTCGCCGGTGCCGGGCGGCAGGTCCACCACCACAATCTCGGCATTATCCCAGTGCCCTTCGAGCATCTTGGTGAGAGCGCCCGCCACCATCGGCCCGCGCCAGGCGATCGCCTGCCCCGGCTCCAGCAGGTTGGCCATCGACAGCACCGGCACGCCGAACTGGCTGGCGACGGGAACCAGGCGGCTTTCATGCGCGACCGGGCGCTGCCCTTCGGTGCCGAGCAGGCGCGCCTGCGAGGGTCCGTAGATGTCCGCATCGACCAGCCCGACCTTGCGCCCCATGCGCGAGAGCGCCACCGCGAGATTGGCTGCCAGCGTCGACTTGCCGACCCCGCCCTTGCCCGATCCCACCGCCAGGATGCGCCGCACCGGCTTGTCTGCCATGATCGCCACGCGCACCTCGGCAATGTCCGGCTGGCCTTGGAAGGCGCCGGAAACCACCTGTTCCAGCCCCGCGCGGTCCTGCACGGAAAGGCCGGTAGCATCGATCACCACGCTCGCCGTGCCGTCGCTTAGCCGCAGCGACTGCACCCTCTGGGCCACCTCGACCGGCAGGAGTGCTTTCAGTCGATCGGCATCGGGACTTGTCATCGGATCCTTTTCCAGAACTTGCATGGAGGGAGGGAGGGGGAATTTGCGGTTCAGGTGGAGCACTGCGCGAAAAAGGGCAAGAGAGGCACTGTTTTTGTGCGAATAGCGCACCTATAGATAAACATATGAAAGCAATTGGTGATGCAATCTCGCCCGAAGGTCTTGCCATGAGCGGGCGCCAGAGCCCCTGGGGCGGCGGCGGGAACTCGGACGGGGGTTCGCCCGGAGATTCAGGCGGAGAGCCTGACAAAAGCGCTCCCGAGGATGGCGAAGAGAAGGATGGCGGGAAGAGCGAAAGCCCGGATCGCAAGCCGGAAGAGCGGCCTGCCGACCGCCCCGGCGACCGCAAGGGTGGTCCCCGCAACCCCTGGCTGCCCAGTGGCGACACCCCGCCGCGCCGTTCGGCCGGTCTCGACGACATCTTCCGCCCGCGCGACCCGCGCCGCCCCAGCGGCGGCGGCGGAGGCGGCGGTTTCGGCGGCGGTTTTCCCAATATCCCGCGCCGCCCGGACGGCAAGTCGTGGCTGCCGCTCGGCATCGGCGTCGCGGTCGTGGCGGTTCTCGGCATTTCGATGGTGCACATGCTCGGTCCAAAGGACCAGGGCATCGTCACCCGGCTCGGCGGCTATTCGCGGACCATCGATTCCGGCCTCTCGCTGACCCTGCCCTGGCCGATCGAATCCGTGGACGTGACCGACGTACGCAGCTTCAACGTTGACTCCATCCCCGATGGCGAAGGCGAGAAGCTAATGCTGACGAGCGACAAGAACCTTGTCGACCTCAGCTATCTGGTGCGCTGGAACATCAAGAACCTGAAGGATTACAACTTCCGCCTGACCGATCCGAAGGAGACGGTGCGAGAAGTGGCGGAAGCGGCGATGCGCGCCTCGATCGCGCAGGTCACGCTGAACCAGGCGCTTTCCGGCGCCGGTCGCGCGGCGGTGGAACAGGACGTGCGCGAGCGCACCCAGCGCATTCTCGACCAGTATCGCGCCGGGGTCTCGATCCAGGGCGTGGAGATCAAGAAGGCGGACCCGCCGGCCAAGACCCGCGAGGCCTTCGACCAGGTCAACGTCGCCCAGCAGGAAGCCGACCGCGACCGCTCCAAGGCCCGTGCCTGGGCGCAGCAGACGCTGGCCCGCGCCCAGGGTGCCTCGGCCTCGTTCGACAAGGTCTACGAACAGTACAAGCTGGCGCCCGAAGTGACGCGCCGCCGCATGTATTACGAAACGATGGAGAGCGTGCTGCGCGACAACGATGTGGTCGTCAGCGATTCCAGCAACATGACGTCCTACCTGCCCCTGCCCGAAGTGAAGCGCCGCCCGCGCGCCAGCGACGAGACCGTGGTGACCGTTCCTGCCGGAACCGCAACCGGCACCGCGACCGCGACCCCTGCCGCCAAGGGAGGCCAGTAAGATGAGCAGCTTCTGGCAGGACTACAGGGTTCCCCTGAGCCTCGGCGGCGCGGCGCTGGTGGCGCTCATGCTGAGCGTCATCGTGGTTCCCGAAACCGAGCAGGCCGTCGTGGTCCGCACCGGGCGTCCGGTGGCGGTCTACAACCAGTTCAACCCCAAGGCCGACTACGGCAGCACCGGCGCGGGCGTGCACTTCCGCATCCCGGTGGTCGACCGGGTGATCCGCATCGACAAGCGCCTGCTCTCGCTGGACATGCAGCAGCAGCAGGTGCTCTCCACCGACCAGCTGCGCCTGAACGTCGATGCCTACGCCCGCTATCGCATCATCGATCCGATCAAGATGGTCGAGACCGCCGGAACCACCGAGCGCGTGACCGAGCAGCTCGAACCGATCCTCTCCTCGGTCCTGCGCCAGGAACTGGGCAAGCGCACCTTCGAATCCCTGCTCACCGCCGAGCGCGGCAAGGCCATGGAGAACATCCGCGACGGGCTCGACCGCGAGGCGCGGGAATATGGCGCCCAGGTGGTGGACGTGCGGATCAAGCGCGCCGACCTTCCCGAAGGCGCCCTCGAAAGCGCCTTCACCCGCATGCAGGCGGCGCGCACCGAGGAATCGCGCACGATCGCCGCGCAGGGCCAGAAGGACGCGCAGATCATCCAGGCCGAAGCCGAGGCACAGGCCGCCAAGATCTATGCGGAAAGCTTCGGCAAGGATCCGAAGTTCTACGACTTCTACCGCTCGATGCAGAGCTATTCGGTGACCTTCGGCAAGGGGGATACGGAAAAGACGATCCTGCTCTCGCCCAATAACGCCTATCTCAATCACTTCAGGGAACCCTAACCGACTCCAGGCGCTGAATTGGCCGTCTATTCAAACCCGGTTAAGCTCTTGAGGGTTCAATCGGGAACGGACGGCGGAGAGTTCCGCAGCACTGCCAAGATTGAAGGAATCAAAGGACGTGAAGCCCGTGCGATACGCTTATGGACTGACCACAGCGCTCCTGCTGGGGGGCGCGACCGCCACTTTGGTGACAGGCTTCCCCGCCGGAGCCCAGGTCGCCCAGAACGAAGCCAGCCAGATGGCCCGCGTGGCGCCCCGCGCCGGTGCCCCGGCCAGCTTCGCCGACCTGACCGAGCAGCTTCAGCCTGCGGTGGTCAACATCTCGACCCGCCAGCGCGTGCAGGTGGCCGGCGGCGGCAACAATCCCTTTGCCGGGACGCCGTTCGAAGGCCTGTTCGGCGGCGGTGGCAGCGGCACCCCGCAGACCCGCGAGGCCCAGTCGCTCGGCTCGGGCTTCATCGTTTCGGCGGACGGCTACATCGTCACCAACAACCACGTCATCACGGCCGAGGGCAAGGGCGAGATCGAATCGATCACCGTCATCATGCCCGACGGCACCGAGTACCCGGCCAAGCTGATCGGCAAGGACGCGCAATCGGACCTTGCGGTGCTCAAGATCACCGCCTCCAAGCCGCTGCCCTTCGTGAAGTTCGGCGACAGCTCGAAGGCCCGCGTGGGCGACTGGGTGCTGGCGATCGGCAATCCCTTCGGTCTCGGCGGCACCGTGACGGCGGGCATCATCTCGGCCGTCTACCGCAACACCGGCGCGGGCGGCGCCTATGACCGCTATCTCCAGACCGACGCCTCGATCAACCGCGGCAACTCGGGCGGCCCGATGTTCGACATGAACGGCCAGGTGATCGGCATCAACAACGCGATCTTCTCGCCCACCGGCGGCAGTGTCGGCATCGGCTTCTCGATTCCGGCCGAGATCGCCTCGCCGATCGTCGAAAAGCTGATGAAGGGCCAGGCGATCGAGCGCGGCTACCTCGGCGTGACCATCCAGCAGCTCAACGAAGACCTCGCGGATTCGATGGGGCTGGAGCACAACAAGGGCGAGTTCATCCAGAGCGTCGTTCCCGACGGTGCGGGCGCCAAGGCCGGCATCCAGGCGGGCGACGTCGTGGTGAAGGTGAACGGCAAGGAAGTGACGCGTGACCAGACGCTCTCGTTCCTCGTCGCCAACACCGCGCCGGGCACCCGCATCCCGATCGAGCTGATCCGCAACGGCCGCCGCCAGACGCTGACCGCCACCGTCGCCAAGCGTCCGTCCGACGACGAGCTTCAGCAGAGCTTCGATCCCAGCACTGACCAGGACGGCGATGCCTTCAACAACCCGCCGAAGCAGCAGGGCGAAAGCGCCGTGCAGAAGTCGCTGGGCCTCTCGGTCACGCCACTGACGCCGCAGATCGCCCGCCAGATCGGCGCGGCGGAAGGCACGCGCGGTCTGGTGATCGTGGGTGTCGATCCCAGCTCCGACGCCGGGCAGAAGGGCCTCGCCCGCGGCTTCGTGATCCTCTCGGCCAACAATGCGCCGGTGACGACGCAGGCCGACCTGGAGAACGCGATCAAGGCCGCCAAGGCCGACGGTCGCTCGGCAATCCTGCTGCGCATCCAGCCGCGTGGCCAGCAGGCGGTCTACATGCCGGTTCGTCTGCGCTGATATTCAGCCAGCAGCGATCATGAGAAACGCCCGCCGGAGCGATCCGGCGGGCGTTTTCTTTTGCATGCTTCGGGCAAGCTCAGGATGAGCGGGGCGGAGAGGAGAAGCCATCCAACCGAACTCCCACTCCCCGTCGCCCCCGCGAAGGCGGGGGCCCCGCTTTTCAGTTTCACGCAGAGACGCGAAGACTCAGAGCTGCCGTGCAGCATCGCCCCCGACCTCTCTGCATCTCCGCGTCTCTACGTGCTTCAAAAGAAAGCGGGGCCCCCGCCTTCGCGGGACGACGGATAGGATGTGAAGGCCTGCAACTGAGATGCAGAGTGCCCGCAACGAAAAACGCCCGCCGAGACACTCAGCGGGCGTTTTCATTTCACCTCAACGTCGGGATCAGTCGCCCGGCGTGCGGCTCGGTGTCGGACGCGGGCCGGGCGCGCTCTGGCGATTCCCCAGCCCCTGCCCCGCCCGCAGCCCCGGATCGTCGCTGCGCGAGCGGCCGGTGGCGCGGTCGAGGAAATCCTCGTTCGCCGCCGGGGGCGCTTGGCCGGGGCCGTAGTCCGGCATCTGCGGCTGGCCCGGACCCGAGCCCGGCCCCGTGGTGCCGTCCTCGTAGCGCGGCTGACCCTCGGGCGCTTGCGCGCCGCCTTCCGGCCGCACGATATTGCCGTTCTCGTCGACGTAGTAATAGTCGTCGGGATTGCCCTGCATCGCCTCGTCGTCGGGTTCGAGCTGCCACTCGGGCAGTTTCACTTCCGTCTGGAACTGCTCGACCGGACGCTTGGCCACGGCGACCTTCATGTAGTCGGAGAAAGCGCGCGCGGGGGCATGGCCGCCCGAGAGGCCGGGCACCGGACGGGCATCGTCGCGGCCCATCCACACGCCGGTAGTGATGCCGCTGGAGAAGCCGAGGAACCAGCCGTCCTTGTTCGAGCTGGTCGTCCCGGTCTTGCCCGCGACCGGACGGCCGATCTGCGCGGCGCGCCCCGTGCCGGTGGCGACAGTGGTCTGGAGCAGGTCGGTGATCCCCGCCGCGACATTGGGCGGCACCAGCACCTGACCCCGCGTCGACTTATGCTCGTAGAGCACTTCGCCCGAGGCCGCCGTCACCTTGACGATGCCGTAAGGCTCCACCGAAGTGCCGCCCGCCGAGATCGCCGCGAAGGCGCGGGTCATGTCGATGACGTGGACTTCGGAGGTGCCCAGCACCATGGCGGGCTTGGTGTTGATCGGGGTGGAAATGCCGAAGCGGCGCGCCATCGAGGCGACCGTGCCGAAGCCCACCTCATTGCCGAGCTGCGCGGCGATGGTGTTCTTCGAATAGGCGAAGGCGGTGCGGATATCGATCTGGCCGGCGAAGTTGCGGCCGTCGTTCTGCGGGCTCCAGCCGTCGATCGTCACCGGCTCGTCGACCACGCGATCATCTGGGGTGTAGCCCGCTTCGAACGCCGAAAGGTACACGAACAACTTCCACGCCGAGCCGGGCTGGCGCAGCGCGGTGGTGGCGCGGTTGTAGTTCGAATTCACGTAGTCGGTGCCGCCGACCATTGCCAGCACCGCACCGTCGCGGTCGAGGCTGACGAGCGCGCCTTGCGCGCCCTTGGGCGCATTGGCGGTGATCGCGTTGGTCGCCGCCTGCTGCATCTTCGGGTCGAGCGTGGTCCAGACCTCGATCGGCTCGTTGGTTTCGGGCAGCAGCATGTCGAGCTGGGGCAACGCCCAGTCGGTGAAGTAGCGGACCGCGTTCTGGCCCTTTTCCTTCACGACCTTGACGTCGGCGATGTCGGCCTGGTCGGCTTCGGACTGCGAAATCGCGCCGTTCTTGACCATCAGGCCCAGCACGACTTCGCCGCGATCCTTGGCCGCCTCGACGTCGGCGGTCGGCGAATAGTTCGACGGTGCCTTCACGAGACCGGCGATGATCGCCGCCTCGGCGGTCGAAAGCTCGGTGGCCGGGTGGCCGAAGAACTTGCGGCTGGCCGCGTCGATGCCATAGGCGCCGCCGCCGAAGTAGACCTTGTTGAGGTAGAGTTCGAGGATCTGGTCCTTGCTGAACTTGCGCTCCAGCGCCAGCGCCAGTACCGCCTCGCGCGCCTTGCGCGTGAAGGAGCGGCTGTTGTTCAGGAACACGTTGCGCGCGAGCTGCTGGGTGATCGTGGAAGTCGCCTTGGCGCGGCCGCCCGTCGTCGTCGAGACGTAAACGGCGCGCAGCAGGCCCAGCGCATCGACGCCGATGTGCTCGCGGAAGCGGCGGTCTTCCACGGAAACCATGGCGCCCTTCATCACTTCGGGAATCTGGTCGTAACTCAGCCACTTGCCATAACTCGGCCCGAGCGAGACGAGTTCGGTGCCGTCGCGCGCGCGCACGACGATCATCTGGCCGTTCTGGCCGCTCTTGAGCGAGTTATATTCCGGCAGCTCGCTCATCGTGAAGACGACGGCGGTGCCCAGGAAAATCACGCCCAGAACGACGAGAGCGGAACCCCAGATCAGGACGCCGCGAACGATTCGGCGCCAGAGAGGTTTCTTCTTGGCAGGAGAGGAAGGCCCGCTGGTCGAGCGGCGCCGGCCGGAATCATTGGCCATTTTCTAGGTACAAATCCCTTAAGCAGGCCGAGCGGCCCGAGCGCTTCCTACACCGTGGACGCGGCTATTGTAACCCGCAGTTAACGAGCCGATGACAAACGCCGCGCTACAGCGTCGCGTAGAGGGCCAGCATCCGCTGCCAGGCCTTGTCCGCCGCGTCCGGGTCCCACGCCGGAGAATCGGGCACGCACCAGCCGTGGTCGGCAGGATAGACTTCCACTTCGGCCGGGCGCCCGGCGGCGGCAGCGGCATTCTTCAACTCCGCCTTCTGCACGGGCTGCTTGGCATCGTCGTTGCGGGCGATGGCGAAGAGATAGGAGGCGCGGGTGCTGGCGAGCAGGCGGTGCGGGCTGTCCGGCTTGTCAGTCGCCAGTCCCGCACCGTGGAACGAGGCCGCCGCGCGTACCCGGCCGGGCACTGCCGCCGCCGTGCGCACGGTGAACGGCCCGCCCATGCAATAGCCGTTCGAGCCGATCCCGCGCTTCGTATCGACCGCTTTCTGGTCGTCGAGGAAAGCGACATAAGCCTTGGCGTCGCGGGTGATCGCCTCGGGCGTGAGCGCGGCACGCAGGGGTTCAACCTTGGCCTGCCCTTCCGGAGTGCGGAAACCGGCGAAGCTCTCGAAGACCGGGGCGGGCTGCCCGCGATAGTAGGGATTGACGACGAGCACCGCATAGCCCTCCGCCGCCAGCGTCCGGGCCATGATCTTCTTGGCCTCGCGCAGACCCGCGATATCCGGCCAGAGGATCACGCCGGGATGGGCGCCCTTGGCGGGATGAACGAAAAACGCATCGGCCACGCCGTCTGCCGTGGTGATCGAGACCATACGCTCCTGCACCGAATTGGCGGGGTGCGTCTTCATGATCCCCGCGCATCCGGCGAGCGCGGCACTCGCGCCGAGCGCCGTGAAAGCGCGCCGGTCCAGCCCGCGCCGGGCAAGGTTGGCGTCTTCGGCCTCCGCCGTGAAGTCATCGCACATCGAAAGGCGCTCCGGTCTCTGGAAAGTCAGCTTGTTGCCGCAAGGCTACCGAACCGGGAGCAGGATGGCGAGCCTTTCAATTGCCCGCGAAGTTCAGTTCCAGATTCACCGCATTGGGATCGACCAGGAAAACCTGCCGCAGCCCCAGCGCGGGATGCTCGGCCACGCGGTGCGCAAGGCCGAGTTGCTCGATCTTCGCCACGGTCTCGGCAAAGCCGGTGCAGCGCAGGGCGAAGTGGTGGAGTGCGTTGGTCGGCTGGCCGGGACGATAGGCCTCGTAGCGGTTTCCGGTGGTAGTACGGTCCACGAGATGGACGATGGCGCTGCCCGCCGCGTCGCGCATCCAGTACCCGTCCGTGCCCTTGCCGATCGTCGAATTCGGGCTGCGGGTAAGGCCGAGGACCTGTTCGTAGAACGAGGCGGTCGCTTCGAGATCGTCGGTGAGGATGTTGACGTGATCGACGCCGCTCACGGGCATGGCCGCTCTCCCTTCTTAGAAAATCAGCCACAGGCGGATTTTCCAAACAAACTCCTAGGACGACACCATCGACCGATGCGTGCCGCCCCGCAAGTCTCAGCTGCGGAAGACCACCGTGCGCGAACCGTTCAGCAGCACGCGGTCCTCAAGGTGCAAACGCACGGCTTCGGCCAGCACCCGGCGCTCGATGTCGCGGCCCTTGCGGACCATGTCCTCGGGCGTGTCCGAATGAGTCACGGCCTCGACGTCCTGATGGATGATCGGGCCTTCGTCGAGATCGGCGGTGACGTAGTGCGCGGTCGCGCCGATCATCTTCACGCCGCGCGCATGGGCCTGGTGATAGGGCTTGGCGCCCTTGAAGCCCGGCAGGAACGAGTGGTGGATATTGATGCAGCGCCCCGAAAGGAACGCCGCCATCTCATCCGAGAGGATCTGCATGTAGCGCGCCAAGACCACCAGTTCCGCGCGGGTCTCTTCTACCAGCGCGCGGATCTGCGCTTCCTGCTCGGCCTTGCTATCTTTGGTGATCGGCAAGTGATGGAAGGGGAAATCCCCGATCATCAGCGAGTTGATCGCCTCGCGCGGATGGTTGGAGACGATGCCGACGACTTCCATCGGCATTTCGCCGATGCGCTGGCGGTAGAGCAGATCGGCCAGGCAGTGGTCGAATTTGCTGACCAGCAGCAGCACCCGGCGCGGCCGGTCGCGGCGGGTCATCGACCACGCCATGCCGTATTCGTGAGCAATCGCGCCGAAGCCTTCGCTGAACGCCTCGCGCTCGGCAGTGCCCGGATCGAAGGCAACCCGCATGAAGAACTTGTCTTCCTCAAGGTCGTTGAACTGCTGCGCCTCGATAATATTGCCGCCCGCCTGCGCGAGGTAGCCCGTTACGCGAGCGACGATGCCGGGACGGTCGGCGCAGGAGAGCGCGAGGATCAGCGGTTCGGCCATCGATCAGGTCCCTAAGGCAGAACGGTTGGAGAGCGCGGCCTCGGATTCGGCCATGAGCGCGGCGATGATCTCGCTCACCGGCTCTTCCTTACTCACCATGCCGACCGACTGGCCCGCCATGACCGAGCCGCTCTCGACGTCGCCATCGATCACCGCGCGGCGCAGGGCACCGGCCCAGAAGTGCTCGATCTTGAGCTGGGCCTCGCCCATGTCGACCTCGCCGGAGTCGAGCAGGCGCGCCACTTCGATCTGCTTGGCGGTGAATTCCTCGGTGCCCTTGTTCTTGAGCGCGCGGACCGGGATCACCGGCAGGCGCGGGTCGACCTGCACCGAGGCCACGGCGTCGCGGGCATTGGCGCGGAAGAAGGCCTTCTTGAAGTCCGGGTGGGCGATCGATTCGCTGGCGCAGGCAAAGCGGGTGCCGAGCTGCACGCCGGAAGCGCCCATTTCAAGGTATCCGGCCATCGCCTCGCCGCGGCCGATGCCGCCCGCCACGAAGACTAGGTGATCCTCGGCCAGCGCGGGCAGGATTTCCTGCGCCAGCACCGAAGTCGAGACCGGGCCGATGTGGCCGCCCGCTTCCATGCCCTCGATCACCAGCGCGTCCGCGCCCGAGCGCAGCAGCTTCTTGCCCAGCGCCAGCGTCGGCGCGAAGCAGATGACCTTGGCGCCCGATTCCTTGATCGCCTCGACGCTGCCCTTGGGCGGAATGCCGCCCGCCAGCACGACATGGCCGACCTTGTGCCTGGCGCAGACCGCGATCAGGTCGAACAGCTGCGGGTGCATGGTGATGAGGTTCACGCCGAACGGCTTGTCGGTCAGCGCGCGCGTGCCCGCGATTTCCTTGTCGAGCAGTTCGGGGTTCATCGCCCCGCAGGCGATCACGCCGAAGCCGCCCGCGTTGCTGATCGCCGAGACGAGGTTACGCTCCGACACCCAGGACATGGCGCCGCACAGGATCGCATATTCGGTACCGAGAAATTCGCGTCCGCGCGTCATCAGTGCGGAAGTCTTGGAGGTGGCCATCGATGCTCCCATAGCCGGCAATTCGAGAAAATGTGCGTGCGCCATAGATGGGCACAGCCCCGCGCACAAGCGTCCCCGCCGCGGAGCCTTTCCCTCTAACTAATCGCCTGAACCGATCACACTTACATCTTCGTATAGTTTCACCGATCGCCTCCCGCGCGCTAACCCGTTCCCATAGCCGGGAAAAACAGCCCGATACCGATCAGACAAGGAGTGAGACCATGACCGAGACCCCACCTAGCGGCGGCAAGTGCCCCTACGCCCACGGCGAGACCTCGCTCACTCCGACCCCGCTCACCACCGCCTTCGGCGCCCCCGTCGTCGACGCTTCCAACTCGATGACCGCCGGTCCGCGCGGGCCCCTGCTGATGCAGGACGTCTGGCTGCTGGAGAAGCTGGCCAATCTCAACCGCGAAGTGATCCCCGAGCGCCGCATGCACGCCAAGGGTTCGGGCGCCTTCGGCACCTTCACCGTCACCGGCGACATGTCGAAGTACACCCGCGCGAAGTTCCTCCAGCCCGGCAAGCAGACCGAACTGTTCGCCCGCTTCACCACCGTTGCCGGTGAGCGCGGCGCCGCCGATGCCGAGCGCGACATTCGCGGCTTCGCGGTGAAGTTCTACACCGAAGAAGGCAACTGGGACATGGTCGGCAACAACACGCCGGTCTTCTTCGTGCGCGACCCGCGCCACTTCGCCGATCTCAACAAGGCGGTGAAGCGCGATCCCCGCACCAACATGCGAAGCGCCACTAACAACTGGGACTTCTGGACCCTGCTGCCCGAGGCGCTCCACCAGGTCACCTACGTCATGGGCGACCGCGGCATTCCCAAGTCGTACCGCCACATGGACGGCTTCTCCAGCCACACCTACTCGTTCTACAACGAGGCGGGCGAGCGCTTCTGGGTGCAGTGGCACTTCAAGACCCAGCAGGGCCATGCCCACCTGACCGACGCCGAAGCCGCCGCCGTCGTGGCCGGTGACCGCGAATCGCACCAACGCGACCTCTACGAGGCCATCGAGCGCGGCGAATTCCCCAAGTGGAAGGTCATGGTCCAGATCATGGCCGAGGAAGAAGCGGCGACCTGCGGCTTCCATCCCTTCGACCTCACCAAGGTCTGGTCGCAGAAGACCTACCCGCTGATCGAGGTCGGCGTAATGGAACTGAACCGCAACCCGGAGAACTTCTTCGCCGACGTGGAACAGAGCGCCTTCTCGCCCTCGAACCTCGTCCCCGGCATCGGCGTCTCGCCGGACAAGATGCTCCAGGCGCGGCTCTTCGCCTACTCGGACGCGCAGCGCTATCGCCTCGGCGTCAACCACCACCAGATTCCGGTCAACGCCGCGCGCTGCCCGGTGTTCAACAACCACCGCGACGGCCAGGGCCGGGTCGACGGCAACTACGGCGGGTTGCCCCACTACCACCCGAACTCGTTCGGTCAGTGGCAGGGCCAGCCCGAGTTCCGCGAGCCGCCGCTCAAAATTGACGGTAACGCCGATTTCTGGAACTTCCGCGAGGACGAGCACGACTACTACAGCCAGCCGCGCGCCCTGTTCGAACTGTTCGACGCCGACCAGAAGCAGCGCCTGTTCGACAACACCGCCCGCGCCATGGGCGACGCGCCGGACTTCATCAAGCAGCGGCACATCGACAACTGCACCCGCTGCCACCCGGCTTACGGTGAAGGCGTGGCCAAGGCACTGGGCATGAGCGTGAACCCCGCGCTCTCGCCGGAACCCGAAACTGCCGACTGACCTTCCGGCCGTCGCCTTCCCTCCCCCCGCCCTCGCGACGGCCACGATCCCGCCCCTTCCCCCGAGGGGCGGGATCTTCCCCGTTGAAGAACAAGAGAAGTTCTGGGGGATGATCCCCCAGACCCTCGGAATGTCAGCGTCGCGCGCGACTGTTCCTCGTGCGCTCCCTGCGGCGCAGCCAATTAGGTCTCCCGACGCCACCATGGGCGCGCAACGGAGTTGGTCCGCGTGACCTAGACATTACCGGGGGTGCAGGGGGGCTTTGCTCCCCTGCTTATTCTCTACTTCTTCCCGCGGAAACGAGAAAGGCGGCGCTCATCGCGCCGCCTTTCTCTAACTCAAGCTGTTAAGCCCGCTCACCTTGAGCTTGGCGAAGGGTCAGGCAGCAGCATCAAGCCCGTAAGCCGTGTGCAGCACGCGCACCGCCAGTTCGGTCTCATCCGTATCGATCAGGACCGAAACCTTGATCTCGCTGGTCGAGATGGCAATGATGTTGATGCCGCGATCGGCCAGCGTCTTGAACATCGTCGAGGCGACACCGGCATGGCTACGCATGCCGACGCCGACGACGCTGATCTTCGCGACATTGCTGTCGGCGATCATGCGGTAGTAGCCGATCGATTCCTTGCGCTCTTCCAGCAGCGCCTGTGCGCGGACGAGGTCGGCCTGCGGCACCGTGAAGGTGACGTCGGTCTCGCCTTTGTCCTTGGCGACGTTCTGGATGATCATGTCGACGTTGATGTTCGATTCCGCGAGCGGCGCAAAGATCGCGGCCACGGCGCCGGGGCGGTCGGGCACGCGGGTCAGCGTGACCTTGGCTTCGTTCTTGTCGGCGGCGATGCCGGTGATCAGCTGGCGTTCCATGTCGCTTCCTTCCAGTTCTTCGTCGCTCACGATCATCGTGCCGGGCAGGGTATCGGCGGCCGGCGCGTTCTCGTCGATGAACGAGGACAGCACCTGCACGCGCACCTTTTCCTTCATGGCCAGCGAGACGGAGCGGGTCTGCAGGACCTTCGAACCGACCGAGGCCAGTTCGAGCATTTCTTCATACGTCACCAGCGGCAGCTTGCGCGCCTTGGCAACGATACGCGGGTCGGTGGTGTAGACGCCGTCGACATCGGTGTAGATGTCGCAGCGATCGGCCTTCACCGCCGCCGCCACGGCCACGGCCGAAGTGTCCGAGCCGCCGCGCCCCAGCGTGGTGATGCGGTTATCGGGCGAAACGCCCTGAAAACCGGGGATCACCGCGATTTCGCCGGCGGCCATCGAGGCCAGCAGCGCTTCCGAATCGAAGTCCTCGATACGCGCCTTGGCGTGGGCATCGTCGGTCTTGATCGGCAGTTGCCAGCCGAGCCACGAACGCGCCTTGCAGCCCATCGACTGCAAAGTCAGCGCCAGCAGGCCGGAAGTGACCTGCTCGCCCGAAGCGACGACCACGTCATATTCCGCCGGATCGTAGAGGGCATTGGCTTCGCGGCAGAAGTTCACGAGGCGGTCGGTCTCGCCGGCCATGGCCGATACGACGACGGCGACTTCGTGGCCCGCTTCCTGCTGGCGTTTGACAATGCCCGCCACGCGCCGGATTCGCTCGGTTCCGGCCATGGAAGTGCCGCCGAATTTCATCACGATACGTGCCAAGGTGCCACTGCTCCCCGTCGGTTGTTGCGCAAAGATAGATATGCGCATGTGGATAAGAGTCGGGCGCGCTGTTAGGGGGGAGTGATGGACAATGCAACTGCTTCGAACGCACCTTCCCGCGCAACAATCGATCCGAAAGAGGCCGCTCACTTCGGTTCGCTGGCGGCGGAATGGTGGGATCCCAAGGGTTCCTCGGCCATGCTGCACAAGCTGAACCCGGTGCGTCTGGCCTTTATCCGCGCCGAGATCGACCGGCATTTCTCCACCGACTCGCGCATGCTGCGCCCGCTTGCAGGCAAGCGCGCGCTCGATGCGGGCTGCGGCGCGGGCCTGCTCTGCGAACCTCTCGCCCGCCTCGGCGCGGCGGTGACGGGCGTGGACGCGGCGGCGGAAAA
This sequence comes from Novosphingobium sp. BF6, assembly GCF_058273105.1. Lineage (NCBI taxonomy): Bacteria > Pseudomonadati > Pseudomonadota > Alphaproteobacteria > Sphingomonadales > Sphingomonadaceae > Novosphingobium > Novosphingobium sp. BF6. The sequence goes on from NZ_CM177775.1 coordinate 3,171,839, forward strand.
TATCGCGGCAGCCAGCGCCCATGCCGAAGCCATGGGTCTCACCATCGACTACCGCCACGGCGAACTGGGACAGCTCGGCCTCTCCGGCTACGACCTCGTCTGCTCACTGGAAGTGATCGAGCACGTGACCGACAAGGCACTGTTCATCGGCCAGCTTGCCGATGCGCTGGCGGACGACGGGCTGATGTTCCTCTCGTGCCCCAACCGCACCCCGGCCTCGCGTCTTCTGCTGGTCGAGGCGGCGGAAAGGCTGGGCAAAGTCCCGCGCGGCACGCACGACTGGAATGCCTTCGCCACGCCCGACGAACTGCGCGATCTCGCGGAGGGCGCCGGGCTGGTGCTGGGCGAACCCAAGGGCATCGCCTGGTCGCCCACGGCGGGGCTGCATCTGTCGGACGATCTCTCGCTGAACTTCATCGCCACGGCGCGGAAGAAGTAAGGGACAAAGCAGGGGCCATCGCCCCTGCACCCCATTACCGTCCAGGTCGGGTGCCACCTATCCGTTGCGCGCCCATGGCTGCGTCGGGAGACATATTGGCTGCGCCGCAAGGAGCGCACGACCGATAGGTGGGGCGCAGCGTCGACATTCCGAGGGTCTGGGGGATCATCCCCCAGGACTTCCTACCTCAAACCTTCAATAATTGCCCGAGCCTGCAACTCCCGCTCCTCCCACGAACCGCCGACCCGCGAAAACGGCACCCCGGCCCGCACCAGCATTTCCTCGGCCAGCGCGGCAAAGCGCGCGCGCCTCTCGTCCGAGCCGAAGAACCGCGTGCCGTCCTCCCGCCAGGGAACGTCGGGCGCGAAGAGCAGGTAGTGGTCCGCCTTGGGGTAGTTCAGCAGCACATCCGGCACCTCACCGAACAGCATCTGCGCCCAGGCGGCCGTCATGAGCTGGTCGGTATCGAGCAGCAGCACCGGCGAACGCGCCGCCATCGCCTTGCGATTTTCCTCGGCCTGGCCCTCGGCAATGGCGAGGAGGTCCGCCATCGTCAGGTCAGTGCCGCGCTCCTCGCAGTAGGTACGGCCATATTCCGGCACCCAGGGGTAGCCGAGCCGCTCGGCCAGCACCGACTTCCCGGTGCTTTCGGCACCGTGGAGGCACACGGTGATCACGCGGCTTGCGCTTTCTCCGCCGCGATCCATTCGCGCAGGCCCAGCACCGACATCGCCAGCAGAACCACATAGAGCGCGGCGGTCGGCCAGAGTTCCTTGTAGAGATACACACCGATCGAGGCGACATCGATCGCGATCCACAGCACCCAGTTCTCGATGCGGCGGAAGCCGAGCAGGATCTGCGCGGCGATGCTGGCTCCCGCGATGGCCGAGTCCGCATAAGGCAGCGAGGCGTCGGTGAACCGGTGCATGACCCAGCCGAGGTTGAGCGCCAGCGCCGCCGTGGCCATCAGCCAGAGCAGCCTTGCGAAATTGCCGAGACGGCGTACCGGCACCCGGCTCTCGCCATGGCCCGCGCGCACCCAGAGCGCCCAGCCCCAGACTTGCGCGGCGAAGAAGAACACCTGCAGCCCCGCCTCGCCGTAGAGCCTCGCTTCCCGGAACACGACGAAGTAGAGCGCCACCATCGCCATGCCGAACGGGTAGTTCCACACGCTGCGCCGCACCAGCAGCGCGATATTGGCGAGGCCCAGGCCCGCCGCCACCCATTCGACCGTGTTCATGTGCCCCGGTTCATCCGCTTTCGGCCCGTCGCTCTGGTCAGCCCAGCGCAGCTTCCCATTCCGGCTCCTTGAAGCCGACCAGCAGCCCGCCTGGATATTCAACAACCGGCCGTTTGATGCAACTGGGGTTGGCGGCCATGATCGCCACCGCCTTGGCGGCATCGATATCGGCCTTGTCCTCCTCCGACAGCTTCTTGAAGGTCGTCCCGGCGCGGTTGAGCACTTTTTCCCAACCGGCCTGCGCCACCCACTTTTCGAGCCGTGTGGCGTCGGCGCCTTCCTTCTTGTAGTCGTGGAAGGTGTAGTCGCTGCCCCGCGCCTCCAGCCACTTCCGCGCCTTCTTCACGGTGTCGCAGTTGGGGATCCCGTAGAATTCAAGGCTCACGATTCGGTTTCCCTTTCGAAATGGCGCACGCGCGGTTCGTTGCAGGCGAAGGCGGTATAGCTCTGGTAATAGTGCTCGCGGCCCTTGGCCTGCACTTCGGCATGGGCGGCGACGCGGCGCCATGCCAGCGCGGCAGCCTCGTCCTGCCACTCGGACAGCGCGATCACTTCGCCATCCTCGCTGGTGTAGCTCTTGAAGGAGAGGAAACCGGGCTGGGCGCGGGCGAGCGCATCCATGGCCTCGGCATCGGCGGAATAGGCGGCGGCGTCGATATCGGCGCGCTTGCGATTGCGGAATACTACCAGGAACATGGCTGCGCTCATGGGCCTTCGCGAATCGTTCCGCAAGCATGTGACTCGCACCCCCATGCTGGACAATCCGAAGATTGCGCGCCAAGGCGCGGAGCATGAGCGTGAACACTTTCGGCCGCCTTCTGCGATTCACCACCTGGGGCGAGAGCCATGGCCCTGCCATCGGCGCCGTCGTCGACGGGTGCCCGCCGGGCCTCGCGATCGACGAGAGCGTGATCCAGCCCTTCCTCGACGCGCGCCGCCCCGGCCAGTCGAAGTTCACGACGCAGCGGCAGGAGCCGGATCAGGTCCGCATCCTCTCCGGCGTGTTCGAAGGCCAAGATGGCGTACAACGCACCACCGGCACGCCGATCTCGCTGATGATCGAGAACGTCGACCAGCGCTCGAAAGACTATTCGGACGTCGCCAAGGCCTATCGCCCCGGCCATGCCGACTATGCCTATGACGCCAAGTACGGCTTCCGCGACTATCGCGGCGGCGGCCGCAGCTCGGCGCGCGAGACCGCCAGCCGCGTGGCGGCAGGCGGCGTGGCACGGCTGGTGATCCCGGAAGTGACGATCCTCGCCTATGTCTCGGAGATCGGCGGCGACGCCATCGATAGGACCAACTTCGACGCCGCCGAGATCGGCAACAACCCGTTCTTCTGCCCCGATGCCGAGGCCGCGAAGCGCTGGGAGAAGATCGTCGACGATGCACGCCTGGCCGGGTCTTCGGTCGGCGCCGTGGTCGAATGCATCGCCACCGGCGTTCCCGCCGGTTGGGGCGCGCCGCTCTACGGCAAGCTCGATGCCGATCTGGCCGCCGCGATGATGGGCATCAACGCGGTGAAGGGCGTGGAGATCGGCGACGGTTTCGCCGCCGCACGCCTGACCGGCGAACAGAATGCCGATCCGATGCATCCCGGCACGAATGGCCCCGAATTCAGCGCCAACCACGCCGGAGGGATTGCCGGTGGCATCTCGACCGGCCAGCCGGTCCTGGTGCGCGTGGCCTTCAAGCCGACCAGCTCGATTCTCACCCCGCAGCCCACGATCAACCGCGAAGGCGAGGCGACCGAGCTGTTCACCAAGGGCCGCCACGACCCCTGCGTCGGCATTCGCGGCGTGCCGGTGGTAGAGGCGATGATGGCGCTGGTGCTGGCCGACCACAAGCTGCTGCACCGCGGCCAATGCGGCTGACGGCAGACTGAGGTGATCGCCCTTCGCCCCGAGCGGAACGGCGACGCCGCAACCATCCGTGCCGTCGTGACCGCCGCCTTCCTCAAGACCGAGCATTCGAGCGGCACCGAAGGCGCTATCGTCGATGCCCTGCGCGCCTCGGGCATGCTCGCCGTCTCACTGGTGGCCGAGGACGACGGTGCGATCGTCGGCCATGTCGCCTTTTCGCCCGTCACTATCGACGGGCACGATCGGGGCTGGTTCGGCCTCGGCCCGGTGGCGGTCGATCCCCGCTTTCAGCGCCAGGGCATCGGCGCCCGGCTGATCGAGGCAGGGCTTGCACAATTGCGGGAAGCGGGCGCGCAAGGCTGCGTGGTGCTGGGCGACCCGGGCTACTATGCCCGCTTTGGTTTCGCGAGCGCACCCACGCTGACTTATCCCGGTGTTCCCGCCAAATATTTCCAGAGGCTGGCATTCGCGGGAGCCGCGCCCACCGGCACCGTCGCCTACTCCGCCTGCTTCGACGCCGCGTAAGCGCCTTCCGTCAGTCCAGAGGGCTGCGCACCCGCGCCGGATTGCCGACCACCGTCGCGCCTTCCGGCACGTCGCGCGTGACGACGCTTCCCGCGCCGATCACTGCATCGTCGCCGACCGTGACGCCGGGCAGGACGATAGCACCGCCGCCGATCCAGACATTGCGCCCGATCCGGATCGGACGCCCCCATTCACGACCGGTCGCGCGCTCGGCAGGGTCTCGCGGGTGATCGGCGGTGAGTATCTGCACACCGGGGCCGATCTGGGTGCCATCCCCGATCACGACTTCCACCACATCGAGCACGACGCAGTTGAAGTTCAGGAACACGCCGCTGCCCAGGCTGATGTTGAACCCGTAGTCGCAATGAAACGGCGGCCGGATCACGCAATGCGCACCGACCGCGCCGAAACGCTCGCGCAGCAAAGCCTCGCGCTCGGCGGGAGGGAGCGGTCCGGCATGGTTGAAACGGTGCATCCATTCCGCCGCCGCCTGCTGGTCCGCGGCAATCTCGGGATCGCTCGCATGATAAGGCTCGCCCGCGAGCATCTTCTGCTTTTCCGAACGCTCCATGCCCCTGCTACCTTCGCTTCCTGAGAACGACATAGATCGCGCCTTGCCCGCCGTGGCGGCGGTGGGCGCCGCGAACTGCCACGATGTCGTTGGCATGGTCGCTGGCGCCGAGCCAGTCGGTGATCTTGGCGCGGATCGCGCCGCGTGCGGTGCCCCGGTCCATCGCATCGACCGGCCGGGGCTTGCCCGTCACGATCAGCACCACCCGCGCGCCCATCGCCTTGGCCTGGGTAAGACCGTGCATCAGCCGCACATAGGCTTGGTCGAGATTCGATCCGTGAAGGTCGAGGCTGAAATCCGGCGCCAGCGTGCCCTTGGAAATGCGCTTCTCCCACGACCCGTCGAGATGAAGCGGCGCATCGGCCTTCGGTTTCGGCACGACCGGCTTGGGCGGAAGCGGCGCCGGTACGCGGCCCTTCACTTTCTTCGGCGGCGAGACGGGCACCGAAACGACCGCCTTGGTGGGGGCCGTCGCCAACACCGCCGCCTGCACCGCGGCACGGCGCTTTTCGAGCGGCGTCACCGTGCGGGCGACTTGCGCCCACACTTCGGCTTCCTCCGCCGTCAGTCGCCGCCCCGGTCGTCGCATCTTATCTTACACCGAGGCGCGCGAGCGTGCCCTTGGGCACGAGGATCAGCGCCTCGCCCCGGCCGCTCATGCCGCCTGCGGTGTGCCGTGCCTGCTCGCCGGAACCCCAGAAGGTGTCGAAGCGGTTGGCGCCCTTGATCGCGCCGCCGGTATCCTGCGCCACCCACAGCCCGGTCGCCTCGCGCCGGTCGAGCCGCAGCCAGACCGGCGCGCCCAGCGGCACGAAGCGCGGGTCCGCCGCGACCGAGGCATGGGCGCGCACCGGCACGCCGAGCGCACCGAGCGGGCCGTCGCCCTTGAGTTCCTTGAAGAAGACCCACGACTTGTTCTCGCGCATCAGCGCGGCGCCGTCGTTGGGGTTGTCGTGAATGTACTGGATGATGCCCTGCATCGAGCCGGAATATTGCCCCGGTCCCGGACCGACGAGGCCGCGATCGCGCATCACCCCGCCGATGCCGGTATAGGGCAAGCCGTTCTGCCCGGCATAACCGATCCGCATCACGCTGCCGTCCGGCGCGCGCAGGCGGCCCGAACCCTGAACCTGGAGGAAGAAGAACTCGATCGGATCGGCAACCCAGGCGATCTCCAGCCCCTTGCCGGAAAGCACGCCCTGCTCGATCGCGGCGCGGTCGTAATAGGGCACGAAAACCCCGCTCACGTCGTAGCGCCCGAGCGGCATGCGTCCGCTGGAAGTCGGCGTTGCATCGCCCGGTTTCGCGCGCACGAGATCGCCCGGCATGGCGTAGACCGGAACCGCATAGCCCGGCACCGGCAGGCGCGACCCGGCGATTTCCGGTTCGTAGTAGCCGGTGGCGAAGCCCCGGCCGTCGCCGATGCGCGCGGTCTCGAAATAGGTCTGGAAGAACTGCGCGGCAGGCTTGCCGCTCCAGCTTGCGGCAGCGGCGCAGGCGGCGCGCCAGTCGGCGGGGCGGGTGAGGCCGCTGGCATCGGTGCGCACGGTGACGCGCGGGCAGCTTTCGCGGAACGAGGCGAGCGCGGCGGCGGCATCGCTGCCGCCGAGTGGCAGAGAGGAAACCGCTGGCCCGGCCTTCACCCCTGCGGCAACGGCGCTGCCTGTCTGCGGCTGGGCAGGCTGGCTCGGCTTCTGCGTCGACTTCTGCACGGGCGGCCTTGCCGGAGGGCGCGAAGGTCCCTTGGGACCGGGGACGACCTGCACACAGGCAGCCAGCAGGGCAGACAGGATGAATGCGGGCAATGGGCGCCATGGGAAACGCCAGGACGAACATCCACCCCGACGCCGCGACATGCTTCCTTCCCGCAAGATCGATCTCCGCAAACTTACAACAACGCCGATAACAGCGCCAAGAACAACGCTGATATAACAACAAGGCCGGACCTTGCGGCCCGGCCTGTCGATCCTTGTGGGATCATGGGTGCGAAATCAACCGCGCGGGGCGGTCAACCGGCGTCGGTTTCGTCGAGCAGCCAGTCGGGACCGGACGAGTTGAGCGAACGGCTGAAAGTCCAGACGTCCACCGCCTCGATCGCATCGTCGAGCGAACCGGCAATCACATGACCTTCGGCATCGCGCGTGACGGCGGCGATATCCGAACGGAAGCGCAGGGTGATGCGGGCATAGCCGCCTTCCACCCCGGCCGAGACGATCGCCACGTCCTCGATGCGGATCAGGCGGTTGTCCATGGTTTCGCCAGCCGCAACGCGGGCGTCGACGGCAGCGGCGAAGCTGTCGTAGACGTCGCCGTCGCAGAGTGCGCGAAGCTCGGCCTTGTCGCCCTTCCAGAACGATTCCAGGATCAGGCGATAGGCACTGCGCGCGCCTTCGAGGAAGGCATAGGCGTCGAAGCGGCGATCGGCGCCGGAGATTTCGGCAAGGCCGCGCTCGACCGAGGGCGGCGCCAGCGGCATTTCGCGCAGGCGCTGGGGCTGACCGATCCGTCCGCGCTCTTCCGCCTTGGCTTCGGGCTTGCCGTCTGCCTTGGGGGCGGAAACGCGCGGCGCACCGGGCTGGCCCTGGCGGCCTTCGAAGCGCCCCTGGATCGGCTCTTCCTCATGCTCGGCGCGGCGACCGAGTACCGAATAGAGCCGCAGGCCGAGGAAGGCTGCGATCATGGCCAGGATCACGATTTCCGGTGTCACGTTCCTTTGTCCATCCTTGTGTTGGACGCTTCGGGGGGTTCGGGTGGAGGTTTTCGCCATCCGCCCGAAGGCGCCATCATAGACCCAGATAGGTACGGTTTTCAAATGAACAACGCGTGAGCGCCGATTACCGCGTTTTATCCGGTGTTTTTCGGCCGATAATCAGGGCTCACGAAAACAACGCCCGAAGCCTTCCCGCGTTCCGCCCCGCAGGCACAGCCACGGCGAATCACCCGCCGCCGCTCCTTTCCATGCCGCCATGCCCGCCATTTTCGAACAATTTACGATAGCTGGGGAGTTCCACAGGTCCGCAAAATGCTTTAGGCGCGCGGCCAGACTTTCCATGCGCAGGCCCGCTCGGGGCGATACGCGTGTTTTAACGGGAACGAAGCAAATGGCCGACGAAGGCAACGTCATCTCCGACCTCAACCTCGGCAACGGCGAGGATTCCGCGCCGGCCGCCGGCATCATCTCGCAGTACGTCAAGGATCTCTCGGTCGAGAACCCGAACGCGCCGCAGAGCTTCTCGTGGCAGGACCAGCCGCAGATCGAAGTGCAGTTCAACATCGGCGCCCGCCAGATCGACGGCGAAGTGCACGAAGTCGAGCTGAAGATCACGTGCGCCTCGAAGGCCCCGCAAGGCACCGCTTTCGCGGTCGAACTGGCCTATGCCGCGCTCGTCGGCATGCGCAATCTCGATGAAGGCCAGGGCCACGCGTTCCTCTACGCCGAAGCCCCGCGCATCCTGTTCCCCTTCGCCCGCCGCGTGGTGGCCGATGCCGTGCGCGATGCCGGTTTCCCGCCGCTAATGCTGGAGCCGATCGACTTCAACGGGCTCTACATCCAGCAGCTCCAGGCGCAGCAGGAGGCCGACGCGACCCAGGGCCAGCCGGTCGGCCACGCCTGAGCACCTGCCTGAACCCCAGCTTGAACGGGGCATGACGCACGTTCCTGCAACATCGGCCCGCGCCTCCACCCCGGAGACGTGGGCCGTTGGCTTATCCGGGCCTTTCATTTCGGCGATCATCGGGAGCCTGCGGGCATGAACCTTACCAAGGCGCTGGCCAGCGTCGGCGGCCTCACTCTGGCCAGCCGCGTGCTCGGCCTGGTCCGCGACAGCCTCTTCGCCCGCTTCGTCGGCGCGGGCTTCGCCTCGGACGCCTTCCTGATCGCCTTCCGCCTGCCGAACATGTTCCGCGCGCTCTTCGCGGAAGGGGCCTTTGCCTCGGCCTTCATTCCGATGTTCAACCAGAAAGTCGCCGACAAGGACGGACCGGGACTTTCGGCGGGCATCACTTTCGCGGAGCAGGCTCTCGCCGTGCTCCTGCCGATCCTGATCGCCATGACGGTGGTACTGGAACTCTTCGCCTGGCCGGTGACGCTCCTGCTTTCGGGCAAGTTCAACGGCGTCAGCCACGAACAGTTCGCCTATGCCGTGCAATTGAGCCGGATCACGATCCCCTATCTGGCGCTCATCAGCCTCGTCTCGCTGCTGGGCGGCATTCTTAATTCGCTCAACAAGTTCTGGGTCAATGCCGCCGCGCCGATCCTCCTCAACCTGACGCTGATCGTGGCACTACTTGGCTTCCATTCGAGCAATGCGCTGGTGACGGCACGCAACCAGGCGATCGGCGTCTCGGTCTCGGGCGCGCTCCAGCTGCTCTGGCTCATGTGGGCCTGCCGCGCCAACGGCGTCTCGATGCGCCTGCGCATGCCGAAGTGGAACGCGGACGTGAAGCAGCTGATGAAGCTGATCCTCCCCGCCGCCGCCGGAGCGGGCGCCGTGCAGATCAACCTCGTGATCTCGACCGCGCTCGCCGCCTCGCTACTGGCCCACGGCTCGGTGACGTATATCTACATGGCAGACCGCCTGAACCAGTTGCCGCTCGGCCTGATCGGCATCGGTCTCGGCACCGTGCTGCTGCCGACGATCTCGCGCCAGCTCGGCGGCGGCGAGCATGCGGCAGCGATGGACACCCAGAACCGCGGCATGGAACTCGCCCTGCTGCTGACCCTGCCCGCCGCGGTCGCGCTGATCGTCTGCGGCCAGCCGATCGCCGCCGCGCTGTTCGGCTACGGCAAGTTCGACGCCGACGACGTCGCCCGCACCGCCGAGGCGCTCGCCGCGTTCTCGGTCGGCCTGCCCAGCTATATCCTCGTGAAGGTACTGACGCCCGGCTTCTACGCCCGGCAGGACACCCGGACGCCGGTGCGCTATGCGATGATCTCGATGGCGGTGAACCTGATCGGCAACCTCGCGCTGATCGTGCCGCTCCAGCACATGGGGCCGCCGCTGGCGACCGCCATTGCTTCCTCGGTCAATGTCGCCATGCTCTACTGGACGCTGGTGAAACGCGGCCATTTCCAGGCCGATGCCCGCCTGAAACGCCGCGCCCCGCGCCTTGCGCTGGCCGCCTTGGCCATGGGCGCGGTGTTGTGGTTCGGGCAGGACCTGCTGACGCCCTATCTCCACGGCACCTGGCTGGTGCGCGGACTGGCCCTTGCGGTGCTGGTCTCGGCAGGCGGCGCCGTCTACGCGCTGGCGACACTGGTAACGGGCGCCTTCACCCGCGCCGATCTCGCCCTGCTGCGCCGCCGCCGCGCCGCGTCGTAAGGCTTCCATCCATGTGCGTTTATGGTATGAGCCCAGCCCATGCAGGACCTTTCGCTCCCGAAGTCTGCCTTTTCTCGCCGCACCTGGCGATGGCGGAACGCCGCGCGCTCGCCGCGCTAACCGCACCTGCATCCGTGCCTTTCGGGGCGCCACCTCCACACTTCTGACAACTCACAACTCGCGAAGGACGCATCCATGCGTATCGTCTCCGGCATTCAGCCTACCGGCAACCTGCATCTCGGCAACTATCTCGGTGCGATCCGCAATTGGGTGAAGATGCAGGACGACGTTGCCGCCGAGGGCGGTGACAGCCTTTACTTCCTGGCCGACCTTCACGCGATCTCGATGCCGCACGATCCCGCGACCCTCTCCGCCAACACCCGCGAGATGGTGGCCGCGCTGGTCGCCTGCGGCGTCGATCCCGACCGCTCGATCCTGTTCAACCAGACCCAGGTGCCCCAGCACGCCGAACTGCAATGGCTGCTCAACGGCACCGCCCGCATGGGCTGGCTGAACCGCATGACCCAGTGGAAAGACAAGGCAGGCAAGAACCGCGAAGGCGCCTCGGTCGCGCTGTTCACCTATCCGGTGCTTCAGGCCGCCGACGTGCTGCTCTACCAGGCCACCCACGTCCCGGTGGGCGAGGACCAGAAGCAGCACCTCGAACTCGCCCGCGATATCGCGCAGAAGTTCAACAACGACTTCGCCTCGGAAGAGAACCCGGTCTTCACCCTGCCCGCGCCGATCATCCCGCCCGAAGCCGCCCGCATCATGAGCCTGCGCGACGGTTCCTCGAAGATGAGCAAGTCCGACCCCTCGGACATGGCCCGCATCAACCTCACCGACGATGCCGACACGATCATGCAGAAGGTCAAGAAGGCCAAGACCGACCCCGAGCCGCTGCCCTCGGAGAAGGAAGGCCTCGAAGGCCGCGCCGAAGCCCGCAACCTCGTGGGCATCTATGCGGTAATGGCCGGAACCACGGTCGAGGCGGTGCTGTCGGACTTCGGCGGCGAAGGGTTCGGCAAGTTCAAGCCCGCGCTGGGTGAACTGCTGGTGGAGAAGCTGGCGCCGATCAACGCCCGCTTCGTCGAGCTGCGCGGCGACCGCGACGCGCTCGACGCGATCCTCCGCAAGGGTTCGGAAAAGGCGCGCGCGCTGGCCGTGCCGACGCTGGACAAGGCTTACGAAGCCCTCGGCCTGGTGCGCTGATCCAACGGTTCAGACGTCGCCCCGCAATCGCGGGGCGACGTTCTTCTTATGACTCCAACCCCAGCAGCCTCGCCCGCCGCCTGATCCAGGTCGCGGCAAGCGGAGCAACTTCGCCCAGAGCTTCCAGCCCCTCGCGATCCTGCTTGTGCGCGCCTGCGATCAACAGGCCGAACACGCGCTTCACGGTCCAGTCCGGATAGGGCCGCTCGACCAGCACCATGTCGTCCCCGGCGGCGACTTCGCCTTCCTCCAGAACCCGGTAGTACCAGCCCGAGCGGCGCGATTTCACGACGCGGGCGTTGACCGCCGCGCCATCGAAGCGGTGATCGAGCTTCCAGCACGGCTGGCGACCCTGGCTCACTTCGACCAGCGCCGTTCCCAGGCGCCAGCGGTCGCCCACGCAGATCCTATCCTCGGTCAGCCCCTCGGTGGCAATATTCTCCCCGAAAGCGCCATAGCCTGACAGCAGAGGGTGATCTCCCAGCGACTCGCGCCAATAGGCGTAATGGTCGTGCGGATAGTGATGAATCGCCTTGTCCGGCCCGCCATGGACCGCCAGATCGGCCTGCTCGTCGCCGTCGAGGCCAAGGCGATGAATCCGCACCGATCCGGCAACCGGCGTCTTGCCGATGGCACTGAGTTCATCCTCGCCGCGAAATGGGCCGACCTTGCCGCATTGAAGCGAAAGAATCGGTACGGAAAATGTGTTCGGGGAACTGTTCAACATGCAGAGGGCTTCCTACATGATAATCCTGATCTCAAGCCGTGACTTACGGCTGAATGGCGTAAGGGCCTCGGAATCGTCTCACCGCCGCCATGCCTCCATTCAACCGCTATTCAGGGCATTGATATTAAGGCAGAGTCGCAAGGAATCACAGGCCACGCTTGGGAAGGGCGTTTCGGGCCTGGCAGGTTCGTGGAGTGAAACCGATGACATATAATCCCGCAGCCCATCGTGGAAAGCTGAGGCTCGTCGCCGCAGCCGCCCTGCTGATGGCCCTCGCCGCCTGCGCAACGCCCTTCAAGGCCAACGTTTCGCGCTTCCAGTCGCAGCTTCCGGCCCCGTCCGGCCAGACCGTCGCGGTCGTCGCCGACGATCCCAAGCTTGCAGGCGGTCTCGAATTCGCGACTTACGCGCGTCTGGTAAGCGATCACCTCCAGAAGGTGGGCTATGCCACGGTCGACGATCCCTCGAAGGCAACCCTGATCGCCCGCTTCGACTACGGCGTCGACAGCGGCCGCGAACGCATCCGCTCCACACCCGGCATGGGCGGCTATTGGGGCCCGTGGTACGGCGGCGGCTGGGGCGGACGCGGCTTCTACGGTCGCGGCTGGGGCGGCGGCGGTTGGGGCTTCGGTGGCCCGTGGCGCTATGGCTGGTATGATCCGTTCTTCGACGGCGGCGTGGATTCCTATACCGTCTTCACCAGCGGCATCACCCTGAAGATCGACCGCGCTGCCGACAACCAGCGCCTGTTCGAAGGCAAGGCCGAAGCCGTCTCGACCTCGAACCACCTCCAGTACCTCGTTCCCAACCTGGTGGAATCGATGTTCACGAATTTCCCGGGGAACTCGGGCGAGACCGTGCGCATTACGGTCGCGCCTGAAAAGAAGTGATCTAATCGTCCGAGCTGACTGGCTCCCCCTGCGAAGAGGGAGGCACCGAGGGACGGGTCCGCTGAAATATGCGGGCCCGTCCTTTCTTTTTGCCGGTCCGGCCCGTATCGCAAGCGCTCCGGTTGACCCCCGCCAACCGCACGGGAATGCTCGCCGCCAATGAATACCTTCATGGCCATCCTATCACAGCTCTTCTGGGGCGTGACCGTGGGCGCGCTTTCCGCAGCGTTCTCAACGCTTGCGAAAGGACTGGCGACCATCGTCGGAATCGGCGGCGTGGGCTGGTATTCGCTCAAGCGGCGACGTGAGCGGCGTGGGCGAATCGGGCGAAAGGATTGAAGAAGTAGAAAGCAGGGGAGCATAGCCCCCTGCACCCCCATTACCGTCTAGGTCAGGTTCTACCCACCCGTTGCGCGCTCATGGCTGCGTCGGAAGACTTAATGGCTGCGCCGCAGGGAGCGCACTACGGATAGGCAGCGCGCGACGACGACATTCCGAGGGTCCTGGGGATCATCCCCCGGAATCTTCCCTTTTTTCTTCTCAACTCCCCAAAGCAACAACCCCGCCGGTAGACCCGAACCCGCCCTCGCCACGCTCGGTAGCTTCCAGTTCGTCCACGGTCAGCCAGGCCGCCCGCGTCACCGGCGCCAGCACGAGCTGCGCCACGCGGTCGCCGCGCAGGATTTCGAAGGGCTTCGCGCCGTGGTTGATGAGGATGACTTTCAGCTCGCCCCGGTAGTCCGAATCGATCGTGCCCGGCGCGTTCGGCACGGAAATCCCGTGCTTGAGCGCAAGGCCTGAGCGCGGACGGACCTGAATCTCGAAGCCCGGCGGAATCGCCATGGCGAGGCCGGTGGCGACCGCGTGGCGCGCGCCCGGTGCCAAAGTCACGTCCTCGGCCGAGACCACGTCCATGCCCGCTGCCCCGTCGGTGGCGTAGGCGGGAAGGTCCAGCCCTTCGCCGTGGGGCAGGATCTTGACGGGAACGGGAACATCAACGGGGGAGTGCATCTGCGAACCTTTCGACGAGGGCGCGCGCGACGTCCTCCTTGGGCATTTCCGGAAGACTGATCACATCGTCCGCGCGCACGATGTGGACCGCATTGACGTCCCCGCCCATCACGTCGCCCGACACGTCGTTGGCGATGATCCAGTCGGCGCCCTTGCGTTTGCGCTTTTCGGTGGCGTAGCGGATGACGTCCTGCGTCTCGGCGGCGAAGCCTATCACCAGCGGCGGGCGGTTCGGCCCGGTCGCGAGGGTGGCGAGGATGTCGGGGTTTTCGGTGAGCAGCAGCGCCGGGGGGGCCGAGCCGCGCTTCTTGAGCTTCTGGTCGGCAGCCTGGGCGACGCGCCAGTCGGCGACGGCAGCGACCATCACGGCGATATCGGCGGGCAGCGACTGGCGGACCGCATCGGCCATCTGCAAGGCGCTTTCCACGTCGATGCGGTCCACGCCCGGCGGCGTGGGCAGATGGACCGGCCCGGCGACGAGCGTGACCCGCGCCCCGGCCTCGGCGGCGGCGGCGGCGATGGCGAAGCCCTGCTTTCCGGACGAGCGGTTGGCGATGTAGCGCACCGGATCGATCGGCTCCCATGTCGGCCCGGCGGTGATGAGGACATGGCGGCCGGAGAGCGGCCCCTCTCGCAAGGGGTGCAGCGAATCGGGATCGGTTGAGGGAGCGGCGCGCGCTTCGCCCTTGCGGGCGGCGAGCGCGGCTTCCTCCGGCGTGAAGCCGAGGTCTTCGTGGCTGAAGGAAGCGTCGCCGAAAGTGATCGCCTGCCTGGCCTTCCGGCGCCCTTGCAAGACCATGCCGCCGGTCAGGCCGCCAAGGTCGATATCGCCCCAATCACGATGCTCGGGTTCATCGAAGCGACTGTGCGCGAAAGGATCGCTCCCCGGCAGCGGCGCCACTTCCACCGGCCCGAGGCCGAGCGCCCAGGCGATGCGCTGCCAGATCGCCAGCGGGTCGGGCAGGCGACCGGGGCCGTATTCGCCGCAGGCCATCGTGCCTTCGTCCGGCTCCATCACGTCCACGCCCGCATCTCGCAGGGTCTGGACGTTGCGGGTGGTGGCGGCGTGCTGCCACATGCGCACGTTCATCGCCGGGACCGCCATGACCGGCTTGTCGGTGGCGAGCAGCATCGTCGTCGCCAGATCGTCGGCAATGCCTGCGGCCATCTTGGCCATGAGGTCCGCCGTCGCCGGGCAGACGACGACGAGGTCGGCCTCGCGGCTAAGCTGGATATGCCCCATCTCGGCCTCGTTCTTGAGGTCCCAGAGCGTGGTGTAGACCGGTTTCTCCGACAATGCGGCCAGCGCCATCGGCGTGACGAAGTGCGATCCGCCCTCGGTCAGGACGCAAGTGACCTCGCCGCCTTCCTTGCGGATCTGCCGGACGAGTTCGCAGGACTTGTAGGCCGCAATACCGCCGCCGACGACCAGGAGAATGCGTGGTCCACTCATGCTGCGGGCTTGTGCAACAGCGGGCGGGCGGGCGCAATCGGTTTGCGCGTGCCGGGTGGGGATAGCTGCCCGGCACATCCGTTCATCCTCGCCGCCACCACTCCGCTCATCCTGAGCTTGTCGAAGGATGGCGCGCAAGGCGCCTCACCGCCGGGGGCTTCGACAGGCTCAGCCTGAGCGGGTAGCGATGTCAGTCGGAAAAACGCGCCCGGCAGGCCCCGTTACCCGAGCAATGTCCAGTAGGTCACTCCCCAGGCCACGGCACCGCCGATCAACGCCGCCAGACCGTGCCCGATCCACTGGCTGGGTTCGGGCCTGCGCGGGAAGATCAGATCGACTTCCGGCAGCGGCGCCTGCTCCGGCGCGCCGCCCTTGGGCGGGAACTTCTCCTCGATCCGCCGCACCAGCGCGGGTAGGCGCAGCAGCGTGCCGAGGTCCTCGCGCAGACGGTCGGCAATGACCGCCTCGGGGCCGAGTTCGTCGCGCAGCCAGCTCTTCACGAAAGGCGCGGACACGTCCCACATGTTGATCGCGGGATCGAGTGCCGTCGCCAGCCCCTCGACCATGACCATGGTCTTCTGGAGCAGCAGCAGATGCGGCTGGACCTGCATGTCGAAATCGCGGGTGATCGCGAAGAGGCCGTCCAGCATCTGGCCGACCGACAATTCGGACACCGGCTTGCCGCGCATCGGCTCGCCCACGGCGCGCAGCGCGGTCGCGAACTCTTCCACCGTGTGGTAGCTCGGCACGTACTGCGCTTCGAAATGGATCTCGGCGACGCGGCGATAGTTGCCGGTGGTCAGGCCATAGAGGATTTCCGCCAGCCAGAGCCGCGCCTGCCGGTTGATCCGGCCCATGATGCCGAAATCGATGGCGACGATCGTGCCGTCCGCTTCCACGAACAGGTTGCCCTGGTGCATGTCGGCATGGAAGAAACCGCTGGAAATCGCCTGCGTCAGGAACGTCAGCACCAGCTTGTGCGCCAGCTTGGGCAAGTCGTGCCCGGCAGCGCGCAGCCCGGCGAGATCGCTCATCTTGGTGGCGCCGATCCACTCGATCGTCAGCACCTGACCATTGGTGCGGTCCCAGTCGATGTGCGGCACGCGGTAGCCGTGAATGCCCTTCATCGCGTCGGACAGTTCGGAAGCCGAGGCCGCCTCGCGCCGGAGGTCCAGCTCGCGCAGGGTCCAGCGCTTGAGGTTCGCCACGACCGCGCGCGGACGCAGGCGCGAAGCCTCGCCGCCCAGCGCTTCGAGATGAGCGGCGGCCCACTCGTAAGTCTCGACATCGCGGGCGAACTGCTCGCGGATGCCGGGACGCTGCACCTTCACCGCGACGGTGCGGCCGTCCGGCGTCACCGCCTTGTGGACTTGCGCGATCGAGGCGGCACCCACCGGGTTCTCGTCGATCGAGGCGAAGATCTGCTCCAGCGGACGGCCGAAGCTGCCTTCGATCGCCCGGCGGATTTCGGAGAAAGCCACCGGCGGCAGGCTGTCCTGCAAGGTCAGCAGATTGCGCGCGGGAATTTCGCCGACGAGGTCGGGCCGGGTCGCCAGCGCCTGGCCGAGCTTGATCGCCGCCGGGCCGATTTCCTGAAAGGCACCGGCATAGTCCGGCTCGACCGGCTGGCGCGTTCCGAAGCGGGCGATCCGGCACAGGCGCTTGACCTGGGCCGGGGCGTTGCGGTCGTTCTCGATGCCGCGCAGCGCGCCGTGGCGTGCGAGGATACGCCCCCATTTGAGGAGGCGCAGGATATGGGTCGTCGAACTGGTCACGGTCTGCGCTTAGACTTTCCAGCCCGAATGGATCGCGACGAGGCCGCCCATGATCGGCTCGACCTTGGTGTGCTTGAAGCCCGCGCCGCGGATCATCTTCTCGAACTCCGGCATCGGCGGGAAGCGGCGGATCGATTCGATCAGGTAGCGGTACGATTCGGCGTCACCGGCGATGGCCTGGCCGATCTTCGGCACCAGATGGTGCGAATAGGCATCGTAGACTTCCTTGAAGCCCGGCCATTCGGTGGTCGAGAACTCCAGACAGAAGAATCGCCCGCCGAACTTGAGCACGCGGTGCGCCTGGGCCAGGGCCTTGTCGATATGGGTGACGTTGCGGATGCCGAAGGCGATCGTATAGGCGTCGAAGAAACGGTCGCCGAACGAGAGTTCCTCGGCATTCTGGCGCGACCACACGAGGCCGTCCATCCCGCGCTCCATCGCGCGCTCGATGCCGACGTCCAGCATGTCCTGGTTGATGTCCGACACGGTGATCGAGGCGCCCTGCGCCGCCATGCGGAAGGCGATGTCGCCGGTGCCGCCCGCCATGTCGAGAATCTGCTCGCCCTCGCGCGGCTTCACCCGGCGGACGAACTTATCCTTCCAGAGCCGGTGCATGCCGACCGACATGGCATCGTTCATCACGTCGTACTTGCGTGCAACGCTGGAGAAGACGGCGCCGACGCGCCCTTCCTTCTCCTCGGGGCTGACCTCTTCATAGCCGAAGGAAACCGTTTCGCTCATGGCGCAGTCCTCTAGCCTCCCGGCCGCGCCTGCGCCAGTCCGTCGCGCCGGTTATTTTGCCTGCGGCATCGGTGAAGGAAGTGAAGGAACGCAGGGGGATCATCCCCCTGCACCCTGATACTGTCGAGGTCGCGCCCTGCCCTATCCCTTGGCGCGCCCCTTGCGTCGGGAGACTTATTGGCTGCGCCGCAAGGAGTGCGGAATGGATAGGTGACGCACAAGGTCGCCATTTTTGAGGGTCTGGGGGATCATCCCCCAGGACTTCCTCTTTTCTTCCTGTCCCCACCCCCTATCTTCCTTCCAAGATGCCAGAACTCCCCGAAGTAGAAACCACCGTCCGCGGCCTCGCCCGTTACCTGGAAGGCGAGCGCATCGCCCGCATCACCCTGAACCGGCCGGATTTGCGCCGCCCGTTCCCGCCCGATCTCGTCCAAGTGCTCACCGGCGCGCGGGTCACGGCGATGGGCCGCCGCGCGAAGTACGGCCTCATCCATACCGACCGCGACCAGACGATGGTGTTCCACCTCGGCATGTCCGGGCGCTGGCGGATCGAGCCGGAGAAGCCCGAGAAGCACGACCATCTCGTCATCGAGACCGGCGCGGGCCATGTTCTGGCGCTCAACGATGCCCGGCGCTTCGGCTCGGTCGATCTCGTGCCGACGGAAGCGCTCGATTCATGGGGGGCTTTCGCCGCGCTCGGACCCGAGCCGCTGGGCGAGGGACTGACCCCCGCGCATCTCAAGGTAGCGTTCGCAGGCCGAATTGCGCCGATCAAGCAGATGCTGCTCGACCAGTCGGTGGTGGCGGGGCTGGGCAATATCTATGTCTGCGAGGCGCTGTTCCGTTCCGGCATCCGGCCCGACAAGGAAGCCGGGCTGGTAAGCCTGCCCGCCTTGCGCAAACTGGTCCCGGCGATCCGGGCAGTGCTGTCCGAATCGATCGCGGCCGGCGGCTCGACGATCCGCGACTACGCCCAGCCCAATGGGGAACTGGGATATTTCGCTACCGCTTGGCAGGTTTATGGGCGAGAGGGGCAGGACTGCACTTGTGGCGCGCCGGTCCGGCGATTCGTGCAGGGTGGGCGGAGCACGTTCTGGTGCCCGAAGTGCCAGAAATAGGCGGTTTCATGCGCCTCTGCCGGGTTGACGAAACAGCCCTGCACCGTTAAGGGGCGCGCTTTCCGGCGAGTCCGCTCGCCTAGAGATTCGATCAGGCAATTGGGCCGCCATCACCGCTGTGGGGGGGCCAGACAGAGGAAATTCGATGGCCAATACGCCGCAAGCCCGCAAGCGCATCCGCCGTAACGAGCGCCGCGCGGAGATCAATACGAACCGCATCAGCCGCATCCGCACCTTCCTGAAGAAGGTCGAGACCGCGATTGCCGGTGGTGACAAGGGCGCCGCTTCGGCCGCTCTCAAGGAAGCCCAGCCCGAGCTGGCCCGCGGCGTGGCTCGCGGCGTGCTTCACAAGAACACCGCTTCGCGCAAGCTGTCGCGCCTCACCAAGCGCGTCTCCGCGCTCGGCTGATTTCCCGGCAGGCGCGCCTTCGGGCGCGTCCGACCGTACGGCAGTGGCCCGCGTCGCCACCTGAACTCCCGTCCTTTGTGACGAGATTTCAGGTGGCGACGCGGGCCGCGCCCGTTTGGGCTTCTGAAGAGTGTTGTCGGGCGATCGGGCTCCTTGCACCAGCCTCGCCCGTTCCGCCCTTCCCATCTGCACACGCTCACTAGACGCGCCCGCCGGCGGCCTGGCCCATGGGCGGGCGATTCCACACCGAATCGGAAAGCCGATTCGGCAACCGACCGAGCTTGAAGGAACCGAATCGCGGCGCCGATTCGCCCGCCGCCGAATCTGGCGGCTTGAGTCGAAAGCCGATTCGCTTCTCTGGAACCCGCGAATGAGTACGGAAGGGGAACGCTATCCCGCATCATTTCCGACCTGCCGAGACCGCGCACGCCGCCGCCTCCAGCACGCTCCGGGCAAACTCGCGGAAATGTTGCGATTCGCACGCAGGCGTGGCCAGCCATCAGGTCAACATATTGAATTTAAATGATTAAATTCGATCATGACGGAAATTGGGCACTCAAGGCGAGTCAACAGCCATAATTTTTTTTATTTGGGGAGGATCGTCTTGCACCGCGGTCAAACCCGTTCCTAAAAGAAGTCCACAGGCCGTGCGGAACCGGCCCGGGGAACATCGACAGCGACGAAGAACCTGCTGCAAGCCATGCTTTGCAGTTGGGGTATTTTTTGTCTCTTCATTCCCAGTCCCGGCTGAGGTTCGCCTCGTCCGGGGCTTGTCTTTCGCCGGGGTTCGCCCCGGAGAAGCACCGGTTCCACGCACGGCATTCAACTTTCGCGGCCCGCTGGGTCACATTCGATAACGGCCGACATAGGGGAGTTGGTGCAGTGTCAGGTTCAACAGCGGGCCGGTCTCCGGCAAGTCAGGGCGCAAACGGCGTGATTAAGAAATCGAAGGCGGTACGAGTGGCG